>NZ_CM142180.1:0-2400000 GCF_054875615.1 Kocuria sp. U4B
GGGGGGCGGCGGGCTCGGGCGCTCCGCGCCCGCCCGGCCCCGGCGCTCCGCGCCGGGGGCGGCCCTCCGGGCCGCTGGTGGGGTGCTTGGTCGGGTGTCGTAGCCGGCTCACCGGGACGTCCTCGCACTGCGCTTCGCGCAGCGCGGGACGCCCCAGGGGGTGTCCGTGGCTGGGTGGAGGAGGGCAGAGCTCCCCCCGGGGGCGTAGGGGAGGGCCTGGGGAGGGCGGGGGTGGGTGCCCCACAGCTACCGCAGCCCCACCACCTCCCCCAACCCCCGGCCCCCTCCACCACTCGACTCCAGCTGGATTCGAGCTCGAACCCCACATCCTCAGCCGAAGAGAACACCCCAAGCCCTGAGCAGCCCCGGCCGGCCGACCACCCAGCACCACCGCAGCCCAGAACACCAACCGCGCACCAGCTCCCCCGAGCTCGACGCCCGCGGCCACGAGCCCCATCACCACAACCATCCCCGGGCCGCTGGCGGGGTGCCTGCTCCCCTGGCGCTGCCGTAGCCCTGGACCGTCCTCGCGCTGCGCGAGGACACCGCACTTCACCCACCGCGGAGACGCCCTCAGGGGGATGCGTGGCCGGATGGAGTAGGGCAGAGCACACCTACCCGTGAGATGGGTGGCAAGAGGGCCCAGCAGGACGAGGCTGCGCCCCCGCAGCCTCCGCTACCGGCCATCCCCAAACCCAGCGCCCACAAGCGCCCTAGGCGTCCACAAGGGCGCCTCCCGAAGCCTCCCCTGCACCCCAGGGCCGGCCAACCCCAGCACCCAACGGCCCGCACCGGCCCCCAGCAACCACCCGAGCAGCTACCCGACTACGAGAACCGCGGCCGCCGAGCTCAATACCCGCGGCCCCACCCCAGGGCCCCACCACCAAGCCACCCACCACACCCCCAACAAGGCAGGGGGCCTCAGCACCCCGCCGAGGCCCCTGCCACACCGGCAGTCTCAGCTCCCACCACACCACCCGTCATGTCCCCCGCTCCGCCCGTCCAGGTTTATTCATTTATTTATGAATGAACCTCCTCACCTCAGCCGTCGGCCCCTCATCACCACCACACAGCAGCACCCCAGCCCGACACCCGCCACAGCGCCGCTGCCTTCTGAGAAGCCCGGTAGGCGTCCTTGATGTGCCGGTGGATCCGGCCGCGGTCGGAGACCTCGTAGCCGTTGGCCTTCGCCCAGGCGCGGATCGCGGCGGTCTCTCCGTTGCCACCGCCCTGGCTGGTGCGGGAGGTGGCAACGGGTGCCGGTCTTCGCGGTGACCTTACGGGCCGCGCTGCTGTACGGGGCCAGTGCTTCGCGCAGATGCTCGGCGTTGGCGGTGCTGAGCTCGATCTCGTAGTCCTTGCCGTCGAGGCCGAAGCGCACGGTTTTTGCCGCCTGGCTGTTGTCGGTGTTGTCGGTGAGAATGATTTGCACGTTCTGCGCCGTCTACTTCGTCTGCTACGGCCAGGTGCGCGCTGACATCCACGTTTACACCGTGGATGTCAGCTCGTTGCTCTAGCCCTGCGAGCGCTAGCTACGAGTGGGCGTCTTCTAGCAAAGGGGCGCTATGGGGTGTGATCTTGTCCCCTAGGGGTGGGACTTCCTGGCCTGCGATGGGGGCGTGGGCGCGGGGCGGATTAGCAGTTAGGTTTCGCTGAGATGGTTTATGTCTTGCATCCCACGGCAGCAACACCATCGATGTGTTGCATCTGCGAAACTGCTTGCATGGTGTTCACCCCTCGCTCTGCCCTGCTGTCGGCTGCCCTGGTCTGCGTGCTGGCGGTGAGCGGGTGCTCCAACCAGGACTCGGGCGCAGCTGCACCATCGAAGGTTTCCGCGCCGGCGAGCGCCAGTACTTCTGCGGAGCCGACCGCCTCGGCTTCCACGGCGCCGTCTGCGGGTGCTTCCGCGGAGCCGACCAGCGACCCGTCACCGACTGCGTCCGAGGAGCCGACGGTGGCTCTGGAGCAGACCTTCACCTCCCCGGACGGTTACGGTGCCGCAAGACACCTCCGAGGAGGTGCGACGGTGGGTGGTGAGCGCCAACCCCATCCACCACCTCGTCAGCTAATCCCGTCAGCCCACAGACTGGCCTGTAGAACGGGCGGGTCGCTGCCCCTACCCCACCTTCGCCTCTGGCCACATGGCTCAAGCCGTGTTGCACGGGCGGTCCGATGCTTACCCTCGGCCCCGATGGCCGGCCGCTCCCAGGCCCGTTATTGCCAGGTGGTGGAGCGCCGCGCCGCCTCATAGACGGCCTCCATCACCTCGGGGGCGTGGATGTCACGCTGACGCAGCAGCCATCGGGTGAGCTGGTGGCGGGACACCACCGACACGCCATCGGGTTGCTGCTTGATGACCACGTCCTCGGCGCGCACGGTCACGATCAGCCCCTCCACAGCCACGGGAAAGCCACAGACCGCGCTGAGGAGTCGAGTAGCGCGGGCGGCCTCATGACGGCTGGTGCGCACATAGGGCTGCCGATGACCGTTGACCAGTACCGTGTTCCCACCGACCCAGATCCTTGCCCCGGGGTGGTGCTTGGCATTGACCGTGAAGACCCCGCCAGGACCGATGACCAGGTGATCGATATCAGCGCCCCGCTCCCCCACCGGAATGGCATGCAGCACCCGCCACCGAGGATCCCTCGCCACCACCTTGGCCAGCCGGGCGGCGACCTTCACCTCCCCATCGGCTCCGATCCGCCACGCACGCTCCTCGGTGTGCACCCCCAGCAGGCGGGCCACCACCGTCTTCACCGGCGCAGCCTCCCGGGCCGTGCGGGCCTGTTCCCGCGCCTGCGCCCCGGGGGTGTTGGCAGCCAGATCAACCCACGGCCGGGCAACAGGCTCGGTGGTCTCATCGGTGGCGACACGGCTGACCGGTCGCGCAACACCCACCCCGGCCTCCTCCCCCGCCGGAGCCGATGTGCCGGCGAGCGCCGAGGCGAGGTAGGTGCCTTCGGGAGCGGCCGGGGCGGCGAGCGCAGAGACGACGTGAGTGCCCTCGGGAGTGGAGGGAGCAGCCTGGGCTGGGGTGACGGGCTGGACCGTCACCGCTGCGCCGGGTACGGCGTCTACGGGAGCACTGGTTGAGCGGTCACCGGGGCGCCGGCCGGCCTTCCACCCCGCCACAGCCTCCACCAGGACCGGCAGGAACTGCGGGGCCTCGGGGTGGGGTTCATCGGTGACCAGGTCCCACCAGCCGAGCTTCACCCCACCGGGATGCGCCACGTACAAACGGTCGTGGCCGTAACGCCGCCACCGCTTCACCACCAGGCGTGGCGCGGCCAGATCACGGTGCTCGGATCGGGGTGAGCAGCCCTTCGTGCCGCCGGCGCACCGGTCGTCTCCTGCCGCACCGGTGTCGCCCTGCGACCGTGCTGTCTCAGCCATCTCGTCTCCTGCCCCACCCATTCGTGTGCAAACGTAAACGATCTGTCTCCAAGGGTGAGTAATGAGTCAGCGTCAACAGCGACCAACGCGCCGGGGGCCCGGCACCACCACGCCGAACAGAGCGGCGAGCGCGCGACCTGGGCGCAGCAGGGGCGCCGCGAGCGGCCCAAATGATGCCGTTACCCCTGCCGCACCCCCTCATTTGCGGGCTAGCCCACGTCTGGATGCTCGAGCAGGCCCTTGTCGAGGACCCGTCCTGCGAGATCCGGCCCCGGACCATCCCTCCCCCGCGCGGCACTGACCACCCAGGCGAAGACCGCCCCAGCGCTCAGGTGCCCCGACGGGGATGCGCCCGGACCGTGATGGTCGGTGGGGCGTAGGGGCTGGAGCCGGCAGGACGACGCTTGTGCTCCCGCACCGTGGTCGCGGCCCGCGAGCGCGGTCCGGGTACGTGGTGGGTGTAGGAGGCGTCCATCCGTCCGATGTCGAGGTCCTCGCGTGTTCCGGCCACCGGCACGACCCATCTCACGGCGGACCGGGCCATCTCCTCCGGGGCTCTGGGGGTGTCCGGGGGTGAGGGGGAAGACCGGATCGGGTCGCTCCGGCTCCGGTGCGGAGCGGGTCTCGGCGCGGTGGTGACGGCAACGACACCATCCGCGCAGACGAGGGCTACGACACCCTGCACGGCAACAACCACCATGACAGCATCCGCGGCGGCAACGGGAACGACTCCCTGTACGGGCAGGACGGCACCGACACCATCCGCGGAGACGCCGGCCCCGACAGCGCCCATGGTGGACCTGGCAAGGACACCTGCCGCGCCGAGACCGGGGTCAGCTGCTGGATCCCTCACCCGCCCGGAGGAAACGCACGATGGGAGCCCGCCCATCCATCAGGGGATGGGCGGGGCCCCTCACCTCGACACCGGGAAAACCGTCATCACCGGGCATCACCGGAACGGGTCTTCCCCGTCCGAAGATCCAGCAGCGGCCCACCTCCCGAGGAGTGCAGGACTGTTTGTGCCCCACCGCGACCAGCGCGTGGGTGGGGCAAAGGCCTCTGCCTCACGGTGGACGCGGCGTATGAACTCGCACCGGTCGGTGGAGGCCTTCGCGGGCGGACCGGGAGCAGTGGTGAGGGGCGTTCCAGAGCCCGTTCCAGAGCCCGTTCCAGCGGGTGTGGGCACCGGCAACGGCGCCGTTGCGGGCCAGCAGCTGTTCCGCCTCATCGCCGGTGAGTGGGCGGGCGCTCTTGGCGGGGTGGCACCTGGGGCAGGAAGCCACGAGGTTGCCCATACCGTTGAGGTCCGGACTCGCCCGTGGTGGCAAGTCGGCGTCATCCTCCAGGAACACCCACGGGAACCTAGCCCTCCGCTCCCCCGGTGGGCGCAGACAGGGCCGGCGTTGCTGCGTGGTGAGGAGGGGGCGAGTCTGCTGTGGCCCGCGCCCGCAGAGGCCCGCTCTCGCGGGCCCGGGATGCCCTTGGCGCCGGACAACGCCGTCGAAGCCGTGATCAGCGGCAGCTGCCCGTCCGGGAAGGAGCGGTGGTTGTGCTCGCCCGAAGGTCCTGAACGCCCTGCGGACAGGGGCGGCATCTGCCGTCGCGCGGAGTCGATCACCCCCGGTGGCCGCCCGGGTGGTGGGAGGGCCTCAGGCCAGCGCCTGCAAGAGTAGGTGTGGTGATCTCACCACCCCCGAGCGAAATTCCCGGCGCCCCCGTTCGGGGGGCAACGAGTGTCGGCGGACGGGCGGTGGTCCCTGACCTGCGGAGGTTCGCTCGACTCGACGTCTCTTCGTTCCGCGTGTCGCGCGTACCACCGGTGTCAAGAAGCTCGGGGCGGGCGCAGGGTCCTCGGTCGGATACCACAGCCGCGTGGGCACACCATCGGTGCAGGCCCTGCCGTGGCGTGCAGTGGTCTTCCCCGGGGACAGTACTGGTACTCACGGGGCCGAAGGGAACACTTCCGCAGTTTGGGCGCTCCGCTGACCGAACCCCGAGCAGGAATACGAGCAGGAATACGAGCGGGAGCCGGACCTGAAGGCAGGCTCAGGGCGCTGAACCGACAACCACCGCGAGGGTGTCCTCTGTCCCGCCCCGGGCACCATCGACTGGGTGCTCAGCCAGGCACCGCCAGGTGTACTGACGCCCCCGGGCCTGCCCCGTCGCAGGCCCCGCCACCGGGGCGCCCGTCACCGGATCCCGACAGGACACCGCCTCCCGGGACGGGACCCGGGGGCCTGGGCGGGCGAGGCGACGGTGAAGGCCTCCTGGGGCGTGGCCGGCACGGTGGGCCCCACCGCGGTGACGTACAGGAGCTGGCGGCCGGTCCTCGACCCCGTCCTGCCCGGCAGCGCCACGGTAGCCGACCCAGCAGCTGCCCGGTGCCTGCCGGCTCCGGCCGGGGCCTCGTGCTCCCCCGGGCGAACGAGGACCGTGAGCGCCGCCGCGACATCTGCCCTCGGGCGGTCATCGACGGGCGAGGCCCCGGGACGGTCCCTGCCGTCCCGGGGCCTCCTGCAGCGACACCACGGGGACCCGCCCCCGGCGAGCGCGGCCCGAGGGGAGCCGCTGCAGCACTTACGCGCTGCAGCACTTACGCGCTGGCGCGCTCGGCCGAGAAGCCCAGTGCTCGGGAGATCGCCTCGGCGGCGGCGATCGCCTGGGGGCGAACTGCTCGATGCTGGAGCCGGGGTGCTCCAGGGCGATCGAGGAGATCGACAGGCCGTAGGTCACCCGGCCGAGGTGGTCGTGGATCGGGGCGGAGACGCACACGGTGCCGCGTTCGTTCTCGCCGAGGTCCAGGGCGTAGCCGCGCTGACGGATACGGGCCAGCTCGGCGTGCAGCTGCTGGGGATCGGTGATGGTCCTGTCGGTGCGTGCGGGCAGGCCGGCCTCGGCGATGAACCGGTCCACCTGCTCGGCCGACCAGCTCGCGAGCACGACCTTGCCCATGCCCGAGCAGTGCATCGGCATCGACAGGCCCACCCGGGAGGCCATCCGGTAGGGCTTCGTGGAGTCCCGGCGGATGACGTAGACCATCTCGAAGCCGTTGACGACGCCGACGTGGATGGTGCAGTCGACCTCGCGCACGAGCGCGTCGACGATCGGCTCCGCAAGGGAGGTGATGTCCAGGCGCGAGATGGCCCTGCCGGCGATGCCGAGGAGGCGGGGGCCCGGGTGGAAGCCGCGGTCGCTGTCACCGGTGATGAACTCCTGCTCGACGAGCGTGGCGAGAATGCGGTGCACGGTCGCCTTGGCCAGGCGGGTCTCCTCGACGATGTCGGTGAAGCGGTTGTGCAGGACGGCGGCCTCGAGCACCCGCAGCGTCTTCTCGCTCGCGCCCATCGACGGCGCCGGGCTCGTGTCGAGCACCCGGTGTTCGACGGTCATGGCCACCTCATCTCATCTCGGCGATCGCGACACCGTCCATGTCGTCGAAGGACTGGTTCTCCCCGGCCATCGCCCACACGAAGGAGTAGTTCGATGTTCCCACGCCCGAGTGGATCGACCACGACGGGGAGAGCACCAGCCCCCGTCGCCGACCATGAGGTGGCGGGTCTCGGAGGGCTCGCCCATGAGGTGGACGACGCGGGCGTCGTGGGCCACGTCGAAGTAGACGTAGAACTCGGTGCGGCGGTCGTGGGTGTGCGCCGGCATCGTGTTCCACATACTACCGGGGTGCAGCTGGGTCACGCCCATGACCACCTGGCAGCTGCGCACGCCGTTCTCGTGGATGTACTGGTTGAGCGTGCGGCGGTTGGAGGTCAGCGGGTCGCCGAGCTCGCGCACGGTGCCCTGTCCCGGCTCGACGAGCGCGGTCGGGTAGGTGGTGTGGGCCGGTGCCGAGAAACCGTAGAAGCGAGCAGGGGCCGCGGGGTCGTCGGAGTCGAAGGAGACGTCCTGGACGCCGCGGCCGAGGTAGAGGCAGGCGCCGGTGGTCATCGCGTGGCGGTGGCCGTCAGCGGTGACGGCCCCGGGCGCACCGATGTTGACGATGCCGATCTCCCGGTGGTCGAGGAACTGCTCGCTGCGGATCTGCGGCACGGCCTCCAGCGCCAGCGGCGCGTCGGTGGGCACGGCGCCGACGGCGACCACGCGGTCGTAGTGGGTGACGACGGTGCGCACGCTGCCGGGGACGAAGAGGTCCTCCACGAGGTAGCGCTCACGCAGTTGTTGCTGGGTGGCACCGGGGATCTGCTCGGGGGAGGTGGGGCCGTGGACGGCGGTCATGAAGATTCCTTCCATGAGGGCTCAGCTCGGACTCAGCCAGGGCTCAGCGGGGTCGGACGGGGTCGGACGGGGTCGGACGGGGGTCAGAGCAGGCCCATGAGGCCGGGCAGCCACAGGGACAGCTCCGGGACGAAGACGATGACGAACAGCAGCGCGGTCAGCACGAGCAGGAACGGCACCAGTTTGACGATGACCGGCTCGAGCTTCATCTTCGCGACCTGGGCTCCGACGAACAGCACGGGAGCCGAGGGCGGGGAGATGACGGCGATCGAGAGGTTGAAGACCATCACGATGCCGAAGTGCACCGGGTCGATGCCGTAGGAGAGCGCGATCGGCAGGAAGATCGGGGTGAAGATCAAGATGGCCGGTGTCGGGTCGAGCGGAATGCCGATCAGCAGCAGCACGAGCATCATGATCAACAGCACGACGACCTTCGAGTCGGTCCAGCCGAACAGCGACTCGGCGATCAGCTGCGGCAACCGCGCGTAGGTCATGACGTAGGACATGATCGTCGACACCGCGATCAAGAAGATCACGATCGCGCTGGTGCGGGTGGCGTCGAAGAGGATGCCCGGCAGGTGCCGGATCGAGATGGTGCGGTAGAGGAAGGAGAGCAGCAGCGCGTAGACCACGGCCACGGCCGAGCCCTCGGTCGGGGTGAAGAAGCCGGCCACGATGCCGCCGATCGCCACCGCGATCAGACCGAGGGAGGGCACCGCGCGCCACAGCGTGCGCAGGAACACCGGCAACGCCGGCCACGGCTCGCCCCGCAGGTCGGGGTGGCGGCGCGCGTAGAGCAGCCCGACGCCCGCGCAGGCCAGTGCCCACAAGATGCCGGGGACGTAGCCGGCGACGAACAGCGCCCCGACCGAGGTGCCGCCGGCGGCGAGGGAGTACACGATGAGCGTGTTGCTGGGCGGGATGAGCATGCCGGCCGGGGCCGAGGCGATGTTCGCCGCCGCGCTGAACGCGCGGTCGTAGCCGGCCCGCCGCTGCATGGGGGACATCGTCGAGCCGACGGCGGCGGCGGCGGCGACGGCGGAGCCGGAGACGGAGCCGAAGATCGCGTTGGCGATCACGTTGGTCTGCACCAGGGGCGCGGGGGTGCGGCCCACCAGCACGCGGGCGAGGTTGATCAAGCGCTCGGCGATGCCGCCGGTGTTCATGATGCCGCCGGCGAGGATGAAGAACGGGATGGCCAGCAGCGCGAACGAGTCCACCCCCGACCATCTGCTGGGCGGCGGTGATCGCCCCGCGGCCGAAATCGACGATCAGCAGCATGCACAGTGCCGAGGGCAGGCCGATGGCGACGGAGACCGGCGCGCCGATCGCCAGCAGCAGCACGAGTCCGCCGATCAGCAGGGCGCTGATGGTACCGGGATCGATCACAGCGCCGCCGCCTCGAGGTCCTCGTCGACGCCGACGTGCCCCTGGTAGCCGGGCAGGAAGGCAGCGACGATGTGGATGGTCAGGTAGATGCTCAGCAGCACCCCGGAGATCGGCAGGGCGAGGTAGAGCTGGCCCTGGGTGAAGGGCAGCAGCGGGTTCTGCTGACCCCACGCCAGGGCCGACTGCTGGAACCCGCCGAAGACCATCACGTAGAGCACGAACCCCAGCGTGGCGAGGTAGGCCAGGACGTCGGCGTAGCGCTGGAGGGCCAGCGGCAGCCGTTGGACGAGGACGTCCATGATGACGTCGGCCTTCTCCCCGACCGCGATCGCGATGCCGATCAGGCTGACCCACACGAAGGTGTGCCGAGCCGCTTCCTCGGACCAGGCGCTGGGCTGGCCGAGCACGAGGCGGGTGAAGACCTGCCACGCCACCAGCAGCACCAGCACGGCGAACAGACCGATGCACAGGGTGCGCAGCGCCCCGTCGAGCCACGCCCGAACCGTGAGCGCCCGTTCCGTGATGCTCATGCGTTCCCCGGTGCTCATCACCCGCGCGCCGCCTCGATCTTGTCGTAGACCGAGCGGGCGAGGTCGCTGGTGGCCTTCTGCTCGTGCAGCGGCAGCACGGCCTGGCGGAACGCGTCGAGGTCGACGTCGCTGAACTGCGCCCCGGCCTCCTCGGCGGCGGTGGTGGCCTCCTGGACCGCGGCGCTGAACAGCTCCAGCTCGGTGTCCACCGACGTCGTGAGCAGCTCCTCGAACACGGCCCGGTCCTCCTCGGAGAGGCCCTCCCACACGGCCGGGTTCGTGACCAGGTAGTCGGGCATCATCAGGTGCTCGGTGCGCGAGTAGTACGGGGCGATCTCGTCGTGGGAGAGCGAGGAGTAGATCAGCTCGTTGTTCTCCGCCCCGTCGAGCACCCCCGACTGGATCGCGGTGAAGACCTCGCCCTGGGCCATCGGCGTGCCGACCCCGCCCATGAGCTCCATCATGCGCACGGTCGTGTCCGAGCCGATGACCCGGATCTTCTGCCCCGCGAGGTCGGCCGGCGTCTGAACCGGCCCGTCGGTCGAGTACACGTTGCGCACCCCGCCGTGGTAGGCGGTGAGCACCTGGATGTTGTCGTCGGTGAGGGTGTCGTAGAGCTCCCCGACGGCCGCGCGGTCGTTGAGCACCGACAACTGGTGCTCGGGGGAGTCGTAGAGGTAGGGCAGGTTCACGACCGAGAAATCGGACTCGAAGTTCTCCAGCAGCGTCCCGGCCACGACGGCGAAGTCGATCGTGCCCGACTGCACCTGCTCGATGGTGGCCGCCTGGTCCCCGAGCGTCTCGTCGGTGTAGAGCTCCAAGGCGTAGCGGCCCTCGGTGCGGGCCTGCAGCTCCTCCGACAGCTCGGCCAGCGCCCGGGCCTGGGGGTGGTTGGCGTCCTGGTTGAACGCGACACGAAAGACGGTCTGCGCCTGGTCCCCGGCCTCGGCGGAGCAGGACACCACCGCCACGGTCATCAGGGCTGCGGCGCTGAGCGTGCCCAGCATTCGTCGTTTCTGCATGAGTTCCTCCTCGGTGAATCGCGGTCCGCGATGGTGAGTCACGGCCCGCGAGGGTGAGTCACGGCCCGCGAGGGTGAGTCACGGTCCGCGATGTGATTTGCGCCACGGGCGGGGTCAGGCGCTACTCTAACCACATAGAACTGAGTTGCGCCACATGGAACTCAACATGAAACTAGGTTCCATGTAACGCTCAGCGGACGCGCGAAGGAGACGGCAGTGCGAGCAGCGAAATACATCGGTCAGGGACGGATCGAGGTCGGTGACGCCCAGGCCCAGCGGCCCGGGCCCGATCAGGTGAGCATCCGGGTCGCCTACAACGGCATCTGCGGCACCGACCTGCACATCGTGCAGGGGCACATGGACGGGCGGGTCTCGACCCCGGCCGTGATCGGCCACGAGATGAGCGGCGTCGTCGAGGCCCTCGGGGCGGGCGTGGACACCCTCGAGATCGGCCAGCCCGTCACCGTGATGCCGCTGCGCTGGTGCGGGCAGTGCGCCTCCTGCCGCGCCGGGCACCAGCACATCTGCCAGCGGCTGGACTTCGTCGGCATCGACTCCCCCGGCGCGCTGCAGCAGCAGTGGACCGTGCCCGCGGCGCTGGTCGTGCCGCTGCCGGCGGGCGTCTCCCTGGAGCACGCCGCGCTCGTGGAGCCGCTGGCCGTGGCGGTGCACGACGTGCGGCGGGCCCGGCTCAGCGCCGGGGAGACGGCGGTGGTCATCGGCGGGGGCCCCATCGGCCAGCTCATCGCCGTCGTCGCCCGCGCGGCCGGTGCCGAGGTGATCCTCGCCGAGCCCGACGCCGCCCGCCGCGCCTTCGCCGCCCAGCACGGCGCCACCGTCGTGGACCCCGCCGGTGAGGACCTCGCCGCGGTCGTCGACCGACACACCACCGGCGCCGGCGCCGACGTCGTCTTCGAGGTCGCCGGAACTCCCCGCACCGCCCTGGAGGCCACCGCCCACGCCCGCACCCGCGGGCGCGTGGTGTTCGTCGCGATCCACCCGCAGCCGGTGCCGGTGGACCTGCACCGCGTCTTCTGGCGGGAGCTGGAGGTCCTCGGCGCGCGCGTCTACGAACGGGAGGACTTCGAGCGCGCCGTCGAGCTGCTCGCCGCCGGCGCGGTGCCCGCCGAGGGGCTGATCACCCGCGTCGTGCCGCTGGAGGAGACGATGGAGGCCTTCGACGCGCTGCTGTCGGCGGCTGCCCTGAAGATCCTCGTCGACGTGCAGGCAGGTGCCCGATGAGCCTCTCCCTCGACCTCACCGGCACCACCGCCGTCGTCACCGGCGCCCGCCGCGGCATCGGCTTCGCCATGGCCGAAGCCCTCGCCGGGGCCGGGGCGGACATCATCGCCGTCTCCGCCGGGCAGGAGCCCGACGGCGGCGCCATCGGTGCGCGCGTGCGCGAGCTCGGCCGCTCGTTCGAGGGCCACGCCGTGGACTTCACCGACCGGGCGGCCGTGGCCGCCTTCGGCGAGGCGGTGCGCGAGCGCGCCGACGTGCTGGTCAACAACGCCGGCACCATCCGCCGCGCCCCGGCCGCCGAGCACCCGCTGGCGTGGTGGGA
The DNA here is from genome assembly GCF_054875615.1 of Kocuria sp. U4B. The sequence goes on from NZ_CM142180.1 coordinate 12,129, forward strand.
CGAGGTGCTGGAGGTGAACCTGCGCAACCAGTTCGTGCTCACCCAGGCGGTCGGCGCCTCGATGGTCCGACGCGGCGCCGGGCGCATCATCTTCACCGCCAGCCTGCTCAGCTTCCAGGGCGGCATCAACGTGCCCGGCTACACCGCGGCGAAGTCCGGGGTGAGCGGGCTCGTGAAGGCCCTCAGCAACGAGTGGGCCCAGCACGGGGTGACCGTCAACGCCATCGCCCCCGGCTACATCGCCACCGACAACACCGCCGCGCTGCGCGCCGACGAGGACCGCTCCCAGGCCATCCTCGAGCGCATCCCCGCCGGCCGCTGGGGACGACCGGCGGACCTGCAGGGGGCCACCGTGTTCCTCGCCAGCGCGGCCGCCGCCTACATCACCGGCGTGACGCTGCCCGTCGACGGCGGGTGGATGGCACGATGAGCGCCCTCGCCACCGCCCACCACCTCGACCTGCGCGGGGTCGTGCCGCTGGCCACCGTGCCCGACGCCGCCGCCGCCGACACGATCGCCGCCGGCCTGGTGGCCGGCGGGCTGCCGGTGCTCGAGGTCGCCCTGCGCACCCCCTACGGCCTGGCCGCGATCGAACGGATCGCCGCCCGCGGGGACGTGACCGTCGGCGCCGGCACTGTGCTCACCGCCCAGCAGCTGCGGGCCAGCCTCGAGGCCGGGGCCTCCTTCGTCGTCGCCCCAGGACTCGACGAGGACGTGGTCGAAGCCGCCCTCGCCGCCGGGGTGCCCGTGCTGCCGGGCATCATGACTCCCAGCGACGTGCAACGAGGAATCCGGCTCGGGCTCACCCGGCTGAAGCTCTTCCCCGCCGGGGTCGCCGGCGGACCGGCCCTGCTCACCGCGCTGGCCCCGGTCTTCCCCGGCATCGGCTTCATGCCCAGCGGCGGGGTGAACCCCACCAACCTCCTGGACTACCTCACCCACCCGGCCGTCTTCGCCGTCAGCGGCTCGTGGATCACCTCCCCCGAGCGCGTCGCCGCCGGACCCGAGGCGGTCGCGGCCGCCGCGGCCGAGGCCTTCACCCTGCAGGAGTCGGTGGCATGAGCGTGCTCACCCTCGGAGAGTCCCTCGGGCTGCTCGTCGCCGGACGGCTCGGGCGCCTGGAGCTGGTGCCCTCGATGGACCTGGGCTTCGGCGGCGCCGAGAGCAACGTCGCGATCGGTCTCGCCCGCCTGGGCGTGGAGGTGACCTGGGTGGGCCGCCTGGGCGACGACGCCCTCGGCCGGCTCATCGAACGCCAGCTGCGCGCCGAAGGCGTGCGCCCGCGCATCACCCGCGACCCCACCGCCCCCACCGCGCTCATGCTCAAGGAACGCCCCACCGCCGGAGCCAGCACCATCAGCTACTACCGCACCGGCAGCGCCGGCTCCCGCCTGGCACCGGCCGACCTCGACCTCGACCTCGTGCGCGCCGCCCACGTGCTCCACCTCACCGGCATCACCGCCGCGCTCAGCGACACCGCCCACCACGCCCTGCACACCGCCATCGACACCGCCCGCCAGGCCGGGACGATCGTCTCCTTCGACGTCAACCACCGCTCCCGGCTGTGGACCACCCAGCAGGCAGCACCGGCCTACCGCGCCCTGGCCCAACGCGCCGACCTCGTCTTCGCCGGCCCGGACGAGGCCCAGCTGCTGACCGGCGAGCGCGAACCCACCGCCCAGGCCCGGGCCATCACCGCGATGGGCCCCACCCAGGTCGTCATCAAACGCGGCGAGCACGGCGCCATCGGCTTCGACCACGACCACCACGTGGACGTGCCGGCCTTCCCCGTCGACACCGTCGACACCGTCGGCGCCGGCGACGCCTTCGTCGCCGGCTACCTCGCCGAGCTCATCGCCGGAGCCCCCTGCCCCAGCGCCTGCGCACCGCCGCCGCCTGCGGGGCGATCGCCTGCACCGCCCCCGGCGACTGGGAAGCCGCCCCCGACCACGCCGCCATCACCCAACTGCTCACCGCCGGCGACCCCGTGCAACGCTGACCCCCCACCCCCGGACACCACCGGCCCCCGGGATGCCGTCCCGGCAGCACTGTCCCAGCAGCACTGCCCCGGCGGCGCTGTCCACGTCAGGGGACGGTCCGCCCGGGGGCCGGAGGCGGCCAGGGCGCCGGAAGCGCGCACGCCCTGCAGAAACGGACGCGCGGGCCACGGCCGGCGAGGAGCCACGGCCGGCGAGGAGCCACGGCCGGCGAGGAGCCACCGGCCGGGACCGTGGCCGACAGGCGCCATGCCGACGAGTACCGTCCCAACGGATGCCGTGCCAACGGATGCCGTGCCAACGGATGCCGTGCCGGCAGGTGGGCGCTCGACGGGTGGGTGCTCGACGTCGCCTCCGGGGGCAAGCGGGGCATGGTGAGCGATGAGGCGCCCGAGGTCATCGTGGCCGACGCTCGAACGGGGCGGGCGGGGCGGGCCGGCCACGTCGAGGACCGGGCGAGGGGGTCTGGCCGGTGCCGGCGCAGCAGGGCACCGCGTGTCCGACCAGGTCGGCCTATGACCAGACGCCGGAAGAGGCACCGGAAGAGGCACCGGAGGAGGCACCGGAGGAGGCACTGTGCCAGAGGCGGATCAACGGGCAGAAGCGCCCCCGGGATGCCCCCACCTACCGGCAGTGGCTCTCCCCCGATGCCCTGCCCTCCTTGGCCCGACCCGGCGGCCGGCATCACCCCACCGCCAGGCACTACCCCTTCCCCTCGGCACGGGCCACCAGGGCGCTCAGATGCCCCGTCACGCAGGCGCGCACACCCACCACGCACACCCACCACGCACACCCCCGGACGGCTCACCACCCACGCACATCCGCCCTCGAGGACATCCCCCGGCACCCCACACCCTGCGGTGCTCGCCACGAGGCCCCCCCCGCCAGCCGCGACCGCCCACCGCGCCCGCCCAGACCGCGGCAGGGCCGCGTCGGACCCGGCACACCCAGGCCGGACCCGAGGCCCAGGCATGCCGGGTCCGACGACCCACCACACCATTGCGCTCCAGCACCCCTCAGCAGCCATCCGAGTCATCGACACACCCACTACCGGAACCAGACAATGCCCACCAGCCAAGGGATCACAGCCCCGGGATCACAGCCAGACGGTGATCACTGACCAGGCGCCTCCGGCCGGGCAAAAGAGCCCCCGCACACGGGCCGGCACACCCACGCCCCTTCCGGCGAGCGCACCAGATAACGGCCCACCCCCACTGCCCCCCAGCCTGTCGGGGGCGCTCACCACCATCGGTGCAAGGAAGTCAACGGGAAGTCAAGGGGCGCTGACAGCACCCCGGCCCCACCCCAGCGCACCTCACCGGGAGGGAGCAGGTGGGGGCACCGGTCGGCGGCTGTGAGGAACCCCACGGTGCTCCGAGCCGGTGCCGCACCCGGGCGCAGTGATAGACCGGAAGCACCCTCCTCGCCCCGGTGGCGCCTCCCCGAAGCCCGCCCCCGCCACCAGCACCACCCCACCACCAGCACCACCCCTGAGCCGCCCCCTTCTTCCCCTTTCTGCCTTTCTGCCTTTCCGGAGCCTCCTGTGAGCCTGTCACCGTTCTCCCACCACGACCTCCACCCGGACACCGACACCACGGTGCGGGTCTTCCCCGCCATCGCCCCCACCCCGGCTCTGCCCGCCCTGCGGTGGTGGAACCACCCGCTGATCCTGCTGCCGGCCACCGTGATCCTCACCGTCAACCTCACCCACCTACCGGCCCTGCCCACCGCCACCACCCCGATCCTCCTGGCCCTCAGCGCCACCCTGACCACCCTGGGCACGTGCAGCTACTTCGCCTGGGACGACAGCCACCACGCCGCCGCCACCGAAGCTGCCTGGATCACCGCCCAATCCGGCTACCACCTCCACACCCACCACGACGGGCACCTCACCTGGACCACCCCCGGAACACCTCCCCAGACACCCCCTCAGGCAGCCACCCTCACCCCCACACCCACCGGCTGGACCCTCACCCTCACACACCACCCCTGACCACCCCTGACCACCCCCACAACAACCAGCACAAACACCCCGCCCTGCCGGTCCTCCAGCACCACCTCCACACCACACGAGTCCCCCGACCCCAGCCATACCCCGCCCCTTACGCCGATCCCCGGGCAAGACCAGACACCACCACCACCACGACCAGGACCAGGACCAGGACCAGGACCAGAAGCAGGAGCAGGAGCAGGAGCACCCCGACCCCGCCCCACCCCCAGCAGCACCCGGCCTGACCCCACGCAACGCCCACCACCCCCACCGCCATTGCCGAGGCGGGCAGCGGCGGGCGCGAACCACGGTGGTCCCAGGTCCCTGCGAGCACAGCACTCCCGGCTGCCCCCCTGCCACAGCGGGGGAGGTGGAGCCCTGAGGAAGTTACTCGGCGCGGACCGCCCACCGCCGGCCTCCGCCTCTCACCGCGAGCGCCCCCGGCACACCGCCGGCGCACACCGCCCCACCGCACACCGCCCCACCGCCCCACCGCACACCGCCCGTGACCGGGGTTCCAGCGGCCGGACCGCACACCACCGGGATATCCCTCCGTCACCGCGGACACACCCCCTGAGCGGAAGCCGACGCACCGGACAGGCCCTGGATCCTGACCAACGCGGCGCCGATGGCCGGCCTCGTCCTCTCCGCGGCCACCATCCCGCTCCAGACCCGCCCAACACCCACGACCCCAGCCCCAGCACCCCGCCAGCACCCCGAAAGAGCCCCCATCACCGCCCCGCCCGCTACAGACCGCATCACGCCCAGCCCCCACCGTCAGCGGCCCAGCCCTCAGCGACGCCTGCGCGACCATCATCGTCAGCCCCCCCAGTACCTGCGAGCACGACGGCGGCTGGTCCTCCCTCACCGACTCGTCCCCTCCCACCGACTGCGGTGCGGACAGAGTCTTCGGCCTCACCGGGCCCGGCCGCAACGGCAGGAACTGCGGTAAGGACAGAAGAAGGAGGTGGCGGTGGTGACCGGACCGAGCCCGGTCACGGTCGTGGCCATCGGCGTGGTCACCCTCGCGTGCCCGGCCCGGGCAGCCCTGCGGCTGCTCCCCGTCTACGACGACGCCCCCACCGCGGACACCGCCACAAGGCCTGCACGCCCCAGCCCCACCGCCCAACCCCACCGCCCAACCCCGCCGCCCAACCCCGCCGTCCAACCCCGCCGCCCAGCCCTCAACGACCGCTACGGCCGACACCACCCCACCAGCCACACCAACAGGCCCGGCCCGCCCCCAGGCCCGGGCGCTGAGCCATGCCGCCGCGGACAGCACACCACCGCGTGCGCGCACCCACCCCGGGGCATCCTCGCGATCGCGCCCCCGCAGCTGATCATCCCCGCGCTCATCAGCCCCGCGCTCATCATCGCAACCCCCGTCCTGCCCCCTGGCCGGGGCGGGCTGGGGGTTCCGCGGATCCCGCGGCGGGTGTCCAATGAAGGTGGCCTGTCGTCTGGTGATCAAGCAGCCGGCTGCCAGGCGGCAGGTCCTCGACGGCCCCCAGCCACCGGGCCAGCCGGCTGCCCCGGCCCCGGACACCACCGGCTGCCGGACCGGGGCAGGACCGGGGCAGGGAAGCCCGCGCCACCTGCCCTTCCGACATCCACCTTCCACGGACGGACTCCTCATGACCGAGCACACCACCCCCGACACCTCGGTGGAGGGACTCACCGACCTGCTGCTGGAGTCACCAGACCTCACCGGGTTCCTGGACGAGTTCACGACCCTGATCGCCGACACCCTGGCCGGCGACGGGAAGGAGGTCTGGTGCGCGGTGACCCTGCTGCGGGACAAGCACGCCGCCACCGTGGCCTCCTCCAGCCCCCACGCCGCAGCCCGTGACGAGATCCAGCTGCCCTTCGGCGACGGGCCCTGTCTGACCGCCGCCCGGGAGCACCGGGTGGTCTACGTCCCCGACACCCGCACCGACGCGAGGTGGCCCGGCTACGGCCGAGCGGCCGCAGCCGCCGGGATCCTCTGCGCCCTGGGCATCCCCTTCGAACTGGCCGGGGAGGCCCGGGCAGGCCTGGACGTCTACTCCGACCAGCCCCACGCCTACGACGAGACCACCATCGCCGCTCTCCAGCAGCAGGTGGTCCTGGCCTCCAAGGCCTTGCGCCTGGCGGTGCGCCTGGCCCGCCACCACGACACCGAGACCCACCTGAAAGCAGCCCTGGCCTCCCGGACCACCATCGACCTGGCCGTGGGCATCGTCATGGCCCAGAACCGCTGCCCCCAGCACCAGGCGATCGAGATCCTCAAAGCCGCCTCCAACCACCGCAACATCAAACTGCGCGAGCTGGCCGCCGAGCTCGTGACCACCGTGGGCAAAGCCCCGACCACCACCTACTTCCAGGCCTGACCCACCACCGGCAGGCACACCGCATCACCACCCCGCCCCCACGCTGCGACAGGCACTTCACCTGGCCCAGCACCGCGAAGCACACGCGCAGGCGGTCACACAGGCGGTCACACAGGCGGTCACACAGGCGGTCACACAGGCGGTCACACAGGACACCAACCCTGCCGACCGCCACCCCCGCCACGGCAACAGGTGACCACCCACGGTGGCGGGCCGTCGCCGAGAGCGCCGCCGCCACCCAGCACCGCACCCACCGTCCCTCACCCACATCCTCCCGCACCCCTGAACACACACCCAGCACCCACGCAGAGTCAGCACCCACGCAGAATCGGCACCCACGCAGAATCGGCACCCACGCAGAATCGGCACCAGGCACCCCCGCGGCTCGGCGCCGGATGGGTACCACCACCCCGGCCGGACCGGTGATCGAACCCCACCCCGGTCGATCATGCGGTGAAAGCTCATCCCGGCGACGCCACCGACCACCACCCCGAGTAGCGGCACCAGGGCGATGATGCCCCGGTGGTCGGAGACCTTTTTCCCGACGGGGATGCGGGGAAGGAGGGGGATGGAATCGAGCCGGCCCGGGAGGGTGAACGGCACCCGACTCCGCTCCAGGATGGCCAGGGCATGGGAACGAGGTAGGACCTCAGGGGCGCCCTTGGCCCACGACGTGCTGGTAGCGCAGCAAGTTGTCCGGGTCCAGGGCGGCCTTGGCCTGCACGAGCCGGGCGTAGGCATCGGCCGGCCAGGCGCGGGCCCGGTCGGCCTCGGTGTCCGGGAAACCGTAGTGGTTGACGAACACCCCGGACGGGGCGTGCGGGGCCATGGCCTCCAACAGCGTGTTCACCGCCGCCGGTACGGCCTGGGCCACCGGGGGCACGAGCAGGGCGACGACTCCGAGGAAGCAGCCCGCCCCGCGCCCGTGCACCGCATCCGGGACCTGCCCGGGGTGGGCGAAGGCCGCACCCATCTGGACGATCTCCACCGCCACGACGGGAAAATCCTTGCCGGGTCCGGCCACGGCCAGCAGGTCCTCGACGGCGCCGGTGTCGAAGGCGGCCAGGAACCCCCGGTGTGCAGCAGCGGCACCGGATCGGCCGGGTCCATGTCGATCCGGTCCACCTCGCGGTAGTCCATCGGCCCCACCGTCTCCAGCACCGGGTGGGAGACAGCCCGCATCGGGGCCAGGACCTGCACCCCCTCATCAGGGTCCCCGACCCAGGCGAAGCGCAGGTGCACCAGGAACTGCCCGCGCAACGGCTCGGGCACCACCGGCAGGTCCGGCAGGCGCAGCAGGGCGATGGAGGTGTTGGCCTGCGGGGGCAGGGCCGGGGCCCAGGTGCTGAAAGCGGACAGCACCCGGTGGGCATCGGCCCCGGGGTAGAAGATGCCCCCGCCGTAGAACCCGTCCAGGGGCACCAGCTCGAAGGTCAAGGACGTGACCACCCCCAGGTTGCCCTTGCCCCCGCGTAACAGGGCCAACAGCTCCGGTTCGTGCTCGGCGTCGAGGTGGTGCAGAGCTCCGTCGGGGGTGACCAGTTCGGCGGCCCGGAGGCGGTCGGCGGCCCAGCCGAAGGTCCGTCCCAGGATCGGCAGGCCCCCGGCCAGGGTGTAGCCCACGACGCCGACGTCGGTGGAGGACCCGTTGAGCCCGATCAGCCCATGGGGAAGCGTGGCCTCCAGCACGCTGCGCCACCTCACCCCGGCCCCGACCCGGGCGGTGCGCTGGCCGGGGTCCACCTCGACCTCTTGCATGCGGGTGGTGGTGATCAGCAGCCCGCCCTCCATGGCCTCATCCGCCCCGTGACCGGTGGCCTGGACCCCCACCGGGCACCGGTGGGTGGACGCCCACCCCATGGCGGCCACCACGTCCTCGGTGCCCGTGGCGCCCACCACCACCTCCGGGCGGGCCACCCCGGCCAGGTTGAACCCAGCAACCTCCCGGACGAAGCCCTCGTCCTGCGGGACCAGGACCGGGCCGTGCACACGGCGGGTGAGTTCCTCGACATCCGCGGTGGAGATCATTCCCGGCCCCTGACACCCTCGGTTCCGCCCCGCCCATAGCAGCGCACGACCTCCACGGCCCTGGAAGGGCGTGCGACGACGGGGACAGCCGCACCGGCTACACGGTCAGTATCCCCCGCGACCATCCAGCGCTCTGAGCACGGGGACGGGTTCGTGACCGCACCGTTGCCTGATGAAGCCCCCGAACGCATGCCCGGACGCACAGGAGAGAACCTGCTCGGCACCTCGTCGCTGCCGGCCATGCTCCGGAAGCATCCGAAAACGGCGATGCCCGAAGGACCCTGCCAGTGACGCGCCGGCCTCCCGGTGAAGCCGACCCGGTGTTGCCCCGCATCCAGGCCAGGAACCACGACATCCACGCACCCGAATCCGCGCACCCGAAGAAATGCCTGACACCAGGGTTCAGCACCCGGCGGTTTCCCACCCCAAGGCCCCGGCGCGGAACCATCACCCATTTCCTGAAACGGCGGGCACCGCCCCGTCTCACCGGCCCGCCCCCACTCGCAGAAGCGATATCCGCCCGCAGAGCCTATTGCCGCACGCCCCGGCGCTATCTCGGCCGCCCCGTGCCACCGCGAAAAACCCTCCCGCCCCCGCCGGACGTCATTTCACCGAGGACGGCTCACTACCCCAGTGGCGCTTATCCTGCCCGGGATAGGAAATTCCCACCCCCGAGCATCAATCCCCAAGGCGGCCACTGCTGCTGGAGGGCGCGGCTCGCGCCGTGCGGCTCGCGCGGTGGGCTCAGCTCTGCGCGGCCTGGTAGGCCTCCCGCACCTTCGCATTGATAAGGACGACGCGCGCACCGCCGCCGCACAGCATGCACAAACCAGCGCCGGTGACGGCCCACGACGATGCCCGGAGCAGCCGGCGGCATCGACTGACACCCACTCCTGAGGCTGTCATCCGCGCGCCCACAGCAGCTCGGCGGCGGGCTCAGCCGCCGCTCTCACCCGGTGCGGCGTCCTGGTGTCAATACCTCCCGGATCCGCCGACGGAGGGCGGCCCGCGACCTGCCGAGGTCGCAGCCCACCTGAGTGGCCGGCCCCCGCCGCGATCAGGCCCACGGTGTTGCGGATCCGGGTATCGGTGACGGTCAGCCGCCGCCCGCCCAGGTCCTTGCCGGCGGCCCGACGTCCGGCCACCGAGCCGGTGCTCCGCTCCCGCTCGATCTCTCGCTTCATCTGCGCCAGGGCGGCCATGACGGTGAAAACCATCGAGCCCATCGGAGAGGTGGTGTCCCGGTCTCCTCGACCCGGGCCCGGCACCCGGAACCCGCCCCCTCCACCGATCCCAAGATACGGCCGAGGAGGCCGCGAAGGAGGCCGCGGAGGCGGCCGAGGGTGCGGGGGCGGCCGAGGGTGCGGGGGCGGGGCGTTGGGCCCAAGAACTCAGACGAGGTCGACAACCGGGAAGTAGCGGGAAGAATCGCCCTCGATCCCGTAGCTGTGCTGCCCGTCCACCCCGACCGGGATGCCCCCGGCGACGGTGATGCGGTGGAGCTTACGCGGGACGCGGTCGTCGTTGTCGATGGCGTAGTTAGGGGCAATCAGCGCAAGTCGCTCCTGGACCGTGGCCAGGCGCCGGGAGAGGTTCGCCGAGCTCAGCACCCGCGATCCTCGGCATGGGATGCCCGGATGGATGGTTTCATCGGGTGCGCTGCTCAGTGCCCCGTGGGTGCGGGCACGACCATCACCGGGCCTTCGCTGTCGTGGAGCACAGCCTGGGAGACAGAACCGAGCAGGAGCCCCCGGAATCCGCCGATGCCGCGGGAGCCGACTACGACGAGATCTGCGGTGCGCGAGGCATGGGTCAGAATGGTGGCCGGGCGTCCCACGTGGATGTGGTGCTCCACGGTCAGCTCCGGATGCTGTTGCACGATCTCGTCGGCGATGTCGGCCAGCTTCTGCTCCGACGCCTGGACGTACCGGTCCGTGTCGAACTCCTCCTGGAACCAGCTCGGGGTTTGGGTCAGCACCACGTTGACGGACACCAGGACCAGGGTTCGGCCGTGGTCCCGGGCGTAGTCGACGGCCTGCCGTAGAGCCGGGTGGCGGAATCCCAGGGCGTCGATGCCCACGACCACGCGTCCGGTGAAGTCGACATCCTCGACGCCGATGGGGCCGGCGGGCTCGAGCGCGAAATCCTCGAACCCGTCCGAGGGGTCAGCAGGTCGATCCTTCCGCCCGGGGACGATGATGACGGGGCACACCGCATGCGCGGCGACCGCCGCGGAGACGGATCCGAGACGCCCGCGCAGCGCACCGCCGCGTCCGCGCTTGCCCAGAACCACCAGGCCGGCCGAGCCCGAGGACTTCACGATGGCCTTCGCGGCGTCTCCGGCGACCTCCACGACCTCCACCGCCACCCCGGCGGCCTTCGCGATGGCGCGGGCGTCGGCGAGGTGCTCGGCGTTGTCCTTCATCACCGCCCGGGTGGCGCGCCTCCCCGCCGCGGGGTCCCCCACGTCGATCCGGGGATAGGCGCCCAGCAGGCGTACCGTGCAGTTCCGGGCACGGGCCTCGTCCACGGCGCGGCCCAGTGCCAGCCGAGCCTCCTCGGAGCCGTCGACGCCGACGAGCACGACAGGGCCTCCGGCGCCGACATCCCCGGCCCGGCCCGGGGCACGGAACGTCCGGTCCATACCGGAAGCGTAAGTGATCCGTGACACCCAGATCGAGGCCAGCGCGACCGGCGCCCGCCCCAGTCCGTGCCGGCGACCCGGCGCTCGGCCACCGAGCTGGTGATGTCTTCGCGCTGGATCTCCAGGCCCGTCTGCGCCGGAGCAGCCATGACGGCAAGGCCCATCGAGCCCATCGGCGCAGCGGTGTCGACGTCTCCCCCCTCCCCCCACGACGGGTCGGCACCGGCAGACCTGAACACCAGGCAGATAGCCGGCACGAGCGCACTGACGCAGCGCGGGACAGCACTGCCCTCGGCGTCCTGGGCGGGCCCCCCGTCGCTTCCTCTCGGCCAGCCGTGCGGTCGGCCCGGAAGTCGCCTCGCCGAACCGATGGAGGCAGGCGCGTACGGTGAAGGGAAGTCATCCCTCCGTGCGAGAACAATGGGCATGATGGGATGCCTCGTCGCCGCGTTGATCATCGGGGCCCGGCCCGCCCGATCGAGCCCGGCAAGCAGGACCTGAGGCTGCTGGCGACCCTGGCGCCGGGGCCAGCAGGTGCACTGACCGTCGGGTGGGCTGCCGACCTGCTGGGCACCGCCGGAACCGCAGCGGGCGCCACTGACCGGCACCCCGTGAGGGACCTGCTCAGGAGAACAGGGACAGCAGCGATCCGGTGAGGGTCAGCGCGGCCCCGGTCCCCTGCAGTGCCCAGGCGTGGCGGTAGGGGGCGGCCAGGGACCACCGCTCGGGGTGGTCGGCGCGGTAGTACACCGTGATCGCCTCCCCGGGAGCCGGGGCGGGCTGCGGCGGGGGAAGCCACGGCTCCTCGTGGAGGCCCGTGCGGGTGTACCAGCGCAGCCGGTGCCGGCCGTCTCCGAGCACGTGCACGGCCTCGGCGGTGAGCCACCTCAGGTAGCAGCAGCGCAGGACCAGCCCACCGGCCGCCAGCACCAGCCCCGTGATGGTGACAGCGCCACCGAGCACGTCCAGCAGGACAGGAGAGGGGAGGGTGGCCACGACTCCAGGCTAGGGTCCCGGCCCCGCTGCCGCGCGGTCGCGGGATGAAACTCACAGCGTTCTTCCGGCCGGCACCGCTATCCTGTGTGCTTGCCACGGCCTGATGCCCAGGCCCCGACCTTCAGCGGAACACGGAGATCATGAGCGCCGCCTGCGACGCCCCCGATGACAGACCCTGGCCTTCGGGCAGGACGGATCATGCGGGGCGGTGGAGCAGAGGAACGTGCTCTCCTTCCTGGTCGGAGTGGCACTGAACGCCGCACCCACGACCTGATGCCCTCCCCCGCGGGCAGAGAGCCGCCGTGACGGCCACCGACGTGGTGCACGATCGCCGCGTTTTGACCGCACCGGCAGCCGGGACAGCACGACCACGGCGGACAGGTGCTGAGCGGGCCCGACACCGTGACCCTGGACGACCCGTCGGGCACCCCGCGCGTCGGCGGCCTGCAGAGAGCGATCCCGGCCCACGAGTTCGGCGGCGCCCTCCCCCACCAAGCGCCCGGCCGCAACCACGGCGCCCTCGAGGCGGGTCCCCGGTTCCTGGCGTGGAGCCCCGGCCCGTGCACAAATTGTCAACCACCTGTTGCGCTGACGCCCTGCCGGGGAGGACTCGGCGCGCTTGGACCTACCGGATATCGGAGACTGAAGGACTTTTATGGACAGCGACACATTGATCAATCTCGGACTCGTGCTGGCTTTCGTGGTGGTCGGGGGTGTGTTCGCCGGCACGGAGATGGCGATCGTGAGCCTGCGGGAGAGCCAGATCAAGCGGATCGAGCGCTCCGGCCGGAAGGGTACCCGGACCGCGGCACTGGTGCGGGACCCGAACCTGTTCCTCTCCGCGGTGCAGATCGGGGTGACCGTGGCCGGGTTCTTCTCCTCCGCCTACGGCGCCTCCACGATCGCCCCCGACCTCGCCCCGCTGCTGGCCCGCGCCGGGCTGCCGGCGCCGGCGGCGCAGACCGCGGCGCTGATCGCGATGACCCTGGTCATCGCCTACCTCTCCCTGGTGTTCGGGGAGCTGGTGCCCAAGCGCCTGGCCATGCAGCGGGCCGTGGGGTTCACGAAGGTCCTGGCCCCGCCGCTGAGCGTCTTCGCCGCGCTCATGCGCCCGGTGATCTGGCTGCTGTCGGCCTCCACCAACACGGTGGTGCGCCTGCTGGGGGCGGACCCGCACGCGGTCACCGAGGAGGTCACCGCCGAGGAGATCCGGGAGATGGTGGTGGACACCCGCGGGATCGGGCCCGTCTCCCGCTCGATCCTCACCGACGTCTTCGCCGCCGGGGACCGCCGGCTGGCCGAGGTGATGCGCCCGCGCCCCGATGTGGAGTTCCTCGACGGGTCCCTGTCGATCAACCAGGCCTACCGGCAGGCGCTGTCGCTGCCGCACTCCCGCTACCCCGTCACCGGCCACGACATCGACGACGTGCTGGGCTTCGTGCACATCCGCGACCTGGTGGCCGCCGACGCCGACGGGGACGGGATCATCGAGGCCCCCCGCGCACCCTGGCCGAGATCATGCGCCCGATCCCGTACCTGCCCGAGACCAACTCCGTGCTGCGCACCCTGCAGTCCATGCGCCAGGGCGGCCACCACATCGGGCTGGTGGTGGACGAGTACGGCGGGACCGCCGGCATCGTGACCCTGGAGGACCTGGTCGAGGAGCTCGTGGGGGAGATCTACGACGAGTTCGACACCGGAGCCCGCGAGCACGAGGACACCGTGCTGCGCTCCGGCGAGGCCGTGCTCGTGGACGGCGGGCTCATCATCCAGGAGGTCCCGGCCGAGACCGGGCTCCTCATCCCGGAGGGCCCCTACGAGACCGTGGGCGGGTTCCTGATGGAGCGGCTGGGGCGGGTCGCGCGCACCGGCGACACGGTGGAGGTCGACGGCTACCGGCTGGAAGTGCTCGCCACCGACCGCCACCGGGTCGAACGCGTCCGCATCACCCGCCTACCCGAGGCCAGCGCCACCGCGACCGGCGCCACCGCGACCAGCGCCACCGAGGCCAACACGACAGAGACGAAATCGGCCGGCTGAACCCACCGATGCGCCCATGCGCCCAGTCGCCCGTATCCCGGGGTCAAGGCTGCGCCTGGGCGTACCGGTCCGCCGAGGGCGACCGTGCCAGGTGCTCGCCCCGCACCGGCCCCCGGCGTCTCGCTCCCTCCCTTCCCTGGAGTGGCCGCCGCTGCCCGGTTCCTGTTGCCCCGTCCCCGCCGACGGGGCCGCCCGGCAGAGGTGTGACCTGCCTCACAGGAGAAGGCGCGAGGTCTCGTATACACTAGGAAACGCCTTAGGGGAGTATCCCTCAGCGCTGTGGACGTCAGTACGTCGGGTGAACGAGCCGGGCCGGACGCAGCGGCCCAGCTCGGCGGCACGGACCGGAGAGGTCCCGGCCGAGCGGCGGAGAGACTTACGGCGGTCCTGCCCCCGACCCCGAAAGCGCAAACCTATGGATGTCTCCACCACCGTGTGGGCCGTGACGATCGTCGTGATCGTCGGCCTGCTGTTGTTCGACTACTTCTTCCACGTCCGCAAGGCGCACGAGCCCCAGCTGAAGGAAGCCGCGATCTGGTCGGCGATCTACGTCGGCCTCGCTCTGCTCTTCGGCCTGTTCGTCCTCCTGCGATGGGGCGGGCGCTACGCCGGGGAGTACTACGCCGGCTACATCACGGAGAAGGCCCTGTCGGTCGACAACCTCTTCGTGTTCCTCATCATCATGGCCTCGTTCAAGGTCCCGCGCGCGGACCAGCAGAAGGTCCTGCTCTTCGGCATCACCTTCGCCCTGATCGCCCGCACCGCCCTGATCTTCGTGGGAGCAGGGCTGATCAACCAGTTCGCCTGGATCTTCTACGCCTTCGGGCTCATCCTGCTGCTCACGGCCGGCTCCCTCATCAAGAAGGAGCTCGCCACCGAGGACCACGACGAGGCCGACAACGTCGTGGTGCGGCTGGCCAAGCGCTTCATCCACACCACCGACCACTACGACGGCGACAAGCTGTTCACCGTCCACCACGGCAAGCGGGCCATGACCCCGATGCTGCTGGTGATGGTCGCCATCGGCGGCACCGACATCCTCTTCGCCCTGGACTCCATCCCGGCGATCTTCGGCCTGACCCAGGAGACCTACCTGGTGTTCACCGCCGTGGCGTTCTCCCTGATGGGCCTGCGCCAGCTCTACTTCCTCATCGACGGCCTGCTGGACCGGCTCATCTACCTGTCCTGGGGCCTGGCGATCATCCTCGGCTTCATCGGCGTGAAGCTGATCATCCACGCCCTGCACGAGAACACCCTGCCCTTCATCAACGGGGGCGAGCACGTCGAGGTGATCGAGATCAGCATCGGGACGTCCCTGTCCGTGATCGTCGGCGTGCTCGTCGTGACCGTGCTCGCGTCGCTGTTCAGCCCCAAGGGCCGGGCGGTGCACATCATCGGCGGGCTGCAGACGACCGCCGAGAAGTACGTGACCCTGCCCCAGGACGCCCCGGACGAGCAGCGCCGGGCCCTGGCCGCCAAGGCCGCCCGCTACCAGGACAAGATGGACTCGATCTCCCCCCGCTACCGGGAGGAACTCATCGCCTCCGAGAAGTACTTCCACGACCTGCTGGACCGCGCTCACGGCAAGCACCGCCAGTACGAACGGACCGGTGTGGCCCCCGAACCCGAGTCCGTGCCCGCCGCTGCGGCGGAGTCGGTCAGGGGCGCCCGCGCCGACACGCAGGCGGCTGCCGGCACGACCACCCCGGACACCCGGCACGGCGAGGGCACCAGCACCGGCTGACACCGCGCCCGGGGCAGGAACCGTCCCAGCCGGTCGGTTCCTGCCCCGGGCCCCCTTCCATCGCCCCTGACAGGAGTTCCCCCACATCCCCCGGTCGATGTGACAGCACACCAGCAGATCTCCACTGGTGAATCGCCTCGTACATCGCCCCCGGGACATGGCCGACGGGAAGCCGTCCTCCACGCGAGACCAGCCGGGCTGGGAGCGTCCTCCCAGGGGTATGAGGTGGTCACACCACAAGGCCAGTTCACTCTTCCACCGCTGGAGCAACAGTCCTGGTCGGGACGATCATCACCGGGCTCTCGCCCTCGTGGAGGACGGCCTGCGACACGGACCCCACGAGCAGTTCCCGGAACCCGCCGTAGCCGCGGCTGCCCATCACGACAAGCTCCGCCGAGCGGCTGGCCTCCACGAGCTGCTCCCGGCGGATCCCGAAGAGCACAAAGGTTTTGACCGGAAGGTCCGGATACCGGGATCGCATCGCCTCGGCCACTTCATCGACCATGGTCCGGGCCGGCTCCAGGAAGTGTTCGCGGATCGCCCGGTCCAGATGCACCGCTCCTGTCGGTGTGGTCGTGACGTCAGGGACCACCGTCAGCGGAGCCAGGCCCCGGTCGTGCCGCTGGGCGTACCGGGCCGCGGCCACGATCGCGGGATGGTGCGTCACGAGCCGATCCACGCCCACCACGCCACGGTCGGCGAAAGGACGAGCACCGGCGCGCGGATCCTGAGCCTCCGGCCTCCGCCGATCCGGCAGCACGACCACCGGGCACTGGGCGTGCGCCGCTGCGGCGGCCGAGACGGAGCCCATCCGCCCGCGCACCCCGTGCCGACCTCGCCTGCCCAGCACCAGCCCCGAAGCCGTCTCCGACTGCTTGGTCAGCACCTCAGCGGCGTCACCGCGCTCCACGACCCCCCCCCGTTACCTTTTTCATGGCTCTTCAGTCCGTCAGGATGAGAGGTGCTGACCGGTCGGTTGCCGGCATGATCGTTGCCCCCAGTCGCCCATGATCCGGGGGTGTTGTCACCGGCAACCGGTCCGGTGGTCACGGATCGCTGATAGAGGCGGGATCTCCTTCGAGGACCTTCGTAACGTGGATGCCGAGCGTGACCACCACCCGGCCGGTCAGTAGACGCTGTGGGCCCACGTTGAGGAGGCAACACCATGAGCGAGCAACGCCCGGCCGTGTTCATCGGCCTGGACGTCGGCAAGTCCGACCACCACGCGGTGGCCGTGACGAGCACCGGGAAGACGGTCTATGACAAGGCGCTGCCTAACGACGAGGCCCGGCTGCGCGCGATCCTCGAGGAGCTGGTTGCAATCCACGGGCCGGCGCTGATGGTCGTGGACCAGCCAGCCACCATCGGCGCCCTGCCGGTGGCCGTGGCCGAAGCCACCGAGCAGGTTGAGGTGGCGTATCTGCCCGGGTTGGCGATGCGCCGCATCGCCGACCTGCACCCGGGGAGTGCGAAGACCGACGCCCGGGACGCGTTCATCATCGCCGAGGCGGCCCGCACCATGGCCCACACCCTGCGGAACATCCGGGTGGATGAGGCTCAGATTGCTGAGCTGGCGGTGCTGGCCGGTTTCGACGACGACCTGGCCGCCCAGATCACCGCGACCAGTAATCGGTTGCGCGGGATGCTCACCCAGATCCACCCCGCCCTCGAAAGGGTGCTGGGACCGCGGGTGACCCACCCGGCGGTGGCGGATCTGCTCACCCGCTACCCCACCCCGGCGAAGCTGGCCGCGGCCGGCAGGGGCCACGTGCGGGCGAGGCTGAAGAAGCACGCCCCCCGCCTGGCCGAGTCGTTGACCGAGGAGATCTTCGAGGCCCTGGCCCAGCAGACCGTGGTGGTGGCCGGCACCGAGGCCGCGACCACCGTGGTGCCCATCCTGGCCGGGCAGCTGGGCGCCCTGATCCACCAGCGGGCGACGGTGGCTACCCAGGTCGAGGCCCTCGTGGAGGCCCACCCTCTTTGCCCGGTCCTGACCTCGATGCCCGGAGTGGGGGCCAGGACCGCCGCGAGAATCCTCACCGAGGTCGTGGGCAAAGACTTCGCCGATGCCGGGCACCTGGCCTCTTACGCCGGGATCGCCCCGGTCACAAGACGGTCGGGGACCTCGATCCGCGGCGAGCACGCTCCCAGGGGTGGGAACAAACGCCTCAAGAGAGCCCTGTTCCTCTCGGCCTTCGCCTCGCTCCACCATCCGCCCTCGAGGGCCTACTACGACCGGAAACGCGCCCAGGGCAAGCGCCACAACCAGGCGATCATCGCCCTGGCCCGCCGCCGGACCGACGTGCTCTTCGCCATGCTCAGGAACGGCACCCTCTACCAAGACCCCACCGGGCCCCAAACGCCGTCAACGGTGGCCCTGGCCGCTTGACCAAAACCATAGAGGCACCCCCCCTGGCACCGACCCCGTGTTCCTGCGCGTGCGCCACAGCCCGGCCCGCGGCTCTGGCCGACTCCTTCTCCACTGCCTCCGTGAAGGACCCGTACAGACCCGGGTCGAGGACCACGGGGCGCCCGGTGGAGACCACGACGAGCAGCTCGGCCGCCAGTGCTGCTGCCTCCTGGATGGCTCATTCCGGGGCGCGGTCGCTGTTCTCGGACCCGTCGTATCCGACGACGATGCGCTCGGTCATGGTGCCAGTTCTCCGTTCGCACGGGGCGGTCCGGGCCGTCGCGGTGGTTCCCACCGTAGTCAGCGGCACCGTTCGACGCCTCGTCACACTGGGTCGAGCGCGGCACGTGTCGTGCCAGGGCCATCACCCGCTCAGCACCATCGACCAGGTCTCCGCTCAGCCGCAACTCGTCGGCAAGGGACGCGCGGAGGTCGCCGGGCGCCTGCGCGGGGAGCATCGTCATGCTGGACGCCCCCGGTGGCGCGGCTGCCCCTCGTGCAGCCGTGGCACCACGGACGCGCACCCATCGGGCCCCTGGGCGAAGCCACCGTCGTGGACGGTGTCCGGCAGCGCGCCACCTGCGGAGAGGCGACGCACGCGCCGTGTCCATCGAGCTGGACCGGCCCAGTCCGGGCCTCAGGGACTGACGGCCAGGAAGAGGAAGGCGGCCAGCAGGAGCAGGTGCGCCCCGCCCTGCAACCTGGTGGACCGTCCCGGGACGACGGTGAGCACCCCGACGAGAGCGGTGAGGGCCAGCAGCACCATCTGGGTTGCACCCAGTCCCATCAGCAGGGGCCCGTCCAGCCAGATCGAGGCCACCGCGATGGTCGGGATGGTCAACCCGATGCTGGCCATCGCCGAGCCCAGAGCCAGGTTGAGGCTGATCTGGAGGCGGTCGCGGCGGGCCGCGTGCACCGCCGCGAGGGTCTCCGGAGCCAGGATGAGCAAGGCGATGACCACCCCGACGAAGGAGTGCGGGAACCCCAGGGCTGCCACACCGGCCTCGATGGCCGGGGACTCCACCTTGGCCAGGCCCACCACCGCCACCAGGGACACCAGCAGCAGACCCAAGCCGAGCGCGGTCTGCCGGTTCGTGGGCGGGGCGGCGTGCTCCTCCTCAGCACCCTCGGCCTCGGGGCCGGCGGTGTCGGTGAGGACGGGCAGGAAGAAGTCACGGTGGCGCACCGTCTGGGTGGAGACGAACATGGCGTAGAGCATCAGGGAAGCCACCGCGGCGAAGGCCAGCTGGCTGGAGGTGAACTCCGGGCCGGTGCGGCCGGTGGTGAAGGTGGGCAGCACCAGGCAGACGGTGGCCAGGGTCGGCGTGACGGGAGCAGCACATGGGCAGCGCTGGCGGAAACGGCCTTCTCCGGCGCACCCTCCCCCGCGTCCTGCCTCCAGGACGCTGACCCATGAGAGTGGTCCCGGTCCGGACAGGGCCCTGCCCCGTCGCCCGGTCGGGGCGCCTGCCCCGCCGCCCCCAGCGGGAGCAGCGTGGTCGGCACCACCATGGGCGGGCCAGTCGGGCCGACGCCTCCGCCGCGCCGGCCCCTGATGGCCCCGAGGGGGTCGAGGCCTCGGCCGGGCAGCAACCACCGGACGTCCGCTCCGAGCCTCTGCGGGCGCTCGAGGACGGGACCGGACCGCCGGGCGCAGGGAGACGCACTGGTTCCTCCGCCCGATGGCACCGAGGAGCACGCTCGTTCGAGGGCCCTGCCGAGGCTCCCGACCGGGAGCGCACCGCCGCGAACGAGATGCGGGTCGGCGCATGGGTGCAGCACCGGCTGATGCGCGCCGACCGGCAGGCACCGGAGGAGCTGACCGGGGACCCGGAGCACGCGGAGCGCGGCCCCGGCCCGAACGCCCGGCTGGCCCGGGGCACTTCCCACCGGGTGATCGGGAGGGCAGCTTCGTCCCCGCCGTCACCGAGGCACCGCTCGACCACGCAGAAGGATGCGCAGGGGACCGCGGGCCTGGCTCGGCGTGGTGCCATGACCTGTGGCCGGTGGATGGGTCCTCGAGCGCTGGGAAATCGTCCAACCGGCGCCGGAGACCCTCCCCGCACGGCAGCAATGTCCTCCGAGCGTCGGACGAAATGAGCTCATCGTCGTCGGTCACAGGGTGCTGGTCGGCTGCGCCCGGGGTCGCCGCACGCCGAGGTCCTGACCGCCGGCCCGGCGTGTGGCCACCGAGTCGGTGGTCCGTTCGCGCCGGGTCCCCAGTTCCGTCTGGGCCAGGGCGGCTCTGGCCGTGAAGGCCGTCGAGCCCACCGGGGTGGCGGTGTCCACGTCCTTCCCGCGCGGGGTCAGCGCCCGCAACCCCGCGCCCCTGACCGGCGGCTGATCAGCAGCGACTCGGTGAGGGCCGGCCTGTCCTGCGCCGAGCGCTCCGACGGTCCGGCGTGGCGGTCACCAGCGTGTCGTCATCGGGCTCTCGGCCATGGCCGCGGGTGGGGCGGAAGGCTCTAGTAGACGACGCCCTCGAGCAGCTCCGACAGCCGGCGGGCGGCCCTTCTGAGTTCCGGGGCTTGGGCGCGCAGGTCCTCTTCGGCGTAGGCCTCCACGGGGGTGGTCAGGGCGATGGACTCGGTGACGGCCCCGGAGGGGTTGGGGACGGCCACGGCGGCGGACATCACGCCGCTGGCGCGTTCGTCCAGGGAGAAGGCGTAGCCCTCACCGGGCTGCGGCAGGCGGGATCTCAGGGCGGCCAGGTCGAAGGGGTCGTCCTCCTGGCGCCGGTCCACGGCCACCTCGGCGATGTGCTGGAGCTCGTCGTCGGGCAGGTCGGCGATGAGGACCTTACCGGCCGCTCCGCGGGTGAGCGGCAGCCGCTTGCCCAGGGGCAGGTCGTAGCGCAGGGGGTTGGTGCCGTCCACGCGGGCGATGAGGATGCGCTCGTACCCCAGGCGGGAGTAGAGGGATGCGGTCAGATGGGTCTGGGTGGCCAGTTGCAGCAGGATGGGCCGCGCAGCGAGGACCAGGGGGTCGTTCTCGAGGAAGCTGCGGGCCGCCGGCAGCACGGCGGGGCCGATCCGGTAGTTCTTCTCGGTCTGGCTGACCAGCCCATAGTCCTGCAGCACGCGCAGGAGTCTGAGGGTGGTGGGCAGGCTGATCCCGCAGTCGCGGGCCAGTTCACTCAACCGTTGGGGTCGGTCGGAGCGCTGCAGCTGCTCGAACACCTCCAGCGCCCGGGACAGGGAGCGCATCGTGGTGCTGGCCTTGCCCCCTCCGGGGGCGGGGGTGGAGGAGGCGTCGTCAAGCGTCGTCATTCTTTCATTGTATGGAAGCTCGGATGTCCTCACGACCTCCCCGTGTTCCGCAGGGTTTTCTTGCCGCTCCACACCCCCACCCCTGCTTCCCGCCTGTGGTTGACGTCACGGTGTGGGCCGTGTCACCATCTCTCTACGCAACATCCTTCCACGGGATGAAAGAGTATTCCACCCGATGAAGTAGTGAGGAACATGACCATGACGACGGAGTCACCGACGACCCAGCCCGTGCCGTCGCGGCCGCGAGAGCGGCCGGCGCGGTCGGTGCTGATCGGGCAGGCGGCGTTCTCGCTGCTGGGCCTCTACGTCCTGTACGGCTCGTGGGGCCTGGGTCTGTGGACGAGCCTGGGCCCGGGCCCGGGGCTGTTCCCCTTCGCCATGGGCGCGGTGCTGTTCCTGATGTCGCTGATCTGGTTCGTCCAGGAGCAGCGCCACCCCTCCGCCCCGAAGGAGGACGTGGAGGTCTCCCAGGTGGCAACCGTGATCGGCAGCCTGCTGGTGCTGGCCGCGGCCCTGCCCTTCCTGGGGTTCCAGGTGGCGCTGTTCGTGTTCCTGATGTACCACCTGCGCTTGCGCGCCCGGGTGGGCTGGGTGAAGGCGGTGGTGATCTCGGTGCTCGGCAGCGTGGGCGTGTTCTACCTCTTCACCCTGGGCCTGAAGGTCTCCCTGCCCGTGGCTTCTGTCCTGCCCTTTAGCCTGATCGGACTGTAGACCATGGACGTCTTCAACGAACTGCTCGGTGGCTTCGCCACCGCCCTGACCTGGCAGAACCTGCTCTTCGCGTTCCTGGGGTGCCTGTTGGGCACCATGATCGGGGTGCTGCCCGGCATCGGCCCCGTGGCCGGGGTGGCCCTGCTCATCCCGCTGACGCTGAACATGGACGCCACCGGCTCGATCATCATGCTGTGCGCCATCTTCTACGGCACCACCTACGGCGGCACGATCACCAGTGTCCTGCTCAACACGCCCGGGGAGGCCGCTTCGGCGATCACCACCTTGGACGGCTACGCCATGACCAGGTTGGGCCGGGCCGGGGCCGCGCTGACCATCGCGGCGGTGGGCTCCTTCGTCGGGGGCACCGTCGCCACCATCGGCCTGGTCGCCGCCGCGAAACCCCTGGGCGCGCTGGGCCTGCTCATCGGTCCGCCGGAGTTCTTCGCCCTGGTGACCGTGGGCATCACCCTGCTGGTCGCCCTGGCCGGCAAGTCCGTCGTCCGGGCGCTGATCTCCGGGGCGCTGGGGCTGCTCATCGCGATGGTCGGCATCGACCCGGTCGCCGGCGCCCCGCGCTTCACCTTCGGCTCCGAGCGGCTCCTGGACGGGGTGAGCTTCGTGGCCGTGATCGTCGGGGTGTTCGGGCTGTCCGAGATCCTGGCCTACCGCGCCAGCAAGATGCCGGGCACCGTGCACTCCCCCGGGTTCCGGTCCCTGCTGCCCCACCGCACCGAATGGCGTCGCAGCGCCCCGGCAATGGCGCGGGGCACCGGCATCGGCTTCGGGCTGGGCCTGATCCCGGGCATGACAGGCTCCGTGTCCTCCCTGCTGTCCTACGGGGCGGAGCGGAAGTTCTCCCGCTACCGCGACCAGCTCGGCCACGGCGCCGTCGAGGGCGTGGCCGGTCCCGAGACCGCCAACAACGCCCACGCCAACGGCGCCCTGATCCCGCTGTTCACCCTGGGCATCCCCGCCTCCCCCACCATCGCGGTGCTGATGGGGGCGTTCCTGCAGCAGGGCCTGACCCCGGGCCCGACCCTGTTCGCGGAGAACTCCGAGATCGCCTGGGCCATCATCGCCAGCCTGTTCATCGGCAACGTGCTCCTGGTGATCCTCAACGTGCCCCTGGTGGGACTGTGGACCTCGATCCTGAAGGTGCCCTACCCCATTCTCTCCGCGCTGATCCTGCTGTTCATGGTCATCGGGGCCTACACCATCAACTTCACCGTCTTCGACGTGTTCGTGATGATCGCCTTCGGCGTGCTGGGACTGTGCCTGCGCCACCTGGACATCCCGCTGGCGCCGATGGTCCTGACCCTGGTGCTGGGCCCGCTGATGGAGCGGTCCCTGCGCGAGTCCCTGGAGATCTCCCAGGGTAGCTTCGAGGTCTTCTACACCCGCCCGATCACCGCGGCCCTGCTGGTGCTGGCCCTGGTCATCGTCTGCAGCCCGCTGCTGAAGCTGCGCAAGCCCAAGGCCCTGGCCGACGAGGACCCCGAGTCCTGACCCGCCCGCCCGCGGTACAGCTTCACTCCTTCCCCACCTTTGGCCACCCCTCTTTGCCGCAGCCGCCTCAGTGCTGCCCTTTTCACAGGAGAACACCATGAACCGTCGCACCATCGCCACCGGCCTGACCGTCCTGGGCCTGCTCGCCGCCACCGGATGCTCCGCCTCCACCAGCAACACCGCCTCCGGGGAGGACTACCCGCAGGCGGGCAAGCCGGTGGAGATCATCGTCGCCTTCGCCCCCGGCGGGGCCGTGGACACCGCCGCGCGCCTCGTCCAGCCGGTGCTGGAGGAGGAACTGGGCACCAACGTCGAGGTCATCAACGCCCCCGGCGCCGGCGGCCAGATCGGCTACACCCAGCTCACCAGCGCCAAGGCCGACGGCTACACCATCGGCGCCACCGGCTCCCCCTCGGTGGTCGTCTCCCCGCTGGATCCCAGCCGCGGGGCCTCCTACACCCGGGCGGACTTCCAGCCCCTGGGCCGGCAGGTCATCGACCCGGCCGTCATCGCCGTCCAGCCCGACAGCCCCTACCAGACCCTGGAGGAGCTGCTCGAGGCGGCCAAGAAGGACCCCGAGTCCATGACCGCCACCACCACCGGTCAACTCGGCGGGGAGCACTTCGCCCTGGCCCAGATCGCCGAGACCACCGACGCCTCCTTCGCCCCGGTGCACTTCTCCGAAGGCGCCTCCCAGGCCACCACCGCCTTCCTGGGCAAGCACGTGGACGTGCTGGTGGCCAACGTCAGCGACGTCACCGACCTGGTCAAGCAGAACAAGGCCCGGGTGCTCGGGGTCATGGGCGAGGAGCGCGCCAAGGCCCTGCCCGAGGTGCCGACCTTCACCGAGGAGGGCTACGAGGTCGTCTCGGCCACCGCCCGCGGCTACTCCGCCCCGGCCGGGCTGCCCGAGCCGGTGGCCGAGAAGCTCGAGGCCGCCCTGCAGACCGCCATCGAGGACCCTGAGGTCGTCCAGAAGATGGAGGACCTCGGACTGGAGACCAGCTACCTGGGTGCCGAGGAGTACGAGGCCTTCTGGGCCCAGCAGGAGACCGACTACAAGGAGGTCCTGCCCCAGGTCCAGGAGAGCAACTGATTCCTCCCGCCCACCAGCCGATGCCCCTCTTCCTGCTTGCCTGACGATACGGAGACACCCCGATGACCACGATCACCGACGACCCCACGACCGCCGACTTCACCCGCCCCGACCCCGCCCTGGTGACCCGCCTGGCCGCGCTGCCGGCGGCCAACATCGGCGACGCCATGGAGCGGCTGGGGGTGGCCGACTCCACCATCCAGGCCATCTGGCCCGGCGCCAAGCTGGCCGGTCCCGCCTTCCCGGTGTGGGTGCGCGCCGGGGACAACCAGGGCATCCACCGCGCCCTGCCCCTGGCCCGCCCCGGCGACGTCATCGTCGTCGCCGGTCAGGGCGACACCACCCGGGCCCTGCTGGGCGAGCTCATCGGGGAGCGAGCCATCTCCGCCGGGATCGCCGGCTTCGCCCTGGACGGAGCCGCCCGCGACGCCCAGGACCTGCAGGAGATCGGCATGCCCGTCTTCGCGAAGGCCACCTCCCCGGCCGGGCCCTACAAGCACGGGCCCTCCCGGATCGCGGTGCCGGTGGCCTTCGGCGGGGTGCCGGTGATGCCCGGGGACATCGTCATCGGGGACTCCGACGGGATCGTCGTCATCCCCCAAGCCCAGGCGGAGCAGATCGCAGAGGCCGCCGAAGCCGTCTTCGCCGACGAGTCCCAGCGCCGCGCCGCGATCCTCGCCGCCCGCCCCCAGGCCTGACCCACAGTTCCGCCTTATATAAGGAGTCATCATGAGCGCATGCACCGTCATCGGCCTCGGCGAGGCCGGAGCCGTCTACGCCACCGCCCTGGTCGAAGCCGGGCACACCGTCACCGGCTACGACCCGGTGGCCCCCACCACCCCGGCCGGGGTCACCCGGGCGGACTCGGCCGCCGAGGCATGCCGGGAGGCCGACGTCGTCCTGGTCCTCACCGGCGCCGGTGCCGCCCGGGCGGTCGCCGCCGAATGCCTGTCGGCCATGCGAGAGGAGACCTGCTACGCGGATCTGACCTCCTCCTCCCCGCAGACCATGGAGGAGCTGGGCCGCACCCCGACCCGGGCCCTGTTCGCCGACGTGGCCATTCTCGGCCCCGTCCCGGTGCACGGGGCGCGCACCCCGCTGATGGTCAGCGGCCCCGGCGCTGAGCTCCTGGCGGAGCTGCTGGGTGGTGTCGGGGCGCCGGTGGAGGTCGTCGACGGTGGCCCCGGGGCGGCCATGGCCCACAAGTTGCTGCGCAGCGTGGTGATGAAGGGCATGGCCTCGGTAGTCGTGGAGGCCGTCGCCGCCGGTCGGGCGGCCGGGCTGGAGGAATGGATCCGCACCCAGATCGCCGGCCAGCTGGCCGGGGACGGCCAGGCCGTCATCGACCGGTGGCTCACCGGCACGCCCAAGCACGCCGCACGCCGCGCCCACGAGATGCGCTCCACCGCCCAGTTCCTCACCGACCTCGGGGTGCCCGCGGAGATGACCGAGGCCTCGGCCACGGCCATGGAGCGCATGGCCGCAGAAGCCGCCCAGCAGCAGGTGAAAACCCCCGCGTCCTGACCACCGGGTGGGCCCGGCCCCCACCGGCGCCGGGCCCACCGCCACAATGAAGCCAGCGTTCCTGCTCCGGGCAGGAACGCCCCCAAGGAAGTGAGTACGTCGTGATCGGAGTGTGGGCCCTGCTGGCCTATCTGGCCGTCATCATCGGGTGGACCACCATCATCAAGCGCAGCGTCGGGGAGGCCATGATCCTGGGCTTCCTCACCACCCTGGCCTTCAGCGGCACCCAGGCGATCAGCGTGGGCTGGGCCTCCCTCTACGACGCGCTCACCGACGAGATCGTCTACGCCACCATGGTCTTCGTGTTCATGGGCCACCTCCTGGACCGCGGCGGGGTGCTGGACCGGCTGATCAACCTGCTCAACTCCCTGCTCGGGCGCTACCGAGGTGGTCCGGCCTACGTCTCCACCCTGTCCTCGGCCGGACTGGGCAGCATCGTGCACAACCAGGCCGCCATCGCCGCCACCGTCGGTTCCGTGACCATCCCCTGGATGGAACGGACCAGGATGGACCGCTCGACCGCCGCGACGCTGGTGGCCGGCAACGCCGGGATGGGCATCACCTTCCCCTTCAGCGCCTCCATGTTCGTCCTGGTCGGCTCCACCACGGTCGGGCCTCTGCTCGAGGTTCAAGAACTGGTGGGCCCGCTGCTCATCGGCGGGCTGTGGTGCCTGCTGCACCGGCTGATCGTGACCGTGATCCTCGTGCGCAGGTCCGGCATGGCCGCGGTCGACCCCGAGCACCGGCTGGCGGTGGCCACCGCCTTCCGCCAAGGCTGGGCCACCCTGCTGCTGTTCGTCGCCGTGGCCATCCCCCTGGTCCTCACCTCCGGGGCGGCCGCCGAGGCCGCCGCCGCCTGGACCGGGGTCGAGGACATCACCGACGCCGTGAGCATCATCTTCTGGATCCCGGTCGCCCTCACCCTCGTCGGCATCCTCCTGGGCCTGTCGAAGCTGCCCCGCACCACCGCGGGGTGGTGGAAGCTGCTGGAGAGCTCCGCCCCCCGCTTCGGGATCGTGGGCATCACCGTGCTCTTCGCCTTCGCCGGGGCCAACGCCCTGGCCACCACCGGGCTGCCCGAGCAGCTCACCGGCCTGCTGGGCGATCTCGACCTGCCCCTGTGGGCCCTGGCCGTCCTGGTCGGGCTGATCGTCATCGCCGTGGCCGCGCCCCTGTCCTCCACCGCCACCATGGCCGCCGTCGGCACCGTCGGGGTCGCCGCCCTGGTCGCCGCCGGAGTCCCGGCCACCACCGCCGCCGTGGCCGTGCTGGTGTTCTCCTCCTGCGAGGCGGCCATTCCTCCCGGCGGGGCGCCCTTGTACGTGGCCTGCGGCATCGCCGACGTCGACCCGTTCAAGACCTTCGGCCGGCTCTTCCTCTACTACGCCCTGCCCCTGCTCGCCATCGGGGTGCTCATCGCCCTCGGCATCCTGCCCGTCTGAGACCCGAAAGCCACTGACATGCTGCACAGAACCCTTCTCGGCCTCTTCACCCTCACCCTGGGACTCTCCCTGGCCGGGGGCATCCTGCTGGTCCTCGCCCAGACCGGAGCCCTGATCGCCGGGCAGGGCCCCTGGCTGGTGTTCCTCAACGACACCGCCAAGATCCCCGTCGTCATCGCCGCCTCGGTGTGCGCCGTGGCCGGGTTCCTCCTCAGCTACCGCACCCCCGCCCCGGCCCCCGCCGACCCGCAGGAGGCCCGCCGGTGACCACCTGCGACCCCCGCGACCACCCCACCCACGCCCAGCTGGCCGCCCGTCCCGGGCGCCTGGCCGGCACCTCCTGGGAGCTGTTCCCCGACCCCGACCGGGGCACCCCCAGCTTCGCCGGCCCTGACCAGGTCCTGGCCGCCCGCTCCTGCATCCGCACCGGCACCGTGATCGGCCTGGACCACCCCGTCGACGCCTTCGACCCCGGCATGTCCGCCCGGCGCACCGCCCCGGTCCACACCATCTACTCCGGCCACCCGGCTCACCGCGACGACTACCTCGACGGGTTCTACCTGCAGGGATCCACCCAGATCGACGGCCTGCGGCACCGCCGCTCCGACGAGGTCGGCTTCTACGGCGGCACCGACGACGAACTGATCCGCCCCGGCACCCGCCCGATCGGCATCCAGGCCTGGGCCGAGACCCCGATCGTCTCCCGTGGGCTGCTGCTCGACGTGGCCGGTCACCGCCAAGCCCTCGGCGATCCCATCGACCACGCCGGCGGCGAACCCCTGCGCCTGGACCTGCTCCAGGACGTCCTGCGCGCCCAGGGCAGCGCCATCACCCCCGGGGACATCCTGATGATCCGCACCGGCTGGTGCGAATGGTTCCTCGGCCTCGACCACCGGACCAAGCTCGCGGTCAAGGAAGCCCGCCGGTCCACCGGCATCGCCCAGTCCAAGGAGTTCATCGAGTGGGTCTGGGACCACCGACTGGCCCTGGTCGCCGCCGACAACTTCGCCGTCGAATGCCTCCCCCCGGTCGCCGACACCCCGTTCCTGGTCACGGCACCCCATGACAAGGGCATGATGCACCAGGAGCTGCTGGCCAAGCTCGGCATGCCCCTGGGCGAACTGTGGCGTCTGGACCACCTCGCCGAGCACCTGCGCACCACCGGCCACTGGGACGCCATGGTCGTGGTCAAACCCCTCAACATCACCGGCGCCACCGGCTCCCCCGCCAACGCCACCGCCATCTGCTAGCGGACGAGCCCGCCGCACCCTCCGACGGGCGCCGTCCAGGCACTGTCAGAGGGACCGCGGCAGGCGACGGGTGCTTCCCCCCACGCCCCGCACGGGCCGTCAGGTCTCGGATCCGCCGCTGGTCACCAGGGACGGGACCCGCGCCCTGCGCACAGCCCCCGGGTGGGCCAGGACCCGGGGTATCCGATGGACGGCCGGGGCCTGAGCGTGTGCGTGTGGGGCATCGGGGGGGGCGTCAGCGGGCGAGGTCGAGACGGGCGGTGAAGTCGCCGTCGTGGTCACGGACCGCCGTCAGGTCCTCGAACTCGCCCAGACGCACGATGCCGTTGTAGTACCCGACGTGGTCGTAGTAGAGCACCAGGGCCTGGTCCGGGGCGTAGTAGCCGATGGTCAGGGGGTCGGCGTCGTCACCGGCCGGCATGCCCTCCAGGGACAGCGGTGCCAGCAGCTCGGCGATCTTCTCCTGGCCCCCGTAGTCGGTGAAGGACAGCTCCAGGGGGAAGTGGTCGATCAGGGAGCGTGCGGCGGCGCTGTCGAACAGGGTCCCGGTCACCGTGGTGCCCGCGATGTCGAGGGTGATCGGGGTGCCTGCTGCAGCAGGAGATGTGCTCATGTCGTCGTCGTTCTCCGTCGTGGCGGTGCTCGAGGCGGTGCTCGGGGCGGGGCGGGGCTCAGCGGAGGAGCCGGTGGCCCCGGCCGTGCCGCAGGCCGTCAGCGTCGCGGTCATCACGGCCAGCAGCATCACCGCCGTGGGACGGACGCGATGGCCGAGGCCCGTGGCGGCAGCCAGGAAGGGGCCTTCGGCCGGCCGCGTGAGGGCGGCCGCCGATGCCTGTGCCGCCGGCGCACAGCCGTCGGAGCACCGTAACCCGGGCACGTTCGCCCCGGTCCGCTGAGAAGTGCGCCCGACCTGGTGCGGCACCAGGAACCGCCGGGTCGTGCGGTGGTGATCCATCCGGCCAGGATAGGCCCGGCCCCGTAGGTCTGGGATGCCCTGTCGGTACACCCCTCCACAGGGACTCCCTCACGGCCCAGCGCCACGATTGACTGGCAGGGATGTGCCAGCCTGCACAGCGAATCACCGGCCGGTGCAGCGCCGGTCCTCCCTCCTCGGACACCGGTCGCCGCCCTGATCCGGTGCCTGGTTCGATGCCGCTCTGCCACGCCCCCCTCCCCCGGGAAAGGAAGACCATGACGACCACCGACAACACCACCGAGGCCGCCGCGCCGATGCCGTCCACCGGTCCGGGCGGACACCGCCCGGGCCGGCGGCAGATCCTGAAGGTCGCCGGCGTCGGCGCCGCCGCCCTAGGCGCGCTGTCCGCTGCTGCCCCCGCGGCGACGGCGGCTGCCGAGACGACCGGCGGCGCGCCGGCCTGGGACAAGACGTTCCCCAGGAGTCCCCGGGTGAACCACCGGAAGGTCTCCTTTCCCAACCGCCTGGGCATCACCCTGGTGGCCGACCTGTACACACCGCAGAACGCCCGGCGCACCCAGCCGTCCTGGGCGCTGGTCGTGGGCCACCCCTTCGGTGGCGTCAAGGAGCAGACCGCCGGGCTCTACGCCCAGACGATGGCCGAGCGCGGCTTCGTCACCGTCGCCTTCGACGCCTCCTACAACGGCGAGAGCGGGGCGGGCCTCCCCCACGCCATCGCCTCCCCGGAGGCCTTCACCGAGGACTTCAGCGCCGCGGTGGACTACCTCGGACTGCACCCGCTGGTCGACCGGAACCGCATCGGCGTGCTCGGGGTCTGCGGCAGCGGCGGGTTCTCCCTGGCCGCCGCCCAGGTCGACCCGCGCCTGAAAGCCGTGGCCACGGTGAGCATGTACGACATGGGCCGCGCCACCCGTGAGGGCCTGGGACTGGCGCCGGTACCGGGCGAGGTCATGACCGAGGAGGAGCGGGTCACAGCGGTGGAAGAAGCCGCTGAACAGCGCTGGGTCGAGGCCGCGGGCGGACAGACCGTCCACGGCCCGGGAACGGCCCTCGCCCTCACCCCTTCACAAGAAGCAGCGGCCCAGGAGTTCGCGCAGTACTACGGCACGCCCAGGGGACAGCACCCCCGCTCCGTGCCCATGAGCCTGACCAGCAGAGGGGCGCTCATGGGCTTCTGTCCCTTCGAGCACCTGGACTGGATCGCCCCGCGCCCGATCCTGCTCGTCCACGGCCAGGTCGCCCACTCGCGCTACTACAGCGAGGACGCCTACCACCGGGCCACCGGGCCCAAGGAGCTCTACCTCGTGCCCGGGGCCGGGCACGTGGACCTCTACGACCGGGTGGACATGATCCCGTGGAACAAGCTCACCTCCTTCTTCCAGCACAGCCTCTGACCCACCCGCACCACCGACCCGCACCACCGACCCACCGGACCGTGCACGTCCCCTGCCCCCACGTCCAGGGACCGCGCACACCCCTGAAAGGACCGCCTCATGCCCACCCTCGCCATCCTCGGCGCCGGCCCCGGCCTCGGCGCGGCCGTCGCCCGCAAGTTCGGCGCCGCAGGCTTCCACGTCGCCCTCATCTCCCGCACCCAGGCCCACGTCGACGCCCTGGCCGCCGAGCTGGGCCGGGCTGGGATCACCGCCGCCGGTTACGCCGCCGACGTCCGCGACACCGCCGCCCTCACGGGCGCCCTCGACCGTGCTGCCGCCGAGCTGGGCCCGGTCGCGGTCCTGCAGCACAGCCCCATCCCGCAGCGGCAGTTCCTCCGCCCGGTCCTCGACACCACCGCCGCCGACGTGTGGGCGGCCCTCGAGTTCTCCGTGCTGGGTCCGCTCACCGCCGTCCACCACGTGCTGGGCGGCATGCGCGAGGCCGGGCAGGGCACCGTGCTGTTCGTCAACGGTTCCAGCGCCGTGCGCCCCAACGCGACCTATGCGGGCACCTCCATCGCCTTCGCCGCCGAGTCCGCCTACGCCCAGATGCTCCACGACGCCCTGGCCGGCAGCGGCGTCCACGTCGGTCAGCTCATCGTTCCCGGGGCCATCCGGCCCGGTCACCCCACCCACGACCCCGACGTGCTGGCGGAGAAGCTCTGGTCCCTGCACACCCACCGCGAGGGCTTCCGCGACTACGCCGAGCCCCTGGCCGACTGACCAGCCACCGACCCTCCGGGGCGGAACGGCCATCCCGGGGCGAGGAATCCCGCCGCACCCGGGCGGCTCCGGCTCATCCGGTGCCAGGCCGGACGCTTCAGATGCGAACACGAGAAAGACGGGACCTCGGACCATGCTGACGTACGACTTCAGTGGGCGGGTGGCCTTCGTGTCCGGCGCGAGCACGGGCATGGGAGCTGCTGCGGCCCGGGGTCTCGCCGAGGCCGGTGCCGCCGTGGCCCTGGTCGACATCGACGCAGGCGCCCTCGACCGGATCGCCGCCGTCAACCTGCGCGGGGTCCGGGCCTGCCTGAAGCACGAGCCGGCCCAGGTGCGCGCGCAGGGCTCCGGGGCGATCGTCAACTGCTCCTCCCCCGGCGGGCTCGCGGGTGGGCCACCCGCGCCTCCTACCACGCCACCAAGCACGGGGTGCTGGGTCCGACGAAAAGCGTGGCCCTGGAGTACGCACCCCACGGGGTGCGCGTCAACGCCGTGTGCCCCGGCACCATCGACACCCCCATGGTCGAGCGCATGGTCGGCGCCGGCGAGCTCGACCTCGAGGCGACCCTGGCCGCGACACCGATGGCGCGGCTGGGCACGGCGGAGGAGATCGCAGCGGCCGTGCTGTGGCTGCGCAGCCCCGCCGCCGGCTACGTCATCGGCGTCGCCCTGCCCGTTGACGGCGGCTGCACCGCCCAGTGACAGCGTTGCGGAACGGCCCACCAGCGTGGTGCTGGTGGGCCGTTCGGGCGTGTCGGGCCACGGTGGTCCGCCCGGGCGCGGGCAGGCGTCAGGCGTCAGGCGTCAGGCCAGGGTGGCGGTGTCGATGACGAAGCGGTAGCGCACGTCGGAGGCCAGCACCCGCTGGTAGGCCTCGTTGATGTAGGCGGCGTCGATGAGCTCGGTCTCGGGGACGATGCCGTGCTCGGCGCAGAAGTCGAGCATCTGCTGGGTCTCGGCGATGCCCCCGATCATCGACCCGGCGTAGGTGCGGCGGGCCCCGATGAGGGAGAAGACGTTGAGGCTCAGCGGCTCCGCGGGGGCCCCGACGTTGACGAGGGCGCCGTCGACGGTGAGCAGGGACAGGTAGGCGTCCACGTCGATCGCCGCGCTGACGGTGTTGAGCACCAGGTCGAAGGCCCCGGCCAGCTGCTCGAAGGTGGCCGGGTCGGAGGTGGCGAAGTAGTGCTCCGCGCCCAGGGCCAGACCGTCCTCCTTCTTCTTCAGCGACTGGGACAGCACGGTCACCTCCGCGCCCATCGCCGAGGCGATCTTCACGGCCAGGTGCCCCAGTCCGCCCAGGCCCACGACGGCGACCTTCCTGCCGGGGCCGGCACCCCAGCGGCGCAGCGGGGAGTAGGTGGTGATCCCGGCGCACAGCAGCGGGGCGGCCGCGGCGAAGTCCAGGGACTTGGGCACGGACAGGACGAAGCCGGCGTCGACGACCACGTGGGTGGAGTAGCCGCCCTGGGTGATGGTGCCGTCCCGGTCGGGACCGCCGTAGGTGGGCACCATGCCCTCCAGGCAGTACTGCTCGTCCCCGTTGCGGCAGTGGGTGCAGTCCCCGCAGGAGTTCACCATGCACCCGACTCCCACCCGGTCCCCGACGGCGTGGGAGGTGACCTCGTCGCCGATCTGGGCGACGGTGCCGACGATCTCGTGGCCGGGCACCAGGGGGTAGGGCTGGTGTCCCCAGTCGCCGTTGACGGTGTGGATGTCGGAGTGGCAGATGCCGGCGTAGGCGATCTCGATCAGCACGTCGTGCGGGCCCACCGCCCGGCGGGTGATGGTCGTGGGCTCCAGCGGCGCGGCGGCGGAGGGAGCGGCGTAGGCGTTGACAGTCAGCACAGGGTCTCCTGGTGGGGCGGGGGTACAGAAACGGGCCGGGCGGACGCGGTGCGCCCGCCCGAGAGCCGGTCGCCCGGACGCGCAGCCAGGGGCCGACGGCAGGGCAACTCCACCACCTCATCACACAGGGAGGCTGTGAGGGAGTCCCTGTCGTGAGGTGTACTGGCAGAGCACCCCAGGCGGCGGCCAGGCGCTGCCCCCGGTGCCGCTGATGGACGGCTGACTCGCGGTCCGTGGCGCCAGGAGCGCAGGAACCGGGGCCGAGCTCCCCGGCACGGAAGCGGTTGGTGGCGTGTTCGGAGGTGTTTCCTGGCCGCTCAGCGCAGGCCGGACGCCGTCGAGGGCCTCACTGGCATCGCCGATGAAGCCGGGCCGGTGCCGTCGGCACGGCGCGGCTGCCACCCCTCAACTGCCACACTGGTCGACAGCGTCCGCGCGAACCCCTGCCGCGTCGTGGAGGTCCCCCCCGGGCGCTGACTGCTCTGCCACAGCGGGTGCTTTCCCGCAACGACAACAGGAGGTGCGTCATCGTGGGCAGGACCGCCGTGACCGGGTTCGGTGCCACCGGATCAGCCCCGGGCAGTGACCTGAGCACGACAGGCACCCACGGGACCACCCTGCTGCCCGCGCGAGCGTGCTCGTGAGGCCCATCGACGGAACACCCGGAGACCGGCGCCGCCTCCTGCGGCCGCTCCTGGGCCTGCTCCTGGTGCTGGGGCTGCTCGCCGGGGCGCTGGCGCTGCTCGGGCCCGGCGTGCTCGACGGCCTGCGCACCGGCGCGGGCTCGTGGCCAGGAGCCCCGGAGTGCACGGTCGAGACCTCCCAGGGAGAGATCGGGCTCGACCGGCAGCAGGCGAAACGAGCCACCACGGCGGTAGCACTTCAGGCCCGTGGGCTGGAGGCCCCGGACACCGCCGGGATCGAGGCGGCGGTGCTGCAGCGGCTGGCCGCGGGCCCGCCCGGGGTCGCCGGGGCGAGCCTGAGCTGCCGGGGCTCCGCCATCGGCGAGCTGCCGCGGCAGCAGCCGGGCGCCACCGGCCTGACCCCGCGGGCCGAGCGGCTGCGCGCGGCGATGACCGAGGTCTTCGGGGAGCAGAGCCTGGGCGGGTTCGCCCCCGGGGGTGTCGACCACGGGCACGGAGCGGAGTCGACGCACTACGACGGCCGCGCCGTCGACGTCTTCTTCCGCCCCGTCACCGAGCAGAACCGGCGTGAGGGATGGGTGCTGGCCCAGTGGCTGGTCGCCCATGCCGAGGACCTGGACGTCCAGTACGTCATCTTCGACGACCGGTTCTGGAGCGCCCACAGCGCCCGGGGCCGGTGGCAGCACTACGACGCCCCCGAGCCCGGCAACGAGATCCTGCGCCATCTCGACCACGTGCACGTGGACGTGCTGCGCGGAGACCCGCGCTGAGCAGCAGATCGCAGCCCCGGGCAGCCCGAGGGCGCCCTCCGCCGGCCGCTGCTGTGGCGAGGGAGCAGCCGTGGCGCCGGCCCGTGATAACGGCCGCGCCGGTGGTGCGCGGCCCCGCTTCGTGGGGTCGTTCGCTCATCCGCCGTCACGACGCAGCGTGCGACCCCACGGTGCTACGGCCGGGGGGTGTCTGCTGCTTCGGCAGCGGCGGTGGCGGCCCAGCTGGTGAGGAGCTTGAGGTGCTCCTCGTGGACCGTGGCGGGTTCCGCGGTGTAGACGCTCAGTTCCGTGACCGCGCCGGGAACGGCGGGCAGGCCCAGGGACTGGTAGGTCAGCTCCAGGGCCCCGACCACGGGGTGCTGCAGGCGCTTGGTCCCCTCGTGGCGGATGCGGATGTCGTGGGAGGCCCACAGCGTGCGGAATTCCCCGCTGAGGGTGGACAGTTCTCCGATGAGCTCGCGCAGGGCCCGGTCGTTGGGCTCGCGGCCGGCTTCGGTCCGCAGCAGCGCGACGGTTGCCGCGGCCCCGGCCTCCCAGTCGATGAAGAAGTCCCGCGAGGCCGGGTCGAGGAAGTGGTAGCGGGCGAAGTTCGCGCGGCCGTGGGCGGTGGTGGTGGTGCTGGCGAACATCGGCGCGTGCAGGGCCCGGGCTAGGGCGTTGGTCGCGACGACGTCGAGGCGGCCGTTGCGCACGAAGGCTGCCGACATGGTGATGGAGTCCAGCATCCACTGGATCGGGGCCGCGACCTCGACGTCCTTGCGGCGCGGAGGCCTGCGGGGTGCGGGCCGGGCCGCGCGGGCCAGGTCGAACAGGTAGGTGCGCTCCTCCTCGTTCAGGTGCAGGGCCCGGGCGACGGCCTCGAGGACGTCCTCGGAGATCCCGCGGATGTGGCCCTTCTCCAACCGCGTGTACCACTCGGTGCTCACCCCGGCCAGTACCGCGACCTCCTCCCGGCGCAGCCCGGGAACGCGCCGGCGGTTGCCGGCGGGCAGGCCGACCTGCTCCGGGCGCAGCCTGGCCCGGCGGGTCACCAGGAAGTCCCGGATGTCGGCGCGGTTGTCGGCGGGGGTGTCCATGCCCCCACGATAGGACGCCCCGGCATCCGGTGAGGGGGGAGAGTTTGTCCCCCCATAAACAGGACCTTCTCCGGGCGCGGGAGCAGGGGTGCAATGGAGGGCAGGACGACATCCATGGACCCCAGGAGCACTTGGCATGCAAGGACAAGCCCCCTCGACCCCCACCGAGCTCAGGCCCGCGGTGCACCAGCCCCGGTCGGTGCGCCCGCCGCTGGTGGTGTACGTGCTGGCAGTGGGCACGTTCCTGATGCTCACCACCGAGTTCGTGGTGGCCGGCATCCTGCCGCAGATCGCCGGTGACCTACAGGTCGACGTCGCCCGGGCGGGGATGCTGATCACGGTGTTCGCGGTCGGGATGGTCGTGGGCGCACCGCTGATGGCGATGCTGACCCTGCGCCTGCCGCAGCGGCTGACGCTGGTCCTCGCCCTGGCGGTGTTCGCCCTCGGCCATGTCATCGTCGCCGCCGGCTCCAGCTTCGGCGTGCTGGTCGCCGCACGGTTCCTCACCGCCCTGGCCACCGGGGCGTTCTGGGCCGTCGCGGCGGTGGTGGCCACCCGCGTGGCCGGGCCCGGCGCCGGCTCCCGGGCGGTGGGCATCGTCAACGCCGGCGGCATGCTCGCCACCGTGCTCGGGGTGCCCCTGGGCGCGTTCGCCGCCCAGCTCATCGGGTGGCGGGGCACGTTCTGGGCCCTGGCGGTCCTGGCGGTGACCGCGATCCCCGTCATCGCCCGCCACGTGCCCCACCAGGGGCCGGAGCACGGCGCGGCGTCCCTGCGCGCGGAGCTCACCTCGCTGGGCTCCGGGCGGCTGTGGCTGGTGCTGGCGGCCTGCGCCACCACCACCGGCGGGGTGCTGGCGGCGTACTCCTACATCGCCCCGCTCCTGACCGACCGGACCGGCATCCCCGCGCACCTGGTGCCGCTGGTGCTGGCCGGCTTCGGCCTCGGCTCCCTGGCGGGCTCCGTCCTGGGCGGCCGGCTCGGCGACACCTGCCCCCACGCGACGACGATCGTGGCCCCGGCCGCCACGACGACCCTGTTGCTGGTGATCTGCCTCGTCTCCGGGGCGGCCCTGCCCACCACCGTGCTGATCGCCCTGCTCGGGCTCTTCGGGCTGGGGGCGAACCCGGTGCTGATCTCCCTGGCCGTGCGCTACGCCGATCACGCGCCCACCCTGGGCTCCTCGCTCAGCGTGGCCGCCTTCAACGTCGGCACCGCCGCCGCCTCGTGGATCGGCGGCATCGCCCTGGGCTCCGGGCTCGGGCCGGTGGGCCCTGTGGCGATCGGCGCAGCCATCGCCGCCGTGACCCTGGTCCCCGCCATCGCCCTGGCCCTCACCCACCGTCGCCGTGCCCTCGGCGCCACGGCCACAACCTGACCCGCCTCCCCCACGCCGACCCGCACGACGAACACGACGAAAGAGAGACACCATGCGTGCCACCCTCATGTACGGTCCCGGCGACGTCCGCATCGAGAACGTCCCGGACCCGGTCCTCAAGCAGCCCACCGACGCGCTGGTGCGCATCACCGCCTCCTGCATCTGCGGGTCCGACCTGCACCCCTACCACTCCATGGACCCGGCCGGTGGCCCGGCCCGCATGGGCCACGAATTCATCGGCGTCATCGAGGAGACCGGCTCGGCGGTGACCACCCTGGCCAAGGGCGACCTGGTCGTGGCGCCCTTCGCCGTCTCGGACAACACCTGCCGGTTCTGCGCCGAGAAGCTGCACACGTCCTGCACCCACCACGAGGCCGGCTTCTGGGACGGCATCCCGGACGAGGGCGGCCAGGCCGAGGCCATCCGCGTTCCCCTGGCCGACGGCACCCTGGTGAAGCTGCCCGTCGCGCCCGACTCGGCCCTGGTGCCCTCCCTGCTGACGCTGGCCGACGTGCTGGGCACCGGCTACCACGCCGCCGTGGCCGGCGGGGTCGACCAGCGCACCCGCGTCACCGTGATCGGCGACGGGGCCGTCGGGCTGCTGGCCGTGCTCTCGGCCAAGCGCCTGGGCGCCCAGCAGATCATCCTCATGGGACGCCACCAGGGCCGCACCGACCTGGGCCGCGCCTTCGGGGCCACCGACGTGGTCTCCGCCCGCGGAGAAGAAGGCATCGCCCAGGTGCGCGAGCTCACCGGCGGACACGGCTCCCACGTGGTCCTCGAAGCCGTCGGCCACATGCCCGCCTACGACCAGGCCGTGGGTGTCGTCCGCCCGGGTGGTGTCGTCAGCCGTGTGGGCGTGCCGCAGTACGAGGACGCCCCGATCGGCTTCGGCAGCCTCTTCCGCCACAACATCCGCCTGGCCGGCGGGCCGGCACCGGTGCGCGCCTACATCGAGGAGCTGCTGCCCGACATCCTCGACGGCACCATCGAACCGGGCAGGGTCTTCGACGCCACCACCGACCTCGACGGCGTGCCGGGCGGATACCAGGACATGGACGACCGCAAGAGCCTCAAGGTCCTCATCACCCCCTGAACCTCGCCAGGTCCCTGCTCCGCACACGGAGCCCCGCAGTGCCTCGTCAGGCCCCTCCTCCCCGGACGGGCGGCGCACCGGGAGGATCGCCCTGCTGGCCGGCATCACCGGGTGCCGGGCTGTGGCAGCGCCGGTGGCCGCGGCCACCGGCGCTGCCGACCCCCAGCCACGGGAAGGATCTGCTCAGACCGCGTCCCCGGCGGGGCGGTCGTTGCCGTCCGGGCGGCCGGTCACCGGGTCCGCCCCGGCGCGGCGGTCCTCGTCCGGCACGAGATCGGGCTGGTCGATGTCGGAGGCGACGATCGGCGGCACCTCCCCCAGCGGAGGGGCGGGCTCCTCGTCCAGCCGGGCGTCCACCGGCAGCGGCTGCTCCGGGGTCGCCCCGACATCGGCGGTCCGCGGCGCACCGGTCGAGGGAATGAGGTCCTCGGTGGCAGGCGCGGTGGTGACCTCGGCGGTCGCCCCGGCCTCGGCGGACGGGGTGGGCGGGGTCACCGGGCCGCTGTCCGTGGCGGCGTTCGCCTCCGTGCCGGCGTTCGTGCCGGTGTCCGTGGACTTCGCGGCCGCGGCGGCGCCGGCGGCGGCCACCCCGGCCGCGGCCACGCCCGCGGCGATCACCTTCCCGGACACCCCGGCCTTGCCGCTGTCACCGCGGGAGCCGGCGGCGTCCTGAACCCCCGGAGCACCCACGGCCGCCCCCGGGTTCACCGCCCCGCGCCAGGCACCGGTGGCGTAGCCGGCGTCCTCGATGAACGCCTTGAACCGCTCCAGGTCCTTCTCCGCCTGGTTCTCCACGACGTTGAGCTTGTCACCGATCTTCTCCACCAGCCCCTCGGGCTCGTACTCCAGCACCAGGTGCACCTGCGTCTGGGCAGCGCCCACCGCCTGGAACTCCACGGTCCCGGCGTTGGTCGCGCCCTCGGTGGCGGCCCAGGAGACCTTCCGGTCCGGGACCTGCTCGAGGACCTGCGCCTGCCACTGCCGGCGCACCCCGCCCAGCTCGGCGACCCACTCCAGGCGGTCGTCGCCCAGCTGGCGCACGCTCTGCACCCCGCCCATGAAGTGGGGGAACTCCTCGAACTGCGTCCACTGGTTGTACACCGTGGTGACGGGCACGTCCACGACGACGGTCTTCTCGACTCTGGTGCTCATGGCATCTCCTTCGGGTCCGACGGACAACGGATGGCGAACAGCCTGAATTCGCCAGTGTGCTTACGGTACCGCGCACCTCGGTGCGGTGGCCACGGCGTCCAGGGCTCAGGCTTCGGTGAGGGCATCACCCGTGTGGGCGGCCCGCGCCCCGGACTTCTCCGACTCCACGATGTAGCGCGGGTCCTCCTCGCTGGCCCGGTAGGTGTGCCCGTCCAGCTCGAAGTCTGCGGTCTTCGTCTCCACGATCGTGCCCTCGGTCGCCCCCTGCGGGGTGTTCCACGTGACCTTCGTGCCCTTGCTCATGCCCATGTGCTCCGTCGCCTCCGTTGTGGTTGCAGCTGTGGTCGCGCCCTTGTCGGCCAACCGCCGGTTCGGGGCGCCGGACGCTCAGTCCTTGAGCGGGTCGTGGCCCCAGTTCATCAGCGAGTACCGCCACCGGGTCTCGCTCACGTCCCCGTCCGGGCGCTGGGCGAGGTGGCGGTGGATGTAGCCGACGACCTTGTGCATGTGGTCACGATCCGCGTCGGTGCGCTCGGACTTCTTCTTCTCCAGGATCTCCACGATGCGCCGCCCCGAGCGGTGCCCCACCGACTCCCCGCCGTCGGACTGGCCCACCGACTGCGACTTCTCCGTCTCCAGCCAGTCCGAGAGCTGCCGGGCGGTCATGTTCACCGCCTCGTCGAAGTCCCTGCCGATGTCCTTCTGGTCCTCGTCGCTGTCCGCCATGGTTGCTCCTCGCTTCCGGGGCCGGAGGGTCGTGCCGCTGCCGCCTTCAGCCTTCCGTGCCGCCGGTGCGGTGTCCACCCCTGGGACGCGGTTTCCCACGGCCTCTCGGCCACCTCCACCGTTGCGGGGGGCGCCTCCGGGTCCGATGTCCGCCCTGTTGCGCCCTGGACGGCTGCGCTCGGGCAGGTGGTGGAGTGCTGCGGCGGCCTGCCGCGCCGTGACCGGTCCTCCAGCGCCTTCTGCCGGCCCCCGGCTGCAGGTCTGGCCGGCCGTCCGGGGGCCCGGAGCGGTGAGCCACTCGTCGGTGCCGCGGCGCGGACCCGGCCTGCCGGGGAGGAATCCGGTGATGATCCATCCGGCGATGGGCCCGGCCCGCACCGGGTCCCCCGGTGCGGCGAGCCGAGCCGGACCCGAGCGCGTTCCTTCGGGCGGCTGGGCCAGCAGGAGCTCCACGAGGCCGACCGTGGGTGCTGGACCTTCGGCATCCGGGCCTGTTCCGAGCGCACTGCCCCGCTGCCCTTCGCCGGGATCGTCCGGCAGGCGAGCGCCATCGACCGGAGCGTGCCGGCGGGTGCCCGGGCGGCGGTCCCGGCCTCCGTCCCGGGCCCCGGGGACCGCGTCCACGACGCCTTCCTCGGCAGGCCCTCCCCGGTGCCGCGCCGGTCCTGCCCGGGGCCCGTTTCCGCTCGACCCCGGGCCCACAACCGTGCCGGTGCGGGCGCAGCGAGCCGGTGGCCAAGGGAACGTCGACCCCTGCCATGAGCACCGGGCCGTTCAGGTACGGGTCTGGCGGGTGGGCTCCGTGGCCGAGCTCCCGCACCGGTTCGACGCCCACCACACCCTCGGCCACGGACCGTCAGCGACCCGGGCCACGGATCACGGCGCTCGGTCCCCGGGCTCGGCGTCGTGGAACCACCGGACACCCGACAGGCGCGGTTCTGCTCGCCAGAATGACGTTGCGTCGTACCGCCGGTGCACCCCCGACACCACCACGGGCAGCACCGGATGCCCCCGGGGCGCGGACGTGGCCGCCGGCCTCAGCCCCGGACCGAGCCGGAGCTGAGGCCCGCCACGAGGTAGCGCTGAGCCACGAAGGCGAAGACCATGACGGGGATGGTCAGCAGCACGGCGGCCGCGCCGGCCTGCTGGAGCATGGGCAGGGTCTGCCCGAGCTGGGTGGCGATGAACACGGGCACCGTTCCGGCCTCGGTGTTCGTGAGGACCACGGCCGTCAGGTACTCCTGGAAGGCGAAGAAGAACACGAAGATCGCCGCGGTGAGGATGCCCGGCCCCAGCAGCGGCACCATGATCCGGGTGAGGATCTGGTGGCGCCGGCACCCGTCGAGCATGGCGGCCTCGTCCAGTTCCCGCGAGATCGCGGCGAAGAAGTTGCGCAGCAACCAGATGGTGAAGGGCTGGTTGATCGCCACCAGAGCCATGGCCAGCACGAACCGGGTGTCGTAGATCCCCAGGCTCCGGGAGAGGTCGTACAGGGGCAGCACGATCGCGAAGCGCGGCAGGGAGCGGAACACGAGCGCCAGCAGTAGCAGCGCCACGGACACCCAGCCGGGGAAGCGGGACAGGGCGTAGGCGGCGGGTATCCCCAGCACCAGGGCCACGAGGGTGCTGACCACGGCGACCACGAACGTGTTGAGCAGATAGCGGTAGAAGTAGGTGGTCTGCCACAGATCCGCGAAGGACTCGAGGGTGGGTGAGTAGCCGAGCACCGGCGGATTCACGAAGGCCACGTTCGTGGGCTTCGTGACCGACAGGACGGTCCAGATCACCGGCAGGAGCATGAGCACGCACACCAGGGTGAGGATCACGGCCCCGAGGGGCCCTACGCCGGGGCGGGCACCGGGTCGCCGGGTGGTGGCCCTCATGCCTGCCTTGCTTCCCGGACGACGTCGCGCAGGAACGGGTAGAGCATCACCAGGATGACGACGATGGTGAGCACGGACAGCGCGCTGCCCAGCCCCAGGTCCTGGCCTCCGTCCTGGAAGGCGATGTTGAAGATGTAGAGCATCACGGACTCGTTGCCCAGCTGCACCGCCTGGGGCGACAGGGGCACCAGGTTGTCGAAGACCCGCAGGATGTCCATGATCGAGATCAGGCCCACGAATCCGATGACCCCGCGGATGGAGGGCACGATGATGCTCCAGTGCGTGCGGAGCGGGCCCGCGCCGTCCAGCTGGGCCGCCTCCAGGACGTCACGGGGCACCCCCTGGAGCCCGGCCAGCAGGATCAGGGTGGCGAACGGCAGCATGGACCAGATCACGTTGAGCGCCACCATGATGCGGTTGGGCCAGGTCTGGACGTACCAGAGGACCTCCTCGCCGCTCAGCCAGGTCCAGGCCAGGTTCACCACCCCGCCGAAGTTCTGGTCGAACAGCCAGGAGAACATGGTGGCGCCCACCACGTTGGGGATGACGTAGGAGATCAGCAGGATGCCCAGCACCACGGGGCGCATCCGGCTCAGGCGGTGGACCGTGGCCGCCAGCACGTACCCGGCGCCCAGCAGCACGGCCGTCACGGCCACGGTGAGGCCGGTGGTGAAGATCAGCGCGCGCCCGAAGCGCGGGTCCGAGAACGCCTGGGCGTAGTTGTCCAGGCCCACGAACTGCCCTGGTGATCCGTAGTCGACCTCCTGGAAGCTCCACTTGACCGTCAGATACAGCGGAACGACGAGCAGCCCCACCATCACTGCCACGCTGGGGCCCACCAGCCCGTAGAACTCGCCCCGGCGCATCAACGGCGGAACCCCGTCCCGGCGAGGACCCGCCCCCGGCCCGAGCCCCGGATCCTCACGGGGTGTCCTGCAGGATCCGGGTGGCGGAGTCCTGCATGCGCCGGGTGCCCTCAGCGGGCTCGATCTTGCCGGTGAGCACATCGGCCACCGTGGGGGTGATCGCGTTGCTGATCAGTGAGGTGTAGGGATAGGGCTCCGCGGGCGGGGCGCTGCTGATCGCGTCGTTGGCCGCATCGGCGTAGGGGGAGTTCTCCGGCGTGACCACCCCCTCCCGAGCCGGGTAGGCGGCCGGCACCGCGGCCTCGGAGGCCTCCTGCCCCACCGAGACGGCCATCAGCTGGAAGAGCAGGTCAGGGTCCGCCTTGGTGTTCGCCGGGATCGACCAGCCGTCCACGGACAGGGCACTGTACTGCTTGCCGCCCTCCTCGACCGCGGGCGGTGCGGCGAAGCCGATGCGGTCCGCGTACTGCGAGTTGTCCGGGTTGGTGAGGTCGGTCATGCGCCCGGAGAACATGATCGAGATCGCGGCGTCCCCGTTGTACATCTGCTGCTGCACGGCCGGCTGGTCGAAGGTGGTGACCTGCGGGTCCATGTAGGGCTTGAGCGACTCCAGCTCCTCCAGGGCCTGCGCGGCCACCGGGGTGTCGAAGTTCGGCCTGCCTGCCCCGTGGTCCACCAGATCGGAGCCCAGCGATCCCATGGCCGCGTCGTAGGCGGTGACGATGTCCGAGCTCGCCAGCCACGGCAGGGCCACCGGGTGCTCCATCACCCCGGCCTGCTGGATCGTCTCCGCCGCCTCACGCAGCTGCGCGAACGTGGCCGGGGGTTGGAGCCCGAGGTCCTCGAAGACGTCCTCGCGGTAGGCCATGACGAAGACCTGCGCCTGCATCGGCAGCGCGTAGAGCGTGCCCTCGTAGGACATCGCGTCGAGCATCTCCTGGTTCAGCCCGTCGAGGCCGTACTGCTGCTCGTACTTCGCGAACAGGTCGTCCAGCGGCATG
Source organism: Kocuria sp. U4B (assembly GCF_054875615.1). The sequence continues at coordinate 56,684 of NZ_CM142180.1, forward strand.
AGCTTCTCCTCGGCCGCGTAGGTCGGGATCACGAAGCCATAGGTCTCCACGATGTCGAAGGTGCCCGTCTCCCCGGCCAGTGTCGCCTGCGTGCGCTGGACCTGACCGGCGAAGTCGATGGGGTCGTGCTTGACGGTCAGCCCGTCCTTGGTGCAGCTGGACACCATGGTGTTGGTGAAGGGGTCGATCGCCGAGGAGTTGTAGGCCAGGACATTGACCGTGGTGTCCCCCTCGGGAACCTCGACGTCGCAGGGCACCTGCTGCGCCCCACCGCCCTCGGCAACGCGTGAACCGGCACCGCAGCCGGCGAGCAGTGCCACGGCGGTGGTCAGGCCCACGGCCAGGACCCGGGATCTGTAGCGGAAAGACATCGCGGAACTCCGATCCGAAAGGAGGAACAAGCTTCCTGCTGATCAAACGGCGTTACGGGGATCACAGTACGGCAGGTCGCGCCGGTGCGATGAGCGCGCCCGAAGAAGCACGCAGGGGCGGATCGGCTGCAGGACAGCGGAAGGCGGGTCACCGCAGCGGCGGGGCCGATCCGACGGCGGACCGAGGAGCGGGCCATGGGCACCGGCAGCGACACGCACCGCGAGAAGGTCAGCGGCGAGGACAGCGCGGGGTCTCGACGAGGCGGTGGGCATGACGGCCTGGCCGGCATGAGGGCTGAGGGCTGCCATGACGGTGGCCGGATCCGCGCTGCTGCGGGCCGGCGGTCGAGAGGACCTGCGGCAGTTCCCCCCTCCTGCTCGAGGCGCCCGGTGTCGCGCCGAGAGCCATCCCGCGCCCGAGGCCCTTCACCGCCCGTCCTCCTCGCCCGGGGCCGGGTCCTCCGGCCGGGGGACCCGCCCGGACAGCACCGACGCCGTGACAGCCGCCGCAGGACGAGCAAGGACCGCCCCACCAGTTGTAGACACGTCACAATGGGCCACGACGCGGTCCCGCACTGGACAAAGGTCTAGTCTCGTCGACAGGAGGTTTGCAGATGAGAATTCAGGTGGGGGACGTGGCCGTCGCCGCCGGCGTGCTGCTGACGGCACCGGGAATGGCCGGGATGTGCTGCACGATCCTGGGAGGCCACTCCCCGCACGAGCTGGCGGTGGCGATGGTGGCACTGGGCCTCGTGCTGGCGATCGCCGGGCTGGTCCCGCGCTTCGAGCAGCACCAGGACGGCTGGAGACGTCAGAGCGAGGCGCTGCTGCGGGCCCGGCAGCAGTCCCAGCGCGCCACCACGGTCCCGGATGCCCACGAGCCGGCCGCAGGCGCCCGCGCCCAGCTCACCCGCGCCGCCACCTCCCGCTGAACCCCGCCGGGCCGACTGCCGACCGACTCCAGGCCCGGCGAGGACGTGTGCTGCCCGTCGGAGGGGCGCGGGTCACATCGCCGCAGTCCTTGAGTTGGTGCGGGCCAGTGATGACACATCGGACATTGCCCGCCTGCATCGGATGTGAGATTTTGGAAAAGAGCCCGAAACACCGGGCTTCCGGACGAGGGGTGCTGTACCCGGTGTGCGACAAGACGGCCCGCAGGAGGCTGTCATGTCATGGTTCGTCCTGGTGCTCTCCGGTGTGCTCGAGGCGGTCTGGGCCACCGCGCTGGGCAAGTCCGAAGGCCTCAGCCGGCTGGGCCCGACCGTGGTGTTCGTCGCGGGGATGGTCGCCAGCATGGCCGGGCTGGCCTGGGCGATGCGGGACCTGCCCGTGGGCACCGCCTATGCGGTGTGGGTGGGCATCGGGGCGGTGCTGACCGTTCTCTATGCGATGGCCACCGGTGAGGAGCTGGTCTCGGTGATGAAGATCGTGTTCCTCGTGATGATCATCGCCGGAGTCCTCGGGCTCAAGCTCGCCTCCTGAGGCGGCGCTGGGGTGCTCATCGCCACCACAGGAGGATGACCGCGATGAACGCCTCGGACCGACAGCAGGCCGCCCGTCTGGCGTACCGAGCCGCCGAGGCCACGCCGCCCTCACCACCTCACCGACCTCGCCACGCACCGGGCGACATGGGCAGGCACAAGGGCCGACAGACCTGACAGGAGCGTCCGGAAGGGGCCACGGCGGATTGCACCAGCATCGCGTCGCAGCCGGCCGGTGGAACGGCACGGCTGTTTCTGGCGTACCCTCTTCCCCGGAGAGCGGATTGCCGTCGCCGGTCAGCTCCCTGCCGCCCGGGTGCCCGTGGGCCGGGATCCGGGATCCGGGATCCGGGATCCGGGATCCGGCTGGATTGCCTCATGTCCGCTGTCGGCCGGAGCAAGGCGGCGGCGTCTGTTTCTCGGTGAACGGTCGCTGTGACACCCGGAGAGTACCTGCCATGAAGAAGATGTTCGCTTGCTTGGCCCTGGCCGCCCTGGCGGGCGTCACCCTGATCGGCTTGGTGACGGGGCTGTACGAGCGTGCCGTGCTCGTGGAGGCAACCGGCGCCGAGGGCCGGGTCCACCTCGTGGAACTGGGCGGCATTGCCTCCAGCCTGCTGCTCGTGTTCGTCGGCCTGGGCGGCGCCCTGTGCACCGCTCGAGGCCGCCGGTAGGCGCGCCCCCTGCCCGGGCTTCCGCTGCGCGAGGCGGTGGAGCGCCACCAGGAGTTCCACCGCAACAGGGCGATGATCCGGCGGCTGTCGCCGGCCACCGTCCGCGGACCAGGACGCCCGCTGCGCCGCCACCGAGGCCGACCGTCCGCGGGACTCCGGCGACCGGCGCGGCTCAGCGCCCTGGTCCGGGCGAGCCCCGACGGGCGGGAGGCTGCAGAGGCGAGCCTGCTCACCCACCGGTGCTGACCCACCCGCTGCTGCGCCCGCCCCCGGGACCTCACCTCACGGATCGGCAGGCGGCTTGGCTCGTGTAGGTGGGGATCACTTCGTCGTCTTCGGGGCGTTCCCGTGCGGAGCGGTGCGTGACGGCGGGCAGCACCGCAGTGATGACCGCTTCGTCGTCTTCAGGGCGCTCCCGCTCGGGACTCCACCGGAGGAAGGAACCCCCAAGGCTGCCGACCGCTGAGGCGTTGTGCCAGGTCCGCTCCGGGGGCGGGGCCGGGAACCCTCGGTCGGGGCCCTCGATCCCCTCGGACGCCGGCCGTGCAGGTGGTGTGGTGCTGGGGTGGATGCTGATTGGCGTGGTCATCATGCTTCCCTACGTCGTTGTAGTGGTGTGCTGGGCCGGTGTCCGCCCCGGCAGGGCGCGAGGGCGCTGGTGGGTCGTGGAGCACGCCCCGCAGATGAGCACGCCCACCAGCGCCTCCCCCGCCTCCGACCGGGCACCGGGATGGTGTCGACGGCGGCGGGGGCGTTTTTCGCCCGACGACGGCTTCGGCCCCGTGCCCACGGTGACCGCTCTCGGGACGGACGCCGGGTCCATCCGGGGACGAGTCCCGTCGTGGTCGGGCCGTGGACGGCCGAGGTGGTGATGACGTCGCGGCGCTGTCAGTCGGTGACGTCGAGCTGGAGGCCCTCCCAGGGAACGGCCCTGAGGCGCCCCGAGGCTCCGTAGGGATGAGAGGTGACGGTGACAGCACTGGAGTGGGCCGCGGCAGGCGTTGCGACGGACCAGTCGTTGAGGATGCCGGTGAAAAGGCGGCGCACAGAATTCATGGTGGACCTCCGGGTGTTGTGGACTTGTGTGTCGTGCGGACAGGGAACGACGTGGCCCCTGCGCTGCGGAAGGTGGGCGACCCCAGAGCCGAGTGGCACCTGGGGAGCGGCCGGTGATCGGTGGGGACCGAGGTCAGCCGGGGATCAACAGCGAGGACAGAAGGTCCTCAGATAATGCAACGTCACGCGTAGTGCGCAACTCAACCGCATGGAAAAAGTGTCCGCGGGAGCGCGACTCCCTGTCAAGGGATTCCTCGAAGCATCCCCGGTCAGGTCACGTCCTGCCGGCCGGCTTGCCTTACGCCGCCTCGCTGAGGCCGCGGCACACCCCAGGGTCATTGCTTCGTGGCGGCTCAGTGCTCAGGTGCTTCGTCTACGACCGGCCAGTCGCAGGTGCAGGGGATCTCGGCTCCGGGCAGGACCCGGTGGGTGGTCCGGGCCGGATCATCACGGTGTCCGGCGTCCAGGTGCAGGGCGCCATGCAGGACGGCGCCAGTCGCTGGTCGCCCACGCGCCATCTCCGACGGCTCACGTGGAGCACATCAGGCGCCGCCGACACGGGGGCCGGTGGCCGCACCGCCCGGACCTGGCCCACCCCTCAGGCGCGGGCTCCGCTGTCCGCCGGGAGCGCCCTGCCCAGAAAGCCCCGGTGGCCTGAGCCGACCACTCGTCGCCCCGTCCGGCGAGCAGGCGATCCCACCCCGCGGTGTGGGCACCACGGCTCCTCGGAGGCCGGTCGGTCTCGCGCGGCGCACCGTGTCATCGCGTCATCTGATATCTTTGCGACCGCACTAGACTTTTGTCCAGTGCGCCAGGGACAGGCCGGTCCCTCGAAACGACCTGCCCCTGCATCTCGCGCCGTCGTGCGCAGGGAGCGCCCCCACCCCGCCGGGTGGGGGCGCTCCTTCCATGCCCCCGGGGCGGAGGAAACCGCACACCGGTGGGGGCTGCCCAGCCGCTTCGGCGCATGTTCCCTGGTGAACCGGCCTACCGTGTGGCGGTTCACCAGCCGGCGGCCAGGCGGTAAGCCCCCTGCCGCTCCACCTCGCAATCCGACGCAGCGCCCCGTCCGCCCCGGGCCGGGGTGCTGCATCACTGCGGGCTGCTGCGCCAACGAGCTCCCCGCGGTGGACTGCCACCTCGCGAGCCGGCGGAGAGCGAGTCGACCTCCACCAGCGACTGCCTGCCGGACACGCCACCAGGACAAGGCTGGACGAGACGCCGCGTATCCGCTGGCGTGGCAGAGGGCCCGTCGTCACACGGCGCAGCTTGCCCCGGTCGGTGCCGACTCATTGCCTGGTGCGGGCCGTCAACGTCGGGGGCTCCCGCACGCGTCGGCGCGGCCCCCCCCCCCCCCCCGGGCCGCCACTCCCGACCCAGGACAGGGAAGAAGGCCTGCCTGCCTCTGCCTCCGGGGCCTTGGCCGTCCGCCGTGCCCAGACCGCCGAGGAACCCCTGTCGCTCCAGGAGGCGCAGCAACTCCGGGTGGGCGCGGTCGTGGTCCCGGCCGGACAGCTCTCCGAGTGGGTGCTCGACGATCTGCTGGTGGAGACCTCGGGCCTCCACAGGTGATCCCGGGCGTCCACCGCACCCAGAACACCCCGGTGTACATCTCGGCGTACGCCTTCCGGGGCAGGCCTGGGGACCCTGCCGTTGCGCGTCGGCCGCCCGACCCGTCACCGGCATCAACGCTCCGCGGCGGGGGCACACTACAGTGACGCCATGAGGGAGCTGCTGTACGAGGACATGATCCCGGTCCAGGCCGCTGACGCCCTGGACGAGTTCATCACCGAGCGGCCCGCGGCGCTGGAGTGCCTGCGCACGACCATGGCCGCCCACGGCCTCGCCCCGGGGGCACTGCTCGACGGCTCCGTGGAGTCGGTGGCCCCGGTGTGGGAGTGGATTTCCACCCGGGCGGCCGAGCTCGGCGTGGCCCCCCGGTCCTTGGACCAGGATCCGACCCGTCCCGGATGGCCCAGCTGGGCCCGTCACGGCATGCTCGTGGACCCCCACCCCCCGGCCCGAACCCTGGCGCTGGTGGACGGGTTCACCTCCTACCTCGCCCGGATCATCACCACCGCGGTCCCCGAGGCGCAGTGGCTCATCGGGGAGCACCCCATCGGCAACTACCCGATGCTCAACTACCCCGTGCTGAGCGCTGACCACCACCAGGTCTTTCTGCCGGCCATGCCGCTCTACAGCGCCTACCAGTCCGCCCACGGCCGCGACCCGATGAGCGGCACCGAGATGCTCCACTTCGCCCAGCGCACCATCACCGCGCTGCGCGGTGAAGGCCCGGTGGCCGACGCCACCCAGGAGCCGGTGGTGACGGTGGTCGCCGAGGTCGACTGCTTCGACGTCGGACTGCGCACCGACCTCTCCACCCAGCACCCGGGGCTGGTGGAGCGGATGGTCACCGAGCTCACCGACCGCGACGGGGTCGAATCGGTCTACCGCTACGGGCCCGAGGCACTGGTCGTCAACGCCCCGGACTGGAACGAGACCCGCCTGAAGCTGTGGTGCACGCTGTGGCTGCAACGCCACCTCCACACCGACGACTGAGCGTCCCGGGATGGCTCGACGACGAGCTGGGACGGGGAGTCGCCGCACGACCTCAGTGCCCCGCAGGCCCGGGCTTCACAGACGACGCCTTCCGCCCGGGCGGCCGTCGATGGGCTGTGCTCCACCGGTCCGCACGGCGGGCTCGGCAGAAGGCCGGGTCCGCCGAGACCGAGGGCTCCGGGCACGGCCTGTCGAGGCGTGTGCACGAGGGCGGACCACCGCAGCACATGCCTGTCCAGTGCTGGTCCTGGTGTAGTCAGGACGTCGGCAAAGTGATACGTCTACTGTGAATCCTGCGACACGGAGTCCCGGGGGACCGCGTCGGAGACGTTCTCTACACCGCCCAGCACTGCGCCTGACCACCGGTTCGAGGTATCCGCCGGCGGCGGGCTTCCCGAAGGGAGTACCACCGATGGAGATCTCACGACGAACACTGCTGCGGGGAGCCGCAGGCCTTTCGGGGGCTGCCATGCTGTCCGGTTGCGCCGGTTTCTCCGGTGGCGGATCCGCCGGTGGGGACGCCGGCGGTGGCGGGGACTCGCTGTCGATGGTGACGTGGGCCTCCGACGCCGAACAGGCCGCGTTCACCCGGCTGGCGCAGGCCTTCCAGGAACGCTCCGGTGCCGTCGTGGACATCCGGTTCGTGCCCTATGCGGAGATGTTCACGACGATCGACGCGCAGCTGCAGGACGGTTCTGCGCCGGACCTGTTCCGGGTGGACTACACCTCGCTGGGGTCCTACAGCAGCACCGACCAGCTGCTGGACCTCAGCGACCACCTGGACGAGGAGCTGACCGGCGACCTCGTGCCTGCTTTCTACGAGGCGGTCAAGTTCGAGGGGCGCCCCTACGGGGTGCCGCACCAGACCGACACGACGGCCACCATCTACCGTCCGGACCTGCTGCGCGAGGCCGGGATCACCGCGGTGCCGGACCGGTTGGAGGACGCCTGGACGTGGGAGGAGTTCGACGGCATCCTCACCCGGTTGAAGGCCCGCCTGCCCGACGATGTGGCGCCGTACTCCTACATGTGGCAGCAGGCCGGGGCGTTCCGCTGGCTGAACTGGCTCTTCCAGGCCGGAGGACGGCTGCTGGACGAGGACCTCACAGCGGCCGCGATCGACTCCGAGGCAGGGCGGAAGGCACTGGCGGTCACGCGGGGCCTGTACGAGCGGGGCTTGGTCCCGGCCAATACCTCTCCCAAGAGCAGCGTCTACGCCGATGACGCTTTCGTCGGCGGGAAAACCGCCATGGGAGCTCTTGGCAATTTCGTCCTGCCGGCGGTGGACACCGCCGTCGGCTCCCGGTTCGAGTGGGCGGTCACCTACCACCCACAGGACGTCCGGGCGGCCTCCGATCTGGGCGGCAATGCCCTCGTGGCCACCGGACAGGCGCGCAACCCCGAACTGGCCGGGGAGTTCCTGCGGTTCATGATGGAACCGGAGAACCAGAAGTCCTTCTGCGAAGAAGCCATCGAGCTGCCCACCCGCCGGTCCTTGACGGAGTCGCAGCTGGACTTCTCGGTGCGCCCCGACCTGGCGCCCGTCTATGCGCAGCAGGCCACCACGCTGACCCCGGAGGACGTGGCCCAGGTGACGGTCCCCGGCTTCGGACGCATCAACACCGCGCTGCAGGACGAGCTCGAGCAGTGCTTCGTGGGCGGCCGGTCGGTCGACGAGACGATCACCGCCATCGCGGAGAACGTCAATGGCATCACCGGCGCCTAAGAAGGCCGGGGCGGAGGCCGACATGGACGGCCTGCCGGGGCCCGCTGCACTTGTCCCCGCCGCGGTCCCCCGAGGGGTCCCGGGGCCGTCGTCGCGCGGGCGAGGTGCCCGGTCCCTGAGCACCACCGCGGCCGGGTGGGCGTTCGTGACCCCCAACCTCCTCGTCCTGGCCCTGTTCCTGTTCCTGCCGCTGGTGCTCACGTGGGTGGTGTCCTTCCAGCAGGCCTCTCCGCTGGGAGCCCAGGGGTGGGTGGGACCGGACAACTACGTGCGCCTGCTCTCCGACCCGGTGTTCTGGCGGGTGCTGCTGAACTCGGTGGTGTTCACGGTCCTGACGGTCCCGGTGAGCATCGCACTGGGTCTGGGGCTGGCAGTGCTGCTCAACGCCTCGCTGCCCGGGCGCGCATTCTTCCGCACGGCCATCTACCTGCCCATCGTGCTCAGCAACCTCGTGACCTCCCTGATGGGCCTGCTGCTGTTCAACGAGGGCGTGGGCGTGCTCAACGACCTGCTGCGCGATCTGGGCGGCGCCGGACTGCCATGGCAGTCCGACGGGACACTGGCGATGATCTCGGTGGTCGTCATGACGATCTGGACCCGGGTGGGTTTCGCCATGGTGATCTACCTGGCAGCTCTGCAGGACGTACCCCAGGAGCTCTACGAGGCCGCACGCCTGGACGGTGCCGGCGCCTGGCAGCAGTTCCGGCACCTCACCCTGCCGCTGCTGTCGCCCTCCACGCTGTTCCTGGTGGTCATGAACGTCATCTGGTCCTTCCAGATCTTCGACGTCGTCTATGTGATGACCGGCGGCGGGCCCGGCAACGCGACATCGATGCTGGTCACCTACGCCTACGAGCAGGGCTTCGGGCCGGCGCGCGACTTCGGCTACGGGGCGACCATCGGCGTGGTGCTGTTCGTGCTCACCCTCGGGCTCACCGCGCTGCAGCTGCGGTCCCGGACCGGGGAGGACCGGACATGAGAACCTCGCTGCGGGTGCTGGTGTGCGCGGTGGTGACGGCGGTGATGCTCTTCCCGCTCTACGCCATGGTGCGCATGGCCTTCTCCACTCGGGCCGAGCTGTTCGCCGGGGACGTGCTGGTGCCGGACTCCTGGACGCTGGCCAACTTCGAGAACCTGTTCGCGAAGTTCCCGGTCGGCACCTGGATGCTCAACTCCCTGGCGGTCAGTCTGGTCACGGTAGCGCTGTCCGTGACGGTGAACCTGCTGGCAGGGTACGCCTTCGCCAGGATTCCCTTCCGCGGGCGCGCCGGGATGTTCCTGCTGGTGCTGAGCACCCTCATGATCCCCGCGCAGGCGATCATGATCCCGCAGTTCCAGATCGTCTCCCAGCTCGGTGTCTACGGCACCTTCTGGGGCGTGATCCTGCCCTCGGCGGCCACCGCGCTGGGGATCTTCCTGGCCCGCCAGTTCTTCCTCTCCCTCCCCAACGAGCTGCTCGAGGCCGCCCGGCTGGACGGGGCAGGACAACTGCGCACCTTCTGGTCCGTCGTGCTGCCCCTGGCGCGGCCGCTGATCGCTGTCATGGTGCTTCTGGCGTTCATGAACAGCTGGAACGACTTCCTGTGGCCGCTGATCGTGCTCAAGGACCCGCAGCTGTACACCCTGCCGGTGTCGCTGCGCTTCCTGCAGGGACAGTTCGGCAACGACTACGGCGGCCTCATGGCCGCCGGCCTGCTCAGCTGCCTGCCCCTGGTCCTCCTGTTCCTGGTGCTGCAACGGTGGTTCGTCCAAGGCATCGCCCGTAGCGGCCTGCGTTGACCGGTCCGCCACTCGACAGGTCACCGCGGCGCTGTCGACGTGCGCGGGCCCTTTCCGGCCGACCCCGGGACGTGTTCTGGACCCGCGCCCGACCCCAGGGGCCGACCCCGCACAGGGGCCGGCCCCTGACGGCACTTCCGCCTGCCCGGGGGCTCGTGTCAGGGCTCGGGTCCTGCGTTCGGGCGACGAGCGCGACGACGAAGCCCCCACGCCACCCGGTGCCGGCACCAGCGGATCGGCCTGCCGTCCCGGCGAGGAACCGGGCGTCCCGTCATCCGGTCCCTGTCTCGGGTGACCGCACCGTGTGACCTGTGATCCCGGCAGGACCTCCGGACCAGCTACCGACTGCGGGACTTCGAGGCAGAACGGGCAGCACCCGCCGATGTGCGGGCCTCCGTGGGATCCGCTCCCTTCAGCGGCATCGACGTGGGTGCCGACCGGGGTGGCCGGGTCCACTGGGGCCTTCGCGAACGCCACGGCTCGATCCGCCACACCGGAGGACTTCACGGCGTCCACGACGAGCCCGGGCCCCCCATGACCGGCTCCCGGTGGCGGAGATGGACCGTGGTGTCGCCCTGGCCTACGACCGGGCCACCCCGCCGGAACCACGCCACACCACCCCTGCCCGGCCGGCCCCCCAGTCGTACGACAGAGGGCCCGGCCGGGCATGCACCGGCAACACGATCCACCTGTCCACCGCCGATGCCGAGACGCTGCGGGAGTCGCTGCGCTCCTACGCTGCCGCCGGACCCACCGGCACGTCCGCGACGCCTACTACGCCGCCCGCCGACCCCCAGTCCGGGCATCGCCTCCTGGTGGCGGTCCTCCGCGAAGACCTGCCCCCCCTGCGGCGTCCTGCGGGCGCCGGCCGCCACACAGACACCCCGCGCTGCGTCTCGGGGGGGGTCAGTGCCCCCCCGCCCAAGGTGGTGCCGCCGTGCCGTCCCCACCGGCAGCCACGCGACCCGGCCCGCTACCGCATCTGCTGACCAGTGGAGTCGAGCTCAGCGGGCGCGAGGGTGCCGCCGAGGGATTCGCTGCGACACACGTCCCCGGGGGCACGGCGGAACCGTCCTGAACCATCCTCTGCCTGCCGCGGCATCGTCATCCTCCCCGGACGATCCCCAACGAGGCGTCCCGCGCCCTTGTCCGGTGATGCGCCGGGGAATCCTGCCGGTTGCTGCCAGCATCGCTGTCGTGCTCTCCGTGGTCACCGGGAACGGGTTGTCCGGCATCCCTCGACGGCAAGGGAGTGCTTCCATGTCCGCGGCGTCAGGGGCGTGGTGCTGCCGAGGAACCCGTCCTGCGAGGCGTACGGACCGTCATGCTTGCGCAAGCCCCGTCGTCCTGGGGAGAAGTCGGCCACCTGCTGTGGGGCTATGCCGTGGCGGGAGCCGGGACCACGGCCGTGGGTTCGGGCTGCTGGTCCGGCCGGCCGGCGAAAGCCGCGCGCATCCGGGTGTGGTCCAGCTGCCCCTCCCAGCGGGCCACGACGAAGGTGGCCACGCAGTTGCCCAGCAGGTTCACGACCACGCGCATGGAGTCCATGAGACGGTCGGCACCCAGGAGCAGGGCCACCCCGGCCACCGGGAACAGCCCCAGGGCGGCGGCGGTGGCCGACAGGGCCAGGAAGGACGAGCCGGGCACCCCGGCCATGCCCTTGGAGGTCAGCAGGAGCACGCCCAGGGCGGCCAGTTGCTGGCCCAGCGTCATGTCGATGCCGAAGGCCTGGGCAAGGAAGACCAGGGAGATGGACAGGTAGATCGCTGCCCCGTCCAGGTTGAAGGAGTAGCCGGTGGGGATGACCAGACCGGTGGTGGCCCGGGAGCAGCCGGCCCGGTCGAGCTTGTCCATGATCCTGGGCATGACGGATTCGGTGGAGGCGGTGCCCAGGGCCAGCAGGAACTCCTCGCGGGTGAAGCGCAGGAAAGCCCCCAGCGGCACACCGGCGACGAAGCGGGCGATGAGGAACAGGATCACGATGAACAGGGCCGCGGCCCCGTAGCAGGCGGCGATGAGCTTGGCGTAGGTGCCCAGGGTCGACAGCCCGTACTGGCCGATGATGAAGGCCATCGCTCCGAAGGCCCCCAGCGGTGACAGGCGCATGATCCAGCCCATGATCCGGAAGAACAGTCCCAGGACCGTCTCGAACAGGTTCAGCACCGGGGCGCACTTCTCGGGGCCGGTCACGATGACGGCCGCTCCGAACAGCAGGGAGAACAGCAGCACCTGCAACAAGGAGTTGGTGGCGAACGCGTCGATCACGCTGGTGGGGATGATGTCGAGCAGGAACTCCGAGGCGGTGGCCGGTTCCGTCGTCGTCTTCTCGTCCAGGGCGGTGGTGTCCAAGGTGGCCGGCTCGATGTTCAGGCCCGCTCCAGGATTGACCAGGTTGCCCACGACCATTCCGAAGACCAGGGCGGAGGTGGAGACGACCAGGAAATAGGAGAGGGCCTTCACCCCCACCCGCCCCACGGCCCTGACGTCGCCGACATGGGCGATGCCGGTGACCAGGACCAGGAAGACCAAGGGGGCGATGACCATTTTGATCAGCCGGATGAAGCCGTCGCCCAACGGTTTCATCGCCTCACCGACGGCCGGCCAGAAGTGCCCCACCAGTACTCCGAGCACCACCGCCACGGTCAGCTGCACGAACAGCGAGGAGACTACGGCCCTCGGCGACAGACGAAACGAGTATTTCATGTGCGCCACGCTAAGAACCTACTGTTTCGTACCTGTTGCTCCCGTGGGTCGTCGAGGAGAACCCTGGCGGCCCAGGACAGTCGGCGCACGACGACGGAGCCTCCCGACGCCACAGCCGACCACCCAGCAGCGCTCTCCACACCGCTGTCTCGCAGCCGGCGAGCCCCGTACCCCTGGGGGTGTGCGACGCCCCGTCCCTGGGCTCCCTCCTGCACGCAGGTCCAGGTGGCAGATCCGGCTCCGGCAACCTGTCGCACCGGCCCCAGCGGCCCCGACATGCTGCGACCGGCCTCCGACCTCGGCGGACACGCCTGCGAGCCCACCCTGAACGCCACGGGGCGGCGGTGACGATCCGCTGGGGCCTGAAGGCGGACAGCGCCGAGAAGGCCGTTCTGACCGAACTCGCCGACGGCTGCCCCACCACCACCCTCAACGCCACCCAGGCCCGGCCCCGTGGCAGACCGGCGAGAGCTCCGACGGGCCCCGCCCCACCTCGCGCGGAGTGGGACGGGGCCTCACCGCACGTGGAGCAGCGCCATGAGGTGGCCCCTCCTGCCGGGTGCAGCCCTCATCCACCGACGGTGGGGATCGGCTCGGGCACGGCTTCCAGGCTCAACACCGCCCTGCTCAGGAGAGCTCGAGCTGCCGGATGATCGTGGTCAGGTCGTAGTAGCGGTTCTCCTCGACGATCTGACCGTCGGCGTCCATCCGGTTGAAGACGCTGAGCGGAAACCGCACCGGCCGCCCGGTGGGCGGGACCGCCGTGCCGTCGGGCAGGACCAGGGCTCCGGTGTTCGTGCCGGTGAACACGAACTCCGCTCCCACCACGTCGCCCTGGCCGATGACCCGGCGGGTCTCGAAGCTCCCGTCGGGGTAGGCCGTGAGCAGCCCGTCCAGGTCCTCCCTCACCATCGCCGGGCCCCGGAGCGGGTCGGGGTACTGCGGGTCCTCCAGGACGACGTCCTCGCGGTAGTAGCTCATGTAGGTGTCCAGGTCACCGGCGGCCAGAGCGGTCATCTGCGCCTGGAAGGTCTGCAGGGCGACGGTGCCGGTCCCGGTGGGTCCACCGGGAGCATGCGGGTCGATGGTGTCCACGATGGGTGCCCCCTCTCGATGGGCCCCGGTCCGGATGCGGGGCCGTCATCCGACGGTAGGCACCCGAAGGCGGCGGCCCCAAGGGCTCGTCCGGGATCGTCCCCGCACCGTGATGGTGCGTCCTCCCATGTCAGCACCCGACGCCCTGCTCCCCGCGCCGGTCAGCACGTGCAGGGAGGGCGGAGACGGAATGTCACCAGACCGTCCTCGCCGGCGCTCCTGGCGACCGCTCCGGCCTCGAGGTCCCCACGTCAGGAGGTCCATGCGGTCACGGAGCGCCTGTTCACGAGAACACGCTCTCCCGCATCCGAGGGCATGGCCCCATGGGACGTTGAGCCCACTGACGGCGGCAGGAACGGAAGTGTGCTCGTTCATGCCCCCGGCGCTCGCCGACCGCCGACGCCAGCCGTCGACGCCTCCGGCGACCACGGCGACCACGGCGATCACCACCCGCCCCGAGAGCGAACCTCACCGCCACACACCCGCACTGGCACCCGGGCCCCGACGACGACGACAACCGCATCGGCTGCGACCCCCACCCCGGCACACCGCCCCCCGTTACCTTTTTCATGGCTCTTCAGTCCGTCAGGATGAGAGGTGCTGACCGGTCGGTTGCCGGCATGATCGTTGCCCCCAGTCGCCCATGATCCGGGGGTGTTGTCACCGGCAACCGGTCCGGTGGTCACGGATCGCTGATAGAGGCGGGATCTCCTTCGAGGACCTTCGTAACGTGGATGCCGAGCGTGACCACCACCCGGCCGGTCAGTAGACGCTGTGGGCCCACGTTGAGGAGGCAACACCATGAGCGAGCAACGCCCGGCCGTGTTCATCGGCCTGGACGTCGGCAAGTCCGACCACCACGCGGTGGCCGTGACGAGCACCGGGAAGACGGTCTATGACAAGGCGCTGCCTAACGACGAGGCCCGGCTGCGCGCGATCCTCGAGGAGCTGGTTGCAATCCACGGGCCGGCGCTGATGGTCGTGGACCAGCCAGCCACCATCGGCGCCCTGCCGGTGGCCGTGGCCGAAGCCACCGAGCAGGTTGAGGTGGCGTATCTGCCCGGGTTGGCGATGCGCCGCATCGCCGACCTGCACCCGGGGAGTGCGAAGACCGACGCCCGGGACGCGTTCATCATCGCCGAGGCGGCCCGCACCATGGCCCACACCCTGCGGAACATCCGGGTGGATGAGGCTCAGATTGCTGAGCTGGCGGTGCTGGCCGGTTTCGACGACGACCTGGCCGCCCAGATCACCGCAACCAGTAATCGGTTGCGCGGGATGCTCACCCAGATCCACCCCGCCCTCGAAAGGGTGCTGGGACCGCGGGTGACCCACCCGGCGGTGGCGGATCTGCTCACCCGCTACCCCACCCCGGCGAAGCTGGCCGCGGCCGGCAGGGGCCACGTGCGGGCGAGGCTGAAGAAGCACGCCCCCCGCCTGGCCGAGTCGTTGACCGAGGAGATCTTCGAGGCCCTGGCCCAGCAGACCGTGGTGGTGGCCGGCACCGAGGCCGCGACCACCGTGGTGCCCATCCTGGCCGGGCAGCTGGGCGCCCTGATCCACCAGCGGGCGACGGTGGCTACCCAGGTCGAGGCCCTCGTGGAGGCCCACCCTCTTTGCCCGGTCCTGACCTCGATGCCCGGAGTGGGGGCCAGGACCGCCGCGAGAATCCTCACCGAGGTCGTGGGCAAAGACTTCGCCGATGCCGGGCACCTGGCCTCTTACGCCGGGATCGCCCCGGTCACAAGACGGTCGGGGACCTCGATCCGCGGCGAGCACGCTCCCAGGGGTGGGAACAAACGCCTCAAGAGAGCCCTGTTCCTCTCGGCCTTCGCCTCGCTCCACCATCCGCCCTCGAGGGCCTACTACGACCGGAAACGCGCCCAGGGCAAGCGCCACAACCAGGCGATCATCGCCCTGGCCCGCCGCCGGACCGACGTGCTCTTCGCCATGCTCAGGAACGGCACCCTCTACCAAGACCCCACCGGGCCCCAAACGCCGTCAACGGTGGCCCTGGCCGCTTGACCAAAACCATAGAGGCACCCCCCCGTCCGGCGACCCCCGCCGCCGTGCGCACGGAAGGGGCGGCGTGGGCTCCGGGCTCGCCCTGTCCACGAGGCGAGCGCAGTGGGATACTTTCCGCATGGATGCGCCGCGGGTGGGCGAGACCATCCACCAGGGGACGCTGGCGCTGGAACGGGCCGACTGGGCCGGCGCGCGTGAGGCCTTCGAGCGCGTCGTGGACGGCGAGGAGGCCGCCGCGGACGCGGTCGCCGCCGAGGGCCTGGGTCTCGCTCTGTGGTTCGAGGGCCGGATCGCGCAGGGGATCCAGTGGCGTGAGCGGGCGTTCGCCGGGTACGTCGCCCAGGGCCGTGTCGACGACGCGGCGCGGGTGGCGGTCTGGGTGTCCGAGCAGCACGAGATCGGTGGCCGGCCCTCTGCGGCCCGGGGGTGGCTCGCTCGGGCCGAACGGGTCCTGCAGGGCGCCCCCATGGGTGCCGGGCACGGCTGGGTGGCGGTCGGGCGGGCCCAGCATGCGACGTCCGTCGAGGACCAGGCGTTCCAGGCGAGACGGGCGCTGCGTATCAGCCGTGAGACGGGTGCGGAGGACCTCGAGGTGCTCGCGCTGAGCCTGCTCGGCCGGGCGGAGCTCGCTGCGGGCCACCGGGAGCCGGGCCTGCACCTGCTCGAGGAGGCCATGGTCGCGGCCACGGCGGGCCGGGTCCGCAGCATCCACACCGTGGGCTCGGCCTACTGCCATCTGATCCTGGCCTGTGCCGAGGCGGAGGAGTGGGAGCGGGCCACGGAGTGGTGCGAGCACGTCGAGGCCTTCGCACGGACTCACCGCGCGGCCCCGCTGCTGGGGGTGTGCCGGACCGTGCATGCCGACGTGCTGATCGCCACGGGTCACTGGCCCGAGGCCGAGGCGTCGCTGGAGTCCGCCCTGGCCACCCATGCCCGGTACATACCGGACCTGAGTGCCCCGGCCCTCGCCACCCTGGCCGAGCTGCGGATCCACCAGGGCCGCTTGCGCGAGGCGGAACAGATGCTGTCCGGGCGTGAGGAGCACCCCTCGTCGCTGCGCGCACTGGCCCTGCTCCACATCGCCGAGGGCCGAGCGCAGGTGGCTGTCCGCCTGCTCGAGCGGGGCCTGGCCGAGACGGAGGGACATGCTGTGCGCACCACGCAGCTGCTCGCCGCCCTCGTCGAGGCCTGCCTGGCAGCCGGTGACCTCGGGGCCGCGGAGGCCGCCACCGCGAGCCTGCGCCGGATCGCCGGGCACTCCGGAATGCGTCTGGGCTCGGCCCGTGCCGATCTCGCCGCGGCACGCTGCGCCCTGGCCACTGGTCACCGTGCCGAGGGGGCCGAGCACGCCCGGCGGGCCCTGCGCGCCTTCGGGATGCTGGGGATGCCACTGGACGCCGGGGTGGCCCGGCTTGAACTGGCCCGGTCGGTCATGAACGACTCGCCCGAGCTGGCCAGGGAGGAGGCGCTGGCGGCCCAGAGCACCTTCCGTGACCTCGGGGCGTCCCGGGCACTGGACCGCGCGGCCGAGGTCCTGCGCGAGCTGGGCCGCGGCACGGGTCCCCGGCCCAGGAGCGCGGGCGAGCTGACCTCGCGCGAGCACGAGGTCCTCGATCTGGTCGCCCAGGGGAAGTCCAACGCGCGGATCGCGACGACGTTGAGGATCAGTGAGAAGACCGCCGGACACCACGTGAGCCGGATCCTGATGAAGCTCGGTGTGCACAACCGCGCGCAGGCGGCTGCGGTGGCGGTGGCACGAGGCGGGGCGTAGGGCACGGATAGGGCATTCTCCCGATGTTCCGCCCGGTCGATCGGCCGATGCTGGGAAGCGTGGCACAGCTACCCACCACCCCGGTCACAGGCCTCGGTCCGAGGCGCCCTGCACACCGACAAGGAGATCCCGCCATGACCACCCTGGACAGCACGCGCAGCGCAGACCTCCAGCTCAAGGCCAAGCACCGCGCCGTGTGGGCCTCGGGCAACTACTCCACCATGGTCGAGACGTTCCTGCTCCCGCTGGGTCCGCGCATCGTCGAGGCCAGTGGGATCGGTCCTGGACAGCGCGTTCTCGATGTCGGTGCCGGCACCGGCAACGCCTCCCTTCCCGCCGCCGCCACCGGAGCCGATGTCACCGCCAGCGACTTGACGCCCGAACTGCTCGAGATCGGCCGCCGCCGCGCGCAGGCGGCAGGACTGAGCCTGGACTGGGTCGAGGCCGATGCCGAGCACCTGCCGTTCGAGGACGCCTCCTACGACGTCGTGATGTCGCTGATCGGGGCGATGTTCGCCCCCCACCACCAGCAGACGGCCGACGAGCTGGTGCGGGTGTGCCGTCCCGACGGGACCCTCGCGCTGCTGAGCTGGACGCCGGAAGGCATGGTGGGGGAACTCTTCCGCACGATGAAGCCCTTCGCCCCCGCCCCGCCGCCGGGCGCGCTGCCCCCGCCGCTGTGGGGCAGCGAGGAGCACCTGCGGGAACTGTTCGGCGGACGGGCGGAGTTCCACACCGTCGACCGCGACGTCCTCGACGTCACCGCGTTCACCCGGCCCCGAGACTTCGGCGAGCACTTCAAGGCGTACTACGGTCCCACCATCGCCACCCGGGCCAACGCTGAACGCCAGGGCCGGGCCGCGCAGTTCGACGCCGCGCTCGAGGACCTCTGCGAGCAGTGGAACCGGGGCACGTCCCGACGGGCACGCTTCGAGCTGGAATACCTGGTAGCGGTCGGCACCCGGCCCTGACCGGCCCTGGACAAGACCCCGCCCCCCCCCCGCCCGCGAGCGCCGCCCCCGCCAAGGGTCACGGGCGCAGAGGCGGAGGGGGCCGACCTGTCGGCCGGCACGGGGAGCACACCGTGTCCCCCGTGCCGGCTTCTCCCGCCGGTGGTGGAGCACCAACAGCGAGACGGGTCCCTTCCGCATGATCCCGGCTCGTGCATGCCGCCGGGAGGGGCTGTCGTTCCGGGCATCCGGTGCCGCTTCCCCTGCGCACGCCGGTGGCATCTCGCCGCGCAGGAACCTTCCGAGCAGGATCGGCCTCCAGGGACCAGGCGGAGGTGTGTCGATGGCGGTCACACCGGTCGATGCTGTGCGAGCCCATCCTCTGCTGTCGCTCACCTCCACCGTCTTCGGCCGACCGCCGCAAGCACCGCCGTGTTCTTCCCGGTCCGACGGAGACCACCCAGAAAGGGTCTCCCGTTGTCCTCCTCGACACCGACTTCCTCCCTGCTCCCTGCCCACGGCTGGGACGAGCACTGGGAGAGCACCTTCAACACTGTGGCCGGCCACGCTGCCGGAGCCGTCCCGGCCCGGGTGCTCCGCACCGAACGGGGTCTGTGCGAGGTCATCACCGACCGCGGACCCGCACGGGTCGGGCTCCGGCCGGCGCAGCACACCGGTTCGGGCACTGGGCCCACCACCGGCGACTGGATCGCCGTGCTTCCGGCCACGGACACTGCTGCGGCGATGCTGGAGGCCGTGCTGCCGCGCCGCACCGCCCTGGCACGGGCCGGGGCCGATGGCAGCCCACGCGGTCAACTGCTGGCCGCGAACGTGGACACGGTCCTGATCGCGGTCTCACTGGCCGCTCCTGTCCGCCATGCCCGTACCGAACGGTTGTTGGCCCTGGCCTGGGAGTCCGGTGCCCGCCCGGTGGTGGCGTTGACCCAGGCCGATACGCACCCCGATCCGCAGGCGGCCCGGGAAGAACTGGCCAGTGTGGCCCTCGGGGTCGACGTGCTGCTCACCAGCGCACCCACCGGCGAGGGCATCACCGAGCTGCGCGCGGTGCTGGAGGGCACCATCGTGCTGCTCGGCGCCTCCGGGGTGGGCAAGTCCATGCTGGGCAACCGGCTCCTGGGCACAGACCTGTTGGCGACCGGGCCCGTGCGCGCCGTCGGCGGCAAGGGCCGCCACACCACGGCCTGGCGCGAACTACGCCCCCTTCCCGGTGGAGGCGTGCTGCTGGACACCCCCGGGCTGCGCTCGATCGGTCTGACGGGCGCGGACGAAGGGGTGCGCCACACCTTCGCCGATCTGGAGGACCTGGCCGCGCAGTGCCGCTTCTCCGACTGCCGGCACCACACTGAACCCGGGTGCGCGGTACTGGCCGCCATCGCCAACGGGACACTGCAGGCACGGCGGCTGGAGAGCTATCGCAAACTGCAGCGCGAGACCGCGTGGATGGCCTCCCGCACCGATGCCCGCGCTCGCGCCGAACGCACCGGGGACGCGAAAACCCTGACCCAGCACCTGCGCGCCGGTTGCCGGGGCCGGGAGAGGCCGCGGTGAGTCCGGATGAGCAGTCCGGATCTGGCGTTCGCCGTGCTGCACCGTGGAACCCGGCCGTGGCCCTCGGTCCGGGGCGGCCGCCGCGGCCCTGGCCCCCGGCCGCAGGCCCGCTCGACGCCGGCGCCGCGGACCGCGGTGCCGGGGTCGGAGCCAGGAGGCGATGTCCAGCCCGCGGCCCGAGTGCTCCGTGGGAACCGGCAGCCTCCCCGCTCGGGACGGGGGGAAGGGGTGCACCCCGCCACCGAGGCGTCAGCGCGCGGAACGCAGACCGCCGAGGGGCCATGTCCTGAACGGAGACGACCGGGGCTCGCGCGGAGGGAGAGTGCACCCGTGGAAGGGACACCGTCGACCGCGCGGGTGCGTCGCCGACCCGCGGGGGCACAGGCCCGCGGGTGGTGCGGCCAGGAATGGAAGATCGTCGGTAGCATGCCCTGATACGGGTGCCGCTCCGGTGAGCATGGGCGCGGTCATCACCTCCCCGTCCGGGGCGCGACGATCCGCCTGGGCCGTACGGGCCGAAACGGCAGACCGCCCCACCGGAGGAGAGCCGGCAGGGCGGTTCGAGGGTGGTGCGGTCGGTGAGGAGGCGAGGATGCGAACAGCGGTGACGCCGAGGAGCATGGCGGGGGTGGCGCTGGTGCTGGCGCTCACCGGGTGCGCCGCCGAGGAGTCCGCGGTCGTGCCGGAACCGCCTCGGGCAGGCAACGTGCTGGACGCGGCCGGGGTGCTCAGTGCGGACCAGGAACAGGACCTCAACGCCCTGGTCGAAGAACGCAACGACTCCACGGACGCGGCCCGGGTGGCCGTGCTGACGGTCCAGGACACGCACGGGCCGATCGAGGACTACGCCCGTGAGGTCGCCACCGCCTGGGGCGTCGGTGAGGAGGGTGCCGACAACGGGGTGCTGATCGTGGCGGCCACCGGGGAGCGGGAACTGCGCATCGAGACCGCAGACAGGGCGCGGGAGTCCTTCTCCGACGGGGAGGCCGAGGACGTCGTCGAGGAGGTCCTCGCCCCGGCCTTCGCCGATCAGCGCTACGCCGAGGGCCTCCTTGAGGCCACCGACCAGATCTACCGCTACGCCCAGGGCCAGCAACCGCCCCACGAACCGGTCAACTGGGCGCTGGTGGGCAGCGTGGCCGGCGGCGTCGGCGTGCTGGGGGGCTCGATGATCTGGTGGGCCGTGGCCGATTCCCGGCGCCGGGCCCGGATCGCCGAGGAGGAGATCCGTTCCGCGCAGGAGCACGACCCGGACCTGCAGCTGAGCGAGGAGCAGCGTCGGGCCTACCGGAAGTACCGCTGCTCCCACCGGGGGGATGATGCCGTGACCAGCCCGGCGGTGTGGTTGCCGCTGTACCTGGCCCATCCGCACCTGTACTCCGGAGCCAGCTCGAACGGCTCCTCCGGCGGGGGCGCCTCCGGCAGCTATTAGATCCGGTTCCGCACCTCGGCGGGCCGTTGCGAACCCGCCAAGGCGGGTGGCAGCGGCCCGCCCGGGTTGCGGCACGGGCCCCGCCGCAGGCAGGGACTGGCTCGTCTCTGACCAGGGGAACGCCGCGCTCCCTACGGCTGCACCCCACCGCTCCCACCCACCACCGTGACGGCCGCCTGCGCGGCCACGGCGCCGACCGTGACCGGCCCCGCGGGGTGGTCGAGGACCACCCCGTCATGGCATGGACCGGACTGTCCCGGCGGTGATGCCAAGCCGGCACCCGGTCAATGCCCACGACGGGTACGAAGGGGCCATAATGTAGGCGGGACCGGTGTGCTGGGACGCGTCCGTGGCCTGAGCTGATCCAGTGGTGGTGAGGGCCCGCCTGATCCCGTCACGGCAGGCGACGCCGCGGAGGCGGTGGCGGCTGAGGGCTGTGGCCAGCGGTGGAGCGGCGGTCACTGCCACTGTGACGGTCACTGAGCTGAGGTGGTGAGGGTGGAGCGAGCAAGCCAGGCCAGGAGGGCGTTCGCGCCGCTGACCGGGACGGCCCGGGACCAGCTCCAGCAGGTGCTGGCAGCGGAGATGAGCTGGCACCACGCGGCCCTGGAGAGCCTGGCCACCGTCCCGAAGGCCATGGCAGACACGGACCGCTACGTAGCCGGTGAGATCAGCCTGACCCAGCTCGCTCAGCGCATCCGCGACCACGACGCACCACAGTAACCCGCACGGTCGAGGGTGCATGCAGGCCAGCAGGAGGTCGCAGCCGGCCTCCCGTGCGAACCATGCCGGCAACCCCACGGCGTCAGGGTCCGTGGAGCAGCGCGAGCGCGAGGATCAGGGCGGGCAGGGCGGGCAGCCCGACGGTTTCGACGGAAGGTCGATGGGGCCGCCCACGGTCATGCGGTGACACACAGGGCTCCTGTGCGCGCCGGCCTGTCCGGGCCCCTGAACCTCTGTCAGGCTGGCGGTGCACGGGACCCACGTGCACGAGCCCCTCCGGTCAGGGGTTCGGCTCGGCTTCATGGCAGGAAGAACAGGTACTGACAATGACGACTGGTGTGGTCAAGTGGTTCAACGCCGAGAAGGGTTTCGGCTTCATCGCCCCGGACGACGGATCCGCGGATGTGTTCGCGCACTTCTCGGCGATCAACTCCGGGGGCTTCCGCTCCCTGGAGGAGAACCAGCGGGTGCAGTTCGAGGTCCAGCAGGGCCCGAAGGGCCTCCAGGCGGCGAACATCACCGTCCTGCCCTGACAAGACAGCAGGATCCTCACGGACAGTCCCGGTAGCGGCGGGAAGGCTGCGACACCGGTGGCGGAAATCGCCACCCCGCCCTGACGGCGGGGTGGCGATTTCCTTGCCGAGGCAGGGTGCGGGCCCCCCGTGCCCTCTTCAGGGTCCCTGGCCGGGAACCGCAGGGCCTGGGAGGCAGCGCCGACCCAGCACAGCAGTCCTGTGTGACCGTCGACGGCTGGACGGAGTGACGGGCTCCCCCGGCCGGTTCCTCCGCATCCGGCGCAGGGAGCAACGCCGAAGTGGCCGGGAGACCTCCATGGAATGCAGCGATGTTCACAGGAGAGCACCGGGAAAGCCCTTCTCGACCGACCGCAGGCACCACTCCACGGTGCCCATCGGCCGCGCAGGGGTTTCCGGGCCGCATCGGCAACGCCGTGCGCCAGTGGGCCGACGAGCTCGGCGCGGGACGCAGCGGGCGACGGGTCACCGCCCTCACCGCAACCGCGTGCGGCATCACCACCCGACCAGCACCCGCCCAGCAGCTGCAGCGGCGAGAGGAAGGGGTGCGGCTGCTGCGGCTGCTGCGGCTACTGGAGGAGCACACCACGGGCCTGGTCATGGCCGTGGACGACATCCACGCCACCGATCGCGAGGAGATCACCCGGCCCGCCGCCGACGTGCAGCACTGCGTCCGGGCCGGGCTGCCCACCGGCCTGGTCCTCGCCGGTCCGCCGGCGGCCGTGCCGGACCAGCTCGACGAGGGCGTGGCGACGTTCCTGCGCCGTGCGGACCGGATCGGCCCGCACGCGGCCTCCGCCGGCGACGTCCAGCCGTCGGCTCCACGAGTACGGGAAACCCCTTCCCGCCCGAGAAGCGCGCAGAAGGGGCTTCCCTCCTGCGATGTGCTGCGCTCCGGCGCTCCAGGAGGCCCCGGGGGCTGGCTCCGGCCGGCGGTGAACGCCTCGGCCACCGCCGGGCCGCCGCTACTCGACCGGGACGTTGCCGGCTTGGGCGACCACCGTGACGAACGCCTTGGCGTCCTCCCCCAGGGTGGGCTCCCCCCGGGGTGGTCCACGGCCCCGGGGCAGGCGGTGGCGTAGGCCACCCGGTGGCCGCCGGCCACGACGGCGCGCCCCCGGCGATCTCCCCGGATCCGAGCAGGCTCCTCCGCGGGGAGGCTGCCGGCGCCCCGCGCCCCACCGGACCCCCGCTCTCAGCGCGAGGCGCTGTGGCGGGACGGCCCACCAGGACCCGGCCCCGGACCCCGGAGGACAGCAGGACGGCCCCCGCACCGGCCAGGATGCGGGGCCGTCCAGAAGAGGTTACGGGCGCACGGTCCGACGACGGGCGACCACAACCGCACCGGCGACGGCGGCCAGTCCGGCCAGGCCCAGCGCGGCGGTCCCGGTGGTGGACTTCTCCGGGGCCACGGCCACCCCGGTGTCGGCGCCACCGACCGGCATCTGCTCCACCTGCGGGTCGGCGGGAACCTCACCGACGGGAGGCAGCGGAATGTAGGCGTAGTCGGGGTTCTCGCAGGCGGTCCCGTCCGCGTCGGGGTCCAGCTCCGGGGTGTAGCGCGGATCCCCGGCCGGGATGTTGTAGACCCCCGCGGCCGCGGCGGCATCACAGGTCTCGAACAGCGGAAACGACAGGGCGGAGGCCGGGGCGGCGGTCAGAGCGGAGAATCCGACCGCAGCGACCAGGGCGGCGCCAGCAGCACTCTTCTTCATGGTGTCACTCGACTTTCAGGAGGGGTGATGACCCTTGAACCGTACTCACGAACTGACTCACCAATGCAAATATGCGGTTTATAACAACAGCCTGACGTGCACAGACAGGCGTTCGCCGGCTTCGGCTCCCCTTCTGCGCCGGTGCTGCACGCCTCGGCAGCCGCGGCGGCCACGGACGCCGCGCCGATGTCGCACGGGGTGCCCCGTCGACAGCGGGCGTCCCGACGTGGGCCCGGGCCCGGCTGCGACACGGTTCGCGGCGGGCATGGCCGAGGAGGATGTGACCCTTGGGATCATGCCGAGGCCCTCCTGTGGCCCTCCGCCCCGGAGGGAGCATGTGCAGGACGCAGGGTGGAACCGCTCCGGTCGTGCGGCCGCCCGGAGCGGGCACGGGGCGACCAGGGCGATCCGCCCGGCTAGGGCAGGTCCCTGACCGCCTGTCCCATGCGGGTGATCGCCTGGGTGAGGATGGTCTGTGAGGTGGCGAAGTTCAACCGCACGTGCCCGGCCCCGCCGGCGCCGAAGACGTGCCCGGAGCTCACGGCGACGCGGGACCGGTCGAGGAACATCTGGGCGGTGGCGGCCATGTCCGAGACGACCGCCAGCCCCTCGGGGTCCTGGCCGTTCTCCAGGCCCAACGGGCGGCAGTCCAGCCACGCCAGATAGGTGCCTTGCGGCGGGGTGTACCGCACGGCCGGCAGGTATTGGGCCAGCAGGCGGCTCAGCAGTGTCCGGTTGGCGTCCAGGCCCTCGAGGAGCGCGTCCAGCCACGCCTGCCCGGCGGTGAAGGCGGCGGTGTGGGCGATGACTCCCACGTGGCTGGGGCCGTGGCTGACCTCTTCGGGCATGCGGTGCAGGTCCGCGCCCGCCTCCGGGCCGGCGAGGGCCACGGCGGCCTTGAGCCCGGCGAGGTTCCACCCTTTGGAGGCCGACATCAGCGCGAACCCGTCCTCCGCACCGGGCACGCTCAGATACGGGGTGAACCGGGCCCCGGACAGCACCAGGGGCGCGTGGATCTCGTCGGCGATCACCCGCACCCCGTGGCGGCGTGCCAGTTCGGCCACCGCGGCCAGTTCCTGGCGGGTGTGGACGGTCCCGGTGGGGTTGTGCGGGTTGCTCAGCAGGTAGGCGACCTTTCCCCCGTGCGCCCGGGCGCGCCGGAAGGCGGCCTCCAGGACGTCCAGGTCGATCCGGGAGTCATCGCCCAGCGGTGCTTCCACGACGCGGCGGGCGTCGTGGGCGACGAAGGCGTAGAAGGGGGCGTAGACGGGGGCGTTCACCACGACCGCATCCCCCGGATCGGTCACCAGGCGCAGCAGCTGGACCGCACCCATCATCACGTCCGGCACGAGCGCGGTGCGCTCCACAACGATCCCGTCCCACTGCCATCGCCGCGCCGCGAAGGCGCTCAGCGCCTCGGCGTAGTCGGTGCCGGCCGGGTATCCGGTGTCACCACGGTCGATGGCCTCATGCACGGCCTGGGCCACCGCCGGCGCCAAGGACACGTCCATCTCCGCCACCCACAGCGGCAGCACATCCCCGGGATGGGCGCGCCACTTGATGCTGGTGCGCCGGCGCAGCTGGTCCAGCGACAGTGTCTCCAGGGGATTCGGCAGTGCGTCCATCATCACGGATCCCTTCCTGGCCACCGAACCGATCGCCGGCGGAGGCCGACGATCATCGCGGACGAGGCCCAAGGCCTCACCGGCAACAATGCCACGACCCACCGCGGATGCCAGCCCCGCCGCCCGAACGCGTGCAGAGGACCCGGACGGCGGTGACCACCACACCGGGCGCCGCTGAAGCCATCACGGAGAGCTCCCCCGCTCCCCACTCCCACACCGGAGCGGAGGACCACCGAGGTCCAGGGCCGCAGCGGCCACTCCACACCTCCCCCGGGGCACGGCGGCCCCTACTTGGGCCGGTGGCCCGGGATCGCTCGTGCAGGAACACGACCCGCGCGCACGGGAACCCCCACTGCAACGCCGCGGCTCCATCAGCGACCCGGGATCTCAGCGGTCCCTCCCCTCGTGTCGGTACACTCTGGTTCTTCCCGTGCCGGCTTCTCGTGCACGGTCACACCATCTGCAGGAGGACCCGCCACATCATGGCCACCGACTACGACGCCCCGCGCACCCGGGACGAGGACGAGCCGGCCAACGAGTCCCTGGAAGCCATCCGAGCCCAGCGCAGCACCACCCAGACGGCGGTCATCGACCTGGAGGACACCGACACCGCCGAGGGCATCGACCTGCCCGGGGCGGACCTGTCGCACGAGGAGCTCACCGTGGCGGTGATCCCGGAGCAGGCCGACGAGTTCACCTGCGCCTCCTGCTTCCTGGTCCGCCACCGCTCCCAGCTCGCCCGCCAGGCAGGCGGGACCAGCTACTGCGGTGACTGCGAGTGCTGAGCACTTCCTGACCCGTTCTTGTCCGGCTGCTCGGGGAGCCGGTCAGCGCCCACCGACCGGCGGCCACCGGACGCCGCCGCAGGGGTGCCGCGGAAGGTCGGCTTGTCGGTGGAGGTGGTGGAGCCCTGGCGGGTCCAGGGACCGGCGGCCCGGTCGGCGTGCGGCGCCGGTGCTGGCGAGGGGCACACCGGCAACACCGGCGCCAGGAGGCGGACAGCGCGCTGCCCTCGGCCACGGCCACCACCACGCACCACCCCATGTGCCCGCCCGGCCCCGCCCCGGAAGCAACGACGGCACCGACCCTGCCCGCTGCGCGCTCGCCCCCAGGGGCGGGTGGTCGACTCCACCGACCGGCCATGGCCCTCTGGGGCGGCGCCCACCGGGATCGCTCCACCGCCCCTCAGGACCGCTACGGGCACGCCCCGGCCACCGCTCCGCGCACCTGACCATCACCTTCCGCGGGACCGGCGGGCTAGGTGGCGGCGTCGGTCCCGGCACGCACAGCCCGTCAGGCACCTTCCGCCTGCCCCTCGCCCGCAGGACAGCAGCCGCCCGCCGGCGACGCTTTCCGTAACCTGCGGCCGGGGAAAGACCGCCGATGGTCCGCGAAACGCACACCGCGGTCCCCCAGTGGCGGACGGACCGCTCCTGTGCCGACGATAGAGCGGACCGGGGACATCGGGCCCGAGCCCGGGACAACGCCGTCCTGCGCCCGGGCGCGAGGGGGAGGTCACGGTGGGGGAACGGTGAGCAATGACACGGTGGGGGGAACGGTGAGCCATGACGTCGTCGGGATGGGGCAGGCACGCCTGATCCACCGGGCCATGACCACGGCCGGGGCCGAGAGGGTCCAGCTGTGGAGCGGGTGCGCCCGGCTCGACGGGACGCCACTTCGATCCACGTCGAGGCCCCCGTGCGTCACCGGCTGTGGTTGCCACCGCATCAGCAGCACTCGCCGGCACAGACCGCCCACGAACCGCTCGTCTGCGCCTTGACACGCCGCCTTCCCGGCGTCGGAGCGGTGCTGCACCTCGGCCTCCGTCCCAAGGACGGCGCCCGCCCCGGGACACCGTTGCGCCGGGTCGGCGGCCGAGCCCGTGCACCGCGTTACCGGCCCGCGCCCCGCACGCGTGCGGAGCAGGCGTCCGGGGGGCCACGGCCGGCTCCGCGAGCCGGTGCCCGCCACGTCCAGTCCTCCCCGCGGCACCGGATCGTCCGATGCCCACCAGAACAAGGAACTCACCCATGCATCCCAAGCTCTCGGTGACCGTCCAGGTCGACCTCAGCGGACAGCACCTGACGCTGGCCGTCACCGGCACCCTGACCACGGCCAACCAGCAAGCCCTGCCTCCGCTGGTGGAGCGGGCCCGCACCGCGTTCCCGGCCGCGGCACTGACCGTGGACCTGCACCAGGTCCGGCTCGCAGACGCCACCGCGATCGACCTGCTGGCCCACCGGCTCCAGCACGGGCACCCCGGCACCGGTCCCTGCGACACCGGCCCTACCGGCAACGCCACAGTGCGGATCACCGCACCGGCACGTCCGCACGAGGACACCGCCCCCCGGCGGCACCAGGAGTCCCCCGCCGTCCGCGGTGCCCGCCGCAGGGCACCCCACGGGGCGCGCCCCGCAACGGGCGTCGCCGTCCCCCGGCGCCGCCCTGACCCGGCCCCCGCAGGAGGATCCCGGTGATCCGATGGACGGCCCGGGCCACGATCCGCACCACTCACCGGGTGGACGAGCCCACGACCACCGCCCTCGTCCACTCCCTCGCAAGCCGCGGCGGCCTCGCCCGCAGCAGCGGCGCCCCAGGGCTGTGCGTCCAGTTCGCGGTGCCGGCGGACACGCACGCCACCGCCTACGGGCTCGCCCTGGAGCTGTTGGCCACCGATGTGCTGCCCCTGGTGGAGGGGGCTTCCCTCACGGACCTGCGGGTCGTCGCCGGGCACCTCCGCCCCCGGCTCTCGGCCACCCGCGCCCCTGGCACCCCGACCACAACGCTCCCGGAAGAGCGCACCTCCAGCAGAACGGCCGGAGGATGAGCTCCCCGTCGGGGTCGACGCCGACCGGGAGCCGAGCACTCCAGTGAACCGACCGGGCTGGGCGAAGAGCATGCCGCAGCCGGCCCGGTCACAGGCCCAGGGCGGCCGTCGCATCGTGCCCCCCGACCTGCCGCAGGCCCGCACGAGACCCGGGTGTTCGCCCACCCCGCCAAGGGCGGGGTGGGCGGCGAGAGCGCAGGAATTCCCCCGGAGATCGGACCGCGAAGTTCCTGCTCCACAGGTGCGTGAGGGTCGGCTGCGTGGTCGCCCGCGACATGGCGGAGCACTCCTCGACGTCCTCCCACCTCGCCAGCGGCGCCGCCCACCGAGGGCCTCGCCGGCGGGTCCATGCGGGGTCACCGGGCCAGCGCAGGCCACCGACCCCATCGGGACATGGGCGGCCGCGTCGCCGCGGGCGCGGGTGGGCAGGCGCCACCCGGCACTGAGGATCCGCGGCCGGTGCGCCCCGGTACGGGACGGGGCAGCCCGGTGATCGGGGCCGAGCGGCCACGCCGTCCGGTGGTCGGTGGGCGGGGCACGGCCTCAGGTGGTGGGGGTGAGGGTGCGTCCCAGGAAGGCGCGCAGCACCCCGGCCGCCTCCCGGCGGGCGCGCGGGTCCGGGGCCCCAGGAAGGGCCTGGCTCGCCGGCAGCAGCCCGTGGTGGTGGCCGTGGAGCACCAGCAGGGCCGCCACGGCCTGCGCCAGCTCGTCACCGGTCGCCGCGGTGGCCTCCAGGACCCGCTGGTGGGCCGCGCGCAGCACCGACCCCGGGCAACACCCCAGGTCCCGGTCCAGGACCTTCCGGCACTGGTCGTAGGCCTGCAGGGCCTCCACCGGGTGCCCGCCCGCCTCGAGCCCGAGGACCAGCACCGTCCAGGCCCGCTCGTTCACCGCCTCCTGCCCCAGCACGGCCCGGGCCCGGGCGACCGCCTCCGCGACCCGTCCCAGCTCAAGGGCGGCTTCGGCGGCCAGCACCCGGGCCTGCCCCACCCGGGCCGCGTGCAGGGTGCGCTGGGAGCCGGCCCACTCACAGCCCAGCTCGTTCTCCAGCAGAGGTGCTGCGGCCAGGTCCAGGGCGGCGACCAGCAACGGGTAGGCCTCCCGGGTGGGGCAGCCCCGGGCGGCCTCGAACAACCGGTCGAACCGGTGCAGGTCCACCTCCACCATCGCCGGGTCCATGAGGTAGCCCCCGTTGGCGGTCCTCAGCGGACCGGTCTTCCCCCGACCGGGCTGGAGGGACCGGCGCAGCACGCTGACATAGCTCTCCACCGTGCCCAGGGCCCCGGCCGGTGCCCGCTCCCCCCACACCAGGTCCACCAGCCGCTGCTTGGACACCGGGATCCCGGGCTGCAGCAGCAGGATCTCCAGGATCTGCCGCTGCCGCGGCCCGCCCAGCTCCTTGTCCGTCAGCACGTGCTCGCCCCGGGCCACCACCAGCGGGCCCAGCACCCGCACCGACAACCGCTCCCCCGGCGACCCTTCTCCCGGCGACTGTTCTCCCGGCGACCGTTCCTTCGCCAAGCGTTGCCCCGCACCGGCACCCCCGGTGGTGTCCCCGGTGGTGTCCCTGCCCCGATCCTCCGGCCGGCTGCTGCGCATACTGCTGCCCATGTGATCCCCCCAGACCCATCAGGTTTCCCATAGTGAACGCCTGCGACCAGGGAATCCACCCGCACTTGTGGGGAGACCACCCCCCAACCGGGGACACGACCACGCTCGGGCCAGGGCATGACCGATCTCCTGCCCTGACGCAGGCGCCCTACGGGAATCAGGAGCTGCCGAGGCCGCATCAGGTTCTTCGAAGGCGCTCCTGCGACAGTTCCGCTCATGGATCTGAGCTGTCAAGCGGGCGACTGCGCCTACGGTGCAGTGCACCTCGTGCCGGACGCCGAGGGAGGGGAGAAGTCGCTGACCCAGCTGGCCCACGCACCCATCAGGCGTTTCTGCGCCGTTCATGCCGAACTGGTCAGCGACCGCTACGCCCAGGCTGTGGCCTGGACCCTGATCACCTGTTACAGCCAGGGCCGCAGCGTGGAGCTTCACCAGGTGCAGGCCCTCTGTGACCAGTTGCGGGAGATGCCCACCGACCTCGCCCAAGCCACCTGCGCCATCCTCACCCGGCTCCCGGGCATCGGGTGACCAGCACACCACCGGCCGGACGAGGCCGCCCCTAGGAGTCCGCCGGGCCGCCCGGTTCATCTTGTCCGGGGCGGCGCCGGGACCCGGTGATCCAGCCCCTGGTGAGCCTGCCGCTCACCGGCAGCAGGATCCAGGTGAGGGCCGCGACGAGCAGTGCTGCGGTGAGCGCGGTGCTCAGCGGCCGCGGCCAGCCGCTGGTCAGTTGCGGCACCACGGCCGACAGCAGCAGGCTGGTGGGGTAGACGCAGGCGAAGGTCACCACCGCCTGGCGCCACTTGATGGGCCGGCGGAGTCCGTTCACGAATCCACCCACCGATGACATGAAGCGGGACAGGCCGACGAGCACATGGCGAGAACCTACCAGGTCCCCGCCACAGTCCGAGCGCACGCATTCGATGGGCCGCCCACACGGCCCGCGCAGCGCCGCAGCGCGTTGCGGATCTGGGAGGCGGTGAAGGTCAGCCGCCGCCCGCCCGTCGCCCCGGCGGCCCGGCGCTCGGCGGCCGAGCCGGTGACGCGTTCGCGGGCGGTCTCCGCTGCCATCTGGACCAGGTCCGCCGTGACGGCGAAGACCGTGGGTCCCGTCGGGGTGGGCGGTGCCCCCGTGTCCCCACCGGGCTGCAACCCGCCACCCCGCACCACGTCCCCGCGACCGGTCGGGGCCGGCGAGGACGCTCTGCGTCGACCGCCCCAACCGCTCCGGTTGTCCGGCACGGCTGCGTGGGATGCCACGTACTGCACAGTGCCGCCTCGCCCGGGCAACCGGTGGGATGGTCGCTGCGCTGTCGCAGCGTCCACGTCACCTCGATCCCGGCTGGATGTGCCCAGGACCGGATGTCGCCGCCGGTGGGCACTTCGATGACGGCCCGTCCGTCCATGAGCGGGTCCGGGGACCGCAGGATTCCTTCGATGGCCGGCGCCGCCGTCTCGTCACCGACCAGCAGCACCGGCCGGCGACCGCTCGCGGGCATGAACGCCGCCCCTTGGTCGAGCAGTCCCAGTGGCTGCCCGGCCGGGCATGCACCGTCCAGTGGGCGGCCGGGGTGTCGACCAGCCCGGTGGCCCCGGGGTGCGCCAGCCACGGCCGGCACCAGGAGTCCGCGGTCATCGTCGGCAGCATGGGCCTGTCCTGGTCGGGCGTGGGGAAGAACAGCCCGAACCAGTGGTCGCAGCCGTGGTCGGGACGTCGTTGCAGGTCCTCCCCGGCCACCACGACGCGCCGGAGGACAGGGCTCAGGCGAAGCCTTGCCGCACGTGGAGGTGCAGCACCGAGGAGCGCATGAGGGCGGGCCGACCGAGCTGCCCAGCCGGACCGGGACGCCGGCCACCGGCTGGGGGTGCACGTCGGGTGCAGGGAACGGGCACCCGTCCTGCTTGCCCGCTGGCTCGAAGCCGACCCGGCGCCATTAGCGCACAGGCGTGTGAGCTAATGCTCGGGGCCGTGTTACAGTTCAGCGGAAGTAAGGCCACCCTTACTTCTGCCTCGCCAGGCGTCTGGCAGGAGGCTGCCCGCGACCCGGGCAGTCTCCTGCTGCTCGGCGGTCCTGTCGACGCCCCGGGAGGGTGTCCCCGTCCGCCGTGATGAGCCCTCAACGGGAGCAGCACGCCGGGGCGGATCGCCTGCGCCCCCGCTGCGGGGCGGCCCGCGACAGCTCGCCAGCTCCTCGAGCCCGTCCCGGGGGCCGGGCCGGGTCGATGACGAGCCAGCACGTCCTCCTCCCGGGCCAACGACCCGTCCCGCCCGACGCCCTCCACGGTCCCGCCCTCTGCTGCACGGATCCCCACCGAAAGGCCACCATGTCCCGCCCTGCCAGACTCCCCATGCTCTCTGCGGCCATGCTGCTCGCCGTCGGACTCGCCGGCTGCTCGACGTCCTCCTCGACCCAGGACGCGGAGGCGAGCGGGGACGACTGGACACCGGTCACGATCGAGCACGCGCTGGGGACGACGACCATCGAGGCGAAGCCCGAGCGCGTGGCCACGGTGAACTGGGCCAACCACGAGGTGCCCCTGGCCCTGGGCGTGGTGCCGGTCGGGATGGCCGCAGCCAATTTCGGCGACGACAACGGCGACGGCGTTCTGCCGTGGGTCGACGAGAAGCTCGAGGAGCTGGGGGCGGAGACCCCGGTGCTGTTCGACGAGGCCGACGGCATCGACTTCGAAGCGGTAGCCGACACCCAGCCCGACGTCATCCTGGCCGCCTACTCCGGGCTGACCCAGGAGGACTACGACACCCTCAGCGAGATCGCCCCGGTGGTGGCCTACCCCGAGACGGCCTGGGGCACCCCGTGGCGGGAGATGATCGAGCTCAACAGCCAGGCCCTGGGCATGACCCAGGAGGGCCAGGAGCTGATCGCGGGCCTGGAGCAGGAGATCACCGACACGGTTGCCGCGCACCCGCAGATCCGGGACAGGTCGGCGATGTTCCTCACCCACGTGGACAGCACCGACCTGAGCGAGGTCAGCTTCTACACCACCCACGACACCCGGGCCATGTTCTTCGAGGACCTGGGACTGACCACCCCGGGCAGCATCGCCGAGGCCTCGGCAGGCACGGACAAGTTCTCCCTGACCCAGAGCGCGGAACAGGCCGACGCCTTCGACGACGTGGACATCATCGTCACCTACGGCGGGGACGAGCTGGTCACCGCCCTGGAGAAGGACCCGCTGCTGTCGCAGATGCCGGCAGTGGCCGACGACGCCGTGGTCAACCTCCCCGGCACCGACCCGCTGGGCACCGCGGCCAACCCCACGCCGCTGTCCATCTCCTGGGTCCTGGAGGACTACCTGTCCCTGCTGGACCAGGCCGCCGACCGGGCCCGGTGACCGCCACCGATGCGATGCCGGCCGTCGGCGCCCCCGCCCGGGGGCGCCGACGGCCGGTGCAGGCCGCCTGGGTGCTGGCCCTGGTCGTCGTCCTGATCGCGCTGATGCTGGCCTCGGTGACGGTGGGCTCCCGCGACGTGGCCTGGCCCGATGTCGTGGCCGCCTTCGGCGGCTCGACCGAGGGCTTCGACCAGGCCGCCGTCGCCAAGCGCATCCCCCGCACGTGGCTGGCGGTCCTGGCCGGTGCGGCCCTGGCCGTGTCCGGGGCCGTGATGCAGGGCGTGACCCGCAACCCGCTGGCCGACCCCGGGATCCTGGGGGTGAACACCGGGGCGTCGCTGGCCGTGGTCGCCGGCATCGCGTTCTTCGGGCTGAGCACCGCCACCGGTTTCGTCTGGGTGGCGATCATCGGGGCCGGGATCACCGCGGTGCTCGTCTACGCCGTCGGGTCCCTCGGACGCGGTGGCGCGACACCGCTGAAACTGGCCCTGGCCGGAGCTGCGACGTCGGCCGCGCTGACCTCGCTGATCAGCGCGGTGGTGCTCCCGCGCGGGAACATCGCCGACGGGGTGCGCTCCTGGCAGATCGGCGGGGTCGGCGGGGGGACCACCGGCAGCCTCCACCAGGTGCTGCCGTTCCTCCTGGCGGGGCTCCTCGTCTGCCTGCTCTCCGCCCGGTCGCTGAACTCCCTGGCCCTGGGCGACGACCTCGCCGCCGGCCTCGGGGAGCGGGTGGCCGTGGCGCGGGCCGCGGCCGCCCTCGGGGCGGTCGTGCTGTGCGGGGCGGCCACCGCGGTGACGGGGCCGATCGGGTTCGTCGGCCTCGTTGTCCCCCATGCCTGCCGGCTGCTGGTGGGGGTGGACCACCGGCGGCTGCTGCCCTGCTCCGCCCTGGCCGGAGCCGCCCTGCTCACCGCCGCCGACGTGCTCGGGCGCATCGTGGCCCGCCCGGCCGAGATCGAGGTGGGCATCATCACCGCGCTGATCGGCGCCCCGTTCTTCATCCACATCGTCCGACGACAGAAAGTCCGCGCCCTGTGACCCCGCAGCCCACCGCCACCAGGGACACCGTCACGCGCGGCCGCGCCCGCCGGATCCGTCGTTCCCGCAGCGTGCACGCGGTGCTCCTGCTCCTGATCGTCGCCGTGCTGGCCGCGAGCCTGATGGTCGGGCAGAGCTTCTACTCCCCGGTCGAGGTCCTCCAGGTGATCCTGGGGCACGAGGTGCCCGGGGCGACGTTCACCGTCGGGCGCCTGCGACTGCCCCGGGCCGTGCTGGCCGCCCTGGTGGGGCTGTGCTTCGGGCTGGGCGGGGTCACCTTCCAGACCATGCTGCGCAACCCGCTGGCCAGCCCGGACATCATTGGGATCAGCGCCGGGGCCGGGGCCGCGGCCGCCTTCGCCATCATCGTCCTTTCACTGGGGGCCACGGCCGTGTCCGTCTTCGCGATCGTCGCCGGCCTCGCCGTCGCACTGCTGATCTACGCGCTGTCCTACAAGGACGGTGTGGCCGGGACCCGGCTGATCCTGATCGGCATCGGTATCGCCGCGATGCTGGAGAGCGTCACCGCCTACGTCCTCTCCCAGGCCGGCCAGTGGGACCTGCAGGAAGCCATGCGCTGGCTGACCGGCAGCCTCAACGGCACCGACTGGGGACAGGTCGTCCCCGTGCTCATCGCCCTGGGAGTCCTGACCCCGTTGCTGCTGAGCGAGTCCCGCAACCTGACCATGACCCAGCTGGGCGACGACACCGCCGCCGCCCTGGGAGTACGGGTGAGCCGCACCCGGCTGGTCGTCATCGTCGCCGCCGTCGGGCTGATCGCCTTCGCCACCACCGCCGCCGGGCCCATCGCCTTCGTCGCCTTCCTCTCCGGGCCCATCGCCGCCCGCATCGTCGGCTCCGGCACCTCCCTGCTGGTGCCCTCGGCGCTGGTCGGGGCTCTGCTCGTGCTCGTCGCCGACCTCTGCGGCGAGTTCGCCTTCGGCACCCGCTACCCGGTCGGGGTCGTCACCGGCGTACTGGGAGCGCCGTATCTCATCTACCTGCTCATCCGCACCAACCGCGCCGGAGGCTCCCTATGACCACCGATCACCGTCTCACGGTCGAGAACCTGAGCCTGGGCTACGGCGACCGCACCGTCATCGACCACCTGGACCTCTCCGTCCCCCCGGGCCAGGTCACCGCCATCGTCGGTCCCAACGCCTGCGGCAAGTCCACCCTGCTCCGCTCCCTGTCCCGGCTCCTGGCCCCCCGCACGGGCCGCGTCATCCTCGACGGCAAGGACGTGCACCGGATGCCGGCCAGGCAGCTGGCCCGCACGCTCGGGCTGCTGCCGCAATCGCCGATCGCCCCCGAGGGCATCACCGTGGCCGACCTCGTCGGCCGGGGCCGCCACCCGCACCAAGGCCTGTTCTCCCGGTGGAGCGCCGAGGACGACGACGCGGTCGCGGCCGCCCTGGACGCCACCGGCACGGCGGCACTGGCCGAGCGCTCCGTCGACGAGCTCTCCGGCGGACAGCGCCAGCGCGTGTGGATCGCCATGGCCCTCGCCCAGCAGACCGACCTGCTGCTCCTGGACGAGCCCACCACGTTCCTGGACGTCAGCCACCAGGTCGAGGTCCTCGACCTGCTCACCGACCTCAACCACACCCGCGGCACCACCATCGTCATGGTCCTGCACGACCTCAACCTCGCCGCCCGCTACACCGACCACCTCATCGCCCTGAGCGCCGGCCGACTCCACGCGGCCGGACCGCCGGACGCCGTGCTCACCGAGGACACCGTCCGGGCCGTCTTCGGCCTGGAGAGCCAGGTCATCATCGACCCGACCTCGGGCAGACCGCTCATGCTGCCCATCGGGCGGCACTACCAGCTGCACCGCACCCCGCCGGAAGCCCGGTCCCGCTGAGCCCGACGGGGCATGCCGGACAGCTCGGCCGCCCGCAAGGAGGGGCATGCTGTGCTCAGGCGGCCCGGAAGGTGCAGTTCATGGAGTCCGCGCCCCGTCGCGACCCGCGCCTGCGGGGCGGAAGCGGTGCGAGGCGTCTGCCGGGGCGGCACCGGTGACGTGCTCGGCGTGCGAGAGCGCCTCGACCAGCAGCCTGTTCACGTGCGTGTCGGTGGCCCAGTAGTAGGCGAAGGTGCCCTGCCGCCGGCTCTCGACCAGCCCGGCCAGGCGCAGCTTGGCCAGGTGCTGGCTCACCGCCGCCGGCGCGGCGCCGACCAGTCCGGCCAGCGCGTTCACACTGGACTCGCCCCGGAACAGCGCCCACAGGATCTTCACCCGGGTCGCATCGGAGAGCATGCGGAAAGTCTCCGCGGCAATCCGGGCATGCTCGTCGTCGGGGGCGGGGTGGACCGGCTCGTCGTGCACGGCATCATGCTATCCGCGCATTTGTACCTGCGTATCTACGCAGATACGATTCCAGCGTGAAGCACGTCCGGCCCACCCACGCACACGGCGGCTCCCCCACCCACTCGCACTCCCACTCCCACGGCGAGGGGCATGAGCACCACGGCGTCTGGACCCGGCTCAAGCACGCCCTGGTCCCGCACAGCCATGACCACACCGACGCCATCCAGACCGCCGAGCAGGCCAGCTCCATCGGCATCCGCGCCGCCTGGATCAGCCTGGCCGGGATGGGCGCCACGGCAGTGCTGCAGGTCGTCATCGTCTGGCTCAGCGGGTCGGTGGCCCTGCTCGCCGACACCCTGCACAACCTCGGACACCTGGCCACGACGGTCCCGCTGATCATCGCCTTCCGCCTCGGCCGCCGAGCCCCCACCCGGACCTACAGCTACGGATTCCGGCGGGCCGAGGACCTGGTCGGCCTGCTGATCGGGGCGGTGATCGCCGTCTCGGCCGCGCTGATCGTCTGGGAATCGCTGCGGGCGCTGACCACCCAGCAGGACATCACCCATCTCGGCTGGGTCCTGGCCGCCGCCGCCGTCGGCGCCGCCGGCAACGAGGTCGTGGCCCGCTACCGCATCCGGGCCGGGCGCCGCATCGGCTCGGCGGCCCTGGTCGCCGAGGGCCAGCACGCCCGCACCGACGCCCTGACCTCCCTGGCGGTGGCGCTCGGCGTGATCGGCGCCTGGCTCGGGCTCCCGTGGGTGGACCCGCTCATCGGCCTGGTCATCGCCGCGGTGATCATCGCGGTGCTGGTCGGCTCGACGCGCACGGTCGTGCGCCGTCTCATGGACGGCGTCGAAGCCGGAACCCTGGACCTGATCGAGCACACGGCCGCCGCCGTGCCCGGAGTGGAATCGGTGGGCCAGGCACGAGCGCGGTGGAGCGGGCACCGCCTGGAGGCCGATGTGGACATCGCCGTCGAAGACGCCCTCAGTGTCGAGGCCGGCCACGTCCTCGCCCACACTGCCGCCGAGCATCTGCGACGGCACGTCCCGCACCTGCAGCAGGCCACCGTCCACGTCGTCCCCGCCCGCGCGAGCCGGAGGATCTCCAGGTCGTGAATGACGTCCACCACGGTGGCTTCACCACCTCCGACGCCGGGGAAGCCGCCGAGGCCCTGAACCGTCTCATCGGCCGCGCCCAGGTCCACGCACCTGCCGACGAGAGCTTCCGCCTGGCCGTGTCCTGGGCCGCGGCCGGTCCGGTGATGTGCAGGCGGGCCCGGGTGGGGCGGGGGCCGACGGTGCGGATGGGCGTGGAGTCCCCGCAGGCGATCAACATCGCCCAGGTGGGCGGAGGGTCCATGACGGTGCGCGCCAGGGGCGAGCACCACCGTCTCGGCTCCGGCCCGTACCTGATGCCCCAGCACCGGTTCACCTCGGCCATGGAGGCCACCGATCTGACCATCGTGGCCCTGGACCACGCCTGGGCCCAGGACTACGCCGGTGAGCTCCTGCAGCGGGAGAACTTCCGGCTCCAGCTCACCGGCACCGGCCCCCGTCACCAGGCCGCCGCCGACCACTGGGCCCGCGCCGTGGCCCACCTGAGCGCGGTCCTGAGCGATCCCGACGCGGTCGCGGTGCCCCTCGTCCGCGCCGAAGCCCAGCGCCGGGTGGCCACCGCACTGCTCAACAGCTTCCCCAGCACCTTCACCGACCACCACCTCCCCGAGGAGACCACCACGCACCTGCCCGGCCCCGTCCGCCGAGCAGTCGCCTACATCGACGAGCACCTGGGCGAGCCCGTCGACCTGGCCCACCTCGCCACGGCCGCCCGCCTCCCGGCCCACCAGCTGGTCACCGCCTTCCGCCGGCACCTGGGCACCACCCCGGGGGGCTATCTGCGCACGGCACGCCTGGACGCCGCCCACCACGACCTCGTGGCGGCCGACCCCGCCCACGGGGACACCGTGCCGGCGATCGCCCACCGGTGCGGCTTCCCCAACCTCGCCCGGTTCACCACGGAGTATCGCGCCCAGTACGGATGCACCCCGACCGAGACCCTGAACTCCTAGGCGGCACGCGGGGGTCGCGTCGTCGACCACCAACCCGTCGAACCACACCAGGGAACGCGGACAGCGCTTGCGAACCCCTCACCCCCACCGCCGCCCGCCCCGGCCGGGTTCACGGACCCCGCGGAGCGAGACGACCGTGGGGCAGGTCTTTCGACCTGCCCCACGGTTGTCGAGGGATCACGCTGTGGGGATCAGGACTGGTGGGCGTCGGCGGGCCTGGCGACCTGATAGATCGCTCCGGTGGAGACGTCCTCCTCGAGGTCTTCCAGGGAGCGGTTCCGGGTCTCGGGGACCTGGGTGGCGACGAAGATCAGGGCCAGCACGCCGATGCCGGCGAAGAGGAAGAACGTGCCCGAGATGCCGACCGTGCCCACCAGGGTGGGGAAGTACAGGGCGACGAAACCGTTCATGGCCCAGCCGAAGAACACCGAGATGCCGATGCCCAGTCCGCGCATGTGCAGCGGGAAGATCTCGGCGAGCCACACCCAGACGGCGATGTTCAGGAAGGTCTGCATCGAGAGCACGAAGGCGACCACGAGGATCAGGATCACGATCGGGCGGGCCGGGCTGCCGTCGGGCAGCAGGTTGCCGGCGACGCCGATCAGGAGGTGGCAGGTGGTGGTCAAGGACAGGCCGATGATGAACGTGGTGCGGCGGTTGAGCCGGTCCATGTTGTACAGGGCGATGAGTCCGCCGATCACGGCCACGAGCCCGAAGGCGATGTTGGCGAGCACCGCCTGCTGCGCTGTCATCCCGGACTCCTCCAGAATGCGGGTGCCGTAGTACATGACGGAGTTGATGCCGGTCAGCTGCTGGGTCATGGACACTCCGATGCCGATCAGGATGATCCGCAGCAGCCACTTGTTCGTCAGCACCGCTTTCAGCCCGACCTGGTGCGCCTCGATCTCCATGGCCGCGACGCGCTCGATCTCCTCCAGCTCGGCCTGCGCGCGCTCGGCCGGGCGCACCGTCCCCAGCACCGCCAGAGCGTCGTCGTACCGGCCCTTCTCCGTCAGCCAGCGCGGGGATTCAGGCATGCGCAGCATGCCGATGAACAATCCGATCGCCGGCAGCGCGGAGACGGCGAACATGATGCGCCACACCCCGTCCACGACGTCGCCGAGCGTGACGGCGATGATCGCGTTCATGACGAAGGCGGACAGCTGTCCGGAGACGATCGCCAGCTCGTTGCGGCCCGTGATCGACCCGCGGATCTCGTAGGGGGCGAGCTCGGCCAGGTACACCGGCACCACCGTCGAGGCCCCGCCGACGGCGAGGCCGATCATGATCCGCCCGCAGACCAGGACCGCGAACCCCGTGAGGGAGAACGTCTCCGGCTGCGGCGACGCCGGGGAGAAGACCACCAGCAGGGTGCCGACGAAGAACAGCACCGCCAGGAGGATGA
The DNA here is from genome assembly GCF_054875615.1 of Kocuria sp. U4B. The sequence continues at coordinate 97,096 of NZ_CM142180.1, forward strand.
TCGTCTTCCGCCGGCCCCAGGCATCCGAGATCCGGCCCAGGAACAGGGCCCCGACTGCCGCCGCGAAGATGAGCGAGCTGATCACCACGCCCAGCTGGATCAGATTCAGCCCCAGGTCCTGAGCCATCGGCCCCTCGGCGCCGTTCGTCACGCCCGTGTCGTAGCCGAACAGCAGCCCGCCCAGGCAGGCGACGACCGAGATCAGTCCGAGCCGCTTCCGGTGCGGCCCATCGGTCAGCGGTGGAAGGGCGACCCGGCTGTCGCCCGGGGAGGTGTGGGACATGTGAACTCCTTTGTCGATGACTTGATGAAGTGTCTGTGGCTCGTGGACAGCACCGGTCGCAGGACGGATCCTGCGGGCCTTCGACGTCGCGATCCGGTCGAGAAGGCAGGACGCCGGACGGTGCCGGGGTGCGTGCAGGTGGAGTGCGCCGAAATCCTCCGGTGAGCTCGCGGTGGCCCCGGCTGGGTGGCACACCCCGGGCGCGGGCGACTGCCGCGGAAGCTCTATCGGAAGGCGGGAGGAGCCGGCGGGCGCGCCCACTGGCGGGGTGACGTGACGTAGGTGCCGACTCCCGTCGTGCGTATCACCAGACCGGCATCGACCAGATGCTGCATGGCGCGGCGCACGGTGACGCGGGCGATGCGCAATCGGGCCGCCAGCTCCAGCTCGCCGTCCACCCGGGTGCCGGGCGCCAGCGCCCCGGTGCGGATAGCGCCCTCCAGGACGAGAGCGAGTTGGTGGTAGAGGGGCACCGGAGAGTTCTTGTCGATCGACCAGGACCAGGTCGCGGTCATGACATGCCTCCGGCAGGGCGGGAGGTGGGCTGCTGCCCGTTCGGGGACGTGCAGCCGGCGGGATCCGGTGCGGATGCGGGTACCGCCGCCGCAAGCCGGGGTCGCCGCCGGCGACGCTGTGCGCCGGAAGCACGTGCTGCACTCATGAAAGGTCTCCTCCTCGGGCCGGGGCGTCCGCGCCTGCGCCCGCTGCTGCGAACTCGTCCGTGTCGTTGTGTTGGCGATCACACTAATACGTACTAGTGTTTCTGCCAAGCGGTTTGTCAGGACATGAGAAGTCACACGTCCCGAACCGTCCCTTCCGTCACCCGGACCTCTCTCGAAGGAGCACCCGTGCCTGATTCCCGCACCCTGAACGTCGGTCTGATCGGCGCCGGCCGGATCGGTTCCAGCCACGCCGAGCTGATCACCCGCACCGTGCCCAACGCCCGGCTGGTCGCGATCGCCGATCCGGTCGAGGGCGCCGCCGCGCACCTGGCCGAGTCGTTGCACGTGCCCGCCGCCTACACCGATCCGGCCCAGCTGTTGGCCGACCCGGCGGTGGAGGCGGTGGTGATCACCGCCCCGGCCCGCTTCCACACCACCCTGGTGGAGCAGGCCGCCGCCGCGGGCAAGGCCGTCTTCTGCGAGAAGCCGGCCGGGATGACCCTGGAGGAGATCGAGCGGATCCACCAGGCCGTGGAGACGAACGGGGTGCTGTTCCGGATCGGCTTCAACCGCCGCTTCGCCGACGGGTTCCCCCAGGCGAGGACCGCGATCGAAACCGGGCGGATCGGCACGCCGCAGCTGCTGCGCTCGGTCACCCGCGACCCGGGACTGGCCGACCCGGGCGCGGTGGCGCCGTGGACGATCTTCCTGGAGACCCTGATCCACGACTTCGACACCCTGAACTTCCTCAACCCCGGGGCCCGCGCGGTGCAGGTCTACGCCGCCGCCGACGCCCTCGTGGCCCCCGACTACAAGGACGCCGGGCTGCTGGACACCGCCGTGGTCACGATCCGCTACGACAACGGGGCGATCGCCACCGCCGAGGCCAACTTCTCGGCCGCCTACGGGTACGACACCCGGGCCGAGGCCTTCGGCTCGGCCGGCATGGTCACCGCCGGCGAGCTGGCGGCCTCCAGCATGCGCTACTACGGGCCCGAGGGCCTGGCCGCCGACACGGTGCGCGCCGACACCCAGTCCATGCGCACCGCCTACACCGCGGAGCTGCAGGCCTTCACCGACGCCGCCCTCGGGACCCCGGTGGACGGACCCGCCGTCGAGGCGGCCCGCGAGGCCCTGCGCATCGCCCTGGGCTGCATCGAGTCCTGCCGCACCGGGGCACCGGTGGACCTGGACGTCGTGGGGGCCGCCCGGTGAGCGGGTTCACCCTGGCGGCCAACGCGGAGATGCTCTTCGGCGACCTGCCGTTCGAGCAGCGCGTGCGGCGCCTGCACGAGGCGGGGTTCGAGGTCGAGATCTGGGACTGGACCACCAAGGACCTCCAGGCCCTGGCCGCCACCGGGGCGCGGTTCGGGTCCATGACCGGCTACGTGCGCGGGGCCCTCGTGGACCCGGACGGGGCTGCGGAGCTGCTGCGCACCGCCGAGGACTCCCTGGTGGCCGCGCAGGTCATCGACTGCCCCCGGCTCAACGTCCACGGCACCGGCCTGGACCCCCAGGGGCTGCCCGTGGTGGCCCACGAGGTGGTGACGGGGGCGGACTGGCTGGCCGCCGTCCGCACCCTGGATCGGCTGGCGGCCCTGGGGGAACGCCACGGGCGGGTGTTCACCCTGGAGAACCTCAACACCGCCCTCGACCACCCCGGGGTGCCCTTCGCCCGCGCCGAGGACACCCTGGCCCTGGTGGCGGCCGTGGACAGCCCGCACCTGCGCCTGAACCTCGACCTCTACCACGCCCAGATCGGCGAGGGAAACCTCGTGGAGCTGTGCGCCCGCGCCCTTCCGTATATTGGAGAGATCCAGGTCGCCGACGTGCCCGGGCGCTGCGAGCCCGGCACCGGGGAGATCCACTACCCCCGGATCACCGCCGCCCTGGCTGGGTCCGGATACGAAGGAGTGATCGCGATGGAGGCCTTCGCCGCCGACGACCCCGAGGCCGCGCTGGCCCGCTTCCGCGATGCCTTCACCCTCTGATGACCGCTGATCCGCCGGAGGCCTCCGGGCGCCCGTTGCGGCGTCGCGTCACCATGCGCGACGTCGCCCGGGCGGCCGGGGTCTCCCAGCCCCTGGTGTCGATCGTCTTCCGGGGGGCGCCGGGGGCCAGCGAGGAGACCCGCGCCCACGTGCTGGCCGTGGCCGGGCAGCTGGGCTACCGCCGCGACGAACGCGCCCGGCTGCTGCGCCAGGAGCGCTCCCGGTTGCTCGGCGTGGCCTTCGAGCCGGTGCAGCCCTTCCACGGAGAAATCCTGGACGGTCTCCACGCGGCCGCCCAGGAGCACGGCTACGACGTGGTCCTCTCCGCCGTGACCCCCCACCGCGGCGAGGACGCCGCGGTGGAGGCCCTGCTGCGCGACCGGTGCGAGGCCCTGATCCTGCTCGGCAGCTCCCTGCCCCAGGACCGGCTGGAGCGCATCGGCGCAACGCTCCCCGTGGTCTCGGTCACCCGGGCCCTCACCACGCGGGCCTGCGACAGCGTGGCCACCGACGACCACCGGGGCGCGGTGCTGGCCGTGGAGCACCTCACCGGTCTCGGCCACCGGCGCATCGCCTACATCGACGCCGACCGGGAGGCCGGCGGACAAGGCCGCCGCGTCGGCTACCGGGACGCCATGGCCGCAGCCGGCCTGACCGACCACGCGCTCATCGTGTCCGGTGGCGCCTCCGAGGCCGAGGGAGCCGCCGCCCTCACCGGCCTCGTGGGGCGTGACCCGGCCCCCACCGCGGTCATCGCCTTCAACGACCGCTGCGCCATCGGCGTCGTCGGCCAGGCTCGTGCCCGGGGCCGCTCCGTGCCCGAGGAGCTGTCCGTGGTCGGCTTCGACGACTCCGAGCAAGCCGCCCTGCCCTACATCAGACTGACCACCCTGGCCCAGGACCCCCGGGAGCTGGCCCGCAACGCGGTGGACCTGGCCCTGCGCCGCCTCGCCACCACGGCGGAGGACACGCCCGTGGCGGGCCGGCACGTCGTGCTCCCCGCCCGGCTCGTCGCCCGCACCAGCACAGGCCCCCTCCGCACCGGCCCCTGACCGTCCCCCGAGGTCCAGCACCGGCAAGCCCACACCCCGGCCGCGCAGCGCTCCTGCGGACGCCGGCATTCCTCCGCCGAGCGGCGATGCCCGCACAGGAACCTCGACGGCAACAGGCGGGGTCCCGGGCTGAAGCCGGTCGATGGGCACGCCCCGGCTGTCCTGCTCGCCCCGGGGTTCCTCGCTTGTCCGAGGGCGGATGCTGTCACGTGGTGAGCCACTGCTCGACGGTCTGCTCACCGTGCTGGAACCCGGGCCGGGCCACCCAGGTGCCGTCGCGCACCGGACGCCCCGACCCGCCGGGGATCGGCTCGGCGCCCGAAGACCCACTCGTGCGCACCGAGGACTGCAGCCCGCTGCCGGCTCGACTTCACCCGACGCTCCGCCCGAGGCCCGACCGGATTCGGTACGCGGGCAGTCGGGACGGCCCCGGCAAGGTGCACGCTGTTGCTCCGACGCCGGACTCGGCGGAATGGACCCCGGTCTCGATGCTCCCGGCGCGATCGAACCTCGGCGGGGACCATGCGCGTCATCGCCGTCGCCGAGGAACAGACGAGCCGTCCGCCCGCGGACCCTGCGCTGCGGGGCAGCCCCGGGACAGATCTGCACCGGTGAGCTCAGGGGGAGCCACCCGATCCGGCCGTCGATCCTCGCCCCACACCTCCGGACGCTTCGGACCGCTCGATCCGATGCTCGACGCGGATCCGGCGCTCCGTTCAGGACCCGCGGCCCACCACCCCCATGGTGATCGCACCTCTCAGGCGGGCCGCAGCATGGACGCCGGAGTCCCGCACCGTTGTTCGTCGAACACCTGCGGTGGACCTGCACTGCCTACTCGGGCAGGGCGCGTGGATGCGGCCGGCCGCGCCGGGTCGCCCACGCAGGCGACCTTCCCGGCGACGTCGTCTCCGGCCTCACCCTGCTGGTGGTTCCGACGGACATGTCGGTCCACGTCACGGAGGAAGCCCTTGTCGGCCGGACGTCCGACCCCGCGGGAGTCGCACAGCGCAACGCCCCTGCGGCCACCACCTGATGAGCCGACGGGCCACGGATCCTCCGGGCATCGACAGCAGCGCAGAGGTCAGCGCCTCCGCTCGTCGTCGGCGGGAGTTCTGCTGTGCCGTGCTGTTGCGTGCTCGACCGGCATCGCCGGCCTCCCGGCCGCTGGGGGCGGTACCAGCACAGGTGTGGGTGCAACCATCCCCTCGATGTCGCGGGTGTCGAGGGCCATGGTGCGCTCAGGGGCGGACGCCGGGTCTGCCCCACGAGCCGGGGCCGAGCGTCTCGCCGGTGAGCTCGATGTGCTCGAGTTCGTGGAGAGGCAGCACGGTGCCGGGGTTGTGCCGGTCCGTCTCGCACCGCACCAGCGCGACCATGCCCGGGTGCGCCGGCTCGGACGGGATGCCCAGGACGATCTCACCGGCTCGCAGCCTCAGCCCGGGTCGGTCGGTGCGCATCCGGTAGCGGGACAGCTGATGCGTCGTCATGGGGTGTCTCCTGGAAGGTGGTAGGAACCGGTGTCCCGCAGGGCGGTGTCGGCCGCCCTGGCGACCCCGGTAGGGCGCAGGACGTCACGACGAGCGAGAAGGGACATGTCCGGATTGCACCCCGGACAGCCACGGGAGGAGCCACGCCTGGCGGGTGGTTCAGGCACTGTTCACCGGATCGCCGCGGAGCCGTCCCACGCAGGCCCTTCACCGCCACCCCGGCGCCAGTACGGCGGCCGGCCCGAGGCCGGTGAAGGCCACGGGGAAGGCACGCGTGAGTGTGCGGGCACCGGGACCGTGTACACCTGGTGGCCACTCAGCAGCCACCAGGACGTCATCGGACCCGATCAGACTGGCAGTACGTCCAGCAGGCGAGGATGCTCTCCAGGGGTCACCTCGATGCCTGCAGGCGGAAAGTGGTGCACCACCAGGGGAACGTGCAGAGGATTGCCCTGGACCGGGGAGTGATGGGGGCGCCGAGAACCGGTTGCGGCGAGCCCACGATGCTCGTGCCGGCTGGGCGATGGTGAGGAGTGGTCATGACTGAACAGAACGTCGAACTCGGCGATCCGCGGATACTGCACCGGACGGCCGAACCGTTGGCGCACCGCTACACCGGGGTGTTCTTCCCGGAACTGGTCGAGCGCTGCGTGGCCGAGGCCCACGCGGCCCTGGCGCGCACCGCCCGGATCCAGACCTATCTGGGCCCCATGGCCCTGCACGCGGCCGGGGACCGGCTGCGCGTGCTGGCCCGGGCCAAGGGCAGCGCCTCCGCACCGGTGCGGCAGGTGCTGTTCGTGGACGCCCACGACACCGGCCCGGCCCAGATCGCCGCCGGCATGCTCGCTCACCACGCCGGGCCAGGGGTCGTCACCCGCTCCGCCGGGGTGGACCCGGGAGCGGCAGTGGACCCGTTCGCAAGGGGGGTGCTGACCCGGTACGGGATCGACCGGGCCACGCCCGTCCCCCGGCCGCTCACCGAGGATCTCGTGCAGGCCGCCGACTGGGTCATCACCATCGGTCCGCAGGACCTGGGGCTGACGCCGTCGGGCACCATCGTCCAGACCTGGGCGATCGGGGGATCGCTCGACGAGAATTTTCTTGCCGAGGACGATGACCGGTCTCTGGTGGCCGGCCTGGACGACCGCGTCCAGGCCCTGTGGGTGGAGATCACCTCCTCACCCGAGTTCCACCGATGACTCCCCCCGGCTGAGCCTCGCTGCTTGGTCCCTGCCGCGCCCACAGCGGTTCCCCGGCACCGGCCCCGGCGCCCTGAGCGGCAGAACCGATCGGCCGGCCCGCCGAGAGGATCGGCCTCGACGTCCGAGACGTCGGCCAGTAGACGCGTCCGACGCCGGTCACCGGCAGTGCCGGGTCATCCCATGGGGGCCGTGAGCGGGCAGCCGGCCGAAGCCCTGGACACCCGCGTGCTCCAGCGCGCCGCCGACCAACGGACCGAGCCGACCTCTCCTGGGGATCGCCGGGGCGGATCGAGGAAAGGAGCGATGATGCAGCGCACCACGGGTGTCGGGCTACGCGTCCTCGTCCTGTGCGCCTCACCGGCGGTGGCGGTGCTGGCGGTGGCCACCGACGCCCCGGCGGTGATGCTCCTCCTCGGTGTTCCCGGCGCCCTCGTCGCCTACGTGCTGCACATCGACCGCCACGGATCCACTCACCAGGCCCCCGTCGTCCTCGTACCTTCTCGCGCCGGCGACCTGCCGGATCGGCCCGGCGCCTGGCTTGTCCTGCTATCCCATCCGTTGTTCCCTGACCCGGAGGTCACCCTGATGGACGAGATCACCGCGGGCCGACACCAAGCCCGCCTGCTGCGCCGCGCCCTGCGGCGCATCGGTTGCACGGACCACCGCCTGTGGCTGCGCTACCTCAGCCACGGCGGATTGCTGGGCGAGCTCGAGATCGAGGCGTACCTGCACGACAGCTTGCGCCTGCCCACGAGCGAACGGGACCGCCTGGTCCGGGCCGCCAACGCACTGCTGCACCAGCATCCCGATCTGCAGGTGCCGACCACCACCGAGCTGCTGACCCGTCCTCGCGTGGAGGGCCCCCACCGGGACCGCCACGACTGAGCCACGGCCCGCCCGGACCGGGGCCGCGCCTGCTGTCACTGCCGGTCGGCTCAGACCAGGCCGGCGACCACCAGCAGCCCCACTCCGGCGGCGGTGAGCACCGACGACCCGGCGAAGGCGAGGGTGTGGGCCGTGATCGGCTGGGTCGCCGCGGAGAACCGGGCCCCGGTGCGGCGGCCACGGCGCCGGACGTCGAAGAACATCGGCCACACGACAGCGGCCAGCAACAGTAAGGTGCTGAGCAGAGTCAGCTGCAGGTCAAGAGGCACGCCGAGAATTCTAGATTCCCCCAACCCCGCCCTGCGCCCCGAGAGCGGCGGCTGCAGCCTCCGCGACCAGTGTTGCTGCCCACATCCCGGGCCGGGGCCCGGCGCCTGCCGGGCTCCGAGGCCGAGAATGCCCCAGCCGGGCCATCGGCGGACGGCCCGGCTGGGGCACTCCGTGCGGGTCCCCGGGGGTGGATCCGCACCGGTGTGTCAGCGGTGGGGGGACGCGCTGACCGTCGAACCGTAGGCGGGTGTGGTGTCTGGGAGGAAAACCCCTGGTGAACGCCGGAATCACCCGGGTGCACCGCACGCCGGTGATGGACGCGCTCCCGCCGCGGGGACGGCGATGGGGCGCTCTCCCCTGTCCTGTCCTCCTGTGGGGTACCCGCGTCGTGGGGGGGGTGCAGGGAGGCGAGGCGCGGGGGCGGATCCGGTGCTGCTGGACCTGCAGCTGCCCGGGATGGCTGGGCTGCACGTGTGCTGTCGGCTGCGGCAACGCTCGGACGCGCCGATCACCATGCTCACCACCCGGGACACCGAGGCGGATGCGGTCGCCGGCCGGGGGGCGGCGCCGATGGCTGCGCCACCAAGCCGTCCACCTCCGGTGGGCTCCTCGCCCGGTCGCGACGCAGGATCGAACCCGGCCCCGCTCTCCCCCGGCACCTGCGCACCGTACGCGGAGTCGGCCACGTCCACGAGCCGGAGGCCCCGGGGACACGACGGCCGCCTCGCCCAGCCCCCGGGGGCGGTGCTGTGGCCACCGGCCCAGGGCCCCGGCAGGAGGACATGCGCGGAGCCACGGGACCGGTGGTGCACGGGCCGCTCTCCCCGGTCGTTCACCCTGCGGCCACCTTGAGGATCCCGGTTGGCCACCTCCGACTGGCATCATCGTGATCCGCATCACAGGCGGTGGTGCCGCGGGTCGTTGTCACGGGCACACGTGGGCGCGCGCCCATCAGGGGTCGCATGCGGGCCGGTGAGCCCCGACAGGGACCTTCGTGGCCGGCACCGCCTCGTGGCGGTCGAGGCTTGCCGCTTTGGGCACGGTCCTGGGGGAGGGCATTGTCATGGATGAAGACATGGACCAGCAGATGGACCGGCCGACGGAGCAGCGGGCGGAGTCGGCGCAGGAGCTGGACACCCGGGTGCTCCAGCGCACCGCTGAGCACCTGATCGAGCACTGGGCCGGGGTGTTCGCCCCGGAACTGGTCGAACGGATGGTGTTCGAGTCCTACGCCGCCTTGGCGCGCACCGCGAAGGTGCGCACCTATCTGGCACCGCTGGCCGGGCACTTCGCCGCCGACCGGCTCACCGCCCTGGCCCACACCAGGACCCGGGACCAGACCTCGGTCCCGCAGGTGCTGTTCGTCGACGAGGAGGACACCAGCCGCTCCCAGATCGCCGCGGCTCTGCTGATCCACTACGCCCGGGGTGCGGTCGTGGCCCGCTCGGCCGGGTTCACGGCCGGGGACGCGGTGGACCCCCTCGTCCTGGAGAAGCTGGCCGACCGCGGCATCACCACCGAAGGGGTCTATCCCAAGCCGGTGACCGACGACGTGGTGCGCGCCGCCGACCATGTGATCACTTTCGGCGCCAGCGACGGCATCCATGTCCATCCCGGCACCGCCCAGGAGCACTGGACGGTCGGAGGCCTGCCGCCCGGGACGACCCCGGAACGGGTCGGTGAGGTGGTGGAGGCCATCGACACCCGGGTCAAGGAGCTGCTGGAGCAGATCCGCACCGCGACCCCCTCCCCGGCCGCCACGGCCAGCCCCCGGACCGGCTGAGCCCCCGGCCTCTCGGCCCGCCCCACCGCCTTGCCACTCGTGGTGGGCGAGCGAACCCGCCCACAGCGCCAACAGAGCCGGTCAGAACGCGATCAGGGCCGCGATCATCAGCGCCACGGCCCCACCCGACCCGAGCACGGCCGGTATCACCGGTCGGGCCACCGGGGGCGTGGTGCGGCCCACCTCGGCCAGGTCGTCCAGGCGCCGCCGCTCCAGGACACCGTCGATCTGGGCGAAGGCCCATTCCATGTCCGCCAGCTTTTGTGCTGCCCAGGCGGGCCGGGCCGCGCATCGGGTGTAGATCCGCTCGTAGCTCACCCGAACCTCGGCCCGCAGGCTGGCATGGTAGGCCTGGACCCGGCGCAACCGCACGGCGGTCCGCCACCGGCGCACCTGATGAGCCAACCACCAGGCCCCCGCCCCGGTCACGGCCACCACACCCACGAGCACCAGCAGCAAGGATCGCGGCATGGTTCCCCCTTCTTGAAAACACATGCGCTACGCGCCGTAGCCGGCACCCGCCCCGTGCGCCCAGGACCAGGCCGGGATCGTGTCCCAGCCGTGACATGGACCGATGCCCCCGGACCGCTTCCTCGAAGCCGGCTCCCCAGGATCGGAGCGCACCCGAGGCGAGTGTAATCCACGTCACTTCGGTCGCGTATCATCGACCCCACTCCGGCGGGCGAGCCTTCCGTTCCCGCCGTTCCCGGATCGAGGAGGACACCATGACCGTCGCCGCGCAGCGAGAGCTCGAGCGCAAGTACGACCTGCCCGACGGCGCCGGGGCCCGGATCGACTGGAGCGGGCTGGCCGGGTACACGGTGACCGATGCTGCGGTGGAGCACCGGATGGAGGCGGTCTACTACGACACCGCCGACATGGCCCTGCACCGGCACGGGGTGGCGCTGCGCCGGCGGACGGGCGGGGCCGATGACGGGTGGCACGTGAAGCTGCGCGAGACCGGCGGGCGCCACGAGGCCCAGTTCCCCTTGGCCGATGAGGCCCCGGAGCAGATGCCCGACGTTGTGCAGCGCCTGGTGGAAGGGGCTACCGGTGGGCAGCCGTTGCACCCGATCGCCACGCTGCGCACGACCCGGCGGGTGCTGTCCGTCACCGACGCGGCCGGGGCGCAGGTGGGCGAGGTCGCCATCGACGACGTCGAGGCCGTCGACGAACGCGCCCGGGCACCGCGGACGTGGTCGGAGTGGGAGGTGGAGCTCACCGACGCGACCATCTCCGAGGAGCACCAGGACCGGATCTTCACCGCCGTGGAACAGGCCCTGTTCGCAGCTGGCGGCCGGGCCTCGACCTCCGAGGCGAAGATCCTCCGCGCCCTCGGCCTCGAGGACGGCAACGGCGCCGACGGCCTGACGGGCCTGGCCGACGAGGACCCGGTCATGGCTGCCGCCCAGGAGACGGGCCCGGCCTCGGGGCAGCCGGGGGCCGGGAACCAGGCCGGTCACAAGGCAGATCAGCAGGATACCGGGGCCGATGTGCTCGTCACGGTGCTGGGGCAGCTGGCCGAGCAGCTGGTGCGGTGGGACCTCAAGGTCCGGCTGGACGTGCCCGATGCGGTGCATCAGATGCGGGTGACGTCCCGGTCGCTGCGCAGCCTGCTCAAGGCCGCCGCGCCGTACTTCACCGGCGACGCCGCCCGGGAGCTGGATGTGCGGCTGCGGGAGCTGGCCCGGGCGCTGTCGGGCGCCCGGGACGCGGAGGTCACCGCCGAGCTGCTGCCCGCCCGCGTGGCCGCTCTGGACGGGAAGGTGAACCCTGTGGCCGCGGAGGTGCTCCAGCACACCGCGGAGCAGCAGGCGCATGCGGCCACCGCCACCGTGCGCGGTGACCTGAGCAATCCGAAGCACCTGCGGCTGCTGGCCGACGTGCAGGCTTTTGCCGCCGATCCGCCCCTGAGCGCGAAGTGTCGCAAGGTCTCGGCCCGCAAGGCCTGCGACAAGATGCTGCGACGAGCCCTGCACAAAGTGCAACGGGCCGGGGCACGCGGCGTCGAGGCCGAGGACACGGGTGCCGAGGCAGACCTGGAGCACCGGCTGGAGCACCTCCACGAGGTGCGCAAGGACGTCAAACGGGTCCGCTACGTCAACGCGGCCTTGAGACGTTCAGGATTCACCCCGGGCAAGGCGACAGCCCACGCGGCCGCCGACGCCAAGGCCCACCAGGAGGCGCTGGGCGAGATCATGGACGCCGGGGTCGTGGCCGGCTGGCTGGAGCGCACGGCTCAGGCCTACCAGGGAACCGGGGAGGACCGCTACGCCGTGGGGGTTCTGCACGGGGCAGAGCTGGCCGCGGTGCGCACCGGGGTCGAGAACGGCCACCAGGTCGTGGCCGAGCTGGTGGCCCAGCTCGGCCACGACCTGTCCTGACCCGGGCGCCCAGGCGGACTGGCGTCCCGGCCACTGGCGAAGGCGGCTGCCCGGGGCGGTTGTCGGGCGTCAGCGGTGACGGCCGCTGATGGTGACCTGGAAGGTCATCGCCGCCGGGTCGTGGTCGACCCCGGACACCCCGGCCAGGTCCGGCCCGTGCAGATTGCCCAGCACCTGGTGGCAGGTGCGGGCCTCCAGCAGCGGACCGTCGGGGCGCAGGGACCGCCCGGAGCTGTCGGTGATCTCGGCGAGGTAGAGCCCGTCCTCGACGTCGTCGCAGATCAGCAGCACGGATGCGGCGCCGGGATAGCGGGTGCGTACCCGCAGGATCAGCTCCTGCAGGGCGGCGACCGTCAACTCGCGCCGGGCCCGCAGATAGGCCTGGCGGGCGGCCTCGAAGCCCGGGTGCGTGGTGGTGGGGCCTTGAGTGTCGGGCGGGGTCGTCCGGTCCCTCATGGCTCCGACCCTACCCCGGGGTGCTGGTGTGTTCACCGGCCCTCCACCGTGGCTCTCTACACTGACGTCCTAGCGACGCGGTGGGAACCCAGGAGTGAGGAGCAGCAATGTCGGAGGCCAGGAGACTGTGGGTGCCGGAGGACCAATGGGCGGTGCGGGAGAACCTGCGGGAGTTCATCGACCACCTCACCGAACAGGGCTACACCGTCCGCGACGGGCACTCCCACGACCCCGACCTCATCGACCCGGGCGGCTCGGCCGTGGAGACCTGGCGGGAGGACTACCCCTACGACCAGCTGATGGACCGGGAGGCCTACGAGCTGGAGAAGTACCAGCTGCAGATCGAGCTGCTGAAGTTCCAGTACTGGGCCCAGGACCACGACCTCCAGCACGTGATCGTGTTCGAGGGCCGCGACGCCGCCGGCAAGGGCGGGACCATCAAGCGCTTCACCGAGCACCTCAACCCCCGTGCGGCCCGGGTGGTGGCGCTGACGAAGCCCTCGGACCGGGAGGCCGGGCAGTGGTACTTCCAGCGCTACATCGCCCACCTGCCCACCGCCGGGGAGATCGTGATGTTCGACCGCTCCTGGTACAACCGGGCGGTGGTCGAACCCGTCATGGGCTTCTGCACCGAGGCGGAGTACCACCGGTTCATGGAGCAGGCCCCGGTGTTCGAGAAGATGCTGGTGGACTCCGGGATCCACCTCACCAAGTTCTGGTTCTCGGTCACCCGCCAGGAGCAGCGCACCCGCTTCGCGATCCGCCAGATCGACCCGGTGCGGCGGTGGAAGCTCTCCCCCAACGACCTGGCCTCCCTGGACCGCTGGGAGGACTACACCCGGGCCAAGGAGGAGATGTTCCTGCGCACCGACACCGACCACGCCCCGTGGATCACGGTGAAGTCCAACGACAAGAAGCGGGCGCGGCTGAGCGCGATGCGGGTGTTCCTGGACCAGTTCGACTACCAGGACAAGGACCCGGCGGTGGTCTACCCGGTGGATCCATTGATCGTGGCGCGCGGCCGCGACGCGGTCGGCGACTGAGCCCGGCGGGGTGTGCTGGCCGGCCAGGGGACAGTGATGGCTGAGGGAGATGCGCCGATCGAGAACCTGGAGTGGCTGCGGGCCGGGGAGCTGAACGCGGCTCACCGCCACGGGGTGGTCCACCACCGAGGCACCGTGGAGGACACCGATGCCCGGGCCGGTGGGGTGTGGACCCGCGAGGCCACCACCGGTCAGCGCCGGACGCTCGTCCTGGGCGACGCCGAGCTGCGCTGCCACTGACCCGCCCCGCGACCGATCCACGGTGACCGCCGGAACCGCTGCCGACCACCGCCACCGACTGCCGGGCTGCGCGACGGCGGGTCCGGACCGTCCGCACCCCCGCTGCGGCGACCATCAGCACCACGGTGATCCACCGGGCAGCAAAGACGGCGGTGGGCCCGCGCCGGTCGACCAGCTCCAGCGCCCTCTCCCACCGCTGGGCGCTGTCGAGCTGCCCCGGGGCGGACCGGCGCAACCGGGGACCGAGACACCGGCCGATGAGGAATGCCACCTGGTTCACGGCCACCGGCAGGAGCACGGACATCAGCAGAGCGGTGCGCCGCGACGGCGTCCGGTGCCGGGCTTGTGCATGCTTCTGTCACCTCCGGCCTGTCACGACACCGTTGGGATCATCGCACCTGCCGCCGGAGAACGGGTCTGCGCTGCAGCAGGACCCCCGGATGCCCGCACAGGAACTCCGGGCCTCCGCGATGATGGCACCACGGGAGCAGGGGCCTGGATCGGGGAGGTCAGAGGTCGTTGCCAGCCCAGGGTGCGATCCGCGGTTGTCGGGGCGGGCACCCGAGCTCACGGCCGCTCACCGCGGTCATGAGCCTGGCGGCCTTGTCCGCCCGCGCGTGCAGATGCGCCGGCCGCCGGATGTGGTCGTGCGGCGAGCACCGAGCACAGGACCCGGCGCGATCATCTAACGTCACGGTCGCCACCAGCACTCCGGATGATTCACAATAGGGAACGGAACGGCTGAGCGTTCCTTTCCCCTCCCCTCGTTGACGCTCCGGTGGTCGTGCGTGCCTGCATGCCGCCGGGCAAGGAGAACATCCATGTCCCGTACCCCCTTCCTGTCCCTGGCGGCCCTGACCGCGGTGGCGGCGCTGGCCCTGATGCCGGCCACCGACGCCGCCCCGCGGGCCGTGCCGCCCTCTGCTCCTCCCACCACGGCCTCCTCGGCCACGGCCCCGTCGGCCCAGTCCGTTTCGGCCAAGGCCGGTGGTCAGGCCAAGAGGAGCGCTTTCGTGCCGGTTCCCGACGCCTCGGCGGACTCGCCGGTGCCGCCCTCGGCGCACCTGCACGCCGATGCCTCCGCGACCTCCACCGGTGAGATGACGACCTCGACCGTCGTGACCGCGTCCCTGACCACGGCGACGGCCACGACGGCCACCACGGTGTCGACCACCTCCCCGCAGGTGCGTTCCTGTCCTCTGCGCTTCGGCGTGGGCACCCCCGGCGGGGCCGGCGCCTCCGCCGAGCTGGCCGAGGTGGCCTCGCTGACCGGGGAGAAGCCCTCGATGGTGCTCGCCTACAAGGACTTCAAGCAACCGGTGCCCTACTGGGAGCTCGAGCAGGCCCGGGCCGCGGGGGCCACCACGCTGCTGACCTGGGAGCCGTGGACCTGGGGCGGAGGGATGAACCAGCCGGCCTACTCCCTGGACCGGATCGCCGCCGGGGACCACGACGCCTACATCACCGACTGGGCCACCCGCCTGGCCGGCTGGGGCCACCCGGTGATGCTGCGCTTCGGGCACGAGATGAACGGCAACTGGTACCCGTGGGCCGAGGGCGTCAACGGCAACGGGACCGGGGACTACGTCGCCGCCTGGCGCCACGTCCACGACATCTTCACCCGGGCCGGGGCCGACAACGTCCAGTGGGTGTGGAACCCGAACGTGCCCTACTGGGGCTCCACGCCCCTGGACGGGCTCTACCCCGGAGCCGCCTACGTCGACGTCGTGGCCCTGGACGGCTACAACTGGGGCACCTCCCAGTCCTGGTCCACCTGGCAGCAGCCGTGGGAGCTCTTCGGCTGGGGGCTCTCCGAGCTGCGGCGGATCGCCCCGGGCAAGGAGATCATCGTCGCCGAGACCGCCAGCGCCGAGGCCGGCGGGTCCAAGGCGCAGTGGAACGCCCACCTGGTGTACTACCTGGCCCGTGAGCCCGGGGTGACCGGGCTGGTGTGGTTCCACTACGACAAGGAGACCGACTGGCGCATCAACTCCACCTCCTCCTCGGCCACCGCTCTGGCCGGCGAGCTCGCCAAGCGTCCCTGCCCCTGAGCCGCTTCCCCAGCCCGGATCCGGAGGCCGTCGTCCCCGTCGCGGGGGCGGCGGCCTTCGCCGTACCGCGGACCCATCAGCACGGGGCCGGCGTCGGCGGCCCGGACAGGGTCCACGCTCTGGATCGCGCCCGGACGAGCAGGGTGCGGCCCCGCACGCATGCACCATGGCGCCGGCACCGGGTCGTCCTCGGGGACCCGGTGTGGCGGGGTTCTCAGCGGGGACGGTCCTGGCGTTCCTCGAGCTGGGAGCCAACAGGAATCCCTCGTGCTCGAGCGACTGCGGAGGTGCGGAGTCGTCGCGCGTGAGGGACCCAAGGATTTTCCAGGACGCGGTGGCCAGGGTCAGTGTGCAAGGGTCCGCGCGGGCGCCGGAGCGCGGGTCGATAAGGTGGGACGGGGAATCCCGGAAGGAGGTGGAGGGGATGGATCAACCGACGCCGGTGCGCCCGGTGGCGCGTCTGGTGCGCGGATGGCTGGCCGCCTTCCTGTCCACCTCCCTGGCCGGGCTCTCCCACTGCGCCGCTGGTGCTTCCACGCCGAATCCGGTGCTGCTGCTGATCGCGGTGGCCGTCGCCGGAGTGGTGTGCGTGGTCCTGGCCGGACACCGGATGGGTCCGTTGCGCATCGGCGCGGCGGTGCTGGTGAGTCAGGGCGCCTACCACGCCCTGTTCTCCGTCCCGGCCCTGGCTCCGTGCGCGGTGGGTGGCGGATCGGCGATCGATCACGCTCACCACGGGACCGCGGGGATGCCTACCGTCTCCGCCCTGGACCCGGCCGCGTGTCTGGCCCCGGTCGTCGAGGGGCATTCCCCGATGGTCGCCGCGCACCTGCTGGCCGCAGCGGCCACCTTCTGCGTCCTCCGCCACGGGGAGACGTCCTGGTGGGCGCTGGTCGATGCGCTCACCCCCCGGCTCACCCAGGTGCTGACCCTGGTACTGCCGTTGATCCCGGCGAAGCGTCCGGTGCGGCGGTCCGGACAGTTCTCCCACCGCGAGCTGCACGACACCGGGTGGGTGCGGGCGGCCATCTCGCGCAGGGGACCCCCGGTACCGGTGGTGTGACTCGTTCCTCCTGTTCTCGCACTGCCCGGTGATCATCCGGGGTCGAGGACAGGGATTCCCACCACCTGTGGAGACACGACGGCTCCGCCCTCGGCCCCGGCCGCGGCGGCGGCCCACCCGTCCGGTGGCGCCCATGGCGTCGAACCGTCCGTGATGCAGTGCCGTCCTCGCCCGGCGATCGGCCGCGGGCAGTGCAGCGTCCGTCTCCGCCCGCCACGCACGAGAGGTCCTGCCATGTCTGCACCCACCACGTCCCATTCCGTCCCCCAGTCCCCGCCTCCGCCGTCAGCACCTCCGTCCTCGAGGGGGTGGGGCACGGCGCTGCTGCTGCGCCTGCACTTCTACATCGGGGTCTTCATCGGCCCCTTCCTGCTCATCGCCGCCCTCACCGGTGCCCTCTACGCGCTGAGTCCCCAGCTGGAGCGGGTGCTCTACGCCGAAGCACTCACCGGCACCGCCACCGAGGCCCCGCTGTCCCTCGACGCCCAGGTCGCGGCCGCCCAGGCTGCCACCGGGCTGGAGGCGGCCCCGGCGGCGGTGCGCCCGGCCGAGGACGGGGGCACCACCCGGGTGATGTTCACCGACCCCGCCCTGGGGGCATCCGAGCACCGCGCGGTGTTCGTGGATCCGGGCGCCGGGGACGTGGTCGGGGACCTGACCGTCTACGGCTCCAGTGGGTCGCTGCCGCTGCGCACCACCATCGCCCAGTTCCACCGGTCCCTGGGCCTGGGTGAGCCCGGGCGGATCTACAGCGAGCTGGCCGCCTCCTGGCTGGGGGTCATCGCGTTGAGCGGGCTGGGACTGTGGGGGGTCCGGTGGCGCCGGACACGTCCCGGGCGGCGGGCCCGAGGCCTGCTGGTGCCGGACACCACCACGCCCAACAGATACCGGAGGACGCTGTCCCTGCACGCCGCCACCGGGGTCTGGCTGGCGGCGGGGTTCCTGTTCCTCTCCGCCACCGGGCTGACCTGGTCCGCCTACGCCGGGGCCAACGTCACCGCCCTGCGGGCGACGCTGGGGTGGACCACCCCGGTGCTGGAGAAGACCCTGGATCCCGCTCGGACCCCGGCCGGCGGGGACGAGCACGCGGACCACGGTGGCCACGACCACGCCGCCATGCCGGAGGCGGCCCCGGGTGGTGGTTCGTTCGACGCGGTGCTGGCCACCGCCCGGGATGCCGGGATCGATGCGTCCCAGGTGGAGATCAAGCCCGCCCCCGAGGCCGGGACGGCGTGGACGGTGGCGGAGATCGACCGGTCCTGGCCCACCCAGGTCGACACGGCGGCGGTGGACCCGGGCACCGGGCAGGTCACCGACCAGGTGCGCTTCGCCGACTACGGGGTCATGGCCAAGCTCGCCCAGTGGGGCGTGGCCGCGCACATGGGCGTGCTGTTCGGGGTGGCCAATCAGGTCCTGCTGGCCGTCACCGCCCTGGGGCTGGCCGCGATGGTGGCGTGGGGATACCTGATGTGGTGGCGCCGCCGCCCCACCCGCGCCACCGGGGCGGCCTTCGGGCCCCTCCCGAGGCGCGGAGCCCTGCGCCGGGCGCCCTGGCCCGCGGTGGCCGGGACCGCCGTGGTCGCGGTGGCCCTCGGGGTGTTCTTCCCGCTGCTGGGGATCAGCCTGGCCGCCTTCCTGGCCCTGGACCTGAGCCTGGGCGCGCTCAGCGCCCGCAGATCCCGGTCCTCGGCCTCCTAGACCCCGGCAGACCTCCTGTCGATGCCGTCCAGCCATCCCGCCGCCGCAGGGACCCGGTTCCAGGCGCCTGCGCACTCCTCCAACATGAGGAAGGACACCGTGCTCATGTTCACCGGCACCCATTCGACGGTGCTGCGCAGAACGGCCGCCACCGTGGCGGTGGCCGGTATCACCGAACTCACCGTCTCGGCCAGTGCCTCCGGTGCACCAGCCTCGGCAGAGGAGGACATCGCCACCATTGACACCGCCGGATCCGGCCCCTTGTGCTCCGTTGCAGCAGGCGGGGCGGCGTCGGCCCTCTTGGTGCTCCTCGTGGTGCGACTGGTCGGGCGACGCCGCAGCACCTGACTCCGCTTCCGGGGTTCTTCCGGGGCACGGGAGACGTTCTCACTGCCGAGGTGCGGGGAGAGCGGACCGGATCAGCGGCCCTGGCGTGCACGCTGGAGCACCTGGATCAGCACTGTTCGGTGTGACCTGCCGACCGTGTGTCGGACACGAGGGAAGGCCGGGGAACGTTCCCGGCCTCCGCCGTGGGCAAAGGCCTTCCCCAGGCCCCCCGTATCCGCCCGCCGCTCGGCGGTCACCAGAGGCGCCAGCTCCGCACCGACGTCCACGTCCTGTGAACCCAGCTCGTTGAACGGACCCGACCACCTGAGGCGCCCGAGGACGTCACCTGCCGATGTCTATTCTGGGCGGGTGAGTTCCTCGTCCTCGTCGTCCTCCTCGCCGGTCACGTCCTCGTCGGGATGGCGTGTCTCGGTGCCGCGTCCGGTCACGCTGGCTCGTTCGGGGCTGGTGGTGCTGGTCGGTGCGGCGCTGATCTCGGACCTGTGGAACGTCCACACGGGGGACATCGACCAGGGGGAGCTCCCGCTGATCATGATGATGTATCTGCCGCTGTTCGTCGTGGCGTTCCACGTCGGGGTCGCCGCCATCGTGTGGGGATTGTCAGCGCTGGTCCTGATCCTTGCCGGGTACGCCCTGGGGATCCTGGTGCCCTCCGTGGTGGTCGGCGCGACGGGGACGTACGCTTTGCCGCGCGCACGGGCCGCGGTCCTGGCCGGACTGGTGGTCACGGCCAATGTGGCGGTGCCCTTCGTCGACGCCGATCATCGCCAGTTCTTCGTCTGGGTGGCGATCCCGATCGTACTGGTCGCCCTGACGTGCGGGGCCCTTCTGCGCTGGTCCCATGCCCGATCGCAGCAGGACGCACGCCGGATCGACGAGCTGGAACAGGTCAACGAGCGAATCCGGCACGACGAGCGCAGCCATCTGGCCCACGAGCTGCACGACATCGTCGCCCACGACGTCACCGTCATCGCCATGCAGGCCCGCCGGGCGGAGTTCACCGACGACCCGCAGAAGATCCGCGCGATCCTGGAGACCATCGGGAACTCCGCCCAGCAGACCCTGCAGGATCTGCGCCGGCTGGTGGTGATCCTCCAGGAGGAGCACGCTCGCGAGATCCAGCAGCACGAGCATGCGGCGGCTCCCCCGGAGGCTGCCGCCGGGACCGGCGCCTCCGGGCCGGCCGTGGCCGGGACGGCGAGCGCCGTGCGGGCCTCGGCCACGCTGGATCAGCTCACCGGGGAGACCACCACGGCGGCCGGTTTCGTCGAGGACCTGCGCACCGTCGTCGCCGCTCTGGAGTCCACCGGCCTGGCCGTGGAGCTGAGCGTGCACGGTGATGTTGCGCGCGTCCCGATCAGCGTTCGTCAGGTGCTGCGCCGGACCCTGCGGGAGCTGGGGACCAACGTCATGAAGCACGGGATGCCCTCGAGCACCGTGCGGGTGGATCTGGCGGTCGGCCAGGACGCGGTGCGTCTGACGATGGACAACGAACGGACCACGATCGCCCCGATCATGTCGACCAGCACCGGTCTGCCGGCCATCCGGGAACGGGCCCGCGTGTTCGGGGGCAGCGCCGAGTTCGGCGCCCAGGGGTCGAGGTGGCGCAGCAGCATCGCGCTGCCCCTGCGCGGGGCGGCCGAGGCTGAGCCCTCCTGACACGGCCGGCCCCGTGCACCGTTCGCGGGTGCAACAGGTTGGTAGGATCCCGTCCCGGAGCCGGTCATCGCACCGGCTCGACGACCATGGGAGGGGCTGGGCGATGACGACGACGGTGCTGGTGGTGGACGACGAGTCGATCACCCGGGAAGCCGTCGTGGAGTTCGTCTCCTCGGATCCTGAGATCGTCGTGGTGGGAGAGTCCGCCGATGGTCGGGTGGCGATCGGCCAGACGCGGGCGCTGTCCCCGGACGTGGTGCTGATGGACATGCAGATGCCGGTCATGGACGGGGTGGAGGCCACCCGGATCATCCGCCGGGAGTTCCCGGACACCGCCGTCATCGCCCTCACGACCTTCTCCTCCGAGCGCTACGTCGTGCCGGTCCTGCGGGCGGGGGCCTCGGGGTATCTGCTCAAGGACGCCAGGCCGCAGGAGATCATCGCGGCGATCCGCACCGTGCGCGACGGCGGCTCGATCCTGTCCCCG
Organism: Kocuria sp. U4B; assembly: GCF_054875615.1. The sequence goes on from NZ_CM142180.1 coordinate 118,140, forward strand.
GCCGTCACCCGGCACGTGGTCGCCGGCATCGCCCAGTCCGTTCCGGCCCAGCCGGTCCCGGACCCCGAGCTGACCGCCGCGCTGACCGAGAAGGAGATCGAGGTCATCCAGTTGCTGGCCCAGGGCATGAGCAACCGGGAGATGGCCGAGGCGCTGTTCGTGACCGAATCCACCATCAAGGCCCGGTTCGGTAAGGTCACCGAGAAGCTCGGGGTCCGTGACCGGGTCCAGGTGCTGGTGAAGGCCACCGAACGGGGCCTGGTGCGGATCCGGGTCTCCTGACCGGGGCGGGCAGGGCTCAGCGGGCGGCGCCCAGGGCCGCGGGCAGGGGTCCTTCCAGGACCGGCAGTGCGCTGCGGGTCGGCATCCCCGGCGTCGAGGTGGTCGAAGACGTCCCCGGGGTCCAGGACCGATGTCGTGCCCCGGCCCATCAGTGCGTAGCGCACCGAGGTCTCGGACAGCGGCCGGGGCGTCCCAGGCCGGGTCCGGGTGTGAGCGCAGGATGGTCACGGCCTGGGCCGGCCCGGGCAGTGCCCGGGCTCGCCACAGGGTGGAGACGGCCGACGGCGCGGCGTGCAGGACCCGCCCGCCGGTCCCGCAGGGCCACAGCACGTCCCGGGGTGACGACTGGGCGGTCCGTGGTGCGGTGGCGGCCGATCAGGGCGGTGGCATCGAGCCGGCGCTCGGCCGGCTCCCGCTGGATGAGCGCGCCGCCCCCCGGGGCACCACGCCACGGAGCGTGGGGCCCTGGCCCCACCGGCTGGCGGACCAGTGCCCTGACGGCCCGAGCCGAAGCCCGTCCCCGGGGGCAAGGCCTCCGAGGCACGGGCAGGTCGGACGGGGAGAGCGGTTCAGCCCAGCAGGCGCAGGACGAGGACCACCAGCACCACACCACCGGCGAAGGAGACCACGGTGCGCACGGCCTTGGCCGACCGACGGGGCGCACCCGGGGTGGTCCCCTCGGGGGTGCGGCCCTGCTCGGAGGGCGCGCCGGCGGGGTCGGCCAGCGCCCGGGCCAGGCTGACGCGGGTGCCGGTGCGCAGCACGTTGTTGCTGTACAGGCGCACGGCCAGGTTGATGATCAGCGGGACAGCCACCACAGCGATGAGCACCGCCGTCGCCTGCTCCTGCCAGGTTACGGCGTCCAGCCCCTGCCGGATCGGCATGAAGAACGGCGCGACCATCGGCACCAGGGAGGCGATCTCGGTCCACCGCTCGCTGGCGGCGGAGGGCAGGAAGAACATGCCGGCGGCGTAGCCGAGCATGATCAGGAGCTGCAGCGGGTTCGTGGCCGCCGCCAGGTCCTCCTGCCGGGAGGCGGTGGCGGCCAGGCCGGCGTTGAGGGACGCGAAGACCACGAAGCCCAGGACGAACCACACCAGGAACCACACCAGGGTCGGGCCCGGTTGGATCCGGACCAGGGACCACCCCTCGACCGCGGTGAAGGCCACCGCGGCAGCGCCGCCGACGGCCAGCAGCTGGACCATGGTGAAGATCCCGCAGCCGATCAGCTTCCCCAGCAGCAGTTGCCGCACGCTCAGGCGGGTCAGGAGGATCTCCACGACGCGGGTGGATTTTTCCTCCACGACGCCGCTGGCGATCGAGCTGCTGGCGTAGGTGACCACGGTGACCAGCAGGGTGGTCATCACGGCGGCCAGCAGGACCTCGGTGTCCAGCGGCGGGGTGCCGGTGGCAGCGGTGCGGTCGACGAGCAGGTGCCCGCCGACACCGGCGACCGCGGCGGCGAGCGCGGCCAGGAACACGGTGGAGGCCAGCATGGCCCGGTTGCGGACCCGGGAGCTGAGCTCGCGCTGGATCACCAGCCCCAGTCCTTGGAACCATCCGGCGTCCTGGTGGTCGTTGCGGGCAGGAGTCGTTGCGGTCGGGGTCCGTGCGGTGGTGGTCGACGGTGCCGTGGTGAGGCTCATGAGCTGGGTGTCCTTCGGTGTGCGGTCGGGGCGGGGAGCCGGGGTCAGTGGTGGACCAGGGCCCGGGTCTGCGGTGGGGTCCGGGGCTCGGCGGCGCGTCGGCGGCCGGAGAGGACCTCCGCCAGCGAGGTGCGCTCCGGGGTGATGCCCATCAGGGTCCCGCTGCGCCCGGCGGCGGCGAGCACGGCCGCCGGGATCGGGCGGCGGGAACCGTCCACGGCCACCCGCGCTCGGGTCGGGTCCTGCGCATCGGCGCTGACCAGTACCCCGGGAATGTTCCCGGCCTGCTGCAGGAACGGGGCGGCGGTGCCCTGGAACTCGATCGACCAGCGGGACGTGCCGTCGTCGTCGAGCTCCTCCACCGTGCCGTCGACGACGACCCGGCCGGCCTGCAGCACGCACACCCGGTCACAGAGCCGCTCGACCAGTTCCAGCTGGTGGGAGGAGAACAGCACGGCCACACCCCGGTTCGCCTGGGCCTGGAGGAGGTCGGCCATGGCCTCGACCGCCTCAGGATCCAACCCGGAGAAGGGCTCGTCGAGCACCAGCAGCTGCGGATCCCCCACGAGGGCGACGGCCAGCTGCACCCGCTGCTGGTTGCCCAAGGACAGGTCCTGCACCGCCGTCTGCTCACGCCCCTGCAGGCCGACGGCGGCCACCAGTCGCTGGCCGATCTTCCGGGCCGTCGCCGCCCCGGACCCGTCGAGCCGGGCGAACCACTCGATCTGCTCCCGCACCGGCATCCTGGGGTACAGCCCCCGCTCCTCGGGCATGTACCCGAAGGCGCGGCGGACCGTGTCGTCCACGGGCCCACCACCCCAGCTGACCGTTCCCCGGTCCGCTGCCAGCATGCCCAGGATGATCCGCATGGTCGTGGTCTTCCCGGCCCCGTTGCCGCCGATGAAGCCCACGATCTCGCCCTGTCCGACCGTCAGGTTCAGCTCCTCGAGCACTACCCGGTCCCCGAAACGTCGTGAGATGCCCTCCAGGATCAACCCGTTCATGGTCATCAGTCCTCCTGCGTCAGTGCGTGGCATCGGGCTGCGGCCCGACACATCTGTCCCGTGTCACCACCACGCTAGGAAGCATCCGCAGGAACCCTGTTAGACCAAGGTCGAACCTTCTCCGGCACCGATGTCGAACACGACTCGCGGGAACACCGGGAACCCTTGGCCGGGGCGACACCCCCGCCCCGGGCCATGGCGTATCGCTGAGGCGGACGGCCTGTGCAGCGCCCGAGCCGGCCCTCGCACATCCGCGGGCAGCGCTGCGGGACCGCGGCATGGGACGCGTCGGCGCTGTCGCGCTTATGCGTGGCTCGCGTCGGGATCCGATCGCAGGGACAGCGCCTCGGGACGGGGGCCGGTGAGCGTGGCGCGTCCGTAGCGTTGGAGCACGGCCACGGCGACGACCTGCTCGAACAAGGTCTTCAGCAGGTGGCGGTCCTCCTCGGTCGCCAGGGGCGACTCCCCCAGCAGGTCCAGGGCCTCGACCCCGACGGAGGCCTTCCGGCCCTCGGCGTCGGTGGCGTAGTCCATCGCCCACTGCGTTCGGCGCCACCACTCGGCCCGTCCGTCGGCCTCCTTGCGCTGTCGGTCGCCGTGCCAGGCGAGCACCGCGGCGACCTGGATGCCGATGATCAGCGTCCTCGCGAAAACCAGCTGGACGACCACGAAGAACGCCTTCGGCCACCAGCGCAGCGCCGCCCGACGCAGCCGCGCCGTGATGGTGGGCTGGCCGTGCCGGGCCGGGTCGGTGCGGTCTGCGAGCTCGTGGTTCTCCAGGGGTCGGGGATCTCCCTGCCCATGTGTGCGGAGACGACGCGGAGGCCTACCGCGCTGCGGTGGACGCGAAGTCCCGGGCTGCGCGCAGCACCACGGCGCTGACCTCGTCCACCGGGTGCTCGCACAGGGTCCGCGGACGACCAGTCCTTCAGCGCCGCCCCCCCCGGAACCACGTCTGCACGGTCGACGCCGAGGTCCTCGTCTCGCCGATCACCGCGGCCACCTGGTAGGCCAGGCGCAGGCGGTGCTCCACGACTCGGGTCGGCCGGCGGGTGCCGGCGGCCCACTGCCGTACCGTCTTCGTGTCGGCCACCCCGCCGGGGTAGGCGACTGGCTGCGCGACCAGCTGCGCGCCCAGCCGCTCCCGCAGCTCGGCGACCACCACGGGGAACGGGAGCTCTACCGACTCGCGGTAGACCGGAGGAGACCGACCAGCTGGGGAACTGGCCGAGCCTGGGCTCCGAGTACGCCTTCACGGCGACGGCAAGGACTACCTGGTCGCCGTCGTCGACGGCCAGGTGTGGGGCTTCCTGCAGGGCTATCACGACTGCCAGGGGTGGATGGCCTGCGAGATGAGGCCGGCCCCGCCGCAGACGTGGGCGACCAGCAGGGTCGCCCATCTCGCCGTCCACCCCGAGGCCCGTGGCCACGGCCTGGACGGGGCCCTGCTGCGCGGGTGCATGTCCCAGGCCCGTGCGGCCGGCTCACAGTGGATCATGATGCACCCGGCCGAGCGCGGCGCCGGCGGACGCCTCCCGGTGGCGATGCAGAAGCTGTGCCGCCACGCCGGGCGGCGCTACGTGGAGCCGAAGGAGCTGCGGCGGCGCAACCGCCCCGCCCTGATGGCCGCCCCGCTGGTCGCCGCCCCGGCCTACCACCTCAAGGCCGCCGCCCACGTGCCGGAGCCCCAGCCGGTCCACAAGCGCCGGCGCACCCCGCAGCGGTGCTCCACGAGCAGGACTTCCTGGCCGATCTGCCGGCCTACACGGTCGCGGTCGACGGTGGAGCAGTCGTCGGGGTCTGCTGCGGGCACCACGCCTCCGGGTCTCGGAGGGAGTGCCGGGCCGCCCCGCTGCCGCCGGCGGACTGGGACTGCAGCTACATCGACACCCTCGTCGTCGACGAGCACCACCGCCGCACCGGGATCGGGACCGCGCTGCTGCGCGACTTCATGGGCCGGACCGCCACGGCCGGGTCGGACTGGCTGATGCTGTTCCCCAAGCGCGGGGACGGGCGCCCGATGCTCTCCGGTGCGCTGCCGGGCTTCTACGGGACGGCCGGGTTGCGGCTGCTGGAGCCGGCCGAGGACTACCTGCGCACCCGCCCGTGGATGATGGGTGTCCCGCGGGTGGCCAACCCCCAGTACGTCTTCGCTCGCTCCGCCGCGGCCGCCTCCGCCGCCTGACCAGTCCGGAGACCGGCTCGAGGGCGCGCGATGCGCGCCGCGACGACCGATCCATGCCCTTCCCCCACCATCGAGGGCTACGAGGCTGTGATCGACGTCTACGCCGCGGCCACCCAGCACGTGGACCAGGGCCTGTCGCTGACGCTGGTCTCCAAGGACACCACTACCACCCGCGACATCGACAAGGCCAAGTGGTACGCCTGGAAGTCCGGGATCAAGACGATGTCCTACTCCTGAACTCGCAAGATGGCCCCGGAGGGCACCGGGGTCGAGGGCTACGTTTCCTGCGTCCTGTGACCGGGTAGTGCGTCATTGGAACGAGCTCTGTACCGCATACGCGGTGCGCGCAGCCACCACGTCCTCGACGAGATCCTCGCCCACGACCACGACGCGGCCCTGACGTGGGGTGCAGCGCACCTGCCGGGCATGGGGAAGATCCTCACCGGCCACGGGTTCGAGCTGGTCGGCTCCTACTGGCGCCCGGCGTCACCAAGCGCAAGCTCACCCAGGCCTTCAGCGCCTCCCGTGCGGCCTCGCACGACCACCAGCGCAGGCCCCGGGAAGGGCATACCCTCCGGGAGTCCGTGCCCGTCCAGGACGTCCGCGCCATGCTCATCGAGCCGGGTGGCTCACCGACCCGGTTGCCGCCTGAGCGCCGGGTCCGCTGCTAGGTTCCCGACCATGAGCACCAGCGCTGCCCCGACCGGCCTCGGGCCCGGTTCGCCCACCAGCCTCATCGTCTTCGTGGCCCTCGCCCTGGCCGTTGTCGCGGCCTGCGTGACGATCGTCGTCCGGGTGCGCCGGCAGCAGCACTCGCGGCCCGGCGGACCGGCAGGCCGTTCCTCCTCGTCCGACGGCTCCACCGCCGGGGTGTGGGGTTCCGGTGCCGTCGGTTCCGACTCCGGTTCCGACCGCGGGTCCGGTGCAGACGGCGGAGGCGGTGGTGGCGGTGACTGATCTGAGTCCAGCCGCGGTCGCGGCCATCGTCGTCGTGGCCCTCGTGCTGCTCTCCTGGATCGCCACGACGCTGATCCCCCGCCTCCGGCGACGCCCTGATGCTCACGGGCCGTCCGGGGGCGAACGGCCAGGGCCCTACGACGGGCCCGCGCCCCGGCCTCGCCCCGGCGTCAACGACCGGTACGGCCGGCACGACCCCGCGGGGTACTCCGACGGGCCAGGTCCCTCTCCCACCGATATGGGAGCTGACGAATGCCGCTGCTGACAGAACAGAACCCCGTGCTCGAAACGGGTGTTCTGGAGATCCTGGCCTTCGCCGTCCCACTGCTGATCGTCCCCGCACTGATCATCACCCAGCTCGTCGTCGAGAGCCCCCTCCTGCGCCGGGAGCCGGCCGCCTCCCGCCGGCGCACCGCGGCCGCCGTCCTGGCGGTCATCTCTCTGGTCGTGGCGGCCCCTCTGCTGCTGATGGTCTGGGCCCTGGGCGTCTTCGGTCTGCTGCTGCTGGGTGGACTGGTCGTCCCCGCCCTCCTCACCCTGAACCGCCTGCGCCAGCCACTACCACCCCCACCGATCACAGGAGCGACCCATGGGGACTGACCCCATCCTCACCCAGACCCCGATCGCCGTGCCGGTCGGGGCGTTCATCGGCCTGATCGCGCTCACCATCACGGCCTGGCCGGTCCTGGCCGGCGAGCCCGTCACCGCGCGCCGGCGCCGCCAGGCGACGTGGGGGTCGTGGGCGTGCCTGGCCGGGGTGGTCTTCGCCGCGTTCACCGAGCTGGCGCCGGGCCTCTACGGCTTCATCACTCTGGTGGCCATCGCCGCCGTGGCCTCGCTGACCCTGTGGCGAGCCCGCGCCCTGCCCGCTCCCTGACCTGCCACCCACCGCCGGTCCCGACCGGCCACGAAGGAGACCTGCGTGGCCGACCTCAAGCTGTTCCGCATCCGGGAGGGCACCGCCACCGAGCCGCCCGGGGCCCACTCCCCGCTGGAGAAGCACCTCCAGCGCGTGGTGGAGGCCAGCATGGAGACCTTGTTCGGCGTGCGGTTCCTGCAGTCGGAATACCGCACCGGTGACCGGCACGGCGGACGCATCGACTCCCTGGGCGCCGACGAGACCTGCTCCCCGGTGAGCTTCGAGTACAAGCGCACCCGCAGCGAGAACGTCATCGACCAGGGCCTGTTCTACCTGGACCGGCTGATGGACCACCAGGCGGAGTTCGAGCTGCTGGTGATGCGCTCGGACCACGCCGAGCTCGCTGACCTCATCGACTGGTCCCGCCCCCGGCTGATCTGCGTGGCCACCGACTACACCCGCTACGACCAGCACGCCGTCCAGCAGATCGCCCGCTCCATCGGGCTGGTCCGCTACCGCGACTTCGGCGGGGAGCTGCTGGCCCTGGAGCTGGTGCACTCCAGCTCCACCGTCTCCACCACGGCCGCTGCCCTGCCCGCTGCCGCCGGCACCGCGGCACCCGATGGGCCGGAGCCGGCCGACGCCTCCAGCGAGACCCCGGACGGGGAGCCTGCGAGCAAGGCCAAGGACATGACGGTGCTCCAGCGATTCGAGCAGGCATCACCGGACCTGCAGGAGGTGTTCACCACGGTGGCCGACTACTGCGAGGCCCTGGGCCCGGACGTGTCGAAGAAGATGCTCAAGCACTGGATCGCCTTCCGGCGGCTCAAGAGCTTCGCCACCATCGACATCCACCCGTCCTCCGGACAGATCCTGCTGCACCTGCGCCTGGATCCGGACGCCGTGGAGCTCGAGGACGGCTTCACCCGCGACGTGCGCGCCATCGGCCATCACGGGGTCGGGGACCTCGAGGTCCGCATCAGCTCTGTCGCCCAGCTGGAAGCGGTCTACGCGCTCATCCAGCACGCCTACGAGAACGGCTGAGCCGGTGACCCGACGGCGCATCTTCGAGGAGGATGCGTGGCGCTCCCTGGCCCCGGTCCAGCAGGACCTGGTTATCGGGGTCGGTCTCGGTGCCCTCCTCGGGGCGTTCACCGACACGCTGGTCTGGCTTGCCGTCGGCGTGGGCCTCGGCGTCCTCATCGGGCGCCGTCGCTCCCCTGCCACGACCCCACCACGAACCTTGGCTACTCCAGTGACCACCCCACCCCGCCGCAAGCCCGCACCGGGAGTGCTCACCGAGGAGGAGCACGAGCACGCCGGTCACGGAGTGGAGGTCCTGTGGACCTCACCGGCGGGACCCTTCAGATGGAGCTGGTCTTCGACCGGATGCTCGACAGCGGCGAAGCTCGCGGCCGAACGCTGTCGGCCTTCGACGCCGCGGCCGCCCAGCTGTGCGCCCAGCACAGCGACGCCCCAGGGGCAGGCGCCGGCGCCATCCCGGCCTGATGCCCGGTCTTGTCAGACGGTGGCGGCCCGCACATAGGATCGGGTCACCACCGTCAGATCAGGGAGGACCGTTCCATGACAGACCAGCCAGATGAACTGAGCGAGGCACGCGCCGAAGTCGAGCAGGAGGACCTGAGCGTCGTCGACGACGACTCGTTGACCGCCAACACGACCACCGACAACGAGCGGGTCGACGACGAGACGTCCGGCCCGCCGACCGAGCAGCCGGGCGCGACGGAGTAGGGGCGTCGAGCATGAGCGCCGAGATGCCCGGCGACGACATCGAGATCCGCGGCGAGCCGCGGGAGGCAGAGGAGAAGGCCGACGAGGACGCGGACCTCTACAGCTCCACGGGGGAGGTCTTCGAGTCGTCCACCGACCCGGACGACGGTGCGCCGATAGAGGTCAGCAAGACCGACACCGAGCTGCCTCCCGCGGGGTAGCCGACCGCTGCGCCACCCCAGCCCGCAATCCCTTCGCACTCGGGAATCCAGCCGTAGGCTGAGCGCATGTCGATCGCGCTCATCCTGAAGCTCCTCGTCTCGGCGCTCACCACCGCAACCATTGCGGGGGTCGTCTGGTGGGCACGGAAGCACCCCAACCGGTCCGAGGAGTATCCGGAGCAGCAGCGGATGCCGAAGTTCGTGCCGGCGGTGGGCTGGCTGTTCCTGGTCGTGGGCTCCCTCATGGGCTTGCTGTCCCTCACCACGGACCGCGCCCCGCTCGGCGCCCAGATCTCCTCGGTGGCGATCGTCCTGGGCGGTGTGGCGTTCGTGCTGATGTACCGCAACTTCTACGTGGCGCCGCGCGACTTCGAGGTGGCCTTCCGCAGTGTGCTCGGCAACGAGCACGTCATCCCCTACAGCGAGATCGCTGAGTATCGCATGCAGATGCTGAAAGGGATGCCGTTCCTGACGGTCAAGTCCGTCCACGGCGTCACGCTGAACCTGAACATCAGCACCTACGACATGTCACCGCTGATGCGGGCCATCGACTTTCACCAGGTCACCGGCAACTGGCCGGCCCGCGTAGAGGTCAGCGGCCGGTAATCGAATGGCGGCCGTATCCGCCCCGCCGAGGCCTTCCCCGCACGAGGGCCCGCACTCCCCCGCGAGTGCGGGCCCTCGTCGTGCCTCCGCACACATGAGGACTACGAAGCCCATCGCACCGCTCGCCCGCGACGTCGTCCGCCGCGCCGGTCCGTCCGCCGCCCGGCCGCCGTCCCCGGTCCGGTCCGTGCCGGCCCGTGTCCACGCCGCCCGCCACCCCCCGAGCAGTGGGTCACCATCGACTGGTCCGAGGCCGACGTGTCCCCGTTCTGCCCCGACGAGGACGGGCAGATTGGATTCCTCTTCGGCAACCACCGCTCGGAGGGCCCGGTGCTCATCGAGGGCAGGACCGTGCCCGTGGACTGCCCGTCCACCATCGGGGCCCGGATCCACAAGCTCTCGCCCACGACCCCGCACAACGCCGACGCCCTGGAGCTCTACCCGCGCACTACCGGCCTGGTCTCCCGCGCGTCGGACTTCGAGGTCCCGCTCACGGTGCGGGTGGGCCGCAGCGCCTGGGCCGGCCGCCCGTCGGCACCAGCGCCCCGAGGACGAGCGTGCTGGACAGGTACCACCCCGCCTCCGCCCCCAGCCCGCCGGCGGGCTGCGCAGCGAGCCGGTGGCGGCGGCCAGGGCGAGCGTGAACACCGGCATGCCCAGCAGAATCACGACCCAGCGCCCGGCGCCGCAGCGACAGGCGAACGCCCGTCCCAGCAGCCTCCGGACGCCGCCCGGCCCGTCGGCCAGGCGGGTGACGAGCAGGGCCGAGCCCAGCAGCGCCACAAAGGTCAGGAGGAGCAGGAACGGCTCCGTGGGCGCTCCGGTGAGCACGGGGGTCATCAGCGCCGCCCAGCCCAGGCCCAGAGCCAGGAGGAGGAAGACCGCCACGGGCCGACACCGGGCCACAGAACCGGCTGGGGTACGGCGGTCGGTGTCCCGCGGTGGTGGGATGGGCGGGGTCATGGGTCCTCCTGGCCGGTGCGCGACGACCCCGTCGGGCGCCCCGGTGTCCGGTGTGCGCCCACTTCCGCGGGGTCGTCGCAGCACCGGGCCCATGTTCCAGCGTCCGGCCCGCCGAGGCCGCCTGCCCCTGCGCGTCCACGGCCCGCGACGCGGACAGGAACCGAGGGAGAGCCCCACTGGCGAAGACCTGGCCTGCCAGGTCGAAGACCGTGCGCGGCCTCGCCGGTGACCGGTCCCTGTCCTCGGACCCGGTTTCACGGCTCGTGCCGGACCGAACCACACCACGTGGGTACGACCGTCGGCGGGCCCACCCGCCTCCCGGGAGACGCACCCGCCGGCCTCTGCAGAGGGACCGCTGAGCTGACCGACGAACCACGTCATCGCCCCTGGCGTTCGCGGCCGCCCCGCCCCTGCCTCCACCGGTACGAGGCGATGCGCGGCTGCACCGGCATGCAGCACGGATGCCGGTGCTGGTGATCGTTGCTAGCCTTGATCGCATGGAGCATGCTCAGCGATTTCAGCGCCCCCGGCCGTTCAGTGGCCGCGGGGGCGTGAGCGCGCTACGTCAAGCCGACTAGTCTCCGCAGGCACGGCCGGGGGAACTCCCGTTCCAGCACCGCTCCCGCCACCCCAGGAGACTTCCATGTCGACTCCGTCGTACATCACCCCTGACCAGCTCGCCAGAGCACTGACCCTGCGCGACCTCAGCGACGCGGCCCAAGGCACGCACTCGATGCAGCTCCTGCTGGAGCATCTCGTCACCGAGCTGCAGCACCAATGGGGCAGCTCCGTCCGCCAGGTGCGCAATCCGCCCCTCGTTGCGGTCCACGACAACTACGACCGTCTGGGCTACGACCCCGGCGACGTCACCCGGGCGCAGCGGTACACCCGCTACGCCTCGCCCACCGTGCTGCTGCGCACCCACACCAGCGCGGAACTGCCCACGGCCCTGGAGGACTACCGCACCCGGTCCGGCGTCGACGAGCTGCTCGTCGTCCCGGGCCTCGTCTACCGACGCGATGTCGTCGACCGCACGCACGTGGGCGAACCGCACCAGGTCGATCTGTGGCGGATCCGGTCCGCACCGAGGACGACCGAGCAGGACATGCTCGAGATGATCACCACCGTCGTGGACGCAGTCCTGCCAGGAGCGCGATGGCAGGTCACCGACGTCGAGCACCCGTACACGATCGGCGGACGACAGGTGGACGTGCACCTGGACGGGCAGTGGCTCGAGCTCGCCGAATGCGGGCGCATCCACCCCGATGTGCTGCGCGGGTCCGGCCTCGACCCGCAGAAGTGGTCCGGATCGGCCCTGGGCATGGGGCTGGACCGGGCCCTGATGTTGCGCAAGTCGATCCCGGACATCCGTTACCTGCGCTCCTCGGAGCCGCGCATCGCAGCCCAGATGCTCGACCTGGAACCATGGCAGCACGTCTCGCTGCTCCCCGGGACGCGCCGGGACATCTCCGTCGTGCTCGACGACCACGAGGACGGCGAGACCATCGGTGATCGGATCCGCACAGCTCTAGGGCAGGACGCGGACCTCCTCGAAGCCGTCGAGGTCCTGTCCCTGACCCGGTGCGAGGAGCTTTCCGCCGCAGCCCGCGAGCGCCTCGGCATCGTCCCCGGCCAGAACAACGCGCTGATCCGGATCCACATCCGTCCGCTCCTGCGGACACTCACCTCCGCCGAGGCCAACGAGCTGCGCAACAGGATCTACCTCGCCGTCCATCAGGGACCCCATGTCGAACTGACCCAAGGGCAGGCCGACCCCTCGTGGACGGGCGTGAGCGAGGGCCTGTGACCGGGAGCGGCGTGGGCGTGCACCGATGGAGCCACGGAAGGTGCCGCAGCCACCGCCCGGCCCGACCCGGCGTCGAGCGCCTCCAGGGGACCGGTCGGTTCCACGGTGCTGTCTCGGTGGTGTCCGTGGCACCAGGGCCCGCGCGTCCAGCGTCCGGCCCCTGCGGCCCGGCCGGCGCCCTGCGACCCGGACGCCCCAGTGGGCGCCCCGCGATCCGGACGCCCCGGGAGTGTCCGGGGACGGCGCGGATGGGTCGGCGGTCCAGGAGGCCGGCGACCGCACAGCCGCCCGCCGAGGGCGAACCCGCCGGGCCGTCCCTTGGTCACCGGACCGGGGATCCGGGGTGCATCCGGAGATGACGGGAGGTTGCACCGGCACAGCACGCCAGAATGTCCGTTCGCACCTGGGCAGATGCCTCCTCCGCGCCGGCACTGGACGAAAGTCCTGGAGGCCCCGCCGAGGCGTGGACACGGTGTCCGCGGCTGGCCCACGACCCCCATCGCGGCTCGACTCCATCCTTCGCCCCATGCAGCGACGGCGCAGGGCCTCAGCCCGGTTCGGGCTTCGTCGCGCAACAGGACTTCTCGTGCGTGCTCCCGCCGTCCGTGCCCGCCGGATCGCCGGGCTCTCCGCCGCCCCCGTCGCCGTGCTGGTGGCCGGCGTGATGGTCTGGCAGGGCTCCACCGCCGCCTCCCGCAACTCCTGGGCCACCGGCCAGGTCGCCCTCACCGACGACGACGCCGGCCGCGCCGGCGTCACCGTGGAGAACCTGGTCCCCGGCCGGACCGGCCAGAAGTGCATCGTGGTCACCTCCAGCTCCACCGTGGAAGGGGAGGTGCGCGCCTACGTGCAGAACCTCTCCGGCTCCGCCGCGGGGCCGGAGGACCGCATCACCTTGCAGGTCGAGGGCGGCACCGCCGGGTCCTTCGACGACTGCACCGGCTTCACCCCCGTCCCCGGCGCACTTCCGGCCCAGCCGCTGTCCACCCTGGCCCGGGTCAACAGCGACTACACCTCCGGCGGGGCCGCCTGGGACACCACCGGCACGGCCGGGGAGTCGAGCACTTACCGCGGCACCTGGACCTTCGACACCGCCGGCATGGCGCAGGCCCAGATCGACGCGCTGCAGGGATCCCGCGTCATCGTGGACCTGGTCTGGGACCTGCAGGGCGACGACGCCCCGGCCGCCTGAGCAGCTCTCGCGTGCAGATCCGGACCGAACCAGAGCCCAGCTCCACCGCCGAGTCAGCACCTGCCGGTGTGACGGCCGCGCCGTGGGGCTGGGCCCGGCTCCTGGCCGGGACCGCCGCCCGGATCTACCTGGTGATGCTGGCCACCCTGGCCGCCGTCGCTTCACTTCCGATCCTGCTCGGCCGGCACGCCACCGTCGTCCAGACCGGGTCCATGGAACCGCACATCGCCCCCGGCGACGTCGTGGTGCTCTCTGCCCTGCCCGAGGTCCAGCCCGTGCGGGTGGGAGGAGTCGTACAGTTCACCAGCCCCTCCGGGGCCCGGTCCGGCGGGGTCGACCGGTTGATCCTGCACCGCATCGTCGGTGACAACGACGACGGAACGTACACCACCGCAGGCGACGCCCACGCCGATGTCCACTCCGCCCCACCGGTGCGGGAGCAGATCACCGGCCAGGCCCGTCTGCTCGTGCCCGGCATCGGCCTGCACTCCCTGTGGCTGGTTACCGGCCGGAGCGGACCTCTGGCAGTGTGGGCCGCCGGCACCGTGGGTGCACTGTCGACCGCTCTGGCCGTCTTCCTCCCGCGCCAGCGCCGAGCCGGCCGGCCAGACGGACCGGACGTCGTCCGCACCACGCAGGGGACCCCCGATCTCGCCCGGCCGGGCGCCCTGGCCGTGGTCGGCACCGGAGTCCTGGCCGGCCCGGTGTCCCCGCCGGCCGCACCGAGCACCGCGGCCTTCACCTCCCGCACCAGCACACGCGCCTCCTGGACAGTCGCTGCCGCACCACCAGCGCTGACTCGGGGCCGGGCCGCGCTACGGCCTGCTGGCCTCGGCCGGCACCGTCAACCACACCCCCGGCGGGCACCAGACCACCGTGGGCGGCAGCGTGGGAACCCACCCCGGAACGAACGTCGTGGCGCTGCAGAACAGCGGCGCGCGCCCCAACGTGACCGGCGCCGTCGCAGCCGGCACCCCGGCTGCAGCCTCGGCGATGGCTGACGCCCGTGCCCTGGAACGAGCCCTGACCGCCCGAGCTGTGACTGCGACCCGCCCGACGTCGCCGACGGGCCGGACCACCGCCGGGGTCTACACCAGCACCACGGGGGCCTTCACCGTCTCATCGACCCTGTTCCTCGACGCCCAAGGCGACCCGGCGGCGATGTTCATCTTCCGCGCCACCAGCATCACCGTCGCCCCGAGCAGCCAGATCGTCCTGGCCGCTGGCGCCAGGGCCGCCAACGTCCACTGGCTCTCCGCCGGGACATCACCATGGGGATCAGCGTCACCGCCCGCGGCACCTACCTCGCCCGCGGCAGCATCAGGGCCAACCTCAGCTCCGGCGGGCCCACCCAGCGGTTCACCCTGGAGGGGCGCCTGTTCAGTCTGGGCACCGCGTCCCCCGGTGGCGCCGTCGAACCGAACCGCCCCACCATCACGCTTCCGGCCCCCTGAGCTCGCACGGTATTCGTGGGGCGAGATGGGGCCTCGGGGCAAAAGCCCTGGCTGTCCGACCGTGATGGGTGGCACGTCAGGTTCCCGGATGGCGGACCGCACCCGGGCATCCCTGCTGTGGGTCCCGGCCGTATCGGGCCACCGCCCCGCAGGACGGCGCGGAACCGGCACCGGCGCACCCGGGCGCCGGGTGCACCGGCCCCGGAGAATCGCCGGTTCCCGTGCGGTGCCGTCATGGTGGTCGGTTGCCTGCCTAGGGTGGGTGCCACCGACCCGGAAGGACACCTCCATGCATCACGCTCTCGCCCGTCTCACCGATCCGGTCTCACCGGTCTTCGGGGTCGTCTCGGCCGCCGCCTTCGGGGCTCTGAGCCTGGTGGATCCCGCCGCGCTGAGCCCAGCACGCCGCCGGGCCTACCGGGCGGGCGTGGCCACGACCACGGCGTGGTGGGCCGGGGTCACCACCGACCGGGACCGCACCGCGTTCGTGCCCGCCCACGTGGTGGCCGCCCTGGTGGCCGGCGGGGCCGTCTGGGCCCTGGCCGGGCCCTCCGAGGCCCTCGACGCCCGGGTCGTGTCCCGGTTGCACGCAACCGGGGTGCGCCGTCCTCGGCGGTGGCTGGCGGAGGTCTCCGCCGCCGGTGTCCTGGCGTCCTTCGCCGCCGACCGCGCTGCGGCCGGCACCGAGGAGGGGGTGTGGGTGGACGAGCTGCTGCGCGCCCGCCCCGTGACGCCACAGGTCCGTCAGATCATCGAGGGAATCCTCCAGGCCACCGACACCCCGGACGCTCAGGTGCTGCTGGCCCAGCTGGACGTGGCCCAGGAGTCCTACTACGACACCGGCGCCGACGTGGAGGCGGGCACCG
Source organism: Kocuria sp. U4B (assembly GCF_054875615.1). The sequence continues at coordinate 133,913 of NZ_CM142180.1, forward strand.
GCGGGTTCTCCCCCATGGTGGAGTTCGAGGTGCCCGATGAGGTGGTCCGCGTGGTGCCGCACTCCCAGGTCCACCCGGTCCAGGCCCGGTTCCGGGCCAGCGGCGGCATCGAGCTGCAGGTGAGCCTGCAGCTGCACCGGGGCAAGCTGGCCCACCTCACCGTCGAGTACCCGGACCAGGACGAGGTCGTCGTCGGTGACGCCCTCGTCGAGGAGCTCGTGGACCGCTGGCCCGACCCGGCTCAGCTCCGGTATGTGCTCGACGGCTCCGACGGCGCCTCCCACCCGCTGCCCTGAGCAGGCCCGCGCCTGCAGGACAGCCCCACCCGGCTCGGGGCATCCGGCGGCCGGTCGGCGCGGCCCCGATCCCGGCCCGCGCAGTACCGGAGGGAGACCATGGGCACCGGCCGCCCCGTCCCGCCGAGGGCGGCACGACCGGCGCACCAGGCGTTCTCGCCGGTCACCAGCACCCGGGGACTGTGCCGGCGTGGCAGCTCCTGCACCGGCCCGGGGCCTGAGCGCACCCGCACGACGTGTCGGTACCCTCCGGTTCTCCGTGCCGGGTTCTCGCGCACGGTCACACGGATGCTCGCCTGAGCGCAAGCGGCCGCGGTGGACGCCTCAGGTGCCCGGTGCGGTGCAGGAGGTCTCGGGGGCGTAGCGCAACCAGCCAGGAAGAGCTGCGGTGAAGGCCGCGCGGACGGCAGGGTCGTTGGTGGTGGTCCAGTCCACCTCCCCGTCGATCTCCACCTCGTGCTTGTCCCACTCGAACCAGTTGATCATCTTCAGCTGCGGGAAGTCCCGGGGGATCGAGGAGTCGAAGACCTGATCCCACCAGGCCTGCTTGATCTCCAGCTCCCCCGCCCCTTCCGCCACGGCCGAGGCGTAGAGGGCACCGGTCTCCGGAATGGACACCGGCTTGCCCCGGTCCCTGCCGTACTCGGCGTAGAAGTCCGGCACCGCGGTGTCGTCCCCGCCGGCCCCGTCGTAGGTGCCGGTCAGCTGGGCGAGGAACTTGCCCTCCTCCGGGACCTCGTTCTCCTCCCACGGGTGGGCATCGCCCCAGTGGTAGAGCGACATCCCCACCCAGTCCACGTACTCGTCCCCGGGATAGTAGGGGGCATAGGAGTCATCAGCCATCGTGAGCTCCCCGTCATGATCGGTGTCCAGGATGGCGAAGTCCTCGGTGCCGGGCTCGGCCTCGTGGGCCCCATCGGCGAACGGGTAGCCGCCCCCGTAGTTGGGGGCCCACATCATCGCCGACCCCGGGGCCCTCTCGTGCACCGCCTCCGCCACGCGCCGGTAGGTCTTCACGTAGGCGACCGGTTGCTGCCCCCAGGCATACCAGGAACCGTTCATCTCGTGAGCGAACCGCACGATCACCGGCACGCCTGAGTCGTTGATCTCGGCCAGATCCGCCGCCAGCTCCTGCGCCGTCTCCTCGGTCACGGTCTGCAGCCCGCCCTCGGGCTCGAGGGTCAGCAGCATCATCTGCCCGTCGGCGCGGATCTGATCAGCGGCCATCCGCAGATACCGGTGGCCCCGCTCGTCATAGGGAAACCCGGTGAACGAGACGCTCACCGCCGGCTTGTGGCCCAGCCGCAGGGCGTAGTCGGCCAACGGCTTGTCCACCCAGTCCAGGTTCACCCCGAACAGCGCCCCGGCCTCCGGGACCAGCTCCTCCCGCCCCAGGACCTCGCACCGCGGGGCGACCGATGCCTGCTGCTGAGCGGTCTGGGCCTCCTGCCGGGACCTCTCCGACAGGTCGGTCCAGATGCCGACCCCGCCGTAGGCCAGGGTGCCGATGACGACCAGGGACACCAACGTGGATTCCTTCACCGTCCCAGCCTAGTAAAAACCAATGAATATTCATACGTATGACTGTCTCCTCGGGCGTGGACAGCATGAGCGACATGACGGTGTCCGGCCAGATCGACCCCCCGCCGCGCCCAGGCGTGCAGTGCCGGTGCCGGCGAGGGGCAAGCCGGGACGCTCCTGCCCTTCCTTCCGGTGGCTGCCGCCCCGGGGGCAGACCCGACCCCGGCACCGACCGGGCAGTCCCTCACCGCCCCTGGGGCGTCGCCCACCGGGAACGCCGCACTGCCGCCTCCTGGGACCGCTACGGACAGGCCCCAGCCACCACCCTGCCTGCATGCCCGGTCATCGCCCGTCGGAGCGGACCCGGTGCGAGGCACGGCCTGGACGCCAGCCGCTGCCGGGCGCGCCGGTGGTGGGCTGCCCGGGACGCGCCGAGCGCGTGGGCCACCGGGGACCGTCACAGCCGTTCTCCACCGGCGACTCCGAGAGGTCTCCCACTGACCCGGGGACGGGGCATCGACCCGTGACCGCGGTGGGGCGCAGGCGCCGTGACACGTGGGGGCCTCCCCGGGGTGGTGTACCGGAGGGTGGATGCGGCGTAGCGTCCTGCCCATGGGGGACGACGTGCAGCGGTCGATGTTCACCACCCACGACCGAGCAGAGGCCCTGGCCGTGCTGGAGAAGGTCTACGCCGTGCGGGGAACGCACCAGCCCTCGACCGACGACGTCTCCGTGAGCGTGTCCACAGCCGGCACCGGGCCCGTGGCCCTGGAACGGGTGCGGTGGCAGGGCGCCCCGGCAGGCGGGGTCGGGGAGCACCCCGGAGTGCTGCGGGTCGGGCAGGTGCTGGGGGGCGCGGTGAGGGTCACCAGCGGCCGGGACACCCTCGCGTGCCGGGGCCCGTTCCTCCTGCCCCAGCAGCCTTATACGAGCCTCTGGGAGGACCTCGATGTGCTGACCCTCTCCCTGGACGCCGCAGTGGTCCAGGACGAGGCCCGGAATCTGTTTGCCTCCGATGTGCTGCGCCTGGAGTTCAGGGGTGCCGGCCCGGTGACCCCGGCCCTGGGCCGGTACTGGGCGGGCCTCATCGCCCACGTGGGCCGGGACCTGCTGCCGTGTGAGGAGGTGATGAGCAACCCGCTGCTGCGGGCGGAGATGACCCGGTCCCTGGTCACCGCGCTGCTGCACGTCTTCCCGAACTCGTTCCTCGAGCACCTCCAGGACCCCGCCCCAGCACCGCAGCCCGGCTCCGGTGGGGTCCGGCGGGCCGTGGCGTTCATCGACGCGTCCCTGGGCGAGCCCATCGGGCTGGCCGAGATCGCCGCGGCCGCCCGGATGAGCCCGCGAGGTCTGCAGGCCGCCTTCCGCCGGGAGAAGGGCACCACCCCGCTGGAGTACCTTCGCGCCGCACGGCTGGAGGCGGCCCACGCCGACCTCGTGGCCGCCGACCCCACCACGGGGGTGAGCGTGGCGGCGATCGCCGCCGGCTGGGGGTTCGCCCACCCGGGGCGGTTCGCCGCCGCCTACCGGAACCACTACGGCCAGGCCCCCTCGACCACCTTGCGCAGCTGATCCCGGCGCGCGAGGCACGCACGGGCGGAAATGCTCCGAGGTCATCTGTCCCGGGGGCCTGGGCGGGGCCCGGGACGGTGGCTAGCCTGGACGACATGATTGCCGCTGCCGTGGGGACAGCCGGAGCCTGGGCTCGGGACAGCCCCGGGGGGATGCCGCCCGGGGTTCTCGCGCCTGGGGACACTGCACCGGACGGAGCCTGCAGGGGGTGGACGTGACGCAGATCCCGCCGATCCGTCTGCGCTGTGTGACCACCGATCCCGATGTGGTCAACGAGCAGCTGTCCCGGGCCTACGCGGGCGCGATCATCCATCCGCTCCGCGATGACCCGGCCTTCGTGTACCGCCAGGACGTGGACGGTGACGCGGAGCTCGCCCTGGGCCGTTTCCACTTCCGGGGTCAGGGGCAGGTGCACCTGGTGCTCGAGGACAGGGTCACGGTCAGCCTGCCGCGGTCAGGGACCCATCGCTGGGAGATCAACGGTCACCGCGGCACCGGCCTGGCGGTGAAGCAGCCGCACCAAGACTATCAGGCCGCACTCGAGTTCCTGAGCCTCGACACGGTCGATCTCAGCCTGGCCACCCTCGCCCGGACCGCCCGCACCGCCTACGGCAACGAGTCCCTCCGGGTCGTCTTCACGGCCCCGGGCCCGGTGTCGGCGCAGATGGCCGCCTACTGGCAGACCACCCAGGCCTTCGTCCACCGGGCGCTGACCGACCCCGAGATCGCCTCCGTGCCGATGCTGCGGGCCGAGCTGGTGCACCGGATGACGGTGGCCACCCTGGAAGCCTTCCCCCTTGCCGGGGACCCCCAGGCCCGGCGGGAGACGGTGGCGGCCCGGCAAGCCGCCTACACCCGGGCGGTGCAATTCATGCACGCCGCCGTCTCGCTGCCGATCACCGTCGAGGACGTCGCCCGCCACGCGCACCTGAGCACCGTCGAGCTCACCCGCACGTTCCGCGCCCACGCCGACACCACCCCCGGGGCCTATCTGCGCGGGCTGCGGCTGGCCGCCGCCCACCAGGACCTCGTCGGGGGTGATCCGACCGCTGGGGACACCGTGGCCGCGATCGCCGCGCGCTGGGGCTTCGCCCACCCCGGGGACTTCGCCCGCCGCCACCGTCAGGCTTACGGCCAGAACCCCGCCCACACGCTGCGTCACTAGGCCGTGTCCTGCGAAGCGGTGCTCCGGGAGTCCCCGGTCAGTGCAGCGGCACGACCGGAGATCCGTCCTGCCGGGTCGACGGAGGTGAACGGCGACAGCCCGGCTCGAGCCTGGCGTGGTGGAGGCACAGCACTGCGGCCACGACGAGGCCGATCGACCCCACCGCCGCCATCGTGGCCACCACCACCGGACGGGGTTGGAGCTGCAGCTCGAAGGGCAGCCGCAGCACGAACATCTCCACGGCGGCCCCCACCGGCACCACCAGCCTGCAGAGCAGGCCCGACCGGCCGGAACGGGTGGTCCAGGCTCCGACCGGGCCGAGCACCAGCCCGAGGAGAAGAGCGGCCGCGCCCCAAAAGGTCGTGTCGCCGATGAGACCGTCCCATGACGTGACGACGGGCGCCTGGGTGGGATCGATGTTGTACACCAGGTGGTCGCGATCATGATGGGTGTAGACCCCGTTGCGCAGATCGACCAGGTAGTACCCCACCACGGCCGGCAGCAGCGTGCCGACCGCGGCCACGGCCGGCCGTCGCCGCGCAAGGGCGCCGACCAGGATGCCGAGTCCGGCCCAGGACCAGCCGACCCCCCAGGACCTGGGACAGAACGACCAGGGCAGGATGAGCCGCCGAGACCGCGTTGAGGCCCGCGACCAGGGCCCCGAAGCAGAACCCGCCCACGGTGCAGCAGAGCACCTGGGTGCTCCCGCGACTGTCTGAGGCCATTGCTCCACCGTACCCATGGGGCCGCGCCGTCCCGGGGAGGCGTGAGTGCACGTCCTGACCCGTGGTGCTGTCGCGACCACCGCACGGTGGCGGCGAGGGGCACCTCGGCCCGGCGGCAGGCGGCGCGTCAGGGGGAAGCTGCCGGATGACCACTCCCCTACGTGGACACCGCCCCATCGCCGAGGGGTCCCCACCGGCACAACCGGAAGCTCCCGGATGCTGCGGTGGAGGGCGGCCCCCGGCATGCCCGGGACGCGGTGGGCACCGTGCGGCCGAGGAGGCCCTCACTGCCACGCCCGGTGCGGGGGCGAGACAGCACTTCCGCGGGCGGGGCGTCGAGGGCGGCGAGCAGCCACTCCGGCGGTTGTCGCTGCGACCCTTGCGGCATGAAACCCCGACCGTCACCTGTCGACGCTTCAGTCCCTGCTCTTCCCGGCACTGAGGCCCGTCCGACCGAGCTGTCCGCCGGTGTGGGTGGTGGAGAACCGAGCCCGGTACTGGCTGGGCGCGACACCGAACCGCGCCACGAAGACCCGGCGCAGGGTCTCGGTGCTGCCGAATCCGGCGGCGCGGGCGGTGACGGTGATGCTGTGCCCGGCGTCGAGGAGCACCTTGGCGTGGTCCAGGCGCGTGCGCTCGACCAGCCTGGCCGGTGAGATGCCCAGTTCGGCCGCGAAGAGCCGCGCGAGATGCCGGGGGCTGAGGCCGACGGCGGCTGCCAGCGACCCGGTGCTGTGGTCGAGCGCGGGCTGCGCGGCGACGAGCTCGACGGCGGCGCGCACCGCCGGCGCGCGAGGTGACCGCAGTCGCAGAGAGTCGGAGAACTGGGACTGGCCGCCTGGGCGCTGCATGAACATCACCAGGTTGCGGGCGACGTCGCGGGCGAGGTCCGGCCCGTGGTCGCCCTCGACCAGGGCCAGGGCGAGGTCGATGCCCGCCGAGACCCCAGCCGAGGTGAACACGCCCCGGTCCTCCACGAACAGGGCATCGGACTCCACGCGGACATCGGGGTGGGCGCGGGCCAGGAGCGGGGCGTGGCGCCAGTGCGTGGTCGCCCGCCGCCCGGCCAGCACCCCGGCGGCGGCCAGGACGAAGGACCCGGTGCAGATGGAGACCAGCCGGCGCGGTCGGTCCCCGAGACCCCGGACCGCATCGACCAGGGCCTCGGGGATCGGCGCGGCCACGAGGCCGTCGCCCCCGGCGACGACCACCGTGTCGACGTCGGCCACCTCCGAGGCGGGCGCATCCACGGGCAGCCGGGTCCCGATGGAGGTCAGCACCGGCGCGCCTGACGGCGAGGCGTAGCTCAGCGCGTAGTCCGCGCCGAGGGCGTTGGCCTCGGCGAACACCTCGGCCGGGCCGGCGACGTCGAGCATCTTCACGCCGTCGAACACGAGGAACACCACACGCCGGGTCTGGGTCGTCACGATCTCACGCTACCGTCCGCGCCTCACCGGGTGCGCTCCGGGCCGGTTCACTCGGGCCAGGCGTTGTCCTGGATGATCCGCACGAAGTCCTCCCTGCGGAAGCCGGGGTCGAAGTGGGCGAGCACGTCGTCGTTCATGGTGCCGAAGGTCGTGCCGGGCCGGTCGGCCATGCCGTCGTAGAAGGCCCGGAGGATGCGGTTCTTGAAGTCCGTGCGGGGGTGGGCGGCGACGACGGCGGCGCGGTCGGCCTCGCTGATCCGGTCGAGCTCGAGCCCCAGGACGTCGGTCTCCACGCCGAGGGTGACGACCGCCACCTCGGGGCCCAGGTGGTGCGGGATCTCCGGGGTGGTGTGCAGGGCGATCGCCAGCCACACGGTGCGCGCCTCCTCCCGCGACCGGCCGTGGTCGCGCAGGAACGCCTGCGCCGCCTCGGCGCCGTCGATCTCGAACCGCTGCTCTCTCGTGCGGTGGGCGGCGGTGAGGCCCAGGTCGTGGAACATGGCGCCGACGTAGGCCAGCTCCGGGTCCACCTCGAGCCCCCGGGCGGCGGACTGGAGCATCCCGAAGAGGAAGACGCGGCGGGAGTGGTGGAACAGGTTCTCGTCGGCGGCCTGCCGCACCAGCGTCGTGGTGTCGCGGGCGAGGGCGGAGTCCGGGACGGCGATTCCGGCGATCGTTTCAGGCACTGTCTCTCCTCGTGGTCGGTGCGTGGCGGGACCGCTCATAGCCGTCCTCCCTCCACCCTCCCCGCTCGGCGGACCGGGGTCCACTGTCCGGGCGGACGACCGTCCCACAGATCCGGACATCCTCCGCCGGGTACGGCGTCATGGGCCGACGGAGGGGAGTCGGGGCCGCGGACCGGGGCGTCCGGCCGGCCCCGCATCCACCGGTAGAGGAGTCCAGGACATCCTGAGGTGGCGGATGACCTGGGTGGCCGGATCCTCCGCCTCGATCGGTGCCGGCGCATGGCGGGGTGCGCCGGCGGTGGGGGCCGGGCGTCGTCAGCCCGGATCCTTTCCGGCAGCCCGGCGCGTGGCCGGTGCTCCGCCCGGTGCGATCTCCCGCTCCCTCTGGATGCGGGCGGCCCTGACGGTGGACGGCATCGGTTCCATCGCAGTGGAGAAGTCCACGTCCTCCCGCATCGACCTCCAGGTGCTCCCCGCTTCGCTGACGGCGGGCCGGAGCACGTGACCGCGCACTCGGTGCCCGAGCTCAGCGGCTGGGCCGACTCCCGCTGCACCCGCGGGGCCCTGCCCCGTGGGGTGAGGCGCTGTCGCGCCGTCCCCACATGTAGCCACGCCGCCCGGTCCCCCGCTGCATCTACTGACCAGTAAAGTCGACTTCAGCAGGCACCGGGGTGCCGCCGGGGTTTCGCTGCGACACACGTCCCTGGGGGGACAGCGAAGCCCGTCCCGGACCACCCCCGCCTGCCGGAGCATTTCTGCCCTCCCCCGGGCAGGAATGCTTCCCCCCGGCTCCCCCTTCGCGGAGCTGCCCACGGAGCCGGCCTCCGCACGGAATCGGGCCGATTTCCACGACGCCGCGCCCCCTCCCGACCGGTGGTTGGCCCCGCCCCTCCGTCGGCGCATCCCTTGGTGACCCCTGCCTGGGGAGCGCGGCGCGGACCTCAGCCGGACAAGAACTCGGCACCCGCGGAATCTATTCGCCGGTCAATCTATTTCATAATGCAAATAAAAGTCATCACATTGAATACTGAGGGGCATGACGCGCGATGCGGTGCGCTGTCGGCCTCGTAGCCGAAAGCATTTTCGGCATTCACCGACTTGGCGCGCGATCCGGTCGTGACGGAGCAGCATGGCCAGACGCGCACCGGATCACCGAGGGGGGCGACACCGCCGTCGGCCCGCCCCCTGCTCCTCGGTCTCCCTCCAGGGCAGACACGCACTGACCTGGGGCGCCATGCGCAACGGGGCCGGGGTCAACCCAAGAGCAACTCGCTGGGGCACCGCGTGCCACCGCCGCCGCACCAGGGATTCGGCCTCTCCCCCAGGACGCGGACAACCTCCAAATATCGGTGACAATGGGTGCGTTTCACCCTCTTCATGTGATTTCATCTTTTTACAGGGCAATTCGAAGAAAACTATTAACACGCGTGAAATTTGCTTGCGAACAATGCAGAGGCGTCCTTAGCGTGTGCATACACCTGTTTCACCAATGGGAACCAGGTCACACACACAGGGGGAACACCATGGAAAAGCTGCACAAGACTCTGGCCGGCGCTGCGCTGGCGGGCCTGATCGTGACGGGCGGCGCCTCCGCCCCGGCGTTCGCGGGGGACGACAAGGGCGACGACAAGGGCGGCTACAGCCACGACCACAAGGACAAGGGCAAGGGCAAGGACCACAAGGGTCGCCACCACGACCACGATGACGAGCGCAAGAACGGCGAAGTCGACGTCCACATCAAGTACAAGGACCGCCACGGCAAGTGGCACAAGAAGCACTACGAGGACGTCAGCCTCAAGAAGGCCGCCTCCATCGCCGAGCACAAGGGCGACGACGACTGGAAGAAGTACTACCGCGACGCCAAGTACACCGACAAGACCGGCAAGACGGTGCACACGGTGGACGAGTACAAGGTGGACGTCTGGTTCAAGCAGGACAACGACGACCACGGCAAGGACTACGGCAAGGACAAGGACAAGGACAAGGACTACGGCAAGGACAAGGACAAGGACAAGGACAAGGACTACGGCAAGGACAAGGACAAGGACTACGGCAAGGACAAGGACAAGGACAAGGACAAGGACAAGGACAACGGCAAGGACAAGGACAAGGACAAGGACAAGGACAAGGACAAAGACAAGGACAAAGACAAGGACTACGGCTACAAGAGCTGAGTCCGCGGCCTGACCCGCTGAGGGTGCCCGTCCACCCGACGGGCACCCTCAGTCGTTCCCCAGCGCAGTACCGGGCTGCGACCGGGTCGACGGCCTCCGGCAGCGCGAAGTTCTCGGCCGTGAGCTGCAACTGCGCACGCGATCGGCGTCCTCGCTCCTGATGGTCGGGTCCTTCAGCAGGAACCGGTCCACGTCCTGCGGAACGGAGGGCTTCTCGCGCGGCGCCTGCCGGCACTTCGTCTGGCGAACGGAGTCGAGCCAGCCCCGGGCCACAGTGCGCGCCACCTGGGGGATGTGCTCGGCCAGTGCGTGCTCCACCGCCGGTGTCCCGGAGAGAAAAACCGTGACGCTGGAGCCGGTGCTGCGCACCGTCCGGTTGGCGTTCGAGAGCGAGCAGGAAGCAGCCTCGTCGGACGCCGCCGGAGACGGGACGGGCCCCGGCCGGGACGTCGCAGACACCGGCGCGGGAGCCGTCGCCGCGGCAGGGCAGCGGCCAGTTCGGCGTCGATGCGGGTGATCCCCATCGGAGCGTCCTCGGCGACGGTGGCGATGGGGGCCGCTTCCGGCAGTGCACGTGGTACGAGGCCAGCGGAGGAAGCCGTGCACTGAAAAGCTCGCAGCAGCGCTGGGGGCCGGGACCCTGACGGTGACCGGTTCCGCCCCGGCCCAGGCCGCCGGGGCGGTCACCGAGGGCGCGACGGCCTACAAGATCGACAACTGCTACGACGACATGCTGGGCCATGAACCGTGCCTCACCACGGAAGGCCGTGCCCTGCGGGTGGTGCTGCCCAGCGGCCGGCAGATCAACCGGGACAAGGGCAACCACACCCAGGAGAGTCACACCAAGGACGGGAACTACTGCAGCGAGTCGGGCGTCCACCACTCTCCCGTCGTCCACGAGAAGTACCTCGACCCCTTCTTCCGGGACGATCCGGTCGGCCGGCTCAGCACCCCCGCGACGTCCTGCGCCAACGGCACCACCTGAGGGTCACCGAGGAGCTCACCGCCGTGGGCCGCATCGTCCGCCGCGAGCTCGTGGCCATCACCTGCGCCTGAACCCCACCTGATTCCTACCCGTCGCGCCCGCCCCCAGCGCCCCGGGGTCGGAGCCGCGGGACGCTGATCCCGGGCAGCCGGTCACCACGGTCGTCGGTGTCCGGCTCCTCCGCACGATGGCCTCCTCGGTGCCCAGGGGGCAGATGGCGAGGCCGGTGCCCGCGCCGCCTCCCTCGCCTCGGCACCGTCCCGGCCGGGGTCGGCCATGATCCCCCGGGGGGCGTCCAACCCGTCCTCCTCAGGCCGGCGGGTGCACAGGAGCACGACGGCGCGGTGAACATACCGCACCCGGGCCACCGGTCCCGGCCTGCTGCGGCCTCAACGACGACGGCGACCTCCCCTCTCGCTCGACCAGGGCCCCGCACCCGGCGCGCTCCCGTTGCCGGTCGTCGATCATGGCGGTGGGGATCATGTGGCCGCACTCCCGGGAAGCGTCGCACGGACTGCGGACCTGCCGTCGGGCCGTGGCCGGCGGTGAGCGTGCCGCCGTGCAGGCCCACTCGTTCGGCTCTTCCCCGGAGGTGGCGACCCCTTGATCTCGGCGCAGGTGTTGCTCGGCAAGGTGGTCCGGTCGCGACGGTCCTCTCCCACACTCGGATGGTCCAGCGGGAATACCACCGCAGCCACAGCCGGTCCAGAACCGCCGGAACGTATCAAGTCCTCAACCAACGCGAATCCGGGGACAGGGGCACCCGGCCCGGGGGGGGGTGCCTCTATGGTTTTGGTCAAGCGGCCAGGGCCACCGTTGACGGCGTATGGGGCCCGGTGGGGTCTTGGTAGAGGGTGCCGTTCCTGAGCATGGCGAAGAGCACGTCGGTCCGGCGGCGGGCCAGGGCGATGATCGCCTGGTTGTGGCGCTTGCCCTGGGCGCGTTTCCGGTCGTAGTAGGCCCTCGAGGGCGGATGGTGGAGCGAGGCGAAGGCCGAGAGGAACAGGGCTCTCTTGAGGCGTTTGTTCCCACCCCTGGGAGCGTGCTCGCCGCGGATCGAGGTCCCCGACCGTCTTGTGACCGGGGCGATCCCGGCGTAAGAGGCCAGGTGCCCGGCATCGGCGAAGTCTTTGCCCACGACCTCGGTGAGGATTCTCGCGGCGGTCCTGGCCCCCACTCCGGGCATCGAGGTCAGGACCGGGCAAAGAGGGTGGGCCTCCACGAGGGCCTCGACCTGGGTAGCCACCGTCGCCCGCTGGTGGATCAGGGCGCCCAGCTGCCCGGCCAGGATGGGCACCACGGTGGTCGCGGCCTCGGTGCCGGCCACCACCACGGTCTGCTGGGCCAGGGCCTCGAAGATCTCCTCGGTCAACGACTCGGCCAGGCGGGGGGCGTGCTTCTTCAGCCTCGCCCGCACGTGGCCCCTGCCGGCCGCGGCCAGCTTCGCCGGGGTGGGGTAGCGGGTGAGCAGATCCGCCACCGCCGGGTGGGTCACCCGCGGTCCCAGCACCCTTTCGAGGGCGGGGTGGATCTGGGTGAGCATCCCGCGCAACCGATTACTGGTCGCGGTGATCTGGGCGGCCAGGTCGTCGTCGAAACCGGCCAGCACCGCCAGCTCAGCAATCTGAGCCTCATCCACCCGGATGTTCCGCAGGGTGTGGGCCATGGTGCGGGCCGCCTCGGCGATGATGAACGCGTCCCGGGCGTCGGTCTTCGCACTCCCCGGGTGCAGGTCGGCGATGCGGCGCATCGCCAACCCGGGCAGATACGCCACCTCAACCTGCTCGGTGGCTTCGGCCACGGCCACCGGCAGGGCGCCGATGGTGGCTGGCTGGTCCACGACCATCAGCACCGGCCCGTGGATTGCAACCAGCTCCTCGAGGATCGCGCGCAGCCGGGCCTCGTCGTTAGGCAGCGCCTTGTCATAGACCGTCTTCCCGGTGCTCGTCACGGCCACCGCGTGGTGGTCGGACTTGCCGACGTCCAGGCCGATGAACACGGCCGGGCGTTGCTCGCTCATGGTGTTGCCTCCTCAACGTGGGCCCACAGCGTCTACTGACCGGCCGGGTGGTGGTCACGCTCGGCATCCACGTTACGAAGGTCCTCGAAGGAGATCCCGCCTCTATCAGCGATCCGTGACCACCGGACCGGTTGCCGGTGACAACACCCCCGGATCATGGGCGACTGGGGGCAACGATCATGCCGGCAACCGACCGGTCAGCACCTCTCATCCTGACGGACTGAAGAGCCATGAAAAAGGTAACGGGGGCGTGGCGCCTCCGGCGGGTCGGGCGCGGGTCAGGCCGCCAGAGCGGGAAATGACCAGACCCCTTCGGGCGCCCCGAGCGGCAGTGCGCGCACGGGCGGATGCGCCCGGGGACCGGAAGGCACCGCGATGGTCACCTCCCCGCGTTCGGGGAAGGTCCCCTCGCGGTCGATGGCCCCGCGCAACGACGTCACCGCGGTGGGCTCCAGGTGCCGGACGGAGTCCAGGTCGACCAGCACGTGCACGGCGGGGGTGAGCGCGCGAGCGCGCCCGATCACGGGGTGGAGCACGTGCTGGTTGGCCGCGGTGAGACATCCGGTGACGAGTATGTGGACGTAGGCGCCGTCGAGGTCCACCTGGACCAGGACCGACATGGTGTGTTTCATGGTGAAGCTCTCACAAGATAGGGACCGGCGACCGCGAGGGCCAGTCGGCGAGAAGTGAACAGACCCCGGGAGGAACAAAGGTGCACGGCGCCCGGGGTGTCCGTGGCGGGGACCGCGAAGGCGCTCCGCCGTGGGGAAGCGCCGCAGGCCTGTGGAGGCCGTGACAGCGGCAGATCCGCAGGTGGCGTCCCCGGCGGAGGGGATTCACGCCGGAGAACGCGGGTGGCCCCGCCTGCGGAGGCGGAAGGTGCCCGAGGCCGTCAGCGGCCGCGGACGCTCCTGCCGCCGCGTCGCAGCGGTGACCGGTCCGGGCGCTGCCAGGGGCCGCCCGACGACGGGGCGAGGACCCCATGAGACATTGATGCACCGGGAACACCGGGGCTCCGTGTCGTGGCAGCGGGGGCCCTCGTCTGCAGCCGTGACGGTGCGGGCAGGACCTGCGTGCTGTCGGACCGGTGCGATCTGCGCCCGGGTCGGCGAGGCGGTGAGCTCGCGGTCGGTGAGCGGGGGCACCCACTGGGCGCGGACGCGATCGCCGAAGGGGTGACGGCTCTCGTCCAGCAGTGTCGTACCCGGCGATCGCCCACTGGACGCGGGCCATCCCGTGCGCGGGGTGGCGACCGTGAAGGACCGCCACCCCGGCAGCGGGGACGAGGCAGAAAGCGGAAGTCGCCACCCGGCACACCGGGTGGCGACTCCAGGGCGGCGTCAGGCGGTTCAGCCCGGCGCCGGGGATCTCACGAGGAGATCAGTGCGAGTTCAGGAGATGACGGTGATGTTCGCGGCCTGGGGGCCCTTGGGGCCGTCCTGGGTCTCGAACTCGACGCGCTGGTTCTCCTCGAGGGAGCGGAACCCGCCGGAGTTGATGGCCGAGAAGTGCGCGAACACGTCCTTGGAGCCGTCCTCGGGGGTGATGAAGCCGAAGCCCTTGTCGGCGTTGAACCACTTGACGATGCCAGTAGTCATAAGTGACCTACCTTTTCTGGAAAACGGAGCGTCCCCGGCTCTCGGGGTACTCGGGCGTTGCGATGCCTGCCAAAACGTCTTCTCAGAAAAACTGCTGCACCCCGACGGGGCGAACTGCTCGAACTGCAAAAACGAAACTTCAACAACTGCCCCCACTGTACGCGATCCGGCCCGGATGCGCAGTGATCGGCACCACCTGCGACCCCTCGGACGGCGTGCGTGCGAGGAGAACACCCCGTCCTGACCGCTGCCGGGACCGCGACAGGGTTCCCCCGGCACCCGGACGGGCACCCGGACGGGCACCCCCGGCGCCCGCCGTGGTCATCGCCCGGGGTCCGGTGCCCGGCCGCGCGCCCGTGGTTGAGGAGGGCCGGGCGACCTCAACCCAAGGGACTGCGGGAGCCCGGTCCGGGACGAGTCCGGCCCAGTCGGTGGAGTCGCTCGACGCCGTCGAGCAGGACGTCCAGGGCGAACTCGAACTCGAACTGCTCGTCGCAGTCGCCACCGGCGCCCACTGGGTGCGCAGCAACATCGAGGCCACCTACAAGCGTCTCGGAACGGCCGACGGGGTGCTGGGCGTCCCGACCACCGACGAGGCCGCCGACGGGACCGGCGGCTGCGCCCAGAGCTTCCAGAGGGGCATGATGTACTGGAGCTCCGCCACCGGGGCCGGTGGCGCGAAGGGGATCCTGGGCTACCCGATCGCCGGCGAGACATCCGACGGCATCGGCGGCTAGGTCCAGTCCTTCCACAAGGGCCGCACCGTGCGGAGCCGGCTCACGGGGGCGTCCGCCGCCCAGGGCTCCATCGGTGATCGCCACCTCAATGCGAAGGGGCAGGCCGGCGAACCGGGCCACCCCACCCCCGCCGAGGCGCCCACCAGCACCGGCGGCTCCTACCAGAAGCTCCAGAAGGGCCGGATCTGCCGGAGTTCCGCGACCGGTGCCCGGGAGGTCCTGGGCAGGATCAGTACCGCGTACGTCGGCCTGGGCGGAACGGCCAGCCGGCTCGGGTTCCCCACGAGCGGCGAGACCCGCGCCGTCGACGGCTCGACGGTCCAGCGGTTCCAGGGCGGAACGATCACCCTGAGGACCAACGGCACCATCCGCATCGACCACCACTGAGTCGCCACCGCCACGACGACGTCGTGGACCGGTGGTGGACCCGGCGGGGCGTCGGGTCCGGGGTGGTGGAGCTGCGCGCGAGCCCGCAGCAGGGCCGCGGTCCCCTGCACGGCTGCGCTCGCCTCGTCGGCGGGGAGCACGGAGACGTGCAGCGTCCCCCGGGCCGGACGCCGAGTCCCTCGGGACCGCCCCCTCGAGTGACACGCCCACCGCGGCGGCGGTCGGGCCCACAGCCCCGGCAGAATGGCCTCGTCGCACTGCGCGAGCACGCCCCCGTGGCGCCCGTACTCCCCCTTCGAAGGAGCCCCTCCGAATGACCGAGCACCACCGTCTCGACGGACGTTCCACCCACTACACCGACGTCCAGGGGCACGTCGTGGCCAAGCGCGAGGACGGCCCCGGCTTCCTCGCCTGGACGCTGCTCTCGGCCGCGGGGCTGTCCCTCGTGGTCGCGTCCTTCCCCGGGACGAACTGGCTGGTGCTCCCCGGGGCGCTGCTGGCGCTGCTGGGGGTCAGCCAGTCCCACCCCTACCGGGCCTACACCCACTGGTACGGCCTCGTCGTCGCCGTCGTCGCCCTCGGCGGCCCCCTGCTGCACCTGCTGGCCCTGTTGGAGATCGCCGGCCCGCCGCACGGCCACTGACCGCCGCGGCCCAGGGCCCCTCCGGCTCGACGCTGGCCTCCCGGACCCTTGTGCCCGCTCGCCGGAAGGCGAGGGGCCGGGGTGGTGCTGGTCGCGGGCCGGCCGACGCCGCCGTGGTCGGTGATCACCCACTCCGGGCGCCGGCACCCATCGGCGTCCACGAGGTGAGCCGGGTCCGGGTCCACGCTCACCGTCGCGTCCAGGAGGGCGCGGGCCCGCCCGGACATCCGGATCTGCTCGACGGCCCCGCGGTCCGGCGCAGCACCGACCGGGATGTGACGGCCTCCGAGCCGCGACCGGCATCGCGCCGGGTCCGTCGGGGTGCTGGTGGCGCCCACGGACGGGAGCCTGGCCGCGGGGCAGAACCTGGAGATGAACCGGGCAAGGCACTCACGGTGGCGGCGGGAACGGCATCGCCGTCCTCACCGTGACCACCAGCCTGGCGGCAGGCCGGGTCCCTGTCGCTGATCCGGCTCGGCGGCGGGTCCTGGTGCTCGCCGGCATCGGCCTGGCCGCTCCACGAGGGCTCGAACTCCTCCTGCCGCTCTCCGGCCCCGGTCACCTGCCGGAGCCGGCAGCGGAGCGTCCGGCCCGGGCCGTGGCCGCGCGGCGCGGCTCACCGTGAGGGCCCGATCCGGATCGCGGACGCCGGGCACGCTGCCGCGGCCTCGCGGACCGCGTCGTGCACGGCCTCCGGGGGTGCCGCGTCGCGCAGGACGACGACGCCGTCCTCGTCGCGCTGGTCGAACACCTCCGGCGCCAGGGCAGCGCACTGACCGGCACCGCAGCACTTGGACTGGTCCACACCGACCTGCATGTCCGCCTCCTTGTCCCCGGCCGGCCCCGGCAGAGGGCCGGCACCGCGGCGCGGTCGGAAGGATGTCGTCCCCTGCCCGAAAAGTAGCAGGAGGCGGTGGAACATCGTCCGCTTCGGCCGTCACGATCCGGCGCGGACGGTGCCCGCTGCTCCGGTGACCGGGCGGAGGACGACGACGGGGGCGCGTCGGCCCGCACACGGCACGACGGCACGGAGCGATCACCGGTCCGCCGCGGGCCGACGACCCGAACGAGCACCGAGCGCGGCCCGTCGCTCCTGGTCACGACGCATTTGGACGGGTTTGTCCCCGCTCTGTAGCGTGGAACACCACGGAAGTCGTTCCGCCGTACGGTTGCAAGGACTGGGTGACCCATGGCCTCCACCGACCCCACCGCCCTGCCGATCACCCGGCAGTGCCCCTATGCCCCGCCGCCGGAGCATCTGCGGTTGCGCGACGAGGCGCCCATATCCCGGGTCACGCTGCCCTCCGGGATGACCGTGTGGGCCCTGACCCGCCACGCGGACATCCGGGCGATGCTCGCCGATCCGCGGTTCAGCTCCGACCGCTACCGCCCCGGGTTCCCGGCGCCCACCCGTGATCCGGTCCCGGTCTCGCTGAGCCTGCTCGGCATGGACCCGCCGGAGCACGGGCCGGCCCGGCGGGAGGTGATGGGAGAGTTCACGCTCAAGCGGATCACCGCGCTCGGCCCCCGCATCCAGCAGATCGTGGACGACCGCATCGACGCCATGCTCACCGGGCCCCGCCCCGTGGACCTGGTGCAGGCGCTGTCCCTGCCGGTCCCCTCGCTGGTGACCTGCGAGCTGCTCGGCGTGCCCTACTCGGACCACGACTTCTTCCAGACCCGCTCGGCCGTGCTGCTCTCGCGCACCGTTGCGGTGCAGGAGATCCAGCGGGGACTGCACGAGCTGCTGTCCTATCTCGACCAGCTGGTCACCACGAAGGAACAGCATCCCACCGACGACCTGCTGGGCCGGCAGATCCGCAGGCAGCAGGAGAAGGGCGCCGTCGACCACCAGGCGCTGGTCAGCCTGGCCTTCCTGCTTCTGGTGGCCGGCCACGAGACCACGGCCAACATGATCTCCCTGGGCACCCTGGCCCTCGTCGAACACCCCGAGGACCTGGCCGCGATGCGCGAGGACCCCGGCAGAACCCCCGACGCCGTGGAGGAGCTGCTGCGCTACTTCACGATCGCCGAGCTCGGGACCTCACGCGTCGCCCTGGAGGACGTGGAGCTGGGCGGGGTGCTCATCCGCGCCGGCGAGGGTGTGCTCGGGCTGTCCAACACCGCCAACCGGGATCCGGAGGTGTTCACCGACCCGGACGAGCTCGACATCGACCGCGGCGGACGCCACCACCTCGCCTTCGGCTACGGCCCGCACCAGTGCCTGGGCCAGAACCTCGCCCGCCTGGAGCTGCAGATCGTCTTCGACACGCTGTTCCGGCGGATCCCCGGTCTCCGGTCCGCCGTGCCCGTCGACGAGCTGCCCTTCAAGAACGACTCGGACATCTACGGCCTCCACGAGTTCCCCGTCACCTGGTGACAGCGGCACCGCCCGGGTGGGGAACCAGGGACCGGAGTCACGGAGCGGAGATCGTGGGCGGATCGACCGGGCCCTCTCCGCGAGCGGGTCAGGCGGCGAGCGCCGAGGAACCTACCACGGCGTCCACGAGGGTGCGGAGCTGCTGGGGTGTCCCGTCGTCGACGACGGTGGTGTCGATGAGGTGCTGGCTCACTCCGGCCCCGGAGGAGTGGGTGTTGCCGGCGGTGTTCGGGGCGGGGCGGTGGACCCGGATCACGGTGCCGCCGCTTTCCCGGATGGCCCTGGCCTCCTGGTCGGAACGGACGTCGTCGACGACCACGGGGCCGTCGATCGCCGCGGCGGCGGTGAGCGCGAGACGGACCCACAGGTCAGGGCCGAACTGGTCGATCTGGGGTCCCGCGTCAGTGCGCAGGAGCCGGTGGAGACGGTGGATCTCCCGGTGGGCGGGGACGGCGGGATCCCTGAGCCGGCTCCAGTCCCCGTTCACGGCGGTCAGGTGGGCCGACAGGCGGTCGGCGACGGCGTTCCTGTGGGCGGGGACGCAGAAGGGGTCGAGGAGGCGGGCGGCCTTGGTGGCCGGGCGGATGCGTCCGTCCTGGGGATCGGCCAGCAACCCGCGGCGGGAGATCTCCCGGGAGAAGGCGTTGATCAGCCGCTGGGACTCGTCGAGGGCTTTCTTGGGCACGGTGCCGGAGTCGTCGTCGCGGGCGCGTCGTCGGGTGCCTTCGACGAGCGGGTCGACGGCCAGCAGGATCTCCCGGACGGGGTCGGACAGGCCCAGGCGGGTGTGGCCGTGGGCGGCGACGAGGTGGGCGGCGGCGGTGTCCGCGCCCGAGTGGGGGTGGCCGGTGAGGCCGAGGAGGGAGGTGGCCATGGGGTGCTTTCCTGGGTAGTGCGGATGTCCCGTCCTCCAGGGGTACGGGCGGAGCGGGGCGCAGCGCGGGGCGCAGCGGGGAACGTCCCGCCCGGCGACGGGCGCTCGCGCGGTGGGGTACCGCCCGGGGTGGGCGGTGGCTGAAGGGCGTGGGTTCAGGGTACTGCCCACGTCCGACCGTCTGTGCAGGCTGCGGGCGGCCCGGCGGTGCCCGGAGGAGGTGTTCGCCGGAACCCCTCGACCGGGCGCACGGGGCCGAGGATTTTCAGCTCCGGTTCAGCAGGCCCGGGCCATCCTGGTGGCACATGGTTTCCCCTGACCGTGGACCTGAAGAAGGTGACAGCAGGAGGCCGCCGCCGGTGAGAACCCGACGGCGGCCTTCTGCGCACCCGGGCCCGGGCGTGGTCCTCGACCCCCGTCCCGGCACGGTCACGGCGGTCCGCCCCGGGTCCTCCCACCACCCGGCGTAGGGCACGGCGGGGAACAGGACGACCGGGGTTGCCGGGAGGGTGTCCTGGGGGTGCCCGCAGCGCAGCGCCCGGCGCGCGGTCGTCCCACGCGCGCCACGGCGCGTGCCTGCGGGCAGAGGTGGTTGCTGTCGGCCGGATCCGGCGAGGATCATGGGGCACAGCACCTTCACGGTGAGCTGTTCCTCGACGAAGAGGGTCCTGGGATGACCTTGTGCGCACTGTCCTTCCGCGGCAGGGGCCGGCGGGGCCCGACCGCGCTGAGTGGCACGCCCGGAGCCGGAGCACTCCGGTGAGCGAGGCCTTCCGCTACGAGCTCACGGCCACCGACCCGGAGGCCGCGTCGTTGCTGTTCGCGACCATCGGCGCGCGCTTCACCTTCCACCCCTCCGATCGCGACTTCTCCTACCACGAGTTCCGCGCCGGGGACGAGGCTCTGACCGTCTCCCGCGTGGAACTGGCCGGGTCGTACTCCTCCTGGGGCGACACGGAGATGTTCAGCGTCGTCCACGGGCACGCCGGCCGCTGCGACTGGTCCACCCGCGACGAGGCCGGCACGGGGATCGGGGCGCCGGTGCTGTTCCGGCCCCGCAGCCCCACGCTCTTCGTCGTGGACGCACTGGAGGCCACGAACGTCTACCTCACCTCGCACCTGCTGCAGGACGTCGCCGACACGGTCTACGGCTCCGAGAACGTCCCGGTGGCCTTCGCCTCCTCCCACCCGGCCAGCACCAGCCTGGGCCACTACTGGTCGGGCCTGGCCCGCCTGGCCCGGGACACCGTGGACTCCGGGGCCTTCGAGGCGCCCCTGGTGCGCGCCAACCTCACCCGGCACCTGGCCGTCGCCGTGCTCGAGTGCTTTCCCCTGACCGGTGACCGCCAGACGCGGTCGCTGTCCATGGCCGCCCAGACCCGCCGCTACCGCATCGCCAAACAGTTCTTCGACGACCACGCCCCCGGACCGGTCACCGTCGAGGACGCCGCCCGTGCGGCGAGCACCACCACCTCCCTCCTGACCCGGGCCTTCCGGGCCAACCACCCCCAGGGGCTGAGCCCCACCGAGTACCTGCGGCGGGCGCGGCTGGCCGGGGCCCACGCCGACCTCCTCGAGGCCGACCCCACCACCGGGGCCACGGTCGCCGGCATCGCCGCCCGCTGGGGCTTCGCCCACCCCGGCCGCTTCGCCGGTCACTACCGCGCGACCTACGGCGTTCCCCCGAGCACGACCCTCGGCCGATGACCGCCCGCCCCGCCCACCCCGGGCGGAGCAGCGCCACGGTCCTGGGCGGCCCCGTGCGGCCGCTCCATCCCGCGCCCCCGGCGCCGCCGTCGTGAGGAGATCCAGGCCTCCGGGCCGACCCGCTGCCACGGACCGGGCGGTTGATCCGGCTGCCGGGACCACGACCTCGAGGACCGGGCCCGGGCATGCAGGTGCACCCCACCCGCCGCGCGGATGGGGTGCACCAGCAATGTGGGTGACGGCCTGACCGCTGCCCGCCCGGGTCGTGTGCCCGGACGCGTACGGCCGGTGGTCGGTCCTCCTCAGACGAGGGACAGCGCCCGGGACGGCAGGAACTGCTCACGGCAGAGCGTGGCCCGTCCGCCGATCGGCTCCCGGGCCGCCCGGCTCAGTGCTACACGTGCTTGTGCTCGTCCTCGTAGTCCTTGGTGCCGTCGCCGTCGTCGTCGTCGTCGTGCTTGTCCTTGGTGCCGTCGCCGTCGTCGTCGTCGTCGTCGCAGTCCTCCTTGCCGTCGTGGTCGCTGTCCTCCCACTTGGCGTGGTGGTACTTCTTGTCCTCGGAGTCCTCGGAGTCCTCGTCCTTCTCGTCGTCGTCGTCGGCGTCGTGGTACCAGTGCTCGCCGTCGTGCTTCCAGTTGTGCTCGTGGACGTACTTCTCGTCGTCGTCCTTCTCGTCGTCCCCGTCGTCGTCGTGGTACCAGTGCTCGCCGTCGTACTTCCAGTCGTACTCGTGGAAGTACTTCTCGTCCTCGTCCTCCTCCTCGTCCTTCTCGTCCTCGGAGTCCTTGTCCTCGTCCTCCTTGTACTTGGAGTCCTTGTCCTCGTCCTCCTCGTACTTGTCGTCGTCGTGATCGTAATCCTTGTGATCACTGGATTTGCCTTCGTGATGACCGTTAGACTCGTGGTCATCACCCCCGCCCGCGAACGCGGGGGTGCCCAGCGAGCCTCCGAGGAGGGCGGCGGCAATGGCCGCACCGGCAAGAGTCTTGTGCAGATCGTTCATGATGTCCCCTAGAAAGGGCATGACTAAAAAACTGTCATGCACGCGAGAGAAAATATGTCAAGGCCTGTGAGCTAGGCCTCCCCTGTGAACGAGGTGACACCACCGTAAAAGGGTGTTCGCGGGCGATTCAAGACTGCAACTCGAATGATGGGCATTTGTGGACGGTTGCACAAAAGCCTTCCATCCGGGGCGGTTTAGTGGTGCGCCGGCGGGCCCACCATGGTCCCTCTCCGCGCACCGGGGCGGTCCCGACCGGTGAGTTCGGGGCGTTTTTCCTAGTGGGGGCGAAGTTTCGGTCACGAGCAGCGCCCCGGTCGCCCCCTGTGGTCGGCGCGGCCCGCCGTCCGGATCCGGTCCGAGGAGCGACCCGCGCCCCGCAGCACCGTGACGGTCCGGTCCGCAATGTGACACCGACGCTACGACCGGCCGCCGGGACCCGGCCACGGTTCACGGCACCGGACGGCCGACCGGCGCCGGGACCGGACCGAGCGCTCCGTCCTGGGCAGCAGGGTCAGTCCCTGCCCTGCCAGGGGGTGACGCTCATCTGCACCCCGGTCACCGCCACGGTCCCGGTGTCCAGGGTGAGGTAGCGCTGCTGCCCCTGGTCCTTGATCCAGCCCTCGATGCTGCCGCCGTGCTCGGCGATGGCGCGCACGACCTGTTGGATGTCGTAGCCGCCCTTCTCCCCCAGGCGCATCTGCCGGCCGTTGGAGAACGTGATGTCGAAGGACACGCGCATGGGCGGGCGGTCCTTCCGGCCGTACCGGCGGCGGGCGGCCGAGCGGATCTGGCGCTCGATGCGCTTCCAGCCGGCCTCGTTGCCCTTGGACCCCTTGGTCTTGGGGAACTCCGTGGCGTAGATCCGCCCGCCGCTGCGCAGGTAGTGGGTCTTCTCGGGGACGTAGCGCCCGCGCCTGGGCACGGGGGCGTAGCGGGCGTTGGGGTCGAGGTCGGCCGGCTGGTGCGACGGCTCCCCCCGGCGGCCGCGCACGTTGGCCGGGGTCCCGGCCCTGGTGCGGCGGCGCTCGGGCCGGTGGGTGACGGTGCCCGTGCTGCTCAGCTCCGTGAGGGCCCGGACGTAGTGCGCCCCGGACTTCTTCCCGCGGGCGATCTGCGAGACGAGGGAGGGGTCGCGTCCCAGGGCCCCGGCGATCTCGCGGTTGCTCATCGCCGCCTTCTCCTTGAGCTCCGCGATGAGCTCCTGGGCGGTCCGGTGTGCGGGGCTCACGCGCTCACCTCGTCGCTGCTCTGCCACGCGGCCGCGGGCCCGGCCGTCTCGGCCCGGTGCATGAGCGCGTCGCGCTGGGCGCGGGTGACCGGCAGGGGCAGCGGGCCGTCGAGCACGCCTTTCAGGCGCAGCTTCCCGGCGCGGCCGTCGTCGGCCCCGCCGTGGGCGGTGGGCAGGGCCCAGGTGGGCACGGTGGTGGTGTAGAGGGCGTCACCGTTGATGCCGATCAGCTGGTGGGGGGCGACGTGCAGCGCTCCGGACGGGGCGGCCTTGGTGCCGTCGAGCACCCGGGCGCGGGCGCGGCCCCAGACCTGGGCCGCGAGCTCCGGGTGGTAGAACTGCCGCTGCCGCTCGGTGGCGGGACTGGGCGCCTGGTAGGTGATGCGGTTGCCCCACATGCGGATGCTGTGCTGGTACTGCTCCGGCACCTCGAAGGTGGAGGACACCGTGACGGTGGACCGGCGGCCCCGGGAGGCGAAGGCGCCGATGGTCTCCAGCAGGACCGCCCGCAGCGCGGTGCGCGCGGCGTCCTTGACCGCGTCCTCGACCTGGGCGATCTCCACCGCCTCCCGGGCGTTCTGCAGCCGCTCGGCGAAGGTGTCCAGGGGGCGCGCCGCGACGAGACGGGTGTCCCCGCGCATGGCCGGCTTCTTGGCCGTGAACTGCACCGCCTCGACGAACGTGTCGGGCCGCCATCCGTGGGCCAGTCCCACCCGCAGCTCGGCGGCGTCCACCCACGTCTCGGCGGTGGCGCCGGGGCGGTTGGGCCAGTACCACTCGCTGGTGCTGCCGGGCACCTTCACGCCCCAGACGCCGAGGTGGGTCCAGCCGGGCGGGACGGTGAAGCGGATCAGGTAGCGGGCCGGGGCGTAGGGGCTCTCCTCGAAGAGGTAGTGGGCGTCGATCCCGCGCAGGCGCCGGGCGGGGCCGACGGCGAGCTCGTTGCACAGCCCCGCGTACATGAACCGGCCGTCGAGGTAGGCGAAGCCCTCGATGCTGTCCCGCCCCTGCGCCGGGTCGATCAGCGGCACGCAGTCGGGGTGGTCGGTGAACGAGGGGCCGGCGACCAGGTGCTCGATGTGGTGCTGGCCCGAGGTGCGGTGGATCTCCTCGGCCACGTCGTCGTCCACCGGGGCGGGATCGAGGTTGGCGGGCATGGACAGCGCCCACAGGTTCTGCCCCGTCGCGGCCGGGGACTTCATCAGCGCCGTGAGCTTCGGCTCGGACCGGCGCAGCGCGGCCGCCACGAGGTCCCACGCCGCGCGGGCCTGGTGGATGCCCAGACGGGTGCTGCCGAACCACGCGGCGGCGGTGGCCACCTCCAGCGGCCGCGCCCTCGGGTCCCCCTCGGGCTGGGTCGCCTCGTGGAAGTAGCGGCCCGTGGGCGGGGTGTCCAGCCAGTGGGTGCCGTGGCGCCACCCGGGGGTGTCGGCCATCAGCCAGTGCGGCCGGCCCGGCTCGGCGGTGGGCAGCCGGCCCGTCAGCATGATCCGCTGCGCCCCGGCCGCGTAGGCGGTGTCGAGCAGGTCCGTCAGGTTCGGGGTCTTCCGCCGTCCCCGGATCACCGGCGACACCCGCCGCCCGTCCCAGGTCACGCCGTAGCCGGTGCCCGCCTCCACCCAGAGGATCCTCTGCTCACTGACCCGATAGGGCTGCGGACGATTCGCACTCACCACAGGAACACCCTTCCACATCGCACGGCTCCACAGCTGCCCAGTCTCCCAGGTCCATGGCGGCCGTGCCGCACCCGGCCCCGGTGCCGGAGGAGCCGGAGCGCACCGCGGCCACCGAGGCCCTGCGGGGCGCGTCGTCGTCCGTCCCCCAGGGGGGCCGTGACCGGGCTGCCCCGCAACGCCACCGGCGTCGTCGTGCACCCGGCGGTGCCGGCCGACCCCGCCGGGCCGGCGCGGGTGGACGTGTGGCGCGTGACGTACCCGGATCTGCTCCCGCCGTCCCCCCTGGACGTGCGGGACGAGCCCTCCCGCGCGTCCATGTGGCGGGACGCCCCGGCGGCCCCGGTGGCCGAGCACCGCGTGCTGCCCCTGCTCCGGGAGGTCCACGGCACCGGCCTGGCGTCCCGGTTCACGGAGCTGCTGCTGGGCGAGGCCCCTGCCGGCCTGGGGGTGCTCGACGGCAACGCGCGCGCCCGGGCGCTCCACGCGCGTTGCGGGCTCCGGCCCGAGGCGCGGTGCGCCCCCTCGGGTCCGGGGCGGCGCGGGAGCTGCGGTCGGTCAGTCGCCCACCGGGCTCAGGCGGACCGGACCGGGGCGCCGGCGGCGTCGTCCGCCCAGGCCCCGGCCTCCGGGTCGGCCTCCGCGGGCGCCTGCGCGGCGGTCTGCTCGGCGTGGCGCAGGACGTCGTGGTCGAGGACGTGGTCGGCGTGGAAGGTGTCCGCGAGCCGGCGTGCCTGGGCCACCTGGCGCGCCGGGGCGCCCGGCCGGACGGTGAGGTCCACGTAGACCACCGGGCGCCCGTGGCGCCGCTCGAGGTCGGAGCGCAACCGCTCGGCGCGGGTGTCGTCGGGCGCGCACTCCCCCGTGCCGAGCAGCACGAGCGCGCGCTCGACGTCCGGCACGGCCGAGTGCCATCTGGTCATGACGGTGGGCAGCCTCGCCTGCAGCGCGGCCAGGCCGACGACGGCCGTCGCGGTGCCGGCCAGCCAGGCCCCACCTGCGCAGAGTGCCACCGAGGTGACGTGCTTCATGTCCTGCCTCCTCCCCGTGCCGGGATCGGTCGTCCTGTCCGGCGGCGCCGGCGCGGACGAGGTGCGCGTGCTGCCGCCCGTGTCCCCCGGACCGGTGGTACCACGGTAGTAGGGTGAACACCATGTGAACAGTCGCTATTCCGCCGGCCACCGCGCGCCGCGCCGTTCCGGGGACCTGTCGGTGCGCTGGGGCACAATGGCACCAGGACGGGCACGTCCTCGCGCAGGCGCACGGAAGGCCGGGATCGGGATGTGGGAATGGCTGGTCGACAACGCCTGGCTCTTCTGGCTGATGGCCGTGATCGTGCTGGCGGCCGTCGAGATGCTCACCCTGGACTTCCTCTTCCTCATGATGTCCGCGGCGGCCCTGCTGGCGTTCGGGCTGAGCTGGCTCACGGACAACTTCGTGGTGCAGGTCGTCGCGTTCGCGCTCGCGTCCGTGTTGCTGATCTTCCTCGTGCGCCCCGTCGCCCTGCGGCGGCTCAACCACTCCGCGCCCGGGACCGCGTCCAACGCCGCCCGGCTGATCGGCCTGCCCTGCCAGGTCCTGGACCCGGTCACCGCCCGGGGCGGGCTCGTGCGGCTCGAGGGGGACACCTGGAGCGCACGCTCCGTGACGGGTGAGGAGCTGCCCTCCGGCACCGACGCCTTCGTCCACGACATCGAGGGCGCCACCGTCCTCGTCGCCCCGTACCCCGCCCCGACCGCCGACGGCCGGCCCGCCCCGCGCCCGGCCTTCTGACCTCCGCCCGAACCCCGCCCCGCCCACATCGAGAGAGGCACCCGTGGACCTCGCCGTCATCGTCCTGCTCGTCCTCCTGGTCGTCCTGGTGGCGATCGTCCTGCTCCGGTCGGTGCGGATCATCCCGCAGGCGCGGGCGGGGATCGTCGAGCGCCTGGGCAAGTACCAGGCCACGCTCACGCCCGGGCTGCACTTCCTCATCCCGTTCGTCGACCGGCTGCTGCCCCTGATCGACCTGCGCGAGCAGGTGCAGTCCTTCCCGGCGCAGTCCGTGATCACCGAGGACAACCTCGTGGTGGGCATCGACACGGTGGTCTACTTCCAGGTCACCGACCCCAAGGCGGCGACGTACGAGATCGTCGACTACATCCAGGCCGCGGACCAGCTGACCTCCGCGACGCTGCGCAACGTCGTCGGCGGCCTGAACCTCGAGGCGGCCCTGACCTCGCGCGACAAGATCAACGCGGAGCTGCGCGGCGTGCTCGACTCCACGACCGGGCGCTGGGGCATCCGCGTCTCGCGCGTGGACATCAAGGAGATCACGCCCCCGCCGTCCATCCAGGACTCCATGGAGAAGCAGATGCGGGCGGAGCGGGAGCGCCGCGCCGTGATCCTCACCGCCGAGGGCGACAAGCAGTCCCGCATCCTCATGGCCGAGGGCCAGCGGCAGGCGGCCATCCTCTCGGCCGAGGGCGAGGCGAAGGCCGCGATCCTGCGCGCCGACGGCGAGGCCCAGGCCATCCGGAAGGTCTTCGACTCGATCCACCGCGCCCGGCCCACCCAGAAGCTCCTGGCCTACCAGTACATCCAGACCCTGCCGAAGGTCGCCGAGGGCAGCGCCAACAAGGTGTGGATGATCCCCGCCGAGCTGGGCGACGCCCTGCGCGGGGTGGGCGAGTTCCTCTCCCGGCCCGACGACGACGGCGCGGGGGACCGCCGCGGCCGGTCCGAGGCCCTCGACGAGGAGGTCGAGCCGATGCCCGCCGCCGAGGACGAGCCCATCGTCACCCCCGAGGAGGTGCGGGTGACCGAGGACGACCTCCGGCCGAACCTCGAGCGCACCACCGTGGACCCGGACGCCTTCACCGTTCCGCGCGCGGCGACCGTCGACCCGGACGCCCCCGTCGTCCTCGGCGGTCCGCTGCCCCCGGACGGCGGGCCGGCCCCCCGCTGAGCCACCGGCCGGCGCCCGGGAACATTCCCCGCGCCACGCGCGTTGCACCCGGTGGATCCCGGGCCCCGTGCCCGCCGTCGACCCGAGCGTGCGCCACGTCCGTGGCCACCGTCAGTTATGGAGGAACCACCACAATGAGCGATCGCAGCCTCAGGGGAATGCGTCTGGGCTCCCAGTCCATGGAGACCGAGGCCGGCGTCGAGCCGGCGCCGCGCCAGCGCGTGGAGTACCGCACCGAGGACGGCGAGAAGGTCGTGGTGACGTTCGCCGCGGAGGCGGAGATCCCCCCGGTGTGGGTGTCGAAGACCGGCAAGGAGGCCGTCCTCGTCAACGGGGAGAAGCCGGAGAACCCGAACGAGAAGCACCAGCGCACGCACTGGGACATGCTCCTGGAGCGGCGCAGCGTGGAGGAACTCGAGGACATCCTGCAGCAGCGCGTCGAGTACTACCGCCAGAAGCACGCCATCTGAGCGCGCCCCGCACGCACGAGGAGGGCCCCACCCGGGTACGGGTGGGGCCCTCCTCGTGCGTGCGGGGCCCGTGCGCGGCGGAGCCCGGTGCGCGCGGACCCCGGGATCAGCCGCGGACGCGGCCGAGCTTGCCCGCCAGGGTCCTGGCCCGGGCGGAGAGGCCCCACTGGGCCACGCGCACGACGGCCTCGCGGGTGACGTCGGGGCTCATCTTCGACTCCCCCTCCGCACGCTCCACGAACGTGATGGGGACCTCGACGACGTGCAGCCCCGCCCGCTCGGTGCGCCAGCCCAGGTCGATCTGGAAGCAGTAGCCCTTCGAGTCCACGGTCTCCAGCCCGATGCGCTCGAGGGTCTCCCGGCGGAACGCCCGGTAGCCGGCCGTGATGTCGTGGATCCGGGAGCCGAGGAGGGTGCGGGCGTAGAGGTTGCCGCCGCGGGAGAGCAGCTGGCGCTGCAGCGGCCAGTTCACGGTGCGCCCGCCGGGCACGTAGCGGGAGCCGATGGCGAGGTCGGCGCCGCGCTCGACGGCGTCTAGCAGCAGCGGCAGCTGCTCGGGCTGGTGCGAGCAGTCGGCGTCCATCTCGACCAGGACGTCGTAGTCGCGGGCCAGGCCCCAGCGGAAGCCGGCGATGTAGGCGGCGCCCAGGCCCTCCTTGCTGGTGCGGTGCAGCACGTGCACGTTCGGGTCGGCCGCCGCGAGCTCGTCGGCGAGCCGGCCGGTGCCGTCGGGGCTGTTGTCGTCCACCACCAGCACGTGGCCCTCGGGGACCGCCTGGCGCAGCCGCTCCATGACGGTCGGCAGCGACTCGCGCTCGTTGTAGGTGGGGATGACGGTCAGTACGCGCACCGGGTCGGGTCCTTTCGGGGTCTCACCTGTCAAACCACAGGGCAGGCTCGCTCGCCTTCGGACCAGGCCCGCCCTGAGGGGATGCGGACCTGTTTTCTAAGGACGAGTGAGCCCACCCGGCAGCAGTTGCCCAGCCTATCCTGCACCATCCTCCCGACCAAGACCGCCGCCCGCAGCGGGCGTGGCCGCCGCGGGCGGTCCCGTCCGGGGACGCTGCTCCGCGGGCGGGGACCCGCGGCTCAGAAGCCGGCGGAGCGGTACAGCTCCACGCCGTCGAGCACGGTGAGGCGGCACTCGGGCAGGAGGTCCCCGTCGAGGGCGGGCAGCAGCGGCGTGCGGGCGCGCGGGTCGGTGCTCCAGGACGCGCCGGTGCCCTCCGCCTGCTGGACCATGAGCGCCTGGACGTCCCACACGGCGAACGTGGCGGGGGTGCCGGGGGCGAGCTGGCCCTGCATGGGGTCCGGGCTGCGGGCGGCCCGCCAAGCGCCGCGGGTGTGGGCAAGGAAGGCGGCCCGGGCGGAGATGCGCTGGTCGGGGTCGTGGTGCTCGAGGCACGCCTTGACGGTCGCCCACGGGGACAGCGACACCACCGGGGCGTCGCTGCCGAGGGCCACGGGCACGCCCGCCCGGTAGTAGGAGGCCAGGGGGTTCATCCCGGCCGCGCGCGCGGGCCCGAGGCGCTGCTCGTAGAGCCCGCCCGGTCCGCCCCAGGCGGCGTCGAAGCCCGGTTGCACGGAGACGGTGACCGCGTGCCGGGCCAGGCGCTCCACGCCCTGCGGGTCGATCATCTCGGCGTGCTCGAGCCGGTGGCCGGCCGCGTGCAGCGCCCGCTCCCCGACGCGCGCGGCGGCGAGGTCGAGGCCGTCCAGGACGGCGTCCATCCCGGCGTCGCCGATGACGTGGAAGCCGCCCTGCAGCCCGGCCTCGGTGGTGGCCGCCAGGTGGGCGGCGACGGCCCCGGGATCGAGGTAGCGGTCCCCGGCGGTGTCCGGGGCGTCGGCGTAGGGGGCGCGCAGGGCGGCGGTGCGGGAGCCCAGGGCCCCGTCGACGCACAGGTCCCCGGCGAGCCCGATCAGCGACTCGCGCCGCTCGACGGGCCGGCCGAGCAGGGCGGCGAGGGCGGCGTCGAAGCGCCCGGCGACCGCCCGGGCCGCGTCCGCGGAGGCCGCGAGCTCGCCGCGGTACGGCAGCACCCGCGGCAACGGGCCGGCCGCGCCGAGCCCGTGGTTGGCGAGGGCGACCAGGTGCACGAGGTCCTCGAAGGGGGCGACCTGCTCGGCGGAGGCCTCGGCGAGGGCCACGTAGCCCCGGGACGCCGCGTGCTGCAGGGCCCGGTGGTGCAGCTCGCCCCGGCGGCGGGCGTCGAAGTCCAGGGCCGCGGCCCGCACGGCGTCGTGGGCGGCGTTCTCCACGCGCCCGTCGCCGAGCCACCCGTCCACGCCGGTGAGGCCGAGACGGCGGGCCAGGGCGGACGAGACGACCCCGGAGTGGACGTCGACCCGGGCCAGGTAGACCTCCCGGCCGCCGGCGGCGCGGTCGAGCTCCTCGGCGGTCGGCGCCCGCCGCTCCGGCCACACCGACTCGTCCCACCCGGAGCCCAGCAGCACGCCCGTGCCCGTGCGCGCCGCGGCCGCCACGGCGTCGAGCACGGCGGCCAGGGAGCCGGCCTCGGCGAGGTCCAGGGTGGACAGGGCCAGCCCGGTCTCGGCCACGTGCACGTGCGAGTCCACGAAGCCGGGGGCCAGCAGCCGCCCGTCCAGGTCCACGACGTCCATCGCGGAGTCCTGGATCGACGTGGCGGCCTCCTCGGAGCCGACCCACGCCACGCGGGCGCCGTCCACGAGCAGGGCGGTGGCGAAGGGGTCCGCGGGGCTGTACACGGAGCCGTTGCGGTAGAGGACCGGCCGGGCCGGGGAGGCGGGGGCGGACGGGGGCAGGGTGGAACTCACGGGTCTCCTGTTCGGACGGACGCGGGGACGGGGAGGGCTCAGTCCTCGAAGGTGGAGTGGGCGACGACCCCGCGGCGGACCAGCGCGATCGCGCGCTGGCACTGCGTGCGGACCTCGGGGCCCAGCAGCTCGATCTTCGCGAGCTGGTCGAGCATGTCGATGACCTGCTTCGACCAGCGCACGAAGTCCCCGGCGGCGAGCTCCGTGCCGGTGAGCGCGGTGCTCAGGGTCGCCCCGCGCGCCCACAGGTACATGGGCTCGACGAGCCCGAACTCGGGCTCGGCCGTGGGCTTGAGGTGGTGCTCCTCCTCGCGGTCGGTGAGCCGGGACCAGTTGCGCACGACGGTCTGCGCGGCGCGGTCCATGGCCGCCGAGGGCAGCACGGGCTGGATGCCCTGGTCCTCCCGCTTGGCCTGGTAGACGAGCATCGTCACCACCCCGGCGGTCGCGGCGGGGTCGAGGCCGTCGAGGAAGCCGTCGCGCAGGCTCAGGGCCAGCAGCAGGTCCCGGTCGCCGTAGATCCGGCGCAGCTGCTCGCCGGCCTCGGTCGGCCGGACCTCGCCGTCGGGCCGGGTCGCGAGGTAGCCGAAGGAGTCCAGGACCTGGGAGACGCGGTCGAAGGTCTTGGCGATCGTGTTGGTGCGGCCCTCGATCTGGCGCAGCAGCCCGTCCGTCTCCCGGCGCAGCGTCCACCACCGCTCCGCCCACCGGGCGTGGGACTCGCGGTCCGAGCAGCCGTGGCAGGGGTGGCTGCGCAGGGCGCGGCGCACCTCGGCGATCCGCCGCTCGGACGCGCTGGTGCCGCGGTCGAACTGGATGGTGTGCCCGCGCCCGGTGGTGCCGCGCGGGGGCTTGTGCTCGTGGATGGCGTTGCGCATGGAGGAGGCGAGGTCGCGCCGCTCCTTGGGCGTCTTGCCGGTGAACTGCTTGGGGATCCGGATCCGCGACACCGGCTCGAGGGGCCCGTCGAGGTCCTGGGCGCCCACGCGCCGCAACTGGTGGTCCAGGGTGAGGATGGACGGGCGGGGGTCGTCCCGGTTCGCGTCGGTCGCGAGCACCACGGCGTAGCCGGCGTTGCGCCCGCGGGGGATGTCGACGACGTCGCCCGGGAGCAGGTTGTGCAGGGACGCGACGGCGTCGGAGCGGCGCTGGCGGGACTCGGAGCGCTCCGCGGACCGCTCGAGGTCCTTGAGCTCGCGGCGCAGCCCGAAGTACTCGGTGAAGTCCCCCAGGTGGCACGTCATGGACTCCTCGTAGCCCCTGAGGGACTCCTCCTGGGCGCGCACCCGGCGGGCGAGGCCCACGACGGAGCGGTCCGCCTGGAACTGCGCGAAGGAGGACTCGAGGATCTTGCGGGAGCGGTCCGCGCCGAACTGGGCGATGAGGTTCACGGACATGTTGTACGTGGGCCGGAAGCTGGAGTTCAGCGGGTAGGTGCGCTTGGAGGCCAGGCCGGCGACCGCGTGCGGGTCCATGCCCGGCTGCCACAGCACCACGGCGTGGCCCTCGACGTCGATGCCGCGCCGCCCGGCGCGGCCGGTGAGCTGGGTGTACTCCCCCGGCGTGATGTCCACGCGGGACTCGCCGTTGAACTTGTCGAGCTTCTCGAGCACCACGGAGCGGGCCGGCATGTTGATGCCCAGCGCCAGGGTCTCGGTGGCGAACACGGCCTTGACGAGCCCGTCGGCGAACAGCTGCTCCACGAGCTCCTTGAACGCCGGGAGCATGCCCGCGTGGTGGGCGGCGACGCCGCGCAGCAGCCCGTCGCGCCACTCGTAGAAGCCGAGCACGTTGAGGTCGGCGGCCTCCAGCGTCGCGGCGGCCTCGGCCACCCGCGCCCGGATGGTCTGTTGCTCCCGGTCCGTGGTGAGCCGGATGTCGGCGTCCACGCACTGCTTGACCGCGCCGTCGCACCCGGCCCGGGAGAAGATGAAGGTGATGACCGGCAGCAGGCCCTCGGCGTCGAGCCGGCGGATCAGCTGCGGCCGGGACACGCGCCGGGTCTCGGGGCCGGGCCGGTAGCCCTCCCCGCCGTTGCGCCGGGCGAAGCGGTCGCGGGAGCGCCCGCCGGGGCCGCGCCCGCCCCGGCGGCCCCCGCGCGGGTGCTCCGCGCGGGCCAGCTGGAGCAGCTCGGGGTTGACGTCGGGCTCGTCGCGGCCGGGCCCCTCGAGCCGCTCGGCGGCCTCCTCGACGGTGGTCTCCTCGAGGAAGAGGTCGAGCAGGCGCCCGCCCACCTGCACGTGCTGCCACAGCGGGACGGGGCGGTGCTCGGAGACGACGACGTCGGTGTCCCCGCGCACGGTGTCCAGCCACGCCCCGAACTCCTCGGCGTTGGAGACGGTCGCGGACAGCGACACGAGCTGGACCCGCTCGGGGAGGTGGATGATGACCTCCTCCCACACCGCCCCGCGGAAGCGGTCGGCGAGGTAGTGCACCTCGTCCATGACCACGAACCCGAGGTTGGCCAGCGTGCGCGAGTCCGCGTAGAGCATGTTGCGCAGGACCTCGGTGGTCATCACCACGACGTCGGCCTCGGAGTTCACGGAGGTGTCCCCGGTCAGCAGCCCCACCCGGTCCGCGCCGAAGGCGCGGGAGAACTCGTGGAACTTCTGGTTGCTGAGGGCCTTGATGGGGGTCGTGTAGAACGCCTTCTGCCCGCGGGCCAGGGCCAGGTGCACGGCGAACTCCCCCACCACCGTCTTGCCGGCGCCGGTGGGCGCGGCCACCAGGACGCCCCTGCCGTCCTCGAGGGCCCGGCAGGCGGTCAGCTGGAACTCGTCCATCTCGAACTCGAGGCGCTGCTGGAAGACGGCCAGCTCGGTCCTCGCGTGAGCGGCGCGCTGCTTGGCGGCCAGGTATCGGTCGGCATAGGAGGACATGCGTCCACCCTACTGCGCGGCGGGGCCGCTGGCGGGGCCGCTGGCGGGCCGTTCGCGACGGGCCGAGCCGCTCAGGCGCCGGGCTCGCGGCCTAGCCGGTCCAGGGCGTCGGCGGAGGTCGCGGCGTCGGCGGTGGCCCCGGTGGCGGCCGCGCGCCGGGCCTCCCGCCGCGCCCGCCGGCGGTCCAGGACCAGGCACAGCCCCACGGCCACGAAGAACAGCAGCAGCAGGGGCACCGCCAGGTAGAACATCGTCATGGGGTCCGGGCCCGGGGCGGCCATCGCGGAGATCAGCATCACCGCCACCACCACGATCCGCCAGCTCCTCAGGACCGTCCGGCCGGAGAGCACCCCGACCATGTTGAGCCCCACGAGGAACACGGGCAGCACGAAGGCGATCCCGAAGGTGAGCACCAGCTGGAGCACGAAGCGGATGTACTCGTTCGCGGTGATGATGTTGGAGGAGCCCTCGGGGGTGAACGCGGTGAGCGCGAACACGGCCGCCGGGAGGGCGACCACCGCGACGGCCACGCCGGCGAGGAACAGCGGGATCGCCGCGGCGAGGAAGCCCGTCGCGTAGCGGCGCTCGGAGCGGTGCAGGGCGGGCATGATGAACGCCCAGGCCTGGTAGAGCCACACGGGGCTGGCCAGGATCAGGCCGAGCACGACGGAGACCTCGACCATGATGTTGAAGGACGAGCCGACGCCGGAGAAGTTGATGACGGCCTCGCGCCCGGACTGGTCGTTGAGCCGGTCCACGGGCGCCTTGAGCGCCGTCATGAACGGCTCGTAGAGCACGAAGCCCGCGACGGTCCCCAGGGCGGCGGCGACCGCGGACTTGATCAGCCGGTTGCGCAGCTCCCGCAGGTGCTCGGCCAGGGCCATCTGCGCCTCCGGGTTGGTCTTGCGGCGGGACCGGGGCTTGTTGCGCGGTGGGGAGGACATGCGGTGACCTTCGGGACGTGGGGGGTGCGACGAGGCGGGGCGCGCCCGGCCGGCCCGCCCGGGGAGGGGCGGGCCGGCCGGGCGGGCCGGGTCAGGCCGGGCTGCCGGGGCGCTGGTCCGGGTGCTGCGGGGAGCCCGTCCCGGGTGCGCCGGGGGCGCGCGGCGGGGTGACGTCCTGGCCGTCGCGCACGGGCTGCCCGTCGATGACGACGTCGGAGGCCGCCGGCTGGTCGTCCTTCTTCATCTCCTTCACCTCGGACTTGAAGATGCGCAGCGACTGCCCGAGGCTGCGGGCCATGCCCGGGAGCTTGGGGGCGCCGAAGAGCAGCAGGATCACGAGGAGGATGATGAGCAGCATCACCGGGCTGTCGAACAATCTACCCATGGAGCATTCCTTTCCGTTCAGCCCGGCGGAGATCGCTGATCCGCTGCGGCTGGCCCATGCGGTCCTTGCGCGCCATGCGGCGCGCCAGGCGGGCGGTTTCACGTTGGTCGCGGCCGAGGCGGTACTCGGCCAGGGCCCGGCCCACGGGAGTGAGCACGGCCGGTTCCGGCGGGGTGCGGACCGGTCGCTGCACCCCGGAGGCTGCCGCGTCCCAGCGCTGGGCGAAGTCCCCGGCCGCCGCCTCGGCGTCCCGGAGGACGCCCAGCGCGGACCTCGCCGACCGCCACAGCAGCAGCCCGAGGAGGGCGGCGCCGAGCAGGACGAGGACCGTCCACAGCAGGACCCAGGACCACCAGAGCATGGTCTCCAGTATAGGCGGCGCGCTCAGCCCGCATCCGACGGCGCGTAGGAGCTCAGCGCAGAGTTCACCCAGAGTTCGACCTGCTCGACGACGTCGTCGGGCGCGGCCACGGCCAGCTGCCCGCCGTAGCGGGTGACGAGGGCGCACACGGCCTCGACGGTCTGGAAGCCGACGAGGGCGGCCTCGTGCTCCCGCGCCGGGCCGGTGCGCGGCGCGTCGGGCGCGCGCACCACGGCGGTGCGGGTGGCGTGGTACTGGTCGGCGATCCAGCGGCTGCGCCGGTCCGTCACGAGGGTGACCTCCACCGTGTCGGGCGTCCCCGGGGCGGGCGGGGCCGCGGCGGCGGTCTCCTGGGCGGGCGGGCGCTCCCCCGCCGGCCCGGCGTCGCCGACCGAGGAGATCCGGTCCAGCCGGAAGTTGCGCATCCCCTCCGCGCGGAGGCACCACGCCCGCACGTACCAGTGGGTGTTCGAGGAGAACACCTGCACGGGGTCGACCACGCGCTCGGTGAGCTCGTCGCGGGAGGGCACGACGTAGCGGATCCGCAGCCGCCGCCGCTGTTCGACGGCCCGCCGCACCGTGGCCATGACGTCGGCCAGGGCCGGGACGGGGACGTCGCTGATGGGGCGGGCGCCGACCGCGTTGGCGAGCATCCCGGCGTCGCCGGCCGCGCCGGCGACCTTCGCGATGGCGGAGGCCACGGCCTCCGAGTCCCCGCCGGGGACGGTGCGCAGGGTCTGCAGGCCCACGAGCAGGGCGGAGGCCTCCGGCTGGGTGAGCCGCACGGGGTCCGAGAGCTCGTCGGCGTTGGAGAGGTAGACGTGGCCGTCGTCCCACGAGGCGTCGATGAGCTGGTCGGGCATGTGCCCGGGCTTGCCGCACACGAACAGGGTGTTGAGGTCGGCGATGAGCTCCTGGTCGGTGATCCCGAAGCGGCGGGCGGTCTCCTCGAGCTCGGCGCCCTGGTGGGCGTAGACGTACCGGACGATCTCGAGCAGGCGCGAGAGGTGGTCGGCGGTCGAGAGCTTGTTGCGGGTGCCCTTGCGGGACTTCGCGGACCAGTCGACGACCGCTCCGCGGAAGCGGGCCACGGCCTGGGCTGCGGAGCGCAGCCGGCGCACCACGGCGGCGCGCACCTCGGCCTGCATCGTGGGCGCGGTCCCGTCCCCCTCGGCGGGCACGACGACGCCCGGGCCGGCCGCCGCGATCTCCTCGGCGAGGATCTCGGTCTCGGCGAAGGGGATCAGCAGGAGGTCCTCGCCGGCCGGCCCGGCGCCGGGGCGCTGCTCGGAGGCCATCCGGCGCAGCATGAGGGCGTGGCCGGGGCGGGCGAGGACCTCGACCGTGCGGGCGGGGGCGTGCGAGACCATGTGGGACAGGGCGTCGTTCATGGAGAAGTCCGCCGGCGGGGCGAACTCCTTGCGGGTCACGGTGACGTCGGACATGATCCGCGAGAGCCGGAACGTGCGGGAGTCGCGGCGGTCGAGGTCCCAGCCGACCACGTACCAGTTGCCGTACCGGGAGCCGATCCCCCACGGCTGCACCCGTCGGGTGGTGAGCTGGTCGGTGCTGCGGGCCAGGTAGTCGAAGCGCACCTCGCGGTGGCGGACCACGGCGGAGAGCAGCGGCTCGAACGAGGGCTCGTGCGCCGTGAGGGTGGGCTGCAGCAGCGGCGGGGCGTCGTCGTCGGGCAGGGCGCCGATCGCCGGCTCGAGCTTGCGCAGGGCCCGCCGGGCGAGCTCGCCCAGGGACGCCTCGGTCCAGGCGTTCGCGGCCAGGGCCAGCACCGCGGACTCCTCCGCGGTGAACTGCAGGGGCGGGAGGGTGAAGGATCCGCGGGGGATCCGGTAGCGGTGCCCGTGGGTGTCGTCGGGGAAGAGGGGGTCGTCGGCGACCTCCTCGATGGGGTACCCGAGGTCGCGCAGCTCCGCCTTGTCGCGCTCGAACATCCGCTCGAACGCCTCCTCGGAGGCGGACTCCGCGTACGACGGAACGGCCTCCCGCAGCTCCGCGCGGGTGTACCCGCGCTCGCGGGAGACCAGGGCGATGAGCAGGTTGAGAAGCCGCTCCGTCGATCGGGCTGCCATCGGCTGGGTCCTCAGCGCACGTCCAGGAGGTCCACCACGAAGATGAGGGCCTCGTCCGGCCCGATCACCCCGCCGGCGCCGCGCGAGCCGTAGGCCATGTCGGAGGGGATCTCGAGCCGGCGGCGGCCGCCGACCTTCATCCCCAGCAGGCCCTGGTCCCAGCCCTCGATGACCTGGCCGACGCCCACGGTGAAGTCCAGGGGCTGGTTGCGGTTCCAGGAGGCGTCGAACTCCTCGCCGCCGGAGAAGGTCACGCCCACGTAGTGGCAGGAGATCTGCTTGCCGGGGGTCGCCTCGGCGCCGGTGCCCTCGACGAGGTCGGTGATGACGAGCTCGGTCGGGGCCTCCCCCTCGGGGAAGTCGATCTCGGGCTTGGTGCGGTCGAGCTTGCGCTCTCCGAAGGACATGGCTGCTCCTGTTCGTCGGTCGGCGACGGTGTCGTCGTGGGGAAGGGGTGGGGCTCCGGCCCCGGTGGGGCCGGAGCCCCACCGGGCCACCATAGCGGACGCGGGGGCTACTTCTCGCTCGGGGAGGCCGAGGGCGAGGCGCTCGGGGACGCGGAGGCCTCGGACGCGGCCGGCGCCTCGGGGGTGTCGACGGCGGCGAGCACGTCGACGACGAACAGCAGGTCGCCCGCCGGGTAGGTCGAGTCCTTCCCGAGCTCCTTGGCGGTGCCGTAGGCCTGGCCCACGGGCACGGAGAGGATCACGCGGGAGCCGGCCTTCTTCCCGACCAGGCCCTTCTGCCAGCCCTCGATGACCTTGTCGAGGGCGAAGGCCGCGGGGGCGCCCTTCTCGTAGGAGGAGTCGAAGGTCTTGCCGTCGGACCAGGTGACGCCCACGTAGTTGGCCACGACGGTGTCGCCCTCGGCGACCTCCTCGCCGTCGCCCTCGATGAGGTACTCCGAGACGAGCTTCTTCGGGGCGTCGCCCTTCGGCTTCGCCACGGTCGGCACGCCCTCGTCGTTCTCGGTGACCTCGGGCAGGCCCTTCGGGCTGTCCTCGGCGTCGCCCTCGATCTCGGTCGGGATCTTGCGCACGACCTCGTAGACCTCCACGGAGGTGGACTCGTCGCCGGCCGCGCCGGAGGTCTTCGGGGAGGAGTAGGCGATGATCGAGCCCTCCTTGGCCTCCACGAGCGCGTCGTACATCTCCGGGATGGACTCCTTGAGCCCCTCCTCGAGGCGCAGCACCTGCCCGGCGCCCTGGGAGTAGGTCTCGCCGAGGGAGGACGCGTCGGAGCCCTTGTAGAGGGCCGCCTGCAGCAGGAGGGTGTCGCCCTCGTCGAGCTCGGCGCCCTCGCCCTCCCGCAGCTCCTTCGCCTCGGCCTCCTCGACGTTCATGGGGGTCTCGAACGTCACGGCCGGGGCCGCGCCCTCCGCCGGGTCGCCGCTGAGCTCGACGGAGTCCATCCCCGGACCGGAGCAGCCGGCCAGGACGAGCATCAGGGACAGGGCGCCACCGGTGGTGGCCAGGGTCTTTCGCACGGGGTGTCTTCCTCAGGGTCGGCCGGTCAGGAGCGGGAGGGACGGTCGGCACGGGCCGGAACCGCCCACCAGCCTAGACCAGGGCGCTGGACGTCGGCTGGACGGGGGCGCCGCAGCGCGTCAGAGCACGGGCGCGTCCCCGTGGGCGGGCCCGCCCTCCGGCGGGCGCAGGGCGGCCACGAGGGCGTCCGCCTCCGGGTTGCGGGTGGCGAAGGGGTCCTTGCACACGACGGCGCGCTGGGTCCGGTCGTTGACCTTCAGGTGCACCCAGTCGACGGTGTAGTTGTGCCCGGAGCCGACGACCGCGTCGATGAACCGCCCGCGCACCGCGGCGCGGGTGGCCGGGGGCGTGCCCACGGCCGCCTCGATGCGCCCGGGGTCCACGAAGGCCGCGGCGAGCCCGCGCCGCTGCAGCAGGTTGAACAGCCCCCGCTCGGGGGTGGTGTCGTGGTAGGCGAGGTCCAGTTGCGCCATCCGGGGGGCGGAGAGGTCGAGGCCGTGGCGGGCGGCGTAGCCGTCGAGCAGCTTGCGCTTGATCGCCCAGTCGATCTCGGTGTCGATGCCGGCGGTGTCCTGGCGGGCCACGGCCTCGAGCGTGCGCTCCCACAGGTCGAGGACCCACGGGACCCGGTCGTGGTGGGCGCCCTCGCGGTCCACGAACGCGCGCACGGACTCCAGGTGCTCGCGCTGGAGGTCGAGCGCCGAGCGGCGGGTGCCGTCGGCCAGCTCGACGGGGCGGGTGCCCGTGAGGTCGTGCGAGATCTCGCGCAGCGCGCGGACGGGGTCGACCATGGTGCGGTCGGGCAGGATCTGCCCGGCCTCGATCATCCGCAGCACGAGGTCGGTGGTCCCGACGCGCAGCGCGGTCGTGGTCTGGGACATCGTCGAGTCCCCCACGATGACGTGCAGCCGGCGGTAGTGCTCGGCGTCGGCGTGCGGCTCGTCCCGGGTGTTGATCAGGGGCCGGGAGCGGGTCGTGGCCGACGAGGAGCCCTCCCAGATGTGGTCCGCGCGCTGGGAGAACGAGTAGCTCGGGGCGCCGCTGCCGGCGCCGACCCGGACGGCCCCGAAGTCCTCTGGCCCCGCGGGGTGGACCTTGCCTGCCCCCACGAGCAGCTGGCGGGTGACGAGGAACGGGATGAGGATCGCGACGAGGCGGGCGAACTCGGTGCGGCGGGCGATCAGGTAGTTCTCGTGGGAGCCGAAGGAGTTGCCCTGCGAGTCCACGTTGTTCTTGAACAGGTAGACCTGCCCGGCCACGCCCTCGGCGGCGAGGGCCTCCTGGGTCTGCCGGCGGAGGTCCTCGATGATCAGCTCGCCGGCCTTGTCCTGGGCGACGACGTCCTCGAGGCTCGCGCACTCGGCGGTGGCGTACTCCGGGTGGGAGCCCACGTCGAGGTAGAGCCGTCCGCCGTTGGGCAGGAACACGTTCGAGGACCGGCCCCAGGCGACGACGGGGGCGAACAGCCTGCGGGCGGTCTCCTCCGGGGCGAGGGGGCGGGCGTCCGGGGCGCTGTGGGCGATGCCGAACTCGGTCTCGATGCCGTAGATCCTGCGGTCCATGGGGGCTACTGGCCGCCCTTCTGGACGAAGCCCTTGACGAACTCCTCGGCGTTGGACTCCAGGACCCCGTCGATCTCGGCGAGGAGGTCGTCGGTGGTGCTCGCGGTCGTCTGGCTCTGGGCGGACGGGGCGGCGGGCGCGGGGGCGGCGGGGTCGGGCAGCTCGGTCTCCTCGCGGCGCTGGGCGCCGGTGCCGAAGATGCGTTCCTGGGCCATGTCGGGGTTCCTCCTGGGTGCGGGGCGGACGGGACGGGGTGCGGGGGCGGGCGCCGGGGCGCTCAGCCGAGGGAGCCGGTGTGGACGAGGCCGGGACGGGCGGCGGCGAGGGCCCGGACGAGGTGCTCGGCGTCGGGGGCGGCGTCGAGCAGCGGGGCGACGTCGTCGCGGGTCAGCGCGAGCGGCTCGGGCATGGCGATCCGGGCGCCGCGGCGCACCCCGGGCAGGGACAGGGAGACGGAGTCCCAGTTGGCGGCCAGGACGTCGTCGGGGAAGCGGGTGACGAGGCGGCCGCGGAACCAGGCGCGGGTGTCCTCCGGGGGCGCGTCGACGGCGTGCGCCAC
This sequence comes from Kocuria sp. U4B, assembly GCF_054875615.1. Next base: position 175,194 of record NZ_CM142180.1, read on the forward strand.
CTCGTCGGCGCCGAAGAGGGTGCGCATCCGCCCCGCGGCGACGAGCCGGTGGTACAGGCCCTTCTCCGGGCGCACGTCGTGGTACTGCAGGTCGATCAGCGTCATGCGGGGGTCGTCCCAGGCGAGGCCGTCGCGCTCGCGGTAGCCCCGCAGCAGCGCGTACTTGGCGACCCAGTCGAGGCGGTCGGCCAGCGAGAGGGGATCGCGCTCGAGGGCGTCGAGGACCTCCTCCCACAGCTCGAGGACCTCGCGGGTCGCGGCGTCGGGCGCGCCGCCGGCGTGCTCGTGGGCGCGGGCGGCGTCGAGGTAGAGCCGCTGCAGCTGCACCCCGGTGAGCTGCCGGCCGTCGCGCAGCGCCACGGTGGCGCTGAGCCCCGGGTCGTGGCTGATGGCCTGCAGGGCGGCGACGGGGTCGGCGAGCGCGAGCTCCGGGGCGGCGCCGGCCTCGACGAGGCCCAGGACGAGGGAGGTGGTGCCGAACTTGAGCAGCCCGGCGGTGTGGGAGAGGTTGGCGTCGCCGATGATGACGTGCAGCCGGCGGTGGCGGTGGGCGTCGGCGTGCGGCTCGTCGCGGGTGTTGACCATCGGGCGGTGGACGGTGGTCTCGAGCCCGACCTCGCGCTCGAAGAAGTCGGCGCGCTGGGCGATCTGGAAGCCGGGACGCTGGCCCCGGTCCCCGAGGCCGACGCGGCCGGCCCCGCACATCACCTGGCGGGAGGCGAAGAAGGGCAGCAGGGCGGCGGCGAGCGCCGCGAAGGGCACGGAGCGGGGCACGAGGTAGTTCTCGTGGGCGCCGTAGGAGACGGACTTGTTGTCGGTGTTGTTCTTGTAGAGGCTCACGGCGGGCAGCCCGGTGGTCGGCTCGGCGGCGGCGACGGCGCGCACGGTGTCCGCGGCGACGCGGTCCCCGGCGGCGTCCCACAGCACGGCGTCGCGGGGGGTGGTGACCTCCGGGGAGGAGTACTCGGGGTGGGAGTGGTCCACGTAGAGGCGGGCGCCGTTGGGCAGGACGGTGTTCATCACGACCTGGCGCCAGTCCAGGGACTCGGCGTACAGGCCCGCGTCGTGCAGGGCCTCCGCGGCGATCTCCTCGGCGGTGAGGACGGGGGCGACGTCGGTGAGCTGGGACGGGTCCGCCTGCGCGCGCGGCAGGGTGAAGCCGCGGGCGTCCCGCAGGGGCGACTCGCCGTGGTAGTCCCAGCCCGCGGCGGCGTGCCGGGCGCCGAGACGGCGGCGGACGAGGGCGGCGTAGGTGGTGACGACCTGGGTGGAGAGCACCGTGGCGTTGGCGTGCGGGGCGCCGGGGGCGAGCACGCCGTACTCGGTCTCGGCGCCCATGACGCGGCGCACGGTCATGGCCGCTCCTGCCGGGGGCGCTCCCCCGGCCCGGCCGGGTGGGGGTTGCGGTGCAGGACGACGCGCAGGTCCGTGATCGTGTCCCCGCGGCGCCCCGAGATCCGGGCCCAGTCCTCGGGGTTGGTGGTGTTGGGCAGGTCCTGCTGCTCGTGGAACTCGTCGTCGACGGCGCGCACGAGGTGCTCCCGGGACAGCCCGCGCACCCCGGTGGTGAGCAGGTCCTTGATGGCCTGCTTCTTCGCCCGGTCCACGACGTTGCGGATGACCGCCCCGGAGGTGAAGTCGCTGAAGTAGAGGGTCTCCTCCGTGCCGTCGCGGTAGCTCAGGTGCAGGAACCGGGTCTGCGGGCTGCGCTCGTACATCCGGGTGACGGCGGCGTCCACGAGGGCGGCGACGGCGCCCGCGCGCCCGCCGGCGGCGTCGACCTCGGCCTGGCGCAGGGGCAGGGCCTCGGTGACGTAGAGGCCGAGGATCTCCCGGGCCCCCTCGGCGTCGGGGCGGTCGATGCGGATCTTCACGTCGAGGCGGCCCGGGCGCAGCACCGCCGGGTCGATCATGTCCTCGCGGTTGGTGGCGCCGATGACGATCACGTTGTCCAGCCGCTCCACGCCGTCGATCTCGGTGAGCAGCTGGGGCACGATGGTGGTCTCCACGTCGGAGGACAGCCCGGAGCCGCGCACGCGGAACAGGGAGTCCATCTCGTCGAAGAACACGACCACGGGGATGCCCTTGGCGGCCTGCTCGCGGGCGCGCAGGAAGATGGAGCGGATCTGCCGCTCGGTCTCCCCCACGTACTTGTCGAGCAGCTCGGGGCCCTTGATGTTGAGGAAGTAGCCCAGGGCCCGATCGCGCCCGGCCCGGTCGGCGGCGCGCTCGGCGAGGGAGCGGGCGACGGCCTTGGCGATGAGGGTCTTGCCGTTGCCGGGCGGGCCGTAGAGGAGGATGCCCTTGGGCGGGGTCAGGCCGTGCTCGCGGTACAGGTCCGGGTGCACGAAGGGCAGCTCGACGGCGTCGCGGATCTGCTCGATCTGGGGGCCCAGGCCGCCGATGTCGTCGTAGGAGACGGCGGGGACCTCCTCGAGCACGAGCTGCTCGACGTCGGTGCGCTCGATGGGCTCGAGGGCGAAGCCGGTGCGGTGGTCGATGGAGACCGCGTCCCCGATCTCGGGCCGGTGCCGGCGCAGCAGCCCGGACAGCAGCAGGACGCGCTCCTCGTCGGAGCGGCCCACGGTGAGCACCCGGTCGTGGTCGACGATCTCCTTGACGGTCGCGACCTCCCCGGTCTGCTCGTAGTCGAGCACGGCGCCGACCACGTAGTTCTGGTCCAGGAGCACCTGGCGGCCGGGCTCGCACGCGCCGAAGCTCACGAGCGGGCTGACGGCCACGCGCATCCTCCGCCCGGCGACGAGGACGTCGAGGGTGGGGTCGGTGACGGCGGGCCCGGCCCCGGTCGGCTCGCCCACGGGGGCGCGGCCGGGGTTGGCCTGCAGCACGGTGCCCTGGCTCAGGGGCGGGACGAGGTCGTTCTCGAGGGCGCGCTTGAGCTGGCGGATCTCGGTGCGGGTGGCGTCCAGCAGCCGGACGAGCTTCTGGTTCTGGGTGCCGGCGGCGGCCAGCTGCTTGTCGAGCCCGCGCTTCTGGTCGCGCAGGATGTTCACCTGGCGCTGGGCGTTGACCAGCGCCCGGCGGGCCTCCTCCGGGTCCGCGGGAGCGCCGGGGCCCGGGGCCGTCTGCGGGCGGGGGGTCTCCGTCACGGCCGCTCCTCCTCCGGGGCCTCCGGTCCCGTGCTCCCGGGGCTCGTGCCGTCCACCGGCGCCGTCCCAGCGGGCGCCCCGGGGCCGGCCGTGGCCGCGCGCGCGGCGAGCCCCAGGGCGTCGCGCGCCGCGCGGCGCAGCTTCTTGTCGGAGACGTCCCGCTCGCCCAGGGAGACGGGGGTCCAGGCGTCGAGGTCCTCCTGGCTGAACTCGGACTTCGAGGCCCGGCGCTTGGGGGCCAGCCGCTCGGAGCCGTCGGCGAGGCGGCGGGCGGAGACGAGGAAGCCGGTGTGGGCGACCATCCGGTGGTCGGGGCGCACCGCGAGGCCCTCGACGTGCCAGCCGCGCACCATCGTCTCCGAGGCCTCGGGCTCGGTGAACCGGCCGTCGGCGCGCATCGCCTCGGCGGTGCGGGAGAGCTGGGTGACGGTGGCGACGTAGCACATGACCACCCCGCCCGGGGTCAGGGCGGTGGCCACGGCGTCGAGGCACTCCCAGGGCGCGAGCATGTCGAGGACCACGCGGTCCACGGACCCGGGCTCCTCGTGGGCACCGAGCTCCTCGGCGAGGTCCCCGATGGTGATCTGCCACGCCGGGTGGGGGCCCCCGAACATGGTCTCGACGTTGCCGCGGGCGATGTCCGCGAACTCCGCCCGGCGCTCGAACGAGTGCAGGTGCCCCGCGTCGCCCACGGCCCGCAGCAGGGAGATGGACAGGGCGCCCGAGCCGACCCCGGCCTCGACCACCCGGGCGCCCGGGAAGATGTCGGCCATGGTGACGATCTGGCCCGCGTCCTTGGGGTAGACCACCGCGGCGCCGCGGGGCATGGAGAGCACGAAGTCCTTCAGCAGCGGGCGCAGCGCCTGGTAGCGGAAGCCGGCGGAGTTCTCCACCACGGTCCCCTCGGGCCGGCCGATGAGCTCGGCGTGCGGGAGCACGCCGCGGTGGGAGTGGAACTCGCCGTCGACCGCGAGCGTCACCGTGTTCATCCGCCCGCGCTCGTCGGTGAGCTGCACGCGCTCCCCGGCGCGGAAGGGGCCCCGCCGGTTGGCGGCCCCCCGCGGGGCGGCCGCGGGCGCGGCGGGCGTGGTGGCGGTCTGGTCAGCGGTTCCGGTCATCGGCTCACTTTCACGGGAGATCCTGGCGTGCTCTGGGACGGTCTGCGGGGTGCCGGCGGGGGGATTCCCCGGGGTGCGGTCCCGCGCAGGGCCGCACCGGTCACCCCCATTGTGTCACCGCTGGACCACCGCCGCGTCCGGGCCGCCGCCGGGGTGTGGGCCGGGCTCAGCCGGCCAGGCGGCGTTCGAGGGCCGCGGTGCGCAGCACCCCCACGGGGGTGCCGTCGGCCCCGGTGACGACCCAGCGGGGGTGCCGGCTGCCGGCGACGGCCCGCAGCAGCGCCTCCTCCTGCAGCCCGCCGTCCAGCACGGCGTCCGCGGGCAGCCCGTGCAGCACGGCCGTGAGGGGGGTCTGCGCGCGGCGTTCGGCGGGCACGGCGTTGGCGGCGGCCGGCGCGAGCACCCCGACGGCCTCGCGGGCCGGGCCGAGAGCGACGACCTGGGGCACGGGCGTGCCGGGCGCGCGCTCGGCGAGCCAGCCGGCCACGACCCGGTCGGTGTGCTCGAGGGAGGCCCCGGCGGGCACCGCCACGGCGGGGTCGGCGAGCGCGGCGGCGCTGAGCCCGCGCACCCGCCCCAGGACGGCCGCGGCCCGCAGCGAGGCGGTGGCGCCCTGCCACATGAAGGCGGCGACGAGCACGACGAACAGCAGCGTGGTGGTCTGCTGCCACAGCCCCGTGACCGCGGTCCAGGCCACGAGCCCCACGGCGAGCAGCCGCCCGGCCCACGCCGCGACCAGGGTGCCGAGGAACTCCCGGCCGGTGAGCGCCCAGACGACGGCCTCGACCACGCGCCCGCCGTCGAGCGGCAGGCCCGGCAGGACGTTGAACACGCCCACGATGAGGTTCGCCCACGTGGTGAGGTCCAGCAGCACCCAGCCCAGGGTGGGCGCCGGGTCCCCGGTGCGCAGCGCCGCCCACCCGGCGAGGCCGAGGGCGAGGTTCACGGCGGGGCCCGCGAGGGAGACCACGGCGGAGGCCAGCGGGGCGTTGCGCACGTCCCCGAAGTGGGTGTGCCCGCCGAGCAGGGTCAGCACGATCCGCCCGGTGGGCCAGCCGAAGGCCCGGCCGGTCCAGGCGTGGGCGAGCTCGTGCAGGAGCACGGACAGGGCGAGGGTGAGGGCGAAGCCCAGGGACGCCGCATAGTTGAGCGCGCCCAGGTGCGGGTACTCGCGCATCAGCACGGGGGTGTAGAGGACCACGGTGACGGCGGCGATCACGAACCACGACCACGCCAGGGTGACGGGCACCCCGCCGATGCGGCCCAGGGAGATGCCCGCGGAGCGCTCCCGGGGGCTCATGCGGGCGTCCCGGCCACGAGCCGGCCGAGGTCCTCGGGACCGAGCCCGGCGAGGGTCGGGAGCACGAGGTCCGCCCCGGCGTCGTCGACGGGGACCATGTGGGGCACGGCGAGGGTGAACAGGCCGGCGGCGGTGGCCGAGCGGATGCCCGTGCGGGAGTCCTCCACGGCGAGCATCCGGGCGGGGTCCAGGGGCCGGCCCGCGTGCTCGGCGAGGCGGGCCGCGGCGATGCGGTAGGGGTCCGGGGCGGGCTTGGCGGGGTGGCCGAGGTCCCCGGTGACGACGACGTCGAACACGCCCGGCCCGCCGAAGGCCTCGACCACGACCTCGGCCAGGGGCGCCTCGCTGCTGGTGACCAGCGCCAGGGGCACGCCGCGCTCGTGCAGGGCGGCGACGAGCTCGGGCGCCCCGTCCCGGTAGACCATCCGCGCGCGGGCACGCCCGGCCACGTCGGCGAGCAGCCGGTCGACGATCTCGCGGATCCCCAGCCGGGCCCCGGCGCGCTGCATCACGGCCGCGGCGTCCTCGAGGCCCCAGCCCACCGTGCCCCGGGAGTCGGCCTCGGTCCACGTCCCGCCGTGGGCGGTGACCAGCTCGATCTCGGCCTCGAACCAGTAGGGCTCGGTGTCCACGAGCGTGCCGTCCATGTCGAACAGCACGGCCGAGGGCAGCACGGCGGCGGGGCGGGGACGCAGGGCGGGGGCGGGCTCGGGACGGGGCATGGCCCCATCGTAGTGTCCGCAACACGCCCGGCCCGCCCGCGGGAGCCTCTTGCCGTGGGGGGCGCTGAGCGTAGGGTGGGAGCGTGAGCAACTTCGACGACGGGGCGTCCCCCGCACCCCAGCCCGGGCCCTTCGGCGTCGTCCGCGAGAGCGGCGACCCGGAGCGCGTGACCGTGCTCGTGGCCGCGTTCGAGGGCTGGAACGACGCCGGGGACGCCGCCACGGACGCCGTGCAGTTCCTGGCCGAGCACTTCGGCGCCAAGGACGTCTTCGAGGTCACCTCGGACGACTACTACGACTACCAGTTCTCCCGCCCCGTGGTGCGCCGCTCGGCGACCGGGGAGGCGAAGATCGCGTGGCCCACCACCCGGCTGTCGACCGCCTCCGTGCCCGGGACGAACCTGGACCTGGTGCTGCTCCACGGGTGGGAGCCGTCCTACCGGTGGCGCTCCTTCACCGCGGAGCTGCTCGAGCAGGCGACCCTGCTCGACGTGGACTTCGTGGTCATGGTCGGCGCGCTGCTCGCCGACGTCCCGCACACCCGGCCCATCCCGGTGACCAAGACCTCGGACACCGCGGAGCTGCAGGAGGAGCTGAACATCGACTCCTCCCAGTACGAGGGCCCCACGGGCATCGTCGGGGTGCTCTCCCACATGGCCTCCCTCGGCGGGTTCCCCACGGTGAGCCTGTGGGCGGCCGTGCCCCACTACGTCGCGCAGTCGCCCTCCCCCAAGGCCGAGCTGGCCCTGCTGCGCGAGCTCGAGGAGCTGCTGAGCGTCACCCTCCCGCTCGACGTGATCGCCGAGGACGCCGAGGCGTGGGAGCGCGGGGTCAACGAGCTCGCCGCCGACGACCCGGAGATCGCCGCCTACGTCCAGCAGCTCGAGGAGGCCAAGGACACCACCGACCTGCCCGAGGCCACGGGGGACGCGATCGCCAAGGAGTTCGAGCGCTACCTGCGCCGCCGCCGCGACGACAAGTGAGCGGGCGCCCCGGTCCGGGGCGCCCGCGCCGAGGGGCGGCACCCGATCCGGGTGCCGCCCCTCGGCGCGGGCGGGCCGGACCGGGTCAGAGCACGACGCCGAGCCGGGCCTCCACGAGCTCCCGCACCAGCTGGGCGTCCGCGGGGGAGCACTCGGCGGCGCTGCCGGCGGTCAGGGCGCCGGCGGCCCAGTCGTCGAGGGCCGTGAGCGCGGCGGGGGCGTCGAGGTCGTCGGCCAGGGCGGCGCGCACGGTCGCCAGCAGCGGGGCGGCGGTGCCGGCCGGGGTGACGGCGAGGGCGCGGCGCCAGGCGTCGAGGCGGGCCACGGCCGCGGCCAGGCCCAGGTCGGTCCACGACCAGTCGTCGGAGTAGCGGTGGGCGAGGATCGCGGTGCGCACCGCCGCGGGCTCCACGCCCTGCGCGCGCAGCCTCGAGACGAGCACCAGGTTGCCCTTCGACTTCGACATCTTCTCCCCGTCGAGACCGACCATGCCGGTGTGCAGGAAGTGCTCGGCCATGGGCCGGCCGGTCAGGGCCGAGCAGTGCCCGGCGCCCATCTCGTGGTGCGGGAAGACGAGGTCGGAGCCCCCGCCCTGCACGGTGAAGGGCGCGGGCAGGTGCTCCAGCGCGATCAGGGCGCACTCGATGTGCCACCCCGGCCGGCCGGGCCCGAGGGACGCCCCGTCCCACGCGGGCTCGCCCGGGCGCTCGACGCGCCACAGCAGGGGGTCCAGCGGGTGCCGCTTGCCGGGGCGCTCCGGGTCCCCGCCGCGCTCGGCGAAGACCGGCAGCATCTGCTCCGGGGTGAGGTGGGAGACGTCCCCGAGCACCCACGCGGCGTCGTCGTCTAGGGCGCCGGCGGCCTCGACGTCGAAGTAGACGTCGCCGTCGGGCTCCCCGTCCGCTCCGGGCACGCGGTAGGCGAGGCCGCGGCCGAGCAGCTGCTCGACGGCGGGGACGATCCAGCCGACGGCCTCGGTGGCGCCCACGTAGTGCTGGGGCGGGAGGACGTTGAGGGCGCTCATGTCCGCGCGGAACAGCTCGGTCTGCTCGGCGGCCAGCTCGCGCCAGTCCACGCCCGTGGCCTCGGCCCGCTCGAGCAGGGGGTCGTCCACGTCGGTGACGTTCTGGACGTAGTCCACGGGCGTGCCGGCGTCGAGCCAGGCGCGGTGCAGCACGTCGAAGGCCACGTAGGTGGCGGCGTGGCCCATGTGGGTGGCGTCGTACGGGGTGATCCCGCAGACGTAGAGGCTCGCGCGCTCCTGCCGGGGCAGCTCCGCGCGACGCCGCAGCCGGGTGTCCTGCACCACCGGCAGGGGGGCCTCGCCGGGGAGGTCGGGGACGGGTCGGGCGGACCAGGCTTTCATGCTCACCTCGGAAGGGTTCGGGAACGGGAGGATCGGGGCGCGGGGCCCCCCTTAACCTACCGGCCCCCGCGAGGGGTCCCGGTCCGGGCCCTCGGCGGGGGCCCGGACGGAGCTCCCGGCGGGGGCTGCGGTGGAGCGTGCGGTGGAGGCTGCGGCGGTCAGGCGCTGATCAGGCCGAGCCCCAGGAGCACGAAGATCGCCAGGCCCAGCGCGATCCGGTACCAGACGAAGACCGTGTAGCTGCGGTTGGAGATGTAGTGCATGAACCAGCCGATGATCACGTAGGCCACGCCGAAGGCGATGCCGGTGGCCACGAGCGTCTCGGCCGTCCCGTAGGGGCCCGCCTGGGGCTCCCCCAGCGTCTGGGCGAGCTTGTACAGCCCCGAGGCGAACACGGCCGGGATGGCGAGCAGGAACGCGTAGCGGGCCGCGGCCTCCCGGGTGTAGCCCATGAGCAGCCCGGCGGTGATCGTCCCGCCCGAGCGGGAGACGCCCGGGATCAGGGCCAGCGCCTGGGCGAGGCCGAAGAGCACGCCGTGGCGGACGGTGAGCTCGTCGAGGTGGCGCACCTGCCGGCCCACCCGGTCCGCGGCGGCGAGGATCACGCCGAAGACCACGAGCATCGTGGCGGTGATCCACAGGGAGCGGAACTCGGTGTCGATCCAGTCCTCGAGCAGCAGCCCGAGCACGCCGATGGGCAGGGAGCCGAGGATGATCAGCCAGCCCATCCGGGCGTCGGGGTCCGAGCGGTCCACCCGCCCCACCAGGGACAGGGCCCAGTGCCCGATGATCCGGGCGATGTCGCGCCAGAAGTAGATGATCACGGCCGTCTCGGTGCCCAGCTGGGTGATGGCGGTGAACGCGGCCCCGGGGTCGGCGCCGTGGGGGAGGAACTCGCCCGCGATGCGCAGGTGCGCCGAGGAGGAGACCGGCAGGAACTCGGTGAGGCCCTGCACGAGGCCGAGAATGATTGCTTCGATCCAGTTCACCCGGCCACCTTACGGCACGGTACCGCCGCCGCCCGCCGCCCGGACACGCCGGGAGCGGCCCGCCGGGGCGGGCCGCTCCCGGGCAGGCCCGGGCGGACCGGGCCGGGTCAGCGGGCGGACCGGGACTGACCGCCCTCGTCGAGGTCCTCGTAGTCCTCCTCGTCGACGAGGTCGTCGTCGAGCATCTCGTTGTCCTCGAGCAGATCCTCGTCCGCGCCCTCACCGGAGTCCTCGTCCTCGTCGTCCGGGCCGAGGTCGTCCTCGTCGTCGGAGTCCTCGTCCTCGGAGTCCTCGTCGTCCTCCTCGGCGAACACGGTCAGCGGGGTGACCTCGTCGTAGGCGTCGTAGAGCGCCTCCTCGTAGGCGTCGAATGCGTCGGCGATCGCCAGGTAGGCGCCGTCGACCGCGGGGTCGTCGTCGCCCCGGCGGTTGGAGGCCGCAGCCAGGTGTTCTTCGAGGGCACTCACGAGGGCCTGCAGCGCAGCACGAGGATCTTGGCTCATGGAGTAGACGTTATCGCTATTCCGTGCAGAATGGGGACCGATGAGAGAACAAGTCCGGACCAGCTCGGCGGCCCTCGCGCGGGACGCCGACCAGCGCTACGAGTACCTCCTGCTGACCGTCGCGCCGCACGAGAGGCTCAGCGAGGCGCGCGCCCGGCTCACCGAGCACGCCGAGTACGGCAAGTGGGAGCTCACCCGGTCCGTCCTGCTCTACAGCGGGGCGCGCAAGTACTGGCTGCGCCGCCGCGTGATGCGGGTCGAGCGCACCATCTGAGCGCTCCCGCCCGGCCCGGGCGCGCCCGGGCCGCTCCCTCAGCCGCCGACCGGGCCCAGCAGGGCCCTGGCGGCGGCCGCGTGCACGGACTCGCTGTCCGAGGGGTGGTAGATCCCGGCGAGCACGTCCCGGTAGAGCCGTTCCAGCTCCCGGCCGCGGGAGTACTGGGCGCCGCCGGCGGTGCGCAGCGCCAGGTCCACCACCTGCCGGGCCGTCTCCGTGGCCCGGTGCTTGACCCCGGAGAAGAGCAGGAACCAGCGCGGCCCGTGCTCCGGAGCGCGTCCCGAGCCGAGGGCGTCGACGTCCGCGCTGAGCTGCCGCAGCTGCAGCTCCAGCCCGTCCCGCAGGATGGCGGCCTCCGCGATCTGCCACCGCACGTCCGGGTGCTCGGCCCGGGGGGCGTCCGCGCCCCGGGAGCGGCGGGTGCGGGCGAGCTCGGCCGCCAGCTCCACCGCCCGGTCCGCGATCCCCGTGTAGACCGCGGCCAGGAGCAGCTCGAAGCACCCGAAGATCCCCCACACCACCGGATCGGGGTTGGGCTCCGCGGGGGTGCGGGTGAGAACCTGCTCGGGGCGCATCCGCACCGAGCGCAGCACCGTGGTGCGCGACTGCGAGGCGCGCATGCCCAGGGTGTCCCAGTCGTCGAGGACCTCGATCCCGTCCGCGTCCCGGTCCACGAAGCCGAACACGAGCGGCGCCCCGGCGTCGGCGTCGTCCCGGGCGTGGACGATCAGCCGGGTCCACACCGGGGACAGCGAGGTGAAGATCTTCGTGCCCGTCACCCGGTAGCCCTCCCCCTCGGCGACGGCGGTCGTCGCCGCGTCGAAGAGCACCGCGTCGTTGCCGGCCTCGGAGATGCCGAACGCGAAGATCTCCCCGGCCGCCGCCTGCCGGAAGATCCCCTCGGCGCGGCCGTCCCCGCGCAGGCGCAGGGTGTGCGCCACGCCCACGAGCACGTGGTGCATGTTGATCCCCAGGGCCGTGGCGGGGGCCGCCGAGGCCAGGCGCCGCTGCGCGGCGACCGCCTGCTGCAGGGTGAACCCGAGGCCGCCGTGCTCCCGCGGCACGAGCATCAGCGGGTAGCCGATGCGCACCAGCTCCGCGAAGTCCTCGTCGAAGAACCGGTTGTCCCGGTCGTAGCCGGCGGCGCGCTCGCGGAACGCCGCGAGCAGCTCGTCGGGCAGCAGGGTCTCGGGCGTCGGGGCGTCCGTGCTGGGCATGGGGTCCTTCCGGGAGCGCGGGTCGGGCGGGGCGGGACGGTCAGTACGAGCTGAGCAGGCGGTGGAGGACCCGCGAGCCGAACTCCAGCGACGCCGTCGGCACGCGCTCGTCCACGCCGTGGAACATGGCGGGGAAGTCGAGCTCGTCGGGCAGGCGCAGCGGCACGAACCCGTAGCCGGTGATCCCCAGCGGGTCCAGGGACTTGTTGTCGGTGCCGCCGGAGAGCATGTACGGCAGCACGACGGCCTCCGGGTCCTCGGTGTGCAGGGCGTCCACCATGGCGTCCACGACGCTGCCGGAGAACGGCACCTCGAGGGCGATGTCGTCGGACTCGAACTCGAAGCGCACCCCGTCCCCGGCCAGCTCGGCGAGCTTGTCCAGCACGAGCTCCCGCTGCTCCGGCAGGTAGCGCACGTCCAGTCCCGCCTGGGCGGAGCCCGGGACCACGTTGACCTTGTACCCGGCCTCGAGCATCGTCGGGTTGGCCGTGGTCTGCAGGGTCGCGCCCACGAAGCGGGCCACCGAGCCGAGCTCGGCCAGCAGCCGCTGCGGGTTCTGCGGGTCGAACTCCACACCGGTCAGCTCGGTCACCGAGTCCAGGAACGCGCGGGTGGTCTTCGTCAGCTGGACCGGCCACCGGTGCTCCCCGATGTTGGCCAGCGCCCGGGACAGGCGGGTGACGGGGTTGTCGTCGTTGATCTGGGAGCCGTGCCCGGCGGTGCCCTCGGCGTGCAGGCGCAGCCACATCAGGCCCTTCTCGGCCGTCTGCAGCAGGTAGGCGCGGCGCCCGCCGATGGTCGCGGAGTAGCCGCCGACCTCGCTGATGGCGTCCGTGACCCCGTCGAAGAGCTCCCGGTGGTGCTCCGTGACCCACCGGGACCCGTAGGTCATCCCGGCCTCCTCGTCGGCGAAGAAGCCGAAGACGATGTCGCGCCGGGGCCGGGTGCCGGTGCGGGCCATGTGGCGCAGCACCGAGATCATCATCGCGTCCATGTCCTTCATGTCCACGGCCCCGCGGCCCCAGATCATGCCGTCCGCGAGCTCCCCGCCGAAGGGGTCCACGGACCAGTCCGCGGCGATCGCGGGGACCACGTCGAGGTGCCCGTGCACGAGCAGGGCGTCGGCGGACGGGTCGGTGCCCTCGAGCCGGGCGAAGACGTTGGCGCGCCCGGGGGCGGACTCGAGCAGCGTGGGCGTGAGCCCGACCTCGTCGATCAGCCCGGCGACGTACTCGGCCGCGCGCCGCTCCCCGCGGGCGTCGCCGCTGCCGAAGTTGGACGTGTCGATCCGGATGAGGTTGCGGCAGATCTCGACGGTCTCGCCCTCCGGCGACGAGGCGGCGGGTGCCGGCACGGGGGTGGGCTGGGAGTCGGTCATGGGGTCCTTCCTGGTGCCTGGGGGTCAGCGGGTGGCGGTGTCCCGGCCGGGGTAGTCCCGCAGCAGGAGCCGGCCCGACTCCTCCACGACGGTGACCGTCTCGGTCCGGTCCGGGGCGTCCTCGGGGGCCACCAGCAGCTCGTGGCCCTCCGGGGTGGCCGTGGCCCCGTCCTGCACGACCAGCGTCCGGTAGCCGGAGGTGTCCTCGTGCCACTGCTCGAGGTAGCGCGGGCAGTACTGCGAGTTGCCGTCCGTGCTGCGGTGGACGAGGTCGTGGGAGAGCAGCGCGCAGGCGCCCTCCCAGTCCCGCTCGGCCATCGCCTCGACGAACGCCTCGGTCACGCCCTCGGGCGTGCCGGGGTCGGGCCCGCAGCCGGCGAGGCCGGCGGCCGCCGCCGCGGCGAGGCCCAGCCGCAGCGCGCCCCGGGACCGCGCGGGGCGGGTGGCGTGGACGGGCATGGGTCTCCTTCCCGGGGGCGGGCCCTCCCAGCCTAGCGCCACGGGCCCGCGGGCACCGGCCGCGGGGGCGCCGGGGCGTCCTCGAGGTGGCGGGGGCGCCCGGCGACGACGCCGGCCGCCAGGGCCACGAGCAGGCAGCCCAGCAGCACGAATGCGCCGGCCCAGCTGCCCGTCAGCGCCAGGACGAGCCCGAACCCGAGGGGCCCGGCCGACGCGGAGGCGTAGCCCACGCCCCGGGCGACGGCGGAGAGCGCCGCGGAGCCGGCCGTGGTGCGGGTGCGCGGGTTGGTGAGCGGCCGGGCCATCGGGTAGGCGCCCCGGCCGCTGCCCGCCCTCCGGGCCCCGTCCCTGCGGGTGCCGGCGAGCACCACCGGCCAGGGCGCGACGGCGACGGGGCCGACCGCGGCCCGGACGCCGATCGAGAGCCGCCACCCCGCGGTCCGGGCCGGGGGCACGGCCAGGAAGGGGGTGGCGGGGGTGCCGATCCCGCAGCACATGGTGTGCGCGGAGGTCAGGGCGGCCAGGCGCAGGGACAGGGCGAGGAGGACGGTCCCGGCCAGCACGGCGACGCGGCCGGGCAGGCGCGGGGGTCCGGGGAGCGCCGGGGCACGGGGGCCTCAGTACTCCAGGCAGATCTTGCCGAAGTGGCGGCCGGACTCCTGGTGGCGGAACGCCTCGGCGGCCTGGGCGAGGCCGAAGCTGCGGTCGATCACGGGCCGCAGCCCGGTCGCCTCGAGCGCCCGCACGAAGTCCTCCTGCTCGCGGCGGCTGCCCACGATCAGCCCCTGCAGCCGGGCCTGCCGCGCCATGAGCAGGGCGGTGGGGACCTCGCCGGATCCGCCGGCGAGCACGCCGATGAGGGAGATGTGCCCGCCGATCCGCACGGCCCGGATCGACTGCGGCAGCGTCCCGGCGCCGCCCACCTCGATGACGTGGTCCGCACCGCGTCCGCCCGTGAGCTCCAGGACGGTGCGGCCCCACTGCGGGTCCTGCCGGTAGTTGATCGTGTGGTCGGCGCCCAGGGCGCGCAGACGCTCGAGCTTCTCGTCGGAGGACGACGTCGCGATCACGGTGGCGCCCATGAGCTTGGCCAGCTGCACGGCGTAGACCGAGACCCCGCCCGTGCCGAGGGCGAGGACGACGTCCCCCGCCCGGAGCCCGCCGTCGACGACGAGCGCGCGCCAGGCCGTGAGGCCGGCGGTCGTGATGGTGGCGGCCTCGGCGTGGGTCCACCCCGCCGGGGCCCGCGTGAACCAGGTGGCGGGCCGCACGACGACCTCCCGCGCGTAGCCGTCGAGCCCGTCGCCGGGCACGCTGCGGAAGTCGCCGACCGCGGGCGGGCCGTCCTGCCACAGCGGGAAGAAGCAGGAGACCACGGCGTCGCCCGGCGCGAGCTCCTCGACGCCCTCCCCCACGGCCTCGACGCCCGCGCCGTCGGCCAGGGGGATCCGGCCGTCCTCGGCGGGCGAGCCGCCGCTGACGACGAGGTAGTCGTGGAAGTTCAGCGAGCTGGCGCGGACCCGCACGCGGACCTCCCCCGGTCCCGGGTCCCCGGGGGCGGGGACGTCCTGCAGGACGAGGCGGTCAAGACCGCCGGGGGCGGCGAGGGAGAGCTGCTTCACGGGGGGACCTCCGGGGCGTCGTGGTCGGGCGGCGTCGCGGTCGGGTGGCGGCACGCCGGGGCGGCGCACGGGCGCCGCCGGTCGGGAGCCGCCAGCCTACCTGGCTCGGCCCCTTTCGTCAGCACACTTCCCTTATGGCCCCCGCGGCGTTTAGGGTGGCCTTACCTGCGACGGTGCGACGCGGACATCCGCGGCCCGCCGCATCCCCACTGCAGTCGACGACGGAGGCAAGCATGTTCTTCCACCAGCAGAAGCTCCAGTACAACGCCACCCCCGAGGCCCCGGACGCGGTCTACGCGCGCAAGCTGCAGGAGGTGATCGGCGGGCAGTACGGCGAGATCACCGTCGCCATGCAGTACAGCTTCCAGGCCTGGAACGCCCACATCCCCGGCAAGTACCGTGACCTGCTCTTCGGCACGGCGGCCGAGGAGTTCGGCCACATCGAGATGCTCGCCACGATGGTCGCGCAGCTGCTCGAGAAGGCCCCGCTGGGCATCACCGACGAGGCCGTGCAGGGCGACCCGGCCGTGGCCGCCGTGATCGGCGGGACGGACCTCCAGCACGCCATCGTCGCCGGGGCCGGCGCGCGGCCGGTCGACTCCATGGGCAACCCGTGGCAGGGGTCCTTCGTCACCGCCAGCGGCAACCTCCTGGCCGACATGACGGCCAACGTCAACGCCGAGATGCAGGGCCGCCTGCAGGTGGCCCGGCTCTACCACATGACCGACGACCACGGGATCCGGGACATGCTCTCGTTCCTGCTGGCCCGCGACACCATGCACCAGAACCAGTGGATGGCTGCGGTCAAGGAGCTGCAGGAGGACGGGCTGGAGCAGATGCCGGTGCCGTCGAACTTCCCGCAGTCGAAGGAGGCCACGGAGTTCTCCTACGACTACTACAACTTCTCGGACGGCGCGGCCGCCGCGGACGGCTCGTGGGCCTCCGGCCCCACCCCGGACGGCAAGGGCACCTTCGGCTACAAGGCGGAGCCCATGGCCGGCGTGCCCATGCCCCCTCCCACGCACCCGGACGCCCGCTTCTACGGCACCACCGAGGTCCCCAACGCCGTCGAGAAGGCCGCCGGCACCCTCCAGGACAAGCTCAAGAAGGAGTAGCGCCCGGCCGGACGCCCCGCCGGGGAGTGTCCCCGCAGGCGCGCAGGGGCCCGGGACGGCGACCGCCGTCCCGGGCCCCTGCGCGTGCCCGGCAGCACCGGGCCACGGCCTCGGGTCGGGGCACCGGCTCCGGGCGTGCGGTCAGTGGGCGCCGACGGCGAGGGCGTGGCGCACCGCGGCCTCGGCGCCCTCGGCCCAGGGCTCGCCGTGGCCGGGCAGGACCGTGCGGGCGCCCGTGGCGGCGACCGCGTCGAGGGAGGCCAGGGCCGTGGCCGTGTCGCTGGTCGCGGCCGAGGCGACGATCTGCGGGCCCCGCCGGCCGGTGTACGGGTCGAGGGTGACCAGCGCGTCCCCGCTGAGGACGGTGCCCCGGCCGGGCAGGTCGAGCACGCAGTGCCCGTCGGTGTGACCGGGGGTGTGCACGACGACGGGCCGGCCCGGCACCGGCAGGGGGCTGCCGGTCTCCAGCGGACGGAGCACGCGCACGCCCTTGACGCTCAGCGCTCCGGCGAGCGCCATCCGGCCGAGCAGCGGCAGGGAGCGCGGGTGGCCCAGCGGGTAGAGGAAGCGGTTGCGCTGGGGCCGGTAGCGGTACGGGTGGGCGGCCAGCCGCGCGTCGGCGGGGTGGCCGAGCACGGGCAGCCCCCACTCGTCCTGCGCGCGGCGGGCGAAGCCCACGTGGTCGAAGTGCCCGTGGGTGAGCACGAGCGCCTTGACGTCCTCGGGCCGCCGGCCGAGCTCCTCGAGCCCGGCCAGGAGCATGGGCCACATGCTGGGCAGTCCCGCGTCCACGAGGGTCAGGCCGTCCTCGTCCTCGACCAGGTAGCAGTTGACGTGGGCGTGGGTGATGAGGTGGACGCCGTCGGCGACTCCGGAGGTGAACATGGGACTCCTCGGTGGTCAGTGGGTCGGTGGGAGCGGGACGAGGGCGGCCGCCGCCGCGTCGTCGGCGGGGCCGGGGCGCCCGCGCAGCCGGCGGCGCAGGGCCGCCCTGGAGTGCCCGGCCGTGCGCAGGCGGGCCCCCGCGTAGGGCACGCCGCCGCGCAGCCGCGCTCCCACGGCCGCCCACACGCACACGGCGCGCTCGAGGAGCCACACGGGCGCCCACGCCACGGTGCCGGCGGGGAAGACCGCCCGTCCGCCCGCGCGGCGGCGCCCGGCCTCCGCGACCCCGCACGCCAGCACCCCCAGGGCGGCGAGGCGGGCCGGCCGGCGCGCGGCCCAGCCGAGGAGGGGCAGCAGGGACAGCTCGGCGGCCAGGCGCCCGGGCTGGGCGAAGTCGTCGTAGGCCTGCCGCACCCGCTGGCCGAGGAAGTGGGCGGCGCTCGGCGGGATCCGGCCGACGTACAGGTCGGGGGCCCGCACCTCCCGGCCCCCCGCGGCGGTGATCGTGCGGATCAGCTCGAGGTTCTCGAACAGCACGTCGCCGTCGTAGCCGCCCGCCCCCAGCAGCGCCGAGCGGCGCACGCCGAGGGTCCCGGGGTAGTCGGCGCCGAGGGCGCGGTTGAACAGGGTGCGGGCGGTGTCCCAGCGGGCGTGCCAGGGCAGCTCCAGGAAGTAGTTCTGCGGGCGGACCAGCTCCGCCCGCCCCAGCAGCCCGACCACCCGCTGGAGGGCCTCCCGGGTGTAGCGCACGTCGTCGTCGGCGAGGACGATCCGCTCCTGCGCCACCCGCCGCACCCCGGTCATGACCCCCGCCACCTTGCCGTTGGCCCCGGGCCACGGCTCGGGGCGCAGGAGCTGCACCGCGTCCGGGAGGGCGCGGCGGTGGGCGGCGAAGAGCTCGCCGGCGGACCCGTCGACGACCGTGACCGGCACCCACTGCACGACCTCGGCGAGGTAGCGGGCCAGCTCGTCCAGGGCCGCGTCGTCGCTCCACTTCAGCGGCAGGACGTAGTGGGCGTCGGCGAGCGGGGGCAGGGCCATGGGCGGGGGTCCTTCGCGGCGTGGGCTCTTGATAAGGGCACTGATGGTGGTGTCCCGATCATGCGCCCGCGCCGGGACGGCGGTCAAGCCGGGGACTGCTCCGCGAGGGCCTCGGCGACGACCTCGGCGACGGCCTGGCTGGACTGCGGGTTCTGGCCGCTGACGAGGTTGGCGTCGCGCACGACGTGGCTGGACCAGGCGGGGCCGGTCTCCACGACGGCGCCCTGCTCGCGCAGCGCGGTCTCGACGAACCAGGGGGTGTTCTCGCCGGTGCCGCCGCCGAGCTCCTCCTCGTTGGTGAACACGGTCATCCGGCGGCCGGTGAAGACGAACGCCCCGTCCTCGTCCACGGCGCTGAGCAGCCCGGCGGGACCGTGGCAGAAGGGCGCGACGATCCGGCCCGCCCGGTCCGCCTCGGCCAGCAGGCGCCCGAGGTCGGCGTCCTGGTGGAGATCGGCCATGGGCCCGTGGCCGCCGGGCAGCACGAGGGCGTCGTAGTGGCCGCCGTCCACGTCGCCGAGCACGAGGGGGACGGCCAGCTCCGCGTCGATCCGCTGGAGGTAGGCGCGGAACTCGTCGGCCCGCTCCTGGCCGCCGGTCATCTCCGGGGCGAAGCTCGCCCGGTCCACGGTGGGGGCGACGCCGCCGGGGGTGGCGATGTCGACGTCGTGGCCGGCCTCGCGCAGGACGCGGTGGGCGACGACCAGCTCCTCGGCCCAGAAGCCGGTGGGGTGCTCGGTGCCGTCGCGCATGGTGAGGGAGTCGGCGGCGGAGACGATCATGAGGACGTGTGCCATGGGAGTGCTCCTTGCAGGGGTCGTGGACGGGGCGGGCCGGTGCGGCGGCGTCAGGCGGCGGCGGTGAGCTCCGCGTAGGTGGCGTCGTCGAGCTGGAGCCGGTCGGCGCCCATGTTCTCCTCGAGGTGCTCCAGGGACGCCGTGCCGGGGATGGGCATGATCACCGGGGAGTGGTGCAGCAGCCAGGCGAGGGCGACCTGCGAGGCCGTGGCGCCGAGGCGCTCGGCGGCCCGGTCCACGGGACCGCCGGGGCGGGCGAGCTCGCCGGCGGAGATGGGCGCCCACGGGATGAACCCGATGCCGTGCTCGGCGCAGTGCTCGAGGACGTCCTGCGAGCTGCGGTCGGTGAGGTTGTAGCGGTTCTGCACGGTGGCGACGGTGAAGTGCTCCTGGGCCGCCCGGATCTGGTCCACGCCCACCTCGGAGAGCCCGAGCGCCCGCACCTTGCCCTCCTCCTGCAGCGCGCGCAGGACGGCGAACTGTTCCTCCGCGGGGACGGTGGGGTCGATCCGGTGCAGCTGGAGCAGGTCGAGGGCCTCGACCCGCAGCTTCCGCAGGCTCAGCTCGGCCTGCTGGCGCAGGTACTCGGGCCGGCCCAGCGGGATCCACCGGCGGGGACCGGTGCGGGCGAAGCCGACCTTGGTCGCGATCCGGACGCCCTCGGGGTAGGGGTGCAGGGCCTCGGCGATGATCTGCTCGCTGACGTCGGGGCCGTACGCGTCGGCGGTGTCGACGAAGTCGACGCCCAGCTCCACGGCGCGGCGCACCACCCGCACGGCGTTGGCGCGGTCGGCGGGCTCGCCCCACACGCCCTCGCCGACGATGCGCATGGCGCCGAAGCCGAGGCGGTGGACCGTGCCGAGGTCCTGGAGGTCGATGGTGCCGGGCACTGCTCGGGTGCCGGCCGGGGTGCTGTCCGTCATGTCCGCCGCAACCCGGCGGCGCCCGACGTTATTCCGATCACGCCGGCACCGGCGGGAGCTCCCGGGTGCCGACCGCGCCGCCCGTTCCCCGGGCGCCGGACGGTGGGTAGCCTGAGCGGCGGGACGCACCCGCGGCCCGCCCCGCACCACCCCGCCCAGGAGGAGCCCCATGGAGCCCAGCACCGAGCCGCGCACCATCGTCGTCACCGGCGCCAGCGACGGCATCGGGGCCGCCGCCGTCCGGGAGCTCGCGCGGCGGGGCCACGAGGTCGTCGTCGTCGGCCGCTCGCCCGCCAAGACCGCCGCGGTCGCCCGCCCGCTGGGGGCGCGGCACTTCTCGGCGGACTTCGCGCGCCTGGACGAGGTGCGCGGGCTGGGCGCCCAGCTGCGCTCGGCCCTGCCGCGCATCGACGTGCTCGTCAACAACGCGGGCGGCCTCTTCGACCGGCCCGAGCGCACCGCGGACGGGCTCGAGCGGACCTTCCAGGTCAACCACCTGGCGCCGTTCCTGCTCACCCACCTGCTGCTGGAGCCGCTGCGGGCGGGCACCGGCGCGGTGGTGAACACGTCGAGCATCGCCGCCCGGATCGGGCGCCTGGACCTCCGGGGCATGGACGAGCTGGACGGGTTCGGCGGCCCGGGCGGCCGCCGGGCGTGGTCCCCGCACCGGGCCTACGGCGACTCCAAGCTCGCCAACGTCCTGTTCACGCGCGGGCTCGAGCGCCACCACGGGGACCGCGGGCTGGCCGCCGCGGCGTTCCACCCCGGCGGTGTGGCCACCAACTTCGCCTCCTCCACGACCACGGCCCTGGGCCTGCTCTACCGCACCCGGCTGGGGCGGCGCCTGATGATCACCCCGGAGCAGGGCGCGGACACGCTCGTCTGGCTCGCCGAAGGCACCCCCGGGCGGGACTGGGCGTCGGGGGCGTACTACGAGAAGCGCCGGTCGGCCCGCACCAATCCCCGCGCCGGCGACGACGCCCTGGTGGACGCCCTCTGGGAGCGCAGCGCCCGGCTCGCCGGCCTCAGCGGCCGCGCAGGCTGAGCACCAGGGCGTCCACCTTCTGCTCCAGCTGCTCGATCGTCCCGTCGTTGACGATCGTGGTTGTGATCCACCGCGGGTCGATGCCGGCCTCGGAGGCGTGCGGGTCGGCGCTCCCCCCGGCCCCCGGGCGCACCACGTGCACCACCCGCCCGCCCGCGGCCACGACGGCCTCGGCCTCGACGTCGAAGCGCACGTCCGTGAACACGACCCGTCCGCCCAGCCGGCGGGCGGCCGCCAGACCGCGCTGCGCCCACACCGTCTCCCCGAAGACCGCCTTGCCCGCCTCGTTGCCCACGCGCTGGAGCAGGACCCGGATCTCCCGGTGCACCGGGTCGCGCTCCTCGTCCTTGAGCCGGTCCCAGTCCCCGCCGACCTCGGCCAGCACCGTGGACAGGCGCAGGAGGGCGTCCCCGCGCCGGCCGACGAGCGGGTCCAGCTTCGTGAGGAACAGCCGCAGCGGATCGGCGAACGCCACCCGCGAGTAGCCGTGGGCCGCCACGAGCCGGGCCCCGCACGTGTCCTTGCCCGCCTGCTTGCGCCCGTGCAGCCCGATCAGCTCCACACCGCCGGGGTCGTCCGTGCCCGTGTCCGTGCCCGTGTCCGCGCCCATGGTCAGCCTCCTCGGTCGTGCCGGCACCGCTGCCAGCCTACGAACCGCCGCCCGGCACCGCACCTGACGCACCGCACCGACTTTTTGCACTATGATGCCGAGAGTGCAATTAATGGTCTGCGGCAGGAACTCCCGGTGACCGACGGGGCACGCGAGCAGCGGATGCGGCGCACGCGCCGGTCGCTCATCGTGCACGCGCGCCGGCTCACGGCCGAGCGCGGGCTGGGCGGGTTCACCGTGGACGAGCTCTGCGCGGAGGTCGGCATCTCCCGGAGGACCTTCTTCAACTACTTCGCCTCGAAGGACGACGCCGTGCTGGGCACCCCGGCGCGGGACCCGCTCGCGGCCTACGCCGAGGAGTTCGTGGCCGGCGGCCGGTCCTCGGACGGGCCGGGCCTGCTGGAGGCCCTGAAGGAGCTCGTCGTGCGGTCCTTCCGCGTCATGGACGCCCCCCACGACCGGTCGGTGCTGCTGGAGGTCCTGCGGCGGGAGCCCGCCCTGCTCCAGCGGCTGACCGAGTCCATGGACCGCCACGTCGCGGGCCTGGCGGAGCTGATCGCCCGGCGGCAGGGCTGCCCGCCCGGGGCCCCCTTCCCGCGGGTGGCCGCCGCCGTCGTCGCCCACCTGGCGGGGCACACCGTCCACGAGCTCCTGGAGAGCCGCCCGGGCGCCGACGAGTCGCCGCCGCTCGAGGAGTTCGCCGCCCTGCTGGAGCGCAACGTCGGCCTCGCCGCCGAGCTCCTCGCGCCCGCCGGCACCGGCCCGGCCACCCCCACCGACACCGACACCGAAGGAACCCCATGACCACGACCCCGCCGTCGGCCGTCCCGGACGGCCCGCTGCTGGTGCTGACCCGGAAGCGGATCTGGATCATCTTCTCGGCCCTCATCGCCGGGATGCTGCTCTCCAGCCTCGACCAGACCATCGTCTCGACCGCCATGCCGACCATCGTCGGCGAGCTGGGCGGCGTGGAGCACCAGGCCTGGATCACCACCGCCTACCTGCTCGCGACCACCATCGTGATGCCCGTCTACGGCAAGTTCGGCGACGTGCTGGGCCGGCGCACCCTCTTCCTCGTCGCCATCGCCCTGTTCACCGTCGCCTCGGTCGGCTGCGCCCTCGCCACGGGCTTCTGGGGCTTCGTCGCGTTCCGCGCGATGCAGGGCCTCGGCGGCGGCGGCCTGATGATCCTCTCCCAGGCGATCGTCGCGGACATCGTGCCGGCCTCCGAGCGCGGCAAGTACATGGGCCCCCTCGGCGGCATCTTCGGCCTCTCCGCCGTCGCCGGGCCGCTGCTGGGCGGCTACTTCGTGGACCACCTCACCTGGCAGTGGGCGTTCTACATCAACATCCCGGTCGGGATCGCCGCCTTCGCCATCGCCTGGTTCACCCTGACCCTGCCCCACAAGCGCGCCACCCGGCGGATCGACGTCGCCGGCGTGGTGCTGCTGTCCGCGGCCACCACGTGCCTGATCTTCTTCACGGAGTTCGGCGGCGACGCCGAGCGCGGCTGGGACTCCCCCGCCACGTGGGCGTGGGCCGCCGGCACGGTCGTCGCGGCGGGCCTGTTCGTGTGGACCGAGGCGCGCGCGGAGGACCCCATCATCCCGCTCGCCCTGTTCCGCAACCCGGTCTTCGTCAACGCGACCGCGATCGGGCTCACGCTGGGCCTGGGCATGTTCGCCGCCATCGCCTTCGTGCCGACGTTCCTGCAGATGTCCTCCGGGACCTCGGCCGCGGAGTCCGGGCTGCTCATGCTGCCCATGATGGCGGGGCTCATGGGCACCTCCATCTGGTCGGGCATCCGCATCTCCCGCACCGGCCGGTACAAGGGCTACCCGATGGCCGGCACCCTCGTCACGGCGGCCGCGATGCTGGCCATGACCACGCTCGCAGCCGACACGCCGATCTGGCTGATCTGCGCCTACCTGCTCGTCCTCGGCGCCGGCCTCGGCCTGATCATGCAGGTCATCGTCCTCGTGGTGCAGAACGCCGTGGACCCCTCCATGGTGGGCACGGCCACGAGCACCAACAACTACTTCCGGGAGGTGGGGGCCGCCCTGGGCGTGGCCATCTTCGGGGCGATGTTCACCAACAACCTCGCGGAGCAGCTCACCGAGGTGTTCGCCGGCGCCGGGGCCACCGCGGACCAGGCCGGGCAGGCCACCGCGACCCTCGACCCGCAGACGCTCGCGCAGCTGCCCGATCCCGTCCGGGACGGCATCGTCGCGGCGTACGCCGACTCCCTCGCCCCCGTGTTCTGGTACCTCATCCCCTTCATGCTCCTCGCGTTCCTGCTCGCGCTGTTCCTGCGGCAGATCCCGCTGTCGGAGACCGCCGGGATGGTGGCCCGCGGCGAGGCGGTCGGCGGCGCCGAGGCCGAGGCGCTCGAGGCCGCCCGCACCCGCTGAGCGCCCCAGCCCGGGCACGGCACGAGGCCCTGCCCGCCGTGGGCGGGCGGGGCCTCCTCGTCGTGCCCGGGCCGTCCCGGGGCGCAGCGGAGGAGCCGCGGGACGCTCACGGGTTCTCGCAGCCGACCCCGTCGCCGTTGCCGTCCAGGCGCGGCTGCCAGCGGGGATGCGCCGGCGTGAGGTGCGAGAGCCCGTCGGCGTAGACCGCCGAGCAGTTGGGGTACGGATCCGTGGGGGCCGGGGACGGGGTGGCCGGCCCGGGCGCGGTCGGCTCCGGCGCGGCCCCCGGTCCGGTCACCGGCCCCGCCCCTGGCACGGGCCCGGGGTCCGCGGGCACGACCTGACCGGGGCACTCCCCCAGCACCTGGCCCATCGCGTCCTTCTCCGCGGCGGTCACCCACAGCCCGTACCCGGCCTTCACCGCGATCTGGCGCGCGACGTAGTCGCAGCGGAACGCCCGGTTCGGCGGCAGCCACGTGGCGGCGTCGCCGTCGCCCTTGGCCTGGTTCGTGGGCCCGTCGACCGCGAGCAGGTTGAGCGGGTCGTTGGCGAAGCGGGCCCGGGTGCCGGCGTCGA
Organism: Kocuria sp. U4B; assembly: GCF_054875615.1. The sequence continues at coordinate 199,641 of NZ_CM142180.1, forward strand.
GCTGCCGGGCGCCCTTCTGCCAGGCGTCGGAGAGCGCGACGACGTGGTCGACCTGGACGTCGGAGGAGGTGGCCGGCCCGCGCACGAAGTCGATCGTGGTGGCGGTGTAGGGATCGAGCAGGGTGCCCGAGAGCACCGTGCACCCGTCGCTGCCGGCCCGGTGCACGACGTCGACCAGGTCCCGGGCGAGCACGTCGTTGCGGGTGTCGCAGCCGTTGCCGTCCACGTCCTGCCAGGCCGGGCCGAACTGCTCCCGGTCGTAGCCGGTCCTCGGCGCCCGGCCCTTCACGGCGAGCGTCTCCAGGGCGGCGGCCGCCGTGGCGGGCCCGCCGCCCGTGGACGCGGCGGGTGCCGTCGCGCTCGCCGGGGGTTCCGGCGGGTCCGCGGTCCCGGCCGGCACGGGCGCGGCCGAGGGCGCCGCCGTCGCCGGGGCGGGATCGTCCGGGGGCCGGCGGTGGTCGCGCCGACCGGGCCCGCGCAGCCGGTGAGCGCCAGGACCGCCGCGCCCAGCGGCACGGCGAGGGTGGCGCGGATCCGACGGCGGGGCGCCGGGGCGCGGAGCACGGACGGGCGCGGGGCGGTGCATCGGGGCACGGGGTCGACCTCCGGGGGCAGGCGCGAATGCGAATGCAGAGTCCACCGTAGGCCCGGTCCCCGGCGCTGCGCGAGCCGGTCACGGGTCGTGACGCGTCGTGGCGAGATCCTCCGCGCCGGACCGCGCAGGCGGCGCCGGGAATAGGCCCCTGCCCCACCGGGTTGTCGGGGGAACACCCCGCTGCCGCCTCTCGCGCGCAGCGGTCCCACCGCACTTCCGAGGAGCCGAGAACCCATGGCCACCGACTACGACGCCCCGCGCACGGGCCCCGACGACGACGACGCCGGCGAGTCGCTCGAGGTGATCCAGGCGCAGCGCAGCGCGCCCGCCCAGAGCCCGGCGATCGACGTCGACGACGCCGACACCGCGGAGGGCATCGACCTGCCCGGGGCGGACCTCTCCCACGAGGAGCTGCTCATCCAGGTCGTGCCCGAGCGGGAGGACGAGTTCACCTGCATGTCCTGCTTCCTGGTCCACCACCGCAGCCAGCTCGCCCGCGAGGAGAACGGCAACAAGTACTGCACCGACTGCGAGGGCTGACCGGCGCCGGCACGGGCCGGCCGTCCGTGGGCGGCGGCCGGGCACCGTAGGGTGGATGCATGTCGATCGATGCTGTGGAGCGCGCCGAGGACGCCCGGGTGGAGGCGCTGCACGCCCTCCAGGTGCTGGACACCCCGCGGGAGGAGCGCTACAACCGGATCGTGCGCCTGGCCCAGCAGGTCTTCGACGTGCCGATGGCCGCGATCAACCTCATCGACGCCGACCGGCAGTGGACCAAGGCCGAGGTCGGCCTCGACGGGCTGGAGAGCATCCCCCCGGGCGACTCCATGTGCCGCCACACCGTGCGCTCCCCCGGGACGCTGGTGGTGCCCGACACCACCGTCGACCCCCGCTTCCGCGCCAACCGCTTCGTCGTCGGCGACGAGCGCATCCGCTTCTACGCGGGCCAGCCCGTCCACGCCCCCGGCGGGGAGGCGGTGGGCACCCTGTGCCTGTTCGCCACCGACCCGCGGGAGCTCAGCGGCCGGGACCGGCAGATGCTCCAGGAGATGGCCGGGTGGGTCGAGCGCGAACTCGCCGCCCAGCAGGAGCTCGACCGCGCGGCCCAGGTCCAGCAGGTCCTCATGCCCGCCACCGCCCCGGTCGTCGACGGCTACGAGCTCGCCGGGCGGTGCGTGCCCACCCAGGCCATCGGCGGGGACTTCTTCGCCTGGCACACCCTGCCCGGCGGGGCCCTGCAGCTGCACGTGGCCGACGTGATGGGCAAGGGCATCCCCGCGGCCCTGATCGCCGCCTCGGTGCGGGCCATGCTGGTGGGCGCGGCCCAGTTCAACGACCAGGCCGCCACCGTCCACCGCACCGCCACCGCCGCCGAGGAGCTGCTGTCGGCCACCGGGGCGTTCGTCACCGCCTTCTCCGCCCGCCTGGACCCGGCCACCGGGGTGCTGGACTACATCGACGCCGGGCACGGGCTGGCCTTCGTCTTCGGTCCCCACGGGTACCGCCGGCTGCACCGCTCCGGGCCCCCGATCGGGATCTTCCCCGAGACCACCTGGCCGCTGCACACCACCACCCTGGCCCCCGGGGAGCTGCTGGTGGTGGTCTCCGACGGGTTCCTGGACTTCTTCCCCACCCTTGAGCACACCCTGGAGGCGGCCGCCCGGGCCGGGCTGGCCGAGGCCACCGCGGCCCGACTGGTGGACCGGGCCATCGCCTACGCCCGCACCCGGGGCCACCCCGACGACGTCACCGTCCTGGCCCTGCGCCGCGAGCCCGCCTGACGCCGGCCGCCGTCAGGACCGGCGCTCAGCGCAGGCGGCCGCCGGAGTGGCGCAGGTAGCAGGCGGCGCACATCGACTCGTAGGAGGCCTCCTGGCCGTCGATGGCCACCTGGTCCCCCTCGAAGACGAACGCCCCGTCGACGAGCCGCGCGTTGAACATCGCCTTGGACCCGCAGCGGCAGATCGTGCGCAGCTCCTCGACGGTGTGCGCCAGCGCCAGCAGCCGCGCCGCCCCGGGGAACGCCTCGGTGCGGAAGTCCGTGCGCAGCCCGTAGGCGAGCACCGGCACGCCGTCGAGCACCGCGATGCGCAGCAGGTCGTCGACCTGTCCGGGGGTGAGGAACTGGGCCTCGTCCACCAGCAGGCAGTGCACCGGGCCGTGCTCCCGGACGGCCGCGTGGAACAGGGCGCGCGCCGGGTCCCCGGGGCCCAGCAGCAGGTCCACCCGCCGGGACTCGCCGAGACGGGACACCACCGTGTCCGCGCCCTTGGAGTCGATCGCCGGCTTGGCGACCAGGACCTTCTGGTCCCGCTCCTCGTAGTTGTGCGCGGCCTGGATCAGGACCGTGGACTTCCCCGAGTTCATCGCCCCGTGGCGGAAGTAGAGCTTGCCCATCAGGCGCCCCTGCGGTGCCGGGCGGGGGTGGCGGAGGTGGTCATCGTGGTGCTCCTGGGGGGGTCGGGCCGGGTGCCGGTGTCGAACGCGCGTCCTAATATAGGCGCCGGGAGCGCGGGGCCGGGCCACCCCGGCCGCACCCACCGAGGAAAGGGCTGGCAGTGGACCACGACTACAACTACGGCGGGGCCACCGCCGTCGGCACGCGCGCCGTCGTCGTCCGCGGCGGCCACGGCCGCTCCACGGAGCGGCGCACGGTCGTCGACGAGTCGCACTGGACCGTCACCGTCGACGACGGCACCCGCTTCTCCAAGGCCGACGGGGTGCAGTGGGGCGACTCCGCCGGCGGGTCCTCCGACCTCGAGGACGCCCACTGCCCCACGCACATCGTGACGGAGGGCAACCCGGACTTCGACGAGCTGTGGGCGGACGCCGTGCTGAGCGCCTACACCGGCCACGACCAGCTGGCCTACGTGGAGGACAGCATCGCCGCGAACCTGCTCACCGGCGACGCCGACGTGCACGCCCACTACGACGTCTCCGGGATCATCGACGAGCTCACGCCCATCGGCCAGGACTACGACGAGATCCCCCAGGAGCAGTTCTGGGCCGTGGTGGCCAGGCACCGGCTCGCCGCCGACGACCCCAGGGGCCGATGACCGGCCCGGAGCGGTCGCCGGTCCTCCCGGCCGGTCCGGGTTAGCGGCGTCGCGCCGCGACGCCGCGCACCGCCAGCGTGGTGCACACGAGGTACGTGGCCGTGGCCGCCAGCACGACCAGCAGGGACACCGACCAGGAGCCGCTGCGCGCCTGCACGAAGCCGAGCACGGTCGGAGCCAGGGCCCCCACCCCGTAGCCGGTCCCCTGCACCACCGCCGAGAGGCGCCCGGCCGAGGCGCTGTCGTGCGCCAGCTGCATGATGGCGATGAAGATCACGGTGATGCCGCCGCCCTGCGCCACCCCGCCCAGGGCGGTCCACGCCCACCACTGGGCGGGAGCCAGGAGCAGGCCCAGCGGCAGGGCGAGCCACGTCACCCCGACGGCGGCGGCCACGGTCACGGTGCTCAGCCGCCGGGCGGCCAGGGGAACACCGAGCGCGCCGGCGATCGCGAACACCTGGAAGAACGACGACGCCGCTCCGGCGGCGACGGTCGTCATCCCGACGACGTCGACGAGCAGCGTCGGCAGCCACGCCGTGACGCCGTAGAAGGCGAAGGCCTGCCCGGCGAACCCCGCCGCCAGGCCGGCGGCGGCCCACCGGCCGCCCCGGGGGCGCACCGCCTCGCCGGCCGGCCGGGGCTCGCGCGCGGGCACCAGCGCCCCTCGGCCCCGGACGGTCAGCAGCCAGACCCCCACGCCGACGACCACGGCCGCCGCCGAGGAGGCCAGGGCGATGCGCCATCCCGCCGCGGCCGCGATGGGAGCGGTGAGCAGCGCCGCGAGGGTCGAGCCGATGTTCAGGGCGGCGGTGTAGAGGCCGGTGGCCGCTCCGTAGCGGCGCGGCGGGAAGTCGCGCCGGATGAGCAGGGGCACGGCGATGTTCCCGACGGTGATGGCCAGCCCGATGACCACGGTGCCCAGCATCGTGGCCGTGGTGGTCCCCGCCGACCGCAGGACCATGCCGGCGAGCACGCCGAGCAGGGTCGCGGTGATCGAGAACTCCACGCCGAAGCGGCGGATGCCCGGCGCGACCAGCGGGGACGCCAGGGCGAAGCAGAGCACGGGAATGGTGGTGAGCAGACCGGCCGCGGCGGCGGAGAGCCCCAGATCGGCGCGGAGGTCCCCGAGGACCGGGGCGACGGCGACGATGGGGGTGCGCAGCGCCAGGGCCACCAGGCCGATGCAGGCCATCAGCAGCCATCCGCGGGGCACCCGGCCCCGGGCGCGTCGGGTCACGGGCGGCTCACCACGGTGCATGGTCCTCGGCTCTCCAGGGTCTCGTCCGGCGGCTCCCACCGGACGGGGCCCGGCCGTCGTCGTACGGCCGGACGCGCGGGGACCCCCGGTCCATCATCTCCCACCCGGGGCACCCCGGCGTGCACCCCCGGGCGCACCGGGACGGGCGGCGGGGTGCCCCCGTGCAGCACCGCACCGCGGGAGGGCAGGTCAGGGGCGGACGCCGGGCTCGTCCCAGGTGCAGGGACCGAAGCGGCCGTGGGCCGGTTCGAGGTACTCGAGCTCCTCGGCCGGGAGGAGGACGCCGGGACGGTGCCCGTCCGCCTCGCAGCGCACCAGCACCACCAGGCCCAGGGCGACCGGCTCGTACGGGACGCACAGCACGAGCTCACCGGCACGCAGGTTCGGCCCGGCCCGGTCGGCGCGCACGCGGTAGCGGCCCAGCCGGGCGGAGGGCGCTGACCGGTCGGGCTCCGCGCCGTCGCCGGCCGCCGGGGGCGGCAGGAGCTCGGCGGGGCTCGGGGCGGGGAGCGGGATCAGTGCGGGGACGCACATGGCGGAGGACCTCCTGGCGTTCGAGCGCACCGGGCCCGGGAACGGGCCCCGGTGCCGGACGGGGGCTCGACGACGCTGTCCCCTCCCAGGATAGAGAGCCGGATCACAGATGGGAAGCAGGCTGTCGAAACAGCCCGCTCCGGGCCCCGGCGACACCGATATCCTGGTCCCACGCACGCGCTGCCCGGTGCTCCCCGCCCCCTGCACCCCGCCGCACGCCCTACGACGAAGGAGATGGTTTCGTGCACAGTCGCACCGACGAGCCGGACCACGCCACGGCCGGAGCCGACACGGTCGACCACGACCCGGACGTCCACGACGAGAACGGCACCGAGGGGGCGCATCCCGGCGGGGTCCAGTCCGTCGACCGGGCCATCACCGTGCTCGAGCTGCTGGGCCACCTGGGCAGCGCGAGCGTCGGCCGGGTGGCCGACGAACTGGGCGTCCACAAGTCCACGGCCTCGCGCCTGCTGAGCGCCCTGGAGAGCCGGGGCATGGTGGTCCAGAACAGCGAGCGCGGGAAGTACCAGCTGGGCTTCGGCATCCTGCGCCTGGCGCACGCCATCCCCGCGCGGCTGAGCCTGGTGACGGAGGCCCGGGAGGAGATGCGCCGGCTCGCGGAGGAGCACCGGGAGACGGTCAACCTCGCCGTCCTGCGGGAGGGCGTCGCCGTGAACCTGGCCCAGGAGATCGGCCCGACGTCGCTAGGCACGCACGACTGGATCGGCAGCCTCACCCCGCTGCACGCCACGTCCAGCGGCAAGGTCCTGCTGGCCGCCCTGCCCTCGGCCGAGCGGGACCGGCTCATCACCAGGAACCGGCTCACCGCCCACACCGGCCGCACCATCACGTCGCGCCGCAAGCTGGAGCAGCAGCTGCTCGACGTCGCCGCCCAGGGCTACGCCACGGTCCTCGAGGAGTACGAGATCGGGCTCAACGCCGTCTCCGTCCCCGTGCGCGACCACCTGGGCACGGTCGTCGGCGCGGTGAGCATCTCGGGCCCGGCGTTCCGCTTCACCGAGGGGACCATCCAGGAGCTGCTGGGCGATCTGCAGGAGGCGGGCCTGAGGATCAGCGCGCGCATGGGCTACGTGCCGGAGAGCCGCGGCTGAGCACCCGGTCACGACCGGGACACCGCTCGTCAGCCCCCACCGGGCGGTGTCCCGGGAACCGTCGGCGTCCTCGCCGCGTTGGCGCCGCCGCGCTTCAGGCTCTCGCCTTCGGGCTGCTGGGGGTGCTCACGACGCCGCCGTCGAGCCCGGGAGCGCGGCGCCGGGGGCGCCGTCGTGGGGCGGTGTGCTCGGGCGAGAGTGCTGAAGGCCTCGGCCTTGCCGGTGGGCCCCGTGACCAGGACCTGGTCCCTTTCGCCGGGCACCGTGGACGGTCCGGCCGGGACCCGGCTCTCCCCGGGGCGGCGCAGCGGACCAGGGCGAAGCCCTCGTCGATCCGGGCGAAGGGCAGGACCCGGCCGCGGACCAGGTGGGCGGACCAGACGCCCCTGTCGTGCTCGGGGCGGCCGGCAGGGGCGAGGTCGTGGCGTGCAGCGGAGCACATGGGGGTCCTCCGCAGCTGGTGAGGAGCGGACGGCCGGCGGGGAAGCAGCGCGGGCTCAGCCGATCAGGGGGCGTTCCTCGGGCAGTGCGGAGAGCACGGGCCGGCGCGGGCGGCGATGGCGATGGCGATGGCCACGGTGGTGGGCCCGAGCCGGCCCAGGACCAGGCGAGGCGGCCCAGCACGGCGAAGGTCGTGACCTTCAGCCCGCCGGCGGGGCCGCCGATGAGCCCGAGGATGTCCGGCCCGAGCCAGGAGACCGGGTTCATGCCCCCCGATGTCGATGCCGTTGAACCCGGCGGCGGGCGATGGCGGACGGGAAGAACCCGGCCAGCTGCTTCTCCCCCGGCGCCAGAGGCCCAGGGTGGCCGGGTCGGCCCACTCGACGGCGCGCAGGCACACCGTGCCCAGGACGAGGAGCACCGGGGCGGCCAGCCGCACGATGCGGGTGTTCATCGATCATCTGCGCGGGAGCCTCCACTCCCGGCGCAGCTCCCAGAGCACCGGGAAGCCGAGTCCGCCCAGGATCACCGCGGCGGCCATGGGCAGGATGATCCACGGGTCGTCCACGAAGTCCGTCCGGGACAGGGTGTAGAGGGTGAAACCGGCGTTGTTGAACGCCGAGACCGCGTGGAAGACCCCGTGCCACAGCGCCTGGGCGGCCGGGTAGCCGTAGCCGGTGAGGAAGCGCAGGAACAGCATGACCGCCACTGCGGCCTCGATGACCAGGGAGGTGGCCAGGATGCGCAGCAGCACCCGGCGCATGCCGCCGCAGCCGGTGCTCCCGCTCCCGGCGGAGGTGAGGGCCTGGGAGGCGAGCCCGGGCTTCCGGGCCAGCAGGACGCCCAGCACGGTGGTGCAGGCCATCACCCCGAACCCTCCGACCTGGACCAGGCCCAGGATCACGGCCTGGCCGAAGGGGGTCCAGAAGGTGGGCGTGTCCACCACGGCCAGCCCGGACCCGCACAGCGCGGAGGTGGCGGTGAACAGGGCCTGGAGCAACGATGCCCCGCCCTCCCCGGCCTTCGCCATCGGCAGCATCAGCAGGGCGGTGCCGATCAGCAGGGCCGCACCGAAGGCGCCCGCGATGATCCGGGCGATCCTCGCCGTGCTGGTCTGCTGGGCGCCGGCGGTGTGCCGGGGTCCGGGGTCCGGGCGGGCCTCGGGGGTGCGCCGGCGTGGTGGGCGGTGCCCGGCCGCCTTGGTCAGGCGCCGGATCCGGGCCCGGTACAGGGTCTCTTCCAGCGGCATCAGCAACAGCTTCCGGTCGTTGCGGGGCCCGCGGGGCCTCCGGATTCACGGGTGGGGGTCATCAGGGGGTGATCAGGGGGTGAACCGGTAGCCCATGCCCAGCTCGGTGAGGAAGTAGCGCGGATGGGAGGGCTCGGGCTCCAGCTTGGCGCGGATCTGGGACATGTAGACCCGCAGGGAGTTCGCCTCCTCGCCGTACGCGGGCCCCCAGACGGTGGTGAGCAGTTCGGTGCGCCCGATCAGACGGTCGGGGTGGCGGGCGAAGACCTCCACCAGGCGCCACTCCAGCTTGGTCAGCCGCACCGGTGCTCCCGCCACGCTGACCGACCTCTGGGCCAGGTCGATGCGGACCCGCCCGTCGGAGGTGGTGACCACGGCCTGGGCCGGGTCGGGCTGGGCCCGGCGCAGCGCGGCGCGCAGGCGGGCCAGGAGCTCGTCCATGGCGAAGGGCTTGGCCACGTAGTCGTCGGCCCCGCGGTCCAGGGCGTCGACCTTGCTGTGGGACTCGCTGCGGGCCGAGACCACGATGATCGGCACCTGGGACCACCCGCGGATGCCCTCGATCACCTGCCGGCCCTCCATGTCGGGCAGCCCCAGGTCCAGGAGGATGACGTCGGGGTGCTCGTGGGCGGCCACGTCCAGGGCCTGACGCCCGGTGGCGGCCTGGTGGGTCCGGTAGCCGCGAGCGTGGAGGTTCACCAGCAGGGCCCGGGTGATGTGGGGATCGTCCTCGACCACGAGCACGCTGGCGCTCACCGGTCCACCTCCCCGGCCTCGGGGGCCGCCGCCGGCCCGGCGGGCGGGGAGGCCGCCCGAAGGGTCAGGACCATGGTCAGCCCGCCGCCCGGGGTGGCCTCGGCGCGCACCTGCCCGCCCACGCCCTCGGCCAGCCCGCGGGCCACGGCCAGGCCCAGGCCGATCCCGGTGGTGCTGTCCCGGTCCCCCAGGCGCTGGAAGGGCTGGAAGATCCGCTCCCGGTCCGCGGCGGGCACCCCGGGGCCGTGGTCGATGATCCGCAGCTGAACGGAGCCGGGCGCGGTGGCCGCCCGCAGGGTCACGGGGCTGACGGTGCTGTGCTTCAAGGCGTTCTCCACGAGGTTGGCGATGATCCGCACCAGCAGTCCGTGGTCGCCCAGGACGGGCGGCGTGTCCAGGGAGATGTCGATGCTGATCCGGTGCAGCTGCTCGGGCCCGGCGGCGTTGCGGACCGCGCTCTCGGCCAGGTCCGGCAACTCCAGAGGGACCCGGTGGACCACCAGGTGCCCCGACTGGATGCGGCTCATGTCCAGCAGGTCGTCGATCCGCTCGGCGAGCTGGTCGGCGGACTCCTCGATGTTGGCGAGCAGTTCCCGGGTGTCCTCCTCGCTGAGCACGACGTCCTGCATCCGCAGGCTGGACACGGAGGCCTTGATCCCGGCCAACGGGGTGCGCAGGTCGTGGGAGACCGCCGCCAGCAAGGCGGTGCGCATGGCGTTGCCCGCGGCCAGTTCCCGGGCCTGGAGCCGGGCCTCGTCCAGGGCCTGTTGCTGCAGCACGGCGCCGATGCGCCCGGCGAAGGCCTCCACGATGCCTTGTTCGGGATCCTCGGCGGAGAAGCCGTCGACCAGCAGGACGTGCTCCTCGTCGACGGTCACGGTGAGGTCCCAGTCGGCGGGACCCGTGGCCTGACGGCCCGACGCCAGCAGGACGCTCCACTGCTGAGGGTCGGTGGAGCGGGGGGGACGTGTCGCCAGGGCGACCCCCGTGAGAGCGTAGGACTGCCGGAGCCGGTCCAGCAGGGCCCGCACGCTCAGTCCCTCGCTGATCACCCCGCCGGCCAGCTCGAACAGCACCGCCGCCTGGTGACGGGCCGCACGGGCCTCGGCCGTGCGGCGGGCCTCGATGTCCACGACCCGGGCGACCCCGGCGGCCACCAGCAGGAACAGCACCAGCGCCCAGATGTTCAACGGCTCGTGGATGATCAGCATCCCCGTGGGCGGGGTGAAGAACCAGTTGATGAGCATCGTCCCGAGCAGGGCTGCGGCCACCGCCGGCCACCAGCCGCCCACGAGCGCGACGAAGACCACCAGGGTGAGGTGGCACAGGAAGTTCAGGGTCAGCGCATCGGTGCCGGTGCCGGCCCGGAGGAACACCGCGGCCAGGGCCACGGACCCGCCCAGGGCGAGCGTCCACGCGGTGAGCCGACGGGACCCGCTCAGGGCCGCCCCCCGGGCCCGCCCGCCCACCACGGTCTCCTCCCGGGGCCGAGGTCGTGCGCGGTGGGACGCGTCCATCGTAGTCATCCGACGTGGATGCGGGGCCGGCGGGACGGGTCGGGCTCGTGCTCGCGCAGGATCTCCCGCACCACCGGGGCGGTGTCGCCCTGCCCCAGCAGCAGGTAGCGCAGCAGGTGGGTGATCGGGCTGCCCTCGGACCAGTCGAAGTAGGCGTGGGGGATCACCCCGGTGGCATCGCGCAGGGCCAGCAGCACCGCGGCGATCGCGTTGGGGGCGGCCGGGCTGGAGACCCGCAGGATCCGGTGGCCGTCGATCTCCGCCCCGTGGACCTCCAGCACTTCGGAGAAGGCGGAGGGGTCGTTGATGGCCACCTCGAGGAAGAGCACGCCGGCGGTGCCCGGGACCGGGTTGACCAGCCGCTGGACGGCTTCCTTGGCCGCGTAGCGGCGCCCGCTGGTGCCGCGGGGCTTGTGGGCGATGATGTGCAGCCGTCCGTCGTGGGCCAGGGAGTCGAGGACGAAGCGGCGGGCGACCTCGTCGAAGTCGATGCGGTCGGCCCGCAGCTCGGTGGTGCGGTGGACACGGGAGATCAGGGAGACGGCGATGATCCCGGCGACGAAGAAGGCGGAGATCGTCAGCCCGTCGGGCTTGTGGACGACGTTCTCCACCAGGGCGTAGCCCATCACCAGGGTCAGCACGGCGAAGCCGGCCGCGGCCCTCTTCCGGTGGCCCCGCCAGCAGGAGATCGTCACGGCCACGGCCCCGGAGACCATCATGGCCAGGATCCCGGTGGCGTAGGCCCCGGCCTGGGCATTGACGTCGGCGTCGAAGGCCACCGTGATGAGGATGCTCAGGGTGGTGTAGACCAGCACCACGGGCCGGACCAGCCGGCCCCACTCCGGGGCCATGCCGTAGCCGGGCAGGTAGCGGGGCACGATGTTGATCAGCCCGGCCATCGCCGAGGCCCCGGCGAACCACAGGATGAGGATGCTGGAGGCGTCGTAGACGGTGCCGAAGCCCTCGCCCAGGTGTTCGTGGGCCAGGTAGGCCAGGGCCCGGCCGCTGGCGGCCCCGCCCTCGGCGAACTCCTCGGCGGGGATCAGCACCGTGGTCACGAAGGAGGACCCGATGAGGTAGACGCTCATGATCAGCGCCGCGGTGGTGAGCAGCTTGCGCGTGTTGCGCACCCGCGAGACCAGGTGCTCGGCCGGGGTGGCCCCGCGGGTGGCGACCAGGGGCATCATCGACACCCCGGTCTCGAACCCGGACAGCCCCAGCACCAGCAGCGGGAAGGCGAGCACCGACAGCAGCACCACCTCCCCGGGGCCTCCCCCGGTGGAGGCCAGCGCCTGGGTCCAGCCGGACAGGGCGCCGGAGGTGGTGGCGATCTCCCACAGCCCCACCGCGATGATCACCGCGTTGAGCCCCAGGAACACGCCCACCAGCGGGACGGCCACGGCCACGGCCTCGGTGAAGCCCTTGAGGAACACCGCGCCCAGGATCAGCAGCAGGACCACGGTCACCGCCACGTGGTGGCCGTGCAGGAACTGCGGAGCCAGCGGGTTCTCCACCAGGTGCACGGTCGCGTCGGCGGCCGACAGCGTGATGGTGATGATCCAGGAGGTCGCCACGAAGCCCAGCAGCACCAGCACGAAGACCTTGCCCCGCCAGAACGGCAGCAGGTGCTCGAGCATCGCCACCGATCCCTGCCCGTGCGGGGACTCCTGGGCGACCCTGCGGTACATCGGCAGCATCCCGGCCAGGGTCAGCACCACGATCAGCAGGGTGGCCAGCGGGGAGAAGGCCCCGGCGGCCAGGGCGGCGATGGCCGGGAGGTAGGACAGGGTGGAGAAGTAGTCCACCCCGGTCAGGCACATCACCTTCCACCACGGCTGCTCGTGGTGCTCCGCCTCGGCAGCGCCCGGACCCACCGGGGCCACCCGGTGGGCCGACAGCCACCGCACCACGGGGCGCCGGGGGGCGGGCTTGCCATCAGGACGCGGCACGCTGGCCGGCATCGTGTACGTCGTCGAACGATCCATGATCTGCTTTCTCACATCCGGTCCCGGCGCGAAGTGGCCGGCACGGCCGTCCGCCTCGTGCCGCGGACCGGGGTGGCGGGTCCGCCGCCGCCTCCCGCCGGCACGGGGCGGGCGGGCAGGTGCCCCGCCGACACCGGGGAGGGGTGGCCGACCCCGGGCCGGCACGGCGACGACAGGGGTGCTGCGCAGCACACGTCCACGCTGGCTCCCTTCGTCGCCGCCGACCGCGCCCATGGACAGGACATCTCTGGAGGACAGTCCACACCCCCGCCAGGCCCATTGTGCGTTTCTTAATGCCGCGCTAATGGGATCGGGGTCTTTTTTAGCACCGGCTTTACACCTCTGGCGCCGGGAGGCTGGTGCCCGACGGGGGCGGTGAGGTGACGGTGCAGCCTCGTGGAGCCGGCCCCGTCGACGCCCTGCAACATATCCGCCCGTTGTTCTCTGTGAACGGGTGCTCTGGGATGCTCGTGGGACCACGTCGTCCCTGGCGCCGGCTGCACCGGAGCAGCGGCTACCGGCGAAGGAGGTCCTCGATGAACCGGGAACCGGGAGGGCACCGGATTCGACCTCAGGTCAGCGAGGAGCCCCTGCCGCCCGCCGCGGAGCGTTTCACGCGACAGCCCACCGCGGCGGAGTGCACCGCCGTCCACCGCGCGTGGGATCTGCGCCCCGGGGACGTCTTCCACGGGCGGACCATCGTCTCCGTCCGCGGGGAAGTGGGCCTGGGCTCCAGCCCGGTCGCCGTCCTCTCGCTCACGGGTGAGAACCCCGCCCACCCGGTCCAGACCCGCGTCGGGGCAGCCCATCCCGACACGGACTACGGCTGTGACGCCGTGTGGCTCGCCGCCCGGGCGTGGGTGCGGACCCACGGGCTGCGCGAAGGCGATGCCGTGGATCTGGACGAGCTCCGGAGCGAGGTGATGAGCGCCAGCAGATGCCTCGGGATCGACTCCTGCCCCCGTGCGACGTCTCCCACCGCAGCTCCGGCCCCCCTGTCCTCCGCGGAGCAGGGGTCCCCGGAAGGACACCCCGCCCCGGAGTAGCGGCCCCGGAACTCCCGGACGTCCTCCACCACACGGGTACCGGCGCCTGGCCGGGACTCCCGGGCCCAGGACCCGCCGAGGAGGCGTGCTCGAGGGATCACATGACGGCGGAGGTCAGCCGACAGACGTTGTCGAGGTAGCGCCGGTACCAGGGCCGGCTGCTCCATTCCTCCAGGGACAGCGGGTGCGCGACCGCGCGGTACTGCGCGTCGTTGGCCTGCAGACGTGCCACCAGGTCCCCCCCGAAGGCGAGCAGCATGATCTCGTAGTCGAGGGTGAAGGACCGGAAGTCCATGTTCGAGGAGCCGATGGCGGCCACGCTGTCGTCGATCGTCAGGTACTTCGCGTGCAGGACCGTCGGCGCAGGATAGAGGTAGATGTGCACCCCCGCCTCCATCAAGGCGCGGTAGTACGACCGCTGGGCGTGCCCCACGAGGAACTGGTCGGCCTCCTCCCCCACGAACAGCTCCACCCGCACGCCCCGGTAGGCCGCCGTGGTGATCGCGGCCAGCAGCGACTCGTCGGGCACGAAGTACGGGCTGGTGATCGCCACCTTCTCCACGGCCAGGTGCACCAGGGACGTGAAGAGCCGGAGGTTCGGCTCGGAGGGGAAGCCGGGCCCCGACGGGATGAGCTGCATGGCGTTGACCGGGCCGCCGGGAACGAGCTCGGGCTTCTCGACGAAGTGCTGCCGGGGGTCGAGCCGCTCGCCGGTCTCGGTGAACCAGTCGGTGGCGAAGACCGCCTCGACCGAGAGCACGATGTTGCCGCTGACCCGGATCGTGAGGTCCTTCCAGCGCCGCCCCGCCCGGGCGTTCCTCGCGCTGCCGTAGGCCGGGTCGATCACGTTGTGGGAGCCGACGAAGGCGGTCTCGCCGTCGACGATCAGCAGCTTGCGGTGGTTGCGCAGATCGGGGCGCCGCCACCGGCCGCGCAACAGGTCGATCGGCATCATGAGGTGCCAGTCGATGCCCGCCTCCGTCAGACGGCGGCGGAACGTCCTCCAGCCCGGGTACTTGCGCGAGCCGAGGTGGTCCATGAGCAGGCGCACCTTCACGCCCCGCCCGGCCGCCTCCGACAGCGCCGTGAAGAACGGGTCGGTGGTGTCGTCCCACGCCATGATGTAGAACTCCACGTGCACGTAGTTGCGGGCGGCGGCGACGGCGTGCGTCATCGCGGCGTACGCCTCGTGCGTGTCACCGAACAGCCCTTCGTCGGTCCCGGTGACGCACGGCAGCGCGGTGAGCCGGCGGGCCATGCGCAGCACGGACTCCAGCACCGGCGAGGGCTCGACGCCCCGGGGGATCGAGGGGAGATGCCCGGCGTGCTCGGCCAGCCGCCGATTGGCCTCCGCTTGGATGGCGTGCCTGCGCCCGCGCACGTAGGGGCTTCCGATCAGCCAGTACAACGGGAACCCGACGACCGGGACGAAGAGGATCAGCAGCAACCACGCCGAGGACGACGACGGGCGGCGGTTCTCCGGCACCGTTCCGACGGCGATCAGCTTCAGACCGTACTCGACGGTGACCAGCACGGTCGTCACGACGTGTATCCACCCCATGGCCACGGAGCTTACCCAGGCCCGGGCGGCGCACCGGCAGAAGTCGCCCCGATCCGGGCACGTGCGGCCTCGGCACGAGCGCGGCAGGCCCGTCCGGTGCAGCGGCTCGGCGACGGCCCGTGTGCTCCGCGTCGCCGGAGCCCACGGGGGTTCTCCTGGCGCCACGCCTCCCGGGCGGAACCTCGGCGGACCGGAGGAGACCAGCCGGCGGCCGGGTCCACGCGGGCGGGGAAGGTCGTCACGAAGGCGCCGGTGTCGGCCAGCATCTTCTCCGCGGCCGCCCCGACCCGGTCGGTCGTCTGCTGCTGGTCGTTGTACGGGGAGGGCCCGTGCTGAGCCGCCAGCCCCGCTGCACCCACCCGGCCATCTCCGCCAGGATCCGCCGTTCCCGGGGGTCGAGATCCCGGGGGCAGGGTCGGTCAGGCACAGCGTGCCCATCCGCTCCCCGCCCGGGGCCCGCCCGGGGCCCGCAGGGGGTGCCCGGCGGAGAAGCGGATGCGCGGGGTGCCCACCACGAACCGAGTGGCCTCGAACCGCGCATCGACGGTGGCGTCCGGCACCACCAGCGCCTCCGGCCGCTGGATCGTGCAGGTGCAGAACGACTCCTCCCGGGCGCAGTGGCCCGCCCCGTCCGGACCACCTCCGCCTCGGTCCACTGCCAGTGGGCGTCCACGAGGTTCACCGAAGCGGCCCTCACCCCGAAGACCTCCTGCGGCAGGCGCACCACCCGGTCGTAGCGCTCCTCCCGGGGTGTCCAGCACGTCCAGCGCGGGCAGGGCCTCCACCCTCGGGACATCCATGACGTCCGTGCAGAGCACTGCATCCGCCACGTGGCCCTACCGTGCCCGACGCTGTCCACCGGCCCGCCGGCAGCGCCCGCGCACGAGCCGCGACCGCGACGCCTGGGAGTGGAGCGCGGGCCTGCCCAGTCCCTCCTGCCGTGCCGACAGACTCCCTTCCCTCTGCGCCACGCGTTCCTGGACGACCAGGCCTTCTCCAGGAGGACGCAGCACGCCACGGCCCCCGGCCACGACGCCCCGCCCACCGGACCCGAGGACGGTCCGGCCGAGGAATTCCGCGCAGCGGTCCAGGCCCCCTGCCGACCGGAACGGCTCCGGCCCCGGCGCTCGAGGTGCCGCGGGGCCGGGGCCGCTCGCCCCGACACCCGGCGGGAGCGGGGCGAGCGGAGGATTCACCGGCCGGCCCTCACCCGGCGCGTACGGCCCAGGGCGGCGCGCAGGTCGAGCTTGTCGGTGTAGGCGGTGGAGCCGTGGCGGAACAGGTGCACGGCCACCCGCAGCACCACCGCCCCGAGCACGAACAGCTCGGCGATCACGACCCCGGCCGCCCAGGGCTCGAGGGTGCCCAGGGCGTTGCGCAGCATCGCGGTCACCGGAGCGGTGAGGGGGAAGTAGGTGAACACCTGCACGATCAGCGCCTGAGGGTCGCTGATGATGAGGCTGACGATGTAGAAGGGGACGAACATCGCGAAGATCAGCGGCCCGAAGACCACCCCGGCGTCCTTGGCGGTGGGCATGATCGCCCCGATCGCCACCAGCACGCCGGTGACCAGCACGAACCCACCCACCAGCAGCAGGACCGCCACCACCATGGTGGGCGCGTCCACCTGCACCTCGGACAGGTCCACCTCCGGGATCGCCAGCCTGTCGCGGAAGAACAGGTAGCCCGCCACCACGGGAGCGAGGAACACCAGCACCTGCACCAGCCCCACCCCGAACAGGGCCACGATCTTGCCCAGGATCAAGGTGGTGGGGTCGACGGTGGTGAGGACCATCTCGGTGACCCGGTTCTCCTTCTCCTCCAGGGTGGAGGACAGCATCTGGTTGGACAGCAGCATGATCACCAGGATGAACACCACCAGCAGCAGCAGCGGGGCGACGGCGTCGTTGAACCCGCCGGTGGCCTCCCCCGCCCGGTAGATCGTGGCCTCCACCCTCAGGTCTCCGGCTGCGGCCGCGGCCAGGGCGGGATCCCCGATCTCCTGCTGGGCCGCGGTGGTCAGCAGGGACTGGGCGACGGCGTCGTAGGCCCCGTTGTCGAAGAGCCCGCGGTCGGCCCCGGTCACCTCGATGGGCGCGGCGGCCGGGTCGCCGGGGTAGGCGAAGTAGGCGTCCAGCTCCCCGGCCTTGACCTGCTCGAGCGCCGCATCCGGGTCGGTGGCGGGCGTCCCCCCGAAGGCGCCGGCCAGCTCCGCGGGGATGAGCCCGGAGGCGTCCGTGTAGGCGAAGGAGACCTGCGCGTCCTTCTGCGCCTCCTCGGAATCGCTGATGGAGGTGTTGGCGGTGAACGACAGGGCGAAGATGATCGCGATGACCACCGGGATGGCCAGGGTCGCGATCCAGAACCCGCGCTTGCGCACGGTGCGCGTGAGCTCGAAGCCCACCACGGTGGAGAGGTTGTGGCGTCCCATCAGGCCCCCACCCCCGCCGTCTCGGTGCCGCTGGTCCGTGCTGCGAGGGTGTCGGTGCCGTAGACCCGCAGGAAGACCTCCTCCAACGACGTCCGCTGGCTGCCGAACCCGGACACCGCGACTCCGCCGCCCACGAGTTCGGCCAGCACCGTCGTCCCGTCCGCACCCGGGGCAGGGGCGAGCCGGGAGATCCGGTCGTGACCTGCCGCTTCGGTGCTGACCACCGTGTAGCGGGGCGAGGCCGGGATGGCGCCGGTGTGGGTGACCCGGTAGACGGTGGACCCGAACTGTTCCTGCACCTGCCCCACGGTGCCGTAGGCGTGGGAGGTGCCGTCCTTGAGCAGGATCACCCGGTCGCACAAACGCTCCACCTCCTCGAGGTGGTGGGTGACCATCACGACCGTGGCCCCGGCGCGCTGCTGGTCCTCGATGATGTCCATCAGCAGCCGGCGGTTGACCGGGTCGAAGCCCTTCGTCGGCTCGTCCAGGATCAGCAGCTGCGGGGCGTTCATGATCGTCACCCCCAGCTGCACCTTCTGCTGCTGGCCCCCGGAGAGCTTGTCCAACCGGACCTGTGCCTTCTCGGCCAGCCCGACCCGCTCCAGGTACTCCAATGACCAGGCCCTCGCGGCGTGCTTGTCCAGGCCCTTGAGCCGGCCGAAGTACACCATCGTCTCGAGCACCGGCTCCTTCTTGTACAGCCCCCGCTCCTCCGGCAGGTACCCCAGCTTCGCCCCGTCGGCGGGCTCGAAGACCTTGCCGTCGATGTGCAGCGTCCCGGCGGTGGGCTGGTAGATCCCCAGCAGGGCCCGCAGGGTGGTGGTCTTCCCGGACCCGTTGGAACCGAGGAACCCGAAGGTCTCCCCGGCGTGCACGTCGAAGGACAGGTCCTGGATCACGGTGGTGTTCCCGAAGGCCATCCGGAAGTCCTGGATGTGGACCAGCGGCTCGCTCATGTCGTTCTCTTTCGCATACCCACCACCCTACGGAGGCACGCTGCGCCGCCGGCGCAGGAACGCTTCTCCGGTGCCTCGGACGGGTTGCTGGCACAGGACAGGGATCTGCGCGGCGCCTCCGAGGCCTCACGGGCGCCGTCCCGCGCAGCGGCACGGCGGCGGATGTCCCTGCACGCCGGGACGCCGCTCCTTCCATCGACGGCCGCGGACCGGACGCCCACCACATGGCCGCCCGCAGAGGAACCCCGGCCGCGCCGGCGAGACCACGGAGCGCCCCTGTCCGATGTGGTCGCCGGCACTGTGCTGTCGCGGGGAGGGCCATGGGCAGCACATTCCCGCCGAAGATGCGCGCAGACCCGGCATGGGCGGGGAGGGTTCGGGACGGATCCTAGAATCATGGCCATGCCCCTGGATCTGGAACTCATCTCACTCAGTGCCGCCCTGCTGCTGGCGGCTGCCGCGTGGCCGATGCTGGCCGGGACCGCCCGTCGCCGGCGGCTGACCACGACCCGCGGGCCGGGGCGGAGACGGGTCACGGCGCTGTCGGCCTTCGTCGGGCCTGCGGCGCTGACCACGGTGGGGATGATCCTTCTGGTGGCCGCCCGCTTCCTCTGAGCTCCACCGGCCCGGCCCTCAGGATCCCGGCCCTGGGGATGCGGGGAGCCGTGGCCGCTCTCCACCGTCGGGGTCGTCGACGTCGCCGCTCCGGCCTGATTCCTCGCCGGGGGCCCTGCGGACCGCGGCGGCCGTCCCGGGCCACCGCGCGGGTCCGCCGGCACCGCCGGCCGTTCCCTCGCACGGTCCGGTGACGACCGGACCGCCGGTGGCGCAGGCCCGCTGAGGGGTGGCGCTCCGTGCACCGTCGGATTCAGCGATGGCCTTCGCCCGGGTGCTCGGGGCGGGCACCTCCCGGATGCGGATGCTCGGGGACGCCCTCCGCGTCGAGTCGGACGCTCAGCCGGGAGCGCCCGAGGCGCCAGGGCGTGGAGGGAACTGCCGCCGGTAGGTCTGGATCGCCTGGGAGTCGTCCTTGCGTTCCCAGCCGGCTTCTTTCGCCGCGAGGTATTTCGCCTGGGCGGCGGTGACCAGGGGGGCGTCGAACCCGATCTCGTCGGCGATGTCCTTCACCAGCGTGGAGTCCTTCACGAAGATGCCGATGGTGCTCGTCACCTCGGCATCCAGGCCCTGCAGCATGCGCGGACCCCGGTCGGAGAGCATCCAGGAGCTGCCGGCACCGCCGGCGACGGCGGGCAGCACCTTCTGCGGGTCCAGGCCGAGCTCGTCCGCGAAGGCCAGCGCCTCGGCCGCGGCCACGATGTGGACGGAGCACAGCAGCTGGTTCACCGCCTTGTAGGACTGGCCCTGGCCGATCTCCGGGCCGCAGTCGACGATCGTTCCCAGGGCTTCGAGGACCGGCCGTACGTGGTCGATCGTCGCCGGGTCGCCCGAGGCGAACAGGGTCAGCTCCCCGGTCACCGCCCGCGCGACGCCCCCGGTGACGGGCACGTCGAGCACGGCGACGGTGGGCGGCGCGGCGTCGGCCACCTCGCGCACCGCACGGGGACCTACGGTGCTCATCACCACCAGGACGCTCCCCTCGCGCATGCGCCGCAGGACCCCGGCCTCGCCCAGCGCCGCCGCCCGCAGCTGTTCCGGAGTGGCGACCATGCACACGACGACGTCGGCCGCGGCCGCGGACACCGGCGTCTGCTCGGCGGGCAGTCCCCGGTCGGCCGCCTTCGCCCGCTGAGCGGCGAACGGGTCCACACCGGTGACATCGAACCCGGCCGCCAGGAGCTGCTCGGCCATCGGCAGGCCGATGGCCCCGATGCCGATGAAGGTGGTCCGGAGCGGTGGCACTGACGACATGGGGGCTCTCCTGGCGGGGTGAGGGACGGGGCGGACTCAGATGATGACGTCGAGCAGCAGGCACACGGCCAGGCCGATGACGGCGAAGGTGGACTGGGCGAGGGTGTAGATCTTGAACGTTCCCCTGGTCGTGAATCCGAGCATCTGCTTGAAGATCCAGAAGGTGTTGTCGGTGACGTGGGCACCGAACGCGGCGCCGGTCCCCGCGGCCAGCAGGATGAGGACCGGCGGGGCGTCGATGGAGCCCATGATCGGGGCGAGCAGAGTGGCGGCGGTGATCGCGGCGACCGACGCCGATCCTTGCGCGATGCGCAGGACCGCGGCCACCGTCCAGGTGAGCAGCACCGGGATCGCGGCGTTCGCCTGGAACAGGGCGGCCATCATCGCGCCGATGCCCACCTCGGTGATCACCTGCCCCAGAGACCCGGCAACGCCGGTGAACAGCAGGATCGACCCGGAGGTCTGGGCGCCCCGGGTGAGCAGGTCGTCGATGCCGTTGCGGGTGACGGCGGGGATCGCCAGGGCAATGCCGATGAGCAGGCCGATGAGCAGGGCGACCACGGGGCTGCCGAGGAAGCCGAGGACGGGGACCTCCTGGCCCAGGATGCCGGTGACCGTGTCCAGGATGATCAGCAGGATCGGCACGATGACGGGGAGCATCGCCACGGCCAGCGGCATCTGCCGGGTCGGGGTGGTCACGACGACGGTGCCCGCCGAGCTGCCGGCGACCTCGGTGGTGCCCGCGGTGGTGACGCCCGTCCCGCGCTGGGCTTCGAGGCGGGCGCGCTCCTCCTCGATCGACTCCCCGAAGATGGAGTCGTCGAAGCCGTGCTCCCGGTCCTTCACCGGATCGAAGATCCTCCGCATCAGCAGGTCGTGCACGAAGATGCTGGAGACGATGAAGAAGATGCCCAGGGGGATGCCCCACAGCAGCATGGTGCCGATGTCCACCCCGAGCGGACCGGCGACCGCGATGGCGGCGACACCGGGGACCACGATCAGCAGGCCGACCTCGAGACCGATGGCCAGCGAGCCGGCCAGGGTCGCGATGCTCTTGCCGGTCCGCTTGGCGATGGCGCCGGCGATCGGCGCCAGGATGACCAGGGCGACGTCGAAGTAGATCGACGGGAAGATGATGCCCGAGGTGAGGCCGAGGACATAGGGCGACCGCTTGGGCCCGACGAGTGTCAGCAGGCCGTCGACCACGCGCTGCATCGTGCCGGTCGCCGAGAGCGTGGTGCCGATCATGACGCCGAACCCGATGATCAGGCCCACCTCCGCCATGAGGGCGCCGAAGCCGGTGTTGACGGCTGCCACGGAGCCCTCGAAGCCGAGCCCGGCAGCGACTCCCAGGTACAGCGCGCCGACGACCAGCGCGACGACGGGGTTGATCTTCGCCCAGACGATCATCAGGACGATGCCGATGA
Organism: Kocuria sp. U4B; assembly: GCF_054875615.1. The sequence continues at coordinate 221,434 of NZ_CM142180.1, forward strand.
CCGCGATGGCGAGATGGACCAGGACGATCGTGTCCATGACTTCTCCGATACGGGTGGCGCCGGACGCACCGGCAGGCGGACGGTGGTCGGGCAGGACGGGCAGATGCTTGCTCGGCGGAGGCGGCCAGGTTCCCCCAGGCGGCACCGTGCCGGTTCTGGGACTTCCTCGTCCGGGAGGACAGGTCCCGAGGAGCACCTGGCCTCGAACGCCGCTTCATGGACGGGAACGTGCGCGCCTTGGTGGCCTGGCGGGTGCCACAATCCTGAAAAACTGCTGTTGACTGTTAACATCCAATAGCTCCAGTGTGAGTCTCCCCACAGCCACTGTCAACAGTCGCCAGTGAAGTAGCTCACGCGGTCTTCGCCTCGGCCCGGCGGCCACCCGGTGGCCGACGTGCCTCGACCCCCCCCAGCATGGCCCCCTCGACCACCACCTGCCTGCCGGCCGGTGGATGCGCGGGCGGCCCTGGCGAAGGACCGGGCTCGGGCATGGGACAGGGATCGCCGGGAACCAGCGGCCGTGGGGCCTCGCGCCGGCTGGAGGGCGCTCGTGGTGCAGGACCCACCGCCACGACACCGGCCAGGACGCCGTACAGGGGCTCGGGCCTCGCCCCCGCCGGCGCCGGCGCCGCGAGGGCCCGACCGCGGAAGGCAGGCGCGAGCCGCCCGGGGTCGAACCCTGTGCCGTGGAGCCCAGCGGGGCGGGGAGGGACTGTCGCGTCCGGACCTTCATGCTGGCCTCGCCCGCCAGGTCGGCGAAGAATTCGGGTGAGCAGCGAGACGGGCGTGATGGGGCATGGTCGGCATGGAGGAACCGACCACCACCGGGAGCAGCCGCCCGACCACATCGACCGTCGCCCGAGGGCGAACCATCTCCTGCGGTCCGGTTCACGGCGACCTTCACGGACAGCGCACCCCGGATCCCGGGAGGACGGGAACAAGAGGGATCATGGACGCGAGGGGTACCGAATCGCCCACGACGTCGACCCCCGTGTGCGTGCCGGATCCGCCACAGGCGCTCGCGAGGAGCCTGTTGGAGGAGCGGAGGACCGGCAGAACCCCGAAGGGCGCCACGGACGGAGCCCTGAGGAGATCAGCGGCCCGCACTCGCAACGGAGCCGACGCCGCGGATCCGGGGGATCGACGCCGATCCACTGCACTGCGATCACCACAAGGAGGGGACATGACGGATCCGCTGACCGGGCGCGTTCTGGTCGTCGATGACGAGACGGACCTGGCCGACCTCGTCGAGGGGTACCTGCGCAAGGTCGGTCTGGAGGTGGTCGTGCGGCACGAGGGGAGCGAGGCCGTGGCCGCGGTGCGGGAGTTCGCCCCGCACGTGGTGGTGCTCGACCTGGGTCTGCCCGGGATCGACGGGATCGAGGTGTGCCGTCAGGTGCGGACCTTCTCGGACTGCTACGTGCTGATGCTCACCGCCCGTGATGACGAGGTGGACAAGATCGTGGGGCTGTCGGTGGGCGCGGACGACTACGTGACCAAACCGTTCAGCCCGCGCGAGCTCGTGGCCCGGGTCCAGGCGATGCTGCGCCGCTCCCGCGGCCGCGCCCGTCCCGACGAGCCCGCGGCCGGGTCCGATCCGGCGGTCCGGGCCCGGGTGATCGGGGAGCTGGTGGTGGACGAGGCCGCCCGACAGGTCCGTGTGGGCGGGAAGGCGGTGGAGCTGACGCGGATCGAGTTCGACCTGCTGGCCGCCCTGGCCGCCCACCCGCAGCTGGTGCTCTCCCGCCGGCAGCTGGTGGAGATGGTCTGGGACGCGCACTGGTCCGGGGACGCCCACCTGGTGGATGTGCACATCGGGCGGATCCGCAAGAAGCTCGGCGACGAGGCCGCCAGCCCGCGGTTCATCCACACCATCCGCGGGATCGGCTACCGGATGGGGACCGGGCGATGACCACCACGGGCCGCCTCGTGTCCTGGGGCCCGCTGACAGTGCGGCTGATGCTGGCGCAGATCTCGGTCCTGCTGGCCGGTCTGGCGATCGTACTGCTGACGGCCGTCCTGGCCGGACCGACGATGTTCTACGACGAGCTCATCGACGCCGGTCACGTGGAGGAGGCCACCGGGTTGGGGCTGGAGCACCTGGAGGATGCGCTGCGACCGGTCAGCCTCATCGCCTTGGGCGTCGGGGCGGTTCCGGCCCTCTGCATCGCCGGTCTGCTCAGCTTCTACCTCTACCGCACCATCGGCCGATCTCTGGCCTCCTTCACCGCAGCCGCTCGACAGGTGGCCGCCGGCCACTACGACGTGCGGATTCCCTCGGCCGGGCTGGGGCCGGAGTTCGATTCCTTGGCGGCCTCCTTCAACGACATGGCCGCCAAGCTCAACGCCGTGGACGCCACCCGCCGGCAGATGCTGGCGGATCTGGCCCACGAGATGCGCACCCCTCTGGCCAGCCTGAAGGGGCATCTGGAGGGCATCGAGGACGGAGTAGTGCCCCTGGACGAGCGGACCACCGGCATCCTGCACGCCCAGATCACCCGGCTGGAGCGGTTGGCCCGGGACATCCGGGCCCTGACGCGGGCCGAGGAGGGCCTCCTACGCCTCCAGCCGACCACCGTCGACATGGCGCACCTGGCCCAGCAGGCGGTGGCGGCCGTCGAACCCCTCGCGGCCCAGAAGAACATCACCGTCGCGGCTGCCGGTGTGACGGCGGCCCCGGCCGTGCTGGACGGCGAACGGATGGGACAGGTCCTGGGCAATCTGATCGAGAACGCCCTACGCCACACCCCGCCCCGCGGCCGCGTCACCGTGCACACCGATCTCGACCCGGTGTCGGTGACCGTCACGGTGACCGACACCGGTGACGGCATCGCTGCCGAGGCCCTGCCGCACGTCTTCCAGCGGTTCTACCGCGCCGAGGCCGGGCGGGAATCCGACCACGGCGGCTCCGGGCTGGGACTGGCCATCAGCAAAGCCCTCGTCGAGGCCCAGGGCGGAACCCTGGAAGCCACCAGTCCCGGACGTGGGCAGGGGGCCGCCTTCCGGGTCCGGCTGCCGCGGCACACCGCTACGAGCTGACCCACCGGTTCGCCGCCGAAGGACGACGAACACCGGCCGCGGTCCGTCTCCACGACCCCGGTGTCCAGTCGTGAGGCACTGCCTCTCAGCCCGTGCTCCGGTCATGGCCGGTGACGGCAGGGCCGGTCGGCACCAGCCGGCGGGCCCTCGTGCTGGCCCAGCCCACCGCCCGCTCGAGCGGGCCCTGTCCCAGGGTGCGTTGCCAGAGCACCGCGAACAGGACGTTGACCCCCAGGTTGAGGGTGAACCACAGGTAGGGCCGGTCGTAGTGGGCCTCGAAGGACAGCCCCACGAGGTGGGCGGTGTACAGGGTCAACGTCATCGCACCCATCGCCGACAGGAGCACGAGCAAGGTCCTGGCCCGTGGTGCAACCAGCAGGAAGAAGCCCAGCACTGCCAGCCCGACGCCCAGGCTGGCGGCGATCGCCAGCGGGGTGTTGGTGTGCGGGGTGTCGACCACCAGCCACCAAGCGGTGTCGGTGGGCAGCTCGTCCTCCGGCCCCCACAGGAGAGCCTCCTCCAGGTTCTCCTCGTTCCTCGAGGAGCTCTCCAGCAGCCGCGCGTAGCCTCCCAGGGCGTGGAGCAGGAGATACGAGGTGGTCTGGGCGAGGATCGCCACCCCGACCCCCACCACCAGCAGACGGATCTGGATCGCCTTCTCGCGCAGGCCCAACCGTCCCACCCCCATTCCGACCAGCAGGTACGTCAGGTAGCACAGGGCCGGGTACGAGCCGGTCAACAACAGCTGGGAGGCTGTCGCTTCCGGTTCCTGCGCCACATCGGCGAACGTGGGGTTGTCGGAGGTGTATGCAGGCAGGACGTCCCTCAGCCCTTGCATCAGCATCGGACCCACGATCCAGAAGACCGCCGCGCAGACGAACAGCGCCTTCGGCCCCAGGTGGAGGAAGGGGATGGCCAGCAGGAAGAACACCCCGTAGTAGATGAGGATGTTGTCCGCCGGCGCGTCCTCGGGCATCACCGTACCGATCCACAGGCCCACCACGGCGATCAGGAGCGCCCGCACGGCCATCGCCACCCGGTCGGCAGCCAGCTCCCGCCCTCGGTGCCGGTGCCGTCCTCCGGAGCTCAGCGCCAGTCCCACCCCGGCCAGCAGGGCGAACAGGGCCGCCGAGTCCCCGGAGAAGAGGATGTACGACCAGGTCGGTTCGCCGGTCGTCTCGTCCTCGGTGGGCAGGATGTGCACGGCCATCAGCCCGATCAGCGCCAGCCCGCGGGCCGCGTCAACACCCGCCAACCGCCTGGAGGACCTGCGGGCACCGCCCGCGGCGCCCGCCAGGTCGGATCCTTCCGTTCTGGACGTCCGACTCATGACTCCCCCAGGTGTGCCAGGCCGGCCCCGGCACCCCCAGGGTCCCGGCCACGAGCCGTGTCTGCGGCCCCGGAACCCCGGGACCGTCCTGCGCTCAGGGTCTGTGATGCACCTTGCGCTTCCGTTGAGCAATCCTCAAGATTCCGTGAAGTCCTGCGAGCCACACCGTGCACGCGAGGGGGTCGTCTGCCGCACCGGTCCAGCAGGCCACGGTCGTCGGGCGGATCCGCCGGTGGGGCCGAACGGGCTGCCGAGGTGTCGACGCAGACCTTCCCGGATCGGGCCGCACGACGCCGTGCGGGGCGTCACGACCGGTCACGGACGGTGAAGCATCCCCTTGCCGGGGGTCGCACGCACGAGAACGGGACGCGCCCCACCGTGCGTCCCTCGCCCCGTCCCTGCTCTGGAGGTCCACCTCGTCCTCGGTCCCAGGAGCACCGTGAGCTCCTCCCTCATCCTGTCCCGGCACCGCACCGCGCTGCGGGTCGCGGGCTGCGTCGTACCGGGGATGGTCGGGGTGACGATCACCATCGGGTGCCTGCTGGCGCTGTTCCTGGCCAACCTCGGCTTCTTCGGCGTACGCCCGGAAGTCCTCCTGGGCCACACGCTTTCGCTGCCGGCCGGAGCAGCCGCAGGGATCGGGGTCCCGGCCCTGGTGGCGGTCATCGTCCTGGACGGTCGGCGGCAACGGCTCGTCGTCGCGGTGGTGATGCTGGCCGTTCTGCTGCTGGGGTCCTCTCGGCGGTCATGGTGATGGGCAGATGACCTCCCCGTCACGGTCCGGCCGTCACGGCGGAACCACCCCGGCGCCACACCGCGCCCCGGGTCGCCGTCTGGGCTGTGCTGACGCCGCTGAGCACCTGCCGAAGCCTCGGGCTTCCTGCTGGGCGTCCGCCTCGAGCCCTCCGGTGAGCTCCGGGCGACCACTGTGTCCGACCCGCGCAAGGTGGCGGGTGGAGGCGAGTTCCGGATGGGTCATGGGCCCACCGCCGGGCAGGGGAACGCCGTGGAGACGGCCGCACTGGCGAAGCAACGCGGGGTGCAGGGCGGGCACCGGATGCGGCCGGGTGCTGCGCACGAGCAGTCCGTGCGCGGCACCCGGCCGCATCGGGGGTGGGTGGGGTGGGGTCAGGGGCGGGGGTGGCGACGTCGCCGATCTTGTCGAGGACCCAGTCGTGGAAGGCCCCGATGTGGTGCTCGCTGGGCACCAGGACACCGCCCTTGGCGTAGACCTTCGAGCCCATGGCCGGCTGGCAGCGCTCGCAGGCGTCGAAGTCCTGCTGGTTGACCCGGTGGAACAGCTCCACCGAGGCCGAGACGTCCTTGCCCGACTCCACCACCGAGGGCAGGTAGAGCCAGTCGCACTCCACGATCGTGCGGTCCGCGGCCAGCGGGAACATCCGGTGGATGATCACGTGGTCCGGAACGAGATTGACGAACACCGTGGGCTTGATCGTGATCGCGTAGTAGCGCCGGTCGTGGTCCTCGTCCACGCCCGGGATCTTCTCCAGGCCCTCGGAACCGTCCACGGTGAAGCCCAGCACGTCCTCGCCGAACTCCGCGCCGTGGCCCACGAAGTACTGCGCGGCCAGCCCGTCGGCGAACTCCGGCAGCACCTCGGTGAGCTCGGGGTGGATGGTGGCGCAGTGGTAGCACTCCATGAAGTTCTCGATGATGAGCTTCCAGTTGGCCTTCACGTCATAGGTGATCCGCCGGCCCAGGGCGAGGTTGGCCACGTCATAGCCCTCGATCGCCTGGGTGTCGCCCAGCCGCTCCTGGATATCACCCATCACGTCCTCCTCGAAGGAGGGCGGCTCCTCGGCCAGGCACACCCACACATACCCCAGGTACTCCCGCACCGGGACCGTGACCAGCCCGTACTCCTGACGATCGATGTCGGGCATCTTCGTGAGGTTCGGGGCGGCGATGAGCTTGCCGTCGAAGTCATAGGTCCAGGCGTGGTAAGGGCACTGGAAGGACCGCCCGGCCTCTCCGGTCTCCTCCATGCACAGCTTCACCCCGCGGTGACGGCAGACGTTGTAGAACGCCCGGATCCCGTGCTTGCGGTTGCGGGTGATGATGATCGACTCCCGCCCCACCTGCACGGTGCGAAACGCCCCGGGCTTGTCCAGATCCGCCGCGCGCACCGCGCAGAACCACATCTGCTCGAAGATGCGCTCCTGCTCGGCGGCGAACACGGCCTCGTCGACATAGGTGCTCCCGGGCAGGGTGGCGATCAGGGACTCGGAGATGATGTTGGTCGACACAGAGGTCCTCCTTGTAGATCCAGGCACAACACAAAAAGAGAGAAACAGGGAAGAGATAAGGCAACAGGCCCGCAGGAAAGGACAGCAGGCGGGGAAAAGGGGGGCGGGCTCAGGCGGTGAGGCGCTGCACGGGCACGGCCGTGGCGGTCTTGGCCAGGGACTTGCGCCAGCGGGTGAACAGCCGCGGCTGGTTCCAGCCCAGCACCGCCACCGGCTCCTCCCCGGCGTAGTACACGGCCAGGAAGCTCTCCTGGCCCTCCCCGCCGTGCTCGTAGCTGATCCGGTCGGCCCCGGCGATGTCCCCGACGAACTGCAGCCGCGCCCCGTACTGGTGGGACCAGAAATAGGGCTGCTCCACGGGCAGGGACGCATCGGCGTGGCCCAGCAGCGCCCCCACCGCGATCGCCGGGCGCTCCAGGGCCCCGGTCCAGTGCTCGACCCGCCGGTGGGCGCCGGTGCGCGGATCCAGCCACGCCGCGCAGTCGCCCACGGCCACGACCCCGGCCACGCTGGTGCGCCCGACCGCATCGCACACCACCCCGTTGCCCAGCTCCACCCCCGAGCCCTCCAACCACCCCACGTTGGGCACCGCGCCGATGCCCACGACCACCACATCGGCCGGCAGCACCCGCCCGTCGGCCAGACGCACCCCGGTGAGCACACCACCGTCGATGTCGTAGCCGGCGATGTCGACCCCGCACAACAGCTCCACCCCGGCCCGGTCGTGCAGCCCGGCCACCACCGAGCCCATCTGCGCCCCCAACGGCCCGCACAACGGGGTGGGCGACTTCTCCAGCACGGTCACCTGCAACCCCAGCGCGTGCGCGGTGGAGGCGACCTCCGCGCCGATGAACCCCGCCCCGATCACCACCAGACGCCCCCGCGCGCCACCAGCGCCCGCAGCTTCCTGGCGTCCTCCAGGGTCCGCAGCGTCAGCACGTTCTCCAGCCCCGCCAGCTCCGGCAGCGCCCGCGCCGAAGCCCCCGTGGCCACCACCAGATAGTCCGCCCGCACGCTGCGCCCGTCGGCCAGACCCACCTCACGGCTCAGCGCGTCGAAGGACACCGCCGCGACCCCCAGCACCCACTCCGCCGCCAGCTGCTCCTCATCGCTCTCCAGGGCCAGATCCTCCACCTGGCACACCCCGCTGAGGAACTCCTTCGACAACGGCGGACGATCATAGGGACGATGCGGATCATCACCGATGATCACCACCCGACCGGTGAAACCCTGCCGCCGCGCGGCCCGAGCCGCCGACAACCCCGCCAGCGAAGCACCAACAATGACCAGCGACTCCATCAACAACCCCTTCCGGGCCTCAGGATGCGAACACAGAAAAACGGCAACGGGAGTCGGGAGATCCTCATCCGTGGATGGGCGCGTATTACGCAACCCGCGTCGTAATGTGATTATTAGCGTGACGCGCGTCACGAACCGCTGTCAAGTTGGGGAGCGTTTTTTTCGCACCCCCTGATCTCCTCGGTTTCGGTCGGCGCCGCCGGCCCGCCATTCCTTGACACCCCTCGCCGAGAGCCGGACAATGTTGCGCATTACGACATAGGTTGCGCACCGCGAGCCCATTTCCTGGAGCTCGTGTCGCTTCTTCCCAGAACCCACCGAAAGAACCGTTCTGATGCACAAGGCCTGCGCCCTGACCGATCTCGCCCCCGGTGACGCCATCCGGCTCGACACCTCTCCCCCGATCGCGGTGTTCCACACCGAGGAGGGCGAACTGTTCGCCATCGACGACACCTGCACCCACCAGGACGCCTCCCTGGCCGACGGCTGGGTCGAGGGCTGCGAGGTGGAGTGCCCGCTGCACGCCTCGAAGTTCGACCTGCGGACCGGGTCGGTCGACTCACCCCCGGCCAAGCTGCCCGTGCGGACCCACAAGGTCGAGGTGATCGATGGCTACATCATGGTCGATGAATCAACGGAAGCGCCCAACCTTCCCCCTGGCCTCACCGCCACCGGGCACGAGTCCCAGGACCCCCAAGGCGGCTGACCGCTCGGTGCGCCAGATGCCCCGTCCCCGCTCGAGGGCAGTGGGTGGCAGACACGCCGCCGAGGCCGGGCAGCACAGTAAGCCCATGATTTCCGTGTCCGCACCAGGCGCAACCGGATCTGTTCTTCCGTGACGACGCCGGGCGGGACGCGAGCAGCGATGGAGAAGGGATGTGGATGATGGCGCGGCAGGATCCTCGGGTGGACGAGGTCGACGAGAGGGATCTGGAGGTTCATGGGCCCAAGAGCTGGGCGGCGGGGTTGCCGGCGGTGTACTACTCGATGGAACCGGCCCTGGAGCACATGGGAGTGGGGCGGACCGGGCGGACGCTGCTGAACCTGAACCAGAAGGGCGGGTTCGACTGCATGAGCTGCGCCTGGCCGGACCCCGGTCACCGCAGCACGTTCGAGTACTGCGAGAACGGGGCGAAGGCGGTGACGTGGGAGGCCACCCCGGTCACGGTGTCCTCCCGGTTCTGGGCGGAGCACCCGATCAGTGAGCTGCGCGGGCGCTCGGAGTACTGGCTGGGCATGCAGGGCCGGCTCACCGAGCCGGTGTACAAGGCCCCCGGGGAGGACCACTACCGGCCGATCAGCTGGGAGGAGGCGATCGCCCGGGTGGCGGGCAAGCTCCGGGACCTGGACTCCCCGGACGAGGCGGCGTTCTACACCAGCGGACGGGCCTCCAACGAGGCGGCGTTCCTCTACCAGCTGTTCGTGCGCGGGCTGGGGACCAACAACCTGCCGGATTGTTCGAACATGTGCCACGAGTCCTCCGGGTGGGGAATGGGTCAGACCCTCGGGGTGGGCAAGTCCACGGTGAGCTACGACGACTACCTCAACTGCGACCTGATGATCATCATCGGGCAGAACCCGGGCACCAACCACCCGCGGATGCTCACCGCCCTGGAGCGGTTGAAGGACAACGGCGGGCAGATCGTGGCGGTGAACCCGCTGCCCGAGGCCGGGCTGCGCCGGTTCAAGAACCCGCAGCGGCCCAAGGGCGTCATCGGCCGCGGCACCGATCTGGCCGATCAGTTCCTGCAGATCCGCGCCGGCGGGGACATGGCCCTGCTCCAGGCGGTGTCCCAGCGGGTGCTCGCCGCCGAGGACGCCGCCCCCGGTACCGTGCTCGACCACGAGTTCCTGGCCCAGCACTGCGAGGGCCTCGAGCAGCTGCGGGCCCACCTGGCCGAGCTCGACGAGCAGACCGTGCTGGCGGCCACCGGGCTGACCACCGCGGAGATCGACGAGCTCGCCGACCGCTACCTCCGGGCGGAGAAGGTCATCATCACCTGGGCCATGGGCGTCACCCAGCAGAAGAACGGGGTGGCCACGATCAAGGAGATCATCAACCTGCTGCTGCTGCGCGGCAACATCGGCAAGCCCGGGGCCGGGGCCTCGCCCATCCGCGGGCACTCCAACGTCCAGGGCGACCGCACCATGGGCATCTGGGAGCAGATGCCCCCGGCGTTCCTGGACGCGCTGGGCCAGGAGTTCTCCTTCGACCCGCCCCGCCACCACGGCGCCGACGCGGTGGAGGCGGTGCGGCAGATGCGCGACGGGCAGGTGACGGTCTTCGTGGCCCTGGGCGGGAACTTCGCCGCGGCGATGTCGGACACCGCCGAGACCGAGGCCGCGATGGAGTCCCTGGAGATGAGCGTGCAGATCTCCACCAAGCTCAACCGCTCCCACACGGTCACCGGCACCGAGGCGCTGATCCTGCCCACCCTGGGCCGGTCCGAGATCGACGTGCAGGCCACCGGCCAGCAGTTCGTCTCGGTCGAGGACACCGCCTCCGCGGTGCACCCCTCCTGGGGCAAGGTCCCGCCCGTGGGGCAGAACCTGCTCTCGGAGATCGCCATCATCGCCCGCCTGGCCCGGGCCACCCTGGGGAACAAGCTCGCCGCGGACTGGGAGGGCTTCGAGGCCGACTACGACCTCATCCGCGAGCACATCTCCCACGTGGTGGTCGGGTGCGAGAACTACAACGAGCGGATCCGCCAGGACGGCGGGTTCGTGATGGCCAACGGACCCCGCGACTCCCGCACCTTCCACACCCCCACCGGCAAGGCCCAGCTGACCGTCAACGCCCTGGACCTGCTCCACTGCCCGCCGGGGCGGCTGATCCTGCAGACCCTGCGCTCCCACGACCAGTTCAACACCACCATCTACGGCTACAACGACCGCTACCGCGGGATCAAGAAGGGCCGCCACGTGATCTTCGTCAATCCCGCCGACCTCGCCGAGCTCGGCCTCACCGACGGGCAGCTCGTCGACGTCCACGGCGAGTACGCCGACGGCAGGGACCGGGTGCTGCGCCGGTGGCGCGTCGTCGCCTACCCCTCCGCCCGCGGCTGCGCGGCCGCCTACTACCCCGAGGCCAACGTCCTGGTGCCCCTGGACGACACCGTCCACGGCAGCAACACCCCCGTGTCCAAGGGCGTGATCGTCCGCCTCGAACCCACCACCGACGGCCCCGCCGGCGGCACCGGGCAGGAGAACACGGCGGCCGACACCCCCGCCACCGTCTGACCCCCACCCCCCGGCCAGCACACGCTGCGGCCCCTGCCCCCGCACAGGGGCAGGGGCCGCACCACGGAAGCGCCCGGGAGAGCTACTGGCCCGTGGCCGCCCAGCCGACCGCGTCCGGGCCCCCGGCCGCGCCCTGCCCCGCCAGCCCCACGGCCGTGGCCGCCGCCGCCCGCACCGCCTCGTCCGGGCTCCTGCCCGCCCGGCTCCCGGCCGCCTCGAGGGCCGCGGCATAACCGACGTAGAAAGCCGTGAGCGCCCCCGCCGACGGGGCCACCCCCGCGGTGCGCTCGGCCACGGCGACGATCTCCCGCGTGTCCACCTGCAGATCCAGGATCTGCAACGCCTGAGCCAACCGCTGGGCCCACCGGTCCAGCTCCAGACTTCCACCATCGTGCACAGCCATCACGTCTCCTCCGGGTCGGGAATGGAACGGGGGCTCAAGGGCGAGCCCGCCTGTGTCTCGACAGAACTGCCAAGTCTCAGCCGCCGGAGAAGGGGGGCAGGACGTCGAGGGTCGCGGCGGCCGGGACGCGGGTGTCCGGGTCGGGGCAGGCCACCCCGTCGAGCAGGAAGCTGGAGCGGGCCAGGACCTGCCCCAGCGGCGGCTGCCCCACCGGCGGGGTGCGGTGGCGGGCGGCCAGGCAGGCCTCGACCTCCCGGCGGGCCACGGCCCCCGGCCCCAGGTCCAGGACCTCCGCCTCGGTCCCGGCCGCGGCCCGGGCGGCGGCGAAGTAGCGGATCAGCACCACGCTCAGCCCCCGATCGCGCTCATCGAACGCTCCGGCTGCACGTAGCCGGGCGAGCCCAGCCCGGGCCGGTCCATCCCGTGGGCGGCCGGCTTGGCCCACATCGCCGCCCGCCACCGATCGGCCACCTCCGCCTCGCTCGCCCCGGCCCGCAGCGGCCCCAGCAGGTCGACCTCCTCGTGGGAGAACAGGCAGGAGCGCACCCGCCCCTCGGCGGTGATCCGGGTCCGGGTGCACTGGTCGCAGAAGGGCTCGGTCACCGAGGCGATGATCCCCACCGTGCCCAGCGCGGCGTCCCCCCGGCCTCACCGGTGGCGGTGGGCAGGGGGTGGACCTCCCACAGCTGGGCCGGGGCCCCGGCCCGCGGGCCCGGGTGGGCCACCAGCCGGAACCGCTGCCCCAGCCGGTGGCGGATCTCGGCGGCGGTGACCAGGTGCTCGCGGGTCCAGCCGTGGTCGGCGTCCAGGGGCATCTGCTCGATGAACCGCAGCGCGAACCCGCGCCCCAGCGCCCAGCCCAGCAGCTCGGGGGCCTCGTGGTCGTTGACCCCGCGCATGAGCACCGCGTTGATCTTCACCGGGACCAGCCCGGCCGCCGCCGCGGCCTCCGCCCCCGCCAGGACCTCGGCGAGCCGGTCCCGGCGGGCCAGGGCGGCGAAGGTGTCCGCGTCCAGGCTGTCGAGGGAGATGTTGATCCGCCCCAGCCCCGCCGCCGCCAGGCCCGCGGCCCGGGTGGTGAGCCCGATCCCGTTGGTGGTCAGCGAGATCGGCAGCCCCGGATGGGCGGTGGCCACCGCCGCGACGATCTCCTCCAGGTCCGGGCGCACCAGCGGCTCGCCCCCGGTCAGGCGCAGCTCGGTGACCCCCAGCAGGTCCACGGCGATGCCCACGATCCGGGTGATCTCCGCCGGGGACATCGCTGGGCCGCCGGCAGCCAGGGCAGCCCGGCGGCGGGCATGCAGTAGGTGCAGCGCAGATTGCACTTGTCGATCACCGACAGCCGCAGGTCCGTGGCCCGGCGCCCATGCCGGTCCACCAGTCCCGCCGCGCGCCCAGCACCACTGGGCACCAGCTCGGCACCACGGACCTGCGGAATGCCCAGGGAAACGCTCATCTCACCACATCCTTCCTGCAGCAGTGCACGGTCATACCAGAACCCGGCCTCGCTCCGGCCCGCACATCGCGATCCGTCACTCAGTCGCTCCCGGGCCCGGTGCAGTACGAACACGTACTTCCTGTCACGGCAGAAATGGCACACTCCTCGTCGTCGAACCATGTCACGGGGGACGGAGCGGGAGAGCTTCCGTCCGCAGAACTTTCCCGGGACGCCCGAGCCGCCGAGAACAAGCCGGTGGTCACCGAGGGTCCTCCTTCTGCAGAAGGACGGGTTCACGGATGCTCATGGCCGACCGATCGGCTGCTGTTGTGCGCTGCGGGAGGCCTCCGCGAATCCGGGGCGCTCAGCGTTCGAGCTCGCCGCGGATGAAGGCCTCGAGGTTCGCCCGGGCGAGGTCGTCGGGCTGCTGGATGTGCGGGGACTTCATGAAGTACGCCGAGGCCGACGTCAGGGGGCCGCCGATGCCGCGGTCCAGGCCGATCTTCGCCGCCCGGATCGCGTCGATGATCACCCCGGCGGAGTTCGGGGAGTCCCAGACCTCCAGCTTGTACTCCAGGGAGATCGGGGCGTTGCCGAAGCCGTGGCCCTCCAGGCGCACGTAGGCGAACTTGCGGTCCTCCAGCCACGGCACGTGGTCCGAGGGGCCGATGTGCACGTCCTTGGTCCCGAACTCCTTGACCACGTTGGAGGTCACCGCCTGGGTCTTGGAGATCTTCTTGGACTCCAACCGGGTGCGTTCGAGCATGTTCATGAAGTCCATGTTCCCGCCCACGTTGAGCTGGTAGGTGCGGTCCAGGACGTAGCCGCGGTCCTCGAAGAGCTTCGCCAGCACCCGGTGGGTGATGGTGGCCCCGATCTGGGACTTGATGTCGTCGCCCACGATCGGCACCCCGGCGTGCGTGAACTTGCCCGCCCACTCCTGGGTGGAGGCGATGAACACCGGCAGGGCGTTGACGAAGGCCACCCCGGCGTCGATCGCGGCCTGGGCGTAGAAGCGGTCGGCCTCCTCCGAGCCCACCGGCAGGTAGGACACCAGCACGTCCACCTGCGCCGCCCGCAGCGCGGCGGCCACGTCCACCGGTTCCTGCTCCGACTCCTGGATCGCCTCGCGGTAGTAGGCACCGAGCCCGTCGAGGGTGGGCCCGCGCTGCACGGTCACCCCGGTGTGCGGAACGGGTGCGAAGAGCAGAGTGTTGTTCTGGCCGGCGGTGATCGCCTCGCACAGATCGGCCCCGACCTTCGCGGCGTCGACGTCGAAGGCGGCCACGACCTGCACGTCGGAGACGTGGTAGTCGCCGAACACCACGTGCATCAGCCCGGGCACGGTGGTGGTGGGGTCGGCGTCGGCGTAGAAGTGCACGCCCTGGATCAGGGACGACGCACAGTTGCCCACGCCGGCAATGGCCACGCGGATGGGGTTCTCGGTCACGGTTTTCCTTCGTCGTACGGTCGGCGGCATCTACCATGCGCCTGCGGGGGCAGCCTCAAAGGGTGAGGGGCGTATGAGAGCTTGATGGTCCCTGCAGGGCCTTCGACCGAGGTCGAAGGCCCTGCAGGGAAGCGGTCCGTCAGTGGCCGCGGTGGATCCATTCCTGCAGGTGGGGTGCCTCGGCGCCGATGGTGGTGGGCTCCCCGTGGCCGGTGAGCACCTCCGTTGTCCCGGGCAGGGTCAGCAGCCGGTCGCGGATGGAGGCGATGATCGTGTCGAAGTCGGAGTAGGACCGCCCCGTCGCCCCGGGCCCGCCGGCGAAGAGGGTGTCCCCGGAGAACACCACCCCGTGGGCTCCCAGGCCCGGGGCGGTGAAGCACACCGAGCCCGGGGAGTGCCCCGGGGTGTGCACCGCGGTCAGGGTCAGCCCGCCGAGCTCGAACGTGTCCCCGTCGGCGATCTCGGCGTCGAAGGCGGTGGCCGGGTAGACCTGCTCCCACAGCATCGTGTCGGCCGGGTGCAGATGGATCGGCGCGCCCACCTGGCCGGCGACCTCCTTGACGGCGCGGATGTGGTCGTCGTGGCCGTGGGTGAGCAGGATCGCGGCCACCTCCCGCCCGCCGACGGCCTCCACCACCTTGGCCGGGTCGTGGGCGGGGTCGATGACCAGGCACGCCTGGTCGTCGCCGACGATCCACACGTTGTTCTCCACCTCCCAGGTCCCCCCGTCCAGGGAGAACGTCCCGGAGGTCACCAGGTGCTCCAGGCGCACCCGCCCGGCCGCGTCCGTGCGCAGGGCCGCAGCACCGTGGTCCGCCCGGTGCTCACGCTGCCCGTCCGGGGCGGGGTCGTGGGCGGGGACCGGGTCCACCCCGGTGACGTCGCCGCCGCTCATCGGGTCGCCTCCACCGGCTCGGTCCGCCCCGACACGGCCGTGGCCGTGGAACCGGGGGCGGGGGTGAGCTCCACGACGGAGCGCAGCACCTTCCCGGCCTTCATCTTCTCGAACGCCGCCTCGACCCCGTCGATGGTGATCCGCTCCGACACGAAGCCGTCCAGATCCAGCCGGCCCAGCCGGTACTGGTCCACCAGCATCGGGAAGTCCCGCGACGGGAGGGTGTCGCCGTACCAGGCGGACTTGATCGCCCCGCCCCTCCCGAAGACCTCGTCCAGCGGGATCTCCCAGCTGGTGCCCGGGGCCGGGACCCCCACCAGCACCAACCGCCCGGCCAGATCCCGGGCCTCGAAGCCCTGCCGGAAGGTCGCGGCGATCCCGACGGCGTCGATCACCACATCGGCGCCGAACCCGCCCGTGAGCTCCCGGATCGCGGCCACCGGGTCGGTGGTGCGGGAGTTCACCGTGTGGGTGGCCCCGAACGCCCGCGCGGTGGCCAGCTTCTCCTCGTCGAGGTCCACCGCGATGATCGTCGTCGCCCCGGCCAGCACCGCCCCGGCCACCGCGGCCGTACCGACCCCGCCGCAGCCGATCACCGCCACCGACTCCCCGCGGACCACGGCCGCGGTGTTGAGCACCGCCCCGATCCCGGCCATCACCCCGCACCCCAGCAGCCCCACGGCCGCGTACTGCTCCGGGGCCAGCTCACCGTCGATCTTGGTGCACTGCCCGGCGTGCACCAGGGTCTTCTCGGCGAAGGCACCGATGCCCAGCGCCGGGGTCAGCTCCGTGCCGTCCTCCAAGGTCATCTTGGTGGTGGCGTTGTGGGTGTTGAAGCAGTACCACGGGGTGCCCTTCTTGCACGCCCGGCACGCCCCGCACACCGCCCGCCAGTTGAGGATCACCGCATCCCCCACGGCGAGGTCGCTCACGCCCTCGCCCACGGCCGCGACGATCCCGGAGGCCTCGTGACCGAGCAGGAACGGGAAGTCGTCCCCCACCCCGCCCTCCACGTAGTGGTGATCGGTCTGGCACACCCCGCAGGTGAGCACCTCCACCAACGCCTCCCCCGGCCCCGGATCAGGCACCAGAATCGTCTCCACGCTCACCGGCTGGTTCTTGCCCCTGGACACCACACCCTGAACCTTGTGCATCACAGGCTCCTCCCGGTCGACTCGGATCTCATGCTGTCGCCAACAGATATATCACTTATATTCTTGCGGGGCCAGAGGTCGGGACCGTTCGCGCACCCTCGAGGCGCGATGTGACCGTCGATGGCCTGCCAGCCGTGCCCCCACCGACCGTCCTGCGCTGTCGGCGCAGTTCCCCGGGCAAGCTCCACGGCTCCCGAGCGGGCCTCCGCCCGCTCCGGACCCGTTGCGGCATCGAGCCGGGCGCCCACGGCTTTCGGCAGGGGCGCGGCCTTGACCGAGGTCTCCTCCGAGGCCCTGCCGCACCCGGGAGCCTGGGAGCTCGAAGGTGCGGATCGCGGCATCGGGCGCCGTCCCGGCCACCGGGCTGATGCAGCCCGTGGCCCGGGTGCACACGTCTCGTGCTGGTGGTTGGAGGCAATGGATGATCTCCGTCGCGCGGATCCCGGGCGCTGCGGTGCAGGCGCCCGGTGGGAAGGTCGCCCGCATCGGACCGCCGTCGTCCAGGCCGCGTCGCAAGGGGCCGTGGACGTCGGCCACCCGGTGCCGGACTCCAGTGCGGGGCTCCGCCCGTGGGACGGGTGGGCGACCACGGATTGCGGCACGCCGGCGCGGGGAGGTGGTTCCGGAGGAGATCCACGATCATGTGGTCCACGGCCCTGGTCTCGGCCGGCGAGTACAGGGCGGCGGGATCGGAACCCGTCGGTGCGGCGCCCTGGGCGGGACAGGTGAGCACCTCGTCGCCCACGCGGCGCAGGAACGGCTCCGGGGAGAACTGCCTGCCGCCCTTCCCGGGCGCGTCGGCGGAGGAGGGCGCGCACCGACGAGGTCGAGCGGCCGGGACCCTCCGCAGCGCACCGGCCGCGGTGGTTGCAGCCTCACGGAGCCGGATCGGGTCGGTCCGGGGCAGAGCGGTCGTCGCAGATCACCGGTCCTGACCCCTGGGAACTGGAGCGGCCGGTCGGGAGGTGGCGTGGCAGCGGATGCCCCGGAAGGGGCACGCGGTGGAGGACCACGACGGGGCGGGCGCCCCGAGGAGCTCGGGGAGTCCTCGGGGCGCCCGGAACGGGATGAGGTGGGACCGCGCTCTCAGCGCAGGACGACGGTCTTGTTCCCGTGGAGGACGACCCGTCCCTCGCAGTGCCACTTCACGGCGTTGGACAGCGCCTTGCACTCGGTGTCCCGGCCGGCGGCGACGAGCTCCTCCGGTCCGTAGGTGTGGTCGACCTGCACCACCTGCTGAGCGATGATGGGCCCTTCGTCGAGTTCGGCGTTGACGTAGTGGGCGGTGGCGCCCACGGTCTTCACACCGCGGTCGTAGGCCTGGTGGTAGGGCTTGGCGCCCTTGAAGCTGGGCAGGAACGAGTGGTGGATGTTGATCACCCGCCCCTCCATGCGGGTCGCCAGGGAGTCACTGAGCACCTGCATGTACCGGGCCAGGACCACGAGGTCCACCTCCAGGCGATCCACCAGCTCCAGCAGCCGGGCTTCCGCCTCCGGCTTGGTCTCCGGGGTGACGGGCAGGTGGTAGAACGGGATGCCGTGCCACTCCACCAGTCGCTGGTGGTCGCGGTGGTTGGAGACCACCGCCACGATCTCCACGGGCAGCTCGCCCGTCCGGGCGCGGAAGAGCAGGTCGTTGAGGCAGTGGCCGAACTTGGACACCATCACCAGCACACGCCGCTTGGCTCCGTGCTCGTTGAGCTCCCATCGCATCCCGAACCGTTCCGCCACCGGAGCCAGGTCCGCCAGCAGAGCCTCCCGGTCCAGCGCCTCCCCCGTGGCCGAGGCCACGTGGACGCGCATGAAGAAGTGGCCGAGCCGGCGGTCGTCGAACTGGGTGAGCTCGACGATGTTGCACCCGTGGTCGACGAGCACTCCGCTCACCGCGTGGACGATGCCCAGGGTCTCGGGGCAGTCCAGGGTCAGCACGAGTTCGTTCGCCGCCCCGGGGGCGGTCTTCTGATCGACCTGCGGACGCTGCTGTTCAGCACTCAATGACGTTGACGGCCAAGCCACCACGGGAGGTCTCCTTGTATTTGATCTTCATGTCGTTGCCGGTCTCGCGCATGGTCTTGATGACCTGGTCCAGCGAGACCTTGTGCTCGCCGTCCCCGTGCATGGCCAGGCGGGCGGCGTTGACCGCCTTGGTGGCCCCGATGGCGTTGCGCTCGATGCAGGGGATCTGCACCAGCCCGCCCACGGGGTCGCAGGTCAGGCCGAGGTTGTGCTCCATGCCGACCTCCGCGGCGTTCTCCACCTGCTCCGGGGTCCCGCCGAGCACCGCGCACAGGCCGGCGGCGGCCATGGAGCAGGCCGAGCCGACCTCGCCCTGGCACCCCATCTCCGCCCCGGAGATGGAGGCGTTCTCCTTGATGAGGATGCCGATGGCGGCCGCCGTCAGCAGGAAGGTCACCACCCCGTCCTCGCCGGCGCCGGGGACGAAGCGGGCGTAGTAGTGCAGCACGGCCGGGATGATGCCGGCGGCCCCGTTGGTCGGAGCGGTGACGATCCGGCCGCCGGAGGCGTTCTCCTCGTTGACGGCCAGGGCGTAGAGGTTGATCCACTCCATGGCCTGCAGCGGGTCCGCGACCGGGCTCCCCGTGGCGGCCGCGACCTCCTCGCTCGCCCGCAGCCGCGCCCGCAGGGCCGGGGCCCGGCGTCTGACCTTCAGGCCCCCGGGCAGCGTGGCCTCGGTGCGGGTGCACCCGTTCTCCACGCACTGCTGCATCACCGCCCAGATGCCCAGCAGCGCCGCCCGGGTGTCCGCATCGGAGCGCCAGGAGCGTTCGTTGGCGGCCATCACCTCGGCAATGCTCATCCCTTCGCGGCGGCAGATCTCCAGCAGCTGAGCGCCGGTGGTGAAGGAGTGCGCCACCTCGGTGGTGTCGGCCACGACCCGGTCCGCACCGCTTGCGTCCCCGTCGACGACGAAGCCGCCGCCCACGGAGTAGTACGTGCGTTCGCGCACCAGGCCGCCGTCGGCCGCGTAGGCGAAGAAGGTCATGCCGTTGGGATGGGCGGGCAGGGACTTGCGCCGGTGCAGCACCACGTCCCCGGAGCGGTCGAAGGCGATCGGGTGGGTCCCGGCCAGGCACAGCTGCCCGCGGTCCGTGCTCGCCTGCACCTGGTCGTCGGCGGTGTCGGTGTCCACGGTCTCCGGGTCCTGGCCCTGCAGGCCCAGGATGACCGCCTTGTCGGAGCCGTGGCCCCACCCGGTCGCCCCGAGCGAGCCGTAGAGCTCGGAACGGACCCTGACCACGCAGTCCAGCAGTGCGTCCGCGCGCAGCCCCTCGGCGAACAGACGGGCTGCGCGCATCGGTCCCACGGTGTGGGAGGAGGAGGGCCCGATCCCCACGGAGAACAGGTCCAGGGCGGACAGGGCCATCAGGGCACCTCGGGGGACGCGAACTCGGTCATGGCGTCCAGCAGCCACCGGGCGACGTACTCGGCGAAGGAGGGCCGCGGCATGATGCGCCAGGTCTGCTCCGCGGTGCGCCACAGCACCACCTGGACCGGGCCGAGGGTGGTGGCCACGGCGGTGCCCACGGCGAAGACCCGGGGGTGCAGGTCCATCGGGCAGCCCTTCTCCAGCACGGCCCGGGCGGAGGGCCCGGACAGCTCCAGCGTGGTGCGGTTCGCGGAGAGGTCGACGACCTGGCCGGGCTCCTGGCCCAGGGCGCGGACCAGCTCCTGGGCACGCGGATCGCCCGGGAGACCGGAGTGCCCGGCCGCCGCACCCGCCGGCTCCTCGGGGCCCACGAGCAGGAACTCGTCGGGTCCTTGCCAGAGGACGGCGGTGCCGCCCGGGGTGCCGGTGACGGCCCCGTGGCCTGCGGGCAGGGGAACCCCGGCCTTGGCGGCCAGCGCGCCGGCGGCGGCCGTGGCGGGGTCGACGCGGATCCCGACCATGGTCAGGAAGGGGATCTCGCGCAGGGACACGCCCCGCTCCCCCGCGACGGCCGCGTCCGCCAGCTGCTGGTGGAGGTGGCTCAGGGGGCTGCGGCGCAGGGTGGTGATGTCGGTGAGGAGCTGCTCAGCCATCTCGGCGGTTCCCTTCGGGGTCGTAGAGCACGGGTTCGGCGATGACGACGTCGACCAGGGTCCCGTCGAGGGGCGCCTGGAGGGTCTCGCCGATGCGAGCACGCCCGCCCTTGACCAGGGCCAGGGCGAAGGTGCGGCCCAGGGCCGCGCTGCGGTAGCTGGAGGTCACGTATCCCTCCATGGGCACCGGGGCGGCCTGCGGGGTGATGGGCGTGCCGGCCTTGACCAGTTGCGCGCCCTCGGGCAGGCGGAAGGCGGGGTCGGTGGGCAGCACGGCCACCAGCTGCTTGCGGTCGTCGCTGGTGGCGGAGGGACGGGCGTAGGAGCGGTTGCCGATGAAGTCCTTGGTCTTGGACACCACCCAGTCCATGCCCAGGTCGTGCGGGGTGACGGTGCCGTCGGTGTCCTGGCCCACGATGGGGAAGGCCTTCTCGGCACGGAGCACGTGCATGGTCTCGGTCCCGTACGGGGTGATCCCGAACTTCGCGCCCGCCGCCGCCACGTCCTCCCACACGGTGAGCCCGTACCAGGAGGCCACGTTGATCTCGAAGGCCAGCTCCCCGGAGAAGGAGATCCGGGCGATCCGGGCAGGGATCCCGGAGGCCAGGGTCGTCTCGCGGAAGGCCATGAAGGGGAAGGCCTCGTTGGACACGTCCAGCTCCGGGGCCAGCTCGGCGATCACGGCGCGGGACTTCGGTCCGACCACCGCGACGGTGGACCACTGCTCGGTGACCGAGGTGCAGACCACGTCGAGCTCCGGCCACTCGGTCTGGGACCACTCCTCCAGCCACTCCAGCACCTTCGCTGCGCCGCCGGTGGTGGTGGTCATGAGGTAGCGGTCCTCGTCCAGGCGCAGGGTCACGCCGTCGTCGAAGACCATCCCGTCGGGGGTGCACATCACCCCGTAGCGGCCCATGCCCGGCTTGAGCTTCTTGAAGGCGTTGGTGTAGATCCTGTTGAGGAACTCCCCGGCGTCCTTCCCCCGGATCTCGATCTTGCCCAGGGTGGTGGCGTCCATGAACCCCACGCCCGTGCGCACGGCGGCGCACTCGCGCAGCACGGCGGCGTCCATGTCCTCGCCCTCCTGCGGGTAGTACCAGGGGCGCTTCCACTGCCCCACGTCCTCGAACAGCGCCCCGTGGCTCAGGTGCCAGGGGTGGATGGACGTCAGGCGCGCGGGGTCGAACAGGTCCCCGCGCCGGCGTCCGGCCAGGGCGGCGAAGGCCACCGGGGTGTACGGGGCCCGGTAGGTGGTGGTGCCGATCCCGCCCACGTCGGGGTCCTTCAGCGCGGCGGCGATGACGCCGATGGCGTTGACCCCGGAGGTCTTGCCCTGGTCGTTGGCCGTGGAGATCGAGGTGTAGCGCTTCACGTGCTCGACGCTGCGCATCCCGGCCCCGGTCGAGCGCAGCACGTCGGCCACGGTCTGGTCCCGCTGGAGGTCCACGAAGTGACGGGTCCAGTCGGAGGACCCACCGTCGGGACCGGGCACCAGCCACAGCGGCCGGGGCGCGGCGAACGTCTGCGGGGCGGCGCTCGGCTCCTGGGCCGAGGTGTCGAAGCCGGCACGGCAGGAGGCCTCGGCACCGGCCCGCGCCCCCTCGCCGAGGCAGCCCGCCAGGTCCAGGGTGCCGTTGAGCGCCCCGGCCGTCTGCTGGTCGCGCACCGGCAGGGCGGGCACGAACGCGGCGAGGGTCTCGTCCCAGCGCAGCCGGCCCTGCCGCTGGCTGTGCAGGTGGACCACGGGGGTCCACCCGCCGGAGACGGCGAGCAGGTCGGCGTCCACGGTCGTGGTGGGACCGGTCAGCTCCCCGGACTCGTCGAGGGCGCTGACGGTCACGGCGCTGAGCCGCCCGCCCTCCCCGTCCCCGGCGGTGTCGACCACGGCGCAGCCAGCGAGCACCCGCACCCCGGTGGTGCTGGCGGCGCGGGCGCTCTGCTCGGGACGGGAGTCGACCACGGCGGCCACCTCCACGCCGGCGGCGGCCAGGTCCTCCACCAGGGCGTAGGCGGAGTCGTTCGTGGTGGCCACCACCACCCGGCTGCCGGCGGCGACGGCGTAGCGGTTGAGGTAGGTGCGCACCGCGGAGGCGAGCATGATCCCGGGCCGGTCGTTGTTGGCGAACACGACGGGGCGCTCGTGGGCGCCGGTGGCGAGCACGACCTGACCCGCGCGCACGTGCCAGATCCGCTCCCGGGAGACCCCGGCTCCGACGGCCGCCCGCTGGTCGGGGCTGAGGTGGTCGGTGCGCCGCTGGACGGCGACGACGTAGTTGCTGTCGTAGCTGCCGAACGCCGTGGTGCGGTTCAGCACCGTCACCTCGGGCTCGGCGTCGAGGGCCGCGAGGGTCTCGCCCACCCACGCGAGGGCGGGCTGCCCGTCGATCTCCTCGGCGCGCCCGGACAGCAGCGACCCGCCGGCCTGGGGCTGCTCGTCCATGAGCAGGACCCGCGCGCCGGTCCGGGCCGCCTCGCGGGCGGCGGTCAGCCCCGCCGGGCCGGCCCCGACGACGAGGACGTCGGTGTGGACGTGCTTGTGGTCGTAGTAGGCCTCGTCCTTCCGGGGATCGAGCTGCCCCAGCCCGCGCAGGTACGTGGCGGACAGGCCGTCAGTGAGCTCCACCGTGGTGGCCGGCAGCATGGACTCGTCCACGTCCGCCGCAGAGCGGGCGGTGACCTTCACCAGCGCGTTGGGCTCCTCCACCCCGGCGGCCAGGATCCCGCGGGGGCGGTCGAGGTACATCGAGTTCCCGCAGCTGACGACCCCGTGGGCCAGCAGCGCCGAGGCCACGGTGTCCCCGGCGAATCCGGTGAGCTCCCTCCCGTCCAGGGTGAAGCGGACGAGGGCGTCGCGGTCGATGCTGTTGCCGTCGACGCGACCCGGGGAGAGGCGGTTGGGCTGGGCGGTCATCGGGCACCTCCGATCTGGGGCTGGGACTGGGGCTGACCGGTCTGCACGGCAGGCCGGGGCTCGCCGATGCGGTAGACGGCCTTGATCTCGTACGTGACGGTGTCGCGCACCACGTTGAACCAGCGCCGGCACCCGACGGAGTGCGCCCAGCGCTCCGCGAGCAGGCCCTTGGGGTTGTTGCGGTAGAAGAGGTACTCGGCCCACTCCTTGTCGGAGAGCTGGGACGGGTCCTCGGGGTAGGGCACGTGGGCCTCTCCGCCGTACTGGAACTCGGTCTCGTCGCGCGGCCCGCAGTTGGGGCACTCGATCAGCAGCATCGTGGGTCTCTCTCCTAGTGGGCCACGGCGGCGGCGCCGTGCTCGTCGATCAGGATCCCGGTCTCGAACCGCTCCAGGGAGAACGGCTCGTTGAGCGGGTGCGGCTCGTCGGTGGCGATGGTGTGGGCGAAGGTGTACCCGGCCCCCGGGGTGCCCTTGAAGCCGCCGGTGCCCCAGCCGCAGTTGACGTACATCTGGTCCACCGGGGTCTTGGACACGATGGGCGAGGCGTCCAGGGTGACGTCGACGATCCCGCCCCAGGTGCGCAGCACGTGGGCGCGGGCGAAGATCGGGAACAGCTCCACGGCCGCGGCCATCTGCTCCTCGATCACGTGGAAGGCCCCGCGCTGGCCGTAGCCGTTGTAGGCGTCCACCCCCGCCCCCATGACGAGCTCGCCCTTGTGGGCCTGGGAGACGTAGACGTGGACGTGGTTGGACATCACCACGGTGGGGTGCACCGGTTCGTGCAGCTCCGAGACCAGCGCCTGCAGGGGGTGCGACTGGATCGGCAGCCGGAACCCGGCCAGCTCCGCCAGCACCGAGGAGTGCCCGGCCCCGCACAGGCCCACCTTGCCGGCGTGGATGATCCCGCGGGACGTCTCCACGCCCACCACCCGGTCGCCGTCCTTGAGGAACCCGGTGACCTCGCAGTTCTGGATGATGTCCACGCCCAGCTCGTCGCACTTGCGCGCGAACGCCCACGCCACGTGGTCGTGCTTGGCGATCCCGGCCCGCGGCTGGTAGGTGGCGCCCATGACCGGGTAGCGCAGCCCGTCGTCGAGGTTGATGATCGGGCACAGCTCCTTGACCTGCTCCGGGGTGATCCACTCCGCGTCGATCCCGTTGAGCTTGTTCGCGTTGACCCGGCGCACCGACTCGCGCACGTCGCCCAGGGTGTGCGCGAGGTTCATCACCCCGCGCTGGGAGAAGAGGAAGTCGTAGTCGAGCTCCTCGGGCAGGACCTCCCACTGCTTGAGGGAGTGCTCGTAGATCGCGGCCGACTCGTCCCAGAGGTAGTTGGAGCGGATGATCGTGGTGTTGCGCGCCATGTTCCCGCCCGCCAGCCAGCCGCGCTCCAGCACCGCGATGTTCGTCATGCCGTGGCGGGAGGCCAGGTAGTAGGCGGTGGCCAGGCCGTGGCCCCCGCCGCCGACGATCACCGCGTCGTAGGAGGGCTTGGGGTCCGGGTTGTGCCAGAGGAAGTCGGGGTGCTCGGGGAGCAGATCAGCCATCAGGAGACTCCGTTCAGGACCGGGGCGGACAGGGTCGGGTAGAGCGGGAAGGCGCCGGCCAGGGCGGCGACCCGGTCCCGCAGGTCGCTCAGGTCCGCCCCGGGGGCGGCGATGAGGGCCTCGGCGATGATGTCGGCGACCTCGGTGAACTGCTCCGCCCCGAAGCCGCGGGTGGCCAGGGCCGGGGTCCCGATCCGCAGCCCGGAGGAGACCATGGGCGGACGGGGGTCGAAGGGGACCGCGTTGCGGTTGACCGTGATCCCGATGCTGTGCAGCCGGTCCTCGCCCTGCTGGCCGTCGAGCTCGCAGTGGCGCAGGTCCACCAGCACCAGGTGCACGTCCGTGCCCCCGCTGACGAGGCTGATCCCGGTGGCCATCACGTCCGGGGAGAGCAGCCGGGTGGCCAGGATCTTCGCGCCCTCCAGGGTCCGGGCCTGGCGGTCGGCGAACTCCTCGCCGGCCGCGTACTTGAAGGCCACCGCCTTCGCCGCGATCACGTGCTCCAGCGGGCCGCCCTGCTGGCCGGGGAACACCGCGGAGTTGATCTTCTTGGCGTACTCGGCCTTGCTGAGGATCACCCCGCCGCGCGGACCGCCCAGGGTCTTGTGGGTGGTGGAGGTGACCACGTCGGCGTAGGGCACCGGGTTGGGGTGCAGGCCCGCGGCGACCAGCCCGGCGAAGTGGGCCATGTCGACCATCAGGTAGGCCCCGACCTCGTCGGCGATGCGGCGGAACGCCGCGAAGTCCAGCTGCCTCGTGTAGGCCGACCAGCCGGCCACGATCAGCTTCGGGCGGTGCTCACGGGCCAGGCGCTCCACCTCGGCCATGTCGATCCGGTGGTCCTCCGCCGAGACACCGTAGGCGGCCACCCGGTAGAGCTTGCCCGAGAAGTTCAGCTTCATCCCGTGGGTCAGGTGCCCGCCGTGGGCCAGGTCCAGGCCCAGGATCGTGTCCCCGGGGTTCAGCAGCGCGGCCATGGCCGCGGCGTTGGCCTGGGCCCCGGAGTGCGGCTGGACGTTGGCGTGCTCGGCGCCGAACAGGGCCTTGAGCCGGTCGATCGCCAGCTGCTCCACCACGTCGACGTGCTCGCAGCCGCCGTAGTAGCGCCGGCCCGGGTAGCCCTCGGCGTACTTGTTGGTCAGCACCGAGCCCTGGGCCTCCATCACGGCGAGGGGGGCGAAGTTCTCCGAGGCGATCATCTCCAGCGTGGACTGCTGACGGTGCAGCTCGGCGTCGATGGCCGCCGCGATCTCGGCGTCGGCCGCGGCAAGGTGGGTGGTCAGGTCCGGCATCCCAGCGCTCCTAGGAGTAGTGGTGGATTTCTCATACGTAGTTGATATATCAGATGTGGTTCTACGGTATGCTAAGCCGGAAAGTGGTGTCAATGGGTCCCCGGAAGGCCCCAGGAACGAGGTGTGACGTCATGAGTGCGATCGCCGTCAGCGGCTATACCGGCACCGCGCCCGCCTCGCTGGCCGACCAGGCCTACAGCGAGCTGCGCGATCGCCTGACCATGCTCGAGATCCACCCCGGCGCCCCGCTCAACGACGTCCAGCTGGCCGCCGAGCTCGGGGTCGGCCGCACGCCCGTCCGGGAGGCGCTCAAGCGGCTGGAGACCGACCATCTCGTGGTGTCGTACCCTCGCCGCGGCACGTTCGCGACCAAGGTCGACATCACCGAGCTGTCCGACGTGTCCGAACTGCGGCGCCACCTCGAGCCGCTGGCGGCGCACAAGGCCGCGCTGGCAGCCCCTGTGGACGTCCGGCAACAACTGCGAGCGCTGGTCGACACCCTCGAGGGCCTGACGGAGGAGGCCCCGACGAAACAGGCCTTCCTGCGCACGGACCTCGCCGTCCACCGCCTGATCTACAAGGCCGCAGGCAATGCCCACCTGGAGGAGACGCTGGTGCGGCTGGACAATCTCGCCACCCGCATCTGGTGCCTGGTGCTGGACCGGGTGCCCCTGGCGCCCGGCCATGCGCACGAGCACGTGGAGCTGCTGGAGGCGATCATCGCCGGCCGGGGCGACCTGGCCGCCGAGCTGGCCCTCGAGCACGTCACCAGTTTCGAGCACACCATGCGCACCGCCCTGTGATCACCGGCGGGGCCCCGGACGGGGGTCTCCTCCGGGCTCCTCCCGGGAGGCCTCTCCCCTTCCAGCAGCGCGGCCCTTCCGATCCGCCCCGCAGCGGGTCCGCCATGCCTGCTCCGACGTGTTGGCCGGACTGCCCGAGGAACCCGGGAGATGCCCGCCGGGTGACGGCCGACCGGACTTCGGGGTGTCCGGCGCCCCGCTGTTCGGGAGTGCGGGGAGGTCGTCCTCCGAGGTCCCGGGGACCGGGACGACGCCCCACCGATCCGCACGGAGCACTGACCACCCGCGGTTTCATATACTGTGCCCGTATTAGTCCCCGAACTTTGGTATGGAGGAGGGCGGCACACGCGGAGCCTGCGTCCCGGGCCGTCCCGCCACTGCGCTTCCTCCGACGCGACCGGAAGGCGCGCAGTCCCGTCATGTCCCTCACGCCCACCGAAACCCCCGACCACCCCCTCTCCCTGGCCGAGCAGGCGTTCCTCCGGCTGCAGGACCGGCTGATCTTCCTCGACATCCCTCCGGGAGCGCCGCTCAACGAGGGGCGCCTCTCCCAGGAGCTCAACGTGGGACGGACGCCGCTGAGGGAGGCCATCAAGCGCCTGGAGTCCGAACACCTCGTGGTGACCTATCCGCGCCGCGGCACGTTCGCGACGACCGTGGACATCACGGCCCTGTCGGAGATCTCCCAGGTGCGCGAGGTCCTCGAACCCCTGGCGGCCCGCCTGGCGGCGGAACGCCGGGGCGGGGCGGCCCGGCCCCAGTTGGAGGAGCTCCGCGACGAGGTGCTGGCCCAGGGAACCGCGCAGCTGGGCGGGGATGAAGCCCTGCGCTGGGACATCGGCATCCACCGGGCCGTCTACGTGGGAGCCGGCAACTCCCACCTACGAGCCACCCTGGAGCGCTACAGCAACCTGGCCACACGCATCTGGTGCGTGGTCGCCGACCGGCTGCCCGCGCTCCAGGAGCACATCAGCGTCCACCACGCCCTGCTCACGGCCGTCCTGGAGGGCGACCCCGAGGAGGCCGGCACCATCATGTTCAACCATGTCCGGGACTTCGAGACCCACATCCGCCAGGTGCTGTGACTCAGCCTCCGCAGCGGGCGGCCGCGGCGGCCGGGGCCTCGCTCAGCTGCAGCGCTGCCTGCGTGGTGTGCAGCACGAGCAGGGCCGTGGTCACCGTGCCGACGCCGCCGGGAACCGGCGTGAGGGCGGAGGCGACGGCGGCCGTCGAGGTGGGCTCCACGTCCCCGACGAGCCGCCCGTCCTCGAGGACGTTGGTGCCGACGTCGACGACCACGGCTTCCGCACGCACCTGGTCGCCGGTGAGCAGATCGGGGCGGCCGACTGCGGCCACGACGACATCCGCCTCACGCGTGTACCGGTCCAGGGGCCGGGACCGGGAGTGGCAGACGGTGACCGTGGCGTCGCGCTGCAGCAGCAGCTGCAGGAGAGGCTTGCCGACGACCGCCGAGCGGCCCACCACGGTGACGTGCCGGCCCGCGACGGGCACGTCGTAGTGCTCCAGGATCTCCACGACCGCGCGGGCCGTGGCGGGGGCGAACGCGTCCTGGCCCACGGTCAGACGCCCCAGGCTCAGAGGATTGGCGCCGTCGATGTCCTTGCCCGCGTCGATGGCGCCGATCAGTTCGTCGGCGTCCACGCCCGGCGGCAGCGGGGTCTGCAGGATGACCCCGTGGGTGGCGTCGTCGGCGCTCAGGCGCGTGAGCTCGGAGGCGATCCGTTCTGCGCGCGCGTCGGCGCCGAGGTCGACGACCGCGCACTCCACGCCGGCCTTCTCGGCCGCCCGGGCGATGGACCGGACGTACCAGAGCGTGGCCTCGTTGTCCGTGGCCACCACGACGGCCAGCCGGGGGACCACACCGCTCCCGCGGAGCCTGCTGACGTTCTCGGCGGTCTCGGCCCGCAGCTTCTGCGCGACCGGAGCCCCGGCCAGGGGCAGCGCGCTCATGCGGCCACCTTCTCCCGCACGCGGTCGGACACTGCCTGCGCCAGGACGATGGCGTTGTCGGCCCGGCGCACCTCCTTCTTGAACTCGGCCTGCGTCCGCTCGTCCTTGATGGCGCCGATGTTCATGTCCAGGGTGATGAGGGCGGTGGCGATCGCGGCCCGGGCCGCTTCACAGGCAGCGGCGACGTCGCTGATCACCTGGGGGTTGCTGATCTCCGCCAGCTCCTGCCCCAGCTCGACGACCTCCTCCGCCAGCTCGATCAGCCGGCGGGGCGGAGCAGCGGCCATGACGGTGGCCTCCTGGATCGCCGCGGACCTCGCGGTGCGGTCGCCCGGGGAGACCCGGGGAAGGCCGTAGGCGGCGATCACCGCCGCGAAGGCCTTCTCGTCCTCGTCGGCCACCTGCATCGTAGCCGGGATGATCTCGTCGGCCCGGGCGGCGATCCTGCGGGACCGGTCCTCGTGCTCGGCGTACTTGGCGCCCGTGGTGTAGCGCGCGACCATGGCGATCAGGGCGGCGCCCTGGGCCGCGTGCAGCGCCCCCGCGGCCCCGCCTCCCGGCGTGGGCGCGCGGGACGCCAGGCGTGACAGATAGTCGTTGATGGTTTCCGAGCCGATCATGGTCTGATCCCTTCGTTGGACGGTGGTGGGCGGCGGCAGCCGTCGTGGACGGTCTCCGCGGCGGAGGTGGTCTGCGGCCCTGACCCCGGTGGCGAGGCAGGGCCAGGGCCGCAGGTCTGGGGAGATCGGCGTGGCGGCTCGGGTCAGCCGCGCAGGCGCTTCATCTCCGGGTCGTAGAGCGGGTCAGCGGTCACCGTGGCAGGGATGCGGGTGCCGAAGTACTCGATCTCCACCGTGTCGCCGATCCGGACCGAGGACGGCAGGTAGGTGTAGGCGATCGGCTTGCCCACCGTGTAGCCGTAGGCGGCGCTGGTGACGTAGCCGACGGGCTCGCCCTGGTGGAAGACGGGCTCCTTGCCCAGCACGACGGACTGGGTCCGGTCGATCGTCAGGCAGCGCAGCCGCCGGTCCACGGTGTCCTCGCTGAGGCCCTCCAGGGCGTCCTTGCCGACGAAGGACTCCTTGGCGGCGCTCACGGCGAAGGACAGCCCGGCCTCGTACGGGTTGTGCTCGGTGGTCATGTCCGCGCCCCAGGACCGGTAGCCCTTCTCCAGGCGCAGCGCGGAGAAGGCGGCCCGGCCCGCGGCGATGATCCCGTGGCGCTGTCCTGCCTCCCACAGCACGTCCCACAGACGCTGGCCGTTGTCGGCGCTGGTGTAGATCTCCCAGCCCAGCTCCCCCACGTAGGACAGGCGCATGGCGGTCACGGGCACCCCGCCGATGCGGGCCTTCTTGGCGCGGAAGTAGCGCAGGCCGTCATTGGAGAAGTCGTCGTCGCTGACGGCCGAGACGACCTCACGGGCCAGCGGACCCCACAGCCCGATGCAGCAGGTCCCACCGGTCGTGTCGCGCACCTGGACCCACCCCCCGGGCACCGTGCCCTCGGTCTGCGCGCGCGCTTCGCGGGTGAGGTAGGCCAGGTCGATGTTGCCGTTGGCCCCGACCTGGAACGTCCGGTCGTCCAGGCGGGCGACGGTGACGTCGCTGCGGATCCCGCCGGCCTCGTCCAGCAGCAGGGTGTAGGTCACCGCGCCGGGCTTCTTGTCCATGTTCCCGGTGCTGAGCCGCTGCAGCAGGGCCAGGGCGCCGGGGCCGGAGACCTCCAGGCGCTTGAGCGGCGTCATGTCGTACATGGCCACGGCCGTGCGCGTCTTCCACGCCTCGACAGCGGCGATGGGCGAGCTGAACATCTGCGACCAGGCGTCCCGGGCCGGCGGGCGCCACTCCGTCGGCAGCTCCTTCAGCAGCCGGGCGTTGGACTCGAACCAGTACGGCCGCTCCCAGCCGCCCGACTCCAGGAAGTAGCCCCCCAGCGCCTTGTGCCGTGCGTGGAAGGGGCTGACCCGCAGGTCACGCGGGGACAGGCGCGGCTGCAGCGGGTGGAGGACGTCGTAGATCTCCACGAAGTTCTGCTGGGAGGTCTCGCTGACGTAGGAGGGGCTGAGCTGCACCTCCTCGAAACGGTTCACGTCGCACTCCCCCAGATCGGTCTCCGAGCGCCCCGTGGTGATCAGCTCGGCCATCGCCCGGGCCACGCCCGAGGAGTGGGTCACCCACACCGCCTCGGCGACGTAGAAGCCCTCGACCTGGGAGGACTCGCCCATGAGCGGACCGCCGTCGGGGGTGAAGGAGAAGATGCCGTTGAACCCGTCCTCGATCTCGCTGGTGCGCAGGCCGGGCAGCAGCTGCTTGGAGGCCTCCCAGGCGGGCAGGAAGTCCTCGGTGGTGAACTCCAGCCGGGAGGGCATGTGGTGCTCGTCGATCTCCGTGGGGGCGAAGGCCCCCAGGTCGTCCAGGTCCACCGGCATCGGCCGGTGGGCGTAGGAGCCGATGCCGTAGCGCTCACCGTGCTCGCGGTAGTAGAGGTCCTGGTCCTGGAAGCGCAGGATCGGCAGGCCGGCACCGTTGGGCAGTTCGTTGCGGCCCTTGAGGTCCTCCACCGGGGTGGTCTTGACGTACTGGTGGGCCAGGGGCAGCAGCGGCACGTCCATCCCGACCATCTGCCCGATCCTGGGACCCCAGAAACCGGCACAGGAGACCACGATGTCGGCCGGGATGACCTCGTCGGCGGTGCGGACACCCGTGACGCGTCCGTTGGACTGCTCCACGTCCACGACCTCCGTGGAGCCGCAGTAGGTGACCCCGGCCTCGGTGGTCCGCTGGATCAGCAGCTGCACGGCGCGAGCCGCCAGGGCCAGGCCGTCGCTGGGCACGTGCAGGCCGCCGAGCAGCAGCTCCTCGTCGAGCAGCGGGTAGAGCGCCTTGCACTCCGCCGGGCTCAGCAGCCGCCCCTCCATCCCCCACGAGGCGACGTACCCGTGCTTGCGGTGCAGGTCGGCCCATCGCGTCTCGGTGGTCGCCACCTCCAGGCCGCCGACCTGGTTGAAGCAGCTCGTGCCGTCCAGCTGGAGGGACTTCAGCTTCTCGACGGTGTAGTTGGCGAACTTGGTCATGGTCCTGGACGGGTTCGTCTGGAAGACCAGCCCCGGTGCGTGGGACGTGGAACCACCGGGCATGTTCAGCGGGCCCTGGTCGAGCACGGTGATGTTGTTCCAGCCGCGGGCGACGAGCTCATCGGCCAGGTTGGTGCCGACGATCCCGGCGCCGATGATGACGATGCGCGGTGAACTGGACATGTGTTTCTCCTGAGATGGGTGCGATGAGGAAACTGTTGGTGTTCAGCGGAAGACGACGGTGCTGGCACCGTCCAGGACCACGCGGTGCTCGCAGTGCCAGCGAACCGCACGGGAGAGAGCCAGGGCCTCGGCGTCCTGGCCGACCGTGGCCAGCGCGCGGGGATCGTGGGTGTGGTCCACGCGGATGACCTCCTGCTCGATGATGGGGCCCTCGTCGAGGTCGGCCGTGACGTAGTGAGCGGTGGCACCGACGAGCTTCACGCCCCGGGCGTAGGCCTGGTGGTAGGGCCGGGCCCCCTTGAAGCCGGGCAGGAACGAGTGGTGGATGTTGATGGCCCGGCCCGCCAGCGCCCGGCAGAGGTCGTCGGACAGGATCTGCATGTAGCGGGCCAGCACGACGAGGTCGATCCGGTGCTCCTCCACGAGGGCCAGGAGCTGCCGCTCCGCGCCGTCCTTGGTCTCGGCAGTGACCGGGATGTGGAGGTAGGGCAGTCCTGCGGCCTCCGCCATGGGGCGCAGGTCGTCGTGGTTGGAGACGACCAGGGCGATCTCACCGCCGAGGCCACCGGCGCGCCAGCGGAAGATCAGGTCGTTGAGGCAGTGCCCGCTCTTGGAGACCATGACCAGCAGCCGCGGCGGAGTCGGGTCGTGGAAGCTGTAGCTCATGCCGAACTGCTCCGCGATGGAGGAGAAGTCCTGCTCCAGTCCTCGACGGGTCAGCCGGGGCGATCCGGTGAAGGCGGTCCGCAGATGCACGACGCCGCGCACCGGATCGTCGAACTGCTGGTGCTCCTTGATGTTGCAGCCCTGGTCGAGCAGGAACTTCGTGACGGCGTGGACCACTCCCGGCCGGTCGGGGCACCTGGCGGCGAACACGAACTGGCAGCGGGTCTCCCCGGTGGCCGCGTCCGCAGGAGCCGCCTGGTGGCCGACCGGTGCCTCAACCTTCTCCACGAGAGTCATGGAAGCCTCCTCAACACATGTACACCTGAAGTGTGCGACTTATATATTAGACTTTCCTGTAGCGTAGGTAACACCGGCCGACCGGTCAAGGGTCGGCCGGAAATGAAGCTGGGAGGACCCGTGACCGTGGGCAGCATCGGGGCAGAGCGGACATCACCGCAGCGGGCGTCGTTGGCCGGGACCGCATATGCGGCCATCCGCGACCAGTTGCTGACCCTGCAGATCCGCCCCGGCGAGCCCATCAACGACGAGGTCCTGGCCAGGAGCCTGGGCATGGGGCGCACACCGGTGCGGGAGGCCCTGAAGCGCCTCGAGGTCGACCGCCTGGTGGTGAGCTACCCCAAGCGGGGGACCTTCGCCACGCGTGTGGAGATCACCGATCTGGCGTATGTCTCCGAGATCAGGCTGCAGCTGGAGCCGCTGGCCGCCGCTCGTGCCGCCCGGGTGGCCACCCCCTCCATGCGCTCGGAGCTGGCCGGGATCCGGGAGCAGGTCGGCGCCTTCGACATCGACCGCGCCAGCGTCACGGAGATCCTGGCCTGCGATGCCATGGTCCACCGGGCCGTCTACCAGGCCGCGGGCAATCCGCACCTGGAGGACACTCTCATCCGCTACAACAACCTCGCCACCCGGATCTGGTGCCTGGTCATCGACCAGCTGCCCCGCCTGACCGAGCACGTCCACGAGCACTTCGAGCTGCTGCAGGCAGTCATCGACGGCAACGAGGACAGGGCCTCCGGGCTCGCTCGCCACCACATCGAAGGCTTCGAAGTGGCGGTGCGCTCGGCCTTGTTCGCGGCATGACAGGTCGTCGTGCGCCCGGGCGTGCCGCCCGCTCCGGCCTCGCGCGGGCCGGAGCGGACGAGCAAGGGGGCGGACCGGCTCCGCCCGGGCGCAGCCAACGGGCCCGGCCCCTCCCCCAGGAGGTGCCGGGCCCGTTCGCTGTGCCGGAGGCGTGGGCGGCGCGCTCTCAGACCTCGGTCGCCACGAGTTCCTCCGCCTGGTCCACGGCGCGGTCGGCGGCGATGAGCTCCGCCGCCCGCTCCCCGATCATGTAGACGGTGATGTTCGGGTTGACGGTGACCAGCTCCGGCATCACCGAGGCGTCGGCCACCCGCAGGCCCTCGACGCCCTTGACCCGCAGCTGCGGGTCCAGCGGCGACATCGCGTCGTCGGCCGGGCCCATCCGGCAGGAGCCGGCCGGGTGGTAGACGGTGTTGTGGGTGCGGCGGACGTAGTCGGCCAGCTCCTCGTCCGTCTGCACGTCCTGGCCCGGGAACAGCTCCCGCCCGGCCCACTCGGCCAGCGCCGGCTGCGCCACGATCTCGCGGGCCTTGCGGATCCCGGCGATCATGATCCGCATGTCGTAGCCCTCGGGGTCCGTGAAGTACCGCGGGTCCACCCGGGGCTTGTCGCGGAAGTCCCGCGAGCGCAGCCGCACCGTGCCCCGGGAGCGGGCGTGGGTGACGTTCGGGGTGAGGCAGAAGGCGTTGTCGGCCGTCGGGTAGCCCTGCCGGTAGGTGTGCATGTCGAAGTTGACCGAGCCGTAGTGCATCATCAGGTCCGGCCGGTCGGTGTCGGGGTCCACCTGGGTGAAGATCCCGGCCTCCCACCACTGGGTGGACTCGGTGACCATGGGCTTCTTCGCCTCCCACTGGATCACGCCCTCGGGGTGGTCCTGCAGGTTCGAGCCCACGCCGGGGGCGTCCACGAGCACGTCCACGCCGACCTCGCGCAGGTGCTCGGCCGGGCCGATCCCGGAGAGCATCAGCAGCTTCGGGGTGTCGATGGCCCCGGCGGAGACGACCACCTCGCGGCGGGCGCGCACGGTGCGGCCGGTGCCGAAGGCGTTGTCCACGACCTCGACGCCGACGGCCCGGCCGCCCTCGATCACCACGCGCTTGGCCTGCGTGGAGTGCAGGATGGTGAGGTTGCCCCGGTCCGCGACCGGGTGCAGGTAGGACACCGAGGCCGAGGCGCGGGTGCCGTCGGGCCTGCGGTTGATCTGGAAGAAGTTCGCGCCGTTGACCACGGTCTTGCCGGTGTTGAACGGGGTGCGCGGGATCCCGGCCTCCTCGCAGGCCTCCAGGACCGCGACGCCGCAGGGGTCGCCGTCCGGGACCTGCATGAGGTGCACGGGCCCGTCGTGGCCGTGGTGGGCACCGGGGTCGTCGTTGGTCTCGAGCTTCTGGTACAGCCGGAAGGCGGTGCCGGCGTTCCAGCCCTCGGCGCCGAACTTCTCCTCCCACTCGTCCATGTCCTCGGAGGGCGCCCAGAAGGCGATGCAGGAGTTGTGCGACGAGCACCCGCCCAGCACCTTCGCGCGGGCCATGCGCATGAAGGAGTTGCCGTTCTCCTGCTCCTCGAGCGGGTAGTCCCAGTCGTAGCCGGACTCCAGCAGCTCCATCCAGCGGCTGAGGGTCAGCACCTCGTCGATGTTCTTGTCGTGGGGCCCGGCCTCGATCAGCCCGACGGTCACGTCCGGGTCCTCGGACAGCCGGGCGGCGACGACGGCTCCGGCGGAGCCCCCGCCGACCACCAGGTAGTCGAACTCCTGGGGGGCGTCCTGGGGCGCGGGGGTGGAGCTGGGAACGGTCATGTCGTGTCTCCTTCGGAGGATCGGGTGCGGCTTCAGTGCTGGGAGAACCAGCCGGTGACGGCGGGTGCGGTGTTCTGGTAGACGTGCTTGAGCTCCTGGTACTCGCCCAGTCCGGTGGGGCCGAGCTCGCGGCCGATGCCGGACTGCTTCATCCCGCCCCACTCGGCCTGGGGCAGGTAGGGGTGGTAGTCGTTGATCCACACCGTCCCGGCCCGGAGCCGGGACGCCACGCGGTGGGCCTTGCCGGCGTCGGCCGTCCACACGGCCCCGGCCAGGCCGTAATAGGTGTCGTTGCCGATCTCGACGGCCTCGTCCTCCGTGGTGAAGGTCTCGACGGTCACGGTCGGGCCGAAGGCCTCGTCGTGGACGCAGTCCATCTCGCGGGTGCAGCGGTCGATGACGGTGGGCGGGTAGAAGAAGCCCTGCGCCAGGTCCAGCGACCCGTCGGCGGAGGCACCGGTGGCGTAGGCGCCGCCGGTGCGGATGCGGGCGCCCTGCTCCCGGGCGCACTCGACGTAGGCGTGGACCTTCTCGCGCTGAGCGGCGGAGATCAGCGCCCCGGTCTCGGCCTGCTCGTCGAAGGGCCCGCCGAGGCGGATGCCCTCGGCCCGCCGGACCAGCTCGTCGACGAAGCGCTCGGCGACGGACTCCTCGACCACCAGCCGGGCCCCGGCCGAGCAGACCTGGCCGGAGTGCACGAACGCGGCGTTGAGGGCGTTGTCCACCGCGGCGTCGAAGTCCGCGTCGGCGAAGACGATGTTGGGGTTCTTCCCGCCGAGCTCCAGGGCGATCTTCTTGACGGTCGGCGCGGCCGCGGCGGCGATCGCCCTTCCCGTGAGCACGCCGCCGGTGAAGGAGACGAGGTCCACGTCCGGGGAGGAGGACAGCGGGGCACCGGCCTGCGCACCGGCGCCGAGCACGAGGTTGGCCACGCCGTCCGGCAGGCCGACCTCCTGGAGCACCTCCATCATGAGGATCGCGGTGTGCGGGGTGAGCTCGGCGGGCTTGAGCACGAACGTGTTGCCCGCGGCCAGGGCCGGGGCGATCTTCCACACGGCCTGCAGCAGGGGGTAGTTCCACGGCGTGATCAGGCCGCACACGCCCACCGGCTCGGTGACGACCTTCGAGACGACGTCCGGGTTCCCGGCGTCCACGATGCGCCCGGTCTGCTCGGCGGCGATCTTGCCGAAGTAGGCGAAGCAGGCGGTGATGTCGTCCATGTCGATCTCGGACTCGACCAGGCGCTTGCCGGTGTCGAGGGACTCGGCGCGGGCGAACTCGTCCTTGCGCTCGCGCAGGCGCTCGGCGACCCTCAGGAGCAGGTCGCCGCGCTGGGCGGCCGGCACCGAGGACCAGCGGCCGTCGTCGAAGGCGCGGCGGGCCGCGGCGATCGAGCGCTCGGTGTCCTCCGCGGTGGCCTCGGCGACGACGCCGACCTCGGTGCCGTCGGCGGGACAGACGATGGTGCGGGTGCCGCCCTGGGCGGCTGCCTGCCACTGACCGTCGATGAACAAAGTGGTGCTCACGGTTTAACCTCCTTGACCGCGGGGATCTGCCCCGTCGGCACGTCGTGGATGTCGGTGGACCAGTCGGGGTGGCCCTGTGCGCCGTCCTGGATCTTGGACGGGCCGGCGTGGATGCTCAGGAAGGCCAGGTGCGCCTCCCAGCTGTCGAGGACGTCGTTGATGACCTGCTCGTGGCTCCAGTCCATGACGTCGGTGCCCTGGGAGCCGGTCTCGTTGAAGACCTCGAGGCGGTAGTAGAGGTCCGAGTCGGGGTTGGTCCGGTGCCCGCCGAAGGCGGGCACCGGGGTGGCCACCGGATAGACCTGGTAGCAGAAGTCCCGGTCCTCGCCCATGCGCACGCTGAGCGTGTGCTCGGAGAGCCCCTGGTAGCCGACCACCGAGCTGGTGAGCTCGGCGTCGCGGCCCTGGGCCTTGAACTCCTCGACGACCTCCGTCAGGGCGGGGAGCAGCACCTGGTCCTCGTAGCGGCGCACCGCCCTCGGGCCGGGGAACGAGCCGATCCGGGAGAGCCTGCGGCGCCAGTGGCTGTCCGGACCGGGGATGCGCGAGGCCGCCGCGGAGCGGCGCGTGGAGCTGAGCCCCTCGCGCTGGGAGCGCTCGGCGCGCAGCGCCTTCCAGAACCCGATCATCACGAGGTACATCACGACCGAGAAGGGCAGGCCGATGATCAGCGTGGCGGCCTGCAGGGTGGCCACCCCGCCGACCAGCAGCATGGCCAGGGTCAGCAGCCCCGTGGCGGCGGCCCAGAACACCCGCAGCCACTTGGGCCCGTCCTGGGTGGGGTCCTGGATGGTCGAGGTGAAGGTGGACATCACCAGCGCTCCCGAGTCGGCGCTGGTGACGTAGAACAGCAGCCCGGCCAGTGACGCGAGCGCGATGAGCAGCGGGGCACCCGGGTACTGGTCGAGCAGGGAGTAGAAGGCCCGCTCGGGGGTGTTCATGGCGACCTGGCCGAAGGCGTCGTCGCCGCCCGTGACGATCGCCAGGGCGCTGTTGCCGAAGACCGAGACCAGGATGAGGATGAACACGAACGGCACGGTCAGGGTGGCGACCACGAACTCGCGCAGGGTGCGGCCGCGGGAGATGCGCGCCAGGAACAGTCCGACGAACGGCGCCCACGCGACCCACCAGGCCCAGAAGAACAGCGTCCATCCCGCCATCCACTCCGCGGCGCCCGTGTAGGCGAAGGTGTCCAGGGTGATCCCGGGCAGCGCGGCCACGTAGTCGCCGAGGTTCTGCACCATGGCGTCGAGCAGGAACGAGGTCCGGCCGGCCACGAGCAGCCAGACGACGAGCGCCACGGCCATCAGGACGTTGAGCTCCGAGAGCCGGCGGATGCCCTTGTCCACGCCCGAGACGCACGAGGCGGTGGCCATCACCACGGCCACGACGATCAGCCCGATCTGGGCGGCGACGCCCTCCTCGATCCCGAACAGCAGGAAGAGGCCGTAGTTGAGCTGCACCACGCCGATGCCCAGGGAGGTGGCCACGCCGAAGATCGTGCCCAGCAGCGCGGCGATGTCCACCGCGTCCCCGGCCCGCCCGTGCACCCGCCGCCCGATCAGCGGGTAGAGGGCCGAGCGGATGCTCAGCGGCATGTTCCAGCGGTAGGCGAAGTAGCCGAAGGCCATGCCCATCATGGCGTACATCGCCCACCCGCTCACGCCGTAGTGGAACAGGGTCCACACCACCGCCATCCGGGTGGCCTCGGCCGTCTCGCCGTCCCCGGTGGGCGGGCCGTAGTACTGGGTGACCGGCTCCGCCACGGAGAAGAACAGCAGGTCGATGCCGATGCCGGCCGCGAAGAGCATCGCGGTCCAGGTGAACAGGTTGTACTGCGGCTTGGAGTGGTCGGGGCCCATCTTGATCCTGCCCTCGCGGGAGAACGCCACGACGAGCACGAAGACCGTCACCACGGTGGCGGTCAGGACGTAGAACCAGCCCATGTTGGTGGCGATCCAGCCGACCACGGCGCTGATCACGGTCGAGGCCTGCTCCGGGGAGAAGATCGCCCACAGCGAGAACAGGACGATGGTCGCGCCCGAACCGGCGAACACCGTGCGGTTCACGGTGGGCCGGGACCGCGCGCCGGGCGGATCCTCGCTGCCGGGCGGCTCCTCGCCGCCCGAGGTGCGTTGCTGCAGGACGGAAGTCATGGGACGAGTCCTCCTGGGAGTGGTGGTCCGGGTTGGAGTCCGACCGTTCCGCGGCCCTGCGCGGAACGGTCGGGGCGGGCACGTCGTCGTGCCCGCGAGGCGGTGCGACGGCCGAGGCCGCCGCACCGGTGTTGGGTAACATGGTGACACCGCCCTTCCGGTTGGTAAAGTCATTTTTCATGAGCACTTCCTCCCGAGACCGGGTCCTGGGCGGCGCCCTCGAGCTGCTCCGAAGCGGTGGCACCATCTCCCTCGAGTCGGCCGCACGGCACGTGGGCCTGAGCAAGCCCGGGGTGATGTACCACTTCCGCACGAAGGAGGCGCTGATGCTCGCGCTGGTCGACCGGGTGATGGACGGCTGGGAGGAGCAGATGGCCCGCCGCCTGCCCGCCCCGGCGGAGCAGGTGCCCGCCCGCGAGCGCCTGCGCGCCTACCTCGACTGGTGCCTGTCCGGGGAGTTCGACGAGACGGATCTGGTGATGCTCACCGACCCGCGGCTGCGCGGAACGCTCAAGGAGCGCTGGGCCGCGCGGGTGGCACCGTGGGTCGCGCTGCCCGGGGACCTGCCGGCCGAGGACCGGGACCGGCTGCTGACCGTGCGGCTGATCGCCGACGGCGCGTGGTTCGCCGACGCCTCGGGCATCCTCCCTCTCGACCCGGACGAGCGGGTGCGCGTCCGGGCCGTGGCCGACGCCCTGCTGGCGGCCTGAGCCGTGGCGCGGTGGCTGCTGCTGATCGCCGCAGTGCTCAGCGAGGTGGCGGCCACGCTGTCGCTGAAGGCGGCGCTGGACGAGCCCGCCTGGTACGCGCTCGTCGTCACCGGCTACGGTGCCGCGTTCACCTTCCTGGCCGCCGTGCTGCGCCGCGGCACGCCCGTGGGGGTCGCCTACGGCGTGTGGGCCGCCCTGGGGGTGATGCTCACCGCCCTGGGGGCGGCCGTGGTCTTCGGCGAGCGGCTGAGCCCGGCCGTGCTGGCCGGGATCGCGCTCGTCGTGGCCGGTGTGCTCTGCGTGGAGATCGGTTCCCACCGTCCCGCCCCGCGGCAGGAGGAGGCACCATGATGGCCTGGCTCTTCCTCGCCGGCTCGATCCTCACCGAGGTCGCCGGGACCCTGTCCCTGCGCATGGCCGCCCGGGGCCGCCCCCGCTGGTACGCCGCCGTGCTCGCCGGCTACCTGGTGGCCTTCACCTGCCTGAGTCTCGCGCTGGCCGAGGGCATGTCGCTGGGGGTCGCCTACGGCATCTGGTCGGCCACCGGCGTGGCGCTGACCGCGCTCGCCGGCCGGCTGCTGTTCCGCGAGCCGTTCACCTGGGTGACGGCGGTCGGGGTGGCGCTCATCGTGGGCGGGGTCTTGCTGATCGAGCTGGGCGCCCGGCCGGCCTGAGCGCCTTCCGTGCGCTCGGCCGGCAGAGCCTCCGTGCGCTCGGCCGCCGCCGGCGGGAACGGCCGCTCCACCCGCGGTGCGGAGGCGGGGATGCTGGAGGAAGGCGTCCTGCGTGAGGGACTGCCGGTGCCGGCGGCTTCTTGACTGCCTCCGGACCCGGCACCAGACTTTGAAGCGTGGTTGCACCGCTGGATCGCCAGCAGCTCCTCCTGGGTGCCGCCCCGCGGCTCACCCGGCCTCGGGCGGCGGCACCGGATGCCGTGCCCGCGCCGGCCGGGACGGATTGGATGCGCAGTGCCCGCCCATCGTGATCCCCCCGGCCCGTCACACCCCGCCGTGCCCGGCACCCCGCCGGCGCTGACCGCTCCGGCCCCGGTGGGCCGGAGCCGGCCCACCGGCCTCCCGGCCCGTCGCAGGGCGCGAGCACGGGGTGACCACCACCGTCCCGCCCGCAGGCCGTGCCGGGCATGGTCGAGGCCGACCGCGCGACCGGTGTGGCTTCGCGCCCCGTGGCGCACGGCGAGCACGGCCGCTCCACGGACCGGTTCCCTGTCGGCGGGGCCGACCTCGTCCCCGGACAGCCATGCCCCGCATGCGGGACCGGCCACCGCCCCGGACAACCCTCCTGGAAGGAAATCCCATGTGCGCGACGCCCGAAGCTCCTGCCCACGGCAGCGAGAGCGAGAACCCGGCGATCGACT
Organism: Kocuria sp. U4B; assembly: GCF_054875615.1. The sequence continues at coordinate 263,101 of NZ_CM142180.1, forward strand.
CCCCCACCCCCAAGACCGGTCGCCGGCCGAGGACGGTCCAGGACTGGTGGCCCGACCAGCTGGACCTGGGGGTCCTGAGGAAGCACTCGGCCACGACCGACCCGCTGGGCGCCGACTTCGACTACGCGAAGGAGTTCGGGACGCTCGACGTCGAGGAGCTCAAGCGCGACCTCGTCGAGCTGATGACCACGTCGCAGGACTGGTGGCCCGCCGACTTCGGGCACTACGGGGGGCTGTTCATCCGGATGAGCTGGCACTCGGCCGGCACCTACCGGATCGCCGACGGCCGTGGTGGCGCCGGGGAGGGCGCCCAGCGGTTCGCCCCGCTCAACAGCTGGCCGGACAACGCCAATCTGGACAAGGCCCGGCGCCTGCTGTGGCCGGTCAAGCAGAAGTACGGCCGGAAGCTGTCCTGGGCCGACCTGCTGGTCCTCGCCGGGAACGTCGCGCTCGAGTCCATGGGCTTCAGGACGTTCGGGTTCGGCTTCGGACGCCAGGACGTCTGGGAGCCCGAGGAGATGTTCTGGGGCCCGGAGGACACCTGGCTCGGCGACGAGCGCTATGCCGGCGACCGGGAGCTGTCGGGCCCGCTGGCCGCGGTGCAGATGGGACTGATCTACGTCAACCCTGAGGGCCCCGGCGGCAACCCCGACCCGGTGGCCGCCGCCCGTGACATCCGCGAGACCTTCCGCCGGATGGCGATGAACGACGAGGAGACGGTCGCCCTGATCGCCGGAGGGCACACCTTCGGCAAGACCCACGGCGCGGGGCCCGCCGACCACGTGGGCCCCGAGCCCGAGGCCTGTCCGGTGGCGGCGCAGGGGCTCGGCTGGAGGAGCACCTACGGCACCGGCAAGGGCCCGGACACGATCACCAGCGGGCTGGAGGTCACCTGGACCAGCACCCCGACCCGGTGGGGCAACGGCTTCTTCGGGAACCTCTTCGGCCACGAGTGGGAGCTGACCGAGAGTCCCGCCGGGGCGCACCAGTGGGTCGCCAAGGACGCCGCTGAGACCGTTCCGGACGCCTACGACTCGGCGAAGAAGCACCGGCCGACAATGCTGACGACCGACCTCGCGCTGCGGGCCGACCCGGTGTACGAGAAGATCTCGCGGCGCTTCCACGAGAACCCCGACGAGTTCGCCGAGGCGTTCGCCAAGGCCTGGTACAAGCTGCTCCACCGCGACATGGGCCCCGTCTCCCGCTACCTGGGCCCGTGGGTCCCGGAGCCGCAGCTGTGGCAGGACCCCGTCCCGCCGGTGGACCACGAGCTGGTCGACGACGACGACGTGGTCGCGCTGAAGGCCGCTCTCCTCGGCTCGGGCCTGAGCGTGTCCCAGCTCGCCTCCACCGCCTGGGCCGCCGCGTCCAGCTTCCGGGGCACCGACAACCGGGGCGGGGCCAACGGCGCCCGGATCCGCCTCGAGCCGCAGCGCAGCTGGGAGGTCAACGAACCGGCCCGGCTGGCCGAGGTGCTGCCCGTCCTCGAGCAGGTCCAGCAGGACTTCAACGGCGCCCGGTCCGGCGGCAAGAAGGTCTCGCTGGCCGACCTCATCGTCCTCGGCGGCTGCGCCGCCGTCGAAGAGGCCGCGCGGAACGCCGGTCACCAGGTCGAGGTCCCGTTCCGGCCCGGGCGCACGGACGCCACGCAGGAGCAGACCGACACCGACTCCTTCGCCGCGCTCGAGCCCCAGGCCGACGGCTTCCGCAACTACCTGGGCTCCGGGGCGAAGCTCTCCCCCGAGATGCTCCTGCTCGACCGCGCCTACATGCTCAACCTCACCGCCCCGGAGATGACGGTCCTGGTCGGCGGCATGCGAGCCCTGGGCACGAACGTCGGGACGTCGCAGCACGGGGTCCTCACCGACCGCACGGGGACCCTGACCAACGACTTCTTCGTCAACCTCCTCGCGGCCGGCACGGAATGGAGGATCTCCGGGTCGTCGGAGGACGTCTTCGAGATCCGCGACCTCGCCACGGACGAACTGAGGTGGACGGCCACCGCGGCCGACCTGGTCTTCGGCTCGCACTCCCAGCTGCGGGCGATCTCCGAGGTCTACGCCGGCGACGACGCCCAGGAGAAGTTCGTGCGCGACTTCGTCGCCGCGTGGGTCAAGGTGATGGAGCTCGACCGGTTCGACCTCCGCTGACGACGCCACCGGCACGACCCGCTCGGAGCACACGGGAGGGGAAGCCGGCGAGCACCTGCCCGAACCGGGGGAGCGAGGGAGCGAGGTGCCCGGTCCGGGCCGGGCACGGCGTCACCGGCACGCGCCGGGACGTGTGCGGCCGGAGGGTGGCCGCCGCAGGTGGCACGGGCCCGAGGCAGCCGGCGTGGCTGCTCGGCTCCCGGTCGTTCGTCCCCTCCGCGCGCCCCAGCAGTGCCGTGGCACGGTGCGGCGCGGTGACCCGGACGAGGAGGCAGGGAAGCGGCTCGACGTGAGCTCACAGCCCGTGGCCGGGCTCGGCGACGGTGGTGCGGGGGGCGGCGCCGAGGGGTTCGTCGCCGGCCAGCGCGGCGAAGATCCCCTCGGCCTCGGCGGCGGGCACCACCCGGTTGGGATCGTCGGGATCGGGTTCCCAGGGCATGAGGTCGATGCTGATGCTCTCCCGCGGGACCCGTGCGATGCCGGCGCCGAGCCGGGCCAGGGTGCGCACGTCGGCCAGGTCGGGGTCGGCCCGGACCGAGGAGGTCACCGCCTCCAGGAACGTGTAGGCACGCTTCGGACGGGTGGCCAGTCTCCGTTCCTTGATCCGGTCCACGACGGTGTACATCACCGTCTGCTGATTGCCCATGCGTCCGATGTCGCTGCCGTCGCCGATGCCGTACCGGGTCCGGGCCCAGGCCAGGGCCTGGGCCCCGTCGAGGACCTGCTCCCCGGCCGGCAGGTCGAGGTCGGCCTTGGGGTCGACCATCGCCTCGGGCAGGTCGACCGGCACCCCGTCCAGGGCGTCGACGATACGGGCGAACCCGGCGAAGCGCAGCTCGAGGAAGTGGTCGACCCTCGCCCCGCTCAGCGCCTCGACGGCCTTGACCAGACACCCCGCCCCGTCCCCCAGGGCTGCGTTGAGCATGCCGTGCTGCCCGGCGAAGACGTCGCTGAGGTCGTCCGTGCAGGCGGGGAGGTCCATCATGGTGTCCCGGGGGATCTGCACGGCGTCGATGCGGGACCGGTCCTCGCTCAGGTGGACCAGCACCATGGAGTCGGCCCGGTCGCCCAGGGCCGGGTCCCCGTCGCGGGCGTCGGAGCCGACGAGCAGGAGATTGGTCCCGCCACCCCGCACGGCGCCGGCCGATGCCGTGCCGGCTCCGCGGTCCAGGTCCACCGTGTCGATGGTGTCGACCAGACGGGCGAACCGGCCCAGCATCGCCGGGACCGTCACCACCGTCAGCAGGACCAGGACCACGCCGAAGGTCACGGACAGCCGGACCCAGCGCGGCCACGCGGCACAGGAGGCCACGGCGTCGGCGCGCGTCACGGCCTGCGCCCCGGGCCGGGGTGCTCCACACCGGCGATTTCCTCGGGCACCCCCTGGCCGGTGCGCGCCCGGGTGCGGGCGTCGAGGCCCAGCACGGCCACGACGGCGCAGAACCCGGCAGCGCCCACCAGCGCTGGGACCAGCCAGTCCCCGTCGGGGGCCACCGGTGTGCGGTCGGCCAGCTGCCAGGGCCACAGGGACCTCATGGCCCCGAGCATCAGCCCGGTGACCACGACCATGGTGGTCCGGTGGTGGTGGGCCAGCACCCACTGCAGGACCTTCACGATCGCGGCGAGACCCAGCAGGCAGCCGGTGAGGAACAGGCCGAGGTAGGCGAGGTCCCGGTCGGCGACCGCCTGCAGGGTGGGCTGGTACAGCCCGATCGCCAGCAGCAGGAAGGAGCCCGAGAGCCCGGGCAGCAACAGCGCGCAGACGGCGGCCGTCGCCGCCGCCACGATGAGGACCGGGTGCGGGTCCACCACGACGGGCGGCAGGGACACGAGCGCGAACGCCGCGACGGCGGCGACGGCCACGACGGCCCCGTCGCGCATGCGCACCGGCCCGCCCGCCAGACGCAGGGGCACGGCCAGGGAGGCCGCCACCATGCCGAAGAACGCCGCCCGCGTCGTGACGGGGTGGGCGTCCACCAGGACACTCACGGGCCCGGCCACGCCCAGCAGGGCCACCACCATGCCCACGGCGACCGGAACGATGATCCGCCACTGCACCGCCGCCAGGTGGTCCCCGGCCCCGGCGAGGCGGTGGGGACCCAGCACCAGCTGCTTGGCGGCGGAGACCAGGCGGCCGGCGGAGTTGATCAGCTCGTCGTAGATGCCCGTCACCAGCGCCATGGTGCCCCCGCTGACCCCGGGCACGGTCTCGACGACCCCGATCAGCGCTCCTCGGACCATGTTGGCCGGGATCGACGCACGGTCGGTCGGCGGCGACAGGGGCACACGAGAGGTCGAGGGGGACGGCGGCACGGGCGACTCCTGCATCGGGGGCGGCATGGGAAGGGGGGCGATGCGCGCACCGCCCCCCCAGCGGCACCACCGTCGCAGACCCACCTTGATGCCAGGTGGGCGCCGGCTGACAGGTTCCGCCCACGGCCGGCGGTCGACGTGACCACCGACCCGGTTCTCCGGCGAGGGCATGGGGGTTCGCTCACGCGCCGGCCGAGGAGCGCCCGGGACAGGCCGGGGCCGCGGCTGATCCGGGGGACCGGCTCCCCCGCTTCGACGGGCCGTAGGGTGCCGCGACCGGCTCACCGCGGGCCGCGCCCGGCCCGGTACCCGGCCGTCCTCCCCTCCAGGCGCTCGCGGCGGGTGGGCTCACCCGGCGTGCTGGGTGAGACGGGAACGTCTCCGTGGTCCACGCTCCTCACGGTCTCGTGCGCCGTGTCGTCGCTGCGCCACGCGAACGGCCGGTGGCGGAAGCTGGTGAGGACGTGGCGGCCGTTGCCCTCGAAGGAGTCCTGCCGCCGCCCGCGGCCGCACGTCCCTGCCGTGCTTCTGCACCCAGGTCACCGGCCCGCCGGACCAGCGGGTAGCCGTCCGTCCCGGCCCGCAGGCCGGTCCTCTCGGCCATCTCCGCCGGGGGTGGCGATCATCGCCCGGTCATCCGGAACCGCCACGTGGTCGTCGTGCTGCTGCCGCGGCTCCGGGCCGCCGTTGAGCCGGGTGCGCTCCTCGGCCAGCTCGCCCACCACCGCGGGACCAGCCGGTCCGCGGTGCGCTCCTGGACCGCCCGCCAGCGGCTCGTCGCCCGCCTCGGGCCAGGGACGGTTGGGACCGCAGCGGGTCAGCACGTCGTCGGACGTCCCGCGCACCCGGCCCGAGGACGAGCCGGCCAACGGGGTCCTGCGATCGACCCGGGCCCGGACCGGCGCCGCCCGGACGCCGGCGCCCGACCTCGTCGGGGCGCCGGCGGAGGGCACCGTCCCCGACCTCGTCGTTCCGCATCGACCCGACATCGCCGACGGCGCGGTCGAGGCCCTCGTGGGCCCGGTCCTCCACCCAGGACATCGGCGCCGGTGGAACGCACCGGCGCCGCCGGAGGCCCGAACGCCGCCGTGCGGCCGGGCCGTTCATCGGCCTGTCGGGGTCACGGCCCTGCTCCAGCACCTCTCGCCGTCCGCCGCGGCCAGCCCGCGGCACCCCGGGAGACAGGTGGGACGGGGCTCCGCCCAGACGCATCAGGACGGCTGCCTGCGACAGCCCCCGTTACCTTTTTCATGGCTCTTCAGTCCGTCAGGATGAGAGGTGCTGACCGGTCGGTTGCCGGCATGATCGTTGCCCCCAGTCGCCCATGATCCGGGGGTGTTGTCACCGGCAACCGGTCCGGTGGTCACGGATCGCTGATAGAGGCGGGATCTCCTTCGAGGACCTTCGTAACGTGGATGCCGAGCGTGACCACCACCCGGCCGGTCAGTAGACGCTGTGGGCCCACGTTGAGGAGGCAACACCATGAGCGAGCAACGCCCGGCCGTGTTCATCGGCCTGGACGTCGGCAAGTCCGACCACCACGCGGTGGCCGTGACGAGCACCGGGAAGACGGTCTATGACAAGGCGCTGCCTAACGACGAGGCCCGGCTGCGCGCGATCCTCGAGGAGCTGGTTGCAATCCACGGGCCGGCGCTGATGGTCGTGGACCAGCCAGCCACCATCGGCGCCCTGCCGGTGGCCGTGGCCGAAGCCACCGAGCAGGTTGAGGTGGCGTATCTGCCCGGGTTGGCGATGCGCCGCATCGCCGACCTGCACCCGGGGAGTGCGAAGACCGACGCCCGGGACGCGTTCATCATCGCCGAGGCGGCCCGCACCATGGCCCACACCCTGCGGAACATCCGGGTGGATGAGGCTCAGATTGCTGAGCTGGCGGTGCTGGCCGGTTTCGACGACGACCTGGCCGCCCAGATCACCGCGACCAGTAATCGGTTGCGCGGGATGCTCACCCAGATCCACCCCGCCCTCGAAAGGGTGCTGGGACCGCGGGTGACCCACCCGGCGGTGGCGGATCTGCTCACCCGCTACCCCACCCCGGCGAAGCTGGCCGCGGCCGGCAGGGGCCACGTGCGGGCGAGGCTGAAGAAGCACGCCCCCCGCCTGGCCGAGTCGTTGACCGAGGAGATCTTCGAGGCCCTGGCCCAGCAGACCGTGGTGGTGGCCGGCACCGAGGCCGCGACCACCGTGGTGCCCATCCTGGCCGGGCAGCTGGGCGCCCTGATCCACCAGCGGGCGACGGTGGCTACCCAGGTCGAGGCCCTCGTGGAGGCCCACCCTCTTTGCCCGGTCCTGACCTCGATGCCCGGAGTGGGGGCCAGGACCGCCGCGAGAATCCTCACCGAGGTCGTGGGCAAAGACTTCGCCGATGCCGGGCACCTGGCCTCTTACGCCGGGATCGCCCCGGTCACAAGACGGTCGGGGACCTCGATCCGCGGCGAGCACGCTCCCAGGGGTGGGAACAAACGCCTCAAGAGAGCCCTGTTCCTCTCGGCCTTCGCCTCGCTCCACCATCCGCCCTCGAGGGCCTACTACGACCGGAAACGCGCCCAGGGCAAGCGCCACAACCAGGCGATCATCGCCCTGGCCCGCCGCCGGACCGACGTGCTCTTCGCCATGCTCAGGAACGGCACCCTCTACCAAGACCCCACCGGGCCCCAAACGCCGTCAACGGTGGCCCTGGCCGCTTGACCAAAACCATAGAGGCACCCCCCAGTCCCCCGTGCGGTTCTGTGCACGCCGTGCGCCGGCCCGTGTCCGAGCAGCCCCCTGGAAGTGGAGCGTGCTCGTTCGACCTCCCGCACGGGCCTGGTGTTGATCGGCCGGGCGCAGCGCCGGTCTTCGCCATTTGATTCTCCGTGCACGTCGACCGCCATCCAGTGAACGAAGTCCAGCGGACGCACGACAGGTGGTGTTGCCTGGGTCACCATGGACAGCAATCCCCGTTGCGGCCGGATCCCCGGCCTCCTTCGTCACACCTGGAGAGCGTCCATGAGCGAAACCACCCACCCCGTCCGCCCTTCCGCACTGGGGGTGGGCCATCCCCTGGACCTGCTGACTCCTGCGGAGATCTCGGCCGCCCGCCGCATCCTCGCCGACGCCGGACACGTGGGGCCGGCCACCCGGTTCCCGCGGGTGCTGCCCGTGGAGCCGCCGAAGTCCGTGGTCCTGTCCCACGCCGACGGCGCGGACGACTTCGACCGGTCCGTGGACGTCACCCTGCTGGACACCGACACGGGGCGCACGCGCCGGGCGGTCGTGTCGGTGACGGCCGGGCAGGTGCGCTCGATCGAGACCCTGGCCACCGGGGAGCACCCCTACGGCCAGGCCCAGTACCTGTTTGAGGAGTACGACCGGGCCGCGGCGATCGTCAAGGCGGACCCGCGCTGGCAGGCCGCCATGGCCCGCCGCGGGATCGAGGACACGACCCACACGTTCGTCTCCCCGCTGGCCCCGGGGTTCTTCCCCCGGGAGGACGAGACGGGCAAGCGCATGATCCGCTCCCTGACCTTCCACCGCCGCTTCGAGGGCGACAACCCCTGGGGCCACCCGGTCGAGGGCCTGATCGCCCACGTCGACCTCACGGCCGGGGTGGTCCTCCGCCTCGAGGACGAGGGCGACGTGCCGGTCCCGATGGCCGACGCCAACTACACCCCCGAGCACGTCGGCCCCGCCCGCACCACGCTCAAGCCCCTGGACATCGTCCAGCCCGAGGGCCCGTCCTTCCAGGTCGAGGGCACGCACGTGACCTGGGAGAACTGGAAGCTGCGCATCGGCTTCAACGCCCAGGAGGGCCTGGTCCTCAACCAGGTCACCTTCCGCGACGACTCCGGGGAGGAGCCCGAGGACCGCTCCGTGCTCTACCGCGGCTCCGTGCCCGAGATGGTGGTGCCCTACGGGGACACCACGAGCACCCGGTTCTGGATCAGCTACTTCGACGCCGGGGAGTACCTGCTGGGCAAGAACGCCAACTCGCTGAAGCTGGGCTGCGACTGCCTGGGCGTGATCCAGTACTTCGACGCCTTCGTGGCCGACGACGAGGGCCACCCGATGGAGATCCCGCACGCGGTGTGCATGCACGAGGAGGACTACGGCATCCTCTGGAAGCACACCGAGCCCGGCGAGGCCCCCCAGGTGCGCCGCTCCCGGCGGCTGGTCATCTCCTACTTCGCCACGATCGGCAACTACGAGTACGGGTTCTTCTGGTACTTCTACCTCGACGGCTCCATCCAGGTGGAGGCCAAGGCCACCGGGATCGTCTTCGCCGGAGCGTGTGTGCCCGGGCAGCCCGGCCGCCACGCCGCCGAGATCGCCCCGGGCATCCAGGCCCCCGTCCACCAGCACATCTTCTGCGCCCGCCTCGACGTCGCCGTCGACGGGATGGAGAACTCCGTGCAGGAGGAGAACCTGGTGGCCCTGCCCATGGGCGAGGACAACCCGTACGGCAACGCCTTCACCTGGTCGCGCACCGACGTCACCCGCGAGTCCGAGGGCGTGCGCGACGCGAACACCGAGACCGGGCGCAAGTGGTTCGTCACCAACCCCCACCGGCGCAACCACGTCGGGGAGCCCACCGCCTACCACCTGATCCCCATGCCGGGGCCGCGGCTGCTGGCCGCGGAGGGCTCCTCAGCCCGCAAGCGGGCCGAGTTCGCCACCCACCACCTGTGGGTCACCGCGTTCGATGCGGCCGAGCGCTTCCCGGCCGGGGACTTCCCCAACCAGCACGCCGGCGGCGGCATCGGCGAGTGGGTGAAGCAGGACCGCGAACTCGCCGGCACCGACGTGGTGCTGTGGCACACCTTCGGCCCCACCCACGTCCCGCGCACCGAGGACTGGCCGGTCATGCCCGTGGACTACTACGGCTTCTGGTTCAAGCCCTACGGCTTCCTCGACCGCAACCCCGCCCTGGACCTGCCCGACTGGTCCACCGCCGGCGGTCGGTGCTGCGGCACCGAGGTGGGCCGCGCCGACCCCGCCCCCGCCGTCGAGAGGGTGCACGCCATCACCGGCACCGGCGACCACCCCCACGGCCATGCCCCGAGCCCCTCGCCCCGCTCCGCAGCCCCCGCCTGCGACTGCAAGGAGTGACCCATGAGCGCGAACGCCACACCGCAGGCCGGCCCGCCGGTGTCCGGTGAGCCTGCCGCCCGCGGCCACCTCGCCGAGAGCGCGGGCCTGGACCGCCGGACCCTCACCGTGCCCCCCCTGGTCTTCCTCATCATCGCCGCCTCGGCTCCGCTGACCGTGCTGGCCGGCGGGGTGACCTCCACCTACGCCGTCGCCGGCCTGCTGGGGGTGCCCCTGGCCTACGTCCTGCTCGGGCTGCTGCTGGGACTGTTCGCCGTGGGCTACGGGGCGATGTCCGCGCGGATCACCAACGCCGGGGCGTTCTACGCCTACATCGCCGACGGCCTGGGCCCCCGCCAGGGCATCGGCGCCTCGTGGCTGGCGCTGGTCAGCTACAACGCCATGCAGATCGGCCTCTACGGCATCTTCGGCTTCGCGCTGTCCTCCTTCCTCGAGGCCCGGTGGGGCCTGGCGGTGCCGTGGTGGGCCTCGGCCCTGGCCGGGCTCGTGGTCGTGGGCCTGCTCGGGATCAGCCGGGTGGACCTCTCCGCAAAGGTGATCGCCGTGCTCGTGGGCCTGGAGTTCCTCGTGGTGATCGTGGTCGACGTCGTCTCCCTGGCGGTGGCCCCCGAGGGGATCAGTGCGCAACCGCTGATGCCGGGCGAGTTCCTCGCCCCCGGCATCGGGGCGGTGCTGGCCTTCGGCATCGCGGCGTTCATGGGCTTCGAGTCCGGGGCGATCTACAGCGAGGAGGTCAGGGACCCCGCCCGCTCCGTGCCGCGGGCCACCTTCACCGCCGTGGGCGTCATCGCGGTGTTCTACGCCGTGTCGGCCTGGGCGCTGGCCGTGGGCATCGGTCCCTCCTCGATCGTGGCGGCCTCGCGGGAGAACGGGCCCGACCTGGTGTTCGTCTTCCTCGCCGAGCACGGCGGGGTGCTGCTCACCGACATCGCCCAGGTCCTGTTCGTCACCAGCCTGCTGGCCGCGCTCATCGCCTTCCACAACGCGGTGGCCCGGTACTTCTTCTCCCTGGGCCGCGAGGCCGTACTGCCGCGGTGGCTGGGGGCGGTGGGGCGGCGCAACCACGCCCCGGTGGCCGGGTCCCTGACCCAGAGCGGCCTCGCCGTGGTGCTCGTGGTCGGCTTCGCGGTCACCGGAGAAGGCTCGGAACTGGGCCCGCTCTTCCCGGTGCTGACCCTGTTCACCTGGCTCACCAACGCGGGCGCCTTCGGGCTGGTCTTCCTGCTGGCCGTCACCTCGCTGGCCGTCATGGGGCACTTCCGCCGCGACCCCGGAGGCCACTCCGTCTGGGTGCGCCGGCTCGCCCCCGGGGCCTCGGCGGCCGGTCTGGGGTCCGTGTTCGTGCTGATCCTGGTGAACTTCGACGTCCTCATCGGCGCCGAGGGTCCCAGCCCGCTGGCGGTGGTCATGCCCGCGATCGTCCTCGCCACCGGGGTGGCCGGCCTGGTGTGGGGGGAGCACCTGCGGCGTCGTCGCCCCGACGTGTTCGCCCGGGTCGGCACTGGAGGCACCGCCGAGGTGGTTCCTGCAGCTGCCTCCCCGCTCGGAGGGGCTGACCATGTCCGCCGCTGAGGCCGTACGGCCTGTTCCCGCCGGAGGCCTCCTCGCCGGTGCCTCCGCCGCGCGGACGTCGAACGGCCACGTGCACCTCCTGCTCGTCGCCTGTGTGGCCGCCTCCGTCGCAGCCCACGGGTGGATGGCGGTCGGCGGCGGCCACGGTGCCGGCTGGTCCCTGGTCATGGCCGCCATGTCCGTGGCGTGCACCGTCTGCCTGGTGGATCTGGTGCGCCGGCGGGAGGCGCACGGGCCGGTGCGCATGGCCCTGGGCATGGCGGTGGCCATGGCCGTGGTCCATGTCCTGATGCTCCCGCTCATGGCAGGCGGGCAGGGAGGGACCCAGCATGCGCACCACGCAGTGGGCGGTACCGCACCGGGTGCCGTGGCCGCCTCCACCGGCGGGGCGGACCACGGCACCATGGTCCTGCCGATCGCCCTCGAGCTGGTGGCGGCGGGTCTCGCATCGGCCCGGCTGCGCCACCGGTCCGCGGGCTCCCGAGCGCGGATTCCCGGCTTCCTGCGCTAGGATGCGGTCTCGACTGTGACGGCGAACACGCCGGGCACGCCCACAGCGGAACGGGAAAGGCATCTCATGGGGTCGACATCGGGCGCTGGTGCCCACGCTTCCTCGGTCCCGACCCTGGTCGAGTCGATCCGGGACTGGACGAGGCTCTCCTGCCGCTCCTTCGTGCCGCTGACCTGCACGACGACGTCCCCCCGCACGTTCCGGGGCGCCATGGTGACCCGGCAGGCCGGGAAGGTGCACCTCACGCAGCTGCGCTTCGGTCCGCACGTCGTCGAGCGGGCTCCGGTGGCCCCCGGGGATCCCGGGGCGGGCCGGTTCAAGGTCGGGGTGCAGCTGGAGGGGCGCGGGATCGTCGAGCAGGCCGGCCGGTGCGCTGTGCTCCAGCCCGGGGACATGGCCCTCTACGACACCTCGGCGCCCTACCGGCTGGAGTTCCCAGAGGAGTCCCGCCTGCTGGTGCTGATGTTCGACCACGCCGTCCTGGACCTGCCGCCCAACGCGGTGGCCCAGCTGCGGGCTCGCCGGACCGGGCCGGAGGATCCCGTCCACCGGATGGTGGGCTCCTTCCTGGCCTCGATGGCCGAGCACCTGGGCGAACTCACGGGGATGACCGGCCAGCGGATGGGCAACTCCGCCCTGGATCTGCTCACCACGTCCTTCAACCACGCACTCGACGAGCAGGCGGCATCGTCGGCCGACGGGAAGGACCGGTTGCGCGCCAGCGTGCACGACTTCATCGAGGCCCACCTCGCGGACCCGGAGCTGGACCCGGCGATGATCGCCCGGGCCCACTACATCTCGGTGCGACGCCTGCACCAGGTCTTCCACGACGAGGGGACCACGGTCTCGACCTGGATCCGCACCCGCCGTCTGGAGCGGTGCCGCAGGGCGCTGGAGGACCCCGTGAGCGCCGGGGTGCCGGTCGCGCGGATAGCGGCCCGATGGGGCTTCACCGACGCAGCGCACTTCTCACGGGTGTTCAAGGCCGCCTACGGCACGACGCCCTCGCACCTGCGCGCGCGCTCCCTCGACCCAGGAGAAGCGCCTTGAGCACACAGTCCTGGAGCCGACGGCGTCAGCACAGACGACGAACGTGACGCCGGTGGCCCTCCCCGGACGCAGGCCACCGGCGCCACACGTGTCCGTGCGGGGCGCCGCGTCAGCCGTGGACGACCTGGGGGGATGCCGAGGTGCTTGCGGCCCTCCGGGCCGTAGCCGGAGCGCCTGGCCCCGCCGAAGGGGATGCGCGGGCCGGCGTTGCCGTGCTCGTCGATCCACAGGGTGCCGGCGTGGACGCGGGCGGCGACCTCGCGGGCCCTGGCGGGATCAGCCGTCCACACGGAGGCGCCCGGGCCCACCCCGGGACCGTTGGCCATGGAGATGGCCCCCTCCACGTCGGTGTACTTCACGATGGGCAGCGCCGGGCCCAAGTGCTCATGGGCCACCGGCGGGTGGGTGTCGTCCAGGTCGGCGACCAGGGCGGAGGGGCCGGGATCGGGCAGGTGCACCCGAGGAAGGACGCGGTGCGTCGCCCGATCCGGTCGGAGATCCCCGATACGGTCGACCCGTCGGTGGCCGATCTGCCCACGACGGCGCCTCCGGTCCGCCCGGCCTTCAGACCCTGCGGATCGACGTGAGCTCGTAGACCGTGGCCGAGCCCATCGCCGGCCCGCGGCAGGTCAGCCGAGCCGGCGGGGCGCGGTGGGCCTGCAGTTCGACGTCGACACGCGCCGGGTGAGGCGGCCTGCCGGTGATGCGGATCCGCCAGTGGTCGCCGTGCCGGAAGCTCTCGGCGACCGTGTAGTCGTTGCGGGCGGCCGGACCGAAGCGTCTGAGCGCGGCCGTGACAGCGGCCTGCTGCGGCGGGGAGAGATCCGTGTATCCGCGCAGGTGCTCGGCGTGGATGCGGCCCGCGAGGTGCTCCTCGATCGTGGCGACGGAGGACGTGGCATCGAGACCGCCGTAGTAGACGCCGTCGGGGGCGACGACGACGTTGGCGGCGAACCGGTCACCCCCGACGTGCGTGCATTCCCACACCAGGTCCGGCCAGCGCTCGCTCAGTGCCCGCCCCACAGGCCGTCCGCGCACGGAGCAGCAGGGGTCGTGCTGACCGTGGGTGCAGACCAGGAGGACGGGGGGACGGCCGAGCTCGCCCGGAAGACCGAGGGCTGTGGCGACCTGCGCCAGCTCCTCGTCGCGGTGCCACGTTCCCCAGTGCTGACGACAGGCACCGGAGTTGTCCCGGTGCAGCACGGCCCAGCGGCTGGGGCCCTCGCGACTGCGGCGGCCGTGCCGCCTGACCAGGAGCACGCGCGCCTGCGCTGCCTGCGCGGCGGAGAACACGCGGGCTTTGGTCTCCGGCTCGAGCTCGAGGCCGTCGAAACCGTTGATCGGCCACCGGCCTCGGTACTCGACGAGGACCCAGGCGACGCCGCGCGGCGCGGTTCCTGCCATCGGGTCGCCGCGCGTGCGGGCGCCGTCGGCGCAGAGGAAGCGGTCCGTGGCGGTCATCGCGGCGACGTCACTGTCCGGCGGGAACGAGGACCCCCGCCCGCAACAGTCTTCTCGTGAGGTCGACGCCAAGAGCGTCCGCGGTGTGGACCGCACCGTCGAGCAGGCGCGCGACAGCGGGCAGATCGGCCTCCGGGAAGTCGAGCCAGCCCACGCGCGTGGTCAGGCGTGAGCCCTCCAGCCGTGCTTCCAGCGCGCCACGCAGCCGCACCGGTGACCCGGGGCCCAGGTTCTCGACGGCTTCTAGCTGGGCCAGCGGTCCCAGCGGCGCCGCACGTCCCTGTCCTCGCCGGGTGCGGTGGAACAGGGCGGTGGAATCGGCCTCGGCGACGGCGGCGGTGACGCGCTCGCGGATGGCGTCGATCTCCCCGCTCGGACCGTCGAGGCCCAGGGGCAAGGTCCTGCGCATCTCGGGATCCTCGCGCAGCGCGGCAAGGGCGGCCTGGACGAGCTGTTCGGCCAGGGCGTAGCGGGTCCAGTTGTGGACCCCGAGGGTGAGGTGGATGGAGACCTCGCCCTGCGCCTGGGCGGCATGCAGCCAGCCACGCGGCAGGTAGAGGACATCACCGGGTTCGAGCACGCTGTCGATGTAGGCCCCGCCTTTCGCGGCCTCGGCCACGGCGGAGCGGCGATCGGTCCAGGGGTGATCACGCAGCGGGTCCGGGTGGACGGGCTCGTGGATGATCCAGCGCTTGGTGCCTGCTATCTGCAGGACGAAGACGTCGTGGACGTCGTAGTGATCGCCGAATCCGCGGTTCTGGGGCGGGGTGATGTAGGCGTTGGCCTGCACCGGATGCCCGAGTTCGGTGCTCAGCCGGGTCGTGAAGGCCGAGACCGGTTCCCACGTGCGGTGCAGCGCCTGCAGGACGAGGGTGGCGCCGTCGGCGAAACTCCGCCACAGCGCGGTGTCGTCGAGCTGGTCGGCGATGGTGGCGCCGACGCCTGCGGAGGAGGTGAACGAGGAGTCGGGAAAGGTGGAGCCGTCCTTGGCGACGCGCAGGAAAGGTGTGCGCAGGCCACGGCACGAGAGCAGTTCGTCGACGGCCGCGGCGGAGAACAGGTCGGAGAAGTCGCCGGCAGAGCGGGTGAGCAACGCGGTGCGCCCCCAGACGTTGCCGGCGAACTGCTCCCGCCCGATGTCGATCAGGCGGGTCTCCAGGACCCCGGCGCCTCCCGGGGCGCCGGGGTCCTGGGGATCAGTCCGAGTGGTGCTCAACCTCAGCTGCCTCGTGCTCCGGCTCCCCCGTCGGCACCGCCGTCGGCTCCCCCGTCGGCACCGCCGTCGGCTCCCCCGTCGGCACCGCCGTCGTGGACGCCCGGAGTGCCGGATGCGCCGCCGTCCGCCGGACCTTCCGCGCCCCCGTCGGCTCCCCCGTCGGCACCGCCGTCGTGGACGCCCGGGGCGCCGGACGCGCCACCGTCGGCCGGGCCTTCCGGCTGGCTCGGATCCTGCTGTGAATCAGTCATGCTTGCCCCCAGAGTGAAGTGACTCGGGTCAGGCTCCGTCACCGGCACCTGATCACCAGACCGGGCGACCCGTCATCGACACCGCCCGCGCTCACCCTATCGGGACAGGTCAGGCGTAGGAACAGGCTGTGGTTTCTTACGGGTGGAATTCACGGTGCCGAGGCCATTCCCCACGGCTGCGATGAACCGGAGGGGGACGGGGTCGTCCGACCGCGCGGCCGAGCGGACCGCGCGGCAAGGGCTCCAGCACCGATCCACCGGCGAATCGCGTCGTCACCGACCCCGAGGTGCCGATTCGACACCTGCTCGCGACCCGTCCGGCTGCCGGGGTCCCCGCCGCAGGCCGGCAGCCCCCGCGGTGCTCGACATGCCCGAAGGGGTCAGTGTGCAAAGGACACCGAGCATGTCGGCGCAAGATGCGGAAGACTGGTAGCAGGGCGACCGAGCACGGCCGCTCCCCCACCGCGGGACCACGACACTGCAGGAGACCGATCGATGAGCATGTCCGGGCCTGTTGAGGCTGAGACGGTGGTGGTGGGCGCGTTCGTCACGGGTGAGCCGCTGGATCATGCCCGGGCGGTGGCGGCGGTGCAGGAGGCGCGCACCGGGGCGGTGGTGTCCTTCAGCGGGGTGATCCGCGACCACGACGGCGGGCGCGGTGTCACCAGCCTGGACTACACCTGCCATCCCAGCGCCGGGGAGGTGATCCAGGCGGTGGCCCAGGCGGTGGCCGAGCAGTTCCCCGGGGTGCGGATCTGGGCCGCCCACCGGGTGGGGCACCTGCAGATCGGGGACTCGGCCCTGGAGGCGGCCGTGGCCGCCGCCCACCGCCAGCTCGCCTTCGCCGCCTGCGCGGCGCTGGTGGACCGGATCAAGGCCGAGGTCCCGATCTGGAAGGAGCAGCGCTTCACCGACGGCTCCACCGAGTGGGTCGGGCTGGACGCCTGAGCACCGTGGACCCGCACCCCCTCGCCCCGTCCCCGGTGGGCCCGCCCCCGGCGACCCCGTCCCCGGCGACCCCGTCCCCGGTCGCCCCGTCCCCGGTCGCCCCGTCCCCGGTCGCCCCGTCCCCGGGGGGCTGCCCGTGGGGTTGCCTGCGCTGGTGGAGCCGGGCCCGGGACTCACCGACGCGGAGCTGCGCCGCTACGCCCGCCACCTGAGCGTGCCCGAGATCGGGGAGGTGGGCCAGCGCCGGCTGAAGAACGCCCGGGTGCTGTGCGTGGGCGCCGGCGGGCTGGGCTCCCCAGCACTGCTCTACCTGGCCGCCGCCGGGGTCGGGACCCTCGGGATCGTCGACGACGACGTGGTGGAGGTCTCCAACCTCCAGCGCCAGGTGGCGCACGGGCACACCACCGTGGGGGCGGCCAAGACGGCCTCGGCCGCGGAACGGATCGGGGACCTCAACCCGCTGGTGGGCGTGGTCGAGCACCCCCAGCGGCTCACGGCCGCCACCGCCGCCGGGGTGCTGGCCGGTTACGACCTGGTCCTCGACGGCACCGACAACTTCGCCGCCCGCTACCTGGTCTCGGATGCGTGCGCGCTGGCCGGGATCCCGCACGTGTGGGGCTCGATCCTGCGCTTCGACGGGCAGTACTCGGTGTTCTGGGCCGCGCACGGGCCCACCTACCGCGATCTCTACCCGGTGGCCCCGGCCCCGGGGGCGGTGCCCAGCTGCGCGGAGGCCGGGGTGCTGGGGGTGCTGCCCGGGATCGTGGGCACGGCCATGGCCGTGGAGGCGATCAAGCTGATCACCGGGATCGGCACCACCATGCTCGGGCGGGTCGCCACCTACGACGCCCTCTCGGCGCGGTGGTGGGAGATCCCGCTGGCCCCCACCCCCGGGCGCCCGGCGGTCCCCGCCCACACCGGCGCCCACGCCGGCGAGGACGGGCCCACCGGCACGGTGCCGGGTGCGGCGGCGGGTGCTTCCGCCGGGGACGCGCCCACGGTCACCGCCCGGCAGCTGGCCGCGATGCTGGCCGCCCGGGGCCGGGGGAGGCCGACTTCGAGCTGCTCGACGTGCGCGAGCCCTACGAGGCCCGGCTGGCGGCGATCCCCGGGGCGCGGCTGGTCCCGCTGGGCGAGCTGGAGTCCGGGGCGGGGCTGGCCGGGCTGGACCCGGCCCGGCCCACCGTGGTGCACTGCAAGGCCGGAACCCGCTCCGAGACCGCCCTGCGGCTGCTCACCGGCCACGGCCACCGCGACGTCACCCACCTGCAGGGCGGGATCCTCGCCTGGATCGACCAGGTCGACCCCGACCAGCAACCCTACTGACCCGCCCCCGCCGAACCGACGCGGGACGTCGGTGCCTGCCGTGGAGGGCGGTGCTGCTCCTTCCCCATCGGAGGACTCGCGGGTTCCCGGCACGTTCGACGCTCCAGCGGCCACCGGACGCCCCACGCGGATGCCGCGGCCGCTCCCGCGACGAGGCGACAAAGAGGTCTTCGGCTCGATGTGGGAAGCAGAAGTTCCACACGTCGAGCCGAAGACCTCATGTCCGCTGAGGGCTGCTCCACCCTTCCTGGCCGCGGAAGGATCGTGCCCCGCGGCTACAAAGCCTCACTCCTAGGGAACCGGCTCTTTGTCGATTCCCGTTCCGAGACGCTCACGGTCCTTCTTCCGCCGGCGGCCGTTTCCGTTGCCGGGCGGGTAGATGGGTTGTCCGGCCGCGGTGGCGTCGATGGCCTGGAACATTCCGGTGAGCGGTTCGGCGCTCTCCCGGGTGACGAGGGTGAACTTCTGGTGCCCGTAGTCGTCCACGGCGGTGCGGATGGTGCGGCGCATCACCGAGTCGGACAGGCGCTGGCGCAGCCACATCGGATCCCGCCGCAGGTCCCGGGTGAGGGCGAAGCACAGCACGAACATCACCAGGATGAACGGCAGGGCGGCCACGATGGTCAGCCGCTGCAGCCCGCCGAGGGCCTCGGCGGGAGTGTCCCCGCCGGCCAGCAGCATCACGGCCGCGACTGCGCCCATGAGCACGCCCCAGAAGATCACCACGGGCTTGGACGGCTCCAGGGTGCCGCGGGAACTGAGCGAGCCCATGACGATGGAGGCCGAATCGGCGCCGGTGACGAAGAAGATCGCGGTGAGCACCATGGCCAGCACCGCCAGCCCCACGGTCAGCGCCTGCGGGGCGCCCAGGCCGGTGAACATGTCGTAGATCGCCGCGTCGAAGGAGATGGTGGGCACCCCGTCCACCAGAGTGGCGATCCCGTCGCCGGTGTCAGGGGTGGCCTCGGCGGTGCGCTGGATGTGGATGGCGCTGCCGCCGAAGACGGCGAACCACAGCAGGGACACCAGCGAGGGCACCAGCAGCACCCCGGTGACGAACTGGCGGATGGTGCGGCCCCGGGAGATGCGGGCGATGAACATGCCCACGAACGGGGTCCAGGAGATCCACCAGGCCCAGTAGAAGATCGTCCACCCGGACAGCCACTCCCGCATGGACTCGTCCCCCACCGCCTCGGTGCGCGCGGCCATCTCGGGCAGCTGCTGGAAGTAGGAGCCGATCGCGTTGGGAATGAGGTTGAGGATGAACAGGGTCGGGCCCACCACGAAGATCACGACCGCCATGAGCACGGCCAGCACCATGTTGGTGTTGGCCAGGAACTGGATGCCGCGCTCGATCCCGGACACCGCCGAGGCCACGAAGCAGAAGGTGAGCACCGCGATGATCAGCACGAGCAGCGGGGTGGCGACCTGACCCACCACACCGTTGAACTGCAGCCCGCTGCCGATCTGCAGAGCCCCCAGGCCCAGGGAGGCCGCCGAGCCGAACAGCGTGGCGAAGATCGCCAGGATGTTGATGATCTTCCCCCCGATCCCGTCGACGGCCCGGCGGCCGAACAGGGAGACGAACGCCTCGGAGAGCAGATTCTTGCGGCCCAGCCGGAACGTGCCGTAGGCGATGGCGATGCCCAGCACCGCGTACATCGCCCACGGGTGCAGGGTCCAGTGGAACAGCGAGGTGGCCATGGCCGTCTCGATCGCCTCGGCCGTGGACGCGTCCACCGTGGCCGGAGGCGGGGAGATGTAGTGGTAGAGCGGCTCGGCCACCCCGTAGAACATCAGGCCGATGCCCATCCCGCAGGCGAACATCATGGAGATCCACGACACCGTGCGGAATTCCGGGCGCTCTCCGTCCTTGCCCAGCGGGATGGTGCCGTAGCGTCCCAGGGCCAGCCACAGGACGTAGACCACGAACAGGGACGACAGCAGCACGAAGATCCACCCGGTGTTCTCCAGCACCCACCCCAGGGCCGCGGTCGAGACCGTGGACAGGTTGTCGGTGGCGATGAAGCCCCACGCCACGAAGGCCACCACCAGCACCCCGGTGACCCCCAGGATCACCTTGTCCAGACCCTCGAACCCCCCGCGCAGGGAACCTCGCCGCTCCTGCACACCCTCCTTGAGCGCACCGAGGATCTGGGCCTCCTCCGCCTCGGCGTGGTGCAGCTCCGTCAGATCATCCACCGGACAAGCCGGCGCTTGGGGATCCGACCCCGGACTTGCTTGAATGTTTTCATTGCTCATCATGATCCCTTCCCGGGAATATATGAGGTCGAAATACCATATTGTGAAAAGAAACAGCACCGGGTCCGCACCCGGTGAGCGGAGGTCACCACGTGCCCCGCGCCTGCGAGAGAGCGGTCCTGTTCTTTCCGTCTACCACGGCCGCGCGTCCTGCCCGCGCTTCCCTGTACTGCGAACTGCACCAGTCGGCCTGCGAACCGATTGCGGCGCCGACAGCCGAGGTGTGCAGCTGTCAGCGCCGGCAACCGGCTCACCCCTCCTGGAAGTATCATCCTCCGCACGAAGTCTGACTACATCGGGGGTGGGTGGGGTGGGGTCAGGGGCGGGGGTGGCGACGTCGCCGATCTTGTCGAGGACCCAGTCGTGGAAGGCCCCGATGTGGTGCTCGCTGGGCACCAGGACACCGCCCTTGGCGTAGACCTTCGAGCCCATGGCCGGCTGGCAGCGCTCGCAGGCGTCGAAGTCCTGCTGGTTGACCCGGTGGAACAGCTCCACCGAGGCCGAGACGTCCTTGCCCGACTCCACCACCGAGGGCAGGTAGAGCCAGTCGCACTCCACGATCGTGCGGTCCGCGGCCAGCGGGAACATCCGGTGGATGATCACGTGGTCCGGAACGAGATTGACGAACACCGTGGGCTTGATCGTGATCGCGTAGTAGCGCCGGTCGTGGTCCTCGTCCACGCCCGGGATCTTCTCCAGGCCCTCGGAACCGTCCACGGTGAAGCCCAGCACGTCCTCGCCGAACTCCGCGCCGTGGCCCACGAAGTACTGCGCGGCCAGCCCGTCGGCGAACTCCGGCAGCACCTCGGTGAGCTCGGGGTGGATGGTGGCGCAGTGGTAGCACTCCATGAAGTTCTCGATGATGAGCTTCCAGTTGGCCTTCACGTCATAGGTGATCCGCCGGCCCAGGGCGAGGTTGGCCACGTCATAGCCCTCGATCGCCTGGGTGTCGCCCAGCCGCTCCTGGATATCACCCATCACGTCCTCCTCGAAGGAGGGCGGCTCCTCGGCCAGGCACACCCACACATACCCCAGGTACTCCCGCACCGGGACCGTGACCAGCCCGTACTCCTGACGATCGATGTCGGGCATCTTCGTGAGGTTCGGGGCGGCGATGAGCTTGCCGTCGAAGTCATAGGTCCAGGCGTGGTAAGGGCACTGGAAGGACCGCCCGGCCTCTCCGGTCTCCTCCATGCACAGCTTCACCCCGCGGTGACGGCAGACGTTGTAGAACGCCCGGATCCCGTGCTTGCGGTTGCGGGTGATGATGATCGACTCCCGCCCCACCTGCACGGTGCGAAACGCCCCGGGCTTGTCCAGATCCGCCGCGCGCACCGCGCAGAACCACATCTGCTCGAAGATGCGCTCCTGCTCGGCGGCGAACACGGCCTCGTCGACATAGGTGCTCCCGGGCAGGGTGGCGATCAGGGACTCGGAGATGATGTTGGTCGACACAGAGGTCCTCCTTGTAGATCCAGGCACAACACAAAAAGAGAGAAACAGGGAAGAGATAAGGCAACAGGCCCGCAGGAAAGGACAGCAGGCGGGGAAAAGGGGGGCGGGCTCAGGCGGTGAGGCGCTGCACGGGCACGGCCGTGGCGGTCTTGGCCAGGGACTTGCGCCAGCGGGTGAACAGCCGCGGCTGGTTCCAGCCCAGCACCGCCACCGGCTCCTCCCCGGCGTAGTACACGGCCAGGAAGCTCTCCTGGCCCTCCCCGCCGTGCTCGTAGCTGATCCGGTCGGCCCCGGCGATGTCCCCGACGAACTGCAGCCGCGCCCCGTACTGGTGGGACCAGAAATAGGGCTGCTCCACGGGCAGGGACGCATCGGCGTGGCCCAGCAGCGCCCCCACCGCGATCGCCGGGCGCTCCAGGGCCCCGGTCCAGTGCTCGACCCGCCGGTGGGCGCCGGTGCGCGGATCCAGCCACGCCGCGCAGTCGCCCACGGCCACGACCCCGGCCACGCTGGTGCGCCCGACCGCATCGCACACCACCCCGTTGCCCAGCTCCACCCCCGAGCCCTCCAACCACCCCACGTTGGGCACCGCGCCGATGCCCACGACCACCACATCGGCCGGCAGCACCCGCCCGTCGGCCAGACGCACCCCGGTGAGCACACCACCGTCGATGTCGTAGCCGGCGATGTCGACCCCGCACAACAGCTCCACCCCGGCCCGGTCGTGCAGCCCGGCCACCACCGAGCCCATCTGCGCCCCCAACGGCCCGCACAACGGGGTGGGCGACTTCTCCAGCACGGTCACCTGCAACCCCAGCGCGTGCGCGGTGGAGGCGACCTCCGCGCCGATGAACCCCGCCCCGATCACCACCAGACGCCCCCCGCGCGCCACCAGCGCCCGCAGCTTCCTGGCGTCCTCCAGGGTCCGCAGCGTCAGCACGTTCTCCAGCCCCGCCAGCTCCGGCAGCGCCCGCGCCGAAGCCCCCGTGGCCACCACCAGATAGTCCGCCCGCACGCTGCGCCCGTCGGCCAGACCCACCTCACGGCTCAGCGCGTCGAAGGACACCGCCGCGACCCCCAGCACCCACTCCGCCGCCAGCTGCTCCTCATCGCTCTCCAGGGCCAGATCCTCCACCTGGCACACCCCGCTGAGGAACTCCTTCGACAACGGCGGACGATCATAGGGACGATGCGGATCATCACCGATGATCACCACCCGACCGGTGAAACCCTGCCGCCGCGCGGCCCGAGCCGCCGACAACCCCGCCAGCGAAGCACCAACAATGACCAGCGACTCCATCAACAACCCCTTCCGGGCCTTCCGGGACGGGACGCGCTGCGTCCCCGACCGACCGTGACGTTTTGCGCAAGACGCAACACTCATCACAATGTGAGATACAGCGTGGAGGCGTCCCGAGGGAGTGTCAAGGATCGGGCGGAACTTTTCACGCCCTGGTAATACAGGGGCGGCGGAGAGCGGCCCCGGCCTTGACAGGCCGCGCCCGGACCTCCACAATGTTGCGCACCACACGGCGCGTTGCTCACAGAGATGCCATTGTCGTTGCTCAGCCGCACCCGTGCGGCGGCGCGGCCCGGGCCGGACGAGGACACCGACCGACTGGAGGCGCCCGTGAAGGAGTTCGTGGAGTTCTTCGGCGGGCAGTCCCCCTACGACCGGCTCGACGCCGACGACCTGGCCCGCCTGGCGGCCACGGTCGACGTGGAGTTCTTCTCGGCCGGCGAGTGGGTCATCGCCGAGTACGAGCAGGCGCTGGACCGGCTGTTCGTCGTGCGCACGGGCAGCGTGGAGGTCGTCGACCGCGGGCGGGTCGTCGACGTGCTGGGCGTCGGGGACACCTTCGGGCACATCTCCGTGCTCTCCGGCCTGCCGCCGGCCCTGGCCGTGCGGGCCGTCGAGGACACCCTGTGCTACTCGATGCCGGATCCCCGGCGCACCGTGCACGAGCCCGAGCGCCTCCAGTTCTCCCACTTCAACACCCTCGTCGCCCGCGAGCGCCTCATCGCCGCCGGGGGGCCCTCGAGCCGCCTGGAGCGGCCCGTGACCGAGTCGATGCGCCCGGTCCTGTGGTGCGGGCCGGAGGACACGGTCCGGGACGCGGCGCAGCGGCTGACCGAGGAGCGCCGCGACGCGGCCCTGGTGCGGTACGGGACGGGGTACGGCATCGTCACCGACCACGACTTCCGCGCGAAGGTCGCCACCGGCGCGGTGGGCCTGGACGCGCCCGTGAGCAAGATCGCCAGCCGCCCGGCGCTCAGCGTCACCAGCGACGCCACGGCGTGGGCGGCCTACCTCAGCATGGTGGACCACGGGGTGCACCACATGGTCGTGACCACCGCGGCGGGTGATCCGGCGGGGGTCACGGGCGTCATGGACCTGGTCGGGGCCGACGTGCACCACCCCCTGGTGGTGCGCAGCGCCATCGCCGCCGCGCGGACGCTCGACCAGCTCGCGGAGGCCTGCGAGCTGATGACCCCCACCATGGTCGAGCTGTGGGACGCCGACGTGTCCTCCGCCCAGCTCGGCGCCGTCCGGGCGGCCATGGTGGAGTCGGTGGTCCGCAAGGTCCTGGAGCTCGAGCCCGTCCACCCGTCGCTCGGGGGCACCCCGAACTCGTGGCTCGTCCTCGGCTCGGTGGCCCGGAGGGAGCCCCTGCCGGCCTCGGACGTCGACACGGCCCTGGTGTGGCAGGACCGCGACGGGGCCCCGGGTCCGGGTGCCCCCGCGGTCCGGGACGCGGCGACGGCCACGCTGGAGCACCTGGTCCGGTGCGGCCTCCGATTGTGCCCCCACGACGCCAACGCGTCCCACCCGGCCTTCGGCCGGCCCGTCGAGCACTGGATCGGGGCGGTGGACCGCTGGATCGGCCAGCCCTGGGAGAGCACCCACCTGGTGCTCGCCTCGGCGCTGCTCGACGCCCGGCCGCTGACCCACCCGCGCCTGGGCCAGGTGGTCCAGGGGAAGCTGCTGGCCGGCTCGCGGCACGACGAGTTCGTCCAGGCCATGCTCCGCTTCGCCCTCACCGACCGCCCCCCGGCCGGGTTCGTCAAGGGCTACGTGGTCGAGCGGTGGGGCGAGCGCCGCGGACGCCTGGACGTCAAGCGTGCCGGGCTGCGCCCGGTGGTCTCCCTCGCCCGGGCGCTGGCCCTCCGGGCGGGCGACGTCTCCGGCACCACGCCCGAGCGCCTGAGCCGCGCGGCGCAGGAGGGCCTGCTCAGCACGGAGGAGGCGGACACCCTGGAGGGGGCGTTCACGCTGTTCCACGGGCTGCTCGTCGACGAGGAGATCGAAGCGCTGCGCAACGGCCGGCCGGCGGCCACCCACCTCAGCCCGGCGGCACTGGACCCGCTGCGGCGCCGTCACCTGCGCGAGGGCTTCCGCGCGGTCGAGCGGATCCAGGAGCGGATCCGCAGCGACCGCAGGCTGGGCCTCGCGTGAGCCCCCCGCAGCGGCCGGTCTCGAGGCTGCGCCGCCCGCCCCGCCGGACCACGGCCTTCGGCGGGTGGAAGGAGACCGAGTACTGCGCCCTGGACCTGGAGACCACCGGGCTGGACCCGGCCCGCGACCGCGTGGTCTCCTTCGGGGCCGTGCCCGTCGTGGGCGGCCGGGTCGTGACGTCGTCGTCCCTGTACAGTCTCGTCAACCCGATGACCGCGGTCGGCCGGGAGGCCGTCGTGGTCCACTCCCTGCGCGCGTGCGACCTGGACCGGGCGCCCCGCCTCGAGGAGTGCCTGGACCAGCTGCTGGAGATGCTCTCCGGCCGCGTGCTCGTGGCGCACTCCGCCTGGGTGGAGACGGGCTTCCTCCGGGAGGCGCTGCGCCGGCGGGGGCGCCGCTTCCCCCTGCCCGTGATCGACACGGCGGTCCTGGCGCAGCGCACCCTGTCCCTGCCCCGGGTGCGGGACGGCTACGACGTGTCCCTGGAGTACGCCACCGCGGCCGCGGGACTGCCCGCGCACACCCCGCACCACGCGCTGGGGGACGCGGTGACCACGGCGCAGCTGTTCATCGCCCTCGCCGCGCGGCGCTCCCAGCGGGAGTACTGCACGGCCTCGACGCTCCTGCGCCTGTCCCGCCGCGAGCCGCGCACGCCGGCCTGGCTGGATCCCACCGCTCCCTGAGGCCGTTCCCCGTCCCGGTGGCCCACGGGCCGGTGGTCGCGCGGCGCCTCGGCGCCCGCACGCGAACGGGCGGGGAAGGCCGGTCCTGCCGGCCTCCCCCGCCCGTGAGCCCGGTGCGCGTCCCGCGCACCGGGCTCACACCAGCGCGGGATCCTTGGTGTCGCCGATCGGGTCCTGGTCCTCGTGGCGCGCCCCGACGGCGGGCGCGGCCGGCGTGGCGGCGGCCGGTGCCTCCGCGGCGGCCGCGTGCTCGGCGAGGACGCCGGTGCGGTGGCGGATGCGCAGCCGGAACAGCAGCAGCCCGACCACGGCCACGGCGCCGATGAAGAGGACCCCGCCCCACTGCACGTACCAGGCGAAGGGCGCGACGGGGTTGTAAATCGCCTGGCGGGGCCAGATGAGGTTCACGGTCATGGCCGCGCCCCACACCACCGCCACGAGGTTCACCGGGACCCCCCAGCGGCCGAGGCTGAAGCCGGTCTCCACGCCGTCGCGCAGCGGCCACTGCCGGGCGAGGCGGTTGCGCAGCATCGGGGCGGTGACCAGCAGGTAGGACAGGTAGATGAGCACGATGCAGATGCTGGAGAGGATCGTGAAGATCGCCGGCTGGGTGATGTTCACGAGCAGCGGGATGAGCGTCAGGCCACCGGTGACGACGGCGGCGACGGTCGGGGTCTTGCGGACCGGGTGCACCCTGCTGAGCTGGCGGCTGAAGGGCAGGTTGTTGTCGCGCGCCATGGCGAACATCATGCGCATCGCCGCGGCCTGCACCGCCAGGGTGCACACCACGATGGCGACGACGATGCACACCAGGAACGCCTTGCCGAAGGGCCCGCCCAGCACCGAGAGCACGATGTACTGCAGGCCCCCGCTGGCCTCGCCGATCTTCGGGTCCTCGAGGTCCGGGGCGGCGAGGATGCCGAGGAACAGCAGCAGGCCCCCGAGGACGAAGGACGCGGTGACGGCGCGCAGGATCGCCTTGGGCGCGGTGCGCTTCGGGTCCCTGGTCTCCTCGCCCAGGGAGCTGGCGGTGTCGAAGCCGTACATCACGTAGCCGGAGGCCAGCGCGGCGACGAGGAAGGCCCCGAAGAAGCCCATGGGCTCTCCCTCCCCGATGCCGCGGGTCTCGAACAGCACACCGGGCCCGCGCACGACGTGCCAGCCGAGGGCGAGGATCAGCAGCACCGCGGCGGCGAGCTCGATGAACACGCCCGTGCTGTTGATCCGGGCCGCCAGCTTGACCCCGAAGGCGTTGACGAGGGTGGTGAACGCGATGAGGAGGCTCGCGAGGATGACCCCGTTGACGGCGTAGTCGTAGGTGCCGGTGCCGTCGCCGACGATCTGGAAGCCGCTCCAGATCTGCGGCAGCGTCAGCTGCAGCGCCAGGGCGACCACACCGATGGTGATGATCGAGGAGACGAGCAGCAGCCAGCCGGCCATCCACGCGGTGGTCGGGGAGGCCAGGCGCTTGGACCAGTTGTAGACGGAGCCAGCGACCGGGTAGCGGCCGGCGAGCTCGGCGAAGCACAGCGCCACCATGAGCTGGCCCACGAAGACCATGGGCCAGGACCAGGCGTAGGCGGGGCCGGCCGTGCCGAAGCCGAAGTAGAAGAGCTGGAACACGCCGGTGAGGATGGAGATGTAGCTGACGCCGGCGGCGAAGCTCTCGAACCGCCCGATGCTGCGGTCCAGGGACTGGGCGTAGCCGAACTCCTCCATGCCGCTCGAAGCGATGGCGTGGGATTTCTCTGACATG
The DNA here is from genome assembly GCF_054875615.1 of Kocuria sp. U4B. The sequence goes on from NZ_CM142180.1 coordinate 290,618, forward strand.
GGCATCCTCTGGATCTCGAGACGGTCCGGAGGACCGAGGTCGGGTGTGGCGGACGAGACGAGCGCAGGCGACGGTCCGCACCGGGGCCCCCGAGGTCCCCGGCGGCGCCGGGATTGTGCAGCCTGCGCAACACTCATCGCAAGGTGAGCTAAAGCTTGGGGGTGCGCCGGGGGGCTGTCAAGGTCCGGCCGCCACTTCGCACACAGCGGACAGCCCGGTGACATGTTGGGCACGACACCGCCCGACCCCTTGACACCTCTTCCGGCCAGCTCCCAGGATGTTGCACATCGCAACGCTTGTTGCGCAGGGCGGAATTCCGTCCTTCTGGTTCACCCCCGGCCGGCTCCGGGGCTCATGGAAGGATCCGGTGCGATGCACAAGGCCTGTTTCCTCAAGGACCTCGCCCCCGGCGACGCCCTCCGGCTCGACACCACTCCCCCGATCGCGGTGTTCCACACCGAGGAGGGCGAACTGTTCGCCATCGACGACACCTGCACCCACCAGGACGCCTCCCTGGCCGACGGCTGGGTCGAGGGCTGCGAGGTGGAGTGCCCGCTGCACGCCTCGAAGTTCGACCTGCGCACGGGCGCGGTCGACTCACCCCCGGCCAAGCTGCCGGTGCGGGTCCACCGCGTCGAGGTCGTCGACGGCGAGGTGCTGATCGAGGAGTCCGCCGAGGCCCCCAACCTTCCTCCCGGCCTCACGGCCGGCGGGCACCAGTCCCAGACCAGCTGAATGCCGTCCCGCCCCCGCCACCAGGAGGAGCATCCATGAGCACCACCCCCCGCGTCGTCGTCATCGGCGCCGGCATCGTCGGCACCAACCTCGCCGACGAACTCGTCCAGCGCGGCTGGACCGACGTCACCGTCCTCGAGCAGGGGCCGCTGGCCCTGCCCGGCGGCTCGACGTCGCACGCCCCCGGCCTGGTGTACCAGACGAACCCGTCGAGGACGATGACGCACTTCGCCCGGTACACGGTGGAGAAGCTCGTCTCCCTGGGCTGCTTCAACCAGGTGGGGGGTCTCGAGGTCGCCACCACGCCCGAGCGTCTCGGCGAGCTCAAGCGCAAGGTCGGCTACGCGGCGTCGTGGGGGATCGACGGGCACCTGCTGGACGCGGACGAGGTCGTGCGGCAGTACCCCCTCCTGAACCCGGAGATGGTGCTCGGCGGCTACCACGTGCCCACGGACGGCCTGGCCCTGGCGGCCAAGGCCGTGCAGGTGCTCATCGAGCGCAGCACCCGCGCCGGTGTCGTCTTCCGCCCGGAGACCACGGTGACGGGCATCGAGCGGGCCAACGGCAGGGTCACCGGGGTGACCACCACCCAGGGCACCGTGCCGGCGGACATCGTCGTCTCCTGCGCCGGGTTCTGGGGGCCCGCCATCGGCGAGATGGTCGGCATGCCCTGCCCGCTGCTGCCGCTGGCCCACCAGTACGTCTTCACCTCCGCGGTCCCGGAGCTCGTGGGCAAGCACGACGCCCCCAACGGGGCCACGCTGCCGATCCTGCGCCATCAGGACGCGGACCTCTACTACCGGGAGTGGGGCGACCGGATCGGCATCGGCTCCTACGCGCACCGCCCGATCCCCGTCGACCTCGCGGACCTGCCCCGCTACGACCCCTCGGAGATCAGCCACGACCGGATGCCGTCCCGGCTGGACTTCACCCCCGAGGACTTCACGGAGCAGTGGGCCGAGAGCCGCCGCTTCCTGCCCAGCCTGAAGCACGCCGAGGTCGCCGAGGGCTTCAACGGCATCTTCTCCTTCACCCCCGACGGCGGCCCGCTCATCGGCGAGTCCCCGGACGTGGCCGGCTTCTACGTCGCCGAGGCCGTGTGGGTGACCCACTCCTCCGGCGTCGCCAAGGCCGTGGCGGAGCTGCTCGTGGACGGGCGGTCCGAGACGGACCTGCACGGCTGCGAGGCCACCCGCTTCGAGGAGGTGCAGCTGACCCCGGAGTACGTCGAGGAGACGGCCCAGCGCAACTTCGTGGAGATCTACGACGTCCTCCACCCCCTCCAGCCCAAGGAGTCCCCGCGCAACCTGCGGGTGAGCCCCTTCTTCCTGCGGCAGCAGGAGCTCGGCGCCTTCTTCCTCGAGGGAGGGGGCTGGGAGCGGCCGCAGTGGTACGAGGCCAACGCCCGGTTCCTCGACGAGCTGCCCGAGCAGTGGCGCGAGCCGGAGCGGGACCCCTGGTCGGCGATGTTCCACTCCCCCGTCGCGGCCGTCGAGGCGTGGAAGACCCGCACGGCCGTGGCCATGTACGACATGACCCCGCTCAAGCGCGTGGAGATCGAGGGACCGGGGGCCGGCCTGCTGCTCCAGCGGCTGAGCACGGGCAACGTCCTGCGCAAGCCCGGCGCCGTGACCTACTGCCTGCTCCTCGACGAGCAGGGCGGGATCCGCAGCGACATCACCGTCGCCCGGCTCGGGGACGAGCTGTACCAGGCGGGCATCAACGGCCACGTCGACGTCGCCTACCTCTCCGCCGCCGCCGACCGCCAGTCCGCCGAGGACCCCGCCTCGTGGGTGCGGGTGCGCGACATCACCGCGCAGACGTGCTGCATCGGCCTGTGGGGACCGCGCGCCCGGGACGTCATGGCCAAGGTCTCCCGCGACGACCTGTCCAACGAGGGGCTGAAGTACTTCCGCACCAAGCAGATCTGCGTGGGCGGGCTGACCGTGACGGCCATGCGCCTGTCCTACGTCGGCGAGCTGGGCTGGGAGCTGTACACCACCGCCGACCAGGGCCTGCGGCTGTGGGACCTGCTGCACGAGGCCGGCCAGGAGTTCGGCATCGTACCCGCCGGCCGGGCCGCCTTCAACAGCCTGCGCCTGGAGAAGGGCTACCGCTCCTGGGGCAGCGACATGACCACCGAGCACACCGCGGAGGAGGCCGGCCTGGCCTTCGCCGTGAAGACGGACAAGGGCGAGTTCGTCGGCGCGGCGGCGGCCGCGGCCGCAGCGGACCCCCGCCGGCGGCTGCGGTGCCTGACCGTCGACGACGGCACGTCCGTGGTCCTCGGCAAGGAGCCCGTGTACGTCGACGGCACCGCCGCCGGCTACGTCACCAGCGCCGCGTACGGCTACACCGTCGGCCGGCCCGTCGCCTACGCGTGGCTGCCCGCCGACGTGACGGAGGGCGACGCCGTGGAGATCGAGTACCTCGGCGAACGCGTCGCCGCCACGGTCAGCGCCGAACCGCTCGTCGACCCCGGCATGGCGCGACTGCGCGGCTGAGCGACGGGGGCCGTGGCCGGCGGACCGCCGGCCACGGCCCCCGTGCTCTCCCGGGTTCCCGGCGGGCTCCTCGTCCAGGGCCCAGGCCGGGTGGGACGAGCCGGGCGACCCGCCCGGGCGACCCGCCCGGGCGCGACGCCCGGGTGGAGGCGCGGACCACCAGCTCGGGCTGGAAGCTGACGTGGCGGTGGTCGGGGTCGGCGATCCCGTCCTCGAGCTGGTCCACCGCCGTTCGCCCGATCAGCCGGGCCGGCCGGCGGCGGGGCGCGGGCTCAGGTCCCGCAGAACGTGCGGTAGGTGGCGCCGAAGTCCTCCGGCGGTGCGGCGGCATAGCGCTCCAGGCCGGGCCGCTCGTCGTAGGGGGCGGTCACCGCTTCCAGGAGGCGGCCGAGCGGTTCGAGGTCCCCCTCGACGGCGGCGTCGAGGGCCTCCTCGACGAGGTGGTTGCGGGGGATGTAGACGGGGTTGACCCGGTCCATCGCGTCGGCGTCCGGGCCCGCGGCGCGCCAGCGCTCCGCCCAGGCGTCGAAGGCGGCGAGGTCGAGCACCAGGTCCCGGGCGGGCCGGGCGTCGCCGCGGGCGGCCGCGCCGAGGCCGCGGAAGAACGAGGTGTGGTCCACGTGGTTGGCCTGGAGCAGCGTGAGCAGCTCGTGGGCCAGGGACGAGACGACCTCGTCGTCGAGCTCCGCGGACAGGCCGAGCTTGGCCCGCATGCCCGCCGACCACGCCGTGCTGTACTGCCCGGGGAACGCGTCGAGCGCCGCCACCGCCAGGGCGACCGCCTGCTCCTGGTCCTCGTGGAACAGGGGCAGGAGGGTCTCGGCGAGCCGGGCGAGGTTCCACTGCGCCACGACCGGCTGGTTGCCGTAGGCGTAGCGCCCGCCCGCGTCGATCGAGCTGTAGACCGTGGCCGGGTCGAAGGCGTCCATGAAGGCGCACGGCCCGTAGTCGATGGTCTCGCCCGAGATCGTCATGTTGTCGGTGTTCATGACCCCGTGGATGAAGCCCACGAGCATCCAGCGGGCCACGAGCGAGGCCTGCGCGGCGACGACCGCCTCGAACAGGGCCAGGTAGGGGTTCCCGGCGTCCGCGGCGTCGGGGTAGTGCCGCCGGATCGCGTGGTCGGCGAGGCGGCGCACCAGGCCGGCGTCGCCCGTGGCCGCGGCGTACTGGAAGCTGCCCACGCGCAGGTGGCTGGCGGCCACCCGGGCGAGCACGGCCCCGGGGAGCACCGTCTCGCGGCGCACCGGCCGGCCCGTCGCCACCACCGCCAGCGAGCGCGTGGTGGGAATGCCCAGGGCGTGCATCGCCTCGCTGACGACGTACTCGCGCAGCATCGGGCCCACCGCCGCGAACCCGTCGCCGCCGCGCGCGAACGGCGTGCGCCCGGAGCCCTTGAGGTGGAGGTCGCGCAGGCGGCCCCCGGCGTCGACCACCTCCCCCAGCAGCAGGGCGCGGCCGTCACCGAGGCGCGGGGAGAACCCGCCGAACTGGTGCCCGGAGTAGGCCTGCGCCACCGGTGTGGCGCCCTCGGGGACGCGGTTGCCCACCAGCAGGCGCACGCCCTCCGGGCTGCGCAGCGAGGCGGGATCCAGGCCCAGCTCGGCGGCCAGCGGCTCGTTGAGCACCAGCAGCTCGGGCTCGGGGACCTGCTCGGCCCGCCAGGGAACGGCCATTTCGCCCAGTTCCCGGGCGAAGGCGCTGTCCAGGGTGATGGTCGGCAGCGGTGTGACGCTCATCCCGTCAACGATACAGGGGACGGCCCGTTCCGTCGCGGGCGGTGCCCGCCGGAACTAGGCGGGCACCCGGGGGTCGGCGAGCCCGTCGATCCCGACGAGCGTGGTGAACACCGCGTCGGCGAGGTCCCGCTCGTGCCGGGTCCGTCCGGCGGGGCCCCGGCGCATCAGTCCCACCACGGCCCGGCGGGCCGCGGCGAGCAGCTCCGGGTCCGAGGCCAGCTGCCGGCTCAGGTCCTCCGCGGAGCCCTCGGCCTGCTGGGCGGGCACGGGGGCGCCGTCCACGTCGAGGTAGGTCGGCTCCGGGGAGTACGTCCGGTCCACCACCGGCTCGGGGGCGAGGGCCAGGCACACCAGGGGGTTCTCCCCGTCCCCCTCCGGGTCCTCCACCACGGTGGCCACCGCCACCCCGTGGACGCTCAGGCGCGCCAGCTGCTGCGGCTCCTCCACGGGGATGTCGGAGTCGAGCGCCGTCTCCACCGCCCAGAAGCTGCCCTCGGTCGCCACCGGGTCCGGCAGCACCAGGGCCACGTAGTGGGCCAGGAACTCCAGGACCGTCTCGTATCCCCCGGTGCGCGCGAGCCGGCGCAGCTGCGGGCTCATCGCCCGCGCCCCGGAGCCCAGGTTGGGGACGGGAAGACGCCGGCCCTCCAGGAAGGCCCGCTGCAGGCCGGGGTTCACCACCGCGTCCAGGGGGCTCGGCGTGGTGGGCAGGTCCTCGGGGGCAACGTTCAGGAGCTCGTTCATCATTTCCTCCGGTGACACGGTCCGGCAGGGGGCACGGACGGTGTGGAGACGATTTTCACCCGCCGGCCGCCGCCGCGTAAGACCCCGAAGGTCTCGACTTCTCCGTGACGGGGCGGGCGGGGTTCCACCAGGGGCGCGGGCGCCGGCTGTCCCGCGGGCGACGGACGCCGGGGCCGCCGCGGCCCCGGCTCACGACCGTCGCGGCCGCTCCAGCTCCGCGCTGTCCAGGACGAGCGTGACCGGCCCGTCGTTGACCAGCTCGACCTGCATCGTCGCCCCGAACCGGCCGGTCTCCACCCGGGCCCCCAGCGCGCGCAGCGCCTGCACGTAGGCCTCGAAGACGGGCTCGCTGACCGGACCGGGAGCCGCGGCCGACCACGAGGGGCGCCGGCCCCTCCGGGCGTCGCCGTAGAGCGTGAACTGGCTGATCGCCAGCACCGGCGCGCCGAGGTCCGCGCACGACCTCTCGCCCTCCAGCAGCCGCAGGTTCCAGGTCCGCTCGGCCAGCCTCGCGGCGACGGCGGCGTCGTCGTCGTGGGTCACGCCCACGAGGGCCACCAGGCCCGGCTCGTCGATCCGGCCCACGGCGGAGCCCCCGACGGTCACGGCGGCCCGGGCCACCCGCTGCAGAACGATGCGCATGGGCCCCAGTCCACCACAGCTCCCGGCGCGGTCGCGCGACAACGGGGGCCCGCGTGCCGGAGGATAAGAGGGTGGGCGGCTGCCGGCCGCCCGCTCCGTCCCGAGCCGAAGGACCCGCTGTGCCTCCTCGCCCCTCGACCCGCATCATGGCCGCCGCCTCGATCGGCGTCCTCGCCGTCACCCTCACGGGATGCGGCGAGGACGTGCAGGAGGTCGACGCCGACTACGCCGAGATCTGCGTGCAGGAGGACCCGGAGACGGGCGAGAACGTGCGGGTCGACGACGACAACTGCGACGACGACCGCCCGCGCGGGTCGTTCATCCCGATGTTCCTGTTCCTCAACGCCAGCCGCGCGGTCTCCGTGCCGGCGGTGGGCGCCCCGGTGCCGCGGTCGTCGGGCTTCACGACCACCCGCCCGCCGGCCTCCGCGAAGGTGGCCCGGAACTTCTCCCCCTCCGGGACCTCCGTGGGCAAGACCGGGGTCTCCAAGGGCTTCGGCGGCTCGAAGAGCGGGGCGGGGTCCTGATGCGGCGCATCGACGGCCTGCCGCCCCGTCCGCACTGGGAGCAGACCGTGCGCGACGAGGGCCTGACCTACGCCTTCACCGAGCGCCCGGACGGCTCCCGGTTCTCCTACTGGAACGAGACCGCCGCCTACGTGCTCTCCCCGGCCGAGGTCGAGGAGCTGGAGTCCACCACGGACGAGCTGTACCGGATGACGCTGGAGGCGGCCCGGTACATGGCCGCCGGCAACCTGGGCACGCTGGGGCTCTCCGAGGCCGCGTTCGAGCTCGCCCAGTACTCCCTGAGCCTGCGGGAGCCCTCGATCTACGGCCGCTTCGACCTCGCGTGGGACGGCACGGGCCCCGCCAAGATGCTCGAGTTCAACGGCGACACCCCCACCGGGCTCGTCGAGGGCGCGATCTGCCAGTGGTCGCGCGTGGAGGCGCTGCACCCGGGACTGGGCGAGGAGCACGCGCAGTTCGACCAGCTCAACGGCCTGTGGCCGATGCTCGTGGAGCGGTGGCGGCAGCGGCTGCCGTCGTCGGCGTCGAAGGTCCTGCACGTGGCGTACACCCGCGAGGAGGAGTCCGGGGAGGACGCGGCCAACGCCGCCGTGATGGCCGCGACCGCCGCGGAGGCCGGCTACCGCACGGTCCTGCTGCCCGTGGAGGACGTGCGCTTCGACACCCGCGCCAACCACTGGGTGCACGCCGCGGGCAGCGTGGACGACCCCGCGGTGGTCTCGGGCATCGAGGAGCTCTTCGCGCTGCACCCGTGGGAGGTCATGGTCGACGACGGGCCCGGCGCGTTCGTGCTGGGCGACCCCCTGCTGATGCACCACTGGTACGAGCCGGCCTGGAAGATGTTCTGCTCCACCAAGCTGCTGCTCGTGGCCCTGTGGCGCTGCTTCCCCGGCCACCCCAACCTGCTGCCCGCCTATCCGGACGGACCCAACGGCCTGGCGGAGTGGGTGCGCAAGCCGATCTTCGGCCGCGAGGGCGACGGCATCGAGATCCGCGCCCGCGACGTGCACGTCCGCTCCCCCAACCCCCACCCCTCTCCGATGGACGTGTGGCAGGGCTACGTGCCGCTGCGGAACTTCCCGGGCTCGGACGGGGCGCCCAACCACCCGGTCGTCGGCTCCTGGGTGGTCGGCGACGCCGGGGCCGCCGGCGTCGGCATCCGCGAGTCCGACGGCCCGCTCACCGACTACTGGTGCCGCTTCGTGCCCAACATCATCGACAAGAAGGGCGTCCTGTGACCGCGCACCTGCTCCCCCGGTCCATCTCCACGGCCACCTCGGCGGTCATCGGCGCGACCTCCATCGCCCCGCTGTACTCCGCGGTGGTCACCCTGGGCCTCATGCACGCCCTCGTGGGCCGGTGGACCCCGGTGGTGCTGGTCGCCGCCGTGGTCCCCATGGCCGTCGTGTCGGTGTGCTTCGCGCGGCTGGACGACCTCTACGAGGACCAGGGCACCGTCTACCGCTGGGCCCGGGAGGCCTTCGGGGAGTTCGCGGGGTTCCTGAGCGGCTGGGGGCTGTGGCTGTCGGCGACCCTCGTGCTCGCCTCCCTGGCCTGGGTCACGGCCGACTCCGCCCTCTTCGCCCTGGGCCTCGACCCGGGCGCGTGGACCACCACCGGGGTGGCGGCCGCGCTCATGGCGGTCTTCGCGGCCGTCTCCTCCACGGGGATCCGGGTCTCGGCGGCCGTGCAGGCGGTGCTCGCCGCCCTGCAGCTGGTGGGGGTCGGCGTCCTGGTGTGGGCCACGCGCACGGCCCCGGTCCTCGCCGACGGCACGGGGACCGCGGACGGCGAGTGGAGCGGGTTCTACACCGACGTGCTCACCGGCGGCGAGCTCACCGCCGGCAACCTGGCCGCGGCCCTGCTGCTGGCCCTGTTCCTGTACTGGGGCTGGGACTCGACGTTCTCCCTCACCGAGGAGTCCACCACCCAGCGGGCGCCGCGGGTCTCGGCGTGGATCGCGCTCGCGGTCGTGGCGGCCGCCTACGCCCTCATCGGCTGGGCCTACGTGCCCGGGGCCTCGGTGGGCTCCCCGCTGCTGGCGTCCCTGGTGGCGGTCTCGGCCGGTGCGTCCATCGGCACCACGATGATCCCCACCTCCCGCGGGCTGATGTCGATGGCCCGCGGCGGGCACCTGCCCCGCCGGTTCGTGTCCCTGGCCTTCGCGACGTGGACCACCGCGGCCGTCGCCGCGGCGTGGATGGCGTTCTCGGGCTCCCTGTTCGACGACTCGATCGGGATCATCTCGGTGCTCGTGGCGCTCTACTACGGCCTGGCCTGCGCGGCGGCCGCCCGGCTCGCCCGCACGGCCGGCACCCGGGCGCTCGGGGTGGCCGGGGCGGTGCTGATGGGCCTCGCCCTGGCCCTCACCGGCTGGGAGTACGTGCTCTCGGCCACCTGGGTCGGGGTCGGGGTGGCGCTGGTGCTGCTCGTGGTCCCGCTGTGGTTCCTCCTGGGCCGCGGGCGCGACCCGCTGCCCGGCGCGCACGAGCGCGCCCCGCACCTGGAGAGCCTGCGGAACTGACCGGTCCGCTCAGCCGAGCACGCTGAACCCCCGCGGCAGGGACCGGCGGCCCGTGAGGGCCTGCAGCACCGCGGGCACGTGCCCGCGCTCGGCGGCGATCTCCACGAGGGTCAGGGCGGCGTCGGCCAGCACGTGGCCGGGCGGGGTGCGCTCCAGCCCGCAGGCCGCGGTGATGTCGAGCCCGTGCACGGCGAGCTCGAAGGTGCGGGTCGGCAGGTAGGCGCTCAGCCGCGTGCCGCCGACGACGGTGCGGATCAGCGGGTCCTCCCCCACCGGCACCCGGGCCAGCGCCTCGCGGGCGTCCTCGAGCGCGCCGCGCACCACGGACGCCGGCTCGTCCCCGAGCGCCCGCCCCGCGGCCACGCCGCGCGCGGCGACCTCCTGCGGGCCCGTGGCCCCGCCGGAGAGCACGTAGTACTGCCCGGTGCTCGTGCAGGCCGCGACGTCCGCGGGCTCGCCGAGGTAGGCGGCGAGCGTGACGAGGGCGCGGTGGGTGTGCCCCACCAGCGCCCGGACGTCCCAGGCGCCGAGACCTGGCCGGGCCCACACGTCGTCGTCGGAGCGCTCGGCGAGCTGCTCGATCTCGTCGACGAGGCGGGCGAAGAACACCCCGGCCTCGAGGAAGGCCGTGCGGGCGGCGGCGGGGTCGCGGTCCATGGGTCCCCCTCGGCGGAGCGGCAGGCGGTACGGCGCGGGCCGGGCCCCGTCCGCGAGGACGGGGCCCGGCCCGCAGGAGTGACCGAAGCCTACTGCGCGGCGGCCGCCGCGGCCTCCGTGTTGCTCCCGGTTGCGGCCTGCTCGCCCTTCGGGCCGTCGACCTGCTTGACCTTGGGCTCGGGCCGGGCGTCCACCCCGGCCTCCTTGCGCTGCTGCGCCGTGATGGGCGCCGGGGCGGCGGTGAGCGGGTCGTAGCCGTTGCCGGTCTTCGGGAAGGCGATGACCTCGCGGATGGAGTCGGCCCCGGCGAGGAGGGCGACGACGCGGTCCCAGCCGAAGGCGATGCCGCCGTGCGGGGGCGCGCCGTACTTGAAGCCCTCCAGCAGGAAGCCGAACTTCTCGTCGGCCTCGGCCTCGCCGATGCCCATGACCTCGAAGACGCGCCGCTGCACGTCCTGCTGGTGGATGCGGATGGAGCCGCCGCCGATCTCGTGGCCGTTGCAGACGATGTCGTAGGCGTAGGCCAGGGCGGACTCGGGGTCCTGGTCGAAGGTGTCCAGGAACTCGGGCTTGGGCGAGGTGAACGCGTGGTGCACGGCGGTCCAGGCCCCGGCGCCGACGGCGACGTCCCCGGACTCGACGGCCTCGGCCGCCGGCTCGAACATCGGCGCGTCGACGACCCACACGAACGCCCACTCGCCCTCGTCGATCAGCCCGGTGCGGTGGCCGATCTCCACGCGCGCGGCCCCGAGCAGGGCGCGGGTGGACTTCCTCTCGCCGGCGCCGAAGAAGATGCAGTCGCCGGGCTGGGCGCCGGTGGCGGCGGCGAGGCCGTCGCGCTCCGCGTCGGTCAGGTTCTTGGCGACGGGCCCGGAGAGGGCGCCGTCCTCGCCGACGAGCACGTAGGCGAGGCCCTTGGCGCCGCGCTGCTTGGCCCACTCCTGCCAGGCGTCGAGCGTGCGGCGCGGCTGGGAGGCCCCGCCGGGCATGACGACCGCGCCCACGTAGGGGGCCTTGAACACGCGGAAGGTGGTGTCCTTGAAGTACTCGGTGAGCTCGGTGAGCTCCAGGCCGAAGCGCAGGTCCGGCTTGTCGGAGCCGTACTTCGCCATGGCCTCGGCGTAGGTCATCCGGCGGATCGGGGTGGGGATCTCCACGCCGATGAGCCGCCACAGGGCGGCGACGATGCGCTCGCCCAGGGCGATGACGTCGTCCTGCTCCACGAAGGAGGCCTCGATGTCGAGCTGGGTGAACTCCGGCTGGCGGTCGGCGCGGAAGTCCTCGTCGCGGTAGCAGCGGGCGATCTGGAAGTACTTCTCGACGCCGCCGACCTGCAGCAGCTGCTTGAACAGCTGCGGGGACTGGGGCAGGGCGTACCAGGAGCCGGGCGCGAGGCGGGCCGGCACCAGGAAGTCGCGGGCGCCCTCGGGGGTGGAGCGGGTCAGCGTGGGGGTCTCGACCTCGAGGAAGTCGTCGCCGTGGAGCAGCTCGCGGGCCACGCGGTTGGCCTCGGAGCGCAGCCGCAGGATGCGGGCGGGCCCGGGCCGGCGCAGGTCCAGGTAGCGGTGGCGCAGGCGGGTCTCCTCGCCGACCTCCACGTGGGCGTCGATCTGGAACGGCAGCGGCGCGGCGGTGTTGAGCACGGTCACGGTCTCGGCCATGACCTCGACCTCGCCGGTGGCGAGGGCCGGGTTCTCGTTGCCCTCGGGCCGGCGCTCCACGGTGCCGGTCACCTGCAGGACGTACTCGTTGCGCAGGTGGTGGAAGTCCGCCTCGTCGCGCACCACGATCTGGGCGATCCCGGACGCGTCGCGCAGATCCAGGAACGCCACCCCGCCGTGGTCGCGGCGGCGGCCGACCCAGCCGGCCAGCGTGACGGTCTCTCCGATGTGCTCGGCGCGCAGCTCGCCGAGGTTGTGTGTGCGCAGCACTCAAAAACCCTTCGTTGTTCGGGAGGTCCGGACGGGGCCGCGCGGATCGCACGTTCGCCCGGGGTTCGCCCGGTGCCCCTACTCTCGTTCGGGCACGAGTTTACAGCCCGCCTCTCGGGCCCCAGGACGGCCCCACCGGAGCGCCGGGCTCCCGGGGCCCCGCCCCGGCACCGCGCCGAGCCCCCATCCCGGGCGCATTCCCCCGGGATCGAACGTGGGGAGATGGGGCAGAGGTGGGGACTCGGCGGAAAGGAGCGGGGCTCGGCGGAAGGGAGTGGGGGCTCGGCTCAGGCCTCGACCGGCACGACGGCCCGCACGACCGGGCGCAGGTCCTCGGCCGGCGGGGTCCAGGCGGCGGGGTCGGCGGGGACCTGCTCTCCCGAGCGGATGTCCTTGACCTCGTGGGTCAGGCTCCCGTCCTCGCCGCGGGAGGTGAACCACACGTACGGGATGCCGCGGCGCTCGGCGTACTTGATCTGCTTGCCGAACTTCGCCGCGGTCGCCGAGACCTCGCAGGCGATCCCGCGGGCGCGCAGCTGCTCGGCCGCGTCCTGGGCCTGGGCCCACGACTGCTCGTCCACCAGCGAGACCAGCACCGCGGTGGGCACCTTGCGCGAGGGCTCGGCCATCCCCTGGGAGAGCATCCGCGAGACGAGGCGGGTCACCCCGATCGACAGGCCCACGCCCGGGTAGCTCCTCTTGCCGGCGGAGGCCAGCGACTCGTAGCGCCCGCCGGAGCAGATGGAGCCCAGCTGCTCGTGGCCCACCAGCACGGTCTCGTAGACGGTCCCGGTGTAGTAGTCCAGGCCGCGGGCGATCGACAGGTCGGCCACGACCTTGCCCGGGGCGCGGCGGGCGGCCTCGCCCACCACCTCGGCGAGCTCCGCCAGGCCCTCCTCGAGCAGCTCGTCGCTCACCCCGAGCGCGCGGACCTGCTCCACGAAGGAGGTGTCCTCGGTGCGGATGGAGGCGAGCCGCAGCGCGGCCTCGGCCTGCGCGGCGGTGGCACCGACCTCCTCGCGCAGCGCCTCGGCGACCCGCTCCGGGCCGATCTTCTCGAGCTTGTCGATGTTGCGCAGCACCCCGGCGGTGTCCTCGAGGCCGATGCCGCGGTAGAAGCCCTCGGCGAGCTTGCGGTTGTTGATCCGCAGCCTGAACGGCGGGACGGGCAGCTTCGCGAGGGCGTCGATCATCACGAGCGCGAGCTCCACGTCGTAGCGGAACGGCAGCGTGCCGTCGCCGACCACGTCGATGTCCGCCTGGGTGAACTCCCGGGCCCGGCCCTCCTGGGGGCGCTCGCCGCGCCAGACCTTCTGCACCTGGTAGCGGCGGAACGGGAACGTGAGGAAGCCGCTGTTCTCGACGACGTACCGGGCGAAGGGGACGGTGAGGTCGAAGTGGAGGGCGAGCTGCTCCTCGCCCTTGGGGGAGCCGGCGTCCTCGTCCTCCTGGAGGCGCGAGACGGCGTAGACCTCCTTGTCGATCTCGCCCTTGCGCAGCAGCTGGCCGACGGTCTCGACGGCGCGGGTCTCGATCGAGGAGAAGCCGTGCAGCTCGAAGGTCTCGCGCAGCACGTCGAGCACGTGCAGCTCGACCAGACGCTCCTCCGGAAGCCATTCGGGGAAACCGGACAGGGAGGTCTTGCGGGCCATGGGGGCGTGCTCCTCGGGTGGGACGGGCGGGACGGGGCGACAACGGTCGGACGACGGGACGGCAGGGGCCGCGGGTCCGGACTCATCCTAGAGAGCACCGCCGCCCGGCCCCAAGCTCCGGCCCGTGGGACCTCCCCGGCACGGTCCTCGGTACTATGGGGCAGACGACTGTCCGAAGCCGGGCGACGACGCCGGGTGCACGCTCCGGCCCCCGTCCGGCGAGAGCGAAAGAGTTTCAGCGGTGACCGAACGTCTCGAATCCGACGACCAGCCCACGCCCCGCCCCGTCCCCGCCCCGGGGCCCGTGCCGAAGCCTGCTGTGCCCGCCCCTGCGGCACCGGCCCCGGCAGCGCCCACCCCGGCGGCCGCGGCACCCGGTCCTGCCGCCCCGGCAGCGCCTGCGGCACCGGCCCCCGCCGCCACGGCACCGGCCGCCACGGCACCGGCCCCCGCGGCGGCTCCCGCCCCGGCCCTGGCCTCCCCGGAGACCCTGGAGCGGGCCCGGCCCTTCGGCCGGGTCACCGAGGACGGGCACGTCTACGTCGTGGTGGACGGCGAGGAGGCGCTGTGCGGGCAGTTCCCGGACGCCACCGAGGACGAGGCCCTGGGCTACTTCGCGCGGAAGTTCGAGGACGTCGAGGCGCAGGCGGCGCTGCTCGAGCAGCGCGTGGCCGCGGGCGCCCCGTCGTCGGACATGCTCAAGACGGTCGACCACCTCGCGGAGCAGGTCGCCCAGCGCACCCTGCTGGGCGACATCAGGGCCCTGGAGGCCCGGCTCGAGGCCCTGCGCCCCGCGATCCGCGAGCTGGAGGCCGCGGAGCGGGCCGCCCACGAGGCCCAGCGCGCCCAGAACGTGGCCGCGCGCGAGGCCATCGTGGCGGAGGCCGAGAAGATCGCCGCCCAGGACCCGCAGCGCACCCAGTGGAAGCAGGCCTCGGCCCGGATGGCCGAGCTGTTCGAGCAGTGGAAGGCCCACCAGAAGTCCGGCGTGCGCCTGGGCCGCTCCGCCGAGGACGCTCTGTGGAAGCGCTTCCGCACCGCGCGCACCACCTTCGACAAGCACCGGCGCGCCTTCTTCTCCCAGCTCGACGCCGACAACGCCGAGGCGAAGAAGGCCAAGGAGGCCCTGATCGCCGAGGCGGAGGCCCTGTCGACCTCCACGGACTGGGGCACCACGGCCGCGGAGTACCGCCGGCTCATGGACCGCTGGAAGCAGGCCAAGCGCGCGTCCAAGAAGGACGACGACGCCCTGTGGGCCCGCTTCCGCGCCGCCCAGGACCGCTTCTTCGAGGCCCGCAAGGCCGACAACGACCGGATCGACCAGGAGTTCGAGGGCAACCTCGCCGTCAAGGAGCAGCTGCTCGCCGAGGCCAGGGCGCTGCTGCCCGTCACGGACCTCAAGGCCGCCAAGCGCGCGCTCGGGGACATCCTGGACCGGTGGGAGCAGGCGGGCAAGGTCCCCCGCGCCCACATGCGCCGGGTCGAGGCCGAGATGCGCGCCGTGGAGGACGCCGTGCGCAAGGTCGAGGACGAGAAGTGGCAGCGCTCCAACCCGGAGACGAAGGCCCGCTCCAACTCGATGCTCACCCAGCTCGAGGTGAAGATCGAGGACCAGGAGGCCGCGCTCGCCAGGGCCCGGGCCACCGGGGACACCAAGCGGGCCGCCAAGCTCGAGGCCGAGCTCACCACGAGCCGGCAGTGGCTCGAGACGCTGCGCCGCTCCGCCGCCGACCTGCACTAGGACCCGGAGCCCCTGCGCACGGCCCCGCGGGCCCGCTGTCCACAGCGCGCCCGCGGGGCCTTCCGCGTGCCGGGGTGCGGCGCCAGGCTGGGCCCATGGACGCCCCGCCCTGGCACCCCGACGCCCTGCTCCTGCCCGGCCGGCCCTTCCCCCGGGTCGAGCTCTCCGCGCTCGTCGCCGACGGCGTGCTCGTGCCCGTGGTGCTGGAGGCCCACGTGCTGCGCGGGCGGCCGGTGACCCGGGCGCTGAAGGTCGCGGCGCTGGAGGCGCAGCTGCCCCCGCACCTGCTGCGCCGCGGGGTGCTCGGCCGGCTCTCCGCCGCGTGGTTCTACGACTGCGCCCGGGCGCCGACCACCCTGCCGCTGCTGCTGGACAAGCTGCGGCGCACCACCATGTCCCCCGTGCCGGAGGGGCTCACGCTGCACCAGGTCACGCTGGGCGGCTACGACGTGCACGAGGCCGGGCCCGTGCACGTCACCACCCCGCTGCGCACCGCGGTGGACCTGGCGCTGCACGTGCCGGGGCGGGAGGGCACCGCCGCGCTCGAGAAGCTGATGCACGCCCCGCACCTGCACTGCCCGCCCGCCCTGGTGCACACCGCCCTCGAGAGCTACGGACGGATGCCGGGGCGCCGGGCCGCGCTCGTGCGGGTCCGCCGGGCGGGCCGGGCGATCGGCCGGCCCGTGCCGTGAGCGGCGCCGGCCGGTCCGGGGCCCGGAGGTCCCGCGGCCGGGCGGCTCAGCGCCCGGCCGGCTCCGAGACGGGACGGTGGCCCGTGGTGCGGTAGACGTCGTAGACCCCGTCGATCCGGCGGACCTGGTTGAGCACGTGGTCCAGGTAGCGCGGGTCGCCCATCTCGAACGCGAACCGGGAGATCGCCAGGCGGGACTTCGAGGTGTGCACGGAGGCCGAGAGGATGTTGACGTGGTTCTCGGAGAGCACGCGCGTCACGTCCGAGAGCAGGGACTTGCGGTCGAGGGCCTCCACCTGGATCTCCACCAGGAAGACGCTGGACTGGGTGGGCGCCCACTCGACCTCCACGATCCGCTCCGTGGAGGTCAGCGCCTGCATGTTCACGCAGTCGCGGCGGTGCACCGAGATCCCGGTGCCGCGGGTGACGAAGCCCATGATCTCGTCGGGCGGGACCGGGGTGCAGCAGCGGGCGAGCTTGACGTAGACGTCGGAGGCGCCCTTGACGACCACCCCGGAGTCGGACACGCGCGGGCGGATCGGCTGCGTGGCGATGGTCGTCTCGGCGAAGTCCTCCTCCGCGCCGTCGGCCCCGCCGAGGCTGCCCACGATCTTCTCGACGACGTCCTGGGCGCTGACCACGTCCGAGCCGATCGCCTCGTAGAGGGAGCTGATGTCGGAGCGGTGGAAGTCCTGGGCCACCGCGAGCAGCGACTCCTGGGTGAGGGTGCGCTGCAGGGGCAGGTGGTGCTTGCGCAGCGCCCGGGTGAGCGCGTCCTTGCCCTTCTCGATGGCCTCCTCGCGGCGCTCCTTGGAGAACCACTGGCGGATCTTGTTGCGCGCGCGCGGGGAGCGCACGAACTTCAGCCAGTCCTGCGACGGGCCGGCGTGCTCGGACTTGGACGTGAGGACCTCGACCCAGTCCCCGTGCTGCAGCTCCGAGGACAGGGGCACGAGCTTGCCGTTGACGCGCGCGCCGATGGTCTTGTGGCCCACCTCGGTGTGCACGGCGTAGGCGAAGTCCACGGGCGTCGAGCCCGCGGGCAGGGCCATCACCTCGCCCTTGGGCGTGAAGACGTACACCTCGGACGTGTTGATCTGGTAGCGCAGGGAGTCCAGGAACTCGGAGGAGTCCTGCGTCTCCTCCTGCCAGGACACGAGCGAGCGCAGCCAGTTCAGGTCGCCCTCCTGCGCCTTGGGCGTGGCGGAGTTCGCCTGGTTGACCTGGTCCTTGTACTTCCAGTGCGCGGCCACGCCGTACTCGGCGCGGCGGTGCATCTCGTGGGTGCGGATCTGGATCTCCACGGGCCGGCCGTCCGGGCCGATCACCGTGGTGTGCAGGGACTGGTACATGTTGAACTTCGGCATGGCGATGTAGTCCTTGAACCGCCCCGGCAGGGGCCGCCACCGCGCGTGCAGGGCGCCCAGCGCCGCGTAGCACTCGCGCACCGTGTTCACGAGCACCCGGACCGCCTGCAGGTCGTGGATCTCGTCGAAGTCCTTCCCGCGCACGATCATCTTCTGGTAGATCGAGTAGTAGTGCTTGGGCCGGCCCGTGATGGTCGCCTCGATCCCCGCCTCGGCGAGGTCCTCCGCGATCCGCTCCCGGATCTTGGCCAGCGACCGCTCGCGCTGGGGCTGGCGCTCCCCCACCATGCGGACGATCTCCTCGTAGACCTTGGGGTAGAGCGCCGCGAAGGCGAGGTCCTCGAGCTCCCACTTGATGGTGTTCATGCCGAGCCGGTGGGCCAGCGGGGCGAAGATCTCGAGGGTCTCGCGGGCCTTCTTCGCGGACGACGCCGGGGGCACGAAGCGCCAGGTGCGGGCGTTGTGCAGGCGGTCGGCGAGCTTGATGACGAGCACGCGGATGTCCTTGGCCATCGCCACGATCATCTTGCGCACCGTCTCGGCCTGCGCGGCGTCCCCGTACTGGACCTTGTCGAGCTTGGTCACGCCGTCGACGAGCGCGGCGACCTCGTCCCCGAACTGCGCGCGCAGCTGCTCGAGGGTGTAGTCGGTGTCCTCGACGGTGTCGTGCAGCAGGGCGGCCACGAGGGTCGCCCCCGTCATGCCGAGCTCGGCGAGGATCGTGGTCACGGCCACGGGGTGGGTGATGTAGGGGTCGCCGCTCTTGCGCTTCTGCCCCTCGTGGCACTTCTCGGCCACCTTGAACGCCCGCTCCAGGACCTCGAGGTCCTCCTCGGGGTGGGTGGCGCGCACGGTGTGCAGCAGCGGCTCCAGGATCGGGGAGTGGTCCATGGGCCGGCCGGAGAGGTAGGACAGGGAGGACCGGGTGCGGTCGCTGCGGCCCGGGAACACCGCGCGCCCCACCATCGAGCGCGAGGCGGGCAGGACGTAGTGCGTGCCGGCCATGTCGGAGCGCCGCGGCGGCATGGGGGCGGCCCCCGGGCCTGCGGGGGTGGTGCCGTCGTCGGTCGGGCTCATGACCGTGGCTCCCTTCCCGGTATGCGCGCGGGGCGGCGGCCGTGCGGCCGCCGCCCCGGGCGTCGAGTGACGTGTGGTGCTGCTGTGCGGCGGGCGCTCCTGCGCGGCCCGCCCTACGGTGAGCTACATTCTAGTCCGCCGCGGCGGCCACGGCGGCACGCTCCGCCGGGACCTGCCGCGGGTCGCCCGCACCGGCCTCCTGCTCCCGCACGGCCGGCTCCCCGCGGCGCAGCAGCGCGTACAGCGGGGCGGCGACGAACAGGGTGGCCACGGTGCCCGCGACGATGCCCACGAACAGGGACAGGGACAGGTCCTTGAGGGTGCCCGCGCCGAGGACCAGCCACCCGATGAACAGGATGGAGCCCACCGGCAGGATGCCCACGACCGACGTGTTGATCGAGCGGACCAGGGTCTGGTTGACGGCGAGGTTCACCTGGTCGGAGAAGCCCCGCCCGGCGCGCTCGGGCGGGGCCGTGCCGTCGAGCAGGCCCTCGGTGTTCTCCCGGACCTTGTCGAAGACCACCACGGAGTCGTAGAGGGAGTAGCTGAGCACCGTGAGGAAGCCGATCACCGCCGAGGGCGTCACCTCGAAGCCCACGAGCGAGTAGACGCCCGCGGTGATGGCCACGGTGGCGAGCATCCCGGCGATCGCGGAGACCGACATCTTCCAGGTGCGGAAGTACAGGGCCATCAGCGCCGTGGCCAGGACCACGAAGACCACCAGGCCCCACAGGGCCTGGCGGGTGACCCCGGCGCCCCAGGTGGGGCCCACGAAGGTCGACGTCACCTGGTCCTCGCCCACCCCGTAGGCGGTGACGAGGGCGTCCTTGACCGCCAGCGTCTCGTCGTCGTCGAGCTGCTCCGTCTGCACGCGCACCGTCTCGGCGGCGATGTTGGTGACCTCGACCTCCGCGGCGTCGGAGGACTCCGCGACGGCGCGCTCGCCCACGGACACGTCCGGGTCCGCGACCGAGGAGACCGTGAACTCGGACCCGCCCGTGAAGTCGATGCCGAGGTTGAACCCGCCCTTGACCACGGGCACCAGCAGGGAGAGGACCACGGCGGCGGCGGCCACCGCCAGCCACAGCCGCGCCCTCGCCACGAAGGGGTAGGACTTCCGCCCGCTGTGCAGGGCGTTGCCGAAATCTGCGAACCGGGACATCAGGCGTTCTCCTCGGAGGTGCGGGCGGGGGCGGACGACGCCGAGGCGCCGGCCGGTGCGCCGGCCGGCGCGTCACCGGCGGGCTCCTCCGGGGCGGCGGCCCGGGCGGCGAGCCGGCGCCGCTCGGCGATGGTCAGGCCGTCGTGCTCCCCGGGCTGCCGCAGCCGCCCGGCCCCCCGGTAGAGGGGCACGGCGTCGAGGGCCTCGGGGTTGAGCCCCGAGTGCTTCCCGCCGCCGCCGAAGTAGCGGGTGCGGGCGAGCAGCACCATGACCGGGTGGGTGAACAGGAAGACCACGAGCAGGTCGGCGAGCGCGGTCAGGCCCAGGGTGAAGGCGAAGCCGCGGACGTTGCCGACCGCCACGAAGTAGAGCACCACGGCGGCCAGCAGGTTCACGGCCTTGGACGCGAGCACCGTCTGGCGGGCGCGCCGCCAGCCGTGGTCGACCGCGGCGGGGATGGAGCGGCCGCCGCGGATCTCGTCGCGGATGCGCTCGAAGTAGACGATGAAGGAGTCGGCGGTCTGGCCGATGGCCACGATCAGGCCCGCGACGCCCGCCAGGGACAGCCGGTAGTTCGCGGACCAGCCCAGCAGCGCGATCGCCAGCCAGGTGAGCACGCCGGCCACCACGAGGGAGCTGATGGTCACGAGGCCGAGCAGCCGGTACTGGAACAGCGAGTAGACGCACACCAGGGCCAGGCCGATGAGCCCGGCGACGATGCCCATCCGCAGCTGGTCGGCGCCCAGCGTCGCGGAGATCTGCTGCTCGGACTGGATCCCGAAGCTCACCGGCAGGGCACCGTACTTGAGCTGCTCCGAGAGGAACTTGGCCTGCTCCTCGGTGAAGCTGCCCGTGATCTCGGCCTTGCCGTCGGAGATCACGGCGTTCATGGACGGCGCGGAGACCACCTGGCCGTCGAGCAGGATCGCGAACTGGCTGCGCGGGTCCCCGGGCGTGGTCTGCCCGATGCCGTAGAGCCGCTCGGACAGCGCCCGGAACCGGTCGGTGGCCTCGGGGCCGAACTGGAGGTTCACGGCGAACTGGTTCAGGGACACGCCCGTGGAGTTCTGCGCGGTCCCGTAGGAGGCGTCCTGGATGCCGGTGCCCTGGATCTCGACGGGGCCGAGCAGGTACTTGGTGCCGGTGTCGGGCTCGCACGCGACGACCGGCTCGTCGGCCGGCTGCGCCTCCCGCTCCTCGGGGGGCACCGTGGCGGTGCAGTCGGTGGCCTCGAACTGCCGGTAGAGCTCGGGGGTGATCCAGTTGGGGTCGGAGGAGTCGGCGGGCTCGCCCGTGGGCTCGGGCAGCTCGTCCTTCGGCGTGCGCTGGTCCTCGGGCACGGCCCCGGCGGCGGCGGTCGTGAGCACGGGGCGGAAGTTCATCTCCGCCGACGACTGGATCAGCTCCCGGGTCTCGGCGGAGGGCACGCCCGGCATGGACACGACGATGTTGTCCCCGGACTGGGTGGAGATCTCCGCCTCGGAGACCCCGGACCCGTCGACGCGCTGGCGGATGATCTCGACCGCCTGGCTGAGCTGCTCGGGGGTGATCTCCCGGCCCTCGTCGTCGCCCCGCAGCGACGGGGAGAGGATCATCTGGGTGCCGCCCTCGAGGTCGAGGGCGAGCTTCGGGCCCCAGCCGGTGCGGTCCGTGCCGGCGCCCCAGGCGAGCAGCCCGGCCAGCAGGGCCAGGAGCACGAGGAGCCCGAGCAGGGAGCGGCGGGCGCCGGAGAGGGCGGCCCGCACCCCCGGGCCCGCGGGGGCGCTGGAGCCGGCCCGCGCGCCCGCGCGCCGGGAGCCGTCGGGGGCGTCGGGTCCGGCGCCGCCGGACGTGTTCCGTGTGGTCAGTGCCATGGTCTTCCTTACGGGCAACGGCCCGGTCCCCCGGGCCTGCTCATGGGAACGGGCCGACCAGTGGTCGGCCCGTGCTCCCGAGGGGGGTCAGTCGCTGCGCTGTCCGGGGTCGCGCGGGGTGTCCTCGTCGCGGACCTCGGCGGACGTCGACCCGGGCAGTTCCTCACCGGGCGCCGGGCGCGCCCCGAGGTCGCCGGCCGGCTCGGCGTCGGCCGCCGTGGCGGGCTGCTCGTCGACGACCGTGGTGACGGTCTGCAGGTGGACGGTGACGGAGGTGCCGGGGGCGATCTCCAGGACGGCCTTGTTCTCGTCCCGGTCGATGGCCCGGACGGTGCCGTAGAGGCCGAAGCTGGTCATGACCTCCGTGCCGGGGGCCATGCTCGCCTGCTTCTCCTTCATCTGGGCCGTGGCCTTCTTCTGCCGGCGCATGGGCAGCCACAGCAGCAGCACCATGGCCACGAGCATCAGCGGCAGCAGCCACGAGGTGCCGCCGCCCGCGGGCTGGGCCGCCTGGGCGGTGAGGGACTGGACGAGGAGGTGCGGGCTCACGGACTTCCGTTCGATCGGGTGCAGGTGTTGCTCCCATGGTAGGTGATCCACCCAGGAGCTCCCTGGAGGCGCCCGCGCCGGAACGGCGCGGGCCCGCCGCGGGCCCGGCCCCGCCGGTCCGTGGCCGCTCAGCCCTCGAACAGCGGGGGCTCCTCGTCGTCCCCGCCCGGCGCGCCCGGCGCCGCGCCGAAGGCGGCGCGCACGGCGGGGTCCTGGAAGGCGGCGTGCTCGGGCGGGGTCAGGCCGAGGTGCTCCCACGCCGCGGCCATGGCGATGCGGCCCCGCGGGGTCCGTCCCAGCAGGCCCTCCCGCACGAGGTAGGGCTCGGCGACCGTCTCGACGGTCTCGGTCTCCTCCCCCACGGCGATCGCGAGGGTGGACAGCCCGACCGGGCCGCCGCCGAACTTCGTGACCAGGGCCTCGAGCACGGAGCGGTCGAGGCGGTCGAGCCCGCGGGCGTCGACCTCGTACATGTCCAGGGCCGTGGAGGCGGCGCGGGCGTCGATCCGGTCGACGCCGTGCACCAGCGCCCAGTCCCGCACCCGGCGCAGCAGCCGGTTGGCGATGCGCGGGGTGCCGCGCGAGCGGGACGCGACCTCGGTGAAGGCCTCGGCGGTCATGGCGAGGTCCATGAGCCCGGCGGAGCGGCGCAGCACGAGCTCCAGCTCCTCCACGGAGTAGAACTCGAGGTGTCCGGTGAACCCGAAGCGGTCGCGCAGGGGCCCGGGCAGCAGCCCGGCGCGGGTGGTGGCGCCCACGAGCGTGAACGGCGGGAGGTCGAGCGGGATGGAGGTTGCCCCGGCGCCCTTGCCGACGACGATGTCGACCCGGAAGTCCTCCATGGCCATGTAGAGCATCTCCTCGGCGGGGCGGGACATCCGGTGGATCTCGTCGAGGAACAGCACCTCCCCCTCGGTGAGGGAGGACAGGATCGCGGCGAGGTCCCCGGCGTGCTGGATGGCCGGGCCCGAGGAGATGCGCAGCGGCGCGGCCATCTCCTCGGCGATGATCATGGCGAGAGTGGTCTTGCCCAGGCCCGGCGGGCCGGAGAGCAGGACGTGGTCGGCGGAGCGCCCGCGCAGCTTCGAGGCCTCGAGGACGAGGGAGAGCTGCTGGCGGACCCGCTTCTGGCCCACGAACTCGTCGAGGTTCGCCGGGCGCAGCGCGGACTCCAGCTGCTTCTCGTCGGGCTCGTTGTCCGCGGAGACCAGCCGGTCGCGGGAGTTGACGGCCGGGCCGTCCTCGCGGGCCACGGTCAGGCCCCCCGCTCGGCGGCGGTGCGGGTGCCGGCCTTCGCCGTGCCCAGCCACGCCAGGACGGTGCGCAGGATGACCGCGACGTCCCCGGAGTCCGCGAGCTCCTCGCGCCCGGCCAGGGCGTCGGCGATGCCGCGGGTGGCGTCCTTCTCGTTCCAGCCCAGGCCCACGAGGGCCTCCAGCACCTGCGCGCGCCACGGCTCGACCGGGACGGCCGCCGGCTCCGCGGGCCGCTCGGGGACGATGAGCTTGTCGGCGAGCTCCAGCACGATCCGGCGGGCGCCCTTGGGGCCGATCCCGGGAACCTTGGTGAAGGCCTTGGCGTCGCCCTGGGCGATGGCCCGGTGGACGTCGTCGGGGCCCAGCACGGCGAGCACGGCCAGTGCGGTGCGCGGGCCGACCCCGCTGACGCCGAGCATGATCTCGAAGACCTCCCGCTCGGCGGGACCGCGGAAGCCGAAGAGCAGCGGCGACTCGTCCTTGCGGGCGACGTAGGCGGTGTCGAGGCGGACCTCTCCCCCGACGCGCAGCCCGGAGAGCGTCTCCGCGGTGGCGTGCACCTGGACGCCGAAGCCGCTCACCGACACGACGGCGGTGGTCAGGCCGACGTGCTCGACCCGGCCCGTGATGGACGCGATCACCGCGTGCCTCCTTCCGGTGCCCGGCACCGACGACGTCGGCCGGGCGCCGTGCGAACAGAACTACGGACACAACTACCGGACAGAACTACCGAACACATCTACGAATGTGTCGTCGACCGCCACTCTAGCAGTGGGCCCCGACGCCACCGGCGCACCCGGCGGCGCACCGCCCGGGCCGGCTCAGCCGCGCCCGCCCCGGCGGGCACGGGCCTCCGCCTCCGCCCACGCCTGCTGGGCGGGGGTCATGACCCGGCGGCGGTGGGCGACCGGGCGGGCGCCCTGGTGGGTCTCGGTGCCGGCGGTGGCGTCCATGCCCGTGCCGCCGCCGCGCCAGCCGTGGCAGATGGCGATGGCCAGGGCGTCCGCGGCGTCCGCCGGCCTCGGCGCCTCGGCGAGGCGCAGGATGCGCACCACCATCCGGGCGACCGAGGCCTTGTCCGCCCCGCCGTCGCCGGTGACCGCGGCCTTGACCTCCGAGGGGGTGTGCCAGGCCACCGGGATCCCGTGCCGGGCGGCGGCCGCGATCACTGCCCCGGAGGCGTGGGCCGTGCCGATCACCGTGTTCACGCTGGTCTGGGCGAACACGCGCTCCAGGGCCACCGTGTCCGGGTGGTAGCGCTCGATCCAGCGCTCGGCCGCCTCCCAGATCCGCAGGATCCGCCGGTCCAGGGGGTCGGCCGCCGCCGTGCCGGCCACGCCGACGTCCACGAGGGACGCCGTGCGGTTGCCGGCCATGTCGATCAGGCCGAAGCCGCAGCGCGTCAGCCCGGGGTCGACCCCGAGGATCCGCTGGGCGGTCGTGGTCAGTCCTCGGTCTCGAGCTGCGCCAGGACCTCGGCGGGGATCTCGGCGTTCGAGTAGACGTTCTGCACGTCGTCGAGCTCCTCCACGGCCTCGGCCAGGCGCAGGAACCTGCGGGCGCCGTCCGCGTCCAGCTCCACCTTCATGGTGGGGCGGAACTGCGGGTCGTCGTTGTTGTACTCGAGCCCGGCCTCGTCGAGGGCCGCGCGGATGCTCGGCAGGTCGGTGGCCTCGGAGACGACCTCGAAGACGTCCTCCTGCTCCACGACCTCCTCGGCGCCGGCGTCGAGCACGGCCATGAGCACGTCGTCCTCGCTCAGCCCGTCCGCGCGGGTGACCTCGACGACGCCCTTGCGCTCGAAGAGGAACGCCACGGAGCCGGAGTCGGCCATGGTGCCGCCGTTGCGGGTCACGGCCACGCGGACCTCGGAGGCCGCCCGGTTCTTGTTGTCGGTGAGGCACTCGATGTAGAGGGCGGTGCCCTGGGGGCCGCGGGCCTCGTAGAGGATCTCGGTGTAGTCCACGACCTCACCGGTCAGCCCGGCGCCGCGCTTGATGGCGCGGTCGATGTTGGCCACCGGCACCGAGTTCTTCTTGGCCTTGGACACGGCGAGGTCCAGGGCCGGGTTGCCCGAGGTGTCGGGCCCGCCCATGCGCGCCGCCACCTCGATGCCCTTGATGTACTTGGCGAAGGCCTTGGCGCGCTTGGCGTCGATCGCGGCCTTCTTGTGCTTGGTCGTGGCCCACTTGGAGTGCCCTGACATGCGTTCCTCCTCGGAAGTCTGCGACGCGATGGTGCGCCGGGGAAGTCGTCGGCCCTCGTCCCGGCGCGGCGGGGCGCCGGGACGGGCCGGAAAAGTCCTGGTCCATTCTACCGGGTGCGCCCGCTCCCGGTGCCGGGCCTAGCGGGGCCTGGCCTGGGCGACCTCGCGGGCGCGCTCGGCGAGGGTGTCGTCGAGGGGCTCGCCGTCGAAGACCCCGAGGCGGCGCTCCACCGCCGCGCGCAGGAGGTGGTCGGCCACCGACGGGTTCTTCGGCAGCATCGACCCGTGCAGGTAGGACGCCACGACGTTGTGCACGCGCGCGCCCTCGGTGCCGTCCTCGCCGTTGTTGCCGGCACCGTGGACCACGGTGCCGAGCGGGGCCTGGCCGGGACCCAGGCGGGTGATCCCGGAGTGGTTCTCGTAGCCGACGACCGTGCCGAACTCGGGGGAGTCCAGGACGATGTTGCCGATCAGCCGGGTGGGCCCGCCCACGGTGGTGACGTCGAGGACGCCGATGCCGGGCAGGGTCTGCCCGGCGCCGGTGCGGAACTCGTGGCCGAACAGCTGGTAGAGCCCGCAGATCGCGAGCATGGGCACGCCGTCGGCGGCCATGGCCCGCAGCTCGGGGGCGATGCGCTGCAGGTCCTCCTGGACCCGGAACTGCCCGGAGTCCTGACCGCCGCCGCCCACGAGCAGGTCGGCGTCCCGGGGGAAGGGGTCCCCGGGGTTGTGGTCGGTCAGGCGCACGGCGTAGCCGTAGCGCTCGAGCCGGCGCTTGAGGGTCAGGGTGTTGCCCCAGTCCCCGTAGATGTTCATGTCCCGGGGGTAGAGCTGGACGAGGTGGACGGTGCGGTCGGTGGGGGCAGTCATGGGGCTCTCAGATCTCGGCGACCTCGGCCACGCGGGAGAGCTCCCGGCGCAGCGCGAGCATGGACGTGTAGGTGCAGAAGACGCGCATCGGCCGGTCCCCGGCCTGCGCGACGAACCGGCGCAGCGCCTCGCCGAGGTCCGGGACGACCTCGCGGACCGGGACCTCGTCGTAGTCCAGGCGCAGCGCCATGTCCCAGGCCCGGGTGCCGGCCACCACGTCGACGCCCCCGTCGCGCAGGGAGTGGAAGTCGACGTCCCACAGCCAGGAGACGTCCCGGCCGTCGGCGTACTCGTCGTTGATGGTGATCATCGTGGCGTAGTCGCCGGGCCGGGCCGACGCCAGGGAGAGGCGGAAGCCGGCGGGGTTCTTCACGAGCAGCAGCTGCAGCGGGCGGCCGTCGACCTCGATGGTCTCGCCGCGCCCGAAGGCGGGGGTCACCCGGGACAGCTCGTCGACCAGCGCGGCGCGGTCGGCGGCGGGCCCGGCGACCGCGAGCGCGAGGGCCAGGGCGGCGGCGGCGTTGTAGATGTTGTAGACGCCGTAGAGCTCCACGGTGGTCGAGACGTCCTCGCCGTCCACCGTGAGGTGCACCCGGTTCGCCTCGAAGGACGTCAGCTCCACGGCGGCGCCGGGACGCGGGGCGAGCTCCTGCTCGTGGTCGGCCTCGGCGTCGGGGCCGCCGGCGGAGCGCATGTCGTCGTCGGAGGGGAACATGGGCCGCAGCCGGGCCGAGAGGCCGAACCAGTGCACGCCGGTGCCGTCGGGGACGTGCTCGGCGAGGGAGGCGATGCGGGGGTCCTCCCGGTTGAGCACGACCGCGCCCGTGGTCGCCGCGGCGACCTCGGCGAGCATCCGGCGGGTGGTGTCGATCTCGCCGAAGCGGTCGAGCTGGTCGCGCATGACGTTGAGCAGCAGCGCGTAGCGGGGCCGCACCTGCTTGACGAAGTGCACGGCGTGCGCCTCGTCGAGCTCCAGCACGGCGATGTCGGCGTCCAGGCGGCCGGTGAGGCTCATCTCCCCCAGCAGGGCGGCGGCGACGCCGCGCACGAAGTTCGAGCCCGTGCGGTTGGTGAAGACCTTGTAGCCCTGGGCGCGCAGCAGCTGCACGGCCATCTTGGTGGTCGTCGTCTTGCCGTTGGTGCCGCTGATCACGGCCACGCCGTGCGGGAGCTTCGCGAGCTCCTCGGCCACGAAGCCGGGATGCAGCTTCTCCATCACGAGGCCGGGGAACGCGGAGCCTCCGCCGCGCAGGGTGGAGAGGTACCGGATGCCTTGGCCGAGCAGGCGCACGTGGGGTCGGGACATGCGCTCCATCCTAGGGCGTCCGCCGGCGCTGCCCCGCCGGGCGGGGCCGGCCGTGCCGGGGGCTCGGGCCTCCCGGCTGCCCGGGCCCGTCCTGGGCGGGCACCTCCGCCGCCGGGGCGCGGCGCTGCGCCGCTGGGGGGCGTCCGTCGTGCGGACCGCACCGAGCAGGGTGGCGGGCGAAGGCGGCGGTCAGCTCGTCCCGAGGGGCAGCGGCGGCCCCGGGCCGGCCGGCACCCGCTCCGACGCCCGACCGCACGCCCCGGGAGGCATACAGTAAGGGCACGTACCGCTTCCTCGGGGACCCCGGGGAAGTGCCCGGCACCTTCAGCAGCGAGGGGGGCCCGGGCGGAACGGACGAGGAGCACGACGATGTGCGGCATCGCGGGAGAAATCGCGTTCAGAGGAACGCGGGCCGACAGCGAGGCGGTGAGCCGGATGACGGCCGCCCTGGCCGAGCGGGGACCGGACGGGCACGGCCAGTGGAGCGGGGGCTGGGTGGGGCTGGGCCACCGGCGGCTGAAGGTCATCGACCTGTCCGAGGCCGGGGCCCAGCCCATGGTCGACGAGGACCGGGGCCTGAGCATCGTCTTCAACGGGTGCATCTACAACCACCGAGAGCTGCGGCAGCAGCTGCGGGACGACTACGAGTTCCGCTCCACCTCCGACACCGAGGTGATCCTGGCCGCCTACGACCGGTGGGGCGAGGACTTCGTGGACCACCTCGTGGGCATGTTCGCGATCGCCCTCGTCGACCGGGCGCGGGAGCAGGTCGTGCTGGCGCGGGACCGGCTGGGCATCAAGCCGCTGTACCTGGCGCAGGTGGGCCGGCGCCTGCGGTTCGCCTCCACCCTGCCCGCCCTGGTGGCCGCTGGCGGGGCCGACACCTCCATCGACGACGTCGCCCTGCACCACTACCTGAGCTGGCACTCCATCGTCCCGGCACCGCGGACGATCCTGTCCGGGGTCACCAAGCTGCCCCCGGCGACGGTGCGCGTGGTCGAGGCCTGCGGGCGGACCCGGGACCGGGTGTACTGGCAGCCCGACTACATCCGCCGGGCAGAGCACGCACGGTGGGCGCCCGAGGACTGGCAGCAGGCGGTGCACGAAGCCCTGCGCACCGCCGTGGCCAGGCGGCTGGTCGCCGACGTCCCGGTGGGGGTGCTGCTGTCGGGCGGGCTGGACTCGAGCCTGCTCGTGGCCCTGCTGGCCGAGGCCGGCCGGCAGCACCTGTCCACCTTCAGCATCGGCTTCGACGCCGCCGGGGACCGTGCCGGGGACGAGTTCTCCTACTCCGACCTGGTGGCCGAGGCCTTCGGCACCGACCACCACCGCCTGCACATCACCACCACCGACCTGCCCGGTGCGGTGCAGGACACGGTGGCGGCGATGACCGAGCCGATGACCAGCCACGACGTCACCGCCTTCCACCTGCTGTCGGCGGCGGTGTCCGCCCACGTGAAGGTCGTGCAGTCCGGGCAGGGCGCGGACGAGGTGTTCGCCGGCTACGCCTACCACCAGGCGGCCGCGGCGGTTCCCCGGAACACGGCCCTGGACACGTTCATCGCGGCGTTCACCGACCACGACCGCACCGGGCTGGCCGGGATCCTCGCTCCGGACCGGCTGCCCCCGGGCGACCCCAGCCGAGCCCTGCTGGCCGAGCACCTGGCCGCCCCGGGAGCGGAGACGGCCCTGGACGCGGTGCTGCGCCTGGACACCCACCTGCTCATGGCCGACGACCCCGTCAAGCGGGTGGACGGCATGACCATGGCCTTCGGGCTGGAGGCCCGCGTGCCGTTCCTGGACCAGGACCTGGTGGAGCTGGCGGCGGCCTGCCCGCCGGAGCTGAAGACCGCCCGGTCCGGCAAGGGCGTCCTCAAGGACCTGGGGCGCAGCATTCTTCCCGCCGAGGTTGTCGACCGGCCCAAGGGCTACTTCCCCGTGCCGGCCCTGTGCCATCTGGAGGAGCCGATCCTCGGCATGGTCCGCGAGGCGCTCCGCGCGCCCGAGGCCAGGCGGCGGGGCCTGTTCCGCACCGAGACCGTCGAGGACCTCCTGGCGCAGCCCAACGCCCGCCACGCGCCGACCGGGCCCAACGTGCTGTGGCAGCTGGGCCTGCTGGAGATGTGGCTCCAGCGCCACGGGGTCGGGTGACAGCCGTGGCCCGGGGCAACGGCCCCGGCACCGGGACGGCACCGGGATCGACGGGAAGGACGGCGGCGTGCGCCCGTTCGGCGGGGAGGAGGAACTGCCGGGGAGCTGCCGAGGAAACTGCTGCGGGCTGAGGCGCCGGACGTGCCGGCGTCCCTGCTGCGCACGCGGAGCCGGCAGGTCGGCCGCTCCGGGAGACCCGGGTGCGGCACGGCTTCCTCCGTGCGGCACGGGCATCGCTGGTAGAATCCCTGGCCGGTGCCCGAGGCGGGCGTCCTCGGCGGCGGCCACGGCGCGCGCACCGGCAACTGCGACGGACGGACACCCCATGACAGACCACCAGAGCAGCGGAGCGCCCGTGGCGCAGCTGCACGACCTGCTGCTGGAGTCCAAGGACATCAGCGGGTTCCTCGACGAGTTCACCCGCGCCATCGCCCAGGCCCTGTCCACCGACGGCGACGAGGCGTGGTGCGCGGTGACCCTGCTGCGGCCGAAGAAGTCCGCCACCGTGGCGTCCTCCAGCGACCACGCCGAGGCCCTGGACGAGATCCAGTACCACTTCGGCGACGGACCGTGCCTCACCGCCGCCCGGGAGCACCGGACGGTCCACGTCCGCGACACCCGCACCGAC
Organism: Kocuria sp. U4B; assembly: GCF_054875615.1. The sequence continues at coordinate 321,130 of NZ_CM142180.1, forward strand.
CCCCGGTGGCCCGACTACGGGCGGGCCGCGGCCGAGAACGGCATCCTCTCCGCCCTCGGGGTGCCCTTCGAGCTCGGCGACGAGGCGAGCGCGGGCCTGAACGTCTACGCCGACCGCCCGGGCAAGTTCGACGAGGCGACCGTCGAGGTCGTCCAGCGCCACGTGGCCGCCGTCTCCACGACCCTGCGCCTGGCCGTGCGCCTGGCCCGACACCGTGACACCGAGGCCGACCTGCAGGCGGCCATGGCCTCGCGCACCTCCATCGACCTGGCCGTGGGCATCGTCATGGGCCAGAACCGCTGCACCCAGGACGAGGCCGTGAGGATCCTGATGGCCGCCTCCAGCCACCGCAACGTCAAGCTGCGGGACCTGGCCGCCGAACTGGTCGCGACGGTGGGCAGGGGACCGGCCACCACCCACTTCGACCACTGAGCACTCCCCCACCGGCAGAGCAGCAGGCCGGCCGGCCCTCCGTCCGGCGGCGGCGGGCGGGCGCCCCGGCACCCGGTCGCCGTAGCACCGCCGCAACACGGGCGGGGTAGTGTGTGCCAGCACACGGGCCCGGCCCGCCGACCTGACAGAGACGGATCCTTGGACAACCCACTCCTGCGCCCCAGCGACCTCCCCTACGAGCTGCCCGACTTCGGCCGGCTCCGGGAGGAGCACTTCCTGCCGGCCTTCGAGGCCGCCATGGCGCACGACCTCGCCAACGTCGAGGCGGTCCTCACCGACCCGGCCGCCCCGACCTTCGCCAACACCGTCGAGGTCCTCGAGCGCGGAGGCCTGTTCCTGGACCGCGTGGAGTCGGTGTTCTTCACCCTCACCGCCGCCCACAACACCCCCGGCGTCCAGCGGATCTACGAGCAGCTCGCGCCCCGGCTGTCGAAGCACAAGGCGGACTTCACGCTCAACAAGGCCCTCTACCACCGGGTGCGCCGGGTCGACCGCACGGACCTGGAGCCCTGGCAGGTCCGTGCGCTGGACGAGTACCTGTCCTGGTTCCAGCGCTCCGGCGTGGAGCTGACCCTCGACGAGCAGGCCCGGCTGCGGCGGATCAACGACGAGCTCTCCGCGCTGAGCATCCGCTTCGGCAACGACCTGATCCAGGAGGTGCACGCCTCCGCCGTGCTGGTCGAGGACCCGGCGGAGCTCGACGGGATGGCCGAGGCCGACGTCGAGGCCGCGGCCCTCGCCGCCGCCGAGCAGGGCCACCCCGGCCGGTGGCTGCTCACCCCGTCCCTGTTCACCGTCCAGCCGGCGCTGTCCGTGCTCACGGACCGGGCGCTGCGCCGGCGGATCCACCTGGCCGCCGTCAACCGCGGCACGGGGGCGCGCGGCGGCCCGGGCTCCCAGAGCCGCATCGACCTGCTGCCCGTGGCCGCGCGGATCGCCGCGCTGCGGGCCGAGCAGTCCGAGCTGCTGGGCTGCCGCAGCCACGCCGAGTACGTGATGCAGGCCAGCACGGCGCCCTCCCCCGAGGCGGTGCACGAGATGCTCGAGCGGGTCAGCGGGCCCGCCGTGCGCAACGCGCTCGAGGAGCGGGCCGAGCTGGAGGCGCTCGCCGGGCACCGGATCGAGGCCTGGGACTGGCCGTTCTGGGCGGAGCGGGCGCGCCGGGAGCGGTTCGCCGTGGACACCTCCGCGCTGCGGGAGTGGTTCGAGCTGGAGTCCGTGCTCGAGCAGGGGATCTTCCGCACGGCACGGGAGCTCTACGGGCTGGTCTTCACCGAGCGCCCGGACCTGCGCGGCTACCTGCCCGAGGTGCGCGTGTGGGAGGTCACCGACGAGCGGGGCCGCGGGGTGGGGCTGTTCCTCGGCGACTGGTTCACCCGCTCCACCAAGCAGGGCGGAGCGTGGATGGGGTCCCTCGTGCACCAGAACCGGCTCACGGGGCAGCGGCCCGTCGTCGTGAACAACGCGAACTTCACCCCGCCCCCGGCGGGCAGCCCGAAGCTGCTCACCCTCGACGAGGTGGTGACGGTCTTCCACGAGTTCGGCCACGCCCTGCACGGGCTGCTCTCGGACGTGCACCTGCCCTCGTTCTCGGGCACGAAGGTGCCGCGGGACTTCGTGGAGTACCCCTCGCAGGTGCACGAGATGTGGGCGCTGCACCCGGACGTGGCCCCGCACTACGCCCGTCACCACGTCAGCGGGGAGCCGCTGCCCGAGCAGACCCTGGAGGCCCTGCGGGCGGCGGCCGCCCACGGGCAGGGCTTCCGCACCGTGGAGTACCTGGCCTCCACGTGCGTGGACCTCGCCTGGCACGGGAGCGCGGACCCCGACGGGCCGCCCGCCCCCCACACCGTGGAGGCCGGGGCCCTGGCCCGGGCCGGCCTGGACGTGCGCGGCATCGACCCGCGCTACCGGACGGGCTACTTCAAGCACGTCTTCGCCGGCGGCTACTCCGCGGGCTACTGGTCCTACCTGTGGTCGGAGATCCTCGACGCGGACACCGCCCAGTGGTTCACCGCCCGCGGCGGGCTGACCCGCGACAACGGCCGGCGCTTCGCCGCGGAGGTGCTCTCCCGCGGCAACGAGACCGCCCCGATGGAGGCGTTCGAGGCGCTGCTGGGCCGTGGCCCGCACCTGCGCGCCCTGCTCGAACGCCGCGGGCTGCTGCCGCGGGAGCAGTTCGTGCACCGGCGCCGGGGCGCCCCCGCGCCGGAGGCGCCCGTGCGCGCCTGAGCCGCGGCACGGGCGGGCGCCGTCATGTGGGGTCTGCCCCTTCCTCGCGCGCGGCGGGGAGGCGGACAATCCCACCATGACGACTCTCAAGCCCTGCCTGTGGTTCGACACCGAAGCCGAGGACGCGGCGAACTTCTACCTCACGGTGTTCCCCGACTCCCGGATCACCGGCATCACCTACTACGGCGAGGCCGGACCGCGGCCGGCGGACATGGTGCTGACGGTGGAGTTCGAGCTCGACGGCAATCCGTTCACCGCCCTCAACGGCGGACCCGAGTTCAGCTTCAGCCATGCCGTGTCGTTCCAGATCGACTGCACCGACCAGGCGGAGGTGGACCGGTACTGGGAGGCCCTCACCGCCGACGGCGGGCAGGAGGACATGTGCGGGTGGCTCAAGGACAAGTACGGGCTGTCCTGGCAGGTGGTGCCCCGCCGGCTCGTCGAGCTGCTGGCCGACCCCGACCCGGGCCGGGCGCAGCGGGTGATGTCCGCCATGATGCCGATGCGCAGGATCGTCGTCGCCGACCTGGAGGCCGCCGCGGACGCCGCCTGACCGGGCGCCGCCCCGGGCGGTCCCGGCCCGGGGCGGCGACCCGGGCCGGGACCGCCCGGATCAGGACGCGGGCCAGGCCCGGGCGATGTCCTGGCGGGTGTCGCCCAGGGTCTGCATGATCGCCTTGGTCCCGGCCAGCACCGGCATGAAGTTCGCGTCCCCGCTCCAGCGCGGCACCACGTGCTGGTGCAGGTGCTCCGAGAGGGAGCCGCCCGCGGCGGAGCCCAGGTTGATCCCCACGTTGAAGGCGTGGGGGGAGGCGACCTCGCGGATCGTCGCGATCGCGGTGCGGGTGAGCTGGGTGAGCTCCCGCGCCTCGTCGTCGTCGAGCTCCGTGAGGTCCGCGACGTGCCGGTACGGGCACACGAGCAGGTGCCCGGGGTTGTACGGGAACAGGTTGAGGATCACGAAGCAGTGCTCGCCGCGGTGGACGATCAGGGACTCCTCGTCCGGGCGCCCGGGCCCGTTGCAGAACGGGCAGCCCGGATCGGCGTGCACGGACGGGTCCTCCCCGCGCACGTAGGCGAGCCGGTGCGGGGTCCACAGCCGCTGGAAGCTGTCCGGGACCCCGGGGATCTCGAACTCGTCCTGGCGGATCCAGCGGTGCGGGGGTCCGGCCTCGGGGGCGGGCCCCGTCACCGGGCCTCCGCGGGCTCGCTCGCCACGGCGTTCGCCGTCGGGTCGGTGTTGACGCGGCCCCGCACGTGCGCCACGATCCGCTCCACGGCCTCGGCCACCGGCACCCGGTTCTCCTGGGAGCCGTCGCGGAAGCGGAAGGACACGGCGGCGGACTCCGCGTCCTCCCCGCCGGCGATGAGCACGAACGGGACCTTCTCCTTGGAGGCGGTGCGGATCTTCTTGGGGAACCGGTCGGAGCCCGCGTCGAGCTCCACCCGCACCCCGCGGGCCCGCAGCTGGTCGACGACGGCCTGCAGGTAGTCGTTGAACGCCTCCGCGACCGGGATCGCGCGGACCTGCACGGGGGCCAGCCACGCCGGGAACGCGCCCGCGTAGTGCTCCACGAGCACGCCCATGAACCGCTCGATCGAGCCGAACTTCGCGGAGTGGATCATCACCGGGCGCTGCCGGGTGCCGTCGGCGGCCTGGTACTCGAGGTCGAAGCGCTCCGGCTGGTTGAAGTCGTACTGGATCGTCGACATCTGCCAGGTGCGCCCGATCGCGTCCTTGGCCTGCACGGAGACCTTCGGCCCGTAGTACGCGGCTCCCCCGGGGTCCGGCACGAGGTCCAGGCCGGTCCCGGTGCAGACCTCCTCCAGGACGCGGGTGGCCTCCGCCCACTGCTCGTCGGAGCCGATGAACTTGTCCGACTCGGGGTCGCGCGTGGACAGCTCGAGGTAGAAGTCGTTCATGCCGAAGTCCCGCAGCAGCCCGAGGATGAAGTCCAGCAGGTGGCGGATCTCCCCCGGGGCGTCCTCGCGGGTGACGTAGGAGTGGGAGTCGTCCTGGGCGAACCCGCGCACGCGGGTGAGCCCGTGCACCACGCCCGACTTCTCGTAGCGGTACACGTGCCCGAACTCGAACAGCCGCAGGGGCAGGTCGCGGTAGGAGCGGCCCCGGGAGCGGTAGATGAGGTTGTGCATGGGGCAGTTCATGGCCTTGAGCCGGTAGTCCTGGCCCGGCTTGGTGACGTTGCCGTCCTCGTCCCGCTCCTCGTCCACGTGCAGGGGCGGGAACATGGTGTCGGCGTAGTAGGGCAGGTGCCCCGAGGTGTGGAACAGCCCGTCCTTGGAGATGTGCGGGGTCCCCACGTACTGGAAGCCCTCGGCGACGTGGCGGTCGCGGACGTAGTCCTCCATCTCGCGCTTGATGATCCCGCCCTTGGGGTGGAAGACCGGCAGGCCGGAGCCGAGCTCGTCCGGGAAGGAGAACAGGTCGAGCTCGACGCCGAGCCGGCGGTGGTCGCGCCGCTCCGCCTCGGCGAGGCGGTCCTTGTACGCGGTCAGCTCCTCCTTGGTGGGCCAGGCCGTGCCGTAGATGCGCTGCAGCTGCTTGTTCTTCTCCGAGCCGCGCCAGTAGGCGGCGGCCGAGCGCATGAGGGCGTAGCCGTTGCCGATGAGCTTGGTGTCCGGCAGGTGCGGGCCGCGGCACAGGTCCTTCCACACCGTCTCCCCGCTCTTGCGGTCCACGTTGTCGTAGATCGTCAGCTCCCCGGCGCCGACCTCCACGGAGGCGCCCTCGGCCGCGGCGTCGACGTCCCCGCCGGAGCCGGGGCCCTGGGACAGGCCGATGAGCTCGAGCTTGTACGGCTCGTCCGCCATCTCCGCCCGGGCCTCCTCCTCGCTCACCGCGCGGCGGCGGAAGGACTGGGTCGAGTTGACGATCTTCTGCATCCGCTTCTCGATGGCCTTGAGGTCCTCGGGCGTGAACGCCTGCTCGACGTCGAAGTCGAAGTAGAAGCCGTCGGTGATGTAGGGGCCGATGCCGAGCTTCGCGTCCTCGTGCAGCTGCTGCACGGCCTGGGCCATGACGTGGGCGGCGGAGTGGCGCAGGACCTCGAGGCCCTCCGGGTCGGAGATCAGCACGCGCTCCACGACGTCGCCGTCGGCGAGCTCCGTGGCGAGGTCCTTGAGCACCCCGTTGACGTGGGCCACGACGACGGCGCGGTCCTCCCGGTACAGCTCCGCGGCGGTGGTCCCGGTCCCGACCGTGCGCTGCTCGCCGTCGACGGTGATCGTGAGGGGGGCGGACTCGGGCGTGGGCTCCGGCGCGGTGGTCATGGGGAGGGTGCTCCTTCGATCGGCGGGCAGCACGCACCCGTACGGGGGGCGCGCGCGGGCGGCGCCGGGGCACGGCGCACGCCGTCTTCGATGGTACCCGCCCGGTGAGATGATGACCGGCGGAGGTGAGGCCCCCCGATGCCCGCAGACGACCCGAGACCGCCCGACCGCCCCGGAGACCCCGGACCCGGCGCCCCGCCGCCCCCGCAGCGGCTGTGGACCGCCGGGTTCGTGCTGATGTGGGCCGGGCAGTTCCTCATCGCCGTGAACTTCTACCTGCTGATGACCGTCATGGCCCTCTACGCCATGGAGCGCTTCGGCGCGGACGAGTCGCTGGCGGGGATCGCCACGAGCGCGTTCATCGCGGGGGCGGTGCTCACCCGCCTGCTCACGGGCAAGTACATGGAGCTGCTCGGGCGGCGGCGGGTGCTGCGCACCGCGCTGGTGCTGCTGGTGCTGTGCGCGGCGGCCTACCTGCCGGACACCGGCTTCGGCGGCCTGCTGGTGGTCCGGGTGCTCAACGGCGCGGCCTTCGGGATGGCCACCACCGTCCTGCCGGCCGCCGTGCAGGCCCTCATCCCCCCGCACCGGCGGGGGGAGGGCACGGGCTACTTCATGCTCTCCACCACGCTGGCCGCGGCCCTGGGCCCCCTGGCGGGGCTGGCCCTGTCCACGGCCCTGGGCTACGGGGCGCTGTTCTGGATCTGCACGGGGATCGCGGGGCTGGGGCTGGCCGTGGGGGCGGTCACCCGGGTCCCCGAGCTGGAGCTCTCCGCCGCGCAGCGGGCGGGGCTGCGCTCCTTCTCCGTCGGGCAGTTCGTGGAGGCGCGGGCGCTGCCGGTCTCCGCGCTCATGCTCTTCGTGGGCGCGGGCTACGCGTCCGTGCTGTCCTTCCTCAACCCCTTCGCGGCGGAGACGGGCCTCGTGGGCCCGGCGGGGGGCTACTTCCTGGCCTACGCCGCCACGGTGCTCGTGAGCCGGCCCTTCGCGGGGCGGCTGCAGGACCGCCGCGGGGACGACGCGGTGCTCTACCCGTCCCTGCTGCTGTTCGTGGTCGCGCTGCTGCTGCTGGCCGCCGCGGACTCCGCGGCCCTCGTGCTCGCCTCGGGCGTGGTGCTGGGCGTCGGCTACGGCGCCGTGCTCTCGGCCGCGCAGGCCGCCGCGATGCGCTCGGCCCCGCTGACGCGGGTGGGTCTGGCCACCTCGACCTACTTCCTGTGCATGGACGTGGGGGTGGCGCTGGGCCCGGTGGTGATGGGGGCGCTCATCCCGGGGCTGGGCTACCGGGGGATGTACGTCGCGGCCGCGGGCGTGGTCGCCGCGGGCCTGCTCTACTACGCGGGCGTGCCCGCCCGGGCGCGGCGCCGCGCGGCCTGAGCAGGGCGGCCTGAGCCGGGCGGGCACGACGACGGGGCCCCGTCACCTCGCGGTGACGGGGGCCCCGGACGACCAGGCCGGGAGGACCCGGCGGGATCGGGTGGGATCAGATGCGGCGGTCGCGGTCGGTGAGGCCGCGGTCGGTGTCGGTCTCGACCTCGACCTGCTCCTTGCGGACGTCGGCGTCGACCCGCTGGGTGTCGGTGACGACCTCCTTGTCGAGCTCCACGCGCTCGACGCCCACGGTCTCCTTGGCGACGACGGGGCGCTCCTCGTGGAGGACCACCTCCACGTCCTCCTCGCCGATGGTGCCGGTGGTGGCCTCGGTGCCGTTGAGCGGGGTGCGCTCGACACGGACCTCCTCGCGCTGGACGGCGACGTCGACGGTCTCGTGGTCGGTCACGACGTACTTGCGCAGGCGCGCCCGGCCGGTCTCGACGTTCTCCTTGCCGACGTGCAGGCGCTCCTCGTGGCGCACCACGCCGTTGTCGCGGCCCGTGAGGTCGCGGTCGGTGACGTCACGGTCGGCGTAGCCGGCGGTGCGGTCCGTCTCGGCGTAGCCGGCGGTGCGTCCCGTCTCGGCGTAGCCCTCCTCGCCCGAGGCCGCCGAGGTGTCGCGGTCGGTCACCGCGTAGCCCGCGGCGCCCCCGGCCAAGCCGCCGCCGGGAACGGCGTTGCGGTCGGTGTCGACCGTGTCGTAGGAGTCACGGCCGGTCGTGCCGGTGCCGACGTAGTCGGTGCCGCGGTCGTTGTCCGCGTAGCCGGCGGTGCCGTTGCCGGCGCCGGAGTAGTTCAGCTTGTAGTAGCGGTAGATCTCCTCCTCCTCGGAGGGGGAGAGGTGCTGGTCCGCGTCCACGTTCGGGGCGTCCTTGACGACCTCCTTGGTGTACGGGAGGACGAGGCGGTCGCCGTCCTGCTGCGCGCCGTCGACGGGGACGAAGCTCTCCTTGGTGCCGAACAGGCCGGTGTTGACGGTCACGAAGGTGACGTCCTCGGTGTTGTCGTCGAGGAAGACCTGCTGGACCTTGCCGATCTTGTCGCCGTCGGAACCGTAGGCGGTCGCGGACAGAAGAGCGTTGACATCGTACGTGGCCATGAGAACTCCTTGATCTGATTTCTGCGTGGCAACGGACTCCCTGGGTCGGGGCCCGGCGCGGACGTTCTCCGCCGGGGGGCGGGGTGCAGCTCGTCCGCTGTTATTGGTAACCATACTGCCTATCAGCCTCCTGACCAATGGATTCTCCGAGAGTGAAATCACCCTGCGCCCGGCCCCCGGAAGGAGTATTTTCCCTCGCCGCGCCCCGGCTTCCGCAGGCCCCGCCCGCGCGCCGTCCCCCGCCCGGCGCGGGCTCCGGGGGCGTCCCGGCCAGGGCGGCACGCACCGCGGCGGGGGTCGCCGGGTCCGTGAGGTCCCACGCCTGCACCGCGCCGACGCTGATCCCGCGCGGGCCCGTGCGCCGGGTGCGGCCCCGGACCAGGAGCATCCGCGCGCCGAACAGGTGCCGCCCGGAGCGCTCCTGGGCGTCGGCGAAGAAGGCGCAGTCGACCGGGCCCGTGCCGTCGTCGAGGCTCACGAACACGACGCGGCGTCCGCTGCGCACGGGAGGGGTCATGGTGGAGACCCGCACCCCGGCCACCAGCACCTCGGACCGGGTCCGCAGCTCCAGCAGCCGCTCGGCGGGCGTGACCCCGAGCTCCCGCAGCAGGGGGGCCCAGCTGTCCATGAGGTGCGCCGAGACGTCCACGGCGAGCAGCTCCAGCTCGGTGCGCACCTTCTCCTCGACGGTGGGCTCCGGCCGCCGCGCGGCCAGCCCCCGCAGCTCGAGGTCCCCCAGCGGGAGGGCCAGCTGTCCCTCGACCTCCCGGGCCACGGCGGGCCGGGGCGGCCGGTCGGCGTCCGCCCGCGCGCGCAGGGCGTGCACGAGGTCGGCCCGGGAGGCCGCGGCCCCGGAGCGGTGCAGCAGCCCGTCGAGCGCGCCGACGGCGGCGAGCCGCTCCAGGGTCCGCCGCCCCGGGCGCGCCCGCTCCCGCAGGTCGGCGAGCGTGGCGTACGGGCGCCCGGCCGCGATCCGGCGGACCTCGGCGCGGGAGACCCCGTGGATCCCGGTGAGGGCCAGGCGCACCCCCAGGCGGGCCGGGTCCTCGTCGAGGCGCTCCACCCGGTGCTGCTCGTCGGAGCGGTTGACGTCCACGGGCAGGATCGGGATCCCCATCCGGCGGGCCTCCCCCACGAGCAGGCGCTTGGGGTACATCCCGGGGTCGTGCTCCCACAGCCCCGCCAGGAACGCCTCGGGGTGGTGGGCCTTCAGCCACGCGGACTGGTAGGTGGGCACGGCGAACGCGGCCCCGTGGGCCTTGCAGAAGCCGAAGGAGCCGAACGCCGCGAGGATCCCCCACACCCGGTCGACCACGTCCAGCAGATATCCCCTCTCCCGGGCGCGCTCGCGGAAGAACGCCTCCACCTCGAGCCGGCGCTCGGCGCCCAGCCGGCGGCGCAGCTCGTCGGCCCGGGCGAGCCCGCAGCCGGTGAAGACGTCCAGGATGCGCAGGACCTGCTCGTGGAAGACGGTCACCCCGTGGGTCTCCGCGAGGATCGGGTCGAGGTCCGGGTGCACGGACACGGGCCGGGACCAGCCGTGGCGGTGCTCCAGGTAGGGGCGGACCATGTCCGAGTGCATGGGCCCGGGGCGGAAGAGGGAGATGTCCACGATGAGGTCCCCGAAGCCGGTGGGCGCCATCTTGCCGATGAGCTCGCGCTGGCCCGGGGACTCGATCTGGAAGCAGCCGAGGGTGTGGGTCGAGCGGATCAGCTCGAACGTGGCCTCGTCGTCGCGGGGGACCGCCTCGAGGTCCAGACGGGGCCGGTCCGGGTGCAGCCGGGCCACCTCCTCCACGGCGTGGGCGAGCGCCGACTGCATCCGCACGCCGAGGATGTCGAGCTTGAGCATCCCCATGGGGTCCATGTCGTGCTTGTCGAACTGGCTCATGGGCAGCCCCATCCCGCTGGCCTGCACCGGGGTGCGGTCCAGGAGGGTGCGGTCCCCGAGGATCACCCCGCACGGGTGCACGGAGATGTGCCGGGGCAGGCGGTCGAGGCGCTCGGTGAGGTCCACGAGCAGGTCCAGCTGCTTCTCCCGGGCCACCTGCTCGGCGACGGCGCGCAGCTCCGGCCGGTCCGCGAGGGTCCCCCGCAGCGCCGCGGCCGGCAGGTTCCACAGCTGCTTGGCCACGGTGTCGACGGTCTCGGGGTCGACGCCGAGGGCGAGGCCCGCGTCCCGGACGGCGCCGCGGGCCCGGTAGGCGTTCTGCATGCTCATCAGGCTCACCCGCTCGGGCCCGAAGCGGGCGAAGACCTCCCGGTAGACGCGGTGGCGCTGGGCGGACTCGACGTCGATGTCGATGTCCGGCAGGGTCGAGCGGTCGCTGGAGAGGAAGCGCTCGAAGAGCAGCTCGTGCTCGAGGGGGTCCACGTGGGAGACCTCGAGGAGGTAGTTGACGAGGGAGGAGACGCCGGAGCCGCGGGCGGCGTGGCGGATCCCCAGCGCCCCGATCATCGCGGAGACCTCGGCCACGGTGAGGAAGTAGGAGGCGAAGCCGAGCTCTTCGATCACCCCCAGCTCCCGCTCCAGCCGGTCCCGCACGGCCGGGTCCGCCGGGCCCGGGTAGCGCCGCGCCAGCCCGGCCTCGCACCGGGCGCGCAGCTCCCCGGCCGCGGGGCGCTCCAGGCCCAGCACCGCGGCCTCGGGCACCACGGGCCGGCCCCAGCCGCAGTCCGCGACGGGGTCCAGCCGGCACCGGTCGGCGACCCGGTGGGTGCCCCCCAGCAGCGCCGCGGCCCCCGCGTCCCCGAGGTCGGCGGCGCGGGCGATCTCGGCGGCGAGCGCGCGCATGAGCCGGGCGGGCTTGAGCCATCCCTGCCCGTTGGGCTGCAGGGAATCCGGCCCGGGCGCGCCCCTCCCCCGGCCGGCGGCTGCCCCGCCGGCGCCGAGGGCCTCGAGCGGGGTGAGGGCGCGGGCGGCGTCGAGGACGTCGGCGGTGGCGGCCTCGGCGGGGGTCGCGTAGCGCACCGCGTTGGTCAGCACGGGGGTCAGCCCGGCCTCGAGGGCGGCGCGCAGCAGGCGGGCCGCGTGGGAGGTGCTGGACGCCGTGCCGGGGGCGGTCAGGTGGGAGACGACCTCCACCGCGAGCGCCTCCCCGGGCAGCAGGGCCCGCCAGCGGGCCAGGGCGGCGCGCCCGGCGCGGTAGCGGCGGACCGCGAGCTCCCGGCCGACGTCGGAGGCGGGGCCCAGCAGGACGGTCAGCACCGGGCGCTCGCGGGCGGGCGGGCGGGCGTGGGCGGCGACGTCGGCGGCCGTCACCCCGACGGGAGCTCCGCCGGCGCCCCCGCGGCCCTTCCAGGTGCCGGTGCTGGCGTGCGCGGCGGAGACGAGCCGGCACAGGGCGGCGTAGCCGGCGCCGTCGGTGCCGCCGGCGGCGAGGACGACGACCCGCCCGAGGACCCGTTCCCGCCCGGGGTCCAGCAGCGCGAGGTCCGCGCCCAGGACGGGGTCCAGCCCGTGCTCGCGGCACGCCCCGAGGTGCTTGACCGCGCCGTAGAGCCCGTCCCGGTCGGTGCACGCGAGCACGTCGGCGCCGTCGGCCGCCGCTGCTGCGGCGAGGGCGCGCGGACGGCTGACCCCGTAGTGGGCGCTGAACGCGGTGGCGACGTGCAGGTGCGGAAAGCTCACGTCCATATTCGAATACGTGTTCGAAGATTAAGTCAATTGCAAATCATCGGTCCTGGTGGGAGCGGCTCCTGTCCGGCGGCCGGGAGCGCGCATAGGATCGGGCCACCGACGTCCCACGGAAAACGTAAAAGAGGAGCAGGACGATGACGCACCAGCCCGAGGACCTGGGCGAGGCCTACGCCGAGATGCAGCAGGAGGGCCTCAGCGTCCTCGACGAGGACTCGCTGACCGCCAACACGGACGAGGTCAACCGGCGCCGCGCGGACGAGCAGCCCGCCCCGCCGACCGAGCAGCCGGACGACACGAGCACCGAGGACACCGACGGCCCGCCCCCGCCGGACGGCACCCGCTGAGCCCGCGCGCCCGGCCGGCGGGGCGCGCGGACATGTTCGGGCATCTGCGGCGAGGGGCTGGAGATGACCCGGGCGTTGTTCCTACGGTGACGGTCCGTGTTCCTACGGTGACGGTCCGTGCCGGCAGGCCCCGTCCTGCCCGGACCGCGGAGTCGCCGGCCCGGGGAGGACGGGCCGGCCCCGACCGCAGAGGAGGCAGGTGATCGCCATGGGCAGCCCGCCGGACGTGGCTCCACGGCTGGCCGAGATCCTGGGCATCGTGCTGGGGAGCGACGGGATCCCGGTCCGCCTGCGCGCCTGGGACGGCTCCGAGGCCGGCCCGCCCGACGCCCCGCCCCCCGTGATCCGGTCCCGGCGGGCGCTGCGGCGGCTGGTCTGGTCCCCCGGGCAGCTGGGCCTCGCCCGCGCCTACGTGGCCGGGGAGCTCGACCTGCCGGGCGACGCCTTCGCCGCCGTCTCCGCCATCACGTCCGCGGGCCGGCCCACCACGTCCGATCCCCTGACCGCACGCCAGCGGCGGAGGCTGCTCACCGCGGCCGCGCGGCTGGGGGCGCTGGGCCCGGAACCGGCCCCGCCCCCGGAGGAGGTGCGGCTGGACGGTCACGGCCGGCGCCACTCCAGGACCCGCGACGCCGTGGCGATCTCCCACCACTACGACGTCGGCAACGACTTCTACGCCCTGGTCCTCGGGCCCTCGATGGTCTACTCCTGCGCCGTGTGGGACGACGAGCGCACCGGCCTGGACACCGCCCAGGAGACCAAGCTCGACCTGGTGTGCCGCAAGCTCGGTCTGCGGCCGGGCATGCGGGTGCTGGACGTGGGATGCGGCTGGGGCAGCTTCGCCCTGCACGCCGCCCGGCGCTACGGGACCGACGTCCTGGGCATCACCCTCTCCGCCGAGCAGGCCGCCCTCGCCCGCGACCGGGCGGCCGCGGCGGGACTGGCCGGCCGGGTGGAGATCCGGGTCCAGGACTACCGCGACGTCGACGACGGGCCCTTCGACGCCGTCGCCTCCATCGGCATGTCCGAGCACGTCGGCCGCGCCCAGATCGCCGGCTACGCCTCCCACCTGCACGGCCTGCTGGCCCCCGGAGCCCGGCTGCTCAACCATGCCATCGCCTGGAACGCCGGACCGGCCGAGCACGACCCCGACACCTTCATGGCCCGTTACGTCTTCCCTGACGGCGAGGTGCTCAGCCTCACCGAGATGGTCGGCGCCCTGGAGGCCGGGGGCCTGGAGGTCCTCGACGTCGAGGCCCTGCGCCCCCACTACCCTCTGACCCTGCGGGCCTGGGTGCAGCGCCTGGAGGAGCACTGGGACGAGGCGGTCCGGCTCGTCGGGGAAGGACGGGCCCGGGTGTGGCGGCTCTACATGGTCGCCGCCGTGTGGACCTTCGAGTCGGGCCGGCAGGGCGTCGACCAGGTGCTCGTGCAGCGCCCCGGCGGCCCCCTCCCGCCCCTGCGCCGGAGCGCATGGGTCTGACCGGCGCCCTCCGGCGCTGTTGCGCTCCGCTGAGGGATTCCACTACGGTGTGGTGACAGTCACCATACTGCAGCCGTTGACGTGCGGCGGGAGAGTCCCGTCCGGCACGACCGGTCGGGCGCCGTAGGAGCAATTCCTCCCCGGGAAACTCTCAGGCCCCCGCACCGCCGCACCGAGGCGAATCTGGAAAGTGGCACGGTCGTTCCCGTGCTCGCCGAAGGAGCAAGCTCCGCCCGGTCCGGGCGGGACGGAAACTCTCAGGCTGTGCAACAGATCGGGGAGGAACCAAGAAACCGCGTGGCGCGGCCGCGCAGACTTCTGGAGTTCCTCGATGACGATCACCACGGCTCGCCCCACCACCGGCCACCCCAGCGGCGAGCACACCTTCGCCGACCGCCGCCTCCCGCAGACCCTCGCCGTGGTGCTGGGCCGGGCCGAGGCCCTGGGCTTCGAGGTGGAGGTCGCCGACCTCTCCGCGGGGGTGCCCGAGGGCGAGATCTCCGGGATCGTGCTCCAGCAGCCCGGCGACGACGGCGCGGTCGTGGACCACACCGCCACCGTCGCGGTCTCCCCGGAGGACCCGCTCCTGTCCGCCCAGGACTACGCCGCCGCCCCCGGAGGTGAGCTCGCATGAGCCCCCGCGCCGGCTGATCCCGCGCGACGCCCGCACCCCGCCACACCTCCTGCCCCCGTCCGGGGGCACCACCTGCTTTGGAGCACACCATGGCCATCAGCGTCTTCGATCTGTTCACCGTGGGCATCGGCCCCTCGAGCTCCCACACCGTCGGGCCCATGCGCGCTGCCGGGCGCTTCGCCCGGACCCTGGTCGAGGACCGTCTCCTCGAGGCCACCGCGGACCTGCGCGTGGACGTCTACGGATCGCTGGCCGCCACCGGCCGCGGCCACGGCACGTTCACCGCGATCCTGCTGGGCCTGGAGGGCTACGACCCCGAGCAGGTCCTTCCCGCCCAGGTCGAGGACCGGCTCGCCGACATCGCCGCCACCGGCACGCTGCGGCTGTGCGCCGCGCTCGGGCACCGCAAGGACATCCGCTACACCGTCGAGGACATGGTGCAGCACCCGCTGACCGTGCTGGCCCGGCACACCAACGGCATGCGGTTCCAGGCCCTGGACGCCGGCGGGGGCGTGCTGGCCGATCAGACCTGGTTCTCCGTGGGCGGGGGCTTCATCGTCCGCGACGGCGAGGAGGACACCGCCGCCGCCGAGCTGGCCGCCGCCGGCACCCAGGTGCCCCACCCCTTCCGCACCGCCCGGCAGCTGCTGGACCATTGCCGGGCCACCGGGGGCAGCATCAGCGAGGTGATGCTCGCCAACGAGCGGACCTGGCGGACCGAGGAGGAGGTCCGGGCCGGGCTGCTGCACCTGTGGGAGGTGATGGAGCAGTGCAAGGACTCCGCGATCACCCGCACCGGGGTGCTGCCCGGGGGCCTGGACGTCGCCCGCCGGGCCCCGGGGTGGCACCGGCGCCTGCGCATCGAGGACCCGGACCGGGACCCGGGCTTCTGGCAGGAGTGGGTGAACCTGGTGGCCCTGGCCGTGAACGAGGAGAACGCCTCCGGGGGCCGGGTGGTCACCGCCCCCACCAACGGAGCGGCCGGCATCATCCCCGCCGTGCTGTTCTACGCCACCCACTACTCCCCCGCCGTGCGCGCCGCCGCCCGACAGGCCCCGGAGACCCTCGAGGCGACGCGGCAGGAGATCGTCGTGCGGTTCCTGCTCACCGCCGGGGCGGTCGGGGTGCTGTACAAGGAGCAGGCCTCGATCTCCGGGGCCGAGGTCGGCTGCCAGGGCGAGGTCGGCTCGGCCTCCTCGATGGCGGCGGGCGGTCTGGCCGAGGTCCTGGGCGGCACCCCCGGCCAGGTGGAGAACGCCGCCGAGATCGCCATGGAGCACAACCTGGGCCTGACCTGCGACCCGATCGGCGGGCTCGTGCAGGTGCCGTGCATCGAGCGCAACGCGATCGCCGCGGCCAAGGCCATCAACGCCGCGAAGATGGCCCTGTGGGGTGACGGCACCCACCGGGTGAGCCTCGACCAGGTCATCGTGACCATGCGCGAGACCGGCCGGGACATGAGCCACAAGTACAAGGAGACCGCCCTGGGCGGGCTCGCCGTCAACGTCGTCGAATGCTGACCCCGTCCGGGACCGCCGAGGACGGCCGCCGCAACCGTTGCGCCCACGGCATGTCCAGCACCTAAAGGAAGCCGGCGCTCCCATAGGTGTCAGGAAGCACACGGTGGGCCCCTGTCGCCGCAGCACAGGGGCCGGAACCATGGCCCTCCCGCCCGGCCTCTCCACGAGGCCGCGGAGCCCGGGGCCACCAGCTCGGCGGCGACAGGGCCGCCGGGTCCCACCACGCCCCGCCCGCCTGCTGGAGCAGCCCGCCACGCCCTCCGCCCGGTCGGGGTTCTCCCCGGTCGGGCGGAGGGCCGGGGGCACGACCGGGCCGAGACGGTTCCCCGGTCGTCACGCCCCCTCCGGCCGGTGCGGCGCGGGGATCACCCCGCGGCGAGCTGGGGGAGCACGGCCTCCCCGAAGGCGTCGAGGAAGGGCGCCTGCTCCCGGCCCACGTGGTGGAGCTGGAGCTCGTCGAAGCCGAGCGCGGCGTACTCGTGCAGCCACTGGGCGTGCCGGGCGAGGTCGGCGGAGACATTGACAGCCCCGGCGAGCTGCTCGTCCCCGACGTCCTCCCGGACCGCCTTGCGCTCGTAGTCCTGGGGCGAGGCGAGCTCCGCCATGGTGACGGGGTCGAAGACGTTGGTGCGCCACTGGTCGCGGGCGACCGCGCGGGCCTGCTCCGGGGAGGGCGCCCAGCTCAGGTGCACCTGCAGCACGGCCCGGCCGGTGCCCCCGCCCTCGCGGTACGCGTCGAGCATCCGGCGCAGGTCCTCGAGGGGCTGGTTGACGGTGATGAAGCCGTCGGCCCGGGGCGCGAGGCGGCGGACCGTCGCCGGGGTGAGGGCGGCCGCGAGCAGGGGCGGGGGGACCTCCGGGACGTCCCAGACCCGGGCGCGGTCGGCGTGGAACGGCTCGCGGCAGCTGACCTCCTCCCCCGCGTGCAGGCGGCGGACGACGTCGAAGGCCGCCTCGAGGAACTGCTGGCGCTGCTCCTTGGCCGGCCAGTCCGGGGAGACGGGCCGGTCGTTGAGCCGCTGCCCGGTGCCCAGGGCGGCCCACAGCCGGCCGGGGAACATGCGGGCGAGGGTGGCCGTGGCCTGGGCCGTGACCACGGGGTGGTAGCGCCGGCCCGGGGCGTGGACGACGCCGAAGGGCAGCTCCGTGCTGGCCATGGCCGCGCCCAGCCAGGACAGGGCGAAGCCGGCGTGGCCCTGGCGCGGGGACCACGGCTCCAGGTGGTCGGAGCACATGGCGGCCCCGAAGCCGGCCTGCTCGGCGTGGCGGACGTCGCGCAGCAGCTGCTCGGGCGGGATCTGTTCGTGGGAGGCGTGGAAGCCGATCGTCACCATGGGTCCTCCGGGTGGAGCAGGTTCGGGTCCGGGCGGGGCGCGGGCTCAGGGCCGCGGCAGGAGGTCCTCGGCGGGGGTGCACAGGTTGCGCAGCTCCCCGATGCCCTCGATCTCGGTGACGACCTCCTGGCCGTCCTGCAGCCAGATCCGGCGGGGCTTCTGGGCGAGGCCCACACCGGCGGGGGTGCCGCAGGCCACGAGGTCGCCCGGATCCAGGGTCATGAACCGGCTGAGGTACTCCACCAGCTGCACGGCGGAGAAGATCATCCGGTCGGTGCTGGAGTCCTGGCGGCGCACGCCGTCGACGGTGCACCGGATCGCCAGCCCCGCCTCGGGATCGACCTCGTCGGCGGTCACGACCACGGGGCCCACGGGGGTGGTGCGGTCGAAGTTCTTGCCCTGGAACCACTCGGAGGTGCGGCCCTGCCAGTCCCGCACCGAGACGTCGTTCATGATCGTGTACCCGGCGATCGCGGCCCGCGCCTGCTCGGGGGTGGCGTGGCGGACGCTGGTGCCGATCACGGCGACGAGCTCGGCCTCCCAGTCGACCTTCTCGGACTCCTCCGGCATGGCGATGGGGTCTACGGGCCCGACGAGGACGTTGGCGTACTTCGCGAAGACCGTGGGGTGCTCGGGGATCTGCTGGCCGACCTCCTCCGCGTGGTCGTAGTAGTTCAGCCCGGCGCACACGATCTTGCTAGGGCGCAGCACGGGGGTCAGCAGGTCCTCGGGGGCGGGCGCCGGACCGGGCTCCCCCGGCAGGGCGAGGTCGCCCCCGGCGAGGAGCTCCCCGACGTCGGCGACGGGCAGGTATTCGGTGCGCCCGCCCTCCTGGCGGAAGGCCTGGGTGGCGCTGTCGCGTCGCACGGTGCCGAGTCTCACGGGTGCTGCCTTTCTCGGGGCGGATGCCGGGCGGGGCCGCCGGGATCCGGACGGCGGGCTCCACCCGATCCTATGCGCCCGCCGGGACCGGCGGCCCGTCACGCGCAGCGCACCACTCGGATCCCGGTCGCGCTCGTGGCCGTGAGCAGCCGCCAGCGGCCGGTGTCGAGGGTGTGGACGAGCTCGAGGGTCAGCAGCTCGGCGCGGGGAGCGAGCTGGACCTGGACCCGCCACATCTGCTGGTCCACCGCCCCGACCCCGCGGTCCCGGGGCAGCCGCGCGTCCTCGGCCCACCAGGCGCGCCGCTCGTACCAGCGCACGGGCTCCTGCGCCACCCGGTAGCCCCGTCCGCGCCAGCGCACCGCCACCGGCACGCCCTGGGCGTCGCAGTCCACGTCCACGCTCTCCGTGAGAACTCCCACGGCGGCCCCTCTCTCCCTCGCTCGGCGCCCGCCCGGCGGCACGCCCTGGTCCCTGGAAGCTAGAACGCGTGTCCGACAGGCTAACGGCCTCGGGCGGTGACGGGGAACACCAGTTCTGCCGCCGGAGGGCCTCCCGGCCGCGCCACGGCATGTCGGGACCCGTCGCCGGGGTCATGGACAAGACCAGCGAAATGGATACGCTGAGACACCGGAGGACCGGTTCCCAGGTCCTCCCAGGCGCCCCTGTCCCTCGTCCCCCGCCGGAGCAGCCGGCGTCGACCCCACGGAGGTCTCCATGACCGGAACCATCACGCTGATCGCCCAGACCACGGAGAACCCGAAGGCCCACCCCGTGCCCACGCGCCCGGCCGCCCCGGAGGACGCCGAGGGACTCGCGCAGCTCTACTACTCCTCCTACGAGCAGGGCGGGGTCTCCAGCCTGGAGGAGGCGCGCGAGGTCATCAAGGGGGTGTTCGCGGGCGAGTACGGGCCCTTCCTGCCGGACGCCTCCCCCGTGGTGGTGGACGAGGACGGGACCATCGTGGCCGCGGCCCTGGTGCTGGCCCGGCGTGTCGGCGACGACCTCCCCGACGCCCCCTACATCTTCGAGCTGTTCACCGCGGCCTCCCGCCGCCGCCAGGGCCTCGCCGAGCAGCTCGTGCGCTCGAGCATGGCGACGCTCTACAAGAACGGCTACGAGCAGGTCTGCCTGCGCATCGCCGAGGACAACGCGGCCGCGCTCGCGCTCTACCTCACGCTCGACTTCAACCGCTGGATCCCGGACGGCGACTACTACTGAGTCCCCCGCATCGGCCGGCGCCCCCGGCCGGCGCGCCTCAGAGGGCGAACTCCTCCCGGAGCGGCGGCTCGACGGCGACGTCGACGAACCGTGCCCAGCGCACGGTGACCGCCACGAGGCGGGTGCTGGGCTTGCCCACGGAGCCGGGGTGGCGGGCCTCCAGCAGCGCGGCCGCCGCCCGGGCGGCAGGGCCCTCCAGCAGCGCGGCGTCCCCCTCGAGCTGGACCTCCTGGCCCGTCCCGGAGACGACCACCAGGGAGACCCGCGGGTCCGCGCGGAGGTTGACGTGCTTGCGGCTGCGCCCATTGGTGCCGAAGACCAGCGTGCCGAAGGCCGGCGCGCCCGGGACCGGCTGCTCGTCCTCCGCCGCGGCGAGGTTGATCCACGCGGACTCCGGGCACCCGGTGCCGCTGTTGGTGGCCACGACCCCGCCGCCGTGGTCGCGGACGAAGGCCACGAGCCGGCGCAGGGGCTCCGGGGCGCTCAGAACAGGCTCCGCTGCGGGACCACGAGCTCCGGGGAGTTGTTGCGCACGTTGCCGACCGCAGGGTCCACGGGGTCGAGCACCCAGCCGGCGGCGACCCGGTGCGCCTCGGCCCGGACCAGGTCCACGAGCTGCGGGGCCGCGTCCTCGCCCGGGCGCAGCCAGTCGTCCACGTGCTCGGGGGCCAGCGGGATCGGCATCCGGTCGTGCAGCTCGTGCAGCTCGCCCAGCACGGGGTGCTCGTCGGAGGGCTCGGGCGAGTCGGTGGTGAGGATCGAGCAGGACAGCAGCCAGGTGCTGCCGCCCCCGTCCCGGCCGGGCTGGAGGGCCTCCGAGTCCAGGGCCGTGCCCTCGGGCACCCGCCACCACTCGTAGATCCCGGCGAACCAGATCGTCTCGTCCGGGTCGGCCGGGTGGACGTAGTAGGGCTGCTTGCGCCCGCCCTTGCCCGGCCCGGGCTCCTTCTTCCACTCGTAGTAGCCGTTGGCCGGCACGGCGCACCGGCGGGCGCGCACGGCCTTGCGGAACGACGGCTTCTCCAGGACGGTCTCGGAGCGGGCGTTGAACATCCTCGCCCCGACCGCCGGGTCCTTGGCCCACCCCGGGATCAGGCCCCAGCGGGCGACGTGCAGCTCCCGGACCAGCTCGCCGTCGTCGCCCTCCCCGCCGGCGAGGCGCTCCAGGACGACGGGCACGTCGGTGGTGGGCGCGGTGTTGTAGTTGGCGCGCAGCCGGGCGTGGTCGGCGTCGCCGAGGCTCTCGTCGGGCACGGCCCCGGTGGCGGCCACGAGGTCTCCCACCGCCCGGGCGATGACGTAGCGTCCGCACATGATCTGCCTCCTGGATATTGGGAAGAGACTTACAAGTGCAAAGCCCCGGCGAGTGGTGGAACACTCCCGGGGCGCGGAACACGGCATTGCGGGCCGCGTTCAGGACCCAGGGTATCCAACCCTGGTCATTCTGACCACCCGTCGAGCCATGCTCCGGGTGGTCTTTTGCTTTCGTCCTCACCACCACAATCCGGCAGGACGCCCGCTTGATAGCCCTTCTAACGTCCCCAGCGCGGGGAGGACGAGGTAAGCCCGGCCAGGCCCGCCTAGATGCCCATACAAAGACACCACGGATACCGGGGGGTCTAGTTGCTGTGGGCATCTACTCCGATTGCGGAGGGCCGGACGATCGGGGCGCTTTGGGGAGAGGGCTTCAGCCTCCAGCGCCCGCAGGGCTCCGCTTCCCTTATCCCCACTGCACCACCTTCCCCACCCCCACCCATCTCCAACCCCCTAAAGGAGAACACCATGAGCGCCACCGCCACTGCCCCCAAGACCGCCACCGCCAAGGCCCGCCAGCACGCAGCCTTCTGCGACCCCACCCTTTGCACCGAAGACGCAGACGGCGTCGTCTGCCACTCCTCCGCTCCGCAGACCTTCGAGAGCAAGCTTTACGACGTGACCGCGCAGTGGCACAGGGCCTCCTACGAACGACGCACCCGAGTTGAGTTGAGCATCACGAACGAGGTCATCGTCACAAAGGAACTGCGCGTCATCATCAAGGACCTCACAGACCTCGCCGACAAGATGGACGCCCTGCGCTACTGATTTTTCGAACGACGGAAGCGCCCCCGGCAGGTATTGCCGGGGGCGCTTCTGCATGGCCGTGACCGCTATCCCGTCCTCAGGGGACGACGAGCAACGGCTGAACGTCATAAGAGCGGCCATGACTGTTCATGAACAGTGCTCCTACTGGTTCAGCAACCTGGAAGTGGGGATCGTAAGGGGCATTCCCTAATGTGTACATGACAACCTCCTTTGAACGAGAGAGCCGCCATGTCTGATAACCCCCCGAACGGCGCCTACCCACAGGGGCCCGGGTTCAACCAGCAACCCGGGCAGCACCAGGGCCAGCCCGGTCAGTACCCTCCTCCGGGTCAGTACCCGCCCAGCTACGGCCAGCAGCCCCCGCAGAAGAAGGGCAAGAAGAAGTGGGTCATCGGGTGCCTGGGCCTGATCATTCTGGCCTTCCTGCTCCTCGGCGGATGCGCTGCCCTCGTCAGCGCTGGAATCGAAGATCCCGCGCCGGCATCTAACGAGACAAGCAGCGCCCCGACTGCCGAGCGGACAGAGGACGTCCCCGCAGCCGAAAAAACTGAGGACACGACCGAAGCTGCACCCACTGAGGCCGAGCCCACTGAGGCCGCCGATGCCGAGCAAAATGCCGAGCAGCCGTCGCTGACCATGAGCCAGCAGAACGCGGTTGGCAAGGCCCAGGACTACATCGATTCCATGGCGTTCTCCCGGACCAACCTGATCGAGCAACTGGAGTTCGAGGGCTTCTCTAACGCGGACGCGACCTTCGCCGTCGACAGCCTCACCATCGACTACCAGGAACAGGCCAAGAAGAAGGCTCAGGAGTACATCGACTCCATGGCGTTCTCCCGCACGGGACTCATCGAACAGCTGGAGTTCGAAGGCTTCTCGCCCGAACACGCAACCGTTGCCGTGGACAGCACCAGCATCGACTACAACGAGCAGGCTGCGAAGAAGGCCCAGGATTACCTCGACGGCCAGTCCTTCTCTCGGTCGGGACTCATTGATCAGCTGATCTTCGAGGGCTTCACCGCTGAGCAGGCGACATACGGCGTGGAACAGACCGGACGCTGAACGCCCTTAAGCGCTGAATTTTGAAGCAAAGAAGGCCCCCGGCAATACCTGCCGGGGGCCTTCCGATTCTCTCATTAGAAGGGTGGAACAACGCCAGAATGGTGCATGAATAAACCGACATAAACCATTTGACAAGCATCATACTATTTCGACATGGAAAAGCCTGAACCGTACCTGACCGTGCCTGAAGTCGCCGCAATCCTGCGTTGCTCCGAGCACGATGTCCGCCGGCTCTGCCGCATCGGGCCTCCGTCCGGTGGCCTACGCGCGGTGAAGGCCGGGAAGCGCTGGCTCATTCCACCCAAGGCCCTCAAGGAGTGGGAGAACCGCAACATTTACCAACCCTAGATGAGTTGACCCTGCCCATTGACGGCACAAGCACCCCCGGCATAATTTCCGGGGGTGCTTGTGGGCTCTTAGCGCTCAATGGCCGAAGACCACTAATGAACTACGGACAAGCATTGTGCGGGGCCGTCGCCTCCGGCCTGATGACTGCCTGACCGAAGTTACTGTCCGAGTTGCGCCCAAATTCAGAGGCGGTCGGACCCACCACATCCTTACCAAAGGGTTGCGACTCCTTCGCCTGCGTGGAGGCAGTCCGACCCGTGCAACCAGCATTATTTCCTG
Source organism: Kocuria sp. U4B (assembly GCF_054875615.1). Next base: position 344,408 of record NZ_CM142180.1, read on the forward strand.
TCTCCGCTAGCGCTGGGGAGGACACAGCCCCGACCACCAGTGTGGTAGATGCAGCAACTACTCCCAGGGCCTTCATCCAGCTATTCATGCTTGCCTCCGTGGTCGATGGATAACGACAGGGTTAACATAGGACCATGTCATAGGCATATACGCCGTGTGACGGCTACGAACTGGTCACGATGCCCTTGCCGCAAAGTCGATAGTGTTCTTGAACGTCGTACGGGTGCCACCGCAAGGACTCATCCTGGCGGATCGGCTGCACCCACGAACCCGGAACAAACACGTCCAAGACGCCCAGCGGATAGCCGTGAAGCCCATACCTGCTGGCGACTGCAGCCCATCCGCTGACCGTCAACACTTGCCCATATGAGCACACGGGTTCTTCGTCGCTCATTGGGCCTAGGGCTGCACTTGATCCGTCACTAATAGAACTAGGGCCTTGAAGCCTTACTTTGTTTGTCCATGCAAACCGAAGCGTTGATTCGAAAGCCAAAAGATTTGCATATAGAAATGTGTGAATGACAGGCAAATTGAAATATAAAACCCAATAGTAATCATTTGCATGCTTCGCAAGCCCACCTAGACTGAGAGTGCCGCCTGACAAGGCCTGACATCCGGTCGTGACGCTAGGTGCGCCACGGGCATCAGCAATAGGAGTTGGTCTAGGACCGACCACGTTAAAGACGAGGGTTGAAGCATGTCCAAAAATCAGGGCCTCCGCACAGGAATTAAGCCCGCCGCCCGCAGAATTGCCCTTATTTCCGCCTTAGGTTTTGCCGCTACGGCGTGCCCTCTAGCCATCGCACCAGCCGCACAAGCGGCCACCACCTGGCAAGGGTGCACAGTGGAGCCTAAGAGGCCGAACTACTCATACCATGACAAGCAAGGCAGAAAGGTTATTGATTTCCCCATTAGCGTTTCATGCAAGGGGGATCGAACGATTCGCATTCTTCAACGATTCTGGGAAGACGATCCTGATCACTGGCCCGACGATGGGAATGATCGCATAAGACCAGACCAGGACCACAGGCGAAGGTTTGAAACAGACGGTACGTATACTTTTCACGCATACCGCGTACTACCCAATACGGAGAACGGCAATGAGGAAGTATTTCATGACGTTAGTTTCCGAGTGTGCAAGGCTGACATTTGTAGTGCGGCGAGCAAGCGTGAACAAAGTCGTAATTTGAGCATTGGCAACTAGCTATCTCATTCTCGCGCAGAATGCCCTTAGCCAGCCTACTATCGCGGCGTGACGGGTGCCCCAGCCCTTTACACTGGGGCACCCGTCACGCCGCTTCCATGCGCGTTTCACCCATCCGGTCGTGGCCCAGGACTCCACTCATTCCACAACTCCCAGGCCAGTCGCTCAGCCTCCTGGGGGTCTGCGTCCTCGCCCAGAATGTGCCGCGCCCATTCCCAGGCTGAGGCGGTGAAGCACTCCCCCCGACGCTTGGCCTCCGCGGCCGCTGTTGCTCGAGCCCCCCGAAAGCGGTCCATGATCCACTCCAGGCCCAACCTGTGGTCGGCCGCCCAATACCACCGGTGGAAGTCACGGCACCACTCCTCATGCTGCGGCACGACCGGGCGTCCTTCGGCTGGGGAGAAGTCCAGGAAATCGGGAAGAGTTGGTGCTGGCGGCCTGCGCCGACGCGCCATCAGATGGCCCTCGGGCGATAGAACCCACGACTGTTAGTAGCCTGCTCGTCCTCAAGATCCGGGAGACGCATGGACGCCAGCAACTGCCCCACGAGCTTCCGCTGGTTGCGCTCCTCCACCAAGGCCGGGTGCGCCTTCACTCCTTGGGGGCTCGTGACGGTCACACCTTCTGCGTCGACGACCTCGCGGAGCTGCTTGATCCTGTCCCGACACCGTGCGGCTTCCTCGAGGATCACCGCCTCCGACTCCGTCAGCTCGAAGTCCTTCACGATGGACGCCCACAGCTTCCGCCCATCGTCGCCGAGCCCGCGCGGGGCTCGTCTTTTCTCGTGCGCGGCCTCCTGAGCCGCCTCTTTAATGTCCGGCATGGTCTTTCCCATCAATCGAATAGCTTACTTTTTACAACTAAAACCCGGAGAACCCTGTGCGCCCGTCTAAGGGCTTAGAAACTTCTCAGCTTAACTGCCCCGCACAAACACCCCTGTAAGGCCGCGAGAACAGCCTCCACAGGCTTACAGGGGGCATGTTTAAAATGACCCGGAATAGACCCAGATATTCCACGGCGTCAGGAAGGATTTTTGACTATGCCCAGGGCGACAGAATGCGCCGGGAGGAGGGGGCACGACACCCCGGTCGCTTTATGCTGATTAAGTGACGGTGGTGGGTCGGTCCTACATGGACCAACCCACCACCGTTGTGTCCCCGCCTGTATTTACGACTTTGTGTCACTAACAGGCGACTTAGCAAACAAGCCTAGAATCCCGCCTAATGCAGTGGTGGCCAAGGCAACCAATACCGTGACATCCCTCTCGGTTTCAATGGCGTCAATGATGGCATAGATTAACCTCAAAACTATGGAAAATAGACCCAAGAGCAACGTCATCCAGAGAATGAAACGAAACCAATCGTTTTTAGGAAAAAGGTCTTTTATATCATCACGCGCTTGATCATCGTTGGTCACAAGAGCCCTTACAACCGCCCTTTTTTCCTCAGGAGCAAGGGTTTCAATTTGATTGTAAGCTCGCACACAATTGTCATCAAATTGCATTTGAAGGCCACCTTCTTAACTTGATATCAAATGCGCCAGAACCTTCTGCAATTGTAAACCTCTGTCGCAGACGGTGACTATGACGGCCCTTTATATACCCATATGCATGGAAACACTTACGACACAAAACTCACGAGGCCCCAGCGCCCCGCGAGAGACTACCCGGCAAGCAGGCAAGCGTCCTCGGGGTCGACCTGGATTTGGCGGATGCCGACACCGGATCGAACCTGGCGGATCTCGAGCGGCTTGGGTTCGCGGTACGGCTTCACGTCGTCGAGGTCTTCCGGTGCTGCGATGGTGACGCCTAGCGCGTTGAGCGCACCCCATCGTCGCGTGTTGCCGTCCGTGGTGACCCAGGCTTCCCACACTCGGCGCCGGTGCGCCTCGCCGGGTTTGCAGACGAGGGGAAGCTGTCGCTCCTGTCCACCGGTGGCCCAGCCCGCGAGGGCTGCGGCGTCGAGGATCAGCGGCGTGAGCTGGTCGAGCTCGGCGGCGGCGTTGACGGCGTCCATCCACGCGGTACGCGTCTTGTTGTCCATCCGCACCACGGCCTCGGCGGGTGCCTCAGGGTTCACGATGGTGGTGGCCTTGGTGAACCGGGTGGCGGAGGCGTTGAACATGGCGGCGGCTGCCTCCCACACCTCGGTGGCGACCTGCTTGTACGCCTGGTGGGCTTCGGTGTGGATGATGTCGGCGACGGCGTTGCGGACGGAGGCGTCTTCGACGTGGCCGGCGGACTCGGCGGCGAGGGCGAGGGCGTGGAGGGTCTGGAGGTCCTGGGAGTCCCGGAGCACGGCTTCTGCGACCAGGGGCGCAATAACCCGGTTGGTGTCCTGGTAGCGGGCCCAGGAGGCGGCGATGGCGTCGAGGGGCTGGCACTCGGTGCCGGTGGCTTCGAGGACGCGGCGGGTCTTGGCGAGGTGCTGGGACAGGTGTGCGGCGGTGATGTGGCTCAAGGGGTTCTCCTTCAGAAGTTGGTGCTGTTGTTCAGGGCGCCGCCGACGATGCGGGCAAGCGCGGCGTCGTCGTTGAGGGCGATAGCGCGGGACTGCCTACGGGGTGCCTGGTAGTCGTCCAGCCCTTCGGTGTGGCGGTCCTGCTCGTCCTGGTTGGCTCCTTCGAGGGCCTGGCGGATGAGGTCTTCGACGTCGCGGCTGTTCATGCGGCGTTGTCCTTTCGGTGGTGCTCGATGGCGTCCACGAGCCGGTTGGCCAGCAGGTATGCGCCGTTGACGGTGAGGGTCAGGTGGAGGAAGCCGTTGGTGAATACGGCGATGCCGTTTGCGGTGATGCCACCGGGGCCCTCGAGGACCGCGGGCTTGGTGTAGACGTTTTCTGAGTCGATGTGCGTCTTTTCCCAGAACTTCGGGCGGGAGTAGAAGGGGCGGTCAACCATTGGTGGGGTTCTCCTGTTCTTCTGTTCGACGGCGTCGTGGATCGCGTCAGCCGCCGCGACGGCGATTTGCGCGGGGATGAAGATCCGGGCCTTGTTGTTGGCGACCATGACGCCGAACTCGGTTTCTCCAGTGTCGAAGTGGGTCCACGTGTACGACTCGACGTGGACGCGCCGCCCAAGCCTCATCCGACGGCCCGGACGATGGCTGCGGCAATGGCGACTACCCAGGCGATAAGTTCGCCGACGGGAAGGATGACAATCATGGCGCTCCTGTTGTAGGTGCCCGTCGTCGGGCATGGGGGAAGCCCCACCAGCGATGTGCGGGCGGGTCTTCCTGGTGTTGTTCGGGGGTCCTGTGTAGGGCTACGCGGCCCAGAGTCCCTGTCGGTCCCGATTGGCGTAGTTCTGCGCGGCTCCGCGTGCTGCAGCGCGCATCTCGTCGCAGAAGCCGTCCACCAGATCCAGTGGGACCCAGAGCCCCTGGTGTCCCGGGCGGTGGACCCGGATACCAGGCTGCTTCGGGCCTCCTGCTTGTAGGTCCATTCCGTAGCCGTGGGCGCGGTTCCCGCTGTACGTGTATCGGGGCTGAGTCACTGTGTCTCCTTGGTCGTGAGGTGGCGAAGCTGGCCCCGGAAGTAGTCGGCGGGTCGCGTTTCAGCGCGGCGGTCGTGTCGTTCGATAGCCCGGACTGTGCGAACAAAGTCGGAAGTGCCGGTCATGCGTCCTCCCGTGCCCCCGTGAGGTGCTGGAAGCCACCGAGGCTCGCAGCAGGGGCGAGGTGGCCTTCCCGCGTGGGGACCAGGGCTTGACCGTCTGCGGTCCACGCGAGGACGGGAAGCGTCCACCGGTCGCGGGTTGAGGGGTCTCGGTAGTAGGCACGGATGCCGGGCAGTGCGTTGGGGATCATTGGTGTCTCCTGGTCAGTAGCCGGCGGGGATGGCCTGGCAGAACGGGCACACGTGCACGGAGTCGGCGCCGTGGGGGCAGTCGGGTTGGGACGGTTTGACGGTTTCGGACGGTTTCGGCGGTTTCCGGGAGAGGGTCTGTGGAACCGTCACCCCAACCGCCCGCCATGCCCGCTCAAAGTCCCTGCGCGAATACCCCCGATAGGTGTTGTCCGGGGACTTCCCGGCCCGGATGGTGAAGTTCTTCGCGAGCAACTGGCCCAGGCGCTGGGCGGTCAACTCTTTGCCGAAGGTCGAGGCACTGCCCCACCGTTCCGGGTGGTCCTGCACCAAACGGGTCTTGAGGAACTGGGTTCCGATGAACGCGTCACCCTCCGCCTCGAAGATGTCGTGCATGTCGCGGATGAGGTGGACGTGAATGGGCATGCGATTGAGCCCCTCTGCCTTGTCACGCTGCATGGATTCGAGGTCGTGCATGATCATTTGGTCCACATGATCGGCCCAGTCCTCAGAGGCGAGCACGGCGATCCGCTTCAGCGGTAACCACCGCTCCTTGATGCGGCCCACACACCCCGAGGGAACCGGCGGACGGGTAGCCCGAACCGTGTCCCGGATGGTGTCGGCAACCTGGGCAACGCGCTCCCCCAGGTCCAGCACGTCTGGTTCGATGACCTCCCAGTCGGTTTCCTCCACGTCCCCCTCAAGGGCGGGGAACATGGTGACGGTGTGAGATCTGGAAACGGCGTCGTCGGGAAGGTTCGGAGAGTTGCCGGCCATCGCCACGGGGGCGAACGTCGACAGTTTCTTGACAGCCCACCCCTTTTCCTTATCCGGGACAAGAGTGGGCCGTGTTCCTCCTCGCTTATACCCGGAGTTGATGATGCCGATGATGTCCTCAATACCGGGTTTGTTCGGGTTGAGGGCTTTCTCTGCCTCATCAATGAGCAGTGTTGATGGCTCGGCGTCGATCAGTCGAGGAATTAACGCTGCGGAGGACACGGACGCCATCTGCACGGGATTCGGGACGAGCCGTTCCAGGTGCTCGAGAACAGTTGTCTTCCCGGAACCGGCCACGGGGGACGTGATGATCAGGCGTGGAGTTGTGTAAGTCTCTTCTGCAAGGTGTGTTGCCACCGCCCACAGGGCGATCAGGTCGAGGTCATCGGCTGAGGCTGGCATGAGGTAGGAGCCCAGGTGGTCTCGCACGGTGTCGAGCACCGCGGACAATTCAGAGACGGTTCCCGGAGGGGCCTCCCCCGGTAACCGTCCAGACCGTCCAGAACCGTCCAAACCGTCCAGCGGAGGGGAGTGAACAGTCACGCGCCCACCCCCGGCCCGCTGAGCCAGCGACGGAGGTCGTCTTGGTTGAGGTGCCGACACCGGGACGCGCGGAACGTGGTGAGGTACGGGATCGAGTGGTTTTCATCGGGGAACCAAACGCCCACCTTGACTGTGGCATCCGGACTCGACATGCTTGTATCGTCTGTAAAGGCATTTCTAGACATAAAGGCTCCCGTTCAAGGGTGTCTTAGCAACGGCCTTCGCGTGAATCTTGGCGGATGAGACGCGGGGGCCGTTTGGCTTTGCAAGGTGAGCTGTGATGGTGGCGCGCTGGCGCTCCGTAAGCGGTGGCGCTGTCGCAACGATGGACGCCACGTACTCGTCGATGGTCACGCGGCCTCCCGTCTAATTTGATCGCGGAGAAGGTTGGAGGTAGCGTGTTCACCTACCGGGTCTGCGTAAGGCAGGTACCTGGCAAGGTCGTATGCTGAGAGGCCGATCGACTGAGGATCGAACTCTCCGGCAAGGGAACGCTTCATCAGCTTGTTAGCTTTGGAACGACTGAGGGAACGGCCCGCAGCTTCAGCAATGGCGAGGATGATTTCCTCGCGCTCTTGAGGCGTGCCTGTGATCTGCATGAAGACAGACTCCTAGTGTTGAGTTATACCCCCGCTCTGATGGAACGGGGCTTGTTGTCGTAGGCGGACCAACTCCAACCGACTGCTGTCACCAGCCCGTTTCCAGGCTAGGACAAGCCGCGGACACCGCTTGCCGCTCCCCGGTTCCCCGGAACGCCATCCGCTGTGCAAAAGCATACCAGTGTTTAGTTAGCGCTCAGCGGAGCGTTGTCAAGTCAGATTGGCAATGTGACGCCAAAAGTACACACAACTGCATGAAAATCAACGCAACTACACATGTGCCTATATGCAGAAGATATTAAAGAGTTAGATATTATCTTGAATATGTATCAACATATCGTGCGCGACCGTGGCGACTTGATGTACAAAGACCTCAGTTCCCCGTTTTCCACTCGATCTTGACGGATTGAGGGTCACGGCCACGCCCGGGCCCCACGGGCATGATGGTCACCACCATGAGGGCGTCGATCAACTCACGCTTAGTCCAAATGTCCGCTGACTCCCACCGGTCCAAGGCATCCTCGCCAGCAATGGATGAACCCAGCGACGACGGAGCGTACTTCGCAGCCTGAACCCGAGCTTCCTCGAGTTGTGGGCGCAGCTTTGCGGTAATACGCGCCAACTGCTCCCCCGTGATGTTCCCCTCGGCGAACTGGTCCGCAGCAATTTCAAGCCGAGCAGCCAATGCCTTCACGTTCTCTTGCGCCTCGTCGGCCGCATCCGGGTCACCCTTCGACAGCGCAGCCAAGGCGTCGGGGCGCTGGAGCAGTCCAACCATCACGTTGTTCACTACCCCATCGACCAAAGTCATTGAGCGTCGGACCCTGGTGCACTCCCGACAGACATAGGCCTCCGGATTGGTTCCACCGTCGGGAACCCTGCTCTTCACCCGGCGCATTTTGCCGCCGCACAACCCGCACTCAGCGATCCCCGACAGCAGATGGCGGGGGCTGGTGCCCATCGACAGCCGGCGCCCCGGATCGGTGAGCAGTGCGGATAGCCGGTAGAACTCGTCCTCCGACAGGATTGGCTCCGTGGTGGACTTCCCAACGATCTCTCCACGGTGAGCCCGCAAACCGGCGTTTGTGGGCCGCAGCAGCACTTGCCGCAGGCTAGTCGAGGTCCAACGACTACCTCTCGGAGCTACTCGACCCTCGTCGTTCGCGCGACCGACGATCGACCTCAAAGATTCGCCCGCCAGGACGCGACGGGCGCAGTCCTGTATGAACTCCGCATTGTCCGGATCGCGTACATCCCGGGAACCAATGGTGCGCCCTTCCTCGTCTAGGACCGGGACGCGCTGGTACCCGAACGGCACCAATCCGTGGGGTGAGCCCTGTTCCGCTCTTTGCTCCAGGGCTCGCTTCACGCGCCTGGACAACTGGTCTGTCTCGTGGCGGGCCACGCTGCCTTTGATGCGTGCTGTCAATCAGCCCTGGGGCGTCGACAAGTCGATCTCGCCGCCGATAGAGGCAAGCGCCAGGCCGTGTGCGTCTGCGAGGTCGATAACGTCCTCAAGTTCGCGGGGCGTTCGCGTGAGCCTATCGACGTCCCACGTGAGGAGGGCGTCCACCTTGCTGGCCCTGATATCGGTAAGCATCCGCTCGTACTCGGGGCGGCGCTTGGATCGGGTGGCGGAAACGTCGTTGTCGATGAACTCGTCCACAACGGTCCATCCGCGGGCCTTGGCTGCGACTCGACAGTCTGTGAGCTGCCGGTCAACACCTATCCGCTGCTCCTCGGAGTCCTGAGAAATTCGCGCATAGATGACGGCTCGCATGTAGAAGATCCTATCCCCTACTTGACACTCCTGGTCTCCCGTGTGCTCTGCCCGGCGGCGGCCGGGCTCAGTCGCTCAGCGGCCCGTACCCCAGGTACTCCGAGTACATGCCGTACACCTTCCGGATCCCGCGCTCGACGTCGGCCACGGTGGTGCCCGGGCGCAGGTCGTCGACCGCGCCCGCGGTCGTGGGGTCCCACTCGAGGTCCAGGGCGGCGTAGACGTCGGTGAGCACCGAGCGGATGGGCTCGGAGTGCTCCACCACGAGCACCGTGCTGAAGTACCAGGCGCCCGCGACCACCCGCTGGGCGGTGCCCGCCAGCTTGACCTTCCGCGCCGGCGACGGCGCCGGGTGCGTCCCGTGCACGCTGTGCTCGCCCGGGCAGTACTCGCCGGGGAGCTGCCCGACGTCGGCGTCGACCTCGAGCTCCTCCAGCGCGGCCACGAGCATGTCGCCGAAGAGCCGGTAGCGGTCCTGGATCCCCGTGGCCGGGTCCTCGGCGGGCTCGACGTGGTCGACGACCAGGCACCCCCCGTGGTAGGCGGCCGCCCGCCCGCCGACCTTGCGGACTAGGGGCGTGAAGCCGCTCTCGCGGGCGGCGCGGGCCGCGTCCGGGAACCCGGGGCGCAGCTCGTCGCGGCGGCCGAAGGCGACCGTGGGGGCGGGCTCGTAGAGGCGCAGCACGGGTCCGGTGCGGCGGACGTCGGTGAGGAGGCTCATGGCGCTGTCGTAGTCCTGCTGGGCGCCCAGGGACTCGCGCTGGCGGATCAGTTTCATGCTGCCCTCAGTGTAGTGGGGGCCCGGGACGCGGTGATCCCGCGACGATCCCGCTCTCGTGGAACCACCGGCCCAGGTCCCGGGCGCTGACCTCGACCATCTCGTCCCAGCCGACCGCGGCCTCGTCGGCGGCGTCGGAGACGTGCTTGACCATCCGCAGCCGCACGCCCAGGTGGCGGCAGGCCACGGCGATCGCGTAGCCCTCCATGTCCACCAGGTCGGCGCGGGCGGCCAGCGCGTCCCGGATGGGCCCGCCGGCCACGAAGGAGTCGCCGGTGGCCAGGACGGGGCCGTCCCCGCCGAGCTCGACGACGTTGTCGATCGTGAACCCCGCCGCGCGCAGCAGCTCCTCGTCCACGTCCCGGTTGAGGATCCGGGACGGCTCGTGCACCCCGTTCAGCCCGTCCTTGAGGGCGCCGGCGCTGCCGATGTTGAGCACCAGCAGCTCGTGGCGGAGGGCCGGGTCCGGGCAGCGGCTCAGGATCGCCTCGGTGGCGCGCACCGCGGCGGCCGACATCCCCACGCCGGTGAGGACCAGGTCGATGTCGGAGGGGAAGTACTTCGTCTCCAGGGGGTGGGCGGCGAGCACGAGCAGTCGTTCCATCGGACCCAGTCTAGTCGCCCGCCTGCCGCCCTGCGCCGAGTCCCCGGGCCGGTCGCAGTTCCCCACGATGGATCCTGGGGACTCGGCGCCGCCCTGGGGACTCGGCGGTGAGAGCCCCGAGCGGCCGGGGCCCGGCCACCGGGGCGGGGTCAGCGGGAGAACAGACCCGCCAGGAGCCGGTCGGAGGCGTCCTGCGCCTCGGGATCGGCCGCGCCGCCGGTGACGAGGAGCTCGTCGGCCCCGGTGGCGGCCAGCAGCCGCTCCAGCGCGCCGGACACCGCGGCGGGCGTGCCGTGCACCGAGGTGGCGAGCGAGTCCTCGACGAGGCCGCGCTCGCGGTCCGGGAGCGCGGCGAGCTCCGCGGCGCCGAAGGGCTCCAGCGGCGGGAACTCACCCCGCGTGCGGGAGAGCGCCAGCGCGCGGGCCTCGGGCAGCAGCAGCGCCCGGGCGGCGCCGGGCGTGTCCGCGACGGCCACGTTGGCCGAGACCACGACGTAGGGCTCCGGCCACCACCGCGACGGGCGGAAGGCCGCCCGGTAGCGCTCGAGCGCGGCGCGGCCGCCGCGGGACCCGTCGCGGAACACCGCGGGGCCGCCGAGCACGACGGCGAGGCCGGCCCGCGCCGCGACGTCCACCCCGGAGCCGGTGGCGAGCACGAAGACCGGGGTGGCGGCGCGGTCCTGCGGTCGGGCCGTGATCGGCGCGTCGCCGGCGAGGAAGGACAGCAGCTCCGCCAGGTCGGCCTCGAACCGCTCCGCGGCCTCCTTGTCGGCGCGCAGCGCGCTCCGGACGGCGGACGTGAACCCGAGGGAGCGTCCCACGCCGAGGTCCACGCGCCCGGGGTGCAGCGCCTCGAGGGTGGCGGCCTGCTCGGCGACCACCAGGGGCTGGTGGTTGGGGAGCATCATCCCGCCCGAGCCGACGCGGATCGTGCGGGTGCGGGCGGCCACCGCGGCCATCAGCACCGCCGGCGCGGAACCGGCGATGCCGGGCACGCCGTGGTGCTCGGCCACCCAGAACCGGTGGTAGCCGAGGGCCTCCGCCCGCGCCGCGCGCTCGAGCACGCGGCGCAGGGCGTCCGTCTCCGAGGATCCGTGGCGGGAGTTGGCGCGGTCGAGGAGGGACAGACGGACGTCGGGAAGGGCCATGGTCCGCACAACCGGGGCGGCGGCGGGAGCATTCCACCGCCACGGGCGCCCCGGTGCAGTGCGGCTAGCGCCGGGCCCGGACCTGGATCCGCCCGTCCTGGACGCGGGTCTCGTAGCCGGGCTGCGAGACGGTCGCCGGCCCCCGCACGACGGCGCCGTCCGCGAGCCGGAAGGTGCTGCCGTGCCAGGGACAGGTGACGCAGCCGCCGTCGATCGTCCCCTGCCCCAGCGGGCCGCCCATGTGGTTGCAGACGCTGTCCAGGGCCTCGATCCGGGTGGCGTCGCGGACGAGCAGCACCGAGACGCTGCCGGCGGGCACCACCCGGTGGCCGCCGGCGGCCAGGTCGGCGTCGGCCAGGACGTCGGTCCACTGCCGCGGACCCCGCCGCCAGGCGGTGCGGTTGACGTTGACGCCCCGCACGAAGACCAGGTGGCCGCCCAGGTAGCCCCCGCCCATGACGCAGCCGTAGCCGGCCAGGGCCAGCGCCTTGCCGGCGCCGCGCCGGCCGCGGGCCCGGGCGATGAGGGAGGCGGCGTAGAGGCTGAGGGCGGCGCTGTTGGCGGTGGCGTGCACCAGCCCGGTGCGCCGGTCGGCGCCCTGGGTGTCGGACCAGTCGTTGAGCCCGGCCACGGCGGTGGGCACGGCGGCGGCCGCCCCGGCACCCACGAGCAGGTCCGCGGCGCGGGCCGCACCGGGGCCTCCGGCCACGTCCAGCATCGCCGCCATGGTCCACGCGCCGATCGGGATGTCGGTGAGGAGGGGGTGCAGCGGATGCCCGATCACCGTCCCGCTCAGGACGTTGCGCACCGGAGCCGGACGCACCGCACGGCCCACGGCCCGGGCCAGGGGCTCGGCCACCTGGTCCAGCGCCTTCCACGTCTCCACGCGGGCCACCAGGTCCTCGAGCAGTTTCACGACCGCCTCCTCCGCGCCGGGACCGGCCCCCGCCAGGGGCTCGGCCACCGCCTCCAGGACCGTCCAGTCTCCCACCGCCGTGCGCGGCAGGACAAGGACGCCCCGGTGTGTGAAGGCCGCGTCCCGGCCTCAGTCCGCGCGGGCCAGGGCCTCCTCGGCGGCGACCCAGCCGAGCATCGCGCACTTGACCCGGGCCACGAACCGGGACACCCCGGCGAAGGCGGCGGCGTCCCCGAGGACCTCCTCGTCGGGGGCCACCGAGCCGCGGGAGCGCAGCAGCACCCGGAAGGCCTCGATGAGCTCCTCCACCTCCGGGCGCGTCAGGCCCGGGGCCGTCTCGGCCAGCACCGAGGCCGCGGCCATGGAGATGGAGCAGCCCTGGCCCTCCCAGCTGATCCGCTCGACCACCGGCTCCGCCCCCGGCGCCGCGGGGGCCAGCTCCACCCGCACGGTGATCTCGTCCCCGCAGGTGGGGTTGTACTGGTGGGACTCCCCCGCCCCGTGGCCCGGGGCGGGGTCGGTGAGGCCCTCCCCGGCGCGGCGCCTGGCGTGGTCGAGGATGACCTCCTGGTAGAGCCCGTCGAGCCCGCTCACCGGGCACCCCCGAGACGGAAGTAGGCCCGGACCCCGGCGAGCTCGGCCAGGAACCGCTCCACGTCCTCCGTGGTGTTGTACAGGTAGGCGCTGGCCCGGGTGGTCGCGGTCAGCCCCAGGGCCCGGTGCAGGGGCTGGGCGCAGTGGTGGCCCACCCGCACCGCCACCCCGGCCACGTCCAGCACCTGGCCCACGTCGTGGGCGTGCACGCCCTCGACGTCGACCGCGGCCAGGCCCACCCGGTCCTTCCCGGGCGGCGGGCCGACCAGCCGCACCCCCTCGATCCCGGCCACGCCCTCGGCCAGACGCTGGCCCAGGGCGTGCTCGTGGGCGGCGATCCGCTCCATCCCCACCTCCTGCAGATACGTCACGGCCGCGGCCAGGCCCACGGCCTGGCTGATCCGCTGGGTGCCGGCCTCGAACCGGGTCGGGGCCGGCAGGTAGTCGGCGCCCTCCATGGTGACCCGGGTGATCATGGAGCCGCCGGTGAGGAACGGCGGCATCGCCGCGAGCAGCTCCGCCCTCCCGTACAGCGCCCCGATGCCGGTGGGCCCGCACATCTTGTGCCCGGAGAACACCGCGAAGTCCACCCCCAGCCCCGGGAGGTCCACCGGCAGGTGCGGCACCGACTGGCAGGCGTCCAGCACCGTCAGCGCCCCCACGCGCACGGCCAGGCCCACCAGGGCCGCCACGTCGGTGAGCGCCCCGGTGACGTTGGAGACGTGGGAGAACGCCACCACCTTCGTGCGCTCCCCGATCACCTCGGCCGCGGCCGCGTAGTCGAGCAGGCCCGCCTCGTCGACGGGGATCCAGCGCAGCCTCGCCCCGGTGCGCGCGGCCAGCTCCTGCCACGGGATGAGGTTGGCGTGGTGCTCGGCCTCGGTGGTGACGATCTCATCGCCCGGGCCCAGGCGGAACCGGGCCGCGTCCGCACCGCCGCGCCCGGCGGTGGCGTTGGAGAACGCGTAGGTGATCAGGTTGATCGCCTCGGTGGCGTTGGAGGTCCACACCAGCTCTGTCTCACCCGCGCCGACGAACCCGGCCACGACCCGCCGGGCCTCCTCGTAGGCGTCGGTGGCCTCCACCGCCAGGGAGTGCGCCCCGCGGTGGACGGCGGCGTTGCGGTGCAGGTAGAACTCCCGCTCCGCGTCGAGCACCGCCAGCGGCTTCTGCGAGGTCGCCCCCGAGTCCAGGTACACCAGCGGCACACCCCCCACGCTGGTGGTGCTCAGCAGCGGGAAGTCCTCCCGCAGCGCACGAACCTCGGCATCGGTCAGGGGCGGGGCGGTCAGCGACGGCACGGTGAAGTTCCTTTCGGGGGTGGACGACGATTCTATGCCGCGGACGGCCGCGGCGTCCCCGCCCCGGGCTTCCCGGTCCCCCGCGGATCTCGGCGTGCAACACAGCACGCGGACCACGACACATTGCTTTGCGAATGGGAACAACATGGTAGTTCTCTACCAGGACGTCCGGTCGGTGGGGCCGGGCGCCGGGGGGAGCAGGAACTGGGAAGCATGGAGCACTCGAGCGCCGGGCGGCCGGACGCGGAGCCGTCGCGCGGGGGCGGCGGCAGGACCGGCGAGCTCGGCGCGCCGGCGAGCACCCAGGGCGGGCGGCCGCTGCGGCGGGTCGCCCACGGGGCACGGCGGTTCCGGACGCAGGCACGGCACGCCCCGCGCACCCGGCGTCGCCGGCCCCCGCGTGCGGCGGGCCACCACGCCGGGCCGCCGTCGCGGGGTCCGGCCTGGCGGGCGGCGCCCGCCTTCTGCCTCGTGCTGGTGGTGGTGCTGCACCTCGCCTCCGCGCTCGCCGACCGGGCGCTGCTGCCCGTCGCCCTCCCGCACCTGCCGGGCGCGGCGGCGCCCCCGCGCGGGGTCGAGGCCTCCGACGGGCCCCTGGGCACTCCCCCGGCCGTCACCCCGTCGGAGCGCTACCGGCTGCACCCGTCCCCCGATCCGGACCAGGCGGTGGTGGCGTACGACCCCTGCCGGCCGGTGCACTACGTCGTCCGGCCCGACCACGCACCGGAGGGCTCGGAGGAGCTCGTCGCGCAGGCCGTGACGGAGGTGTCCGCGGCGACGGGGCTGCGCTTCGTCCACGACGGACCCACCACGGAGGCACCGGGCGACCGGCGGGACACCTATCAGCCGGGCCGCTACGGCAAGCGGTGGGCGCCCGTGCTCATCGCCTGGTCGGAGCCCGGCGAGAACCCCGGCCTGGCCGGCGACGTCGTGGGGCTGGGCGGAAGCTCGTACGCGAAGGCACCCGGCGGAGCGCTCGTCTACGTCGCGGGCCAGGTGACGCTCGACGCGCCCGACATGGCGAAGATGCTGCAGCACCCCGGCGGCACCGCGCAGGTCCGCGCGATCATCATGCACGAGCTGGGGCACGTGGTCGGGCTGGACCACGTCGACGACCCCACCCAGCTCATGCACGCCGACAACGTGGGGGTGACCGGCTTCGCCGACGGCGACCGGGCCGGGCTCGCGCGGTTCGGGGCGGGGGCGTGCGTGCCGCAGCTGTGAGACCGCGCCGGGGATCCCCCCGTCGCCCGGCCGGGCCGCTTAGGATCAGCACACCGCCGCACCACGTGCGCCGGCGCGGCCACCACGACGAGGAGCACGATGAGCGACCCCGAGGCCTTCTTCCTGGACAAGTCCGACCCCGGTACCTGGCAGGCCCTGAACGAGGTGGCCCGGGCCGTCCGTGCCGCCGCCGAGGACGCCGGGATCTCCCGGGCCGTGACGGAACTGGTGGGCGTGCGGATCTCGCAGCTCAACGGGTGCGCCTACTGCCTGGACCTGCACACCCGTCTGGCCGTCAAGGCGGGGGCCAGCCACCAGCAGCTGGCCGTGCTGCCCGCCTGGCGCGAGGCCGCGGTGTTCTCCGACCTGGAGCGGGCCGGGCTCGCCATCGGCGAGTCCGCCACCGTCCTGCCCCAGGACGAGTCCCGGCTCACGGAGCTCGCGGCGGCGCGGGCGGCGCTGACCGACGCGCAGTACTCCGCGCTGCAGTGGGCGGCGGTCGCGATGAACGCCTTCAACCGCGTGTCGATCCTCAGCCGCCACCCCGTCCGGCCCCGCGGCTGACCTGCTCCGCCGGATGCGCCCGGTCCGGAGGACCGGTCGGGGCGGGCGGGGCGCCGCGCCCGGTGTGCGAGGGTGGGGTCCATGGAACGCCGCCCGCTGCACGACCGCCGCCTGACCTATCCCGAGGTCGGGGCCACGGCCGGTGCGCTGCCGCCCGGCTACCACCACCTGGTGCGGCACCGGACGGTGGGCACGGGCGAGGCGGCCTTCCGCACCGCGGCCGACCGGCTGATGACCTGGGACCTGCACCGCCGCGCCGGCATCGGCGTCGACCCGGGCACCCCGCGGGCCGCGGACGGCACGCGGGTGCTGCTGCGGCTGGGCCGGGGACCGTTGAGGATCACGGCCGCGTGCCAGGTCGTCCACGTCCTCGACGAGCCCCGCCGGCGGGGCTTCGCCTACGGCACGCTGGACGGCCACCCCGAACGGGGCGAGGAGCGCTTCTGCCTCGAGTGGCACGACGACGACGCCGTGGTGCTCACCCTCACCGCGTTCTCCCGCCCGGCCGCCTGGTGGGCCCGCGCCGCCGCGCCGCTCGCCCGGCGGGTCCAGGACCGCGTCACGCAGCGCTATCTGCACGCGCTCTGACCGGCGAGCGCCGGGCCGGCAGCACTTCCCCGGCAGGCCTCCTGCCCGGTCAGATCCCGGTGCAGCTGGCCTTCCGGCCGGTCAGGCTGTCGTTCAGGACCAGGGTGGCGCCGGCGGGGGCCGCCGGCGCCCCAGCGCCCGCTCGGCCTCCGGGCGGGCGCCTCGGTGTCCAGGGCGCTCCCGGTCTCCCCCGGTGCTCACCGGCGCCCGCCGTGGTGCGGCACCGGGTCCGCCGCGCACCCCGTGGGGGCCGGCCTAGGCGTACACGATGACCAGGTCCGCGCGTGCCCGGGAGGCCTCGACGAGCTCGGCGTTGCGCTGGTCGGAGCCCAGCGCCCGGAGACGTGCCGTGGCGGGGTCGTCCTTGAACCGGACGTGCCGCGCGATCAGCCGTTCCAGCCGCGTCGCCTCCGGGACCTCCACGTACCAGGCCTCGTCCAGCAGGGGCCGCACCGCCGACCAGGGCGGGGTGTCGAGCAGGAGGTAGTTGCCCTCGGTGACGACCACGCGGACCGCGGGGTCCACCTCGACGGCGGCGGCGACGGGGTCGTCGAGCTCCCGGCGGAACTCCGGGGCGTAGACGGTCTCCCCGTCGGCGCGCCTGAGGCGCTCCAGCAGGGCGAGGTAGCCGGGGGCGTCGAACGTGTCAGGGGCGCCCTTGCTCCCGGCCCGCCCCCGGCGCTCGATCGTCGTCTGCGCCAGGTGGTAGCCGTCCATGGGCACGAGGGCGACCTGTCCGGGAAGGTGCCGTTGCGCCTCGTCCGCCACCGCCTGGGCGACCGTGGACTTGCCGGCGCCCGGGGCTCCGGCGATCCCGATGAGGACGCGCTCCCGCCCGTCCAGCAGAGCCGCGATCCGCGGCCACAGCCGCCGGCCGGCCGCGCAGTCCTCCCAGTGGACCGGCGGAGGGCCGGGCACCGGGTCCTGAGACACCATGGTCGTGCTCGTCTCCGTCCTGTGCCGCTCCGCGACCGTTCCCGGGCACGATGATAGCGGCCGGGGCGGGCAGGGGCGTGCCGTCGCGCGTGGACCACCTCGGCGTGGAGGTCCAGAGCACCGACCTCGTGGACACGGCCGCGCAGCGCCTGGCCGGCGCCGGGCGGGTCCCCGGCCCCGGCGCCGGGCCGTGGGAGGTCTGCACCGCCACGGCCGACGCCCGCCGCGAAGCGCCCCGCCGGCTGAGCCGCGAGCCGGCCTCCGGGACGTCCCGGGGACCGGGGACCGGGCCGTCGGCCCCGGGGAGAACGGCCGACGGCCCTACCCGTCGGTTACGGAAATACGCGGTGGCTACGCGAGAGAATCCTTGCCGGTCGGGGCGCCGCTTCCCTACCGTGGGGACGGGCCGAAGGACGGCCTGAGGTTCTCAGCATGCGATGAAGGATGCTCCCTATGGACCACAAGCTCTCCGTGCTCGTCCAGGTCGATCTCCACGGCGCCTACGTGCGCCTGGTCGTCACCGGGTGCCTCACCGAGGCCAACCAGCACGCCCTGCACCCGGTGGTGGCCCGGGCCCGGACCCTGATCCCCCCGGTGACGGTCACCGTCGACCTCACCTGCGCCGACCACGTGGAGGCCGGCGCGGTGGACCTGCTGCGCTGGGCCGTCGACCACGACGAGGCGGCCCCTGCCGCCGGCCCGGTGGAGGTGGTCCTGCCCGCCGAGCTACCCGAGCACCGGCCCGTGGCCGCCCTGGGATCGCGCTTCCACCCCGGACCGGCCCTGCGGAGGTCGGCCTGAGCCGCCTCGATCGGGCCTCGCGGCCGGAGGGCTGCGCTCGAGCCCGCCGACCGGCCCGCCCAGCTCATGGGCGGGCCGGTCGGCGCGCTCCGCCCGGGCCGTTGCCGGGCAGCGAGGCCTGCACCCTCCGGGGTCCGCCGAACAGGCTGCGCACCCCGGAGGAGTACAGCACCGATTCGGGCGGTCCCCCGACGCCGAGGCCGGCCGCCGCCAGCAGCCCGTCGTCGAGGTGGGTCAGGGCGGCGGGGTGCAGCGGCCACGGCCGGTGGGAGACGGGCAGGAGGACCGTGCCCCCGGGACCCCGGGTGTGCATCCCGAACCGTGCGGTGAGCAGGAGGGACAGCTCGTCGTCGGCCTGCGCGGTGCGGTCGGGGCGGACCGCGAACGTCGTGCCGGTCCGCCCGCCGCGGCGTGCCACCTCGTAGCCGTAGCAGGGCGCGGGCCCGTCCGTGGCGGTGGCCCGGCACCGGGACCACACGTAGGGGATGCCGCAGGCCCGGGCCGCCAGCACGACGGGGAGCCGGGAGGCGTCCAGGGACAGGAACACCACCCCGCGTGAGCCGTCCGCCGCCCGCGAGTACAGGCGCACGTTGACCTCGGCGAAGGACCCGAGCCAGGGCATCGGCAGGACCGCCCCGAGCCGCACCTTCTGCATGCGGAACCCGACCAGCCCCACCCAGGCGGAGCCGTGGAAGACATCGGGCTCCACGCCGGGCGGCAGGTGCGGGGCGGTCACGGACGCGGGCACGCGCCAGTGCAGGAAGACCGCGTCGGACCACGACTGCTCCATGAGGTACGGCCGGGGCAGCACCGGCCCGGCCGGCCACGGATCGCCGTTTCCGGACCGGTGCCCCTCCATGGTGCCAACCTAGCAATCGGCGCGGACGGCGGGCCAGGCGCCGGACAGGAGAAAAGCCGGGAGGGCCCCGGCTCTTCCCTTGAGGTGGTATGCCTTTCCCCCTCCCCCCGAGCATCTCCCCGCGCGCCCGCCGAGGCCAGAGGGCCGCGGCGTGTGTGTCGATCTGTGTCGGGATCCTCTGGCTGCGGGCCGGGCGGGCGCCGGCCCGCGGCCTCGGGTCCTCCGGGGCGCCGCTCCGGACGCCGGCACCGGGGCGGCCGAGTGGTACCTGGAGCAGATGACCGAGCACCACGAGGGGGCCATCGACATGGCCCGGGACGAGGGGGAGGCCGGCCAGAACCCCCAGGCCGTCGAGATGGCCCGCAGCATCGCCGAGGACCGGCAGGCGCAGACCCAGGAGATGGACCGCCTGGCGCAGGAGCTGCCGGACCAGCCCTGGTCCTCGGGCACCGCCCCCGCAGCCGCGGGGCCGGTGCTCACGCCCGGGCCGCGGCGTCGATGGCCCTGGCCAGGTCCAGGGTGCGCGACCACATGGGCCAGTGCCCGGTGGGCAGGTCCACGTACTCGACGGGCAGCCGGGACAGTTCGCTCGCCACCGGGTGGCCCTCCGCGGCCAGCTCGCGGATCGTCGCCGCCGGGAAGCTGGAGCAGATCACGGTGGTCGGCACCTCGTAGCGCCGGTCGTCGTGCAGCGCCAGCGGCTGCCGGGCGGGGCCGGCGGGATGGGGAACGGCCCGGGACCGGAAGCGCTGCAGCGCGGCCTCGTCCAGGCCGGCGAGGCTGCTGCCCTCGGCCTCCAGCTGCGCCCACCCGGGCAGCGGCAGCTCCACCACCGCCGGGTCCAGGTCGGGACGGACCGCGGCGCCGTCCGGCAGGGGCCCGGAGTCGACGTAGACGAGACGGTCGATCCGCTCCGGCGCCCGGTCCGAGGCGGCGTAGGCCACGGGCCCGGCCCCGCTGTGCGCCACCAGCACGGTGCGCTCCTCGTCGTCGCCCGCCCCCACGGCCCGGACGACCGCGTCCACGTGGTCCCCCAGGGTGATCGACGACCGGTCGGTCCCGGGGGACTCCAGGCCGGGCAGGGTCAGGGCCGTGGCACGGTGACCGCGGCGCTCCAGCTCGTCGGCCACGGCCTCCCAGGCCCATCCGCCGAGCCAGAACCCCGGGACCAGAACGATGCGGCTGCCCATGGCCTCCATGCTGGGGAAGGCCGCGGAGCGGATCAAGGCGGCGGGGAGTGTGACGGCGGCCGCCGTCGTGCCGGCCGGGGCTGGGCGCCACGGACCCTTGATTGGCAACCAATATGTTGCCTATGATGCAGGAGTGGACTCGATCTTCCAGGCGCTGGCGCACCCCGCGCGGCGGATCCTCGTGGAGGAGCTGGCCGGGCGCAACGACCAGACCCTGTTCGAGCTCACCGTCCGCCTGATCAACAACCACGGCCTGGCGATGACGCGCCAGGCCGTCACCAAGCACCTGGCCGTCCTGCGCGAGGCCGGCCTGGTGACCACCACCACCAGGGGCCGCACCACGGTCCACCACCTGGACACCGCGCCCCTGACCACCGCCCGGAAGTGGCTCGACGCCCTCCCGCCCACCTCGGAGGACCCCGCATGATCATCACCACCGCCAGCGTCTTCGTGGACGACCAGCGGAAGGCACTGGACTTCTACACCACCAAGCTCGGCTTCCAGCTCAAGACCGACCTGCCCGCCGGGCCGTTCCGCTGGCTGACCGTCGTCTCGCCGTCGGCCCCGGACGGGGTGGAGCTGCTGCTGGAGCCCTCCGAGCACCCGGCCGTCGGCCCGTTCAAGGAGGCCCTGGTGGCCGACGGCATCCCGTTCACCAGCTTCGGCGTCGAGGACGTACGGGCCGAGTACGAGCGGCTGACCGGTCTGGGCGTGCGCTTCGTGCAGGAGCCGGCGTCGATGGGCCCGGTGACGACCGCGGTGCTCGACGACACGTGCGGCAACCTGATCCAGATCGCCGCCATGGACGAGCCGGAGCCGAACGCCCCGGCATGAGCCCGGGGCCGGACGCCCCGCTCCCACAGCGTGCTTACCGGCGGCAACAATCGGCCAAAAACCCGCCTCGCCTGCGAGAACGTTGTGCCGGGTGCGCCCGGGCACCAGCATGAGGAGCAGGGGGGTGCCACGGCGCCCCCGGGGGCGAGTGCGCACCGCCCTGACGGCGCGCACTCGTCCCGCTCGGGGGAGGGTCCACGGTGACGGGCAGAGCACCGGTGGACGAGCGCGGCAGGGGGTACGGCATGAGCATGTGGTCGGTGGAGGTCACCGTGCGGACGACCCGCCGCGTGGACGGGCCCACGGTGGCGGCCGTGCTGGCTGACGCCACGGCCTGCCGGGCGGTCCTGAGCAGTCCCGGCGTGCCGGGGGCCTCCGTGCTGCTGTGCGTGGAGGCCCCCACCGGCGCGGGCGCCTACAGCGCCGCCCTGGTCCTGCTGATCGCCGACGTGCTGCCGCGGCTGGAGGGGGCGACCCTGATCGACGTGCGGATCACCACCGGCGAGCAGCCGGCTCCCCGCACGGACGGTGCCGGTTCGGCGGCCTCCGCCGCGGGACGGAGCGGCGCTGCCCCGGCCTGATCCTGGGTTCCCTCCGCATCCCGGGTCCCATCCGCTGCTGCGGCGCGGAGTACGACGGGAGGAACCGTCCGGCGAGGACGTGCCCGGCACACGCGCGGCGCGAAATGCGGGAGGATGCACCCAGGTGCGGTGCCCAGTCGCCGCAGGAACGAGGTCCCGGTGTTCGAAGCACCCAGTCTGCTCTATGCCGCCGCGGGTCTGGCCGTCTTCGCGGCCGCCCTGCTCCCCCGGCTGCTGATGCGGGCTCCCGTGTCGATGCCCATGGTCTTCCTGGGCGCGGGCGTGGTGATCTTCTCCCTGGCGGAGAACCTCCCCGACCCGGACCCGCTGGCCCACAGCGACGTCACCATCCATCTCAGCGAGATCTGCGTGCTCGTCTCGCTGATGGGCGCCGGCCTGGCCCTGGACCGCCCCCTGGGGCGCCGGCGGTGGGCCACCACCTGGCGCCTGCTCGGCATCGCCATGCCCCTGTGCCTGCTCGGGCTGACCCTCCTCGGGTGGTGGGTCCTGGGACTGAGCCTGGCCTCGGCCGTGCTCGTGGCCGCAGCCCTGGCCCCCACGGACCCCGTCCTGGCCTCCGAGGTCCAGGTCGGGGAGCCCTCGGAGGCCCAGGAGGACCTGGACGGCGAGGACGAGGTGCGCTTCGGGCTGACCTCCGAGGCGGGTCTCAACGACGGCCTGGCCTTCCCCTTCGTCTACCTCGCCATCGCCCTGAGCGTGGTGGGGACCGCCCCGGGAGCATGGTCCCCGCACTTCGTCGCCGTGGACGTGGGCTGGCGCATCGCCGTCGGCTGCCTCGCCGGACTCGCCATGGGCAGGCTCCTGGGCCGGGTCTTCTTCCGCTCCCCGTTCGAGAGCGTCCGCATGGCCTCCCACTCCGAGGGCTTCGTGGCCCTGGCGGCCACCTTCCTGACCTACGGGCTGACCGAGATGGTCGAGGGCTACGGCTTCATCGCCGTGTTCGTGTGCGCGCTGACCATCCGGGCGGGCGAGCGGGTCCACGGCTACCACGGCGTGCTGCACAGCTACATCGAGCAGCTCGAGCGCCTGCTCACCGTGGTGGTGCTCGTCCTCCTGGGCGGGGCCGTCGCCCGGGGGCTGCTCGCCGGGCTCACCTGGCGGGAGATCCTCGTCGCCCTGGCCTTCCTGCTCCTGGTCCGGCCCCTCGCCGGGTGGATCGGCCTGGCCCGAGGACGCACGGGCCCGTGGGAGCGCAGTGTCATCGCCTTCTTCGGGGTCCGCGGCATCGGGTCCGTCTACTACCTCGCCTACGCCCTGTCCAAGGGCGAGTTCACCGCCGAGGCCGAGGCCCTGTGGCGGATCGTGGGACTGGTGATCGTCGCCTCGATCGTGCTCCACGGCATCACCGCCGGACCCGTCATCACGGTGATCGACCGCGCCCGCAAGCGCAAGGCCGTGCGCGCGACCGGCACCGAGGACGCCGCTCCCCGCACCGCGATCTGACGGTCCCCGGCGGACGTGTGGCCGGACACCGGGGGCTGCTGCTACCCTGCCGGCCATGGCCATCGAGGTCCTGCCCGCCAGCGCCGACCGGTTCGACGACGTCGCCACCGTCCTGGCGCCGAAGAACCCCGACACGGCGGCCTGCTGGTGCCTCACCTACCGGCTCAGCCCCCGGGAGAACCGGGAGCTCGGGGCCCGGGAACGGCCGGAGCACGTGAAAGCCCTCTGCGCCCGGGAGCTCCCGCCGGGGGTGCTGGCCTACCTGGACGGCGAGGTCGCGGGCTGGGCCGGCGTCGCGCCGCGGCAGGAGCTGCACGCCTTCTCCCGCGGCACGAGGATCCCGCACGTCGACGACCGCGCGGTCTGGAGCGTGTGGTGCTTCAGGGTGCGGGCCGGCTACCGCAGGAGAGGCGTCGCCCAGGCCCTGCTGCAGGGCGCGGTGGACTTCGCCCGCGCCCACGGCGCCCCGGCGGTCGAGGGCTACCCGGTCGACAACGGGGACCAGCGGGTCGACGCCGTCATGGCCTACGTCGGGACGCGGTCGATGTTCGAGAAGGCCGGCTTCCGCAAGGCCGCCGACACCGCGGCGGTCTCCGCCCGCCTGCCCCGGGTCCTGATGCGCCTCGAGCTGGGCTGACCCCGGTCCGGTCCCGCTTCCCGAAGCCCCGGGCGCCGGGCGGGCGCTGCACGACCTGCCCCACCTGGCGCGGCGCGTCGGCGACGCGGTCCTCGTCGATGCGCATCCTGCCTCCTGCCCCTGGATCTGGGAGGTGTCGGACCCTGTCGGTTCCAGGCATGGCCGGCGGTCGGCCCTGGGCGGCCGCCACCGCGGGGACGGGGTCAGGCCGGCCGGGGTGCTAGCCTCGGGCGTCGGTGGGCCGACGACGAGGTGGTCATGGAGAATCTGGATCCGCGCGTGCTGTTCGACGTCGTCGACCTGATGGGGGTGCTCACCAACGGCATCCTGGGCGGGGCGGTGGCCCGCCAGCTCAGGCTGGACCCCGTCGGCTTCGTGGTGCTGGCCATCGCCTCGGGACTGGGCGGCGGGATGATCCGCGACACCCTGCTGCAGGGCGGCTTCCCCGTCGCCCTGACGAACTCGGCGTACCTGGCCACGGCGATCCTCGGGGCCGCGGTCGCCTTCTTCCTCCAGCTGCGGGGCAGGTGGACGAACCGGATCCTGATCGTGGCCGACGCGCTGGCCATGGGCTGCTGGGCGGCCACCGGCACGTCCAAGGCCCTGGGCGCCGGTCTCACGTGGCTGCCGGCGATCATGCTCGGGGTGATCACCGCGGTCGGCGGGGGCATGATCCGGGACATCGCGGTGGGGCGGGTGCCGATGATCTTCGGCGGCAACACCCTGTACGCGACGGGTGCGGTGCTCGGCAGCGCCGAGATGGCCGTCCTGTACAGCCTGGGGTTCCCGAACGGGGGCATGGCGGCGGCGATCCTCACCGCGGCCGCGGTCACCGTGGTGGCGCGGCGCCGGGGATGGCGGCTGCCGGGGCCGGGAGAGTGGACCGTCCGGCTGCCCCGGCCGGAGTGGCCCCGCCCCCGGTTCCGGCGCCGCGGTGACGAGCCACCGGAGGAGACCGGCGCGGACGGGTAGCTGCACCCGCCGAGGACCCGCCGCTGGGTCCACGGCCGCGTCGACCTGGACGAGGCCGTGGAGCCCTGAACGGGCCGGCCGTCAGGGGGTCCTCTCGGCGGGGACCGTGGGGGACGAGGAGCCGGGGCGCCCCAGGGTGCTGTGTCCGCGCAGCACGACCGGCAGCGCCACGGCGGCCAGGAGGGCGTGCAGGACCAGCGGCACCCACGGGGTGCCGGGCCACCAGTGGTGCCGATCGGTCAGATCGAGCACCTGCCCCAGCACGGCGTTGCCCACCAGCACGGCGACGCCGCCGCAGGTGGCCGCCAGGCCGTAGTAGGCACCCCGCCCCGCGCCGGTCCCGGCGCCGGGCTCCGGGGCGGGGACGAACGCCGGGATCAGGGACAGGATCGTGGGGGTGAGGAGCATGTGGCCCAGGATCAGCACCGCGACGGCGCCCAGCAGGGGCGCCGTCGAGCCGGCGGAGGGCCCCGGGTGCACGGCGGTTCCGGCGAGGATCGCGAACGCGGCGGCTTCCAGCACGAAGCCGGCCGCCACGGCGCGCCCCGGGCCCAGGCGCTGACCGGCCGCGGAGACGGGCAGCTGCAGGCTCAGGGTCAGGACCGAGGCGAGCAGGAAGAGCGCGCCCAGCCACGCCCCGTCGAGCCCTCGCCGGCCCAGCTCGACCGGCACCGCGAAGTAGAGCTGGTTGTAGACGAGCATGTTCGTGCCGGCGAGCAGGCAGAACACCACGAAGCGCCGGTCCCGCAGGCACCCGAGGGCAGGGCCGCCGGTGGCGGGGGCGGTCCGGGGCCCCTGCGCGTCCGCCCCCGTCGGGGCCCGCGCGGCCGCCCGGGGGAGGCGGTACCACAGCAGGACCGTCACGGCGCTGAAGACGGCGATCCCCGCGGTCAGGGCCGCGTCGAGACCCCACCCCAGCAGGGCCGAGCCCAGCAGCGGGCCCAGGACGGCGCCGATCTCCCCGGTGATCGCCAGCCACACGAACACCGACCGCCGGCTCTTCCCCGCCGGGCGCGGTGCGCCGGTCCCGGCGGGCCGGTCGGCGTGGGACAGCTGCGCCTCCAGGGCCGGTGAGAACAGGGCGCCACCGGCGCCGGTGAGCACCGCGCCCAGGAGGAAGAGGGGGAAGCCCGAGGCCGCCGCCAGCGTGGCGTAGCCCAGCACGCGCACCAGGCAGCCGGTGAGGATCGCCCGGCGGGCCCCCCACCGGTCGGCCACCAGCCCGCCGAGCAGGAACATTCCCTGCTGGCTGAAGGTGCGCGCCCCGAGCACCAGGCCGATCGCGGCCGCGCCCAGACCGTACTCGGCGCTCATGGCCCCGGCCAGGAAGGGGACGACGGCGTAGAAGCCGATGTTGAACACCAGCTGGGCGCCCAGCAGGGTGCGGGTCTCGGGCCGGTGGTCACCGAACGGCGTCATGGTGCTCCTGGGTCGGGCGGGGGGTGTCCAGGATCGCGCACACCTGCGGCAGGGCCGCCGCCACCAGCTGCCTGCTGTGCTCGTGCCGGGGGGTGCTGAAGAACTCGTGGGCCGGGGCCAGCTCGACCAGGGATCCGCGCAGGAGCACGGCGACCCGGTGGCTCATGTACCGGATGACGCCCAGGTCGTGGGAGATCATGACCAGGGACAGGCCGCGGTCCCGGTGCAGGCGCAGCAGCAGGTCCAGGACGGTGCGCTGGGTCACCGCGTCCAGGGCCGAGGTGGCCTCGTCGCAGATCAGCACCGCCGGCTCCAGCAGCAGGGCCCGGGCGATGGTGAGCCGCTGCAGCTGGCCTCCCGAGCACTGGCCGGGATGTCGGTCCAGCACCGCCGGGTCCAGCTCCACCTCCTGCACGACCTCCCGGATGCGCTTCCGGCGCTCCTCGGCCGTGCTGGTCCGGTCGTGCAGCAGGGGGGCCTCCAGGCTGGTGCGCAGCCTCATGCGGGGGTCGAAGGAGTCGTACGGCTCCTGGAAGACCAGCTGCACCTGCGTTCCCGCCGCGCCGGTGCGGGCCTCGCGCGTGTCCGGCGCCCGGGTGACGGTTCCGCCGTCGGGCGTCTCCAGCCCCACGACCAACCGCGCCAGGGTGCTCTTCCCGGACCCGGAGCGCCCCAGCACCCCGAGGATCTCGCCCTCCTTCAGGTCGAGGGAGACCTGCTCCAGGGCCGGGCGAGCACCGCGGCCGCGCGAGGGGAAACGCTTGGTGAGGCCCTCCAGCGCCAGGACGGTGCGCGTCCCCGGAGCAGGAGGGGGGCTCGGGGCGGGGGTGAGGGCCGAGGCCTCTACGAGGGCCTTCGTGCAGGCGCTCCGGGGAGCGTTGAGCACGGTGGTGGTCGGCCCTGCCTCCTGGATGCGCCCGGCGTCCATCACCACGACCCGGTCGGCGTAGGCCGAGACGGTGGCTAGGTTGTGGGTGATGTAGAGCACCCCCAGTCCCCGTTCGCGCCGCTGCTGGTCGAGCAGCTCCAGGATCTGCCGCTCGAGCACCGTGTCCAGGGCGGAGGTCGGCTCGTCGGCCAGGAGCAGCTCCGGCCGGCCCGCCAGGGTCAGGGCCAGCATCGCCCGCTGCGCCATGCCTCCCGAGAGCTGGTGGGGATGCGCCCGGACGCACCACTGGGGGTCCTCGAAGCCCACGTCGGCCAGCAGCTCCAGCGCCCGGGCCCGCGCCTCGTCCCCCCGGAGCCCGCAGTGGAGCTTCAGCGGCTCGCGCAGATGGTCCCCGATGGTCCGGCGGGGATTGAACATCCGCTTGGGCTGCTGGTGGAGCATGCCGATCCGGCCGCCGCGCACCCGGTTCAGCTCCGCCTCACCCGCCGTCGTGAGGTCCGTCCCGCCGAGCCGGATCGCCCCGGAGCCGACGTGCACCTGGGGGGGCAGCAGTCCCAGCACGGCCATGGCCGTCATGGTCTTGCCGCTGCCCGAGGCCCCGACCAGGGCCACGAACTCGCCCGGGGCCACGGTGAGGTCCACGCCGGACAGGATCGGGCGGACGGCCGAGGGCGTCAGGTGATCCAGGTGCAGCTGCTCGACGACCAGGCCCTCAGGCATCCGGGACCTCCCGGGGCGCGGCCGGAGAGAGCACCGACCGGGTGCTGGTCAGGTGCGCGAGGCGCTGGCCGATCAGGGTGACGCACAGCGCGACGGTGAAGACCACCAGGCCCGGGGCCAGGATCGTCAGCGGCGAGCGCGCGGCGTAGGGCTGGGCCGCGGCCAGCATCGAGCCCCAGTCCGACTGCGGCGGCTGCACCCCCAGCCCGAGGTAGGACAGCGCGCCGACGGTGATCAGGAACTGCCCGAACCGCAGCGTGGCCTGCCCCAGCAGGGGCCCGGCCAGGTGCGGCAGGAGGTGGCGGAGGACGACGAAGGAGGGCGAGCAGCCCAGCACGCGGGCGGCCCCGACGAAGCCGCGGGCCGAGACGTCGTAGGACAGCGCCCGGGCCAGCCGCGCGAAGGGCGTCCAGCCGGTCACGGTCAGGGCCAGCAGCAGGGAGGGGAAGCCCGTGCCCAGCAGGGCGACCAGGAACAGGGCCACGACCATCTCCGGCAGCGCCAGCAGGACGTCGTTGGCGCGGGTGAAGAGCTCGTCGACCCAGCCCCGGCGGCGGGCGCTGAGCACCCCGATCCCGGTGCCGAGCACACCGGTCAGCACCGTGGCCAGCGCGGCGATCGTCAGGGAGAACCGCCCGCCCTCGAGCAGCCGGCTCAGCGTGTCGCGGCCGAGGTGGTCCGTGCCCAGCCAGTGGGCCGCGCTGGGCCCGGCCAGCCGGGCGGTGAGGTCCTGCTCGGCGGGGGGATGGGGAGCGATCCAGGGCGACAGGCCCACGGAGACCACGACGAGGGCCAGGACCGCCACCGCCGCCCAGATCAGCGCGGGCCGCTCACGCACGGCGCCCCCTGAGCCGGGGGTTGAGGAACCCGTGGAGCAGGTCCGCCGCGGTGGTCAGCGCGACGGCCAGACCGACGACGACGACCACGCCCCCCTGCGCCAGGGGGATGTCGCTGTTGAGGACGGCGTCGTACAGCAGCCGCCCCATCCCGGGGATCGCGAAGATGACCTCCACGATGACGGAGCCGCCCAGCAGGCCGGCGAACCACACGGCCACCAGGGTCGTCAGGGGCAGCAGGCCGTTGGGGATCACGTGCCGCCGGACGGTCTGCGCGTGGGTGAGCCCGCGGGCGCGCGCCGCCACGACGTGCTCGGCGCCCAGGGCGTCGAGCATCCCCTCGCGCACCGCCGAGGTGAAGTAGCTCGTGGGGCGCAGCGCGAGGACGGCCACGGGCAGCACCGCGGAGGCCGGGCCCTCCCACCCGGCGGAGGGCAGCAGGGACAGGTTCAGGGCGAAGACCAGCACGAGCACCGGCGCCAGCCAGTACTCCGGCATGGCGATGAACGCCTGGGTGACCGTGGTGATGATCCGGTCGGCCGGGCGCCCCTCCTGCAGGGCGGCGGTGACCCCCAGGACCACGGAGACCACCGCGGCCGTGCCCAGCGTCAGGACCACCAGGCTCAGCGTGATCGCCAGGGCGGGCAGCACCTGCTCGAGCACCGGGGTGCGGCTGGCGTAGGACAGGCCCATGTCCCCGCGCACCAGCCGGCCCAGCCACCGCAGGTACTGCACGGCCAGGGGGTCCTGGAGCCCCAGCTGGACCGTCAGCCCCTGGACGACGGCGTCGTCGACCACCTCGCCGGCCACGCGCGACCGGATGATCTTGCGCACCGGGTCCCCGGGGGTCACGTAGGGGATGAGGAAGACCACGAAGGACGCCAGCAGGACGGTGACCCCCAGGGTCGCCGTCCTGCGGACGAGGAACGCCGTCATCGACGGACCGCTTCGTGCACGGGGGTCCCGGTGACCGGTGTCCTGCTGCGGGTCACGAGCCGGGCTTGGTCGTGTCCGCGCGCAGCACGTAGCGGGACAGCGGGTCCTGGGCGTAGTTCTGCAGCTCGGCGCGGGTCGCGTCGATGGCCTGCTCGTTGACCAGCCAGACGTTGACGGCCTGCTCCTCCAGGATCTTCCCCGCCTGGGCGTAGAGCGCGTACCGCTGCTCGGTGTCGGCGGTCCCCGCGGCCCGGGTGACGAGCTCGTCGTACTCCTCGTCGCAGAAGTGGCTGATGTTGTAGCTGCCCTCGCAGGTGTAGTCCGCGGTGAGGAACCCGATGGGGTCGGCGATGTCGATCAGGCGGTTGCGCTGGCTCAGCACCATGTCGTAGTCGCCGGCCAGCAGGTCCGGTTCCACCGCGGCGTACTCCGTGGTGCGGATCGTCACCGGCACGCCGACGCTCTTCAGGTTCTCCTGGATGACGGTGGCGACGTCGGCGAACTCGGCGCGCTCCACGATGGCGACGATCTCCAGCGGCCGCTCGGCGGTGTAACCGGCGGCGGCGAGCAGCTCCTTGGCCGCCGCCACGTCCTGCTGCGGTGTCACGGCGTCCTCACCGGCCCACGGCTCCGAGGCGGCGAAGGGTCCGGTCCCCGGCAGGGCCGCGCCCTCGTAGACGCTGCTGGCGAGGGCGTCCAGGTCCAGGGCCGAGCGGACGGCCCGGCGGAAGTCGACGTCGTCGAACGGCGCCCGGCCGTTGTTCATGTACAGGGTCGCGGTGCGCGGCGAATCAGCCTTGAGGACCTCGACGCCGGCGTCCGCCTCCAGGGCGGACAGGCTGGAGACGGGCACGGAGAGGGAGACGTCCGCCTCGCCGGTCTGGACCTGCGTGGCGCGCGTCGCGCCGTCCGTGATGAAGCGGACCTCGGCGCCGGCGAGCTGGACCGGCCCGCCCCAGTAGTTCTCGTTCCGGTCCAGCGTCAAGGACTGCTTCGGCTCCTCCGCGACCGGGGTGAACGGTCCCGTGCAGTGCCCGAACGGATCCACCGACTCGCCCTCGAAGGCAGCCGGGGCCAGCACCCCGGTGTTGACGCTGGCCAGGCGGTAGGGCACCAGCGGGCTCTCGGCCGGCGTGGTGATGCGCACCGTGCGCTCGTCGACGGCCTCGACCTCGCTGACCACGGCCGGGCTGAAGGCCCGGGCCGGGACCTCCGCGTCCAGCACGTTGCGCAGCGACGTCACGACCGCCTCCGCCGTGAGCTCGGTGCCGTCCTGGAACTGCACTCCCTCGCGCAGGGTGAAGTCCCACTCCAGGGGCGAGACCTGCTGCCACTCCGTGGCCAGCGCCGGCACGATCTCACCCTCGGCCTCGTCGTACTGGGTCAGGGTCTCGAGGCACCCGGACAGGGACAGGATGTAGGCGGCGTCGCTCGCCAGGGCCCAGTCGGCCACCGGAGCGCGGAAGTTGTCCACCACGATGCGCTGATCCCGGTCGGCAGCCTGCTCGGCCCCGCCCCCCTCACCGCTGAAGCCGCAACCCGACAGGGTCACAAGGGCCACGAGACCCACGGGCACCGAGGACCGGAGAAGAGCGCGCACGAAACCACCTAAGTTCGACGTCCGGAGACGAGATGTGACGGAGGGAAAACCCCGGGGACGAGGTTAGGCAGTCCTAACCACGGCGACCAGTCGGCCCTGAAGGACAACGTCATGAACGCGCACGGATTTCGTCGGCGACGCCGCCAGTGCTATAGAGCCCGGCCCGCGGGGCGGTGCAGACGGCCCGGCGCCGGGCGCGCGTGCCGGGACGCTCCGCCGCATGACGGCCGTCCCCCGGTCGCCGCAGTGCGTACCGGCGCCCGGCTGTAAGGTGAGTTCCATGCTGGGTGCCGCGGCGAGGAGGCCGCTCTCGAGAGCGAACACCGGCCGGCAGGGGGAGAACGCCGGCGTCCGCCGGTCGGTCTGCCTGTACACGCGCTCCGCCAACCCGTCCGGCATGGGCGCGCACATGCTGGACCTGGTGGAGGGCCTCGCGGGCCGGGCGGACGTCTCCGTGCTGTGCCGCGACAGCCCCCGCGCCCGCTGGCTCCTGGAGGGGGCCTCCGCGCGCGGCGCCCGGACGGTGGCGCTGCCCAGCCCGCACGACGCCGCCTATCCGGCGATCATCAGCGGCTTCCTGTC
The DNA here is from genome assembly GCF_054875615.1 of Kocuria sp. U4B. The sequence goes on from NZ_CM142180.1 coordinate 376,087, forward strand.
CTCCCATCCGGTGGACGTCTTCCACTGCCACGCCGGCTGGGGGTGGGAGGATCCGGACGGGCTGCGCCTGGCCAGGGCCGCCGGCGTGCCGGCGGTCGTGATCACCCACCACCAGCCGTTCCTGCTCCACAAGCCCGCCAAGGCCGAGAAGCTGGTCGAGAACAGCTCGTTCGCCCACGCGAGGATCGCCGTGTCGGACGGCGTCCGGGACACCTACACCGCGCACGGAGTGAGCGAGGAACGCTTCAGCACGGTGCCCAACGGGGTCAGGCCCCGCAAGGACCCGCCGGGACGGACCGCCGCCAGGGCGGCGCTGCACCTGCAGGAGGACGACCTCGTCGTGCTGTCGACCGGCCGGCTGACGACCATGAAAGGGCAGCGCTACCTGATCGAGGCGGCGGCGCTGCTCAAGGCCGGCCACCCGAGGCTGCAGGTGGTGATCCTGGGCGAGGGCGACCTGCGCGAGGAGCTCGAGGCCCTGGTGGCCGCACGCGGCCTCGCCGGCACGGTGCACCTGCCGGGCCACCGGCAGGACGCGCGCATGCTCCTGGACGCCGCCGACGTGTTCGCCCTGCCGTCCCGCTCCGAGGGCATGCCGCTGGCCCTGCTCGAGGCGATGGAGGCCGGCCTGCCGGTGGTGGCCACCAGGGTGATCGGCTCGGCCGAGGTGGTCGCCCACGGCCGGACCGGCCTGCTCGTGCCCACCGAGAGCGCCGGGGGGCTGGCTGCCGCCCTGGCGGAGCTCCTGGAGGACGGCGAGAGGCGAGCGCTGTACGGCGAGGCCGGCCGCAGACGGTATCTCGACGAGTACACCGTCGACTGCATGGTGGCACGCACCCAGGCCGTCTACGACGCGACCCTGCAGCCCTCCCCGGAGCCGGCCCGATCCCGGTCGCGCAGCAGCCCACAGCGGTGACGGTGACCCTCCCTCCACCCCCGCACGCCCCGGGTTCCACGGAGCGGTCCCGCCCCCGGCGCGGGAGCTCGGTGCCCCGCGGACGCCCGCGGCCCACGGCCCGTCTCAGCCCTGGCTCAGGTGCCGTCCATAGCGTGGTTCCCAGTGATCGCCCGGACGGACGGAGAACCCATGGAACGCAGCACGGAGCACGAGACGACCCTCGGCCATGAAGGCCGCCGGTTGCCCCGGCCCGAGGACGAGGTCGTCGACCAGGGGCTGGGCTTCGACATCGGCACCCTGCTGAACCGGCGGCGGATGCTGGCGGTCCTCGGTCTCGGGGCCACGACCGTCGGCCTGGCGGCCTGCGGCGCCGGCGGCCCGGGTGCGTCCTCCAGCGCGAGCGCCGGGACGTCGTCGGCCTCCCCGTCCGCCCCGGCATCGCCCACGGCCACGGGGGCAGCCCTGGAGGAGATCCCGGACGAGACCGCCGGCCCCTACCCCGGGGACGGCTCCAACGGCCCGGACGTGCTGGAGCAGAGCGGGATCGTGCGCCGCGACATCCGCTCCAGCCTCGGCGACGCCGGCGGGACCGCCGAGGGCGTGCCCATGACCCTGGAGCTGAACATCGCCGACCTCGCCAACGGCGGGGTGCCGTTCGCGGGGGTGGCCGTCTACGTCTGGCACTGCGACCGGGAGGGGCGCTACTCCATGTACTCGGACGGGGTCACGGAGGAGAACTACCTGCGCGGGGTGCAGATCGCCGACGCGCAGGGCACGGTGCGCTTCACCAGCATCTTCCCGGCCTGCTACACCGGGCGCTGGCCGCACGTCCACTTCGAGGTCTACCCCGACCAGACGTCCGTCACCGACTCCGCGGCCGCGATCGCCACCTCCCAGGTGGCCCTGCCCCGGCACGTCTGCGACACCGTCTACGCCACGGCCGGCTACGAGGCCTCGGTGCGCAACCTCGCCCAGCTCAGCCTGGCGAGCGACAACGTCTTCGGCGACGACAGCGGCGCCGGCCAGCTGGGCACGGTCAGCGGCAGCGTCGCGGCCGGCTACACCGTCACCCTGGCCGTGGGGGTGGACACCACCACGGCGCCCACCGGCGGCCGGCTCGCCGGTGGCGGCGCCCCGGCCGGTGCGCCCCCGGCCGGGTGACTCCTCCCCCGGCGGGGACCCCCGAGCCGGCGCAGGTCGGAGGCCGCGGCGCTGAAGGAGGACGGGCCCGGCGCGGCCCAGGTCTGGGGGATCCCGACGGCGACCGGCGACAGGATCTCGGCGGGCCGGAACAGCTGCTGGAGCTACCCGCCTCGGCGGAGATCTGCGTCCAGTCGCCGGACGCCCGGAACCTGTACGGCGGCCTCGTCCGCGGCATCGTCCGCGGCCTCGGTGCCCCCTCGACGGCACCGGAGCGGACGCCCAGCGCCGCTGCCCGTTGGCGATCCGCCACACGGCCACGGCGAGAAGGCGGACAGCCACGGCGCGGTGATCCACCGCAGGGTCCTGCGCGTCACGTCGGCTTCCGCGGATCCCGCCGGCGCCGGAGCCGCTCCTGCCACCACGCGGCGCCGGCCCCGCCGAAGAGGACGACGAGCACCACGATCGCCCACCCCAGGCGGTCCCACGACACGACGAGCACCACGATCAGCACGATCCCGGCCAGATAGCCCAGGAGCGCCGCCGCCAGCCAGACCTTCCGCGCGTGCGCCTCCGCGGCCTTCCGTGGCCGGCGCCGTGGTACGCGCGCGCTCACCGCCGGCCGCCCCTCTGGTCGGAGCTGTCGTGGATCAGCCCGAGGGCGATCGGCGCCGCGCCCACGACCACCGCCCCGCCGAGCACGCCTCCGACTGCGACTTCGCGGGTCCCCAGCACGAGGAGAGTGGCCGCCTGGACGGCGAGCAGCCCGCGGGTCTTCCTCGACATGTCAGCTCCTTCCCCTTTGCCCGCATCCTGGCACGGTCACCGCGTCGCCGTCACCGCCCCTCGTGTGCATCTTCACCCGCCGGCCGGCACACCGGCCGGCGGGTGCCTCCTCACCCGGTGGCCGCGACGCCGCCGGGCACTGCCCGGCCACCGATCCCGCCCGTCCGGCGACGACTCCGAGCAGGACTACGGTGGAACGCATGCCTCGACCGCACACCCCTGCTCCCCCGCGCCTGCGCGAGGTCCACCTGCCCGAGCTCGCCTCCGGCGCCCACGCCGGGATCTACGCCCACGGGACCTACGAGGCGCTGTCCTTCACCGGCGACGACCTCGCCGGGGTGGACCTGTCCGAGGCGCACTTCACCGACTGCTCCTTCGCCCGTCTGAACGTCCACGAGCTGGAACTCACCGGCACCCGGATCACCGACTCGCACCTGTTCCGCCTGGACGTCCCCACGGTCTCGGCCGCCTACGCGAGCCTCCGCAACACCGTGCTCGAGGCCTCCCGGCTCGGGGTGCTCCAGTGCGTCGAAGGCACCTGGGACGCCGTTCACGTCCGCGGCGCCAAGCTCGGGTACGTGAACCTGCGCGGGACGGGTCTGCGCGACGTGCTGTTCACCGACTGCGTCATCGAGGAGCTCGACCTCACCGGCACGCAGGTGGAGCGGCTGGCGTTCGCCGGCACGGAGCTCGGTGTCCTGGACGTCTCCGGCGCGGCCCTGAGCGACGTCGACCTGCGCGCGGTCGACCTGCCGGAGATCACCGGCCTGGCGCACCTGCGCGGGGCGGCGCTCAACCATCTCCAGCTGCAGCAGCTGGCTCCGGCGATGGCCGAGCACCTGGGCCTCTACGTGGAGGACTGACCGCCCGTCCGTCCCCGACTCCCGGGCCAGGGCGGCGTCCGAGCGGTCGTCGCCCACCGTGCCGGTCGCCGCCCTGCTCGGGCGTCGGCACCAGGGCGGCCTCGTGGCGGCGGCCGGTGGTCCGCCCGAGCCGGCGTCGAGCAGCCAGCCGGACCGCTGCCTGGTGGAGGGTTCCCTCGGGGACCTCAGGAGGGGCCCGGGAAGCGATCGGGCGTGCGTCCTGCTGAGGTCGTGGACGACCAGGCGCACCGTGGCGTCACGGGCGCGGGCGGTCGGGACGTGCTTCCTGCCGCCGCGCTGGTCCTGCGCTGCGGGCGATGCGCCCCAGCTCCTCCTGCACGATCTCCATCGCCCACTCGCTGCCCTCGGAAGCCGGTTCCATCAGCAGGTGGATCGCCAGTCCGTCGATGATCGCGTGCAGCCGTCGCGCCTCCCGTTCGATCTGCTGGTCACGGGCCCTGCCCGTCAGCATCTCCACCAGCCGGGTGCACGCCTCGCCCAGTTGTCGGTAGGCCTGATCCCTGATCGGCACCAGCTCCTGCAGGGCGGGGCTCTCGGCGATCAGGGCGATGTTGACCTCCAGCTCCGCCCGGCTGTCCGGCTCGAGCGGCAGCAGGTGCTGCACGATCTCCAGCGCGTACTGCCGGGGGTCGCTGGAGCGCGGGGTGGCCAGGATCCGATCCCTGGCGCGCTGGACCATCAGCTCCGCGGAGAACGCCAGCAGCTCCGCACGGGTGGGAAACACATGACGCAACGACCCGACCGCCACCGATGCCTGCTCGGCGACCGTGCGCACCGACACCGCGCCGATGCCCCGCTCCACGATGATCCGCCACACCGCTTCCGCCAGCTGCGCCTTCCGCGCGTCGCGGTCGATTCTCCTGGGCATGCACCTGAAAGTAGCACAGTCGTGCTACTGTGCCTTCTCAGCACGACCGTGCTAGAACGTGGAGAGACCATGAACCTGATCCTTGCGATCATCCTGGCGTGCGAGATCGGCTTCTGGGTGCTCATCGTCGCCGGGCTGCTCGCCCGCTATGCGCTGCGCCGGCCACGTACCGGTGCCGTCCTGCTGGCGCTGACACCGGTGGTCGACCTCGTGCTGCTCACCGCCACGGTCCTGGACCTGCGCGCCGGGGCGACCGCCGGCGTCGTCCACGGCCTGGCAGCCCTCTACCTCGGCTTCTCGGTCGCCTACGGCCACAAGACGGTCAGGTGGGCCGACACCCGCTTCGCCCACCGGTTCGCTGCCGGCCCCGCTCCCACCCGGAGCTACGGGGCCCGTCACACGAAGGAGTGCTGGAGGGACGTCGGGCGCACCGCAGTCGCGGTGCTGATCGCCGCGGGCCTGCTCCACCTGCTCACCGTCCTCGTCGGCGATCCCGGCAGGACCGGCGCGGTGACCGGTCTCCATCCGGTCCTCGGCATCATCTTCCTGCTCGACCTGATCTGGGCGGTCAGCTACACGCTCTGGCCGAAGAAGCAACCGCTCCCGGTGCCGTAGCCGGTCCTGTCGACGCTGCACCACCGCCTTCGGCCTTGCCCGTGGCCTGCTGGATCCCCGGCCTCGGTGGCCCGGTGGGACGACCCCGACGTGCGGTCACCTGATGAACCCGCCGGAGGTCGGGGACGATGCAGGTCGAGACCCGGTGGATCCTCGGAGGGGCACTGTCCGGGTGCGGCGGGTCGAGCGTGTGCGGTGCCGCCCGAGCCTTCCGTGTCCGCGACGGCGGACCGTGCTGGCCGGGCGGGCGGGACCGGCCGCGCCGGAGGACGTGCACGGGCACCGGGCGCCGGTGCTCCCCTGCTGCGGGTCCTGGTCCAGGCGCTCGAGCACGGACTCCTGCCGGTGCTCCTCCCCGGCCATCGGTGCGTCCCGCAGCGGTGAGACGGACTCCGGGGCTCCCGCCCGCAAGCGGCAACGGGAACCGCACCGAGGAGTCGTGCACTACCGTCGTGCTTCCGGAGCGTCGTGCTTCCGGAGCAGTGGAAGGAGGCAGGTTCCGATGGACGGGTCGACGTTGCAGGAGATCGCCGTGCGCACGGCGGCCGGGTTGCCGGCGGTGACGCACACCTTCCCGTTCGGCCCCGAGCACGACGTGTTCAAGGTGGCCGGCACGGTGTTCCTGATGGCCACGGAAGCGCCCGGGGAGCAGATCGTGACGCTCAAGTGCGAGCCCCCGCACGGCTCGGCGCTGCGCCAGGAGTTCGCCACGATCACCCCCGGCTCCCACATGAACAAGACGCACTGGCTCTCCGTCGCCGCCGGACTCGGGATCACCGAGCAGCTCGTGGCGGAACTGGTGCTCAGTGCCTACGCGCTCGTCCTCGAGGGACTGCCCGCTCCGCGGCGCCGGCTCGTCACCGGTGCGACCGGCGGGCGAGGGGCAGTGACCCGGCCGCGAGGGCCTGCAGCTGCTCGACGGCGGCCAGGGCAGGAGTTCGCGCGGGCGTCGACCCGCCCACCGGCTCTCTCGACCGGTCCGGCGAGGACGCCCCGGCCCGGGGTCGGGCACCGCACGGCAGGACGTCCGCCGAGGTCCCGAACGTGCGGAAGACTGTGAGTCCTCCGGCCACGAGGTCCCGGAGCAGTCGAGGGGAGGGTGCGGGTGCGTCGATCTGAACCGGAGGCGCGGGGCCCACGATGCGGGGGGCACGGCGCTCGCCGAGCTCGCCGCCCCCTGGGCATCGTGCTGCTGGGCGTCGACGGGGCCGGGAAGACGACCACGGCCGCAGCCCTGGCCGCGGCGGTCCGGGCTGCGGGACGGCCGGCGATCGTGCTGCGCAACCGCTCGGGTCGCCGCTGGCTGACCCGCACCTCGGCCCGTTTCGGGGTGGAGCTGCCGGCGCGCTGGGCGGACCGGGTCGAGACCGTGGTGCGCACCGCCAACGTGATCGTGTCCCGGACCCGGGCGAGGCACCGGGACGGGCTGGTGGTGCTGGACCGCCACCTGGTGTGCCAGCTGGTGCTGCGCAGAGCCCGGGGCCTGCCGCCGGGCCGCGTCCTGCCGCGGCTGGCCGCCGCCTGGCTGCGCTCCCAGACCGTCGTCGTGCTCGACGCCCCGGCCGGGACCGCCCACGAACGGATCCTCGCCCGCGGGGAGGACGACGAGTCCCTGGAGTTCCTGCGCACCACCCGGGCCATCTACCTGGAGCTGGCCCGCGCCTGGGGCTGGAGCGTGGTGGACGCGACCGGGACGACGGAGCAGATCGTCGCGCGGATCGCGGAGGCCGCCGGCCTCTGACGGGCCCGCCGTCCCACGGCGGTCGCCGGAGGCCGGGAGGTGGTCCCCAGCCATCGGCGAACTGCTTGCGCGACGGGATGCCAGCCGCACTCCGTGAGGCCGCCACGGACAGGGCGCTCGACGACGGCCGGCAGGAGCGACGACCAGCGTCAGCATGGCGGGCCGCTGACCGGATCACCCGGGGCCCTCCGGGGCATCGGGACGCCAGGACCGGCCGTCCGCGGGAGGGGCGGCAGCCTCCCGGGCCGCCGTGTTGGCCCGACCGGTGGCGGAGACCAGCACGGCCGCCTCCGTGAGCAGCCCGGTCAACCCCACGACCACGCCCCAGCCGCTCCCGCCCAGCACGGCACCCACCAGCGCCGCGACCACGGTGAGGGCCGCGACCGGCACCGTCCTCCCCACCCGCGGCAGGGCCGCGGCGTGGCCGGCGACCCAGGCGGCGTCGGAGGCCTGGGTGTGCCGGGTGCGGATGCCGACCAGGCCGTTGCGGTCGAGGGCTCCCCCGGCGGCCGCGCGGGTCATGGGCACGCACACGGCAGGGATGACGACGAGGCCGAACAGCAGAGGGATCAGGGCGAGGAGGTCTTCGCTCATGGGCCGCTTCCGGTAGGGGCTTCCACCGTACGCGCCGCCGGCAGGACGCCCCCTGCCGGCGGCGCCGTGGCTGTCCGGGCGAAGCCGGCCCCGCCCTGCCCGGATGCTGTCCGGTCGACGGACCAGGACACGCAGGGACCAGCTGGGGCAGAGCCGGGGAACCGCTGGTGCACGAGCACGAACCCGTCGCGGTCGTTCACCCGTCCTGCCGTGTGGAGCGCAGGTGTTGCCGGCCGGCCCTGCGGACGGCCGCGGTGATGCGGGTCAGCCGCTCCGAGTCCAGCGTCCAGGTCTGCCAGTGGAGCACGACGTCGCGGTGGGCCTGGTCCTCGAGCACCACCAGGGGCCCGCCGACGAGGTCCGCCCCCAGCTGCAGCTCCGGGAGCATGCCCCAGCCCAGGCCGGCGCGGACGGCCGCGAGGAACCCTTCGGAGGACGGGACGGTGTGCGTGGGCGGGGACTGCTCGACCCCGCGGGCCCGGAGGACCTGGTGCTGCAGGTCGTCCTTGGCGTTGAACCGCAGCACGGGCATGCCCGCCCAGTCCAGGCCGCCCTCGGTGGTGAACCGGCGACGCAGCTCGGGGGTGGCCACGGGGAGGTAGCGCATGGACCCCAGCCGCTCGACCCGGCACCCGTTGACCGGTGCGGGATCGGCGGTGACGGCTCCCAGCACGTCGCCTCGGCGCAGGAGGCGGCTGCTGTGGTCCTGGTCCTCCACGTGCAGGTCCAGGGTGGCGTCCGCCCATCCCGCGGCCTCGGCCAGGACGGGCACGAACCAGGTGGCCAGGGAATCAGCGTTGACGGCCACCGGGGTCACGGTCCGGGAGGAGCTCCCGTGGCCCAGGGCATGCCAGGTCTCCGCTTCGAGAGCCTGCACCTGGCGGGTCGTGCGCAGCAGCACCGCCCCGGCCTCGGTGGGGGTGCAGGGCGTGCCGCGGCGCACCACGACCTGGCCCACGGAGGTCTCGAGGGCCTTGATGCGCTGGCTCACGGCCGAGGGGCTGATTCCCAGCAGGTCCGCGGCCGCCTCGAAGGTCCCCTCGTCGATGATCGCGGTCAGGGCGCGCAGGTGCTCGAAGTGCATGCAGCAAAACTAATGCATCGATGCATTCTTTCATTTGTCTTCAGTCGGTGGTCTGGCTACGGTCGAGGCCATGTGGAGCATCTGGGGCACCGGGATGATGACCGGCCTGGCACTGATCGTCGCCATCGGCGCGCAGAACGCGTTCGTGCTGCGCCAGGGCATCCGCCGGGAGCACGTCGGGGTGGTGGTGGTCCTGTGCATGGCCGGCGACGCGGTGCTGATCCTCGGCGGCACCGCCGGGATCGGGGCCGTGGTGTCCCGGTTCCCGGAGGCGCTGGACGTGCTGCGGTGGGGCGGGGCCGCCTACCTGACGTGGTGGGGCGTGCGGTCCTTCGTCTCGGCGCTGACACCGTCGTCCTTGACCGCCGGGGCTGCGCGGTCGCGGGGATCGGTGATCACCACCACCCTGGCCCTGACGTACCTGAACCCCCACGTCTACCTCGACACCGTGGTGCTGCTGGGCGGCCTCGCCAACCAGCACGGTCCCGGTGCCCGGTGGGTCTTCGCGGCCGGGGCCGTGGTGGGCAGCGTCGTGTGGTTCTCCGCCCTCGGCTACGGCGCCCGGGCCCTGTCCGGCGTGCTCGACGACCCGCGCACCTGGCGGGCGGTGGACCTGGTGATCGGTGTGGTGATGCTGGTCCTGGCCGTCGGCCTGGTCCGGGGCTGACCCCACCGCCGGCGACGGCCACGGCCCCGGGGGCAGCGCCGGCAACGCCGGCAACGCCACTTCCGGCCCCGCCCTGGGCGCACCGCCGGCCCTGGTCCCGGCCTGCGGCGCGGGACGAGGCACCACCCCGCCGTGTTCGTGCTGTCCACGGCGCCCTCCGGGGCACGCGGCTGTACATCCCCACGGGCCTCCCCCTAGGGTGGAGGGCAGGTGAGCCGGGAAGTCTGGTCGGCATGTTCTGTCGTCGACCCCTCCTGGAGGAGCCCCCGTGGCCACCACCGATTCCCACCACCCGCACTCGGCCCCGACCGGCCGGGGCAGCTACGCCGAGGTCCTGCGCATCGGGGAGATCCTGCGCCGGGAGACCGTCGGCGGGATGCTGCTCGTCGCCGCCGCGGCGCTCGCCATCATCTGGGCGAACTCCCCCTGGGCGGACAGCTACTTCGCCCTGCGCGACCTGAAGGTCGGCTACGCGCCCTGGCACCTTCAGCTGTCCCTGGGCGCGTGGGCGGCCGACGGGCTGCTGGCCGTCTTCTTCTTCCTGGTCGGCCTCGAGCTCAAGCGCGAGTTCGTCGCCGGTGACCTGCGCGAGGTCCGCAAAGCTGTCGTGCCGGTGGCCGCGGCGGTGGGCGGCGTGGTGGTGCCGGCGCTGATCTACACCGCCGTCAATGCCTCCAGCCCCGCCACGGTGGGCGGGTGGGCGATCCCCACGGCCACCGACATCGCCTTCGCCGTGGCCGTGCTGGCGATCATCGGCTCCCACCTGCCCTCGGCCCTGCGCCTGTTCCTGCTGACGCTGGCCGTGGTCGACGACCTGCTGGCCATCTCCATCATCGCGGTCTTCTACACCGAGGAGGTCCACCTGAGCCCGCTGCTGTGGGCCCTGCTCCCGCTGGCCGCCTTCACCGTGCTCACCCAGGCCTTCCGCCGGTTCTTCGGCACCCGCCCCTGGGCGGCGTGGGTCGTCCTGCTGCCCCTGGGGGTGCTGGTGTGGGCCCTGGTCCACGCCTCCGGGGTCCACGCCACCGTCGCCGGGGTCCTGCTGGGCTTCGCCGTGCCGGTGATCCGCAGCCAGGCCTCCGGCGGGCCCACCGCCGGGCCGGGGCTGTCGGAGGAGTTCGAGCACCGCTTCCGCCCGCTCTCGGCCGGGATCGCGGTGCCGGTGTTCGCGTTCTTCTCCGCCGGTGTCGCCCTCGGCGGCTGGCAGGGCTTTACCACCGCCCTCACCGCCCCGGTGACCCTCGGCGTGGTCGCCGGGCTGGTGGCCGGCAAGCCGATCGGCATCCTCGCGGCCACCTGGGTGACCACCCGGATCACCCGCACCCGCCTGGACCCCTCCTTCGGGTGGATCGACCTGTTCGGCGTCACCCTGCTGGCCGGGATCGGCTTCACCGTCTCCCTGCTGATCGCCGAGCTGAGCTTCGCCCCGGGCAGCGCGGAGGCCGACCAGGCCAAGGTCGCCGTCCTCACCGCCTCCGTGCTGGCCGCCGCCCTGGCCACCGTGGTGCTACGCGCCCGCGACCGCCACCACCGTGACGTCCAGGCCGAGGAGGCCGTCGACGCCAACGCCGACGGCGTCCCCGACGTCTACGAGCACGACCGCGGCGTCTGAACGGCACGGGAGCCAGGCTCCCGTCCTCCTCGTGCCGGCGCCCCGGCCCTCAGGGCCGGGCTCCGGGCCGGGTGAAGGCCAGCCAGACGGTGGGGACGAGACCGGGGCCGGCCGGGGCGTGGCCGGTCCCGGCGAGCTGGTCGTTGAGCCGCCCGTCGTAGGCCGACAGGAGCAGCCCCGCCAGCTCGCCGGCCTCGACGGTGAAGGCGAGCCCCTGGTGGTCGGCCACGCGCCCGAGCGCCTCCGTGACCGCGGCGGTCAGGGCGGCTCGCTGCTCGGAGACGACCTCGCGCACCCGGGGTGAGCGGCGGGCGGCCAGCAGCAGCTCGAGGCGCACGGAGTGCCAGGTGGTGTCGGAGGTGAAGTCCGACATCCCCTCGACGACGCGCCCCACCACCGTGGCGGTGGGCTCCCCTGCCGCCAGCCAGGTCTCCAGCTGATCGTCGAGCCGGGTGATCAGCTGCCCGACGTGGTCCTCGTACATCGCCAGGGCGAGGTCGGTCTTGGAGGCGAAGTTGCTGTAGAAGGCGCCTCGGCTGAACCCCGCCGCCGCGCACAGCTCCTCCACGCTGGCCCCCTCGATCCCCTTCTCGGCGAAGACGGCCGCGGAGGTGGCCAGCAGCCGGGCCCGGGTGGCCGCCCGCGAGCGCTTCGCGGCCGGGTCGCCGGCGGTGGGGGTGTCCATGGTGAGCCTCGTCCCGTGCATCGGTGTGTCCAGCTTCCATGCACCAGTGTATCGTCAGGTTCCAAAAGTCGATACACTCGTGTATCCAGTCGGTTGCCGAAAGGTCTTCCCATGCCCGCGCTCCCCCCGTCCCGCCCGCACGCCCCCGCCCACCGGAGACGCCGGTCCCCCTGCCGTTCCGTGCGGTTCTGGCTGCTGCCCGTCCTGATGGTGGCGCTGCTGGCCGCCGCCGGGACCGGGTTGTACATGGGGGGGCTGGCCAACCCGACCGCGCACCTGAAGGACTTCCCCGTCGCCGTGGTCAACCAGGACGCCGGCGCGCAGGTGCCCGGCGAGGACGGGGCCACCGTGCAGCAGAACCTGGGCCGGCAGATCGTCGACGGCTTCGTCGAGGAAGCCGCCGAGGGCGGGGAGCTGGACCTGCGGGTGCTCTCCTGGGACGAGGCCCAGCGGCAGCTCGGGACCGGGAAGATCTACGCCGCCGCGGTCGTCCCGGAGACCTTCTCCGCCGACGCCGTCGGCCTGGTGTCCGGGTCCCTGACCCAGGAGCAGACCGCGCGGCCGACCGTGACCGTCTACACCGACCCCCAGGCCGGAGCCCTGGGCACCCGCCTGGCCACCGGGGCGATCGAGCCGGGGCTCGAACAGGCCGGCACCACCCTGGGCGCACAGCTCACCGCGGCCGCCCAGGACGCCGAGGACCGGGCCCGCGCGCAGGTCGAGCAGCAGCTGGCCGACAGCCAGGCCCAGCAGGTCCGCCGGATGCAGCAAGCCGCCGCCCAGGCCGGGCCCGCCGCCCAGGTCTTCGCCCAGCAGCTGGCCCAGCAGCAGGACACCCCCGCCCGGCTGGCCGACCAGCTCGCCCCCCGGATCAGCGCGGCCTCGGCCGTGCTGCTGGCCGACCCGGTCCAGGTGACCACCACCGCCTACCACGACCTCGAGGAGGGCACCGCCCTGGGCATGGGCGCCTTCTACTACGCCATCCTGCTGCTGGTCCTCGGCCTGACCGGGTCCATCGGCATCAACGTGCTCGTCGACGGGCGGCTGGGCATCGCCCCGCTGGAGCTGGGCCCGCGCTTCCGGCAGGGCCTGGCCACCACGCCCTCGCGCCCGGTGACGTTCCTGCTCAAGTGGGGCCTGTTCGTCGTCGCCGCCGCCCCGGCGGCCGGCGTGGTGATGTGGGTCGCCCACGCCGCCGGGGTGCCCCTGCCCCACGGGCAGGTGCTGCTCCTGACCAGCTGGCTGGCGATGGCCGCGGTCTCGGCGGTGGTCTTCGCCCTGCTCACGCTCTTCGGCAGCGCCGGGATGCTGCTGGCCATGCTCTACCTGGTCCTGATGGGCCTGCCCTCCGCCGGCGCCGTCGTGCCCCTGGAAGCCCTGCCGGCCTTCTTCCGCGCCATCGCCCCGGCCGAGCCGCTGCACCACATCGCGATGGCGGTCCGCTCCGTGCTCTACTTCGACGCCGCCCCCGGCGCCGGACTGCGCACCGGCGCCCTCGCCCTGACCGCGATCCTGGCAGCGGCCGTGCTGGTGGCGCTGGCGGTCGGCACGGCCTACGACCGGACGACCGGACGCCGCGGGGCGGCGGCACAGCGGGTCGGGCCCGCCGTCTGACCCGCCCGCCCGGGAGGGCCGGCCGCCCTGCTCGGGGACAGCGGCCGGGCACCGCGCCCACGGACCCTCCGCCGCCGGCCCCTACCGCGGGGCCGCGGGCCCAGGACCTACGAGGCCACCCGGTCGCGTGCGGTGCGACGCGCTCCCGTGGAGCCGGCCTCGGCGTCGGGCCGGTTGATCTCGGCCCACACCTCGTCCAGGGACAGGCCGAGGACATCGGCGATCGCGGCGACGGTCGGAAAGGCCGGAGTGGCGACACGACCGGACTCGATCTTCCGCAGGGTCTCCGGGGAGACGCCGGCATCGAGGGCGGTCTCGAGCATCGAGCGCTCTCCCCGGCCCCGGCGCAGCAGGGCGCCGAGGCGCTGCCCGCGTTCGACCTCGGCGGCAGTGAGCGGCAGTCTGACCATGGCTCCCATACTAGGACCGGGATAACATGGCCGGTATAATCATTGGTCACCCGAGGAGGACGCCCATGATCGAGATCCTGAGTACGGCCGAGCTGGCCCGGGCGAAGGACACCGGCGCCCTGGTCGCCGGCATCCTGCAGACCCTCAGGAGCCGCACCACGGCCGGGACGAATCTCCTCGACATCGACCGGTGGGCGCAGACCATGATCCTGGAGGCCGGGGCGCGCTCCTGCTACGTCGACTACGCCCCGTCCTTCGGACGTGGGCCGTTCGGCCACTACATCTGCACCGGGGTCAACGACGCCGTGCTCCACGGGCTGCCCCACGACTACGCGCTGGCCGACGGAGACCTCCTGACCCTGGACCTCGCCGTCTCCCTCGGCGGCGTCGCCGCGGACGCGGCCATCAGCTTCCTCGTGGGCGAGGCGACACCCCCGCAGAGCGTCGCGATGATCGAGACGACCGAACGCGCGCTGTCCGCGGGGATCGCCGCGGCCGTACCCGGAGCTCGCGTCGGCGACGTCTCCCACGCCATCGGCTCCGTCCTGGGGGCGGCGGGCTACCCGATCAACACCGAGTTCGGCGGTCACGGCATCGGCTCGACGATGCACCAGGACCCGCACGTGGCCAACACCGGCCGGCCCGGCCGCGGCTACAGGCTGCGCCCCGGGCTGCTGCTGGCCCTGGAGCCGTGGGTCATGGCCGACACCGCCGAGCTCGTCACCGACGCCGACGGGTGGACGCTGCGCAGCGCGACAGGCTGCCGGGCGGCGCACAGTGAGCACACGATCGCCATCACCGACGCCGGACCCGAGATCCTCACCCTGCCGACGCAGGAGCAGCAGTGACGGCGGCGCCACGCGTGCCCCCGGGATCGGTGCGGCCGAACCGGCTCCCGCCCATGGACGGCGCGACCGGTGGACCGATTCGCCGCCATGAGCCCCCCCCCGTTACCTTTTTCATGGCTCTTCAGTCCGTCAGGATGAGAGGTGCTGACCGGTCGGTTGCCGGCATGATCGTTGCCCCCAGTCGCCCATGATCCGGGGGTGTTGTCACCGGCAACCGGTCCGGTGGTCACGGATCGCTGATAGAGGCGGGATCTCCTTCGAGGACCTTCGTAACGTGGATGCCGAGCGTGACCACCACCCGGCCGGTCAGTAGACGCTGTGGGCCCACGTTGAGGAGGCAACACCATGAGCGAGCAACGCCCGGCCGTGTTCATCGGCCTGGACGTCGGCAAGTCCGACCACCACGCGGTGGCCGTGACGAGCACCGGGAAGACGGTCTATGACAAGGCGCTGCCTAACGACGAGGCCCGGCTGCGCGCGATCCTCGAGGAGCTGGTTGCAATCCACGGGCCGGCGCTGATGGTCGTGGACCAGCCAGCCACCATCGGCGCCCTGCCGGTGGCCGTGGCCGAAGCCACCGAGCAGGTTGAGGTGGCGTATCTGCCCGGGTTGGCGATGCGCCGCATCGCCGACCTGCACCCGGGGAGTGCGAAGACCGACGCCCGGGACGCGTTCATCATCGCCGAGGCGGCCCGCACCATGGCCCACACCCTGCGGAACATCCGGGTGGATGAGGCTCAGATTGCTGAGCTGGCGGTGCTGGCCGGTTTCGACGACGACCTGGCCGCCCAGATCACCGCAACCAGTAATCGGTTGCGCGGGATGCTCACCCAGATCCACCCCGCCCTCGAAAGGGTGCTGGGACCGCGGGTGACCCACCCGGCGGTGGCGGATCTGCTCACCCGCTACCCCACCCCGGCGAAGCTGGCCGCGGCCGGCAGGGGCCACGTGCGGGCGAGGCTGAAGAAGCACGCCCCCCGCCTGGCCGAGTCGTTGACCGAGGAGATCTTCGAGGCCCTGGCCCAGCAGACCGTGGTGGTGGCCGGCACCGAGGCCGCGACCACCGTGGTGCCCATCCTGGCCGGGCAGCTGGGCGCCCTGATCCACCAGCGGGCGACGGTGGCTACCCAGGTCGAGGCCCTCGTGGAGGCCCACCCTCTTTGCCCGGTCCTGACCTCGATGCCCGGAGTGGGGGCCAGGACCGCCGCGAGAATCCTCACCGAGGTCGTGGGCAAAGACTTCGCCGATGCCGGGCACCTGGCCTCTTACGCCGGGATCGCCCCGGTCACAAGACGGTCGGGGACCTCGATCCGCGGCGAGCACGCTCCCAGGGGTGGGAACAAACGCCTCAAGAGAGCCCTGTTCCTCTCGGCCTTCGCCTCGCTCCACCATCCGCCCTCGAGGGCCTACTACGACCGGAAACGCGCCCAGGGCAAGCGCCACAACCAGGCGATCATCGCCCTGGCCCGCCGCCGGACCGACGTGCTCTTCGCCATGCTCAGGAACGGCACCCTCTACCAAGACCCCACCGGGCCCCAAACGCCGTCAACGGTGGCCCTGGCCGCTTGACCAAAACCATAGAGGCACCCCCCCGCCCCGGGGGACTTGTCCAGGCGGCCCTGCCCGTCACGGTCCGCACAGGTGCCCAGGCCCGAGCGCGAGCCGTCCCCTTCCGGACCGGCGCAGCTCCTGGCCAGGGGCGCCTGCTTCGCCTAGGGTGAGGCCCAGGTCGAGCAGTGGCCGCCAGGACTTCGAACCCGAAGAAGGTCACTGCCATGGACCATGGTCCTTCCGACGTCGCTCCGGTCGATGTCGCCGGAACGCGCGCGAAGCCGCTCTCCCGGGGCCTGCTGGGGCACCACCCGCGGGCGGAGGACCGCTCCCTGCCGTCGGGGCCGTCCCGACCACCGCACCCCCGTGACCCGGAGCAGGTGCGCGGGCCCGCCGGCTCGTACCGCAGCTGGTGGAAGGCGATGGCACGGCGCATCGGCGACCGGCCCGACGCCGGCGAGCCGCCGGCGGCGGTGCTGTCCGATCCGGGGCGGGACGGCACCGGTCGACCCCGCAGCGGGGAGGCGCCGTGGCCGCCGGTGGTGCTCCGCCATCCCACCGTGGCCGATGCCGGGCACCTGTGGCGCATCGCCAAGGAGTGCCACAGCGTGGACCTCAGCGTCTCCTATGCGTATCTGCTGTGGTGCCGGGGCTTCGCGCGGACCTCGCTCGTGGCGGAGGAGGACGGCGCCGTGGTCGGTTTCGTCCTGGGACACCGGCGCCCGGACGCACCCGGGGTGCTCCTGGTCTGGCAGGTGGCCGTGGCGGCCCGGGCGCGGGGGCGGGGCATCGCCGCAGGCCTCGTCGACGGACTGATCGACGCCGTCGAGCTGTGCACCGCCGTGGAGACGAGCATCCGTGACGACGACCAAGCCATGCAGCGGCTCTTCCGGTCCGTGGCCGGTGCGCGCGGCGCCCAGCTGGTGCTCTCGCCCGCGCCGGGCACCGCCGCCCTCCCCGACGGGCACGACGCCGAGCGGCTCCACCGCATCACGCGTCTGCGCCGGCCGTGCTCACCCGTCCTGCACGCCTGCCCGTGAGCGGGCGGTGGCTCACTCGTCGATCTCCTCGGCCTTCGCCTCCCAGGCGGCATGGGCGTCCCGGGTCTCGGTCGGCCGGTGGGTCTCCCGCAGGGCCCTGAGCGCGGCGTTGCGCTGCTGGACGAGGGACTCCGCGGCGGCCCTCGTGGCCGCGTCCTGACGGATCTGGGCCCGCGTGGCGGTGACGGTGTCCATGATGACCTCCACCCCCCTGCCCCCGCCCTCCAGGTAGGCGAGCCGGACCCCCCGCTCCCGGTGGAACAGGTACCGGTCACTGGTCTGCCCGAGGCCGGTGTCGAACTCGTCGTCCGTCAGGTCCGAGATCATCGCCGCCACCCGGTCCAGGCGGGCGTCCACCTCCGGGAGCTGGTCGTGCCGGCGGGCACCCGCCCGCAGGGCCCACACGGACCGGCCGTGCTGCCGCAGCCGGTCCACGTCCCAGTCGGCCTTGGGCACCACGGCCAGCGTGCGGGGGATCAGCGAGACGTCCCGCTGCTCCGCCTGGTCCGGGACGGGCCGCAGCTGCCACCGGAGCCAGGCCGTGCGCATGTCCTCTTCCCCGGCCCGCCGGGCTTCCGCCACCACCTCCTGGTCGGCTCGCGCCCGGGAGGGGTCCTCCTCCCGGGCGGTGGTCTCCCCGGCCGTGCCGATCCGGGCCTGGAGGGCGCCCACCAGCACCCACATCACCCAGGCGACGAGGGCCAGGACGACCACGGCTTCAGCGATGATGATCATGGACGGCAGCAGGCGACGAGGACGGGACGGCCGGAGCCGTCGATGCTCTTCTCATAGCGGATCCCCCGAACACTGTGATCACTCAGGCAACCAGCGCAGCCGCTCTCATGGGGTGGCGAGCTCTGCGGCCAGTTTATCGCTCCCCGGTCCGGATGCGGCCTCCGCATGCCCCCTGCTGCGGCCCGCGCCCGCTCCACGGCGCCCCGCTGTCGTCCCGGGCGACCTGCCGGACCCACGTCCCCGGCGGGTCCGGCCACCGGTCCCCCGAGAGGGGAGCGTCTTGGTCGTCGTCCTGCGACCCCGCGAAGGGCCTCCGCGGGAACGTCCTCCTGAGTGGACGCGCACGGGGCGGGAGCCGACGCCATCCCCGCGCGGGCTCAGATGTTGGAGGCATCCGGGGGCAGATCCGCCGGGGGCCGGGAGGACCCGCCCCGCTCCGTCCCCCCGGGGCAGTCCGTCCCGAGCGTGTAGGCCGTCATCGACAGGGACCCGTAGGAGTAGCCGTCGACGAGCACGCGGGTGTCCGCCGCCCCGGCCGCCCCGGCGAGGCCGGCCAGGTAGAGCGAGGGAATGAAGTGGTCCGGGGTGGGCACCGCCTGGCGCCAGTCCCGGTGGGCGTCCAGCGCCGCCAGCTCGGTGGGGACGGAGAGCATGCGCTCCTTGGCGTCCTCGTTGAAGCGCCTCGCCCAGTCGTAGCCGTCGTCGGCGAGCTTCCAGTTCATGCCGCCCAGGTTGTGCACGATGTTGCCGCTGGTGATGATCAGCACCCCGGCCTCGCGCAGCGGGGCCAGCTGGGCACCGAGCTTCAGGTGGTAGTCCAGCGGCTTGTCGGCGTTGATGCTCATCTGCAGCACCGGGATCGAGGCGTCGGGGAAGGCGTGCACGAGCACGGACCAGGTGCCGTGGTCGATGCCCCAGCTGTCGACGTCGGCCCCCACCCAGGTCGGGTGGACGGTGTCGCTGATCTCCTCGACCAGGCCCGGCAGCCCGGGGGCGGGGTACTGCACGTCGAACAGCTCCTGGGGGAACCCGTAGAAGTCGTGGATCGTGCGCGGGGCCGGCATGGCGGTGACCGCGGTGGCGTTGATGTACCAGTGCGCGCTGATCACCAGGATCGCCCGCGGCCGCGGCACCGACTCCCCGAACGCTCTCCAGGCGCTGGTGTACCGGTTGGTCTCCAGGGCGTTCATCGGGTTGCCGTGGCCGAAGAAGGCCGCGGGCATCAGGATCTCGGAGGTGGTGTCCTGCAGGCTCATCGTGGCTCCTCCGCACCAGCTCCCGACGGAGCCCGGCCGTAGTGGGTCGTTGCGGTCATCCTGCCGTGCTCGTCCCGTCCTCGCCAAGGGCCGGTGCCGGGGACGGCCGGAGAGGCTCCGCCGCGCGCAGCACCGGCGCCGCGCGGGCGTGCGGAGGGCGGGCCCGGCGGTGGCCGGCCGGGGTGGGCCTCGGGTGCTGGCCGCCGGGACGGCGACCGTGTCCGGTGGCCCGGGACCGGGCGGGAGCGGTTCACAAAACGCACAAGCACGGCCGGCCATGGCGACCGGCACCGTCCCCGCCCAGAATGGAGGGGGCCGGGGCGCCGCGCCCGAGGCCGGCGCCCGCCCCTCGACGCCCCTCGTGCCCAGCACCCCGACGCCCAGGGCCGCACGGCGCCCACCAGGACAAGGAACCCGCCCATGACGCCCAAGCTCTCGGTCCTCGTCCAGGTCGCCCCCGACGGGAGGCACGTGACCCTGGCCGTCACCGGCACGCTGACCGAAGCCCACCAGCCGGTCCTGCCATCACTGGTGGAGCAGGCCCGCACCGCCTTCCCCGACGCGAGGCTCACCGTGGATCTCCACCAGGCCCAGCTGCACGGAACGACCGCGATCGGGCTCCTCGCCCGCGACCTCCGGTCCGGGGTGCCGGGGAGCGGATCCGTGCGGATCACAGCCCCGGGCCGCCCCGGGTGGGGCACGTCCGTCCGCGGACGATCCGCGCTCCCCGCCGGACGAGGTCAGCGACGCGGAGCGCCCCGGTGGCTCCGCCCCTCGGCCCTCCTGCCCCGGGCAGACGGGGCCGGGCGGCGCTCCGGGGGAGCGCCGCCGACCGGGGCGGGGCCCCGGGACATGCGCTGACCGGGCCGCCCGGGTCGGCGATGGCCTCCGCACCAGTCAGGGCTTCATAACAATCCCCCGCACACGCCGGAGGAGCATTGCGCCCGCCGGCGGAGGTCGGGATCGTGGACGGCACGACGGCGGACCCGCACCGGATGTCACAGGGGTTCCGGACCCGGCTCCCGCCGCGTTCTCGGGAGAGGCAGACCGCAGCATGGGGCGAATGACGACGGTCGTGGCCGGGACGGCCGGTACCCCTGCGGCGCCGCCGAGCCTCCGGGCAACCTCACGCCGTCGGCACGCCGGGGCCATCGGGGAAGCGCACCCGGAGGGCCGGCTGGGCAGCGGGTGGCGGCGATGAGCGCGTGGAACGCGGATACTGCGGCGGGCACGTCGGCCCCGGACGCGGTCACCGTCGTGGAGGGCTCCTCGTTCTGCATCTCGACCCAGAGCGGCGACATCCATCCTGGGCAGGCCCAGGGAGCTTTCTACCAGGACACCCGCATCCTCTCCCGCTGGTTGCTCACCGTGAACGGCATGCCGCTGGAGCCGCTCACGGGGCGGAGCCTGGAACCCTACCGGGCGCTGTTCGTGGGCCGGCCGAGGCGGCTGGACGGGGTCGCGGACGGCGCCCTGGTCGTGGAGCAGGAGCGGCACGTCGGTCCTGGGCTGCGCAACGACATCCGGGTGCGCAACTTCTCCCAGCGGCCCGTGGCGTGCCGGATCGAGATCGGCGTGGACGCGGACCTGGCCGACCTCTTCGAGGTGAAGGGCGGCAGGACCGCCTCGTTCACGGACCGCAACCGGCACATCCGCCCGGAGGAGCTGCAGCTGGAAGCCGTCCGCGAGGGCTACCGCCGGGGCGTGGTGATCAGCGCGTCCGGGGCGGCGATGCAGGAGAACGCCGTGGTCTTCGAGACCGAGGTGCCGGCGCGCGGCGCCTGGTCCGCTCGCGTCGTCTGCACCCCGCTGGTCGAGGGGGTGGCGCCGGAGAACCCGTTCACCGGGGCGGGTGGAACGGTGCACCACGAGGCGGCTCGCCGCTACGCCGCGTGGGAGGAGGACGTCCCGCGCCTGTCGGTCACCGACCGCAACGTCGAGAACGTCCTGACCCGCAGCCAGGCCGATCTCGGTTCGTTGCGGATCTTCGACGCCGAGCACCCCGACCGGGTGGCCGTGGCGGCCGGCGCGCCGTGGTTCATGGCCCTGTTCGGCCGGGACTCCCTGCTGTCCTCCTACATGGCGCTGTGCGTGGACCCCGCCCTGGCAACGGGCACCCTGCAGACGCTGGCCTCCCTGCAGGGGGAGAAGATCGATCCGGACACCGAGGAGGAACCGGGCAGGATCGTGCACGAGGTGCGCCTCGGTGCGAGCGCGGGCCTGGCCATGGGGGGCGGCCAGGCCTACTACGGGACCGCGGACGCCACCCCCCTGTTCGTGTCCCTCATGGCCGAGGTGAGCCGGTGGGGCCTGGCCGGGGACATCCTCGACTCCTTGCTGCCGCACGCCGACCGGGCCCTGGAGTGGGTGGAGAAGTTCGGGGACCGCGACGGCGACGGCTTCGTGGAGTACGCCCGCCACAACGAGCACGGGCTGCTGAACCAGGGCTGGAAGGACTCCTGGGACGGGATCAACTTCGCCGACGGACGCCTGGCGGAGCCTCCCATCGCCCTGTGCGAGGTGCAGGCCTACGTCTACAGCGCCTACCTCGGACGGGCGGTGCTGGCCGCGCAGCTGGACGACCAGGAGGGCGCCGCGACCTGGACCCGGCGCGCCGCGGAGCTGAAGGAGGAGTTCAACGAGCGGTTCTGGCTGCCGGACAGGGGCTACTTCGCCGTGGCCCTGGACAAGGACAAGCGCCCGGTCGACGCCTGCGCGTCCAACATGGGGCACTGCCTGTGGCTGGGCATCGTCGACGTCGAGAAGGCCCCCCGGGTGGTGGAGAGGCTCATGTCGCCCGAGATGTTTACCGGCTGGGGCATCAGGACACTGGCCTCGGACATGGGCGCCTACAACCCGGTGAGCTACCACAACGGCTCGGTGTGGCCGCACGACACCACCCTGATCGCCACCGGCCTGATGCGCTACGGCTTCGTCGAGGAAGCCGCCCGCGTGGCGCAGGGGTTGTTCGCCGCGGCGGAGCACTTCGGCGGGCGGCTGCCGGAGCTCTTCTGCGGCTTCTCCCGCCAGGAGTACACCGAACCCGTGCCCTACCCCACCTCGTGCTCCCCCCAGGCCTGGGCGGCGGCCTCACCGGTGCAGCTGATGCGGGCCCTGCTGCGCTTCGACCCCCTCCTGCCGCGGGGGCAGGTGCACCTGGCCCCGATCCTGCCGGCGCAGTTCGGCACCTTCCGCGCGGACCACGTCCGGCTCGCCACCTCCCACATCACCGTCCGGGCCGAGGGGACCGCCGCCACCATCGACGGGCTCGCCCCGGGGACGGTGCTGCGGCGGGATCCCCGCCCCCGGCTGGAAGAGACCCTCGGCCCGGGCTACCCCCACCCGCCGGGCCACTAGAGGAGCCGGCCATGCAAGGTGCACATCGACTCCCGACGGGCCGCGGTCCCGGCCCGGACGACGAGGCCCCGCGTCCCGGAGGCCTCGGCCCACGCCCTCGGCGGCTCGTCGGGTAGGGCGGCACGGATGCGCATCGGCCTGGTCGTCGCCCCCTGGTTCCCGGTACCGCCGACCGGGTACGGGGGCACCGAGGTGGTGGTGGACACCCTGGCCCGCGGCTTCGCCGGGGCCGGGCACGACGTGGTGCTGGCCGCCGCTGCCGACAGCACCTGCCCCGTGCCCCTGCTGCCCGGCACGGACGCCGCCGACCCGGCTGCTCTCGGGGCCACCGGGTCGGAGCTCAGTCACGTCCTCCGGGCCTACGCGGGGCTGGCGGGGGTCGACCTGATCCACGACCACACCCTGGCCGGGCCGCTCTATCGGCACCGCCCGCCCGGCGTGCCGGTGGTGACGACCCTCCACAGCCCGTTGACACCGCACCTGCAGGACATCTGCCGGGCCGCCCCGGACACGGCGCTGGTGGCCATATCCCGCGACCAGATCAGCCGCACCCCCGGTCTGCGCGTCGCCGCCGTGATCCCGCACGGCATGGACCTCTCCGCCGTCCCGGTCGGTCAGGGCCGCGGCGGGTATGCGTGCTTCCTGGGCCGGATGTGCCCGGACAAGGGCGTAGCCGAGGCGATCGTCATCGCCCGCGCGGCGGGGATCCCGCTGAAGATCGCCGCCAAGATGCGCCAGCCCGACGAACTGCGGTACTTCCACGACGTCGTCGAGCCGATGCTGGGCCCGGACGTGGAGTTCCTCGGCGAGGTCGGTGGCCAGGAGAAGTACGAGCTGCTGGGCAGCGCGACGGCTCTGCTCAACCCCCTCCAGTGGCCGGAGCCCTTCGGCCTGGTGATGATCGAGGCCATGGCCACCGGCACCCCGGTGGTGGCCACCTCCCGCGGCGCGGCCCCCGAGATCGTCGACGTCGGCACCACCGGCTACCTGGCGCAGACCGCCGAGGACCTGGTCCCCCTGCTGGTGGACGCCGCCGCGCTGGACCGGCCGGCCGTGCGGGCCGCGGCGGAGCGGCGGTTCAGCATCGAGCGCATGGTCGACGACCATCTGGCCCTCTACGCACGGCTCCTGAGGACCCGTCGGGGCCCGTGAACCACCGATCCTCTCCCGGGCCCACCTCGACGGAAGGACGGGCCGCCCCGCCGTCGCGGGCTCCGCCCCTCGACGCGGGATTGGAGCCCGCGACCGGCTCAGGACCGCGTCACTGGGCCTCCCCGCCCGAGGCGGCGTTGGAGGGGCGGGTCCACGGCCCGGTGATGGCCAGGGTGAAGCCGGGGGACTGGATGTTGGCGAACAACCACTTCCCGTCGTGGGAGAAGGCCGGGCCGCAGAACTCCGAGTTGTTGTACTCGTTGCGCGCCATCGGGTAGGACTTGCCCTGGTCGGTGACGCCCACCAGGTGGGAGACCCCGGAGCCGTCCTCGGCCAGGATCAGCCCGCCCTGCGGGGCCACGGTGATGTTGTCGGGCCCGTCGAAGTGCCCGTCCTGGGCGGGGTCCGGATTGACCCCGAAGATGGTGCTCAGCGTGACGGTCTCCGTGGCGGGGTCGTAGAGCCAGACCTGGCCGTCGTGCTCGTGGACGGACCCGTCGGAGGTGCGGGCGAAGCTGGAGACGAACCAGGCCCCGCCGTCGGCCCACCACTGGCCCTCGAGCTTGCGGGCCCGGGTGACCTGGTCGTCGGTGAGCTGCTTGCGCACCGAGGTGGTGCGGGCGTCGCGGTCCGGGACGTCGGTCCACCGGACCTTGTAGCGGGTCCCGATCCGGGTGGCCTCGGAGAGGTCGCGGATGGGCGTGTCGCCCCGGAAGCACTGCATGGCCTGCAGCCGCCCGGCGGTGTCCCCGCCCGGTGCCTGGGCGAGGGTGCGCAGGGCGTCCTTGCCCGGGACGAAACCGGACGGCGGGCTCCAGCGCAGGTAGAGGCCGTTGGGGTTGGAGGCGTCCTCGGTGAGGTAGATCTGCGTGGTGGCCGGGTCGATCGCCACGGCCTCGTGGGAGTAGCGGCCCAGGAACTTCAGCGGCACCGCGGACTTGCCGAGGTTGGCCTCACGACCGGTGGGGTCGACCTCGAAGACGTAGCCGTGGTCCTTGGTGTTGGTGCCCGTGCCGGCGCGGGCCTCGGTCTCCTCACAGGTCAGCCAGGTGCCCCACGGGGAGATGCCGCCGGCGCAGTTGTTGTTGGTGCCGGCCACCGAGGTGTACTGGTCGACCCGGTTCCCGTCGGCGTCCACGACGAGGGTGGAGGTGCCGCCGACGGCTCCGGGGTCGTAGGTCAGCCCCTCCACGGCAGGGACCGGGTGCGGTTCCCTGCCGCTGTTCTCGTGGTTGCAGATCAGCACGGACCCGCCGTCGGGGCCGTCGAACACGCCCATGCCGTCGGGGTCGGAGGGGTGGGTGCCGTCGGCGGTGGGGGTCTGCCCGGAGCGGGCCAGCAGCTTGTAGGAAAAGCCCTCGGGCAGCGCCAGGATGCCCCTGGGGTCGGGCACCAGGGCGCCGTAGCCGACGGCGTTGCGGGTCGCGGCGTTGGCCGGACGGGCGAAGGGGGCCAGGCTGCCGGCGCCGGCGAAGGCGAAGCCCAGGGCGGCTGCGCCGGCACCGGTGCCCAGGAAGCCGCGGCGGGAGAGGGGGGTGGACACGGAGGTGCTCCTCATCGGTGGGGGGTGTTCGCGTACGGAGGCCCGGGGACGCCTTCGCAACGGTGGTGCGTGGCCGGCGCCCGGGCCCGGTCGGTGGGGCTGCCGGGGAGAGGCGCGGCAACCGGTTCAGTTCGCAGGTGCGGAGAGGAACTCCTCGAGCCCTTCGAGGTCGTCGGTGTTGATGTGGTCCACTCCGGCCGCGCGCAGCTCTGTCCACAGCTTCTCGCGGGCCGGGCCGGCGAGGTCGTTGGTGGCCCAGAACCGCACCCGGTAGCCGGCGCCGTGGGCCTGCGCGACGTAGGCGCGGAGCCGCTCCCGCTCGGCGGCCGGCATCTCGCCCGCCCCCTGCCAGGTGAACAGCCTGGTCCAGTTCTCGCTGATCAGCGGCATGAGCCCCGGGTCCAGTCCCTGGCCCAGGTCGGTGGAGCGTCCGTCGTAGAAGGAGTACCGGGTCTCGGCGGCCTGCATGTCCGCCAGGGGGCGGTTGCCGCTGATGACCGCTTCCACGGCACGGTCCCTGATCTGGCCGTCCTGGTAGCGGGTGATGAACTTCCTGTGCTCGGCCAGCTCCTCCTCCACGGCGGCCCAGGTGTCCGCCCCGCCGCTCTTGAGGTCGATGAGCAGCTGGAAGTCCCCGTCGTAGCCCGGGTAGAGCTGCTTGCCGTTCGGAGAGACGAGCTGGGCCAGCGGATCCAGGTAGGCCTCCTCCAGGGTCGGGGCGTCGGCCAGCTCCCAGGAGTCGTGGGCCACCCGCAGCTCGCCGTCCACCAGCCACACATCGGCCTCCACGGAGGTGAACCCGTGCTCGAGCGCGTCCAGCAGCGGCCGCTCGTGCTCGTAGTCGTTGTGGGCGTGGGCCTGGGCCAGCGGCTCGCCCAGCTCGACCTCGGCGGCCGCCGCCGTCTGCGGGACGGCGAGCGAGACCGCGACGGCGCCGCCGGCCGTCAGGGTGCGCAGGAACAAGGTCATGAGGAGGTCCTTCCACGAGGCATCGGGAGCGCCCTCACCGTGCAGGCCCTCGGTGACCGGCGGCCCTCCGCCGCGTGACGGTGCGGCCAACAGCCGACGAACCCCGAGGGCGCCTCCCGCCCGCGGCCTGTCCTGCCGGGGACCGCCCGGATCCTCTGCGCTTCACCGGTCGAGCCCTCAGGACTCCGTGGGAGCCGTTGCCGGCAAGGTCATGAGCACGGCGGGTCGTCGAGTGACCGCTGCTGCTCCGCGTCGCCCCTCCCGGCCACGTCGGGGCGGCGGTATCCGCCGAGCGTCAGCCCGCTCGCGGCGGCCTCGTCCAGCACCACCGTGGTGCGTGGATGGAACTGCAGCACCGAGGCCGGGCACCGGGCCGCCACGGGGCCCTCCACCGCCGCGGCGACGGCCGCCGCCTTGCGCTGCCCCTGTGCGACGAGCAGCAGCTGCCGCGCCTCGAGGATCGTGCCGAGCCCCTGGGTGAGGCAGTGCGTGGGCACGTCGTCGGGACGGTCGAAGAAGCGGGCGTTGTCGGCGCGCGTCTGGGCGGACAGCGCCAGCGCCCGGGTGCGGGAGGACAACGACGACAGGGGTTCGTTGAAGCCGATGTGGCCGTTGGTGCCGATCCCGAGGATCTGCAGATCGATGCCACCGGCCGCGGCGATCGCCTGCTCGTACGCCTGGGCGGCCTGCTCCAGGTCCGCCCCGGAGCCCTCCGGCACGTGGACGCGGTCGGCCGGCAGGCCGAGGGGGCCGGCGACCTCCCGCTCCAGGTACGCGGCGTAGCTGTGCGGGTCGCCGGGTGCGAGCCCGACGTACTCGTCCAGGGCGAAGCAGGTGAGGCGTGCGAGCTCCAGCTCCCCTTCCCTGCGGCGCCGGGCCAGCTCCCGGTAGATCCCGACCGGGGAGGACCCCGTGGCCACGCCGAGCACGGCGTCGGGTTCCCGGGCGATCCGGGCGGCGACGACGTCGGCCGCGTACGCGGCGACGTCCGCGGCGCTGGGCAGGATGACCACGTCCATTCCGGGGTTCCTCTCGTCGGCTGGAACACCATTGTCCGCCGTCGACGCCCGGGCCCGCGGCGATGCCGGGCCGTGCTGCCGGTGGTGGGCACCACGCGCCGCACGGCGTCCGTGTACGCCGAGGAGGGCCTGCGCGTCAACGCCGCGGTCCTGACCTCCGACGACGGGTGGTCCGCCGTCCGATCCACGCCGCTGGGGCCGCTGGGAGCAGTGCGTGGTGAGCCGGGGGGCTAGCCCTCGGCGGCGTCGACGGAGCCGGGGGCCCTTCTCGTCCGCGAGGGCTGGACGAGCGGGCGCTCCATGACGACGTCGTTCTCCTGGCGGTCGCCGATCGTGAAGCGCCGCCGCCCCACGACGGTGAAGCCGTGCCTGGTGTAGAAGGTGATGGCGCGGGCGTTGTCCTGGTTGGTGCCCAGCCACATCGCGCGGGCGCCGCGGTCCCGGGCGGCCTTCGTGCACGCGGTGATCAGGCGTGCGGCGGCACCGGTGCCGTGGTGCTCGGCGGCGACGTAGCACTTGCTCAGTTCCGCCGCCGGCCGCGCGGCGACCGCGCCGGCGACCTCCGGATCGGCGGGGTCCCCGAGCACGACCATCGCGTAGCCGCGCAGCGTCCCGCCGGTGTCCTCCACGAGGACCACCCGGTGGGGATCCTGCAGGTACTCGGTGAAGCGGCCGGTGGAGAGGAACTCCTCGATGAACGCCGCGACGGCCCGCTCGCCCAGATGCGGCGGGCACGCGAGGGGGAAGGTGCCGGCGGCCAGCTCGGCCAGGGCGGGGACGTCGGCGGTCAGGGCGGGGCGGACGGGCACGGGGGTCCTTTCGACGGCGGAGGGGCTTGGAACAGGATGCCTGCTCACCGGAGCCGCCGCACACCGGCGCGGCCGGTGCGGGCTTCCCGCCGTGGGCGCGGCCGTCCCGAGCTGCACACGGCCGCAGTGGGCCGTACCTCGTCCAGGAGAACATGCCGGCCGGGCGCCTGCTCCTCGAGCACTGCTGCGGCGGCCCGGCGGCGATCGACGGCGCGCCGATGGACCAGTGGACGCCGGAGAGGTCTCGGCGCACGTGCAGGGCAGGAACGGCCTCGCCGCGCGGCGCGAGGGCACCGGCGAGTTCGTCGAGGCCCAGGCGCTGTCCCCGGCGGGCACGTTCCTCACCCAGGGCCCCGGACCCTGCCAGGACCAGGCCGCAGAGGACCATCAGCGCGGCCCACCGGCCGTCCACGAGGACGACGAGGGCGGCGCCGGGGAGGAGCGCCAAGCAGCAGGTGGCGGTCAAGGGCGAGGTCCGGGGACCGCGGGTCATGATGCCTGTCGGGGGTGCCTGCGCTCCCACGATGGGGCACGGGAGGCGGCAACGGCGGCAGCGATCCGCCACATCGTTCGTCGATCCACCGGGCGGGGCAGGAGTACGCCGCCGGGTGCTGGATGCGAGGAGGCCGCCGCGACCCGGCGGCGCCGGGCACCGGTCTGGGACGCTGGGCCGCCGAGACCCTCCCTCCTCCTGCGGAGGGCGGGTTCTGCGTCGCCGCCAGCACGGGCCCGGACGGCGGACGGTCCACGAGCACGACCACGGATGTCGGACCGGGGTGCGCGGTCACCACGGCCCGCGCCCCGACGGGCGCCGGAGCCGCCTCCCGGACCGGCCCCGCGCAGTCGACGCCGGGCGGTGAACAGGGGGCCTGCGGTGCCGGGAACTGCCCGGCCGCTCCGGTGGCCACGACGACCTTCCTCGGCGCCTCGGCCGAGGCCCCGTCCGAGACGATCACGGTGCAGGTCGAAGCCGACGCCGGGGAGTTCTTCCGGGGTGTCTCCGGCTCCCCCGCGAGCGCCCCTGGACGACCCGTCCCGGCCGGCCCCGGACGGTTCCCAGGCCGTGCACGGGCGCCGGGCTCAGGCTCCCGTCGCGCCGGAGGTCGCCCGGTACGCCGCGCGGTCCTCGTCGGTGATCGGCCGCAGCACGCGGCACGGGTTGCCCGCGGCGACCACGTCCGGTGGCACGTCGCGCGTCACGACGCTGCCCGCCCCGATCACCGCGCGGGCACCGAGGGTCACGCCCGGGCCGAAGAGGACGAGGTCGCCGGTGGTGATGGGCACGGCCGAGGATCGCGCGGTCGTGGTTCGCGCAGGCGCCGCTGCCCATCGTGATCTGGCTGCCGCAGTCGCACCGGAACGAGGGCTCGAGCCACACGTGCTCCCCGACCGACCCGAGCAGGGTCCGCAGCAGCTCCGCGCGCCGGTCCTCGGCGCCGGGGTGGGCGCTGTTGTCCTCGTGGAGGGCGCGCTTGACCGACGCCCGTTGCCGCGTGAGCTCGGGGCCGCGTGAGCGGCAGGTCCGCCCCGCGACCATCCGCTGCCTCTCCGCTCGTCCGCCCGTGTGTCCGTCCGTGCCCACGGGCACTCCTTCCGGCCTCGTTGTCCGCCGCGACCGTCGCCGTCGGCCACGGGCGAGACCCCGCGGTCGACGGCTGCGCCGGTTCCGCCCCGGTGGACCGGTGCCGGCCGGGAGTTCTCGTGGTCGAGACCGGAGGATCGGCGGGGGCGCTGCTGCGCCGGAGGATCATGGCCCCGGTTCCGCCAGGGAGCCGAACGATCAGGCGGGCGGGTCGGCGTCGTCGAGCGCCCTTCCCGCCGCGTCGGACCGTGGCATCGGCCGACCACCGGCTACGACAGGTGGGCGTGTGCTGCGTCGGAGCGGGACCTTGTCGAACAGGGCCGCCGCCGTGCCGATGCCCCCGGCGGAGCTGATCACCGCCAGTAGCAGGATTGCCTCGGGCAGGGCCTGCGACCGCGAGAGCAGGCGGAGCACGGACACCGGTCCCGGGAGCCGCCGCAGGCGTGGGCGAGGGCCAGAGCACCGCCGTCGGCGTTCAGCACCGCTTCGTCGAGCCCGCGCAGGCCGGCACCTGCCCGGCGAAGGCCGCGTTGACCTCGACCGCCACCAGATGCCCCACTGCCGGCTCCTGTTCGTGCAGCAGCGCCCGGGCAGCTGCGGCGTGCGGCTCGCGCCGGCCCAGCCGCTCGCTCCCGCAGACGACGGCGGGCTCCGGAGGGTGCTCCTCGGCCCAGCGCGACACGCGGTCCGGAAAGGGCATGTCCTCGCCCTCGGTGGGCTCCCGCCGATCAGCCGTCTGCAACCAACCCAGTGACCGGGTACAGCTAGCGGGCGGCCGTCTGCACCCCGCCCAGGAGGCGGCGGTAGCTGCGGTGGATGTTGGTGGCCACCAGGGTGGCCACGACGGCCTTGAGGAGGTCCCCGGGGATGAACACGAGCGCGCCCAGCGCGGAGGTGGACAGGGGCAGGCCGGTGACCACGGCGGTCCAGGGGATGCCGACGGCGTAGATCACCCCGATGCCGCCCACCACGGTGGCGGTCAGCACGGCGGCGAACCGGGCCGTCGTGCCGGGGCGGCGGATCGCCCAGTGCTTCACCAGCAGACCGATCACCAGTGCGGCCGGGATCCACCCGGCCAGGTAGCCCCCGGTGGGGCCCAGGAGCACCCCGAGCCCGCCGCGGCCTCCCGCCAGCAGCGGCAGCCCGGCCAGCACGAGGACCTCCAGCACGACCACGGCCAGCATGCCCCGGACCGGCCCCAGCAGCGCCCCGGCCAGCATCACCCCCAGGGTCTGGAGGGTCAGGGGCACCGGGATGATCCCGACGGTGATCGGGGGCACCAGCCCCAAGGCGGCGATGAGGGCGGCGAAGAGCGCCACGAGGACGGTGTTCTGGGTGCTCTGGGGGTTCTGGGCGGGCACGGGGGCTCCTTCGGGAGAGGGGTCAGGGGTCAGTCGGCGGCGGGTGGGGCGGTCGCCCGGGCCGGCGGGGTGGAGTCGTAGCAGCGGGCGTCGATGGCGGCCGCGATCTCCTGGGCGGACTCCAGGGTGCGCACCAGCAGCGGCACGAGCACGGCCACGGGGTGGTGGTGCAGTCCGCGGGCGAACTGTGCCTCGCGGATCTGCAGGTACTGGGTGCGGATCTGCGGGATGAACCGCACGGTCATCGACAGCGCCAGGCTCATCTGCGCCGGGTTGGCCCCCAGGTGCCGGGTCGGGGCCAGGAGGATCTGGAACAGGGCCAGCATCGCGCTGAAGGGGGTGGACAGGGTCACCGCGCAGGCCAGCAGGCACAGGCTCAGCAGCCGCAGGCCCGCCACCGCGGCAGCCTCCCAGCCGGTGGTGTGCACCAAGGTGGCGACGACGATCCCGACGATCAGCACCAGCCCGCCCAGCATCCGCCCCAGTCGGGCCACCGGGGTGCGGGTCAGCAGCACCGCGACCACGGCCGCAGCGCAGGCCACCACCTGGGCGCCCAGGTGGGCGGTGGCGTAGAGGGCGAGGCTGGCCAGGAAGAGCACGGCGAACTTGTACCCGGCGCCGATGCCGCTCAGGGGACTGGTGCGCTGAGCGTTGTTCATCGGTCGCTGAGCTCGCAGTAGTACTCCACGGCCTCGGCCGGGGTGCTGTCGAGGGCGATCCGGCCCTCGTGCACGACCAGGGCCCGGTCGTAGTCGCCGATCATCTCCAGGTCGTGGGTGACCACGATGGCCTGCTGGTCCAGGGTCTCGATGGTGGCCTGGAGCCGGCGGCGGTTGCGCCGGTCGAGCATGGTGGTCGGTTCGTCGAAGACGATGGTGGCCGGGTCCATGACCAGCACCGAGGCCAGGGCCACCAGCTGCTTCTCCCCGCCCGACAGCGCGTAGGACTCCCGCTCCCGCAGATGGGCGATGCCCAGGCGGTGGAGGATCTCCTCGACCTGGGCCGTGAGCCGGTCCCCGCGCAGGCCCAGGTTCTTGACCCCGAAGGCGATGTCCTCAGCCACCTGGGGCATCACGATCTGGTTCTCCGGGTGCTGGAACACAAACCCGACCTGCCGGCGGATGGCCTTGGCGTCCTCGGCGGTGGTCAGGTCCCCCACCCGGACCGTGCCGCGGTCGGGCAGCAGCAGCCCGTTGAGCAGGCGCACCAGGGTGGACTTGCCCGAGCCGTTGAGCCCGATCACCGCGATGCGGTGCTCCTCCAGGACCAGGTCGATCCCGGCCAGCACCTCGGTGCCCTCCCGGGTGACGGACACCCCCGACAGCTCGATGCCCCGGCGCCCGGGCCCCGACGGCGCCGGGGATGCCACGGGCTTCTCGCGGCGCGACGGCCTCCCGGTCGAGTGCTTGATCGACACCTCGTGGATCCTCTTCTCCAGGGGGTGGTCACCGGCACGGGTGCGCGCCGGTGGGAGTCCTACTGGGCTTCCGCCTGGAAGTACAGCTGGGCGTGGGAGCGGCATCCCGGGTTGAACGGCGCCGCGCACCGCGGACAGGCGTCCACCGCCAGGTACTCGTTGATCGCCAGCTCTGCCTTGCAGACCCCGCACAGGACCGCCGCGGTGCCGTACTCCTCGATCGGCCACTGCACCGCCGCATGCCCCGCGCTCTCCTGGTGGCACAGGTGGCAGGGGTAGAACTCCTGGCAGCACCGGAACCTGATCGCCACCACGTCCAGCGCCGTGCGGTAGTGGACGCACCGCGTCTGGTCGTCCACAGGACGGCCCAGGACTCTTCGCACCGTCACCTTCCCTCGGCCTGCCACGAGCCGCCCCCCTGCGCGCTCGCCCGGGGCGAGGGCTCGGCCCCCCAGAACAGCGTCGGCCAGGCCGGAAGCTCATTGAACACCGTTCAATTATTGAACAGTGTTCAAACCGGTGTCAACGTGCTCCGCGCATGTCCTCCGTCGCCAGGGCAGCCGCCGGGGCCCGCCATAGACTGGACCGGTTCCCGCGTTCGAGAGGAGGCGTCCCGTGGCCCTTACCCGCACCGCCGTGGTCGACGCGGCGTGGGAGCTGCTGCGCACCTACGGGCTGGGGGATCTGACGATGCGCCGGCTGGCCCGGGAACTGGGCGTGCAGCCAGGGGCACTGTACTGGCACGTGGCTGACAAGCAGACGCTGCTGTTGACCCTCGCAGAGCGCATGCTCCAGCCCGTGGCGGGAAAGGAGAGCCCCGCCGAGATGGTGCGCGCACTGCGCCGGGCCATCCTCCAGGTGCGTGATGGCGCAGATGTCGTTGCGGTCGCCCATGCGGTGGCGCCCGAGGCACTTGCTCCCACCTCGGAACTCGCAGCACTGCTCCGCACGGTCGGCCTCGATGACGACGACGCCCGCCGCGGTGCGCTTGCCCTGGTCCGCCTCACCCTGGGCTGGGTCGCAGCCGAGCAGACTCGGACGTCGATCGCCGGCAGTTCGACCGAGCGGGACGCCATGGAGGAGCAGGACTTCGAAGCTGCCCTCGACGTGCTGCTGCGGGGTCTGAAGGCAGACCGGGAGATCGATTGAGACGGAGTCGACGCGGGTCTTGGAGAGGGACGCAGCAGTTCCTGCGCGGCGGTCGGCGGCCGCAGACGACCGTGACGGCCCGAGCCGCCCGCCCGGTGATCGTGGTGGCGCTGCAGTCGTCGTGGCGGTGGGATCAGCGGTTCCACCAGCTCCTGCGACTGGTCGCCGACCAGCCGCTGAGACACTCGCTGTTCCGTCACGGCGACCGTGTTCGTCACGACCCCGCGGGCCCGGCCACCCCGACCGCAGACCATGGCAGCCGTTTCCCGGCCTGCTCGTGCAGCGCAGCCGCGTTCCAGATCCCGTCGTCGCAGGTGGGGTACGGGCGGGTGACCGAGGCCAGGTCCCCGGTGGACGGACCGCGGTGGACGGCCAGCGCGAGCTCCCCGATCGACTCCCCGGCGCGGGGCCCCGCGACGGTGCCGCCCAGGATCCTCCCCTTGGGGTCGAGGACCAGCCGGGTGGAGCCGGCAGCGTCGTCCTCGGTGATCGCCCGGTCCAGGTGGACGTGGTCGGCGGTGCGGACGGTGGTGCCCGGCCCGTCGGCGGAGGTCAGGCCCACCGCGGCGATCTCCGGATCGGTGAAGGCGACCTCGAGGACGACCTCGCTGGCGCGGACGGCGTCGTAGTCGTTCCCGCCCGTGGCCGCGGTGCGGCGGTCGCCGCGGGCGGCGGCCACCAGGGTCCTGGAGGGCACGCACCCGGTCCACAGGCAGTCCCCGCCGGTGCGGGCCGGTGCGGGCCGGTGCGGCCAGCCCCACGGTCGCGCCCCGCCGGGCGGCCGTGGGGGACCCGACGATGCCGGCGGTCCCGCCGTGGTGGTGGACATGCAGGAGAGGGCCCGGGGACCGAGGTGAAGGACGCGTAGGCTCGGGCACACCGACCCGCCACGACGTGCGGGGCCCGCGAGGAGACGACGAGGTGGGACCGTGGCCAGCGCTGTGGATGTGATCGTGTTCGACGTCAACGAGACCCTGTCCGACATGGCGCCCCTGGGGCCGGCGTTCGCCGCCGCCGGGGCTCCGGAGCACCTGGCGACCACCTGGTTCGCCGGGATCCTCCGGGACGGCTTCGCGGCCACCGCCGCCGGGGGCAGCACCGCCTTCGCCGACATCGCCCGGGACAGCCTGTCCCGTCTCCTGGCGGAGGACGGCGTGCCGTCCGTGGCGGCGGCCGTGGAGTCGATCATGGGCACGCTCACGACCTTGGAGGTCCACCCCGACGTGGTGCCCGGCATCGAGGCCCTGCACTCGGCGGCTGAGCTGGTGACGCTGAGCAACGGTGCGACGACGGTGGCCGACACGCTGCTCACCGGAGCCGGGATCCGGCAGCGCTTCTCCCGTCTGCTCAGCGTGGAGGACGCCCCGGCCTGGAAGCCGGCCCGGGCGGCCTACGAGTATGCCGCGGCTCGGTGCGGCACCGCGCTGGAACGGATGCTGCTGGTGGCCGTGCACCCGTGGGACGTCCACGGGGCCCGTGCCGCCGGGATGCGCACGGCCTGGCTCAACCGCTCCGGCACCCGGTACCCGGCCTACTTCGCCCGGCCCGACCTCGAGGCCCCGGACCTGCCCTCCCTGGACCTGGCCTCAGTGCTCGGCTAGCCGGCGAGCACGCTGGACCGGGGCCCGGGCACAGTCCGCACAGGCAGAAGCTGTTGCCTGCCGACCACCACACCGCCGCATCGCACCGGGCGATGCGCTCCCGCCCGGCGCCGCGCCCGGGGAGCCCCAGCTGCCGCGTCACGCAGGCGCCACGAGTGTCACGCAGACGTCGGCCAGGACAACATCCGATGACGTGCTTGAAGCGCGCGGTTCCCGCCTCCTACCGTCGAGGAGAACCCCGTATCGCGCAGGCCGTCAGGACAGGGAGCAGCCACCGTGACCACCACAGCACCGGCAGGACATCGGGAGACCATGCGGCAGTGGTCGGAGGCCTTCAACGCCCACGACGCCGTGGGCGTCGCGTCCCTCTACGCGGAGGACACCCTGGTCGTCCACCCCTCCTACCCGGAGCCGCTGCAGGGACGCAAACCCGTCCAGGACGACACCCGGGCCTACATGACCGCGATGCCCGACGTGACGAGCGAGCTGGTCCGCGTGGTCGTCGACGAGGACTGCGTGGCCGCGGAGATGACGATCTCCGGCGTGCACGCCGGGCCGCTCGTTCTCGCCACGGGCAAGCTGCCGCCGACCGGACGCCGGCTGCGGCTCCCGGTGGCGTTCTTCTGCCGCTTCGGGGCCGAGGGCAAGGTCGTGGAGGAACACCGGTACTACGACGCGGCCCACATCCTGCGCCAGCTCGGGGACG
The DNA here is from genome assembly GCF_054875615.1 of Kocuria sp. U4B. The sequence continues at coordinate 411,780 of NZ_CM142180.1, forward strand.
GACAGCGTCTGCGCTGACCGGCCTGTGGCAGGCAGCCGCTGTCACGGACCGGTGGAGGCGGAGCTCCCGCCACAGGGCGCTCTGCGGGGCCCGGGGCGGCCACGACGGCGACGACCGACGAGACGCAGGTTCCGCGGCCAGGACGCAGCGCGGCGACGTTGCTCCAGCACTTGTCCGGGCCGGGAACCCCGGCCTCAGTGCTGGTCGAGCCCGAGGTCGTCGACGACCCCGGCCACGCGGGCGCGCCGTTGCTCGTCCAGCCCCTGGATGGGCAGCGGCAGGCACCCCCGCGGAGCCAGTCCCAGCCGCTCGGCGACGGCGGCCACGACCCGCAGGCTCCCGAACTCGGCGAAGAGCTGCCACAGCGGTGCCAGCCGCTCAGACTCGGCCGCCGCCTCGTCGGTTCGCCCGGCCAGGGCGGGCCGGGTGATGCGCAGCGCCAGGGCCGGCAGGGTGCCTGCGATGACCGAGTACCAGGCATCGCAGCCGGCGGCCAGTCCGGCGGCCGCCGTGGCGTCCCCGGAGACCCCGATCGTCACGTGGTCCGGGATCACCGCTCGGATCTCCTGGAGCCGTGCTCGTGCGCGCCGCGGGTCGGCGGGGACGCCGGGGATCTTGATGGAGGCGATACCGGGCAGTTCCGCGATGCGCCCGTAGAGCTCGGTGCTGAAGGCGAAGTGGGTGGTGCCCGGGTTGTCGTAGACGACGACCGGCAGCGCGGTGTTCTGGGTGACGGTGCGGAAGAGCTCCACCACGTCGTCGTCGGTGAGGGGCTGGTACGTCATCGGCGCCAGCAGCACCCCCGACGCCCCGGCGTGCTGCGCCTGCTCGACGTTGGTGAGCACGTGCGAGGCCCGCAGCGCCCCGACACCGACGACCACCGGGATGTTCCCGGCGTGCTCGACCGCCAGTCGGGCGACGCGGCTCCGCTCCTCGGCGCTCAGGTAGGCGTAGGAGCCGGTGGATCCGAGGACGGTGATGGAGTCCACCTGCGCCGCCGCGAGCCGTTGGACCAGGCGCACGAAGGCGGCCTCGTCCACCGCATCGTGCGCGAGCGGGGTGAGGGGGAAGGCGCTCAAGCCGGTGAACATCGTGTCATCTCCTGTCGTGGTCGACGGCGGCAGCCAGGGCGGCAGCCCTCCCCGCCGGGATGGGGCCGCCCCGGCGGCAACGGGGGGCCTCCCCTAGCCGATGGGGTCGAGGGCGGCGTGGACCTCGGTGGGTTCGGCGGACCGTGGGCGGCGGCCGCCGCGCTGTGCGGCCGCCCCGGCGAGGACGACGAGCAGGATGCCGGCGATCTGGGTGGCCGAGGGCTGCTGGTGGAGCACGAGCAGCCCCAGGAGCACGCCGAAGGCAGGCTCCAGGGCCATCAGGGTCCCGAACGCGGTGGGCGTCATCTGGCGCAGGGCGAGCATCTCTAGGGCGAACGGCAGGACGGGGAGCAGCAGGGCGAGCCCGGCCGCGGCGGCGAGGACGCCGGGGGTGATGTGCCCGGCGGCCTGCGGGATGCCGATGACCGCGGCCGTGGCGGCCGCGATGGGCACGGTCAGGGACAGCGCGCCGATGCCGGTGAAGCGGTCGCCGATCCGCTGGGTGAGCAGGATGTAGACGCCCCACCCGACGGAGCCCAGCGCGGCGAAGCCGACGCCGGCGAGGTTGATCGCACCGTGCCACGGTTCGGTGAGCAGGACGACGCCGACCAGCGCCAGGGCGGGCCAGACGAGCGCTCGGGGACTGTGGGTGCGCACGGCGGCGACGGTCAGCGGGCCGAGGAACTCGATGGCCACGGCGGTGCCCAGCGGGATGCGCTCGATCGCGGCGAGGAACCCGGTGGTCATCACCCCGGTGGTGACGCCCAGACCCAGCAGCGCCGGCACGTCGGACCGGCGGACATCGCGCAGCGGAGGGCGGGCCAGGGCCAGGAAGATCAGTGCTCCGGCGCTGAGCCGCAGCCAGGCGGTGCCGGCCGGGCCCACCGTGGAGATCAGGCCCACGGACAGGGCCGAGCCGAGCTGGATCGAGAGCATCGCCGCCACGGCCAGCCCCCAGGGGGGCACCCCGGCGGTGGAGGGGGAACGGGGGGTCATGGCCGACTCCCCCGGGTGCGCCGGCCACCGGGGATGGGCCCCGAGGGGTGGATGAGCATGTCAGTCTCCTTGGTCGAAGGTCGTGCCGGCGGTGAACAGGCGGCGGGCGATCCGCACGTCGGGACCGAGCCGCTCCAGGTGCGCGGCGAGGTCTTCGGCGGCGGCGTGCAGTGCCTCGTCGGTCACGGGGTGGAGGGCGTTGAGGACGAACAGAGCGGTGGTGGTGTCCTCGCGCAGCTGGGTGCGGCGGCCCTGGCGCCAGTTCCAGCGCCGGCAGGTCACCCCGGCCTCGTCGCACCACACCACCTCGCCCCGTTCGGGGTGCTCGATCACCGCCTCGCCGCCGGCGACGGTGTCGAAGGGCTCCTCGCCGGTGGCCCGCAGCAGCCGGGGCGCACCTCGGTAGCGGGCCAGGTCCTCCCCGCCGAGCGGGATCTGGTGCAGCACCGAGACCGCGTTGTAGAGATCGGTCAGCCGGTTGACCCGGGGCAGCCCGGAGGCCGTCCGGCGCAGCAGGGCCTCCAGGCTGTTGCGCGTGCGCTGGGGTTTGGCCCCGAACGCGCGGTAGACCTCCCGCCACGCGGCCACGTGCGGCAGCTGCTCCACCGGCCGGTCGTCCAGCGCGCGGCGGGCGGCGGCTTCGGCCGTCCGCAGCAGCTCCTCACCGGCCTCGTCGCTCGGGCCCGGCACGAGCCCGTCGACGGCCAGCAGCACGGCACGGTAGTCCGGGCACAGCGCGAACACCGCGGCGTCGACACGGCCGCCGTCGAGGACCTGCTCCAGCACGATCGGCTCAGGCACCGGGGACCTCCGGGTGGTGTCCCGAGCCCACGCCCGGCTCGTAGACGGTCAGGCTGAACCGCGCCGTCCCGGTCCCCGGGTTGGCGTAGGCGTGGACGACGTCCCCGGGGAAGGAGACCGCGTCGCCGGCCTCGAGGACGATCGACTGCTCGGCGACCTGGACCGTGATCGTGCCCTGCTGGACCTGCAGGAGCTCCTTGGTGCCCGGGGTGTGGGCCTCGCTGCCGTGCCGGTCGCCAGGTCCCAGGGTCCAGTCCCAGAGCTCCACCACGTCCGGCGGTTCGGTGCCGGCCACGAGGATCCCGCGGCCGCCGGAGTCACTGCTCCACAGGGCGGCCCCCTCACCGCGCCGGGTGACCTTCACCGGCTTGGGCTGCGGTGGCTCCACCAGCGCCGGCAGCCCGACCCCCAGGGCGTCGCTGATCCGCAGGAGGGTTCCCACGCTGGGGTTCGTCGCCCCCTGCTCCACGTTGACCACCATCCGGCGGCTGACCCCGGCGGCCTCGGCCAGTCGGTCCAGGGTCCAGTGCCGGGACTGCCGCTCCTGCTTGACCCGGGCGCCGATGGCCGCCGCCAGGGTCGTCGTGCTCTCGTCCATGAGTGCATCATACTGCACTATCAGTGCATCAATAACGCAGCGTGCACCAGGGGCTTCTCCTCATGCACCCGGAGGAGCACGGACAGCAGGACCTCGCGACTCCGGGAGCCGGTGCGAACTGCCGCGCGACCTCCTGTTCCGCCGGGGCCCTGGGGCCCCCGGCGGTTCGGCGGGGTGGTCGTGGTGGTCACCGCGGGTTCGGCGGGGCGGCGGGGCCGTCCTCGGGGCGGCGGGGCCGCAGGTAGGTGCGGCCGGAGGCGTCCTTGTCCATGACGTAGTCCTGCTGGAGGTTCTGGTACCACTGCCTGGTCTGCTCGCTCGGCCGGTCCTGGCCCCGCAGGTTCCGCGGGCTGCGGGCGGCGGGGCCGTAGAAGCGCATGGCGAAGTCGTCGAACCGCCGGAAGAAGGTGCGCTTGGGCTGGGCCGGCTGGTCATTGCTGTGGTCAGGCTTGCTCATGGTGTCCTCGGGGTGAGTGCTCGCAGGGATGGCTCGGACGCTGCGCCCGAGCGGGGGCGGAGGCGGCGCCTCCGGGAATGCCGGGCGCGCCCCAGCCCGCCCGCCCCGGTGGGGCGCCGCCGGACCGGACGGCGGATCGGGGGGTTCCGTCCACGGTGAGGGTGAAGACGTCGGGGCGGGTGTAGTGCCCGACGGTGTCGAGGTCGGACTTCGCCCGGGTCACCTCGTCCAGGTCCGCCTCGGCCCCCGGCACGCCCTCGGCGCCGCGCAACGGACCGGCCAGCACCGCCCCCCGCGGGGAGACGATGGCGGACCCCCCGCCGACCAGCGCGGCCAGGAGCTGCGTCCCGGGCCCCGGCACCGTCACGGCCGCGTCGAAGCAGCGGCGGAACAGCTTCCGCCCTGCGGCCGAGCGGGACCCCACGGTGATCCCGAAGTCCAGGCCCGTGGGGTGGCCGCCCGGCAACACCCCGGGCAGCACGATGAGCTCAGCGCCGGAGGAGGCGGCTGCCCGGATGCAGTGCTCGGCCTTGGCCACGGTGGCCGCGGTGTCGAACAGGACGGAGCCCGCCTGCACGACCGCAGCACGTACGGAGGTCATGGGAAGAAGTGTCCCCTTCCCCTCATCAAAAGGGAAACTAATATGGGCGATGATGAACATCGACGAGCGTGATTTCCGGGGTGTGGACCTCAATCTGCTGGTCACCTTCGAGGTCCTCATGCGCGAGCGCCACGTCACGCGCACCGCCCACGTGCTGGGCATCAGCCAGGCCGCCGCCAGTGCCGCGCTGGGCCGGCTGCGCCGGCTCTTCGACGACGAGCTGTTCATCCGCACCAAGGACGGGATGGCCCCCACGCCCAAGGCGCAGGAGATCGCCCCGCGCATCCGGTGGGCGCTGCGGGAACTGGCCGGGGTGCTGTTCGAGGAGGCCGTCTTCGACCCGCGCGAGAGCACCCGCACCTTCGTGCTGGCGATGTCCGACGACGTGGAGGCCCACGTGCTGCCGCCGATGCTGAAGCGCCTGCAGGGGCAGGGCCTGCAGGTGTCCGTGCTGGTGCGCCAGTCCAACCGCTACACCGTCGAGTCCCTGCTCACCGAGGGCTCGGTGGACCTGGCCATCGGAGCGCTGCCCGGGCCGGCCGAGAGCTTCCCGCGCGAGGAGCTGTTCAGCTCCGGGTACGCCTGCCTCTACGACGGGGAGCGCCTGGGCCTGGGCACTCCTCTGTCGCTGGAGGACTACCTGGCACTGCCCCACCTGCTGGTCTCCTACGACGGCCGGCGCGGCATCGTCGACGACCTGCTCGAGGGCCGCGGGCTGCGCCGGCGCATCATCGGCTCCACCACCCACTTCGCCGGAGCCCTGACCCCCTTGAAGACCGCCGACGTGGTCGTCACCCTGCCCCGCCACGCCGGGCAGGCCTTCGCCGCCGCCACCGGCCTCACCCTCTCGGAGCCGCCGATCACCATGCCGCGGTTCACGGTGTCGATGGCCTGGACGCCCCAGCGCGCCAACGACCCCGCCCAGCAGTGGCTGCGCGGTTTCGTCCACGACTGCCTCAGCAGCTGACGCCCCTCGAGACGTGCTGCTGGGCGCCCCGCCCTCCTGCCCCGGTCAGCCGCAGCCTGTGGCGGCACTGCCTGTCGCTGGAGGTCGGGCGACGCCCACCGGGATCCATGCCGAGGGCCCGCCGATCGGCCGCCCGGCCTCCGGGCGCGGGAACCAGGTGCGCCGAAGACCATGCGCCCACCCCGTCGACGACCGCCGCCCCCGACTACGCTGGTACCGGCGGGTGGAGGGATCACATGGACGATCGGGCGATCGCCAGAGCACAGGCCCGGTTGATACGTACCGCGATCGCCGGTGCCGGTCTGGCAGTGCACGACCTGTGGCAGACGTACGAGCTCCTGGGCGGGGAGGTCGCCGAGCTGGAGGCCGACGCCTACCTGCACCACGCCCTCTACCTCCCACCCCTGCACCGGGACAGCCTCGTCCGGGCCGCCAACTACCTGATCCCCGGCAGCAGCATCCCCTACAGCCGCGATCTGCGGCCGGAGGAGTACCCGCCCGAGGTGTGACAGGCGCCACCACGGGCGGGAACGCCGGGCCATCGCCGGAGCCGCGGAGCGGGGCGCCCCGCTGCGGATGGCCGGACAGGCCGGTCGTCGTCATATTGCTCAGCCTGCCTCGATCGTCGTCGGTGCAGTGCCTACTCTGGAGCATCGCCGTCGGGGTCCCTTCCGGCCCGGCGGGGCGGTCCAGCCCCCGGCCGCCACCACCCTCCCACCGTGCACAGGAAGAAGGCATGAACACCTCTGCCTCCGGGGCTCTGGCCGTCGAGCTGCACCCCCACTCCCCCACCCGATGGATCGCCACCTACTACCCCATGGTGGTCACCCCCGCCGGTCGCTGGGCCGACGTCACCTGGACCCTGCACCAGCGCCTGATGCCCGCCATCCCCCATCCCCCGGAGCCGGCACGATGGCTCGATCTGCGCAGCCCCGATCCCGGCCACCCTGGCTACGCCGGTCACCGGGCATGGAGCGAGGCCCTGGCCGCCGGCTACACCGCGGCGCTGGCCACCTACCACGCCGAGACCGCCGAGGAGCCCCTGTCGCCCCACGCAGCACAACAGCTGCGGGCCGGCACGGTCGTCGTCCCTGCCGGACAGCTCTCGGAGTGGGTGCTCGACGACCTCGAGGAGGAGACCTCGGACGTCCACGGGTGACCCGAGGTGGTCGCCGCGCCGACGGACCGGTCCAGCCGCCGGCACCGGCGCCCGACGGCGGAGGCGCTCCACCCTCATGTCGTGACCGAGCTGCTGCACGGGTGGATGACGGAGTCCCGGGCCGCCGACGCGCTCGACGAGTTCCCCGCGGACGCGCAGCGGCGCACGAAGTCCCACGGCCCCCACCCTGACGCCCCGCCCACCGGGCCGGGGAGGCCAGGTCGTCTCGTCCCGGCGCCACCAGCACGGCGTCCAGGAACGCCGGGCACGTGCGGGCTCTGGCTCGGGCTCTGGCTCGGGCTCGGGCTCTGGTCCACCCGACATGGTCCTGGTGGTGGCCCGCACGGCGGCAGGGATCGCGGCGGGCCGGTCGAGGGGACCGGTCCACTCCCGTGACAGGGCAGGCGATGGAGGCGGAACGTGCGGGAAGGAGCGCTCCGACTCCGCCAGGCCCGGCGCCCAGCACTCCGGCTGGGTGGCGCGGAGCATCGCGACCGGTGGGCGCGGACGGGCGGTCGCCCACCGGGAAGGGTTGACGGCCGGATTTCCTCACGCGAGGATGTGCACCCCGGATGTCGCCGGAGCACGCCGAAGGACCACACCATGGGAATCATCCAGGTCGACCTCTTCACCACCCTCGACGGCGTCTACCAGGCGCCGGGCGGGCCCGGCGAGGACCGTGAGGGCGGCTTCGCGCTCGGCGGCTGGCAGGGGGCCTACGTCGACGACGAATCGGGCGAGGCGATCGGCGCCGACGTCCAGCGTCTCGATGCGCTGCTGCTCGGTCGCAGGACGTACGACATCTTCGCCGGCTACTGGCCGGGCCACGGCGACGACGACCCGATCGCCACGAAGTTCAACGCGGTGCCCAAGTTCGTCGTCTCGCGCACCCTGACCGACCCGTCGTGGGAGGCGACCACGGTGCTGAGGGACGTCGCGGCCGAGGTGCGAGCGCTCAAGGACCGGTTCGGCGAGGTCCACGTCTTCGGCAGTGGCGAGCTCGTGACGACCCTGCTGAGGGAGGACCTCGTCGACCGGCTGCGCCTCATCCTCTATCCGCTGATCCTGGGCTCGGGCAAGCGCATCTTCGGCGCCGGCACCGTCCCCGCCGCCTTCACCTTGGTGAAGCCGCCGCAGGCGTTCCCGAAGGGCGCGATCTCCCTCGTCTACGAGCGGACCGGCGAGCCGGTCACCGGCGTCGACGTCTCGCAGCCGTCGCAGTAGGCGACCCCCGGTCGTTGCGCGTCCGGCGTCAGGATCATGCCGGCGCCTCCGGGCCGGCGGTCGTCCGGTGGGCGCCCGCGTGGTGTTCGCCGGTTCCCCGGTCGACCGTTCCCCGGACCACCGAGGCGGCTCAGCGCACTTGGCGCGGGCGTCCTAGGAGGGGGCTGCGACCGTCGCATCGGCACAGGGCGCGAGGACCGACCGTGCCGTGCTGCGGGCACAGCTGATCGGGTCGGCGGGTGCGCCGCGCAGGATGCTGCTGAGCACCCCGTTGTAGAGCAGCAGCAAGGCCGAGGCCACAGCGGCCGGATCCTGACACCGGGCCTCGCGAGCCAGTTCCGCAAGCCGCTCGGTGACCAGCTGGGTGTCCTGCTGGATCAGCTCGAACACCGGGTCGCTGCTTCCATCCACCGGGGCGGGGCGTTCGGAGGCGGTGGCGAGGAAGCAGCACCACTGGGTGGGGCCGGCCGAGGCCCGGAAGCTCTCGATGGCGTCGAAGACGGCCAACAGGCGGTCCTGCGGGGAGTCGGCGGCGGCGACGGCAGCATCCCAGTGGTGGGTCCATGCGCGGAGCCGACGGGCGAGCACTTCGCGCAGCAGGTTGTCCTTGGAGCCGAAGTGCTTGTACAGCGTCACGACCGCCACCCCGGCCGCCGAGGCGACCCGGTCCACCCCCGTGACGGTGATGCCCTCGCGGAAGAAGAGGCTCTCGGCGGCGTCGAGGATGCGCTCCCGGGTGTGCTGCGGATTGGCCATGCGAGTAGCATAACGCTCGTTACAGTAGAACGACCGTTATGCCGGAGGGGCGCCCGATGACAGCACCTACCGTGGAGACGCCCCGCAGGACCGGCCTGGGGACGGCGCTGGCCGGGATGCTGCTGATCGCCGCCACCTACGGCCTGGCCCGTTTCGGGGTGGGCCTGTTCGCTCCGTACCTGGCGGCGGAACGCCCGGAACTGACCGCAGCCCTGGGCTGGGCGGCCGCCGCCCAGTTCACCTCCTACTGCCTGGCCGCCGTGGTCGCCGCCCGCCTGGTCGGCCGCAGCCCCCGAACAGGGCTGCTGCTGGCCGGAGCCACCGCGACGACGGGGTGCCTGGGGGTGGCCGTGACCTCGGACCCGGTGGTGTTCGTCGTCGCGGTCTTCGTCGGCGGCATGGCCGGCGGCTTCGCCTCTCCCGCCCTCGTGGCGATCATCGACGCGGTGGTGGCACCTGAGGCCACGGCCACCGCCCAGTCCGTGGCCAACGCGGGAACAGCCGTGGGCGTCATCGGAGCCGGCCTGCTGGCTCTCGCCGCTCCCTCGATCGGCCCGGCATGGATGTTCATGGCGCTGATGTGTGCGGTGGCCACGGCGGCGGCGTGGTGTCCCGCGCGGGCCCGCACCGGCCCGGCCGCCCCCCGGACCTCCGCGTCAGGGCCGCCCCCGGTCCTGCCCCGCGGGGCGTGGCGATCCCTGCTCCTCCCGGGCACTGCGGCGGTGATCGTCGGCGCCGGTTCGTCCCTGACCTGGACGTTCGGGCCGTTGCTGGTCACCGGCTCGGGCGCCGTGGCCCCGGAGCGGGTCGGATGGCTGTGGATCGCCTTGGGCCTGGGCGGCTTTCTCGGCACCCTTGCCGGGGGCCTGGTCGAGCGCACCGGGCAACGAGGCGGGTGGTGCACCTGCGCCGGGGTCTTGGCCCTGGCCGGCGCCGGAGTCGCACTGGCCGTCGCCACCGGCAGCTCCTGGGCGGCCTACACCAGCATGGCCGTCTTCGGGGCCGGGTACATGGGCCTGACCGCGGTGCTCATCCTGTGGGCGCGGCGTGCCTGGCCGGACCATGCAGGAGGAGGCACCTCGATCCTGTTCATCGCCCTGGCCACCGGGCAAGCACTGGGTTCCGTGGGTTTCGGAACGGCTCAAGGGCTTCGCAGCCCGGTCCTCCTGGCAGCGCTGGCCGCAGGCTTGTGCGCTGCGGGAGGCCTGGCGGTCCTGAGGCGAGAGCGGCAGCTGTCCCGCTGACGAGCCCACCGGCGGGCAGGCCACGGCCCGCGCGACGGCCACGGCGGGATCCGGCGTCCCGGCTCACCCCGAGGACGAGGGAACGGTGACGCCCTTCGCCGCGTCCTCCGCAGCCACCCGCGCATACGATGCCGAGACCCGTCGGTAGACCGGGGTCAGGAAGGCCAGCAGCGCGGCCGCGATCATGACGATCCCCGCCACCAGGAACACCAGGGCGATGCCGCGGGAGGTGCCCTCCCCCAGCAGCGGGGCCAGCTGGGCGGCGCCCTCCGCGGAGCGTGCGTACGGGATGATCCAGAACTGGGCGATCGGCGCGATGAGGAACGCGGTGACCGGCGCCGCCGCGGACTCGAACGCCATGGCGAAGCCGAACACACGGCCCTGCCGCTGCAGCGGCACCACCCGCTGGATGACCGTCTGTTCGGCGGCCTCCACGAACGGCACCAGGGTCAGGTACAGCCAGATGCCGGCGATGTACAGCCATGCCCACTCCCGCAGCGTGAACACCGCACCGAGGACCCCCATCAGGACCACCGCGATGAGCATGGTGCGCAGCGGGTTGGACCCGAGCCCGAACTTGCCGATCAGCGCCCCGCCCACGATGAACCCGGTGGCGCCGAGCGCGAAGCAGGTCCCCCACAGCTCCACGGGGAACAGCTCCAGGCCGTAGGGATCCATCAAGGCCATGTAGACGCCACCGACGAAGTTGTTGAACGTGGAGAACAGGATCAGCGCGAACAGGCCCGGAATGGCCCGCACCGCGGCGAGGGAGCCGCGCAGGTCGAACCCGCCGTGCGCGTCCGTGGCGGCCGGCCGCACCTCCTCCGGCATGCGCAGGGTGAGCAGGTGCGCGAAGGCCAGTGCCGTGAGCACCACGGCGAGGGCGATCGTCCAGCCCATGCCCAGCCACCCGACCGACAGCCCGGAGAGCACCGAGGTGACGATGAACATCACTCCCTGCACCATGCCGACCTGACCGTTGGCGTTGGCCCGCCGATCCGGCTCGATGAGGATGGTGACCGTGGTGGACAGGGCGATGTTGCGCATGTTCTCCACCACCGCACCGGTCAGGATGACCAGGGAGAAGACCCAGAACCACGGGCGGGCCAGGTCCAGCAGCCAGGCGGTGGGCGTCAGCAGGAACATGGCCCCGGACAGCGCGAACATCACCAGGGTGAAGCCGGCGGCGAAACGCATCACCGCCAGCTTGCGGTAGCGGTCCACGAAGGTGCCGAAGCTGATGCTGGAGAGGGCGATGAGCAGCATGTACGCGCCGCCGATCACTCCGGTGGCGATCACGTTGCGGGTCTGCAGGTACACCCAGAACGTCAGGGCGAACCACAGGTAGCTGGTCGTGATGTTGGCGAGCGCCGTGTTCACCAGGATCCCGGCGAAGGTGCGGGACCGCTGCGCCGGAGTGCGCAGGGACGTGTCGACGGCCTCGCGGTCGACCAGCCCTGCAGGCTCGCCGCCGTCGACCGGCGCGGACGGGACGGCCGCGTCCGCGCGGAGCCCCCCGCTGCCGTCGGGTACCGCAACGGCCCGGGGCAGGTCCGGTTCCTGCTCGTTCATGCGGCCCAGTGTAGTGACGGGCACGGACACGGTTGCCGCCCGCCGGCCGGCACCGGATGCTGGTCCGGGCAGGTGCTTCGCCCACGACGAGCACCTGCCCGGACGGCAGGGTGTCGGCAGCTCCCGGAGGCGCCGGCCGAGGGTGGACGGGGAGAGCCCCGGGTGCTGCGCCGTACGGGTGCCCCGCTCGCTGGGGTCCACGCGCCGTGGGGTCGGGCGACCATGACGGTGGAGGCCATCGAACCGGTGGGGATGCGGCCAGCAGGACGGGCCGTGAGCCCCTGCTCCCCCGCTGGGCCATGAGCACCGCGAGAGCCGTTCCCGGCTCCAGGACGGCGTCCGCAACGTCGAACCGGCACGGGGTGGACGCCCCCTCGATCGGGCTTCCACCGGCCGAGGGGGCAGAACCCCATGACCTGGTGCAGGGGGGTTGCCCCGTCCGGCCGGCGTCCGGGCGCCCAGAACGGAGGGGGGCTACTGGTTCCGGCCGCGGGCAGCGACGCTCCAGCGGTCCGCGACCTCGCCCCCGCTGACCACCGTGACGGTGTCGACGAGGTTCACGGCCGCGCACACGTGGTTGGGGATCACCCGCAGCCTCTGCCCGAGGGCGGGCAGTGCGCTCCCGTCGGGCCAGACGACGGTGGCGTGGTGCTCGGACAGGGCGGTGACGCGCGCCTCGGGATGATCCAGGAGCCGCCCGAACCCGGTCGCCCAGGCCGGCCGGTCCCCGCCGAGGATCTTGCTGCCCGAGTCCAGGAGGACCCGGCGCGGGGCGAGCTCGTCCCCTTCGTGGCGGCTGACGACCGTCGCGGCGATGGTCAGGGCGATGTCCTCCGGGGCGCACCGGGCGAGTTCGAGCTGCTGGGCGTCGCCGAAGACGTAGACCCCCGGCCGGACTTCCGTGGCCGCGGTCGCCTCGGTGAGGGTCGCGGTGGGAGTCGATCCGCCGCTGACGCGCGTGACCTCGAACCCCGCGGCCTTCAGCAGCCCGGAGGCCTCCTGCAGGGCGTCGTGCTCCTGCTGGGCGGCCTCGACGGGCATCCCCGGGGCGTAGCTGTGGCCGGGGAAGGTGAAGACTCCGGTGACGCGCAGTCCGGCGCGCGTGGCGGCCCGGGCCACGTCCACGGCACGGGCAGGGCTGACGCCGCTGCGGTGGTGGCCGCTGTCGATCTCGACCAGGACCTGGAGCCGCTCGGCAGCGTCTCCGAGGCCGGCGGCCATGGTCTCGGCTGCTTCCGCCGAATCGGTCCCGACCGTGATCCGGGCCGCGGCGCTGAGGCGGCGCAGGCGCTGCGCCTGGCGTGGGCCGACCCACAGCGGATAGGCGATGAAGACGTCGTCGGCCCCGTGCCCGACGAAGACCTCGGCCTCCCCGATGGTCGCCACGGTGAGCCCGGCGGCTCCCGCCGCCAGCTGCAGCGTGGCGATCTCGGGGATCTTGTGGGTCTTCGCGTGCGGCCGCAGCTGCAGGCCCTTGGCCTGCACGGCGGTGGCCATCCATCGGATGTTCCGCTCGAGCACGTCCCGGTCGATCAGGATCTCCGGGGTGTCGATGTCCTCCGGCACTGTCCTCATGGGCTTCCTTCCCTGTGGTGCTGCGCTTCGTGGTGGTCGTCGTGTCCCCGGGGCCATTCGGCCGTCGCAGCCCTCCCGGCCGGGATCGACGCCGACGGCGCCTCCGGCTCTCCCGCCGGACACCTGCGCGGCCAGGGCCTGCGCACCCACGGACGGGGAAGTCGCCCGCCCAGTCTCCTACAACCGGCCTCTGCATCACCACGGACGGTGGTCCGACCTCCACCCGGAACGCGATCGCGCTCCTCCCGCGTCGCTCGTGTTGCGGCAGCAGGGGTGCTCTCGGCGGAGCCGGGAGCCGCTGAAGGCCGGGCGCCGTCGGCCCGGGGCTGTGCCGGTGGCCCGGCGTTCGGTCCTCGAGCCCAGCGGGGGCGAGCGAGCATGCTCAGCTCGTCGCCCGGGGACGGGAGGGGAAGACGGCCGAGACGTCCCCCGTCACCGCGGCCGGCATCTGCCGGCCGTCCAGGGGCACCTCGTAGGCGAGCTCCCGAGAGCCGCTGGTGACCCGGATGCGCGCCACCAGCCCTTCCCGGCGCACTCCCGCCGGCCGCAGGTGCGGGCCGGCATGGGAGAGGTGCGGGGGACAGGAGTCCAGGTGGTCCAGCAGTTCACGCCGCAGCTGCTCCGGCGTCGGCGCCTCCGGACAGGTCGGCGGCTCTCCCACGGCAGGCCGGGCGAGTGGCCCGGCGGCCCCCGACAGCAGCAGCGCGGTCCGGGCGCGTCCGGCGCTGAAGGAGTTCGTCACCGCCCGCCCGGCCACGCACTGCACCCGGGCCGCCTCGTCGGCCATGGTGGCACCGGTGATGAGGCCGTGGGACCGGGCACGCTCCGCCACGGACGGCGCACGGAGAAGTGTCCCGCCGGCGGGGAGGACGTCCATCAGCACCCCGGATGTTCCGCACACCTCGAGAAGGCTCGGCCGATCGCAGCATGCACCGCAACGGCACACCGACCGGTGGACACGCCCTCGGCCTCAGGTGGTGGGGGTGAGGGTGCGTCCCAGGAAGGCGCGCAGCACCCCGGCCGCCTCCCGGCGGGCGCGCGGGTCCGGGGCCCCAGGAAGGGCCTGGCTCGCCGGCAGCAGCCCGTGGTGGTGGCCGTGGAGCACCAGCAGGGCCGCCACGGCCTGCGCCAGCTCGTCACCGGTCGCCGCGGTGGCCTCCAGGACCCGCTGGTGGGCCGCGCGCAGCACCGACCCCGGGCAACACCCCAGGTCCCGGTCCAGGACCTTCCGGCACTGGTCGTAGGCCTGCAGGGCCTCCACCGGGTGCCCGCCCGCCTCGAGCCCGAGGACCAGCACCGTCCAGGCCCGCTCGTTCACCGCCTCCTGCCCCAGCACGGCCCGGGCCCGGGCGACCGCCTCCGCGACCCGTCCCAGCTCAAGGGCGGCTTCGGCGGCCAGCACCCGGGCCTGCCCCACCCGGGCCGCGTGCAGGGTGCGCTGGGAGCCGGCCCACTCACAGCCCAGCTCGTTCTCCAGCAGAGGTGCTGCGGCCAGGTCCAGGGCGGCGACCAGCAACGGGTAGGCCTCCCGGGTGGGGCAGCCCCGGGCGGCCTCGAACAACCGGTCGAACCGGTGCAGGTCCACCTCCACCATCGCCGGGTCCATGAGGTAGCCCCCGTTGGCGGTCCTCAGCGGACCGGTCTTCCCCCGACCGGGCTGGAGGGACCGGCGCAGCACGCTGACATAGCTCTCCACCGTGCCCAGGGCCCCGGCCGGTGCCCGCTCCCCCACACCAGGTCCACCAGCCGCTGCTTGGACACCGGGATCCCGGGCTGCAGCAGCAGGATCTCCAGGATCTGCCGCTGCCGCGGCCCGCCCAGCTCCTTGTCCGTCAGCACGTGCTCGCCCCGGGCCACCACCAGCGGGCCCAGCACCCGCACCGACAACCGCTCCCCCGGCGACCCTTCTCCCGGCGACTGTTCTCCCGGCGACCGTTCCTTCGCCAAGCGTTGCCCCGCACCGGCACCCCCGGTGGTGTCCCCGGTGGTGTCCCTGCCCCGATCCTCCGGCCGGCTGCTGCGCATACTGCTGCCCATGTGATCCCCCCAGACCCATCAGGTTTCCCATAGTGAACGCCTGCGACCAGGGAATCCACCCGCACTTGTGGGGAGACCACCCCCCAACCGGGGACACGACCACGCTCGGGACGTGCTGGAGCCGTGCACAGGTGAAAGCCCACCGCCTGGGAACCCGCGCCGGCCGCACCCGGTGCTCCAGTGGTGCGGGATGAGGTCCTCCGCGGCGGGAGGTGCGGGTGCCGGGACATGCCCTTCCCCCGCGTTTGTGGGTCGAATTGGGGACATGATGATGCAAATGCCTAGACCAGCCAACCACTAGGGTTGACATGTCAATTTTGTGCTGGCGCACCGCACCCGGGCCTCCCCTCCGTTGGCCTGGGCCGTGTCGGGTCACCGTCCCGGAGGACGGCCGGGAATCGGCGCAGGTGAACCCGCCGGGCGGATGCACAAGGCCCCGGGGCGCCCTGCCCGGGGCGGTGGCGGCTCCGCTGCGGGCCCCGTCCGGGGACGTTCCGACCCGCGGCCCATGTGGGGCATGTCACCCCATCCAGGGACGCCTCGGTGGCGAACACGAAGTCGGCCCGGTATTGGCACGTCCGCCGCCTGGTCGGCGGAGGTCTGGTGGTGTGGTGCGCGGCCGTGCCGGGGGCTCGTCCGCTTGCGCGCCGACGCGCCGTAGGGACCTGGCCCGGAACAGGAGAGCAAGGAGGTGCGACCCCCGTGAGGGCAGGCAGGACGCCACGGCGCGGTGATGATGTGCCGAGCAGGCGCAGAGAGCGTCGTGGCGCCGCGGAGGTGCGCACCAGATGGAGGGCGTGCGGACGGGGACCGCCGTCGGCGGCCGGTCAGACCGCACCGTGAAGGGGTGATCGCCACGACGCCGTGGTGGTCGACATGACGCACGGTTCCATCCACATCACACACTGAGGGCATCCTGCGGCGCCGGCGAAGGGGCGCGGGCACGGCCGGGGAGCCCGGAGGAAGACATGACATCACTGACGTCCTTGATCCAGGACACCTATACCCGTCGCCGTACCACGGTCATCGCCGTGGGGTTGATCCTGACCGCGCTAGTACCGGTCGCCCAGCGCTGGATGTCGCCGACATCGTCGCAGGTGTTCCTGGCCCTCGGCGCGCTCGTGCTGGCCGCCACGCTGCTGCTCATGGTGGGCCCCAGCAAGCTCACCGGCGCGGCGGAGGGCTCTGATCCCGAAGGGGGGCACCGCCTCGGGGCGGATCTGCTGCTGTACCTGTCGCCGGTCATCCTGCTGAACCTGACCTATCCGCTGGTGAGCCCCCAGATGGCGGCGGCCGGCATCGGCGGGGTGCAGCTCACCCTCGTGGTGCTGGCCTCGTCCATCACCGTGCCCTGGTTGGCTCAGGCGGCGTGCCTGCCTGCGTACCGGGCGATCGAGGACCTGATCGCCGCCCGGGACATGAGCGCCATCACTGCCCGGTTCTGCGCGTTCTGGCCGGCGATGTTCGTCCTGGCCCTGCCGCTGGTGGTCCTTTTTGCGGTTCCCCTGTGGTTGGCCACGGGGTGGTCGTACACCGCCATGGCGGTCTACGCCGTCCTGTGCGGGTTGCACGTGCTGTTCGTGCAGTCCTTGGTGCTGGCCAACGTCGGGCAGCGTCGCGGGCTGTGGGCCCTGGCCTGGTCGGTGTACGCGGGGGCGCTGTTCCTGGTCCCGACCGCGTGGTGGCTGCCGCCTCTGGCAGCAACGCTGACCCAGCTGGTCGCCATGGGCCGTGGCCTGCGCTGCGCCGGAGTGCCCCGACGGTTCAGCCCGTCCGCATTCTTCGCCGACACGACCCGTGGTCTCCTGCTGGGATCGGTGCTGTGGGCGGACAAATTCGTGCTGTTCCTCGTCACCGGCGGGTGGTTCCCGGTGGTGACGGTGTTCATGGCCATGCTTCCGGCGGTGCTGGCCTACAACTTCTACTTCGTGCGCCTGGCTCCGCAGGTGGACCAGGCCGTGGCGCGGCTGCACACCACGATCGCCGAGGAACCCCTGGAGGTCCTCGCCCTCCGGTCCCAGCAGGTGAGCCGGATTGTGGACCGATCCGTGCTGCGGACCGGGGCGATCGGCATGGCCCTGGCGCTGGGGGTGTCGCTGCTGCTGGACGGGCTGCGCCCGGCGTTGGTGCTGCTGGTGGTGTGCGTGGCGCTGGGGTCCTGGGCGTTCATGATGCTGACGCTGCTCAGCTACGAACTGGACTACATCGGCGAGAGGACCGTTGCCCAGGGGCTGGGGGCGCTCCATCTGCTGGTGTGCGTCCTGGCGTTCGTCGTTCTCGGCGTCCCGGAGACCAGCACCGGAGGTGCCGGCGCCTACGCGGGGCTGCTGGTGGCCGACCTGCTCCTGGTGGGTGGGGCCTGGGTGCTCTACAAGCGGCACTGGTCGCAGCCGGAGTACACCCTGTTCTGGCGCCACGCCACCACCTGGTAGCCCCCGCCCACACTGCCCCGGCGCCCTTCCGGCTCCGGGGCACCCCGCCAGCCGGACGCCCACCGGCGGTCCTGCCCGCGCAGCCTCTGACAAGGACATCCCCATGTATTTCATCACCCCCCGGTCCCGCACCACCGGCTCTCAGCAGCCCTCCGACGTCCCTCCCGCCCGAGCCCAGCGCCGAGGCCCCTACGAGGAGGTGGACGTGGCCATCGTCATGGAATCCACCTACCCCTACCTCAAGGGCGGGGTCTCGGCGGTGGTCCACGACATCGTCACCCACAACTCCGGGCTCACCTACGGCATCATCCACATCACCTGGGACTCCGCCGCCCCGCACGAGGACCTCTATGGCATGCCGGACAACGTCAAGTGGGTCCGGGTCGTCTACCTGAGCATGGAAGAGCACCGGCACTACTTCCTGGCCGCCTCCCCCAAGGACCTGGACATGACCGCCGCCCAGCGCGCCGTGCTGGCGCACCGGCTCTTCGACGCCCTCTATGCGCTCTCGCAGGAGCGGCAGACCCGGCCCCTGTGGGACCTCATCGAGGAGGGCCTCAACGAGCGCACCCGCCGGTACCCGCTGTGGGCACTGCTGGGCACCCGGGAGTTCATGGCGGCACTGACCCAGCGGATGCCTCAGCTGAACCTGCCGCTGGCCGAGGCCTTCTGGCTGCTGCGCAACTTCTTCTCCCTGGCCTACGCGGTGCTGGGCGAGTCCATGCCCCGGGCGCAGGTCTACCACGCGCACACCACCGGCTACGCCTCCTTATTGGCGGCAGCCGCGGCCCGCGACCACGACACCTCCTTCCTGCTCACCGAGCACAACCTCTACGTCCGCGACACCATCAACACCCTGCTCGGGCGCAACATGGCCCTGCCGGTGACCTCCGAGGACTACCGCAGCTTCGAGGTCACGGCCGAGCACCGGGCGTGGATGGCGTGGTGGACCGAGATGGGCCACTTCTGCTACCCCAGTGCTGGACTGATCACCTACCTCTACCCCTCGGCCATCACCGAAGCCGCTGCCCTGGGCACCGACACCGACAAGGCCGTGGTCGTGCCCAACGGCATGGTCATCGAGGAGTTCGACGAGAAGTACCGGGCGCGGCAGCGGACCACCGCCCGGATCGTCGCAGCCCCTGCTCAGCACACCTGGCGGCTGGTCTACATCGCCCGGGTCGTGCCCATCAAGGGGCTGATGGACCTGCTCTCGAGCCTGGACCTGCTGCGGAGCATCGGTCACCCCAACCTCCATCTGGACGTGCTCGGTCCCACCGAGCACGTCCCGGAGTACTACGAGGCCTGCCTGGCCAGGATCCAGTCCCTGGGCCTGCAGGAGATGGTCACCGTCCACGGCACCGTCGACGTGCGCGAGCGGCTGGACCAGTACGACCTGCTGGTGCTGCCCAGTTACAACGAGGGCCAGCCCATCGTGGTGCTCGAGGCCATGGCCGCCGGCATCCCCACCGTCGGCACGGACGTGGGCGGGATGAGCCAGCTCATCGCCGAGCACCTCCGTGGGCCCGGTGGTCACACCTGGGGACCGTGCGGGGAGCTGGTCACCCCCGGGGACGTCGAGCAGCTGGCCCACCGGATCCGCGCGGTCGTCGGCAACCTCGAGCGCTACACCGAATACAGTCGCGCAGCCCGCGGCCGGGTGGAGGAGTTCTTCCAGATGTTCCAGGTCATGTCCTGCTACGACCGGCTCTACCAGGCCCTGGCGCAGGCCCCTGCGCAGGGCGACCTCGAGGAGCAGGCCCGGCAGCTCACCACCGAGGTCCACGCGTGAGCGGGGTCGGCGCGTGGATCCGCTACGGCGGGCCCCTGAGCCGCGGGGAGCTGGAGTTCGCCCTGGAGCACTACCGGGTCGCGATCCTGCAGCCGTGGGAGCAGGAAGCGGCTGCCGAACTGAAGAACCGGCGCCCGGACATGACGGTGCTGTGCTACAAGTGCCTGTCCTCGACCCGGGACTACGAACCCGGGCCTGTCCACACCTCCGGCGTGTCCTACGCCGAGGCCGTCGACCAGGGCGGGGACTGGTTCGCCCAGCGCCTGGACGGCACCCGGATCCAGTGGGAACGCTACGGCGGGCACTGGCAGATGACGGTCTGGGATCCGGCCTACCGCACCCGGTGGGTGGACAACGTGGTGGCCGAGCTGGCCTCCTCCCCGTTCGACGGAGTGATGGCCGACAACGACGTCTACGACGACTACTACGGGCTGCACCTGCCCATTCGCGGGGCTGCCGCGATGGACGAGGTCCGCTCGGGCGTCGACGCGCTGGTGCACGCAGCGGGACGGGCGCTCAATGAGGTCGGCAAGCTGCTGGTGCCCAACATCGCCGAGTCCCGCCGGCAGCCGGGCCGGTGGGACGCCCACGCCGCCTACGGAGGCGGGTTCGAGGAGGTGTGGCTGGGCTACAGCCCCACCGACCTCTTCGACCCGGCCACCGCCACCGCCCAGCTGTCCCAGGTGGCCGGGCCTGGGCTGGCCGTCGTGCGGGTGCCCACCGACGGCCAGGACGACCACCCGAACTTCCCCTACGGGCTGGCCGCGTTCTGGATCTTCGGCGGTGGCCGCGGGGCCTACTCCGCCACCGGCCACGACGACTACGACCGCACCCCCTACATCCCGCAGCTCGACTGGGATCTGGGCTCCCCCCTCGGTCCGCCCCAGGGCCACGGACACACGTGGCGCCGGGAGTTCACGCACGGCTGGGCGGCGGTGAACCTCAACCGGGACGGCCGCCGACGCCGACGGATCCCCGTGCCGGCAGGCATGGTCGACGCCGCCGGAGCCCCCGCCCCGACCCACTTGGTCCTGCCGCCCCGTCGCGGCGTGCTGTACCGCCGGGCCTGACCGGCGGTCAGGGCACCACGACAGTGCCACGAACGCCTGGATCCTGGGGCGCACGGACGTCCCGGGACCCAGCGCGACACGAGAACACCCCGTCTTTGCAAATGCTAAAAAGTGTGGAGTGGTCCATCATGATGAGCAGATGAAGCGCTTGGCCGCGATGGCGGTCCTCCTCACGGCCGCCACCGGGACGGCACTGTCCGCCGATGCCACCGGCTCCTCAGCGGCGGCCGGCACTGCCACCGGCGCCGGCCAGAGGCTGCCCGCCTATCTGCAGGGCTACCGCCAGGGGCAGCTGCTGTGCCCGGGGGGCGCGATGACCGGGAAGGTCTCCGTCGCCGTCGTCGACCCGATGATGGCCACCACCGACGCCCCCGGCGACTGCACCCTGGCGGACATGAAGGCCGCCAATCCCGACACCCGCTTCTTCGCCTACCTCGACCTCGGGGCCATGCGGGCCTTCGAGCAGTGGAACGGGGTCTTCCAGAACTCGTGCGCGGACATGGGCACCGACCACGGCCGCCGGTTCGCCGTCACCCCCACCAACCCCGAGGTCGCCCGCAACGACGAGGGCTACGCCACCTACCCGGGCTTTCCCTACCTGAGCGTCGCCGACCTCTCCCCGGCCTACGCCGAGGCCTGCGCCGCCACGGCCCGCACGATGCTGACCACCGACGCCCAGCGCGGCACCACGGACGCACCCCCGACGCGATTCGACGGCATCTTCCTCGACGACGTCTCCATGTCCCCGTCCCACGGCCAGGACATGGTCGACGTGGGCAGGTGGGGCCCGTGGGCCGACGACGACGCGTACGGGCGTGCCGTGATCGCCACGGTCACCCGCATCGACGCCGCCCTGACCCGGTCCATGGGCCACGACGTGCCGGTGGCCGTGAACCTGGGGGTCTATCCGGCCTGGGAGAACCAGGTGCGTCTGGCCACAGAGCTCGCTGCCACCGGCGCGGTCGACTTCGCCCTGCGGGAGCACACCGTGGCCGACGGCAACGGACGCCCCTACACCGCCACGGAGATGGCCCAGGCCACCACCGCGTACCGGAGGATCACCGCCGCCGGCATGCCGATCGTCGAGCACGACTACTCGGTGAGCCTGCGCGAGGTGGCCCCCGCCGCCTACCGGCAGGGCAGCGCCGTCGACCCGGCCGCGGCATGCCTCGGCGATGACCATCCGGACCGGGCCACCATCGTGGCCGCCGCGGACACCCGCCGCACCCTCGACCACCGCATGACCCTCGGTCACCTCCTGCTCACCCGCACCCAAGCCACCCGGCAGATGACGGCGACCCTCTCCCAGGCCGAACCGCACTGCCGGGACAACGCCTGGGACGACAACCGGCACTGGGAGGACGTCACCCGCCTGTCCGTGCGGACCACCGACACCCAGGTCACCGCCCTGACCCGCGCCGTCACCGCCGGCGCCTGGCCGACGACCTCCCCCGTGAACGTCCGGGGCCTCCTCACGGTGAAGCTGTCGACCCGGCAGGTGCTCGCGGTCAACACCACCGACACCAGCCGGACCGTCACCGCCCACGGCAAGACGCTCACGGTGCCGGCCCGCTCCGCCACGATCCGGTAAACCGATCGGCACGGTCCGCGCACCCCCTGCGCACGAACTCCTGCCGCCGACCTCCCAAGGACTGCGGCGGTAGCCTGCCCACTGGTGGAACCCGTGCCACCACCCGACACCGCTGCCACCGGAGGCGTGATGCTCCCCCGACCCCCACACGATCCGCACCCACCCCACCGTGGCGCCGTGGCGGAGGCACGGGGGCGGGGCGGGCGGCTGTCAGCCGTGCAGGTGGCCGGGGAGCTGCTGCTGACGGCCGGGGTGGTGGTCGGGTTGTTCGTGGTGTGGCAGCTGTGGTGGACCAACCTCGACGCCACCGCCACCCAGCAGGAAGTCGCGGCGGAGCTGGCGCAGGACTTCGGCGGACCCCTCCAGCCCACCCCCGGCGACAGCACCGGCCACGGGGACCCGGTCGTGGCACACGCCCCCGGCTACGGGCAGGGCCTCGGGATCATGTACATCCCCCGCTTCGGCGACGACTACGCCCGACCCGTCATGGAGGGCACCGGCACGGACGTGCTCGACGCCCTGGGCCTGGGCCACTACCAGGCCACGGCGATGCCCGGGGGCATCGGCAACTTCGCCGTCGCCGGCCACCGCCAGACCCACGGCAGGGTCCTGGACCTCATCCACACCCTCACCCCCGGGGACCGGATCCACGTGCGCACCGCCGAGGGCTACTACACCTACGCGGTGGAATCCACCGCGGTCGTGGCCCCGACCGAGACCCGGGTCATCGCCCCCGATCCCCAGGACCCCGGTGCGGCACCGACCCGGCGGCTGCTGACCCTGACCAGCTGCCACCCCCGCTACGGGGACGCCGAACGCTACATCGTCCACGCCGCCCTGGCCTCCTGGCGTCCCGCCCGCACAGGACCCCCGGCCGAGATCGCCGCCGCGGTGGCCGCCGACACGCCGAGGAGCTGAGACCTGATGTACGCCTGGATCTTCCGTCACCTGCCCGGCCCGGTGTGGGTGCGGATCCTGCTGGCCGTGGTCCTCGTGGCGGCGGTGGTGTGGATCCTGTTCGAGCTGATCTTTCCCCTGGTCGCTCCGTACTCACCGTTCACCACCGAGGTCACCCTCCCGGACCCCTAAACAGCCCTGGACCGGGATGCTGGAGACCTACGCGACCGCGGACTCCGCATCTGTTCACGGCCAGTGGCCGGTAACAGTCCAGTGAAGAACATTAATAAGCATTGATTTGCATTCGACAGAGTCCTTATCGTCGTGCCTGAAGCGGTCCAGGTCCGGCGTGGCCCACGATCCGAGGCTCGTGCGACCAAGGAGGTGCAGCGGTGAAGATGCCCAGGCGTCGCTCACTGGCCGCCTCCGTGCGCGTGGCCCTCACCTCGGGGCTGGCCGCCACCGGGTGGCTGCTGCTGGGCTCCACCTCCGCCCACGCCGCCGAGGACACCGCACCGGTGGCCGGGGCGGTCACCGTGGTGGAGGCCGGCGGCACCATCGCCTCGGTCACCGACGCCCTGGCCCCGATCGCTGACACACTGGCCCCGGCCACCGGCGCCGTCGACGAGGTCGTTGCCACCACCCCCGTCGCGGGGGAGATCGTGCCCGAGGGCACGGTCAGCGCCGTCACCGGCACCGCCCTGGACGTGATCCGGGACCCGGGCTCGATCGTGGACGACCCGGTCGGGACGGTCGAGATCGTCACCACCCCGGTCACCGGCACCCTCGACGAGGCCCTCTCCACCACCCCAGTGGTGGGCGGACTCGTGCCCGAGGGCACGGTCAGCACGGTCACCGGCACCGGCCTGGACGTGATCCGGGACCCGGGCTCGATCGTGGACGACCCGGTGCGCACGGTCGAGACCGTCACCACCCCGGTCACCCAGGTGCTGGCGCCGGTCACCGACGTCCTCGCCCCGGTCACGGAGGTGGTGGCGCCGATCAGCGGGGCCGTCGACGAGGTTCTCGACACCACCCCGGTGGTGGGCGGAATCACGCCGCCGGTCAGCCCGGCGCCCGAGCTCACCCCGGCAGCTCCCGCGCTGGGCCAGCCCGACATCGAGGTCCCGGCCGCGCCGACCCCGGCACCCTCCTCCCCGGCGCAGGTGCCCGGCACGGCCCCCACCCCTGCCGCGGTCCAGCGCACGGAGGGCGCTCCCTCCGTGCAGGACCACCCGGTGGATGACCGGACACGCATCGCTGCCAGCACTGCGGCGGATCGGACGTTCTCCCGCGAGCCGGCCGCCACTGCTCGTGCGGCCACGCAGACCACCGTCACCGGTGTCGCCCCGGCCACGCTCCTCCCCCGGTTCCCGTGGGTAGTGAGCACGGCCGGAACAGGCACCAGCTGGGACCGGGCACATGCTGTGGCGACCCCGGCGGGCGCTACCCCCGGCACTGCCGGCTCCGCCTCCTCCCACGGTGGCGCACCGGCTCCGTCGGGCAGCAGCACCTCCACCGGAGGCGGGCCCGGCTCTCCCCTCGGCAGCGCTGATCCGATGGGGTGGCCCGGGATGCCCGCGGGCATCTCCTACCTCGAGCTGTTTCCCCGGCTGAGCGCCGGGAAGGCGGACTCCTTCTTCGGCGCGGCCGAAGACCTGCCCACCGCCCCGGCGTTCGACCCCGGCTCCACTCCTGATTGATGAGGACCGCGCTGCCCGCCCGTGGGCAGCAGCAGTCGACCCTCTGACGCCTCTGGCGCAGATCCCCCTCTCATCACTTTTCAGGAGAACCTCTCATGCGCAAGGACATCCAGCGCGGCCTCTACGGCCTGGCTCTGGCCACCGGCATCTTCATCCTCGGCACCAGCGAAGCCACCGCAGCGGAAACCACCGGCGAGGACAGCATCGCCGGCGGCACCCAGGCCGGCTCTGAGCTCACCACCCCGGTGACCGTCAGCGACAACGCGATCACCCTCATCGGCGACCCCACCACCGGCTCCACCGACAGCACCACCGGAAGCACCCCCGGCGCCGCTGGCGGAGGCACCACCGCGGTCACCGACGGCGACAACAGCATCGCCGGCGGCACCCAGATCACCCCGGTGATCACCGCCCCCATCGGCATCCAGGACAACGCCGTCACCCTCATCAGCGACCCCACCACCGGCTCCACCGACAGCGGGGAAGCACCCACGACCAGCGGTGGAACAAGCGCTCCAACTCCCGCAACCACCGGTGAGGACAGCATCGGCGGCGGCACCCAGATCACCCCGGTGATCACCGCACCCATCACCGTCGAGGACAATGCGGTCACCGTCATCGGCGACCCCACCACCGGCTCCACCGACAGCACCACCGGAAGCACCCCCGGCGCCGCTGGCCGAGGCACCACCGCGGTCACCGACGGCGACAACAGCATCGCCGGCGGCACCCAGATCACCCCGGTGATCACCGCGCCCCTCGGGATCCAGGACAACGCCGCCACCGTCATCGGCGACCCCACCACCGGCTCCACCGACGGCAACACCGACGGTGGGAGCACCGGCCCGGCCCCGGTGACCGACGGTGAGGGCAGCCTCAGCGGGGGCACGCAGATCACCCCGGTGATCACCGCACCCATCACCGTCGAGGACAATGCGGTCACCGTCATCGGCGACCCCACCACCAGCAGCGGTGACACCACCAGTGGCGGTACCGGCAGCACTGGAACCGACGGGGCCGGCACTGGTCCGGGGACCGACGACAACGGGCTGGGCGTCGACGCCGGTGCTGAAGGCACGGTCGGAGTGGGCGGTGCTGACGGCGCCGTCGCGGGCGGGGCCCGCACCCACGACGGGACCGAGGATGCTCACACCGCCGATGAGCTGACGACCGGAGCGGCGTCCGACGGCACGGCCGTGACTGCTGACGCTTCCGCCGACCACCGGGTGACGGCTGCTTCCTCGTCCGTCTCCCCGGCGAGCAGCGCTGGTGCCGGCCTCAGCACCGAGGAGATCGGCCACCGACGTTCCGGCGCCACACCGGGTGGGGTGCTCGCCCACACCGGTGCCACCGCTTCGATGATGGCCGGGATGGGGGTCGCCCTGATGGTGGCCGGAGCCGTGCTTGTGCTGGCAGGCCGCCGACGGGCCCTCCTGCGGTAGTTCCTGCCCCTGCACGTGCATCGACGAGGGCTCCGCTCCTCGTCCCGCATCGGAAAACGGTGCGGGACGAGGAGCGGAGCCCGGTGTCGCGCCGAGAGCCATCCCGCGCCCGAGGCCCTTCACCGCCCGTCCTCCTCGCCCGGGGCCGGGTCCTCCGGCCGGGGGACCCGCCCGGACAGCACCGACGCCGTGACAGCCGCCGCAGGACGAGCAAGGACCGCCCCACCAGTTGTAGACACGTCACAATGGGCCACGACGCGGTCCCGCACTGGACAAAGGTCTAGTCTCGTCGACAGGAGGTTTGCAGATGAGAATTCAGGTGGGGGACGTGGCCGTCGCCGCCGGCGTGCTGCTGACGGCACCGGGAATGGCCGGGATGTGCTGCACGATCCTGGGAGGCCACTCCCCGCACGAGCTGGCGGTGGCGATGGTGGCACTGGGCCTCGTGCTGGCGATCGCCGGGCTGGTCCCGCGCTTCGAGCAGCACCAGGACGGCTGGAGGCGTCAGAGCGAGGCGCTGCTGCGGGCCCGGCAGCAGTCCCAGCGCGCCGCCACGGTTCCGGATGCCCACGAGCCGGCCGCAGGCGCCCGCGTCCAGCTCACCCGCGCCGCCCCGCGATCGCGGGCTCCCATCCCCCGGTAGAAACCGTGCCCCCGCACGCGCCCTGACCCCTCGCAGGGCCGGCCGGGCCGGCTGCCCACCGGCTCCGGTCCAGCCGGGCGAGGCGGCACAGGGCCAGGGCGATGGTGTCGTCGTCGGCCGCTGCGGAATCGGCGTAGTCGCCGCGCAGCCCCACGAGCTCTTCGGCGGGGGCGGGCGGGCCGGCGCCTGCACCGACCCTGCTCGGGGAGGGGACATGCTGCGCTGACGGGCCCCACAGGATGAGCGGCGGTGGTGAGGTGATGTCCGCACCGGGAGGGTACCGCCAGTAGCCGGAGGATGCGACACCGGGCCACGGCCGAGTGCATGATGCGGGCCCAGGTCGCTGCCGCCAGGCGGGCCGGGGTGAACGCCACTGCCGTCGCTCCCCGGCTTCACGGCTGCTGGGCGGAGTCCAGCATGTTCCGCATCGACCGTGAGGCCCGCACAGGAACCCCTGTCGCAACGCCGGGTCCGTGAAGCATGGACCCGCGAGTCAGTGGTTGATGCGACCGAGGGCGAGCTGGACCGCATCCGAGGTCCCGCACCCCAGCCAGTCCGAGCAGGCTGACGGTGTTCCGTGAGCTCCGGTCACTGGGGGGTGGCACGCGTGGCCGGACGGGGTGGGCGGGGCTCCTGCTGGGGAACGGCGGCGGTGGTGGCACGTACGACGACGCGGGTGGGGAGTTTCTGCGCCAGATCCGGGTGCTCTCCGCGCAGCAGGGCCAGCAGCAGGTGCGCGGCCTGCACGCCCTGGTCCCGGACGGGTTGGCGGACGGTGGTGAGGTCCACCAGCTGCGCCAAGGGGTGGTCGTCGATGCCGACGACCGAGATGTCCTCGGGCACGCGCAGCCCGGCGCGCCGGATGGTGCGCATCGCGCCCAGGGCCATCTCGTCGGAGTGGGCGAGCACGGCAGTGGGGAGCTCGTGGACGCTGAGCAGCTTCTCCATGGCCTCGGCCGCCTGGACCCCGCCCCAGGTGGTGGTGACGACCAGTTCCTCGTCAACGGGGACCTCGGCCGCGGCCATGGCCTCGTAGAAGCCCCTGGTGCGTCCGCGGCGGGCCGGCTGATCGGTGCGGTCAGGATCGACGGCGGTGATCATGGCGATCCGGCGGTGCCCCAGGCGCAGCAGGTGCTCGGTGGCCTGGCGGACGGCGGTGGCGTCGTCGACGGAAACGTAGGGGTAGGTGGCGTCCTGGCCGCCGGCGGCGACGATGGTGACCCCCATCAGTTCCAGGCGGCGCCGCTCGTGGTCGGTGACCGGAACGGCGACCACCACGACGGCGTCGACCTTGCGACGGGCCGGCAGGTGCTCGAAGAACGCGTGACGGCCTTCGGGATCGCCGACGTGGTAGATCAGCACGTCGTTGCCGGCCTCGCGCAGGACTTCTTCGAGGCCGCTGACCATCTCACCGAAGTACCACCGATCGAGGTGAGGAACGACCAGGGCGATCGTGCGGGTGGTCCCGGTGGCCAGGCGGGAGGCTTCCGGAGAGGCGACGTACTCCAGCCGCCGGGCAACCTCGGCGACCCGCTCCCGGGTGGCCGCGGCCACCCCGTAGGCGCTGTTGAGCGCCCGGGAGGCAGTGGCCAGGGACACGCCGGCCTCACGGGCCACATCAGCCAGGCCGACGGCTTTCGAGGAGTTCATGGCCTCAGTGTAGATCCATCGGAAACGCTTCCCAACAACGAAATGGAAAAACAGTGGAACAGCACTGGACTGCTGCGACCATGCCCATACTCGGTAAGGGTCAGGCTTGACTCGCTGGCATGTGTCGCACATCATATTCGGAAGCGCTTCCGAAACGGTGGGGCGCGTCGACTCTTCCGGGAAGGAAGCTCCATGACTGAGCGTCTGGTGGCCCCCGATTTCGCGGGCACCGTGGGAATGAAACTGCGTGTTCTGGGGGTGGGGGCGTGCGCCCTGTTCGCCCTGGCCGCCTGCGCACCTCCCGGCAGCGGTTCCCAGCCGGCCGCCTCGAAGGCTGCCCCGGCGGAGGTCTCCACCGACCTGGGTGAGGAGCCCGTCGAGCTGACCCTCTACGACGGGGCGGGGCTGAAGGCCAAGGACGAGGCTCTGATCGCCGCGTTCGAGGAGAAGCACCCGAACGTGACCATCACCGGCCGCTACGACCCCGATGACGTGCAGGCCCAGAACGCCCCGCGTGTGCTGGCCTCGGACGACCCGCCGGACATCGCCCGGGTGATCGCCCTGTCCGACGTCGCCGAGGACGGTCTGCTGACCAACCTCGACGCCTACGCCGAGGCCTACAGCTGGGGCGAGCTGCCCGAAGGCCAGCTGGCCCAGTACCGGGTGAACGAGGACGGGGTGCGCGGCGAGGGCTCCCAGTACACGATGGCCGACGGCTTCACCGTCACCGGTTTCTACTACAACAAGGAGCTGGCCGAGAAGGTCGGGATGACCGAGCCCCCGCGGACCATGGAGGAGCTCGAGGGTCTGCTGGCCAAGGCCAAGGACGCCGACCTCGTCCCGATCATGGCCGGCAACCAGACAGGTCAGATCATGACCAGCACTCAGATGATGCTCAACAACGCCCTGGGGGCCGAGGCGGTCAACGACTGGGTCTTCCACGCCCCGGACGCCACGATCACCACCCCCGAGGCCACCGAGGCCGTGTCCACGATCCAGGACTGGGCCGAGTCCGGGTACTTCCCCGCCGACACCAACGGCACCGACGCCACCGCGGCGCTGGGCCGGTTCGCCAACGGCGAGGCCCTGTTCTACGCCTCCGGCAACTGGGACGCTGCCGCCCTGGACGAGCAGATGGGAGAGGACGTCGGGTTCTTCCTGCCTCCCGCCCTCGAGGGCCAGGAGCCTGCGACGATGTCGGACCCGGCGTCGAACTTCGCGATCCCGGCCGGCTCCGACGCCAAGGACGCCGCTGCGGCGTTCCTGGACTTCCTGCGCTCCGAGGAGGCCCGTCAGGTGGTCGCCGACGCCGGCTTCGCCCCCTCGGGCACCGGTGCGGTGCCCACGACCGAGGAGGGGTCGGTCAAGGCCCAGATCCAGGACTCCTTCGCGCAGCTGGTGGAAGCCGACGGGCAGGTCCAGTTCGTGCAGAACGCCACCAACGGGCTGACCACCACCTGGAACTCCGAGGCCCAGCGCCTCGTCGATGGATCCACCACCCCGGAGGACATGCTGACCGCGGTCCAGACCAAGTACGAGGACGAGCTGGGACGATGAGCTCCCTGGACGGGTCCACCGGACCGCTGCAAGGCCTGACCCGGCCTGACCCCGTTCCGGCGGGGCAGGCGGGGCAGGCCGACCGTGACGGGCAGGCACCGCGCTCGCGCAGGCGGAAGAGGAACTGGAGCGGATGGCTGTTCGCGGCCCCGGCGGCACTCATGTACGCGGTGTTCGTGCTGCGCCCGCTGGCCGCCTCGATCCAGTACTCCTTCTACGACTGGGACGGCATCACCGTGGCCACGTTCGTGGGCCTGGACAACTACGTGCGGGTGTTCACCGACCCGCAGCTGCTGTCCTCGATCTGGCACGCCTTCTTCCTGGTCATCTTCTTCACCGTCATCCCCGTCTCGATCGCCCTGCTGGTGGCGGGGCTGATCCGGGAACTGCGCAGCAAGGGCCTGGGCAAGCTGGCCCAGACCCTGCTGTTCATCCCCTACGTCATCCCGGCCGCGGCCGCGGCGATCGCCTGGAGCTGGATGTACGCCACCACCGGCGCAGTCAACCAGCTCCTGTCGGTCATCGGACTGGAGGCCGTGACCCACGCCTGGTTCGGAGACCCGACCTGGGCCCTGCCCGCGGTGGGACTGATCGGGACCTGGATCAACCTCGGGTTCTGCACCATCCTGCTGATGTCGGGCATCGGCAAGATCGACACCTCCCTCTACGAGGCGGCCAAGCTCGACGGCGCCGGGTTCTTCCAGACCTTCCGGGCGATCACCCTGCCCGGACTGCGCCAGGAGATCGGGGTGTGCGTGACCATCACCATCATCGCTGCCCTGGCCAGCTTCGACATCGTGTTCATGTCCACCCAGGGCGGGCCCGGGTACTCCACGATGGTCCCCGGCGTGCAGGTCTACCAGCTCGGCTTCACCGAGTCCCGCATCGGACTGGCCTCGGCCCTGGCCCTGGTGCTCAGCGGCCTGGTGCTGGCCGTGATCCTGCCCCTCCAGCGACTGTTCCGGGAGAAGTGACCATGCGAACCTCCAAGAGCACCCAGATCCCCGGGGTGGCCCTGCTGCTGCTGACCATGGCCTTCTCCATCTTCCCGCTGCTGAGCATGCTCTCCACCGCGCTGCAGCCCCAGGGGTCCGTCCCGCTGGGCCTCAGCTGGCCGGCGGACCCCCAGTGGCACAACTTCATCGACGCCTGGAACGTCGCCGACATCACCACCCTGGCCGGTTCCAGCCTTCTGCTGGTGCTCGGCGTGGTGCCCGTCGGGGTGCTGCTGGCCACCATGGCCGGCTACGCTCTGGGCCAGTTGCGCCTCCCGGGCGGGGCGATCCTCTTCATGCTCCTGCTGCTGGGGCTGACCCTGCCCTTCGAGGTCACCATCGTCCCGCTGTACTACCAGATCCGCGACATGGGCCTGCTCAACACCCGCCTGGGACTGGTACTGCCGCTGATCGCCCTGAACATGCCGTTCGCGGTGTTCTGGATGCGCGCGCACTTCCTCAACGCCCCGGCCGAGCTCTCCGAGGCCGCCAGCATGGACGGGGCCAGCGCCTGGCAGTCCTTCCGCGCCATCCACCTGCCCCTGGCCCTGCCCTCGATCGCGTCCTTGGCGCTGCTGATGTTCATCTCCACCTGGAACCAGTTCCTGCTGGCGATCGTGCTGATGGACGACCCGGGGAAGCGCACCATGGCCGGTGCCCTGCAGAACTTCGTCGGTCAGTACTCCACCGACGTGGTCCTGCTCAATGCCGGATCCCTGCTGATCATGGCCCCGATGATATTGGTCTTCCTCTTCTTCCAGCGCCACATCGTCAAGGCGATGCTCGCCGGATCAGTCAAGGGCTGAGCCAACGCGCCGGTGGTCACCGGCGCACCCCCAGGGTGCCGCCGGCGACCACCGCAACCGACCCTTCCGCGTCTGCCCACAGCTTCTCTTCCACGGACGGAGCCCTCATGCCCTCGACCCCCGCCCTGCCCACCGCCACCACCGTTGCCACCGCCCCGGCGTGGTGGTCCGACGCCGTGGTGTACCAGATCTACCCCCGCTCCTTCGCCGACTCGAACGGCGACGGGATCGGGGACCTCGGTGGGATCCTCGCCCACCTGGACCATCTGCAGGCCCTGGGCGTGGACGTGCTCTGGCTCTCGCCGATCTACTGCTCCCCGCAGGACGACAACGGCTACGACATCAGCGACTACCAGGACATCGATCCGGCCTTCGGCACCCTCGAGCAGTTCGACGAGCTGCTGGCCGCCGTGCACGGGCGCGGCATGAAACTGGTGATGGACCTGGTGGTCAACCACACCTCCGACGAGCACCCCTGGTTCGTGGAGTCCCGCTCCTCCCCCGACTCCCCCAAGCGCGACTGGTACTGGTGGCGCAGGCCCCGCCCTGACATGGCCGCCGGCGCCGCGGGGGCGGAGCCCACGAACTGGGCGAGTGCTTTCTCCGGGCCCGCCTGGGAGCTTGACGAAGCCTCCGGGGAGTACTACCTGCACCTGTTCTCCCCCAAACAGCCGGACCTCAACTGGGGGAACCCCCAGGTCCGCCAGGCGGTCTACGCCATGATGGGCTGGTGGCTGGACCGGGGGGTCGACGGCTTCCGGATGGACGTGATCAACATGATCAGCAAGGACGTCGGCCCCGACGGGCACCTGCACGACGGGCGCCCCGTGGAGGGCTCCCCCTACGGGGACGGCTCGGCCTCCTACATCTGCGGGCCGCGGATCCACGAGTTCCTCCAGGAGATGCACCAGGAGGTCTTCGCCCACCGGGACCGGCAGCTCCTCACCGTGGGCGAGATGCCCGGGGTGACCGTGGAGGAGGCGGTGCTGTTCACCGATCCGGCCCGGGCCGAGGTCGACATGGTCTTCCAGTTCGAGCACGTCGACCTCGACCACGGCCCCGGGGGCAAGTTCGACCCCCGCCCACTGCGCCTGACCGACGTGAAGGCCTCCCTGGGCCGCTGGCAGGAGGGCCTGGAGGAGGTCGGGTGGAACTCCCTGTACTGGAACAACCACGACCAGCCGAGGGTGGTCTCCCGCTTCGGCGACGACTCTCCCGCCCACCGGGTGGCCTCCGCCACGTGCCTGGCCACCCTGCTGCACCTGCACCGGGGCACCCCCTACGTCTACCAGGGCGAGGATCTGGGGATGACCAACGCGCCCTTCGACTCGATCCAGGACTTCCGCGACATAGAGTCCGTCAACCACTACCGCCACGCCGTGGCCGCCGGCGCGGATGCGGAGACCGTGCTGGCGGGCTTGCGCTGGACGGGGCGGGACAACGCCCGCACCCCCGTGCAGTGGACTTCCGGCCCGAACGCCGGGTTCACCACCGGCACCCCGTGGATCGCGGTCAACCCCAACCACGACGTGGTCAACGCCGAGGCCGCCCGGGCCGACCCGGACTCCGTCTTCCACCACTACCGGCGCCTCATCGAGCTGCGGCACACCGAGCCTGTCGTCGCCCTGGGCGACTTCACGATGCTGGTCCCCCACCACGAGCAGGTCTACGCGTTTACCCGGCGGCTGGGCGACGTCGAGCTGCTGGTGGTCTGCAACGTCTCCGGCGACGACGTCCGCGCCGACCTCCCCGGCGGCTGGGCCGGCGCCGAGCTGCTGATCGGCAACCGCCCCGACGTCGTCGTCCCCGGTGACGAGGGGCTGCTGCGACCGTGGGAGGCCCGCGTCCACCGACGGACCTGCGGCAACCAGTGAACCACTGAACTCCCCGCACCGGACCCCTCCTCTCTCCCACGCGACTCCCATCCCCTTCCATCGCTTCTCTTCTACGGACGGAGCCCTCATGTCCTCATCCCCCACCCTGTCCGCCGCTGCCACCGTTGCCGCCGCTGTCGCTGACGCGGACTGGTGGCGCACCGCGGTCGTGTACCAGGTCTACCCCCGGTCCTTCGCCGACTCCAACGGCGACGGCATCGGCGACCTGGGCGGGTTGCTGTCCCGGCTGTCCTATCTGGCCGAGCTGGGCGTGGACGCGATCTGGCTCAGCCCCTTCTACCCCTCCCCGCTGGCCGACGGCGGCTACGACATCAGCGACTACCGCGACGTGGACCCGCGCCTGGGCACCCTGGCCGACTTCGACCAGGTCGTGGCCACCGCCCACGGTCTGGGGATCAAGATCATCGTCGACATCGTCCCCAACCACACCTCCGACCAGCACCCCTGGTTCCAAGAAGCCCTCGCCTCCCCGGTGGGCTCCCCGGCCCGGGACCGCTACATCTTCCGCGACGGCACCGGACCCGGCGGGACCACCCCTCCGTCGAACTGGGTCTCCCACTTCGGCGGACCGGCCTGGGAACGGGTCGCCGACGGCCAGTGGTACTGCCACCTGTTCGCCAAGGAGCAGCCCGACCTGAACTGGGAGAACCCGGAGGTCCGCGCCTACTTCAAGGACACCTTGCGATTCTGGGCCGACCGGGGCGTGGACGGGTTCCGCATCGACGTGGCCCACTCCCTGGCCAAGGACCTCTCCCACCCGCTGCGGGACCAGCCGAACCTGGACCGGATGCTGCCCCTGGACGGCACCGACCCGCTCTACGACCGTGAAGAGGTGCACATCATCTACCAGGAGTGGCGCCAGGTCTTCAACGAGTACGACCCGCCCCGGATGGCCGTGGCCGAGACCTGGTCCCCGGCCAACGAGCGGACCTACCTCTACGCCCGCCCCACCGAACTCGGGCAGGTCTTCGACTTCTCCTTGCTGAAGTCCCAGTGGGGAGCCGAACGCTTCCGGGCCGTGGTCGACCAGGCCATCGCCGGGCACGCCGGCGCCGGTGGGGGGCTGACCTGGGTGCTGTCCTCCCACGACGTGCCCCGACATGCCTCCCGTCTGGGCCTGCCCGAGGACACCGACCCGGACGAGTGGCTGATCAGCGACGGCCGCCACCCGGTGCTCGACACCCGGCTGGGCCGGGACCGGGCGCGGGCGGCGACGCTGATGATGCTGGCCCTGCCGGGCTCGCCCTACCTGTACCAGGGCGAGGAACTGGGCCTGCCCGAGGTCCCCGACATCCCCCACGACGCTCTGCAGGACCCGGTCTGGGAACGCACCGGCCACACCCTCAAGGGCCGTGACGGCGCCCGGGTCCCCCTGCCCTGGACCCGGACGGGCACTTCCTTCGGATTCGGCGAGGCCGGAGCCTGGCTCCCCCAGCCCCCCGTGTTCGGGGAGCTGTCGGTGCAGGCCCAGGACGGGGTCCCCGGCTCGACCCTGGAGATGTACCGCCAGGCTCTGCGCATCCGCCGGACCCACCGCGGGCTGCGCGGTTCCGACTTCGCCTGGGCCGCCGCCCCGTTCCAGTGCCTGACCTTCACCAGAGGAGCCGGGGTCCGGTGCCTCGTCAACCTCTCCGACACCTCCTGTCCGCTGCCCGAGGGCGCGGAGGTCCTCATCTGCAGCGGCCCTCTCCCTGATGGCCGACTGCCGCCCAACCACACCGTGTGGTTGGCCACCTCCTGATCCTCACTCATGGCCACCCCGGCTCCCACTCATCCCCTGCCGATACGGGTCACCACGCCCTGGGGCTGCTGAAAGGAACAACTGATCATGTCTGCTGTGCGCTACGCCAACGTCACCTGTCAGTATCCCGGGGCCGTGCGGCCCTCGGTGACGGACCTGAACCTGGAGATCGCCGACGGGGAGTTCCTCGTGCTGGTGGGCCCGTCGGGGTGCGGCAAATCCACCACGCTGCGGATGCTCGCCGGACTCGAGGAGGTCACCGCCGGGTCGATCTTCATCGGCGACCGCGACGTCACCGAGGTCCCCTCCCGCGACCGCGACATCGCGATGGTGTTCCAGAACTACGCCCTGTACCCCCACATGAGCGTGGCCGAGAACATGGGCTTCGCCCTGAAGATCGCCAAGGTCGGTGCCGAGGAGAGACGGCGCCGGGTGGAGGAGGCCGCGAAGATCCTTGACCTGACCCCCTACCTGGACCGCAAGCCCAAGGCCCTGTCCGGGGGCCAGCGCCAGCGGGTGGCCATGGGCCGGGCGATCGTGCGCTCCCCGCAGGTGTTCCTCATGGACGAGCCGCTGTCGAACCTGGACGCGAAGCTGCGGGTGCAGACCCGCACCCAGATCGCCTCCCTCACCCGCCGGCTGGGGGTCACCACCGTCTACGTCACCCACGACCAGGTGGAGGCGATGACCATGGGCGACCGGGTGGCCGTGCTCAAGGACGGGCACCTCATGCAGGTCGACACCCCCGGGCGCTCTACGACCGGCCCAACTCGGAGTTCGTGGCCGGGTTCATCGGCTCCCCGGCGATGAACCTCTTCCGGGCGCCGGTGCGGGCCGGGGCGGCGGTGTTCGGCACGGTGCGGGTCCAGCTGAGCCGGGAGCAGGAGGCGGCGCTGACCGGCGGGCAGGTCACCGTGGGGATCCGCCCGGAGGACCTGGCCCCGGCCCCGGAGGGCACGGGGCTGCCGATCGTGGCCGATGTGGTGGAGGAGCTCGGGGCCGACGCGTTCGTCTACGGCCACCTCGCCCCGGTCACCGCCGCGCACACGGTGGTGCAGATCGACCCCACCGCCACCGCCGGCGCGGAGGCGGAGGCGGGGGCGGCGGGCGCCGAGGAGGGTCCGGGGGCCCACGAGATCATCGTCCGGGTCGCCGGGCGCACCCCGCCCCGGCCCGGGACCACCCTGTGGGTCGCCCCCGACACCACCCGCCTGCACCTGTTCGACGCCACCACCGGCACCCGCCTCCCCGACTGACGTTGACGAGAGCAACACGGGTCCCCAAGCGTTGGCGGCCCGTGTTGAACGAATGCCCCGTCCGGTGGCAGACCTGCTGTGGGTGCGCCATTGGTCCACGGTCCTTGCCAGCGGCCCGGCGTGCGGCCACCGAGTCGGCGATGCCCGCCGGGGAACCCTTTGCGGCACGCCTCGGGGCATGACGGCTGGGCGACCAGCTTCCACCGCACCGTTCCGCGCACGCCGGAGGGGCCCGGGGTCCGCAACCATGGACGACTTCCGGCGTGGCGAGTTCACGACCGCCGGACACCGGGCCACTGATGCCGCTCTCCGCGGCCGTCGATGACGCTGCCCCTCGGCGTGGCATCAGGTAGAGCCCGATGTGATGCCGTGACGGTGCCGGTGGGCTCATGGTGCATTCCGGTCCCGGGTTGGCCGGCGGTGGTGCTACTGGTCGAGGGTCCTCCGTGGGGTGAACCCGTAGGCGGCCCGGTAGGCGGTGGCGAACCGGCCGGGGTGGGCGAAGCCCCACCGGGCGGCGAGCGCGGCCACGGCGTCCCCGGCGGTGGGATCCCCGGCCACGGGATCGGCGTGGACGCCGGCCTCCTCGCGGGTCGACCAGTCATAGCGCGGCCCGCGCACGTGCACGACCCCGGACACCCCGGTGTCGCTGGGCGTGGAGGATCCTGCCCCCACCGCCAGACCGGGTGCCGTCCGAGGGCCTCGACCCGGCGGAGCCCCAGAACCACCCGGAGCCGGTGCGCTGGGCTGATGACCGGCCGCCCAGGGGTCGCGGCGGCCGGTGGCACAGCGGGCGGGGGTGCGGGGCTCGACCAGCATCTGGGACGGTCGTAGCCTTCCCCCATGGGCGCAATGGGGGCAGGGGTGGACCGGTCGTCCTTGGTCACCCGGGATCCGGAGCAGGGGTGCGCGGCACTGGAACGGGCCTATCGGCGCCTGCACCTGGGCCGTCTGACGGCGGAGGATTTCGATCTGCGCCTGGCCACGGTCCAGGCCGGCCCGGTAGGGGTGCAGAAGGTGCGCCTGGCCGGGCTGAGCGGGACGGGCGTCAACGACGGCACCGGCCTGATCCGCATCGGCCACCTCGCCCACGGGCGCTTCACCGTCCGCGCCGGAGCCAAGGAGGTGGCCGGGGCGGCGGCGTTCCTGTTTCCTTCCCGCCCCTACGCCGGGCGGTGGGAGGACCCGGAGTTGGCCACCGTGACCGTGGAGGAAGCCGTGGTCCTCGGCCACGCGCGGGCGCTGCTGGGCCGGGAGGACTTCCACCTGACGTTCACCGGCCACTGCCCGGTCAGCCCGGCCATGGGCACCTACTGGGCGAGGACCGCACGTCACCTCGCGCACGAGGCGCTGCCCAACGACGACATCATGGCCTCCCCCATCCTGGCGGGTGAGCTGGTGCGCACGGTGACCACCGCCCTGCTCCACACCTTCCCCAGTACCTTTCTGGACCAGCCCTCCCCGGCCCCGCCCGAGCCGGCCCACCCGGCGGCGGTGCGGCGAGCGGTGGCGTTCATCGACGCCCACCTGGACACCGACATCGGACTGGCCGAGATCGCCGCGGCTGCAAGGCTCAGCCCCCGCGGGCTGCAGGCAGCCTTCCGCCGGCACCTGGGCATCACCCCGCTGCACTGCCTGCGGGCCGCGCGGATGGACGCCGCCCGCGCCGACCTGCTCGCCGCCGATCCCGCCGTCACCACGGTGGCAACCGTGGCCGCCCGGTGGGGCTTCGCCCACCCCGGCCGCTTTGCCACCGCCTACCGCCAGGTCCACGGCGAGCCCCCGGCCGCCACCCTGCACCGTTAGGACCACACCGCCCCACCCAGTGCTCTGTTCCTCGACGGGGATAGGTGGACTGCCGGCGGAGCCGGTGGTGCGGTGGCGACGGTCGTCCCCCGACCCCGGGCTTGGCGCGGGCGGCGGTCGGGGCCGTGGCGGCCTTGATCTCGACCGGACCGGCGAAGGACTGCCCGGCCCGAGCTGCCCGGGGAGATGTCGCCGGCCGTCAGCGCCCACCCGCTCACCCCCTCGCCTCCTGAGCGTCGCCAGGGACCATCACGGGGCCTGCCGCGTTGGCGTTCTCGCGCCCCGTGAAGACTGCTCCCGGCGAGGTGTTCCGTCACGAGACCCCGGACGGGCCCGGTGCCCTCAGCTCAGGAGACCTTCGACATGGCACGGCACTCCGTGGAGCGCGGGCCACGATGCGCAGACGCCGATTCGAAGCGGACCCGCAGCCGATGAGATAGTCGCCGGGTACGAGACCGTTCCTGCTCCCCGCACCTGTCCCGTGCGATGACTGGGGATCGGGGCCGTACGTCTTGGTGGCACATGATCGACGCACGAGCTCCGCCACGTCCCAGGGATTCCCGGCGGAGACTGAAGCGCGCTGGCGCTGTTCCCGTTCCGCTCGCGCTGGTCCGATGGGACGGATGCTACCGGGTCAGTCCGTGTCGGTGTGGTTCTCGTAGGTCAGGCCGTGGCCGAAGGGGAACAGTTCCCCGTCGGTGGTCTCGGCGTAGCCGGGCAGGTCGCCGTACTGCTCCTCGATGGCCTTGCGAGTGCCGGCCAGGGCGAAGGGCATCTTCCCCTGCGGAGCGACCTTCCCGGAGAGCACGTCGAGCAGGGCGGTGTCGGTCATGCCGAACCCGGCCACGATCGCCCCGGCCTCGCGCAGGCCGCTGGCCTCGTCCAGCACGAAGGGTTGGCGGAAGTAGACGTGGAGGATCACCTTGGAGGGGTCGCCCACCTCGTCCATGACCTGCTGGATGGTGTCCAGGGACGGGGTGACCTGCCAGGACTCGGCGGTGGCCATGGAGGTGAAGTCCAGGCTGGAGGCTTCCCAGGGAAAGGACCCGCCGAAGCGCAGGCCGCTGTCGGTGCAGCTCTGGGCGCCGTGGGCCACGCACGCGTCGGCGGCCCCGTACGGGCTGTGCCCGTCCAGGCCCTTGGCCCCGGGCAGCACGATGGGGTTGGTGTGCTCGGGATTGAGCCCGGTGGCGGGGTCGTCGCTGGCGTAGCCGGCGGTGTTGGCGTTCTTCGCGGTCACGGAGATCACCACCTGGTCGGCCCCGGCCGCGCTGGGCCGGTCGGCGGGGTCGGCGGTGTTGCCGTCGGTCACGTCGTAGCCGTAGCTTTCGACCGTGTCGGGGTTGATGTCGCCCAGGACGTAGACGTCGGCGCCTTCCTTCAGCGGCAGGGCCTTGGACCCGTCACCGGTGTCCTGGTTCTGCAGCAGCACGGCGGACTTGCGCTGCAGGTCCAGGGCCGCCTGCCGGTGGGCGTCGTTGCCGATGGTCGCCTCCGCGGCCGCCGGGTCGACGTAGGGGTTCTCGAACAATCCCATCCGGAACAGCGGCTCGACCAGCCGCTTCGCGGCCTCGGTGACGCGGGCCTCGCTCACCAGGCCGTCGGCGACGAGGTCCGTGACGGTGGCCACGTCGTGGAAGCCCGAGAGGGTGTCGGTGCCGCCGTTGATCGCCGCCGCCACCCGCTCGGGCGCGGTGTTCTCCTCGAGTCCCCAGGCGCGGTCGGTGATGATCCCGGTGTCGGAGTTGACGTAGCCGGTGAAGCCGAGCTTGTCGCGCAGCAGGTCGTTGACGATCTGCCCGGAGAAGGCCATGCCGGTCTGGTCGTAGGTCACCCCCTCGTGGGTCACCCCCACGGGCACCCCGTAGTAGGGCATGATCGAGGACACCCCGGCGTCGATGGCGGCTTCGAAGGGCTTGAGGTGTTCCCCGAAGGCGTCGCCGGGGTAGACCTGGGTCTTGCCGAAGGAGTAGTGCGGGTCCAGGCCCAGCTCCTGCGGGCCGCCGCCGGGGAAGTGCTTCATGGTCAGCGCCACGGAGGTGTCCGGGCTCAGCGAGGACCCGTCCGCCCCGACCGGGCCCTGCAGGCCCTCGACCAGGGTGCCCATGATGTTCGTGCCCAGGTCGGTGTCCTCGGTGAACGTCTCGTGGGTGCGGTACCAGCGCGGCTCGGTGGACAGGTCGGCCATGTAGCCGTACATCCCGCGCAGCCCGATCGAGGCCCACTCCGCGCCCATCACCTCGGC
This sequence comes from Kocuria sp. U4B, assembly GCF_054875615.1. Next base: position 452,379 of record NZ_CM142180.1, read on the forward strand.
GAAGTCCTCGACCACGGACATGTCCCCGGTGGTCGGCGCCTCACCGGTCCTCGCCGACTCCGCGCCCAGGGCGGCTGCGGCGATGCCAGCCTCCTTGGGGAAGGCGGTGAACGCGCCGGCGGACTCGTTGATCCCGGCTCTCGCGTCGGGGTCGATGTGGTTGCGGGCATTGGACTTGTAGAGCACCGGGATGCCCAGCCGGGTGGCCTCGCCCAGTTCCTGGACGGAGTTCAGGTACGCCGCGGTCTCGCCCGGGGTCAGGCTCGTGGAGGCCACGAAGGGGTTGCCGGGCGTGCCGCACACCGCCTGGTGCGGGCTCGTGACGGTGTTGCGGAGGATGAACCGGTGCATGTGCTGGGTGTTCACGTAGTCGGCCGCGGACGGGCCGAGCACCCCGCGGGTGCCGGTGGGCTGGTCGCACTCGGCGTTGAGAGTGTCGATGAGCATCAGCCCGGCCTTCTCCTCCAGCGTCATCCGGCCCACCAGGTCCTCGACCCGCCGCTCCACCGGAAGCCGCCAGTCCTCGTAGGGGTCCAGGGCCCCGTTGGCGTTGAGGTCCTTGAACGTCCGGCCCTTGACCGTGAGCTTCTTCTTCACGCGCGCCTGCAGTTCAGGGGGCTTGCCGTGATTGCCCTCATCGTTCTTCACCCGGTCGTCCGCCCTGGTCGCCCGGCGGCCGTCCTCGGCCTGGGTCGAGATGGGGGCCACGACGCCAGCACCTAAGGCCAGGGACAGCGGAACGGCCAAAGCGGCCAGCGACAGACTTCTCATTCGTCCAGATCGGACAAAACGGCTCACGAGGAACCCTTTCTCTCAGAGGTCAGGCACGGTCCCCGATCCGTCCGCCGGCAGGTGGCGTGGACCGGAGGCGGGTGCTTCTTGGTGGAGACGGCGCCCTGGGGGCGTTCCCCCTCGGTGGTGACGACTGCCCGCAGAGCGCGGTGGGGATGACTGTTCTGGAGGTGGTAGCAGGGCGGAATTCCGTGGCTCACCTACCAGGCATGTCGGCGTCGCACGGCGTCCTGGGGAGGGGACACGCGTCATGGCGGTGCCTGTCGACCCTGATGCATCCGGCGGCCCACGCGATGACTTTCGGGCTCACATCAAGGGTCGTGGGAACACGCCGCAGCACCGGAAGTTGACGCGCGGAGGGCGCGGGGCGCCGCGGAGGAGGCCTTTCGAGCAGGTGCGGCCGGATGCCCCGGTCAACACGGGCGGGGCATCCGGGCGGCTTGGCGAGCGGGGAGACCTCCACCTGGTGCCGCAACCCGTGGGGACGTCACTCCGGGGAGATCCCCCGCCGGGGACGGCCCAGGGTCACGGCCACGGCGGCGACAGCGGCGAGCACCCCGAGCCCGCCCAGTGCCACGGGCAGGCCGCCGAGGGCGGCCGCCCCGATGCCCAGGAGGATCGGGGAGACGAACTGGCCGATGTAGAGCGAGCCGGTCCAGATGCCGGTGCCACGGCCGCGCTGCTCCAGCGTCAGGCCGGACACCGCCCAGGTGAGCAGGGTGGGCAGCAGCAGGCCGGTGCCGGCGCTGGTGACCACGGCACCGACCAGGGCGAGCGGCACCGAGGCGGCGAACCAGATGATCATCAGCCCGGCCGCGGCCAGGCCGAAGGCCACCGGCAGCAGCTTCGCCGGGCCGTGCTGGGCGGTGAACCGGAAGGAGAAGGCGCCCACTGCGGTGGCCAGGGAGGCGACGGCGGTGCCGGCGCCGAGAACCGCCACGTCGGTGACGCCCAGGCTGGTCAGCACGTAGGGCAGCTGGACGATCAGGGCGTAGAAGACGATCCCGCCGAACAGCGTCACCAGCGAGGGCACGGCCACCTGGCGCCACGGCACGGGGGCGGATCCGGCCTTCTGGGCGTCCTTGACGGGCTCCCACAGCACGAAGGCCATGGGCACCGCGACGATCGCTGCGGAGAGGTAGAGCCAGAACGGCACCCGCCAGCCCTGGGCACCCAGCGCCCCGCCCAGGGCGAAGAACGCGGTGGCCGACAGGGACGCCACGAGCACCTGCATGCCCAGGTATTTGTCGCGCTGCCTGCCGGTGTAGTAGTCGGTGATCAGGGTGGTGCACACGGTCATGATCGCCGCCTCGGCGATCCCGACCCCGACCCGGGAGCCCACGATCGCCGTCAGCGAGTCCAGCCACAGCGGCATCGTGCCGAACACCGAGTAGAGCACCATCGCTCCCAGCAGGAGGTTCTTGCGGCCCACCCGGTCGGCGACCACACCCGCCACGGGGGCGAGCAGGGCGATCATCAGCGCCGGCACGGTGAGGACCACCGGCACGAGGATCTCCACGCCGGGAGTGCCGGCGAAGGCCTGCGTCATCGACGGCAGGACCGGAGCCAGCAGCACCGCGCCGAGCACGGGCATGCAGCTGCCGGCCAGCAGGAGTACTGCCGGCAGCCGCCCCGCCCGCGGCCGGCTGTCCGGGATGGTAGGCGCGGTCCGTGTCGCCGGGCCGCTCGAGATGCTGTCCATGGAACTTTCCCTCCAAGATGGGCAGGCCCACACGCTCGTGGGTGGTGATGCACATCACTGTCCGGGCAGACGTGCACAGGAGGAATCGGGTCCCCCGGATACCAGGTATGCCTGCCGTGGATGGCGCCCGGTGGCAGCCATGCGAGAAAGACGTGCGGTGCCCGATGTGCTGCCGAAGGCCCGTCCGTCGCACCACCTCTCCCGCGACTATCGACGGGGTGGATAGGTGCCATTCGAGGGCGTGACTTCTGCCCCCAGCCCTCCTCGTAGAGAGTGGGTGACTGGGATCACAGGAGCGGTCCGATCGGCTCGTCCCCACCCGGGGAGCCTGGCGGCCGGCGGCTCCGCACCGACGGACGAGCGAGGAGAGCGCGTGGACCGCACCGACGCGATGGGCAGCATCGAGGCCATGGCCGAGCAGTGCCGCAACTGGGGCCGTTGGGGAGCCGACGACGTGCTGGGCACGCTGAACTACATCGACGACGCCAAGCGCGCGGCCGCGGCGTCGCTGGTGCGCACCGGGCGGGTGTTCTCCCTGGCCCAGGCCTTCGACACCGACGGCCCGCAGACCGGATGGCGGCGCCGGACCAACCCGGTGCACACCATGACCGACACCGGCACCGACGCCGAGTTCGGGGAGCAGGGCTTCCCGCACGGCTTCGGCGGGGCCGACGACGTGATCGCCATGCCGCTGCAGTGCTCCACCCAGTGGGACGGGCTGGGGCACATCTTCGACCGCGGCCGCGCCTGGAACGGCCGCCGCGCCGGGGCCGTGGTGACCTCGGAGGGGGACCGGGTCACCGGCATCCAGACCGCCGCGGCCCACCTGGTCGGCCGCGGGGTGCTGCTCGACCTGGGGCGGGCGCTGCAGGAGGAGCTGGGGGCGGAGCGCCCGGAGCTGCCCGACGGGTTCGCCATCACCGCCGACCACCTTGAGGCCACGATCGAGGCCCAGGGCGCCACCGCGGCGGTGGGGTGCGGGGACATCCTGCTGATCCGCACCGGCCAGTACGCCCGCACCCGGCGCGAGGGGTGGGGGCACTACGCCGGCGGGCCCGCCCCGGGGCTGTCGTTCGCCACCGCCCCTTGGTTGCACGAGCGTGAGGTGGCTGCCGTCGCGACGGACACGTGGGGGTTCGAGGTGCGGCCCAACGAGTTCGACGACGCCTTCCAGCCCCTGCACCAGATCGTGATCCCCAACATGGGCCTGTTCATCGGGGAGATGTGGGCCCTGGACGAGCTTGCCGAGCACTGCGCGGCCCAGGGGCGCTACGAGTTCCTGCTCTCGGCCCCGCCGCTGCCGATCACCGGCGCCGTCGGCTCGCCCCTCAACCCCGTGGCCCTCACCTAGAGCGGCCTGCTCCACTCTCACCGCCCGTGGCGGCCGGTCCCGGTCGTCGCCCGTCCCGGAAGGACCACCACCATGCCCGCAGTCCAGAAGATCGGCGTCGTCGGATCCGGCGCCGGCGGACTCACCCTGGCCGCCCTCCTGGCCGACGCCGGCCTCGACATCGAGGTGCTGGAGAAGGCCGAGGGACCCTCCACCCTGGGCTCCGGCATCACCCTGCAGGGCAACGCCCTGCGCATCCTCCGTGACCTGGGCCTGTGGCCGCAGCTGGCGGACAAGGGCTATCCCTTCAACACCCTGGGGCTGCGGGCCCCCGACCCCGACGCCACCGTCATCGCGGTGCTCGACGACGTGCGCGTGGGCGGGGAGGACCTGCCCGCCACCCTGGGCATGCCCCGGCCCGAGCTGGCCGCCATGCTGCGCCGGCGCGCCCAGGAGGCCGGAGCCGTCATCCGCTACGGGACCGCCGTCACCGGGCTCGAACAGGCCGGGGACGCCGTGTCCGTCACCACGGCCGCCGGGCAGACACTGACCTACGACCTGCTGGTGGGTGCCGACGGGCTAAACTCCACGGTGCGGCCCGCCATCGGGGTCACCGACAAGCCGCGCCGCACCGGCATGGGCATCTGGCGGGCGTTCGTGCCGCGCCCGGCCGAGGTGACGCGCACGGACCTGATCTACGGGGGGCCGGCCTACATCGCCGGCTACTGCCCCACCGGCCCGGACACCATGTACGCCTACCTGGTGGAGGACGCCCAGGAGCGCGACGTCCACGACGGGCCGCGGATCATGGCCGAGCTGGCGAGCGCCTACGGCGGGCCCTGGCGCCAGATCCGGGCTCGGCTGGACGAGCACGCCAACGTCAACTACACCCACTTCACCACCCACCTGGTGGACGGCCCCTGGCATCGCGGCCGGGTGGCGCTGCTCGGGGACGCCGCCCACAGCTGCCCGCCCACCATCGCCCAGGGCGCGGCCATGGCCGTGGAGGACTCCGCCGTGCTGGCCGACGAGATCCTCCGGGCGGGAGCCTTCGACGAGGAGGTGCTCACTCGCTACTGGCAGCGCCGCCTGCCGCGGGCGAAGACCGTGGTGGAGGCCTCGGTGCAGCTGGGCCAGTGGATGCTCGAGGGCAGGCAGGACGCCGACGTCCCGGGCCTCATGCACTTGGTCGCCAGCACGGTCAAGGTACCGGTGTGAGGACCACGCCCACGCCGCAAGGCTTCACCGCATCCTCCCCGATCACCGAAAGGACAGCACCATGGTCACGATCGCCCGCTGGGCCCAGGACGGTGCCGTGCGCACCGGGTTCGTCCACGAGGGCCGCTGCCTGGCCCTGCCCGGAGCCACCACCCCGCAGGACCTGTTCGACGCCGGTCTGAAGGCGACCCTGCAACTGGCCGCCCGCACCGTCGCCGACGCCCCGGTGGACGCCCCCGCCCTGGACCAGGTGCGACTGCTGGCCCCTCTCGAGCCGCGCACGGTGCGGGACTTCGTGACCTTCGAGGAGCACGTGGAGGGCGTCACCGCCAGCATCGACGGGGCCGGCGAGGTCGTTCCGGAGTGGTACGAGGCCCCCACCTTCTACTTCACCAACCCGCACACGATCCGGGCCACCGGGGAGACGATCCCGGTGCCGGCCGGGTGCTCCCGGATGGACCTGGAGACCGAGGTCGCCGTCGTCCTCGGGACTGTCGACGGGCTCACCGGCACCGACCTGGACCCGGGGCAGGCGCACCGGATGATCTTCGGCTACACGATCCTCAACGACTGGTCCGCCCGCGACGTGCAGGCGCGGGAGATGAAGGTGCGGCTGGGCCCGTGCAAGGGCAAGGACTTCGCCTCCACCCTGGGCCCGTGGATCGTCACCGCCGACGAGTTCACCGACCGCCACGACGCCGAGGGGTTCCTCGACCTGGCGATGACCGCCTACGTCGACGACGAGCCGCTGGGCACGGACTCCCTGGCGCACATGGGCTGGCCCTTCGCGGAGCTGGTCGCCTACGCCTCCCAGGACTCCCGCGTGGTCCCCGGGGACGTGCTCGGCTCCGGGACGTCCGGCCGGGGCTGCCTGGCGGAGCTGTGGGGCCGCCACGGCGACCTGGTCCCGCCGCCGCTGGTCGAGGGCGATCGGGTGCGCCTGGTCGTGGAGGGCATCGGGGAGATCGAGAACACGATCGGGGCCCGGCGCAGCGACCGCATCCCGGCGGCGCGGGCCCGCCGCCGCGGCCGGGCCCGCGCCGGCGCACCCACGGCCCGGGCATCCGCGGCGGCGCACCGGTGAGACCAGGGGAACAGGGCATGATCGCAGCATGAAGGACGTCGACCTCAACCTGCTCCCGTCCCTGCAGGCGCTGCTGGAGCTGCGCAACGTCTCGAGGGCGGCGGAGCGGATGCACCTGAGCCAGCCGGCCATGAGTGCGGCGCTGTCCCGGCTCCGGCGCCACTTCAACGACGAACTGCTGGTGCGGGCCGGGCGCGGCTACGCCCTCACCCCCTTCGCCCAGGCCCTGGCCCCGCGGGTGGACCAGGCCCTGGCCGACGTGCAGGAGGCCATGCAGCTGCGCACGGAGTTCGATCCGGCCGCCAGCGACCGCACCTTTGTCCTGGCGGCCTCGGACTACGTCACCGGGGTGCTCATCCGCCACCTGCGCGCCCGCATCGCCGCCGAGGCCCCGGGCATCACCGTGGACTTCGTGCCCACCTCCCGGTCCCGGCTGCGTCCCGGCCTGGAAGCCTTCGGCGACATCGACCTGCTGGTGGGTCCCATGGGCTTCGACCTGGGCGGCAGCTCCCGGCAGCTGTTCCGCGACGAGTTCGTCGTCGTCCTGGACCCTGCCAATCCCCTCCTGCAGCGACCGGCACTCACGGTGCACGACATCGCCACCGCGCCCCAGGCGGTGGGCGAGTTCGGGGGCAGCATCGTGACGCCCCCCATGCAGTTCTTCCAGCGCATGGGGCAGTCCCCGGCGATCGCGGCCCGGGTCGCCGGCCTCCAGGCCCTGCCCACGGTCGTGGAGGGCACCGATCTGGTGGCCCTGGTGCCACGCCTGCTGGCGGCCCGCGCGGCACGGTCGGAAGGCATCGCCGTGGTGGAGTTCGCCGCGGAGCTGGAGGTCCCGCTGGTGGAAGCCATGTACTGGCACCCCCTGCAGACGGCCGACCCTGCCAACCTGTGGCTGCGGTCGCTGATGCAACGAGCCGTCCAGGACCTGGGCGAGCCGCTGCTCGAGGCCCACCCGGTGCGGATCGAGGCAGCGGCCCGCGACTGACCTCACCGAGCCGGGCGGGCCGACCGGTGGGCTCAGCGCAGGGCGTCGGACATCGACTTCGCCCCGCCGTGCCCGCTCTGCCCGCCGTCGACCGGGATCTCCGCGCCGGTGACGAAGGCGGCCAGAGGGCTCGGCAGGAAGGCCACGACGGCGGCCACCTCCTCGGGGGTCCCCCTGTGTCCCAGGGGCGTCTCGGCCACCGTGGCCTCCCGGAAGGCCGGGTTCGCCTCGGCGGTCATGGGAGTCCCGATGAACCCGGGATGGACCGTGTTGACCCGGATCCCGCGCGGTCCCAGCTCCGTGGCGGCCGCCGCCGACAGCCCGCGCAGCGCCCACTTGCTGGCGGTGTAGGCCACCGGGTAGTGCCCGGTCAGGGCCGCGACCGAGCCCACGTTGACGATCGAGGCGCCCCGGCCCATCAGCGGCACGCAGGCCTGGATGCCCCGCAGGGGCCCGGCGACGTTGACGTCGGCCACCGCCACCGGATCGGACGGGGTGGCCTTCAGCAGCCGGGACCACCGGGTGATGCCGGCGTTGTTGGCCAGCCCGTCGATCCGCCCGCACTCCCGGTCCGCGTAGTGCGCCAGGGCAGCCCACCCCTCGGGGTCGGCGACGTCGAGCCGCAGGTACACCACGGCGCCGTCGTGCGAGGCCATCACCTCCCGCAGTGCCCTGGACGGTTCAGCGGCCAGGTCCGCGGCCAGCACGTGGGCGCCGGCCGCCGCGAGCATCCGCACCTCGGCCAGACCCTGACCACCGCCGGCGCCTGTCACCACGACCACCCGGCCGGTCAGGTCGGTCCCCGGCCCTGTGGGATGACGGAACGCCGGCTGCCCGTTCATGGCGGGTTCTTCCCGTCGCTACGAACCTGTCGTTGTGTTGCTCCTCATCGTGGTGATCCCAGCAGCAGAACCCCCGCGGCCGATGGATGCCAGGTATCCACCATCTGGATCGCACCCAGCACCCTGATCCCACCGCCGCTGCGGACGGACACATCGGGCCGCGCCGAACCCTCCTCGGCAGCGACCGATCACCGCCCATGCCCTGAGGGCATCCGCCGCGTGGATAGCTGATATGCGCAGATGCCGATTCCCCCGGACAGTGGGCACCTCCACGATGGTGGTCAGGATCACAGCCGGTCCCCGACCCCTTCGGACGAAAGGTCCCCACCGTGGAGAAGCTCCTGGCCCACCTGAGCCACCTCGAGATCACCAGCCCCGACGTCGAGGCCTCCGCGGCCTTCTACGTGCACAAGTTCGGCCTGCGCGAGGTCCACCGCGCCGACGGCCGGGTCTACCTGCGCTGCTGGGGGGACTACGACACCTACAGCCTCGTCGTCGTCCCCGGTACTGAGCCGTCCCTGCACCGGATGGCCTGGCGCACCACCTCCCCCGAGGCCCTGGAGGCGGCCGCCGCCCGTGTGGAGGCCGCCGGCGTGCACGGCGAATGGTCGGAGGGCGGGTACGGCTACGGGCGGGCCTACGAGTTCACCGGGCCCTTCGGCCACCCCATGCGCCTGGTGTGGGAGGTCGAGAAGTACGTGGCCCCGGCGGAGTTCGCCTCGATCTACCCGGACCGCCCCGAGAAGCGCAGCGCCCACGCCGCGGCCCCGCGGTTCCTGGACCACGTCACCGTGGCCACCTCCGACGTGCGGTCCTTCGCGGCCTGGTACTCCGGGACCCTGGGCTTCCGCACCATGGCCTTCACCGAGCTCGACGAGGCCCCGGTGACCGTCTTCTCCGTGCTGACCACCAACGAGAAGTCCCACGACCTCGGCGTGGTGCTGGACACCTCCGAGCGGGCCGGGCGGGTCAACCACATCGCCTTCTGGGTGGACACCCACGAGGACCTGCTGCGCACCGCCGACGTGCTCATGGAGCATGGCACCCCGATGGAGTACGGGCCCTCCATCCACGGCATCGGGGAGCAGAACTTCCTGTACTTCCGCGAGCCCTCCAGCTTGCGGGTGGAGCTGAACTCCGGGGGCTACCGCAACTACGTGCCCGACTGGCAGGCCAGCACCTGGAAGCCCTCCGAGGGCTCGAACAACTTCTACCGCAACGGGGCGATGCCGCACTCGATGACCGAGTCCTTCCCCCACGCCGAGGGGTTCACCGCCACCGAGGAGGGCGCCTCGGAGGAGATGAAGGCCGCGATCCTCAACCCCTACGCCGTCCAGGGACGCGGCTGAACCATGGCCACTCGCATCGCGGTCCCGGTCACCGCACCGGTGACCGGGACCCCGGCCGCACACCGGCGGGAGCACACATGACCCCCATGGGCCCGAGCGGACGCCTGACGGGCAAGGTCGCGGTGATCACCGGCACCGCCTCCGGCCAGGGCCGGACCGCCGCCCTCGCCTTCGCCCGGGAGGGCGCCACCGTGGTCGGCTGCGACCTCGACCTGGACGGCGCGGCAGCCACCGTCGCCGCCGTCCGCGCCGAGGGCGGGGCGGCCGATGACGCCCGGCTGGTCGACCTCACCGACGAGTCCGCCGTGGCCGCCTGGGCGGAGGAGGTCGGTGCGGCTCACGGGCGGGTGGACGTGCTCTACGCCAACGCCGCCGCCACCCGCTTCGCCCCCGTGGAGGAGATCTCCTACGCCGACTGGCGGTGGAACTTCCGCCACGAGGTCGACGTCGTCTTCCTCCCCGTCCGCTCCTTCTGGCCCCTGCTGGCGGCCGCGGTACGGTCGGCGGTGGTGCTGGTGGGCTCCACCGCCGGGGTGACCGGCTCGACGACCAACGCCCGGCTGGCCCACACCGCGACCAAGGGCTCGGTGGTGGCCATGACCCGGCAGCTGGCCGCCGAGGGCGCCCCGGCCGGCATCCGGGTCAACTGCGTCAGCCCCGGCATGATCCGCACCCCCGCCACGGAGGCCGACCTGCTCGCCGGGCACCACCCCATGCGCGCCATCGCCGGCCACATTCCCCTGGGCCGGATCGGCGCCCCGGAGGAGGTCGCCGCCTGCGCGCTGTTCCTGGCCTCCGAGGAGGCCTCCTACGTCACCGGCGCCAACCTCATGGTCGACGGCGGCTGGTCGGCCGTCCTCCCCGGCTGACCCCGGTTTCCCAGTCATCACGAAAGGATCTGCTGTGTTCGAGTACTTCCCCGGCAACTACGTCTGGAGCTTCGCCGTGGCCGGCGCGCTCAACAGCGGCGGTCTCATCGACGAGATCGACCGCGCCTGCCGACCCCTGCGCGAGGCCGCCACCCGCGGCGAGGACGCCGGCACCGAGGACTTCCTGGCCGTGTGGACGGGCCTGGTCGACCAGCTCGTCGGCCAGGCCCAGGAGCTGGAGGCCGCCGGGCGCACCCGCACCGCGGGGCAGACCTACGCGCGGGCCGCCAACTACCTCATCACCGCCGAGCGGATGCAGCCGGCCAGCTCCCCGGTACGCCGGGACACCTACCGCCGCTGCCTGGACCTCATGGAGCGTGCCTTCGCCCTGGCGGATCCGGCCACCACCCGCGTGGCGGTGCCCTTCCGCGACACCACCCTGCCGGCCTACTTCACCCAGGCCCCGGCCACCGCGAACGGCCCCGCCCCGGTGATGATCATGTTCAACGGCCTGGACTCCACCAAGGAGCACATGTACGTCTCGCCCTTCCCGGCCGAGATGGCCGCCCGGGGCATCTCCACCCTGATGGTGGACACCCCCGGCACGGGTGAGGCCCTGCGCCTGCAGGGGCTGACCTCCCAGATCGACTCCGAGGAGTGGGCCACCGCCTGCGTGGACTATCTGCAGGCCCGCGAGGACGTCGACCCGGCCCGGATCGGTCTGGTCGGCTGGTCCCTGGGCGGCTACTACGCCCCCCGGGCGGCCGCCTTCGAGAACCGCCTGGCCCTGGTCGTGGCCTGGGGAGCCAACCACGACTGGGGGGCGGTCCAGCGCCGCCGCCTGCAGCGGGAGGGCGAACGCCCCGTACCCCACTACTGGGAGCACGTGCTGTGGGTGTGGGGCTACGACGACCTGGAGGAGTTCATCGACTTCGCCGACGGCGTCCACCTCGACGGGGTCGTGGAGAACATCACCGTGCCCTTCCTCATCGCCCACGGGGAGAACGACCGGCAGATCCCCCTGGAGTACGCCCACCGCTCCTACGACCAGGCCGTCAACAGCCCCAAGCGCGAGCTGCGGATCTTCACGAAGGAGGAAGGGGCGGCCGAGCACATCGGCCTGGACCACTTCCCCCACGTCAGCTCCTTCATCGCCGACTGGGTCACCGAGACGTTCCAGGAGCAGGCCGCCCTGACGGGCGCGGAGCAGGAGTCCCTCAACGCCTCCTGAGCGTCAAGCCACCGAAGCGGGCGGACACCCACGAAGATCAGGTGACGCACCCCGGGAAGCCAGGTCCTTCTCGGGGTGCGCCGACCTGTGGGGACCGGTGGCCATCAGCAGAGTCCTTCAGGCTGCGGGTACCCGTTGCGAAGTCCCACGACCAGTGCGGTCGGCCTTCACAACAGTGGGCACCACAGCGTCGCCGCCCCGTGGTCCACAGCGACTGGGGAGGAGCGCACCCATGTCGAACCTGCCGAACCGTTCGGCGGAACCCCCGAGGACCCACCGCCCGGTCCCACGGGAGCCCTTCACGCCACCACCCGAGCCGTCAGGCCACCGTCGACGGATGTTCGCGGATGCGCCGATAGAGACTGACCCGGGACATGCCGAGGACACGTGCGACCTAGGCCCTGTCCTGTGAATGGCTGAGCGGGTTTGCGAGGGTGGAGGCTGACTGACTGTTCCGTCCCCTCCCACGGCCAGGCGTGAAGCTTCCAGGGAATCCCCTGGCCGGTCCGCATCACCCGCGCTCGAGCACTGCAGGAGGCCGCCCCGGTCGAACTCGTGGCCGGTGAAGGGGCTCAGCTCGCCGCTGCGGAGTCGGTGGGGAAGACGCGGGCGATGTCGACCGTCACCGCCGCCGGCATCTCCTGACTGTCCAGGGGCACCGTGTGGACGAGCTGACGCACGCGGTTGGTGACGTGGATGCTGGCGGTCAGTCCCTGACGGTGGACGGCCACCAGCCGCAGGTGCGGGTCGGCGTGGGGAAGGTCGGGGAGATAGGCGCCCAGGTCGTCCAGCAGCTCGGCCCACAGCTGCTCCGGGGTCGGGGCGTCCGGGTAGGTCTGCGGCTCCCCGGGGAAAGGCGGAACCAGCGGCCCGGTGACCTCCGACAGCAGCTCGGTGATCCGGGACCGGTCGGCGCCCACGGGGATCGTCACCGTCGGCCCGGCCACGCACTGCACCCGGGGGGCCACATCGCCCATCGTGATACCGACGATCAGCCCGTGCGGCTGAGCGCGCTCGATCATGGACAGTTCGTGGAGGAAACGTCCGCCGGCGTCGGTCATGTCGATCCCCCTTTCAGAGGGTCCCAGCACTGCTCAGGAAACGAGAAGGCTCCTCCCGTCACAGCGTGTGCCACAGTGGCAGACCCATGAGAAGCCACGCCCTAGGTGTACCCGGTCACTGGGTTGGTCGCAGGCGGCTGATCGGTGGGTGGCCTTCGAGTGCGCTGTGACGCCTGCCAGTGTTGTAGTGCTCGACCCACGGGGCAAGAGCAGCGCCGCGTTCGTCGTTGCTGGTGAAGACCTGCCGGTAGGCCCACTCAGTGGCCAGGGTGCGGTTGAACCGCTCCACCTTCCCGTTCTGCCAGGGGCAGTGCGGGCGGATGAACACCTGCTTGGCGCCCAGGGTAGTGATGACCTCGCGCACGGCCGTGGAATGGCGGTAGGCCCAGGCGTTGTCGGTCATCACCCGCTGGATCTTCTCGATCCCGCAGTCGGCGAAATAGGCCGCGGCCCGGGCCAGGAACCCCGCGCACGTGGCGCCCTTCTCATCGGCCAGGATCTCGGAGTACGCCAGTCTGGAATGGTCATCGACCAGTGAGTGAACGTAGTCGAACCCGACCCGGGTGCCGTGGTCCCGAGTGAGGCTGCCCTGGGCGCGGCCGATCGCCCGCCAGCCGCCGCCGTCTTCGGATCCGGCCGAGCTTCTTCACATCCATGTGCACCAGCTCCCCGGGCCGGTCGCGTTCGTAGCGCACCGCGGTGGCCTTCGAGGCCCGGATGAGCTGGCCGGTGAGTCGGTCCAGCTCCCGCAGGTACGGGACCCGGTGGCGGCGCAGAATCCGCCCCACCGTGCGCGGGGCCAGTCCCAGCTCGGGGCCGAGCCAGTCCTGACCCCGCCGGGTGGTGCGGCGCAGCGCCAGCACCTGCTGCTCGACCTCGGGCCGGGTGCGGGTCGGGGTGGTGTGCGGGCGACAGGACCGGTCGTGCAGGCCGGCCTCACCCTCGTGCTCGTAGCGGGCGATCCAGGTCGCCACGCACTTGCGGGACACACCCATGGCCGCGGCGATGTGCGCCTTGGGCATCCCGGCCTGGTGGCGCTGCACGATCAGGAGCCTGCCGTGGACGGTGGTGCGGGCATTACCGTGGGACATGGGAGCCTCCGTGGTGGATGTGGGCCTTCGACAAGCCACACCCCACCCGGAGGCTCTCCTCACGTCAACACCGCGCTACCAATCTCCTGCCCGGGTACACCTAGGACGTTGCCGGACTCTCCGTCCCCTCGCGACATTCACAGGACATGGCCTAGGACCTGTCCTGTGATTCCGGGCAGAAATGTCCTGTTCTCGGGCGTTGCGAGAACTTGTCTGTTTCCAGCCCGGGTCGCGCTCAGAAACTGACTCACCCCCAAGAGGGACGAGAGCTGCACGGCCGCGTGCACGGCCGTGCTGCGCACGGTGCGGCAGGGGTTCCCGTGGGAGCATTTCCTGGTGTTCGGTCCCGACTGGGCCGAGCCATCTCCTGTGCCGCAGTTCGACGAGCACTAGGATCAGGAACCACAAGGTGCCACCGCCGAGCACGGCCCCACAGCACCGTGGCGAGCATCAGCTCGGCGCGGTAGTAGGCGGCGCAAGGCGAACGCGGGTGGTCGGGTCGCGGAACCGCTTGAGCCTATTGATGCACCGCTCGATCAGGTTCCGGCCCCGGTACAGCGCCTCGGGCCGGGTCCGTGGCCGGCCGGGACCGAGCCGGGGAACGCGAATTCCCTCGAGGACGGGCAGCCGCTGCGGGTCGTCCCCGGCCTGCCCCGGTGAGCACCGCGCACATCGGCAGACCGCGCCCGTCGGTGGCCAGATGGATTTTGCTGCTGAGCCCGCCTCGAGAGCGACCGAGCCCTTCGCCCTCGACCACCAGGGCCTCGACCGCGGGAGCACAGCCCCCTTTCTGCAGGCCCCTGCCGCGTGCTGGTAGGCCCGCGCCGCGGTCGAGTCCACACTGACGATCCACTCCACGGCCCCTGTGGCCTCAGCAAGAGCCACGACGTGGGTTAGAAGTCGTTCCCACGTGCCGTCCATGGCCCACTTGCGAAGGCGTTCATGGGCGGTCTACCACGGCCCGCAGCGCTCGGGCGGATCCCGCCACGGAGCACCGGTGCGCAGCTTCCACTTCGATCCCGTGGAGCACCTGGCGGTGATCCCGCCACTGCCCACCCCCGTTCGAAACCGGTAGCAATGGCTCGATCCGCGCCCGCGCGGTGTTCGTCAGTTTCCCACGACCGACCATCCCACCGGTCCACCAGCCTCGTCAGTGGTTCGCGGGACAGGCCCTGGCCGCCCTCACCAGGACTGTCCCGGATGAGGCAGGCGGGTGTTCAGGCCGCCCGAGGCGCAGCGGCCGCCCGCAGGTCGAACGCCGCCCAGGCGTGGGTGGTGAGCTCGCGCAGGTACCCCTGGGCTTCCAGCACCTGCAGGGCACCTTGAAGGCGCTCACCGGTGAGCTGGTGCTCCACGGCCAGGGCAGCCAGATCCAGGTGGGGTGCCTCCTCGAGGAAGTGATCGATCAAGGCGTCCAGGACCACCACCGCGTCCACGCTCACGTGCTCGTCGTGAATGGCGCGGGAGCGCAGTCGCGCGGTGGCAGAGGCGGCGGCGTTGATGAGACGAAACGGAGAAGTGTACATGGGACGACAGGTACCCGTGGCTTCCTGAAAAAACCCTAATGATTCCTGATCCCCACGAAGCCCTCTCCTGCAGTGCTGCCCCACCCATCGGCTCCGTGCAGCCCTGCAGGGCCCGTCCTGCTGCGGCCCCGGGAGCCGACGTGCCGGAGGGTGCGCCGGGAAGGGCGCCCCCTGCCGGGTCCGGGCAGACGGAACGGCGTCCACCCCTACGAACGGCCCTCACCGCGCCCACCATCCAGGAGGTCCTGGGCAGCGCGGTGACCGCGGCGTCGAGCTGGTGCCGGTCCGGCTCCACCGCCACGCTGGCGGCCAGCCCGTAGCCAAGGGCCGCCGGGGTCACACGCGTGCCAGCGGGCCACGGCCGCTCCGTGAGTGAGGTGGGGCACATAGACTCATGGCCACCGAGGTAGGGAGGTTGCATGGGCATCGAGGACGAGTTGCGCGCTCGGGCGGCTGCCCCGGGGACGAACGAGCCGGACTCGCCCCGTCGAGCCGCATGGGATGGCGAGGCTCGAGGGCTGGGTCTGCAACAGGCCTTGGCAGACGTTCGGCAGGTCGCGATCGAGGCCAGCGAGCTGCTGCGCGCAGAAGGTCTGAAGCCGGCCAGACTCGTGTACGCCCCACCGGGCGCCAAGTCCTACCCCGTAATCGGCCAGGCGTTCTCCATGGTCAGATGCGGTTACGGGTGGCACGTGGTTCGCGGCGTGGTCGTCGGCACGGACGGCCGGCTGTGGGCACGCAGGCAGGTCCACGACCCGACGCCGCAGAAGGACCTGGATGCCTGGATCCTGCAGGTGGAACCGCCCCACGGGCGGGGCCAGCTGCCGCCTGCTGTGGAGTACGACGGGAGGGCCCTCCACACCGTGCGCTGGATCTCCGAGCACGAGTACACGAAGGTCGACCTCATCGACCGGCTCACGGACGGCTACGCGCGGCTGCTGCTCCTCCATCACCAGCGCGCGACATGAGGGGTGAGCCCGCGGAGCGGGTGCCACGGTACTTCCAAGAACTCATCTCATAATGTGGTGAGCTGCAGGATCTCGAGGTGGGGGCAGCCCGACGCCCTCACCGTGTCATCGCGCACGGCCTCCACCTGTGGTGCGCCCACCCCCGCCCCTCGACATAGGAACGACCATGGAACCCCAGGACATCTCCTTCCGTACCCGCAAGTGGGTCAAGCCCGAAGACCTCAACGCCAACGGCACCCTCTTCGGCGGCAGCCTGCTGCGCTGGATCGACGAGGAGGCCGCGATCTACGCGATCGTCCAGCTCGGCAACCAGCGCGCCGTGACCAAGTACATGTCGGAGATCAACTTCGTCAGTTCCGCCGAGCAGGGCGACATCATCGAGATGGGTCTCACCGCCACCGGCTTCGGCCGGACGTCGTTGACCATGCGCGCGCAGGTGCGGAACATGATCACCCGGGACCTGATCCTGACCATCGACAAGATCGTGTTCGTGAATCTGGACCGCGAGGGCCGGCCGGCCCCGCACGGCTACACCGAGATCACCTACGACCGCGACCGGATCCCCACCACAGCCGTGCCCACCGTGGGCTAGCGGAAGTACCGCGGCAGCGGGCAGCTCCCGGGCAGACGGAAGCGCCACACTGTGCGATGAGCTCCACCGGCAGTCGCCGGGCGCCGATGATGGTGACGGCCAGGGTGGCCTGCGTCCGTCGGGACTCTTTCCTCGTAGGCCATCACCGCCGCCGATCGTCCCGCGAACACCCCGGGGGACGGTGGCGTCCGTCGCTGAGACCACCCGGTGGCGGACGGCCGCGCCGGACACCGAGAGCCTCTGGTCCCGACAGGGTCGGCTCCTGAGCGCGCGGGGACGCCAGACCGACCAGGGACCCCGGACGGCGGCCTCGATCCCCGCACCGTGCTCGACATGCCGCCGTGGGGGAACCGTCGTCCTCGTGCTCCCGGCGGACCCCGCATCAGCACCGCACGTGTTGGCACTACGTCGTCACAGGCCGGCTCCTGCCGTGCATCAGAGGGGCCGCGGTTGACCGGTGGAGGCGGTCGTGCCCCCGTCGACGGGGATCACCGCACCCGTGATGTAAGCGGCGTCGGGGCCGGCCAGGAACAGGACGGCACGGGCGACGTCCTCCGGGGTGGCAGCCCGTCCCAGTGCCACCCGATTGTGCAAGGCGGCGGCGAAGGCCGGATCGTCCAGGCGGTCCTGGGTGAGACGGGTGGCGGTGAAGGCCGGGGCGATGACGTTGGCGCGCACTCCGTAGGCCCCCAGATCCAGCGCCAGGCTCTGCACCATGGCGTTCACCGCGCCCTTGGTGGCGTTGTAGGCGAACTGCCCCCAGTCCCCGCGCAGGCCGGACACGGAGGAGATCGCCACGAGGTTTCCGCGGGACTGCTTCAACAACGGCACGGCGGCGCGGGCGACGAAGAGCACAGCGTCGAGGTTGATGCTGCGCATCCGCTCCCACGCCGCGTCGTCGTAGTCCTCGATCTCCCCGCCCTCGAACACACCGGCGTTGTTGACGACGACGTCCAGACGACCGAAGCGATCGGCGATCGCAGCGACGAGCCCCTCGACCTCGGCGCGGTCGGCGACATCGGTGGTGCGCACCAGGACCCGCTCCTCGGGGAACCCCTCGACCGTCTCCCGCAGTGGTTGTTCGTGGCGGCCGGTGACGCACACGCTGGCTCCCTGCTCCAGGAAAGCCCGCGCAATGGCCTGGCCGATGCCGGAACCGGCTCCGGTGACCAGAACCACAGTGCCGTCATAGGGATAACGAGCCCACGCGATCATGGTTGCTCCTATGTCAAGCAGCTGTTGGTAGGCAGGATGGGGATTCGATGTGCTGGTTGGTCAGGGGCTTCTGCGCCTGATCGCGGATCAGGAGGTAGTACACCACGCGGGCGATCTTGCGTTTCATACAGCGCAGAGCCTCCATGGTGGTCTTTCCACTGGCTTTGAGCCGTTCGTAGTAGTCCTTGCCAGGTCCTGGCAAGCGGATCTGGGTGATCGCGATTCGGTGCAGGGCGCAGTTGAGCTGTCGGTTCCCACCCCGATTCAGTCGTACTCGTCCGGCGGTCTTGCCCGACCACACCGGGATCGGGGCCACCCCGGCGGCCATCGCGAAGCACGCCTCGGTACGGAACCGGCCCACCCCGGCGACCTCGGCGTAGATCGTCGCCGCGCTGACCTCCCCGCACCCGGGCAGCTCCAGCAACTGCGGTGCCCGTAGCCGTACCAGGGCCCGGATCCGTGCGCTCAGCCCGGTGATGGCCTCACACAGCCGCTCCACATCGGCCAGGACCTGCCCGGCGATCTCCGCGACGATGCCTACCTGCCCGGCCAGGAACCCCCGGATCTGTGTCCGCACCCGGGCGCGGTCCAGGGACCGCGGGGCCGGATCGAGCTCGGGATCCAACTCGTGCAGGTGCCAGCGCAGGCGGTTGATCGCCCGGGTGCGCTCGGCCACGAGGTCATCGCGGCGGGCCACCAGCAGCGCCACTTCCCGGGCGGGCTCGTCGGTGACCGCCCTCGGCAGGTCCTCCTCCCGCGCCACGGCCCGGGCCACCGCCAGCGCGTCGATCGGATCCGACTTGCCCCGGGTCCGGGCCGAGGCCCGGTGCCGGGCCATGAGCTTGGTGGGCACCCGCACCACCGGCTCACCGTGAGCCAGCAGGTCCCGCTCGAGCATCCCCGACAGGTGCCGGCAGTCCTCGATGCCCCAGACCCGGCTTTGATCGATGAACGCCGTGCGCGCCCACCGATAAGCCTTCTCGTGACCGGCGTGCGTGGCCGCGACCGTGAGCTGGCCGATCTGCTTGCCGGCCGCGTCCACGGCCACGAACGTATGGGAATGCTTGTGGACGTCCGCGCCGATGGCAATCACCATGGTGAGTGCCTCCCTTCCCAGTGAGGTGACCGGTTGGGCCGGTCGGCGGGCACTTCTCAGTGGGGGCGATGCCACGCTCCTATCAAGCCACGCCGACCGGTCCTTCACACCTGATGCCGGCACAACCATGGCCAGCCAGCCCCAACGGAGCGGCATCGAGGCTATGAGCCAGGCACCAGGTGCAAAGGATCCAACCACCGCAGCACTTGCGGCACCACTCACCCTCACACTGACCTCGATGCTACGCACCCCATCCGGTGAACCGGTGAACTGCTTGGCCGGGAAGCGGCAATGGCGCCCAGCACCATCACGGAGGCACCCACACGCTCAGCGCACCGCCCCGACCGCCGACCTCCCCCCATCGCGTCGATGTGCTCCGATCCCTTCCGTCCGAGACGTGGCTGAGCACCCCGCACGCGGACGGCCCGATGTGGAGACTTCCTCCCATGACGGCTCCCCTGCCCCCCTCCCTTCAGTTGGGTGTCGTCAGCGGGTGCCTCACCGCAGCCAACCAGCGGGTTCGGCAGGGGCGTGGCACTGGACGCCCGGGACCGCCCCACGACACGCCCTGGCACCTCTCGGCGACGCCGCAGGGCGAAGCGTCCGGGAACCGGCCGCGGGAGAACCCCTGACGCCACCCTCCGAGCGCGCAACCGGCTCACGCCGTGTCACGGTGACTCCAGCAGGACCCGTCTGCGGCGTCCCGGGGCCACCTGGCTACGGCAGGTAGTCCGGTGCCGGCTCGAGACCGAAGAACTCCTCCAGCGTGTTGACCCGCGCGTCGGCCTCTGCCGCCGCCTGCAGGTCCTCCACCAGCGCCGGACCGACATAGCGCAGGTGCCAGGGCTCGTAGGTGTAGCCGGTGACGGCCTCCTCGCCCTCGGGGTAGCGGATGATGAACCCGTACTCCCCGGCGTGCTCAGCCACCCACGCCCCGACCGGGGTGTCCTCGAAGCAGGCCTGCAGCGCGCACGCCCCGTCGGCGTTGGCCACGTCCATGGCCAGCCCGAGCTGGTGCTCGCTGTGCCCGGGCCGGGCCGCGATGGTGTCAGCAGTGGCCTGCCCGTACTGGGCCACGTAGCTGTCGTGGAGGCTGGCCTGGTGGGCGTAGGAACGGTACCCGCTGACGGCCACGAGGTTGACCCCGTCGACCTCCGCGGCCCTGGCCATCCGCTGGTAGGCCTCGGCGGCCTCGGTGCGCAGGTGCTCGGTCTGGACCCGGACAAGGTAGTCCGGCACGTAGCTCGGCGGGTCCAGCGGCCGGTGCTTGTTGACCACCACGGTCAGGCTCGAAGCGGAGTCGATGTCGTAGGCCGCCCCTGTCGCGACCGCCGTCGACGGGGCCACCAGACCCGTCGCCAGCGCCAGTACCGTCGCCGTACCACCGAGTCCACCCAGCTTCTTCAGCATGCTCACGCCCCCACGTGTCCGGAAAAGATCCGTCTCAGCGTACCCACATGAGCCCACGGGCGCGTGCTGTGTGACACATGCGCCCAGGCTCCGGGGCGCTCGGGCTCTCCGGGGCGCGGACGGCTTATCCTCTCAGCAGCGGTACAGCGATCGGCCGCGGCAACCTCGGACGGGCAAAGGATGCTGTTGTGGACCACAAGCTCTCCGTGACCGTCCAGGTGGCTCTGGACGGGCAGAAGGTGCGGATCAGTGCCGGCGGATGCCTGACCCGGCTCAGCCAGTCGGGCCTGCACCCGCTGATTCGCCGGGCCCGCGGCCTCGCCCCGGGTGTCCAGGTCACCGTCGATCTGACCGGCACCCGTCACGTGGAGGCGATCGGGGTGGAACTGCTGCGCTGGGCGGTCGACCACGACGTCCCCGACCACCACGGGCCCGCGGTGGAGATCGTGGTCCCGGAGCCGCTGCCCGACCATCTGATCCCCGCCGCACCCCCGGTGCCGGACGCCTCGGGCGGCACCGGCCGCCCGCCCGGCCGGCCGAGGACGGCACCTGCAGAGCGCTGACCGCGGGGCACGACAGCACCCCCTGTCGTCCCGGCTCGGATGACGGTGGGGTCGGCAGTTCTCGGCTGCGCCGGCAGCGCACGGCGGCCCCGTCCCGGCGCGCCGGTTCCTGCCCGGGCTGATCCCGCTGACCTGGGACCGCCCGGTCGACCCGGTCGACCCGGTCGAGGTCTTCGACCTGACCCTGCCCTGGAGCAGGCCGCCGAGGCCTGCCGCGCGACGGACGGACACCGCGCCCTCGAGGTCCTGCTCACCACCGACCGACCTGTTCCCCCACGGCGCCTTCCCCTCTCCCCCGATCCCCCGGAGGGACCGACCGTGTCGAGGTCGAACCACGCAGCTGATGCTCCCGGTCCGGCGGCGTCGCGTGAGCCGGCCCCCCACGATCGGCGTCGGAGCCTGGAACCGGCGGGGCCGGCGGCGACGGATCAAATTTCGGGACCAGGTCCGGCAGGTGAACAACTGCTGAACAGGTAGCGTAACGGTACTGGGTCTGTCTGGGCCCGACAATGGGGTGGATGTCAAGGGTGTTCGGGGAGCACGCGCGCATCTGGAACGTGAGGTGTTGCCATGTCCGGCCGGATTCTTCACGTGATCCGACGGGTTGGCGTCGTCGGGGGACGCGTCCTGGTCTACGCCCTGATCTGGGCGGGGCTCGTGCTGCTCATCACCGCCGCCGGCATCCGTTTCTACTGGGGCAGGATCTCTGTGGGGCAGATGCTCCTGAACCTCGTCTCCGTGGAAACCGACGGCGGGGGCGGGGCCATCGTCTGGGTCGGCGTCCTCGGGATCGGCGTCGCGCCCCTGCTCATCACCGTCGGGATCGCCCTGTGGCAGTGCTTCCGGCGCCGCGCGCGCCACCACCACGGCGACGAGACGCGTCCTCGTCGATCGCCGTGGATCGCGCGCACCGTCTTCACCGCCTCGGTGGCCGCGGTGGTCGTCGGCGGCACCACGGCCTTCGCCACCACGGTGGGCATGGGGGACTACATCAAGGCGGCGAACTCCCGGTACGACCTCGGCGACTACTACGCGGAGCCGACCGTCACCGGCGACCAGCACAAGCGCAACCTGGTGCTGGTCTACCTCGAGTCCGGCGAGGCCACCCTCGCGGACGACCAGCTCTCGGAGACGGACGCGTTCGCTCCCCTGCAGGACGTCACCCGGGCCTCGGACGGCTGGCGGAGCGTGCACGATCTCCGGCAGTACGAGGGTGGAGGCTGGACCATGGCCGGGCTCGTCTCGACGCAGTGCGGCGTCCCGCTGAAGGACATGGTCTCCACCGCGGGCAGCGGCGCCTCGGACGGGTCCGACGGCGACGTCGACGCCTACCTGGGAGGGCTGACCTGCCTGGGCGACGTCCTCGACGAGCACGGCTACCACAGCGTCTTCCTGGGCGGGGCCAACGCCTCCTTCGCCGCGAAGGACACCTTCCTGCACAGCCACGGCTACTCCGGGGTGAAGGACCTCTCCGACTGGCGCGCCGCCGGCGAACCGGAGAAGCACTTCCGCAGCGACTGGGGCCTGAGCGACGAACGCCTCATGGCCCACGCCAAGGACGAGGTCGACGAGCTGCACGCCGAGGCGGAGAGGAGCGGTCAGCCGTTCCACCTCTCCGTGCTGACGCTGGACACCCACGAGCCGGTGCACGTCTTCGACTACTGCACCGTGGATGCGCAGAACGAGGTCGCCTCCGTGCTCTCCTGCTCCATGACCCAGGTGGCCGGATTCGTGGACCACATGCAGGAGAAGGGCTACCTCGACGACACCGCCGTGGTGATCATGGGCGACCACCTCATGCCCAGGAACGCCGGCGACGCTTTCCACGAGCAGCTGGACGACCAAGAGAACCGCACCATCTTCAACCGGATCTGGATTCCGGGCGAGGACGCGAACAGCACGCTGCGCCCCCGCACGGACCAGCTGAGCATGTACCCCACGATCCTGGAGGCTGCCGGCCTGACCCTGCAGGGTCACGAGGCCGGGCTGGGCGTGTCCGCCTTCGCCCCGGAGGTCCCGGACGGTTCAGCGCAGGCGATGGAGCCGGGTCCCTACGCCGAGCTGCTGAGCTCGCGCTCCTCCTGGTTCTACGCGCAGGCCTGGGCCGGCGAGAGCGCCGCCCGGTAGCGCCGGCCCCGGCTCTGGCCGTGGCCACGGTCGGGCACGTGGTCGTGGCGATGAGCCCGGACTGCACCGTGATGCCCGCCGCCCGCTTCCCCACCGCGGTGGCCACCGGCGCGTTCTGAGCCGTGGGCTCCGTCGGCGCGCGCCGAGTTCGCCGCCCCGGTCGGTCCTCCAGCGGCTGCCGCGCCCCCGTGCCTCGGCCAGCCGGGGAGCATCGCGGATCCGGAAGTCGGTGCAGGTCTGGCGCTGCCCATCCAGGTCCTTGCCGGCGGACCTTCCCCCGGCCACCGAACCGGTGATGCGCTCGCCTCTGGTCCCCGGTCTGGTTGTTGTTCGTCGGTCTCACCGGGCTGGGGCCGGTTGGCGAACGCGGCGTGCACGCCGGGGCCGTTCGACCCCGCTGTCAGGCCCCTGCCCCGAGGGGGTCGCCGAAGACGCCGACGGCGCCCTGAGCTGCCGGGTCCGCCGCCCCCCCCCGGGAGGAAATGGGCGGAACGGACGTCAGCGCATGAGTTGCCTGCTCGCGTGGCTGGTGCTCCGGCATGCCGGAGTCCTGCCGTGTCCGGGCTGACTCAGTAGACAGGTTTTCCCGGTTCGATCTGTGCCACCCAGGCCAGGATGCCGCCCTCGAGGTGGCGGAGCCGCTCCTCCCGCTGCGCGAAGTGCGGGCGCAGCGCGGCCAGGGCTGTCGCGGACCGGGCGCCGGCTTTGCAGTGCAGCACCAGGTCCATGCCGAGGACCTCGGCCGGCAGGGCGTCTGCGCCGCGCTCGAGCAGCTCGCTGAGCGGGACGGGGACGGTGCCCGGGATGCTCACCAGCTCTCTCTCCCAGGCCTCCCGCACGTCCACGAGCGCGAAGACGGCCTCGCCGCGCTCGCGGCGGGTCAGCAGCACGGCCAGCTCCTGGGGGCCGAGGACCTCGGCGGGCCCGGGGCCGTGGCCGGGCCGGGCGCAGACCCCCTGGGGGCTCTCGAGCGCGACCACCGGAGGTGCGTCAGGGTCGGGGGTCAGCCGCAGCTCTCGCCAGGTCATGGCGAGGGCGTCGTGGAGCAGGACCCGCCCGAGCAGCGGCTCGCCGACGCCGGTGATCAGCTTGACCGCCTCGGTGACCATGACGGAGCCGACGGTGGCCGGGAGCATCCCGACCACCCCGCCCTCGGCGCAGCTGGGCACCTCCCCGGCCGGCGGGGACTCGGGGTAGAGGTCCCGGTAGGTGGGCCCGTGGCCCGCCCAGAAGACGCTGACCTGGCCCTCGAACCGCAGGATCGAGCCCCATACGACCGGGGTGCGGGTCAGGGCCGCGGCGTCGCTGACCAGGTAGCGGGTGGCGAAGTTGTCCGCGCCGTCCAGCACGAGGTCGTACCGACCGACCAGGTCCACGGCGTTGTCCGCCGTGAGCCGCACGGAGTGGGTGCGCACGTCCACGAGCGGGTTGAGCCGAGCCACCGCGTCGGCGGCGGAGTCGACCTTGGGGCGGCCGATGTCGGCGACGGTGTGGATCACTTGGCGCTGCAGGTTGGAGGCGGTCACGACGTCGTCGTCGACGATCCCCAGCGTGCCCACCCCGGCTGCGGCCAGGTACTGCAGGGCGGGGGCGCCCAGTCCCCCGGCCCCGACGACGAGGACCCGGGCGTTCTTCAACCGCCGCTGGCCGATCGAGCCGACCTCGGCGAGCGCGAGGTGCCGGGCGTAGCGCTCGAGCTCCTCGCACGTCAGTCCTGGGGCGGGTGCGGCAAGTGGGGGCAGCGGGCTCACCGCGGGTGCCCCACGGGCGCCCAGTCCCCGCGCGGCGCGGCGTCCGGGACCTTCCCGCGCCCGGCGGGGCCGATCCGCCCGGCCGTGGGCGAGGAGGCGACGGCGTGGCGGCGGACGGGGATGCGCCCCGCGGTCGCGGCCAGCCGCCCGGCTGCGACGGCGTGGCGCATCGCGGTGGCCATGGCCACCGGGTCCTGGGCCCGGGTGACGGCGCTGGCCAGGAGCACGGCGTCGCAGCCGAGCTCCATGGCCAGGGCGGCCTCGGAGGCGGTGCCGATGCCGGCGTCGAGGATCACGGGCACGGCGGCGCGGGAGGCGATGAGCTCGATGTTGTGCGGGTTGAGGATGCCCAGCCCGGTGCCGATGGGCGCGCCCAGGGGCATGACCGCGGCGGCGCCGAGGTCCTCAAGGCGGCGGGCGACGGCCGGATCGTCGGAGGTGTAGGCGAAGACCTTGAACCCGCGGGCCACCAGTTGCTCGGTGGCGTCCAGCAGCTCCACGACGTCGGGCAGCAGCGTGTCCTCGTCGGCGATGACCTCGAGCTTGACCCAGTCGGTCTCCAGCGCCTCCCGGCCCAGCTCGGCCGTGAGCAGGGCGTCCCGGGCGGTGTAGCAGCCGGCGGTGTTGGGCAGGACGCGGATGGCGTTGCGCTCAAGCAGGGCGAACAGCGAGTCGCCCTGCCCGGGGGCGTAGCGGCGCAGGGCCACGGTGGTCAGCTCGGTGCCGGAGGCCAGCAGGGCCTGCTCCAGGGTGTGCAGGGAGCTCAGGCCCCCGGTGCCCATGATCAGGCGGGAGGACAGCGCCGCGCCGTCGAGGAGCAGCGGGTCGGGGTGCGTGGTGGTCACGGCTCAGCCTCCCTGGACAGCGGTGATGATCTCGACGTCCTGGCCCTGCACCACGGGCGTGCGGTGCCAGCGGCTGCGGGGGACGATCGCGGCGTCGACGGCCACGGCCACGCCCAGGCGGCCCCCGTCCACGGGGTGGCCGTCGGGGCCCAGGGCCCGGCCGACGGTCTCGGCGACGAGGTCGATGACGGTGGTGTCCTCGGCCACGGTGCGCGAGGCGCCGTTGAGGGTGATGGCGGACATCAGATGCTCCTGTTCGGTGGTCCGGCGATCTGCAGATCGAAGCGGTGCGGGTCGGTGGTGGCGAGGTGTGCCGCGTCGGCCGCCGGGTCGGCCCCCGGCTCCCCGGTGACCAGCTGAGCGGCGAGGCGGGCGGCCAGCGGGGTGAGCAGCACGCCGTGGCGGAAATAGCCCGTGGAGACGACCAGCCCGGCCACCGGCTCGCCGCTGTCCGCGCGGACGCGGCCGAGATACGGGATGTCGTCGGGGGTGCCGGGGCGCGCGCGGGCCATGACTTCCGCCAGTTCGAGGTCGGCCACTCCGGGAACCAGCGCCTGGGCGTCGCGCAGCAGCCGGAACACGCCCCCGGCACTGGCCCCGTCCAGCCCGTCCTCCCGGGAGGTGGCCCCGATGACCACGGTCCCGTCGGCGCGCGGCACCAGGTAGACAGGCACACCGTGGACCAGGCCGCGGACGGTGCGCTCGAGCAGTCCGGGCGCTCCCGCGGGCGGGCGCGCCCGCAGGATGTCCCCGTGCACCGGGCGCATCGGCAGCCGGCACCCGACGGGCAGGCCCGCCAGGGCCCCGAGCCCCGCGCCCGGGGACAGGACCGTTTCCGCGGCCGCCACCTCCTGTCCGCCGGCCAGGACGATCCCGGTGACCGCGCCCCGGGCGTCGTGCTGCAGCGCCGCGGCAGGCTCGCGCACGAGGCGGACCGGACCGCCGTCACCGCCTCCGTCGAGGGCCTGATCGCTCGGCAGCGGCGCGGTGAGCGCGGCCAGCAACGCGGCCACGAGCCGGCGCGGGTCGACCTGGTGGTCACCGGGGATCCGGAACGCGGCGGACAGCCGCGGGCTCAGCGCCGGCTCCAGGGCGCGGGCGGTGCGCAGGGGCAGGGGCTGCACGTCCATGCCGTGGCGCAGCTGCAGCTCGCGCAGGTCCGCCAGGGCCTGGCGGTCGGCGGCGTCGACGCCGCAGACCAGGGTCTCGGTGGTGCGGTGGCCCACCGGCTGCCCGGCGGCCCGTTCCAGGGCGGCCACGAAGGCCGGGTACTCGGCGGCCGAGGTCGTCATCAGGGGGTAGAGGGGTTCCTGCTGGTACTGGACCTCGCTGACGGGGGCGAGCATCCCGGCCGCGGCCCGGCTCGCCCCCGAGCCGGGGTCCGGGTCGACCACCGCGACGGAGCGACCGCGGCGGCGCAGCTCCCAGGCGGTGGCGAGGCCGATCAGCCCAGCGCCCACGACCGCGACGTCGACGGCGGCCCCGGAGGGCCCAGGGCCCGGCAGCGCGGCAAGGGGCACGGCGGGCACGGCATGTCCTTTCCTACGGCGGCATGACCCGCATCAGGTGTGGCGGTCGGCGCTCAAGCCCTCTCAGCCCCGGCAGGGCTCCCGCAGAACTGCTGACTAACATCAGCGTGTGACCCAGCATACCCATGACCTCCCCGCCCCCGCCGACCCCGGTCTGCGGCGATCCCGCACCGAGAAGCTCGCCGCCGCCCGGCTGTACCTCTGCACGGACGCCCGCCTGGAACAGGACGACCTCGAGGAGTTCCTGCATGCCGCCTACTCCGGAGGAGCCGACATCGTGCAGCTGCGGGACAAGGCGCTGGACACCGACGCCGAGATCGAGGCGCTGCAGGTGCTGGCCCGGGTGGCCGCCCAGCACGAGAAGCTGTTCGCGGTCAACGACCGCGCGGACGTCGCAGCCCTCGTGGGCGCCGACGTCTTCCACACCGGCCAGCACGACCTCTCTCCCGCCCAGGCCCGCTCCCTGCTCGGCCCCGACGTGCTGATCGGCCGGTCCACCCACGACCTCGGCCAGGCCCGCACCGCACTGGAGGACCCGGACGTCGACTACTTCTGCACCGGTCCCGTGTGGGAGACCCCCACCAAACCAGGCCGCACCGCCACCGGTCTGCGTTTCCTCCGGGAGGTCGCCGACCTCTCGGCCGGCGCCCCGGCCGCGGTCACCAAGCCGTGGTTCGCCATCGGCGGCATCGACGGAACCCGACTTCCCGCAGTCCTCGGCGCCGGGGCCACGCGCGCAGTGGTCGTCCGCGCCCTGACCACATCGGCCGATCCCCACGACACCGCCGACAGGCTCCGCCGCGGACTCGACGCACCGGGCGGACAGTGACGGCGACCAGCAGACCCTGCAGGATCTGCGCCGGCCGGTGGTGATCCTCCAGCAGGAGCACGCTCGCCACGTCCAGCAGCACGAGCATGCGGCGGCTCCCCCGGAGGCTGCCGCCGGGACCGGGGCGGGTGGGCCTAGGCTCCGACGACGACGCGGGTGAACTCGGCCCAGGTGCCGCCGTCGTTGCGGTAGGTGTAGTGCTGGTCGCTGCGGATCCGGCCGGCCTCGCCGGCCCGCACCCGCAGGGCGAGCCCGCTGGTGGTGATGACCAGCTCCCCGGCGTGGACCTCGTGCAGCTCCTCGGTCCCGGCCCTGTCCGGCCGGGCGTGGTAGGTGTCTCCCGGGGCCAGGCGCCAGCGCCACAGCTCGGTGCGCGGGGAGCGCTCGGTGGCGATGAGCAGCACGGCCTCGCTGCCGTGGTCCGAGCTCCACACGCGCACCGCCGTCCCCGCCCGGTGTCCACCGGTGTCCTGCGCGGGTGCCGCGGGCGCCATGGCGAGGGAGACGAAGTCGGTGTCCAGTGCGTGGGCGATGTGGTCGACGGTCACCAGGCTGGGGTTCGCCTGGCCCAGCTCGATCTGGGTCAGCATGCGCCGGCTCACCCCGGCGCGGTCGGAGAGCTCCTGGACGCTCCACCCGCGCTGCCGGCGCCGGTGGCGGATCTGCCGGCCGACCGTGGCGACGAACTCGGCGGTGGCCTCGCCTTTCTCACGGGCGGCCATCCGGCTCCTCCTCGGGAGGCAGCAGGGCGGACAGGGGCGACGCCGTTCTCGCCGGCTGCTCCCCGGACCGGCTCGTCCTCTGCGGAGCCGGCCCGCCCCGGGCCCGAGGCCCGGGAAGTGCTCGATCGCCGGCGCCGGTCACCAGGCCTCGAGGTGTTCCCGGTCCGCGCCCTCACCGGCTCCCGGGGCGGGTGGCCCCCCGGCCTCCGGGCCACGGGGGCGCAGCTCGCTGACCAGGACACCGGCGACGATCAGCACGGCCCCGAGGATCGCCAGACCGGGCAGTCGTTCTCCGGCGAGGCGCCCGATGATCCCGCCCCACACCGGCTCTCCGGCGTAGATGACGGTGGCTCTGGTGGCCGAGACGGAGCGCTGCGCCCAGTTCATCGCCAGCTGGATCAGGATGCTCGCCGCCCCGAGCCCGACGCCGGCCGCCAGCCACACCCAGGAGAATTCCGGGACCTGCTCGCCGGCCACCGGCATCATGGCCAGGGACAGCAGCCCCGCCACCGCCACCTGCACCACGGTCACCCGGCGGGCGTCCACGGTGCCGGCGAAGCGGCTGATGAGCACGATCTCCACCGCGCAGGCCACCGCGCTCAGCAGCGTGACCGTCTCCCCGGTGCTCAGCCCGCCCAGCCCGGCGTCCGGGCCGGCCAGGAGCACCAGTCCGGCGAAGGCGAACGCCACCCCGACCAGGGTCATCGCCCCGGGCGCCCTGCGCAGCAGCACCCACTGCAGCAGGGGCACCATCGGTACGTACAGGGCGGTGATGAACGCCGACTGGCTGGCCGTGATCGTCTGCAGCCCCACTGTCTGCAGCCCGTAGCCCACGAAGATCGACACCCCGATCCCGGCCCCGGCGGCGATCTCGTGCCGGGTGATTCCCCGCAGGGCGCG
Source organism: Kocuria sp. U4B (assembly GCF_054875615.1). The sequence goes on from NZ_CM142180.1 coordinate 482,009, forward strand.
CCAGAACACGACCGCCCCGATCAGCCCGGCCACCACGAAGCGGATCCCGACGAAGAAGAGCGGTCCGCTGTGCGCCATCGCCACATGGATGATCAGGAAGGTCGCCCCCCAGAGCATGGTGATGCCGATCAGGACCAGCTCGGGGCGGCTGACGCGGAGCCTGGCTCCGCCGTTGCGCAAGAAGGTGTGCCACACGCGCGCCAGCCTATGGGAAATATAGTGCGCACAGCAAGACGGCGCCCTGCCGCCCTGCCGGCCCCCACGGCGCCCGGCCACCGCGCCGGCGGTTCCCTCCCGTGGAGGGCCCGGCTCCGTCGGGGCGGGACCGCCGTGTCCGACCTGCTGCTCGTCATGGCCATCGGTTGCGTCGGCTTCCTGCTGCGCCGCTACGGCTTTCCGCCGGCCCCGGTGATGATCGGGATGGTCCTGGGCCCGCTGGCCGAGACCAGCCTGCGCAACGCCCTGATGTCCTCCGGCGGCCGGGTCGGCACCTTCGTGGGCAGCCCCATCACCTGGAGCCCCTACGGCCTGCTGGCGCTCGTCCTCGCCCACACCGCCGTCCGGAAGCTCCGTGCCGCCCAGCGCCAGGACGTCTGAACCGGCAGCACGCCACCTGGCTGCCGCCGGAGGAGGCCGTTGTCCTCCCGCCGGAGGAGGACGGCCGCCTCTCGGCCTGCGCGCCGCCGGGCCCAGGGAAGCCGGAGGCGGTGGCAACCGTCCGTTCTCGGGCGACGGGATGCTGTCCGCACGCCCGGTGAGGATCTCCGGGGTGCTGCCGCGGCCGAGGGCATCCGGCGGGCAGACGTCGCTTCCTGTTCCTCGCGTCGGGGTGGACTAGCCTCGGCACTGGGCCGGCGGACCGGACCGTGCTCCTGGGCCGGCGGACGTGCACGGGCCCAGGCTGCTGCCGGCGCGACAGGTGAGCGAGGAATCCGATGACCGAGATCTGGCCCGTGGTCCACGCCGAGCGGGCGGCGTTGATCGAGGACCTGCAGACCGTGACGGGGCGGCAGTGGTCCACCCCCTCCCTGTGTCCCGGCTGGGACGTCCACGATGTCCTGGCCCACCTCGTCGACGACGCGAAGACCACCCGGCTGGGATTCCTCCGCGACCTCCTCGCCGCCGGCTTCGACTTCGACCGCCTCAACGCCGGCGGTGTGGCCCGGGAACGCGCCGAGGACCCGGCCCGGACCGTGGAGCGGTTCCGCGAGGTGCACTCACGCACGACCGGCGCCCCGGCCCCGCCGGCCACCCGGCTGGTGGAGGCGTTCGTGCATGGGGAGGACATCCGGCGCCCGCTGGGCATCGGCCACGACTATCCGAGGGCCCACGTGATCACCGCGCTGCGCCACCAGCTGGACACCAGCGGGAGGTTCGGCGGCGGCAGGGAACGAGCACGGGGACTGCACCTGGTGGCCACGGACACCGGCTTCACCACCGGTGTGGGCGAGGACGTGCGAGGGACCGCCATCGCCTTGCTGCTGGCCGTGTCCGGGCGCCCCGTGACCGCCGAAGAGCTCACCGGCCCCGGAGCCGCCCGCCTGAGCGGGTAGGACATGGCCGCCCACCGCCCGTCGCTGACCGGCCGACCCGCCGGCCTGCGCCCCGTCATGCCGATCATGATCGCCGCCCCGGAGCAGGGTCACTCTCCCGGCCGGTGGGGATGATCATCACGGGGCTCTCGCCCCCGTGGAGCACGGCCTGCGACACGGAACCCATCAGCAGGCCCCGGAACCCCCCGTAGCCGCGGCTGCCTACCACCACGAGCTCCGCCGAGCGGCCGGCCTCCACGAGCTCGTCCGCGGGCACCCCGAAGAGCACATGCGTTTCCACCGTCAGATCCGAGTCCTTCGCCCGCACTTCCTCGGCCACCTCGCCCACCATGGCCTGCGCCGGGCCCAGGAGCTGGTCGCGGATCGCCCGGTCCAGATCCACCGACCCCGTGAAGGTGGTCGTGGCCTCCGGGACCACGGTGAGCAAGGTCAGGCCCAGGCCGTGCCGGCCCGCGTAGCAGGTCGCGGCCACGAGCGCGGGATTGTCCGCCCCCAGCCGGTCCACCCCCACCACGACGCGACCGGCGAAAGCACCCGCGCCGGCCCGGGACGCCCGCACCCCGGGCGTCCACCGGCCCGGCAGCACGACCACCGGACACCGCGCGTGGGCCGCCACGGCCGCCGAGACCGAGCCCACCCGCCCACGCACACCGCGCCGGCCGCGCCTGCCCAGCACGAGCCCCGAGACCGTCCGCGAGCGCTCCACCAGCACCCCGGCGGGGTCACCGCGGGCCACCACCCCCACCGCCGGGACACCGCGCTCCTGCGCTCGCGCCACGGCCTGGCCCGCGACCGTGCCCGCCTCCTCCTCGACCGCCGCCAGGAAGGAGCCGTAGAGGCTGGTCTCCACCGCCACGGGGCGCCCGGTGGAGACCACCACCTGCAGCTCGGCCGACAGCACCGCCGCCTCCCGGAGGGCCCACTCCAGGGCACGGTCGCTGTGCTGGGACCCGTCGTAGCCCAGGACGATCTGCTCTGCCATGGTGGGGCGCTCCGTTCACCCGGGGCCCTCCGGGGCCGCGGCGGTGGTTCCCACCGTAGCGAGCACCTCCCGCCGGCGTCGCATGAGCACCGGCTCCGCCGGACATGTTTCACGCGGCGGCCGGCAGCCGCGCGCACGCCCGTCGACGACCGGCACGCCCTCGGCGGGCGGATCCACCAGCGTTGCCGTTGCATCCGCACCCCGGACCCCAGCACGGTGGTCCGTCTCCGGCGTGCCCCGCCGAGCACCCAGCGCGCCCCGGCGTGGGCCCTCAGAGGGTCCAGGGGTCGGAGGCGGTCCTCACGCTTCAGCAGTGGGCAGCATGGGCCGATGCTCGTAGAAGGTCTGCAGCACCACCGTGGTGCGGGTGTTGACGGACGCTACGTGGCGCACCTCGTTGACGAGCGCCTCGAGCTCCTTCGGTGAGCCGACCCTGACGAACAGCATGTAGGCGGCGTCGCCGGCAACCGAGTGGCAGGCCTCGATCGCCGTGAGCGACTGCAGGAGCTCGGGGGCGTTGTCGGGCTGACGAGGATCGAGCGGTGTGATCTCGATGAATGCGGCCAGCGGTTTGCCAATGGCTTCGGGGTCGAGAATCGCCTGGTAGGCGACGATCACGCCGCTGCTCTCGAGCTTTCGCAGCCGTGCCTGCACTGCCGAGGTCGAAAGGCCGACCCGTTCGGACAGCTGGGCGAGAGTGGCACGCGGATCGTGCGAGACCGCGGTGGCCAGTCGCACGTCGACAGGGTCGTCCATGCGGGGAAGGCTATCAGCTGATCATCCCGAAGGGGTTGACACGACCGTAAGCACGTGTGAATGTTCCTGTCTATGAGCTAGATCACCGGACAATTTCCGTTGATTCCGTGACAGGAGGGGTTGAATGTCCACGTCACTGCAGACGGTGCAGGCCATCATCGGCGAGCCCGAGGTCGTCGAGGACGCCGGCACCGTGGAGTCGAGTCCCGCGTGGCTCCGGCTCAAGTCGGCAGCCACCGAACTGCAGGCGCTGCAGATCAAGGACGGTTCGATTCCCGAACCCGCCGACCACCCGACCGCGCGCGAGCACGTCGAGGTGATCGTGGAGTCGGTCGCCGAGCTCGCACCGCTGTTCCCGCACGGTGCGGCGTACCTGGCGGCCCTGCCCGGTGACTTCGCGCGCTGGGTCGACGGCGGCTTCGGGGAGCCGGACTTCCTCGACTCCCTCGTCGCGTTCCAGCCCCAGCAGCACCGCATCGACGGCATCCGGCACCTCGTCGTGTTCCCCATGTACACCCAGAACGGCTCGGCGAACCGGCACGTCGAGGCGCTGATCGTCGAGGCGATCTGGCCGGAGTTCATCGCCGAGCTCGAGGCCGGGGACTACGGCAACGAGCTGTTCCTGTCCCTGCGGCTGATCGACTTCACCCCGGGATACGACTCCAACTCGGCGGTCCTGTTCCCCGAGACGGTCGCCGTGCGGCAGACCCCGCCGTTCACCTGGGGGGCGATCTTCCAGGACCGCGAGGCGGCACGCTACCGTCGCGTGGTCACCGCGGCCGCCGACATCACGAAGCTGGACCTGCCCGACGACGCCGCGGCACTTCTCGCCGACCAGGACCTCGCCGAGAAGACCTTCGTGATGTGGGACCTCATCCACGACCGCACGCACATGCGCGGCGACCTGCCGTTCGACCCGTTCATGATCAAGCAGCGGATGCCGTTCTTCCTGTACACCCTGGAGGAACTGCGCTGCGACCTGACGGCGTTCCGGGAATCGGTCACGATCGAGCGTGCCCTCACGGCGCGCACGGCAGCCGGCGAAGAGCTCACCGACCTCGAGGAGCAGACCCGCCGGCACGGGAAGCTCGTGCAGTACGCGGTGATCTTCGACCGGATCTTCCGTTTCGCCATCACCGGTTCGCGCGTGCGCAACTACGACGGGCTGGGCGGGCAGCTGCTGTTCGCCTGGCTCCACCGGAAGCACGTGCTGCAGTGGCGTGACGTAGAGCTCAGCTTCGACTGGGAGAGGGTCGCCGATGCGGTCGTCGAGCTCGGCGACCGCATCGACCGGCTGTACTGGGAGTCGATCGACCGGCCGAAGACGGTGCACTGGTTGAAGGCCTACGAGCTCATCGCCTCCGTCGTCGCCCCGCACCCTGCGTCAGCGTGGGCCGAGGGGCTCCCCCGCGAGGTGCTGGCCGGACCGCCGAAGGGGTACACGGACCTGGTGCTGGACGACGAGTTCCCGCTGTCGATGTTCTTCGAAGCGCTCGACAAGAAGATGAAGGACGTCGTCGCATCGACGACCGGCATCCGCGCCACGGACGACTGAGCGATGACCGATCCGACCGGACGCACCGTGCTGATCGCGGGCGCCACCAGCGCGTCCGGCCTGGCGGCGGCGCGGGCCCTGACCTCCGCCGGGGCCCGCGTCGTCGCCACGGGGCGCAGCGCGGAGAAGCTCGCTCCCCTCGCCGCACTGGGGGCGCTCACGGAAACGGTGGACCTGGCGGACGAGCGGGCCGTGCTCGCCCTCGCCCGCAGGCTGCACGACCGTGGCTCGTCGATCGACGGGCTCCTCCACCTCGTCGGCGGCTGGCGCGGCGGGGGTGGGATCGCCGGGCAGACGGAGGAGGACTACCGCGCGCTGGAGACCTCCTTCACCGCGCTGCGGCACGTGAGCCGCGCCTTCGACGACGACCTGCGGACCTCGCCCGCGGGACGGCTGGCGATCGTGTCCTCGACCGCAGTGGACCGCCCGCTGGCGGGAGGCGCCAACTACGCCGCCGTGAAGGCCGCGAGCGAGGCCTGGACCCGGGCGGTGGCGCAGGGATACGCGAAGGCCGCCCGCGAGGCCGGCGAACCGCTGCGCGCTGCAGCCGTGATCTTCCGGGTGCGGGCCCTGGCCGGCCTGGAGGACCGTCTCGCCGCCGCCTACGCCGGGCTGTGGGGCGCCGAGGCGGCGGAGCTGAACGGCTCGACCGTCGACATCCAGGAGAAGAAGCGAGGACCCGAATGAAAAGAGCTCATGACGTGCAGCTGCGAGGATTCGCCTCCGACAACTACTCCGGGGTGCACCCGGAGGTGCTGGAAGCGCTCGCCGAGGCCAACGGCGGCCATCAGGTCGCCTACGGCGAGGACGAGTACACAGCACGGCTGCAGGACGTGATCGTGCGGCACTTCGGCGAAGGCGCTTCGGTGTGGCCGATGTTCAACGGCACGGGCGCCAACGTCGTCGGGCTGCAGTCCATGCTCCCCCGCTGGGGCGCGGTGATCTGCGCGGACACCGCGCACATCCACGTCGATGAGGGCGGTGCGCCAGAGAAGTCCGCCGGCATCAAGCTCCTCACCGTCCCGACGGACGACGGCAAGCTCACCCCCGAGCTGATGGCGGCAGAGGCCTGGGGCTGGGGGGACGAGCACCGTGCCCAGCCGCTCGTCGTCCACATCACCCAGCCCACCGAGCTCGGCACCCTGTACACACCGGAGGAGCTCCGCGCCATCACGGGCTACGCGCACGCGCACAACATGTCCGTCTACATGGACGGGGCCCGGCTCTCGAACGCGGCGGCCGCCCTGGGGCTGCCCCTGCGCGCCTTCACCACCGACGTCGGCATCGACGTGCTCGCCCTGGGCGGCACCAAGAACGGGGCTCTCGGCGCCGAGGCCGTGGTGGTCCTCAACGAGGCCGCATCCCAGGGGCTGGTCTACCTGCGGAAGAACCAGATGCAGCTGGCGTCGAAGATGCGGTTCGTCTCGGCCCAGCTGCTGGCGCTGCTGGACGGCGACCTGTACCTGCGCAACGCGGGCCGTGCGAACGCGATGGCCCGGCGTCTTCGCGACGGCATCGAGGCGGGCATGGCCGACGGGTCGTTGCGAGGCGTGACCTTCACGCAGGAGACCCAGGTGAACGCCGTCTTCGCCACCTTGCCCGGCGGCACCGCGGACCGCCTGCGCCGGCGGTTCCGGTTCTACGACTGGGACGCCGCGAAGGGCGAGGTCCGCTGGGTGTGCAGCTTCGACACCACGGAGGAGGACGTCGACGCCTTCCTGGGCGCCCTTCGTGCCGAGCTCGTCCCGGTCGGCTGACCCCCCGGGGGGGGAAGCGGGAGGCGCCCGGTCCACGACGGTGAGCCCGCGGAGGCGGGTTCCTGCCGCCGCCGGCCCCGCGCGCCCTCGCCCGCCTGGACCGCCGCGGCGTGCCGATGACCGCGCTGGTGGCCACCACCGCGGTCGGGGCCGCCTGCTTCCTCACCACCTTCATCGGCGACGGCGCCGCCTACGTCTGGCTGGTCAGCGCCTCCGGGCTGGCCGGGTTCATCGTGTGGACGGGCATCGCCTGGAGCCACTACCGCTTCCGCCGGGCCTACACCATCCAGGGCCACGACCTCGCCGACCTGCCCTTCCGCGCCCGGCTCTTCCCCCTGGGGCCGCTGCTGGCCCTGGCCCTGTGCGCGGTGGTCATCCTCGGGCAGAACTACCAGGCCCTCACCGGCGACCTCGACCTGCTCGCGGCCCTGTCGGCCTACCTCGGCCTGCCCCTGTTCCTGGCCCTGTGGGCCGGCCACCGCCTCCTCACCGGCAGCCGCACCGTCCGCTACCAGGACGCCGACCTCACCCGCCCCTGACCCCCCGTGGTTCCGGGACCGAGCCAGCTCCATCCGGTGGCGTGCGCCCGGACCACGATCCCTGTCCGGTCCACCACCGGTCAACGTGGAACTCCGAGGACCCGGACAGGTCGACCGGGATCCGCTGCCGGCGCTCTCCTCGGAGGCGCACCTCACAGCTCTTCTCATCGCACCGCTCCGACGGGAGCCCGCAGAAGCATCCTCGGGAAGCGCACGCATCGGGTCCCGCGACCAGAACGACTCATCGCCCTTGCTCCGGGAGACGACCCCTGCGGTCCGGGACCCGGCAGCGATCTGCGGAGCCACACCCCCGAGGACCACATGCCACGTGTCAGCTCAGACCGGGGGGCCGACCTACGGGTACACGATCGCCGCCGAGCTGGCCCAGGCAGGAATCGGGGGACGTCAAGGGCGGCACGCTCTATCCCCTGCCGGCCCGACTCGAGAAGAACAGCCTGGTCAGCACCGAGTGGAGGGCCGGTGAAGGCGGGCCGGGCCGGAAGTACTTCGCCCTCACCGAGGCCGGCCGCACCGGGCTGGAGCAGGGCATCGCCCAGTGGCGGACGTTCTCGGCCACGGTCACCGACTATCCGTCCACCGGCATCACCGGCAACGCGCCGCAGCCCCCCGCCCCCGTGCTCCTCGAGGAGGACACCATGAACACCACCCCCACACCCAGGTACTGTCCCCTGAGGTCCGGCAGCGCCCGTTCGTGCAGGCCCACCGGAAGTGGTGCGACGGCTTCGTGGTGGAACTGCGCCTGCTCGAGGTTCCCGGGCCGGTGATCGGAGACCGCCCCGGCGAGGTGGAGACCCGCTGCGCGGCCACCGGGAGCACGCCGGCCGAGGCCTTCGGCGACCCACTCGCCTACGCCACCCAGATCGCCCAGGACGGCACCACGGAGCCGGTCTCCGGGGCCCGGAGGATCACCGCACTCTCCGCCGCCCAGGTGATGGCCATGCTGGTGGGCACCACGGCGGTCACCGACTGGGTCCGGGGCGAGGACCTGGTTTACAACGTCGTCCCGGTGGGGCTCCTGAGCCTGTTCCTGCTGGTGCTCCTGTGCCTGCCCAGGATCATCCGCCCCCTGGTGCGCCACCTCTGGGCGGCCGGCGTCCCCCTGGCCGGCGGGGTCCCGCTGCTGGCGCTGCGGGCGGCGCTCTCCAGCCAGTTCGACCTGCCGATCGCACTGCGCCTTCCCTCCGCGCCGATCACCATCGGCCTGTTCGTGGTGGTCCTGGTCCTGGCGTGGCTCCAGCACCGCGAACTGGCTCGCGGCCTCTGCACCGGCCCGGGAGGCGTCCCTCTCCATTCTTGTTCCTGGGTGCGTCTTCTCCCGCCCTGGCGCTCGGCCTCGGGAATCTATAATCCCGGCAGGTGGAGGGGGGACGGCGATGCCCGACGAGGAGGTCTTCGTACCCTACGGCCCCACGCACTGGGCTGCTCTGGGCGTCTGCGTCCTCGGTGCCGTGATCGTGGTGATGCTGGGCCGCCGTCTACGGGACACCGAAGCCGAGGTGGTCTTCTCCCGGGCCTTCGCCTCGGTGCTGACCGCGTACACGGTGACGATGCTCGTCTACCGGTGCTTGCCGGGCAATTTCGACGTCCACATCTCTCTGCCGGTCCACCTCTCGGACCTCGCATGGATGGTCGCTGTCATCGCCCTGTGGACGCGGGTCCACTGGGCGATGGCGCTCACCTACTACTGGGGACTGACTCTCAATCCGCAGGCTGTTCTCACCCCGGCCCTCGACTCGCCGGACTTCCCCCACATCGACTTCATCGACCTCTGGGTCCAGCACATCCTGGTGCTCTGGGCAACCCTGTACCTGATGTGGGGACGCGGTGGCCGCGTCGACTGGCGCAGCTACCGCCTGACCATGGTCGTCACTGTCACGTGGGCGACGGCGACTCTCGGGCTCAACAGCTGGCTGGGGACCAATTACGGCTTCCTCAACGGGAAGCCGGCTCACCCCTCGCTCCTCGACCTGTTCGGTCCCTGGCCGTGGTACCTGCTGGTGGAGTTGCTCATCATCACCGCGGCGTGGGCGCTCATCACCTGGCCGTGGACGATCCGGGGGCCGGGCAGGGCCGATACCCGGACTGGTGCGGCAGGCTGAGACCGCACGACCGCAGGGCATCGGTTCAGGCTCACCGCGGCGGCGGGCTGGTTCACCACCCGATGGGCGTGCTGGCGGCCGATCAGTCCGGCGCCGACGACGGCGGTGCGCAGGTGGGGCTCATCGGTCACCCTTCGGGATGGGTGCGGACCCGGCCGTCCGCACCGGCGCTGCTGGGCGCGCAGGCAGCAGCCGTCACGGTCCTGCTCCTTCTCGGCTGTGGGTGGTTGCCATGACGGTGGGCCCCGGAAGATCGGGGATCTTCCGGGGCCCACCGCTCTGACGCGGTGCCTCGGAGCAGGGTTTTCCCCCCGGGAGGGTGGACGGTTCAGCGGCTGACGGCGCCGTGGGCTTCGGGGTGGTGGACCGGTTTGCCCAGCTGCTCCAAGGGGGTGCGGTAGGTCTCCTTGGCCCACAGGGCGCCGATGGTGGCGATGACCGAGGAGCCGGCCACGATCCAGGCGGCCGGGCCCCAGTTGGCGGGGTCCCCGCCGACCAGGGCGGTGCCCAGGGTGGGGGTGAAGCCGGCGCAGAGGATGCCGATCTGCAGGCCGATGGCCATCCCGGAGTAGCGGACCCGGACGTTGAACAGCTCAGGGAACCAGCCCGGGTAGATCGAGTTGGACATCGCGTAGGTGCCGGCGGTGATCAGCGTGCTGGCCAGGAAGATCATCGGGATGTTGCCGGTGGAGAGCACGTTGAAGTAGACGAAGATCAGCACGGCCGAGCCGGTGACCCCGCCGATGAACATCGGTTTGCGCCCGAACCGGTCGGACAGGGCGGCGAACAGCGGCTGGGAGAAGATCGCCAGGACGTTGCCGAGGATGCTCACCCACAGCATGGTGGAGGTCGGGATGCCCACGATCTTGGTGGCGTAGGCCAGCCCGAACGACTGCATGAAGGTGTTGGTCACGGTCTGGAAGGACATCAGGGTGACCTGGAAGAACTGGGCCGGGTGGGTGCGGAACATCTCGGCGAAGGGCAGCTTGACCAGGTCGTGGTGCTCGGCCTTCTCCTCGAAGACCTCCGGCTCCTCCAGGGACCGGCGCACCAGGTAGGCCACCACCAGCACGACCAGCGAGAGCCAGAACGGGATCCGCCAGCCCCAGGACAGGCGGGCCTCCTCCGACATGGCCGCCACCGGCAGGAAGGCCAGGGAGGCCAGCACGATGCCGGCGGAGATCCCGCTCATGGCGAAGCTGGGGAAGAACCCCCGGCGCCCGACCGGGGACTCCTCCATGGTCAGGGCCGAGGCACCGGCGGTCTCACCACCGGCGGACATGCCCTGCAGGATGCGCAGGAACACCAGCAGCCCCGGAGCCCAGTACCCGGCGGTGGCGAAGTCCGGGAGCACGCCGATGAGGAAGGTCGCCCCACCCATCAGCACCAGCGTTATCACCAGGGTGTTCTTGCGCCCGATCTTGTCGCCCAGGTGGCCGAACACGAACGCCCCCAGCGGGCGGAAGACGTAGCCGACGCCGAAGACGGCGAAGGACTGGATCAGGGCGACCGTGGGATCCCCGGCGGGGAAGAAGATCTGGCTGAAGATCAGCGAGGCCGCGGTGGCGTAGATGAAGAAGTCGTAGTACTCCAGCGCACCGCCCAGGAAGGCGGCCAGGGAGGCCTTCTTCGCCCGCTTGAGCTGGTACTGGGCCCGGGCCGGGGACACGGCCTCGGGGGCAGAACCTGCCGATGTTTGAGGTGACATGGTCGTCGCTCCTACTGGATCAGGGAAGGCGGGCGCCTGCGCCCCCTCCGTCGGTCGTCATCCCGCGCGGCGGCGGGGGCCTGTTCGGTGGGTGAGTCGTGGGACGTCTCCCCATCCCACCGGTATGGCGGGAAGTGTTCCGCCGACCTCATTCCAACTATTGGCAATGTATGCTGTATGTTGGAAGATAAGCATGAGGCAGATCACAGCACACGTCAACATGGGAGCGTCATGGCCACGGACAGATCCGGCACGGCGGGCAAGGCCCTGGGGGTCCTGACCCTGCTGGGGGACTACCCCGGCGGGGCGACGACCGGGCAGATCGCCGAGGCGACCGGCTATCCCTTCAGCACCGCCTACCGCCTGCTGAATACCTTGGTCGACACCGGCTTCGCCACCTACGACCCGACCGACAAGCGCTACCAGCTGGGCCTGCGGATCTACCAGCTGGGCCAGAAGGTCGCCCACCACCGCGGCTTCGAGGGCTCGGCCGTGCCGATCCTGCAGCACCTGACCGAGGTCACCGGGGAGAGCTCCGTGCTGCACGTGCTCGACGGGGACCAGAGCCTCACGGTGCACAAGGTCGACGGACCGCAGTTCCGCACCACCAGCGACCCCGGCGACCGCAGCCCCCTGCACACCACCGCCTCCGGCAAGGTGCTGCTGGCCTTCGCCGATCGCACCACCCGCGAGCACCTGCTCGAGACCGTCGACTTGACCCCGCGCACCGAGCACTCCATCACCGACCGCGACGAGCTGGCCCGCCAGGTCGAGCAGATCCGGACCCAGGGATGGGCGGCCCAGTCGGAGGAGAACGACATCGGCATGGCCGCCATCGCCGCCCCGGTCCTGTCCTCCTCGGGTCGGCTGATCGCCGCGGTCACCCTGGCCGCCCCGATGTTCCGGGCAACCTTGGAAGACCTGTGCCAGCACCTGCCCCACCTGCAGGAAGCCACCGCCGAGCTGGGCCTGAAGCTGCCCCAGCGCCCGTGAACGGAACCGTACCGGCTCCGTCGTCCTGCGTCCCCACCGCACACCCCAGGGCCTGTCTTGGCCGCCTTATCCGAGGAGTTCCCATGAGCACCGTTTCCGAGTCCTACCTGGTCGGCCTGATCGGTGAGGGCATCACCGCCAGCCTCACCCCGGCCATGCACGAAGCAGAAGCAGCCCACCACGGCCTGCACTACCTCTACCGGCCCGTGGACCTGGAGGTCATCGGCCGCCCCGCCACCGAGGTGGGCGAGCTGCTGCGCGCCGGGCGGGACCTGGGCTTCAACGCCTTCAACATCACCCACCCCTGCAAGCAGCTGGTCCTGGCCCACCTGGACGAGATCGCCCCCGCAGCGGCCGCCCTGGGCGCGGTGAACACCGTGCTCATCCGCGACGGACGGTTCCTCGGCCACAACACCGACCACTCCGGCTTCGCCGCCGGACTCGCCACGCAGCTGCCCGAAGTCCCCCGGGAGCACGTGGTCCAGATCGGCACCGGCGGAGCCGGCTCCGCGGTGGCCTCCGCCCTGCTCTCCTCAGGAGTAAGCACCCTGCACCTGTTCGACCTCGACCCCGCCCGCGCCGCCGAGCGCGCGGCGGCCCTGGCCGCGCTGCACCCCGACCGGCAGGTCACCGCCGCCACCGCCGACACCCTGCCCGCGCTGATCCGCTCCGCCGACGGGGTGGTCAACGCCACCCCGGTGGGCATGCACCACCACCCCGGCACCCCCTTCGACACCGGCCTGCTCGACGGGCACCAGTGGGTGGCCGACGTCATCTACCTGCCCGTGGACACCGAGCTCGTCGTCGCCGCCCGCGCCGCCGGGTGCCGGGTCCTCGACGGCGGGCACATGGCCGTGGGCCAGGCCGCCGACGCCTTCGGCCTGATCACCGGGATCACCCCGGACCGGACCCGGATGCGCACCCACTTCCTGGACCTCCTCCACGTCCAGCAGGGCTGAGGTGCATCCCCGCCCCGTCCCGCGCCAGGCTTTGCCCTGGGTCCTCGTCGGGATCGTCCTCGTCGCGCTGAGCCTGCGCGCCCCGATCATCGCCCCCACCCCGGTCATCACCGACATCCGGTCCGACCTGGGGCTCTCCGCGGCCGCGGCGGGCCTGCTCACCGGCCTGCCGGTGCTGCTCTTCGCGCTGGTCACGCCCCTGGCGGCGCGGCTGATCAGCCGCGCCGGCCCGGAGGCCGCAGTCCTGGCCTGCCTGGGCGGTGTGCTGGCCGGCACCGTGATCCGCTCGGCCGGCCCCGCCCCGGTGGTCCTGGCCGGCACCGTGGTCATCGGCGCTGCGATCACCATCGGCAACATCGTCGTGCCGGTGATCATCCGCCGTGACGTGTCCTGGCGCCGGGTGCCCATGGCAACTGGCGTCTACACCGCTGCCCTCAACGTCGGATCGATGATCACCGCCCTGGGCACCGCCCCGCTGGCCGCCCACATCGGATGGCGCTGGGCCCTGGTCACCTGGGGCGTCCTGACCCTGGGGGCCCTGGTCTTCTGGCTGGTCGTGGCCCGCCGCCGGGCCGGCACACCGCCGGCCGCCGCATCCACCCCCACCGAGCCCAGCACGACCACCGGGGCGCTGAGGCAGGCCCGGGGCACCGCGCAGATCAAGCGCATCGGCTGGCTGCTGACCTTCGCCTTCAGCGGCCAGGCCTTCTCCTACTACTCCGTCACCACCTGGCTACCCACCCTGCTGGCCGACACCCGCGGGCTGAGCCTGGCAGCCTCTGGCGTGAGTGCCTCGCTGTTCCAGGTCGCCGCCATCGCCGGGGCCCTGGGGGTGCCCGTGCTGGCCGCCCGCACCCCGGCCTGGACGCCCGTGGCCGTCATCGGGGTCCTGTGGGTCGCCCTGCCCATCGGCCTGCTCATCGCCCCCGGGGGATACATCGGGTGGTCGATCGTCGGCGGCATCGCCCAGGGCGGGGGCTTCGTCGCGATCTTCTCCATCGTCGCCCGCATCGTGCGCAGCGATGCCGAGGCCGCCACCACCTCGGCCCGGATCCAGGGCACGGGCTACATCGCCGCCACGATCGGTCCTCCCCTGGTCGGGGGCCTGAACTCCGTCACCGGAGGATGGTCCGCTCCCCTGCTGGTGATCCTGGCGGCGACCCTGATCTTCCTGACCGGTGGGCTGCTGGCAGCCCGCCAGACCCAGCGCGGCAGCGCATGAGAACTCATGTCATGACGTGCTGGGCTGCCGATGGCTGATCAGGGCTTGAACCGTTCCACCAGGTGGCCCTTGGCCGGCCCGATCGGACCATTCCGGGTGGCCACCGTCTCCTGCGCCCCGCGGATCTGCTTCGCCTCGGCGAAGGCTACGGCCGCATGCGCCACCAGGGCCCCGATCTCCTCGAAGTCCTCCTCGAGAGCGTCGTGGTCGGCCCCGTAGACATCCAGCGCCCCGAGGACGTCGCCCCCCGTTACCTTTTTCATGGCTCTTCAGTCCGTCAGGATGAGAGGTGCTGACCGGTCGGTTGCCGGCATGATCGTTGCCCCCAGTCGCCCATGATCCGGGGGGTGTTGTCACCGGCAACCGGTCCGGTGGTCACGGATCGCTGATAGAGGCGGGATCTCCTTCGAGGACCTTCGTAACGTGGATGCCGAGCGTGACCACCACCCGGCCGGTCAGTAGACGCTGTGGGCCCACGTTGAGGAGGCAACACCATGAGCGAGCAACGCCCGGCCGTGTTCATCGGCCTGGACGTCGGCAAGTCCGACCACCACGCGGTGGCCGTGACGAGCACCGGGAAGACGGTCTATGACAAGGCGCTGCCTAACGACGAGGCCCGGCTGCGCGCGATCCTCGAGGAGCTGGTTGCAATCCACGGGCCGGCGCTGATGGTCGTGGACCAGCCAGCCACCATCGGCGCCCTGCCGGTGGCCGTGGCCGAAGCCACCGAGCAGGTTGAGGTGGCGTATCTGCCCGGGTTGGCGATGCGCCGCATCGCCGACCTGCACCCGGGGAGTGCGAAGACCGACGCCCGGGACGCGTTCATCATCGCCGAGGCGGCCCGCACCATGGCCCACACCCTGCGGAACATCCGGGTGGATGAGGCTCAGATTGCTGAGCTGGCGGTGCTGGCCGGTTTCGACGACGACCTGGCCGCCCAGATCACCGCGACCAGTAATCGGTTGCGCGGGATGCTCACCCAGATCCACCCCGCCCTCGAAAGGGTGCTGGGACCGCGGGTGACCCACCCGGCGGTGGCGGATCTGCTCACCCGCTACCCCACCCCGGCGAAGCTGGCCGCGGCCGGCAGGGGCCACGTGCGGGCGAGGCTGAAGAAGCACGCCCCCCGCCTGGCCGAGTCGTTGACCGAGGAGATCTTCGAGGCCCTGGCCCAGCAGACCGTGGTGGTGGCCGGCACCGAGGCCGCGACCACCGTGGTGCCCATCCTGGCCGGGCAGCTGGGCGCCCTGATCCACCAGCGGGCGACGGTGGCTACCCAGGTCGAGGCCCTCGTGGAGGCCCACCCTCTTTGCCCGGTCCTGACCTCGATGCCCGGAGTGGGGGCCAGGACCGCCGCGAGAATCCTCACCGAGGTCGTGGGCAAAGACTTCGCCGATGCCGGGCACCTGGCCTCTTACGCCGGGATCGCCCCGGTCACAAGACGGTCGGGGACCTCGATCCGCGGCGAGCACGCTCCCAGGGGTGGGAACAAACGCCTCAAGAGAGCCCTGTTCCTCTCGGCCTTCGCCTCGCTCCACCATCCGCCCTCGAGGGCCTACTACGACCGGAAACGCGCCCAGGGCAAGCGCCACAACCAGGCGATCATCGCCCTGGCCCGCCGCCGGACCGACGTGCTCTTCGCCATGCTCAGGAACGGCACCCTCTACCAAGACCCCACCGGGCCCCAAACGCCGTCAACGGTGGCCCTGGCCGCTTGACCAAAACCATAGAGGCACCCCCCCGCGGCTGGAAGCACAGCAGGGATGTCCTCCCGGCCGCGGCGGCGGCCGGGGCGAAGGCCGACCACCGGGCTCGACCCGAGAATTCGGCGCCCGCGCGATCCGCTGCCGGTAGGGCGCATCCAGGCACGGGCCCTCCCCGGTGGCCCAGGGAGGGCGTCCACGTCCCGGGGCAGGCCGGACGAGGGGGCGAGGGAGGAAGTGGTCCGGTGTTTCTGCGCCACTGAGACCGAGGCCGCCGCCCCGGGAATCCGCTGCCGGGCCGCGTGGGCCATGGTCGTCGGGGTCGCCTCGAGGTCGGCATCATCCTGCAGCCGGCGGGCTCGCTCGCTCAGCCGCCCAGCCGGCTCCCCGGGGAGCCACTGGCCGTGGTGACCGGCGGAATCACCGGTGTTCTTGGAGTAAAGCGGCGTGTTCCCTGTGTTCCCGTGCGCGCCGGCGCACCGGAGGACTCCTCCTGCTTCTCAACGTGGTGTCCCGCGATGGTGGTCATGAGCGGACTGCTGCGCGGGAGGGGTCAGGGCTCCGTGGAGCGGGTGGAGGGATCCTCACCGCGGCGCATCACCGACAGGTGTTCGACCCTGTGGGCGAGGCCGCTCAGGCGTGCGCTGACCGCCCGCAGCCCGGGAGCGGTCCGTCCGGGGCCGCGCAGGACTGCGGTGTCCACGAGATCCCGGGCTCGGTCGAGCACCGACAGCGGGAGGGCCGCCACGGCGTTGCCCGGCGGTCGGCGCGCCACCACGGGGTGGGCGCGGGTCGGAGCGGTGCGGCGCACCACCTCCCAGGCCAGCCCGAGGCCCCGCAGCCGGGCCTGGTCCAGGGCGGCCTGCAGCCGCGGCAACAGCACGTCCTCCTCATCGCGCACGTCCTCGCGCAGCACCTCGGCCAGCCGGGCCAGCAGGGGCCCCCGTCCGGCGTCGTCCCCGTCCATGGCCTCGAGCCGGGTGACGAGCTCGTTGACCTCCTGGTGCTCGCGCTCCACCTCCAGTGTCAGCTCGTGGCCGTCGGGCAGGACCTTTCGCATGACCGGCCACAGCACGGCCTCCTCGGCGAAGGCGTGGGGGAACACCAGCCGGTAGATCCGCAGCAGCACCCGCCCCTGGGCGGCACCGGTGGCGCCCTCGAGTTCCTCCAGCAGGTCCTGCAGCCTGACATGGTCCCGTTTCTGCCGGGTGAGCACGCTCAGCCGCCCCCCGAGTTCGTGCGCGTTCTGTTCGGCGATGGATCTCATCATGATGACCTTTCACCAGGGGCCCGTTCCGGGCCAGCTGATCGGGGATGGCCGTGCTGGTATGCACGGGAGGACAGTGCCGGCGCCGTCCTGCCCGGATCGTGCTCTGCGCCGCTGATCCCCCTTCCCGGACATGTTAAGCCTGCTGATAGACGATTCGTTGTCCACCTTCCGGCAATCGTCCGCGGTCGGAGCAGGCTGAAAGCGGAAGGGGTCTCGCCGCAGGGACCAGGATGTGGTTCCGAGAGCAGTTCTTCGGTGCGGCATCACTGCCGCTACGGCGCTGCCGCCGACCTCACCACGCCCTGCCTGAACAAGGCCTGCTCCCCCCCTTCACTCGGCATGTCGTGACAGCGCAAGAACTCGACACGCTTGGGACCCGTGGCATCCTTCCCCGACAACGGATGGTCGTCCGCCCAGCCCCCTGCCCGCGGCCTGGCGCCTGGCAACCGAGTTCGTGATGCGTACGCGTGTGATCTCCAGTTCCCTCTGGGCCAGGGCGGCCAGGGCGGCCATGACGGTGAGGACCGCCGAGCCCGTCGGGGTGGCGGTGTCCACGTCTCCCCCACCGAGGTGGAGCACCGGCAACCTGACACCCCTGCTGCCCAGGTGCTCGGCGAGGACCGGCAGGTCCTGCACTCATCGACGATGCGGCGCAGGAACCCCTGCGACACACACAGCGCGACCTGTCTGCGGAGGCCTGGTGCGGGCGGTGGCGCGGCCGGTGCCATGTGGGTGGATACGGAGGAGCCGCGAGACGTGCTGATCAGTTCATAGGCACGGGCAACGGCTCGTCAGCTGTCGCTGACGAGCCGTTGCTGGCGTACACAGATCAGGCCGCCGGGGCGGGGTCGATCACATGATGCCGGTGGGGACCAGCAGGGCCCAGGCCAGGGCCGGGGCGAAGAGCACGACGCCGCCGGCGTAGATCATCAGCTCACGGTAGACGCGCTGCCGGTCGTTCTCGCGGGCGTTGGCGACGACGAGGGCGCCGTTGGTGGAGAACGGGGAGATGTCCACGACGGTGGCCGCGATGGCCAGGGCCGCCACCGTGCCGGAGACGCTGAGGGTGCTGGTGGCCAGCAGGGGGCCGGCCAGGGGAATGAACGCGGCCAGCAGGGCGGTGGAGGAGGCGAAGGCCGAGCCGATGCCGATGACGTAGCACAGGACCATGGCGACCAGCAGGGGGGCGCCCAGAGCCAGGGCCATGTGGGCGAGGGTGTCGATGACACCGACGTGCTGGAGCAGGGAGACGTAGGTGATCATGCCCGCGACCAGCAGGACCGTGGACCAGGAGATCCCGTTGATGAAGCTCTGGTGTTCCTTGATGTTGATCAGCGCCAGGAGCAGCCCGGCCGAGAGGGCCACGAAGCCGATCGGCAGGTGGAAGCCCAGGGTGCACACCAGCATTCCGGCGATCAGTCCCAGGGTGAGGATCTGCTGGCTGCGCGGGCGTGCGGAACCGGCGGAGTCGACGTCGGCGTGCTGGCCGGCCTCACCATCGCGCAGCCGGCCCAGGGCCGCGAAAAGGATGAGGGTCAGCACCGAGAGGATGATGTTGATCGCGAAGCTGGCGGCGAACAGGGCCCCTCGAGAGACGGGGAAGCCGTTCTCGGCGGCCACGTCGTGCACGAGCACCCCGGCCACCGACAGCGGGGAGAAACCGCCGGCGTGGGCGCCGTTGATGATGAAGGCGCCCATCAGCACGGGGTGGAGGCGGGATTCGTAGGCGAAGCCGATGGCCGCCGGGGCCAGCAGGGCGACCGCGGCCGGGGAGAAGGTGCCCAGGGCGGTGAGGGCGGCGGCGATCAGGAAGAACATCCAGGGCAGCAGCATGGTCTTGCCGCGGACCAGACGCACACAGTTCCGGACGATGACATCGATGGTGCCGTTGTGCTGGGCCATGCTGAAGAAGTAGGTCACACCGATGATCGTCAGCACGATGCCGGCGGGGAACTCCGCCAGGATCTCCTTGTCGTCCATGCCGAGCATGAAGTACCCGACCCCGAAGGAGGCGACCAGGCCCATCACCCCGATGTTCACCGGCCACCTGGTGGCCACGACGAACATCACGACGAGGATCACGAGCGGGACGATCTGGGTAGCAGTCATGGTGGGCTCCGTGGTGGGGCCCTCCGGGTTGAGGACGACGCTGCCCAGCACGATGGCGACCAGACCCAGGGCCCCGACAGCTGCCGCCGTCATCAACAGCCTACGGCGGCGGGCGGGAGGGTCAGGGCGGCCGTCCTGGGGGTCGCCGACGGGGGCGACGGTCTCCTGCACGGTCTCGGTCATGGTGGTCTCCTCGGAGAGTGCTCCTGCAAGCCAGGCACGACGACGGTGTCGGATGCCCGTAGGGATCGTTGGTGGCGGTGGCCACGGAGTCCGGTGGTGCTCACTCCGGGTCCGGAGGGTCTGACGGGTGAGGTGCCTTTCGGCAACCCCGTCCGTCTCGAAGTGCGTGACCCCGGTCATGCCCCCTCTGGTGTCGCCCCGCCAGGGGGCCTCACTAGAGATTGATGCACATCACACCTTAAGACAATGTCCCGTTCGTGGACCCCCGTGTAGAAACGCTTGACTTTCCGGGCCGACAGGCCTCTTCTCTCGGATGTCGGTCCCTGTTGCTGGGCAAGAAGACCTGGAACCCGTAGGACACGTGCGCTGATGTAGGTCCTGAAGAGTTTGGGGCCCCGTGTCAAGGAATGCTTCAAGCACAGGTGCGTACGGTCGGGCGGCACTGCTCGGTGTCGGCGTCGTGTTCACGGTCGTCGGTGGTCCTCTCGCCTGGCCCGTGGCTGCGCAGGGCGGGGTCGCGAAGGGCCTGCGACGGGCGGATGCGGTCGTCGGCCAGGGTGAGCATCGTGCGGGCCCCGGTGCCGGTCTCGCGGATCCGGACCACGCCGGGTGGGGTGCGGGTTCTTCCACCACACCGCTCGCCGGGTGGCGGGTCCGCATCCGCTGGTGCCAGGCCTCGATCGATGCGCCCCCTCCAAGGGTTGCGGATCGGGGGTGTGGCCCTCATCGGCGGGGTGGCCGTCGGTGGTCTGGTGCGGGGTCCTTCCAGGAGTGCCGGCCGGGGGCCCGGGTGCGGTGCTCCGGGGCCGTTCGGGTCAGCCGCTGAGGCGGAGGCCGCCGCGGGTGGGATGTGGGCAGGGCCCGCACCGGCAGTGGTGGCTGCCGGTACGGGCCCTGTCGGGGTGGGACTTGTCTAGGCGTGCTCGGTGGCCTTGACGACCAGTACGGGGCAGTCGACCTCGAGCAGGATCTTCTGCGCGACGCTGCCCATGAGCAGCTTGCCCACCCGGGAGCGGCGGCGGATGCCGAGCACGATGAGGTCGGGCTGGGTCTCCTGGGCGACGGCGATGGCCTGGTCGCCGGCGTCGTGGATGGTCGGGGACGGTGGGATGAAGGTGATGTGGGCTTCGGCGGCTTCGAGCTTGGCCTGGTCGATGGGCAGGTCCTCCGGGGCGGGTCCGTGGCCGTCGGCCTCGGTGGAGAGGATGGCCACGTCCCAGCCCTTCTCCAGGGCGATCTCCTCGCCCACGTGCAGGGCACGGCGGCCGAAGTCGCTGTCGTTGGCGACGATGAGCAGGTGCGGTCGGGTCATGACGACGCCTTTCACGGGTGGTGAGTGGACGAAACGGGTCAGCTGACGAAGCGGGTGAGCAGGCCCTCGGGCAGGTCCACCGGCAGCAGGGAGGGCAGGGCCAGCAGCACGACCAGGGTCACGGCGGTGTAGATGAGCACGACCTTGGTCCGGGCGCGGGCGACGAGGAGCAGGAAGGCCGGGACGAAGAGCATGGCCGCCAGCAGGTATCCACCGAGGTAGACCAGGGTGAGGAACCCGGCCATCCAGATGAAGGTGGTGGCTGCGGTGCGCAGGTGCGGCCGGTAGGACCCGGTGGCCTGCTTGCCGCGGCGGGCCAAGATCTCCTTGACCAGCAGCGCGATCGAGAAGACCAGCCCCGCGCCGGAGACGAGCCGGGGCACCAGGGCCGCCTCCGGGGAGAAGCCGCTGGAGACGATCAGCCCGGCCGCGAACAGCACCACGGCGACGACCGCCACTGCCAGGGAGTAGGGGGAGTCGGCCAGCGGGGTCTCCTCGTCGGACTCGATGTCGTGGGTGTCGTCCTTGTCGCGGCGGCGGCGGTGGCGGATGGTTTTGACGAGGTTCCACAGCGCCGGGATGATCAGGATGGCCAGGAAGACCAGCACCCCGGGCCGGAGCATCCATTCGAAGCCTTCGTAGAGGCTGTCGGTGAGGAAGTAGTAGCGCTCCAGCGGGATGGCCAGCACGAAGCCGATGAGGAACGGGGCCCGGGGAACGCCGGTGGTCTTGAGGAACCACCCCGCCACCCCGAGCAGGACCATGACCCACAGGTCGCCGAGCTGCCCGCCGTCCTGGTAGGAGCCCAGCAGCATCAGCACCACGAGCCCGGCCGAGAGCACGGCGAAGGGCACGGCGGTGAGCTTGGCGAGCTTGCCCACGGACAGGAAGCACAGCAGGGCCCCGAGCACGGAGGCGATGGCGAAGGACCACACGATCAGGTACATCAGCTCGAGGTTGTCCTCGATGATGGCCGGGCCGGGCTGGATGCCGTAGGTCAGGAGCATGCCCAGCAGCAGCGCGGAGGGCACGCCGCCGGGGATGCCGAAGAGCAGGGTGGGGATCAGGTCCCCGGCCTCCACGGAGTTGTTCGCGCTCTCGGGACCGACGATCCCCCGGGGGTCGCCCTTGCCGAACCTGGACTTGTCCTTGGCGGTGGCCACGGCCTGGCCGTAGGCCAGCCAGGTGCCGGCGGTCGCCCCGACCCCGGGCAGGATCCCGGCCCAGATCCCGATCAGGGATCCGCGGATGACCTGGGACCAGTGGGTGAGCCATTCGCGGATGCCGGCGAACCAGCCCCCGCCCACCCGGATCTGGGTGGTGTCGCCGCGGCGCTGGCTGGCGCGGCTGGCGATCTCGGCCAGCCCGAACACGCCCAGGGCCACGGCCACCAGGGACAGCCCGTCGCCGAGGAAGAGGCTGCCGAAGGTGAAGCGCTCCTCGGCGGTCGTGGGCGAGATCCCGACCATGCCCAGCAGCAGCCCGAGCATGCCGGCGGTCAGGCCTTTGAGGACGTTGCCTCTCGAGAGCACCGCGGCCAGGGACACACCCAGGACGGCGAGCATGAACAGTTCGGGGCTGGCGAAGGAGAGCACCAGCGGCCGGGCCAGCGGGATGGCCAGGGTCAGGCCGATGGCCCCGATGATGCCCCCGGCCATCGAGGACAGGAACGCCAGGGACAGGGCGCGGGCGGCCTTGCCCTGCTTGGCCATGGAGTAGCCGTCGAGCATGGTCACCGAGGCCGAGGCCGAGCCGGGGGCTCCGAGCAGGACGGCGGAGACGGTGTCGGAGGTGTGGACCACGGCCAGGGCCCCGATGAGCAGGGCCAGGGCCGGCTCGGGGTCCATGCCGAAGGTCACCGGCAGGAGGATGGCCACGGCACCGGTGCCGCCCAGTCCGGGGATCAGACCCATGATCAGGCCTGCGGTCGCGCCGATGACGAGCATGATCAACAGGCTCGGATCGGTCAGGGAGCTCAGGGCTCCCAAAGCTGCATCAAGCATGGGATGTCCTCAGTGAACGGTGATGTCGTAGGACCTCTGGAGGAGGTCTCGGATGTAGGTGACGGTGTCGTCGGAGACCGTGTAGGCCTCCTGCACCTGGGCGGCGACGTCGTCACCGGACTCCAGGGGGTAGCCCCCGAGGATCTCCTCGGCCTCTTCCAGGAAGGCCGTGTCGGCGGCCATCTTCCGGGCCGACTCCCGCAGCAGGGCCAAGGCCTCGGGCGGGGTGTCCTTCGGCGCCCACAGGCCCTTCTGGTAGGTGTAGGTCAGCCCGAGCACGGTCTTGTACGCCTCGAACTCGGGTCCGCTGGGCGCCTGTCCGTGCAGCTGCTCGTAGGCCTCCGCCACGGTGGGCACATCCGGGAAGTTCGGATCGCGCACGACCTCGCCGGCCTCGTTGAGCTGGCCGAAGGAGGCCAGCACGACGGCGTCGCCGTCCTCGACCATGCCCTCCACCGCCGACTCGTAGCTGGTGGTGGTCTGGTAGTCCAGGTCGATCTCCCCGCGCTGCAGGGCCAGGTTCACCGGGCCGCGGCCCTCGAAGCCGAAGGTGGCGGTGACGTCGGCGTCCAGCAGGTCGAAGGCGATCAGGGTGGTGATGTCCAGCCCGGTGGCGGTGATCCCGCCGAACTCCAGGGGGGTGTCGCGGTCCACGAGGTCTTCCACGCCCTGCACCCCGGCATCGGTGCGGGCGTAGATGACCCCGCCGGTGCCGTTGACCAGCACGGGCTCGAGCTCGTCGAAGGAGTAGTGCACCGCTTCGCGCTCCAGCAGCCAGGGCACCACGGTCGTGGCGGTGCTCACCAGCAGCTCCGTGCCGTCGGGCTCGGCGGAGGTGACGAACTGGTTGCTGCCGGTGATGCCCTCACCACCGGCCTCGTTGACCGGGGAGAACCCGGGCTGACCGGGGATGTGCTCGGTCATTTCCGCCCCGATGAAACGGGCCCAGGTGTCGGTGCCCCCGCCCTCGGCGAGCGGGATGAGCAGCGAGAGGGTCTCCCCGGCGTAGTCGCCGTCGGTGGTGGTGGCCGGGGGGTTGAGGATGTCCCCGCCCAGCACGGTGGCCACCAGGCCCAGGACCCCGAACCCGGCCACGGCCGCCAGCACGGTCCGGCGCTGGGGAGCCGGCGGGTCGGGGCGCTGGTCCTCCACCTCCCCACGGGGGATCTCGGGGCGCGGATCCTGCACGGACTCAGTCATGGTCGGCTCCTCGGGCGGTGGTCCCGACGGAAGCGGCGGCTTCGACGCCGGGAGCCTCGGGCAGGTGGATGGTGGTGGTGGCGATGGTGCGGGCGGTGCGGTCGACGCCGACGATCAGGGTGCCGTCGTTCTCCTCGGACCAGGTGTCGATCACCCCGGCCGGGGTGCGCAGCCAGAGCGTGCCCTCCGGGGTGTCCCCGACGATGTCGTGCAGCACGGTGCCGGGCGTGCGAGTGGCCAGGGTCAGGGCGATGCTGCCGGTGATGGCCAGGGCCGGGTGCGGCTTGCCCATCGACAGCATCATCACGTTGACGTCGCAGGTGGGATCGGCCGGGGTGGGCGCGGCGACGATGGCCAGCTTCGGGATCGCCCGGGCGGCCCCGGCGATGGTGGGTGCCAGGCCCATCCGTACGGCCGCCTGCCGGCGCACGTGCTCGAGGGTGTCCAGCTGCAGCTCCACCCCGGTGCGCCAGTTCTCGTACCGGGCCGGGTCCAGGCCCAGCTCCTCGGCACGGACGATGACCACCGGCGCCCCGGCGTCGACCATCGACACCGTCAAGGGCGTGCCGCCGGCGGTGATCGTGTCGGTGGCCGAACCGGTGGGCAGCAGTGCTCCGGTGGTCTTGCCGGCCGGGTCCTGGAACCCCAGCCCCACCCGGTAGCCGGGGAAGGGCACCCCGGGCATCTGCGCGTCCGGGACGGGCGGCAGGGCCCGGTGAGGGGTGGGCACCCGCTGGATGATGATCTGGCCGGTGTTGGTGTTGCGGGTGACGATGCGAGTCGTCTCCCCGGCAGGGGTGACCCAGCCCTTCTCCAGCGCGTACAGGCCCACGACCGCGGAGCAGTTGCCGCAGTTGCTGCCCCAGTCCACCGTGGCCTCCTCGATGCCCACCTGGGCGAAGGTGAACTCCACATCGGCCTCGTCATCGGCAGGCGCCCGGTGGAGGATCACGGCCTTGCTGGTGGTCGAGGTGGCCCCGCCGACCCCGTCGACCTGCCGGGGATCAGGGCTGCCGAACAACCTCGGCAACAGCGCATCCACGCTGGAGCCGCTCTCCTGCAGATGCTCGGTCTCGAACACCCAGCACTTGCTGGTGCCGCCGCGCATCCATTCCGCTTCGATCTTCATGGGGGTGACCACGTCTCCTCGTGTCTCAATCCAGTGAGTGGGGTTGAGAAGAGATTGAGCCAGGTCACAACTTAAGACAATGTCGGCTTTCTCAACGGGGATATAGGTATGCTTAATCCATTGCGGCAGCAGGGTCCGGGACGTCGGCATCTCGTGGGCGTCCAGCACATCAGGGCTCGGAATCGCACGGCTGACGAGGGCAAATTCAGTCGATGAAACATCAGAAGAGGAGGGTGAACTTTTGCTTCACGATGACAGTCAGCACTTGTTCGACATACGGCGCCTGGCCCTGCTGGTGGAGGTGGTCGAGCAGGGTTCCATCACCGCGGCGGCCGAGCTGATGATGTACACGCCCTCGGCCGTGTCCCAGCAGCTGCGCAAGCTCGAGCAGGAGGTCGGCCAGCCGTTGCTGAACCGCCGCTCGCGTGGGATGGTGCCCACCGAGGCCGGCCAGGTGCTGGCCGACCACGCCCGCAAGATCGTGCGGCAGATGCAGGCCGCCCAGTCCGATCTGGATCAGATCGCCGGACTCAAGCGCGGATCTCTGACCATCGGCACCTTCCCCACTCTGGCCGGGTCCTTCCTGCCCACCGTGATCCGGGTCTTCAAGAAGCGCTACCCGGCGATCAGCCTGTCGGTGCGCAGCGCCCGTTTCGACGAGCTCGTGGCCGATCTGGAGTCGGGGGTCACCGGGCTGTGCCTGCTGTGGGACTACCCGTGGAACCCTTTCCACGACGAAGCCATCCGGGTCACCGAGGTCTTCCAGGAGTCCACCGTGATCCTGGTGGCCCGCGGCCACCGACTGGCCGAGCGCGAGCAGGTCACCATGGAGGAGCTGCGCCACGAGTCGTGGATCGTGCGCGCCGAGGCCCACCCCGTGGTGGAGGTCCTGCAGCGCTCCGCTCACGAGGCCGGGTTCGAACCGACCCTCGGGTTCCTGGCCAACGACTACCAGGAGGCCCAGGCCATGGTGAGTGTGGGCATGGGGGTGGCCATGGTCCCCAAGACCGCGGTGGCTCTGCAGCACCCCGACGTGCGGGTGCTGCGCCTGGGCCCGGAGGCCCCGATGCGCCGCGTACTGCTGGCCCAGCGCCAGGACAAGGTCTACGCCCCGGCGGAGGTGGCCTTCCACTCCACCCTCCTGGAGGTCGCCCGTGAACGGGCCGGCGAGTACCTCTAGCCGGGGCCGGCGGTACGCTCCCACCTCAGGCAGTGGACACTCTGAAGCACCCTGGGAAGGACGAGCCATGACTCTGCAGTGCGCGGTGATCGACGACTACCAGGGCGCCGCCCGCCGCTTCGCCGACTGGCCCTCCCTGGGCGACCAGGTGGGGCTGACGGTGTTCACCGATCACCTGGATGACCAGGACGCGGTGGCCGAACGCCTCGCCGGCTTCGACATCGTGGTCGTCATGCGCGAACGCACCCCCTTCCCCGCCTCCTTGCTGGCCCGGCTGCCCCGGCTGCGGCTGCTGATCACCTCCGGGATGCGCAACGCCGCCATCGACCTCGCCGCCGCCCGGCACCAGGGCGTCACCGTGTGCGGCACCACCAGCAACACCGAACCCCCCGCCGAGCTGACCTGGGCGCTGATCCTGGGCCTGAGCCGACACCTGCTCCCCGAGACCACCGCCGTCCGGGACCGCGGACCGTGGCAGCACACCGTGGGGACCGACCTGCACGGGGCCACCCTGGGGGTGCTCGGGCTGGGCAGGATCGGCACCCAGGTCGCCCGCATCGGGGCGGCCTTCGGCATGGACGTGCTCGCCTGGAGCCAACACCTCACCACCGAACGGGCCGAGGCCGCCGGGGCACGGCTGGCCGGCTCCAAGGAGGCGCTGCTGGCCGCCGCCGACATCGTCTCCCTCCACCTGGTGCTCAGCGACCGCACCCGCGGGCTGCTCGGGGCACAGGACCTGGCTCTGATGAAGCCCACCGCCTACCTCATCAACACCTCCCGGGCCGGCCTCGTCGACCAGGACGCCCTCCTGGACGCCCTGGTAAGCAACCGGATCGCCGGGGCCGGCCTGGACGTCTTCGACACCGAACCCCTCCCGGCCAACGACCCGTTCCGGGACCTGCCCAACGTGCTGGCCACCCCGCACCTGGGCTACGTCACCGCGCGCAACTACCGGACCTACTTCACCCAAGCGGTGGAGAACATCCAGGCCTTCCTCGACGGCAACCCGATGCGCACCCTGTGACCGACACCCGACCGCAATCATGCACCTGGTCCCGAGCCCGCGTATCGGCGACTGCAGCGACCGGGACCTCGGCGACGACCATCGGCGCCTCGAAGGAGTATTCTCAGGTTGGCGCCCGGTTCGAGCCACCGGCCGGGCGTCTTGATCTTTCTCCCACCCCACTCGCCGTCCGCCGAGAACGTCTTCACTCCGGCGCACTCGACCCATGGTCACAGGCAGTTCCCTGGTCCGCCGATAGAGGATGGCTCGGGACATCCCGAGGTCGCGGGCGACCTGGGTGGCCGGCTCTCCGCCCACGATGAGTCGAAGGGCGTTGCAGATCGGGGAGTCGGTGGAGGTCTGCCGCCGACCGCCGAGGTCCTTGCCGGCGGCCCGGTGCGTGGCCACGGAGGCGGTGATCCGTTCACGGTCGACGTCCAGCTCCCTCTGGGCCCGGGCGGCCATGGGGGTGCAGACCATGGACCCCATCGGGGTGGCGGTGTCCACGTCTCCCCCACCGAGGTGGAGCACCCGCAACCCCGCGCCCCTGCTCTGCGGTGCCTCGGCGACGGTCAGCATGCTCTTCGACGACCGTGACGCCCACCCGGGAACCCCTAGTGCACTGCGTGCTGCAGGTTGCTCCATTGATGGCGGTGGGAGCGTCCACAGAGGATCATCGCGAACCGTCTAGTGGACGCGGAAGACGTCGATCCGCACGCCGTCCGGTCGTCGCTGCCCGGTGCCGATGAACAGGGTGCGGTTCATCCACGCGTAGGGCCCGGCCTCGTCGGCAGTCAGGCGCGGCACGCAGCGGAAGTAGATCCGGGCCGGGTTGACCGTCTGACCGGCCATCACCTTCTGCAGGTCTTCGGGATCACCGGTGCGCAGGGCGCGGTTCTGCACCAGGACGTGGTGGCCGTCCTCGAGCTCCAGGACGTAGTCGGCGACCAGGTAGGCGAGGTCCTCAGCGGGGTACTGCTGGAAGTCGGCTCCGGCGTGGAGGACCCGCCCGGCGAGGTCCGGGCCGTGGACCCGGCCGCCGCGGATCGGGACCACGCGCCGGACTCCGTCCACGGTGGTGCCGATGGTGATGGGCGGGTCCACGTCGACCTCGATCGTGGCGACGTGCGCCAACGGGGGTGGCTGCACTTCCTCGGAAGGGAGGTGGGGTGATTGCTGGGGGCGGGGACGGGTCATGCCAGGTCCTCTCGTCGATTCGTTTCCGTGGCTTGGAGCACCTCGATGGCGGCGGTGACGCGGCGGGAGAGCTTCTGCCCAGCCGGGGTGACGGCCACGATGGAGTTGGGCGGGCCTGTCGGCCACCGGGCGGTACACCACCTGGTGCTCGTCGAAGGTGGCGCCGGTGGCGGGGATGCTGTTGGCGAAGGAGTACCCCTGGACGGTGGCATCGCGGTGAGGGTCTTCACCGCTGAGGTCTTCTCCGCTGAGGTCTTCTCCGCTGAGGTCTTCACCGCTGAGGTCTTCTCCGAGCAGCTGCGCACCCTGTCGGCCGTGGTCCGCTGCTGCTGGGCGTGCTGCTCAGCGCGGGTGGGGCCGTGTGCTGAGTCATGGTCGAGCGCAGTCTGCGCCACCGGACTCCTCTGCCCCTGGCCCGGGGACGCACGGCGCTGGCCCTCATCACCGACGTCGCAGGTGTGCTGGGTCTGACCACAGCCACAGCCGTCCTTAGCCTCGACGTGGTGCTCGCCTGCGCCTGGCCCAGACAGAGTCCCTGTACTCCGCACCTATCCTGCACGAGACCCTCCGGCAGGAAGCTGGACATGACGAGCGGTGGAGGAACCCCTGCTGCAACGTCGTTCTCGTGGGCCAGTGGCCGACAACTCCGCCATATGTGTAGCGGCAGCGCCGAGCCCCCGTCCACATGGCAGACCAATTCCTGCGGTGACGACAAGCCGGAGGACCTGGCGTGCCAGGTCACACGACTCTTCCGTGTTCTCGGGCGGGGCTGCCGGGTCCAGGGGCGGGGTCCGGGTGGTCTCCATCGGGGTGTCGTGGTCGTGCTCGCGCATGGGGTCTTTCCGTTCCTCCGGGCCGGGGATGGGCACGGCGCAGCCGTCGGCCGGCACCCGCGCGGGGTGGCGGCCGACGGCTGCGCCGGCAGGGTCGGCGCTCAGTTGCGCTTCTCGGCGGCCCCGGTGGCCCCGGCGGCCCCGGCGGCCCCGGCGGCCCCGGCGGCCTCGGCGGCCCCGGTGGCCTCGGCGGCCCCGGCGGCCTCGGTGGCTTCGGGGTGGGCGGCGTGGTCCTGGTGCCCGTCGGCCACGTGCAGGTCGGTGCCCTGGAGGGAGGTCGGGACCAGGGACACGGCGATGAAGGACACCAGGGCCAGGGCGGAGATGTAGGCGCCGATGGTCCAGGACATCCCGGTCTCGTTGAGCAGCAGCTGGGCGATCATCGGGGCGAAGGCCCCGCCGATGATGGAGCCGAACGCGTAGCCGATCGAGACCCCGGAATAGCGCACCCGGGCCGGGAACATCTCCGCGTACAGCGCCGACTGCGGGCCGTAGGACGGGCCCAGCCCGATGGTGAGGACCACGATGGCGGCGGCGAACAGCGGCAGCGAGGCGGTGTCGAGCAGCCACCACATCGGGATCGCCCACACGATGATGATCGCGTAGCCGATCTGGAAGGTGCGCACCCGCCCGACGGTGTCGGACATCGCCCCGCCGAGCATCGTGAAGACCAGCCACCCGAGGCCGCCGATGAGGGAGGCGATCAGGGTCGCGGAGCGGTCCATGCCCAGGGCCTTGGCGCCGTAGGAGGCGAAGAAGGCGATGACCAGGTAGCCGGCGGCGTTGTTCGCGGCGAAGATCAGCGCCGCGAGGGTGACCTCCTTCTTGTGGTGCCGGACCAGCTGGCCCAGCGGCGCGGAGGACTCCTTCTTGCGCAGCTGCATCTGCTGGAACACCGGGGACTCGTCGACGGTCTTGCGGATGAGGTAGCCGACCACGATGAGCACCACCGAGGACAGGAACGGGATGCGCCAGCCCCAGGCCTCGAACTGCTCCGGGCTCAGCGCGGAGGTCAGGGCGAACATGAACCCGGTGGCCAGGAGCATGCCCAGGGGCACCCCGATCTGCGGGTAGGCGCCGAACAGCCCGCGCTTGTGGCGGGGGGCGTGCTCGACGGCCATCAGGGCCGCCCCGCCCCACTCCCCGCCGGCGGAGAAGCCCTGCATGATCCGCAGCACGACGAGCAGGACCGGGGCCCAGACCCCGATCGTGGCGTAGGTCGGCAGCAGCCCGATCAGCATCGTCGCCGCGCCCATGCCCACGAGGGTGAGGACCAGGACCATCTTGCGGCCGAACTTGTCGCCGAGGTGACCGGCCACCACCGCCCCGAGGGGGCGGAAGAGGAAGCTGATGCCCAGCGAGGCCCAGGCCACCACCTGGGCCAGCCCGGCGTTGTCCTGCCCGAGGGGATTGAAGAACTGGGCGGCCAGGACGAACCCCGCCGCCTGGGCGTAGATGAAGAAGTCGTACCACTCGATGGTGGTGCCCACGAGCGTGCCCGCGAGGACCTTGCGCTCCTCGCGGGTCATCTCGTGCCGCCGGGCCGGGGCGGAGGAAGAATGGGCCATGGGAAACTCCAGTGGGGTCGGGATGATGCCGGGCGCCTCGGCACCTCGGCGGAGGAAGGGGATGGAGCGACAACACGGGCTGTCACACCCGCGGGCCGACAGCCCGAACCCCGGGGCCGCCAGCTCATGGGGCGCACAGACAGACGGCCGGGGTCAGCAGCTGCATGGGATCGGGGCGTCGGGATGCGGCAGTGGTCAGCTCGCCGGCGTCGGTGGTGGGGAGCATGCTCGGGGGCTGACGGGATCGGTCAGGGGGTGAAGATCCGCGTCAGGAAGTCCGACAGTTCGGCGGTTGCGGTCAGGGGCAGCACGTGGGCGACGTACTGGTCCGGGCGGACCACCACGACCACGCCGTCGCGGCTCAGGCCGCGAGCCGCGTAGATGTCGTCGGCCGGGTCGACACCCCACACCTTGTTCAGGTTGGAGATCTGGAACTGACCGACCTTCGGGCGGAACACGGACGGGACCTTCATCAGTTCCACCTCCTCGTGCGGCTGCTGGTAGACCACGTGGAGGTCGAACAGGGCGTCGAGGTCCCGGCCCTCCGGGGTGAACCGGCGCACCGGCGATTCCGCGGAGTCCATCCACTCGGCCCAGGCCCGCAGCGTCGAGCTCTCCGCGGAGGACACTGCGGAGTCGGCGAAGGCGTAGATCCGCCACCGTCCGTCGGCGACGTGCTGGTGGCCCAGGAACTTCGGGTTGGTGTCGCAGACGCGCTTGACCGGGTGGGCCTTGAAGCGCTTGCCCAGGGGGAAGCCCGTGGCCAGCTCCTGGTGCGTGGCCTCGCCCCGGAGCAGGCTCACCGGGTACTCGGTCATGAAGCCGGCCGGGAACTCGGCGGTCTTCACGTAGAAGTCCTCCAGCGCGGTCGCGCTCTCGAGCTCCTCCGGCTTGGCGGCCATCATGGAGGACCACTCGCGGTCGAAGTCGATGAGGTCCTGGGCGATCTGCTGGCGCTCGGCGGTGTAGGTGGCCAGCAGCTTCTCCGGTGCCAACCCGGTCAGCACGTGACCCAGCTTCCAGCCCAGGTTGAAGGCATCCTGGATGGAGACGTTCATGCCCTGGCCCGCCTTGGCCGAGTGGGTGTGGCAGGCGTCGCCGGCGATGAACACCCGCGGGTTGCGCTGTCCCGCTTCCTCGGCGGGGACGTCGTCGAAGCGGTCCGTCACTCGGTGGCCGACCTCGTAGACGCTCCACCACGCCACGTTCTTCACGTCCACGGTGTAGGGCGAGACGATCGTGTTGGCCTGGCGGATGATCTCCTCCAGCGGGGTCTTGCGCACGGCGCCGGCGTCGTTGTGGTCCACCTCGCCGAGGTCCACGTACAGGCGGACCAGGAAGCCGCCCTCACGCGGGATGAGCAGGATCGATCCGTGCTGGGACTGGATGGCGCACTTGGTGCGGATGTCCGGGAAATCGGTCTCGACCAGGACGTCCATGACGCCCCAGGCGTGGTAGGACACGGCACCGACGTGCTGCGCGCCGATGTCCCGGCGGACCTTGGAGCGGGCACCGTCGGCGCCCAGCACGTACTTCGCGCGCACGACGCGCTCCTCGCCGGGGTTCACCCCGGCCTCGGCGCTCTCGCCGGTGCGCTTCAGGGTGACGGCGATCGGGTGCTCCCCCTCGCCGATCTCCAGCTTGACGAACTCCCAGCCGAAGTACGGCTCGGTCCGGGACGGGGCGTTCTTCGCGAAGCGGGCGAAGTAGTCCAGCACGCGCGCCTGGTTCACGATCAGGTGCGGGAACTCGCTGACACCCGTGGGGTCGTCGACGGTCCGGGCCGTGCGGATGATGCGGTCCGGGCGGGCCGGGTCCGGCTTCCAGAAGATCATCTCGGTGAGGTCGTAGGCCTCGGCGATGATCTCCTGGGCGAAGCCGAACGCCTGGAAGGTCTCGACGCTGCGGGCCTGGATGCCGTCGGCCTGGCCGATCTCCAGCCGGTGCGGACGGCGGTCGACGAGGCAGGTCATGACGTCCGGGAAGCTGGCCAGCTGGGCGGTGGCGGTCATGCCGGCGGGACCGGAGCCGACCACCAGCACGTCCATGACCTCCGGCA
The DNA here is from genome assembly GCF_054875615.1 of Kocuria sp. U4B. Next base: position 514,902 of record NZ_CM142180.1, read on the forward strand.
GGTCGGGGGAGCGGTCAACACCCACACCGGCGGCGGGCTGGATCCGGGGGTCCGTGGACACGTAGCCGTGGTGGTGGAACAGCATGGGGCCTCCTGGCGCGGGGAAGGACGGAACGGCTAGTGTGTTCTATAATGGAACACGCGGTTCTTTTATCGAACTGTGGGGCGATCATATACGTTGAGTGACCGCCCTCACAAGGCCCCGCGACGCCGCTCACGCTACGGTCCGGGGAGAGCCTGCTCGCCCCGGGCCACGACCTGCCCGGCCTCCGGTGCCGCTCCGCGGCCCGGCCCGGGGAACCCCGTCCGACCGCCCACAGAAAGGGGCCACGGTGAACGCTCAGGGACATCCTCCCGCCCAGGTGCCGGCGATCAGGACGCCGGCCGCGCAGTCGACCGGGAGCGAGCACGGCCGGGCCGCCGCGCCGGTACCGCTCTCCCAGACCCTCTCCCGGGGGGTGCGCATGCTCGAGCTGGTGGTCTCGGCGGAAGAGGCGCCCACGATCGCCGACGTGGCCGCGCAGCTCGGCGTGCACCGGTCGATCGCCTACCGGATGCTGCGCACCCTGGAGAGCCACGGCCTGCTGACCCGGGACTCCACCGGCCGGCTGATCGGCGCACCCGGGCTGGCGGTGCTCGCGCGGGGGGTGCAGCAGGACCTCCAGTCGGCGTCCCTGCCGGAACTGACCGCACTGGCCAACGAACTGCAGATGAGCGCCTTCGTCGCGGTCTGGGGCCAGGAGGAGTGCATCACGCTGGTGACGGTGGAGCCCTCTCGCGGCCACGCCGTCACCCAGCGTCCGGGCACGCGCCACCCGCTGGACCGCGGCGCCCCCGGGCTCGCCGTGCAGGCGGGCATGGACCCGGACGAGCTCACCGAGCTGATGGGCGGCGTCCGCCCCCGCGCGGAGGTGGAGCAGACCCGGCAACGCGGATTCGCCGTGAGCAGCAACGAGGTGCTGGACGGGGTCTCGTCCGTGGCCGTTCCCCTCCGCGTTCCCGGCCACCTGCCGGCAGCGCTGGCCGTCGTCTACGCCACCCGCCAGCTCGACGTCGAGGCGCTGAGCCAGCGGCTGGCGCACAGCGCGGGGCTGATCGCCGCCCGCCTCGGGCAGCGATCAGCCCCGTCGGATCAGTAGGACCCGCGCGGTCCCGTGCCCGGTCCCTGCTCCTCTCCTGCCGGAGCGCACCATGCGTCGGCCAGTGCCTCGGTCCCGCGGGCCAGCAGCGCGACGTCGGCGCCCACGTTGACGAAGTCGGCGCCGGCGTCGAGATAGTCCTGGGCCTGGGACGGCGCGAATGCGTTGACTCCCACGAACTTCCCCGCCTGCCGCACGGCGGCGATGACGTCCTTGACGGCGGCCACCACGTCGGGGTGGCCCTGCTGGCCGATCAGGCCCATGGAGGCGGCGAGGTCCGAGGGACCGACGAAGACGCCGTCCACCCCGTCCACCGCGGCGATCTGCGCGGCCGCCTCGACCGCGGCTGCGCTCTCGACCTGCACCACCAGGGTGACCAGATCGGCGGCGCGGGTGAGGTACCCGGGGACGCGGTTCCACCGGGCCGACCGCGCGAGCGCCGAGCCCACCCCGCGCACCCCGCGCGGCGGGTAGTGCACGGCGCGCACGGCGGCCTCGGCGTCGGCGGCGCTGTTGACCATGGGCACCACCAGGGACTGCGCGCCGAGGTCCAGGTACTGCTTGACCAGCACCTCGTCCAGTCCGGGGAGCCGGACCACCGGGATCGAGCCGTAGCCGGCCATGGCTCGCAGCTGGGCCTGGATGGTCTCCAGGCCCAGCGGTGAGTGCTCGGCGTCGATCAGCAGGTAGTCCAGGCCGGCCGAGGCGCAGATCTCGGTCACGGTGGGATCTCCCGAGCTGACGAACATGCCGGCCGCCGGTCGCCCGCTGCGCTCCGCGCGGGCGGCCTCGGTGAACAGGTCCTTGAGGCTCGGCTGGGCCTCTAGACGAATCGGCATGTGATGGTCCCCAGTTCCCCGTAGTCGGCGTAGACGGTGTCCCCGGCGTGGACCCACATGGGCCGGGTGAAGGACCCGGCGAGGATGATCTCCCCGGCCTCCAGGCGGTCCCCGTGGCCGGCGATCCGGTTGGCCAGCCAGTGCACCCCGTTGGCGGGGTGGTTGAGCACCCCGGAGGCCACCCCGGTCTCGACGATCTCCTGGTTGCGCCACAGCGCCCCGGCGACCCAGCGCAGGTCGACGGCGTCCGGGGCGACCGGGCGACCGCCGATCACCATGGAGCCGAGCGCGGCGTTGTCCGAGATGGTGTCGGTGATGGTGCGGCCCTCCATCTCGATGCGCGAGTCCAGCACCTCGAGGGCCGGCACCACGTACTCGGTGGCGCGCAGCACGTCGAAGAGGGTCACGCCGGGGCCGGCGAGGTCCTCCTTCAGGACGAAGGCCAGTTCCATCTCGATGCGCGGGTGGGTGTACCTCGCCCACTCGTAGACGTGGCCGGACTCGACCACCTGGTCGTCGAAGATCACCCCGTAGTCCGGCTCGTCGATGCCGGTGGCGTCCTGCATGGCCTTGGAGGTCAGCCCGATCTTGTGCCCGGCTTTGGTGCGGCCGGCCTCTTCCTGCCGCTGCGCCCAGATCCGCTGCACCGCGTAGGAGTCCTCGATCTGCATCTGCGGGTACCGCCTGGTCAGCCGCGGCACCGGCGTACGGTCCAGTCCGGCCTGGTGCAGCTCATCGGCGATCTTCACATGGGTCTCGTGGTCCAGCATCGTCGCAGTCCCCGCTCAGAGCTGGTGTCCGAGCTTGAAGCCCTTGGCGGCCTCGCCCTGGTAGCTGCCCGAGTCGTCACCGGCGCGGGTGTAGGAGAACCCGTCGGCGCCGATGGTCACCTCCATCTCGGAGTCGTGGGTGCGGGCCACGACCTCCTGCGGGTTGCCGTCCAGGTCCAGGACCAGGGAGGCCTCGGTGTACCAGGACGGGACGACCGGGTTGCCCCACCAGTCGCGGCGCTGGTTGTCGTGCACGTCCCAGGTGACGACCGGGTTGTCCGGGTCACCGGTGTAGTAGTCCTGGGTGTAGATCTCGATCCGGTGGCCGTCCGGGTCGAGGATGTACAGGTAGAACGCGTTGGAGACCCCGTGGCGGCCCGGTCCGCGCTCGATGCGGTCGGAGATGCGCAGGGCGCCCATCTTGTCGCAGATCGCCAGGATGTTGTGCTTCTCGTGGGTGGCGAAGGCGACGTGGTGCATGCGCGGGCCGTCGCCGCCGGTCATGGCGGTGTCGTGCACGGTCGGCTTGCGGCGCATCCAGGCGGCGTAGACGGTGCCCTCGTCGTCCTGGATGTCCTCGGTGACGCGGAAGCCCAGGTCCTGCATGAACTTCGTGGCGCGCGGCACGTCCGGGGTGACCTGGTTGAAGTGGTCCAGGCGGACCAGGGAACCGGGGGTGTACAGGTCGTAGCGCCAGGCCAGTCGCTCGACGTGCTCGACGTCGTGGAAGAACTCGTAGGGGAAGCCCAGCGGGTCCTCGACGCGCACCGAGTCGCCGATGCCCTTGGTGAAGCCCTCCGGACGGCGCTCCACACGGCAGCCGAGCTCCTCGTAGAAGGCCACGGCCTTGTCTAGGTCCTCGGGTGTGCGCACGCGGTAGGAGAAGGCGGCGACGGCGGCCACGGGGCCCTTCCGGAGCACGAGGTTGTGGTGGATGAACTCCTCCAGGGACCTCAGGTAGACGGCGTTCTCGTCCTCCTCGGTCACGGTCAGCCCCAGCACGTCCACGTAGAACTCCCGCGAACGCTCCAGATCGGTGACCACGAGCTCCATGTAGGCGCAGCGCAGGATGTCCGGCGCGGGGGCCTGCGGGGTCGGGACGGGGTTGTCGGAATGGATCGGGGCTTCCTGGGAGACGTAGAAGCCGGAGGACGTCATCGTCCGGTCGTCGAGGTGGGTCATGGTGCTGTCCTTTGTGATGAGGGGTGGGTGTCGGCAGGCGCGCAGGGTCAGGCCTGGAGCTCCTCGGCGGCCTGCTCCTGGCGGCCGAAGACCGGGTTGTGGACCTCGCCCAGGTTGATGTGCACGGCCTGCTGGTCGGTGTAGAAGTCGATCGAGCGGTAGCCGCCCTCGTGGCCCAGGCCCGAGGCCTTCACACCGCCGAAGGGGGTGCGCAGGTCGCGGACGTTGTTGGAGTTCAGCCACACCATGCCGGCCTCGACGTTCTGGGCGAAGTTGTGGGACCGCTTCAGGTCGTTCGTCCAGATGTAGGCGGCCAGGCCGTACCTGGTGTTGTTGGCCAGCTCCAGCGCCTCCTCGTCCGTGTCGAACGGGGTGATGGCCACGACCGGGCCGAAGATCTCCTCCTGAAAGATCCGGGCGTCCGGGGCGACGTCGGCGAAGACGGTCGGCCGGATGAAGTTGCCCTCCGGGAACTCCTCGGGACGGCCGCCGCCGGCGGTCAGACGGGCCTCGCCCTTGCCGATCTCCACGTAGGACATGACCTTCTCGAAGTGCTCGGGGTGCACCAGGGCACCGACCTCGGTGCTCTCCTCGTGCGGCAGGCCGACCCGCACGCGCTCGGCCTGGGCGGAGTAGCGCTCCACGAACTCGTCGTAGATGCCGCGCTGGACCAGGATGCGCGAGCCGGCGGTGCAGCGTTCGCCGTTGAGGGAGAAGACGCCGAAGATCGTCGCGTCGATCGCGGCGTCCAGGTCGGCGTCGTCGAAGACGACGGCGGGGGACTTCCCGCCCAGCTCCATGGACAGCCCCTTCAGGTACGGCGCGGCGTTGCCGAAGATGATCTGGCCGGTGCGGGACTCGCCGGTGAAGGAGATCAGCGGCACGTCCGGGTGCCTGACCAGGGAGTCGCCGGCGAAGCCTTCCTCGCCGTAGCCGTGGACGACGTTGAACACGCCCTTCGGCAGGCCGGCCTCTTCGAAGATGCCCGGCCACAGGGACGCGGACAGCGGGGTGAACTCGGCCGGCTTGAGCACCACGGTGTTGCCGGTGGCGAGCGCCGGGCCCAGCTTCCAGGACTCCAGCATGAAGGGGGTGTTCCACGGGGTGATGAGCCCGGCCACCCCGATCGGCTTGCGGTTGACGTAGTTCACCTGGCGTCCGGGCACCTTGTAGGTGTCGTCGGCCTGGGCGACGATCAGGTCGGCGAAGAACCGGAAGTTCTCGGCGGCGCGCCGGGCCTGGCCGCGGGCCTGGGCGATCGGCAGGCCGGTGTCGAAGCACTCCATCTCGGCCAGATCCTGGCCACGGGACTCCACGATGTCGGCGACCTTGTGCAGCACCCGGGAGCGTTCGCGCGGGAGCATGCCCGGCCACGGGCCGTTCTGGAAGGCGTCCTTGGCAGCGGCGACGGCGGCGCCGATGTCGGCGACCTTGCCGGAGGCGGCTTTGAGGTAGGGCTGGTTGGTGACCGGGTCCAGCACGTCGAAGGTGTCATCGTCGATCGAGTCGACGTGCTCACCGTTGATGTAGTGCTGGATCTTTCCCGGCAGGTTGGCCGGGACCCAGCGCTGTGCGTTGTCGGGGGTGGTCTCGGTGCTCATGGTGTGTCCTTTCGGCGTGCAGCGTCGTGAGGTGTGGTCCGTGATGCCAGATAGGCGTCGAGCGTGTTGAGGCGGTGTTGCCGCGCGGCGGCCTCGACGGCTTCGAAGGAGGCGCCCTGGGCGATGAGGTCCAGCAGGTGCTCGTGCTCGTCCACGGAGGCACGGGCCCGGCCGGGGACGTAGGCGAAGGTGGAGGAGCGCAGGGCGGCCAGCCGGTTCCAGCCGCGGTGCACCAGGTCGAGGATGTGTGCGTTCTGGTGGTGCTCGTAGAGCGTGGAGTGGAACTGCTTGTTCAGCGTGGTGAACTGCACCGGGTCGAACTCCTCCAGCACCCGGCGCATCTGATCGTTGATCCCACGGGCCCGCTGCAGGTCGGCTTCGGTGACCAGCGGCGCGCACTGGGCGGTGGAGAATCCCTCGACCAGGGCCAGGGTCTCCATGGTGTTCCGGTACTCCACGGGGTCGATGCCCACCACGGTGGCACCGACATTGCGCTCATAGGCCACCAGGCCGTCCTGTTGGAGCATTCGCACGGCCTCGCGCACCGGCACCACGGACATCTTCAGCTCGGCGGCCAGCTGGGCCAGCACCAGGCGGCTGCCAGGCGCGAAACGGCCCTGCTGGATCCCCTCGAGGATGGCCTGGTAGGCCATTTCCGCCTTGGACAGGATGACCTCGGCGCTCATGGGGTGTCCTGTCCGGTGCGCGACTGCTGGTGCTCCTGGTACTTGCGCTTCCATTCGGCGTTGGGCGGGAACAGTCCGTCCACCGGGTGGCCTGCGGCCACCTGGTCATACACCCAGGCGTCCTGCTGTTCCTGCTCCCAGGCGTCGGCGATCACCTCGGTCAACATCTGGGGAGGGACGACCACGACGCCGTCGTCGTCACCGATGACGATGTCGCCCGGCTGGACGGTGGTCCCGCCGCAGGCCACCGTGCCGCCGACCTCCCAGGGGATGTGGCGGCGGCCCAGCACGGCCGGGTGGACGCCGTTGGAGTAGACCTGGATGCCGACCTCGGCGACAGCGGCACTGTCCCGCACGCCGCCGTCGGTGATCACCGCGTTGGCGCCTCGCACCTTGGCGCGCAGGGCGAGGACGTCGCCGAGGGTGCCGGTTCCCTTCTCACCGCGGGCCTCCATGACCACCACGTCGTCCGGCTGCACCGTGTCCATGGCGCGCTTCTGGGCGTTGAACCCGCCGCCGAAGGCCTTGAACAGGTCCTCCCGGTTGGGCACGTAGCGCAGCGTCTTGGCGTAGCCGAGGATGCGGCGGCCGGGATGGGTGGGCCGCACGCCGTCGATCGTGGCGTTGTCGATCCCCCGCTTGCGCAGCTGCGCGGTGATGGTGGCCACGGCCGTCTCGTTGATCTTCGCGGTGAGCTCCTCGGTGAGCAGGCTGCGGTCGGGGGCCGGGGAGTCGGGCACATAGTGGTACGGCTCCGTGTCCGCTGCGGCCGGCGGCAGTCCGGCGGCCTCGCGCGATCCCCAGGCCTCCTCCCGCTGTGTGTCGTCCACCTGCGGGCCGTGCCCGTAGGGCGCCATCGGCTCCTCGCCGGCCACCACGCGGGTGACCAGCCGGCCGCTGGAGGGAGCGCCGGGCGCCTCGGGCGCGTCCACCTCGACCTCGACGACGTCGCCCGGCTGGGCCACGGAGGAGCCGGCCGGGGTGCCCGTCAGGATGACGTCGCCCTCCTCCAGCGTCATGAGCTGGGACAGGTCCGCCACGAGCTGGCCGAAGGGGAAGACCAGCGCCTCGGTGGTGTCGTCCTGGACGAGGTTCCCGTTGACCCAGGTCCGGATGCGCAGCGCGGCCGGATCGATCCCGGCGGCCGGGATGAGGTTCGGGCCCAGCGGGGTGTAGCCGTCCCCGGACTTGTTCTTGACGTTGGAGCCCTTGTCGGCGTGGCGCAGGTCGTACAGGCCCCAGTCGTTGGCGGCGGTGATGCCCGAGACCTTGGACCAGCCCTCCTCCGGGCGCACGCGGCGGCACATCTGACCGATGACCAGGGCGATCTCCCCTTCGTAGGCCAGCAGCTCGGTGCCGGCCGGGCGTTCGATCGTGTCCCCGGTCCGGGCGATGGAGGTTCCGGCCTTGAGGAAGTAGCCGGGGAACTTCGGAGAGCGGCCCCGCTGGGCGATGCGGGAGGGATAGTTCAGGTGCAGGGCGATGACCTTTCCGGGGCGATTCGCCCGATCGGTGAAGTCAATGGCCCCGGTGGCCCCGGGAGGGGCCGGTGTCGTCTCTGCCATGCCGTCCTGCCTTCGTGGTCTTCGGAGGTGACCCGGGTCGTACACCTCCAACGGTGTGGTCCGGGTCTCATGAGCAGGATCGTATCTGATACGAAGTGTTTTGCGCCACCCCTACGGGACTCCTTTGAGGAGCGCGCATGCGTATGGCTTCGGAAGCAGGGATGCGCGTTGTCGCTGCAGGCTCCGGGGAGATCACGGCGAGGTGCGCGCGTTGCACGCCGCCGTGAAGGTGGACGGGATCCGCCTGCCGTGGATCCGGCGGCCATGGCAGAAGACCTGTTCCGGGGGCGTTCCTCAACACCGGCCAGACGTGTGCCGCACTCGAGCGGCTCTACGTCCACGAAGACGTCTACGACGCCGCGTGCGAGGCGCTGACCGAGGTGTCCGCGAAGATGCCGATGGGCGGGCGTGGGGCGGGACGAGAACAACGTCATGAGCCCGCTGCAGAACCAGGCCCAGTACGACGTCGTGGCCGACCTGGTAGAGCAAGCCCGGGCCGGTGGCGGACGCGTGCTGCTCGGCGGCAACCCCGAGACCGGGAAGCCGGGGTACTCCTTCCCGGCGACCCTGGTGGCCGATTCGGACGATGACAACCCGCTGGTGGCCGAGGAGCAGTTCGGCCCCGCCTGCCCCTCATCAAGTACTCGGACATCGACGAGGTGATCGCGATGGCCAACGCCCTGAAGATCGGCCTGGGTGCCTCGGTGTGGTCTGCCAACCCGGAGAAGGCCCGCGAGGTCGCCGCCCGCATCCGGGCCGGCACCGTGTGGATCAACAAGCACGAAGCCGTGGACCCCCGCGTCCCCTTCGGCGGGACCAAGCAGTCCGGCTACGGCCTGGAGTTCAGCGTGGAGGGCCCCAAGCACCCACTCGAGCGGCGCCGCTCCCTAAGGGGAGCCGGCACCGCTTTCGTACTCACCCATCTGAAGGCCTGCGCTCCCCGCAGGGTGAACTTCTCGCCGCCCGCCCAGGTCCAGGACGACGGGGTCACGGATGACGCACCAGGGGCGACGGGAGGTCTTCGGGTCTTACCCACCCACGATGAAAACGAACAATCAGGGACGGCGCCGGAGCAGTATGAATCCGTTGAGTGTGCAGGCACGCCCACTCTTCGCAGGGACATGCTCGCTCGAATACTGGCCACGGGCAGTCCTCGGGTCCGTCGGCAGAGGGTCGCCCTGGACTTCCCGGGGTCCCGTGGCATCTGGGTGGTCGGCTCCCCGCCCTCGATCGGCCGGACGGCGCTACGGATCTGGGAGTCGATGAAGGTCTGGCGCCGTCCGCCGAGGTCCTTGCCGGCAGCTCTCCGTTCGGCGACCGAGTCGGTGATGCGTTCACGTCCGCTCTTCGACTCCATTCGGGCCAGGGCGGCCATGACCGCGAAGAACATCGGGGTGGCGGTGTCCACGTCTCCCCCACCCGGTTCAGCACCCGCCCCCCCGCTCCGTAGTTGCTGGGCGAAGGCCAGCATGTTCTGCGTCGACGGATCCGCCTCCGGACCTGCACGACCAACTGATGTGGTGTCTTGGCAGCGCCATGACACGACACGACGCCCTGACAACAATGCCCCTCCCCTGATGGTTGCGCAGCTGCCGTGGCATCGTGTGCCGCCGGCTCCTCCCTCTGCTGGTCGGCGTCCGTGGTCTCCGCTTCTCCGCCGGCACAGCTCGTCAGGCACGGGGTCCGGAACGAACCACTCGATACGACGACCACGACGAGACCCGGGCATGGCGGCCACCGGGGTGAGGCTTGGTGATCGCTGGCTTCAGGGGGCGGACAAGGCTTCTTCAGCGCTGGGCTAGGGGGTAAGCACCCGGACCATGCCGGTCAGCTCCAGGAGCATCCGCACCGCCGGGCTCTCGTTGGCGATCCGCAGGTCACCGCCGGCCCGGCGGGCCAGTTCCAGGGACCCGATCAGCGCCCCCGGCCCCGAGAAGTCCGTGAACTCTGTGGCTCCCAGATCCCAGCACACGCCGGGCCCCGTCGCTCAGGACCTCGGCCGCGGTCTCGCGCCGCTGGATGCCGTCAACCCGGTCAGGGCGTGGCGCTGACCCCGGGGAACGGCTGAGGGTGCCCGTCCGGTGGACGGGCACCCTCAGCGGGTCAGGGCCTGGACTCAGTGCTTGTGGCCGTTGCCCTTGCCGTGGCCCTTGTCCTTGTCGTGGCCGTGGTCCTTGTCCTGCTCGAAGTAGACCTTGACCCACTTCTTGTCGACCGTCTTGACGGTCTTGTCGGTCTTGTCGGTGTACTTGGCGTCGCGGTAGTAGTTGTCCCACTTGCCGCCGTCGGCCTTGTCCTTGGCGATGGAGGCGGCCTTCTTCAGGCTGACGTCCTCGTACTCCTTGACCTTCCACTTGCCGTGGTGGCGGTACTTGACCTTGACGTCGACCTCGCCGTTCTTGGTCTCGTCGTCGCGGTCACGATCCTTGCCCTTGCCGCGGTCCTTGTCGTGGTTCTTGTCGTGGCTGTAGCCGCCGTTGTCGTCGCCCTTGTTGTCCCCCGCGAACGCCGGAGCGGAGGCCCCGCCCGTCACGAGCAGACCGGTCAGAGCGGCCCCGGCCAGTGTCTTGTGCAGCGTGTCCATCTGTATTCCCCCTCAATAGATCACGAGACTTCCCGATAGCGAAGCCAGTGGCCTCAGAGTAGGCGATAGCAAACCGCGCGCACAAGCAAATTTCCCATGTGTTAACCCAGCAGTTCTTACGGTCGGGACCACAGTGAGATCCTGTTCTCCAAGCGCTGGCCCGCAGGAGCCTTCCCTGCTCCTCCCCCTAGTCAGCGCGCTGTCGGAGGCGCGGTCTCCGAAACGACCTTGTTGTCACAAGAGCAAATTAAGGCCCGCACCGAATTTACGAAGGTGATACCGAGTATGTTTCCTGGACGCGGACAACCCTCCATGTATTTCACACTATTTACTTTTACAAAAGGGCTGGAGACTTGGAAGCCATCGGGCACCCTCGACAGGACCTCCCGGGGGCGTGAGAAAAGCCGGGCCATGGGGTCCGGCTTTTCTCACACACGTGAATGGGGATACACGTGGAATGAGTGTGACAGGTTTTAGTCACCTGCTCCACGGTCCGGGAAATCTTCCCCACCCCTTTGCCCGTGGTCCCAGTGTCACGCTCCGTGCGAGGCACCCGCGCACTCGGGCTCACACCTTCGCCGGGGGCAGCTCTTGGAGGCACCGGTAGAGGAGGCCAGAGACACGCCGAGCTCCCGGGCCACCTGGGTCACCGGCTCTCCCGCCTCGGTCAGCCGCAGCGCGTGGCGCATCTGGCAGTCCGTGAACGTCGGACGCCGCCCGCCGGAGCCCTTGCCGGTGACTCTGCGCTGAGCCACCGAATCGGTGATGCGTTCACGTGCACAGTACGATCGCCAGACCGGCCAGCAGGACCGAGATCTGCGCCAGCATCAGCCGCACTGTCAGCGGGCCCCAGGACACGAGGCGGCCTGTGGTGGTCATCGCCCGGTCCCCATCCGGTAGCCGATCCCGCGGATGGTGTGGATGAACCGCGGGCTGGCGGCCTCGTCGCCGAGCTTCTTGCGGATCCGCCCGATGTGCACATCCACCAGGTGGGCGTCCCCGGACCAGTGCGCGTCCCAGACCATCTCCACCAGCTGCCGGCGGGAGAGCACCAGCTGCGGGTGGGCGGCCAGGGCGGCCAGCAGGTCGAACTCGATCCGCGTCAACTCCACCGCCTTCCCGCCCACACGGACCTGTCGGGCGGCCTCGTCCACCACCAGATCCCCGATCACCCGGGCCCGGGCCGCCGGATCGGACCCGGCCGCGGGCTCGTCGGGACGGGCGCGGCCGCGGGAGCGGCGCAGCATCGCCTGGACCCGGGCCACGAGCTCGCGCGGGCTGAACGGTGTGGTCACGTAGTCGTCCGCGGCCACGGCCTCGCTCTCCTCGTGCCGCACGACCACCTCCAGACCGGCCTTGCGCAGGTACACCTCGATCAACCGCGCCACATCGATCTCCTCGTCGACCACCGGGGCCCGACCGGTCAGGGACACGACCATGATGGCTCCTGGGTCCAGGACCGGCCCGCTGGCCGAAGAACCCCACGGACCGGTCGGAAGCCCGGTTGCCGAAGGGTCCGGCAGCCGGTGTCGATGATGATCTGGCGAATCTGCCGCGCCGAGTGCCTCCCCACCGGGGAGTCCGCCCGCTGCGGCAGGCACGGCCCGGGAGAGTCCGCCTCGATCGGTGCTCACTGCTGGTAGAGCCAGTGGTTGCGGTGGGGGCGGTGGAGCACGGTGCGGCGGGCGGTGCCCACACTCGTGCTGACCACCCGTTCCAGCGGTCCCTGGCCCAGTGCTCGTTGCCAGGCGAGGGCGCACCAGGCCGCCGCCCCCAGATGGAGGACGACCCAGGTGTAGGGCAGGCCGTGGCCGACCCCGAGGGACACCGCCACCAGGTGGGCGGTGTACAGGGTCAGGGCCATCGCACCCATCGCCGACAGCGGCGACAACCACGCCCCGGACTTCCTGCCGATCAGCAGGCAGGCCCCCAGCACCAGCAGTCCCACGCCCAGGCCGGCGGCGATCGCCAACGAGGTGTCGGTGGGCAACGAACCCGGCCCCCGCACCAGCGCCTCCCCGAGCTCGTCCTGGCTCATCCCCCCGGTCTGGGGCAAACGGCCGTACCCGCCGAAGGCGGAGTCCACGACGGAGGGGGCGGCCCCGGCGAAGACCACCAGTCCTGCGCCCACCACCAGCAGGCGGATCTGGACCGCCTTCTCGCGCAGGTGCACCCGCCCCACGCCCAGTCCGACCAGCAGATAGACCAGGTACGGCAGGACCGGGTAGGCGCCGGTCAGCAGCAGCTGGCAGATCGTCCCACCCGGCTCGCCCACCACATCGGCGACCGTCCGGGAGGAGACGTGGACGGGGAGGACCTCCGCCAGGGCCTGCACCAGCAGCGGACCCACGAGCCAGAAGACCGCCGCGCAGGCCAACAGCGCCGCCGCGGACAGGTGCAGGAACGGGATCGCCAGCAGCAACAACACCCCGTAGGAGAACAAGAGGCTGTCCACCGGGCCGTCCTGGGGCATCACCGTACCGATCCCCAGGCCCACCACGGCGATGAGCACCGCCCGCACGGCCACCCCCACCCGGTCGGCGGCCAGCCACCTGCCGGTGTGCGGGAACCGCCCCCCGCAGGACAGCGCCAGCCCCACCCCGGCCAGCAAGGTGAGCAGCGCCGCCGAGTTCCCCGACAAGAACAGGGACGATCCGGTCGGCTCCTGGGTCACGTCGCCGCGGCCGGGCAGGACGTGCACGGCCATCAGCCCGATCAGCGCCAGCCCGCGGGCCGCGTCAACACCCACCGACCGCCTGGAGGACCTGCGGGCACCGCCCGCGGCGCCCGCCAGGTCGGATCCTTCCGTTGTGGGCCTCCAACTCATGACTCCCCCAGGTGTGCCAGGCCGGCCCCGGCACCCCCAGGGTCCCGGCCACGAGCCGTGTCTGCGGCCCCGGAACCCCGGGACCGTCCTGTCCCCAGGGTCCGTGCCGCACCTTGCGCTCCCGTTGAGCAATCCTCAAGATCCCATGAAGTCCTGCGAGCCACACCGTGCACGCGAGGGGATCGCCTGCCGCACCCGTCCAGCACTCTGCGGTCGCCGGACGGAGGAACCCACGCCTCGCCCAATTCATCGACAACCGTTCGCTCAAATGGTTGTCGGCATGGTGAGGTCCCGAATCCGCCGGTAGAGGGGACCCCTCGACATTCCCAGGTCGCGGACGACCTGGGTGGCCGGCGATCCGCCGTTCGGCCCACCGGGTCGGTGGTCCACTCCCGCTGGATTTCCAGCTCCATCTGCGTCGAGGTCGCCATGACGGTGAAGACCATGGACCCCCTCGGGGTTCAGACCTCTCGGACACGCGCCCTGCTGTGCAGTTCCTCGACGAGGGTGAGCAGGTTCTGCGTCGAGCGTCTCAGCCCGTCCAGCGTGGTGACGACCAATGCGACAGCGCCAACCACACCTGGCTCTCAAGGCCATCCATGTGGCTGACAACCATCACTGCGACTACGGCACCACTGCCGACCTCACCACGCACTGCCTGCATGAGGCCTTCTCACCACCTTTACCCGGGATGTCGTAGTGGCCCAATAACAGGACACGCCAGGAGCGCCATGGTGGTGCTCCCCGACCTCGCGGAGCACTCGACCCGACGGCGCGAACGACCCGCTGACCAGCGACCTGCAGACCCTACTGGTTGTGTCCGGGCGTTGGGGCGAGGTGATGGCCCGCCGGCGCGCCGAACAGCAGCGCCGGTGGGAGCTTGGGGAACGGTACGAGGCCCAGCGGATGGGTGTCGCACGGGTGCTGCGAACGGGGTGAGTCTCCCGCCTACGGTGCGTGGCAGGGGTTGGGCGAGGACGGTGGTGCTATGCGGCGACAGCCGGTTGCTGGTCGGCGAGGTGCGCCAAGTGCTCCTTGGTCTGGCGCACGAAGGCCCGGAGGTTGGCGGAGCGGGCGTCGCGGCGCCAGGTGAGCCAGGTTTCCACGTTCCCCAGCTCGCCTTCGATGGGGTGGCAGGTGACGCGGTTGCCGCCGGGCAGGGTCTCGTAGAGGCTGCGCGGCATCATGCAGATCCCGGCCCCGGCGGCCACGCACGCGAGCATGCTGTAGTAGGAGGAGATCTCCACGACGCGGCCCGGGGTGATGCTGCTCTGCTCCATCCATTCCTCGAACCGTTGCCGGTAGGAGCACACGGTGCCGAAGACGAAGGCCGTGGGGTTGGAAGCCCGGAATCCCTCGTCGATGATCTCCACCGATTCGGGGGTGAGGATGACCAGGTCCTCGGTGAAGGCCCGCAGGCCCGTGAGCACCGGAGAGGCCGGCGCCCCGTCGGTGAAGACGGCGTTGACCTGCCCACTGAGCAAGTGGTCGAAGAGCATGCCGGAAGCCCCGGCTGCCAGTTCGAGATCCACCGCCGGGTACTTGAGGTGAAACTCGGCCAGCAGGGACGGGATCCGCACCGCCGAGGTGCTCTCCAGGGCCCCGATGCGGAACCGACCGCGGGGCTGTTCGCCGGTGGCCAGGGACTTGGCGTCCCCGGCGATGTCGATCAGCCGTCGGGCGTATTCCAGGAACGCCTCCCCTTCGGCCGAGAGAGTGACCTGCCGCTTGTCGCGCAGCAGCAGGTCCATGCCCAGCTCCTTCTCCAGGAGCCGAATGCGGGTGGACACATTCGAAGGAGCCCGCAGCAGCTTCTCGGCGGCGGCGGTGATCCCGCCGTGCTCCGCCACGGCCACGAACATTTCCAGTTGGACGAACTCCATCGTTCTCTTTCCCAGAAGTTTAGGTTCCGAAACTGCTTGTTCGCAGCAGAGTGACACCCCCCTAACCTTTTATCAAGAGGTCGCTGGCACAGGACGAGACAGATGTGAACCGATGAGAGCAAGAGATCTACCACATCCAGCAACCACCTTCCTCACAGCGACCGGGGGTCGGATCCCCCTCTAGGCCACACCAGCGGCACGACGTGGTGGAGGCCCCGCCGTCGCCGGTTCGGGCCGGCCGGTGGACGGGAGCCCTCCCGTCCACCGGCTGACCCCCGGGTGGACGTTGCCTCTCATCGTGCCTGTGAGGGCAGCGGACCACCTCGCGCACTTTCCCTGACCCGGCCCCGGAAAGGACCGTAATCGTGACTGTCCAAGCATCTGCGACGGCGACGTCGCGCAACCCCGCCACCGGCGAGGTGATCGCCACCTACCCTTTCGTCGGCGCCGAGGACCTCAACGGCGTCCTGCACCGGGTGCAGGCTGGGTTCGAGCAGTGGAGCCGGACCAGCCCTGCCACGCGGTGTGAGGTCCTGGCTCGGATGGCGGATCTGATGCGACGTGATCTCGAGCAGCTGGCTGCGATGATCACCGCCGAGATGGGCAAGCCCGTCACCCAGTCGAGGGCGGAGGTGGAGAAGGCGGCCCGGGTGATGTCCTGGTACGCCGAGAACGGGGCGGACATCCTCGCCGACACCCCCACCCGGATCGGTCCCGAGGCCCACGTGTCCTACCTGCCCCTGGGGCCGGTGCTGGCGGTGGAGCCGTGGAACTTCCCCGTGTGGCAGGTGATGCGCGGAGGCATCACGATCCTGCTCGGCGGTAACGCCTACGTGCTCAAGCCCGCCCCCAACGTGGTCGGCTGCGGTGTGGCGATCGAGGGCTTGTGGCGGGAAGCCGGGCTGCCGGAGGGAGCCTTCAGCGTCCTCAACGCCGACAACGACGTAGTGTCGGCGACGATTGCGGATCCGCGGATCGCAGCCGTGACCGTCACCGGCAGCGTGGGAGCCGGGGCGGCCATCGCCTCCCAGGCGGGGCGGGTCGTCAAGCGCAGCGTCCTGGAGCTGGGTGGGTCGGACGCCTTCATCGTCCTGGCGGATGCGGATGTGGAGGAGGCCGTGGAGGCGGCGGTCCATGGCCGGTTCCAGAACAGCGGCCAGATCTGCATTGCGGCCAAGCGCATCATCCTCCACCGGGAGATCGCCCAGGAGTTCACGGACCGCTTCGTGGCCAAGGTTGAGAATCTGACGGTGGGCGATCCCACGGAGGAGAGCACCTACATCGGGCCCATCGCCCGCGAGGACATCCGCCAGGAGATTCACGCCCAGGTCCAGCGCACCCTCGCCGAGGGCGCTGAGTTACTGGTGGGCGGGGAGCTGATCGAGGGGCCGGGCAACTTCTACTCACCCACCGTGCTGGCCGGGGTCACCGCCTCGATGACGTCCTTCCGTGAGGAGATCTTCGGCCCGGTCGCCTCCCTGGTCCTCGCCGAGGACCTGGAGGACGCGATCGTCAAGGCCAACGACTCCCAGTTCGGGCTCTCCGCCAGCCTGTGGACCGCCGATGCCGACCTGGCCTCGACGGTGGCCCGGCGCCTTCAGGTGGGCGGGGTGTTCATCAACGGCATCGCCGTCTCCGATCCGCGGATTCCCATCGGTGGGGTGAAGAACAGCGGCTATGGCCGGGAACTGTCCCACTTCGGGGTCCACGAGTTCACCAATATCCAAGCCGTCTGGAACCGCGGCGGCACCGACGAAGGAGTGGCAGATTGAACCAGGAACTGTTTGAGAAGGGTCTGGCCACCCGCCGGGAGGTCCTCGGCGACGCCTACGTCCAACGCAGCCTCGATGGGGCCGATGCGTTCTCGATGCCGATGCAGGAGCTGGTCACCCAGTACTGCTGGGGCGATGTGTGGAACCGCCCGGGCCTGGAGCGCGCCCAGCGCAGCCTGATCAACCTGGCCATGATCTCCGCCCTGAACCGCCCGCACGAGCTGAAGGTCCACGTGCGCGGGGCGATCCGCAACGGGGTGACCAAGGAGCAGATCCAGGAGGTCTTCCTCCAGGTCGCCGTCTACTGCGGGGTCCCGGCCGCCCTGGAGAGCTTCCGGCTGGCCCGGGAGGTTTTCACCGAGATGGACGCCGAAGCAACGACGGCCACGGAGGCCCAGGCATGAGCACCATCGGGTTCATCGGCCTGGGCAACATGGGCTTCCCCATGGCCGGGCGCCTGGCCGAAGCCGGCCACGAGCTGATCGTCCACGATGCCAGCACCGAGGCGGTGGAGAAGTTCCTCACCACCCACCCCACCGCCGCAGCCACCGCGGGATGGCGGAACGCCGATGTGATCATCACGATGCTGCCCACCTCCGCGATCGTCGAGGCGGCCCTGCTGCAGGACCAGGTCGTGGCGGCGGCCTCGCTGAACACCCTGTTCATCGACATGTCCTCGGCCGAGCCCACCCGCTCCCAGCAGCTGGGCGCCGTCCTGGAGGAGAAGGGCATGCGCTACGTCGACGCCCCGGTTTCCGGCGGTGTGCGCGGGGCGGTCAACGGCCAGCTGGCCATCATGGCCGGCGGGGCAGTCGCGGACGTGCACGAGGCGATGCCGCTCTTCAGGGTGATGGGCAGGTCTACCATCCACGTCGGCGCCCCCGGGTCCGGGCACGCAGCCAAGGCGCTGAACAACCTCGTCTCGGCGGCCTCGGTGGCCGTGACCGTCGAAGCCCTGCACATCGGGGAACGCTTCGGGATCGACCCGCAGACCCTCACCGACGTGCTCAATGCCTCGTCCGGGCGCAGCAACACCTCCGAGAACAAGGTCGCCCAGTTCATGCTCTCGGGCACCTTCGCCTCCGGGTTCCCCATCGGACTGATGACCAAGGACGTGAACATCGCCCTGGCCCTGGCCGAGGAACTGGGCGTAGCGGCCGAACTGAGCCACCACTGCGCCGACCTGTGGCGCCAGACCGTCGAGAAGGGCTTCGGGCCCGAGGACCACACGAAGATGTACGCCATTCTCGACCGTACCGACCACACCCGTACTCACGCCCCGGACAGCAGGACGACACTGGTCGACTGAGCCCCACCGCACCAGGTACGGGCACCCCTTGACCCTGTTGCCGGCTCTGCCCGCACGGGCGGGCGACGCCGGCGACGGACCCACACCAGCCCTACCGCCGACCCGGACCCCCGGCCCAGCAATCACCGACACGCCACCGATCTTGGAGGAACACCATGACCACCTCGCCGCTCATGGGCCGCCTGGCCTTCATGGCCGAACCCCGCGTGCTCGAGTACGCCGAGTACCCCGTCCCGGAGCCTGCACCCAGCGAACTCGTCATGGAGATCACCCGCGCCAACGTCTGCGGGTCCGAGCTGCACATCTGGAACGGCCGCCACCCCGTGAAAAAGCGCGGCGGACTGGGTCACGAAATGGTCGGGCGGGTCTCCTCCCTCGGGCCCGGCAAGGCCACCGACAGCCGCGGCGACCTGCTCAGCGTCGGAGACCGCGTGGTGTGCACCTACTTCCAGACCTGTGAGCAGTGCCAGCGCTGCGCCGACGGACAGCGCAACCTCTGCGACAACGCCTACCAGTTCTTCGGCCGGCAGCCCGAGGAATACCCTCACTTCCACGCCGCCTTCGCCACCCACTACGTCGTCCACCCCCGCCAGCACGTCTACAAGGTCCCGGACACGATCCCCGACTCCGTGGCCGCCAGTGCCAACTGCGCGCTGTCCCAGGTCATGTTCGGACTGGACTCCATCGGCCTGCAGTACGGAGAGACGCTGCTGATCCAAGGCGCCGGGGGCCTCGGGCTCAACGCCGCGGCCCTGGCCAAGACCCGTGGTGCCCATGTCATCGTCATCGACGCAGTCGCCTCCCGACTGGAGCAGGCCCAGCGCTTCGGGGCCGACGACGTCGTGGACCTCACCGAGATCCCCGACCTCGAGGACCGTGTGGCCCACATCAAGGAGCTCACCGGTGGCCGTGGACCTGATGTGGCGGTGGAGGTCACCGGGGTCCCGGCCGCCTTCAGCGAAGGCCTCCAGCAGCTGCGTCGCGGTGGGCGCTACCTGGTGATGGGCAACCTCTCCCCCGGGTCCACGGTTCCCTTCGATCCCGGCTACGTCACCCGCAAGGCTCTGACCATCAAGCACGTGGACCGCTATGACGGCCGCTACCTGGCCAAGGCTTTGGACTTCCTGGCCCGCAACCTCAACACCTACGCCTTCGATCGCCTCGTCGACGCCGAGTTCAGCCTCGACGACCTCGGAACGGCCCTGGAGAAGTCCATGGCGCGCGAAGTCACCCGCGCCGCCATCGTTCTCGGAACCGCTGCGCCCTGATCCGACCACTCCGTCGGCCCCCAGCCGCCGGCCGCCACCGCCCCTCCCACCGTCTCATTCCGACCACCGTCCTTCCGGAACGGAGCCTTCCATGGCCATCACCGCCTCCATGACCCCCGAGCAGGTGCGTCGCCGCACCCTGTACTCGGGCACCATCGGCGCCATCGTCGAGTGGTACGAATACACCGTCTACGCCACCGCCGCCGCCCTGGTCTTCGGGCCGCTGTTCTTCCCCGCCATGGCCCCGGGGATCGGGCAGATCGCCGCCCTGGCGACCTTCGGCGTCGGGTTCGTCGCCCGGCCCGTCGGGGCCTTCGTCGCCGGCCACCTCGGGGACCGGATCGGGCGCAAGGCCACCCTGATCCTGACCTTCGCCATCATGACCGTGGCCACCGTGCTCATCGGCCTGCTCCCGACCTACGCCCAGGTCGGGATCTGGGCCCCGATCCTGCTGTGCGTGCTGCGCCTGGCCCAGGGCTTCGCCGTGGGCGGGGAGTGGGGCGGGGCGGCGATCATCGCCGTGGAGAACGCCCCGAAGGGCCGGCGCGGGTTCTACGGCTCCTGGCCCCAGATCGGGGTCTCCTGCGGGCTGCTGCTGGGCACCGCCGCGGTGACCGCCTCCGCGGCGATCTCCGGGGACGCCTTCGAGACCTGGGGCTGGCGGGTGCCGTTCCTGCTGGCCGTGGTGCTGGCCGCGGTGGGTCTCTACATCCGGCTCAACGCCGCGGAGTCCCCGGAGTTCCTGGCCGAGCAGGCCCGCATGCTCGAGGCCGGGGAGCAGCACAAGGCCCCGCTGAAGGTCTTGTTCGCCCACCACCGCAAGCCGCTGCTGATCGCGATCTTCGGCCGCTTCGCCGAGGCCGGCAACTACTACCTGTTCACCGTCTTCGTCCTCTCCTACGTCACCACCACCCTGGGGGTCCCGCGCAACTACGGGCTGGTGGCCGTGATGATCGGCTCGGCGCTGAACATCGTGATGATCCCGGTCTTCGGGGCGCTCTCGGACCGGATCGGGCGCAAGAAGACGTTCTTCCTGGGCGGGGCGGCGATCATCCTCACGGCCTGGCCGATCTTCGCCCTGGTCCAGACCGGCCAGCAGTGGGCGATCATCGCCGGGGTGGCCCTGTTCCTGGCCCTGGGCCACGCCCTGGTCTACGCCCCGCTGCCGGCGCTGTACTGCGAGCTGTTCCCCACCGCGGTGCGCTACTCCGGGATCTCGGTGGGCTACCAGATGGCCTCCATCCTGCTGGCCGGGTTCATGCCCGCCCTGGCCGGAGCCATCGTGCTGTGGACCGGCGGCACGGACGTGGTGGTGCTGATCATCATCGCCACCACCGCCATCGCGATGCTCTCGGTCTCCTTCGCCCCGGAGACCAAGGACCTCGACCTCGCCACCATCGGGCAGACGGCACGGTAATCACCCACGCACCGCACTCCTGAGGCGGGCCTTCTGGACGGAGGCCCGCCTCAGCGGTGTCCACGTCTCCCCCGCCCAGGTCGAACACGCGCAACCCCGCTCCCCTGCTCCGCAGTTGCTCGGCGGTGGCGGGCATGTCCTGCACCGATCTCCCCGGGCAGTTCGACACCGTAACCACCGGAATCTCGTGCTCCGGCCATCCGGTACTTTCTCGGGCGATGCGGGACACACTGGTGCATACGTATACACTGGGCCGTGACAGGGGTCACTTCTGGAAACACGTCGTGGCGTGGGGACCGAGCGCGATCGACGCGCCCACGGTGGCGCACCTTAGTGCGGCCACCGGCCCGTCCACCACGCGCGGTGCAGAAGTGCTCACCGTATCGATGCGAGGAACTCGACAGAACCTATGACTGCAGAACAGCATGCCGCCGTGCGGCATGAGGCCCGGGTGGATGACGACGGCGGGGCCCCGGCGAAGTGGAAGATCGTGGGACCGGGCCTGGTGGTCGCGGCCACCGGTGTGGGTGCGGCCGACATGGTGGCCACCCTGGTGGCCGGCTCCCGGTACGGCTATGCCCTCTTCTGGGCGGTGATCGTGGGGGTGGTCCTCAAGATCATCCTGGTCGAGGGCGCCGGGCGCTTCACCCTGGCCACCGGCAAGACCATCTTCGAAGGCTGGCGCTCTCTGGGGCGGTGGACGAGCTGGTACTTCGGCCCCTACATCATGATCTGGGGCTTCGTCTACGGAGCCACCGCGATGTCCTCGGCAGCACTGCCGCTGGCCGCCCTGTTCCCGGTGCTGCCGCTGTGGGCCTGGGCCATCATGATGGGCCTGCTGGGCTTCGTCATGGTCTGGTTCGGCAAGTACGCCACGTTCGAGAAGATCACCGCCGCCCTGGTCGGGCTGATGTTCGTCACCGTCGTGGGCCTGGCCGTCCTGGCCACGCCCAACCTCCCGGAGATGGCCAAGGGCCTGATTCCGCTGATCCCCGACGGCGGGGTGCTCTACACCCTGGCCCTGGCCGGGGGCGTCGGGGGCACCATCACCCTGGCCGCCTACGGCTACTGGCTGCGGGAGAAGGGCTGGTACACGCCCAAGTGGATGCGGGTGATGCGCATCGACAACTCCATGGCCTACGTGATGACCGGCATCTTCGTGCTGGCGATGCTCATCGTGGGCGCCGAGGTGGTCCGCACCGCCGGGGTCGCCCTGAGCTCCGGCGACGAGGGGCTGCTGGATCTGTCCACCGTGCTGCGCGCGGAGTACGGCGATGTGGTCGGCATCGGCTTCCTCGTCGGCTTCTGGGCGGCGTCCTTCTCCTCGATCATCGGGGTGTGGAACGGCGTGTCGCTGATGTTCGCCGACTTCTGGGGCAATGTGCGCGGCAAGGGCTCCGGGCACCCCGACACCCGGGTTGGAGGCAAGTACTTCCGCTTCTACGTGCTGTGGCTGACGTTCCCGCCCATGATCCTCTTCGCCCTGGGCCAGCCCATCGGCCTGATCCTGGCCTACGGGGTGCTGGGTTCGCTGTTCATGCCCTTCATCGCTCTGACCCTGCTGGGCCTGCTCAACGGCAAGCGGATCCCCAAGGAGTGGTCCAACAGGGCCCACACCAACATCGCCATGGGCATCACCGCGCTGCTGTTCGGGGTGCTGGGAATCCAGCAGCTGGTGAAGGCGGTCGCACCACTGTTCGGCGCCTGACCGACGGTTGCCCGCGGGCACACGCACACGCCCGCTCGCACCCACGTCCTCCGACGGTGTTCGACCTCACCCACCGGCGGTGGCCACAAGACCCCGGGTCCTGCACGGGCCCGGGGCGCTGCGATAGCGGGGCGTTGGCACGTTGCCGATCTGGCACATCCCGGTCAGCAGGGTGTTGTAGGCGCGATGGTCCGTTCCCAGACGATGGCCCATGACGGGGTGCGCATCCCGATGCCGGCGTTTGGGTAGCCCCTGTCCGTCGGGCTCAGAGTCCCGGTCGCGGCAACCGGGCACAGGGCTCCCAGGCAGTGGGTGCGCGCAGCCGTGATGTCGTGGACCAGGCCCGGCTCCACCAGGGAGATGCACAGCGGCAACCCGGTGGGATCATCGTGTTTCCTGGACGTCGCCGAAACGCTTGTGCTGGCCCGAATACCACCGGTGCTTGCCGTTGTCCCCGCGTTCGGCCGGACGGTCGGTGGTGATCACTGTCCCGCCCAGGTTCAGGGAGGGCAATCCGTCCTCCTGCACCCGGGTCAGAGCCTCGTGCAGCTCCGGAGCCTGGGGAGCCAGCACGTCGATGCCCTCGTGCAGATACCGGTAGCCCGTGACCTGCGACAGGCAACAAGCCACGGCCAAAGCCCCCACGCGAGCGCTGTCGCGGTACCAGCGCAGGACGTGCGTCGCCTGAGTGCAGACCGACCTGACCCGCTGGTGCGACCGGAATGTCGTGCGCCCTGCGGTGGCGGTGCAGCAGACCTGCCAACACGTCCAGGGTTTCGATCGGCACGAAAGCAGATGGCTCCAGTCGACGAACACGCAGGGTGCTTGCGGCGGATGGTCCTCGCGGTCGAGAACCAGTTCTCCCGCTAGGGCCCTGTGCCATGCCACCTTGCGCTGCTCTGCCCGTCACCGCGCCTCTCACCGCCGCACCGGCGGGAAACCTCATAGAATCGAAGCGGATGTCCGCCCGTGGACCTACGCGCTTGATCCTGCGCCCATGCTCGATCCCCGACGACCGGAGCTTCTCGTGCGCCGAGCTACTACCGCCCTGCTTTCTCTCTCCGCTCTGGCGCTGACCGGCTGCGGGCCGACGGCCACCGACATCCAGGCAGTGGTCAACGGCCCCGCCAAGACCTACGACGACGCCGTGGCGCTGCGCGAGGACGTCGTCGATACCGGTGTCGAGTGCCCGGGCACGGATCAGCTGTCAGCGCCGGCCGATCCGAAGACCACCTTCCTGGACTGCACCAACGGCCTCATGGGGATGGCAGTCGCCGGTTCCGAAGAGAGCATGGAGGGCTTCCTGAACACCCTCGGCAGTAGGGGAAGGATCCCTTTCCTGCACGCGCAGAACTGGGTCATCATCTCGCCCGATGAAGCGTCGCTGCAGCAGCTGCAGAACGAGCTCGGGGGAACGATCGTCTCCGATCCCTGACCTCGCACGGTTCCAGCGGGCCTCCACAGACATGGGGAGGTGGAGCGTGACGAGGCGACACTGCAGACGCCCGCGCAGAAGGGGAACACCGTCAAGGGGCTGGCAATCGGAATCTGGAGCGCACGCCTCAAGGCCAAAAATCCGGGGTCCGCGCGGACTGATCACGATGGTTCTCTGCGCAGCCACCAGCAGCGGAAGTTCGACACCCTCCGGAGCCGCTGGTGGCAAGAGGGCGTGACGATAGTAACCCGGACCGGGACTCGTGAGGCCAAGGGATGGTCGCCACAGGCGGTGTGCGGCCGATGCTGGTTAAGATGGTTCACTCACCCCCCGATCGCGCCCCGGTAGATCTGCTCACTGGCGTAGGTGCGAACGTAGACACCTCGTCGACCAGCACTTCGTTGAACCCCTCGACCTTCCCGTTGTGCTGTGGTGTGCAGGGGCGGATCTACTGGTGCCGGCCTGCCAAGGTCTTGACGACGCGCGTAATGTCCTTCGCTCGGTAGTTGGCGCCGTTGTCGAGGACCCCCCGGTGGAGCCGGCTGATGCCGTGAGCGGCGAAGTACGCCCATTCCAGACAGGCGTGTTCCACGGAGGCCTCTCCGCACCTCCGGAGCAAGGGACAGCAGCCGTCTCTGGATGCTTGACCCGGGTCGGCGGCAGGATTGGCACCATGGACCCATGACTGGACCCCAGGACCCCACGCTGCGCTCCGTCGCGCTGACCCGCACCGCCACCGGCCGCTACACCGCCCGCAACACCGCCGGGGCCGAGATCGACTTCGGCCAGGGCGAGGACCTGCTCTCACCGGTGGAGCTGCTGCTGGCCGCCATCGCCGGGTGCTCCTCCATCGACGTGGACACCGTCACCTCCCGCAGCTGTGAACCCTCGCAGTTCCGGGTCGAGGCCACCGGGCACAAGATCATCGAGGACAGCGGCGCGAACCGCCTGGAGAACCTGCACCTGTCCTTCCACCTCTCCTTCCCCGACGACGCGGGCGGGCGCAAGGCCGCCGGGATCGTCGAGCGCGTCCTCGCTCTCTCCCACGACAAGTACTGCACGGTCTCACGGACGGTGGAGCACGGGACCGCCGTCGGCCACGACCTCAGCGTCGACCTCGACGGCACCGCCGACGACGCCCGGTAGCCGCCCGGACAGATGCGGCAAGGCACACATCGGACCCGGTTCGCCGCCCGGCATCACGCCCAGAGGGGCTGCCTGCAGCCGATGCGAGCACGTTCCCACCGGAGCGACGGGGATTGAGCAGATCCACGACCGGACACAAACTGGGATTCTTGACGTTGTCCGCAACGCACATCAGCGGGGCCCCTCGTCTGCTCGTTCATGCTCATAAGGGGCACAAAAGGCCCGTGGGTGAGCGATGGGCGTATGGAGAGGGCGCTGACGCCCGGACTCGAGGTCCATACGCACGCTCAGATGGACGACATGGGCAGTTCGCGGATCCGCCGGTACAGGGCGGCCCTCGACATGCCGAGGTCGCGGGCGACCTGGGTGGCTCGCTCCCCGGGATCGATTGAACGCAGCGCATTCCTGGTCTGGGAGTCGGTGAAGGTGGGACGTCGCCCGCCCAGGTCCTTGCCACCCGCCTGGCGCTTGGCCACCGAGTCGGTGATCCGCTCGCGCGTGACCTCCACCTCCATCTGCGCCAGGGTCGCCATCACGGTGAGGACCACTGAGCCCATCGGGGTGCCAGTATCCACGTCCCCCCTCCCCCCACCGGGGTTCAGTACCCGTAACCTGGCACCTCTGCCCCGCAGCGCTTCAGCGGAGGCCAGCATGTTCTGCATCGACCGCCGGGACCCGCAGAGAAACCTCAACTGCAGCACGGTTCGCCCTTGATGGGCCCTCTGTGAAGCGGAGGGGAAGAGGCCGCTCCTGGCTCACATGTCCAGGGTCAATCAGCAGCTGTTCCGGCGCTGAAGGTGTGGTGGGGCCCTTGCCCGGGGCGCGGTGGCGTGGTTCAGGCTGCCTCGTCCGGGATCAGGCGGCGGTACCGGCCCTGGAAGTACAGGGGGGGTTCATGCACCTGCCGGGCGGCCGGGCTCATCTCGGTGACCTGGCCCAGGACGATGAGGTGGTCGCCGGCGTCGTGCTCGGCCCAGATCTGGCAGTCGAGCCACATCAGGGTGTCCTCCAGCACCGGGGTGCCCGCCCGGGTCGGGCTCCATCGGATGTCCGCCCACTTGTCGGCGCCCTTGCGGGCGAACTGGTTCGAGACCCCCTGCTGGCGGTGCGAGAGGACGTTGACCGCGAACCTCCCGGTCCGCCGGATCCGGGGATAGGTGGTGGAGGTCTTCATGACGCTGAAGGAGATCAGCGGGGGCGCGGTGGAGACGCTGTAGAAGGACTGGCAGGTGAACCCGATCGGGCCCTGCTCGTCGAGGCCGGTGATGACCGTGATCCCGGAGGCGTAGAGCCCCAGGGCGTCCCGGAAGGCCCTCGGGTCGATGTCCTGCCGGTGGGTGGACGTGCTCATGGCCGGGGTCACCGGGTGAGGTCCGTGAGCCGGGGGTCCAGTCCGTACTGGGCGGGGGCGCCGAGGTGCCCGCGCAGGGTGGAGCCCTCGTAGTCGTGGTGGTAGAGCCCGCGCTCTTGCAGGAGGGGCACGACCTCGTCGACGAAGGTGTCGATCCCGTCCTCGTAGACGTCGATGGAGACCCAGAAGCCGTCGGCCGCCCCGGCCTCGAACCATTCCTGCAGATGGTCGGCGGTCACCGAGGCCGGGCCCACCGGTGTCGGGTGGTAGTCGATGACCCCGTGGGCGAGGATGTCGCGGAGGGTCCACCCTTCCCGGGCGACCTCCAGGGCCCGCGGGGAGCGGGGATCGAAGGGACTGGGGCGGGCGTCCGCCAGCTGGGCGAGGCTCAGCGGCTGGTCCAGCTGGTCGACGTCCAGCTCCAGTCCCAGCATGGACCCCAGGTACGGGACACGGGCCGGGAAGATGTGCTCGCCCAGGGCCACACGGCGGTCCAGGGCGGCGCGCTTGGTGGGGCCGATCGCCGGCATCACCCCGGCGAAGAACTTCACCTCCTCAGGGTTCCGTCCGGCCCGGCGTGCCGCGTCGCGGACCGCCTCACGCTGGGCCCGGGCGTCCTCGATGGTGAACACCGCCCCGATGACCGCGCTGGCGTAGCGCCCGGCCAGTTCCAGCCCGTAGTCCCCACCGCCGGCGGAGAAGATCACCGGCTGGCCCTGCTCCGAGGGCGGAATGGGCAGCGGCCCCCGGGCGGCGACGTGCTCCCCGCCCAGGTTGATGGGCTGGATCTTCCCCGGGTCGGCGAACCGCCCGGTGCTCGTGTCCTTGAGCCAGGCGTCGGGCTGCCAGCTGCCCCACAGCGCCTGGGTGATCTGGATCATCTCGTGGGCGCGCTGGTAGCGCTGGGGGCGGGGGGCGATCTGCCGGCCGAAGTTGGCCGCGGAGGCGGGGTCGCTGGTGGTCACCGCGTTCCAGCCGGCACGCCCGTGGCTCATCACGTCCAGGGCCTTGAACTGCCGGGCGAGGTTGTAGGGCTCGTTGAAGGTCGTCGACCCGGTGGCCACCAGGCCGATGCGTTGGGTGCCGCGGGCGATGGCCGCCAGCGTCAGCATGGGCTCGAGGGTGAGCATGGGGGCCTCATGCTCCGGGTTCCCGCTCAGGGCCAGGAAGTCGGGCAGGAACAGGAACGCGAACTTGCCGCGTTCGGCGGCCTGGGCGTAGCGCACCTGGGCGTCGACATCGGTGTAGTTGGACGGGTCCACCCCGGGCGCCCGCCAGGCGGCCAGCTGGGAACCGTAGCCGTTGCCGAGCTGCATGCCCAGGATCATCTGCGAATTCGTCACGGTCTCTTCTCCTCCGGCCGTCGCCGGGCCTTCTAAATCGGTGGGGTGCCACTGTCGGAGCAGCATCGGATGGACGCCGGTCCGGCAGGTGCCACCGCGTACAGGGATGAGGGGCGGGTGCTTCAGAAGGTGCGCTCGGCCACCCGCACCCGCTGGGCTCCTTCCAGTGCGGAGGTCAACGTGGCGGCGGCGACGGGGGCGGACGCAGCCTCGAGCATCTGCTCCGCGGGGGTGGCGGGGTCAGCAAGGTAGAGCCGGGTGTAGGCGGCGGCCTCGGGCTCGAACCGCCAGCCCTCGGACAGGGCGCCGGCGTCGACGGTGTCGAACCCGAGCCGGTCGGCCAGCCCCGCCACCTGGGCCTTGGCTGCGGCGTCGTTGCCCGCCATCGGCAGGGCGGTGCGGTCCGGCGCCCCGGCCGGGCGGGCCAGGGCGGGGATGTGGTGGGCGAGGATGTTGCTGAACGCCTTGACCAGCCGGGCTCCGGCGACGTGGCACTGGACGAGCTCGCTGGTGGTGAGCTCCTCTGCGTCGAGGACGGGGATGCGCCCGTCGCGGAACGGGTAGTAGTTGCTGGTGTCGACCACGGTGTTGCCTTCCAGCGCTTCCGCCGGGATCGCGGTTGCCGCGGTCAGCGGCACGGACAGCACCACGATCTCCCCGGCGTCGGCGGCCTGCTCGACGGTGCCCGCGGTGGCCAGCGGTCCCAACTCGGCGACGAGATCGGTGAGGGTTTCGGGGCCGCGGGAGTTGGCGATGACGACCGGGATGCCGGCCGCTGTTGCCAGGCGCGCGATGGCCGCGCCGATGTTGCCGCTGCCGATGATGCCAAGGGTGGACATGACAAGTCCTCAATCTGGGATAGGTGGGATGGATGAAGCGGGGGTCGGCGCCCGCTCGGGCGTCCGTCCCGCAGTGGGCGGTTCACGACACCCCGCGAGCAGGGCTCCATCGCCGGCTCAGCAGTCGTTGCCGCCTCGTCCTGCGGAGCGCCGTGCTCGGCACGAGGGGTTGCGTCGGCATTCTCGTGGTCGTCGGTGCAGATCAGGTCGCCGGGGCGTCCCCGGCCTGGGGTGTGGCCCAGCCGGAACGGACCATGTCTCGCATCGCCTGGGCCGAGGCCTCATCGGACATCGCGGCCCCGCGCACCCAGGCCGTGGCCAGGGCCGCCAGGAACAGGTCCCGCCCGCGCACCCACGGCCGGGCCGTGCCCTCGCGCTGGGCGGCGGCGAGGAACTCGTCGGTGGTCGTGATGAAGCCCTGACAGGTGATCGCCAGCGGGGAGGATTCCTCAGACAGTGCCGCCCGCAAGGGGTCGGACAGCCCGTCGAAAGCGGTCACCCACTCCCCCAGCGCCTCCAGCCACTGCTCGAGGGCGGCCGCCGAGTCGGTCTCCTCCCGGATAGCCCGGTGCCGGGCCTCCAGGTCCTCGTTGCGGGCCTGCAAGAGAGCCGCCAGCAGCGCGTCCCGGTTGGGGAAGTGCCGGTAGAGGGTCCCGGCCCCCACACCGGCGCGCTTGGCCAGCGCGTCCAGGGACCCGGTGATGCCGGCCTCGGCGAAGAACTCCTCGGCGACTTCCAGGATGCGCGTGCGGTTGCGCCGGGCATCGGTGCGCGGCCGACGCGTGCCGGCCCCTGCCTCAGTCATGGTCCTGCTCCTCTCATTGACAAAGTGGAGACTATCTCCGCATAGTCGTCCATGGCAAGCGGAGAACTTCTCCATTTTACGGCCATGGGGGCATCCCCTGTTGGGATACACACCCCCTCTGGCATGCCGTCGACCACAGGGGCCCGGTCCGCACCGGTCCACGTCGAGGCTGACCCCACCGCACCAGAAAGAGAGCACCCCTCATGACCACCCCACAGGTCTCGATCGACCCACAACCCGATACCGGCCCCCACGTGCCGGTCGCTGCGCCGGTCACGGGTTCGGCCGAGAAGCTGGCCCCCGGTGACGGCCTGGCTCTGGGGCTGCTGATGGCCTCGACGTTCATCGTGCTGCTGAACGAGATGCTGCTGGGTGTTGCGCTGCCCACCCTCATCGAGGAGCTGGCGATCACCGCGACGACCGGGCAGTGGCTGACCACCGGCTACCTGCTCACCCTCGCCGTCCTGATCCCGGCCACCGGCTTCGTGATGCGCAAGTTCCCCCTGCGCACGATCTTCCTGACCGCGATGTCACTCTTCGCACTGGGGACGGCGCTCGCCGCTCTCGCCCCTGGCTTCGGGCTCCTGTTCACCGGCCGGATCATCCAGGCTGTCGGCACCGCGGTCTTCCTGCCGCTGCTGATGGCCACGACCATGCGCCTGGTGCCGGCGGCCCGTCAGGGCCGGATGATGGCGCTGGTCGTGATCGTCTCCTCCGCCGCACCGGCGCTGGGCCCGGCGGTCTCGGGCCTGGTGCTGTCGCAGCTGAGCTGGCGGTGGTTGTTCCTCCTGATGGTCCCGATCGCCCTGGCTGGGCTGGTGCTGGGTGCGGTGAAGCTGCGCAACATCACCACCCCGGAACCGGTCACCCTCGATGTGCTCTCCCTGGTCCTCTCGGCGGTGGGGTTCGGTGCCCTGGTCTATGGGCTGGCCACCATCGGGGAGGCCACCTCGGGCCACACGCCCATCCCCCCGCACCTGCCGATCCTCGTGGGCGTGCTCGGCATGGCCGCCTTCGTCCTGCGGCAGCGGGCGCTTCAGCGCACCGACGGCGCACTCCTGGACGTGCGGATCTTCGCCGTCAGGGCGTTCACGGTGCCGCTGGTGGTGATGCTGGCTTTGACCATGACGGCCTTCGGCACGGGAGTCGTCTTCCCGCTGCTGCTGAGCAGTGTCAGCGGGTTGGGCACCTTGCAGATCGGGCTGTTCCTCGTGCCCGGCGGTGTCACGATCGCGGTGGTCTCGGCCATCGGCGGGCGTCTCTACGACCGGCTCGGCCCCCGGCCCCTGGCGATCCCCGGGGCACTCATCGTGGCCGGATCCCTGTGGTTCCTCAGCCGCCTCGACTCCGGCACGGCCGTGCCCACCCTGCTCATCGCCTACATCACCATGATCATCGGGCAGGCGCTGATGTGGAGCCCGCTGACCACGGCCGCGCTGTCGGCGCTGCCCGCCCACCTCTACCCCCACGGCAGCGCGGCGTTCGGCACCATCCAGCAGCTCGGTGGCGCGGCCGGCACCGCGATCCTCGTCTCCGCCTACACCCTGGGATCCACCGCACACGGCACCGGTTCCCTGGATGCGGCCCAGGCCGTCCCCGCCGCCCAGGCCGCCTTCACCGCCGCGGCCGTCATCGCCTCCGTCTCGGCCCTCGCCACCCTGCTCGTCCGCCGACCTGGGGCGACGGGCCCCCATACCCCTGGAACGCCGGCTCCCGAGACCCCTGGATCGGTGGCCTGACTCATCCCCCAGCTGCCGTCGGGAACCTCCGGAGATGCGTATCGAACCGAGTTCCGATCGCCTGGCCGCGCACGGGACCGAACAAGAGCTCCCGCACAGCACTCACCAGAGGCCCCGTCACCGCACGGCCCTTGGTGTGAAACCCACACGGGATGCTTCGCTGATCGGCACGCTCAGGCCATTGGCGCCGGAGTTCCCGGATGCGCCGGTACAGGGTCGCCCGCGACATGCCCAGGTCGCGGGCGACTGGGTCGCCGGCTCCCCACCCTCGATCAGCCGGAGGGCATTGCGGATCCGGGAGTCGGTGAAGGTCTGACGGCGGCCGCCGAGGTCCTTGCCGGCGGCCGCCGTTCGGCCACCGCGTCCGTGATCCGCTCCCGCTTGATCTCCAGCTCCATCTGCGCCAGGGCAGCCATGACCGTGAAGACCATCGGCCCCATCGGGGTGGCGGTGTCCACGTCTCCCCCACCGAGGGTCAGCACCCGCGACCCCGCGCCCTGCCCCGCGGCTGCTCGGCGAAGACCACCATGTTCAGCGTCGACCGACCCACCTTCGAAGGCGGACGACCATGTCGCCGGCGTCGTGGTAGCGCGATAAGACGACACGCCAAGCTGACGGTGATGCCCCTCCCCTGACGGCCGCGGGGCTGCCGTGGCATCGTCTGCGGTCCGGGCCTTCTCCTCTTCGGTCGATGTCTGTGGTCGCCGCCGGCCACTGGCTCACTTGCCCCGCAGGAGATCCGGAACGGGCCGCCCGACACGCCGAAGACGACGCACCCCGGGTGTGGCGAGCACCCGCCACCCCAGAGGAGAGCTGCACGTGGCCCTGCCGCCCACCCCGACCGTGCTCCCGCTTCCCGAGGCCGTGGAGCGATACTCGGAGCTCTGCCGGCAGACGACGACGATCCGCAGCTGAGCACCCGGATGGTCGCCTCCTACAACGAGGCCTCCTCCTACTCCGGCCCGCAGATCGACAACCGAGAAGTCCTGGCGGACGGGCCGCTCGGGCCGCAGTTCCTACGCCTGCGGACCTACCCCAGGCCCGATCGTCGGTCACCGTTCGCAGTGGACTTCTTCGCGTACCCGCTCAGGTCGGTCAACGGCGCACCCGATAGCGCAGGTGAAGCACCCGGTGGCCCAGAGTCACCACGTCGGGATCCTCCAACAGGTGCGGTGCGTGGACCGACCCGAAATAGCGCTTGCCGGACCTGAACACGACGGGTACGACGTCCATGCGCACCTCGTCGACCAGGCCCGCGGCAAACACCTGGCCACCGACGTCGCCGGCGGCTATCTCGACGATGCGGTGACCTGCAAGCTCCTGCGCCTTGGCCACGGCTGCCTCAGAGCCATCGACGAAGTGGAACGGCGCCTCGGGGTCCCACCCCTCGGGCGCCGGCCGGTGGGTCACAACAACCACGTGGTCGACTCCGCCCGGAGGCTTTCCGCCCCAGCCGTCCGTCAGGTCGAAGACGTGGCGGCCGACAACCGTTGCCCCGATCTGATCCCAGTACGGCCTGATGTAGTCGTAGGACTCTTGCGACACTTTCAACGCGCCGCTCTCGTCCAACGGCACGTCACCGCCGAGCAACCAGTCGAACAGCGGCCCAGGCTGGTCGTTCTCGTCGGCGATGAAGCCGTCCACCGACACCGAGCCGTACATGACCACCGTGCCCACAAGCTCTCCTCCGCTTTGGGGTTGGCCCCGACCCAGCGTGCTGTCAGCCGTCGCTCTGGTACGAAATCTACCGGCCGGCAACGGCCAGCTGTCCAGCACATGGCCGAGATGTCCGCGCAGGCACCTCTAGTGGGACGCCCTCACTGGCGTGGCGTCTCGGTGACCGCATCAACATTGCCGGCGTCGCTTGTCGGCCATGTGATCAGCTCCTCGAGGAAGGTGATGCCGCCCTCGAGGAGCTGACGGATCACGTCCCGACCGCGCTTGTCCCCGGATTCTTGGACAACGGCTTCTCGTAGTCGCTTCCCTTCAGGCGGTTGGTCTCCTCGGAGCGAAGCTCTTGGACCCGCCGAAGGCAGGAGACGTCAGGCTGCGCCGAGGAGTACCCGCGCTCGGTGAAACAGCGCCTCCACTGCATCATCGTTCCCATCAGCAATGTCCGGCAGCCGGCCATATGCGAAGCGGTGGCCTGGGCCGGAGTTGCCACCCAGGGCGGCAACTCAGGCTCAGGCCACACGGGGGCCTGTTTCAGCGTGTCGTCCCGGGCAGGGCGCTGGCAGGCCCGGGGGTGTGCTCCTCGGCCACCGGTGGGGCGGTGAGGGTGACCAGGGCCAGTGCTGCGGCCACGAGGAGGAGCCCGGTGGCGGCGGTCATCGCGGCGCCGTATCCGGCCACCAGGGCCTCCCCCGTCGGCACCACCTGGTTTTCGGGGGCGCCGGTGACGGTGGCGGCGATCCCGGCCAGGACGGCCAGACCGAGGGCCACGCCGATCTGCTGGGCGGAGTTGAGCAGCGCGGAGGCGATCCCGGCCTTGTCCGGGTCGACACGGTAGACGGCGGCCTGGGTGAGGGTGACCGCAGCAGCCCCGAAGCCGACCGCGAGGAGGAACATCGCCGGGGCGAGATCCACCCAGTAGGTCGCCTGAACGGTGATCGTGGACAGCCAGAACACCGCCGCGGCGCCCAGCAGCGCACCCAGTGCTGCGATGTAGCGCGGGCCGAGGCGCAGCAGCAGCTTCGGTGCGAGGCCGGCGCCGACGACGATGCCGGCGGCGAAGGGCAACCAGGAGATGCCGGTGCGCAGCGGGCTGTACTGGAGCACCTGCTGCAGGTAGAGGGTGATGACGTAGAAGGTCCCCATCGGCCCGACAGCGACCAGGAGCATGGTGAGGTAGGCCCCGGAGCGGTGGCGGTCACGGAACAGGTCCAGCGGCACCAGGGGGTTGCGGCTGCGCGACTGGGTGAGCGTGAACGCGGCCAGGGCCACCACCCCGGCGGCCACGAGGCTCCAGGCGAGGGGGTCGGTGAACCCATCCTCACCGAACCGGGTGATCGCGTACACCAGGGCGACCATGCCTCCGGTGCCCAGCGCTGTCCCGAGGGCGCCGAGTCGGCCGGTGTGCGGCTCGGCGCCGACCAGGGTGCGCGAGCCCAGGAGCACGAGCAGCCCGATCGGGACGTTGATGAAGAACACCCACCGCCAGCCCAGGGTGCCGGTGAGCACCCCGCCCAGCAGCAGGCCGACCACGATGCCCAGCCCTGACATCGCCCCGTAGAGCGACAGCGCGTTGTCGCGCATCCTGCGCGTCGAGAAGGTCGTCGCGATCAGGGCCAGGGCATTGGGCGCGGTCATCGCCGCCCCGACCCCCTGCACGGCCCGTGCTGCGATGAGCATCGCTGCGCCCTGCCCGAGGCCGCCGACCAGTGAGGCGACGATGAACACGGCGATGCCGATCTGCAGGGTACGGCGGCGCCCGAACAGGTCCCCGATCCGGCCACCCAGCAGCAGCAGCGCCCCGAACGCGAGGATGTAGGCGTTGACGACCCACGGCAGGTGCACCGCCGGAACCCCGAGCTCGCGCTGGATGGACGGCAGGGCGATGTTCACGACCGAGTCGTCCAGCACCAGCATCAGCTGGGCGGTGGCGATCACCAGCAGCGGGACCAGCCCGCCCCGGGAGCCCCCGGAGGTGTCAGACCGCGCGGTGGCGGAGGCGGCAGCAGGCATCGGAGAACTCCTCAGGACAGGGGGCACGGCAGTCACCGCGCAATAAGTTGATACCCCTACGGGGTATGTTCACAGGTTCATCCTTACCCCCAGGGGGTACGCATGTCAAACCCTCCAGAGCTTCTGGCATTACTTGACACTGGTACCCCGGGGGGGTACACATGAAGATGTACATATACCCCCTAGGGGTAATTGATCGGGAGGATGACGACCATGACGACCACTCAGTTCCAGGTGACCGGGATGACCTGCGGGCACTGCGAGATGTCGGTGCGCCAGGAGGTCCAGGAGATCCCCGGCGTCGAGTTCGTGGAGGTCAGCCACCAGAGTGGCCGGCTCACCGTCACCAGCACCGGGCTGGCGGATGAGGCGGCAGTGGTGGCCGCGGTGGAGGAGGCCGGCTACCAGGTCGTGCGGTCGGTGTGAACGCCGCCGGACGGCTGGGGGCCTACGCGGCCGGTGTGGTGGTGGTGTTCGCCGGGGCCTTCGCCGCGGCCGGTGCCGTGGTGCCCGCCGAGATGGTGGAGGCCTGGACGCAGCAGACGGAAGGAAGTGCAGTGGAGCAGCACGGAACCGACGAGCACAGCCAGGACCACGTTCCGGTCGGGACCGCCTCCACCGGCCACGCCGACCACCCGCCCCAGGGGGTGACCGTGGAGCAGAGCGGCTACCTCCTCCGGGAGGTCTCCGCCCCGCGCACCACCGAGGAAGCCGGGGAGCTGGCGTTCACGATCACCGGCCCCGACGGGGCTCCGGTCACCGACTACGACACCGAGCACGAGAAGGAGCTGCACCTGATCGTGGTGCGCTCCGACGGCGCCCACTACCGCCACGTCCACCCCGTGATGGACGAGGACGGGCGCTGGTCGATGCCCTGGCAGTGGGAGGCGGCCGGCACCTACCGGATCTACGCCGACTTCTCCCCGGCCGGGGACGGGGAGAGCCTGACGCTGACCCGTACCGTGCACGTTGCCGGGGACTTCGACCCGGCGACCCCGGAGGTGACCGTCACCGACCAGGTTGACGGATACCAGGTGTCCCTGGAGGGCGACTTGTCGGCCGGGTCCGTCTCCGACCTGGCCATCAGCGTCACCCGGGACGGGGCCCCGGTCACCACGCTTCAGCCCTACCTGGGTGCTTACGGGCACCTGGTGGCCCTGCGCGCCGGCGACCTGGCCTACCTGCACGTCCACCCCGAAGGCGCCGAGCCGATCCCCGGGCAGACCTCCGGGCCCGAGGTGGAGTTCGCCACCACGGCCCCGAGCCCGGGCCGGTACTACCTCTACTTCGACTTCCAGGTCGACGGGACCGTCCACACCGCCCAGTTCGCCCTCGACACCACCGACACCACCGGTGGCACTGCCACCGCAAGCAGCACCACCACCGCCGAGCACGGCGGGCACTGACCCCTTCTCAACCATCGGCAGTGGTCCCGGCCGAACAGGCCGGGACCGTCCCGGGAGAAAGAAGCACCCCATGACTGCATCCTCAGCCCCTCCCCCGGCGGTGGGCACCGACCTCGAGCTCGAGATCGGCGGGATGACCTGCGCCTCGTGCGCCCACCGGATCGAGCGCAAGCTCAACAAGCTCGACGGCGTCACCGCCACGGTCAACTACGCCACCGAGAAGGCCCGCATCAGCGCCCCGGCCGGCTACGACCCCCAGCAGCTGATCACCGCGGTGGCCAACGCCGGGTACACGGCCCAGCTCCCCGCGATTCCCCAGGAGACCGAGGACGATGCGGCCGATGGTGGGACGGACCGTCGCGACGTGGAGCTGCTGGCCCTGCGCCAACGGTTGATCGGTGCCGCAGCACTGGGGGGCCCGGTGATCGCCATGGCGATGATCCCCGCCCTGCAGTTCCCCCACTGGCAGTGGCTGTCCCTGACCCTGGCCGCCCCGGTGGTCGCCTGGGCCGGGTGGCCCTTCCACAAGGCCGCCGCCACCAACCTGCGCCACGGTGCGGCGACCATGGACACCCTGATCTCGATGGGCACCACCGCCGCGTTCCTGTGGTCGCTCTACGCCCTGTTCCTCGGCACCGCCGGCACCCCGGGCATGAGGCACCCCTTCGAGCTGTCGGTGGCCCCCACCGACGGGGCGGCCAACATCTACCTGGAGGTCGCCGCCGGGGTGATCCTGTTCATCCTCGCCGGGCGGTACTTCGAGAAGCGCTCCAAGCGCCAGGCCGGGGCCGCCCTGCGGGCCCTGCTCGAACTCGGCGCCAAGGACGTGGCCGTGCTGCGCGGCGGGGCCGAGACCAGGATCCCCGTCGAGCAGCTGGCCGTGGGGGATGAGTTCGTGGTCCGGCCCGGGGAGAAGATCGCCACCGACGGCGTGGTCGTCAGCGGCTCCAGTGCAGTGGACGCCTCGATGCTCACCGGCGAGTCCGTGCCCGTGGAGGTCGCCGAAGGCGACCCCGTCACGGGGGCCACCGTCAACGCCGGCGGGCGCCTCGTCGTCCGCGCCACCCGGGTGGGGTCGGACACCCAGCTGGCGCAGATGGCCCAGCTGGTGGAGAACGCCCAGTCGGGCAAGGCCGAGGTCCAGCGGTTGGCCGACCGGATCTCCGGGGTGTTCGTGCCCGTCGTCATCGCCCTCGCCGTGGCCACCCTCGCCGCCTGGCTCGGCGCCGGCTTCCCGGCCACGGCCGCGTTCACCGCCGCCGTCGCCGTGCTGATCATCGCCTGCCCGTGCGCCCTGGGCCTGGCCACCCCCACCGCCCTGCTGGTGGGCACCGGCCGCGGCGCGCAACTGGGCCTGCTCATCAAGGGCCCGGAGGTCCTGGAGTCCACCCGCCGCATCGACACGATCGTGCTGGACAAGACCGGCACCGTCACTACCGGCACCATGACCCTCCAGGGCGTGCACACCGCACCCGGCACCGACGAGGCCGAGCTGCTGCGCCTCGCCGGGGCCCTGGAGCACGCCTCCGAGCACCCCATCGCCGGCGCCATCGCCCGCGCAGCCACCGACCGCGTCGGGACCCTGCCCACCCCCGAGTCGTTCCGGAACCTGGCGGGCCGCGGTGTGCAGGGTGTGGTCGAGGGCCACCTGGTGGCCGTGGGCCGGCAGTCCCTGCTCACCGAGTGGGCCCTGACCCTGCCCGCGGACCTGGCGACCGCCAAGGCACAAGCAGAGGCCACCGGACAGACCGCCGTGGTCGTGGCCTGGGACGGTCAGGTCCATGGGGTGCTGGTGGTGGCCGACGCGATCAAGGACACCAGTGCCGAGGCCATCGCCTCCTTCCGCGCCCTGGGCCTGACCCCGGTGCTGCTCACCGGTGACCACCGGGCCGTGGCCGAACAGGTCGCCGCCCAGGTCGGCATCGAGGAGGTCATCGCCGAGGTGATGCCGGCGGACAAGGTCCGGGTGATCACCGAGCTGCAGGCGAAGGGCAAGGTCGTGGCCATGGTCGGTGACGGCGTCAACGACGCCGCGGCCCTGGCCCAGGCCGACCTGGGCCTGGCCATGGGCACCGGCACCGACGCCGCCATCCAGGCCGCCGACCTCACCCTGGTGCGCGGGGACCTGCGCGCGGCCGCTGATGCGATCCGCCTGGCCCGCAAGACCCTGGCCACGATCAAGACCAACCTCTTCTGGGCCTTCGCCTACAACGTCGCAGCGGTCCCCCTGGCCGCTGCCGGGCTGCTCAACCCCATGCTCGCCGGCGCCGCCATGGCCTTCTCCAGTGTCTTCGTGGTCACCAACAGCCTGCGCCTGCGCACCTTCACCAGCCACACGACCACCCCGTCACCGACCCCCTCCCGCCCCCGGGTGCGGCAGCCGGTCGACGCCTGAACCCACACACCGAAAGGAACACCCATGGGAAACACCACCGGAAGCTGCGGCTGCTGCGGCTCCACCGACACCACCACCGGCCCGCAGGAGCTGACCCTGACCGCCAAACCCGCCAAGGGCGCCAACGACACGGCCGAGTGCCCGGTCATGGCCGGCACCCCCGTTGACAAGGCCGCCGCCGAAGCACAAGGGCTCTACCGCGACTACGCCGGCCAGCGATACTGGTTCTGCTGCCCCGGCTGCGCCCCGGCCTTCGACGCCGACCCCGCCCAGTACGCGGTGGCCTGATCCTGATCAACGCCTTCGGCGCCGGCGGCCCCGGATCAGCCCCACGGCTGGTCCGGGGCCGCCGACGCCCACCCATCCGATCGAAAGACGACACACCACCATGGACACCACCCCGGCCCCCGGCACCACCACCGACACCAGCGACACCCTCGCCGCCGAGGGCCACGCCACCCACGGCTACATCAGCGACAAGGACCGCTACCTCGCCCGCCTCAAGCGCATCGAGGGCCAGGCCCGCGGCATCGCCCGGATGGTCGACGAGGAGCAGTACTGCATCGACATCCTCACCCAGATCTCCGCCCTGACCTCCGCGCTGCGCAACGTCGGACTCGGACTGCTCGACGACCACATGAGGCACTGCGTCGCCGACGCCGCCCAGCTCGGCGGCGAGGCCGCCGACGCCAAGTTCAAGGAAGCCGCCGACGCCATCGCCCGCCTCGTCCGCTCCTGAGCGTCGGCTCGGCCACTCAGGCCAAGGAAAGGAACAGCTTCTCGAGGGCCTTCAGGTCCTCCTCCGTGGCGGGGTGCTCGCGATCCTGCACGACCTGCTGGAGGGTGCGGGAGATGATGGCGAATCCGGCCCGGTCCAGGGCCCGGGAGACGGTGGCGAGGTTGTGCACGGCCACCTGGCACTCCTGACCGTCCTCGATGGAGCGGATCACCGCGTCCAGCTGCCCGCGGGCGCGCTTGAGGCGGTTGAGCACCGGGGTCATCTCGGCCGGATCCATCTGCATCGCGGGTCCTCCTGGGGTGTCGATGGGCGCAGACCTTCCGACACAGCATACCCCGCGGGTATCTTGCATACCCCCTGGGTATCTGTCATGCTCACTGGGTCCCCATCTCCCCCGTTCGGAAGGACCCCTTCGCATGCCCCAGCTCGACGTCACCGTGGTGGGCGGGCCCACCACCGTCTTCACCCTGGGCGGTCTCACCTTCATGACCGACCCCACCTTCGACACCCCGCGCGCCTACCCGGCCCCGGAGGGCGCGCCGGTGCTCACCAAGACCACCGCCCCGGGCCTGAGCCCGGAGCAGCTGCCGCACCCGGACGTGGTGCTGCTCTCCCACGACGAGCACGCCGACAACTTCGACGAGACCGGGCGCGAGCTGGCCTCCCGGGTCGACACGGTGCTGTGCACCCCCGAGGCCGACAGCCGCGTGCCCTGGATCACCGGTCTGGGCACCTGGCAGACCGTCGACGTCACCGGGTCTGAGGGCCAGGTCGTGCACATCACCGGCGTGCCGGCTCTGCACGGGCCCGCAGGGTGCGAGCCGGTCACCGGCACCGTCACCGGGTTCGTCCTCCACGGGCAGGACCTCCCCACGGTCTACGTCAGCGGCGACAACGCCTCGGTTGAGCTGGTGGAGCAGATCGCCGCCCGCTTCCCGGACATCGACCTGGCGATCCTGTTCGCCGGCGGAGTGCGGTTCGGCGAGGCGATGTTCGACAACGCCGAGATCACCCTGACCGGCAAGACCGCCGCACAGGCCGCGGCGATCCTGTCCGGTGCGCAGATCGTGCCCGCCCACGTCGAGGGCTGGGCGCACTTCCGCGAGGACATCGAGGACGTGCGCACCGCCTTCGCCGCCGCGGGCCTGAGCGACCGGCTGCACGTGGCCGCCCCCGGCCAGACCATCACCGTGGACCTGCCCACTCGCTGATCCTCTCCCGGATCCTGCCCCACCGGCACCAGCTGCCGTCGCGGCGGCTCCTGGGCTGTTCCAGGGGGCGCGGACCGCACCCCCTGGAAATCCTCCTCAGCTGTCCCGCTTGCTCCCCACTCGCTCCGGAGAAACCGATGCCCACCCCGATCACACCGACCACCCCCGCGGACCACCGCCGGCTCCAGCGACGAGCCGTGCGCGTGCTCGCGACCGGCCAAGTCCTGGGCGGGCTGGGGATCGGAGCCACCGTGAGCATCGGCGCCCTGCTGCTCGTGGGGATCTCCGGCTCGCCCGCCTGGTCGGGCATGGCCGCGACCACCGGCACCCTGGGCGCGGCACTGCTGGCCATCCCCCTGGCCCGCCTGGCCCAAGCCCGGGGACGGCGCATCTCCCTGACCACCGGCGCCCTGATCGCCGTCCTCGGTGCGGCGCTCACCATCACTGCCGCCGCCCTCACCTCGCTGCCGCTGGTGCTGATCGGGCTGGGACTGATGGGCGCGGCCACGGCTCTGAACCTGCAGTCCCGCTTCGCCGCTACCGACCTGGCCTCTTCTGACACCCGGGCCCGGGACCTGTCCGTGGTGGTGTGGTCGACCACGATCGGCGCCGTGGCCGGTCCCAACCTGTTCGAGCCCGGCGAAGCCCTCGGGCGTGCCCTGGGCCTGCCCCCGCTCACCGGCGGCATCGCCATCGCCCTGCTCGCCCAACTGCTCGCCGCAGTCCTCTACCTCACGGCGCTGCGACCGGACCCGCTGCTCGTCGCGGCCACCGTCAGCAGCCCCAACAACCCCACCATGGACACGCGAGGCGGGGCGGTAGCCGCTCTCCGCGGCTCCGCGACCGCCCGGCGGGCCGTCACCAGCGTGGCCCTCAGCCACGCCGTGATGGTCGCGCTGATGTCGATGACCCCGGTGCACCTGAGCTCCCATGGGGCGGCCATCACGATCGTGGGCCTGACCATCAGCCTGCACATCGCCGGCATGTACGCCCTCTCCCCCGTCTTCGGCCACCTCACCGACCGCCTCGGCGCCCGCACCGTCGTCCTCACCGGCCAAGTGCTGCTCGCCGCAGCGCTGGTGACCTCCTGGGCCGGATCCACCTCCCACCTGCTGGTCACCAGCAGCCTCGTGCTGCTGGGCCTGGGCTGGTCCGCCGCCCTGATCGCCGGTTCCGCCATGGTCACCGCCGCGGTTGGACCAACCCAGCGACCCGCCCTGCAAGGCGCCTCCGACCTGATCATGAACCTCGCCGGCGCCACCGGCGGCGCCCTGGCCGGACCCGTCCTCACCCACATCGGCTTCGACGGGCTCAGCGCCGCACTGACCGTGCTCGTAGCCGTGGTGATCGCCACGAACCTCCGACGGCCTGCGGCCCACACGCATCGCTGAGGACCGCCGGCAGCTCCGGCCACGCAGTCGACAGATTCAACTCCCCATCAACCACACCCAGCCGCTGCGCACCTTCTTCCCGTGCGACACGACGCGCCACCACAAGGGCCGCCTGCCGCCAACCGGCCATATATAGAGCGGTTCTCCTGAGGCTGTGCGGGGTCCGGATGTCTGCGCCTGCGCGGTGGGGCGTCCGGGGCTGTTGTCGCCGTCGACCCCGGGACCGTTGGGTAGACGGTCTCGGGGCCGACGGCTTTTTTCGGTGCTGCGATCGATGTGCTGGACCGGGTCGATGAGATCGTCGCCTCGGCTGGGAACGTGGAATCCCGATGGCACCCGTTGCGGGGCGGTGGATCGGCAGCCGTCTCGGCGTCTGCGACTGTGACCGCAGGGCCGACCGGTGAGCTCAGTCCTGCGCGCCGCCGGTGAGCCGGGGGTCCAGGCCGTACTGCTGGGGGACGCCGAGGTTCTCGCGCAGGGTGGTGCCGGCGTAGTCGGTCGGGTAGATCCCGCGCTGCTGCAGCAGCGGCACCACCTCATCGACGAAGGCGTCCACGCCGTCCTCGTAGATGTCGGGCGAGACCCAGAAGCCGTCGACCGCGCCGGCCTCGAACCACTCCTGCAGGTGATTGGCGTGCACCGCTGCGGGCCCGACCGTGACGGGGTGGTAGTCGATGACGCCGTGGGCGAGGATGTCGCGGATCGTCCACCCTTCACGTGCCACCGTCAGGGCGATCCCGGAGCGCGGGTCCATCGGGGAGGCATGGGCGTCCGACAGCTGCTGGGCGGTGAGCGGCTGATCGATCTGGCGGCGCTCCAGCGGGATGCCCAGCATCCCGCCCAGGTGGGGCACCCGCGCCTCGAGCACCTCTGCCTGGATCGCGATCCGGCGGTCGAGGCCTTCGCGCACGGTCGGGGCCACGGTGGTCATGAGACCGGCAAAGTACTTGATCTCATCCGGGTCGCGGCCGGCCTCCTCGGCGGCCCTTCGGACCATCGCCCGCTGGGCCCGGGCTTCCTCGATGGTCCAGACCTCGGCGATGAACCCGCTGGCGTAGCGCCCGGCGATCGACAGCAGGTGCGGGCTGGGCCCGCCCGAGGTGA
Organism: Kocuria sp. U4B; assembly: GCF_054875615.1. Next base: position 558,040 of record NZ_CM142180.1, read on the forward strand.
AGATCACCGGCTGCCCCTGCTCCGAGGGCGGGATCCCCAGCGGGCCACGGGAGCCGACGTACTTGCCTTGCAGGTTGATCGGCTGCAGCTTCGAGCTGTCGAGGAACTGTCCCGAGGCCTGGTCCTTGATCCAGGCGTCCTGTCCCCAGCTGCCCCACAGCGCCTGGACGATCTGGATCGACTCGTGGGCCCGCTCGTAGCGTTCGGACCGCTCGGCGACCGGTTGGCCGTAGTTCGCCGCGACCGCCGGGTCGCTGGTGGTGACGGCGTTCCAGCCGGCACGGCCGTGGCTGAGCACGTCCAGGGCCTTGAACTGGCGGGCGTGGTTGAACGGTTCTTGGAACGTGGTGGAGCCCGTCGCCACGAACCCGATGTGCGAGGTGGCCTGGGAGACGGCGGTCAACGCGATCATCGGGTCGATGATGTTGCTGATGGGTGCGTGCTCCACGCCGGGGCGCACCGCCGGGAAGTCGGGGGTGAAGAGGAAGGCGAACTTGCCCCGCTCAGCCGCCTGCGCGTAGCGGATGTTCGCCTCGATGTTGGTGTAGTTGCCCGGATCCACGTGCGGGGCCCGCCACGCGTTGGGCAGGGTCCCGTACCCGTCGACCAGGGCCATGCCGAGGATGATGTTCTTTTCTGCCATGGGGGTGTTCCTGTCGTTGCGGGCTCAGCGGGCGAGCCGGTGGGCGTTGCTGCCGAAGAAGACGAGGGGATGCTGCTCGGTGTCGCGACGCAGCTCGAGCACCCGCAGCAGGGTCAGGACGTGATCACCGGCCTCGACCTCGGTGTCGAGCTCGACGGTGAGCCTGGCCAGGGCGCCGGCCACGAAGGCCGCCCCGGCGTCGAGGTCCATGTCGATGCGGTCGAAACGCTCCAGGGTCGGCCGGCGCAGCTCCTGTAAGACCGGCGCCTGCTGCTCGCCCAGCACGCTGATGCCCCAGCGGGGCGCTGCCCGCAAAAGGGGCCAGCTCGTGGAGGTGTGGGCGAACGAGATGGAGACCAGGGGCGGGTCCAGGGAGACCGAGGTGAAGGAGTTCGCGGACAAACCCACGATCCTGCCCTCGACTTCGGCGGCGACGACGGCGATGCCGGTCGGGAAGCCGGCCAAAACCTGCCGCATCGCCTGGGCGGTCACGGGATGGGGTGAAGGGTGCGTGTGCTGCATGGCTCCATCCTGAAACCTTCACACCCATGTGAAGGTCAAGTTAGGGTGGGCGCATGCAGATCGGTGAACTATCGGACAAGACCGGGGTGGCGACGCGCCTGCTGCGGTACTACGAGGAGCAGGGGCTCATCACGCCGCGGCGGCTGCCCAACGGGTACCGGGACTACGACGACTATCTCGTCGACCGGGTGCTCAAGATCCGCGGCCTGCTCGAGGCCGGGGTCCCCACCCGCATCATCGGCGACATGCTGCCCTGTCTGCATCAATCCCAGGAGATCGTCGTGGAGAACCCGGACCCCCACCTGCGGGCCCTGCTGGTCGAACAGCGCGACAAGATGATCGAGCGCATCGCCTTCCTGGAACGCAACCGTGATGCCCTCACCCGCTACATCACCGCGATGGACCAGGCAATGCACCCGGCCCAGTGACCACGGGGCCCGCCCGGTAAGGGGGCGCCCGCTCAGGCACGGCAAGGGCATCGCGATGCCCACCGGAGACGACGGCCTCAGATGGTCGCCGCCTGCGGGAGCTCCCGGATCCGCCGATACAGGGTCGCCCGAGACATGCCCAGGTCCTGGGCCCCCTGAGTCGCCGGTTCTCCACCCTCTACGAGCCGGAAAGCGTTGCGAATCCGGTAGTCCGTGAAAGTCTGGCGACGGCCGCCGAGGTCCTTGTCGGCGGCCGTCGCTTGGCCACCGAATCGGTAATCCGCTCCCGCTAAATCTGCAGCCCCATCTGCGTCAGGGCGGCCGTGACGGTGAACACCATTGGCGCCATCGGGGTGGCCGTGTCCACGTCTCCCCCACCGGAGTTGAGCACCCGCAACCCCGCTCCGCAGTTGCTCGGCGACAGCCAGCATGTTCCGCGTCGGCGGACCCACCTGCGGACCTGCACGATCAACCGATGTGGTGTCTTAGTAGCGCAATAACACGACACGTTACAGGCACTGCAATGACCCCTCCCCTGTCACTCAGAACCGCAGGAACCAGCCCCGGTACAGCGTGCAGACCGCGTCGCACCGCACAATCAGCACAAGATCGAACTGACGGGCTGCGTGGCCGACTCGCCGGCCTCGATAAGCCGGAGGGCGTTGCGTATCTGAGAGTCGGTGGAGGTCGGTCGTCACCCACCCAGGTCCTCGCCGGCGGCCCGGAGCTGGGCCGTCAGCTCGATCATCCGTTCCCGTGTGATCTTCCATTTCATCGGGGCAGGCGGTGAGGACGGAAAAGATGATCGGGCCCCTTGGAGAATGAAGATTGGCGTCCCCCAGGTACAGCACCTGCGACCCCGCTCCCCTACTACGGAGCTGCTCGCCGTAGGCCGGCATGGTGTGGATCGACCGGCCTCGACGGTCCAGGATGGTCAGCACCACAGGCTCGCCGTCGTGGACGTCCTCACCTTCGGCTGAGCCACCACTCAGGGGCGTCCACCTGGCGGTCCGCCCCCGTTGGGCCCAGAGCACCAATGCAGCGCCACCAGGAGGGACGAACCGTGATCGACCGATCCGCAGCCCCCACACCACCCCACCTACAGCCGGAGAGGCCCTCGGCGGTGCTCGTCGATGTCGACGGGACCCTCGCCCTAGCCCAAGGCCGCAGCTACTACGACGAGTCGACAGTGTCGGAGGACCTGCCCAACGCCGCGATCATCACCATCGTCCAAGCCCTCTACCGAGACGGGCACCGCATCATCGTGCTCTCCGGGCGTACTGAGGCGGCTCGGGCGGACACCCTCGCCTGGCTTCAGCTGCACCTGCAGGTCCCCCTGGCGGGGTTGCACCTGCGCGCGGTCGGGGACCGACGACGCGACGCGACCGTCAAGCATGAGATCTACCGAGACCACATCATGGGCCGCTACGAGGTGCTGTGCGTGCTCGAGGACCGTGACCAGGTGGTGAAGCTGTGGCGGTCCCTGGACCTGACCTGCCTGCAGGTCGCCCCCGGGGACTTCTGACCCCGGCATTCCGGACCACACGGAGTTCCATAGTGCACGGCCCCCGCTTGACCCCGGCAGGGGATCCGGTGGGACGGTGGGTGCCTAGGCCTGCTGGTTGAGCCGGGCCAGCAACAGGGCCTCGGCCAGCATGCCCCGGCGCAGGTCGGCGAGGTCCAGGAACTCATCGACCCCGTGGGCGCGGGTGTCGGGATCCTCGGCGCCGGTGATGAGGTACTGCGCGCCCGGGAAGAGATCGGCCAGCTCGGCCACGATCGGGATGGACCCGCCCACGCCCATGTCCACGGCAGGAACCCCCCAGGCCTGGCCCATGGCCCATGCATGGCCCCGGCAGCCTCGGAGTGCTGATCGGCGGCGAACGGCCGGGACCCGCTGGTCGAGTGGAGGGACACCTCGGCCCCGAACGGCGGGCGCTCGGCCACGTGCCGTGCGAGGGCCGCCAGAGCCTGGGCGGGGGCGTTGCCCGGCGGGATGCAGATGCTCCACCCGGGCCCGGGCCACCGGCTGCACTCTGTACGGCACCGTGGGTGTCCCGTACGCTGGAAAGCAGGTGAGCCGGGAAGTCTGGTCGGCGTGATACTGCCGCCGAGCCCAGATGGAGCAGCTCCCATGGCCACTCACCTACCGCAGCGTTATCCCACGCCATCCTCACCGGGGCCCGCCTCACCAGGGCCTGCCTGGCCGCGCCCCAGTGCTTGTGACACGGCTCCCGTCTTGGCGGGGCGTGGTCCCGGCAAGAAGCCGACCGGTGCTCCTGGCCACCGCTGGTTCCGTGGGCAGCCCGAAAAGTCATGGGGCCGCCCCGCCGCACGTTGCTGTTGCCCTCAGGAACAGAAGGACGGCCGTCGGACGTGGGTGCGCACAGCGGCCCCGGCGTGCAGGCGGTGAGGGGGCGGCCGTGCAGCACAAGATATCGGTGTTGGTCCAGATTGACCTCCACTCCGCCTACGTCCGCCTGGTTGTCACCGGCTGTTTGACGGTCGACAGCCAGCAAGCCCTGTGCCCGCTGATCCGTCGGGCACGGACGCTGATCCCGCCGGTGGCGGTCACCGTCGACCTCACTGGTACCACCCATCTCGAGGCCACCGCTGTGGACCGATTGCGTAGGGACCTCACCGAGGAGAAGGTGCTGGGCGGAACAGGCCCTGTGCACCTGGTGGTGCCCGATACTCTGCCGCCCCACCCTGCCCTGCGCCCCGCCTTCCCCTTCGGCTGTCCCGGCCAGCAGGGCCGCCTAGGTCCCAGTCTGCCGGGCACACCCTGAGGTGGTAGTTCATGACCACCCCGCCCGCGGGCAGCACCGCAGTTCCGCCAACGAACCTGCCCAGGGTCCTGACCAATGGGCGGCCTCGGCTGCGCGCACGGGCTCCAAGGGGGGTGGTTGTGGCCCTGGGCGTGCTCATGACCTGCCACGGGCCAACCACCGAGCAGGCGTCAAAGGTATCCACGACGAGAGAAAGCGAGTTCGGCGATGGACTGGTGCAACAGCGGTTGGTGTCAAGGCCTGACCGGGGGTGGAGCCTGGGTCATCTGGTTTATGGTGCTCCTCCTCCTGTTGCTGAGCGGATTTCTGGTGTTCATAATCAGGCGTCCGCGGAAGAACAGCGGCGAATCCACGGTCGAGACAGGTCCCACGGGCAGGCAAGCACGTGAGGTGCTCGAGGCGCGATACGCCCGTGGTGAGATCACCACGGCGGAATACCAGGAACAGTTGCGCGGCCTGGAACAGGACACCACCTCCTGAATAAACACCCCACTTGTGCAGCGTTTCTGGACAACTTCCCCAGGGCCGTCAGGGTCTGTCCTGGGCATTGGCAGGCGATGACCGCCGATTCACAGGATGGACCCTAGCAGCGGGAGACAGCCCTCTACCCGGAGCCCACCGACAAACCCCGTGCAGGAACCTCCACTGCAACGTCCCCTGTACGGCATGGAGCACGGTGGTGGCATGGCCATGGCCTGCCTGCTCGACGGATGGGTGACAGGTCTCTGAATCCCCGAAACGGCAGTAAACTGATGAACAAGAGGGGGTCGGTGAGACGAGGCGCTTTCTTCGCTGACGGGTCCGGCAGCGGCCATCGCGCCACCCCGACCCACCCTGCCGAACGGCACACCCCATGTCCCCTGATCCTTCTCCCGGGGAGCTGACCACCGTCTTCGCCCACCTGCACGGGATGCTGCTGAGCGAACACGAGGCCACCGCGGTGGCCCACCTGGCGCGAGTGGCCCACCAGATGATCCCGGGGGCGGCCGGGGCCGGGGTGTCCCTGCTGGAAGCCGACGGCACCCGGATCACCACCGCCGCCACCAATCCGGCCGTGGCGGGCGCCGACACCGCCCAGTACGAGCTCGGGGCGGATCCGTGCCCGAGCGCCTGGGCCACCGGGGAGCCCCAGCGCATCACCGACACCACCACCGAGACCCGCTGGGCGCACTGGGCGGCGGCAGCCGCTGCCGCCGGGATCCACTCGGTGTGCAGCACCCCGCTGATCCACCACGGCCACGCCCTGGGGGCGCTGAAGGTCTACGCCACCACCCCCTACGCCTTCGGGGACACCAAGGAGGATCTGCTGGGGCAGGCGGCGGCCACCCTGCTCGGGACCGCCCAACCGGTGGAGTCCCCGACCCGGCTGAGCGCTGCACTCAAGGACGCGATGGCCACCCGGGAGCGGATCGAGCTGGCCACCGGGGTGCTCATGGCCCGGGAGCTCCTGGACCCCGAGGCGGCCCGCACCGCGCTGCTGGAACGAGCGCACACCGAAGGCCGGCGGGTGGCTGAGGTCGCCGCCGAGGTCCTGGAAACCGCTTGAGCGCACCTGCGAGGAGGATCGCCAATGGCCACGCCAAGAGGTACCGACGACGAGGCCGTCGGCTACGAGCAGGCCCGGTGCCTGCGGGCGACGATGGTCGCCGCCGGCATCGACCGGGGCCGGTTGTGGCTGTACTACTTCAGCATCGGCGGGGACGTCAGCAAGTTCGAGGTCGACGCCTACCTGCACCACTCCCTGACCCTGCCGCGGCCGCAGCGGAACCTGCTGGCCCAGGCCGCCAACGAGATCCTCCTCGACCTGGCCCCGCCCCAGGCCCCCTACGCCGCCGACCTGATCGAGGACCACACCGCCTCCGCCGGGGACTGCTCCGCCGAGGACGAGAACGCTCCAATCCAGGCCGGTGACGTGCTGAACCACGACCGCCCCGGGACACCCGAGAAATAGAGCTCACGGCACTCACCGGACGGGTGTCCTCTTCCAGAGCACCCGCGTATCCATCGAACGGAGCAAAGGACCAATCATGACCGATCACGGACACGGCAGGGCGCCCGTGGCGGACCTGCACGAGCTGCTGCTGGACTCCGAGGACATCACCGGGTTCCTCGACGCCTTCACTGCTTCGATCGCCGAGGCGCTGGCCACGGACGGGGAGCAGGTGTGGTGCGCGGTGACCCTGCTGCGCCCCAAGCGCTCCGCCACCGTGGCCGCCTCCAGCGCCCAGGCCGAGGCGCTGGATGAGATCCAGTACCACTACGGCGACGGCCCGTGCCTGACCGCGGCCCGTGAGCACCGGATGGTCCACGTGGCCGACACCCGCACCGACCCTCGCTGGCCCGAGTACGGGAAGGCGGCGGCCGCCAACGGGATTCTTTCGGCCCTGGGGGTGCCCTTCGATCTGGGCGGGGAGGCCGCCGCGGGGTTGGACGTCTACGCCGACACCGTCGACAAGCACGATGCGGCCACCATCAAGGTCATCCAGGGCCAGGTGGCTCAGGCTTCCACCGTGCTGCGCCTGGCCGTGCGCCTGGCCGGCCACCGCGACGCCGCGGCGGACCTGCAAGCGGCCATGGCCTCGCGCACCAGCATCGACCTGGCCGTGGGCATCATCATGGGCCAGAACCGCTGCACCCAAGAGCGCGCCTTCGAGATCCTGCGCGCGGCCTCCAACCACCGCAACATCAAGCTGCGCGAGCCGGCCGCCCAGCTCGTCGCTCAGGTCGGCCAAGGCCCAGCCACCACCCACTTCGACGCCTGAACACCCACCACGGAACCGCTACTGCGTTGTTGTGACCCGACTCGCGCGTCGGTGTGGAGCACTTTCAGGTAGGTCCAGTTGGCCCAGCAGTGGAACGACCAGCCACACAGGCCCTCAATGCGTGGGGAAGTGCGCGACGTATCGGCGTTGCCAGGGAGCTTCGACCGACCGCGGGTCGTAGTACTTGCGGACGTAGGCCACTGCTACATCGGCGGGCACGCCATCGAGCACCGCCACGCACGCCAGTGCGGTGCCGGTCCTCCCCCGCCCGCCACCGCAGGCGATCTCCACCCGTTCTGCGGCAGCTCGGCGCCACGCTTCGATCAGTGCCTCGTGAGCGTCGCTACGGTGGGTGGGCAACCAGAAGTCCGGCCAGCGGACCCACCGCGCATCCCACGGCAGGGGGGGGTGGCTGTTCGCTGAGAAGATAGACCCCGAAGTCCGGGACGACGCCCCGAGGTAGTGGATGGCACAGGCCCCGACCACGAAGAAGCCGCCCTGACGGCAGGGTAAGCACTCCAGGTTCCGGCCCCTATCCGCTCACGAATGGGAAACTACCAGCGGCGAGGCAATATGCCTGGGCCAGTCACCGAACCCTTATCGCCCCTGCCCGTCGTGGGTGATCGGCTGGGGGCGTGGTCGGTGGGAGGGCCGGGAGGCCGGGTCCTTGCCTCAGGGTCGGGGGCGGCGGCGGATCGGGGCGAAGGTGGCCGGTGTGTCGGTGGCGTGGAAGTCGGTGATCAGCCGCGCGCACAGCCCCGGTTTCTCCACCAGCACCCCGTGGGAGGCGCGCGGGACCACCGCCAGCTCCCCGTGGGGCAGGGCCCGGTACATGGCCACGGCATGCTCCAGGCGCACCTCGTCATCATCCCCGACCACCACGAGCACGGGCATCTCCAGGCCCGCCAGGTCCGCGCCGGTGAAGGCCGGCTCCACCGCGTGCATCCGGGCCAGCTTGGCCACCACCTGCCCGTAGTGCTCGCCCCCGTCGGGGGAGACCTCCGCGTAGGCCTCGACCATGAACCCCGGAAGCTCTGCTTCGTCGTCGAGGACGCCGGTCTCCCACCCGTCGTGGTGGTAGACCCCGGCCACCACCACCAGGTCACGGACCAGGTCGGGTCGCTGCAGCGCCACGGTCAAAGCGATCACCGCCCCGTCGCTGTAGCCCAGCAGGTGCACCGGGGGGTCTGCTTCCTTCTCGAGGAAGGCGATGGTGTCCTGGGCCATCGCCGCATAGGACAGCGGCCCGTCCCGGTCGGGGGTGCGGCCGTGGGCGCGCTGGTCGGGGGTGAGCACCCGGTACCGGCCGGACAGCTCCTCGACCACAGGGCCCAGGGCCCGGGAGTCCGTGCCCCCGGGGTGCAGCAGCACGAAGGGGTGCCCGTCCCCCCGGGCGCTGAACCACAGATCCACGGGCGGGTCGATCGTCTCCTCGGTCATGGCCCCAGTATCCCCAGGGCCCAGGACACCACAGCAGCCCCGCCCCCGGTGCACCGGGCCGGGTACCGGCTGGTCGCCGGCTCCGGATGCCCTGACGGAGGTGGTGAGGAAGCCGAGAACCTGGCCATGCCCGTTTCCCTGACCGTGGGACATGCCCGCTCAGGAACCCCTACTGCAACATTGTTCTTGAGGGAATTGGCCGGTAGCGGGACCATAGGTGATGTGATTGCTTCACGGGACTGTTTCGCCCTTAGGTGGCAGGGTTCCCCCTGGGATCGTTGGGGCTGGTTCGCCCGGCGACCGCTGCCCTTGGTGCCGTGGTGGGTGAGCGGTGTGCCCCCGCGGGCCCGTGGGCACCAGCGCGGCTGCGACCGCACCTGCTCTGTGGGCAGGACATCCGCAGCACACACCGCCCCCTTGGGCGGAGCGGATCCGCTCGCCGCGGAAGCGGTGTCGGGTTACTTGAGGTAGTTGTAGACCGTGGCGCGGGAGATGCCGAGGGTTTCACTGACGGTGGGCACGAACTTGCGGATGTTCATGTAGCCCTCGTCGCGCAGCTTCTGGGTCAGGGCGCGCCCGGACTCCTGGTCCAGGGCTTGGGGGATCACGCCGCGTTGGGCGGCGTACTGGGTGATGTAGTCCCGGATCTCGTCCAGGCTCTTCTGTTTCAGGTTCTCCTCCACCGGCCGCGCCTGGTCCTCGGTGCGGGTGAGGGTGCTCAGCTGGTGGACGATGGTGTTGAGCATCGACACGTCCACGTTCAGGCACAGGGCCGCGATGTAGTTGCCCTCTTGGTCCTTGATCCCGATGGAAGTGCTCTTGGCGGCCCGCCCGTCCGGGAACCGGTTGGCGTAGTTCTGCAGGACCTCCGGGAAGTCCGGGTCCTGGATGCGGGCCAGGCCGATCTCCGTGGCCGGCTGTCCGGGGGTGCGCCCGGAGATGTTGTTCTCAATGGTCCGGATCGTGTTCGACGGATCCCGCAGATCGTGGAGCACTACCTCGCACAGCCCCGGGAAGGTCTTGCCCAGCGCCACCGTGATCTTCTCCAGCTCGGTCAACAGGTGCTCTACGTCGGATATCTCCGGGTTGGTCATGTCACATCTCCGACTTGGCGTGTTGACGGATGAACTGGGCTTGGTGATGGATGCATCTTGGAGCCCGTCCCCGCAGGGGCTTCGTCCCCTGGCTCTCTGAGTCTTGAGGCCCGGAGGCGCAAACCGACTGCAGTCGCCCACAGACGCAGGTTAGGTCAGGAGAAATGGTGGGTGCTCCCGACCCTCCGCCATGGAACAACGTTCTGACTAATCCTAGAGGGAATGTCCAGGGAGGCCCAGGAGCCCCGCGCCCGACTGCTCCGGGCCACCTCGATCCCGGCGGAAAGGGGCGGGACAGCTCGGGAACACGGCCACTCCTTCGGAGTTCCCGACTCGCCGACCACGTGCGCCTCCAACTGCAGGCCGGCCCTTCTTAGGCACGCCGACGAGGCGCCGAGGTGTACCTACGAGGCGTGACACCGGTTCTATACAAACTGTATAGTGTTAGACATACAGTAGATGTGGGATGGATGATGGTCTCAGTCCAGGTCGCTGTGTTCACTCGCCGAGCTCGACGTCTGAGGCCCCTGACGGGGAGAGTCGACCGGGTGAGAGGCGGGTCCTTCATCATCCATAGGCGTGGGGCCAATGGCCCCGGCAGCACCCGCAGCGAAACCGTCAGGCCGCAGCTGCAGCCCAGCTCGTGGCCTCGGCCCGAAGAGCACTGCCCCGGCCACGCCGTTGTCCCGATCCCCAGGAAGCAGAGTCGCCGTGACCGACAGCACCGAGACGACCTCCCCGTTCCTCTCCGACCGCAGCGGGGCCCGGTACGAGCTCACCGACCCGCGCTGGCGCGGGGCCGATGAGACCCCCCTGGCCCTGAGCCCCGTGCCCGGGCTCACCCCGGAGCACATCGTCACCTCAGAGCGGTCCCTGTGGCGCTACCAGGCCGCGATCCCGGTCGATCCGGGCCACCGGGTCAGCCTCGGTGAGGGATGCACCCCGACGGTGCCCCTGGAGTGGGGTGGGCAGACGGTGCACTTCAAGCTCGAGTGGTTCAACCCCACCTCCAGCTTCAAGGACCGCGGGGTCTCGGTGATGGTCTCGCACCTGAAAGCGCTGGGGGCCACCCAGGTGCTGGAGGACAGCTCCGGCAACGGAGGCTCCTCGGTGGCCGCCTACGCGGCCGCGGCCGGGATCCGGGCGAAGATCATCGTGCCGGCGGCGACCTCGGCGGCGAAGATCCTGCAGGCTCGCGCCTATGGGGCGGACATTGAACTCGTCGGCGGCACCCGCGACCAGGTGGCCGAGGAGGCGATCCGCCAGTCCGCCCAGATCCCCTACGCCAGCCACAACTGGCACCCGTTCTTCCTGCAGGGCACCAAGACCATCGCCTACGAGATGTGGGAGGACCTCGGCTTCCGAGCCCCGGACAACGTCGTACTCGTGGCCGGGGCCGGCAGCAACATCCTGGGCTGCGACACCGCCTTCACCGAGCTGCTGGAGGCCGGGCAGATCAGCCACCGCCCCCGGCTGCTGGTCGGGCAGCCCGAGCACTGGGCCACCATCGTCGACACCTTCAACGGCACCGATCCGGCCAGCCGGGGCCAGCGGGTGCCCACGATCGCGGAAGGGGCCTCCATCGCCCACCCGGTCCGGCTGCCCGAGACCGTCGCCGCCATTGCCCGCTCGAATGGGGCCGCGGTGGCGGTGTCGGATGAGCAGATCCGGACCGCGGTGCGCAAGCTGGCCTCCCGGGGCCTGTACGCCGAGCCCACCAGCAGCGTGGCCGCCGCCGCCCTGGACCACTTCCTGGCCAACGGCACCATCAGCGCCCATGAGACCACCGTGGTCGTGCTCACCGGCAGCGGACTGAAATCAGCCGAGAAGATGGCCACCGTCTTCGACCCCGACCTTGCCGCCGGCGGCCACACCCCCGCCCCCTGACCCCCGCACCAGGCTGCCAGGTCAGCACCGGACCACCACCACGAACCCACGGAAGACAAACCCATGAACAACCCCACCGCCGCGCCCGCGATCCACACCAGCACCGCCGAGCAGAAGTCCACCACCATCGAGCTGCGCGACAGCCCGGAGCTGATCGAACCCCTGGGGCACTACTCCCACCTGGCGATCCACGCCGGGCTGGCCTACATCTCCGGGCAGTTGCCCCTGGACGCCGACGGCACCCCGCTGGCCGATCACCCCTTCGAGACCCAGGCCCGGCAGGTGCTGCACAACCTCGACCGGTGCCTGGCTAGGGCCGGCACCGACCGGACCCGGCTGGTGTCGGTGACGGTCTACATCACCGACCTCGCCCAGTGGCCGGCCTTCGACGCGATCTACGCCGAGTGGGTCGGGGCCCACCGTCCCGCCCGGGCCGTTGCCGGGGCCAGCGACCTGCACTACGGGGCGGCCGTCGAGGTCCAAGCCATCGCCGCACTGGGCTGAGGACCGCCGGACTGCAACCGACGCAGGCAGCAGAGGCGCCCTCACGGACGGATCCACCGCTCACCCGGGTCCGCACTGCGCCGGCACGGGTGGCCGGTCCACCGACTCTTCCCCCACCGGCACCTGCGTCTCCACCCCCCGGACATCACCCCCGAGGGGTGACCTGTCCGTCCTTCACGAACCAGCTCGAACGCCCGAAGAGATCAGATGAGCGAGAACACCAGCACGCCCCGCCACCAGACCGACGCCACAGCCGGAGACGACGGACCGCACAGTGGCCACCCCGCACCCAAGGACGGCGCGCCGTCCCTGGTCGTGCTGGCCACCGGGGGCACGATCGACAAGCGCTACAGCGTGGCCGGGGACCTGGACATCGGTCCCCCCCCCATCGCGGCCATCCTGGACGAAGCAGGAGTGCACCTGGACCTCACCGTCGAACCCGTCCTGGCCAAGGACAGCCTGGAGATCACCGATGCCGACCGCGCCCTGGTGGCGACTCGGATCAGTGAACTCCACCAGTCGGGCACCCGACGGATCCTCATCACTCACGGCACCGACACCATGACCGACACCGCCACCCACCTGCTACGGCACCTCGGACCAGGCTCGGCAATGACCGTCGTGCTTACCGGGGCCATGCAACCAGCCGCCATGCGTTTCAGTGACGCACCCTTCAACATCGGCGCCGCACTGGTTGCCGCCCAAACACTGCCTCCCAGCGTCTATCTGTGCATGAACGGCCGAATCTTTCCCGCCGGCACGGTCACCAAAGACCGCGCTCTGGGGCGATTCGTCGACGCCCTAGATGTACCCGGGCAGGAGATTGGTAGCGCGGTGTTGACGTGAGGAGAGCCTCCGGGTGGGGTGTGGCTTGTCGAAGGCCCACATCCACCACGGAGGCTCCCATGTCCCACGGTAATGCCCGCACCACCGTCCACGGCAGGCTCCTGATCGTGCAGCGCCACCAGGCCGGGATGCCCAAGGCGCACATCGCCGCGGCCATGGGTGTGTCCCGCAAGTGCGTGGCGACCTGGATCGCCCGCTACGAGCACGAGGGTGAGGCCGGCCTGCACGACCGGTCCTGTCGCCCGCACACCACCCCGACCCGCACCCGGCCCGAGGTCGAGCAGCAGGTGCTGGCGCTGCGCCGCACCACCCGGCGGGGTCAGGACTGGCTCGGCCCCGAGCTGGGACTGGCCCCGCGCACGGTGGGGCGGATTCTGCGCCGCCACCGGGTCCCGTACCTGCGGGAGCTGGACCGACTCACCGGCCAGCTCATCCGGGCCTCGAAGGCCACCGCGGTGCGCTACGAACGCGACCGGCCCGGGGAGCTGGTGCACATGGATGTGAAGAAGCTCGGCCGGATCCGAAGACGGCGGCGGCTGGCGGGCGATCGGCCGCGCCCAGGGCAGCCTCACTCGGGACCACGGCACCCGGGTCGGGTTCGACTACGTTCACTCACTGGTCGATGACCATTCCAGACTGGCGTACTCCGAGATCCTGGCCGATGAGAAGGGCGCCACGTGCGCGGGGTTCCTGGCCCGGGCCGCGGCCTATTTCGCCGACTGCGGGATCGAGAAGATCCAGCGGGTGATGACCGACAACGCCTGGGCCTACCGCCATTCCACGGCCGTGCGCGAGGTCATCACTACCCTGGGCGCCAAGCAGGTGTTCATCCGCCCGCACTGCCCCTGGCAGAACGGGAAGGTGGAGCGGTTCAACCGCACCCTGGCCACTGAGTGGGCCTACCGGCAGGTCTTCACCAGCAACGACGAACGCGGCGCTGCTCTTGCCCCGTGGGTCGAGCACTACAACACTGGCAGGCGTCACAGCGCACTCGAAGGCCACCCACCGATCAGCCGCCTGCGACCAACCCAGTGACCGGGTACACCTAGAGGGCCCCTAACATTTAGACGCCGTACGGCACCGCCACGGAGGATCTACTCCTACAAACCACGCAGAAGCGACCGCAGTCCAAGCCTGCCCGCTAGGGGCGGCAGCCGCTTCATGAGCTACTAAAAGTCACGCGTTTCCAAGAACGGGCAAAGGCAACTTTCGAATGCGCCGATAGAGGGTGGCCCGGAACATTCCCAGTTCGCGATCCACCTGAGTGGCCGGCTCCCCGGCCTCGATCAGACGCAAGGCGCTGCGGATCTGAGAGTCGGTGAACGTCTGGCGCCGACCACCCAGGTCCTTGTCGCCCACTCTCCGCGTGGCCACCGAGTCGGTGATCCGCTCCCGCTTGATCTCCAGCTCCATCTGCGCCAGCGCCGCCATGACGGTGAAGACCATGGAGCCCATCGGGGTGTGCGTGTCCCCGTCTCCTCCACCGAGGTCGAGCACCCGCAACCCGGCGCCCCCGGCCCCGCAGTTGCTCGGCGAAGGTCAGCATGTTCTGCGTCGACCGCCCTAGAGGATCCAGCGTGATGATCACCAGGGTGTCCCCCTCCTGGATCGCGGCGATCGCTTTATCAAAGGCCGGACGCGACGCCCGTCCGCCAGACACCCCATGGTCGACGGGGGGGGTGGCACCGGCCTCTGGCACGCCACAGGTGGACGACTGACGGTCCGCAACGCGTGGCCGCCTCGGCGCATGTCCGCGAGTGGGCGCCCCCTGGGCGGGGTCGCTGGGACAGGTAACCGCAGGTTGACGAGGCGCACACAGCAACTAAAAGGTCTAAAGGTAGTCTTCATTGCTCCAGGGCATGATTTGTGTCACCATCGAGTGACCGGCATCACAGGAGTCACGGGCGGACAGGCCCGTGACCAGGCACGCAGAAAGAAGCGGAACTTCCATGACTGTTGCTGAGACTGAGCGGTTCTCCGTCCGACGCTCCCAGGGGCAGGGGCTTGCGGAGCCGCAGCTGCCCCCGAGCGGGCACTTCATCGGCGGGGCGTTCGTGCCGAGCACGTCCACGGAGAGCATCGAGATCGAGGATCCCGCGACGGGGACCGTGATCACCTCGGTGCCCTCGGGCAGCGTGGAGGACGTCGACGCGGCGGTGGCCGCGGCCGTGGCCGTGAAGAAGGCGTGGGCGGGGACCACCCCGAAGGAGCGCTCCGATGCCCTGCACCGAATCGCGGGGATCATCGAGGCCAACCACGAGGTGCTGGAGGCGTTGGAGGCGCTCAACACCGGTAAGCCCGAGGCAGTGGCCGAGGACGATCTCACCAGCACCATCGACACCTTCCGTTTCACCGCCGGGGCGGCGAGGACGCTGACCTCTCTGGCGGCCGGGGACTACGCCGAAGGCCACACCTCGGTGATCCTGCGCGAGCCGGTGGGCGTGGTGGGGGTCATCACCCCGTGGAACTACCCGCTGCTGATGGCCGCCTGGAAGATCGCCCCGATCCTGGCCACGGGCAACACGCTGGTGCTCAAGCCCTCGGAGCAGACCCCGCTGTCGACCCTGAAGCTGGCCGAGCTCATCGCCGGGGAGCTACCGGCCGGGGTGTTCAACATCGTCACCGGCGCCGGGAGGGTGGTGGGGCAGCGCCTGTCCGATCACCCCGACGTGGATTTGGTGGCGATCACCGGCAGCGTGGGCAGCGGGCAGAAGGTCGCCGCTACCGCCGCCGGCAGCGTCAAGCGGGTCCACCTGGAGCTGGGTGGCAAGGCCCCGGTGGTCGTCTTCGCCGACGCCGACCTGAAGGCCGTCGCCGAGGGGGTGCGCACCGCGGGGTTCTGGAACGCCGGGCAGGAGTGCGGGGCCGCCTGCCGGGTGCTGGTCCACGAGTCCGTGGCGGAGGAGTTCACCGAGCTGCTGGTGCGCGAAGTGCAGGCCATCACGGTCGGCGCCCCGGGGACCGGGCAGGACGTGGAGGTCGGCTCCATGATCTCCAAGGGGCACTTCGAGCGGGTCCAGCAGGCCCTGGCGGAGGCCAAGGCCGCCGGGCTGCGCATCGCCGTGGGGGGTGAGGCCATCGAGGGCCCGGGGTATTTCATCGAGCCCACCGTCATCACCGAGGTGCCCGCTGGGGCGGAGCTGGCCAGCACCGAGATCTTCGGCCCGGTCGTGTCGGTGGAGACCTTCAGCACCGATGACGAGGCCATCGCCCGCGCCAACGAAACCCCCTACGGGCTGTCGGCCTCCGTGTGGACCACCGACAGCGCCCGGTCCCTGTCGGTGCCCAGGCAGCTGGACTTCGGCACCGTGTGGGTCAACTCCCACCTGGTGCTGGCCTGTGAGGTCCCCTGGGGCGGTTTCAAGGGCTCGGGCTACGGCCGGGATCTGTCCCTCTACGCCCTGGAGGACTTCTCGCGCACCAAGCACGTCATGATCCACCACGGCGCCTGACGCCTCGCACTCATCTGGAGACCACCATGACTGACACCACCGCGGTACCCGTGAACCCGCTGCAGAACAGCTTCACCCCGCCCATCCCGTTCGAGACGCAGAAGACCTGGTCCAACTGGGGCGGCAATCAGAGCGCGACCCCGGCCTACACGGTGCGCCCGCGCACCGAGCAGGAAGCCCTGGACGCGGTGCGTTTTGCGATCAAGGAGGGCCTGTCGGTGCGCGCGGTGGGCGCCGGGCATTCCTTCACCCCGCTGGTGCACACCGGGGGGTGCTGATGGACCTGTCCGCGCTGTCCGGGATCACCGGCACCGACACCGCCCGCCGCCGGGTCCGCGCCAAGGGCGGTACCCCCATCCACGCCTTCGGCGACCAGCTGTGGGAGCAGGGCCTGGGCCTGGCCAACCAGGGGGACATCGACAAGCAGTCGATCTCCGGGGCCATCTCCACCGGGACCCACGGGTCGGGCATCGAGCTGGGCTGTTTCTCTTCCGCCCTGCGGTGGGTGCGCCTGATCAACGGCCACGGCGAAATCGTGGAGATCGGCGAGGACCAGCTGAACGAGCTGCGGGCCGCGCAGGTGGCCCTGGGCACCCTGGGGATCTTCCTGGAGGTCGAGCTGCAGGTCGTGGACCGGTACTACCTGCAGGAGCAGATCACCTACCCCACCTGGGAGCAGACCCGCTCCACCTGGCAGGAGGACATCGCCGGCAACCGGCACTACTCCTTCCTGTGGTGCCCGGGCGAGGAATCAGCCGGGCTCTACGAGCTGCCCACCCCGGCCGGGGAGGCCATGACCAACCGCAGCTACACCAAGCGCTACAACCCCGTTCAGATCGACGACTCCGATATCGACCTCACCGAGGGCGCCCGTCGCGACCGCTCCTACCGGGTCTACCCCGGTGGCTTCATGATCCCGTTCCACGAGCTGGAGTACTACGTGCCCGTCGAGCGGGGCCTGGAAGCCGTCGAGGCCGTCCAGGACCTCATCCACACGGTCCATTCCGACCAGAAGTACCCCATGGAAGTGCGGTGGGTGAAGCAGGACGAGGGCTACCTCTCGCCCTTCTACCAGTGCGACACCACCGTCATCTCCGTCTCCGGGGCCCCGGGCACTAACTACTGGCCCTACCTGCGTGATGTCGACGCCACGTTGCAGCAGTTCGACGCCCGCGCCCACTGGGGCAAGATTCACTTCATGACCCGGGAACGCCTCGAGGTGCTGTACCCGCAGCTGGAGAGCTTCCTGCAGGTGCGCCGGGAGTTCGACCCGCGCGGGATCTTCCTCAACGACCACACCCGAGCCCTCCTCGGCTGAGACCCCTTCCCTGCCACCTGGTCGGCGGCCCCAGTCAAGGGGGTCGCCGACCCCGCCCGAAAGTCACCGGTACCCACCATGGACGTTATCGGCCAGGTCATCATCTACATCATGATGGGCTTCCTGCTCATCGGCGCCGTGTGCGCGATCATCAACGACGACAAAGGCTTCGGCAAGGAGTTCAAGGAAGGGATCTACTCCATCGGACCGATCTTCCTGCCCGTGGCAGGGATCATGGTCTTCATTCCCGTCCTGAGCCAGCTGATCACTACCTACCTCGCCCCCGTCTACGCCTGGATGCACGCCGATCCGGCCCTGGCCGCGACCACCCTCATCGCCGGGGACATGGGCGGCTACCACCTGGCCTTTGAGACCGCCGGCAGCCACGGGGCCTGGATCATGGCCTTCGCCGCCAGCCTGACCGCCGGCTCCACCATCATCTTCTCCATCCCCGTCGGGCTGGCCATGCTGGAAAAGCGTGATCACAAGTACATGGCCCTGGGCGTGATGTCAGGCCTGCTGGCCATTCCCTTCGCCGTCTTCATCATCACGTTGCTGCTGCAGACCGGAGCCACCCCGCTGCGCAGCGACATCTCCACCACCTCCCCCTCGACCACGCCCTTCGACCTGCCCCTGGACCAGATTCTGCTCAACCTGGTGCCGCTGGCCATCGTCGTGGTGGGCCTGGCCATCGGCCTACGGTTCTTCTCCCAGGCGATGGTGCGCCTCTTCATCACCTTCGGCCGGGTGCTGGACGCGTTGATCAAACTGGCCCTGGCGGTCTCCGTCGTGCAGTACTTCACCAACATCTTCGACGTCTTCGGCCCCTGGCCCCTGGCCCCGTTCATCGCCGACGCCGAGGACCAGTTCCGCGCCCTGGAAGTCGCCGGCTACATCGGGGTGATGCTCGCCGGGGCCTTCCCCATGGTCTACGCCATCCGCACCTGGCTGGCCGTGCCCCTGGAGAAGGTCGGCAAGCGGCTGGGCTTCAGCGAAGAAGGGGCGGCCGGCATCCTCGCCGGGGCGGCCAACATCCTGGCCCTGTTCCGAGTGGTGAACTACATGCCCCCGCGCGACAAGGTCCTGGCCATCGCCTTCGCCGTGTGCGCGGCCTTCACCTTCGGCGACCACCTGGCCTTCAGCGCCAACTTCCAGCCCAACATGGTCTTCCCGCTGATCGTCGGCAAGCTCTCCGGCGGGGTCATCGGGATCCTGCTGGGGATCTGGCTGGCTCTGCCCTACGCCCGGGTCCTGGAGGCCAAAGACCGCCAAAACGGGGTCATCGGCCCCACCGAGTACCGCACCCACACCCACCAGCACGTGCCCACCAACGGGGAGCTGGTGGAGGAGAAGATCCCGGACGAGATCGCCCGGACCTGACCCCGGGCGCGGCGGCAAACCCCTGCGGGCCCTGCAACCGTCGCCCGGAAGTTGGGGGAATTTTACCCCCGGGCCGGGACACGCGATGGTTTGCCACCCGCGCCCCCGGACCGCCCACCCCGCCCCCTTTTGGGGGGGCGGGGTGGTGTCGTTGCAAGGCCAGTACCCCGTACTGCGGACGGGTCCTATGGCGCTGGGGAGAACAGTTGCCAGGCCATCTGCGGGGAGAACAGCTCACCGCCCAGCTCCACCCGGGTCCACCGGTCCATGCTGTGCCCGCGCAGCAGGTCTCCGGGCAGGTAGCGGGCCGTGTTGGAGGCGATCACCCGCAGGGCCGCGTTGGTCAGCACCACCGCGGTGCGGCTGCCCACGGCCTGAAGGAGGCGTCGTTCGAACCGGCCGGCAGCGATGTCCGCACCGGCGATGCCGGCGAAGCCAGAGGAGGTGAACACCGGCACGGAGACCGTCACCGTGTAGGAGTTCGTGCCGCCCAGGTCGATGTAGGGCCCGGTGATCGTCGGTGAGCCCGAGGAGGCCGGGGTGGAGAACCGGCTGCGGGCGGAGTAGTCGTAGAAGGAATCCCGGTGGGGGTTGAGGTTGTGAGCGACGAACTCCAAGCCTCCCCGCCCGTCGTGTCGCCACCATTCCAGCCAGTAGTCGCTGTCGATCAGATAGCCCACGGCAGCAGCCATGCCGATGCCATCCATGGGAGAGTCCTCGCGGCGCAGACAGGCCTGTAATGCTTCCCGGATGCCGCCCAGATCGTCCCGGGAGGGCCGACGCCCCTGGTGCTCCACCGCCTCCAGCAGCACCTGTACGTCGGCGCGGATCTGCGCCAGCTCATCCACGGTCCGGTGAAGGTGCCCGGTGATCTCGGCGGCCAGCCCCGTCAGCTCATCCTGTGGTGCGCCCATACGCATCCCCTCGTTCATGTCGTCACCAACGTCAGGTGCCGATCGATCAAGACCCGGGTCTCCCGTTCGCAGTGCTCGATCGCCCGCTGCTGGGCCACCGTCGCCTCGCCCTCACGGATCGCGGACACGATCAGCGCATGCTCCCGCACCGACTCCTCCACTGCTGGGCTGCCCGGCACCCACAACAACGGAGCCATCTGACCCTGGGTTTGGATGATGGTCGTGGACAGATGCAACGACTGCGCCACCACCCCGAGCTCGATATGCAGGCGGCTGTCGGCGCGGCGCCGCCCGTCATCGGTGGTGGCCTCGGCAAAGGCCCGCTCCAGCGCCTCCAACCGGTCCAGATCCTCCGGCAAGGCCCGTAAAGCAGCCAGTCTCGCCGCTGCCCCGGTCACCGCGGCCGTCAGATCCCCGAGATCACGCAGCTCCTCCGTGCTCTTAGCCCGCAGTTGCTCCTCGGCCCGTCCACGGCTGGTCGCACTGGCGTCCTGGACGTAGCTGCCACCTCCACGCCCGCGGCGGGTCTCAATCAGGCCCTTGTTCCGCAGCTCGGTCAGCGCCTGGCGCAGGGTCACCTTCGAGACCCCCAACTCGTTGGCCAGCTCCATCTCACTGGGCAACCGCTGACCATCAGTAAGCAATCCGACGGCCAAAGCCATCTCCAGCTGCTGCACCACGCTGTCTGCCAGCTTGGAGACAGACTCGTCGTTCACCCGTCCCAAGCCGAAGGGGAAAATGCCGTTCTCCAAAGTCTTCATACCCTCGCCGGCGCCCATGGACCGTGAATCGTCTGACGTTAGTTCCTTGACATCATCTTCCCCCACCCAGCACGAACTGGCTAGGCGCCCTTGGTGATGCCAACCCTCTGCTCCTACCCCGCAGGCTCCACTGGAGGCTATTCACACCGCCTGCCCAGAGAACGCGCACATTCAGGGAGTCAGCAAGGGCAACTCCCGGCTGCGCCGGTAGAGGGTGGCCCTCGACATCCCGAGGTCCCGTGCCACCTGAGTGGCCGGCTCCTACCCTCGATCAGCCGCAGGGCGTTGCGGATCTGGGAGTCGGTGAAGGTTTGGCGCCGCCCGCCCAGGTCCTTGCCGGCCGCCCGGCGCCTGGCCACCGAGTCGGTGATCCGCTCCCGCTTGATCCCCAGCTCCATCTGCGCCAGGGCCGCCATAACGGTGAAGACCATCGACCCCATCGGGGTGGCCGTGTCCACGTCTCCCCCAGAGTCAGCACCCGCAGCCACGCTTCCCTGCTTCGCAGCTGCTCGGCGCAGGCCAGCCGGCCTCCGCCTCGGGTTGTTGCAGCTGGCCAGCGGCCGGATCTGCCACCGGCAGCTCAGCGCATGATGAAGCGAGTACTGAGGGGCGCAACCTTGTAAGTTGCACCCCTCAGCCATCTGGGCTCTTCGCAGTTGAGAGGCTATTCCGCGGTTCTCACCGCCCAGGGGCTTTGGGTCAGCCGGTGTAGGAGCGGTACGACAGCTGCAGCGGTCCGCTCTCACGGGCTTCGAGGGCGCCGGTGACGGCAGCCGTGAGGCTGTTGAGGATGTGGGTGCGTGCCAGCTCCGCGGCGGCAGGCCCGTCCCCGGCGATGACCAGTTCCAGGAGCTGGTGGTGCTGGTTGAGGTCGAGGGTGCGTGGTTCGTCGCCGGCGGGAAGTTCCAGCCCGATCCGGCGGTACCGGTCGGACTTGTCCCACAGGTCGTCCAGCAGCCTGATCATCACGTTGTTGTGCGAGGCGAGGTAGATGGCCCGGTGGAACGCCCGGTGAGCCGTCACGGCTTCGTCACCCCAGGTGCGGGTGACAGGCAGGAGCTCTTCGGCCGCCGCCTTCATCACCTCGATTTCCTTGTCGGTGCGACGCAGGGCGGCCAGCTCGGTGGCGGAGGGTTCCAGGGACAGCCGGACCTCCAGGAGCTGACGTGCTTCGGAGGCGCTCATCGGTGCCACGCGCACGTCGCGGTGGGTGTCGACCTCCACCCAGTCCTCGCTGGCCAGCTGCCGCACCGCCTCGCGCAGGGGCGTGATGCTCATGCCCAATTCTTCAGCCAGGTCGTACTGCGACAGCCGTGAGCCGGGGGCCAGATCGCCGGAGAGGATGCGGCGGCGCAACTCGCTGTAGGCGATCGCGCCCTTGCTCGAGGAGACCTTCGTCGTGCTCATTGTGACATCGCTCTCTTATTCCTCTCCGCAGGGCTTGTGCCCTGCATCACGCCCAGTGTAGTGTCCAGCACATCTTATAAGACCCTTATAAGATCCACCTCGTCAGGAAGAGACCCATGAGAATCGTTTCCGCCCACGTCGACACCATCCCGATCAGCTCCTCGATGCGCAACGCCTACATCGACTTCAGCAAGATGGACTGCACCATCCTGGCGCTGGTCAGTGACGTGATCGTCGACGGCAAGCCTCTGGTCGGCTACGGCTTCAACTCCAACGGCCGGTACAACGCCACTGGCATCCTGAAGGAGCGCATGCTCCCGCGCGTGCTCAACGCCCCGGCCGAGGATCTCATGGACGAGCACGGTGAGCTCTCGCCCGAGAAGGCTTGGGATTTGATGATGAGCAACGAGAAGCCCGGCGGCCACGGGGAGCGGTCGGTGGCCGTGGGTGTGGTCGACATGGCCCTGCACGATCTGGCCGCCAAGATCGCCGGGGTCCCGCTCTACCGCTGGATCTCCGATCACTACGGTGACGGCAACCCGGACAAGGACGTCTTCGTCTACGCTGCCGGTGGCTACTACGCCCCGGGCAAGACCCTGGAAGACCTCCAGCACGAGATGCGCGGGTTCCTCGATGCCGGCTACGACGTGGTGAAGATGAAGATCGGTGGCACCGACCTGGCCGATGACCTCACCCGCATCGAAGCGGTCCTGAAGTGCCTGGACGGCGACGGGTCCCGCCTGGCGGTGGACGTCAACGGCAAGTTCGACCTGCAGACGGCCCTGGAGTACGGCAAGGCCATCGACCAGTACGGGCTGTTCTGGTACGAGGAGGTCGGCGACCCGCTGGACTACGCCCTTAACGCGGCCCTGTCGGAGCACTACAAGAACCCCATCGCCACCGGCGAGAACCTCTTCTCCGTCCACGACGCCCGCAACCTCATCCGCTACGGCGGCATGCGCCCGGACCGCGACTACATCCAGGTCGACCCGGCCCTGAGCTACGGGCTGACGGAGTACCGCCGTGTGCTGGACATGCTCGCCCAGCACGGCTGGTCCTCCCGCCGCTGCATCCCGCACGGCGGACACCAGTTCTCCCTGCACATCGCCGCGGCCCTGAAGCTGGGCGGCAACGAGTCCTACCCCGGGGAGTTCCAGCCCACCGGCGGCTTCACCGACGACGCCGTCGTCGTCAACAGCCGCGTGGCCCCTGGCGACCTGCCCGGCATCGGCCTGGAAGGCAAGGCGGAGTTCTACAAGGTCCTCAGCGCCCTGCACAACTGATTACCTGTGCCGGTCCCGGGCCTGCGGCCGCCCGGGACCGGCCTTCCGAGCCCGCACCGTTTGGGGCTTGCTCGCGTGGCCGCCACTGGTCAACACCACCGTCAGCTTCCCCATTGCTGTGCAAGGAGCGCACTGAGCATGAACTCAAGCCCTACCCACAACACCACCGGGACCGTGTCCCGCAGGACCACAAGCCCGTCACGTTTCCGGCGACTGCTCGGGGAGCTGTGGTTCCAGGTGGTCCTCGGCGCCGTGCTGGGCATCGCCGTCGGCCTGCTCATCCCCGACGTCGGAGCCCAGCTCAACCCCTTGAGCGACTGGTTTATCGCCCTGGTGAAGATGATCGTCATCCCGGTCGTCTTCTGCGTCGTGTCCCTGAGCATCGCCTCCATGGACAGCCTGCGCAAAGCCGGGCGCATCGGCGTCAAGGCCCTGGGCTACTTCATCGTCCTGTCGCTGGTGTCGATGCTCATCGGCCTGGTCGTCGCCAACGTCTTCCGTCCCGGTGAAGGCATGAACATCGACCCCTCAAAGTTGGACGCCAGCAGCGTCCCGGCCACCGCCAGCGAAGGCTTCAGCGGCATCGAGTTCGTCAACAACATCATCCCTGAGTCGCTGTTCGGGGCCCTGACCGGCCACACCATCCTCGCCGCGCTGATGGTCTCGATCATCTTCGGCGCTGCCATGAACGTCTCCGGCGAGTCCGGGGCCTTGCTCACCCGCGGCATCCAGGCCCTGTCCACGGTCGTGTTCAAGATCGTCGGATGGGTCATGCGCCTGGCCCCCATCGGCACTTTCGGTGCCCTGGCCGCGGTGGTGAGCAACTACGGCGCCGAAAGCCTCCAGCAGCTGGGCTACCTCATCCTGCTGTTCACCGCCACCTGCATCGCCTACGTGCTGGTAGTGCTGGGGATCATCGCCTACTTCTGCAAGCTCAACATCTTCGCCGTGATGCGCTACTTCAAGGCCGAGCTGCTGATCGCGCTGAGCACCTGCTCCAGCGAGGCCGTGCTCCCGCAGCTGATCAAGAAGCTCGAGACGATGGGAGTGGGCAAGTCCACCGTGGGCATCGTCATCCCCGCAGGGTTCTCCTTCAACCTGGACGGCTCGGCCGTCTACCTCACCATGGCTTCGGTGTTCCTGGCCCAGGCCGTGGGCATGGACCTGTCCTGGGAACAGCAGCTGGTCATGGTCGGGGTCATGATGCTCACCAGCAAGGGCACAGCCGGCATCGCCGGCGGCGCCTTCATCGTCCTGGCCAGCACGCTCAGCTCGGTGGGCAACATTCCGTTGGCCGCCCTGGCGCTGATCGTCGGCATCGACCGCCTGCTCAACGAAGGCCGGGTCTTCATCAACGTCCTGGGCAACGTCATGGCCGCCGTGGTCGTGGGCAAGTGGGAGAAGGACTACGACTCCAACCGGGCCAAAGCCGTCCTGGCCGAACGGCCCACCAAGGACCTGGCCCCCGTACCGGAGCCGGACGTGCACCTGGCCACGGAGCAGCGCGAGCTGAGCCAGGACAAGGTCTAAGACCACCAACTCCACCGCAGTACCCGCTGCGCCCCGGCAAGCCCACGCTCACCGGGGCGCAGCGGCGGCCCACCCCCCTATCCGCACCCAGCACAGCAGTAAGAGAGCGCAAGAGACCGTGGCACGCATCCTGATCACCACCGACTACCTTGTCCCCGGCGATGACGTCGACCGACTCCTGCGCCAGCACGGCCACGAGCCCATCCACTCCCCGTCCACCGGGGCCCGGCGAGACGAAGACCGGGCAGCATTGTTGACCGGCATCGACGGGGCCATCCTGGCCAGCGAACCGGTCACCGCTGACATGCTCACCGCCGCCGACCGCCTGAA
This sequence comes from Kocuria sp. U4B, assembly GCF_054875615.1. Next base: position 583,330 of record NZ_CM142180.1, read on the forward strand.
GGTCCTAGCCCGCAGCGGTGTGGGCTACGACTCCATCGACGTGCCCGCCGCCGCCGCCCGCGGCATCCGGGTGTGCAACGCCCCCGGCACCAACCACCACTCCGTGGCCGAGCTGACAATCGGGCTGATCATCATGGCCGCCCGCCGTCTGACCGAGGTCACCACCGCCGTGCGGGCCGGCCACTGGCCCCGTGAAGCTGGCCACGAACTGCGCGGTGCCACCCTGGGCATCATCGGCTACGGTCCCAGCGGCCGCGCCACCGCCCGGCTCGGCCTCGCCCCGGGGATGACCGTCCTCGTCAGCACCTCCCACCCCGACGCCGATGACCCCTCCGTGCAGTTCACCGATCTGGACACCGTCATCGGCACCGCCGACTACCTATCCCTGCACACCCGGGCCGGCACAGCCACCCAGCGGCTCATCGACGCCTCCCGACTGCAGTCGATGAAGCCCACCGCGGTGCTGATCAACACCGCCCGCGGATCCCTGGTGGACGAACACGCCCTGGCTGACGCCCTGGGTAAGGGGACCATCGCCGCCGCCGCCCTGGACGTGCTCGAGACCGAACCCCTGCCCGATGACAGCCCGCTGCGCGCCCTGGAGAACGTCACCATCACCTCCCACCTCGCCGGCCAGACCGTCGAGGCCCGGGCACGCGCCGGGCTGGCCGCAGCCCAAGCCGTCATCGACGTCCTCGCCAGCCGCGAACCGGCCCACCCCGTGGACCGCTGACCCCCAACGCCCGCACCTCCACAGCACAGAACAAGGAACAGAATCTGATGTCGAACACCCACCGCATTGCCGTCATCCCCGGCGACGGCATCGGCACCGAAGTCGTGCCCGAAGGCCTGCGCGTCCTGGACACGGTCGCCTCCGCCTTCGACCTGAACCTCGAGTACGAGCACTTCGACTTCGCCTCGGCGGCCTACTACACCCAGCACGGCACGATGCTGCCCGACGGCTGGTTCGAACAGCTCAATAAGTTCGACGCCCTCTTCTTCGGGGCCGTCGGCTGGCCCGAGGTCGTCCCCGACCACATCTCGTTGTGGGGCAGTCTCCTGCAGTTCCGCCGCCACTTCGACCAGTACGTCAGCCTGCGCCCGGTCAAGCTCTTGCCCGGAGTCCCCAGCCCCCTGGCCGGGCGCACACCCGGTGACGTCGACTTCTACGTCGTGCGGGAGAACACCGAGGGCGAGTACTCCAGCATCGGCGGGAGACTGTTCGAAGGCACCGACCGGGAAACCGTGATGCAGGAAACCGTGATGACCCGCACCGGTGTTGACCGCATCCTCAAGTACGCCTTCGACCTCGCCCAAACCCGGGCCAAACGGCACCTGACCTCGGCGACGAAGAGCAACGGGATTTCCATCACCATGCCGTACTGGGACGAGCGGGTCGAAGCCATGGCCGCCGCCTATCCCGACATCGACGTGGACAAGTACCACATCGACATCCTCACCGCGAACTTCGTCATGCACCCCGACTGGTTCGACGTGGTCGTGGCCAGCAACCTCTTCGGCGACATCCTCTCCGACCTGGGACCGGCCTGCACTGGAACCATCGGCATCGCCCCCAGCGGCAACATCAACCCCGAACGCAAGCACCCCAGCCTCTTCGAACCCGTCCACGGCTCCGCCCCCGACATCGCCGGGAAGGGCATCGCCAACCCCATCGGACAGATCTGGGCCGCGGCCATGATGCTCGACCACCTCGGCGAAGCCGACGCCGCCACCGCCATCACCACCGCCATGGAAAAGGTGCTCGTCAGCGGCACCCAGGCCCTGACCCCCGACATGGGCGGCCACGCCACCACCGAAGACCTCGGCAAAGCCGTCGCCGCAGCCATCACCACCAAGGCAACCACCACGGAGCCCGTCCCGGCTTTGAGCTGACAGCAACTCCCCGGCTGGCTCCCGGGACGGAAGGCCGTTCCGGGACCCCGGGACGGCCTTCCGCCCGCACAGACCAACGGCGCCCCACCCCAGAAAGAGTGCCGACCCGTCGGCACGAACGGAGCGCCCCACCCAGCCAAACCCTGGGCAGCGCGGCAGGCCATGCCCGAAAACCACGAGACAGCTACCTCTGACCACACCGCACGCCCACCCCACTCGCCCCGCGGGGCGGAGACCGGAGAAGAAAATGCCCATCGTCACCATCAACATGGTCGCCGGCCGAGACCGCACCGCTGTCCAAAACTGCCTGCGCGAGGTCGCCGCGACGGTCTCCCGCACCCTCGACGCCCCACTGAACTCCGTCCGCGTGATGGTCAACGAGATCAACCCGGAGCTGTGGACGGTCGGCACCACCCTCAAGAGCGAGGAACGCCCCACCCAAGCCTCCCCGTAAACCCCGCACGGTCAATGACGTCCTACCGCAACGTCGCCGTCCTGAAAGTCCGCCGCCAACCGGCCTTACGTAAACCAGCCGCTCACACACCGCTATCGGGCAGTCCCCGTTCCGGCACATGTCCACCTCTCCGGGTTGGGCGAGTGGTTGGACACACGCACGCCGATCGGACCATGACTGCTCACACGAGCAGAACAGCAGCGGGCTGCACCTCAGGCGAAAACACCCCAGTTCCTGTCAGCCTCCGAATGCCACCGCCAGCACGGCGTCTGGGACCCCGGCGCACGGTCTACGGACTGAGCGCCCGGTCCGCTGAGATGTGCAGGAGGGATCCATCACGCGCCTCGTCGGGCCGACTCCGGGCCGCATGAGCCCAGCGGGTCGTGAGAAGGCTGCGGCAGATGCTGGTCGAGGTCCGGCGTCGGAGGCGATGGAGATCTACGAGGTCCTCGTCGCGCGCTTGCGGGCGTAGGCACGGGCCGCGCGCACTCGGTCGCCGCACCGATTGGAGCACCACTGCCGGCGGGCGTGCGTACGCAGGAAGAACCGACCGCAGGAGTCCGCCTCGCAGGCTGCGAGCAAAGGCGCGTCGTCGCTGGTGATCAGTGTGGCAGCGTCCTCGGCGATGGCGGCCATGGCGTGCTCCACGATCTGCGTCGTCGGGTGCTCGGGACGGCGAGTGAACCGCGTCGCCGGGTCGAAGCGCAGCAGCAGCGCCCCCGGGGCGCTGGTCAGTGCGCGGTTGAGGGCATCAACAGCCGCCGGAGTGGGAACGTCCCCGGTGGCGTGCGCGGTGAAGAGGTCGCGCAGATCCTCCCGCAGGCTTCTGAGCCTGCCCTGGCAATGCTCCTGCAGCCCCGCCTCGGGCGCTATGAGGTCGCGGGCGATGAGCCACGCCGTCGCGGCCTCAGGCGTCGACAGCTCATCGCAGCTCCTTCCGCCGACGAGGCCGACGGCGCTGTTGACCAGCGCGAGGGCGGGGTGCTCCTGGGCGCCTGGAACGAGCGGTCGTGATGTCTCAGCCATGTCCTCATGGTATCCAATATGTTTTCCCGTGACACTTCTGTTAGAGTCCATCACGTCAAAGCATACAAGTATTCATGAGAAGTGAGGTGTGCATGCTCCCGGCTCCGCTCTTCGGCACTGCCCCGTTCGCGCTGTCCGTCCACACTGGCGGGGGCCCGGGCATCGGGCAGACCGCCGCCGAAGGCCTGCAGGCCACGATCGAGACGGCCCGGACAGCGGATCGGCTCGGCTACCACCGGTTCTGGATGTCCGAGCACCACGCGATGCCGGCCCTGTCGGTGGCCTCGCCGCCGCTGATGATCGCCCGCCTGATCGCCGCGACCGGGCGGATCCGCCTCGGAGCGGGCGGGGTGATGCTGCCCAACCACGCCCCGCTGGTGATCGCGGAGCAGTTCGGGATGCTCGATGCCCTCGCCCCCGGGCGCATCGACCTCGGCCTCGGGCGCGCGCCGGGCACTGACGGGGCCACCGCGGCCGCGCTGCGCCGCGGGGCCGGAGCCAACCATGCGTTCCCGCAGCAGGTGAACGAGCTGCTGGGCTTCCTGGCCGATGACTTCCCGGCGGGGCATCCCTACCAGGCGGTGCACGCGGTGCCGGGCCCGTGGCAGGCCGAGCAGAACAGAGTGACCGCCCCGGCGACGACCCCGGAAGTCTGGGTCCTCGGGTCCTCACCGTACTCGGCGCAGCTGGCGGCGCAGCTGGGGCGCCCGTATGCGTTCGCGCTGCAGTTCGGCGACGCCGATATCGACACGGCCATGCGCATCTACCGGGAGAACTTCACCCCTTCCCAGGTCCTCGACCGCCCGCACACGCTGGTCAGCGTCAGCACGATCGTCACCGACGACGCCGATGAGGCCCGGCGGCAGGCGTCGTCGACGGCGATGGCGATGCTGCGCATGTTCAAGCGCGAACCGTACGCGCTGCTCCCACCCGAGGAGGTCGCCGCCTACCCGGCGACCGCGAACGAGCACGCGATCATCGATCAGTACACGAACCGCACCTTCGCCGGCACCGCAGCCACGGTCGCCGACCGGCTCGAGCAGCTGCACGAGCAGACGAAAGCCGACGAGGTCATGGCCGTAGTGGGCGCCCACGACCTGACCACCGCGTCCCGGACCGTCGAGCTCCTCGCCGACCATTACGGCACGCCGACCGCCTGAGCTCACCAGCACCATCCATCGCACCCCATCCAGCAGGAGAAGCATCATGTCCGCACCACGCCGAGCCCTCATCGTCATCGACGCCCAGCAGGAATACTTCGCAGGCCTGCTGCCGATCCAGTACCCCTCCCGCGAGACATCGGTCGCCCGCATCGCCGTGGCGATGGACGCCGCCGAGCAGGCCGGGATCCCCGTGGTCCTCGTCCAGCACGAGGCTCCTGCCGGGTTCCCGGTGTTCGCGCCCGAGTCGGCCACCTTCGCCCTCCACCCCGAGATCGACCAGCGCGCCGGGACCGCTGCTCACCGATTCACGAAGTCGTTTGCCAGCGTCTTCGCCGGCACCGGCCTGGAGGACTGGCTGCGCCAGAACGGCATCGACACGATCACCTTGACCGGGTACATGACGAACAACTGCGTCATCGGCTCCGCGGTCGGGGCCGAACCGCTGGGCTTCTCCGTCGAGGTGCTCTCCGACGCCACCGGCGCGATCGACCTCGCCGGCGAGGCCGGCACTGCGTCGGCAAAGCAGGTCCACGAGACGATCATGGCGCTGCTGCACTCGAACTGGGCCGCCGTCGCCACCACCGCCGATTGGATCGACGCAGCCAGCAGCGGCCGCGCACTAAGCACGAGCAACCTCATCGTCTCGGCCCAGCAGGGACGACAGGCCTCCGGCGCTCAGCTTTGACGCGGCGCAGCGCGGCTCGGGTTCGCAGTTCCTTGCGCGGGCCCGAGCCGTGGCCCTGCCTTTGGACTCGAGGTAGACGACGAGGCCCTCGCGCGTGGGCATCGGCAAACCGGACGAGGCCCCGTACGCAGTGCCAGCAAAAATGGGCAACCGTCTCAAGACAGCCACCAAGCTCGGTCAACGGCCCTTCCGGTCCTCACCGGTTGGGCCGTTGGCGTATGCACGGCGCCGTCCGGTGCATCGACGACGGGGCACTGCCCGCCCTGTTGAAGCGCACCTAATTCGGCGCGATCTCGGATTGTGCGCTGACCGCCTGACCACCTCCCCGTAAGCCGAACGCTCATCGCGCCATCCGCCAGGTCGCGTTCGTAGCTTCCGTTTTCGGGTTGGCAAGTCCTCGATGCCAGCCCGAGCCCCAAGAGGCCGCCAATGGCCGAACCACCCGGCGGCATACTCCCCTACCGCCTTCTCGGCCTCACCTACCGATGATTCTGATCAGCCACCCCAGCAGAGGAACGACATTGACGACATCCAGAACACGATCCAGAAGATGCCCCATCCTCCACCACCAACTCGGATTCTGCGGCGGTTCCTGTTTGGTCTTGATCATGGGGACAACCTTCCTGCGCTAAGACGAAGGCGGCCAACAACTTCCACCCCACCCTCCCTCAAGTCCCCGCCGGATCGGCGCAGGACAGTCCAGGCACACAGTGCTTTCGCTGATCCCGATGTACCGGGTGACTCAACTGCGCCTGTCAAAGGATCCGCTCAGTCCTGGCCATCACCTTTCTCCTCAGCAGTTCCATGTCCTTCCGGGCGCCAGGAGCTCACCACCTCGAACTCCCCGATGTGGATGCCACTGTCCTCAGCAGTGCTTTTAGGTCATCCCAACGGCATGGTGCTCCGTGGGTCCATGCGACGGGCTAGGTGTCGGAGTTCCAGATGCCTTCGATGCTCTGGAACAGCTCCGTCTTCTCGCCCTCGGTCAAGGTGGGATCCACGAATTCCAGCACGATGGCGTCGTGGCGGCGTACATCGCGGGTGCCGCGGACCTGCTCGTCCCAGGCGATGGCGTCCCGGGCGGAGCCGAACTTCCGGTAGTGGGTCTGGTCGGTGATCAGCCCCTGGACGCACCCAGGCTGCGGGGCTGCGCAGAGCTCACCGGTGGCCTCCCGCGGATGGCCCGTGAGTTCCCAGGCCTGGTCGCCGGCGTAGAGCGTGCTCAGGTCCACCGCCGTGTTGGACACACATCCGGTGAGCACAGCGGTGGCGCCGAGGAGCACCAGTGACCGACGGCCTCGGCAGGTGAGCTCGTAGAGGTTGCTCATGGTCCCTGTTCACGTGGTTTCCTCAGCACCACCGGGTGCAGGGGGTCTCGCCCCGATGCCCTCAAGGGCCCATGATCCGGGCCCTGGAGCTCACCGTGGCCTGAAGATGGCAACGATGCAAACACACCCCCATAGAGAACCCCATGCGGGCGTCCGGGATTGCTTCCCAGGAGCCGGCCGAAACCCCGTCCACCCGGGTGGTCAGGACGTGGTGGCGCCCGCGGCACGCCTGCGCGTGCCGGCGGTCCCCAGGAAGACCACAGCGGCCAGGGCGCTGACCAGGTAGAGCACCAGCGCCCAGGGGGCGTGGTCTCCCCCGGAGGTCCCGAAGGTGTCCGCCAGACTCATCCCGGACCCGAAGGAGACCACGAACAACGACGGGGCACCGACAACCACCAGCGCCAGATTCGCCAGCAGCACCTGGGCCCTGTCGAAGCCTCCCGGGCGGCGGGCCTGCCGCAGCACCGCCCCGGAGAGCCCGGCCAGCACCAGCGCCCACAGCACGGCCAGGGTCACGCCCATGCTCTGCCCGGCCTGGTGCACCTGGTCATAGATCACCCCCAGTCCGGTACCGGGGACAGCGGCCAGGGGATTGAGCACCAGCAGGTGCACCACGCCCAGGCCCGCGTAGGCAGCCACCCCGCACAAGCCCAGCAGCCCGAGATGAGTGGCAGTTCGCATGCGGGGCCTTCTTCCTGGTCTGATCCTCAACGAGCACCGGCCGGGCGCCGGAGGCATCGACCGAGCCACCAGTCCACCACAAGCACAGCCACCCGGCCCGCACCCACGCCAGGCCCGACACCCCGGTCACAGAGTTACGACCGTCAGGCCAGGATCGGGCTGCCCGCTCCACCAGCCCCCATTGCGCTGTGCGTCAGTGGTGAGTGATTCGAAATTCTCCGTGCGGTTGGTCCTTCGCCGTGAGCCGTGAGACCTCAGCGATCTCCGATGTCGGACTGGGCGCACCACCGTGGTCGCTGGTCATCCGTGCTACGGGTTGGATGGTTCATCACGCCCTGACGTTGCACCGCGGAGTGCGGGCACGGGTGCGGGGCTCAAGGCCCGTAGAGCAGTCCGACCACGAAGATCGTCACAGGAACGCTGAGCAGACCGATAGCAACAGCCAAGGCCCCCAAAAGCTCTTTCTGCGCGCGGAAGCCGGCAATGCCACCCACTATTCCGCTGACCGCGGGCAGCGCGAACGCCCACAGGGGCTTGGCCACTCCCGTGCCCTGCCAATCGAGCAACGCCAGCGTCAGCGCGATGGAGACCGGAATGGATGCCCAGGCGATCGCCGCCAGAATGCGCTGTTGCTTTTTAGGGATTTGGGTTCTCAGCATCAGTTGTGCCGCCCCTCCTCCGCCACGGGTGGAATGCCCGCAGGAATCGATGCTCGACAAGCAGGACGTGACCGTGGGCCGGGACCCCGCCGTGGGATCGGCCGCCACGACATCGCGCCTTTACCGTGTCCTGCGCACCGGGAGGACAAACGAGGCCCTCAACGGTGGAACCCCCACCGCACGCCCCCAACCCAGTCGCTGATCGATATTTCAGCGGTCCCAAACAATCTTTAGGGTGCTGGAGAAAGCTCCCGCCGCGGATCCGCTGGACGTCTCGGCACCGGCAGGCTCTTCCCCTGCTGGCCACACCCGAACCGCTCGATACGTGAACCCATCCTGCTCAGCCTGCTCCCACTCCAGCTCCACCACCTGCCCCGGCACCAGCGACTTGAATCCGCGAACAGCGACATGACTGAAGTGAGCCCAACAACCCCCAGGAGTTTGCTCGGAGTCAACAACTCCCCACCCTGCGTCGTCGAACCAAGACCGCACCACACCGGAATCACTCATTTGGCGAGACTACGACCTAACCTGCCAATGCTCAGGACCAACCCCAGGTGCATGACAGCGGATCCACCAACGCGTGGGCCCCATCATCTACGGTGTGCTGAAACCGAACAGGATGGGTGTCGATGATGAGTCACCGCATGAGGCAGTACGCGTCCTTAGTCATGGCCTTCGGCCTCATGGGGGCCGTGTTCGGCTGCGGTGATACCACCGATGACCTACCGGCCTTCGACTCCCTGGAGGCCACCTATCACGCCGTCGACGAGGTCGTGGACTGCTCCGATGACCCACCGCAGCCCACGCTGAAGGTCCCCACGTCAGGTGGGCCCACCGGCGAATCGGTGATGTGCACCAACACGGTCGAAGTGCTGTGGTTCGACAGCGACGAGGCCCGCGCGAACGTCTACGACCTCTTCGCCAACGCCGGCAACACGGTGTACCTGGCAGAGGGACGCAACTGGTTCGTCGTTGATGCCTCCAAGATCATGGTCGAGACAGTGCCCGAGCGGACGATCGACATGGAACAGCTCGCTGATGCCTTAGACGCTGTCGATGCCGTCTGAATACTGACCCTCGGGCGCCGAGCGAAAGTTGACCCCTCGGCGGTGATGCTGAGGGAGTGATCAGTGTGGAGGACTGGGCCGAGATCCGCCGGTTGCACCGGGCGGAGGGCATGCCGATCAAGGCGATTGCGCGGCAGCTGGGGTTGGCCAGGAACACCGTGCGGGCAGCGATCGCCAGCGATGTCCCGCCGAAGTACGAACGCGCTCCGGCCGGCTCGATCGTGGATCCGTTCGTGCCGGCGATCGAGGCGCTGTTGCGGGAGTTCCCGACGATGCCGGCGTCGGTCATCGGGCAGCGCATCGGGTGGCAGCACTCGGCCTCGGTGCTGCGGGCCAAGGTTGCTGAGCTGCGCCCGCGGTACGCGCCGCCGGATCCGGTGGACCGGGTGCGCTGGGGTGCCGGGGAGGTGATCCAGTGCGATCTGTGGTTCCCACCGCCGGTGGTACCCGACGAGCACGCAGTGGCCCGGTCCTTCCCGGTGCTGACGATGATCTGCGCGCACTCTCGGTTTCTGATGGCGGTGATGCTCCCCTCGAGGGCCGGCGGGGACATCCTCGAGGGCATGTACGGGCTGCTCGAGCGGCTCGGGGCCGTGCCGAAGATGCTGCTGTGGGACAACGAGGCCGGCCTCGGCGCCCACCGGCGTCTGGCCCCGGCCACCACGGCCTTCGCCGGCACCCTGGGCACCCGCATCTGGCAGGCCCGCCCCTACGACCCCGAGACCAAGGGCATGGTCGAGCGCGCCAACGGGTACCAGCGCACCTCGTTCCTGCCCGGACGAACGTTCACGTGCCCGTCCGACTTCAACACTCAGCTGCAGCAATGGCTGGACGAGGTGGCCAACCGGCGGAAGGTGCGCGCCCTGGGCGCTCAGCCTCTCGAGGTGCTCGAAGCCGATCGGGCCGCGATGGGGGTACTGCCGCCGGTGGCCCCGGCCACGGGTCTGAGCATCACGACCAGACTGGGACGGGACTACCACCTGCGCCTGGCCGGGGTCGACTACTCCATCCACCCCGAGGCGATCGGGCGGATCGTGAGCGTGCGCGCCGATCACCACACCGTCACCGCGACCACCGCCGGGCGCGAGCTGGCATGCCATTCCCGTCTGTGGGCAAGCACCGGCACCGTCACCGACCCAGAGCATGTGGCCGCGGCTGCCACGGCTCGTGCGGCCTACCAGCAGCGCACGGCCAGGGCCGTCGGTCCTGAGGAGTTCGCCGTGCCCACCCGGGACCTGGCCGTCTACGACCAACTGATCAGGAGAGCCTCATGAACCCGACCACCGACCCGGCCAAGGAGATCGGCTACCTGTGCCGGGCGATGAAGACCCCGCAGATCGCCGAACTGGCTGGCCCCCTGGCCGCCCAGGCCCGTACCGAGCACTGGTCCTATGAGCAGTACCTGGCCGCCGTGCTGGGCCGGCAGGTCGCCACCCGAACCGCCAACGGCAACCGGCTGCGGATCGCCGGGGCCCACTTCCCCCAGATCAAGACCCTCGAGGACTTCGACCCCAGCGTGCTGGCCGCCCGGGAAGCCGAGCTACTGGCACACCTGGCTACCACGACCTTCGTCCCCCGCACCGAGAACGTCGTACTGCTGGGCCCACCAGGCACCGGCAAGACCCACCTGGCGATCGCCCTGGGGATCTGCGCGGCCAACCACTCCTACTCGGTGTTTTTCGACACCGCCACCGGATGGATCACCCGCCTGCTCGCCGCCCACAACACCGGCACCCTGGACAAGGAACTGCGTCGGTTGCGCCGCTACCGGGTGCTGATCATCGACGAGGTCGGCTACATCCCCTTCGAGGCCGAGGCAGCCAACCTCTTCTTCCAGCTCATCGCCAACCGCTACGAGCACGGCACCGTCATCGTCACTTCGAACCTGGCCTTCTCCCAGTGGGGCCACACCCTCGGCGACGACGTGATCGCCGCGGCCACCATCGATCGCCTCATCCACCATGCCCACGTACTCACCATGGACGGAGAGTCCTACCGCACCCGCCGCTACACCACCGAGGAGGGGTCAAATTTCGGTCGGCGATAAGGGGTCAATATTCACTCGGCGTTGGCAGACGCCCGGTACACGGTGGAACAGTAAGTCTCTCCCCCAGCAGTTTCGTCTTGATGGTTCAAAACGGAACCCCTATTGCAGCAGCGCGAGCACGGACATCGTGAGCGCGGAAGCTGTCTTACAAGTGGTTTCAGTAGTCCTTTGGGGCTAGTCGGCGGGCACAGATGACGGTGATCGCCAGGGTGGCCACCGCGGTGATGGTGACCGCGCTGCGGTCGTAGCGGATGGCCAGGCGGCGGAAGGCCAGTAGCCAGGAGATGGTGCGTTCCACCACCCAGCGGTGCCGGCCGAGACGTTCGCTGGAGTCCACCCCGATCCGCGCAATGCGGGCGGTGATCCCACGGCGACGCAGGTATCGGCGCACCCGCTTGTTGTCGTAGGCCTTATCCGCGTGCAGCTTCCGAGGTCTGCGTCGGGGACGTCCTGGACCCCGTCCCTTGACCGGGGTCAGTCCGTCCAGGATCGGTTCCACCAGCATGGAGTCATGGCGGTTGGCTCCGGTGATCGCCACCGCCAGCGGCAACCCGTCGGCCGTGACCAGCAGGTGGTACTTGGTGCCGGCCTTGCCGCGGTCGGTGGGGTTGGGGCCGGTCAGCTCGCCCCCCTTTTCGCCCGGACACTCACCGAGTCCAGGCAGGCCCTCGACCAGTCGAGCTGGCCCTTCTGGCCGAGCTTCTCGAGCACGGCCTGGTGAAGCTTGTCCCACACCCCTGCTTCCTGCCAGGCCCGTAGCCGGCGCCAGCAGGTGATTCCCGAGCCGTAGCCCAGCTCGGTGGGGAGTTTCTTCCAGGCGATGCCGTGCTCGGCCACGAAGAGGATGCCCTCCACGGCGGCCCGGTCATCGATCCGCGGTCGCCCGGTGCGTCCGTTTTTCGCCGGCGGAGGCGGTGGAATCAACGGTTCCAGCAACTCCCACAGCTGGTCGATGAGCAGCCGCCCAGACGCTGTCTGACTCGTCATGGCAACCAGGATCACCAACCCGGCAGGCAGCGCTCAATGCCTCAGCCATAACTACTGAAACCATCTCTTATGCCCGTGTCCAGGCGAAGAGGATTCGCCCCGCCTATCCAGTGCCCTCAAGGGACGACGACCGTCAATCCAAGCTAGCGAATACTGGTACAGATAAGTAGGAAAGGGCCCGGCTGCACAAGCAGCCGGGCCCTCCATTGTCAGACGCGCTGGCGAATCGATCCGCCAGGATCGCTGTCGCCGAGGCCCTTCGGCACAAAGTGTCCGGTCGTCGCCGACCGGGTCACAGTGTGCTGGTTGCTGGTGCCACGTCCGACGGACTCGCGGGTCGTCTTCCCGGGCCACCGGGCCGCTGCCGCGTTGCTGACGAATCGCCCGGTACGGGCGCTGCGATTGACACGACGTGCCATCGCCACCTCCTGAGAGGTTACGCCGGGCCCGAGCACGCCCTCGTGGTAAGAGCGCTGAGGACTCGCGTAGACTGGTCGACGCCCTACCAGGCATCGGGTCTATGGCCCGGCTCGGGGTGGCCCTGCTCTAACAGGGCCACCCCGTTCTTGTTGGCCTTGCGGCCAAGCTTGATGCTGATCTCTGTCCCTAGTTGGACGCTGGGGAGGCCCGCGATCCCGAACCAGCTCTCACCGTGCTGGCTGCCTTCTCGAGCACGTGTTGGCCAACTAGGGGACCAGCTGGCCAACACGGTCGGCCGTTTTGGCCAACTACCACTGGTTTGGCCAACTAGCCCGGGATCTCACAGGATGTTCATTGACACGCTACTTGGTCCCAAGGACCACTTCTTTTCCCCGACCTGGAGCGGAACGTTGAACTGGACAGGCTTTGGTGTGTGACAAGCTAAATGGTCCTTTTAGCGCCCCGCCCATCCGCTTCCTACCTCTCCCCACTCCCCCTCGAGGGCCTGCCGCCACACGTAGCACCAGGCTGCCTCGATGTGTAGGACATGCCCCACCTAGGCCCACCAAGGGCTTCGCGGTCTGAGAAGATGTCCGAGGAGCCGTTCGCCTTCGTGCAGGTTGAGCGACTCACCTACAGCAGACCGTCGCCCGGCAGTCTGGTCATGAGTGAAGGATCTTTGTGCCGCATAGCTCTATCAACCACGCTCGGATCGTGGCGCTCATTTGGAACATCGCTGACGATGTGCTCCGCGACCTCTACGTCCGCGGCAAGTACCGCGATGTGATCCTGCCCTTCACCGTCCTGCGGCGGCTCGACAGCGTCCTTGGCCCGACGCGCGACGCGGTGAAGACCATGAAGAAGATCCTCGACGATGCGGGTATCGCCGATCAGGATGCGCCGCTCAGAGACGCGGCGAAACAGGACTTCTACAACACGTCAGGGTTCTCACTGCAGGATCTGCGCCACGTCTCGAACTCGACGCGTCTGCGGCAGAACTTTGAGGCGTACCTGGACGGGTTTTCCCCCAACGTGCAGGAGATCATCGACAACTTCGAACTCCGCAACCAGCTTCCCCGGCTCACAAAGGCTGATGCGCTCGGCTCGTTAATTGAGAAGTTCCTCGCGCCTGACCTAGATGTACTGACCGGGGACGTTGGTGGAGTGGGTGTGATCCGCTGACCTGAAGCAGTGGCGCAAGGAGGGCCTCCCGCGGTGGAGTGGAACTGCCTAGGTATCCGCTCACGCACAGGAGGCCCTCATGTCCCACGCTAATGCCGCTCTGACCCCGCGTCACCGCCTCAAAGTGGCGCAGCTGGTCATCGATCAGCATGTCCCCATCGCTGAAGTCGCCGCGCGCTTCCAGTGCGCGTGGCCGACCGTGAAGCGCTGGGCCACCCGCTACGCCGCCGGGGAACCGATGACCGACCGCCCCTCCCGGCCGCACACGATGCCGGCCAAGACCCCGCTGCCGGTCACGAAGCGGATCGTGTCTCTGCGACTGCGCAAACGCCTCGGCCCGGTCCAGCTCGCCGCCGCGACCGGGGTGGCGGCCTCCACCGCCCACCGCGTGCTGACCCGATGCGGCCTGTCCCGCCTGGCGCACGTCGATCGGGCCACGGGCGAGCCCGTGCGCCGCTACGAGCACCCGACCCCAGGAGCGATGCTGCACGTCGACGTCAAAAAGTTCGGCAACATTCCCGACGGCGGCGGCTGGCGCTTCGTCGGCCGCGCCCAGGGCAAGAAGAACCGGGCGGGGACCCCGGAGAAGCCGAAGAACAAGTACCGCAACCCGAAGATGGGCCACGCCTTCGTGCACACCGTCATCGACGACCATTCCCGCGTGGCCTACGCCGAGGTCCACGACGAGGAGACCGCCGCGACCGCCACCGCCGTGCTACGACGGGCGGTGATCTGGTTCGCCCAGCGTGGCGTCACCATCGAACGGGTTCTGTCCGACAACGGCTCGGCCTATGTCTCGCACCTGTGGCGTGATACCTGCACCGACCTCGGGATCAGGCACTCCCGCACCCGGCCGCGTCGGCCCCAGACCAATGGCAAGATCGAGCGCTTCCACCGGACCCTCGCCGACGGGTGGGGCTACGCCCGCTGCTACACCAGCGAGACCGAACGCCGCCAAGCCCTGACAGGATGGCTCCACGAGTACAACCACCACCGGCCACACACCGCCTGCGGGAACAAGCCCCCAGTCACCCGCTTAACCAACCTCCCGGGTCAGTACACCTAGACCTCTCGCCGGCAGGCCTCGACAACCACGGCATGGGCACTGTCTTCGAGGAGCTCGTGCGCCGCTTCAACGAGGAGAACAACGAAGAGGCCGGTGAGCACTGGACCCCGCGCGATGCCGTGAGACTGATGACCCGGCTGATGTTCGAGCCGATCGCCGACACGATCCCTTCGGGCACATACCGTCTCTATGACGGCGCGATGGGCACCGGTGGCATGCTGACTGTCGCCGAGGAGACGCTGCGCCATCTCACGGAGCCATCAGGTAAGAAGGTATCCACCCACCTGTATGGGCAGGAAATCAACGCCGAGACCTACGCTATCGCCAAAGCAGACCTGATCCTCAAGGGCGACGGCAAGGCCGCCGACAACATCGTCGGTGGCCCGGAGTACTCGACGCTCTCGAATGATGCCTTCGCTGGCCAAGAGTTCGACTTTATGCTCTCGAATCCGCCTTACGGCAAGAGCTGGAAGACCGACCAGGACCGCCTCGGAGGCGCGAAGAAGATCATCGACCCGCGCTTCGTCGTCACGCACGACGGCGACAGCGAGTACTCGCTCGTCACGCGCAGCAGCGACGGGCAAATGATGTTCCTGGCGAACCTGATCTCGAAGATGAAGCAGGGCACCGATCTGGGCTCCCGAATCGCGTCGGTCCACAACGGGTCTTCGCTGTTCACCGGCGATGCGGGGCAAGGCGAAAGCAACATCCGCCGCTGGATCATTGAGAACGACTGGCTCGAGGCGATCGTCGCACTGCCGCTCAAGATGTTCTACAACACCGGTATCGCGACCTACGTCTGGGTACTTTCCAACCGCAAGGAAGAGCGCCGCAAGGGCAAGGTCCAGCTAATCGATGCCACCGGATGGTGCACGCCGCTCCGAAAAAACCTCGGCGAGAAGGGCGTCGAAGTCAGCGCTGCTGACGCCGACAAGGTGCTCGAAGCCTTCACGGCCTTCGACCAGTACGACGACACTGATCGCTCCAAAGTGTTCGACGGAGCCGACTTTGGCTACCACAAAATCACCGTTGAACGACCGCTGCGCATTGTCGGGGTGGACCCGAACCGCGTCTACACGGCGAAAGAGATCAAGCAGCTCAAGGAGGATGGCGTACGCGACGAGGTAGCGCCGCCTGTCATCAAGAAGGCGCTTCCACACGCTGCCGTGCCCGACCCGCTCCACGGCCGGTACGAAGTGATCATCGACGGGCGAAAGCGCGTGGTGGAGTACGAACCCGACACTGAGCTTCGCGACACTGAGCAAGTCCCGCTGACCGAACCAGTGGGTGACTACGCCGACGGCATCGAGGCATTCTTCCGCCGCGAGGTCGCGCCGTACGCTCCGGACGCGTGGATCGATGAGTCGAAGACGAAGATGGGCTACGAGATCTCCTTCATCCGCTACTTCTACAAGCCCGCGCCGATGCGCACCCTGGCCGAAATCCAAGCGGACATCCGCGCGCTCGAAACCGAGACCGACGACTTGATTACCGAGATCGCGGGCGTGGAGTGATGTTCCGCGATTTGCCGCGCTACGAGGCCTATCAAGTGGCATCGAAATCGAGGCTGCCGCGACTTCCCACCACGTGGCGTTGGAGCCGGTTCGCATCCATTGGACAACAGGTCAGGGAAACTGGTTGCCCGGATTTGCCGCTTTTGTCCGTCTACCTAGACAGGGGTGTCATTCCATATGCCGAAGGTGGACGGCGCGTGCACGCACCTAGTGAGCGGCTCGACGCGTACCAGGTAGTCCGGCCGGGCGACCTGGTACTGAATAACCAACAGGCATGGCGCGGTTCCGTTGGCGTATCGGCCCACCACGGGATCATCAGCCCGGCGTACGTGATATGGCGAAACTCGTCTACTATCACTGCTCAATACGGAACGCACCTGTTCCGCGCGCCGGTCATGGTGAACCAGTTTGTTATGGCATCGCGCGGCGTCGGAGACATTCAGCGAGACCTCCATTATCCGTCTTTGCGAAACCTACTCGTGCCGGTGCCTCCGCTGGAGCACCAGGTTGCGATTTCTAAATACCTCGTCCACGCGAACGCCCGCATCAATAAGGCCATCGCCGCCAAGCGCCGCCTCATCGCCCTTCTTGACGAGCAGGCCACCGTCCAACGTGCGGCAATATTCGATGGCCTGCGCATGGAGCGACGCTTGGCCAGCGTGATTTGGGAAGGTCCGACCAACGGTGTCTCCCCCGAGAGCTCCGAGCGTGGAGATCTTCAAACGTTCAGCATCTCGGTCATTCGGGATGGTGTCGTTGACGTCCGAGAGTCTGACATCAAGTACGTGGAGAGAGAAGCCGTTCGGGATCTCGGTAGGTATGCGTTGCGTGCCGGTGATGTCCTTCTTGTACGCGGGAACGGAAATCGCAAGCTTGTGGGTCGTGCAGCTCTGGTTCCTGCTGACATGCCGGATCGGATCTACCCCGATCTATTAATGCGGATTCGGTTTCGAGCTGGAGTTGACCGCCAGTTCATCGTTTCAGCGTTGAACTCCCCAGCTGTTAGACAGCAGATTGAGGAAACCAGTCGCACGGCGGTGGGCACGTACAAGCTTAATGGTGCAGATGTTCGGGGCCTACGCGTGCCAGTGCCAGACCTCGGTATCCAGCGGGAGGTCGTCCGGAAGATGGAATCGATTAATGCCGAGTTCACCCAAATCTCGGTCAAACTTCTCCGCGAAATATCGTTACTGCAAGAGTTCCGTACACGCCTTGTTGCCGACGTGGTGACGGGTCAGGTTGATGTTAGGGCGATCGCAGCGACCCTGGCCGATGATGCGCCCAGATCGTTCGAGCACCCGATCGTTGAGCTTGAGGATGATCTCGAGGAAGCATTGGTCGGGAGCGAAGCGTGAACGTACGGCGACTCAATGAGGAGAGCCTGGAGACGCTCATCGTCGCCCAGATGAGAGAAGGTGGCTGGACCGAGGGTGCATCGGGCGACTACGCCGCGTCCTACGCGCTCGACCTCGGCCATTTCGTAGCGTTCATTGAGGCGACTCAGCCCGATCTCTTTGAACCGCTCGGCCTCGCGACCGACTCTCCCACGCGCCATAAGTTCCTCGCCCGGTTGCAGGGAGAGATCACCCGGAGGGGCGTCGTTCATGCGCTGCGCAACGGCATCGATCACCTTGGCCTCCACCTTGACCTGTACTACCCGATACCTGCGGTAGGCAATGAGAAGGCTGCTCACCTGTTCGAGGCAAACCGGTTCGTCATCACCCGACAGGTGCACCACAGCGTCAGCAACACCGGCGACGCCATCGACCTCGTGGCGTTCGTCAACGGTTTGCCGGTGTTCACGTTCGAACTGAAGAACAACTTCACGAACCAGACCGTGGAAGATGCGGTGCAGCAGTACCAGCGCGACCGTGATCCTCGTGAGCCACTGTTCGCGTTCGGACGGACAATCGCGCACTTCGCGCTGGACGACCAGCGCGCACGGTTCTGCACGGAGCTCAAGGGGGCTTCGTCGTGGTTCCTGCCCTTTGACCAGGGCTTCAACGACGGTGCGGGGAACCCACCGAATCCTGATGGGGTCATGACAGACTACCTGTGGCGGCGCGTGCTCGCGCCGCAGAGTCTCGCAGGCATCATCGAGAACTACGCCCAAGTCGTCGTCGAGAAGAACTCGAGGACCGGCAAGAAGGTATCAAAGGCCATCTTCCCCCGGTACCACCAGCTCGACGTGGTGCGCCGGCTGCTCGCCGATGTCGAAGCGCATGGCGTGGGTCGCCGTTATCTCATCCAGCACTCTGCGGGTAGCGGCAAATCGAACTCGATCGCCTGGTTGACTCACCAGCTCACCGAGGCCACGCACGCTGGTCGTATCGCGTTCGACTCGATCATCGTGGTGACTGATCGCATCATCCTCGACGACCAGCTCACTCAGACCATCAAGTCGTTCCTGCAGGTTGGATCTACTGTGGTCCACGCCGACCGGTCTGGAGATCTTCGGCTGGCGATTACGGCGGGCAAGAAGATCATCGTCACCACCGTGCAGAAGTTCCCGTACATTTTGGGTGACATCGGCTCGGATCACCGCGACCGGACCTTCGCGATCATCATCGATGAGGCGCACTCCTCCCAGGGCTCGAAGACCTCCGCAGCAGTCTCGCATGCGCTCGGCGGCGTCGAAGTCGACGAAGAGGACTCTGTCGAGGACCGGATCAACCGGATCATCGAAGGCAAAAAGTTCCTGACGAACGCGAGCTATTTCGCGTTCACCGCCACGCCGAAGAACAAGACGCTCGAGATGTTTGGGGATCCAGCCCCTAACGCGGACGGGGGTACCGGCTTCCGGCCATTCCACTCGTACACGATGAAACAGGCGATCCAAGAAGGCTTCATCGTCGATGTCCTCGCCAATTACACGCCGGTCGGCAGCTACTACAAGCTTATGAAGACCGTCGAGGACGATCCCGAGTTCGACGCCAAGCGCGCCTCGAAGAAGCTCCGCGCTTACGTCGAGGGCAACGAGCACGCGATCGGGCAGAAGGCCAGCATCATGGTCGAGCATTTCCTCGCTCAGGTGGTCGCGAAGCGCAAGATCGGCGGCGAGGCGCGAGCGATGGTCGTGACCTCATCAATCCCAAGGTGCATTCAGTACTTCCATGCGATCCGTGATGCGCTTTCTGCGCGAAATAGCCCGTACCGGGTGGTCATCGCGTTCTCCGGTGAGCACGAGTACAAGGGCATGAAGGTGACGGAGGCCAGCCTGAACGGCTTCCCGTCCAGCGCGATCGCCGAGCAGGTGAAGACCGATCCACATCGGGTTCTTGTCGTCGCGAACAAGTTCCAGACCGGCTATGACGAGCCGCTTCTTCACACGATGTACGTCGACAAGACTCTGTCTGGCGTACTGGCTGTGCAGACGCTGTCGCGGCTCAACCGAGCGCACCCGGCCAAGCACGACACCTTCGTGCTCGACTTCGCCAATGACGCCGACGACATCCAGCGGGCGTTCGAGCCGTACTACCGTACGACGGTGCTGGCAGAAGAGACGGATGCCAACAGGCTGCATGATCTCGTCAACGACCTCAACGCATTCGGCATCTACACGATCGAGCACGTCGATGAGTTCGTCCGCCGTTATCTGGCGGGGGAATCCCGTGACCGCCTCGACCCGCTGCTCGACGTCTGTGTCGCCAAGTACGTTGAGCTTCCCGACGAGGACGACCAGGTGTCGTTCAAAGGCAATGCGAAGGCTTTCCTGCGAACCTACAACTTCCTGTCCACGGTGCTGCCGTACGGCAGCGCTGAGTGGGAGAAGCGTTCCATCTTCCTCAACCATCTCGTCCCCAAGCTTCCAGCCCCCAAGGAAGAAGACCTCGCCGCCGGGATCCTCGAGAACATCGACTTGGAGTCGTATCGCGCCGAGAAGCTCAACGCGATGAAAATTGTGCTCGACGACGAGGACGGCGCTCTCGACCCTGTCCCGGCCGCCGGTGGCGGACACCGCACGGACCCGGAGCTTGAAAGGCTCTCGGCGATCGTGAGGAGCTTCAACGATTACTTCGGCAACATCGAATGGAACGATGCCGACCGGGTCGAACGCTTCATCACCGAGGAGATCCCGCGGCTCGTGTCCGAGGACGAGGCCTACCGGAACGCACAGACAAACGACGATCCGGTGAACGCCCGCGTCGAGAGTGACCGGGCGCTCAGCCAGGTGATGCTTCGACTCATCGCCGATGACACCCAGCTCTTCAAAGAGTTCCAGGACAACAGCAGCTTCAAGCGATGGCTCGCCGAGTCTGTGTTCAAGGCAACCTACCGAAAGAGCGCATGATCACCGCTGCACACGGGTGGCTGGTCAATTCACAGCCAACGATCGATTCCCTAGGCTCAGCCTGAGCCCGTATGCCTCGTGGCCACGAAGATGTGATGCAACCTAGGCATGAGCAACGGTGCCGGCGCGAAAGCACGCCGCAAAGAAGAGATTGCGTTCCTGGTCATGGAACAGGTCCTTGACGTCGACAGCAGGCTCGCGGACGCCGCCGACGGCGACAAGATGCCCGATGGCTCTTGGGTGAATGATGACGGCCGAACGCGAGGCACCGTCGAGATCACCTCGCCTCCGGCCAAGGACTTCTTGGCTGGATGGACCCGAGCGAAGAAGGAAGGCCGACCGCAGACGGAGAGCGGGTCGGTCCCGCTGCGCCTGAACGAACTCGCTGACGTCTGCACCGAGTTGCTCGCGGCGGACTGTGCGCTCGAAAACATCGAGAAGCTGCAAGCCCAGCAGGCTGATGAATGGTGTGCCGCTGATTTCGTGGAGTCGCGAGGAGTCCGCGAGTGTGGGACTTCACCTCCGGCCAGGAAGTCATCGTGCTCCACCACCACACCGGCCTGGTGATCTCAGTGGCACTGCGCTGACGCACTTCACGGGCAAGCGCGAGGCGCTCTCAATTCAGTGCTGTTGACGGTTAACACCTGGTCTCAAACCTGATCGGTCGTTGCTCACGAACCGGCGAGGGTGGACCATGCCTGCATGGCCACACGCAAGCACCCGTGGATGGTCGATGACCGGCTGTGGAAGCTGATCTTCCCGCTCATCCCGCCCCAGCCACCGCCACGAGGCCCGGGTGGTCGACCTTGGATCGATGACCGGGCCGCTTTGGAGAGCATTCTCTTCGTGTTGTACGCCGCGTGTCGGTGGCGGGACCTGCTCCTGACGTTGGGTTGCGGGTCCGGGCACACCGCTTGGCGGCTACGCGACTAGCAGGGGGGCCACAGTCGGGGAGCACCTGGACCGGGCCATGCTCCAGGGGCTGTCCAAAGAGTAGATCCTGGACTGGTCCCGAGCCAGCATCGACTCGGTGTCCGTCCGCCCCGAAGGGGGGAGCGAGCTGACCGGGCCCTACCTCACCCAGCGTGGCAAACCGGGCGCGAAGTACCACCTGCTCACCGACCGAAACGGTACGCCACTGCATGGGTTGGCCTCGGCGGCAAACGTCCACGACAGCAAGCTCTTCGAGCCGCCGTTGGAGGCCGGCCCGGCAGTACATGGCCGACGAGGGCGCCCTGAGTGGTCCCACGCGCAAACCGGAGAAGCAGCATGCGGACAAGGGATATGACTATCCCCGGTGCCGCCGCTATCTGCACTGACGCGGCATTAAAGTGCGTATCGCTCGTCGTGGGATCGAGGTCAAAACCCATCTGGGCCGGCACCGCTGGGTGATGGCGCGGACGATTCCCTGGCCGCTGCAGTTCAAGCACCTCGGAATCCGCTGTGACCGCACCGCAACCACGCTGCTGCTGTTGCTCCTGCTCGCCATCACACTCACCAATATCCGCTGGCTCCGCCAGGTGACCGGCTTGTGAGACCAGACGTAAGTACTACTACGTTTTTCGAATAAACAATGCTTCCCTATAGTTAAGAAGTCAGCCTGGGCTCATAATACTAAACAGTACAGTATTTATATGCATGTGATTTAGGGCCTATTATTACACATGTTCCCAACCGGCAGCCTTGACCGTCCGACAACTCCTATCTCATACTCATGATGTATCCCCTAATATCAATTAGCGAGTCACTTTTTTACACAACGTAGATAAGGAGCTTAGCCATGAGCGATGACGATCTGGTTTCATCTGATAAAGGTACCCAACAAACCGCTTCCAAGCCCTCTGGAGGCACGTCGTTTGATTGGCTTGGGGGTGGATCTGGCGACGGCAAAGGCGCCACCAAGACTACGAGCCAACCCACTGAGACGGGAAGCGAGGTTTCCACCGTCGAATCCGCAGGACAGGATCCGACCACTAGCTCAAATAACGAGTCAATTGCAACAGCGGGCCCGGATCAGGAAGTTACATATGCCGGAGAATCAGCGGGCGAGTTCATCGATGCGACGGAGTCGCAACTAGCGGCGGCCGAATCAGGCGAAGAAAGCGCAGTATCCGATCTACGGGGCATCGAAGGCTTTGAAGAGTCGACACTTGTCAACACCGAATCAGCTCCAACAGACACTGGGTTGGTTGAAGCTGGAGCAGTAGCGAGCGGTAATAATGCTGAATTTTTGCCGATTCTCGCGTCGCTCGTCCCGACCCTGGCCTCGACAGTCGGACCCATGATCGCCAAAGGCATCGCGGGCAGGCTATCGCCCCGAGCAAGACGCGTCATTGGCCGTATGCCAGCTCCGTCCACAGGGGCCGGCATACGGCCCCCTGGTAGCACAGCTGCACTGCTGGCACAGATCGCGCAGTTGCTAAAAACGATGCAAGCGCGCCCTGGCGGTGAGAGCGGCATGGAAGCAGCAGACGAGGCTGTTGTGACCGAAGCAGTCGCGGTTTTGGAAGTGGTCCTGGGCGCCGATGACCGTGTCCGCATCTCAAATACATCAGCCATTCCATGGCGGAAGCTCTGCGCATTACGCATTACATTTCCGACGGGAGCGGTTTACCGGGGCTCCGGATTCTTCATCGGGAAACGCACAGTTGCAACGGCCGGACATTGTGTCTATTTACACAATCAGGGCGGCTGGGCACGCAAGGTTGAAGTGATCCCTGGCGCTAATGGATCGGCGAAGCCCTATGGTTCAGTTGAGTCATCGCAATTTCGTTCCGTTGGCGGCTGGGTCAATGGCAGGAGGCCGGAAAGCGACTATGGCTGCATAGTTCTACCAGCGGGATCATTTGGGGATGGTGCTCCTGGCACCTTTGCTATCCGACCCCTGAGCCCTCAGGAATTGGTAGCGAAGACTGCAGTACTAGCCGGTTATCCTGGCGACAAACCCTTCGCTGAACTCTGGGGCACAGCTCGAAAAATTAAGACGGTTGGCCCCAAGACAATAGCTTACGCCCATGATACAGCAGCCGGGTGCAGTGGAACGTGCATATATATCAAGCATAATGGGGTCCGCGTTGCGGTGGGCATCCATAACTACGGATCCACAACCGAAAACTCAGCGACTCGAATTACCGATTCGGTGGCGCAACAACTAGCAGCATGGAGTCGGCTCTAGGGCGCACCCTCACGCAGCGGGCGGTCCTTTCAAGGACCGTCCGCTGCCTTCGTCGAAAAAGAAGGGTGTCGAGGTGAGTGGAAATTTGAGCGGTTATGTCATGCGCGATCAAAAAGCCGTCCCGGACGTCACTGTCATGATCATTGAAGGCCCCGCTAGGCATGCTGATGTGGCAGCAATAAGCGACTCCGATGGATGGTTTGCATTCGACCACTTGAGCGCAGGACGTTGGGGACTGCGCGCCCTAGATCCTCAGGGTGGTAGCGGTGTGGCATTTGTCGATGTCGAGGACAACGTGCAGAGTGAAGTGACGATCGCGCTAAGTGACGATGGAGAGGGCCCCCACCCTGACATCTGGCGCGAGCAGGACGGCTCCGAGCCCCACCCCGACATCTGGCGCGAGCAGGACGGCTCCGAGCCCCACCCCGACATCTGGCGCGAGCAGGACGGCTCCGAGCCCCACCCCGACATCTGGCGCGAGCAGGACGGCTCCGAGCCCCACCCCGACATCTGGCGCGAGCAGGACGGCTCCGAGCCCCACCCCGACATCTGGCGCGAGCAGGACGGCTCCGAGCCCCACCCCGACATCTGGCGCGAGCAGGACGGCTCCGAGCCCCACCCCGACATCTGGCGCGAGCAGGACGGCTCCGAGCCCCACCCCGACATCTGGCGCGAGCAGGACGGCTCCGAGCCCCACCCCGACATCTGGCGCGAGCAGGACGGCTCCGAGCCCCACCCCGACATCTGGCGCGAGCAGGACGGCTCCGAGCCCCACCCCGACATCTGGCGCGAGCAGGACGGCTCCGAGCCCCACCCCGACATCTGGCGCGTTTCGCTAAACGCGATGGGAATTGCGCTTGAAGAAGAAAGCAAGCCTACCGAAAAAACCTCCCAGAATTCGCAAGGGAGCGCCAAAAACGACGGCGTTTGCTTGGAAGGCGAACCGCTTCAAAAAACCCGCACTCACTCTAAGGTATCGCACAATTTGCATTTTAAGTCCGAAAACCAAAAAATTGCACTTTGGAAAATAAAACAATCGATCCCGGGAGGAGTAAGAAATGATTTGACGCGACTCCAAAACGCCCTGAAAACGGAGATACCGGCCAAGGCGACAAATAACCTACTTATTGCCACCTGGAATGTGCGAAATTTTGGCAATCTAACGGCGAAGTGGACGGCTGGTCCAAAAGATTCCCCGAAACGAGACTGGCACGCTGTCGCGTGCATCGCCGAAATCGTTTCCCACTTCGATGTCATTGCTTTGCAGGAAGTTCGACGTAATCCCGCATCAATTCGCTGTCTTCTGAATCATCTAGGACCTCGATGGCGGGTAATTGCCTCGGACGTGACCGAAGGAGATGCTGGCAACGGCGAACGACTGGCATTTCTATATGACACCTCCCGGGTGGAGGCCTCCGGGCTAGTAGGAGAGATTGTGCTGCCCTCTAGCGCAGGGAATCCTTCGGAGCAGTTCGCTCGGACGCCCTATGCGGCTGGATTTATTCGCGGAAACACCGAGTTCACCTTGACCACCGTTCATGTCCGGTGGGGCGCCAGCGCCATGGAGCGGCTGCCAGAAATTATCAATTTTGCCCAGTGGATTCAGGAGTGGGCCAAGCGAAAAAATGACTGGAACCCAAATTTATTAGTGCTCGGGGACTTCAACATTGACCGCATCCACGACCCTCTGTACCAGGCGTTCGTTTCCGAAGGACTGTGGCCACCAGTCGAACTGAACAAAGCGCCCAGAACCATCTTCGATGATGACCAGAACCGGCACTTCTATGATCAGATTGCCTGGTTCTCGACGCCTTCCGGGGCGTCATTGCTCCAATCAATGACTTATTCGCAGCGCGCTGGATTCTTTAATTTTGCTCCTCATGTCATGATTGGCATGACACGCAAAGAGATCTCCTGGAAAATTTCTGACCACTTCCTCCTTTGGGTCGAGTTTTTACACTAAAAAATACAAGCACTCCTCGTGACTGTAATCGGCGCTATTTTACGCACTTTTCATGCCCCGTCGCGGCGATAGCCGAGACTCTTCCCATTGGGACTTCTTATATCCCTTAGAATGCAAGCTAAGCTTGCCATCAAGACGTTGTTTGGAACTGCTGGATGATCGGCAGGATCGTGGCGACTTCGGCCTTGTTGCCCTTAAAACACCCCACTTCCAGGGGGAACCCGGCCCGGTCTACGAGCAGCTCCCCGACGACCTGCAGGTCCACGCGCCACTCCTTCGAATGACCGACCTTGCGTAGCTCATCCTCTTGCTCGGCCTCGACGTAGAGAGTGGTCACGTTGTACAGGATCAGCGACAACACCCCGTAACCGGCGGCGTGGGCCAAGCACGCCGCCGCGATCTGGTCGCGGTAGCCGCGTTGCTGGGCCCGAGCTAGGCACCGAAACATCGTGCGCAGCGACGCGTGCGGCACACCGAGCTCGTCCAGGGCCCGTAGCTAGTCGGCCTTGCTCCCCGGTTCCACAATCCGCGCCAGCACCAGCGCCTTAAACGCCTCATCCCCCAGGGCATCGAACCCCAGCTTGGCGTACGCGCTGGTCAGAACCTGCCAAAGTACCGCGTTGCACAAGCCGGTGATTACCGACTGTGCCGCCGGCACCACGCCCGCGCTCATGTCGAGTTCCCCTAACCCGGGTGCATCTTCACCCCGGCCGCCCTCCAGCAGCGCGGTCAGCTTGGCCTCGGTGTGCGCTGACCCCAGGTGCTCCAGGACCCTTGTCCCGCCCACCCCGGCGCCCCGAAGCTGTCCGGACCTAGCGCACGAACGCCACGACCCGACCCTACTCATCCGCTTAGTGTGTTGCCGATCCCCACCACAAGACACTGACCAGCGAAGTCAGCCAACATCCCTGAAGTGGCACGAGTCAGGTCCGACATCAACCAGCAATGGTGTGAGTAGCAGGGAACCACCCGGGCGTCAGTCACCGGACCGAGCCCAATAGATTTGTCACTCGGGCGCCATCGTGTCAATAAACTCTGTCAGTTCTAGAGCTAGACTGCGCCAGATTTTTCAGAAAAAGAAGATTTCAAATCATGCATTCGTTTCATGGAATCAGTTAAGAGATCAGAAACCGGCGCCCAACGCTTCTTAGATTCCTGGATACGCCTGTCAGCCGCCTCGTACTCCCCTTTTTC
This sequence comes from Kocuria sp. U4B, assembly GCF_054875615.1. The sequence continues at coordinate 610,128 of NZ_CM142180.1, forward strand.
AACTAGCGACAAGGCCTGTGTCGCCTCATACCTCAGCCATTCGGCTGAGGCGTCAATTCCATCCGACAGAAGTGAGTCCACATCCATTAATTGCCGAAATAAGTAAAATAGTTCCTCATTCTCTTTCTTATTTAAAACTTTTGTAAACCATGGCTTTAAAAACTCGTTATAGGTGTTCCATATTTCTTTGCATTTTGCTTTTGCCTTCCGCATCTCAGCTCTTTGTTGACCGGAAGTAAGCCTCCGTAACTTTTCCGAAACTTCCATGGTGGCTACGTCACTCTCCAGACGGGGCACTCGAATTTTTAAAAACTCGTTGACTTCGTTTTCGATTGCCGCGTACGTTCCACTCAACTCCTTGAGAACCTCCTCAAGTTTGACGCGAGCTTCGTTTGGTCTTTTCATTAATTTTCGTTGTACACGCTCTAAGTATCCTAGCTCTTTGACTAGATCAAGGAATGCCTTAAGGGAAACTTCAGCAGCAGATTTAGCATACTCAGCAAAGGGGTCACTCATGGTTCGTGCCACACTTTCATTAAAAAATGGCAGGATGGGCTGACATGCACTAAAATCCTCCAAGCTGAAGTGCGGGTCAAGTCCATATCAGATTTGTGACCTCCATTACGTCGTTCCTGCGCCACATGGGCGTGAACCGCAAACATGTGGTGGCGCCCGCCTCAATCCTTCTCCAGGTACATATATAGCGCCCCAGAGATTCTCAGATAGGGGAAATTTAGCCCTTCACAATAAAATGTGGGTAACAGGCGCATAGAGACGACTGAGAGGGCGTGTTGTGAGGGGTAGGTATGGGCCGAGGCATACAGGATGAGAGGTTTTAACGCCTGGTCTCGCCTGGTCGTCTGGCGCTGCTAGCGGAGGTGGATGAGGGTGACAGCGATCAGGAGCGGTGGTAGCAGCGTGCCTGTGATGCGGTCATAGCGCAGCACGAGTCGCTTGAAGCACAGCACCGAAAAGATGGTGCGCTCCACCACCAGCGGTGTCGGGTCAGGTGGTTCTTGTCCTCGATCCCACGACGGGCGATATGGACCTTGATACCGCGTCGGTGCAGGTACCGGCGGCACCATGGATAGTCGCACCCCTTGTCCGTGTGTAGCTTTTCCGGGCGCCGCCGGGACCGTCCTGGACGTCCGCGTCGGGGACGAACACTGGGGTTGGTCTCCAGCAACGGCTCGAAGAGCCGGTTGTCGTGGACGTTCGCCGCGGATACCGGTACGTGCAGCGGCAGACCGTTTCGGTCGGTGAGCAGGTGGTACTTCGTCCCCGGCATCCCGCGGTCGGTCGGGTGGGGCCCGGTCAGCTCCCCCTGTGGCCTGCACCGACACCAAGTCGATGCTGGTTCGGGACCAGTCGAAAATTTGCTCCTCGGACCGCTCCTCGCGCACGGTCCGGTGGAGCTGCTGCCAGACCCCGGTCTGCTGCCACTCGCGCAACCGCCGCCACGCGGTGTGCCCGGACCCGCACCCAAGCTCCGGGGGCAGATCCCGCCACCGGCACCCGATATGAAGCACGAACAGGATCCCCCTCGATGGCGGCCCGGTCATCGATCCGAGGCCGACCACCTGGTCCTCGAGGCGGTGATTAGGGCGGGACCAGCCGGGAAATCAGCTCCCACAACCGGTTATTGACCATCCGCTGGTGCTTTCTCGTGGCTATGCAGGCATGGTCAGCCAACCGGACGAGAGCCAGCAACGACCGATCAGGTTCTGAGACCAGGTGTAAGGATGTGCTCGAGCTCGTTGGACAGCTCGAGCAGCAGGCGTTCCTCCTGGGACCTATACGCTACTTCTCGTCGGAGCGTCACGACGCGCATGACCCCAAGCGAATCCGGGCCCTGCCGTCCCCGCCGTTTCTCCTGAACACCGGAGACCGGTCGCGCTCTCCCCTCCCGCTTGGATGCCGTAAGTCTAGCGACGGCCTCAGGGCTCGATGCATGGCCGGAGTGCAGTTCCCCTGCAACGATGCGCCGGGCCAGAACGGCGTTGACGTCGGCGAGCAACTGGGCATCGCTAAATCGGAACTCGTGCTGGGACGCCGCGTACACAAGCACGAGCATCTTGATCTGCAAATGATGAACACTGCGGGCGTCGAGGGCCCCGTCGATCGCCTTGGCTAGTGCGTCCCACTGCCCCGGGGGCGTCTCGGTGTGCCTGTCCAACAGGTGGGTACGCCAGAAGTAGTAAGCGGCAACCAACAGCGCGAGCACTGTCCCGACCGGCGCCAATGCATTGAGGTGGTCCAGCCACAACGGCAGCTCGACGACGGGATCATCTATCCGAAAGTTCATCCATTCGTCCCCTTTTGTGGCGCTCACAGGCCGGAGGTTCCGAAGCGCTGCTCTGGATGCTCATCGTGGTCTTCGCCGAGCAGGGCCGACAGCCATGCCTGCTCTTCGCGGGGAAGGTGGGGGTTCTGGGCCAGGTGCTCAAGAGAGCGGCGTCCCAGTCGCCGGACCTCTTCGGACGGCGCTCTGGCCGCTTTAAGGGCCGACAATACACGCCTGTCCCACACCCTCAGGCGGTAGAGGCGATAGACGAACAAGGCGGTGACGGCCCATGACAGCGCGGTGAGGAAGGACAGGAGGCGCTGGTGTTCAACCAGGCGGTCAACCCCCTCCCAGAACCCGTCCAGAGCGAGGACCACCCAGGGCACGCCGACTATGTACAGCAAGCTCAGAAGCACGAATAACGCGGGTGTCACGAGCCACCCCTTGTGGGCCAGGAGGTCACGAGGCTTGGCGGGTGTGGTCATCGAGGGCGCTCCATTCGCTCAGGAACCCGCCATAGCAGCTGGTCGCATCAAGCACTCGGTCGGTCCTGACGATCTAGGTCACTGTCTCATGTGTGCGGACACTGCCCGAGAAACATCGCTACCTCATGATGGCTATCTTCTAAGTGCTTGCTCAGCGGACGGACACACTGGATGAATGTGTGTCGGTAGTTAGGAACCGTGTTGATAGTTTCGCGGCAAGCGGGACGGCTCCCGTCAGGGCTGGCGCCGCCGCGGCGAACAGTGGCTAGTGTGGCTTCGCTTTTCTTGGCGGAGTACTGGTGCAAATCGAGGAAAAATTACCCACAGCTGTCGGAGCCCTGAAGACAAGTGCGTTCGAAGGGCTGGCCTGAACTAGGCCCATGCTAGAGACCGGGCGTCAGCAGAGGCTCTCTTCCGCCCTGGTACGGGCCGTCCCATTTCGCTTGCGCGTGTCCCAACTCTGCCGTCCTCGGGTGAGCTTGCGTTGTCCTCGTGCCACGCGGTTCTCCGGAGCGCACTCGGTGCAACCGCCCGCTCGGCGGCGGTTCGCCACCGTAGCAGATTGGGTGTGGCCGAACCGGCAGGTCCACCACCAGGGGTGACTGGTCGCCACGGTCTGTGATGGTTCCGTCTGGTTGAGGAGCGGGTCCCAGTCTTTCACCAGATCTGGTTCCTTTGTCGCGAGGTCGTTGACACCGGTCAGGAGTAGGCGGCCGGTGTCCACAGGGCAGGTGATTTTCTGTTGCTGGCATCTATATGTGATGGATTCCTGGAAAGGGTGTCCATCTCGGCACTGCCACCACACCCTCACCTCGCTGCCGGTCTTGACCATGGAGGGGTTGAGGTCTCCATTGCGGGTGGGGTGCCACCATGCGGCAATGTCGGGCCTGACCGTCGCCAGATCGTTGGTGCCAGGAATCAGGATGTGGCCGATGCATTTCTGGCAGCGACCGCCCGTTTCGACCAGCTTGGCGGGGACGCGCGTGAAGGGGTGACCCTGGGCGCATCGTAGATGAATCTTCAGTCTGGAATTGCCCGCGGAGACGTTGGTCGGCTTGAGTTCCCCGTTGGCCTCGTGGTCCCACAGGGCTGCCAGTTCCGGGTGGGTCGTGGCCAAGTCGTTGTAGCCGGTTTGGACCGCTTTGCCGGCGCAGCCGGGACAGCCGGTGCCATGTTTTGTGCGGTTGGTGATGTAGGCCTGGTATCGGTGGCCCTTGTCGTCGATCCAGCCGACCTTCTTGTTGGTCCCGAGCGAGACCATGAACGGCGTCAGGTCCCCGTTGGCGTCCTGGTCCCATTCAGCGCGGAGATGGGGAAGAACGTCACCGAGGGAGTTCAACCCTTCCACGACTCGTTGACCGGAGCAGATGGAGCAGTGGAATGCTTCACCTGGATACCGGCGGGCCTGTCCCTTGGAGGTGCGCTGGACGTGTCCGTTGTCGCATATCAACAACAGTGCCCTGCCCGTTGCTGAGTGGGAGACCACGTAACGGTTCTCCCACCACCGGTCGTCGTCTCGTCCGGCGGTACGCAGGCAATCCATGGATCGGTGAAACGGTTCCATGGGGTATCGGATGGCCGGCAGATCTAGGCCAGCCTCGGGAAGGAGGGCGGGTTCGAAGGCATCCACTGCAGCTTCACCGTGAAGGACGCTGCGCACCCACACGGCTGTGGGCCTCAAGAGCAGCCACACTTGATCGCACAGTTCGGGGGTGGGCTGCGGCGCCTTGGTCTCCAACATGATGGACAGCCTCGCGTATCGATCCGCGAACGGCACAGTCTCGTCCAGCACGACCGCCTGCACTTCGGGGTCCACAACGGACGCCAGGACGGAGGCAACCCACGGGAGGTCTTCGGGACGGGCTACACTGTGGTGCTCTGCCCCACGGGCGGACCCCACTCGGCGTACCACTTCCTCAACCAACCGTGCGGTGATCCGTCCCTTGCTGTAGAGATCAGCGATCTGCAGATCCGCTTCTACGACCTCCAGCGGTACCCGATGTGCTGTCCATTCACCCGGTGGGTGCGGCGTGTAGGTCGACGGTCGTTTGGGTGAGGGACCGGGGGCGATCCATCGGTGATGTGCTGAGCAGGTGTACCTGTGGCCATCCCACACATACTCGGCTCCCGGGTCACCGACGCACTCAGCGCACAGGTGCGCCGAAAAAGACTCGTTGCCCGTTGGGGCTGTGAGCGTTCCAGGCGCCAGTTGGCACAGCGTCTGGCACAGGAGGACCATCCGTTGCGTGACCTGAGCTGGGGTGGCGCGGGTGCCCAGGACACGCGAAACGTGGGCGTACGCGAGGTGGCTGATGACGCCTCGGGTCGCATGCAGTCTCTGCTCCAGGCGGTGAGTGAAGCTGTAGACGGTCTCCCCCTGCCACCCGGTCATACGCAGAGCGGGTGGCAGGGAACGGTTCAGGTCAACCTGCATCAAGGAGCTTCTTCCGCTTATGGGCTCCAGGCAGTGGCGCTGGTTCGTCGACGCCCCCATGGCTCACCTCGGCGGCGTAGTCCCGCACGGACTGTTTCAACAGATCTGGGGTCAGGGCTTCATTGCCGGGGTCGTCAGCGAGGATCAGCTGGGCAGCTGCGTCGACCATCACGGCTTTAAGCGTGCCGATGTTTCCACCGGTGTACCCGTGGAGCCATTCGGCTTCGGCGCTCACCTCCTCCGGCTGTGTGGCATACAGCGGAAGTGCTCTGGCGAAGGCGCCGACAATGTTCGCCCACTCCTCTGCCTGCTCATTGGTCAGCGCGCCACTGAAGTCGCTGACTTTGACGTTGAACACTCGGCGTCTCAATTGCAGGCCTGCGTCCCCGAACAGCAACCCTGAGCCCGTGAGGTTGAGGCCTGAGTAGACAATGGTGCCCTCGAAGTAATTCGTCAGGTCTTTCAGGTTGTTCACCGCCGGGCGGGCGGTGGACTCGGCGCCGTTGAGCATCTGCACCTCGTCCAGGACGATCATCTTCGTGCCGACCGCGGGCAGGGCTTCTTGCAGCATGGTCGCCAGCTCTGTCTCGGTGTCGGACTTCTTGAACGGCAGAGCCAGGAACCGGGCGATCCGTTGCAGGGTTCCTTTGATGGTGCGGGTCGCGGGGATGGAGACGTACACGGCCGGTACGGCGCCCGCCAGAAGTGCACCGGGATGTTCCTTTTCGTAATGGGACAGGTAGTACTTGATCAGTGCGAGGCAGGCGGTGGACTTGCCCGAGGACGCCGGGGCGGAGAGCATCACACCGCGGCGTCCGATCAGCGAGCCCTCGTTCATCATCTCGACCTTCGTGAACAACTCAATCAGCTCACGGATGGTGCCGGTGGTGATGATCATCTGTCCCGCCATGAACCTGATGCGGGCCTTATTGAACGCCAGCTTTTCGTCGATCCCGAGGGCTTCGTAAGCGGCCTGGTCCAACATGGTGAACCGGTCGTGGTGGGGCCCGAGCAGCTGATTCAGGGACTCCCACTGCATAAGGGAGTGGTCTTCCTCGATGGGCCCAGGGACCGGGGGTGGGGCGCTTCGGGACATCTCGGTCAGCGTTCGTCAGAGTCCGGTCCGGCCTTGAGGCGCTTCCGGGTCGACAGGCCCTGGTGTGTTCGTCCCATCGCCTGGAGGGGCCGTGGCGGGCGGGCCTGGCTCGGCAGAGTCGGTGCCCCCGTTGCGCGGGGGGTGGGTGTCGATGACGGTGTCCGGATCGAACAGGTCATACGCACCAGTGTCCCTCACGCCGGCCCACACGTGCGAGGGGTCGGCCGGACCCACTACCGTGGTGGACGTGGGATGGGGCATTCCCTGTTCCTCGGCCAGTCTTTCCCTGGCCTCCCGCTTCTCGGCGTCACGGAACTCCTTCTCCGCTGCCGCGAAAGCACCCCTCACTACGCGCCTGGACAGGGCATGGGCGTCCTTCTTGGGTATCTGATAGCCCAATTGCGCGATGTTCTCCGCGGCCTCGCGGGTCGCGCGTTCGAACGGCGCGTCGAACGCCTCAGAGTTCACCCACGGGCACTCGATGTACGATCCCGCATCCGGAAAGCCCGGCAGGTCCGGGACGTGGAGCCAGACCACGGTCGGGCTATTCGGGTCGTAGTGGACCTCCCACTGGTCGCCGGCCAGCTTGTTCCCGGAGGGTTGGCCCCGATAGGGGTCCACATCGGGGCTGTCGTAGTGGCGGTAGTTGATCTGGATCCCTCTGCGCCCGACCACCCGGTCCACGGAGGGCAACAACGCGATGTAGGCGCTCTCACTGATCGGCCGGAACAGGCAACCGGTTCTGTAGGTCAGAGCCTCATACATGGTGTTGGGACTGTACCGGCGGCCAGGATGTGCCGGGTTGACCAGCGCGTCGGTCTCCAGATTGTTCCAGACGTGGCGGATCCACAGGTCCAGGACATAGGCCAAGGTGTGGACGCTGATCAGGTCCGGCCGCTTCGCAATGTCGCGCCCGCGGTTTCCCGGGTCTCCCCCGGTGAAACCGGGTAGGTAGCGGACGAACATGTCTTTGATCGTACGGTGGGCTCGTTCCACCTCGGGCTTGTCCGTGCCGGTTCCCGGGGCCGCGTCGGTGGTGTCGATGCAGAAGCGGTGGCAGGCGGCATGGAAGACGTTCGACTGGTATTCCCTGCCGTTGTCCATCATGATGCGCGAGGGCACGATGAGCGGCCGGCCGGTGTCTTTGCCCTCCAGCTCGGCCTCGATCAGCGCCTTGGCCCACGGCATTGTGCGCAACTCGTTGAGGTCGAACGGCAGGTTCGGTCCGGGCCGCAGCTCGGGGATCGTCAAGGTCTTCGCCAACAGGTACGCCAAATCAACACCTCGGAGGCCGTCGGTGACCATGGAGGCGGGTATGCAGTGGGTCGCCTTGTCGATGAATGTCGTCAGGGTCGGACGAAACGGTTTGCCGTTGTCCCCACGCACCATGACATCCATCAAGGTGGAGTCGATCTGGAACTCCTCACCGGGAGCGTAAGCAGGTCGACCTTTCTGGTAGCCCTTGCGGGCGCTCTCATTCGTGAGGCGATTGATTGCGCTTCCAGTCGTATACCGGCCATGGGTGATGATCTCGAGCTTCCGGCGAAGAGTCTGATCCGAGGGCAACCGGTCCAGTTCGCCGGGGTGCTTTTCCGCCCATTCTCCGCGGATTTCGGTAATCAATTGCTGCATGGATGCGGTCGACTCCTCCTTCGCCGCATTCACCCGTCGGACCATCAGCGAGAACAAGCGGGGATCGATGTTATCGAACGGGCCCCGGACCCGGATGGATCGACCATCCACAAGAGCTGTCGTGTCCTGGCTTTTCAACTTGCGGACAAGCCTTTTCAAGTTCGAACGGGACGTCCCGCGGAGTTTCAACGGGGCCAGCTCAGCGGCCTTGCGGTCCAGGCGCTCACATTGGGTCGTGGTCGCCGGGTCGTATTCCGGGCGGTAGGTCTTGGCGTCGAGCGGCTTGCCGTATGCGATTTCCTCGACGTGGGGAGTCAACAGATCTCTTCTGGCCTTCTGCAGCGGCGGAAGGCTCTTCTCGGCGACCCGGACGTCTTCGACGTTGTCCATCGGGATCTCTGAGAGTCCCGAGCGACGTATTACTGCCGCATACGTCATCGTCAACGTTTCACCGGTGAGCGTGTTGAACAGCGCCAGGTCGGATCCCTGGCGTCCCTCCACGAGATAGTCGACACCGTCCAAAGTGATGGGTCGTGCAGGGTCCAGTCGTAGCGGGTGGTCTTGCATCTCGTTCAGGCCTTCCAGACCAGGGTGTCGTCATCCAGCGGTGTGGTCCTGTCGTAGTCCAGCACCCGGGTGAACATCAAATGCTGGATGGCCGGTAGATACCGCCATTCGGGGTCCGGGCAGAGCCGACGGGCCAGGTTCATCATTTCGATGGGCTCGACAGCGGCTTCTAGAATTCGTGTAAGGAAGACCGCGTCCGGGGCCTCGAAGCGATGACGGTACCGGCCCAACCACTCCAGGTTGGATTGTTGGAATCCGGGCAGTGGTTCGATCACGGTGTAGCCCAAGCCGGCCTGTTCACACAGGTGGGCGCTGCGGTTGAACTTATCGATGTCGTGGAGGTTGGTGAACTGCAGATCGCGGACATCTACAACAACGGTGACCCCGGCAGGGGTGCGCAAGGCGTAGTCAGGATAGTGGTACACATCGCCTCGAAGCAGGAAGCAGCACGGTTGGGAGGCGATCGCGGCGATGGACATCGTGTGTTCGATCTGCAGGAGCGCCGAGCGTTCCGTCATGGACTCATGCCATACCTGCTGGCGGGTCTGACCGACCACGTAAAGCCCTTCATGGTGGACCCTCCGCGGATACTTGGGGCCCACTCGGATTGGCACGGCGCGGGTCAAGTCACCTTTGAAAGGACTTCCGTCCACCACATATGTCTGTGGGCCGCCCATCCGAGCGGGATAGTGCCACCGAATCTCTTCCAGGCCGTCCTTGATGCGCACTCCCTGGTACGGGTGCGATGACCGTGCCTGATTCCTGCCGGACTGCGGGAACACGCCACTGGGACCCCAGTCCAGAGGCTCTTCTCCGCCAAGACGCTGCATAGCGGTCCACCTTCGGCGCCGACAACGGCGCCAGCAACTGAGCATGACAACCCGTCCCCAGCCTCGGGAGAGGTCGGTTGGTGACATCATGCCTCAAAGGCGGTAGTGCAGACCACAGTTGGTGCTGGACTCGACCTCAGTTCACGGCTTCAGGGGCAGTATCAACCCCGCTTTTGAGCGTACGCAACCACACTTGCGACAGCGGGTACGTTAGTTGTAGCAATTGCAAACCTCTGTCAGGTGTGTTTCTTCGCTTCCAGTTGCGCATACGGCATGCGGGACATCCATGGAGTTGCTACACGGCAGCCACGTTGTCGAATAATGAACACAGTGGGCCAAGCAGATGGGAGCAGTCTCCGCCGTGACCTTGGCTATGAGCGAGAAATGGACCTCTCTCGATATTCGCGATGACACACGATAGGCACCGCCGAGGTGGGTATCACATGCTCATGGCATGCTGGCGCATACTTCTGCAAGGGTAACTTTCGAAAGCTTTTCAACGATCGTTGGCAGACTGCTACCGCATAAGCAGTGGTTAAAAACGTATATCCGGGGACATCAAGGTGCACTTTATGAGGACAGAGCAACTAGAAGACCCGCCGACACAAACGACCCGAAGTAGAACCTCAAGGCCCATCGGAACCAGCGGTACTTTTGCTGAGCTATCTTGGCCAGCGTGTGCGCCTGCTCCCATGCCTCTCTCGCAATCGAGTCGCCTGGCATGCCTACGGGGGGTAGGTCTCGAGCAGCCATGCTCGGCCAAGAAAATCGATTCTCTAAGGAACCTGGTGGGGTGCGGGGCGTCAGGGCGCGGTATATACATCCTACTGCGATAACGGCCGCGAGGGCGAAACCAACCAGGGACACGGCTAGCAGAACCAAGTAGCTACCCGTGGACGTAGTGAAGCTGGAGTGGATGTCCGCTGACCGCGAAGCAATTGCCGTAAGCAGCACACCCAGGGCTGCCGCGAGGATGGTGGTCTTGGTATCGGCATTCTTGACCCAATTGCCCGTCTCCTGGATGGCCAGCTTGGCATCCTCCCAGTAAGGCTCGGAACTACTTGGTACTTCTTTGCCGAACAGATCACGCAGCACGGGTCCCGATGCCTTCCGTGGGCCACCTACCCGAAGCGAGCCAATCGATGTAGCAAGCGTGCCAATGTGCTGTCCAGGCTACTACCGAGGCGATACTGTCTCGTTCAGGGTCCCAGTCTTCAGCCGCAGCAACGCACAGGTTTCCGTTGAGGTACAGATGGGGGGACTTCCGGAAGTGTCGGCCTTCGCGCCGTTGTCGCTGGTTGGGTCCCACGGGAACAACTGCGGGCAGGCTGCGATCGGTGCGGTGGCGGATGATGATTCGGAACCTTCCCCGGCCCGTGTCGATGACCCCTGCCCAAGCCGGCGGATATTCACCGTCTGCAGGCACTTCAAAGAAAGAGGGGAAGTGAGCTCGCATTTCCTCCCGGTCCCTTTCCAGGATGCCAGGGGTTTCCCACCACTTCTCACCGATTACCGAAGGAGGTGTGGGTTGCTCCCCGCCGTGGAAGGTATGCGGGGTGATGGTCAACCCACTGACCGCCGCTGTGGTACCGGTTTTGAACCTGACTCTTCCGGAATCATCCACGTACCGAGGAGTGTTGTGGCCGTGCTTGCGTAGCATCCCAGCGATTGTCATGGCTTCCTTTCACCAATACTGAATCGACTCGAGAGGATTTCCTCTCAATTCTTCCACAGTACTGTCCACTTCGGAGAGGGCGTTCTGCCAAGAATAGTTGTAGAAGTTGTAGGACTTGGTCTGGTAGTTACGTGTGTATCTTTTAGGGGAATCCCGGTGTGTCCGCAAACAGTCCGAGCTTCCGATGTGGTTGGCAAACCCCTCCCCAACCACCGTCTCCCAGGCGGCCGCTGCCTTCTCGCACTTGGCGGCAAAATTAGAGGCGAACCCGATAACGTTGACTTCGTTGACCTCGTGGGTGCCGCTCTTGATGAACACTGCGTTCCCGTAGTCAGCGCCAGCACGAGCTACGACAGGCTGAATGCCTTCAGCTTTCAAGCGCGGATTAAGCACTGTCTGTACTGCGTCAAGGGCCGCCGCGCAGGCCATGGCAGCCGCCGATACCGCCGCGCGGGGATCGTCAGTTGGTCCGAACCCAGCGAACATGCCGTCTCCGCGCAGTCCCAGGACATGGCCCCCAAGTTTCTGGACTACGTCGGTGAACCCAGAGAGAACTGCGTGAGCGAGGGCAGCCACATCTTCGGCATCATCCCAGAACGTCCTACTGGTGAACTGGCTCAAATCCAAGAAAATCGAAGCCATCTCAAAACTTCGTCGCTGTCCCACCTTCAGGTCAGCCGCCATGGGATGACCTGTTTTGATTTCTGCAGCAGAAGCCAGCAGACTTTCTCTCAACTGCACATCAGCACTGCCATGCTGCAATGTTGAGAAGCGACGAAGTACGCCTTCCCCAAATTTCTGGCCCAAGTCTGTCGACACTCAGATTCCTTTCCCAGCGTCGGGAACCCACCTGCCACACGGGGCACGGAACTGTCAGATGCTGATAAATTCACATGAAATTCATCATGAGCGTCCGAAACACCGAGGCGCTGCCCATGATGGCTTTGGCCGCTCCATACCGCCCACGACGCCCTAGAATTACTTGTTAGTTCTGGGCGGGGTGCTGGTCGGCACCCTGATGGGTGCCGACCAGCCGATCGTCACTTGATGCGTACGCGGCGGGTGGTCGTAGTAGTCACGATCCTGACCTTCACAGGTCCCCGGCGAACCGTCTGGGTACGACGGATAGTCGCCATGTCTGCCTCCTTCCTCGGCAATAGGCCCGAGGAGGAAGCCGCGACCCTGGTGATCGCAGAAAACTTCGGTAAGCTGTCAGATGCTGTCCCAAGCAGCCAACAACCCCTCGGGGGTTTCCGGTCCGGACCTGCTGGAACAGGTCCGGACCGGACATTTTCTGCCTCATTGCTGAGGTCAGCTACTATTCGCCACTCTTCTGCGGCAAACCTCAGTCCCTGCATCGCATTTAGACCGTGGCGATAGCGCCCACATGTCTACTCCGTCGTATGCCCTTGCAGACACAGCCGTCTGGACTGCTTTTGCGGGCCTACACGTGAATCCAGGGGCCAGTCCAACTCCATGGTCCCGAACACCCTTGCAGCCATCCCAGCCGGCGAGCTACCACCCCTTCGAAATCGTGCCCCGGAGGAGGCATCGTGACACCGAAGGGACCAAAGGATCGGATGTGGTGTTCTAGGACCAACTAAGTTGTCAAAAGGTCCAAGTAGCTTGTCAATTTACACAGGATCAGAAGTCCCAGTCCTCGTCCTCCGTGTTCACGGCCTTGCCGATCACGTAGGAGGAGCCCGAGCCGGAGAAGAAGTCGTGGTTCTCGTCGGCGTTCGGGGACAGCGCCGAGAGGATCGCCGGCGAGACGTCGGTCATGTCCTTCGGGAACAGCGCCTCGAAGCCCAGGTTGTTCAGGGCCTTGTTGGCGTTGTAGTGGAGGAACTTCTTGACGTCCTCGGTCCAGCCCACGGCGTCGTAGAGGGACTCGGTGTAGAGCACCTCGTTCTCGTAGAGCTCCTCGAGCAGCTCGTAGGTGTAGAGCTTCAGCTCGTCCTGGCGCTCCGGGGTCTCTTGGGCCAGGGCGCGCTGGAACTTGTAGCCGATGTAGTACCCGTGCACGGCCTCGTCGCGGATGATCAGGCGCACGAGGTCGGCCGTGTTCGTCAGCTTCGCCCGGGAGGACCAGTACATGGGCAGGTAGAACCCGGAGTAGAAGAGGAAGGACTCGAGCAGGGTCGAGGCCACCTTCTTCTTCAGCGGGTCGTCGCCCCGGTAGTACTTGACGACGATGTCGGCCTTCTTCTGCAGGTACGGGTTCTCCTTCGCCCAGCGGAAGACCTCGTCGATCTCCTTCATCGAGGACAGGGTCGAGAAGATCGAGGAGTAGGACTTCGCGTGCACCGACTCCATGAAGGCGATGTTGGTGTACACGGCCTCCTCGTGCAGGGTCGTGGCGTCCCGGATCAGGGACACGGCGCCGACGGTGGCCTGGATGGTGTCCAGCAGCGTCAGGCCGGTGAAGACCCGCATGGTGAGCTGCTGCTCGTCCTCGGTCAGCGTCTTCCAGGACGGGACGTCGTTGGACAGCGGGATCTTCTCCGGCAGCCAGAAGTTGGCGGTCAGGCGGTCCCAGACCTCGGCGTCCTTGTCGTCGCCGACGCGGTTCCAGTTGATGGCCTCGGCGCGGAGCATGTCCAGCGCCGTCTGCTCGACGTTCTCGCTCTTCTCGAGAGTCATGGTCTGTGTCTTCCTCGAAGTCTTCCTCGAAAGGTGTGGACCCCCGCGCGCGTCCTGCGGACGCGCGCGGGGAGTAGGGGGTGGCCGCCGGGGCCGGCGGTCAGAGCATGCAGGAGACGCAGCCCTCGACCTCGGTGCCCTCCAGCGCCAGCTGGCGGATGCGGGAGTAGTACATCGTCTTGATGCCCTTGCGCCACGCGTAGATCTGCGCCTTGTTGATGTCGCGGGTCGTGGCCGTGTCCTTGAAGAACAGCGTCAGGGACAGGCCCTGGTCCACGTGCTGGGTCGCCGCCGCGTAGGTGTCGATGATCTTCTCGTAGCCGATCTCGTACGCGTCCTGGAAGTACTCCAGGTTGTCGTTGTCCATGAAGGGCGCCGGGTAGTACACGCGCCCGAGCTTGCCCTCCTTGCGGATCTCGATCTTCGAGGCGATCGGGTGGATCGAGGAGGTCGAGTTGTTGATGTAGGAGATCGACCCGGTCGGCGGGACCGCCTGCAGGTTCTGGTTGTACATCCCGTGCTCCATGACGGAGGCCTTCAGCCGCAGCCAGTCCTCCTGGGTGGGGATGTGCACGCCGGCCTCCGCGAACAGCTGCCGGACCCGCTCGGTGGCGGGGGCCCACTCGCGGTCGGTGTACTTGGCGAAGTACTCCCCCGACGCGTACTTGGAGCGCTCGAAGCCCACGAACGTCTGCCGGCGCTCCTTCGCGATCTCGTTCGACGCGCGGACCGCGTGGTACGTGACCGTGTAGAAGTAGATGTTCGTGAAGTCCAGGCCCTCCTCGGAGCCGTAGTGGATGTGCTCCTTGGCGAGGTAGCCGTGCAGGTTCATCTGCCCGAGGCCCACGGCGTGGGACATCTGGTTGCCGCGCTCGATCGAGGGCACCGAGTTGATGTTGGACATGTCCGACACCGCCGTCAGGCCGCGGATCGCGGTCTCCACCGACTGCCCGAAGTCCGGGGACTGCATGGTCAGGGCGATGTTCAGGGAGCCGAGGTTGCAGGAGATGTCCTTGCCGACCTCGTCGTAGTCCAGGTCCTCGTGGTACGTGGACGGCTCGGAGACCTGGAGGATCTCGGAGCACAGGTTGGACATGATGATCTTGCCGTCGACGGGGTTCTCCCGGTTGACGGTGTCCTCGAACATGACGTACGGGTAGCCGGACTCGAACTGGACCTCGGCCAGGGTCTGGAAGAACTCCCGGGCGTTGATCTTCTTCTTGGTGATCCGGGCGTCCGCGACCATCTCGTAGTACTTTTCGGTCACGTTGACGTCCGAGAAGGGCATCCCGTAGACGCGCTCCACGTCGTACGGGGAGAACAGGTACATGTCCTGGTTCTTCTTGGCCAGCTCGAACGTGATGTCGGGGATGACCACGCCGAGGGAGAGGGTCTTGATGCGGATCTTCTCGTCCGCGTTCTCCCGCTTGGTGTCCAGGAAGCTGTAGATGTCCGGGTGGTGGGCGTGCAGGTACACCGCGCCCGCGCCCTGGCGGGCGCCCAGCTGGTTGGCGTAGGAGAACGAGTCCTCCAGCAGCTTCATGATGGGGATGATGCCCGAGGACTGGTTCTCGATCTTCTTGATCGGGGCGCCGGCCTCACGGATGTTGGTCAGGGCGAACGCCACGCCGCCGCCGCGCTTGGACAGCTGCAGCGCCGAGTTGATGGACCGCCCGATGGACTCCATGTTGTCCTCGATGCGCAGCAGGAAGCAGGAGACGAGCTCGCCGCGCTGCTTCTTGCCCGCGTTGAGGAACGTGGGGGTGGCCGGCTGGAAGCGCCCGGCGATGATCTCGTCCACCAGCCGGGTGGCGAGCGTCTCGTCGCCGTCCGCGAGGTAGAGGGAGACCATGACCACGCGGTCCTCGAAGCGCTCGAGGTAGCGCTGGCCGTCGAAGGTCTTCAGCGTGTAGGACGTGTAGAACTTGAACGCGCCCAGGAACGTCTCGAAGCGGAACTTCTGCCCGTAGGCGCGCTTGGACAGCGCCTTGATGAAGTCCCGGCTGTACTTCTCCAGGACCTCGGGCTCGTAGTACTGGTGCGAGACCAGGTAGTCGAGCTTCTCCTCGAGGTCGTGGAAGAAGACGGTGTTGTTGTTCACGTGCTGCAGGAAGTACTGCCGCGCGGCCTGCTTGTCGGCGTCGAACTGGATCTTCCCGTCGACGTCGTACAGGTTCAGCAGAGCGTTGAGCTCGTGGTAGCCGAGGCCCCGGTACTTCTCCGGGACGCGCTTGTCCTCGTGGCCGGGCTCGACGCTCAGGCCCGGGGCTGCGTGCATTGTCGCCAAAACTGATCCAATCCTTCGTTGACTTTCCGCACGTCCTCCTCGGTGCCCATGAGCTCGAACCGGTAGAGGACGGGGACGGTGCATTTGGCGGCGATCTTCTCCGCCGCGAGGCAGAACTGATCGCCGAAGTTGGTGTTGCCGGCGCCGATGACGCCGAGCAGGTGCCGCCGGTTGGTCTCCTCGTTGAGGAACCGCACGACCTGCGGCGGAACGGCTCCGCTGCCGTTGGGCCTCCCGTAGGTGGGGGCGACCAGCACGTAGGGCTCGTCGACCACGGGTGACTCCTCCCCCGTGTGGAGGGGCAGCCGCACCGCGCGGACGTCCAGCTTGGAGACGAAGCGGTGCGTGTTGTTGGAGACCGAGGAGAAGTACACGACCAGGGGGGCGCGGGGCTCCGGCGCCGCGGCGCTCGCGCCGCGGTCCTGCCGAGCAGGCCCCGGGACCGTGCTCCCGATCGTTCCGGGGGTGGTTGTGCTCATTGCTTCCGCGCTCCGAGGTGGTGTCGGTGGCCGACGGCTCGGGCCCGGGCGCCGCGGGGAAGCGGGCGGCGCACCGGCCTCAGGCCGAGAGGAGGACGGCCAGGGAGGTGATCTTGTCCGGACGGTAGCCCGACCAGTGCTCGGTCGGGGTCTCGACGACCGGGACCTGCTGGTACCCGAGGGCGAGCACGTGGGCCAGGGCGGCCTCGTCCTCGGTGACGTCGACGACCTTGTACTCGATGCCCTTCTTGCTCAGGGCACGGTAGGTGGCATTGCACTGGACGCAGGACGGCTTGCTGTACACGGTCACGGACATCGCTGTTTCCCCTTTTCGATCGGGTGATTTGTGGGGGGAGATCCGACGTTTCCGCAGGCTCTACGGGTACTGAAGGGGTCTCTCCGGCTGACTGATCCCAATACTACATCTAGTGCCAGGGAGGGGAAGCGACCCCTAGATGCAGTGTTCTCGGTTGTCCACAGCTCCTTTCGGACTATCCCCAGGCCGACCGTTTCTTCTCCACAGGGGTGGTGCGCGCGGTCTGGCGGAATTCCGCCGCGGCCGCCCGGATATGCACAGGCTGTGCGTTTTCCGGGGCCGCCGGGCGGTGGGGAAAATTAATTTCGTGCGACGGCGTGTCGGCTCCGGCGGCGGGTCCGGCGCCGTCCGAGCGCCGCCGCGGCGAGCCGGGCGCGCAGGCCCCGGTAGGGCGGGTAGACGATCCGCAGGGTGTCCGGGGCGAGGGGCTTGTCCAGGACCGCGCGCGCGTGGGTGAACAGCGTGAACGAGTGCTTCCCGTGGTAGGCCCCGGTGCCGGAGGCCCCCACCCCGCCGAAGGGCAGCTCGGGGTTGGACAGGTGCAGCAGCGGCGTGTTGAAGGACAGCCCCCCGGAGGAGGTCCGCCGGCGGAACAGGTCCTTGACCGCCTCCTCCTCGGAGAAGACGTAGAGGGCCAGCGGCTTCTCCCCCGCGGTGATCAGCTCGACGGCGTGCTCGGCCGAGCGCACGGGCACCAGCGGCAGGACGGGCCCGAAGATCTCCTCGGCCATGAACGGCCCGTCGGGGGCGGAGCGCACGACCGTGGGGGCGAGGTAGCGCTCCGCGCGGTCGGACCCGCCGCCGCACACGACGTCGTCGGCCGGGACCTGCTCGAGGAGCCCGGTCAGCCGGGCGAGGTGGCGCTCGCTGACGATCCGCCCGTAGGAGTCGCTGCGGCGGGGGTCCTGCCCGTAGTGCTCCTCCACCGCCCGCACGAGCTCGGGCTCGAGCGCGGCCAGCGTCCCGGGGGTGCCCAGGACGTGGTCGGGGGCCACGCACGTCTGGCCCGCGTTGAGGAACTTCCCCCACACGATCCGCCGGGCGGCGGTCCTGAGGTCGCTCGAGGCGTCCACCCAGACCGGGGACTTCCCGCCCAGCTCGAGGGTCACCGGGGTCAGGTGCCGGGCGGCCGCGGTCATGACGACCCGGGCGACCTTGCCGTTGCCGGTGTAGAAGACGTGCTCGAAGCGGTGCTCCAGCAGCCGGGTGGTCTCGGGCACCCCGCCCTCGACCACGCTCACGCAGTCGCCCAGGTACCGCTCGATCAGCTCCGCCAGCACGCCCGAGACGGTCGCGGTGACCTCGGAGGGCTTGACGACGACGGTGTTGCCGGCGGCGAGCGCTCCGGCCAGGGGGCTCAGGACCAGCTGCACGGGGTAGTTCCACGGCGCGATGACGAGCACGGTGCCCAGCGGCTGGTGCTCGACGCGGGCGCGGGCCGGGGCGAGGCTCAGCGGGACGCGGGCCTTCTCGGGGGCCATCCACCCGGCGAGCTCCGTGCGGATCCCGGCGATCTCCTCGAGCGTGAAGCCGAGCTCCGTCAGCCACGCCTCGGCGCGGGGCTTGCCGAGGTCGGCGGCGAGCGCCTCCTCGAGCGCCGGACGGTTCTCCCGCACGAGGTCCTCGAGGCGCCGGAGCCGGTCGAGCCGGGCCGCCAGGTCCAGGTCGGGCACGAAGCCGGCGCGTGCCCGGGCGACGGCGGCGTCGACCGCCGGGAAGCCGCCACCGGCGCCGGGTGCGGGGGCGGGGGGAACGGGGCTGGTCTGCTGGGCGGTCATGGGTCCAGCCTAGGCGCCGCCTCGGACGTCCCGGCGGGCCCGCGGCCCCGGCAGGAGCGGGTCCTGCTCAGAGCAGGCCGTGCTCGGCGAGCTGGCGGGAGAGGGAGGCGCCGTCGTTGCCCTCGAGCCACAGGATGCCCTCGGGCACGGTGACGCGCCGGCCCTCCCCGGCCAGCGGGTGGCCGGCGAGCACGGCCTCGGTGGGCGAGAGGGTGCGGATGACGATCGCGGCCACGTGCTCGGGGTAGCGCTGGGCGAAGCCGCTGTAGATCTCGGGGTCGTGCTGGCCGTCGTCGCCGACGAGGATCCACCGCACGTGGGGGAAGTTCTGGGCGAGCCGCTCGAGGTTGTTCACCTTGTGGGCGGCGCCGGCGCGGAACCAGCGGTCGGTGGTGGGGCCCCAGTCGGTGAGCAGCAGCGCCCCGGCCGGGTAGGCGTTGCGGGTGAGGAACCGGCGCAGGGTGGGGGCCACGTTCCACGCCCCGGTGGAGAGGTAGAGGAACGGCGCGCCGAGGTGCTGGTGCAGGAGCCGGTCCATCATCACCGCCATGCCGGGGGTGGCGCTGCGGGCGTGCTCGTTGAGCACGAAGGAGTTCCAGGCCGCCAGCATGGGGCGGGGCAGGGCCGTGACCATGACGGTGTCGTCGACGTCGGAGAGCACGCCGATCCGCTGCTCGTCGGCCACGACGAAGACCCGCGCCTCGACGACCTCGGAGCCGGCCGTCTGCATCCACACGGTGTGCTCCCCGGGGGACAGCGAGACCTGCAGGTCGACGTCGATGACCCCGCCCTTGTCGGCGACGAGGTGGAACTCGTACTCGTCGATCCACACGTTCACGTGGGCGAAGGCGATCGGCACGGAGGTGAAGGAGCGCCAGCCGCGGATGGACTCGGCGCTCTCGTCCGTGGACTCGACGAGCCCGCGGGTCTTCAGCAGCGCCCGGCCGAGCACCCGCACGTGGTGCTCGGAGCCGTAGCCCTCGAAGGCGACCATCACGGGGATGTCGCCGCGGGTCTCGGCGCGGCGCTGGCGGAACCGGTGGAACCGCTGTTCCAGGCGGTAGCCGACGTTGATGGCTTCCTCGGTCACCTGGTCGACGGTCTGCTTGAGCTCCGAGGTCTCGGTCGTCTTGGCCATGCGCCCAGTGTGGCACAGCACGCACGACGGCCCGCGCCGTGGCGGCGCGGGCCGTCGCGTCCCGGCGGTCCCGGTGCCGGCTCAGGCCGGGACGTAGCCGTTCGGGTTGAGCACGTACTTGGTGGCGGCCCCGGCGTCGAACTCCGCGTAGCCCTGGGGGGCCTCCTCCAGGGGGATCGCCTTGGCGTTGACGGCCCGGGCGATCTGGATCCTGTCGTGCAGGATCGCCATCATCAGCTGCCGGTTGTACTTCATCACCGGGCACTGGCCCGTGGTGAAGGCCAGCGACTTCGCCCATCCGGTGCCGAGGCTGATGGACAGCGAGCCCTTCTTGGCCGCCTCGTCCACGGCCCCGGGGTCCCCGGTCACGTAGAGGCCGGGGATGCCCAGCGCCCCGCCGGCGGCGGTGAGGTCCATCAGCGAGTTGAGCACGGTGGCCGGGGCCTCGTGGGAGGAGTCCTTGCCGTGCCCGCGGGCCTCGAAGCCGACGGCGTCGACGCCGCAGTCGACCTCCGGGACCCCGAGGATCTGCTCGACCTGGTCCCGGGGGTCGCCCTGCGAGACGTCCACGGTCTCGCACCCGAAGCTGCGGGCCTGCGCCAGGCGCTCCTCGTTCATGTCCCCCACGATGACCACGGCCGCGCCCAGCAGGTGCGCGGAGGCGGCCGCGGCGAGCCCGACCGGCCCGGCGCCGGCGATGTAGACGGTCGAGCCGACGCCCACGCCCGCGGTGACGACGCCGTGGTAGCCGGTGGGCAGGATGTCGGAGAGCATGGTCAGGTCCATGATCTTCTCCAGGGCCTGGTCCCGGTCGGGGAACTTCAGCAGGTTCCAGTCCGCGTAGGGCACCAGCACGTACTCCGCCTGCCCGCCGACCCACCCGCCCATGTCCACGTACCCGTAGGCGGAGCCGGGGCGGTCGGGGTTGACGTTGAGGCAGATGCCGGTCTTGCGCTCCTTGCAGTTGCGGCAGCGGCCGCAGGAGATGTTGAAGGGGACGGAGACGATGTCGCCGACCTTGATGAACTCCACGTCCGGGCCGCACTCCACGACCTCCCCGGTGATCTCGTGGCCGAGCACGAGGTCGGTCGGGGCCGTGGTGCGCCCGCGGACCATGTGCTGGTCGGAGCCGCAGATGTTCGTGGTCACGGTGCGCAGGATCACCCCGTGCGAGACCTTCCGACCGATGTTGGCCGGGTTGATCCCCGGGGCGTCCTTGAGCTCGAACTCCGGGTAGTCCGTGTCGATGACCTCGACCTTGCCCGGGCCCTTGTAGGCGACCGCTCTGTTGCCTGCCATCTTGACCTCTTCCGTTGAGGATGTGCGTTGCGCGTGTAGGCGTCCCGACGGTGGGCGGCACAGCGGGCGGCACGACGAGTGACGCAGATCACGGCCCGGTCGGTGGTGCCGACGCTAACAGAGGCGGCCGGGGTGCGGAAGGGAATGCGCCGGAAAAGACACGGGGAGGAGGGGAGGCGAAAAGCGACGAGCCCGTCCCGCTGATGCGGGACGGGCTCGTCGCTCGTTCCTGGTGGAGCTGAGGGGACTCGAACCCCTGACCCTTTGCATGCCATGCAAATGCGCTACCAGCTGCGCCACAGCCCCAGGTCGTTACCTCCGGTACACTATCACAACCTCAGGAGTTCCCTTGTCGGTCACCCTTTTCCGGTTGATCCTGCGCCCCGCTGGGCAACGCATTCATATTAGGCAGTCGGCCGGGATCATGGCAAATCGTCGGCGGAGGGCGCCGGCGCGGTCGGCCCGGAGGCCTTCGGCGAGGCCGCGGGCAGGCCGAGGTCGACCACGGGGCTGTCCCGCCACAGCCGCTCGAGGGCGTAGAAGGCGCGGTCCTCGTCGTGCTGGATGTGCAGGACGACGTCCCCGTAGTCCAGCAGCACCCAGCGGCCCTCGGAGCGGCCCTCGCGGCGGATCGGGCGCAGGTCGAGCTGCTCGATGAGCCTCTCCTCGATCTCGTCGACGACGGCGTTGACGAGCCGCTCGTTGGACGCGGAGGCGACGAGGAACGCGTCGGTGATGCCGAGCACCTCGCTCACGTCGAGGGCGACGATGTCGTGGGCCTGCTTGGCGTCGGCGGCGGTGGCCGCGATGCGCAGGACGGAGAGGGAGTAGTCGTTGACAGTCAAGGAGTGTCCTTTCCCGGCGAGCCGGAGGCTCCGTCCCGGGGACGGGCGGAGCGGGTGGTGGTGGATCGAACGGTCGGTGGGACGAGCGGGCGGGTCAGAGCACGAAGAGCACGAGGACGACCACGAGGGCCGCGACCACGGCGAGGAGCAGCACCGCGAGCCAGCGGTTCACGGGGCGGCGCCGGTACTCCCGGGGGTCCAGCAGCTCGAGGCCCTCCGCGGTGGCGGCCGGGACGGGTGCGGCCGGGGGCACGGGCTCCTCCTCGTCGGGGTCCGGCGCCGCCACGGGTTCCGCGGCGGTCTCGGCCGCGCCGGCGGACGCGGCGGTGTCGGGGGTTTCCGCGGTGGCGTCCGCCGCCGTGTCGGCGACGCCGGGGGCCCCGGGCGGCACCGCGTGCGAGCCGGAGCCCTCGGTGTCCTCGGCGGGCAGGACCTCGATGTGGGTCAGCGCAGCGAGCTCCTCGGGCGCCAGGCGGTGGGCGAACAGCGCCGGGTCCACGTGGACGGGGTCGTGCGGGTCGGGGCCGTCCGGGCCGCCGGGGGCGTCGGGGAAGACCACGGTGATCCGCTCGGCCTCCGCCCCGGGCTGCCCGGCGGGGGCCGTGTCCGGAGGCGTCGCCGCCTCCACCCCGCCGGCCGCGGCGGGGTCCGTGGTCCCCTCCGCGACGGGGTTGGCGGCCGCCGCGTGGGCGGCGAGCTCGGCGAAGCGGCGCTGCTTCTCCAGCAGGTCGGGATCGGCCGGGCCCGCGCCCGTCTCGGCGAGCTCGCGGGAGCGCTCGGCCAGCTCCCGCTGGAGGCGGGCGAGCCGCCGCGGCCCCAGCGGCTTCACGGGCTGGACCGGCACGGCGTCCCCGTCGAGGTCGATGATCGGCGCCGGCCCGGGCGCCGGGCGGGGCGCGTGGGCCGGGGCGGGGGAATTCTGCGCGGGCTGCTGCTCGGCGTCGTCGTCGCGCACCGGGTCCTCCCCCGTCGTCACGGTGCCTCCACGGCGGCGGGCCGGGCGCCGATGGAGCGCCGGAGGGGTCCGGTGCGGGCGCCGTCGCGGGCGTCCTGGTAGAGCCCGTACTTGCCGATGTACTGCACCACGCCGTCGGGCACGAGGTACCAGACCGGCTTGTGCTGGGCCACCCGGGCCCGGCAGTCCGTGGAGGAGATGGCCATGGCGGGCACCTCGAGCAGGGTCACGCCGCTGGAGCCGACCGGGGCCGTGAGCACGTGGCCGGGGCGGGTGACGCCCACGAAGTGCGCGAGCTCCCACAGCTCCTCGGCGCCCTTCCAGGTGAGGATCTCCCCCATCACGTCGGCGCCGGTGATGAAGAACAGGTCCGCCTCCGGGCGCAGCCGGCGCAGGTCCCGCAGGGTGTCGATCGTGAAGGTGGGTCCCTCCCGCTCGATGTCCACGCGGCTGACCGTGAACCGCGGGTTGGACGCGGTTGCGATGACGGTCATGAGGTAGCGGTGCTCGGCGGGGCTGACCGTCTGGTGCGACTTCTGCCAGGGGTGGCCGGTGGGCACGAAGACGACCTCGTCGAGGTCGAACTCCTCCGCGACCTCCGACGCGGCCACGAGGTGGCCGTGGTGGATGGGGTCGAACGTGCCGCCCATGACGCCCAGCCGGATGCGGCCGGGCGTCCGGGCCGGGACCGAGGTCCCCGTCGCGGGGAGGTCCCGGCAGGGGGCGGCGTCCTGGGAGGCGGTCGTCACGGCGCAGGGGTCCCCGGGCTCAGACGTGGCGCTTGGCGTTGTACTCGTCGAGCAGGGCGCGCTCGTCGGCGGGCAGATCGGCCGGGTCGGCGTGCTGGCCGGCCTCCGGGCTCAGGCCGCGGTTGGCGTAGGACAGCGTGACCAGCAGCAGCGTGAGCAGCAGCGCGAACATCGCGATGCCGATGGCCTCGGCGGGCAGGCCGGCCTCGGCGGCGGCGTGGCCGCCCTCCTCGGCGGCGGCGAGGACGGTGGGGGCGATCTGCTGCAGCATGGGGTTCCCTTCTGGTGCCGCCGGGACGGCAGGTGGTCGGTGGGCGGCCCGTGCCGCCGCGGTCGGCGGGCCCGGACGGTTCTCATCGTACTGAATCCGCGGCGGGCCCGCGGCGGCCGGGCTCAGGAGCGGACGTGCCCGTCGCCCTGGACGATCCACTTCGTGGTGGTCAGCTCCTCCAGGCCCATGGGCCCGCGGGCGTGCATCTTCTGCGTGGAGATGCCGATCTCCGCGCCGAGGCCGAGCTGCTGGCCGTCGGTGAACCGGGTGGAGGCGTTGACCATGACCGCGGCGGCGTCGACCTCCGCGGTGAACCGCTCGGCGGAGGCGAGGTCGTTGGTCACGATCGCCTCGGTGTGGCGGGTCGACCAGCGGTCGATGTGCGCGAGCGCCTCGTCGAGGGAGTCCACCACCCTGACGGCCAGGTCGAGGGAGAGGTACTCCGTGGCCCAGTCCTCCTCGGTGGCGCGCAGGTGCCGCCTGCTGCCGGCCGGCAGGAGCCGCTCGGCGCGCTCGTCCACGTGCAGGGTGACCCCGGCGTGGTCCAGGGCCGCGAGCACGGCGGCCCCGTGCGGGAAGCCGCTGTGCAGCAGGAGGGTCTCCGTGGTGTTGCACGTGCTGGTGCGCTGGGTCTTGGCGTTGACGGCGATCTGCGCGGCCATGTCCTTGGGGGCGGAGGCGTCGAGGAACAGGTGGACGTTGCCCTCGCCGGTCTCAATCACCGGGACCGTCGCGTTCTGGACGACGGACTGGATCAGCCCGTGCCCGCCGCGCGGGATGAGGACGTCGACCTTCCCGCGCGCGCCCATCAGGGCGTTGGCGCCGTCGCGGCCGTACTCGTCGATGCTCTGCACGAGGTCCACGGGCAGCTTCACGTCGGCGAGCGCGTCGCGGATGATGCCCACGAGCGCCCGGTTGGTCTCCTCGGCGGCCGAGCCGCCGCGCAGCAGCACGGCGTTGCCGGACTTCAGGGCGATGCCGGCGATGTCCACGGTCACGTTGGGGCGGGCCTCGTAGATGGCGCCCACCACGCCCATGGGCACGCGCACCTGGCGCATCCGCAGGCCGTTGGCGAGGGTGCGGCCCCGGACCACGCTGCCGATCGGGTCGGGCAGCGCGGCGAGCTCGCGCAGGCCCTCGGCGAGGGCGTGCACGCGCGCGGCGTCGAGCCTGAGCCGGTCCAGCAGGGCCTCGGAGACCCCGCTGACGCGCCCGCGCTCAAGGTCCCTCGCGTTGGCGGCGTGCACGACCTCCTGCCGGTGCTCGATCCGGTCGGCGATCGCCAGCAGCGCCCGGTCCTTCCAGGCGCGGGTCGCCCGGGCGAGGGCGCGGGCGGCGGCCCGGGAGTCGTCGGCCATGGCGCCGACGCCGGCCACCGGGTCGTCCCCGAAGGTGGCGCGGACGCCGTGGTCGGTGACGATGGCCTTCCCGCTCGTGCCCTGGGCGTCGTCGGTCGTCGCGGACTCGTGTGCGGCGGAAGTCATTTCTTCAGCTTAGTGCGTGCGCCCCGGGGCCGCAGGACCACGAGGTTGTCCACGTGCACCAGTTCCCGGCTGTAGTCCTCGCCGAGCTCCTCCGCGAGCACGGACGTGGACTTGCCGAGCATCGGGGGGATCTCGTCGGAGGCGTAGTTGCTCAGCCCGTGGGCCACCTCCTGGCCCTCCGGGTCGACCATCACGACCGGCTCCCCCGCGTCGAAGCTGCCGGAGACCGCGGTGACCCCGGCCGCCAGCAGGGAGCGGCGGTCGCGGATCGCCGCGGCGGCGCCCTCGTCGAGGGTCAGGGAGCCCTTGATGTCCGCGAGGTGGGCCAGCCACAGCAGCCGGACGTTGCGCCGCCCGCCCGTGGTGGCGAACCACGTGCCGACGTCCTCGCCGTCGAGGGCGCGGGTGATGTTGGCGGCGGAGGTGACGAGGGCGGGGATCCCCGAGGCGGCCGCGATCCGGGCCGCCTGGACCTTGGTGACCATGCCCCCGGAGCCCACGCCGGCGCGGCCGACCGAGCCGATCTGCACGCCCTCGAGATCCTTGAGCGGGTCGGTGACCACCGGGATCCGCTCCCCGCCCTGCTGGGGCGGGCGGGTGTAGAGCGCGTCGACGTCGGAGAGCAGCAGCAGCACGTCCGCCTTGATGAGGTGGGCGATCAGCGCCGCGATCCGGTCGTTGTCCCCGAACTTGATCTCCTGCGTGGCCACGGCGTCGTTCTCGTTGACGATGGGCAGCACGCCGAGCTCGAGCAGGCGCTCGATCTGGCGGTGGGTGTTCTTGTAGTGGTTGCGGCGCATCAGGTCCTCGGCGGTGACCAGCACCTGCCCCACGGTGACGCCGTAGCGGGCGAAGGACTCGATGTAGCGGCCCATGAGCAGGCCCTGCCCCACCGAGGCCGCGGCCTGCTTGCCCGCGAGGTTCTTGGGCCGCCGGGACAGCCCCAGCGGGGCCAGCCCGGCGGTGATGGCACCGGAGGAGACGAAGACGATCTCGAGGCCGCGGGCCTTCGCGCCGCCGAGGGCGTCCACGATCGTGCGCACGGCCTGCTCGTCGATCGAGCTCTCGATCGACGTGAGCGACGAGGAGCCGACCTTGACCACCACCCGGTGGGCGCGGGGGATCTCCTCCCGCCGCTCGACCGGGCTGCGCCGGTTCTTGCCGCGGTTCTCGCTGCTGAGCTGGATCGCGGACTTGCTCGCGACCTCCTCCAGCCGCTCGACGTCGATCTCGTGCGTGCGCTGGTCCATCCTCTGCGTCGTCCTCCCGGTGTCGTGGGCGTCGTGCGGTGCTCGGTCGATCAGTCGGCGGTTCCGCCGTCGGCCCCGTCGGCCCCGTCGGCCCCGGTGCTCCCGGTGCCGCGGCGGGCGTCGACGGACTCCGTCCACACCCCGGCCGTGCGCTCGGCCTCGAGCTCGGCGCGGGCGGCGGCCTTGGCGTCCTTGCGGTCCTGGTACTGCTGGCGCTTCTGCTCGCGGGTCGGGCGGTCGAACTCGGCCAGGCGCAGGTCAGTGCCGCGGGGGCCGGCGAGCAGCTCGGCGCCGCCGACCATGGTGGGCTCCCAGTCGAAGACCACGCCGTTGTCCTCGGGGCCGATGAGCACGGCGTCGCCGGGGCGGGCGCCCTGGCGGAACAGCTGGTCCTCGACGCCGAGCTTCGCGAACCGGTCGGCGAGGTAGCCGACGGCCTCGTCGTTGTTGAAGTCCGTCTGCTGGATCCAGCGCTCGGGCTTCTCGCCGCGCACGTGCCACAGCGGCTCGAGGTTGCGCTCCTCGCGGGTGATGGTGAACTCCGGCCCGCGCACGCCCCGGGGGCGCAGGACGACCCGCGGGGCCTCCTGGGCGGCCGGGCGCGCCGCCCGGGCCTGCGCCACGGCCTCGCCCATGGCGAAGGTCAGCGCGCGCAGCCCCTCGTGAGAGGCGGTGGAGATCTCGAAGACGCGGTAGCCGCGGGACTCGAGCTCGGGGCGGACGAACTCCGCCAGCTCGCGGGCCTCGGGGACGTCGATCTTGTTCAGCGCCACGAGGCGGGGCCGCTCGTTGAGCGGGACCGCGCCCCCGCCGTCGAGCGCGTCGTCCACCGTGTAGTTGGCGAGCTCGGCCTCGATGGTCTCGAGGTCGGAGATCGGGTCGCGGCCGGGCTCGAGGGTCGCGCAGTCGAGCACGTGCACGAGCGCGGCGCAGCGCTCGACGTGGCGCAGGAACTCCAGGCCCAGGCCCTTGCCCTCGGACGCGCCGGGGATCAGCCCGGGCACGTCGGCCACGGTGTAGCGCACGTCCCCGGCCTGGACCACGCCCAGGTTGGGCACGAGCGTCGTGAACGGGTAGTCGGCGATCTTGGGCCGGGCGGCGCTGATGGCCGCGACCAGGCTGGACTTGCCCGCCGAGGGATAGCCGACGAGCGCGATGTCGGCGATCGACTTCAGCTCGAGGACGATGTCGCGCTCGTCGCCGGGGGTGCCCAGGAGGGCGAAGCCGGGCGCCTTGCGCTTGACCGAGGACAGCGCCGCGTTGCCGAGCCCGCCCTGCCCGCCGGCGGCCGCCACGAACTCGGCGCCCTCGCCCACGAGGTCGGCCAGGACGTTGCCGTCCTGGTCCTTGACCACGGTGCCGTCCGGCACGGACAGCACGAGGTCCTCGCCCTTGTGGCCGTGGCGCAGGTCGCCCTTGCCGGGCCCGCCGTTCTGCGCGGCCTGGTGGGGCGCGTGGTGGTAGTTGAGCAGGGTGGTGGTCTGCCCGTCGACGCGCAGCACGACGTTGCCGCCGTCACCTCCGTTGGCGCCGTCCGGGCCGCCGAGCGGCTTGAACTTCTCGCGGCGGATGGACACGCAGCCGTGCCCTCCGTTGCCGCCGGAGACGTGCAGGACGACGCGGTCGACGAAACTGGCCACGGGGAACTCCTCTGGTGATGGGCGGGCCCGTGGGAGGGGCCCGTTAAAACTGTAGAGGGCGGGCGCTGGACGCACCCACCCTCCACAGATCAGACATGGGTGGTGCGGGTCCCGCGGGACCCGCACCGGGGCCGGCTGGGCCGGCCCGGGGACTACTCGGCGGCAGCCAGGATGTTGACGACCTTGCGCCCGCGCCGCGTGCCGAACTCCACCTGGCCGGCGGCCAGGGCGAACAGGGTGTCGTCGCCGCCGCGGCCGACGTTCTGGCCCGGGTGGAAGTGGGTGCCGCGCTGGCGGACGAGGATCTCGCCCGCGTTGACGGTCTGGCCGCCGAAGCGCTTCACGCCGAGGTACTGCGGGTTGGAGTCGCGGCCGTTGCGAGTGGAGCTCGCGCCCTTCTTGTGTGCCATGGGGTGTGCCTACCTTCGTATTAGGACTGGCGTCTGGAGTCTGGAGGGAAACCGGGCCGATCAGGCGCCGATGCCGGTCACCTTCACGGTGGTCAGCTCGGCGCGGAAGCCCTGGCGCTTCTTGTAGCCGGTCTTGTTCTTGAACTTCTGGATGGAGATCTTCGGACCGCGCAGGTTCTCGACGATCTCGGCCGTGACCTTGGTGTTGGCCAGGGTCTGGGCATCCGAGGTGACCTTGTCCCCGTCGACCAGCAGCAGGGCAGGAAGCTCGATGGTGCTGCCTGCTCCGCCGGCGACGCGGTCAAGGGTAACGAGGTCTCCGACGGAAACCTTTTCCTGGCGGCCGCCAGCGCGGACAATCGCGTACACCACTTGGGAACTCACTTCTCTCGACGTCATGTGTAAACAGTGTGGGTCGAGCGCATACCTGTCAGGACCAACGACGTTGAGACGAGCTCACGGTGACCGGGCCGTGGGACGGAGCCGTGGTCAGCGCAGGTTCGCCGCAATTCAGGAACTGCACCCGCATGTGCCTCCAGGTGGGGTGTTCGAGTTAAACACGCGCGCACCGGCATGGCACCGAAGATCAAGACTACTCGATGGCGACAACCCCCGGCAAACGGCCCGCCGTCCCGGGCGCGGCGAAGAAGTCCCGCTCCAGGGCGCACGCCTCGAGGAAGACCTCCCGCATGCGCTCGCGCACGGCCGGGGCGGCGTCCCGGGCGGCCTCGTCCAGCAGCCGCCGGGCGGTGCGGGTCGCCTCCGGGAACCCCTCGTCGGCGTAGGTCGCCAGCCAGTCCGCGTAGGGGTGCTCGGCCCCGCCCGCGGCCGCCGCGAGCTCCTGCAGGTGCCGGCCGACCTCGGCGTAGACCCAGTAGCACGGCAGGACCGCGGCCAGGCCCACGGGGTAGGGCTCCGCGGCGGTGGCCGCGAGCAGGAACGTCGTGTAGCGCCGCGTCGTCTCCCCCGGCCCGTCCGGGCGCTCGCGCCCGGCGTGGCGCAGCCGGGCGCGGTGCAGCTCGGCCTCCGTCTCGGTGCACGCCAGGGCCCCGGCCGCGAAGAACAGCCGGTGCTCCTCGCTGGGGGCGCGGGCCGCCAGCAGCGCCAGGGCCCGGCTGTAGCCGTCGAGGTACTGCAGGTCCTGGTCGAGGTAGGCGAGGAACCGCTCCGGCTCCAGCCCTCCGTCGCCGAGGCGACGGACGAACTCGAGCTCCTCGATCTCGCGGCGCACCGGGGCGGAGGCCGCCCACAGCGCGTCGCTGAACCGCCCGGGCTCCGTGCCCCAGGCCGCGAGGGCGTCCTGGACGTGGTGGAAGTGGTGCACGGGCCCGCTGCCGTGGCCCACCTCGAGCTCGTCGGCGTGCTCGAGGGCCCCGCGCAGCCAGTCCCGGGCGATCCGCAGGCTGGTCGCCCAGTCCCCGTGGCGGACCTGGAGGGTCGCCAGGGCGGAGGACAGGGAGCAGCCGGTGCCGTGGGAGTTGCGGGTGGGCACGCGGGCCCCCTCGTAGGCGACGAGCGGCTCGGGGCCGTCCGGGCCCACGAGGGCGTCCGGGGTGCGGTCCCCGGCGAGGTGCCCGCCCTTGACGAGCACGAGCGTCCCGTGCGCGCGGGCGACGCAGTGGCCCTGGGCGAGGGCCTGCTCCCACGACGACGCCGGGGCCTCCTCCGCCAGCACGGCCAGCTCCTGCAGGTTGGGGGTGACGAGGTCGGCCAGGTGCAGCGCGGCGCGCAGCGCGTCCTCGGCGTCGGGCTCGAGCAGGCGCCCGCCCGAGGTGGCGACCATGACCGGGTCCAGGACCACGACGGGCGGGCGGTGCCGCTCCAGCCACCGGGCGACGGCCTCGATGACGGGCACGGAGCCGAGCATCCCGATCTTCACGGCGTCGACGACGACGTCCTCGGCGACCGCGTCGAGCTGGGCGGTGAGGAACTCCACGGGGGGCACGTGCACGCCGCGCACCCCCTGGGTGTTCTGGACGACGACCGCCGTGACGGCGCTCATCCCGTAGCCGCCCATGGCGGCGATCGACTTGAGGTCGGCGTGCTGGCCCGCCCCGCCCGTGGGGTCGGTGCCGGCGACGGCCAGGACGCGGGGGGTCCGGGCGCTCACCGGGCGGTCCCCGCCGGCACGCGCCCCGCGTCGAAGGCGCGCAGGTAGCGCCCGGCCGCCGCGGCCGGGTCGGGGTCGGCGCAGATCCCGGAGACCACGGCGAGCCCCGCGGCGCCGGCCCCGCGCAGGGCGGCGGCGTCCTCGACCCGCACCCCACCGATGGCCAGGCACGGCAGGGTGGTGCGCGCCGCGGCGCGGGCGAAGCCCGCGACCCCCAGCGGCTCGGGGTGGTCGGGCTTGGTGCGCGTCGCGTGCACGGCTCCGACGCCGAGGTAGTCGACGGTGCCGGCGGGCAGCGCGGACGCGGCGTCGAGCTCCTCGGCGGTCGCGGCGCTGAGCCCGAGCACGGCGTCCGGACCGATGATCCGACGGGCCAGCTCGACCGGCAGGTCCGACTGGCCGACGTGCACGCCGGCCACGGGCGCGCCGGCCGCCCGGGCGGCGAGGTAGACGTCGGCGCGGTCGTCGACGAGCACGGGCACGCGGTGCCCGACGCGCTCGGCGACGGCCACCAGCAGGGCGACCAGCTCGCGGGCGGGGGCGTGCTTGTCCCGGACCTGCACCATGCCGGTCCCGCCGGCCACGGCGGCCGCGACGACGTCGGGCACGGTCCGGGGGGCGCTGAGCGCCGTGTCGGTCACCAGGTGCAGGGCCAGGGCGGCGGGGTCGAGGCGGGGGTTCATCGGGCGGCCCCCTCGCGCACGAGCCCGGCGCGGGCCGCGACCTGCTCGGGGGTGATCGCGTCCAGCCGGTCGAGCAGGGCCACGGCGAAGGACCCGGGGCCGGCGGCCTGCGCCGCGGCGTCCTCGGCGGCCAGGGTGTAGACGGTCGTGGCCGCCACCGCGGCGGCGGCCGGGTCCTCGCGGACCCCGGTGAACGCGGCCATGAGCGCCCCGAGGGCGCACCCGCCCCCGGTGACGCGGGTGAGCAGCGGCGTGCCGTGCGGCACGCGCACGACCGTGCCGTCGGCGGCGCGCACGAGGTCGACCGGCCCGGAGACGGCCACGGCGGACCCGGCCCGGACCGCCAGCGCGGCGGCGGCGTCGCGGGCGGCGTCGACGCCGTCGGTCGCGTCGGTGCCCCGCCCGCCGGCGCCCCCGGCGAGGCCGATGACCTCGGAGGCGTTGCCGCGCACGATCGCGGGGCGGAACTCCAGGAGGTCCCGGGCGAAGGCGGTGCGCACGGGCAGGGCGCCCACGGCCACCGGGTCGAGCACCCACGGCCGCCCCGCGCGCAGGCGCGCGCCGACGGCCTCGTAGGCGGCGCCGCGCTGCTCGGCGGTCGGGGTGCCCGTGTTGACGAGCAGCCCGTCGGCGAGCTCGGCGAACACGCCGCCCTCGCCCTGGATGTCCGTCATGGCCGGGGACGCGCCCACGGCGAGCAGGACGTTGGCGGTGAAGTTGGTGACCACCGTGTTGGTGATGCACTGCACGAGGGGCACGGCGGCGCGCAGGTCCTCGAGCGCGGCGGCCGCGGCCTCGGCGAGCGCGGGATCCGGCGGGGCGGCGCCCCCGGTGCGTGGTGGGCGGGCGGGGGCGGAGACGGCATCGCGCATTGCGACATCCCTTCGCTAGTGCTGACTAGATCAGGTTCAACGGGTGTGTTCTCAGCCGCGCGTGCGGCACCCCGTGTCACGAGTCCTGCCAGTCTAGCCGCCGCCGGGCCCCGCCCGGGGCCCGCGTCGTCGGCCAGGTCCTCGCCCGCGGGCTCAGAACATGCCGTTGGCGTGCGCCATCGTCTCCGGCACCGGCTGGGCGACGCCCCAGTGCTCCGCGATCCGGCCGTCCTCGAGGCGCCAGAGGTCGTAGCAGGCGACCGTGCCGGCGGGGCCGGCGTCTCCCCCGGCGACGGCCTCGGCGACCGTCAGCACGAAGTTGCCCTCGCCGACCACCCGGTGCAGCCGCCGGTACGCGGGCCGCGGGCCGTCCTGCGCTCCGGCGGCGTGCTCCGCGCAGCCCCCGGGGCTCATGTGGTCCCGGACCGCACGAGGGTCCCCGCCGACGAGGGCGGCCTCGACCCACTCGGCGGCGAGGCGCTTGTTCTCCTGCGTGCGCTCGTGGTCCGCGACCGCGACGGGACCGTCGAGCTGGGGGCGGGTGCCGTCGGGACCGGGGACGAGGGGCTCCATGGCGTCCCAGTGCTCGGCGATCCGGTCGCCCTCGAGGCGGAACACGTCGAAGGCGACCAGCGGCTCGGGGCCCAGCCCCTCGTAGACCGCGTGGACGGCCACCGTGCCGTGGTCCTCGAGCGTCCGGACGACCTCGAGGCGGAAGCCGTCGGGGATGTGCTGGAGGAACTGCCGGAGGCCCTCGCGTCCGTCCGGGGCCAGCGGCGAGTGCTGGACGAAGTCCTCCGTGTAGTGGCGCTCCACGGCCGTCGGGTCCCGGCGGGCGAAGAGGTCCGCGCCGGCGCTGCGGATGACGTCTGCACTGGTCATGGCGATGCTCCCTGGAACGGGCGGCCGCACGCCCCGACGGACGGGACGGCGGCCCCGGGTGTGGTGCGCACCACGGTACGCCGCCGCGCGCGGGCCCCGCAGGCCGGGACGCTGCGTGACGGCCCCCGACGACGGAGGACCCCGACCGTGCCGGTCGGGGTCCTCCGTGGCGGGCGGGCCGGGTCAGCCCTGGCCGGCGGGCCTGCCGCTGGTGAGGTCCTGCGCCTTGACGCCGACGCCCACGATGGTCGGCGCCGCGGCGCCCGGCTGCTGCTCGCTCCGCTCGGCGGGCAGCTTCGCGACGACGCGCACGCCCTCGGCGGTGCTCGTGCGCCCGGCGGTCACCTCGGCCTCGCCGGGCCGGGCGACCGGGGCGGTGGCCCGGCGCGAACGGCGCCGGGGACGCACCGGCTCGGGGTCCGGGCGGGAGGCGGCCGCCGCGGCGGGGGCCGGGTCCTGCGCCGGAGCCGGGCGCTCGGCGGTCTCCCGCCGCGGCGCCTGCTCGGGGGCCTGCTGCCGCGGGGCCTCCGGCTCGGCCGGGGCCTCCGGCTCGGCCGGCGCCTCCGGCTCGGCCGGCGCCTCCGGCTCGGCGGGCGCCTGCTGCTCCAGGGCCTCCACGAGGGAGTCGAGGCTCAGCGGCGCCGCGGCGGGCTCCTCCGCCGCCGGCGCGTGGCCGTGCGGCAGCTCGATCACCTCGCCGTTGATCGTCAGGCGGGAGCCCTGCTCGGCGGGCGCCGGGCGCTCCGTGGGGGCCCCGGCCGACTCGGCGGGCCGGGTCTGCTCGTCCTGGCGCTGCTCGGCCTCGGCGCCCTGGCCCCGGTTGCGGCTGCGCTTGCCGCGCCGCTTCTTCCGGGACCGCCCGGAGCCCTCCGCCCGGGCCTCCGCCTCGGCGTCCGCGGCGGTCTCCGCGGCCGGCTGCCGGCCGTCCTCGGCCGGGGTCTCGTGGTGGGTGGCCGCGGCGATGGTGGCGAACGCGGTCCGCGCGGCCTCGGCCTTGGCCCTCACCGCGGGGTCCGGCTCGCGGGCGGGTGCCTCGGCCTGGACCGGCTGCTCCGGGGCCTTGTCGCCCCGGCGGCTGCGCTTGCGCTCCGTGCGGTTCTGCCGCTGGTCGCGGAACTCCCCGGTGGCCCCGCCGGAGCGGCCCTCCAGCGGGTGGTCGTGGACGACGACGCCGCGGCCGGCGCAGTGCTCGCACGGCTCGGAGAAGACCTCGAGCAGGCCGGTGCCCATGCGCTTGCGGGTCATCTGCACGAGGCCCAGCGAGGTCACCTCCGCCACCTGGTGCTTCGTGCGGTCCCGGCCCAGGCACTCCACGAGCCGGCGGAGCACGAGGTCGCGGTTGGACTCCAGGACCATGTCGATGAAGTCGATGACGATGATCCCGCCGATGTCCCGCAGGCGCAGCTGCCGCACGATCTCCTCGGCGGCCTCCAGGTTGTTCTTGGTGACGGTCTCCTCGAGGTTGCCCCCGGAGCCCGTGAACTTCCCGGTGTTGACGTCGACGACCGTCATGGCCTCGGTCCGGTCGATCACCAGCGAACCGCCCGACGGAAGGTAGACCTTGCGCTCGAGTGCCTTCTGGATCTGTTCCTCCACCCGGTAGTTGACGAACAGGTCCTCGTCCTCGTCCCACTTCTGGAGCCGGTCGAGCAGGTCCGGGGCCACGTAGGTCACGTAGGCCTCGATGTTGTCCCACGCCTCCTCGCCCTGGACCACCATCGTGGTGAAGTCCTCGTTGAAGACGTCGCGGACGGTCTTGATGGTGAGGTCCGGCTCGGCGTAGAGCATCTCCGGGGCCAGCGTCTTCGTGGACCCGGCGCGCTCCTGGATCTGCTCCCACTGGGCGCGCAGCCGGTTGATGTCGTGGGTCAGCTCCTGCTCGGAGGCGCCCTCGGCGGCCGTGCGCACGATCACGCCCGCACCGTCCGGCAGCCGGTCCTTGAGGATCTTCTTCAGCCGGGCGCGCTCGACGTCGGGCAGCTTCCGGGAGATGCCGGTCATGGACCCGCCGGGGACGTAGACGAGGTAGCGGCCGGGCAGGGAGATCTGGCTGGTGAGGCGGGCGCCCTTGTGCCCGACCGGGTCCTTGGTGACCTGCACGAGGACGGAGTCCCCGGACTTCAGGGCGTTCTCGATCCGGCGGGGCCCGCCCTCGAGGCGGGACGCGTCCCAGTTGACCTCACCGGCGTAGAGCACGGCGTTGCGGCCGCGGCCGATGTCGATGAACGCGGCCTCCATGGACGGCAGCACGTTCTGCACCTTGCCCACGTAGACGTTGCCGATCAGCGAGTCCTGCTGGGTGTGCGAGACGAAGTGCTCGGCGAGCACGCCGTCCTCGAGGACGCCGATCTGGATCCGGTTCTCCTTCTGCCGGACGAGCATCTGCCGCTCGACCGACTCGCGGCGGGCGAGGAACTCGGCCTCCGTGATCACCTGGCGGCGGCGGCCGGACTGGCGGGACTCGCGGCGGCGCTGCTTCTTGGCCTCGAGGCGCGTGGAGCCCTTCACGGCGACGACCTCGTCGCTCGTGGCGGCCTCCGCGACGCGGGGCGCGCGCACGCGGGTGACGGTGTTGGGCGGGTCGTCGTCGCTGCCGCCCACGAGCTCCATGTCGACCTCGCCGCGGCGGCGCCGGCGCCGGCGCCGGCTGGTCACGCCGCCGCCGGAGTCCTCCGCGCCCTCGTCGGCGGCCTCGGCGGTCTCGGCGTCCACGCCGTCGCCCTCGTCCTCGACGGAGGCCTCCTCCTCGCGGCGGCGCCGCGCCTCGCGCCGGCGGGCGGCCCGCTGCTGGGCGGCCTCCCGCAGCTCGTCGAGGTCGGGGGCGTGGAACATCAGCGAGGTCGCGGTCACGGCCGCGGACAGCGCGGTCAGCGGGTCCTCGTCCTGCTCGTCGCCGTCCTCGCCGTCGCTCTCGTCGTCGTGCTCGTCGGCGGCCGGGCCACCCAGGTCCTCGGCCTCCCCGGACGGCTCCACGCCCTCGGCGGCCTGCTCGGCCCCGGGAGTGCCCGGCGCGGGGTGCTGCGGCGCGGCGGCCTCCTCGGCCACCGACCCGGGCTCCTCGCCCGGCACCGCGGTCCCCGGGGGGACGTCCAGGACGTCCGCCCCCGTGGCCTCGCCCGCCGCAGCGTCCTCCGGCTCGCCGGCGGCGGGCTCGTCGAGCACGTCACCCGGCCCGTCGGTGAGCGCGGCGGGGCCGGTCCCGCCGACCGGGGCGGCATCGGCCGCCCCGTCGGCCGGGGCCGGTTCCACGGCCGGGGCGGGCTCGGGCTTCCCGGACGGATTCACGCCCTCGGCGGCCTGCTCGGCCCCGGGAGTGCCCGGCGCGGGGTGCTGCGGCGCGGCGGCCTCCTCGGCCACCGACCCGGGCTCCTCGCCCGGCACCGCGGTCCCCGGGGGGACGTCCAGGACGTCCGCCCCCGTGGCCTCGCCCGCCGTGGCCTCGCCCGCCGCGGCCTCCGGCTCGCCGGCGGCGGGCTCGTCGAGCACGTCACCCGGCCCGTCGGTGAGCGCGGCGGGCGCGGTCTCCTGCACCGTCCCGTCGGCCGCCGGGGCGTCCCGGCGGGCGTCGTCCGATGTGTTCTGCTGACCAGCGTCCAGGGCGTCGTGCGCCCCGTCCTGGTTCACCTGTTCGGCATCCATATACAGCTGTGCTCCTGCCGCGGTACGCCGTCCGTACCCGGTCCCCGCAGCTGCTTGGTCGGCCTTTCGCCGGTGGGGTCCACGCGGCGGCCGGAAGTCCTGTGCGTACCCGCCGCGTCCCTCACGCCACGCGAACGGGCGGGGACGGCAACGAGCCGGTCCGGAGCTCCGAGCCGCTGCTCACGAGGGCAGCGGTCTTTGGGCCGGCGGCGGACGCGCTCAATCCGTTGAGAGCCGCGGGTCCTGCCGACCGGGGTCGGAGTCCAACCGGGCCGAACCCCGCGTACGGGCGGGGACGACCGTGGCCATTGTCTCACAGTCGCCCGGGTCCGTCCCGGATTGCGCCCGCGCCCGGCTCCGGCAGGCGCCGCCGGCCCGCCCGGACCCTCGCCGGGGAGGGTCCGCGGGACACCGCATCGCCTAGGATCGGCAGTGTGACACCGACACCGTCCTCCCTCGACGACTCCCCCGCCCTGCGGGCCGACCTCGGCCCCGCGCCCGCGGACCGCCGCTGGGGCCTCGTGGCCCTCGTCACGGCCGCGTTCGGCTTCTACGGAGCCGCCACCCTGGTCCACGAGCGGCTGCAGCTGTTCCTCGACGCCGGGCACCGCACCAGCTGCGACATCAACTCGTGGCTGTCCTGCGGCACCGTGATGCGCACCCCGCAGGCCGAGGCGTTCGGCTTCCCCAACCCGTTCATCGGCATCGTCGCCTACGGGATCGTGCTGGCGGTCGCCCTCGCGGTCCTCGCCGGCGCCCGCTTCGCCCCCTGGTACTGGTGGTGCGTCCAGGCCGGGGTGACGCTGGGCTGGGCCTTCGTGCTGTGGCTGTGGTGGCAGACCACCTTCGAAATCAACGCCCTGTGCCTGTACTGCATGCTCGTGTGGATCATGCAGACCGTCCTGCTCGTGCACACCACCGCCCGCAACCTGGGCGCCGGGGTGATCCCCGCCCCGGCCGCCGTGGCCCGCGCGGCCGGCTCCTGGGCGTGGTTCGCCTCCGCGGCGCTGCTCGTGGTGATCTTCGGGACCGTGCTGGTCCGCTTCGCCGGGGTGATCTTCCCCGCCTGAGCCGGACCGCGCCGCTCCCCGCGGACGACGAACGGCCCGCCTCCCGGAGGAGGGGGGCCGTTCGTCGTCCGCGGGGAGCGGGTCAGCCGAACCAGATGCCGATCTCGCGCTCGGCGGACTCCGGGGAGTCCGAGCCGTGCACGATGTTCTGCTGCACCTTCTCGCCCCAGTCGCGGCCGAGGTCGCCGCGGATGGTGCCGGGCGCGGCGGTGGTGGGCTCGGTGGTCCCGGCCAGGGAGCGGAAGCCCTCGATCACGCGGTGGCCCTCGACGACGGCGGCCACGACGGGGCCGCTGAGCATGAACTCCACCAGCGGACCGAAGAACGGCTTGCCCCGGTGCTCGTCGTAGTGGCGCTCGAGCAGCTCCCGCTGGGGGTGCAGGAGCTTCAGCTCCACGAGGCGGTAGCCCTTCGCCTCGACGCGGGCGAGGACCTGGCCGGTGAGGCCGCGGGCCACGCCGTCGGGCTTGACGAGGACAAGGGTGCGTTCCGTGGTCATGGGAATCCTTCCGGGGGACTGCGAGGGACGTCGGAGCCCAGCCTAGCCGTCCGGGTGCTCCCGCTCCCACTGCGCCTGCGCGGCGTCGCGGGCGGCGTTCTCCCGGTCCAGCCGCGCCCCGGTGTGCACGGCGTACCACCAGGCGAGCGCCGAGAGCGCGCCCACCACGAACATCGCCGGGAGCACGAAGCCGGTGGCCACGAGCACCGCCTGCAGGGCCCAGCCGAGCGTGTACCCCCACGGCCGGCCCAGCACGGCGGGGGCCAGCAGCAGGACCAGCGCCAGCACGGCCCCGCCCGCGAGGACGGCGGTGCGGGCGCCGTCCCCCAGCTCCCGGCCGAGGAGCCCGTAGGCGGCCAGGGCCGCGAAGAAGGCGATGAGCGCCTCCATGACGAGCACGGAGGAGGCGAACATCGTGCGGATCGAGCGCCTCGGCCTCTTCTGCCCGGGGCGCCACTCGCGCTGGGCCTTGGTCATGCGTGCCACGTGGAGCGGGTCCTCTCGTGCGGGGCGGGCGGGACGGGGTCGGGGTGCGGGGCCACGGTCACAGCCCCAGCAGGGTGCGGGCCTCGCCGACCACGGTGATCGAGCCGGTGACCAGCACGGCGCCGTCGAACTCCGGGCGGGCGGCGGCGTCCTGGACGGCCGCGGCCACGGCGTCGTCGAGCGTGGGCACGGCGTGGACCACGTCCTCGGGGAAACCGAGGTCCACGGCCAGCTCGGCCAGCTCCTGCGGGTCCACCGCCCGCGGCGAGGCGGAGCGGGTGAACCAGAACTCGGTGTTGAACTCCTCGTACTCGTCGAGCAGCACCCGCAGCATCGCCTCGGCGTCCTTCTCCGCGAGGACCCCGACGACGAGGTTGAGCTTGCCGAAGGTGAACGCCTCCTGGAGGGCGGCGGCGGCGGCCCGCAGCCCGTGCGGGTTGTGCGCGGCGTCCAGGACCACGGGCGGGGCCTTGCGGGCCAGCTCCAGCCGGCCCGGGGACTCGACGGCGCCCAGGCCGGTGCGCACGAGCTCGGGGTTGAGCTCCTGCTCGCCCCCGCCCAGGAACGCCTCGACCGCGGCGACGGCCACCGCGGCGTTCTCGGCCTGGTGGGCGCCGAACAGCGGCAGCAGCAGGTCGGGGTAGCGTCCGGCGAGGCCCCGGACGGTGAGCACCTGCCCGCCCACGGCCGTGGCGCGGGCCTCCACCGCGAACTCGACGCCGCCGAAGCGGAACGGGATCCCCAGCTCGCGGGCCCGCTCGAGCAGCACCTGTGCGGCCCCGGGGTCCTGGGCCGCGGAGACCAGGTAGCCGTGCTCCTTGAGGATCCCGGACTTCTCGCGGGCGATGTCCTCGAGGGTGTCCCCGAGCATGTCCGTGTGGTCGAGGTCGATGGGGGTGACCACGGAGACCGCGGCGTCGGCCACGTTGGTCGCGTCCCACGACCCGCCGATCCCGACCTCGAGGACGACGACGTCGACCGGTGCGTCCGCGAAGACCGCGAAGGCCAGCGCCGTGACGGTCTCGAAGTAGCTCATCCGCGGCTCGCCGCGCTCGGCGAGCTCGGCGTCGACGAAGGACAGGTACGGGGCGATCTCGTTGTACACGCGCACGAACGTGTCGTCGTCCACGGGTGCGCCGTCCACGCTGATTCGCTCGGTGACCCGCGCCAGGTGGGGGCTGGTGTAGCGGCCCACGCGCAGGTCGTGGGCGAGCAGCAGGGCCTCGACCATCCGGGCCGTCGAGGTCTTGCCGTTGGTGCCGGTCAGGTGGATCACCGGGGCGGCGCGCTGGGGCTCGCCCAGGACCTCCATGGCCCGGCGCATGGCGTCGAGCCGCGGGGCCATCCGGTTCTCCGGGGCACGGGCCAGCAGCCGGTCGTAGACGTCCTCGACGGAGGTCGCGTCCCCGGTGTCCGCGAACGGCGCGCTCATGCCTGCACCGCCGCGGCGTCGACCGGCGCGTCCACCACGTGCACGCTCACGGAGGGCTCGCCGACCCGCAGCTCGAGCTCGGCGGAGAGCGTCTCCCCGGCCACGAGCGCCCGGTTGGCCTCGAGCGCCGCGACCGTGGCGGCGTCGGCGGTCACGACCGTGCGGATCCGGTCGGAGACCTGCAGGGCGGCGTCCTTGCGGGCCTGCTGGATGGTGCGGACCATGTCCCGGGCGGTGCCCTCGGCCTCGAGCTCCGGGGTGAGCTCGGTGTCGAGGACGAGGAAGCCGCCGCCGGGCAGGACGGTCACGGCCCGGGAGCCGGCCGCGGCGTCGCCCGCCACGACGGTCTCGAGCTCGTACTCCCCCTCCTGCAGCGCGGTGGCGCCGGCGACCACGGTGCCGTCGTCGTCGACCCGCCAGTCCCCGGCCTTCGCGGCCTTGATGGCGGCCTGCACGCCCTTGCCCAGGCGCGGGCCCGCGGCGCGGGCGTTGACCTTCAGCTGCTGGGAGATGCCGAACTGCTCCGGGGAGGCCTCGGCGGCGTCGAGCAGGGTGACGGCCTTGAGGTTGAGCTCGTCCTCGACGATGTGCTCGAAGGTCCCGGCGAGCTTCGCGCCCGAGGGCACGACGACGGTCATCCCGGCCAGCGGCTGGCGCACGCGCAGCTTGTGGGCCTTGCGCAGGGCGGAGCCGTTGGAGCAGATCGTGCGGGTGGTCTCCATGAGCTCCACGAGCTCGGTCTCCGCCGGGAAGCCGGAGGCGTCCGGCCAGTCGGTCAGGTGCACGGAGCGCCCGCCGGTGAGCCCGCGCCAGATCTCCTCGGTGACGAGCGGCAGCAGCGGGGCGGTCACGCGGCAGACGGTCTCCAGGCAGGTGTGCAGCACGTCGAAGGCGACGGTGTCCTCGGCGAAGAACCGGTCGCGGGAGCGGCGGACGTACCAGTTGGTCAGGGTGTCCATGTAGGAGCGCAGGTGCTCGGCGGCGCCCCAGATGTCGTAGGCGTCGAACGCCTCCTTCGTCTGCCGCACCAGCCGCCCGGTCATGGCCAGCACGTAGCGGTCCATGACGTTCTCGGAGTCGTGGCGGGTCCGTGCCTCGTAGCCCGCGCCCCCGTTCGCGGCGTTCGTGTAGAGGCCGAAGAAGTGGTACACGTTCCACAGCGGGAGCATCATCTGGCGCACGCCGTCGCGGATGCCCTGCTCGGTGACCACGAGGTTGCCGCCGCGCAGGATGGGGCTGGACATCAGGAACCAGCGCATCGCGTCGGCGCCGTCCCGGTCCAGGACCTCGTTGACGTCCGGGTAGTTGCGCAGGGACTTGGACATCTTCTGCCCGTCGGAGCCCAGCACGATGCCGTGGCTGATGACGTTGCGGAACGCGGGCCGGTCGAACAGCGCGGTCGCGAGGATGTGCAGGGTGTAGAACCAGCCGCGGGTCTGGCCGATGTACTCCACGATGAAGTCGCCCGGGTTGTGGGTCTCGAACCAGTCCCGGTTCTCCATGGGGTAGTGCACCTGGGCGTAGGGCATCGAGCCGGAGTCGAACCACACGTCGAGCACCTCGGGTACCCGGCGCATGGTGGAGCGCCCCGTCGGGTCGTCCGGGTTGGGGCGGGTCAGCTCGTCGATCCAGGGCCGGTGCAGGTCGACCTCGCCGCGGTCGTTGCGCGGCAGCCGGCCGAAGTCGGCCTCGAGCTCGGCGAGGGAGCCGTAGACGTCGCGGCGCGGGTGGTTGGGGTCGTCGGACTCCCACACGGGGATCGGCGAGCCCCAGTAGCGGTTGCGGGAGATCGACCAGTCGCGGGCGTTCTCCAGCCACTTGCCGAACTGGCCGTCCTTGACGTTGTCCGGGATCCAGTTGATCTGCTGGTTCAGCTCGACCATCCGGTCCTTGATCCGGGTGACCTCCACGAACCAGGAGGACACGGCGCGGTAGATCAGGGGGTTGCGGCAGCGCCAGCAGTGCGGGTAGGCGTGCTCGTAGCTGGCCTGGCGGATCAGCCGGCCCTGCTCCTTGAGGTCGCGGACCACCGTGCGGGCGACGTCCTTGTCGAAGACGTTCTTCCCGGCGAGCCCGGCCAGGGGGGCGCCGGCGGCCAGGGACCCGTCGGCGAACAGGTCGTAGAACACCCCGGCCTCGTCGAGGGACAGCACGACGGGGATGCCGTAGCCGGCGCACACGGTCTGGTCGTCCTCGCCGTAGGCGGGGGCCTGGTGGACCAGGCCGGTGCCGTCGGTGGTGGTGACGTAGTCGGCCACCACGAACTGCCAGGAGGTGCCGGTGCCGAAGCGCTCGGCGTCGGCGAAGTAGTCCCACAGCCTGCGGTAGCGCAGGCCCTCGAGCTCCGCGCCCCGGTGGCGGGCGGTGACCGCGGCGGCGGCCGCCGCGGCCGGGTCCTCCTCCCCGCCCCAGCCGAGGTCCTTGGCGTAGGCGCCCAGCAGGTCCTCGGCGATCAGGAAGCGCCGCCCGGCGAGCTCGCCCGCGCCCGGGACCACGGCGTAGACGATCTCCGGGCCGACCGCGATGGCCTGGTTGGTGGGCAGCGTCCAGGGCGTGGTGGTCCAGGCGAGCGCCTCGACCCCGGCGAGCGCGGTGACGACCTCGGGGTGCTTCGCCCAGGAGGCGTCGTCGAGGACCGGGAAGGAGACGGTGACGGTCTGGTCCTGGCGGTCCTTGTAGACGTCGTCGTCCATGCGCAGCTCGTGGTTGGACAGCGGCGTCTCGTCCTTCCAGCAGTACGGCAGGACGCGGTAGCCGGAGTAGACGAGGCCCTTGTCGTCGAGGCCCTTGAACGCCGCGATCACCGACTCCATGTAGTCGGGGTTGAGGGTCTTGTAGTCGTTGTCGAAGTCCACCCAGCGCGCCTGGCGGGTGACGTAGTCCTGCCACTCGGAGGCGTACTTCATCACGGAGCTGCGGCAGGCGTCGTTGAACGCGGCGATGCCCATCCGCTCGATCTCCTGCTTGTCGGCCATCCCGAGCTGCTTCATGGCCTCGAGCTCGGCGGGCAGCCCGTGCGTGTCCCAGCCGAAGCGGCGCTCCACGCGCCGGCCCTGCTGGGTCTGGTAGCGGGCCACGAGGTCCTTGACGTAGCCGGTGAGCAGGTGGCCGTAGTGCGGCAGGCCGTTGGCGAAGGGCGGGCCGTCGTAGAAGACGAACTCGTTGGAGCCGTCCTCCCCCGGGTCGCGCCGGTCGATGCTGGCCTGGAAGGTGCCGTCCTGCTGCCAGTAGGCGAGGACGCGCTCCTCCACGGCCGGGAACGTCGGCGCCGCGGGCACGCCGCGGGCCTCGGGGTCGGTGGTCGCCTTGGGGTAGACGGGCTGGTCTGACACGGGATCCTCGTTCTGACGTCGGTGCTGCTCGTGCGGGTCAGGGTGCAAGGACGCTGCCGGCCGGTCGCCCGGGCACAACGCGGTACCACCTCGCTTGCGGTCCCGCCTCCCTCACCGGGGGCGGGACCGCCGCTCGTTGACTGCTGTGACGGGCTTACCCGTCCGGGTCTACTGAGGACCCGCGGGTCCCGTTCTTCCGGAGGCTCCCCGGTGATGGCCGGATCGGCGCCGATGTGACTGCTCCCATCTTAACCCACCCTCCCCGGGTGCGCCGAGGCGGCGGACGCCGGCGCACCCGGGGAGGGCCCGGTCGCCGGCGGGCCGCCGCTCCCGGTCCTCGGTCAGGACGGCCAGGAGGGCCAGGACGGCTAGGACTGCTAGGACTGCTAGGAGCGCACGATCTTGTGGGGCGCGGCCTGGGCGACCGGCTTGATCGTCACGGTGTCGAGGTCCACGTGGTGGGGCAGGTTCACGGCGAAGGCGCACACGCCGGCGACGTCCTCCGAGGTCAGCGGCTTCTCCACCCCGGCGTAGACCTGCTCGGCCGCGGCCCGGTCCCCGCCGAGGCGGTTGAGGGAGAACTCGGGGGTGTGCACCAGCCCGGGGGCGATCTCGACGACCCGCACGTTGTGCTCGGCCTCCTCCAGCCGCAGGGCCTCGGTCATGGCGCGCTGGGCGAACTTGGCGGCGTTGTAGCCGGCCCCGCCCTCGTACGCGCGGTGGGCGGCCAGCGAGGTGAGGTTCAGGACGGTGCCCTCGCCGTTCTCGCGCAGGGCGGGCAGGAACGCGCGGGTCATGCGCAGCGTGCCCAGCACGTTGACCTCGTACATCCACGCCCAGTCCTCGGTGCGGGCCTCGGCCACCCGGTCGGTGCCGCGCGCCCCGCCGGAGATGTTGAGCAGCGCGTCCACGCGGCCCTGCTCCTCGAGGACCTGGTCGCGCAGGGCCTCGACCTCGGCGTCGGAGGTCACGTCGCAGGGCGCGG
This sequence comes from Kocuria sp. U4B, assembly GCF_054875615.1. The sequence continues at coordinate 654,665 of NZ_CM142180.1, forward strand.
GGATCGCGCCGGTCTGCTCCGCCAGCGCCTCGAGCCGCTCGGCCCGGCGGGCCACGGCGTAGACGGTCCAGCCGCTGCGGCGCAGCTCCCGGGCGGTGGCCTCCCCGATGCCGGTGGAGGCGCCGGTGACGACCGCGACCTTGCCGGTGTGGGTTCCTGTGTTCTGCTCGTCGCTCATGGGCCCACGCTAGCCCGCGCCCGGAGGGACGCCCAAGCACCCGGCCGGGACGGAGCGGGCCCGCGCGTCCGTGAGAGACTGGTCGGCATGGCTGACAACACGCAGGGCACAGACACGCCCGCCACCGCACCCGGGACCACGTCCGTGACCGTCCCCGACAAGCCCGCCCTCGAGGGCCTGGAGGAGAGGTTCTCGACCCGGTGGCGGGAGGAGGGCACCTTCCGCTTCGACCGCGACACCGAGCGCGCGGAGGTCTACTCGATCGACACCCCGCCGCCCACCGCGTCGGGGTCGCTGCACGTGGGGCACATGTTCTCCTACACGCAGACCGACGTCGTGGCCCGCTACCAGCGGATGACCGGCAAGAACGTCTTCTACCCGATGGGCTGGGACGACAACGGCCTGCCCACCGAGCGGCGCGTGCAGAACTACTTCGGCGTCCGCTGCGACCCGACCCTGCCCTACGACCCGGGCTACCGGCCGCCGGCGAAGCCCGCGAGGAACGAGCGCGACTTCGACCAGGTCTCCCGGAGGAACTTCATCGAGCTGTGCGAGCAGCTCGCCGTCGACGACGAGCAGGTCTTCGAGGACCTCTTCACCCGCCTGGGCCTGTCCGTGGACTGGGACCTCACCTACCGCACCATCGACGACCACTCCCGGCGGGTCGCCCAGCGGGCGTTCCTCGACAACCTCGCCGCGGGCGACGCCTACCTCGCCGACGCCCCGACCCTGTGGGACGTCACCTTCCGCACCGCCGTGGCCCAGGCCGAGCTGGAGGACCGGGAGCGCCCCGGCGCCTACCACCGCGTGGCCTTCCACCGGGACGGGGCCGAGCCGGTGCACATCGAGACCACCCGCCCCGAGCTGCTGCCCGCGTGCGTGGCGCTCGTGGCCCACCCCGACGACGAGCGCTACCAGCCGCTGTTCGGCTCCACGGTGACCTCCCCGCTGTTCGGGGTCGAGGTCCCGGTCGTGGCCCACCGCCTGGCCAAGCCGGAGAAGGGCTCCGGCATCGCCATGATCTGCACCTTCGGCGACCTCACCGACGTCACCTGGTGGCGCGAGCTGGAGCTGCCGACCCGCCCGGTGGTCGGGCGCGACGGCCGCATCCTCGCCGAGACCCCGGCCTGGATCCGCGGGGAGGGCCCGGAGGCCGCCTACGCGCAGCTCGCCGGCAAAACCGTGTTCTCGGCCAAGGAGCAGGTCGTGGAGCTGCTGCGGGAGTCCGGTGACCTCGACGGCGAGCCCACGCCGATCGTGCACCCCGTGAACTTCTACGAGAAGGGCGACAAGCCCCTCGAGGTCGTCACCTCCCGCCAGTGGTACATCCGCAACGGCGGGCGCGACGCCGAGCGCCGGCAGCGCCTGCTCGCCCGCGGCGCCGAGCTGGAGTGGCACCCGACGTTCATGAAGGCCCGCTACGACGACTGGGTCGAGGGCCTCAACGGCGACTGGCTGATCTCCCGCCAGCGCTTCTTCGGCGTGCCCATCCCCGTGTGGTACCCCCTGGACGCCCAGGGCGAGCCGGTCTACGACTCCCCCATCGTCCCGGCCGCCGAGCAGCTGCCCGTGGACCCGGCCGCCGAGCCCGCCCCCGGCTACGACGAGTCCCAGCGGGGCCGGCCGGGCGGCTTCGCCGGCGACCCCGACGTCCTCGACACCTGGGCCACCTCCTCGCTGACCCCGCAGATCGTCACCGGCTGGGGCCACGACGAGGACCTGCACGCGAAGACCTACCCCATGGACCTGCGCCCGCAGGCCCACGAGATCATCCGCACCTGGCTGTTCTCCTCCGTGGTCCGCGCCGACGCCCTGACGGACTCCCTGCCGTGGTCGGACGCGACGATCTCCGGCTGGGTCCTGGACCCGGACCGGAAGAAGATGTCCAAGTCCAAGGGCAACGTCGTGGTCCCCACCGACACGCTCGAGAAGTTCGGCTCCGACGCCGTGCGCTACTGGGCGGCCTCCGCCCGGCTGGGCGCGGACACCGCCTTCGACGAGGGGCAGATCAAGATCGGCCGCCGCCTGGCCATCAAGCTGCTCAACGCCTCGAAGTTCGTGCTCGCCCAGGGCGTCACGGAGGCCTCCGTGCTGCGCGCCGGCGCCTCCGCCGACGTCGTCGCCGACGCCCTGGACCGGGCGCTGCTCGCCCAGCTCGCGACCGTGGTGGAGCGCGCCACCCAGGCGTTCCGCGACTACGAGTACGCCCGCGCCCTGCAGCTGACCGAGTCGTTCTTCTGGACGTTCACCGACGACTACGTCGAGCTCGTCAAGGACCGGGCCTACGGGGCCCGCGGCGAGGCCGCCCAGGCGTCCGTGCACGCGGCGCTCGCCACGACCCTCGACGCGCTGCTGCGCCTGTTCGCCCCGGTCCTGCCGTTCGCCACGGACGAGGTGTGGTCCTGGTGGCGCACCGGCTCCGTGCACCGCGCGGCGTGGCCGACCACCGAGGGCTTCGCGGCCCTGGTGGCCGACGCCGACCCCGAGGTCCTCACGACCGTGGGCGAGGCGCTGTCGGGGCTGCGCAAGGCCAAGTCCGAGGCCAAGGTCAAGCAGCGCACCGAGGTCTGCTCCGCCGTGATCACCGGCTCCGCGGAGGAGGTGGCGCGGCTCGAGGCCGGCCTGGGCGACCTCAGGGCCGCCGGCAACGCCACCGAGCTGCGGCTCGTGGCCGGCGAGGCGGGCCTGAGCGTGCGCGACGTCGAGCTGGCGCCCGCCGAGGAGCCCGCCCGGTAGGGCGCTCCCCGGGGACGTGCGAGGGCCCGGCCACCGTGGGGTGGCCGGGCCCTCGCGCCGTGGCGGGACGGGCTCAGTCGAAGACCGGGCCCGTCGTGCGGGAGCGCTTGATCTCGAAGAAGCCGGGGTAGGACGCCAGGGCGACCGCGCCGTCGAAGACCGTCCCCGCCTCCTCGCCCTTGGGCGCCGGGGACATCACGGGGCCGAAGAAGGCGGTGCCGTTGACGGCGATCACCGGGGTGCCGACGTCGTCGCCCACCCGGTCCTGCGCCTCCTTCTGCGAGGCCCGCAGCAGCTCGTCCCAGCGGTCCGTGCGCGCGGCCTCCGCGAGCTCGGCCGGCAGGCCCGCCTCGGCGAGGGACTCCGCGATCACCTTCTCGTAGTCCTTCTCCCCGCCCGGGTGGAGCCTGGTGCCCATGGCGTCGTAGAGCGCCGTGACGTACTCGGGCCCGTGCTGCTCCCGGGCGGCGACGACGACGCGCACCGGGCCCCAGGCCTTGGTCAGGAACTCCTTGTACTGCTCGGGCAGCTCCTCGCGCCCCTCGTTGAGCACGGCCAGGGACATGACGCGCCAGTCGATCTCGACGTCGCGGACCTGCTCGACCTCCAGCATCCAGCGCGAGGTCATCCACGCCCACGGGCACACGGGGTCGAACCAGAACTCCACCTTGTCAGCCATCAGCATCCTCCTCGTACGGTGCGCCCCGCCGGGGCGGCGGGGGCGTCACCGGGTACAAGGCGCGGCTCAGGCGGTTTTGTTCCGGTTCTGCTCCGCGCGGATCATCTCGTGGGTGATGATCTCCGGCTCCGCGTCCTTGGCGACGGACTCGGCGGTGACCAGCACCGCGGCGATGTCGTCGCGGCTGGGCAGCTCGAACATGACGGGCAGCAGCACGTCCTCCAGGATGGCGCGCAGCCCGCGGGCCCCCGTGCCCCGCTGGATCGCGAGCTCCGCGACGGCGGTCAGGGCCTCGGGGTCGAAGGTCAGCTCGACGCCGTCCAGCTGGAACATCTTCTTGTACTGCTTGATCAGCGCGTTGCGGGGCTCGGTGAGGATGCGGGTGAGGTCCGCGACGGTGAGCTCCCGCAGCGTGGTCACCACGGGCAGGCGGCCGATGAACTCGGGGATGAGGCCGAACTTCAGCAGGTCCTCGGGCATGACGTCGTCCATGACGTCGGCGCGCGGGCCCGCCTCCCGCAGGGAGGCGCCGAAGCCGATGCTGGTGCGCCCGGCCCGGGAGTCCACGATGTCCTCCAGCCCGGCGAACGCGCCGGCGACGATGAACAGCACGTTCGTGGTGTCGATCTGGATGAACTCCTGCTGGGGGTGCTTGCGCCCGCCCTGCGGCGGCACCGAGGCCACGGTCCCCTCGAGGATCTTCAGCAGCGCCTGCTGCACGCCCTCGCCGGAGACGTCGCGGGTGATCGAGGGGTTCTCGGACTTGCGGGAGATCTTGTCGATCTCGTCGATGTAGATGATACCCGTCTCGGCGCGCTTGACGTCGTAGTCGGCGGCCTGGATGAGCTTGAGGAGGATGTTCTCGACGTCCTCGCCGACGTAGCCGGCCTCGGTGAGGGACGTGGCGTCCGCGACGGCGAAGGGCACGTCCAGCTTGCGGGCCAGCGACTGCGCCAGGTAGGTCTTGCCGGAGCCGGTCGGGCCGACCAGGAGGATGTTGGACTTGGCGATCTCCACGTCCTCGTCACCGGCGGCCGTGGCCAGGGACAGGGGCTTGCCCCCCTCGCCGGCGCGGACCCGCTTGTAGTGGTTGTACACCGCCACCGACAGGGCCCGCTTCGCGGTCTCCTGGCCGATGACGTACTGCTGGAGGTGCTGGTAGATCTCGTGGGGCGTGGGCAGCTCCTGCTGCTCCAGGTCCTTGACCTCGCTCAGCTCCTCCTCGATGATCTCGTTGCACAGCTCGATGCACTCGTCGCAGATGTACACCCGCGGGCCCGCGATGAGCTTGCGGACCTGCTTCTGGCTCTTGCCGCAGAAGGAGCACTTGAGCAGATCCGCGGTCTCGCCGATGCGCGCCATGAAACAGTCCTCTGGTCGGGTACGGGAATCCTCGTCCAGGATAGGCGAGGTCGGGGGATCCCCCCAACACCGCGACGCCCCGGTGCGCCACGGCCGCGGGGGTCGTGGCGCACCGGGGCCCGGTGCGGCGGGGCGTCAGACGGTGACGGTCGCCGGCTTGTGGATCTTGCGGGACTCCAGGACGTGGTCGACGATGCCGTAGTCCTTCGCGGCGGCGGCCGTGAGGATCTTGTCGCGCTCGATGTCGCGGTTGACCTCCTGGGCCGTCTTGCCGGAGTGCAGCGCCAGGGTCTCCTCGAGCCACTCGCGCATGCGCATGATCTCGTTGGCCTGGATCTCGATGTCCGAGGCCTGCCCGCCGCCCTGGCCGGACATCGCGGGCTGGTGGATCAGCACGCGGGCGTTGGGCAGGGCCAGGCGCTTGCCGGGGGTGCCGCCGGCCAGCAGCACGGCGGCCGCGGACGCGGCCTGGCCGAGGCAGACGGTCTGGATCTCGGGGCGGATGAACTGCATGGTGTCGTAGATCGCGGTCATCGCGGTGAACGACCCGCCCGGGGAGTTGATGTACATGGTGATGTCCCGGTCGGCGTCCTGCGCCTCGAGCACGAGCAGCTGCGCCATGACGTCGTCGGCCGAGGCGTCGTCGACCTGGACGCCCAGGAAGATGATGCGGTCCTCGAACAGCTTGGTGTAGGGGTTCTGCCGGCGGTAGCCGTAGGGCGTGCGCTCCTCGAAGTCCGGGAGCACGTAGCGGCTGGACGGCAGGGCGGCCGCGGAACCGGCCGTGGACGAAGGTCCGTACGTGTAGGTCATCGTTGAATTCCTCGAAAGTCTCTGGGCTGCCGGGTCGTGGGAGGTGCGGACCGCCGAGGTCCTAGTCCTGGTCCTTCATGGTGCCGCCGCCGCCGGTCATGGACCCGGCGCTGCTGGCGATGTGGTCGAAGAAGCCGTACTCCAGGCCGCGCTGGGCGTCGAACCAGTTGTCGCGGTCGTTGTCCCGCAGGATGGTCTCCAGCGTCTGGCCGGTCTGCTCGGCGGTGAGCTCGGCCAGGCGGCGCTTCATCGACAGGATCAGCTCGGCCTGGACCTTGATGTCCGAGGCGGTGCCGCCCATGCCGCCGGAGGGCTGGTGCATGAGGATCCGGGCGTTGGGCGTCGCGTAGCGCTTGCCCTTAGCCCCCGAGGACAGCAGGAACTGGCCCATGGACGCGGCCAGGCCCGTGGCGACGGTGACGACGTCGTTGGGGATGAGCTGCATCGTGTCGTAGATGGCCATGCCCGCCGTGACGGACCCGCCCGGGGAGTTGATGTACAGGAAGATGTCCGCCTCGGGGTCCTCGGCCGACAGCAGCAGCATCTGGGAGCAGATGAGGTTCGCGTTGTCGTCGCGCACCTCGGAGCCGAGCCAGATGATGCGCTCCTTGAGCAGGCGGTTGTAGACGAAGTCGTCCTGGGCCGTCATCGTGGCGCCGCCCTGCAGGCGGGGACGGGTGGTGGTGGCCGAGCCGAACGTCGGCTCGTGAGCGGAGGTCATGGAACGGTACCTCTTTCGTCCGTGGGGTCCGGTGGTGGTCCGGTGATCTCTCTGAGAAGACTAGTGCCCGGCCCCGGCCCGGTTCGGTCCGGGACCCGGTTGTTCGCTGATGGCGCATGGTCGCCGTCGCGGGCGCCCGGGCGGGCCCGGCGACGGCGAAGGCGCCGCCGTTCCGGCAGGAACGACGGCGCCTTCGGCGGCCCCGTCCAGGGCCGCGGGGAACCGGATCAGGAGGCCGGGCCGGCCGGCTTCGCGGGCTCGGCGGTCTCCTCGGTCTCGTCGGTGCCCGGGGTCGGGGCCGCGGTGGTCTCCTCCGGGGCGGGCAGCTCCTCGGCGTCGGCCGGCTCGGCGCCCTGGGCGGCGTCCTGCTCCTCGCCCTGCGGGCGGACGAACTCGGACAGGTCCACCGGGTTGCCCTCGGTGTCGGTCACCTGCGCGTACTCGAGGACCTTGGCCAGGGCCTTGCGGCGGCGCACCTCGCCCACCATGAGACCGGCCTGGCCCGAGGAGTCCAGCAGCTGCGCGAACTGGTTCGGGTCCATGCCGTACTGCTGGGACATGTTGATGATGTAGTCGATGAGCTCGGACTGCTCCACGCCGATCTCCTCGGCGTCGGCCACGGCGTCGAGGACCATCTCGTTGCGGAACGCGGACTCGGCGTTCTTGCGGACCTCGTCGCGGTGCTCCGCGGTGTCGTGGTCGGCCTCGGCCTGCGGGTTGTCGAAGTGCTGGGCGATCTGCTCGTCGATCACGGCCTGGGGCACGGGGACCTCGACCAGCTCGAGGAGCTTCTCGAGGACCTTGTCGCGCGCCTCGATGCCCTGCTCCACCACGGTGGACTCGGAGGCCTGCTTCTTCAGGTCCTCCTTGAGCTCCTCGATGGTGTCGAACTCGGAGGCGAGCTGGGCGAACTCGTCGTCGGCCTCGGGCAGCTCGCGCTCCTTGACCGCGGTGACCTGGACCTTGACGGTCGCGTCCTCGCCGCTGTGCTCGCCGCCGGCGAGCTTCGTCTCGAAGGTGGCGTCCTCGCCCGCGGACAGCCCGGTGATGGCCTCGTCCATGCCCTCGAGCATCGTGCCGGCGCCGACCTGGTAGGACAGGTCGTTGGCGGCGTCGACCTCCTCGCCGTCGATCAGGGCCTGGAGGTCCAGGGTGACGAAGTCGCCCTCGGCGGCCGGGCGGTCCACGGCCTTGAGGGTGCCGAAGCGCCCGCGCAGCTCGTCGAGGGCCTTCTGCTCGTCCTCGGCGGAGGCCTCGCGGGCCTCGACCTCGACCTGCAGGCCCTTGTAGTCGGGCAGCTCGATCTCGGGGCGCACGGCCACGTCGATCTCGACCTTGGTGTCGGCCTCGCGGTTCGTCTCGTCCGGCTTGGCGACGACCTCGACCTGGGGCTGGGTCAGCGGGGTGATCTCGTTCTCCGCCAGGGCCTGCTGGAAGAAGGTGTTCAGGCCCTCGTTGAGCGCGTTCTCGACGACGAAGTCGAAGCCCACGCGCTGCTCGATGAGGCGGGCGGGGATCTTGCCGCGGCGGAAGCCGGGGACCTGGATCTGGTTCGCGAGAGACTTGTAGGTCTGGTCGATGAACGGCTTGAGTTCCGCGAACGGGACGTCCACCACGATCTTGACCTGGGTGGGGTTGAGTTTCTCGACGGCGCTCTTCACTTCCGCTGTACTCCTGAGTGGTAGGTCGGTTGGGTGTTCTCGGGACCGCACGACGGTCCGGACAGTCAGAAAGCAGCTGCCCAGCGGGGCCGGGCAGCCGCTCCAACGTCGGGGCGACAGGACTCGAACCTGCGATCTCCTGCTCCCAAAGCAGGCGCGCTAGCCACTACGCTACGCCCCGGTTCCTGCAGCCTCGGCTGCAACGACTGCGGTCCGGTGCACCGGCACGGGCACGGACCACCGGCGAGTCTACCGGTAGCCCGGACCGGCCCGCACCTCGGCCCGCCGGGCGCCGCGCGCCGCGCCGTCGCGGGGAGCGCCGGCGAGTGCCACGGGGCCCGAGGATTTGACACCGCGCACGCCGCACCGGTTAATGGGAATGGCCTGACGGGGATGTAGCTCAATGGTAGAGCCTCAGTCTTCCAAACTGATTACGCGGGTTCGATTCCCGTCATCCCCTCCCTCGCCCGAACGCCCCGGTCCGCACGGACCGGGGCGTTCGGCGTTCCCGGACCCGGCCCCCGGTCGCCGAGCCCCCGGCCTCGCCGCCGAGCCCCCAGCCGTGCGTCGTCTCCCCACGATCGTTCGTGGGGAGACGACGCTTCCGTGGGGACTCGCGGGGCCCGAAGCCGGTGGCGCAGCCCGCGGGACCGCAGCAGCCGGACACGGCCGCGCTCCACACCGGGGACCGGGCCCCGGTCATCCCTGGCAGACCGGGCACCAGTAGAGGGTGCGCGCCTCCAGCTCCCCCGCCGCCACGGGGCTGCCGCAGCGCCGGCACGGCAGGCCCGTGCGCTTGTACACGTAGTGGGCGTGCGCGGGCCACGCCTGTTCCTCCGCGACGCCGGGACGCTCGGCGGGATCGGTGGTCACGATCCGGCCGAGCCGGACGCCGGTGCGCATGAGGGCGGCGTTCTCCGCCCACAGCTCCCGCAGCGTGCCCTCGTCCAGGGCGCGCCCGGGGGTCAGCGGGTCGAGGCCGCGGCGGAACAGGGACTCCGCCCGGAAGATGTTGCCCACGCCGGCGACGACGCCCTGGTCCATGAGCAGCGCCCCGACCGGCCGCCGGCTGCGGCGGACCGCGGCCACGAAGGGGGCCGGATCGGCGGCGGGGTCCAGCGGGTCCGGGCCCAGCTTCGCGCGGGCGGCCTCCGCCTCGGCGCGGGTCTCGAGCACGCACAGGGCCGGGCCCCGCAGGTCCGCCCAGCCCTCGTCGGCCACCAGCCGCACGCGCACCGCCCCGACCGGGGGAGGCACCACGAGGGGGCCCGCGGCGGGGGCGCCGTCGTCGTGGGCCTCGCGCTCCCCGATCCGGCGCGGGGCGCCGATCGAGGACGCGCCGCGGAAGCGGTCGGTGCCCCCGAAGCTCCACGCGCCGTAGAGCCCGAGGTGGGAGCGCAGCACCCGGTCCCCCGCGAAGTCGAGGAACAGCTGCTTGCCGTGCGCGCGGGCGCCCTCCAGCACCGCGCCGTCGAGGGCCGCGGCCCCGGCGGCGAACCGGCCCTGGGGGGAGCTCACCGCCAGGCGCCGGCCCGCGAAGCAGTCGGCGAACTGCCGGGCGAGGCGGTGGACGGAGTGCCCCTCGGGCACTCAGGCCTCCCGGGCGGCCGGGAACTCGCGGGGCCGCAGCCCCTCCAGGCGGCCGGCCACCGTGCCCGTGGACTCGTACTCCGCGACCTGCCCGATCCGGCGCACGTGGCGCTCGTCGCCGGAGAACGGCTCGGCCAGGAAGGCCTGCACGATCTCGAGGGCCTCCTCCTTCGGGTGTTGGCGCCCGCCCACGGCCACGACCTGGGCGTCGTTGTGCTGGCGCGCGAGCCGGGCGGTGTCGAGGTTCCAGGCCAGCGCGGCGCGGATCCCGGTGACCTTGTTGGCGGCGATCTGCTCGCCGTTGCCGGACCCGCCCAGCACGATCCCGAGGGAGTCCAGCCCCCGCTGCTGGTCCTCGCGCACGCCCAGCGCGGCGGCGATGCAGAAGGCGGGGTAGTCGTCGAGGGCGTCGTAGTGGTCGGGGCCGTGGTCGACGAGGTCGTACCCGGCGGCGGTGAGCTGCTCGACCAGGTACTGGGAGAGCTCGAGGCCGGCGTGGTCGGTGGCGATGTGGACGCGCATGGGCGGGTGCTCCTGGGATCACGGGATCGGGACGGGCCCGGCACGCCGGGCGCCTTCCAGGGTAGTGGGTCCGGGAAAGCCGGGACGGCGGGTATCGCGATCTCCCGGCCTGGGCGGGCCCCGGCTGACATAATGGGGGGACCTCCCGCGGCCGCCGGGCCGCGGGCGTCCCCCTGACCCCGACGAGAGGACGGCACGCCGTGCCCGGAACCAACCTGACCCGCGAGGAGGCCGCCGCGCGGGCCGAGACCGTGACGGTGGACGCCTACGAGGTGGTCCTCGACCTGACCCGCGGCGAGCGGGCCTTCCGGTCGACGACGACGGTGCGGTTCCGGGCGGCCCCCGGCGCGTCCACCTTCATCGACGCGATCACCGACGCCGTGCACGCCGTGGTGCTCAACGGCCGGGAGCTGGACCCGGCGGAGGTCTCCGACGGGGTGCGGATCCAGCTGCCGGGCCTGGCCGCGGAGAACGTGCTGACGGTCGACGCGGAGTGCCTCTACATGAACACCGGCGAGGGCCTGCACCGGTTCGTGGACCCCGTGGACGGGGAGGTCTACCTCTACTCCCAGTTCGAGGTCGCCGACACCCGCCGGATGTTCGCCGTGTTCGAGCAGCCGGACCTCAAGGCGCGCTTCGCGTTCACCGTGACCGCCCCGGAGCACTGGACCGTCGTCTCCACCCAGCCCACGCCCGAGCCCGCCCCGGCCGGCCCGGGCACCGCCACGTGGTCCTTCTCCCCCACGCCCGTGGTGCCCTGCTACGTCACCTCCCTGATCGCCGGGCCGTACGCGTCCGTGCACGACGAGCTCACGAGCGCCGACGGGCGCACCGTCCCCCTGGGCCTCTACGCCCGGCGCTCGCTGATGGAGCACGTCGAGGCGAAGGAGATGTTCGGGATCACCAAGCAGGGCTTCGAGTTCTTCGAGGCCCAGTTCGGCGTGCCCTACCCCTTCGAGAAGTACGACCAGCTGTTCGTCCCGCAGTTCAACGCCGGGGCCATGGAGAACGCCGGGGCCGTGACGTTCGTGGAGCTCTACGTCTTCCGCTCCAAGCCCACCCGGGCGCGCGTGGAGCGGCGGGCCATCACGGTCCTGCACGAGCTCGCGCACATGTGGTTCGGGGACTTCGTGACCATGCGCTGGTGGAACGACCTGTGGCTCAACGAGTCCTTCGCGGAGTTCATGTCCACCCTCGCCGCCGCCGAGAACACCCGCTACACCAACGCGTGGACCACGTTCGCGGCCGGGGAGAAGTCGTGGGGCTACGAGCAGGACCAGCTGCCCACCACGCACCCCATCACGGCGGAGATCCGCGACCTCGAGGACGTCCTCGTCAACTTCGACGGGATCACCTACGCCAAGGGCGCCTCGGTGCTCAAGCAGCTCGTGGCGTGGGTGGGCCAGGAGCAGTTCATGGCCGGGCTCCACCGCTACTTCACCGCCCACGCCTGGGCGAACACCGAGCTGCGGGACCTGCTGGTCGAGCTCGAGGCGGCCAGCGGCCGGGACCTCGAGGACTGGTCCGCGAAGTGGCTGGAGACCGCCGGCGTCAACACGCTCTCCCCGGTCGTGGAGACCGACCCGGACGGCGTGATCACGGCCTTCCGGATCGAGCAGACCGCCCCCGCGGAGCACCCCACGCTGCGGCCCCACCGCCTGGCCGTCGGCTTCTACGACCACGACGGGACGCACGGCAAGCTCGTGCGCACCCACCGGGTGGAGCTCGACGTGGACGGGGCCGTCACCGAGGTGGCCGAGCTCGTCGGCCGGGAGCTGCCCGACCTGGTGCTGCTCAACGACGACGACCTCGCCTACGCCAAGATCCGGCTCGACGAGTGCTCCCTCGACACCGCCCTTACCCACCTGAAGAACTTCGAGGACACGCTGCCCCGCGCCCTCGTGCAGGCCTCCGTGTGGGACGGGGTCTACGACGGCGAGACCCCGGCCCGCCGCTACGTGGAGCTGGTGCTCGGCAACATCGCCCACGAGACGGACTCGACCGCGGTGCACGTCCAGCTCACCCAGCTGGACACGGTGCTCGAGGGCTACGTCGCCGAGCCCCTCCGCGAGGCCACCGAGCACGCCGCCGCCGACCGCCTGTGGGAGCTCACCGAGCAGGCCGAGGCCGGCTCCGACCACCAGCTGCAGTTCCTCAAGGCCTTCGCCCGCCACGCCCGCACCGGAGCGCAGCTGGACGTCCTCGAGCAGCTGCTCGCCGGGGAGCGCGCGCTGCCGGGCCTCGCCCTGGACACCGACCTGCGCTGGGCCGTGCTCACCGCCCTGTGCGCCGGCGGCCGGCGCGACGACGCCGCCGTCGACGCGGCGCTCGCCGAGGACAACACCGAGAACGGCGCGATCGCTGCCGCCCGGGCCCGGGCGGCCCAGCCCACCGCGGAGGCCAAGGCCCGGGCGTGGCAGCAGATCATGGTCGAGGGCACCCTGCCCAACTCCATCCAGGAGGCGGCGATCGACGGGTTCCGCACGGCCGCCGACCCCGCGCTGCTGGAGCCCTGGGCCGAGCAGTACTTCGAGGCGGTCCCCCGGCTGTGGCGCACCCGCACCCACGAGCTCGCCCAGCAGATCGCTACCGGCATGTTCCCGAACCTGCCGACCCAGCGGACCCTCGACGCCGCCGACGCCTTCCTCGCGGGGCTGCCCGAGGACCTGCACGGGCTGCGCCGGCTCGTGCTCGAGCGCCGGGACGCGATCTTCCGCGCCGTGCGCGCCCAGGCCGTGGACGCCCGGTTCGAGGAGGTGCGGGCGTGAGCGGCCCGCAGCAGGGCCCGGGCACGCCCGAGCAGCCGGTTCCGCCCGCGGGCGGGACCGGCATCCCCAGCACCGACCCCGCCGCCGCGGCCCCGCCCGGCGCCCGGTCCTTCGCCGTGGGCGCGCCGCTGTCCCAGCTGCGCCGCCCGGTGCCGCAGGTCGGCGACGCCCGGGAGCAGGCCGAGGCGGGCACGGCGGCGTCGTTCTACGACCAGGTGGGCGGGCACGAGACCTTCGTGAGGCTCGTCCACGAGTTCTACGCCCGCGTGGCCCAGGACGAGCGGTTCCGCGCCCTGTACCCCGAGGACGACCTGGGCCCGGCCGAGGAGCGGCTGCGGATGTTCCTCGAGCAGTACTGGGGCGGGCCGACCACGTACTCCGAGCAGCGCGGGCACCCGCGGCTGCGGATGCGGCACCTGCCGTTCCCGGTGGACGTGTGGGCGCGCGAGACGTGGCTGGCGCACATGCGCGCGGCACTCGACACCCTCGAGCTCTCGCCGCTGCACGACGGGATCATCTGGGACTACTTCGACCGCGCCGCCCACGCGATGATCAACCGGCCGGGCTGAGCTCCCGGCGCCGGGCACGACCCGGTCCGGGACCCGCTCAGCGCTTGACGAGCACGTGCCCGCCGGGGGCGCTCAGGCGCAGCCAGCGGCCGTTCTCGGCGACCACCACGTCCGCCCCGGGGCGCAGGAAGCCGAGCGACCAGGCGGCGAACGCGGCGCCGTCGGGCACCGGCCCGCCCGTCAGGCGGTCCGCGAGCGGCTGCGACCACCCGGAGGAGCGGCCCCAGACCTGCGAGCGCACGGCGTCCACGACGGCGCCGCCCGCGTCCACGGGCACGGTCCGGGCGACCTCCTCGATCCCGCCCCGGGCGGCCTCGCGCACGGCGTCCCCGGCGACGGAGCCCACCGGCGTCCACCCGCTCAGCGGCGGGGCGATCCCCGCCCACGAGACGGTCGCGTCCATGGGCGGCAGCCGCACCAGGGTGTCGTCGTCGTCCTGGCGGGGCATCCGGTCGAGGACGGCGCCCAGGGAGACGGTGACGTCGAGGCCCAGCTCCTCGGCCAGGGCGGCGGTGCGCAGCCCGAGGACCGTGGGGGTGGTGTCGAGCAGGCCGTGGCGCTCGAGCACGCACACGTACGTGCCGAGGGCGCGCCCGCGGGCCTGGAAGCGCACGGCGGCCTGGGGGTCCACGCCGCGGGCGCGGGTCAGGAACGTGCGCAGGTCGGCGACGTCGCGGGGGTCGGTCAGCGGCAGGGACCGGGCCACGGGGCTCATGCCCCGGCCGGGGCGGGCCGGCGGGCGAAGCGGACGGGGGCGTCCGCCCACCGCCCGAGCACGATCCGCTGGTCCTCGGCCAGGCGCACCGGCCGGCCGGTCGCGCGGTCGATCTGCACGACGACGGTCTGCGCCACGGCGTAGACCCGCGAGCCGTCCTCCTCCTGCACGGCGTAGTCGAGCACGAAGCTGGACCCGCCCACGGAGGAGACCCAGACCCGCACGAACACCGGCTCGGGCCGGTAGAGCAGCTGCTCGGTGTACTCGGCCTCCTGGCGGCCGATCACCGTCTGCCGGTCCTCTCCCACGAGCGTGCGGAACGTGGTGTCCGCCGGCAGCCCCGCCACGGCGTCCTCGGGCAGCGGGCGGCCCATGAGCCGCACGCGCGCGTCCTCGAGGTACTGGAGCATGGTGACGTTGTTGACGTGGCCGTAGCTGTCGATGTCGCCGAAGCGCATCTGGATGGGGATCAGCAGCGAAGACATGGGTCCATCCCATCACACCGCGCCGCCCCCGGCGCACGGCCGGGCCGTCGGCGGCGCCGGCCCGGGGCTTGGCTAGAGTGAAGGCCATGACCTACAGCCCGACCCCGGACCCCACGCAGGCGTTGCTCGACATGCTGGACCTCGCCGACAGCGGCGGCGCCCGCACCCACGAGGACATCTTCGTGGGCCGCTCGCTCACCGCCCCGCGCAACCGGGTCTACGGCGGGCAGGTGCTCGCCCAGGCCTGCACCGCGGCCATGCGCACCGTGGACCCCGAGCGGGTGATCCACTCCCTGCACGCCTACTTCCTGCGGGCCGGGGACGTCGCGGAGCCCATCACGTTCGGCGTGGAGCGGATCCGCGACGGCCGCTCCTTCTCCGCCCGGCGGGTGCACGCCTACCAGGGCGGCGCGGCCATCCTCTCCGCGATCGCGTCCTTCCAGCTGCCCGCGCAGGGCCTGGAGCACCAGGACGAGGCGCCCCGGGGGATGCCGGAGCCCGAGTCGCTGCCGAGCGCCGTGGAGCTGCTCGGCCACATCGACCTGCCCGAGGCCCAGGCCGTGGCCTACGAGCGGCCCTTCGACATGCGCTACATCACCGAGCCGATCTACTACCGGCCCGACGACAGCGGCCACCCCTACAACGCCGTGTGGATCAAGACCCTCAAGCCCCTGCCGGACGACCCGGCCATCCACCGGGCCGCCCTGGCCTACGCGAGCGACTACACGCTCCTGGAGCCGATCCTGCGGCTGCACGGGAAGACGTGGCTGGAGCCGGGCATGAACATCGCCTCCCTGGACCACGCCATGTGGTGGCACCGGGAGGCCCGCGCCGACGAGTGGATCCTCTACGTGCAGTCCTCCCCCAACGCCTCCTCGGCGCGCGGGCTGGGCGTGGGCCGGATGTTCCGCCGCGACGGCACGCTCATCGCCACCACGGCCCAGGAGGGCATGATGCGCTTCCCGGAGTTCTCCTAGGGTTCCGCGCCGCGCCGGCGGCCCCGCGCAGGGGCCGGGCCCGGTGCGGGCGTGCGCGGAGGGGGCCGGTTCCACGGGAACCGGCCCCCTCCGCGTGTGCGGGACCCGCGGCCGACCCGCCGGTGGCGGGTCGGCCGTGGATCAGTCGCGGGTCAGGCGGCGGTGGGTGACCCGGTGCGGGCGCGCGGCGTCCGCCCCGAGGCGCTCGACCTTGTTCGCCTCGTAGGACTCGAAGTTGCCCTCGAACCAGTACCAGTTGTCGGGCTCCTCCTCGGTGCCCTCCCACGCGAGGATGTGGGTGGCGACCCGGTCGAGGAACCACCGGTCGTGGGAGACGACCACGGCGCAGCCCGGGAACTCCAGCAGGGCGTTCTCGAGCGAGCCGAGGGTCTCGACGTCGAGGTCGTTGGTCGGCTCGTCGAGCAGCAGCAGGTTGCCGCCCTGCTTGAGGGTCAGCGCCAGGTTCAGCCGGTTGCGCTCACCGCCCGAGAGGACCCCCGCCTTCTTCTGCTGGTCCGGGCCCTTGAACCCGAACGCGGAGACGTAGGCGCGGGACGGCATCTCGACGTTGCCCACGTTGATGTAGTCGAGCCCGTCCGAGACGACCTCCCACAGCGACTTGTTGGGGTCGAGGTTCTCGCGGTTCTGGTCGACGTAGGAGATCTTCACGGAGTCGCCGACCCGCAGCTCGCCGCCGTCGAGGGACTCGAGGCCCACGATGGTCTTGAACAGGGTCGACTTGCCGACGCCGTTGGGGCCGATGACGCCCACGATGCCGTTGCGCGGCAGGGAGAAGGACAGGTCCTTGATCAGGGAGCGGTCCCCGAAGCCCTTGCGCAGGTTCTTCGCCTCGATCACCAGGCTGCCCAGGCGGGGCCCCGGCGGGATCTGGATCTCCTCGAAGTCGAGCTTGCGGGTCTTCTCCGCCTCGGCCGCCATCTCCTCGTAGCGGGCCAGGCGGGCCTTCGACTTGGCCTGGCGCCCCTTGGCGTTGGAGCGCACCCACTCGAGCTCGTCGGCCAGGCGCTTGGCCTGCTTGGCGTCCTTCTTGCCCTGGATCGCCAGGCGCTCCTTCTTGGTCTCCAGGTAGGTGGAGTAGTTGCCCTCGTAGGGGTAGAGCCGGCCGCGATCGACCTCGCAGATCCACTCGGCCACGTGGTCGAGGAAGTACCGGTCGTGGGTCACGGCCAGGACGGCGCCGGGATACTCCTTGAGGTGCTGCTCGAGCCACAGCACGGACTCGGCGTCCAGGTGGTTGGTGGGCTCGTCGAGCAGCAGCAGGTCCGGCTTCTGCAGCAGCAGCTTGCACAGGGCCACGCGGCGGCGCTCGCCGCCGGAGAGGACCTTGACGTCGGCGTCCGGCGGCGGGCAGCGCAGGGCGTCCATCGCCTGCTCGAGCTGGGAGTCGAGGTCCCACGCGTTGGCGGCGTCGATGTCCTCCTGCAGCCGGCCCATCTCCTCCATGAGGGTGTCGAAGTCCGCGTCCGGCTGGGCCATCTCCTCGGAGATCTCGTTGAAGCGGTCGAGCTTGGCCTTGATCTCGCCGACGCCCTCCTCGACGTTGCCGAGGACGGTCTTGTCCTCGTTCAGCGGCGGCTCCTGCTGGAGGATGCCGACGCTGTAGCCGGGGCTGAGCCGCGCCTCGCCGTTGGAGGGCTGGTCGAGGCCGGCCATGATCTTGAGGATGGTGGACTTGCCGGCGCCGTTGGGTCCCACCACGCCGATCTTGGCGCCGGGGAAGAACGACATGGTGACGTTGTCGAGAATGACCTTGTCGCCCACGGTCTTGCGAGCCTTGGACATTGTGTAGATGAATTCCGCCATGCCCTCAAGGCTACCCCGCTCCGTCCCGGCCCACCGGCGGGGACGGAGCGGGGCCGCAGGAGCTCCCGGCCGGGCCCCGCCCGCAACGCGTCGGGGCGGTGCCCGGCCGGGGCGGCTCACGCGGTGGCCGGCTGCTTCCGCGAGCGCCGTCCCGGGTCCTCGGCAGTCCCGAGGAGCTCGCCGGTCCGCGGGTCGACGGCGTCGGGGACGGCCCCGTTCTGCGGGCCCGAGGGCCCCGCGGTCCCCTCGGGCCCGGCGGGCCCGGCGGGCCCGGCGGGCTCACCGGCCGGAGTGCCCTCTGCGCCCTCCTCCGCCGGCGCGGAGGAGGAGCTGCCCGTCTGCTCGGCGGTCTGTTCGGCGGGCGGGGCGGAGTTGACGGTGCGCTGGAAGCAGGCGGTGCCGAGGGCGAGGTCGTGGCCGATCGAGACGGCGTCCACGTCCACGGCCGTGTTGCGCCCGTGCTCGCCGTCCCAGAAGCGCACCTTCAGCCGGCCGACCACCACGACGGGCTGGCCCTTCCTGATGCTGGCCAGCGCGTTGAGCCCCAGCGTGCGGAAGGCCTGGACGGTCAGCCAGTTCGTGTGGCCGTCGCGCCAGTTCTGGCTCTGCTGGTCGAACCAGCGCGGGGTGGAGGCGAGGCGGAAGGTGACCACCACGGTGCCGTCGGGCAGGCTGCGGGACTCGGGGTCCGTGGCCACGTAGCCGCGGACGGTGATCTGCTCGGTCATCGGAAACTCCTCTGGACGGCGGCCGGTCGGCCGGGGCTGGCCCCGGTGCGGGGTGCCCCCAGCGTCCTCCGGGCCGTGCCGCGTCCGCGCGGCATCCTGCCCGGTTGTGGACGGGCGGACGGGCGGGGCGCGCGCCGGTCCGCCAGTGCAGTGCGGACAGGGGCGGCGGGCCGCGCGAGCCGGCACGGGAACGTCGGTCGCGGACGAGGAACTCCGGTGGTCGACGGCAGGCCGCTCGTCGGTGCAGAGGCCCGTGCGGGCCCTCGCGGGAGGAGAAGTGGTGCCCCAGGAGGGAGTCGAACCCCCGACCAAGAGATTAGAAGGCTCCTGCTCTATCCACTGAGCTACTGAGGCGGGCGGCCGGGGACGGTGCCCCGGCGACGCGGACGAGTCTAGCAACTCGCCCGCACCGGCTCGTGCAGGCGCCCGGCTCAGATGACGGTCTGCTCCAGCGGCGGCTGGTAGCGGCCGCGGAACAGGCGCCGGGTCGCCGGGTCGATGAACCACAGGTACACCCCGTAGGACAGGGCGACGATCGCGGCGATCAGCCGGCCCGAGCTGAGGTCCAGGTCCAGGTACGGGAAGACGTCGATCTGGTCGGAGACCGCGTAGATCATGAAGAACGCCGTGAGGAAGAACAGGATGTCCACCTGCCAGTCGCTGCGGATCCCGGTGACGGCGAACAGGGGGATCAGCCACACGACGTACCAGGACTGGATCATCGGGGAGAACACCACGATGGCCGTGAAGGCCCAGGTGAGCCGGCGGATGATGCGCTCGTCGCGGCCGCGGAACATCAGCCACAGGATCACGGGCACCGCCAGCACCTGCCCGGCGGTGTGCACCACGTCCATCCACTGCCCCCGGTCGGCGCCGACGGCTGCCGCGAGCGCCGCGGCGAGGATGCCCGCCAGGCCCACGGGCGCGTACCAGATGTAGACGGACCCGGGCGTGGACATCGCGGAGACCCAGCCGAAGCCGAACCCGTTGGCCAGGCCCATGACGCCGAGCAGGGCCAGCGAGTACCCGAGGGTGAGCGCCCAGACGACGAACCGGCGCGGCCACGACGCGCCCCGTCCCGCCCAGAGCAGGCCGACGAAGGGCAGGAACACCAGGGTGATGGGCTTGATCGCCACGGACAGCGTCACGAGCGTGGTCCCGGCCAGCCCGCCCCGCCAGTCCCGGCGCACCGCCGCGGCGTAGGTCCCGCCGAGGGCGAGGGCGATCATGATGGCGTCGTTGTGCACGGAGACGAGGAAGTTGGTGAGGAACAGCGGGTTCGCCGCGCTCAGCCACAGCGCCCGGTCCGGGTTGATCCCGTGCAGCCGCGCCAGCCGCGGGATCAGCCAGACGAGCGCGAGCACGGCCACCACGCACAGGGCGCGGAACCACAGCACCGCGGCGTCCGGGTCCTCGCCCGTGACCGCGACGACGAGCTGCTCGAGCCACAGGAACAGCGGTCCGTAGGGCGGCGGCATCTCCGACCACATCTGGTCCGCCCCGAGCTGGAAGAAGTTGTCGATGGACGACACGCCGTGCTCGTACGGGTTGAGCCCGTTGGCCATCACCCGGCCCTGGCCGATGTAGGAGTACACGTCGCGGCTGAACAGGGGCACCGCCACGAGCATGGGCGCCGACCACGCGGCGATCGCGATGCGCACCCACCGTCCCGACCCGGGCCCCCAGCGGCTGAGCTTCTGGCCCAGGCGCAGCCACTCGCGCACGAGGAGCATCCCGCCCACGGCGAGCAGCAGGATGGAGACGATCACGCCGGTGGTGGTGAACCGCATGGCGATGATCAGGGGTTCCTGGCGCAGCGGCGAGACGGAGGCCAGCCAGCCGACGCCGAGCGAGCCGAGGAGCAGCATGAACGAGCCGACGGTGCCCATGAGCACCGTCCGCAGCGGGGAGCCGGAGACGTAGTGCGGTCCGCCGGCGTGCGCGAGCGGCGCCCGGGCGGGCCCGCCGTCGTCCGAGGCGCCGATCTCCGAGGTCGTGTGCACTGCTCTCCCGATGCGCCCGTCCGGTGGCTGCGGGCGCCGCGGCTGGGCGCAGCGCGGACCCCGTGGTCGCCCCGATCCTATCCCCGGCACCGGCGGCGGCACCCGTGCCGGTGGGCGGCGTCGGCGCCGCACGGTAGATTGTCCGGGTGGCTAATTCCAACGGACGCGCGAATTCCAACGGACGCATTGTCTGGATCGACTGCGAGATGACGGGGCTGTCCCTCGAGAACGACGCCCTCATCGAGGTCGCGGCGCTCGTGACGGACGACGAGCTCAACGTCCTCGGCGAGGGCGTCGACGTCGTGATCCGCCCGGCCGACGAGGCGCTCGCCCAGATGGGCGACTTCGTGCGCAACATGCACACCGCCTCCAAGCTGCTCGACGAGCTCCCGCAGGGCCTCACCATGGAGCAGGCGCAGGAGCAGGTGCTCGCCTACATCAGGCAGTGGGTCCCCGAGCCGGGCAAGGCCCCGCTGGGAGGCAACTCCGTGGGCACCGACCGCACGTTCCTGGTGCGGGACATGCCCGACGTCGTGGCGCACCTGCACTACCGGGTGATCGACGTCTCCACCATCAAGGAGCTCTCCCGGCGCTGGTATCCGCGGGCGTACTTCCAGGCACCGCCGAAGACCGGCAACCACCGGGCCCTGGGCGACATCCGCGACTCCATCGACGAGCTGCGCTACTACCGCCGCGCCGTCTTCGCCCCGGAGCCGGGCCCCGACTCCGACACCGCCCGCGCCATCTCCGCCGAGATCGCCGCCTCCCGCACCGGCGCCTGAGCACGGGGCGCCCCGGCACTGCGGGCTCGGCCGGACCGTCGTCGGGAGCGCCGGTGAGCGGAATGGTCGGGAGCACCGCCGGGATGCGGTACACTCGTATGCGTTGCCCAGCGGAAGCACGGTCTTCCGCGGGGTGCTCATGGTGGGCGTAGCTCAGTTCGGCAGAGCGCCTGGTTGTGGTCCAGGAGGTCGCGGGTTCAACCCCCGTCGCTCACCCGCTGTGAAAGGCCGTCTCGAGGCATCGAGGCGGCCTTTCGTCGTTCCCCGTCCCGTCGCAGGAATCCCGAAGGAAGTCACGTCATGGCCGTCCGTCCCGTGGTGATCACCGGCAACCCCGTCCTCCACCGTCCCGCCGCGAGAGTGGGCGCGTTCGACGACGAGCTGCGCCGCCTCGTCGAGGACATGTACGAGACGATGGACGCCGCCCACGGCGTGGGCCTGGCCGCCCCGCAGATCGGCGTGGGGCTGCGCATCTTCACGTACGCCTTCCAGAACGACGACGACGTGCCGGCCCGCGGCGTGCTCGTCAACCCCGTGCTGACCCTCGGGAAGATCTCGCAGGACGCCCCCGACCCGGACGAGGAGTCGGAGGGCTGCCTGTCCGTGCCCGGCTACAGCTGGCCGCTCAAGCGCGCCGAGTGGGTGCGGGTCACCGGCTTCGACGTGGAGGGCCGCCCCCTGGACTTCGAGGCCACGGGCTGGTTCGCCCGGGTGATGCAGCACGAGTACGACCACCTGGACGGCAAGCTCTACGTGGACCGGCTCAACGACAAGTGGGGCCGGAGAGCCCGTAAGGCCGTGAAGGCCGAGGGCTGGACCGCGGACGGGAACTCCTGGCTGCCCGGCGTCGACGAGGACCCCTTCGGCCACTGAGCACGGCGGGCGCGTCAGTCCTCGGTGCGCACGACCACGAGCTCCCCGGCGGAACGGGCCGTGGGCTCGGTGAGCTCGGCGTGCCAGCGCTCGCGGACGGCCGCCAGCAGGTCCCCGGGCGTCTCGACGCGCTCCCCCGCCGCCGTCCGTTCCACGAGGTGGCGGGCGAGCAGCCCGCGGGTGTGCTTGGCCATGTGGGAGACGACCTTGCGGGTCCCGTCCTGCTCGCGCACCACCTTGACCGCCACCGTCCCCTCCCGCGGCGCCCGCCAGGCCGCGGCGTAGGCCGCCGAGCGGCAGTCCACGACCAGCCGGTCCTCCGACGCCGGCCCCAGGGCCGCCGGCAGGTGCCGGCTCCAGTGGGCGGCGAGCCTGCCGAGCCCGGGCAGCCGCGCGCCCATGGACAGGCGGTAGGCCGGGATCCGGTCCCCGGGGCGCACCGCCCCCCACAGGGCCGAGACGACGACGAGCGACGCCGCGGCGGCCTCCCGCTGGGCCGGCGTCAGACCGGGGTGGTCGAGGGCGTCGTAGAGCACGCCGGTGTAGACCTCCAGGGCCGGTGCCGCCGGCTCGGCGCCGAGGCGGGTGTTGCGCTCGACCTCGGGACGCAGCCGCTCCCCCACTCCGAGCACCGCCAGGGCGTCCTCCCGAGCGCTGGTGGCCGCGAGGTCCGCGAGCACCTTCTCCCGGGCCCCGGCGAGCTCGGGGAAGGCCAGGGCGGCCGGGTCGACGGGGGCCCCGGCGGCGGGGGCGGTCTTGGTCTCGGAGGGCGGCAGGAGGATCAGCACCCGCCCGAGTGTAGTGAACCGGCGCGGGCCCGGCGGCCGGTAGACTGGTCGGCGGACAGGCCGGCCGGGTGACCGCGGGCCGCGCAACCACGTTGCCGCGGCGCGAGGAAAGTCCGGGCTCCGCAGAGCAGGATGATGGGTAACGCCCACTCGGGGGAACCCGCAGGACAGTGCCACAGAAAACAGACCGCCCGCCCCGGTTCGTCCGGGCCGCGGGTCAGGGTGAAAAGGTGGTGTAAGAGACCACCAGCGCACCGGGCGACCGGTGCGGCTCGGTAAACCCCATCCGGAGCAAGGTCAGACAGGGTGCGCTCGAGGGCTGCTCGCCCGAGCACCCGGGTAGACCGCTCGAGCCCGTCGGCAACGGCGGGCCTAGATGGATGGTCACCAGCACGGGCCGGGCGACCGGCCGTGCCACAGAACCCGGCTTACAGGCCGGCCTGTCCCTCGTCCTCCCTCCGGGCCGCTCCGGGGTCCGCCCGCGCGGACCGCCGGACGTCCCGGTGCCGGTGTCAGGACCGGACCAGGATCACCCCGCACTCCGGGCAGGTCAGCACCGCGTCGGCGGCCGCCGCGCGGAACTCCGCCGCGTCGGTGGGGCTCAGGGCCGTGCCGCAGGATCCGCAGGACGTCCCCCGCAGCTGCGCCGCGGCCGGGCGCTCCGTGCCGCGGCCGGTGCGGATCCGCTCGTAGCGGGTGACCAGCGCGGGAGCGCCCACCGCCTGCGCCGCGGCGGCCCGGGCCCCGGCGAGCTCGGCGCGCTCCGCCGTGAGCGCCCGGCCCTCCTCGTCGCGGGCGGCCACGCGCCGGCGGGCGTCGGCGTCGGCCTCCTTCAGCCGCGGGGTGATCCGGGCGCGGTGGGCCACGGCGTCGTCGAGCTCCTGCATGAGCTCCAGCTCGGCCTCCTCCGCCTCCGCCAGCTGGCGGAGGCGCGTGTCGATCTCGTGCTGCAGGCCCATGAGGTCCTTGGCGGAGCCGCCCTGCTCGAGCCGCCGCCGGTCCTTGTCGATGGAGGCCTGCACGCGCGCCACCTTGTCCTCGGCGGCCGCCAGCCGCTGCCGGAGGGCCTGCTCCGCGGTCTCGAGCTCCTTGGCCGTGGCGATCGCCCCCGCGCGCAGTTGCAGCGCGCGCGCCGTCTCGGGGTCGTTCTTCAGCTCCGCGATCCGCTCGGCGATCCGGCGCAGCCGGGCGTCGACGCGCTCCAGCTCCAGGAGGGCTCGTTGCTGCTCGGGCGTGGCGGTGCTCATGCGGGTCCTCCTGCGGTGGCGGGGTGGTGCTCGGTGGTGGATGCGCCGTCGGGCGCGGTGGCCGCTGCGGGGCCGTGGCCGCCGCCGGCGGGGTGGTCGATCCGGAAGTCCCACGGGTCGGTGCGCCGGGTCGAGACCGCGACCTCCACGGCGTGCCCCCGGGCGGCGAGCGCCGTGCGCAGGGCCTGCGCGCCGACGGGCAGCCACAGCCACTCGCTCGCGAAGTGGGACAGGTCCACCAGGCAGGGCGTGCCGGCCTCGCCGGGGCCCGTGGCGGCCTCCCGCGCCTCCGAGGCGGGGTGGTGGCGCAGGTCCGCGGTGACGTAGACGTCGGCGCCGCTCGCGCGGACCTCGTCGAAGAGGGAGTCGCCCGCGCCACCGCACACCGCGACGCGCCGCACGGGGGTGTCGGGGTCGCCGGCGACCCGCACCCCGTGGGCGGTGGGCGGGACGGCGGCGGCGAGCCGCCGGGCCAGCTCCCGCAGCGTGGTGGGCCGCGGCAGGTCCCCCACCCGCCCGATCCCCACGGCAGGGTCGGCGGGGTGCGGGGCGAGCGGTGTCGTCGTCGTGAGCCCGGCGGCGCGGGCGACCGCGTCGGAGACGCCGTCGGGGGCGGAGTCGGCGTTGGTGTGGCACGCGAGCAGGGCGCAGCGGTGCTCGATGAGCTCGTGCACGACCGCCCCCTTGAAGCGGTCGGCGGCCACGGAGGTCACCCCGCGCAGCAGCAGCGGGTGGTGCGTGACGAGCAGGTCGGTGTCCGTCGCCACGGCCTCGGCGACGACGTCGGCCGTCGGGTCCACGGCGAACAGGATCCGCCGCACGGGCTGCTCCGGGCGCCCGGTGACGAGCCCGCTCGCGTCCCACGGCTCCTGCAGTCCCAGCGGCCACAGCTGCTCGACGACGTCGAGGACCTCGGTGAGGGCAGGGGCGGCCGGGGACGTGCTGTGCTCGCTCATGGGCCCAGTCTAGGGACCGGGGGCCGTGCGTCCGGCGGAGCGGCACGGGAGGGGGCGCGGGATCGGGGCGCGGGAATGTTGCCGGGCCCGGGGCGTTGTACCGGACATGGTCACCGATCCCGACAACGCCCGCTCCGGCGCCCCCGCCCAGGCCCCTGTCCCCTCCTCCGTGACGTTCGTGCTCGCGGGCGGGTGCTTCTGGTGCCTCGACGCGGTGTACCGGGTCACCCGCGGGGTGAGCTCCGTGGTCTCCGGCTACACCGGCGGCGCGCTGGAGCACCCCTCGTACCGCGCCGTATGCAGCGGCAGGACCGGCCACGCCGAGGCCGTGGCCGTCACCTTCGACCCGGACGTGGTCCCCGAGGACGTGGTCCTCGACCTGTTCTTCACGGGCCACGACCCCACGTCGCTCAACCGGCAGGGCCACGACGTGGGCACCCAGTACCGCTCGGCGATGTTCTGGGCCGACGAGGCGCAGCGGGCCCTGTTCCAGGACGCCATCGCCCGGGCGCAGCCCTCCTGGGACCGGCCGATCGTCACGACCCTGGAGCCGCTGGGCGCGTTCTGGGAGGCCGAGCCCGAGCACCAGGACTTCTACGCGAAGCAGCCGTGGAGCGGCTACTGCCAGGTGGTCATCAACCCGAAGCTCGCCAAGGTCCGGCAACGTTACTCCGCGTGGCTTACTGCATAGTAGAGGTTGCGGCGCGTGGCTAGGCTCAGCTAGGAGCGGGCTGCCCCCGTGCCCTCCCCCGGGCCCGGCGGCGCCCCGGCACCGCCGAAGATCCACCGACGATGTCCTGACATTCGAGAAACAGAGGTATGCACATGGCGAAGATCTACAACGACGTCACCGAGCTCGTGGGCCGCACCCCCCTCGTCCGCCTCAACCGGCTCGACGAGGGCCTGCCCGGCAACGTCGCCGTGAAGCTGGAGTTCTACAACCCGGCCAACTCCGTGAAGGACCGCATCGGCGTGGCGATCATCGACGCCGCCGAGAAGTCCGGCCAGCTCAAGCCGGGCGGCACGATCGTGGAGGGCACCTCCGGCAACACCGGCATCGCCCTGGCCATGGTCGGCGCGGCCCGCGGCTACAAGGTCATCCTCACCATGCCCGAGACCATGTCCACGGAGCGGCGGGTCATGCTGCGGGCCTACGGCGCCCAGATCGTCCTGACCCCCGGTGCCGAGGGCATGCGCGGGGCCGTGGAGAAGGCCCAGGAGATCGTCGACTCCACCGACAACGCGGTCCTCGCCAGCCAGTTCGCCAACGAGGCCAACCCGGCCATCCACTACGCGACCACCGGCCCCGAGATCTGGGAGGACACCGACGGCGAGGTCGACGTGTTCGTCTCCGGTGTGGGCACCGGCGGCACCATCACCGGCGCCGGCCGCTACCTGCGCGAGCAGAAGCCCGACGTCCGCCTGCTCGTCGTCGAGCCCGCCGACTCCCCGCTGCTGACGCAGGGCAAGGCCGGCCCGCACAAGATCCAGGGCCTCGGCGCGAACTTCGTGCCCGCGATCCTCGACCGCGAGATCTACGACGACGTCTACGACGTCACCGTCGAGGACTCCGTGCGCACCGCCCGCGAGCTCGGCACCAAGGAGGGCATCCTCGGCGGGATCTCCTCCGGCGCCATCGTGTGGGCCGCCCTGCAGGAGGCCGCCAAGGAGGAGAACCGGGACAAGCTCATCGTCGCCGTCGTGTGCGACTTCGGTGAGCGCTACATCTCCACCCTGCTCTACGAGGACATCCGCGGCTGAGCCCCCGGGCCCCTCGGCACCGACGGCCCGCCCCGCCCCGGGAATAGCGCCGCCACCCGGCGACGTTGCCCCCGGATGTGGGCGGGCCGTTCCCGTGCGCGCCCTCCCCGCCCCGGCGGGCCCCTCCCCGACCCCGGAAGAACAGAGGAAGACCGTGAGTTTCTGGAGCAGACTCTCCGAGGACCTGCAGACGGCCCGCACGCACGACCCCGCCGCCCGGTCCCGGCTGGAGATCGCCCTGAACTACTCCGGTCTGCACGCCATCTGGATCCACCGGCTCTCCCACCGGCTGTGGCAGCACCCCGACCGGCGCCTGCTCGCCCGCACCGTCTCCCAGCTGGGCCGCTTCGTCACCGGCGTTGAGATCCACCCCGGGGCCACCATCGGGCGGCGCTTCTTCATCGACCACGGGATGGGCGTGGTGATCGGCGAGACGGCCGAGATCGGCGAGGACGTCATGATCTACCACGGGGTCACCCTGGGCGGGCGCTCCCTGGAGAAGGTCAAGCGCCACCCCACGGTCGGGGACCGCGTGGTCATCGGCGCGGGCGCCAAGGTGCTCGGGCCCATCGAGATCGGCGCGGACTCCGCGATCGGGGCCAACGCCGTGGTGGTCAAGGACGTGCCCGAGGACTCGATCGTCACGGGCATCCCCGGCAAGGTCCGCCCCCGCACCCCCGAGAAGCAGCAGCCGCTGGTGGACCCGTCCACCTACATCGACCCGGCGATGTGGATCTGAGCAGCAGGAGCTGAGATGACGTCCCCGTCGGTGCTCGACAGCGGTCACATGGGCCCCGGGCTGCCGTTCCTGCGGCTCGGCGAGGGCCCTCCCCTGGTGTTCCTGCCCGGGCTCACGGCCGACCACGACGTGCCCCGCGGCCAGGAGCTGCGCATGCAGCTGGACCTGGTCCGGCCGTTCGCCGCCGGGCGCACCGTGTGGTGGATCAACCGGCGGCGCGGGCTGCCCGCGGGGGCCACCATGGCGGACCTGGCCCGCGACTACGCCGACGTGCTGCGGGAGCTGTTCGACGGACCGGTGGACGTGCTCGGCCACTCCACGGGCGGCAGCGTCGCGCTGCAGCTGGCCCTCGACCACCCCGGGCTCGTGCGCCGGCTCGTGCTGCTCTCCAGCGCCTACCGGCTGGGCACGGGCTTCCGCACGCTGCAGCGGGACCTCGCCCGGCTGCTGCGGGAGCACCGGGTCCGCCGCGCCTCCGCGCGGCTCCTGCGGAGCATGGCCGCCGGCCCCGCCACCGGGCTGCCGCTCGGGGCGCTCGGCTGGCTGCTCGGGCGCCGCGTCCTGGGCGGGGGCGGCCCGGACCTGCTGGCCACGCTCGCGGCCGAGGACGCCTTCGACGCCGGCGACAGGCTCCACGGCCTGCAGTGCCCGCTGCTCGTCGTCGGCGGCGGGCGGGACGCCGGCTACGGCACGTGGCTGTTCACCGAGACCGCACGGCGCGCCCCGGACGGCCGGGTCGTGCTGTACCCGCGCCGCGGCCACCTCGGCACCCCGGCGGAGCCGGGCCTGCCCGCCGCCGTCCGGCGGTTCCTCGACGCTCCCGGGTAGCACCCGTTCCGGGCTCCCCGACGACGGCGGCCGGCCGCCTCCGTGCTGGAGTCGGCCGGCCGCCGTGGTCGCACGGGTCCCGGGCCCGTGTCGGGGTCGGGTGGGGTCAGGAGACGACTTCGGTGCGGTCCCCGGACCACAGGGTGTGGAACACGCCCTCGGCCTGGTCCACGCGCCGGTAGGTGTGGGCCCCGAAGTAGTCGCGCAGCCCCTGGGTCAGCGCGGCGTTGAGCCGCGGCCGGCGCAGGGAGTCGTAGTAGGCCAGGGTCGAGGAGAACACCGGGGCCGGGATCCCCCGCTCCACCGCCCGGGCCACCACCCGCCGCCACGCCGGCAGGGCGTCCTCGATCGCGGTGACGAACTGCGGGGCGAACAACAGGTTCGCCGGCGCCTGCTCCCCGGCGTAGGCGGCCATGATGACCTCCAGCAGCTGCGCCCGGATGATGCACCCCTCCCGCCACAGCGACGCGATCGCCCCCAGGTCCAGGTCCCACCCGTAGGCCTCCCCGGCCATGGTGAGCATGTCCAGGCCCTGGGCGTAGGAGACCAGCTTGGAGGCGTAGAGGGCCTTGCGCACGTCCTCCACGAACCCGGGGTCACCCACCACGTCCTCGGTGGTCCCCCCGATCCCGGCCGGCAGCACCTGCTGGGCCTGCCGGCGCATCGCCGGCTCGGCCGAGGACAGCGCCCGGGCGAAGACCGACTCGGCGATCGCGGTCACCGGGGAGCCTAGCTCCAGGGCCTCCTGCACCGTCCAGCGCCCGGTGCCCTTCTGCCCGGCCGCGTCCACGATCACATCGACCAGCGGGCCCTGCGTGCGGGCGTCGACCTGGGCCAGCACGTGGGCGGTGATCTCGATCAGGTAGGAGGCCAGCTCCGTGGTGTTCCACCGGGCGAAGACCTCCGCCTGGGCCCCCGGCTCCAGCCCGGCGACCGCCCGCAGCAGCTCGTGGGCCTCCCCGATGACCTGCATGTCGGCGTACTCGATGCCGTTGTGCACCATCTTCACGAAGTGCCCGGCCCCGTCGGGGCCGATCCACGCGCAGCACGGGGCGCCGTCGACGGCCTTGGCCGCGATGTCCTCCAGCAGCGGCCCCAGCGCGTCGTAGGACTTGGCCGGGCCCCCGGGCATGATCGAGGGCCCGTTCAGGGCGCCCTCCTCCCCGCCGGAGACCCCGACACCGACGAAGTCGATGCCCTGGGCGGCCAGCTCCCGCTCGCGGCGGCGGGTGTCCTGGAAGTAGGAGTTGCCGCCGTCGATGATGATGTCGCCCTCCGCCAGCAGCGGCACCAGCGCCTCGATCACCGCGTCCACCGCCGCCCCGGCCTGGACCATCACCAGGATCCGGCGCGGGGACTCCAGGGCGTCGACGAGCTCGGCGAGGGTCTCGGTGCGGATGAAGTTGCCCTCGGACCCGTGGGCGGCGAGGAGGGCGTCGGTCTTGCCGACGGAACGGTTGTGCAGGGCCACGGTGTAGCCGTGCCGGGCGAAGTTGCGGGCCAGGTTCGCCCCCATCACCGCAAGGCCGGTGACACCGATCTGAGCTTTCTGTTCAACAGGCATGCCCCCAGCCTATCGAGCCCCCCGGGGGGAAGGACCGCCCGCGGGGCCCGTGGTGCCTTCCCGGCGGGTGGGACGGCGGGGCGGGGCGGACCGGTGGTCCGCCCCGCCGTCGCCGCCGGATCAGGCCGGGATGGTCGCCGTGTCGATGACGAAGCGGTAGCGCACGTCGCTGCCGACGACGCGGTCGTAGGCGGCGGTGACGTCGTCCGCGCCGATGAGCTCGATCTCCGCCCCGATGCCGTGCTCGGCGCAGAAGTCGAGCATCTCCTGGGTCTCGCGGATGCCGCCGATGTTGGACCCGGCCAGGCTGCGGCGCCCGCCCACCAGGGGGAACACCCCGAAGGACTGCGCGTTCTCCGGCAGCCCGACGTAGACGAGCGCGCCGTTCACGCGCAGCAGTCCCAGGTAGGCGTCGACGTCGAGGTCCGCCGAGACGGTGTTGAGGACGAGGTCGAAGCTGCCGCGCAGCTCCTGGAAGGTCGCCTCGTCCTTCGTGGCGTAGTAGTGGTCGGCGCCGAAGCGCAGGCCGTCCTCCTGCTTGGACAGCGACTGGCTGAGCACCGTGACCTCCGCGCCCATGGCGTGGGCGATCTTCACGGCCAGGTGGCCCAGCCCGCCCATGCCCACCACGGCGACCTTCCGGCCCCGGCCGGCGCCCCAGTGCTTGAGCGGGGAGTACGTGGTGATGCCCGCGCACAGCAGGGGCGCGGCGACGTCGAGGTCGAGGCCCTCCGGGATGCGCAGCACGTAGTTCTCGTCGGCCACGATCCGGGTGCTGTAGCCGCCGTAGGTGGGCTCGCCGGAGTACTGGCGGCCGTTGTAGGTGGCCACCATGCCGCGCACGCAGAACTGCTCGTCGCCGGCGAGGCAGTTCTCGCACTCCCGGCACGAGTCCACGAAGCAGCCGATGCCGACCCGGTCGCCCACGGCGTGGGCGGTGACCTCCTCCCCCACGGCCGCGACCACGCCGGCGATCTCGTGGCCGGGGACCATCGGGAAGATCGCCCGCCCCCACTCCTGCCGGACCTGGTGGATGTCGGAGTGGCAGACGCCGGCGTAGGCGATGTCGATCAGCACGTCGTGCGGACCGAGGTCGCGGCGCTCGATGGTGCCGCGCTCGAAGGGAGCGCCGGCGGTGGGGGCGAGCAGGGCGGGGACGGACGTGGGCACAGGGTCCTCCTGAGGACGGGGTCGGGGTGGCGGGGCGGGTGGTGGAGTGCGGGGAGCGCTCAGAGGGCGTACTCGTACTGGACGGGCACGCGGGCCGGGGCGTCGAGGGCGGCGGCGGCACGGTGGGCCCAGTAGGGGTCGCGCAGCAGCTCCCGGCCCAGCAGCACGGCGTCGGCCCGGCCCCCGGAGACGACGGCCTCCGCCTGCGCCGGGTCGGTGATCAGCCCGACCGCACCCGTGGGCAGGCCGGTGGACGCGCGCACGGCCTCGGCGAAGGGCACCTGGTAGCCGGGCCCGACGGGGATCCGCACCCGCGGGGCCATGCCGCCGGTGGAGGTGTCGAGCAGGTCCACGCCGTGCTCCTGCAGGGCGGCGGCCAGGCGCACAGTGTCCTCGCCGGTCCAGGCCTCGGTCCCCCCGGCCTCCTGCACCCAGTCGGTGGCCGAGACCCGGAAGAACACCGGCAGCTCCTCCGGCCACACGGCGCGGACCGCGTCGACGATCTCCAGGGCGAAGCGGGCGCGGTGGTCGAACGGGCCGCCGTAGGCGTCGGTGCGCCGGTTCGCCACCGGGGAGAGGAACGAGTGGATCAGGTACCCGTGGGCGCCGTGGATCTCCACCACCCGGAACCCGGCCGCCAGGGCACGGCGGGCGGCGGCGGCGAAGTCCTGCACCAGGTCACGGATCTCCTCGACGCCGAGCTCCTGCGGGGCGGGCAGGTCGCCGAAGGCCTCCGCGCTGGGGGCCACGGCGGACCAGCCGCCCTCGGCCTCGGGCACCCCGCCGCCGCCGCGCCAGGGGCGGTCGGTGGAGGCCTTGCGCCCGGCGTGGCCGAGCTGGATCGCGGGCACCGCCCCGTGCTCGGCGATCGCGGCCGTGATCCGCGTGAACGCCTGCTGCTGCGCCTCGTTCCACAGCCCGAGGTCCCAGGGGGTGATCCGGCCGTCGGGGCGCACGGCGGTCGCCTCCACCATGACCAGCCCGACCCCGCCGGCCGCCCGGCTCGCCAGGTGCTGGAGGTGGAAGTCGGTGGGGACCCCGGCCCGGGGACCGGAGGCCTCGGCCGAGTACATGCACATCGGGGACATCCACACGCGGTTCGGCACGGTCAGCGACCGCAGGGTCATCGGCTCGAACAAAGCGCTCAAGGGCGCTCCTTCCGGAGGTCGGCGGGAGGGGGCGCACGGGCGCCACCGGTTCTAGTACGACAATCACCGTACTACGCCCGGCGAGCCCTGTGCAGACCCTCGTAGAATGGGGGCGCCACGACGACGAGAAGGATCCCGGTGCCCACGCCCACCACGCCGCCGCTCCCCCGGGCCATCGCCCACCCCGCCCGGGAGGGGATCACCCTGGAGTCCGTGCTGGCGGCCCTGGCGGACCCGGTGCGCCTGAGCATCGTGCGGGACCTCGCCGCCGGCCGCTCCGCGATGGCCTGCAGCGCCTTCCGCCTGCCGGTCACCAAGTCGACCGGCACCCACCACTTCCGCGTGCTGCGCGAAGCCGGGGTCATCCGCCAGTCCTACCGGGGCACCGCCCGCCTGAACGCCCTGCGCGAGGAGGACCTCGAGGCGCTGTTCCCGGGCCTGCTCGCCACCGTGCTCGCCGCGGCCGCACGCCGCGACGGGCGTCCACCCCGGGACTGAGCGCCACCGGGACCGAGCGCCACCGGGACCGAGTCACTCCGGAATCGAGGCGCCCCGGGCCACGACGGGGTGGATCGAGGGGGGACCGGCACGGGCGGGGCAACGCCGGCGTCGAGCACGCCGGGGCCCGGAGGCCGGGGCCGGAACGCCGCGCCCCTCGGGGCGGGCGTCGCACGAGGGGTGGGTCCTACCGGGATCGAACCGATGACATCCACGGTGTAAACGTGGCGCTCTACCAGCTGAGCTAAAGACCCTTGACAACCGGGTGGACGGTTTGCGCAACCGCCAGCACCCGGTTCCCGAACAGGCTACTAGGTGTTACCCACCGGTAACCCCACGGTCGGGGTGCCCCCCGAGTGACGTTCGCCACACCCGGGCTCCCAGTCTACGGACTGCGCAGCGCCTGTTCGAGCCGCGTCAGGAACTCCGTGGCCCGGGCGTCGATCTTCAGCCGGGCGGCGGCGTCCCCGCGGGTCCGGCCGTGGTTGACGATCACCACGGGCCGGTCCCCCCGCACGGCGTGGCGCACGAAGCGCCGGCCCGAGTTGACGGTCAGGGAGGACCCCACGACCAGCAGGGCGTCCGCGGCCTCGACCATGCGCAGGGACCGCAGCACCCGGTGCCGCGGGGCGTTCTCCCCGAAGAACACGACGTCGGGCTTGAGCACGCCGCCGCAGACGGGGCAGTCGGGGACCCGGAAGCCGGCGGTCCGCGGGATCACGGCGTCGGCGTCCGGGGCGAACTCGATGTCCTCCGGGGAGGAGAGGGAGTCGTAGAAGCCGGGGTTGAGCTCGTCGAGCACGTCGGAGAGCACGGCCCGCGGGATCCGGGTCCCGCACTGCATGCACCGCACGAGCGAGTAGCGGCCGTGCAGGTCCACCACGTTGACGGACCCGGCGGCCTGGTGCAGCCGGTCGATGTTCTGGGTGACGACCCCCGTGACGGCCCGGGCCTCCTCGAGCCGGGCCAGCGCCTCGTGACCGGCATTGGGGCGGGTCTCGGCGAGGTGTCGCCAGCCGTACTGGTTGCGCGCCCAGTAGTGGCTGCGCTTCGCGGCGCTGCCCATGAACTCCTGGAACGTCATGGGGGTGCGCGGGGCGGCGCCGGGGCCCCGGTAGTCCGGGATCCCGGAGTCGGTGCTGATGCCGGCGCCGGTCAGCACGGCGGTGCGGCGCCCGCGCAGCAGCTCGAGGGCGGCGGCGAGCCCGGTGGCGAGATCGGCGGCGTCGGGGTCGGGGAACTGGTCGGGGGTGCCAGGGGCGCCGTACCCGGCGCGGACGGTGGGCATCGGGGAACGGTGCGCGGCGGCGGTCAGCGGGGCAGCTTGGCCAGGGCCGCGCGGTACGTCTCCAGCTCCCGCGCGGTGCCGCGCTCGGCGCGGAAGGCGTCGACGACCACCCCGTCGGCGTCCAGCACGAACGTGGCGCGCTCGGCCATGCCCGAGACCGGGTCGAAGACGCCGTAGCGCTGGGCGACGGCTCCGTGGGGCCAGAAGTCGGCGAGCAGGTCGAAGTCGAAGGACTCCTCGCGGGCGAACGCGCGCAGGGCGTACTTCGAGTCCACGGACACCGCGAGCAGCTTCACGCGGGCGTCCTCGAACACGGAGAGGCTGTCCTGGAGCCGGCAGAGCTCACCGGTGCAGACCCCGGAGAAGGCGAACGGGAAGAACACCAGCGCCACGGGCCGGCCCCGCAGCCCGCTGAGGGCGACGGGCTCGCCGAACTGGTTCTCGAGCGTGAAGTCCGGGGCTGGGCGGCCGATCTCGGGCATGGTGGGTACTCCTGTGGTCCGGGAACGGCCCCGCCCGGGAGCGGGCGCGGGAAGCCGTCGGGGCGGGGGCCGGGACGGCGGCTCAGATGTTGCGCTTGGGCATCAGGCGGGTGGCGGCCCAGTCGGCGCTCACGCGGGCCGTGGTGGTCACGTGCAGCCCGGCGGTGGGCGCGGCGTCCTGCACGTCCGAGGGCGGCACGTAGCCGTCGCGGCCGGCCTTCGGGGTGAGCAGCCACACCACCCCGCCCTCGTCCAGGGTCGTCTGCACGTCCACCAGGGTGTCCACGAGGTCGCCGTCGCCCTCGCGGAACCACAGCAGCACGGCGTCCACGACCTCCTGGTCCTCCTCGTCCAGCAGGTCCGACCCGATCAGGTCCTCGATCCCGTCCCGCAGGTCGAAGTCGACGTCCTCGTCATATCCGAATTCCTGGATGTAGTCGCCATCCTTGAAACCGAGCTGGACTACCGCGTCACCCGCGGTGGTCTTGGCCTCGCTCACTTCTTGCTCCTTCTGGATCGGGCCGACCGTCGACGACCTCGCACTGCGTACCGGTGCGGGGTCCGCCCGCCCGAGGTGGACCGCGGGGCACGGTGGCGGGCCGGAAACCGGCTTCGAGGTCCAGACAACACCGGATCAGGGTTGCTTTCAAGCTCCGGCCCGTGGTTCGGCCCGCCGAATTGCCCGCCGGGGCGGCGTATGACGGGCCGTCCCGGGTGTGGAAACATGGTTCCGACAGACATCCCGTGCGCCGGACAGCCCGTCGGCGCGATCCGCTCGGCGCAGCGGGTGCCCGGGTGACCGCCCTCACCGGCGGTGCACCGGGTTCCCGGACCGGAGCACGGGTAGCTTGAGACCGTCGGTGGCCCGGCCGCGCCTGCGCGCGCGCACCCGCCCGGGACCATCGGACAGTCCCACGAAGAGAGGTAGATCGTGCCTTCATCCAGCAACCACCACATCCTCAGTGGCTTGACCAACAACCTGCAGGACTCCAACACCGAGGAGACCCAGGAGTGGCTCGAGTCGTTCGAGGACCTGATCGAGACGCAGGGCACGGCGCGGGCGCAGTACATCATGCGCGCCCTGCTGCAGCACGCGGGAGCGAAGAGCGTCGGCGTCCCGATGGTCACCACGACCGACTACATCAACACGATCCCCGTGGACCAGGAGCCCGACTTCCCCGGCGACGAGGAGATCGAGCGGCGCTACCGCGCGTTCCTGCGCTGGAACGCGGCCGTGATGGTCCACCGCGCGCAGCGTCCCGAGATCGGCGTGGGCGGGCACATCTCCTCCTACGCCGGCGTGGCCACCCTCTACGAGGTGGGCCTCAACCACTTCTTCCGCGGCCCGCAGCACCCCGGCGGCGGCGACCAGGTGTTCTGGCAGGGCCACTCGGCCCCCGGCAACTACGCCCGCGCGTACCTCGAGGGCCGCCTGACCGAGGAGCAGCTGGACGGGTTCCGGCAGGAGAAGACGAAGGCCCCGCACGGCCTGTCCTCCTACCCCCACCCGCGCTCCCTGCCCGACTTCTGGCAGTTCCCGACGGTGTCGATGGGCATCGGCCCGCTCAACGCCATCTACCAGGCCCAGTTCAACCGCTACCTGCACAACCGCGGGATCAAGGACACCTCCGACCAGCGCGTGTGGGCCTTCCTGGGCGACGGCGAGATGGACGAGGTGGAGAGCCGCGGCGCGCTGCAGCTGGCCGCCAACGACAACCTGGACAACCTCACCTTCGTGGTCAACTGCAACCTGCAGCGCCTCGACGGGCCGGTGCGCGGCAACGGCAAGATCATCCAGGAGCTCGAGGCGTTCTTCCGCGGCGCCGGCTGGAACGTCATCAAGGTCGTCTGGGGCCGCGAGTGGGACAAGCTGCTCGCCAAGGACCAGGACGGCGAGCTCGTGCGCATCATGAACGAGACCGTCGACGGCGACTACCAGACCTTCAAGGCGGAGTCCGGCGGGTTCGTGCGCGACCACTTCTTCGGGAAGTCCCCGAAAACCAAGGAGATGGTCGCGGACATGACGGACGACGAGATCTGGGAGCTCAAGCGCGGCGCCCACGACTACTACAAGGTCTACGCCGCCTACAAGGCCGCGACGGAGCACAAGGGCCAGCCGACCGTGATCCTGGCCCAGGGCATCAAGGGCTACGGCCTGGGCACCCACTTCGAGGCGCGCAACGCGACCCACCAGATGAAGAAGCTCACCCTGGAGGACCTCAAGACCTTCCGCGACCACCTGCGCATCCCGGTCTCGGACGAGCAGCTGGAGTCGGACCTCTACGGCGCCCCGTACTACCACCCCGGCAAGGACTCCCCGGAGATCAAGTACCTGCTGGAGCGGCGCCAGGAGCTCGGCGGGTTCGTGCCGGACCGGCCCCACGAGCAGAAGGCCATCACCCTTCCCACCGACGCCGCCTTCAAGTCGGCGAAGAAGGGCTCGGGCAAGCAGATGGCCGCCACCACGATGGCGTTCGTGCGGATCCTCAAGGACCTCATGCGGGAGAAGGACTTCGGCCACCGCATCGTGCCGATCATCCCGGACGAGGCGCGGACCTTCGGCATGGACTCGTTCTTCCCCACCGCGAAGATCTACAACCCCAAGGGGCAGAACTACCTGTCGGTGGACCGCGAGCTGATGCTGGCCTACAAGGAGTCCGAGCAGGGCGTCATCCTGCACCCGGGCATCAACGAGGCCGGCGCGAGCGCGGCGTTCACCGCCGCGGGCACGGCCTACGCCACGCACGGCGAGCCGATGATCCCCGTCTACATCTACTACTCGATGTTCGGCTTCCAGCGCACCGCCGACGAGTTCTGGGCGGCCGCGGACCAGCTGGCCCGCGGGTTCCTCATCGGTGCCACCGCGGGGCGGACCACGCTCACCGGCGAGGGCCTCCAGCACGCCGACGGGCACTCCCCCATCATCGCCTCGACCAACCCGGCCGTCGTGCACTACGACCCGGCGTTCGGCTACGAGATCGCCCACATCGTCCGGCGCGGCATCGAGCGGATGTACGGCAGCGGCGACGAGGACCACGACGTCATGTACTACCTCACGGTCTACAACGAGCCGTACCAGCAGCCCGCCGAGCCGGAGGACGTCGACGTCGAGGGCATCCTCAAGGGCATCTACCTGCTCAAGCCGGCCGAGAACGACGGGCCGCGCGCGCAGCTGCTCGCCTCCGGCGTGGCCGTGCCGTGGGCCCTCGAGGCGCAGCGGCTGCTCGCCGAGGACTGGGGCGTGTCCGCGGACGTGTGGTCGGTGACCTCCTGGGTGGAGCTGCGCCGCGACGGCCTGGCCGCGGAGGAGGAGTCGTTCCTGAACCCCGGCGACGGCATGCGGACCCCGTTCGTGGCCCAGCAGCTCGCGGGGGCCACCGGGCCGATCGTCGCGTCCTCGGACTTCAGCTCGGACCTGCCGGACATGATCCGCCAGTTCGTGCCCAACGACTTCGCGACCCTCGGCACCGACGGGTTCGGCTTCGCCGACACCCGCCAGGGCGCCCGCCGCTTCTTCCACGTGGACTCGCACTCCATGGTGGTGCGGGCCCTGGAGATGCTCGCCAAGCGCGGCGAGGTCGACTGGCGCGCGCCGGGCGAGGCGATCGAGAAGTACCGCCTGCACGACGTCAACGCCGGCACCACCGGCAACGCCGGGGGCGACGCCTGAGCCGGCCCCTCCGGTGCACCACGGCGCCCCGGTCACCCCGCGCGGGTGGCCGGGGCGCCGTCGCCGTCCGGGCCGGTGCGCCCGGTGCTCTAAGCTCGGGGGCATGGCCGGACAGGACGGGAATTCCACCACGCGCTGGTTGCGCGCCCCCCGCAAGCGCCCCGGGGGGACCGCGGAGAAGGTCCGCGCCCGCCCCGCCGCACCCCCGCACCCCCGGACCCTGGAGAACCTGAAGGCGAACCTGGGCACGATCTCGACGGTCGCGACCCGCCGCCTCGAGACGGACCTGCCGTGGTTCCAGCAGCTGCGCGCCGACGAGCGCTCCGAGCTCGGGCTGGTGGCGCAGCGGGGCATCTCCTCCTTCGTGCGCTGGTACGAGGACCCGGAGGAGCCCCTGTGGGTGCTCACCCAGGTCTTCCGCAACGCCCCCACCGAGCTCACCCGCTCCATCTCCCTGCAGCACGCCCTGCAGCTGCTGCGGATCGTCGTCGACGTCGTCGAGGAGATGGTCCCGGAGCTCGCGAAGCACCACGACGAGGCCGCCCTGCGGGAGGCCGTCCTGCGCTACTCCCGGGAGATCGCGTTCGCGGCCGCCGACGTCTACGCCCGCGCGGCCGAGAACCGGGGCTCGTGGGACGCGCGCCTGGAGTCGCTGGTCGTCGACGGGATCCTGCGCGGCGAGCACTCGGACTCCCTGCGCTCCCGGATCGCCGCGCTGGGGTGGGCCTCGACCGGGCCCGTCACGGTGCTCACGGGGTCCGCGCCGGAGGCGACCGGCCCCTCCACGGTGGCCCGGCTGCGCCGGCTGGCCTGCCGCTACGCCCAGGACTCGCTGGTCTCCATCCAGGGCGACCGGCTCATCCTCGTCCTCGGCGGCGTGGCCGACCGCGACCTCGCCCTGGAGAAGCTCACCGCCGCCTTCGGCCCCGGCGCCGTGGTGCACGGGCCCGAGGCGCCCACGATCTTCGAGGCCGGAGGCTCGGCCCGGCTCGCGCACGCCGCCCTGTCCGTGGCGCCGGCCTGGCCCGCCGCGCCCCGGCCGGTCCACTCCGAGGACCTGTGGCCCGAGCGGGCCATGGCCGGGGACGAGGCCGCGCGCACCGCGATGGTCGAGTCGATCTACCGCCCGCTGACGCGCTCGGCCACCGGGCTGGTGGAGACCCTGTCCACGTACGTGTCCGTGGGCCACTCCCTCGAGGCCACGGCCCGGGAGCTGTTCGTGCACGCCAACACTGTGCGCTACCGGCTGCGCCGGATCTGCGACCTCACCGGGTGGGACCCGCTGGTCCCCCGCGACGCGTTCGTGCTGCACTGCGCCCTCGTGGCCGGCCGGCTGGCCGACTCCTGCCCGCCGATCGACACCTCAGCGCCCCCCGCCCCGCCCGTCTTGTAGCTTCCCTACAAACAGCGCCGTGCGGGTTGGTGGCCTCCGCGCCGCGTGTCCGGGACGGGTTCTTGCCAAGCTGGGACGGTGATTGCGATCCTCTGCCCCGGACAGGGCTCCCAGAAACCCGGCTTCCTCACCGAATGGCTCGCGCTCGACGGCGTGCGCGAGCACCTGGAGCAGCTGAGCGAGGCCGCCGGCCTGGACCTGGTCCACTACGGGACCGAGGCCGACGAGCAGACGATCAAGGACACCGCCGTCGCGCAGCCCCTGATCGTGGCCGCGGGTCTGGTGGCCGGGCGCCTGCTGGCCGACCGGCTGAGCCCCGGGCGCGACGACCTGGTCTTCGCCGGCCACTCCGTCGGCGAGATCACCGCCTCGGCCCTGGCCGGTGCGCTCACCGAGGCCGACGCCATGGCCTTCGTCCGCACCCGCGCCAACGCCATGGCCGCGGCCGCGGCGGCCGTCCCGACCGGGATGAGCGCGGTGCTCGGCGGCAAGGAGGACGAGGTCCTCGCCGCGATCGCCGCCGCGGGGCTCACCCCGGCCAACGCCAACGGCGGCGGGCAGACCGTGGCCGCCGGCACCCTCGAGCAGCTCGCGGCCCTTGCCGAGCACCCGCCCGCCCGCGCACGGGTGGTCCCCCTCAAGGTCGCCGGCGCCTTCCACACCGAGCACATGGCGCCCACCCTGGAGCCCCTGCGCGCCCTGGTCCCGCAGCTCGCCCCGGCGGAGCCCGTGCACCCCCTGCTCTCCAACGCCGACGGCGCGCCCGTCGCCTCGGGCGCGGCCAACCTCGACGCACTGGTGGCCCAGGTCTGCCGGCCCGTGCGCTGGGACCTGTGCATGCAGACCCTGCTCGAGCGCGGCGTCGAGCAGCTGGTCGAGCTGCCCCCGGCCGGCACGCTCGTGGGCCTCGCCAAGCGCGGCATGAAGGGCGTCCCGGCCCTCGCCGTCAACTCCGCCGAGGAGCTGGCGCAGGCCAGGAGTATCCTTGACTGACGTCCACGCGCGCGTCTCCGCGCGCCCCGCCCCGGGACCGGACCAGCCGAACGCCGCCCGCCCCCCGTGGGGCCGCCCCGCCGCGCCCGGCCACACGAAGGAGCAACGACACCTGTGGTGACCCTGAAGCAGAACCAGCCCAACGCCCACTCCCGGATCCTCGGCCTCGGCGCCTACCGCCCGGACGTGGTCGTGACCAACGACGACGTCTGCCAGTGGATCGAGTCCTCCGACGAGTGGATCCAGCAGCGCACCGGGATCAGGACCCGCCACCGCGCTTCCGCGGACGTGGACGTGCTCGAGATGTCCGAGCACGCCGCCCGCGAGGCGCTGGCCGCGGCCGGCATCGAGGCGTCCCAGCTCGGCGCGGTAATCCTCTCCACGATCTCCTTCCCGTACCTGACCCCCTCCGCGGCGGCCGCGCTGGCCGACCGCCTGGGGGCCACCCCCGCCGCCGCCTACGACATCTCCGCGGCCTGCGCCGGCTACTGCTACGGCATCGCGCAGGCGGACGCCCTGGTGCGCTCCGGCGCGGCGGACTACGTGCTGGTCATCGGCGTGGAGAAGCTCTCCGACGTGATCGACAACAGCGAGCGCAGCATCTCGTTCCTGCTCGGCGACGGCGCCGGCGCGGCCGTGGTGGGCCCCTCGGAGACCCCCGGCATCGGCCCCTCCGTCTGGGGCTCCGACGGGTCCAAGTGGGACGCGATCCGCATGACCCACCCGCTCACCGACGTCCGGGCCGTGGACGAGGGCCGGTCCCGCACCGACGCCCCCGACCTCCACGACAAGGAGACCGGCGAGATGCGCGAGGACGCCCCGCTGTGGCCGACGCTGCGCCAGGACGGCCAGACGGTGTTCCGGTGGGCGTCGTGGGAGGTCGCCAAGCGGGCGCAGGAGGCCATGGACGTGGCCGGCGTCGCCCCGGAGGACATCGCCGCGTTCATCCCCCACCAGGCGAACATGCGCATCATCGACCAGATGGCCAAGACCCTCAAGCTCCCGGAGTCGGTGGTGATCGCCCGCGACATCGCCGACGCCGGCAACACCTCCGCCGCGTCCGTGCCGCTGGCGACCCACCGGCTGCTGGCCGAGCACCCGGAGCTCTCCGGCCGGCTCGCCCTGCAGATCGGCTTCGGCGCCGGGCTCGTCTACGGCGCGCAGGTCGTCGTCCTGCCCTGACCCCGTCGCGGGCCCCGGCCCGCCCCTGCGCGTCCGTCCCGTGATCGAGGGCCCCGGACTCGTCGTAGGGTTGAACCGCACACCCCGTTGTCCCCCCGGTCCGGCCTTCCGCCTGGCCGGGACCGATGCACCCCGGCACCGCCCGGGGGCGCCCGTCACCACCGGCTGCTCCGGCAGCCGCAGAGAAAGGAAGCCACCATGGCGAGCAAAGAGGAAATCCTGACCGGCCTGGCCGAGATCGTCAACGAGGAGACCGGGCTCGAGACCGAGGCCGTCCAGCTGGACAAGTCCTTCACCGAGGACCTCGACATCGACTCGATCTCGATGATGACGATCGTCGTCAACGCCGAGGAGAAGTTCGACGTGACCATCCCCGACGAGGAGGTCAAGAACCTCAAGACCGTCGAGGACGCCGTCAACTTCATCGACAACGCCCAGGCCTGAGCCGGCCGGTCGCCGCGGGGCGCGGCGGACCGTCCGGTCCGCCGCGCCCCGCCGACCGCAGCAGGGCGGGTCGCCCGCCGCATCATCCCCAGGACACGAGGAAGTGCAGTTATGTCCCGCAAAGTAGTCGTCACCGGACTCGGTGCCACCACGCCCATCGGCGGCACCGTCCCCGAGCTGTGGCGCAACGCCACCACGGGCGTCTCCGGTGTCCGAGCCATCGAGCACGACTGGGTCGAGACCTACGATCTGCCGGTGCGGATCGCCGCCCCGGTCTCGACCCCCGCGAGCGAGGTCCTCACCCGCGTCGAGGCCAAGCGCCTGGACCCGTCCGGGCAGCTGTCCGTCATCGCCGCCCGCGAGGCCTGGGCGGACGCGGGCTTCTCCGCCGCCAACGCCGACGACGCCGCGGAGGTCGACCCCGACCGGTTCGCGGTCGCCTTCGGCACGGGCATCGGCGGGATCTGGACCCTGCTCGACGCCTACGACACGCTCCGCGAGAAGGGCGCGCGCCGCGTGATGCCGCTCACGGTGCCCATGCTCATGCCCAACGGCAACGCCGCGGCCGTCGGCATGGACCTCCGGGCCCGCGCCGCGTCCATCACCCCCGTCTCGGCGTGCGCGTCCGGGACCGAGGCCTTCTACCAGGGCATGCACCTGATCCGCTCGGGCAAGGCCGACATCGTGGTGGTCGGCGGCGCCGAGTCCACCATCCACCCCGTCACCATCGCGGCGTTCGCGTCGATGCAGGCGCTGTCCAAGCGCAACGACGAGCCCGAGCGCGCCTCCCGGCCCTACGACACGGCCCGCGACGGCTTCGTCATGGGCGAGGGCGCCGGGGCCGTGGTGCTGGAGGCGGAGGAGTTCGCCCGGGCCCGCGGGGCGCGCGTCTACGCGGAGCTCGCCGGGGCCGGCCTGACCTCCGACGCGTTCCACATCACCGCGCCCGACGAGCAGGGCCGCGGCGCCGCCCGCGCCCTGCAGGAGGCGATGGACCTCGGGGACTTCGCCCCCTCGGACGTCAGGCACGTCAACGCCCACGCGACGTCGACCCCCAAGGGCGACGCCCCGGAGGCCGGTGCGCTGCGCCGGGCGTTCGGCTCCGCCGTGGACGACATGTGCGTGTCCGCGACGAAGTCCATGACCGGCCACGTCCTGGGCGGGTCCGGCGCCGTGGAGGCCGTGCTCACGGTGCTCGCCGTCCACCACCGGCTCGCCCCGTGCACGATCAACCTCGAGAACCAGGACCCGGAGATCGACCTCGACGTCGTCACCGACGCCCGGGAGCTGCCCTCGGGCGACTTCGTGGCGGTGTCCAACTCGTTCGGCTTCGGCGGGCACAACGCCGTCGCCGCGTTCCGCACCGTCTGAGCCGGACGGACCCGGCGCCCGCGGCGCCGGCCGACCGGCTCGGCACCGACGAGAGGGCCGCCCCGCAGCTGCGGGGCGGCCCTCTCGTCGTGGGGAGCCCGCGCCCCCGGAGGCGGGACGGGGCTCCGGCGGATCAGCTCACACGGTGCAGCCAGCGCACCGGCGCGCCCTCGGCAGCGTGCCGGAAGGGCTCGAGCTCCTCGTCCCAGGCCTCGCCGAGCGCCACGGAGAGCTCGTTGATGACGAGCAGCGGGTTGCCCGCGGCGGACTCGTAGGCGAAGCGGATGCGGTCCTCGGAGATCATGATGTTGCCGGCCGCGTCGGTCGTGGCGTGGAAGATGCCGAGGTCGGGGGTGAAGGACCAGCGGGCGCCGTCGTGGCCGCGGGAGGGGTTCTCGGTCACCTCGAAGCGGATCCGGCCCATCGTGCGCAGCGCGGACGCGAGCAGGGCGCCGGTGCCGGCGGGGCCCGACCACTCCAGCTCCGCCCGGACGGAACCGGGCTCGGCGTTCTGCGGGGTCCACTCGAGCTCCGTGCGCTGGCGCGCCACGGACTCCAGGGCCCACTGGATGTGCGGGCACAGGGCTCGCGGCGCGGAGTGCACGTAGAGCACTCCGCGCGTGCTGGGTGAAGACATGACCTGCTCCTCCGTCGTGTAGGTACGTCTTCCCCAA
Source organism: Kocuria sp. U4B (assembly GCF_054875615.1). The sequence goes on from NZ_CM142180.1 coordinate 698,847, forward strand.
CGCCCTGCCCGGAGGCGGTCCACCCGCCGGGCCGCGGCCGCTCGGCCGCCGCCCGTGATGCAGTTGTGCCGGGCGCCCGCCGCGCCGCGGGGATTCGAGGCCCGCGCGGCGCCCGGTCGCTCCGGGCGGCGCACCCCGCGTCCGGTGCGGGCGGCGGGGGTCCTGCCGCGACCGGAACACTGAGTGCAGTCCGCAACTCATTCTTCTGCAAGCTTCCGGGGGGCGTCAACCCGTTCCGCCACCGGCCCGCACCGTGACGGGCGGGGCAGGGCGCGCGGGGACGCCGGGCACCGGGATCAGCGGCGCCGCCAGCCCTCCCCCGTGCCGTCGGCCAGCCCGCGCTCCTGGAGGCGGTGCAGCCCGCCGAGCACCTCCCGCGGGGACAGCCCCGCGATCCGGGCGAGGCGGTCCGGACCGCTGCGCACCGTCAGCGGCAGGGCGTCGAGCAACCGCCGGTCGGGCGCCGAGAGCCCGTCGACGGCGGCGGCGGGGGCGGTGCGCTCCGGCGCCGGGGCGGCACCGAGGGGCTGGACGAGCTCGAGCACCTCGTCGACGTCGGTGACCAGCACGGCGGTGCCCTCCCGGACCAGCCGGTGGCAGCCGGCCGACGTGCCCGCGTGGACGCTGCCCGGCACGGCGCCCACGGGACGGCTGAGGCCGTCCGCGTGGTGGGCGGTGTTCTGGGCCCCCGACCGCCACCGGGCCTCGACGACGACGGTGCCGGCCGCGAGGGCCGCGATGATCCGGTTGCGCTGCAGGAACCGGTACCGGCTCGGCGTGCCGCCGGGGGCGACCTCCGACAGCAGCAGTCCCGCCGCCTCGATGCGGGCGAGCAGCGCGTCGTTGCCGCGCGGGTAGAAGCGGTCGATCCCGCCGGCCATGACGGAGACCGTGGGCGGGACGGCGGTCCCGGCCGCCAGGGCGGCGGCGTGCGCGGCGTGGTCGATGCCGTGGGCGCCGCCGGAGACGACCGTCCAGCCCCGTGCGGCGAGCCCTCCGGCGAGGTCCATGGCGACCTGGCTCCCGTACGCGGAGCAGTCGCGGGAGCCCACCACGGCGACGGAGCGCGAGACGGGGAACGGCAGCCCCCGGCGGTGCCCGCGGCCCCACAGGCCGACGGGCGCGGCGAGGCCCAGGTCGTCGAGGGCCGGCGGCCAGTCGGGGTCCTCCGGAACGGCGAACCAGCCCCCGCACGCGGCCGCCGCCTGGAGGTCGCGGACGGGGTCGAGGATCGCCGCGCGCCCGGCCCACCGCTCGAGCGCCCGGGCCAGGTCCACCTGCCGGGGACGCCATCCCGCCTCCGTGGCGCCCCGCACGAACGCCGCGTGCTCCGCGGGCCCGATCGGGCGGTGGCCGGCCGCCACCGCCAGCGCGGCCTCGGGCCCGAGCACGGCCAGCAGCAGCATCGCGACCGGGTCGGTCGGCTCCACGAGGCGGGACAGCCCCGCCCGGGCGAGGCGCACCCGGTGCAGGTCGGCGGGGGCGGCGGGAGCGGTCGGTGCGGGGTCCACGGGCGGTCCTCCTGGACGGGTCGGGCGGATGGCGTGCGGAGCGGGCTCAGGCGGGCACGAGCGAGCGGAACCACAGGGCGGCGTCCACGTCCTCCGCGCTCGGTGCGCAGCGCCCGTCGAGGTCGGCGAGGGTCCAGGCGACCCGCAGCACCCGCTGGTGGCCGCGGGCGGTGAGCGTGCCCCGGTCCATGGCCCGCTCCAGCGGGGCCGTCACGGACCGGGGCGGGCGCAGGGTGCCGTGCAGCAGCCGTCCGCCGAGCTCGGCGTTGGTGCGCACGCCCACCGGGCCGAGCCGCTCGGCCTGGGCCGCCCGCGCCCGGGCGACCCGGCGGGCGACGTCCGCGGTCGGCTCCCCCTGCCCGGCCCCGGCGGCGAGCTCGCCGTAGGAGACGGGGGGCACGGCGAGCTGCAGATCCACCCGGTCCAGCAGCGGGCCGCTGAGCTTGCCGAAGTACGACCGGCGCTCCCGCGGGGTGCAGGTGCACTCGGCCCCGCGCCCGCTCGCCCGCCCGCACGGGCAGGGGTTGGCGGCGAGCACGAGCTGGAAGCGTGCCGGGTAGGTGGCCGAGGCGAGGGAGCGGTCGATCGTCACCGCGCCGCACTCGAGCGGCTGGCGGAGGGCGTCCACGACCCCGCGGTCGAACTCGGGGGCCTCGTCGAGGAAGAGCACGCCGCGGTGCGCGCGGGACGCCGCCCCGGGGCGGGGGATACCAGAGCCGCCGCCGAACAGGGCCGCGACGGAGACGGTGTGGTGCGGGGCCTCGAAGGGCGGGCGGCGGATCAGGGCCGTGCACCGGCCGGCCGCCCCGTTGAGGGAGTGCACGGCCGTCACCTCCATGGCGGCGTCGTCCCCGAGGTCGGGCAGCAGCCCGGGCAGGCGCTCCGCGAGCATGGTCTTCCCGGACCCCGGGGGACCCACCATCAGCAGGTGGTGCCCGCCCGCGGCCGCGATCTCCAGTGCGAGGCGCCCCTCCGCCTGCCCGGCGACGTCCGCGAGGTCCGGGACGGCAGCGGGGGCGGGCGGCGGCCCGGGGTGCGGGTCCGGGCCGGGCTCCGGCGCGGGTCGGCGCAGCCCGGCGGGATCCGCGCCGGCGGCCGCGAGGACCTCCGCGAGGCACCCGTAGCCGGCCACCCGGGCCCCGGGCACGAGGCGGGCCTCGGCGGCGTTCGCCTCCGCCACGACGAGGCGTTCGTGCCCGGCCCGCACCGCCGCCATGACGGCCGGCAGGATGCCCCGGACGGGGCGCAGCGCTCCGTCGAGGCCCAGCTTGGCGAGGAAGACCGTGCGTCCGGTCGCGGGCACGTCCCCGGCCGCCTGCAAAGCGCTCATCACGATGGCGAGGTCGAAGAGCGAGCCCCGCTTCGGCAGGGTGGCCGGGGTCAGGTTCACGGTGAGCTTGCGGGGGCTGAGCGGCACGCCGCTGTTGCGCGCCGCGGCCCGCAGCCGCTCCCGGGCCTCGTTGAGCGCGGCGTCGGGCAGGCCCACGATCGAGAACGCCGGCAGGGTCTGGCCGATGTCGGCCTCGACCTCGACCATCGACCCGTCGAGCCCCACGAGGGCCACCGCCCACGTGCGGGCGAACCCGGTCATCGGGCGGCCGCGCGGGCGACGGCAGGGTGGTCGACCACCCCGGCGGGGAGGACGGGAACGGGGGCGCTGTGGCGCAGGTGCATGGGAACCTCCTGCTCCCATGCTCCGCGTCCGTCCCGGGGAACGGGACGGTCCGGGGCGCGCCTGGGGAGAACTCCTCCGGCTCAGGCCTCGTCGCGCAGGACGGGGAGCGAGGCCGCCGGGGAGGAGGAGGTGGTCGGGGAGGGCGAGGTCGTCGGTGTCGCCCCAGGACCAGTCGCCCCAGGACCGGTGGTGCTCCCTGCGCTCGCGGTGGGGGTCGGCGCGCCGGCCACCGGCGCCGGCGGCCACGGCCGGCGCGTGACCGCCGCGGTGGGCGTGCCCGTGGGCGCGACCGGGATCGTCGCCGCCGCCGTGGGCGTGGACGCAGGCGTGGGCGTGGGCGCAGGCGTGGGGTTGCCGGCCGTCCCGACCGGACCGGGCACGGTCGGGGACGGGGTCGGCTGGACCGGGGGCGTCGTCGGGGCCGGCTCGACCGGCAGCGGAGGTGCGGTGGTCGGCTCCGCCGTGGGCGGCTCGAGCGGTTTCGCGGGCGGCGGCGCGGGCTGCGCGGGCGGCGCGGGCTTCGCGGGCGGCGGCGCGGGCGGCAGCGTCGGCTCGGCCTCCACCGGCTTCGGGGCCGGCTCGGCCTCCACCGGCGCAGGGACGGGGGCGGGCTCCGCCGGCGCGGGGACGGGGGCGGGCTCCGCCGGCGCGGGGACGGGGGCGGGCTCCGCCGGTTCCGGAGCCTCCTGGGCGGGCTGCTCCTCCCGGTACTGGAGCTCCTCGGGGCCGTGCCCGACGGGCGCCGGACCGAGCGCGCGCTCGTGCAGGTAGGGCGTGAGCTCGACGTCGTCGAAGGTCTGCGGCAGGTGGTCGAACTCGCCGATCATCAGCTCCCGGCCCGTGCCGCCGGCCGGCACGACGCCGGTGTACCGGTCGATGAGCTCGTGCGTGCGGGCGTCGAGCGCGGCGCCCTCCTGCAGGTTCGGGGACGATCCGTCGGCGCGCCAGTAGCCGCCGAGGGCGGAGCGGTTGGGGTCCCACTCCCCCAGGACCTCGGCGGCGGTCTCGAACGGGAAGAGCCCGCCCTCGTGGCTGATCACCTTCAGGTCCTTGATCTCGACGGGCCGGGTGCCCTTGGAGTTGTCGATGTGCACCTGGACGTAGGTGACGGGCTCGACCCGGAGGTCGCGCCGGAGGCGTTCGACGTGCTTGTCGGGCGCGGGCGCAGTGGGCAGGTCGAAGGTGATGACGGCGCCGTCCTCGGTCTGGAGGGCGTAGGCGCCCTGGCTCAGGCCGGTCGGTGCCGGGGTGACCGTGCCCGGTTGCGCGACCGCCTCGGTCTCGGGCCGGTTCAGCAGGCCGCACCCCGTGGCGGCGAGGGCCACGACCCCGGACACGCCGGCGATCAGGGCTGCGGTGAGCGCCGGCGCACGGCGTGATGCCGCGATCGGTCCGCATGCCACCAAGGCGCACCTCCGTCGTTTCCCCGGTCGTCGACGGTTCCACAGTGGCACGTCCCACGGGGCATGTCACGCCGCCACTCGAGGGGCACGTCTCAATGAATCCGGGTCAGCACCTCGATGCAGGGCGGCGTCCCGGGCAGGGCCGTCACGGCCACGGCGTCGACCCTGATCAGACGGGGGTCGCGGCCGTGCAGACGGGCCCACGCGACCGCCAGGCGGTGCAGGCGCGCCGCCTTGGGCGGCGTAATGGACTCGAACGGATGGCCGTAACGAAAGCTCGAACGGGTCTTCACCTCCACCACGACCAGCCACCCGTCGTGCTCGGCGACGAGGTCGGCCTCGCCCCGGACGCCGTCCCGGACGGGGTCCGCACGCCAGTTGCGCGCCAGGATCCGGTAGTCCCGCTGCGCGAGGTGCTCGGCGGCGAGCTCCTCACCGTGCCGTCCCAGCGCCCCGGCCGCGCTTGCACGACCCACGCGGCACCTCCCTGGTCGGCCGGCGGCACGGGGCTTTCCGGTGCCGGGCCCATCGTGCCGCACCCCCGCGGCGGGTCGCTGCGCCGCCGCCCGCCTGTGCAGTGCCGGTGTCCCCGGAGCGGGTCCGGGCACGGCGGCCCGCTCAGGAGCCGGCCGGTCCCCCGGCCGCGGGTCCCGCCGCTCCCGGCACGCTGAAGGGGTCGGCGTGGGCGAGCTCCTCCACGTTGACGTCCTTGAAGCTCATGACGTGGACGTGCTTGACGAAGCGGGCGGAGCGGTAGACGTCCCACACCCACGCGTCCTTGAGCTCCACGTCGAAGTACAGCCCGTTGCTGGTCTCCACCGGCTCGATCCTCACGGAGTTGGCCAGGTAGAACCGGCGGTCGGTCTCGACGACGTACTGGAACAGCCCGGCGACGTCCCGGTACTCGCGGTAGAGCTGCAGCTCCAGGTCCGTCTCGAAGTTCTCGAGTTCTTCGGCGCTCATGTCGTCTCGTCTCTGCTCGTGCTCTGTGGGGTCGTGCCCGGAGCGGTCGGGACCGGTGGCCGGGTCAGCCGCCAGCTCAGCCGGTGGTGCGGCGTGGGCCCCCGCTCCTCGAGGGCCCGGCGGTGCCCCCCGGCACCGTAGCCCTTGTTGCTGTCCCAACCGTACTGCGGCCACTCCCCGGAGAGCTCCTCCATGATCCGGTCCCGCTCGACCTTGGCGAGCACGCTGGCCGCCGCCACGCTCGCGCACGTGAGGTCCGCCTTGATCCGGGTGACGACCTTCCCCGACCAGCCGGCGGGAGCGCCGGGCGGGCCGGCCGGCGCGACGGCGTCGAACAGGGAGGCGGCCGGCTCCGAGAGCCAGTCGTGCCTGCCGTCGAGGAGCACCACGTCCGGTGAGGGCGCGCCCCCGCCGGCGGCGGCCGTGAGGGCCCGGCGCCCGGCCAGGCGCAGGGCCCCGGTCAGCCCCAGCGCGTCGATCTCCCCGGGAGAGGCGTGGCCCACGCCACCGGCGGCGCACCACCGGAGCACCCGCGGGACGAGGGCCTCGCGCTGGGCCGGGTTCAGCAGCTTGCTGTCGCGCAGCCCCGGCAGGCCGCGCTCCGTGCCGGGGTGCAGCACGACGACGCCGACCGTGACCGGGCCGGCGAGGGCGCCGCGGCCGACCTCGTCCATGCCGCCGACGTGCCGGGCACCGGCCTCCTCGAGGGACCGTTCCACGGCCAGCCCGGGAGCCGCGCCGCGGACGGTCGCGGCGCGCCGGACCGGGCGGGGATCAGGAGCCACCGGTGGAGGGGTCGGGGACGGTCCCGAAGACGTCGCCGGGGTTCTGCAGCCACTCGAACCGGTTGAGCGGCCAGGCGATGACGAAGGCGGTGCCCACGACGTCGTCGTGGCTGATGAACGCGCTGTCCTCCGACGGCTCCTGGAGGTGGACGCGGGAGTCGGCGGACGCGTTGCGGTGGTCGCCCAGCACGAAGTAGTGGTCCTCGGGCACGACGACGTCGAAGGGGATCTCCGACGGCTCCGCCCCCGCGTAGAGGTAGGCGTCGCGCTCCTCGAGGGCCTGACCGTTGACCGTGACCCGGCCGGAGCCGTCGCAGCACACGACGTGGTCGCCGCCCACCCCGACCACGCGCTTGATGAGGTGCTGGTCGGTGCGGTCGGGCAGCACGCCCACGAACGCCAGGGCGTCGTAGACCGCGTCGGAGGGCCCGGCGCCGTCGTCCGGCTGCTCGGGGAGCCAGCCCTTGGCGTCCTCGAAGACGACGATGTCGCCCCGCTCCAGGGGGCCGAACGTCGGCTCGACGACGTTGACGAAGATCCGGTCGTTGAGCTGCAGGGTGTTCTCCATGGACCCGGACGGGATGTAGAAGCCGCGCACGAGCAGGCTCTTGACGACGAAGGCGATGAGCACGGCCCACAGCAGGACCAGGAGGATCTCCCGGGCCGAGCCCCAGAACGTGTCCGGGCGCTGCTTGCGGGCCCGGCCGTTGCGCCGGCGTTCGCGCCGCGTGGCCGGCTCCGCGCCGTCCTCCGCGCCGGGCCCGTCGTGCGCCCTGCTGCCGGTGGCGGCATCGGCCGTGCCGGTGGCGGCGCCGGTCGTGCCGGGGGCCGCGGCGCCGCCGGCGCCGTCGGCGGGTGCGTCGGACAGCGGTGCGGGAGGGATGCCGCGCCCGGCGGGGCCGCCGTCCTCGTGCGGTGCGCCGTCGCCGGCGGGGAACGTCCTGTCGGCCACTGCTCTCGTCCTTCCTGGGCGGGCGCCTGTGCGCGTCCGGGTCCGGATCCCTCGGGATCGCGTCACAGCTGTCCGGCCCGGTCGAGGGGCCACAGGACAGCAACGGGTACTCCGATGACCTTATCCGCTCGGACCAGTCCGCCGCCGGGCGCGCCGAGAAGACTGCGCGAGTCGACCGACACGGACCGGTGGTCCCCCATCAGCCAGAGCCGGCCCTCGGGCACCACGGCGGTGAACTCTACGGTGCTCGGCCGGTCGTCGGGGTGGACGTAGGCCTCGGTGGTCTCCTGGCCGTTGACCAGCAGCTTCCCCGAGGGCCCGCAGCACTGGACCGTGTCCCCGGGCACGCCGATCACCCGCTTGAGGTAGACGGTGTCGGAGCCGGCGAGGCCGCTCCACCGGCCCAGGGCCTGCAGGACCTGCACGGGCCACGGGTCGTCGCCGCGCAGCGGGGCGAAGCTGCCCCGGCCGTCGAAGACCACCAGGTCGCCGCGCCGGGGCTCGCTCTCGTCGAGGAGCTTGCCGACGAGCACCCGGTCCCCCGGTTCCACGGTCGGCTGCATGGAGTCCGAGCCGATCCAGTACACGTCCACGAGGAACGCGCGCAGCAGCCCGGTGAGGACCACGGCGATCAGCAGGGCGAGGACGACGGAACGCCAGCCCCGGGTGCGGGACTGGCGTTCTCGCCGTGCGGCGTGGGACCCGGTGGTGTGCGGGTCCCGCGCCCGGATCTCGGTGGGCACCGAAGCGCGGGCCGTCCTACTTGCCGGACTTGCCGGCCTTGGCCGACTTGCCCGCGGCAACGGTGTTGTCCCGCTTCTCGCGGATGCGGGCGGCCTTGCCGTGGCGGTCGCGCATGTAGTAGAGCTTCGCGCGGCGGACGTCACCGCGGGTGACCACCTCGATCTTGTCGATGACCGGGGAGTGCACCGGGAAGGTGCGCTCCACGCCGACGCCGAAGGAGACCTTGCGGACGGTGAACGTCTCGTGGACGCCCGCGCCCTGGCGGCCCAGGACGAAGCCCTTGAAGACCTGCACGCGGGAGCGGTTGCCCTCGACGATGTTGACGTGGACGTTGAGGGTGTCGCCCGGGCGGAAGTCGGGGACGTCGTCGCGCAGGGACTTGGCGTCGAGCTGGTCGAGGATGTTCATGGTGTTCCTCCTGGTGAACGCCGCAGGCCGCTCACGTGGATCGGCGCGGACCCGTGGTGCGCACCGGGTGGTCCCCGGAGCGGGTGCGGAGTCCGCAAGACGTGGTGTCCGGGGCCCCCGGCGGGGCTCCCGGGCGTCGGCTGTTGGTCGCTCATCCCCCTGCGGCGGGGGCGTGCCCAGCAGACGCACAGCTGACCATTATGCCACAGGTGCGCCGGGCGCGCCGTCCGCGGCGCGCACGAGGCGCCCGCCGTCGACCCGCCAGCCCGCCTCCGCGAGCACGGCCCGGTCGGCGCGGTCCAGGGCCGCCGGGTCGAGGGCCGCCACGAGGTCGGGGCGGCGGGCGGCGGTGCGCTGCAGCTGCCGGTCCCGCCGCCAGCGGGCGATCCTGCCGTGGTGCCCGGAGAGCAGGACCTCCGGGACGGGCCGGTCCCGCCACAGCGCGGGCTTGGTGTAGACGGGGTACTCGAGCAGGCCGTCCGAGTGCGACTCCTCGACGAGGGACTCGGGGTTGCCGATCACCCCGGGCACGAGCCGGCCGATCGCCTCGACCATGGCGAGCACGGCGACCTCTCCCCCGTTGAGGACGTAGTCGCCGAGGCTCATGGGACGGACCTCGAAGTGCTCGCGGGACCAGTCGACGACGCGCTCGTCGATGCCCTCGTAGCGCCCGCACGCGAAGACGAGGTGCTCCCGGCCGGCGAGCTCCCGGGCGGTGGCCTGGGTGAAGACCTCCCCCGCCGGCGACGGGACGACCAGCACGGGCCGCTCCCCCGGCATCCCGGCGACCGGGCCCCGCCTGAGGGCGGCCTCGAGCGCCTGCGCCCACGGCTCCGGCTTCATCACCATCCCGGCGCCGCCGCCGTAGGGGGTGTCGTCGACCGTGCGGTGCCGGTCGGTCGCGTACTGGCGCAGGTCGGTCACGGTGAGCTCCAGCAGTCCCTGCTGCCGGGCCTTGCCGATGAGCGAGAGGTCCAGGGCGGCGAGGTACTCCGGGAAGATGCTGACGACGTCGATCCGCATCAGCGCCCGCCCTCCGCCCCGGGGGCCTCGTGCGGACCGGCCGCGCCGGTGTCCGCGTCGTCGCGGCCGAGCTCCAGCAGGCCGGGCGGCGGGGTCACCACGACGAACCCGGCCTCGGGGTCGACCACCGGGACGATCTCCTCGACGAACGGCAGCACGGCCGTCCGGCCGTCCTCGTCGAGCTCGACCTCGAGCAGGTCCTGGACGGGCATGGTCACCAGCCCGGTGACCACGCCGATGCGGGGCCCGGTGCCGTCCTCGGGGCCGGTGCGCACCTCGAGGCCGACCAGCTCGTGCTCGTACCAGGCCTCGTCGTCCTCGTCGTCCTCCTGCGCCTCCGTGAAGAGCCGGCACCCGCGCAGCGTCTCGGCGCCGTTGCGGTCGGGGACCTCCTCGAGCCCGACGACGAGCACGGCCTTGTTCCAGCGCGCGGAGCGGACCGTGACGGTGCCGTCGGGGGCGAGCGCGGGCACGGGCTCGACCAGCAGCCGGGCGCCGGGGGCGAAGCGCTCCTCCGGGGCGTCGGTGTACAGCTGCACGGTGACCTCCCCGCGGATGCCGTGCGGCTTGCCGATGCGGGCGACCTGGACCTTCATGGTGCTCCTGAGGGGATTCGACGGGTGCGCGCGGGTCCGCGCGACAGGGGGTGCGCCCGGCGGGCGGGTCGGGAAAGCGCACGGTCCCCGCATCCGGTGCGGATGCGGGGACCGTGCGGGTGGCGGGGCCGGCCGCGGAGGCGCCGGGCCCGCCTCAGCGGGTGCGGCGGTCGGTGTCGACGACGTCGATCCGGACCGGCTCGCCCTGGGCGAGCGCGCCGATCACGGTGCGCAGCGCCTTGGCGGTGCGGCCCTGGCGGCCGATGACGCGGCCGAGGTCGTCCGGGTGGACGCGGACCTCGAGCGTCTCCGAGTGGCGCCCGCTCTTGAGCCGGACGTCGACGTCATCGGGGCTGTCCACGATGCCGCGGACCAGGTGCTCCAACGCGCCGGCGAGCACGACTACTCGGCCTTCTCGGCGTCAGCCGCGGGGGCGTCGTCGGACTGGGCGCCCGGGGTCTCTGCCTCGGCCTTCTCGGCCTTCGGGGTGATCGCCTCGGGGATGATCACGGAGCCCTTGTCCGGGGTGACGAACTCGGCCTTGGCCGCGGGCTGCTGGAGAGTGCCCTCGGCGCCCTCCAGTCCCTTGAAGCGCTGCCAGTCACCGGTCACCTTGAGGATCGCGGCGACGGCCTCGGACGGCTGGGCGCCGACGCCGAGCCAGTACTGGGCCCGGTCCGAGACGACCTCGATGTAGGAGGGGTGCTCGGTGGGGTGGTACTTGCCGATCTCCTCGATGACGCGGCCGTCGCGCTTCTTGCGGGAGTCGACGACGACGACGCGGTAACGGGGATCGCGCATCTTGCCCATGCGCTTGAGACGGATCTTAACAGCCACTGGTGTGGACTCTCCTGGTTCTTGGATGAGGTGAACGCCCTGGTCTCGCTCCCGTGGGGCGGGCCGGTCGCAGGGGTTCGGTGGACACGAGAAACGTGCGGCGAGAGGGACCGCACGCATCGAGTACCCGTCCAGTATGCCAGACGCGGTCAAGTCGGGCGCGCCCGACCCGCCGGTCCCCGGTCCTTGGGGCGGGGCCGGCGGGCGGGAGCGACCGGGGGCGTGCGGTCGCGGCCTCAGCCCAGGCCGAAGAACCGGCGCAGCCGGGCCCGGGAGCCGGACGGGACGGGAGCGGGGACCGCCGCGTCGGCGGGCACCACGGGCTCCTCGGGCTCGGGGGTCGCGGTGCGCCCGGGGCGCTGCCGGCGGGCGCTGCGCAGGGCGGCGTAGTAGGCGCTCTCGGCGGCGGCGTCGGCCAGCAGCGCCGCGGAGAGGGTGCCGAGCACGCGCGCGCCGGCCCCGCCGCGGCGGGCGGCCCCGGCGAGGCCCACGCCGAGCGCGGTCTCGGTCCCGGCGATGGCCAGCAGCAGCTCGGGGCGGCGGACGAGGGCCCGCTGGTAGCGGGCGAACAGTCCGTCCCCGGTGGGGGCGATGGTCATCCCCCGCAGCACGGCCGGGCCCACGGCCGTGGGCTCGTAGTGCTCCGCGTCCTCGAGCTCGGCCGGCGTGCGCCGGCCCTCCACGATCTTGGCGGCGAGCACGGGCAGGCCCACCAGCTGGAGCACGGACTCCAGCACGAGGTCGGTGGAGCCGCCGCGCACGTAGTTGCGCAGCCGGTTCGTCTCGGCCGGGTCGAGGTCGAAGACGGAGGCGACGGACTCGAGCTGCAGCTCGGAGGTCCGGCTCCCGCACAGCTGCACGAGCTCGCGCTCGAAGCGGGCGGCGGGGGTGTCCTCCGCCCCGGCGGCCAGCCCGCCCGCCGGGTGCCACTCGGGCCCCCACTCGAGCACGCACACCGCGTCGGCCGCCTCGAGGTCGGTGACGGACGCCGGGTCCTCTCCCGCGAGCAGGACCTCGAGGGAGCGGGTCGCCCCGTCCGAGGACAGCACCACGGCGGTCTCGGCGAGCCCCGTGCGCACGGCCCAGAAGTCGACCTGGTCGTCGAAGACCACGACGGACCACCCGTGCCGGGAGACGGCGGTGAACCCGGTGCCGGACAGGGCCGCCAGCACGGGCAGCTCCGGGGCGTCGAGGCGCACCAGCAGCACGCGGCGCAGGGAGGGGTGCTCCGGCTGCAGCTGCTGCCCGGTCGCCCGGGACAGGTCCGCGGCGAGCTCGTCGAGGGTGCACCCGGGCTCCACGCCGCCGTCCTCGGCGGCGCGGGCCAGGCGGCCCCCGGCGTCCGCGAGGAACATCAGCTGCGTGGCGCGGGGCCCCTCGGCGCAGGCGCCGATCAGGCGGTGCCGGGCGATGGTCCCGCGCACCCCCTCGTGCGGGGGCCGCGGCCCGGGGGCGTCCGGGGCGGCGGCCTCCTCCGCGCAGAGCACCGTGGCGGGGACCAGGTCCCACGCGGAGGCGGGGGAGGCGACGTCGTCGGCGGGCAGAGAGGTCATGGCGTCCATGCTACGCCGTCGCCCCGGCCCGCCCGGGGGCTCAGCCGGCGTCGTTGACGGTCTCGGCGACGGTGCCGTCCTCGAGGGCGGCCAGGGCCAGGCGCAGGCGCCGGGCCAGGCCGGGGCGCAGGTACCCGTCCAGCTCCTCGGGCGCCGTCCAGCGGTGGCTGAGCAGCTCCTCCTCCTGCACGGTGATGGGCGTGTCGGCGTCGATCACCCCGCCGTCGTAGACGAACGAGACGGAGTCCCCCCAGATGCCCATCGCCACGCCGTGGGCCACGGCCAGCAGCCGCCCGGGCGGCAGGTCCAGGCCGACCTCCTCGGCGACCTCCCGGAAGCACCCGGTGCGGGGGTCCTCCCCCGCCTCCACGGTCCCGCCGGGCACGGTCCAGTCGGACTTGTAGTTGGGCTCGACGAGCAGCACCCGGCCCTGCGGGTCCCGGATGAGCGCCTCGGCGGCGAGCCGTCGGGTGGGCAGGGAGTCGACGAACTTCTTCAGCTCGGCCTCGGAGAGGTAGGACGTCACGGCCGGGTCACTTCCCCAGGAACTTCTCGAAGCCCTTGGGCAGGTTGAGGTCTGCCGGGTCGAGCTCCTGCTGCGGGGTGCCGAAGGCCGAGCCGACGGGCGCCTTCTGCTTGCGCTGCTGCTCCAGGGCGGCGTTCTCCTGCGCCCGCTTGGCCGGGTTGCCCGAGCGGGAGCCGGCCTTCTTCGCGGAGCCCTTGCCCTTGCCCTTCTTGCCGCCGCCCGCGCCGGCGCCGGCGCCGGGCATGCCGGGGATGCCCCCGGGCAGGCCGGGCACGCCCTTGCCCTGGGCCAGGCGCTTCATCATCTTCTGCGCCTGGGCAAAGCGCTCCATGAGCTGGTTGACCTCGGAGACGGTCACGCCCGAGCCCTTGGCGATGCGGGCGCGGCGGGAGCCGTTGATGATCTTCGGGGCGACGCGCTCGTGGGGGGTCATGGAGCGGACGATGGCCTCGACGCGGTCGATCTCCCGCTCGTCGAAGTTCTCGAGCTGCTCGCGCATGCCGGCGGCGCCGGGCATCATCATGAGCATCTTCTTCATCGAGCCCATCTTGCGCAGCTGCTGCATCTGCGCGAGGAAGTCCTCGAAGGTGAAGTCCTCCTGGTCGGTGAACTTCCGGGCCATCTTCTCGGCCTCGGCGCGGTCCCACTGCTTCTCGGCCTGCTCGATCAGGGTGAGGACGTCGCCCATGTCGAGGATGCGGGACGCCATGCGGTCCGGGTGGAACTGCTCGAAGTCGCCGACGTTCTCACCGGTCGAGGCGAACATGATCGGCTTGCCGGTCACCGACGCCACGGACAGGGCCGCGCCGCCGCGGGCGTCGCCGTCGAGCTTGGAGAGCACGACGCCGGTGAAGTCCACGCCCTCGTTGAACGCCTGCGCGGTGTTGACGGCGTCCTGGCCGACCATCGCGTCGATGACGAAGAGCACCTCGTCGGGCTGGACGGCGTCGCGGATGTCCCGCGCCTGGGCCATCAGGGCCTCGTCGATGCCGAGCCGGCCGGCGGTGTCCACGATGACGACGTCGTGCAGCCGGGCGCGCGCCTGGGCCACGCCGTCGCGGGCCACCTGCACGGGGTCGCCCGTGGGGTCGTCGAACTCGGAGGTGGTGCCGGGGTGGGGCGCGAACACGGGCACCCCGGCGCGCTCGCCCACGACCTTCAGCTGGGTGACCGCGTTGGGCCGCTGCAGGTCGGAGGCCACGAGCAGGGGCCGGTGCCCCTGGTCCTTGAGCCACTTGCCGAGCTTGCCGGCCAGGGTGGTCTTGCCGGCGCCCTGGAGGCCGGCGAGCATGATGATCGTGGGGCCGGTCTTGGCCATCCGGATCCGGCGGGTCTGCCCGCCGAGGATGTTCTGCAGCTCCTCGTTGACGATCTTCACGACCTGCTGGCCCGGGTTGAGCGCCTCGGAGACCTCGATCCCGAGGGCGCGCTCCTTGACCGCCGCGGTGAACTCGCGCACGACCGGGACGGCGACGTCGGCGTCGAGCAGGGCGCGGCGGATCTCCCGCACGGTGGCGTCGACGTCGGCCTCGGTGAGGCGGCCCTTGCCGCGCAGGTTCTTGAAGGTGGCGGTCAACCGGTCGGACAGTGAATTGAACACGGGTCGAAAGCTGCTTTCGTCGAGGGAGGCGGCCGGCGCGCCGCGGTCTGCACCGCGCCGGCGCCCGGCCCGATACGCCGGGTCAGTCTCCAAGGTTACCAACTCCGGACGGTGCTGCCCCATGGGCGGCGCCGCCCGGTGACGACGACGGCCGGTCCGCCGCCGGGAAGCGGTGGACCGGCCGTCGCGGGCCGCGGGTGCTACAGGGCGGTCTCGTCGCGCTCGCCCGTGCGCACGCGCACCGCCTCGGCGACGTCGACGACCCACACCTTGCCGTCGCCGGCGCGGCCGGTGTTGGCGGAGGAGACGATGACGTCCACGATGTCGGTCGCCTGGTCGTTGTCGACGAGGATCTCGATCCGGACCTTCTCGAGCAGGTCCACGGTGTACTCGGCGCCGCGGTAGACCTCGGTGTGGCCGCGCTGCTGGCCGTAGCCGTAGACGTTCTGCACGGTCATGCCCTGGATGCCGTAGGACTCGAGCGCGGACTTGATGTCCTTGAACTTGTCCGGGCGCACGATCGCGGTGACGAGTTTCATGGAGAAGCTGCCTTTCGTGGGATGTGGGTGGCGCACGCGGGGAACGAGCCGGTCAGCCGGGCACGCGCTCGGAGCGGGCGGGCTCGGCGCCGGCGGCGCTCCCGGCCTCCGCGCCGGCGGGCACGAACGCGGCCGTCTCCGCCGCGGCGTGGCGGCCCGGGGTGAAGGAGCCGGTGGCGTCGCCGGAGAGGGAGTACCCGGTCTCGGCGTGCTGCGTGATGTCGATGCCGTCGATCTCCTCCCGCTCGGTGATGCGGAAGCCGACGGTCTTGTCGATCACGAAGGCGATCACGAAGGTCAGCACGGCGCAGTAGGCCACGGAGACGACCACGGCCACGACCTGGGTGAGCAGCAGCCCGAAGCCGCCGCCGTAGAACAGCCCCGCGGTGCCCTCGGAGGGCAGGGCCACGAAGCCCAGGGCCACGGTGCCGACGACGCCGGAGACCAGATGCACGCCGATGACGTCCAGCGAGTCGTCCATCTTCATCCTGTACTTCAGGCCCACGGCGAGCGCGGAGGCGATGCCGGCCACGAAGCCGAGCACGATGGCCCACACCGGGGAGACGTTAGCGCACGCCGGGGTGATGGCCACGAGGCCCGCCACGGCGCCGGAGGCGGCGCCCAGGGACGTCGGGTGGCCGTCGCGGATCCGCTCGGTGAACAGCCAGCCGAGCATGGCGGCGGAGGGCGCCACGAGGGTGTTGATCCAGATCAGCCCGCCCTGCTCCGCGGTGCCCGCGGCGCCGGCGTTGAAGCCGAACCAGCCGAACCACAGGATCGCGGCGCCGAGCATCACCAGCGGCAGGTTGTGCGGGCGCTGGCTCGGGTCCTGGCCGAAGCCCTTGCGGGCCCCGACGATGGAGATGAGGATCAGGGCGGCGACGCCGGCGTTGATGTGCACCACGAGCCCGCCGGCGAAGTCGATGGCCTCGCCGAGCGCGGCGCCGATGGCTCCGTCCTCGGTCAGGAGGCCCCCGCCCCAGACCATGTAGGCGAGCGGGGCGTAGACGAGGGTGGCCCAGACCGGGACGAACAGGGCCCACGCGCCGAACTTGGCGCGGTCGGCGATCGCCCCCGAGATCAGGGCGACGGTGATGATGGCGAAGGTCCCGCCGTAGGCGGCGCCGAGCAGGTCCTCGGTGCCCATGATGCTGCCCAGGGCGAAGGACGGGACGGGGCTGCCCGTGATCCCGCCCAGGAGCGGGTCCCCGCCGCTCATGGAGTAGCCCCACAGCACCCACACGACGGAGACGAACCCGATCGCGATGAAGCTCATCATCATCATGTTGAGCACGCCCTTGGCGCGGGTCATGCCTCCGTAGAACAGGGCCAGGCCAGGGGTCATGAAGAAGACCATGGCGGCTGCGACGATCGTCCAGACGTGTCCGGCGGTGATTTCCACGATCTGCACCTCTCTTCTCTTTCAGGTTGGTCGTTCACCGGTGCCACTGGCCCGCTCCCCATGGGGCCGTCCGGTGCTCACCGTTCCCTTCGAGTCTCCGAGAGAGATGTTTCCGTTGCGCCCGTGCTGCGTTGCCGCCGTGTTTCATGGGTGCCGCAGGGGTTACGGCGGCGTTAAACCGGCGTGGGGGAGCGCAGGAGGGCCACCGGGACGCGCCCGGTGGCCCTCCTGCGCTCCCCCACGGCGGGGCGCGTGCCGCGCTAGTCGAGGAGCGCGTCCACGAAGCTCCCGGGCTCGAAGGGCGCGAGGTCGTCGGGGCCCTCCCCCAGGCCGATGAGCTTGACGGGCACGCCGAGGCTCTGCTGGATGGCGACGACGATGCCGCCCTTGGCGGTGCCGTCGAGCTTGGTCAGGACGATGCCGGTGACGTCGACGGCCTCGGAGAACACCCGCGCCTGGGTCATGCCGTTCTGGCCGGTGGTGGCGTCGATGACGAGCAGCACCTCGTCCACCTCCGCGGCCTTCTCGACGACGCGCTTGATCTTGCCGAGCTGGTCCATCAGCCCCGCCTTGTTCTGCAGCCGCCCGGCGGTGTCGATGAGCACGACGTCCGCCTCCTGCTCGATGCCGGCGACCACGGCGTCGTAGGCGACGGAGGCGGGGTCGGCGCCCTCCGCCGCCGAGCGCACCGTGGGCACGCCCACGCGGGCGCCCCACGTGGCGAGCTGGTCCGCGGCGGCGGCGCGGAACGTGTCCGCGGCCCCGAGCATGACCTCCTTGTCCTCGGCCACGAGCACGCGGGCGAGCTTGCCCACGGTCGTCGTCTTGCCGACGCCGTTGACGCCCACCACGAGCACGACGGCGGGGAGGGGGCCCTTGCGCCCGACGGCCAGGGAGCGGTCCATCGACGGGTCGACCAGCGCGACGAGCTCCTCCCGCAGCATGGCCTTCACGTGGGCGGGGTCGTCGGCGCCCTCGACCTTCACGCGCCGCTGCAGGGCCTCGACGAGGCGCAGGGAGGCGTCCGTGCCGAGGTCGGCGAGCAGCAGCGTCTCCTCGATCTCGTCCCACACGTCCTGGTCGATGCGGTCGCGGGAGAGCAGGGACAGCAGGCCCTTGCCGAAGACGTTGTTGGACTTGGCCAGCCGCCCGCGCAGCCGCGCCATCCGGGAGGCCGCCGACTCGGGCCGGTCCAGGCGCGGGCGCGTGTCCTCCGGGGCGGTCTCCGTGGTGCCCGCCCGCATCTCGCCGGGGGCCTGCACGGGGTCGCCGCCGAGGTCGTCGGGGTCGCGCGTGGAGGCGTAGCCGCCGCGGGGCGCCTTCGGCCCGCGCAGCAGCACCAGACCGAGCAGACCCAGGACCACGACGGCGATGAGCACGTAAACAATGACCGGTATCGAATCCACGTCCCCCAGCTTCTCACACCGCCCTGCCCCGCCGACCGGGCCGCGGTCGGCCCGGGGTCCTAGACTCGTCGGGTGCCCGCTCAGCCTCCCGCCCCCGCGCCCGGCCCGGCCAGCGACCCCGGTCGTGACCGCGTGCCGCAGCAGATCACGGTGCTCGTCGCCGCCGCCTTCGTCATCGCCATCGGCTACGGCATCGTGGCCCCGGTGCTGCCCCAGTTCGCCTCGACCTTCGGCGTCGGGGTGGCCGCAGCCTCCGCCGTGGTCAGCGCGTTCGCCCTCGCCCGCCTGCTCTTCGCGCCCGCGGGCGGGCGGATCGTCAACCGCATCGGCGAGCGCCCCACGTACGTGGTCGGGGTGCTGGTGGTGGCGCTGTCCTCGGCGGCCACGGCGTTCGCGCAGACCTACTGGCAGCTGCTGCTGTTCCGGGGGCTGGGCGGGATCGGCTCCGTGATGTTCACGATCTCCGCGATGGGCCTGATCGTGCGCCTGGCGCCGCCGCAGATGCGCGGGCGGGTCTCGGGCTACTACGCCTCGGCGTTCCTCGTCGGCGGGGTGCTCGGGCCGGTGGTCGGCGGGCTGCTCGCCGGGCTCGGCATGCAGGCCCCGTTCCTGATCTACGCCGGCGCGCTGGTGGTGGCCGTGGCCGTGGTGCACTTCCGGCTCAAGGACGAGGTCCTGGGCGCCGGCCGCGGGGGCTCGGCCCAGCCGGTGATGACCGTGGCCGAGGCCTGGTCGGTGGGCGCCTACCGCTCGGCCGTCGTGTCGAACTTCGCCAACGGCTGGACCTCCTACGGCATCCGCGTGGCCCTCGTGCCGCTGCTCGCGGTGGCCGTGCTGGGGGCGGGTCCCGAGGTGGCCGGCCTCGCCCTCGCGGTGTTCGCCGCGGGCAACGCCCTGGCCCTGACGGTCACGGGCCGGCTCACCGACCGGTTCGGGCGCAGGCCGCTGGTGCTCGTGGGGCTCGTGGTCAACGGGCTCGCGACGATGGCCCTGGGCCTCGCCCAGGACGTGCCGTGGTTCGTGGTGCTCTCCCTCGTCGCGGGCATGGGCTCGGGGACGATGAACCCCGGCCAGCAGGCCGCCGTGGCCGACGTCATCGGCCCCGGGCGGGCGGGCGGGCCCGTGCTGGCCCGGTACCAGATGAGCGCGGACACCGGGCAGATCCTCGGCCCCGTCGTCGCCGGGGCGCTCGCCGACGCCGCCGGCTTCGGCTGGGCCTTCGGCGTCTCGGGGGCGCTGCTGCTCGTGGCGGCCCTGGCGTGGCTGCCGGTCCGGGACACGCTGGAGCGCCCCGGCGCCGTCCCCGTGCCCACGGACGACCCGGGCGGCCGGTAGCGCGCTGCGCCACCCCCCGCGGCGCAGCTCGCCCCGGCACCCCTCAGCGCAGCTCGGCGAGGCGCTGCCCGACCACCGTGGTGACGCCGTCGCCGCGCATCGAGACCCCGTAGAGGGCGTCGGCGATCTCCATGGTGCGCTTCTGGTGCGTGATGATGATCAGCTGCGAGGTCTCCTGCAGCTGCCGGAAGACCGTCAGCAGCCGCCCGAGGTTGCGGTCGTCGAGGGCGGCCTCGACCTCGTCCATCACGTAGAACGGCGAGGGGCGGGCCTTGAAGATGGCCACGAGCAGCGCGATGGCCGTCAGCGACCGCTCCCCGCCGGAGAGCAGGGACAGCCGCTTGACCTTCTTCCCGGCGGGCCGGGCCTCCACCTCGATGCCGGTGGTGAGCATGTCCGTGGGGTCCGTCAGCCGCAGCCGGCCCTCCCCGCCGGGGAAGAGTGCGGCGAAGACGTCCTCGAACTGCCGGGCGGTGTCGGCGTAGGCCTGCGTGAACACGCGCTCGACGTGGTCGTCGACGTCCCGGAGGATGCTGCGCAGGTCCTGCCGGGAGCGCTTGAGGTCCTCGAGCTGCTCGGCCAGGAAGCGGTGGCGCTCCTCGAGGGCGGCGAACTCCTCGAGCGCCAGCGGGTTGACCCGCCCCAGGGAGGCCAGCTCCCTCTCGGCGCGGCGCAGCCGCTTCTCCTGCTCCGCCCGCACGTACGGGCTGCCCTGCGCGGTCCCGGACAGGCCGCCCTGCCCGTCGCCGGCGGGCGGCGGCGCGTCCGGACCGTCCTGCGCGCCGGCGTCGTCCGCGGCGTCCGCGACCGGCTCGGGGACCGGCAGGTGCGGGCCGTAGTGCTCCACGAGCGCGTCCGGGGTCAGCCCCAGCTCCTCCCGGGAGCGGGCCTCGAGGGCCTCGATGCGGGCGCGGTGCTGGGCCCGGGCCAGCTCGTCGCGGTGCACGGAGTCGGTGAGCTGCGCGAGCCGGGCCGCGAGCCGGTCGTCGGCCGCGCGCAGGTCGGCGAGCTCCGCGTCGAGGCCGGCGCGCACGGCCTCGGCCCGGTCGCGCTCGTGGGCGGCGGCGGCCACGGAGGCCCCGACGTGCGCGAGCAGCTGCTCGGCGGCGTCGAGCACGGCCTCGGCGGTGCGGGCCTGGAGGCGCCGGCGCCGGGCCCGGCGCTCGGCCTCCTCCCGGGCCCGGCGCTCGGCCGCGGCGGCCCGCTCCTGGGACGCGGCCCGGGTGCCCACGGCGCGGGCCTGCTCCTCGAGCGAGCGCAGCACCAGCCGGGCCTCGGTCTCCGCGGAGCGGGCGTCCGTGGCGGCGCGCTGGAGCGCGTCGCGGCGGGCCGCGGCCTCCAGCTGCGCGGCCTCGGTGTCCTGCGCGCCGAGGTCCTCGGCGGCCGCGAGGCGCTCGGCGGCCTCCCGCAGGCGCTGCTGCTCGCGCGCGAGGTGCGTGCGCGCGGCGGCGAGCTGGTCGTCGAGGCGCCCGGTCTCGGCCTCGGCGGAGTCCAGGACGGCACGGACCCGGGACAGCTCCGCCGCCGCCCGGTCGGCGGAGCGCTCCGCGGCGCGCAGGGCGGCGGCGGCCTCCTCGGCGCGGGCGCGGGCGGCGTCGCGCGCCGCGCCCGCCGTGCGGGCCCCCGCGCGGGCCGCGTCCAGGGACGCGGCGAGCCGGGCGCGCTCCGCCTCGGCGCGCTCGGCGCCCGCGCGGGTCTCGAGCGTGCCCGCGGCCTCGGCGGCCCCGCCCCGGGCGCTGGAGGCCGTGAAGACGTCGCCGTCGCGGGTCACGGCCGTGAGCCCCGGCTCGGCGGCGGCGAGCTGCGCCGCGGTGGCGGGGTCCTCGGTGAGCACGGTCCGGGCGAGCGCGGCCCGCACGGCCGCGGCACCCGCCGCGGCGCCGTCGTCGCCGGTGTCGTCGCCGGTGTGGTCGCCGGTGTGGTTGCCGGTGCCGCCGGCGGTGCCGGGGCGCAGGACCGAGACCGCGGCCCGGGTGCCGGGGCGGTCAAGGACGGCCGCGGGCAGCGCGGGCTCCCCCGGGGCGGCGGCCACGAGCAGGTGCACGCGGCCCTCTCCCCCGGCGCGCAGGGACTCGAGCACGGCGAGCGCGGCGTCGTGGGAGCGCACGGCGAGGGCGTCGGCGAGGGGTCCGAGGGCGGCGGTCACGGCCCGCTCCCACCCGGGCTCGACGCCGACGAGGTCCGCGACGGCGCCCACCACGGCCTCGGCGTGCAGCGTGCGCACGGCGCCGGAGCCGTCGGGCTGGCGCAGGGCGGCGTGCAGGGTCTCGGCGCGGGCGGCCTGGGCGTCGTGGGCGCGCAGCAGCTCCTGGGCGGCCGCCTCGGCCTCCCGGGCGGCGGTCCGCGCGCCGGCGTGGGCGGCGGCGGCCCGGTCGTGCTCGGCGCGGGCCCGCCCGGCCGCCGTGCGCGCGTCCTGGGCGGCGAGGGCCAGGCGCCCGGCCTCGGCGCCGGCCTGCTCCCGGCGGGCGCCGGCCTCGGCGTGGGTGGCGTGCAGCCGGGCCAGCTCGTCCTCGGCGGCCTCCGCCCGGGAGCGGGCGGCGGCCACGGAGCCCGTGAGCCGGGCCGCGGCCGCGCGCAGCAGCCCGGTGACGACCGCCTCCTGGGCGCGGGCGGCGGCCTCGGCGGCCTCCCGGTCCTCGACGGCGGCGGAGAGGGCTGCGGTGGCGTCCTCGGCCTGCTCCACCAGCCGGGCCTGCTCCTGGCGGGTGCGGGCCGCCTGGGCGGCGAGCCGGTCCGGGTCCCGCCCGGGGTCGGCCGGCTCCTCCGCGGTGCCGAGCAGCCGGCGCCGCTCGGCGGCCAGCGAGGCGAGCGAGCGGTAGCGCTCCTGCACGGCGGCGAGCCGGTACCAGGTGTCCCGGGCGGCGGTGAGGGCGGGGGTGGCCTGCGCGGCGCGCGCCTCGACGTCGGCGCGGCGGGCGCGGTCGGCGTCGAGGGCGCGCTCGGCCTCCGCCTTCTCGGCGCGCAGCCGGCGTTCGAGGTCCTCGTCGACCGCGAGCGTGGTGCGGGCCTGCACGAGGTCGTCGGCGAGCAGCCGCGCGCGGGCGTCGCGCACGTCGTACTGGATGCGCTGGGCGCGGCGGGCGGTCCGCGCCTGCCGGCCCAGGGGGGTGAGCTGGCGGCGCAGCTCGGCCGTGAGGTCCTCGAGGCGGTCGAGGTTGGCCTGCATCGCCTCCAGCTTGCGCAGCGTGCGCTCCTTGCGGCGGCGGTGCTTGAGGATGCCCGAGGCCTCCTCCACGAACCCGCGGCGCTCCTCCGGGGTGGCGTGCAGGACGCGGTCCAGCTGGCCCTGGCCCACGATGACGTGCATCTCCCGGCCGAGCCCGGAGTCGGAGAGCAGCTCCTGGATGTCGAGCAGCCGGCAGGCGCGGCCGTTGATCGCGTACTCGGAACCGCCGGTGCGGAAGAGGGTCCGGGAGATCGTCACCTCGGAGTACTCGATCGGCAGGGCGCCGTCGGCGTTGTCGATGGTGAGGGACACGTGCGCGCGCCCGAGCGGCGCCCTCCCGGAGGTCCCGGCGAAGATCACGTCCTCCATCTTCCCGCCGCGCAGGGACTTCGCCCCCTGCTCCCCCATCACCCAGGACAGGGCGTCCACCACGTTGGACTTGCCCGAGCCGTTGGGGCCCACGACGGCGGTAACCCCCGGCTCGAACTCGAACGTGGTCGCGGATGCGAAGGACTTGAACCCGCGCACGGTGAGGGTCTTCAGGTGCACGGGGGAAGCAGTCTCCTGGGGCGGGGTCGGGCGGGCCCCTCGATTCTATCCGCGGGCCGGAGCCCGCCCGCGAGACGGTAAGCCTGCAGAGAAACCGGGCGGGGAGACCGGCTGCCCCGTGACCGGCGACTAGACTGACCGCGACCAGCACCACCCGTCCGCCCTCCGCCGCGGTGCCCTCCACCGGCGGGCCGGACCGTCGACGAGCCCCGAACGAAAGCCAGAGACCTTGACCGGTAACTCCACGATCCGCCACCGCAACGCCGCTCTGCTCGCCATCACGAAGGTGGAGGCGGACGAGGTGGTCCCCTCCTCCCGCGCCGACGAGATCCTCTCGGACACGTTCGCGCGGCTGAAGATGCCGAAGGGGCTGCTGGTACGGCTCGCGGGCGTCAAGGAGCGGCGCGAGTGGGCCCCGGGACGCCACTTCACCGACGGCGCCGTGGAGGCCGGCCAGGCCGCCCTGGACCAGGCCGGCATCCGCCCGGACCAGGTGGGGCTGCTGATCAACGCCTCGGTGACCCGAGACGGCTACGAGCCGGCGGTGGCCGTGTCCGTGCACCACCGCCTCGGCCTGGCCCCCTCCGCCCTGACCTTCGACGTGACCAACGCGTGCCTGGGCTTCGTCAACGCCCTCACGATCGCCTCCACGATGATCGACTCGGGCGCCGTCGAGTACGCCGTCGTGATCGCCGGGGAGGACCCGAGCCCCTGGCACCGGGAGACCTACGAGCGGCTCCAGGCCCCGGACGTGACCCGCGACCAGGTGGTGCGCGAGTTCGCCACCCTCACGCTGGGCGCGGGCGCGGCCGCGGCCGTCGTCGGCCCGGCCGAGCGGCACCCCGAGGGCCACCGCATCGTGGGCTCCGTGGCCCGCTCCGCCACGGAGCACCACGGCCTGTGCATCGGCGGCTTCGACGGCATGTACACCGATGCCACGGGGCTGCTCAAGCACGGCGTGGGCCTGCTCGTGGACGCCTGGCACGACGCGCACGCCGACGGCTGGGACTGGACGGACATGGACCGCTACATCGCCCACCAGGTCTCGACGTCCCACACGAACAAGCTGCTGGACGACGTCGGGATCGACCCCGGGCGCTTCCCGCTGACGTTCCCGTTCTGGGGCAACGTGGCCGCCGCCGCGCTGCCGATGACCCTCGCCCTGGAGGCCGAGCGGCTCGAGGCCGGCCAGCGCGTCCTGTGCCTGGGCGTCGGCTCGGGGCTGAACTCGACGTACATGGAGATCGAGTGGTAAGCCCGCGGCGCTGAGCACCGCACGCCGCACGACCGCCCCGCCCGACCTCCCCCGCTCGACCGCACCCGTGAGGAGCACCACGCCCATGGCCCGTCCACGACCGTCCACGACCGCGCAGCAGGAGGGGCCGGGGCCGGCCCGGCTGCCCATGATGGAGGTGCCGCTGCCGGGCGTGGACCCGGCGTGGTCCCGCATCCTCTCCGTGCCCTCCACGGCCCCCGTCGAGCCGGTCCCGGGCCGGCCCCGGAGCTGGCACCTGCTGGACAACGCCGCCTCGCTCGAGGCGGCCGGGCTCACGCCCCGCGGCACCGTCCTGGCGGTGCACGGCAACCCGACGTGGTCGTACCTGTGGCGCACCGTCCTGGCCGCCGGGGTGGACCCCGCCAACCCGTGGCGCGTGGTCGCCGTGGACCAGCTGGACATGGGCTTCTCCGAGCGCACCGGGCTGACCCGGCGCCTGGACGACCGCGTGCGGGACCTCGCGGACCTCACCGCGGCCCTGGGCCTCGACGACGGCCCCGGCCCCGTCGTGACGCTCGCCCACGACTGGGGCGGGCTGATCTCCTCCGGGTGGGCCCTCGAGCACCCGCAGGTGCACCGGGGCACGATCCTCACCAACACCGCCGTCCACCACGACGGCGCCGAGCAGATCCCCGCCGCCCTGCGCCTGGCCCTGGCCCCCGCCGCCCACGGGCTGCTGACGGAGACGACCACGGCGTTCCTCGACGTGACCCTGCGGCTGGCCGACCCGCCCCTGAGCCCGCAGGTCCGCCGGGCCTACCTCGCGCCCTACGCCACCCGGGAGCGCCGCGCGGCGATCCGCACGTTCGTGGCCGACATCCCCGTCCCGGCCGACCACCCCTCCCACGCCCGGTTCGAGCAGATCGCCGCCGGCGTGGCCGGGCTGCAGGTCCCGGCCCTGTTCCTGTGGGGCATCGGGGACCCCGTGTTCCAGGAGCGCTACCTCACCGACCTGGTGCGCCGGGTCCCGCACGCCGACGTGCACCGCTTCGAGGGCGCCAGCCACCTCGTGGCCGAGTCCCGGGACATCGCCACCCCGGTCATGGCCTGGCTGGCCGACCGCTTCGGCCCCGGCCCCACCCGCCGCGAGCTGCACCAGCAGCGCCGCGCCCACGCCGAGGACCCGCACGTCCCGTTCCACGCCCAGCTCGCCGAGCGCCGGGCCGACCCGGGCCTCGCCGTCGTCGACATGGCGCCCTCCCCGCAGGACCCCGGCGCGGGCGCGCGCGTGCCCCCGGTGCGGGCGAGCCTGAACTGGTCCGAGCTCGCCGAGCGGGTGGACCGGCTCGCGGCCGGGCTCGCGGCCGCGGGGGTGCGCCCCGGCGACCGCGTGAACCTCATGGTCCCGCCCGGCTCCGAGCTCACCGCGCTGATCTACGCCTGCCTGCGGATCGGGGCCGTGATCGTCGTGGCCGACACCGGCCTGGGCGCCAAGGGCCTCACCCGCGCCCTCAAGGGGGCGACCCCCGCGTGGCTCGTGGGCATCCGCAAGGCCCTCGTCGCCGGGCGCGCCCTGGGCTGGCCGGGCACCCGGATCTCCCTCGAGGCCCTCGACCCCGTGACCCGCCGGGCGCTCGGCGTCGCGCACACCGTCCCCCGGCTGCTGGAGACCGCCCCCCTCGCGGACCTGCCGGCCCCCGCCCCGGACGCGGACGCGGCGATCCTGTTCACCTCCGGGTCCACCGGCCCCGCCAAGGGCGTCGTGTACACCCACCGCCAGCTCTCGGCCATGCGGGACGCGGTGCGCGGGACGTACGGCCTCGCCGCCGGCACCGGGCTCGTGGCCGGCTTCGCGCCCTTCGCCCTGCTCGGCCCCGCCCTCGGGGCCACCTCCGTGACCCCCGACATGGACGTCACCGCGCCGAAGACCCTCACCGCCCGGGCCCTGGCCGACGCGGCCGCCGCGATCCGGGCGACCGCGGTCTTCCTCTCCCCGGCGGCCATCGCCAACGTCCTGGCCACCCAGGGCGAGCTCGACCCCGGGCAGCGCAGCGCGCTGGGCTCCGTCGAGCTGATGCTCTCCGCCGGCGCCCCGCTGCCGGAGCCCCTCCTGGCGCAGCTGCAGGAGCTGATGCCCGCCGCGGCCCTGCACACCCCCTACGGCATGACGGAGGCCCTGCCGCTGACCGACGTCACGCTCGGGACGATCCGCCGGGCCGGCACCGGCAACGGCGTGTGCGTGGGCACCGCGGTGCACGGGGCCGCGCTGGGGGTGACCCCCCTGCGCCCGGACGGGACCCCCACGGACGAGGTCACCACCGAGGCCGGGACCACCGGCGAGATCGTGGCCCGCGCCCCGCACGTGAAGGACCGCTACGACCGCCTGTGGTTCACCGAGCACCGCAGCACCGAGCTCGCGGGGTGGCACCGCACGGGCGACGTGGGGCACTTCGACGCGGCCGGCCGGCTGTGGGTGGAGGGCCGCCTCGCCCACGTGATCGTGGCCTCGCAGGGCGTGCTCACGCCCGTCGCCTCGGAGCACGCGGCCCGGACGGTGCCCGGCGTCGGCCGCGTCGCCGTCGTGGGGGTGGGCCCGGCCGGGGCGCAGGTGCCCGTCGCCGTCGCCGAGACCGTCCCGCCCGCCCCCCGGCCCGGCCTCGCCGACCCCCTGCTCGCCGGCGCCGTGCGCGAGGCCGTGCGGCAGGCCACCGGGCTGGACCTCGCGGCCGTGCTCGTGCTCCCCGAGCACCCCACCGACATCCGGCACAACTCCAAGATCGACCGGACCCTGCTGGCCGGGTGGGCCGACGCCGCCCTGGCCGGAGGAAGGATCAGGAACCCGTGAACGCCAAGCACCGCAAGAGCCCCGCGCACGACGAGGTCCCCGCCTACGACGCCACGGTCGTGGAGGGCGCCCCCCGTACGGACACGGGCAGCCACGAGGTCGAGCGGGGGCCCCGGGAGCTGACCGGCGAGGGGCGCACGGTCCTCGTCACCGGCGCCTCCGGGATGCTCGGCGAGCACGTGGCCCGCCGGCTCGCGGCCCGCGGCTGGACGGTGCGGCTGCTGCAGCGCCGGCACGCGCCCCTGGCCGACCAGCCCAACGTCGAGGAGGTCCTGGGCTCCGTCGCGGACCCCGACGCCGTCGCGCGGGCCCTGGAGGGCGTCGACGACGTCGTCCACCTCGCCGCGAAGGTCTCCTTCGCGGGGCACTGGGACGAGTTCGTGACGACCAACGTCACCGGCACCCGGGTGATCCTGGAGACCGCGAGGCGGGCCGGCGCCCAGAACGTCGTGTTCGTGTCCTCCCCCTCCGTGGCCCACGCCGGGGTCTCCATCGTGGGCGAGCCCGCCCGCCCCGCCGACCCGCAGCACGCCCGCGGCGACTACGCCCGGTCCAAGGCCGCGGCGGAGCTGCTGGCGCTCGAGGCGGACGGCCGGGACCTGCGCGTGACGGCCGTGCGCCCGCACATCGTGTGGGGCCCCGGCGACACCCAGCTCGTCGAGCGGGTGCTCGACCGCGCGGGCCGGGGCCGGATGCCGCTGCTCGACCACGGCGCCGCGCTGATCGACACGACCTACATCGACAACGCCGCCGAGGCGGTCGTGCGGGCGCTCGAGCGGATCGAGTGGGCCCACGGGCAGGCGCTGGTGGTCACCAACGGCCAGCCGCGCACCGTGGCGGAGATCCTCACCGGCATGTGCCGCGCCGGCGGCGTGGAGCCGCCGACCCGCCGGGTGCCGGGCGGACTGGCGCGGTTCGCCGGGAGGGTCATCGAGAGGATCTGGGCCCTGCGCCCGGGCCAGGACGAGCCGCCCATGACCGCGTTCCTCGCCGAGCAGCTGTCCACGGCGCACTGGTTCGACCAGCAGCACACCCGCGAGGTCCTGGACTGGGCCCCCTCCGTGACCGTCGAGGAGGGCATGCAGCGGCTCGCCGAGTACTACCGGACGCACCCGCTGGGCGCGCACGCCGCCCCGGTGCCGGCCACGGGCTCCACGGCGGCGGACCGCGCCTGAGCCGGGGCCCGCACCGGGCCCCGGCTCAGAACCGGGCGTTGCGCGGGGTGCGCTGGCAGTGCGGGCAGCGGTAGGACGAGCGGTTCATGAACTGCTCCCGCACGATCAGCGCGGTGCGCCCCTCGGCCGCGCAGCGCGGGCACGGCCGGCCCGCCTGCCCGTAGGCGTTGAGGGAGCGGGAGAAGTACCCGGACTCGCCGTTGACGTTGACGTAGAGGGAGTCGAAGCTCGTCCCGCCGGCCGCGAGGGCGCGCTCCATCACGGCGCGGGCCGCGTCGAGCACCCGGTGCGTCTCGGTCCGGCGCAGGGTGTCCGTGGGCCGGGCCCAGTGCAGGCGCGCCTGCCACAGCGCCTCGTCGGCGTAGATGTTGCCGATCCCGGAGACCAGCGACTGGTCCAGCAGCGCCCGCTTGAGCCCGGTGCGGCGCCGGCGCAGCCGGTCGTGGAGGCCGTCGGCGTCGAACGCGGGGTCCAGGGGGTCGCGGGCGATGTGCGCGGCGCGCGCCGGCACGAGGGGCACGTCCGTGGCGCAGCGGCCGCCGGGGGCGCCGTCGCCGGTGGGCACCAGCGCGTCCAGGACCATGCCGCCGAAGATCCGCTGGTCCACGAAGCGCAGCTCGGACGGCGTGCCGGGGCGCTCGGACAGGCTCAGCCGCACCTTCAGGTGCTTCTCGTCGGGCAACCCGGGGTCCTTGACCAGCAGCTGCCCGCTCATCCCAAGGTGGACGAGCAGCGCCTCCTGCGGGGTCCGCCCGGCGGCCCCGGTGAGCGGCAGCCACAGGAACTTGCCGCGGCGCACCGCGTCGGCGACCACGGCGCCGTCGAGCTCCTGGGCGAAGGAGACGGGGCCGGCCTCGTGGCGGCGCACGGAGCGGGGATCGAGCACCTGCACGGCCTCGATCCGGCGGCCCACCACCCAGCGCTCCACACCGCCGCGGACGACCTCCACCTCGGGCAGCTCAGGCACGGGTCCTCCGGGGCCCGGGGGCGGGCTCAGACACCGCTGCGGGCGGCCAGCGCCGCGTAGGCCTGCGCGGCGGCGGAGCGCTCGGCCTCCTTCTTCGTGGTCCCGGTGCCGGTGCCGTAGTCCTGGCCGCTGATCAGCAGGTGGGCCTCGTAGCGCCGGTCGTGGTCGGGGCCGGTGCCCTCCACGTCGTAGCGGACGCCGCCGAGGCCGCGGGCCGCGGCGAGCTCCTGGATCTCGGTCTTCCAGTCCCGGCCCTCGGTGACGACGAAGCCGTCCTCGAGCAGCGGCACCACCAGGCGCAGCACGAACGCGCGGGCGGGCTCCAGGCCCGAGCACACGTAGACGGCGCCGATCAGCGCCTCCATGGTGTCGGCGAGGATCGAGGCCTTCTCGTGGCCGTGGGTCCGGACCTCGCCCTTGCCCAGGCGGATGTGCGGGCCGACGCCGAGGGAGCGCGCGAGCTCCGCGAGCGTGCGGGTGCTCACCACGGCCGAGCGGATCTTCGCGAGGCTGCCCTCGGAGTCGTCCGGGTACCGGTGGAAGATCTCGTCGGTGACGGCGAGGCCGAGCACCGAGTCGCCGAGGAACTCCAGGCGCTCGTTGTGGCCCTGCCCCTCGTGCTCGTAGGCGTAGGAGCGGTGCGTGAGGGCAAGACGGAGCGTCTCGGCGTCGATGTCGACGCCGAGACGCTCCAGCAGCTCCTGAGGGTTCGCGGTGGGGTTCACCGTGGTCAGGCGTCGGCCACCTTGCGGCCCTTGTACTCCAGGAACAGCGCGGTCCCGGCGGAGTCGGTCACGACCTTGGCCTGGTGCGGCAGGCTGTAGGTGACCTTGCCGTTCTCGACGGTCTTGACCAGCTTCGGCGCGGTCGCCTTCCACTGGGAACGGCGTGCACGGGTGTTGGCACGGGACATCTTCCGCTTGGGAACAGCCACGGCTATCTCTCTTCTCTCGGTTCGGTCGTCTCGGTCGAGGTGTCCTGCTCGAGCAGCCCGGACAGGGCGCTCCAGCGAGGATCGAGCACCTCGTGGTGGTGTTCCGGGTCGTCCTCCAGGCGCGCGCCGCACTGGGCGCACAACCCCTGGCAGTCCTCCCGGCACACCGGTTGGAACGGCAGCTGGGTGATCACTGCGTCCCGAAGCATGGGTTCGAGGTCGATCGTCTCGTCCTGAACTTCATACATCTGGTCGTCCTCGACGGTCTCCCCACCAACGGTGGTGGCGTCGAAGAGGTAGAGCTCTTGCACGTCGACGTCCAGATCGTAGTCGATCGGGTCGAGGCACCGGCTGCACTCGCCGTGGATGGCGACGACAGCGGTGCCGGAGACCAGGATCCCGTCGTGGACGGACTCCAGCCGGAGGTTCAGATCGATGTCGGAGCCCTCCGGGGCGCCGATGAGTGCGTTGCCGAAGTTCTTCGGCGCGGGCACAACTCCGTCCAGGGTTCGCATGGTCCCCGGGCGGTGCTCGAGGTCCCTGACACCGATGATGAGGGGCGAACTGTTCTCGCGGCTGATGACAAACTCCTGGTGAAATTCTGACCGACAGACCATGTTAGCGCGCCGCCCCTCCCCTACTCAAACGGGCCCGGCCCCGGGCGCGCCGGGGCGCCCCGGCGGGGCTCAGCCCCCGAGGGCCCGCAGCACGGGGGCCGGCACGAACGGCGCGACGTCCCCGCCCAGGCCCTGGACCTCCTTGACCAGGGTCGAGGACACGTGCAGGAAGCGGGGGTCGCCCGGCAGGAAGACGGTCTCCACGCCGCCGAGGTGGCGGTTCATGGTGGACATGGGCACCTCGTAGGCGTAGTCCTCACCCGAGCGCAGGCCCTTGACGAGCGCCACGGCCCCGCGGCGCGCCGCGTACTCCGCGAGCAGCCCCTCCCCCATGGGCTCGACGACGACTCCCGCGATCCCGGCGAGGCTCTCCTCGGCCAGGGCCAGGCGCTGGCGCTGGTCGAAGCGGTAGCGCTTGTGCGGGTTCGTCGAGACGGCGACCACGACCTCGTCGAACAGGGCCGCCGCGCGCGCGACGACCTCCACGTGGCCGTGGTGGATGGGGTCGAAGGAGCCGGGGCAGATGGCGCGGTGCATGCGCCCCATCCTAGGGGCGCGGCCGCCGCGCCCCGCCCGGGGGCCGCGGCCTAGACTGGCCCGCATGGACGCCCGCGACACCACCGCCGCCCCGGACCTCGCCCGCCTCCCCTGGGAGCGCATCGCCCACGGCGGCGGGCTGCTCGACAGCGCCGGGGTGCCGTCCTCGACGATCTTCGAGGAGATGTCCGTGCTCGCCGGGCGCACGGGGGCGATCAACCTCGGCCAGGGCTTCCCCGACGTGGACGGGCCGCCGGAGATGCTCGACGCCGCGGCCGCCGCCCTGCGCGGGGGCGGCAACCAGTACACCCCCGTGGCGGGCCTGCCCGCCCTGCGGGAGGCCGTCGCCGAGCACCAGCGCCGCTTCTACGGCATCGAGCTGGACCCCGCCACCGACGTCGTCGTCACCGTGGGCGCGTCGGAGGGCCTGGCCGCGAGCCTGCTCGCGTTCCTGCGCCCCGGCGACGAGGTCGTGACGTTCGAGCCGTGCTACGACCTCTACGGCGCGGTCGTGGAGTTCGCCGGCGCCCGGCTGGTCACGGTCCCGCTCGAGCCCCCGCACTTCACCCCCGACCCGGACCGCCTCGCGGCGGCCTTCGGCCCCCGCACCCGCATGGTGCTCCTCAACGACCCGCACAACCCCACGGGCACCGTCCTCGACGACGCCATGCTCGCCCGCGTGGCCGCGCTCGCCGCGGAGCACGACTGCCTGGTGGTCACCGACGAGGTCTACGAGCACCTGCGCTACACGGGCCGCCACCGCCCCCTGGCCGCCCTGCCCGGCGCGGCGGAGCGCACCCTGACCGTCTCCTCGGTGGGCAAGACGTTCTCGGCCACGGGCTGGCGGGTCGGGTGGGTGACGGGCCCCGCGGAGCTGGTCCGGGCGGTGCGGGCCACGAAGGGCTACCTCACCTACAGCGCGCCCACGCCCCTGCAGACCGGCACGGCCGCGGCCCTGCGCCTGCCCGACGCCTTCTACGACGGGCTGCGCGAGGACTACCGGCGGCGCCGCGACGTGCTGCTCGAGGGCCTGGCCGCGGCGGGGGCCCACGCGTACGAGCCGCAGGGCAGCTTCTTCGTCGTGGCCGACGTCGGCGGGCTGTGCGCGCGCCACGGCGTGGCGGACGCGGCGGCGCTCGCCCCGCTGCTCGCCGAGCGGGCCGGCGTGGTCGGCATCCCCGTCACGGCCCTGTGCTCGCCCGGGCAGCGGGAGATGTACGCCCCGTGGATGCGCTTCTCGTTCTGCAAGCGCACCGAGGTCCTCGAGCAGGCCGCGGGCCGCCTGCGGGCCTGAGCCCGCACCGCCGGGCCCGGCGGTGCGGGCCCGCGCCCGTCACACACCGTAAGCACCGCCGGCACCGTTGGCACGGGCGGGGCCGGTGGCTAGCGTGAGGCTCACCCGCGGCGGGCGAGGAAGCGGCGCACCGGTGCGGGCGGGCGGTCCCGCGGGGCCGCCCTCGACAGCCGAGGCGGCAGCGCGGACCCGGTCCTCCGGGCGCGGGCCCGGCCTCGGACAGGGGGCACTTTCCGAAGGAGGCATCATGCCGGCCGGTCAGGGCAAGAACATCCGCCGGGTCACGAACGTGGACGTGATCCGCAGCAGCACGGGGGACGGGGACTCGGGGGCGTACACGTTCGAGCTCACCCTCGACGACGGCGTGGAGGAGTACCTGCTCGTCGTCCCGGAGAGCGAGGCCAGCACCGTGGCCCGCCTCATCCAGCACAGCAGCTCCATGCAGCTGGACAAGAACACCGACGACCTGATCTTCGAGCACTACGGGGACTGAGGCCCGGGTCGCCCGGCGGGGCCGGCCGCGCAGCGCGCCCGGCCCCGCCGGGCCCGCGGGGGAGATCGGCCCGCGGGAGTGTCAGCGCGGGGAGACGTTGGCGAGGAGCTGCTCGAAGGGCAGCGACTCCCCCACGGTGTCGGCCCGGCGGGCCGGGCCGCGCCGGAGCATCAGCTCCGCCAGCTCCGTCCCCGCCCGCCGCGCCCGCTCCTGCAGGGCGCCCTCCGGCCCGCGGCCCCGGCCCCAGTCGTCCGGGGCCGCGTAGACCGCCGTGGGCGCGGTCTGCAGGCCGAGGTAGGAGAACAGGGGCCGCACGGCGTGCTCGAGCACCAGCGAGTGCCGCTCCGTGCCGCCGGTCGCGCCGGCGAGCGCGGGCTTGCCGGCGAGCGCCCGGTGCTCCACGACGTCGAAGAAGGACTTGAACAGCCCCGAGTACGAGGCGCTGAACACCGGGGTCACGGCCACGAGCCCGTCGGCGTCCAGCACCGTCCCGAGCGCGTCCTGCAGCGCGGGGGCCGGGAAGCCGGTGACGAAGGCGTGGGCGATGTCCACCGCCCGCTCCCGCAGCTCGACGACCTCGGTCCGCACGCGGTGGCCGCGCTCGCGCAGCGCGTCCGCGGTCGCGGCGGCGAGGACGTCGGCGAGCATGCGGGTGCTCGAGGGCTCCCCGAGCCCCGCGCTCAGCACGGCGAGGGTGTAGGTGTGCTCCGCTGTCCGGTCCATGACCACTGCCTTTCCGGGAGGGGCCGCCGCCCGCGGCGGGTGCCCGGGCGGCGGCGCGACGACTGATGTTGATACATCACTGACCCGTTCAAGGCGGAGCCGGCCCGTCCTATTCCCGGCCGCCGCGGGGACCCCGGCGGCTCAGGCGGGCACCGCGCGGCGGCCCAGCGCCCGGTAGGTGAAGCCGGCGGCCTCCCAGCGCTCCGGGCACAGGACGTTGCGCCCGTCGAGGATCTGGGGGGCGGCCACGAGCGGGTCCAGCTGCTCGGGGGTCATCGCCTTGAACTCGGCCCACTCCGTGAGCAGCACGACGACCTCCGCGCCCGTGACGGCGGCCTCCAGCGAGTCGACGTAGTCCAGGCGCGGGTAGCGCTGGGCCGCGTTGGCGTTCGCCTTCGGGTCGTACACGGCGACCTCGGCCCCGATCGAGTGCAGGCGTGCGGCGATGTCCAGGGCCGGGGAGTCGCGCACGTCGTCGGAGTCCGGCTTGAAGGCGGCCCCGAGCACGGCCACGTGCTTGCCGACCACGGAGCCGCCGAGCATCGTGGTGACGGCCTGGACGGTGGCCTCGCGGCGTCGGACGTTGACGTCGTCGACCTCGGCGAGGAAGCGCACGGACTGCTCCACGCCCAGCTCGGCGGCCCGCGCGCGCAGCGCCCGGATGTCCTTGGGCAGGCAGCCGCCGCCGAAGCCGACGCCGGCGTTGAGGAACTTCCGCCCGATCCGGTCGTCGAGGCCGATGGCGTCGGCCAGCGTGCGGATGTCCCCGCCGACGACCTCGGTGAGCTCCGACAGGGCGTTGATGAAGGAGATCTTCGTGGCCAAAAACGCGTTGGCGGCGACTTTGACCAGCTCGGCGGTCTCGTAGTCGGTGACGATCAGCGGCACGCCCGCGCCGAGCTGGCGCGAGTAGACCTGACGCATCACGGCCTCCCCCGCGCCGCCGTCCACGCCGAGCACCATCCGGTCCGGGGAGAGGGTGTCCTCCACGGCGTAGCCCTCGCGCAGGAACTCGGGGTTCCACACGAGGTCCACGTTCACGCCCGCCCGGGCCGAGGCCTTCGCGAGGTCGGCCAGGCGCCGGGCGGAGCCGACGGGGACCGTGGACTTGCCCGCGATCACGCAGTCGCGCGTGGCGGCGGCGGCGATCGAGCCGACGGCGGCGTCCACGTAGCGCATGTCCGCGGCGAACCCGCCGGGGCGCTGCGGGGTGCCCACGCCCACGAAGTGGACGTCGCCGAAGGCCCCGGCCTCCTCGTAGCTCGTGGTGAAGCGCAGCCGGCCGGTGCCGACGTGCTTGCGCAGCAGCTCGCCCAGACCCGGCTCGTGGAACGGCAGCTCGCCGCGGGACAGCGCGTCGACCTTCGCCGGGTCGACGTCCAGCCCCAGCACCTCGAAGCCCATCTCCGCCATCGACGCGGCGTGCGTGGCCCCCAGGTAGCCCGTGCCCAGAACCGTGATCTTCATGAACCTTGTCTCCGTTCGTTCGGTGTGCGGTATTCAGTGTGCCGGGTCGGCGTGCGGCCTCCCCGCAGCCGGCTTCGGCTCAGCCGGCCGTGTCGCCGCCCTCGTCGCCCGGGTCGGCCTCGTCGGGCTCGGCGAACCACGTGGTCGTCTCGCCGTGGCGCCGGTGCTCGAAGCGGCGCAGCCCCGGGGGCCAGGCCGGCTCCGGGGAGCGGGAGGAGCGCTCGACGACGACGACGCCCCCCTCCCGCAGCCGCCCGGCCAGCAGCGCGAGCGTCTGCGCGAGCTCGGGCTCGGGCAGCGGGTAGGGCGGGTCGGCGAGCACGAGGTCCCACGGGCCCTCGCCGGGCTCGGCCAGGTAGCCCCGGACGGAGCCCTGCCGGACCGCCACGACGCCGTCGCGCCCCAGCGCCCGGTGGACCACCGCGGCGTTGGCCCGGCAGACCCGCACCGCCGGGGCGTGGCGCTCCACGAGGGTCACGGCGGCGGCGCCGCGGCTCGCGGCCTCGCAGCCCAGGGCCCCCGAGCCCGCGAAGAGGTCGAGGACCCGGGTGCCCTCGAGCATGTCCCAGGCCTCGAGCCGGGCGAAGAGCGACTCCTTGACGCGGTCGGTGGTGGGCCGGGTGCCCTGGCCCGGCACGGACTGCAGCCGCAGTCCGCCGGCGGCCCCGGCGACGATCCTGCTCACGGTGCGGCTCCTCTCATCCCCGTCATCCCCGGTCCAGGAACGCCTCGGCGTCCGGGTCGAGGTAGCGCTCGATGGCCTCGGCGAGCTCGGGGTGCTCCAGCAGCTGCGGGTCCTCGCCGAGGATCGTCACGGCGTCCCGGCGGGCGCGCTCGATGAGCTCGGCGTCGTCGAGGGCCCGCAGCAGCCGCAGGGTCGAGCGGCCCCCGGACTGCGCGGCGCCCAGGATGTCGCCCTCCCGGCGCAGCTCGAGGTCCGCGCGGGCGAGCTCGAAGCCGTCGGTGGACCCGGCCACCACGTCGATCCGCTCCCGGGACGGGTGCTCCGCCGGGCGGCGGGTGACGAGCAGGCACGTCCCCGCGTGGCCGCCGCGCCCGATCCGCCCGCGCAGCTGGTGCAGCTGGGAGATCCCGAAGCGGTCGGCGTCGACGATGACCATCAGCGTGGCGTTCGGGACGTCGACGCCCACCTCGACCACCGTGGTGCACACGAGCAGCTGGACGGCGCCGTCCGCGAACTCCTGCATCACCCGGGACTTCTCGGCGGGGTCGAGGCGCCCGTGCAGGACCTCGGCCCGGACGCCCTGCAGGGCCGGCTCGTGCGCGACGAGCTCGGCGAGCCAGGTCACGGAGGCCATCGCCGCCTCGGCCTCGTCCTCGGTCGCGGCCGCGAGGGCGGACTCGGCGAGGGAGGAGAACGGGGCGGGCTCGTCGTCGTCGCCGATCTTGGGGGCCACGACGTAGACCTGCCGGCCGGCGTCGATCTCCTCCCGGGCGCGGCGCCACAGCCGCTGCTCCCACCCGGGGTGCTCGACGAGGCCCACCGTGTGGGTCGTGATCGGCTGCCGCCCGGCGGGGAGCTGGTCGAGGACCGAGACGTCGAGGTCCCCGAAGACGGTCATGGCCACGGTGCGCGGGATGGGCGTGGCGGTCATCACCAGCAGGTGCGGCGGGCGCCCGGCCTTGTCCCGCAGCCGGTCCCGCTGCTCGACGCCGAAGCGGTGCTGCTCGTCCACGACCACCAGGCCGAGGTCCGCGAACTGCACGACCTCGGAGAGCAGGGCGTGGGTGCCGATGACGATCCCGGCCTCGCCGGAGGCGATCTGCAGCAGCGCGCGCTTGCGGGCGGCGGCGCCCATGGATCCCGTGAGGAGCACGACCTGGGTGCCGTCGGGGTCGCCGTCCAGCTGTCCGCCGCGGCCGAGGGGACCCAGCGAGCGCAGCACGGAGCCCTGGTGCTGGGCGGCGAGCACCTCGGTGGGCGCGAGCAGCGCGGCCTGCGCGCCCGAGTCCACGACCTGGAGCATGGCCCGCAGCGCCACGAGGGTCTTGCCCGCGCCGACGTCGCCCTGCAGCAGCCGGTTCATGGGGTGGGTGCCGGCGAGCTCGGCCGCGAGCTCCGCGCCCACGGCGCGCTGGCCGGCGGTGAGCTCGAACGGCAGGGCGGCGTCGAACCGGCCCAGCAGCCCGCCGGGGGCCCCGCGGCGGGCCGTGGTGGGGTGGGCGGCGAGCTCGATCCGGCGGCGGGCGAGCGCGCACTGGAGCAGGAACGCCTCCTGGTAGCGGAAGCGGCGGCGCGCCTCGCCGTGGGCGCGGGTGTCGCGCGGGCGGTGGATCTGCCGGTAGGCCTCCTCGAGGCCCATCAGCCGCTCCCGCGCCCGGATGTCCTCCGGGAGGGGGTCCGGGACGGCGCCGAAGTCCACGACCGGCAGCAGGGAGTGCACGGCGCGGGCGATCTTGTCCGTGGTCAGCTTGGCGGTGGCCGGGTAGATCGGGATGGGCCGGCCCGCCCGCTCCTCGGCGGACTCCCCCGCCTCGGGGGCGTCCGGGTCGAGGATGGCGTAGTGCGGGTTGGTCATGGAGACGGAGCCGTTGTAGAGCCCGACCTTCCCGGAGAACAGGGCGTGCGTGCCCGGGGGCAGGTCCTTGGCGGCGGTCCACGCGTTGAAGAAGCTCAGCCGCATGGTCCGTCCCGGGCCGGGGTCCCCGTCCTCGAAGAGGCGGTGGGGGTCGGAGGAGGCGCGGTCGGTGATCACGACGTCGGTGATGGACCCGCGCCGGGAGCGCATCTGGCGGGTGGACGCGTGGACGACCTCGGCCACGATGGTCACCTGCTGGTCGATGCGCAGCTCCGAGAAGGGGGTGAGCTCGCCGCGGGGCATGTACTTGCGCGGGAAGTAGTCGAGCAGCTGGCCGATCGTGCTCACGCCGAGCTGCCGGGCGAGCTGGTCGGCCGTGGACCGGCCCAGCAGCCGGGCCAGCGGCTGGTCGAGCTCGGAGAGGGGGCCGGGGAACGCCCCGGCGCCGGGGGACCGGGTCATCTCAGCCGGACCTCATCCCGCGCGGCCGTCGGCCCGCGACGTCCCGGACGCCTGGGACGGCTCGGACAGGGACGTCACCGACAGGTTGAGGGGCTCGCCCCGGGCGCCGATCACGGCCAGCGCGTCCTCCGGGCGCCCGACGTGCACGTGCACGCGCCAGCGGTAGGCGTCCCCGGACTCGGTCACGGCGCTCATGATCACGCTGGTGCCCACCTCGCTGAGCTCGTGGCGCAGCTCGGCGGCGTCCAGCGGGGACAGCTCGACGGTGCACATCACCTCGACGCCCCCGTGCACCGCGTGCGGGGCGTCGAGGGGGCGCAGGGTCTGCGCGGCGGCGGAGGCGAGCAGCCGGTCCAGCGCGGCGGCGTCCTCGGGGTCGTCGCCGCCCACGGTGCGCGCGAGGGTGTCGAAGACGATGAGCATGCCCAGGGCCCCGGCGTCGACCGTGCCGGTCTCGCGCAGGACCTCCAGCTGCTCCGGGGTGGCGAGCACCGCGGCGCGCGCGGCGCCGTCGACCGCGTGCAGGAAGTCCTTGAGCTGCTGGTTGGACCCGGCCTCGACCTCCGCGGGCACGGGCACGGCGGCGACCGCCTCGAGCACGGAGAGCAGGGTCCCGCCCACCGGGTCGGAGAGCACGCTCCAGGCGCGCACGTGGCCAGCGTGCAGGGCGAGCCGGACCGTCTCGGCGGTCAGCCGCGTCTGCCCCTCGAGGGACTTGCCGACGGCTGTGAGGAACACGGAGAAGAGGCTGCCGGAGTTGCCGCGGGCCTCCTCCATCGCCGCCTGGCCGGCGAGGGCGAGCAGCTCCCCGACGTCGCCCGTCTCGATCACCGCGGCGGCCTCGGCGGCGGCGCGCACGGTGGCGGACAGGTTCGTCCCGGTGTCGGAGTCCGCGACCGGGAAGACGTTGAGGGCGTCGAGGACGGGGCTGTGCCGCACGAGCTCGCGGTGGGCCAGGTCGAGCCACCGCCGCATGACGACCGCGTTCGAGCCGATCCTATGGTGCAAAGTGATCCCATCCTTCGCCGATCCGGCGCCCGAGGGCGAGGTCAGGCGCTCGTCCGTCGAGCAGCACCCGGGGATGGGGGCCGTCGTGCGCGGGAGGCGCGGGCGCACACGAGCCTATCGCACGGAACCCCTCCGGCAGCGGGGTGGCCTGTGGAAACACCGCGAGCAGCCCGTGGTCCTCGCCCCCCGTCAGCGCCCAGGTCCGCGGGTCCGTGCCCAGCAGCCGGGCGGCCGGGCGCAGCGGCTCGGCGAGCGCGGCCACGGCCGCGCCGTCGAGGTCGACGACGACGCCGCTCGCGGCGCCGATCCGCCCGGCGTCGCGCAGCAGGCCGTCGGAGAGGTCGATCATGGCCGCGGCCCCCGCGCGGGCGGCCGCGGGACCGGCGGGCACGGGCGGGCAGGGCCGCAGCTGCGCCCGGGCGAGCTCGTCGAGGGCGGAATCGGCGCCGGGGCGGTAGCGGGGGTCGTCGAGCAGCGCCACGCCGGCCGCCGCGCGGCCCGTGGACCCGGCGAGGGCGAGCACCCCGCCCGCGCCCGCCCCGGAGCGGCGCACGGGCTCCCGCCCCTCGAGGTCCCCCGTCACGGTCGCGGTGACGGACAGCTCGCGGCCGGCGCCGAGGTCCCCGCCGACCACGGAGCAGCGGTCCGCCCCCATGGCCGCGAACCCGGCGGTGAGGCCGCGGGCGAAGTCCTCGGGCCAGGACACGGGGGTCTCCGGCGGCAGGGTGAGGGAGACGACGACGGCCGTGGGCACCGCGCCCATCGCCGCGACGTCGGCGAGGTTCTGGGCCGCGCACTTCACCCCGGTGTCGAAGCCGGTCGTGACCACGCCGCTGGGCCAGGACAGGCGGAAGTCCTGGTCCTGGACCTGGGTGTCGGTGGTGACGACGAAGCGCCCGTCGGGGGCGGCGACCACCGCGCAGTCGTCCCCGGGCCCGAGCAGCACGTGCCGGTCGGCGGGGCGCACGAGCAGGGGCAGCACCCGCTCCAGCAGCTCGGCCTCCGAGAGGTCCCCGACGGTGGCGGCCGCGCTCGCGTCGCGGGACGGGGACGGCGGGGGCGGGTCCGCTGGGGGTCGGATCATGGCGCCATCCTAACGAGGGCCCCGGACGCGGTACGGGGGTCCGGGCCCGGATTACGCTGGGGGCATGCCCTCGCACCCCCTCCCCTGCCCTGCCCGCGCCCTGCTCGCCGCGGGCGCCCTGGCCGCCGTCCTCACCGGCTGCACCCCCGCCGTGAGCGTGGATCCCGCCGAGAACGCCGCCGACCCCGGGTGCGCGGCGGCGATGGTGGCGATGCCCGAGGTCGTCGGCGAGCACGGGCAGCGGGAGACCACGAGCCAGGGCACGACGGCCTACGGGGAGCCCACCGCGGCGGTCGTGCGCTGCGGGGTCGCCCCGCCCGGGCCGACCACGGACCCGTGCTCGTCCGTGAACGGTGTGGACTGGCTGATCCGCCAGGACGAGGAGGGCGGGGCCACCTGGACGGCGACGACCTTCGGGCGGGACCCCGCGGTCGAGGTGGTCTTCGACAGCGACGCGGTCGCCTCCTCGACCCTGCTGGTGGAGCTCGGCTCGGCCGTGGGGCAGATCCCGGCCGAGCGGCAGTGCCTCGACCTGCAGGACACCCTCGAGGGGCTCTGACGCGGTGCCCGCGCCCGGGTCACGGCCGGACACCCCCGCGGGACCGCCCGCTCACGCCGGCGCCCATCCCGGGGCCCGCAGGTGGTGGGTGATCCGGGCCGGCGCGGGCGGGTGGTCGGGCAGCCCGGTCGGGGTGAGCAGCTCCACCGGGCTGGCCCCCTCCATGCCGGCGTCGTGGTCGACCGCCCAGCGGAGCAGGTCCACCGCGATCGCCTCCACGTGCTCGGCGGCGGTGAGGTCCACGCTGACCGTCACCGGGGGGATCAGCGTCCTGGCGCGGCGGATCAGGGGGTAGAGAGCGTGCTGGTTGACCTCGGTCAGGCATCCGGTGACGAACAGGCGCACGTCGTGGCCGTCGAGGTCGACCTGGACGAGCACGGAGAGCTTGTGGTCCATGAGAGCATCCTTCGTCGCATGCGGTGTCCCACGGCCCCTGCTCGACCTCCGTCCACGATACGCGCGTCCCGCCACGCCGGCCAGGGCCCCGGCGGGCGGCGCCGAGCACCGGTCCTCCCGGCCGGCGGCACCCGCCGGCGCCGGCCGGTCAGCGCAGGCCGACCGGCCGCTCCAGGGCGAGGGTGAGTAGCTCGTCGATCAGCTGCCCGTAGGGGAGACCGGACTCCGCCCACATCCGCGGGTACATCGAGATCGGGGTGAACCCGGGCATCGTGTTCACCTCGTTGATCACCACGCGCCCGTCGGGGGTGTAGAAGAAGTCGGCGCGGCACAGGCCCTCGCCGTCGAGCGCCTCGAAGGCGGTGACCGCGTCGGCGCGGATGGCGTCGACGGCCTCCTGGGGCAGCTCCGCGGGGCAGCTGAGCTTCGCGGAGGCCTGGGAGACGTACTTCGCCTCGAAGTCGTAGAAGGCGTGCTCGTCGACGATCTCGATCTCCCCGGGCATCGAGGTGCGGGCCGGGTCCGTGCCGCGGCCCTGGAGCACGGAGCACTCGATCTCCCGGCCCGGGATGCCGGCCTCGACCACGAGCTTCCGGTCGTGCTCGCGCGCGGCGTCGATCGCGGCGTCGAGGCCCTCGGGCCCGTCCACCTTGGTGATCCCGAACGAGGACCCGGCGCGGGCGGGCTTGACGAACACCGGGAAGCCGAGCGCCGCGATCCGGGCGCGCACGTCCTCGGGGTCGCGCCGCCACTGGCGGTCGGTGACGACGGCGTAGGGCCCGACCGTCAGGCCGGCGGCCTCGAAGGCGAGCTTCATGAAGTGCTTGTCCATGCCCATCGCCGAGGCGGTGACCCCGCAGCCGACGTAGCGCAGGTCGGCGAGCTCGAGCAGGCCCTGCAGGGTGCCGTCCTCGCCGAAGGGCCCGTGCAGCAGGGGCAGGACCACGTCGATGTGTCGGTCGCGGGTGACCGTCTCCCCGCAGGGGCCGGCCTGGCGGACGAGCAGCTCGCTCTCCCCCACCTCCAGGGGCAGGCTCACGCGCTCCTCGCCCACGGGCAGCTCCGCGATCGGGCTCTGCTCGAGCAGCCGCTCGAGCTCCTCCTGCGGGTACAGGAACCACTCCCCGGAGGTGGCGATGCCCACGGTGACGACGTCCCACTTCCGCCGGTCGATGGCCTGGAGCACGCCGCGGGCCGTGATGAGGGAGATGGAGTGCTCGCTGGAGCGCCCGCCGAAGAGCACGGCGACGCAGGGGCGGGCGGCGGTGTCCGGCACCGGGAAGGTGTGGGGGGTCATGAATCGGTTCCTTCGGCTTTGAGTTCGCGGCCCAGCAGCAGCGGGGCCAGGTCGTCGACGTCGATCTCCTCCCGCAGGACCGCGACCACGGCCTCGGTGATGGGCATGTCGACGCCGTGCCCGCGGGCCAGGGCGAGCACGGCGGGCGCGGACTTGATGCCCTCCGCGGTCTGGGTCATCTCCTCCTCCACCTCGGCCATCGTCTTGCCGAGGCCCAGCA
Organism: Kocuria sp. U4B; assembly: GCF_054875615.1. The sequence continues at coordinate 741,654 of NZ_CM142180.1, forward strand.
GCCGGCCCGCGGTGCGGTTGCGGGACAGCGGGGAGGAGCACGTGGCCACGAGGTCCCCCATCCCGGCCAGCCCGGAGAGGGTCTCCAGCCGGCCACCGAGGGCCAGGGCGAGGCGGGTGGTCTCGGCGAGCCCGCGGGTGATGATGGACGCCTTCGAGTTCTCCCCGAAGTGGCGGCCGTCGGCGATGCCCACGGCCAGGCCGATGACGTTCTTCACCACGCCGCCGACCTCCGTGCCCACCACGTCGGTGTTGGTGTACGGGCGGAAGTAGCGGGTGCGGCAGGCGCGGGCCACCCAGGCGGCGAGGGCGGGGTCGGAGGCGGCCACGACGGAGGCCGTGGGCTGCTCCTCGGCGATCTCCATGGCCAGGTTCGGCCCGGAGAGCACGCCCGTGCGCGCCCGCCAGTGCTCGGCGCCCAGGCCCGTGTCCCGCCCGAGCTCCTCGGCGATGACCTCGCTCATCCGCAGCCCGGTGTCCCGTTCGAGGCCCTTGGCCAGCGACAGGACGACGGCGTCCGGGTCGATGAGCGCGGCCACGGCCGGCAGCTGGGCGCGCAGCGACTGGGCGGGCACGGCGAGGACCACGAGGTCCGCGCCCCGCACCGCGGCGGCGAGGTCCCCCGTGACGGCCAGCCGCTCGGGCAGCCGGATCCCGGGGACGTAGCGGTCGTTGACGTGGGTGCGCGCGACGTGGTCCATGGCGGCGGCGTCGCGACCCCAGAGCACCACGGTGCGCGCGAGAGGCTCCTGGCGGGCGTGGGCGGTCTCCCGCGCGCTGTCGGCGAGCAGCTTCGCGAAGGTGGTCCCCCAGGAGCCGGCGCCCAGGACGGCGGCCTTCCGGGGGCCGGCTGCGGACCGGGCGGCCGGCAGGGTGCCCGGCACGGCGTCGGCCCCGGTCACAGTCGTCCTCCTCGGCGGCGGTCCCACGGCCGGGGCGGGGCCTCGGCGCCGCGCAGCACGGCGAGCTCGGCGGTGACGGCGCGCATGATCGCCTCGGTGGCGTCCTCCAGCCGGGCGCGGTCGGTCCCCGCGGGGTGCTCCAGCTCCGGGACGTCGTCGCGCCACGGGGACAGGTCCACGGGCGGGCCGATCCGCACCCGCACCTCCCGGCGGGGGAACAGGCGCACGGAGCGCTTCCCCGAGGGGTCGCGGCCGAGCACCTCCTGGTCGCCCCAGTGCGCGACGGGCACGACCGGCAGGCCCGTGGCGAGGGCCAGGCGCGCCGCCCCGGTGCGCCCGGCCATCGGCCACTGCTCGGGGTCGAGGGTCAGGGTGCCCTCGGGGTAGACGACGACCGCCCCGCCGGACTCGAGCTCCGCCCGGGCGGCCGTGAGCGCGGCCGCGGCGTCGGCGGTGCCGCGCAGCACCGGCACCTGGCCGGTCGCCCGCAGCACCGTCCCGAGCACGGGGGCGCGGAACAGCGACTCCTTCGCGAGGAACCGGGGCATGATCCCGTTGTCGTAGAGGGTCAGGGCGAGCGTGAGGGGGTCCAGCTCGGTGAGGTGGTTGGCCACCACGACGAACCCGCCCTCCGCGGGGAAGTGCTCCTCCCCCGTCCAGCTGATCCGGGCGACCAGCCGGTACACCGGCTTCACCACGCCGGCCAGGACGCGGAAGAGGCTGCGGTCGGAGGTGCGGCTCATCGGCGGGACCGGCTCACTCGCCGTCGAGCTCGAACGACGCCCCGAGCCCCGTCAGCTTGTCGGTGAAGTGCTCGTAGCCGCGCTTGATGAGCTCCACGCCGGTCACGTGGGAGGTGCCCGCGGCGGCCATGGCCGCGATGAGGTGCGAGAAGCCGCCGCGCAGGTCGGGGATGTTGATCTCGGAGGCCCGCAGCGGGGTGGGCCCGGAGATCACGGCGGAGTGCACGAAGTTGCGCTGCCCGAACCGGCAGGGCACGGAGCCCAGGCACTCGCGGTGCAGCTGGATGGTGGCGCCCATCCGGTTGAGCGCCCCGGTGAAGCCGAAGCGGTTCTCGTAGACCGTCTCGTGGACGATGGACACGCCCTTGGCCTGCGTCAGGGCGACGACGAGGGGCTGCTGCCAGTCGGTCATGAAGCCGGGGTGGACGTCGGTCTCCACGATCAGCGGGTTGAGGTCCCCGCCGGGGTGGAAGAAGCGGATGCCGTCCTCGGTGATGTCGAGGCCGCCGCCGATCTTCCGGAAGGTGTTGAGGAAGGTCATCATGTCGGACTGCCGGGCGCCGGCGACGAAGATGTCGCCGCCGGTGGCGAGGGCCGCGGAGCCCCAGGAGGCCGCCTCGATCCGGTCGGGCATCGCCCGGTGGCGGTAGCCAGTGAGCTCGGGCACGCCCTCGATCCGGATCACCCGGTCGGTCTGCACGGTGATGATGGCGCCCATCTTCTGCAGGATGGCGATGAGGTCCATGATCTCGGGCTCGGTGGCCGCGCCGCGCAGCTCGGTGTGGCCCTCCGCGCGGGTCGCGGTGAGCAGCACCTGCTCGGTCGCGCCGACGGAGGGGTAGGGCAGCTCGACCTTGGCGCCGGTGAGCCCGTGGGGGGCGCTCATCCGGATGCCGTTGGCGAGCTTCTCGACCCGGGCGCCGAAGTGGCGCAGCACGTCGAGGTGGTAGTTGATCGGCCGGTCGCCGATCTTGCAGCCGCCGAGGTCGGGGATGAACGCCTCGCCGAGGGCGTGCAGCAGGGGCCCGCACAGCAGGATCGGGATCCGGGAGTCCCCGGCGTGGGCGTCGATGTCCGCGTGCCGCGCCGTGGTGACGTTCGAGGGGTCGAGGGTGAGGACGCCGTCCTCCCGGCCCACCTCCACGCCGTGCAGCGACAGCAGGTTGGTGACGACCTGGACGTCCTTGATCTCCGGCACGTTGGCCAGGGTGGAGGGCGTCGATCCCAGGAGGGCGGCCACCATGGCCTTGGGAACGAGGTTCTTGGCACCTCGCACGGTGACCTGTCCGGAGAGGGGGACCCCGCCCGTGATGTGCAGTGCGCTGCTCATGACCTTCCGATCTGCTGTTGCCGGTCCGCCCCCCGAGCGGAGGCGGCACCCGTACAGTGTAGTTTCCCCGCGGAGCGCCCCCGGACACGGCCGGGGCCGCCGGGTCCGGAACAGCGCACGGCCCGGCGGCCCCGAAGGGCTGCGCCGGGCCGGGGCTCCGCCGTGGGGCTCAGGTGCGCGCGGGCAGCGTGGTGGGCTTGAACGCGGGGCGGGCCGCCTCGAACGCGGTGATCTCGTCCTCGTGCTGGAGGGTCAGCCCGATGTCGTCGAGGCCCTCCGTCAGGCGCCAGCGCGTGTAGTCGTCGATGGAGAACGGCACGGTCACCGTGTCGCACGTCACGGTGCGGGACTCGAGGTCCACCTCGATCTCGGTGCCGGGGTGCTCCTCGATCAGCTTCCACAGCAGCTCGACGTCGGCCTGGTCCACCTGCGCGGCCAGCAGGCCCTGCTTGCCGGAGTTGCCGCGGAAGATGTCGGCGAAGCGCGAGGAGATCACGACCTTGAACCCGTAGTCGCGCAGCGCCCACACCGCGTGCTCGCGCGAGGAGCCGGTGCCGAAGTCGGGCCCGGCCACCAGCACGGAGCCGTGGCGGTACGGCTCCCGGTTGAGCACGAAGTCCTCGTTCTTGCGCCAGGCCGCGAAGAGGGCGTCGTCGAAGCCGGTCTTGGTGATCCGCTTGAGGTAGACGGCGGGGATGATCTGGTCGGTGTCCACGTTGGACTGCTTCAGCGGGACGCCGACGCCCCGGTGGGTGGTGAACTTCTCCATGGGAGGTCTCCTTCGGGTGGGGCGCCGGTCAGGCGGAGGCCAGGTCGGACGGGGAGGACAGCGTGCCGCGCACGGCGGTCGCGGCGGCCACGACCGGCGAGACGAGGTGCGTGCGCCCGCCCTTGCCCTGGCGGCCCTCGAAGTTGCGGTTCGACGTCGAGGCGCACCGCTCCCCGGGGGCGAGCTGGTCGGGGTTCATGCCCAGGCACATCGAGCACCCGGCGAAGCGCCAGTCGGCGCCGAACGCGGTGAAGACCTTGTCCAGGCCCTCGGCCTCGGCCTGCAGGCGCACCTTCGCGGAGCCGGGGACCACCATCATGCGGACGTTCTGCGCCTTCGTGCGGCCCTTGACGATCTCGGCCGCGGCGCGCAGGTCCTCGATCCGGGAGTTGGTGCAGGAGCCCAGGAAGACGGTGTCCACCGGGATCTCCTTCATGGGCGTGCCCGCGGTCAGGCCCATGTACTCCAGGGCCCGCAGGGCGTTGGCCTTGTCGTTCTCGTCGCCGAGCTGCTCGGGGTCCGGCACCGCCTGGGACAGCGGCACGCCCTGGCCCGGGTTGGTGCCCCACGTGACGAACGGCTCGAGCTCGTCGGCGTCGAGGAACACCTCGGCGTCGAAGACGGCGTCGTCGTCGCTGCGCAGGGTGCGCCAGTACTCGACGGCCGCGTCCCAGTCGGCGCCCTCGGGGGCGTGCGGGCGGCCCTTGACGTAGTCGAACGTCGTCTCGTCGGGGGCGATCATCCCGGCCCGGGCCCCGGCCTCGATGGACATGTTGCAGATGGTCATCCGCGCCTCCATCGACAGGGACCGGATCGCGGAGCCGCGGTACTCCAGGACGTAGCCCTGCCCGCCGCCGGTGCCGATCTTCGCGATCACGGCCAGGATGACGTCCTTCGCCGAGACCCCGGGGCGCAGCGTGCCCTCGACGTTGACGGCCATGGTGCGGAACGGCGCGAGCGGCAGGGTCTGGGTGGCCATGACGTGCTCGACCTCGGAGGTGCCGATGCCGAAGGCCAGGGCGCCGAACGCGCCGTGGGTGGAGGTGTGGGAGTCGCCGCACACCACGGTCATCCCGGGCTGGGTCAGGCCCAGCTGCGGGCCCACCACGTGCACGATGCCCTGCTCGGCGTCGCCCAGCGAGTGCAGGCGCACGCCGAACTCCGCGCAGTTGGCGCGCAGGGTCTCGATCTGCTTGCGGGAGGTGTCGTCGGCGATGCGGGAGAAGATGTCCTGCGTGGGGGTGTTGTGGTCCTCGGTGGCGATGGTCAGGTCCGTGCGCCGCAGCCCCCGGCCGGCCAGCCGCAGCCCCTCGAAGGCCTGCGGGGAGGTCACCTCGTGCAGCAGGTGGAGGTCGATGTAGAGGAGGTCCGGCTGCCCGTCCTCACCCTTGCGCACGAGGTGGTCCGCCCAGACCTTCTCGGCGAGGGTGCGTCCGGGCGCCGGGGCGGCGGAGGGCGCGGACGTCGCGGAGATCGGGGAGGGGGTCGTGGACTGGGTGTCCGGCATGGCGGATCCTTCCGTGCTGCCTGGGGCCGCGCCGGATGGGCGCGCCGCCTGAGGAACGTGGTGCTCCCATGGTCCGTGCCGACGTCGCCCGCAGACCAGCTTTTCGGCTTGCTTCTCACATGCTGAGACGCCAGTATCAGCACATGGACACATCTGGACACATGGACCCGTCCGGCGCGCCCCTGGGCAGTCCCCTGGGCGGGGTGGGCAGCGGCGAGGGCCTCGACCTGCCGGCCGGCTCCTCGCCCAGCGGTGTGGGCGTGGTCGACAAGGCGTCGATGATCCTCGACGCCCTCGAGGCGGGCCCTGCCACGCTGGCCCAGCTGGTGACCGCCACGGGCCTGGCCCGCCCGACGGTCCACCGCCTGGCCGTGGCCCTCGCCCACCACCGCTTCGTGGGCCGCGACATCCAGGGCCGGTTCGTGCTGGGCACGCGGCTCGTGGAGCTGGCCTCCGCCGCGGGCGAGGACCGGCTCATCGCCGCCGCCGGGCCCGTGCTGGTCCAGCTGCGCGACGCCACCGGGGAGTCCGCGCAGATCTTCCGCCGGCAGGGCGACTGGCGTGTGTGCGTCGCCTCGGCCGAGCGGCCCATCGGCCTGCGGGACACGATCCCCGTGGGCACGCAGCTGTCGATGAAGGCGGGCTCCGCCGCCCAGGTCCTCGTGGCGTGGGAGGACCACGACCGCCTGCTCGAGGGGCTGCGGCACGCGCGCTTCTCCGCCACGGTCCTGGCGGGGGTCCGCCGCCGCGGCTGGGCCCAGTCGCTGGGCGAGCGCGAGCCGGGGATCGCGTCGGTGTCGGCGCCGGTGCGGGGGCCGTCGGGGCGCGTGATCGCCGCCGTGTCCATCTCCGGGCCGATCGAGCGGCTCACCCGCCAGCCCGGGCGCCTGCACGCCGAGGTCGTGGTGCAGGCGGCCCGCCAGCTCACGGAGGCGGTGCGGGCCGCCGCGCAGTAGCGCCGGGACCGTGCCTGCGAGCGCCGGGGCCCGCAGAGCTCCTCTTGCGCCCCGGATTCCCGCGCGAGTAGCGTGAACGCCATCCGGCCAGGAACCCGCCCGGAGGTGGCGGCCATGGATGACTCGGCTCCGGTCATGCTGCTCGCGACCAAGGACCCGGTCTCCCGGGCAATCCTGGGAGACGAGCTGCGCCGGCGCTACGGCGCCGACTACGAGGTCGTGGTCTGCGGCGACCACGCCCATGCCCGGGCGGTGCTCGAGGGGCTCCGCCGCTGGCATCGCGCGGTGGCCCTCATCGTCGGGTGCTACGGTCCTGCCGACCGCGACGGGCTGGACTTCCTGCGGCGCGCCTACGTCGACCACCCGGCCGCCAAACGGGCCGTCGCGGTGACCTGGGGCGACTTCGCCAGCGCCCCCGCCGTGCTCGGGGCCGTCGCCCGGGGCCACGCCGACCTGCTCGTCCTGCGCCCCGAGGGCCCCCGCGACGAGGAGTTCCACGGCGCGATCACCGACGCCCTCGACGACTGGCACCTCGCCCAGGGCGGAGGGTTCGAGGCGGTCCGGCTGATCGGGGAGCAGCGCGACGGACGGACCCACTCGCTGCGCGACATCCTCGGTCGCAACCACATCCCCGTGGGCTTCCACCCGGTCGGGTCCGCGGCGACGCAGCGGATGCTGGCGGGCCTGGGCCTGCACGAGCCCGAGCTGCCGGTCCTGGTGCTGGAGTTCACCTCCCCGCCGACCGTCCTCGTGAACCCCAGCAACCTGGAGATCGCCGACGCGTTCGGGCTGAACCGGCCCCCGCCGACGGACAAGGTCTTCGACGTCGTCGTCGTCGGCGCCGGCCCCGCCGGACTCGCCGCGGCGGTGTACGCCTCGTCCGAGGGGCTCTCCACGATGGTCGTGGAGCAGCAGGCCGTGGGGGGCCAGGCCGGCACCAGTTCGCTGATCCGCAACTACCCGGGCTTCTCCCGCGGCGTGAGCGGGGCCCACCTGGCCTACCGGTCCTTCCAGCAGGCCTGGGTCTTCGGCACCGACTTCCTGTTCATGCGCCAGGTGGAGGGCCTCGGGGCCGACGGGGCCGTGCGCACGGTGACGACGTCCGACGGCGGGGTCGTGCGGGGCCGCACGGTCGTGGTGGCCACGGGCGTGGACTACCGCCGCCTCGGCGTGCCCCGGCTGGAGGAGCTGGTCGGCAGGGGCGTCTTCTACGGCGCCGCCGTTTCCGAGGCGCCGTCGCTGGCCGGGCAGCCTGCCTGCGTCGTGGGCGGCGGCAACTCGGCCGGGCAGGCCGCCCTGCACGTCGCGCGGTACGCGGAGCACGTGACGCTGCTGGTGCGGGGCCCCTCCCTGGCCGCGACCATGTCCGACTACCTCATCGCCCAGCTCGAGGCGACCGGGAACGTGACGATCCGCTACGGAACCGTGGTCGTGGGGGCCCGAGAGCTGGACGGGTCCCTCGCCGCCGTCGAGGTCGCCGCCACCGGGGGCCCCGGCGGAGCCTCCACCGAGGAGATCGAGGCGGCCGGCCTGTTCGTGCTGATCGGTTCGGCGCCGCGGACGTCGTGGCTGCCCGCCACGGTGCTGCGCGACCGCTCCGGGTTCCTGCGCACGGGCGGCACCTGGGACACCAGGGACGCCGGACCGGCCAGGGCCCCGCTGCCGCTGGAGACCAGCATGCCGGGAGTCTTCGCGATCGGCGACGTCCGGGCCGGCTCGATCAAGCGGGTGGCGACCGCTGTCGGGGACGGCGCGACCGTGGTCTCGCTCCTGCACGGCTACCTCGCCGAGCACCCGCCGCCCGCGGTCCGGGCGGCCGTCCCCGAGGAGCCGGTCGGCGATGCGCCCCTCGGCTGAGGCCGCCGCGGTGGTCCCGTCGGTGCGGAGGCTGCTCTACGTCGCCGCGTTCCTGGTGTTCCTCGCGGGGCTGGTGCTCTTCGTGTTCCCGCTGCGGACCGCGGACTGGTGCGCCTGGACCATCGAGCCGCCCATGACCGCCGTCTTCCTCGGCGCGGCGTACTGGTCGAGCGCGGTCCTCGAGGTGGCGGGCGCCCGCTCCGCCAGCTGGGACCGGGCGAGGCTGGCGGTCTGGCCGGTGTTCGTCTTCACGGCACTGACCCTCGCGGTGACCCTGCTCCACCTCGAGCGCTTCCACCTGTCGCCGGACCACCCGCCGCTGGCCCGGGTCGCCGCCTGGGCGTGGCTGGCCATCTACGCCGGGGTGCCCGTGGCGATGCTCGTCGTCAGCCGGCGCCAGACCCGGTCCCGGCAGCCGGCCGCGGACTGCGCGGCGGTGGCCCGAGCGCCTCTGCCGCCCGGGCTGCGGCTCCTCCTGGGGGGCATCGCCGCTGCGCAGCTGACGGTCGGCGCCGCGCTCCTGGCACTGCCCGCGCAGGCCGCGACGCTGTGGCCCTGGCCGCTGACCCCGCTCACGGCGAGGGCGCTCGGGGCCTGGCTGGTCGGCCTGGGGTGGGCGGCGGCGTATGCCCGGTGGAGGGGGGACGCCCGCACCGTCCGCCCCCTCGGGCTAAGCGCCCTCGTCTTCGCGCTCCTGCAGGCGATCGCCCTGGTGAGGTACGGCGACGCCCTGGCGTGGGACGGCGCGCCCGCGATCGGCTTCGCCACCGTACTGCTCGCCGTCGGCGTCGCGGGCGGATGGATCGTCGCCCTGGACCCGGTCGCCGCCCGCCGCTGGGAGCAGCGCCCGGACTAGGGGCCTCAGCGCCGCAGCGCCGCCAGCGCCGCCCGGAAGGCGGCGAAGGCCTCGAGCTCCGCCCGCACGGGCTCGACGACGGTGCGCTGTCCCGCCTCGGCGACCGACGCGCGCAGCTTCCGGCGCACGGAGCGCTCCCGCATCCGGGCGCCGAAGCCGGCGAGGATCCGCCCGGTCAGGGCCAGGAACAGCCCGAGGACCACCCCGGCCAGCACGAGCAGCGTGGGCACCGGCAGCGGGAAGCCCTCGACGTAGGGCGGCGGGGGCACCGGGATCTGGAAGTACTCGAGTAGGAACAGTCCGAGCAGCCACACGAGGCCGGCCACCACGGCGAGCATCGCGAGCCACTGCAGCACGTCGAAGACGATCCACCACCAGGACGTGCGGCGGGCCCGGAAGTCGGTGCGGGCGATGGCCTGGTCGATCGCGTCGGGCAGCCGCGCCTCGTGGGTGCGGGCGGCCTGGCGGAGGGAACGGGTCCAGGGCTCGGCCGCGCCGGAGGCCGCGTCGTGCGCGAACGTGCGCACGGCCGAGTCCGCGGCGGCCCGCTGGGCGGCGCCCAGGGGCGGCAGGGAGGTGCGGTTGACCTCGGGGTTGACGCTGTCGCCGCGGTCGAGGTTGAGCCGGCGCAGCGGGTCCTTGCGGAACTTCTGCAGCCAGCGGGTGGCGATCCACCCGGTGTGCCCGGTGGCGTGCAGGGTGTAGGACTTCCCGGCGGCCCGGGCGATGCCGGACACGTTGGCCGCCTGCGCGAGCCCGTCGGCGAGCCGCTCCTCGGCCTGCGGGGTGATCCCGGCCGGCTCGCCGCCGCCGGAGGCCTGCGCGAGGAGCTCGGCCGCGTCGGTGACGTCGGCGTCGAGGCGGGCCCCGGCCGCGGCCCGGGAGTCGGCGACCTGCCGGATCCGGGCGCGCAGGGCCTCGACGCCCTCCCCCGTGAGCGCGGAGACGGCCACGGGCTTCGACAGCCCGGTGGTCGGCAGCCCGTCCTCGGCCACGAGCTCCTCGAGGGAGCGCATCACCGCGGGGACCTCGGCGGGCGGGAGCCGGTCCACCTGGTTCATCACGACCATGGTCACGGCGCCGTGCCGGGCCAGGGGCGCGATGAACTCCTGGTGGATGATCGCGTCCGCGTACTTCTGCGGGTCCACGACCCACACCACGACGTCGACCATCCCGACGAGGCGCTGCACGATGGTGCGGTGGTGCAGGCTCACGGAGTCGAAGTCGGGCAGGTCGAGCAGGATCAGCCCGCCGGGGGCCTCGGGGGCGGGCGCGCCGGTGAACCGCCCCTTGACGCGGCTCCAGCGGCCCGCGTCCTCCTGCCCGGTGGGCAGGGGCGTGTCGACGTGGTGGCGCTGGGCGACGTCGAGCCAGTCCAGGAGGGGCTCGCTGCCGGCCTCGCCCCACACCGCCGCGAGGGGCTGGGAAGTGGTGGGGCGGCGGGCGGCGGTACGGGCGATCTCCCGGCCCACGACGGCGTTGAACAGGGTGGACTTCCCGGAGCCCGTGGCCCCGAAGAAACCGACCACCGTGTGGTCGGCGGACAGGGAGCGGCGCTCGGCGGCACGGTCGAGCACGGTGCGCGCGGTGGCCACGGCGTCGTCGTCGAGACGGCCCTCGGCGAGGTCGGTGGCGCGCGCCAGCGCCGTGAGCCGCTCGGACAGGGTCGGGGCGGCCTGCTTCGCCGGGCTCACCGGCGCTCCCCCGTGCCGTCGACGGCGGAGCTGCCGCCCGGGTCCCCGCCCGGGTTCCCGGTGGTGCCGTCCCCCACGCCGCGCCCGGCGGCGCGCACCCGCTCGGCGGCGGCCTTGAGCTCGTGGGCCTGCGGGTGGCCCTCCAGGACGTCGAGGCGGCGCAGGAACACGTCCGCCTGCTCGTCCATGAGCTCGTGGATGCGCACCTCGAGGTTGCGCCGGGCCTCCTCGGCCATGCGCCGCACGGCGTCCTCGCCGAAGACGGCCTCCAGGAGCTTGGTCCCGACCACGCCGGAGCCGCCGGCGATGCCGACCTCCAGCCCGGTGAGCCCGCCCGTCATGGAGAACACCCCGATCATGAGGATCACGGTCAGGGCGTTGACGCCCAGGGACATCGCCCGGGCCTGGGTCCGCTTGCCCGCGCCCTCGCGCTGGATGAGCGCCATGAGGTCGCTCTGCCACGCGCGGATCTGCTCGGCGGTGCGCTCGGGGAAGTCGGTGGGGAGGGAGCCGAGGTCGCTGTCGCCGAGCAGCACGCGCCCGGCGGTCTCGGCCTGCCAGCGCCGCTCGGCGGTCTCGGCCGCGCGGGCAGCCTCCTCGACGATCACGGTCTGCAGGCCGGTCTCGATGGCCTCCTCGACCTGGACCTCCGGGGCGGGCCGGCCGGTGAAGAACGCCGTCAGCCGGTCGCGCATCCGCCCGACCCCGGCCTCGAGGTTGCGGAAGAACTCGCCGGTGCCCACGAAGTCCTGCCAGCGGGCGAGCACCTCCCCGCGCAGCAGCGTGCCGTCCCGGGTCGAGTCGACGACGGAGGCCAGCGCCTCCTCGAACGCCCGCTCGACGTCCGCGCGCAGCTGCGCCTCGACGCGCTGCTGGGCGAGCACGGCGTCACCGGCCGCGTCGGTGCGGTCGGCGATCGAGCGCACGGCACCGCCGAGGGTGCGGCGGGCGATCTCGGAGCGCGCCGCGGCGTCGCGGCCCAGCGCGGCGAGGTAGTCGACCACGGGGGCGACGACGGGCGGGGGCAGCATCCCGGTCTCGTTGAGCGGCGACTCCGGGACCACGAAGACGGGGGCGTCGGCCAGGCCCTGCTCGGCGAGCATCCGCCCCAGGTCCTCCTGGATCTCGGCCTCGAGCCCCGGCGGGACCCGGTCGAGGACCACGGCCACGGTGATGTCGCGCTGGGCGGCCTCCACGAGCAGACGCCACGGGACGGCGTCGGCGTAGCGGTTGGCGGTGGTGACGAACAGCCACAGGTCGGCGGCGGCCAGCAGCTGGCCGGCGAGGCGGCGGTTCTCGTCGGAGATCGAGTCCACGTCCGGGGCGTCGAGCAGGGCGACGCCCTCCGGGATGCGCGGCTCGGCGAGCAGCACGAGCGCCTGCCCGTCCGCCGTGCCGGGCAGGGACCGGGGCGAGGACGTGTCCGCGGCGCCCGAGCCGGCGGGGGTGACCTTCCGCGCGTGGATCCGGCTCAGGTGCGGCAGCACCCGCTGGGTCGAGAACGCCTCGGCGTCGCGCGGGTGGTGGATGAGGATGGGCTGGCGGGTGGTGGGGCGGATCGCCCCCGACCGGGTCACGGGGTGGCCCACGATCGCGTTGACCAGCGTGGACTTGCCCGCGCCGGTGGAGCCGCCCACCACCGCGAGCAGCGGGGCGTCGAGGGAGCGCACCCGGGGCAGGACGTAGTCGTCGAGCTGGGCCACCGCCCGCTGGACGTCCTCCCGCTCCCGCAGGACGGTGCTCGTGGACAGCGGCAGGCTCGACGCCGCGAGCAGGGCCCGCGCGTCCTCGAGCGCTCTGAGGATCTCCGTCTGGTCGGTCACAGCCTCATTGTGCCAGTAAGCCTGCTGTGCACCCATGCCCCCGCGCTCGCGGGGGGCATGGGTGCACGCACCGGGCCCGGAGGGGCGGGGCCCGGCGGGGCTCAGGGCATCCGGACGGCGATCTTGCCGCGGACGTGGCCCTGCGCACTGAGCCGGTACGCCTCCGCGGCCTCGTCCAGCGGGACCGTCCGGGCGAGCTCGACCTGCACCGCGCCGCCGTCGACCAGGCGGCTCAGCTGCGTGAGGTCCTCGGCGGAGGGGCGCACCCACATCCAGGTGCCGCCGTGGGCCTCGACGGCGTCGTCGGCGATGGAGGCGTGCCGGCCGCCCCCCGCGAGCACCGCCAGGGTCTGCTCCACGACCCCGCCCACGAGGTCGACGACGACGTCCACCCCGCCGGGCGCGAGCGCGCGGACGCGCTCCGGCAGGCCGTCCCCGTAGGCGACCGGCTCGGCGCCGAGCCCGCGCAGGTAGTCGTGGTTGGCCTCCGAGGCCGTGCCGATCACCCGGGCGCCGCGGGCGAGCGCGAGCTGGACCGCGAAGCCGCCCACGCCGCCGGAGGCGTTGTGGATCAGCACGGTCTCGTCGGCGGCGACTCCCAGGCGGCCGAGGACCTGGTACGCGCTGAGCCCGGCCAGCGGCAGGGCGGCGGCCCGGTCCCAGTCCGAGGACGCGGGCTTCGGCGCGAGCAGGCGCGAGGGCAGGGCCACGTACTCGGCCATGGTGCCGCCGTGCACCCAGTCGGTGCGGGCGTAGGCGACGACCTCGTCGCCCGGGGACCACTCGGGCACGTCGATGCCGACGGACTCCACGACCCCGGCGACGTCCCAGCCGGGCACCACGGGGAACTGGACCTCCATGAGGGCGTCCAAGCCCCCGGACATGATCTTCCAGTCGACGGGGTTGACGGCGGCGCTGCGCACCTTCACCAGCACCCATCCGGGCGGGACCTTGGGCAGGGGCAGCTCGGTGAGCTCGAGGACGTCGGGGTCGCCGTAGCGTGCGTAGGCCAGTGCTCTCATGCCCGGGCAACGGGGCCTCCCGGTGGACTATTCCCCGGGCGCCGGGGGCCGGGCCGGAACGAGGAGATCCCACGGCGCGCACAGGCGCGCCGTGGGATCCGCCCGTGGCGAGGCGCCGGGCTCAGCCCAGCGCGTCGACCAGCTCCGCACACGCGGCCTCGCAGCGCCGGCAGGCCTCGGCGCAGATCCGGCAGTGCTCGTGCATGGACGCGTGCCTCTCGCACTCGTCGGCGCAGGCCTTGCACGCCATCCAGCACGCCTGCACCGCCGAGAGCGTGATGTTCGCGTCGTAGCCGGTGTGCCTCGACAGCACCCGCCCGGTCGCCCCGCACAGATCCGCGCAGTCCAGGTTGGTGCGGATGCACTTGGTGAGCTGGGCGACCATGTCCTCGGACAGGCACGCGTCCGCGCACGCGGTGCAGGTCTGGGCGCACTCGAAGCAGGCGGCGATGCAGGCCGCCAGCTTGCCCCGGTCCACCCCGCCCAGGTCCTTCGGGTAGGCCTCGAGCATCGCTGTCACGTGGGTCATGGTCCCGCTCCTTCGTCCGTGCGGCGCCGGGACGGTTCCCGGGCACCGGCCCTGCGGTGGGGGGTGCGATCGGCGGCCCGCGGGTGCGCTCCGGCGGTCACGTCGCCGACAGTAGCCCGGTGGTCGCCCCGGGTGAAGACCCGGGCGCCGAAGCGTCGACGATGACGTCGCACCCCGGGCCTCCTCCCGCGCCGCCCCGGGGCGCGGCGGGGCCCCGCGCCGCGGGCGTCCGCGGCACGGGACCCCGGGGACGGGTCCTGACCTACTGGTTGAAGACGGCCTCAGTGACGTCCGTGGGCTTCTCGAAGGTCTTGTCCGGGAGGTTGCGCAGCGCCTCGAGCACGGTGTCGCCGGCCCCGGAGTCCTCGGCCTTCCGCACGACGTCCTCCTTGCTGACCGGGTAGTCCAGGCCGCCGAGGTGCTTCTGCAGCTCGATCGGGTTGGGGTTGTCGGACATGGCTGTCTCCTCTGCGCGGGCGGTCTCGCCCCGCCGGCGGGGCGGGGCACGAACGCCCCCAGTCTGTCAGCCTGCTGGGCGCACGTCAGCCCCCGCCGCGGCGCTGCCCGTGCTCACTGACCGGCCCGGCCCTCCTGCTCGAGGATCCGCAGCCGCTCCCGGTACTCCTCCTCGGTGATCTCCCCGCGGGCATGGCGGTCCAGCAGGTCGTCGCGCGCCCTGCGCAGGCCCAGCCGCGTCCGCGTCCTGCGCCCCCACCGGGTGTCCTGCCCGTAGCGCAGCACGAACCACACGAGGGCCCGGGCCGCGCCCCACCCCACGACGGCGATCAGGAGCACCCAGACCACCAGCTCCCACGCCTGGAACGGCGACAGCCCCAGCACGCCCACGGTCCCACCGATCCCTCCGACGTCGTCCGCCGCCCCGGCTTCCCGGCCTCCGGCGCAGGCACGGACGGTGGCGCGAGAGTAGCAGGCGCCTCGGACGTCGGACGGGCCCGTCCCGGCGCCGGAGCGCCCGGAGGGCTCAGCGCGAGAGCGTCCGCACGCCGTCCACGACGGCCTCGTGCACGCGCGGGTCGCTGAGCGGCAGGAAGTGCCCGCGGGTCTCCAGCTGCACGTTGCGCGCCCCCTCCAGCCTGCTGCCGCCGGGGATGTGCGGATCGAACCGGCCGTAGATGGACACGATGTGCTGGTCCACGTGCCGGCTGGACGTGAGCTCGGTGAGCTCCGGGGAGTGCGGCAGGAACACGCGGATCGCCGGGAGGGGCAGCAGGTAGGCGAGCTTGGACCCGGTGAAGGGGGTGTTGATCGCCACGAGGCCCTGGATCGCGGTCGCGTCGTTGTGGTGGGACAGCAGCCGCTTGCCGATCAGCCCGCCCTTGCTGTGGGCCACGAGCACGCAGCGCTCGATGCCCTCGTCCCGGATGTGGCGGTCCACGAGCCGGGCCATCTCCTCGATGGTCCCGGTGTTGTACTTCAGGTCCTCGACGACGTGCACCCCGTAGCCGTGCCCGCGCAGCAGCTCGGCCACGGGCAGCAGGAACGTCCAGCTCTCGTAGATGCCGGGGATGAGCACGACGGCCGGTCGGTCCGGGGCGCCCCGGCGGTAGCCGAGGGGGTCCGGCCGGCGCAGGAGCCCGGAGGCCTGCCAGCGCAGGGCGTAGGCGTAGTCCCTGGCCCAGGCGGCGAGGTTGCTGCCGGTCTCGGCGGCCCCTGCGGTCAGGCGCCGGGGAAGCCGGTCGGGGAGGCGCTCGGGAAGTCCGTGCGGGGCCCGGGGCGACGGGCGGCGAGGAGGGCGAGGAAGGGTGCGCATGCGGCGGCGAGCTCCTGGGGTCGGGTGTGCTGGACGGCGTGGGCGCCGCCGGGGATCTCGAGGAAACGGGCGTCGGGCGCGGCGCGGGCCAGGCGCTGCGCCCAGGGCCGGGGGGCGATCGGGTCGTCGGCCCCGCGGGCCACGAGCCCCGGCGCCGCGCAGCCGCGGATGTCGTCCTCGATCCGGTCGGCCAGCATGTGGCGCGTGGTGCGCAGGTAGCGCAGCGGTCCCATCCGGAGGTAGTTGCGGAAGATCACGGCGTTGGTCGGCGGCGGCTCGCGCAGGGTGTCCTGCAGCAGCCGCCGGCCCTGGGCCAGGGCGGTGCGCGCGTCCGGGTCCACGGTGGGCCCGATCAGCACGTAGCCCGCGCACAGTCCGGGGTGGTCCTTGACGGTGTCCACCACGATCTGGCAGCCCATGGAGTGGCCGACGACGACGGGCGCGTCCAGCCCCAGCGCGGCGATCGTGCCGGCCGTGATCTCGCCGAGCTCCTGGACGTCCAGCGGGCGCTCCGGCCGGGGTGTGGTGCCGTAGCCGGGCAGGTCGAGCGCGTAGACGTCGTGGTCGGCCGCGAGCACGTCGGCGAAGCGCAGGAAGTACTCCCCCGACACGCCGATGCCGTGCACGAGCACGACCGGCGGGCGGGCGCGGTCGAAGGTGCCGCGGACGTCGACGGTGCGGGCGCCGACGGCGAGGCGCCGCCTCGCCAGAGCGGGGTGCTTCGCCGGGGGTCGGGGCACGGTGTTCTCCTCGGGGTCGGGAACGGAGGGTCGGGAACGGAGGGTCGGGATCGGGGGTGGGATCGGGGGCGGTGCGCCGGCGGCCGCTGTCACGACCGTGGCCGGCTCACCGGGCACCGCTCAGCGGTGGGTCGCCGCGACGGCGGCGTGCACGACGTCGCGCGGCTCCCCCCGGGCGGCACGGGCCTCCCGCTGGCGGCGGGCGCCGCTGCCGTCCCGCAGGACGGACGCCACCACGGACTCGACGTGCTGCTGCTCGCCGCTCGCCGCCAGGGCGGGGCGCACGTGCTCGAGCAGTTCCGCGACGACCTCCCCGGCGGGGGCGGGAGCCTGGGAGGCGGGGCTGACCAGCGGACCGTCGGGTCCGGCCATGCTGGCCTGCCACGTCCACGCGCTCAGCTGCGCGGCCCCGACCGGTGCCGCGGGCAGGCCGGCCCGCCACTGCCGGGCCGCGGTCTCGACGAGGGCCCGGACCAGGGCCGCCAGCACCCCGGCGTGCTCGGCGTCGAGGCACACGTCCGCGATGCGGACCTCCACGGTGGGAAAGCGGGCGGAGAGCCGGGCGTCGAAGTAGAGCATGCCCCGGTCCAGCGGCACGCCGGAGCGCAGGAGGGCGGCGCAGCGCCGCTCGTACTCCTCCGCGGAGCCGAAGCGCTCCGTGGGCCCGGCGGTGGGCCAGCGCAGCCACGCCTGGTAGCGGAAGCTGCTGAACCCGGTCTCCCGGCCGTACCAGAACGGGGAGTTGGCGCTGAGCCCCAGCACGACGGGCAGCCAAAGCCGGATCCGGTCCAGCACGGCCACGCCCTCGTGGGGGCCCGCCACGCCCACGTGGACGTGGAACCCGCAGGTGAGCTGCTCGGCGGCGATCAGCCCGAACCGCTCCTGGATCCGGCGGTAGCGGGGCTCGGGCACCAGGTGCGGCAGGGCCGGGGAGACCGGGGAGGCGAGCGCGACGACGCGGGCGCCCACCTCCCGGGCGGCGGCGTCGGCGAGGGCACGGCCCCGGCGGATGGCGGTGATCTGGTCGGCGAGCCGGGTCACCGGGGGCCCGGCCACCTCGAGCTGTTCCTGCTGCAGCTCCGTGGTGACCTGGTGCCGCGGGGCAGGAGCGCGCCCGCGCACCCGCTCGGCGTGGCGGCGCACGACGAGGCGGCTCACGGCCAGCGGGTCGAGGGTCTCGGCGTCCACGAGGAGCAGCTCCTCCTCCACCCCGAAGGTGCGGAGGGGGCCCGCCGCGGGCGGGGCCTCGGGCCCGGCCGTGGGCGAGAGCGCGGGAGAGGGTCCCGCGGGGTTCGGGTGCTGGAGAACGGTCGTCACCACCATCGGGGCTCGAGGAGAGCGGTGGGGGCGGGCACCTGCCACGGGCCCGTCGTCATCGCCGAGCTGCCTGGTCAACTCACGAGGAGCGTAGCACCGGGAACACCGCCGGCGGTGGTGCAGCCGGTGAAGAGCCCGGGAGCCCGGCCCGGCGGCGCCGGGCACGCCGGGCGAGCGCGGTGGAGGCCCTGCCACCGGCCACGACGCCCGCGGCACCCCTTGACGCAAAGCATGAACTGCGCTTCACTGTTCGGTACAGGGAGGGGAGTATCCCACCGACGTTCCGCCGTCACTTCGACCCCGTGGGCGGGGTCCGGCGGGGCGGGCCCCGCCGCGGGCCGGGAGAGACCTCCGATCGGATCGATCGGGAGGTTCTCGTGATGGATGTGCCGTTGTGGGTCTGGGCCGCGGTGGTCGGCTTCATCGTGGTGATGCTGGCCGTGGACCTGTTCGCCCACCGCCGCGCCCACGTGATCGGGGTGGCTGAGGCGGCCGTGTGGTCGGCGGTGTGGGTGGCCTTCGGGGTCGGCTTCGGGGTGCTGGTGTGGCTGCGGTGGGGGGCGGAGTACGGGCAGCAGTACTTCTCCGGATACCTGATCGAGAAGTCCCTGGCCGTGGACAACGTGTTCGTGTGGGCCATCGTCTTCAGCCACTTCGCCGTGCCGCGGGCGTTCCAGCACCGGGTGCTGTTCCTGGGCGTTCTCGGGGCGCTGGTGCTGCGCGGGGTCTTCATCGCCGCCGGGGCGGTGCTGATCCAGCACTTCTCCTGGATCCTCTACGTCTTCGCCGCGTTCCTGCTCTACACCGGGTGGCGGATGATCCGTCAGCGCCACGAGCACCTGGACCCCGAGGCCTCGACGGTGCTGCGCGGCTTCCGCCGGTTCGTGCCGATGACCGAGGCCTACCACGGCCAGCGGCTGCTCGTGCGCCGCGACGGGGTGCTGCTGGCCACCCCGCTGCTGGCGGTGCTGGTGCTGATCGAGGTCACCGACGTGGTCTTCGCCGTGGACTCCATCCCGGCGATCTTCGCCGTCACCGAGGAGGTGTTCCTGGTCTTCACCGCCAACGCCTTCGCGATCCTGGGGCTGCGGGCGATGTACTTCCTGCTGGCGGACCTGATCCACCGGTTCGTCTACCTCAAGATCGGGCTGGCCCTGGTGCTGATCTGGGTGGGGATCAAGATGCTGCTGAAGATCGACGTGTTCTACATCCCCACCAGCATCTCCCTGGCGGTGGTCGCCACGATCATCACCGTCTCCATCCTCGCCAGCCTGGCCGCCACCCGCGGTGCGGGCCGCCGCGCCCTCCCCACCCCGGCCGACCCGCCCTTCCGGGTGGCCACCGCCGCCGAGGACGCCGCCCTGGAGCCCGTCTGGCCCCGCCGCCGGTCCCCGCACCCGGAGCGGGACGGCCGGCACCAGGACCGGCAGCACGGGGGAGACCTCCGCTGACCTCTGCCCCGCCCCGCCCCCACCGCCGCCCGTCGGCCCGATGGGTGCCGGCGCGGTGGGCGCGGACGGCGCGGGGCGAGCAGAATGGTCGCCATGACCCCGGACCAGCACGACGCCGCCCCGCCGGTCCAGCGCCCGGCGTGGACGTTCCTCACGAACCACGGACACGTCCTCCTGGCCGTGGCGCAGGCCGAGGACGCCCGGGTCAGCGACATCGCGGCGCGGGTGGGGATCACCGTGCGGACCACGCTGGCGATCCTCAAGGAGCTGGAGGAGGCCGGCTACCTGGCACGGCGGCGCGTGGGCCGGCGCACCCACTACACGGTGGACGGGCACCGGCCGTTCCGGCACCCGGCGATCGCCGCGCACGAGGTCGGGGAGCTGCTGTCGATCTTCACGGCGCAGCCCACGGCCCCGGCCGGTGAGGACCGTTCGGGGCCGTGAGCCTGCGGTGACGACGCCCCGGCCCCGCGGTGCCGGTGCGTCCCGGACGACCGCCGATCAGGGCCGCCCCGGCCGGGACGGCGGCCGGGCGAGGGCGGCCAGGAGGAGCTCGGGTGGCGTGGGCCGGGGGTCCTCCTCACCTCCTCGGGGTCGGGCTCCGGTGGGCCCGGGCTGCCGGCTCCGCCGCGGCGGCGGGCGCGAGGCGGGCGGGGTCGAGGTCGATCCGGCGCAGCAGCTGGGCGTTGAGCGCCACGACGATGGTGGACAAGGACATCAGCACAGCCCCGACGGCCGGGGAGAGGACGATCCCGGCCGGGGCCAGCGCTCCCGCGGCGAGGGGGACGGCGACGACGTTGTAGCCCGCCGCCCACCCCAGGTTCTGGACCGCCTTGCGGTAGCTGGCCCGGGAGAGGTCGATCATGGACAGCACGGCACGGGGGTCGTTGCCGGCCAGGACCACCCCGGCGGACTCCACGGCCACGTCGGTGCCGGCGCCGATGGCGATGCCGACCTCCGCCCGGGCCAGCGCCGGGGCGTCGTTGACGCCGTCCCCGACCATGGCGACCGTCGCCCCGCGGCGCTGGAGCTGCGCGACCTCCGCGTCCTTGTCCCGCGGCAGGACCTCGGCGAAGACCTCGTCGATGCCCAGCTCGCGCCCCACGGCCTCGGCCACCTGACGGGCGTCCCCGGTGATCATGGCGACCCGCACGCCGCGGTCCTGCAGGGCGGCCACGGCCGCGCGGGACTCCTCGCGCACCGCGTCCTCCAGGGCCAGGGCACCGATCACGCGCCCGTCGCGCAGGACGTGCAGCACGCCGGCGCCGCGCCCGGCCCACTCGCCGGTCGTGCCCGCGATCTCGGCGGGGATCTCCACGCCCAGCTCGCGGAGCATGTTGGGCCCGCCCACGGTGATCTCGGACCCGTCGACGACGGCGCGCACGCCGCGGCCGGTCACGGAGCTGAAGCGGGCGCCGCGCCGGGCCTGCCGGGCGGCCCCGGGGTGGCCGGCGGCGGCCGTGACGACGGCGCGCGCGACGGGGTGCTCGCTGTCGGCCTCGGCCGCGGCGGCCAGCGCCAGCAGCTCGGCCTCGGAGACCCCGGGGACGACGGCCGCGCCGGTGACGGCGTGCCGGCCCTCGGTGAGGGTGCCGGTCTTGTCGAAGAGCACCACGTCGATCGTGCGCATCCGCTCCAGCGCCAGGCGGTCCTTGATCAGGACGCCGGACCGGGCCGCGCGCTCGGTGGAGATGGCGATGACCAGCGGGATGGCCAGCCCCAGGGCGTGCGGGCAGGCGATGACCAGGACGGTGACGGTGCGCACGACGGCGCCGTCCACGTCGCCGAGCAGCACCCAGACCAGGAAGGTGACGGCACCGGCCGCCAGGGCGAACCAGAACAGCCACGCGGCGGCGCGGTCGGCCAGGGCCTGGGCGCGGGAGGAGGACTCCTGGGCGGCGGCGACCATGCGCTGGATGCCGGCCAGCGCGGTGTCCGCGCCCACGGCGCCGATCCGCACGCGCACGGAGTTGTCGGTGGCCACCGTCCCGGCCACCACGGTGTCCCCGGGACGGCGGCCGGCGGGCCGGGACTCGCCCGTGATCATGGACTCGTCGAACTCGGCCTCGCCGTCGACGACCTGCCCGTCGGCCGGGACGCGGGCCCCCGGGCGGACGAGGACGACGTCGCCCACCGCCAGCTCCGCGATCGGGACGGTGACGACGCCGGCGTCGGTGACCTTGTCGGCCCGGTCGGGCAGCAGCGCGGCCAGGGCGTCGAGGGCCCCGGAGGCGGCGCCCAGGGCGCGCATCTCCATCCAGTGGCCCAGGAGCATGATGACGATCAGCAGGGCCAGCTCCCACCAGAAGTCCAGGTCGAAGCCGCCCACGCCCAGCGTGGTGACCCAGGACGCGACGAAGGCCACGGTGATGGCCATGGCGATCAGCAGCATCATGCCCGGTCGGCGGGCCCTCAGCTCGGTGAGCGCCCCGCGCAGGAACGGGGCCCCGCCGTGGAGGAAGATCACGGTGCCCAGGACCGGGGGGATCCAGGCCGACCCGGGGAACACGGGGACGTGGTAGCCCAGCAGGTGGGAGAGCATCGGACTGAAGGACACCACGGGAACGGCCAGCGCGAGGGAGAGCCAGAACCGGTGCTTGAACATCGCCGTGGAGTGCCCGGCGTGCTGGCCGTGGGCGTGGACCTGGCGCTCCTCGTCGAGGCCCGAGTGGGCGTGGTCGTGGGGCATGGCCTGCCCGTGGGTGGCGGCGTCGGCGGCGTGTCCGCCGTCGTGCCCGGGACGGGAGTGGGACGGGGTGGTCATCGGGGGCTCCTCGGTCGTCGGTGGAGCTGGTGCACTGCCCCGAAGTTATACCCCCTAGGGGTATGAATCAAGGGTGCGGCGGCACCCCCGGGGCACCTCGCCCCGCCCGCCACGACCACCCGGCCGGGGGCGCACGCACCCCGGGAGCCGGCACGGAGGGTCCGCGACGCCGGCCGCACGGGAGCTCGGCGGGCACCGCCGGGCCGGACTTGAACAAGGAACAACAGGGGGCTTAGTATTTTCCTGCGCCTCGACAGGCAGTGGGCTTAGTGTTCCGCTGCGCGGCCGGGCCGCCGCGCGGCCGCCCGGCCGCGCACCCCCCGAAGGAGCAGCCCCGTGAACAAGATCTCCGTCCTCGTCGAGGTGGACCTCGACGGCCAGTTCGTCCGCGTCAACGTCACGGGGGCGCTCACCGCGATGAACCAGCAGGGCCTGCACCCCGTGCTCCGCCGGGCGCGCACGATGCTGCCGGACGCCACGGTCACCGTGGACCTCACGTGCGTGCGCGAGCTGGAGCCGGTCGCGGTGGACCTGCTGCGCCGGGCCGTGGAGCACGAGGACCACCTGCGCGGCGCCGTGGAGCTCCTCCTGCCCCGGGAGGCGCCCGCGGAGGCCGCCGCGTCCGCGCTGGACGCCCGCCGCCGGCTGCGCGCGGAGGTGCTGCGGCGCCGCTCCGCCGCCCTTCCCGTGCCGCTGCCCGAGCTGGAGCTCGACACCGCCTCCTGAGCCCCCGCCCCGCGGGAGGCCCCCGGAGGCTCCCACCCGGAGCCGCGTCCGCCCCGGCGGCGGTACCGTCCGCCCGGCGGGAGCCGGCCGGACGTTCTCAGGAGGATGCTCTACCCTGTTCCGGGTGTTGACGATGCGCACCCTGACCGCCGGAGACCGGGCGGTGATCGCGGAGTTCCTGCTGAGCGACCCCGCGCACACGAGGATCTGCTTCGACCGCGAGCCGGTCCCCGAGGACGCCGACGCGCTCCTGTCGTCGGCCGCCTACGGCGCCGGGGCCCCCGCCCACGCTCTCGTGGGAGCGTTCGACGCCGGCGGGACGCTCGTCGGGCTGCTGGACTGGGTGGCCCGCTGGCCGACCCCGGCCAGCGGCTACGTCGGACTGCTGCAGGTCCGTCCGGGACGCCGCGGGGCAGGGATCGGCACCGCCCTGCTCGCCCACGCCCAGGACGCCGCCCGGGCACAGGGGTGCCGCCAGCTGATGCTGTCGGTGATCGCCCGCCATCGCGAGGCCCGCACGTTCTGGTGCCGGCAGGGCTTCCAGCTGCTCAGCGCGCACCGGGAGCGGACGGCGGGGCCACTGGAGGCCGTGGTGATGCACCGCCCGATCCCGGCCCGGGGGCCGGAGGAGCACCACGGGCTCGGCGCGACCCTGTCCGCCTGAGCACGGTCCGCCCTGCCACGACGGAGGTCGTCTCCCGCGCCCGGGAGGGCCCCTCGTGTCGGCCGGTCAGTGCCCGGAGGCCAGCCGCGCCGCCTCCTCGATGATCTCCTTGCGCAGCTCCGAGTCCACCCGCACGGTGCCCCCGTCGCTCGTCCGGGCCGTGTGGAGCTCCTTGGCGTCGACGGGGTCGGCGGCACTCCCGCCCGCCGCGGAGGACGTCGGCAGCGCCTTCAGGCGGCGGCGCTTCTTGGCGGCCCGGTAGGTCAGGGAGCCGGCCGGGGTCCGCTGGGCGAAGTCGCTCATGGGCCCCCTCCTCTCGTGCGCGCGCGCCCGCCCGTGGCGGGTCGTGGCCCCACTCTACTCCGGGCCGTCGCCGGTGTCGTCGGCCCGTCCCCACTGCGCGCGCACGTGCTTCTCGATCGCGGCCCCCACGGCCTGGAACATCGCGCTGTCCTGCGGGGGCGGCCGCCACGAACCGGGCTTCTTGAGCTCGTTCAGGACCTTGAGCCCGGCCAGCTGGCGCACCGGGTGCTCGTCGTCGGCCGCGGCGTCGAGGGCCCACTCCACGCGCTTCCACCACTGGTCGGCACGGTAGACCTGGAAGGCCACGAGGACCACGGCCGCCGGGATGAAGGCCGCGGCCACCTTCCAGACGTCCCCGAGCACCGCCCACGAGTGCGCGCCCCAGCGCCCCTGGGACACGTTGAGCCAGGTCACGGCCACCGAGAGCGTGCCGGCGACGAGCAGCCCGGCAACGAGCAGCATGGTCCAGGACAGCCGTCCGGCGAGGCCCATCGCCCCTCCCTTCCCGACGGCCCTCCCGGACCCACCGGGGAGGGCCCTCGTGTCGTCGCCCACGGCCCCATGAGACCGTCCGGTGCGGCCCCTGGCCGGGCGCCACGTCGCGTTGTTCGAAGATGTGTTCGAACAACACGATACCGGATCCGGGGTGACGTTGGCCGGAGGACGAGGCGGCCGACTCGCCGGGACCGGTTCCCCGGGACGGCGCAGCCGTCACATCAGCAGCCTGATCGGTTACCGTGGCAGGCAGCGCCCCCGGCGCCGGCAGGCGGAGCGCCCGCCTGCCGTGGATCTTCAGGAGGAACCATGCCCAAACCCGTCATCAGCACGGCCAGTACCGTCTGGAACGGCGATCTCTTCAACGGCTCGGGCACCACCGGTCTGTCCGGCTCGGGCCTGGGCCCGTTCAGCGTCGACTGGAAGGCCCGTGCGGAGGAGGGCCCCGGCGCCAAGACCAGCCCCGAGGAGCTCCTCGCCGCCGCCCACGCCACGTGCTACTCCATGGCGCTGTCCAACGGCCTGGCGCAGAACGGCACCCCGCCCACCCAGCTCGACTCCTCCGCCGAGGTCACCTTCGTGGCCGGTGAGGGCATCAAGGGCGTCAAGCTCACCGTCCGGGCGCAGGTGGAGAACGTCTCCGCGGAGGACTTCGTCCGCCTCGCGGACGAGGCGAAGTCCGGCTGCCCGGTCTCCCAGGCGCTCGCCGTGGACATCACCGTGGACGCCTCGCTGGTCTGACCCGCACCGTCCGCCGGTCCGGGAGGAGCCCGGACCGGCGGACGAGCCGGACGGGGCGTGCCGCCGGGAGGACCGCCGGTCGCCGAGGAAACATGTGGAGGCAACCGTCCCGCAACATCGCCGTCACGTGGTCGGGGCATCCTGGGCCTGTTCCCGCCCCCTCCCCCGAAGGACGTGCGCCGTGCTCGACCGCCTCGATCTCCAGATCCCCGACCCGACCACCCTCTCCCCCGGCGACGAGGTCGACGTCTGGTCGCACCGGACCCTGCTCTGGGCCGGCGTCGTGGAGCAGACCGCCCCCGAACTGGGCGTGCTGTGGATCCGGGAGGCCCGCAACGGCACCCGGCGGCTGCTCTCCACGGCCGAGCACCGCCTGACCCGCCGCCCGGCCGTCACGGCGGTCACCGAGGACGGTCCCTCCCCGGCCCACGAGGAGGCCGCGCGCCGCTGGGCCTGGTGAAGGGGCCGGCCGGCGGCCGCAGGACGCACCGGAGGGACGGAATGCGCTCCCTCACGCACGGCCGTTTGCCTCGGGGACCCGGGCTTCCGGACCATGAGGTCACAGGACGACAACGGCGAGGAGACGACCGTGCGCGACGAGACACCGGACGACGGCGAGGGCTCGGCCCGGGCCCGGGTGCTGTGCCGCGCCGTGCGGCGGGCCGGGATCGCCCCCCGGGAGGTCTGGTTCCGCAGCTTCATGCTGGGCAGCGAGGTCGGCGAGCTGGAGGTCGACGCCTACCTCCACGGGTGCCTGCGGCTCCCGCCCTCGGACCAGGAGCTGCTCACCCGCGCGATCGCCCAGCTGCTCGGCGGTCGTCCACCGCACGGCGGAGGTCCTCGGCCATCAGATCGGTGTTGATGGCGGTGGCCGTCTTCAGCCCCGCCGCCGCGGCGGCGAGCACCTGCGCGTGCAGGTCCGTGACGTTGCCCGCCACGTAGACCCCGGGGACCTCGGTGCCGCCGGTGGGCGCGGAGGGAACGTAGGTCCCGTCCACGTGCCCGTCGCTGTGCTCCTCCTCGAGGTCCATGCCCAGTGCCGCGACGACGTCCGAACGCACCGTGAAGCGCGGGACCACGACGACCGCACGGCACGGCACCCTCTCCCCCGAGGCCAGCCGCAGCCCGGTGATCCCGTCCTCGCCCGCCTCGACGGCCGCGACCCGCTCGGCGACCACCTCGATGTCCCGGGCGGCCAGCTGCTCCAGCGCCTCGTCGTCCGGCCAGGGGGCGGTGTGCTGCACCCACGTCACGTCGGCGCTCCACTGCCGGAACAGCAGGGCCTGCTGCACCGCCGAGGGAGCGGTCGCGAGGACGGCCATCGGCTGGTCCCGCCACTCCCAGCCGTGGCAGTAGGGGCAGTGGACGACGTCCTTGCCCCAGCGCTCGGCCACCCCGGGAACCTCCGGGAGCTCGTCCACCAGCCCGGACGTCAGCAGCAGCCGGCGCGCCGACACGCACCGGCCGTCCGCGAGCTCCACGCGGAAGCGGGGAGCCTCGTCGGAGCCGCTCAGGGCCTCGGCGGAGACCACCGTGCCGGACACGCACTCGCCGCCGTAGCGGGCGACCTCGGCGCGCCCGTCCTCGAGCAGCGCCTTCGGGGAGTTCCCGTCGCGGCCGAGGTAGTTGTGCATGTGCTCGGCCGGGTCGTTGCGCGGCGCCCCGGCGTCCACGACCAGCACGGTGCGCCGGGCCCGGGCGAGGCACAGGGCGCCGGCGAGGCCCGCGGGCCCTCCGCCGACCACCACGACGTCGTAGACCTCCCTCATCGCGCGCTCCGTCCGTCGGGCCGGCGCGCGGCGGCCCAGGCGGTGAGCCACCCCAGCTGCACGAGGCCGTCGAAGAGGTAGACGCGGCTGATCCGGCCCGTCCCGCCGTAGACGGCGTCCACGGCCCCCAGCGTGGCCGAGGTGCCCAGTCCGATCCGCCGCGCCTGTGCGAGCGCGTCGGCGGAGGCCCCCGCGGAGAGCTGGACGGCGCCGTTGCCCACGAGCAGGCCCGCCACCGTCCGCGCGAGCCACCGGTCGGCCTTCGGCCCGGAGACCGCTTCGAAGCTGCGCATGTGCACGAGCGGCCAGGCGCCGCTGAGGATGTTGAACGCGCCGTGGGCGCGGGCGAGTGATCTGGGGTGCATGGCCGTCCTGTCGGGGGATCGGAGGGGCGCGGGACCGGGCCTGCGCATGGTCGGGGTGCGTAGGGCCGGCTCAGCGGGGCTGGGTCGGCGGATCCGGGTCAGCGGGGCTGGGTCGGGTTGAAGGGAGTGCCGTGGGAGGGCGGGTTGATCGGCGGGCCGGAGGTCGCGGGCGAGACGGGCGAGCCCTTCCCGCCCTGGGTGGCCTCCGGGGTCTCGGCGGACACACCGCTCGGCTCGGCGCCGGAGCGCAGCTCCTCGAGGCGGCGCTCGAGGAGCTGGACCACCGGCAGCCGGTTGCCGTGCGCACGCTCGTAGCGCAGCACCTGGTCGACTCCGGCCTCGTCGAGACCGCGCACGTGCGTGGCGAGCACGCCCGTGGGCAGGTGGTCGTAGTCGGGAAGCGGGAGGTCGTCGTGCTGAGGGGTGTCGCTCACGTCAGCTCCTTTGCTCGTCGGCGACGGGGCCCGGCGCCGGTCCTGGACTGTCCTGCCACGCTAACAGGGGCGGAGCCAAGAAGTAAGGCTGCTTGTCGATGTGCGGAGGTGAAAAAAGCCCCCCGGACCGTGTGGTCCGGGGGGCTTCTCGTGGTGACCCCAGCGGGATTTGAACCCGCGTTACCGCCGTGAGAGGGCGGCGTACTAGGCCGCTATACGATGGGGCCCTGCCGTGCCGGTCCGCGGCTTCCCGCGACCGGCCTCGTACACTGTACCAGGTTCCGGGGGCGGATCCGAACTCCGCGGACCGCGGGGGGCGAGCACTCCGCACCCATGGAAGAAGCCCCCGGACCGTGTGGTCCGGGGGCTTCTCGTGGTGACCCCAGCGGGATTTGAACCCGCGTTACCGCCGTGAGAGGGCGGCGTACTAGGCCGCTATACGATGGGGCCGTGTCGCCCGGTGCCCCGGCGGGTGCCGGAGGAACCGATCGGTGCAGCTCCACCCGGAGGTGGAGCAGCGCTGGGATACCAGGACTCGAACCTAGAATGACGGTACCAGAAACCGTAGTGTTGCCAATTACACCATATCCCACTGTCGTCCCCGGCCCTGCGGTCTCCCGCACCGACCGGCGCAACGCAAAAGAACTATACCGGTCCCGGGGGCGGTCGGCAAATCGGGTCGTCCCCCACCGGCCGCGGTGCTCCACCGGTTGCCGGGCGGCGTCCCCTCCGGGGGCCGGCTCCGGGAGGGGGCGCCGCCCGGCGACGACGACGGCCCGGCCTCCCCGCGCAGGGGAGGCCGGGCCGTCGTCGGGCGGTGCCGGCGCTCAGCCGAGCTCGGCGGCCAGCGTCCGCAGGCGGGCGAGCGAGGAGTCCTTCCCGAGGATCTCCAGGGACTCGAACAGCGGCGGGGAGATCCGCCGTCCGGACACGGCGGTGCGCACGGGGCCGAAGGCCAGGCGCGGCTTGATGCCCAGCCCGTCCACGATCGCCTCGCGCAGCGCGGTCTCCAGGGCCGGGGCGCTCCAGTCCTCGAGGGGCTCCAGGGCGCCCAGGGCGGCGCGCAGGACGTCGCCGGCGGAGTCCTTGAGCTGCTTGCGGGCGTCGTCGGCCACCTCGATCGCGTCGTCGGCCGCGAAGAGGAAGGACAGCAGCTCGGGGGCCTCCCCGAGCAGGTTCATCCGCTCCTGGACCAGCGGGGCCGCGCGGTCGAGGATGTCCTCCTCCCGCTCGTCGAGGCTCTCCCCCAGCACGCCTGCGGCCTGCAGGTACGGGACCAGCCGGTCCCGGAAGTCACGCGGGTCGAGCCTGCGGACGTGGGTGCCGTTGATGGCGGTCGCCTTCTTGAGGTCGAAGCGCGCCGGGTTGGCCAGGACGTGGCGCACGTCGAAGTTCGCGACGAGCTGCTCGACGGTGAAGACGTCCTCGTCCGCGGACAGGGACCAGCCGAGCAGGGCGAGGTAGTTGAGCAGGCCCTCGGCGATGAAGCCGCTGTCCCGCAGGTGGAAGAGGCTCGACTCCGGGTCCCGCTTGGACAGCTTCTTGTTGCCCTCCCCCATGACGTAGGGCAGGTGCCCGTACGCGGGGACGTACTGGGCGACGCCGATCTCCACGAGCACCCGGAACAGCGCGAGCTGCCGGGGCGTCGAGGAGAGGAGGTCCTCCCCGCGCAGCACCTGGGTGATCTCCATGAGGGCGTCGTCCACGGGGTTGGTGAGGGTGTAGAGCGGCTGGCCGTTGGCGCGCACCACCACGTAGTCCGGGACGGACCCGGCCTTGAAGACGATCTCCCCCCGGATCAGGTCCTCCACCACGATGTCCTCGTCCGGCATGCGGAAGCGCAGGACGGGCTCGCGGCCCTCCGCCCGGTACGCCGCCACCTGCTCCTCGGTGAGGTCGCGGTCGAAGTTGTCGTAGCCCAGCTTGGGGTCGCGCCCGGCCGCCCGGTGGCGGGCCTCGACCTCCTCGGGGGTGGACCAGGACTCGTAGACGGCGCCGTGCTCGAGCAGCTTCCGGGCGACGTCCCGGTAGAGGTCCAGGCGCTGGGACTGCCGGTACGGCCCGTGGGGCCCGCCCGTCTCGACGCCCTCGTCCCAGTCGATGCCCAGCCAGCGCAGCGCCTCGAGCAGCTGCTGGTAGCTCTCCTCCGAGTCGCGCGCCGTGTCGGTGTCCTCCACGCGGAACACCATGGTGCCGCCGGTGTGGCGGGCGTGGGCCCAGTTGAACAGGGCGGTGCGGATCAGCCCGACGTGGGGCGTGCCCGTCGGGGACGGGCAGAAGCGCACGCGCACCGGGGTGGCGTCGGGGTCGGAGGCGGCCGGGGTGAGGGGCTCTGCAGTCATGGCTCTTTCGTGGAGTTCGCGGGTGTGGTGGGGTGTCGTGGGGTCCGGGTCAGCGGCGCAGGACGGTGGGCAGCACACCGATGCCCTCGACCTCCACCTCGATGCGGTCGCCCTCGTCGACGATGCCGACGCCGGCCGGCGTGCCCGTGAGGATCACGTCGCCGGGCAGGAGGGTGAACGCCTGGGAGATGTAGGAGACGAGGAAGGGGACGTCGAAGACCATGTCCCGGGTGCTGCCGTCCTGCTTCGTCTCGCCGTTGACGCGGCTGCGCACGGCGAGCGCCGAGGTGTCGAGCTGGGTCTCGATCCAGGGCCCGAGCGGGCAGGCGCCGTCGAAGCCCTTGGCGCGGGCCCACTGCCCGTCCGTCCGCTGGACGTCGCGGCCGGTGAGGTCGTTGGCGCCGGTGTAGCCGAAGACGACCTCGGGCACCCGCTCCACGGGGACGTCCTTGCACATCCGCCCGATGACGACGGCGAGCTCGGCCTCGTAGGAGACCTCCTCGGTCCAGGAGGGCAGCGTCACGGGGTCGCCCGGCCCGGCGACGGCGGTGTTGGGCTTGAGGAACAGCAGCGGGGAGGTGGGCAGCTCGTTGCCCAGCTCGGCGGCGTGGTCGGCGTAGTTGCGCCCGACGCACACGATCTTGGAGCGCGGGATCACGGGGGCCAGGAGGCGGACGTCGGCGAGGTCGTGGACCTGTTCGGTGGGGTGGATCCCGGTGTAGAAGGGGTCGCCCGCGAGGACGGTGAGGGTCTCCGCTCCCGGCCCGCCCTGCACCGCGCCGAAGTGGATCTCGTTGTCGACCGTGAACCTGGCAATACGCATGGGTCCAGGCTATCCCACGGTCCGCACGGCCCCGCGCGGCCTCGGGGCCGCGCGGGGGGTGCGGCTCAGACGAGGCGGGTGAGCCAGCCGTGGGGGTCCTCGGCGCGGCCGGTCTGGATGTCCAGCAGCTGCTTGCGGATGTCCATGGTGACCTCGCCGGGACGGGCCCCCTCGTCGCCGATGGTCCCCTCGGTGGACAGGAGCCGGCCGATCGGGGTGATCACGGCGGCGGTGCCGCAGGCGAACGCCTCGGTGATCCGCCCGCTCTGCCAGCCCTCGCGCCACTCGTCCAGGGCGAAGCGGCGCTCCTCGACGGCCATTCCCCGGTCCTTGGCGAGCTGGATGATGGAGCTGCGGGTGACGCCCTCGAGGATGGTGCCGGTGAGCTCCGGGGTCACGAGCGTGCCGTCGTCGTAGACGAAGAAGACGTTCATCCCGCCCAGCTCCTCGACGGCGTCCCCGCGGTCGTGGTCCAGGAACATCACCTGCTGGCAGCCGTGGGTGTCGCCCTCGATCTGCGCGATGAGGGAGGCCGCGTAGTTCCCGCCGCACTTGGCGGCGCCGGTGCCGCCGCGGCCCGCGCGGGCCCAGTTGCGGGAGAGCCAGATGTCCACCGGCTTGACGGGGCCGCCGAAGTAGTTGCCCGCCGGGGAGGCGATCACCGAGTACAGCACCTGCCGGGACGGGCGCACGCCGAGGAACGCCTCCGTGGCGATCATGAAGGGGCGCAGGTAGAGGGACTCGCCCTCCCCGTCGGGGACCCACTGCTCGTCCACGGACACGAGCTCCCGGAGGGAGTCCAGGAACATCTCCTCGGGCAGCTCCGGCAGCGCCAGCCGGCGGGCGGAGCGGTTGAGCCGGGCGGCGTTGGCCTCGGGCCGGAAGGTCCACACGGACCCGTCCGCGTGCCGGTACGCCTTGAGCCCCTCGAAGATCTCCTGGCCGTAGTGGAGGACCGCGGCGGCCGGGTCCAGCACCAGCGGTCCGTACGGCTCGATCCGCGCGTCGCTCCAGCGGCCCGTGCCGGCGACGACGTCGCCGAACCAGTCGATCTTCACCATGTGGTCGGAGAAGTTCGTGCCGAAGCCCGGGTCGGCGAGGACGGCCGCCCTGACCTCCTCCGGGACGGGGTCCGGGTTGAGGTGGTGGGCGAAGGTGGTGGGCTGTGTGGTCACTGCGTCTCCCTGCGGGGTCGACCCCGTGGCGACCGGCACGCGGGGCGGGCGGATGGTTCGTGCTCCAGCCTATCCCCGCCGCACCGTGCGGCGCGGCGGGGACGCGGAGGGGCCCGGGGCGGCGGCCCGCCCGGGGCTCAGCGCAGGGCCGCGAGGACGCCGTCGCCGATCTGCGCCGTGGTGCGCTCCTCGTGGCCGTGCTCGGCGAGGTCCTGCTCCACGGCGGCCTCGACGCGGGCGGCGAGCTCGGGGTGGCCCAGGTGGTCGAGCATCATGGCGGCGGCCAGGATCGCGGCGACCGGGTTCGCCTTCTGCTGCCCCGCGATGTCGGGTGCCGAGCCGTGGACGGGCTCGAACATCGACGGGGCGGTGCGGTCGGCGTTGATGTTGCCGGCCGGGGCGAGGCCGATCCCGCCGCTGACGGCCCCGGCGAGGTCGGTGAGGATGTCGCCGAAGAGGTTGTCGGTGACGATGACGTCGAAGCGCGAGGGGTCGGTGGTGAGGAAGATCGTGGCGGCGTCCACGTGCAGGTAGTCGACGGCCACCTGCGGGTACTCCGCGCCGATCTCCTCGACGAGGCGGGCGTAGAGCCGCCCGGCGTTGACGAGCACGTTGTGCTTGTGCACCAGGGTCAGCTTCCGGCGCTCCCGCCGGGCGGCGAGCTCGAAGGCGTAGCGCACGAGCCGGCGCACCCCGTAGGCGGTGTTGAGGGAGACCTCGGTGGCGATCTCGGCGTCGGTGCCCGCGCGCAGCCGCCCGCCGTTGCCGGCGTAGGGGCCCTCGGTGCCCTCGCGGACCACCACGAAGTCGATCTCCCCCGGCCGGGCCAGCGGGCTCGTGGTGCCCGGGAACAGCTTCGACGGGCGGAGGTTCACGAAGTGGTCCAGGCTGAAGCGCATCCTCAGCAGGACGTCGCGCTCGATGATCCCGGAGGGCACCCGCTGGTCGCCCGGGGCGGCGCCGACCGCGCCGAAGAGGATGGCGTCGCAGGCCCGCAGCTCCTCGAGCGTCTGCTCGGTGAGGGTCTCCCCCGTCTCGAGCCAGTGCTGGGCGCCGAGCCCGAACCGGTGCTTCTCCACGGTGAGACCGGCACCGGAGGTCACGGCGTCGAGGACCTTCTCGGCCTCGGCCACGACCTCCGGGCCGATCCCGTCGCCGGGCACGACGGCGATGCTCAGGTGGGTGGGGGCTGCTGCGGGTGTCGAGTCGCTCATTCCGCCAGGATATGAGCGCCGTCACGGTCCTATCCACGGACCGGACGGACGTCTCACATCCCGGACAGCCAGGCGTGCCCGGCTCAGGCCTGCAGCACGGCGGGCTCCTCGTAGCGCGGGAAGACCGGCGCGGGCTTCGGCAGCTCGGTGCCCGCGGCGATGGGCGTGCCCAGCGCGGCGAACAGGCGGGCCTCCCCCTCGGGCTGGCCGAGGACGTCGAGCAGCCGGGCCGCGGAGCCGGGCATGACTGCCTGGACGAGGATGCCCACGACCCGCACGACCTCGAGCGTCACCCACAGGACCGTGGCCATGCGCTCGGGGTCGGTCCTGCGCAGCTTCCACGGCTCCATCGCGCTGAAGTACCGGTTGGTCTCGGCGACCACCTTCCAGACGAGCTCGAGCGCGCGGTGGAACTGCTGCTCGTCGAACTCGGCGCGCACCGATGCGTAGAGCCCGGCCGCGGCGTCGAGCAGGGCGCGGTCCTCGGCGGTGAGCTCCCCCGGCGCGGGCACCCGGCCCTCGCAGTTCTTGGCGACCATGGACAGCGAGCGCTGGGCGAGGTTGCCGAGGTCGTTCGCGAGGTCGGAGTTGATCCGGTTGCGGATCCCGTCGTGGGAGTAGCTGCCGTCCTGGCCGAAGGGCACCTCGCGGAGCAGGAAGAAGCGCAGCGGGTCGAGGCCGTACTCGGCGACGAGGGCGTGCGGGTCGATGACGTTGCCCACGGACTTCGACATCTTCTCGCCCTGGTTGAACAGGAACCCGTGGGCGAAGACCCGCTTGGGCAGGGGCAGGCCGGCGGACATGAGGAACGCCGGCCAGTACACGGCGTGGAAGCGGGCGATGTCCTTGCCGATGACGTGGGCGTCGGCCGGCCAGTAGGTGCGGAACAGCTCGGAGCCGGTGTCCGGGAAGCCCGCGCCGGTGAGGTAGTTGGTCAGGGCGTCCACCCACACGTACATCACGTGGTCGGGGTTGCCGGGCACGGGCACGCCCCAGTCGAACGTGGTGCGGGAGATCGACAGGTCCTCCAGCCCGGAGCGCACGAACGAGGCGACCTCGTTGCGGCGGGTCTCGGGCAGGACGAAGCCCTCCTGCTCGTAGAGGTCCAGGAGCTGGTCCTGGTAGGCGGAGAGCCGGAAGAAGTAGGACTCCTCCTCGGTCCAGGTGACCTCCGTGCCGGTGCCGGTGGAGTAGCGGGCGCCGTCCTCGCGCAGCTCGGTCTCGTCCTCGGCGTAGTAGGCCTCGTCGCGCACCGAGTACCAGCCCGCGTACTTGCCGAGGTAGATGTCCCCGGCCTCCTCCATGCGCCGCCACAGCGCCGCGGACGCCGCGTAGTGGTCGGCGTCCGTGGTGCGGATGAACCGGTCGTAGGAGATGTTGAGGGCGTCGTCCATCTCCCGGAAGCGCGCCGCGTTGCGGTCCGCGAGCTGCCGGGCGGTGAGGCCCTCCTTCTCCGCGGTCTGCTGCATCTTCTGCCCGTGCTCGTCGGTGCCCGTCAGGAAGCGGACGTCGAAGCCGTCCAGCCGCTTGAACCGGGCCATGACGTCGGTCGCGATGGCCTCGTAGGCGTGCCCGATGTGCGGGGCGCCGTTGGGGTACGCAATGGCCGTGGTGATGTAGTACGGGGTGCGGTCGGAAGAAGTCACGGCGTCCACTCTACCGATCCCGCATTTGCCGTGGCCGCAGTGCCACGATGGGTGGGACAGCGTGCACCCGATCCCAGGAGGCCACCGTGCGCAGCGAGCTCTTCGCCCAGGACAACTTCGAACGCCAGAGCCACGAGCGGTGGACGCTCCAGTCGGAGCGCATGCTCCGGGTGGGGCTGGGCCCCGACGTCGTCGCCACCAAGGGGGCGATGGTCGCCTACCAGGGGCAGATGGGGTTCAGGCACGAGGGCTCCGGGTCCATCGGCAAGCTGATGAAGAAGGTCCTCACCAACGAGGACGCCCCCATGATGCGCGTCTCCGGCCAGGGCGAGGTGTTCTTCGCCCGGCAGGCCCGCAACGTCTTCACCGTGCTGCTCGAGGGCGAGGCCCTGACGGTCAGCAGCGACGCCCTGCTCGCCTTCGACGACACCCTGGGCTGGGACATCCGCCGGCTCCAGGGGGCCGGGCTGATGGCCGGCGGGCTGTTCAACCTGGAGCTGTCCGGCCACGGCATGCTGGCCCTGTGCGCCGACGGCGCCCCGATGATCCTCGACTGCTCGCAGCAGCCCACGTTCGTGGATCCGCAGGCCGCCGTGGCGTGGTCCGCGAACCTGGCCCCGGGGATCAAGAACGACCTGTCGATGGGCTCGCTGCTGCGCGGGGGCTCCGGCGAGGCGTTCCAGCTCGCCTTCCACGGCCCGGGCTTCGTCATCGTCCAGCCCTCCGAGGGCCTGCCCGTGGTGCGCCAGGCCTGAGCCGCCCGCCGGGCGGGCGCGCCCGGGCACGGACATCCGAGCGCGTCACAATGGCACATTCCCCGGGGCCGCCGGAACGGTCCCGGACGACGGGCCCGCCCGCCGCGGTCCGGGCCGCGAGGGCGCCCGTGACCTGCGACGACGGGCGCCCGGCCACCTCCGCCCGAGCCGGTGCGACGATCCATCGGTTTTTCCTATCCGTGCAGTAGCCAACAAACCTTGGACGTGACGCAGCTCACAGGAGCATGGTTGTGCTATCCGACGAGGAAGGACCAGGACCGTGCAGATCCAGGAACCGGCGCCCTCGGGAGCGCCCAGCACACCCGCACCGCCTCGCACCGACGTGCGCGCGGCCCTGCTGGGGGGCAAGACGTTCCGCAGCCTCAGCGAGCAGACCCTGACCCCGCGGGAGGAGAAGTTCGAACGGGCCCGCCAGACGACCGGGCTCTTCCTCGCCCCGGCGGCGGCGATCCTGTTCGCGCTGCTGCCGCTGGACCTGGACCGCACCCAGCACCTGCTGGCCGCGGTGCTGCTGGGGGTGATCATCCTGTGGATCACCGAGCCGGTGCCCATCCCCGTCGGTGGGCTCATCGGCGTGGCCGCGATCGTGATCCTCGGGGTCGCCCCGGCCCCGGACGTGCTGGCCCCGTTCGGCTCCACCACGATCTTCACCTTCATCGGCGCCTTCATCCTCGCCGCGGCGATGCTCAAGCACGGCATCGCCCAGCGCCTGGCCTTCGCCGTGCTCTCCCTGCCCGGGGTGGGCAAGTCCACCTACCGCATCATCATCGCCTTCGGCGTGATCACCTGCATGCTCTCGGCCTTCGTCTCCAACACCGCCACCGTGGCGATGCTCATGCCCACCGCCCTGGGCATCCTGGCGGTGATCGCCCAGATGATGCAGGACCGCGGGATCGTCAAGGCCGACTTCGACCCGCTGCGCCTGCGCGTGGGGGCGGCCCTGCTGCTGATGCTCGCCTACGGCGCCTCCGTGGGCGGGCTGCTCACCCCGGTGGGCTCGCCCCCGAACCTCATCGGGCGCGGGCTCATCGAGGAGGCCACCGGCACCCGGATCTCCTTCGCCCAGTGGATGGCCACCGCCTTCCCCATCTGCCTGGCCATGTTCGTGGTCCTGGCGGCGGTCATGTTCCTGCTCAACAAGCCCGAGGTGCGCCGGATCGAGGGCGTGGAGGAGTACATCCGCGAGCAGAAGGCCACCCAGGGCCCGATGTCGCGGGCCGAGAAGAACACCCTCGTCGCCTTCGGCCTCACCGTCACCCTGTGGCTGCTGCCGGCCGTGGCCAGCCTGATCGGCGGCACCGAGTCGGCCGCCTACATCTTCCTCGACGACCGACTCGACGAGGGCATCGTCGCCGTGCTCGGCGCCTCCCTGCTGTTCGTCCTGCCCACCAACTGGGCCAAGCGCGAGGCCACCCTGACTTGGTCGGACGCGGCGAAGATCGACTGGGGCACCATCATCCTCTTCGGCACCGGCATCATCTTCGGCTCCCTGCTGGCCGCCACCGGGCTCGCCGAGACCATCGGCACCGGCGCGGCCGAGAACCTGGCCATCACCAACGTCGTGGCGATCACCGTGTTCTCCGCGGTGCTGGCCATCCTCATCTCGGAGACCACCTCCAACACCGCCTCGGCGGCGGTGATCGTGCCCATCGTCATCCCGCTGTGCCAGGCCATCGGGGTCGATCCCTTCGTCCCGGCCCTCGCGGCCACGTTCGCGGCGTCCTTCGGATTCATGCTCCCGGTCTCCACCCCGCAGAACGCCATCGTCTACGGCACCGGGGCCGTGCCCATCACCCGCATGATCCGCACCGGCATCGTCTTCGACGTCCTCGGCGCGATCCTCATCATCACGATCATCCCCGTGATGATCAGCATCACCGGGATCAGCGGCTGAGGCCGGGAAGCCAGCAGGAGGAGCACCACGTGGAGAGCACACGCCGCTACACCGTCGACGTCATCGCCGGCGACGGCATCGGCCAGGAGGTCACCCCGGCGGCCATGCGCTGCGCCGACGCCGTCGCGCAGGCGCACGGGTTCCGGATCGACTGGCGCGAGCGCGACTGGGGCTCGGACCGGTACCGCGCGCACGGGCGGATGATGCCCGTGGACGGGCTGGAGACGCTGGCCACCGGGGACGCGATCCTGCTCGGGGCCGTGGGCGCCCCGGACATCGCCGACGAGGTGACGCTGTGGGGGCTGCTCATCCCGATCCGCCGCGAGTTCCTGCAGTACGTGAACCTGCGGCCCATCCGCATCCTGCCCGGGGTGGTCTCCCCCCTGCGCGGGGTGGACGAGCTGGACCTGGTCATCGTGCGCGAGAACGTCGAGGGCGAGTACTCCGAGGTCGGCGGCCGGCTCTACCGCGGCCGCCCCGAGGAGATGGCCGTCCAGGAGTCGGTGTTCACCCGGACCGGGGTCGCCCGCGTGGCCCGCTACGCGGCCGAGCTCGCCCGGACCCGCGGCGGGCGGCTCGTCTCGGCGACCAAGTCCAACGGCATCATCCACACGATGCCGTTCTGGGACGAGGTCGTGGCCGAGGTCGTGGCCGGGTACCCGCAGGTGCAGGTCGAGAAGGTGCTCATCGACGCGCTGGCCGCGCGCCTGGTGCTGAAGCCGCACAGCGTGGACGTGGTGGTGGCGTCCAACCTCTTGGGTGACATCCTCTCCGACCTCGTGGCGGGGGTCGCCGGGTCCATCGGGGTCGCCCCCAGCGCGAACCTGAACCCGGAGAAGGCCCACCCCTCCATGTTCGAGCCGGTCCACGGCTCCGCCCCCGACATCGCGGGACGGGGCGTCGCCAACCCCGTGGGCACGATGTGGGCGACCGCCATGATGCTGGACCACCTCGGGGAGCCCGACGCGGCCCGCGCCCTGGAGGCGGCGTTCGAGCAGGCCATGGCCGCCGGCGTGCGCACCGCCGACCTGGGCGGGAGCGCCGGCACCGAGGAGTTCACGCGCGAGGTGCTGGCCCGCTGCACGGCCTGAGCACGCCCGGACACCGCCTGAGCACGACGACGCCGCGCCGCCCCCGGGAGGGGACGGCGCGGCGTCGTCGTGCGGGGAGCGCGGCCGGTCAGCGCGCCGCGGTGCCCTCGACGTAGTCCGCGTCGGGCGAGGTCCAGGCGAAGAGCCGGCGCAGCTCGCGGCCGGTGACCTCGATCGGGTGGGACTCCTCCTTCTCGCGCAGCTTCTTGAACTCGGCGCCGCCGTTGTCCTGGTCCTCGATGAAGCGCTTGGCGAAGGTGCCGTCCTGGATGTCGGCCAGCACGGCCTTCATGTTCTCCTTGACCGCGGGGCCGATCACGCGGGGACCGGAGACGTAGTCGCCGTACTCGGCGGTGTCCGAGATGGACCAGCGCTGCTTGGCGATGCCGCCCTCGACCATGAGGTCCACGATCAGCTTGAGCTCGTGGAGCACCTCGAAGTAGGCGATCTCCGGCTGGTAGCCGGCCTCGGTGAGGGTCTCGAAGCCGTACTGGACGAGGTGGGACATGCCGCCGCACAGCACGGCCTGCTCACCGAAGAGGTCGGACTCGGTCTCCTCGGTGAAGGTGGTCTTGATGACGCCGGCGCGGGTGCCGCCGATGGCCTTGGCGTAGGACAGGCCCAGCTCGAGAGCCTTGCCGGAGGCGTCCTTCTCCACGGCGACGAGGGCGGGCACGGCGCGGCCGGCCTCGAACTCGCGGCGCACGGTGTGGCCGGGGCCCTTGGGGGCGACCATGACGACGTCGACGCCCTCGGGGGCCTCGATGTAGCCGAAGCGGATGTTGAAGCCGTGGGCGAAGAAGAGGGCGTCGCCGTCCTGGAGGTTCGGGGCGATGGACTCGGCGTAGACGTGGCGCTGGACCTGGTCCGGGGTCAGGATCATGATGACGTCGGCCTCCTTGGCGGCGTCCTCGACGCTGAGGACCCGCAGGCCCTCGGCCTCGGCCTTGGCCTTGGAGCGGGAGCCCTCGGCCAGGCCGATCCGGACGTCGACGCCGGAGTCGCGCAGGTTCAGCGCGTGGGCGTGGCCCTGGGAGCCGTAGCCGATGACGGCGACGGAGCGGTCCTGGATGATCGAGAGGTCGGCGTCGTCGTCGTAGAAGATCTCTGCCATGGGGGTGTCTCCTTGCAGCGTGGATGGGCGCGGCGGTGGGACCGCCGCGAGAACGGTTCAGGGGTGTCGGCGGGCCGGCGCCCGCGGCCACCGCCGCCCGGGGGCGTCAGTGGCGCAGGGCGCGGTCGCTCATCGACTTCGGACCACGTCCGAGGGCCAGCGTACCGGCCCGGACGATCTCCCGGACGCCGAAGGGCTCCAGGACGTCCAGCAGCGCCCGGAGCTTGTCCGGGGCGCCGGTGGCCTCGATGACGAGCGACTCGGTGGAGACGTCGACAACGGTGGCACGGAACAGGTCTGCGGCTTGGGTGACCTGCAGACGGGTCGCGGCGTCGGCA
The DNA here is from genome assembly GCF_054875615.1 of Kocuria sp. U4B. The sequence continues at coordinate 781,594 of NZ_CM142180.1, forward strand.
CGGACCTTGACCATGATGTGGTCACGCTGCACCGACGACTCGGGGGTGAGCTCGACGATCTTGAGGACGTTGATCAGCTTGTTCAGCTGCTTCGTGACCTGCTCGAGCAGCTCGCCCTCGGCCTCCACCACCACGGTGATGCGGGAGACGCCCTCGAGCTCCGTGGGTCCCACGGCGAGCGAGTCGATGTTGAAGGCGCGCCGGGCGAACAGCCCGGCCACGCGGGTCAGCACGCCCGGCTTGTCCTCGACGAGCACGGAGAGGGTGTGTCGGCTCATGGTCAGTCCTCCTCGTCCCAGTCGGGGGTCATGTTGCGGGCGATCTGGATCTGGTCGTTGGACACGCCGGAGGGGACCATGGGCCACACCATCGCGTCGGCGGAGACCACGAAGTCGATCACCACGGGGCGGTCGTTGATCGCGAGGGCCTGCTTGATGACGTCGTCCACGTCCTCGTCGCGGGTGCAGCGCAGGGCGGCGCACCCGTAGGCGTCGGCGAGCTTCACGAAGTCGGGGACCATGATGCTGTCGTGGCCGGTGTTCAGGTCGGTGTTGGAGTACCGGCCGTCGTAGAACAGCGTCTGCCACTGGCGCACCATGCCCAGCGAGGAGTTGTTGATCACCGCCACCTTGATGGGGATGTTGTTGATGACGCAGGTGGCGAGCTCCTGGTTGGTCATCTGGAAGCAGCCGTCGCCGTCGATCGCCCACACGGTGCGCTCGGGCTGGGAGACCTTGGCGCCCATCGCGGCCGGCACGGCGAAGCCCATGGTGCCCAGGCCGGCGGAGTTCAGCCACTGCCGGGGCCGCTCGTACTGCACGAAGTGCGAGCTCCACATCTGGTGCTGGCCCACGCCGGCGACGTACACGGCCTCGGGGCCGGTGAGGGCCGAGAGGCGCTCGACGACGTACTGCGGGGTGCCCAGCCCGTCGGCCGGCTTGGGGTAGCCGAGGGGGTAGGTGGCCCGGAGGCTGCTCAGGGTGGACCACCACGCGGAGAGGTCGGGGGTGCCGCTGCGCTCGAACTCCTGGTGCACCGCGGTCACGAGGTCGGGGATGATCTCCTTGACGTCGCCCACGATCGGGACGTCGGCGGTGCGGTTCTTCGAGATCTCCGCCGGGTCGATGTCCGCGTGGATCACCTGGGCGGTGGGGGCGAACGTCTCGAGGTGGCCGGTGACGCGGTCGTCGAAGCGCGCGCCCAGGGTGATCAGCAGGTCCGCCTGCTGCATCGAGTACACGGCGGGGACCGTGCCGTGCATGCCCGGCATGCCGAGGTTCTGCTCGTGGGAGTCGGGGAACACGCCGCGGGCGGTGAGGGTCGTGACGACCGGGGCCCCGGTCAGCTCGGCCAGCTCCATGAGCTCGGCCGCGGCGTCGGCGCGCATGGTCCCGCCGCCCACGTAGAGCACGGGGCGCTGCGCGGCGGCGATGAGCCGGGCGGCCTCGCGGATCTGCTTCGAGTGCCCGCGGGAGACGGGGCGGTAGCCGGGCAGGTCCATCCGCGGCGGCCAGGAGAACGTCATGGTGTCCTGCTGGGCGTCCTTGGCGATGTCCACGAGCACGGGGCCGGGCCGGCCGGTCGAGGCGAGGTGGAAGGCCTCGGCGAGCACGCGCGGGATGTCCTGGGCGCGGGTCACGAGGTAGGAGTGCTTGGTGATGGGCATCGTCATGCCGACGATGTCCGCCTCCTGGAAGGCGTCCGAGCCGATCACCTTGGACGAGACCTGGCCGGTGATCGCGACCATGGGGATGGAGTCCATGTGCGCGTCCGCGATCGCGGTGACGAGGTTGGTGGCGCCGGGCCCGGAGGTCGCGATGCACACCCCCACGCGGCCCGAGGCCAGCGCGTAGCCCTCGGCGGCGTGGCCGGCGCCCTGCTCGTGGCGGACCAGGATGTGGTTGATCCGGTCGGTGTCCATCAGCGGGTCGTAGGTCGGCAGGATGGCGCCGCCGGGCAGGCCGAACACGTCGGTGACGCCGAGCTCCTCCAGCGACCGGATGACGGCCTGCGAGCCGGTCATCTGCATGGGCGGCACGGTGTTGCCGGGGCCGTGGACGACCGGGGCGGCCGGGACGACGTGCTCGGGGGCCCCCGGAGGCCGGTGGTCGGCGGCGGTGTCGACCCGCTTGGTGGCCATCAGCGCCGGGCTGATCGGCTGTCCCTTGCTCATGTCGCTGTCCTTCGTGGTCTCGATGGTTCCGTCTCGCCCCGCCGCCCCGGTGGTGCCGGGCAAGAAAAAAGGCCCTCGCTGCACCGGTGGTGCGACAGGGCCCGTTGCGCTCGATGAGTCGGCGGCTCAGGCCCCGCGTCCGACGAGGACGCGTACCGTGAGCTGGACGACACCGAGGCTGAGCTGCATGGCTCAATGCTCTGCCTCCGGACGAAGGGTGTCAAACTTCGGACCCCCCGTCCCACCATGTGAGACAAAGCACGTGCGGCCTACGACCGGGCGGGCGGGAAGGCCAGGCGGCCCTCCTGCTGCAGGAACAGGGGGCGCTCCCCCGCCGCGAGCCGCCCGAGCTGGGCCTCGAGCAGCCGGCGCACCCGGGGGCGGAAGGAGGCGTTGGACCCGCCCGTGTGGGGGGTGAGGAGCGAGCCGGGGGCCCGCATCAGCGGGTGGTCGGCGGGCAGCGGCTCCGGCTCGACGACGTCGAGGGCGCAGCGCAGCCGGCCGGACACGACCTCCGCCGTCAGCGCCGGGGTGTCCACCACGCGGCCGCGGCCCACGTTGACCACGAGCGCGTCGTCGGGCAGCCGGGAGAGCAGCCGGGCGCCGACGAGCCCGTCGGTGGCCGGACTGGAGGGCAGGGGCACGACGAGGACGTCGGTGCGGGCCAGCAGCCCGGGCAGCTCGTCCACCCCGTGGACGGGACCGTGCTCGTCGGTGCGGGCGCGGGACGCCACCCGGGTGATCTCGACCTCGAAGGGGCGCAGGCGGTCCACGACGGCGGAGCCGATCTCGCCCACCCCGAGCACCAGCACGCGGCTGTCGGCCAGGGAGCGGCTCTCGAAGCGGGCGTAGACGCCCTCGCGCTGCTGCAGCACGGCGCGGGGGATCTCCCGCTGGGCGGCGATCATCAGCCCGAGCGCCAGCTCGGCCGTGCCGGCCGCGTGCACCCACCCCGCGGTGGTCAGCGCCAGGTCCGGGCCGACGGCCTCCGGCACCCCGTCGAAGCCCGTGGTCTGCAGCTGCACCAGCTTCAGCCCGGTCGCCGCGGGGAGGGCGTGCCGCCAGGCGCTCGTGGCGTAGGGGGCCACCGCCACGTCCACCTCGTCGGGGCGCGCCCCCACCGGGTCCCCGGCCATGTCCCAGAGCACGTAGCGGAAGCCGGGCACGCGGCCGGCGAGGTGGTCGACGAGCTGCTGCTCGGGCAGGGAGACGACGCGCAGCGCGGACAGTGGCAGCGGGGGCGGGGGCGCGGACGAGGGCGCGCCGGACGGTGCGGAGGCCATGACCGCCATGCTAGACGGGCCCGCGGCGGCCGGGACCGAGTGGACAAGCACGGACGACGTGGTAGAGTCTTCTCTCGTTGCGAGGCGAGGAAGGGCGCGAGCCGGGACGCACGATTCGGTCCACGGACCGGTCCGTGCTAGTGTTCTTGCCGCACGACAAGCGCCTCTAGCTCAATTGGCAGAGCAATTGACTCTTAATCAATGGGTTCTCGGTTCGAGTCCGAGGGGGCGCACCCACGAACGAAGGCCCGACCAGGCAGAACGCCCGGTCGGGCCTTCGTCGTACCCGGCCCTCCGCCGCACCCGGGCCCTCGTCGGCCGCGCCCGGGCAGCAAAAAACCCGGAACGCGCAGGCATCCCGGGTGGCCCTTCGCGGAGACCCTGGGCCGGGGTCCCCGCCCACGTGCACGCACGGGCCGGCGACCCCGTCGCGCCCCGTGCCGTTCGCGCCCGCACCCCGCACCCGCCGCCGCGGGTGCGCGGAGCAGGGATCAGGAGGAGGTGTCGGCCGGAGCGATGGCCTCGGCCGTGTCCCGGACCTCCTCGGCCGAGGTGGCGTCGGGCGAGCCGGCGTCGGTGACGGTGCCGTCGGGCTGGACCCGCAGCTTCCAGCGGGCACCGCCCAGGGTGGTGATGATGTCGGCGAGGGTGCGGCGCAGGGACTCGTCGGTGAGCAGCCCGTCCCCCACCAGCTCGTCCTCGAGCTGGGTGGCGGCCTCGAGGATCCGCTGGCCCTCGGGGGTGATCGACACGAGGTGGCTGCGCCGGTCCCGCACGTTCTTGGAGCGGGTGACGTGGCCGTGGAGCTCGAGCCGGTGCAGGGTCTTGCCCATGGTCTGGGCCTGGACCCGCACCCGGTGGGCCAGCTGGGCCTGGGTCATGCTCCCCGCCGTCTGGAGGACGTCGAGGGCCATGACCCCGGCATGGGTCACGCCGAGCGAGGCGAGGCGTTCGTTCCACGCGTGCTCCACGAGCCGCGCAGCCGTCGATAGCAGTCGATTTGTCGGCCATTGAGTGGTGAAAGGCATGCGAAGCATTCTACCGACCCGGAAGGGGGAAATCAGCACCATGCTAAGCAAACTTACGAGCATTTCACTCCACGTGAACGCCGAGTCGTCCGGATCACGCCGTTGCGGGCCGCCAGGACGGCCCGGGGAGCCGGCGGTAGGGTTCGGGGACCGGACCACGCCCGCAGCGCCCCGCGCTGCCCGACCCCACGGAGGACCACCCATGGCCGCACGTCTCGAGCCGGGCCAGCAGGCCCCGGACTTCACCCTGCCCGACGCCTCGGGCCGCCCCGTCTCCCTGGCCGAGCACCGCGGCCGGCGCACCGTCGTCTACTTCTACCCGAAGGCCGCCACGCCCGGGTGCACCACGCAGGCCTGCGACTTCCGCGACAGCCTCGACCGGTTCACGGCCGAGGGCTTCGCCGTGCTGGGGATCTCCCCCGACGGCCCGGAGGCGCTGGCCCGCTTCGCCCGGGACCAGTCCCTCACCTTCCCGCTGCTGTCCGACCCCGACCACGAGGTGGCCGAGGCCTACGGCGCCTGGGGCGAGAAGAAGAACTACGGCAGGACCTACGAGGGCCTCGTGCGCTCCACCGTCGTGGTCGGCGCGGACGGGACCGTCGAGCTCGCCCAGTACAACGTCAAGGCGTCCGGCCACGTCGCGAAGCTGCGCCGGGACCTCGGGCTCACCGCCTGAGGCTAGGATGGGCGGGGGTCCCGAGGGGCCCTTCGGCGCGAGTGGTGGAACTGGCAGACACGCAGGATTTAGGTTCCTGTGCCCTGACCGGCGTGCGGGTTCGAGTCCCGCCTCGCGCACCGCACGGCCCCGGGCCCGGCCCGGGGCCGAGGCCCCACAGCGACGACCGACCCGGCGAGGCAGCGAAGGACCCATGGCGCCCAGGCGAACCCCCCGCACCGCGGCCGCGCTCCTGCTCGTCGCCGGGCTGGTCGGGCTGAGCGCCTGCTCCCCCGGCGAGGACGCGCCCGGCCCGGCGGGCTCCGGGCCCCCGGCCGTGCCCACCCGCACGTTCGTCTTCGCGAATGCCGCGGAGGCGCCCACCCTGGACCCCGCGACGGTCGACAACCTCGAGACCTCCCGGATCGCCACGCAGGTGCTCGACGGCCTCGTGGCCGCGGACCCTTCGACCGGAGAGCCGGCGCCGGCGCTGGCGACGTCGTGGAGGGTGTCCGGGGACGGGCTGTCCTACACCTTCGCGCTGCGCGAGGACGTGCGCTTCCACGACGGCACGGAGCTGGACGCCGCCGCGGTGTGCGCCAACTTCGAGCGCTGGGAGTCCCTCGGGGCCGACGGGTCCCGGACGCCCTTCGACACCGTCTTCCGCACCAACGCGCGCGGCACGGCGCCCGTCTACGAGGACTGCACCGCGTCCTCGCCCTCCACGGTGGTGCTCTCCCTGGCGACGGAGCACACCCCGCTGCTGCGGGCCCTGACCCAGCCGGCCTTCGGGATCGCCTCCCCGGCGTCGCTGGCCGCGGGGACCCAGGGCGAGCACCCCGTGGGGACCGGCCCCTTCCGGTACGCCTCGGGCGACGGCGCGTCCGTGGAGCTCACCGCGAACCCCGACTACTGGGGCGAGCTCGGCGACATCGGCACCCTCGAGTTCCGCACGATCGCCGAGCCCGAGCTGCGCTACGTGGCCCTGCGCCGGGGCCAGGTCGACGGCTACGACCAGGTCGGCCTGGACTCCTTCGCGCCCCTGGCCCGGCACGGCGTCCAGGTGCTCCAGCGCGACCCGTACTCGGTGTCCTACCTGGGCATCAACCAGGACGTCGAGCCGCTCGACGACCCGGAGGTGCGCGCCGCCATCGCCGCCGCGGTGGACCGGGGGGCGATCGTGCGCGAGCACTACCCGGACGGCACCCGGGTGGCCGACCAGTTCCTGCCGGCGCGCTTCGCGCTGGACGGCACGGACCTGCGGGTCCCCTCCTACGACCCGCAGCGGGCGCGGGAGCTGCTCGCGTCCTCCAGCTACGACGGCGAGCCGCTGCGATTCTACTACCCCCGCAACACGTCGCGGACGTACATGCAGGAGCCGGAGAAGGTCTACGCGGACATCGCCGCGCAGCTGGTGCGCGCGGGCTTCGTCATCGAGCCGGTCCCCGTGGACTGGTCCGACGGGTACGTGGAGCAGGTGCAGGACCCCGACGGCGACCACGCCCTGCACCTGCTGGGCTGGAACGGCGGCTACCGCGACCCCGACTACTTCATGGCCGCGCTCTTCGGCACCCCCAACGGCGAGTTCGGCCTGGCGGAGACCTCCCTGTTCGGGGTCGTCAACCGCGCGGCGAGGCTGCCCGACGGGGACGACCGCTCGGGGGCATACGTGTCCATCAACAACCGCGTCTCGCGCATCCTGCCGGCCGTTCCCCTCGCCCACCCGATCTCCGCCGTGGCGGTGGACGGCTCGGTCGAGTCCTTCCCCCTGACGTCCACGGGCTTCGAGCAGTTCAACCGGGTCCGCCTCGACCCGGCCGGCTGAGCTCCCGGGCGGCGGGGACCCCGGGATTCCGGAAACGTCGGCGCGGAGCGTTACTCTGTTCCCGACCATTCACCGGCGCACCGGAGCGCCGGCCGTCCAACGGGAGCAGCGACTGTGACATCACCTCAGGCAACGGAATCGACCGACGTCCTCCTGATCGGCGGAGGCATCATGAGCGCCACGCTCGGCGTGTTCCTCAAGGAGCTCGAGCCGCAGTGGGGGATCACGTTGCTGGAGCGCCTGGACCAGGTCGGCGCCGAGAGCTCCAATGTCTGGAACAACGCCGGCACCGGTCACTCCGCGCTGTGCGAGCTCAACTACGCACCGCAGGCCGCGGACGGCTCCGTGGACCCGGCCAAGGCCCTGAGCATCAACGAGCAGTTCCAGCTCTCCCGCCAGTTCTGGGCCTCCCTCGTCTCCGAGGGCAAGCTCCAGGACGCCGGCACGTTCATCAACCCCGTCCCGCACATGTCCCTGGTCTTCGGCGACGCCCACGCCGACTACCTGCGCCGGCGCTACGAGGCGTTCAAGCCGCACAAGCTGTTCGAGCGCATGGAGTTCACCGAGGACCGCGAGAAGATCGCCGAGTGGGCCCCCCTGACCATGCACGGCCGCGGCGCCGGGCGCGTGGCCGCGTCCTGGTCCCCCGAGGGCACCGACGTCGACTTCGGCGAGCTCACCCGCCAGCAGGTCGCGCACCTGCAGGCGAAGGGCGGCACCGTCCGCTACGGCCAGCAGGTCGTGGACCTCGACCGCCAGAGCGACGGCAGCTGGGTCGCCAGGGTGAAGAACCGGCTCAACGACGAGGACCACCGGCTCGTCCGGGCCCGGTTCGTCTTCGTGGGCGCGGGCGGCGGCGCCCTGCCGCTGCTGCAGAAGTCCGGCATCGCCGAGGCCAAGGGCTACGGCGGGTTCCCCGTCTCCGGCCTGTGGTTGCGCAACACCGTCGAGGCCGTGGCCTCCCAGCACGACGCCAAGGTCTACGGCCAGGCCTCCATGGGCGCCCCGCCCATGTCGGTCCCCCACCTCGACACCCGCTACGAGCACGGCAAGCGCGCCCTGCTCTTCGGCCCGTACGGCGGGTTCAAGCCCAACTTCCTCAAGCAGGGCTCCTTCCTGGACCTCCCGCTGTCCGTGCGCCCGCACAACATCTACCCGATGACCCGCGCGGGCCTGGCCAACCTGGACCTCGTGAAGTACCTGCTGAGCGAGCTCGCGAAGACGAAGAAGCAGCGCGTCGAGGCCCTGCAGCAGTTCTTCCCGACCGCCGACGGCTCGCAGTGGGAGCTCGTGGAGGCCGGTCAGCGCGTGCAGGTCATGAAGCGGGACAAGCAGAAGGGCGGCGTGCTGCAGTTCGGCACCGAGCTCATCACCTCCGCGGACGGCTCCATCGCCGGCCTGCTGGGCGCCTCCCCCGGCGCCTCCACGGCCGTGCCGATCATGCTCAACCTGCTCGGCAAGGCCTTCCCCGCCCGGATGCCCGCGTGGGAGCCCCGGATCAAGGAGCTCATCCCGTCCTACGGCGTGAAGCTCGACGAGCACCCGCAGCTCGCGGACGAGGTCATGGGCCACACCGCCCGGGTGCTCGGCATCCGCTGACGCGCCGGCCGCGAGGCATTGCGACCGAGGCCCCGACCCACTGGTTCGGGGCCTCCGTCGTCCCCGGACTAGGCTGGGAACGATCCGTGCCGGCGCTCTTCCCCGGCACACCCACACACGAGGAGCACGAGTGTTCCAGCTCGCCCGGGCCTCCATGGCCAACCGTGCCCTGATCGTCCTCATCACCCTGTTCGTGGCCGTGTTCGGCGTCTTCAGCCTGCGCTCGATGAAGCAGGAGCTGATCCCGTCCCTGGAGATCCCGGTCATCAGCGTCGTCTCCGCGATGCCCGGGGCCTCCGCCGCCGTCGTGGACGAGCAGGTGGGGCAGCCGCTGGAGCGCGCGCTGAACATCGTGGAGGGCCTGGAGACGTCGTCGTCGACCTCGAGCAGCGGGCTGTCGAGCATCCGGCTGGGCTTCGAGTACGGCACGAACCTCGACCGGGCGCGCAACCAGGTCGAGCGGGCGATCTCCAACACCGCCGGGCAGCTGCCCGAGGACGTCGAGCCGACCTCCTTCGCCGGGTCCGTGGCGGACTTCCCCATCCTCTTCCTCGCCGTCTCCTCCGACCAGGAGCTCAGCGCCCTCGCCGCGGACCTCGAGCGGCTCACGGTCCCGGAGCTGCAGCAGATCGAGGGCGTGCGCTCCGCCGAGGTCAGCGGCGCCCCGGAGCAGGCGGTGTCCATCCTGCCGGACCCGGCACGGCTGGCCGCCGCGGGAGCCACCCCCGCCGACATCCGCACGGGCCTGGAGGAGAGCGGTGGCCTGGTGCCGGTGGGCACGGTCGACGGCGCCGGGACCAGCATCCCGGTCCAGGCCGGCTCCCCCCTGAACTCCCTCGAGGCCGTGCGGGCCGTCCCGCTGGCCGGGGACCGGGAGCAGCCGGTCACGGTGGGCGAGGTGGCGACCGTGGAGCTCGTCGACCAGGAGCAAACCTCGATCACCCGCACCAACGGCGAGCCCACGCTGGCGGTGTCCGTGACCAAGACCCCCGACGGCGACACGGTCGGGATCTCCCACGCCGCCACGGGGATGGTCCCGGAGCTCGAGGAGCAGCTGGGCAGCGGCGCGCGCATCACCCCGATCTTCGACCAGGCCCCCTACATCGAGCGCTCCATCCACGACCTGACGATCGAGGGCCTGCTCGGCCTCGTCTTCGCGGTGCTCGTGATCCTCGTGTTCCTGGCCTCGCTGCGCTCCACGCTGGTCACGGCGATCTCCATCCCGCTGTCCCTGCTGGCCACCTTCATCGGCATCGACGCCCTCGGCTACTCGCTGAACCTGCTGACGCTGGCCGCCCTGACGCTGTCGATCGGGCGCGTGGTGGACGACTCGATCGTGGTCATCGAGAACATCAAGCGCCACTACGGGACCGTCGACCTGAGCACGGACCCGGCCAACGCCAGGACCCGGGCGATCCTCACCGCGGTGCGGGAGGTCGCCGGGGCGGTCACGGCCTCGACCCTGATCACCGTGGCGGTGTTCGTGCCCATCGCCTTCGTCGGGGACGTGACCGGCGAGCTGTTCCGGCCCTTCGCGCTGACGACGACCCTCGCGCTGCTGTCCTCCCTGGTCGTGTCGCTGACCATCGTCCCGGTGCTCGCGTACTGGTTCCTGCGGGACCCCCGGCTGGCGCGGTCCCGGCGCGGGCGGGCGTCGGCCCGGCCCTCCCGCCCCGCCCCGTGGGCACGGGCGGCCCCGGTGCCGACCACGCGCCTGGAGAAGACCTACCTGCCCGTCCTGCGCGGCACCCAGCGCCACCCGGGGCTGACCCTGGCGGCGAGCGTGCTGGTCCTGGCCGGGACGGCGGCGCTGCTGCCGACCCTGCCCACGAACCTGCTCGGCGACACCGGGCAGAACACCATGACGATCGACCAGGAGCTGCCGCCGGGCACCGCCCTGGAGGTCACCGAGCAGAGGGCCGCCGAGGCCGAGGCCGTGCTCGCCCGGACGGACGGGATCCGCGACGTGCAGGTCACCATGGGCCCGGGCGGCGGCTTCTCGGCCTTCCTGCCGGGCAACGGGACGAACAGCGCGACCTACAGCGTGGTCACGGACCCGGAGGCCGACCAGGTGGCCCTGCGCGAGACCGTGCGCCGGGAACTGGGCGAGCTGGAGGGCGCGGGCGAGTTCGAGGTCGGGGGCAGCCAGGGCTTCACCAGCAGCGACGTCGAGGTGCAGATCACCGCCCCGGACCAGGACGCGCTCGCCGCGGCGGACGAGGCCGTGGTCGGGGCGATGCGCGGCATCGGCTCGGCCACGCAGGTCACCAGCAACCTCGCCGCCACGCAGCCGGCCGTCGTCGTCACCGTCGACCGTGCCGCCGCCGCCGCCCGCGGGCTGACCGAGGAGGAGGTGACCGGGCTGCTCGCCGGCACGGTCAACCCCATCCCGGCCGGCACCGTCGAGCTCGAGGCCGACCAGGTCGCCGTGCGCATCGGCGAGGGGCGGGCGGTGGCCAGCATCGAGCAGCTGCGCGCCCTGCCGGTGCCCGCCGAGGGCGGGGCGGCGCGGCTGTCCGACGTCGCCCGGGTCGAGGAGGTGCTGACGCCGGAGACCATCACCTCGAGCGGGGGCCGGCGCACCGCGACCATCGCCGTCACCCCGGGCACGGACGACCTGGGCACCACGTCCGCGGAGGTCGCCGACGCCCTCGCCGCGCTCGAGCTGCCGCAGGGGGCCGCCGCCGAGCTCGGCGGCGCGGCGACGGAGCAGCGGTCGACGTTCCAGCAGCTGGGCCTCGCCGTGCTCGCCGCGATCGCCATCGTCTACATCGTCCTCGTGGCGGCCTTCCGGTCCCTGGCCCAGCCGCTGATCCTGCTGGTCTCCATCCCCTTCGCCGCGACGGGCGCGGTGCTGGCCCTGCTCGTCTCCGGCGTGCCGCTGGGCCTGGCGTCACTGGTGGGCGTGCTCATGCTCGTGGGCATCGTGGTGACCAACGCGGTGGTGCTCATCGACCTCATCAACCAGTACCGCGGTCCCGAGCACGGGATGGGGCTCGAGGAGGCGATCGAGAAGGGCGCGGCCCGGCGCCTGCGCCCCATCGTCATGACGGCCCTGGCCACGGTGCTCGCCATGACGCCCATGGCGCTGGGGCTCACGGGCGAGGGCGGCTTCATCTCCCAGCCCCTCGCCGTCGTGGTCATCGGCGGCCTGGCGTCCTCGACGCTGCTGACCCTGGTGCTCGTGCCGGTGCTCTACCGCCTCCTGGAGTCCCGGCGGCTCGCCCGCTCCCGCCGGCGCGAGGAGCGCATCGCCGCCCGCACGGCCCCCCGGAATAATTAGTGACGTGTCCACGTTTTCCGGATGACGGCGTCGCGGCACCCCGCCGCGTCCCGCGGACCCGCACCAGGAGGACCCATGCAGATCGGCGTGTTCAGCGTCTCGGACATCACCCCCGACCCGACCACGGGGCGGACGCCCACCGAGCACGAACGGATCACGGCCCAGATCGCCATCGCCCGCAAGGTCGAGGAGATCGGGATGGACGTCTACGCGATCGGGGAGCACCACAACCCGCCGTTCTTCTCGTCCTCGCCCACCACGCTGCTGGCGGCAATCGCCGCGCAGACCGAGCGCATCATCCTCTCCACGGCGACCACGCTGATCACCACGAACGATCCCGTGAAGATCGCCGAGGACTTCGCGATGCTCCAGCACGTGGCGCAGGGCCGGGCGGACCTGACCCTGGGCCGCGGCAACACCGGGCCGGTCTATCCCTGGTTCGGCAAGCGCCAGCAGGACTCCGTGAACCTCACCGTGGAGAACTACGCCCTGCTGCGCCGGCTGTGGGACGAGGAGGTCGTGGACTGGACCGGGACCTTCCGCGCCCCGCTCCAGCACTTCACCTCGACCCCGCGGCCGCTCGACGGCGTCGCGCCGTTCGTGTGGCACGGCTCGATCCGCACCCCGCAGGTCGCCGAGGTCGCCGCCTACTACGGCGACGGCTTCTTCGCCAACAACATCTTCTGGCCGCGGGAGCACTTCAAGCGGCTCATCGACCTCTACCGGGAGCGCTACGAGCACTACGGGCACGGCGCCGCCGACCAGGCGATCGTGGGCCTCGGCGGGCAGTTCTTCATGCGCCCCAGCTCCCAGGACGCCGTGCGGGAGTTCCGCCCCTACTTCGACAACGCGCCCGTGTACGGGCACGGTCCCTCCCTCGAGGACTTCACGGCGCAGACGCCGCTGACCGTGGGCTCCCCGCAGGAGGTGCTCGAGCGCACGCTCGGCTTCCAGGAGTACTTCGGGGACTACCAGCGGCAGCTGTTCCTGATCGACCACGCGGGCCTGCCCCTGGCCACCGTGCTGGAGCAGCTGGACCTGTTCGGCGAGCACGTCCTCCCCGAGCTGCGCCGGGAGCTGGACGCCCGGCGCCCCGCCCACGTGCCGGACGGCCCCACCCACGCGGCGCGCGTGCGGGCGCGCACCGGGGCGCCCGCCGGGCAGCAGGAGGCGCCGGTCCGCGGCTGAGCACCGTGTGACAGCGTGCGGGCACGTGCTCTTTCGTGGACGTTTGCACAAGAAAACCAATGGGGGTGCCTGGGCCCGTCCCGGCACCCCCGGGCCGCCCCCGGAGCATCGGCGCTGGTCATCCCGGCAACGGCCCGCCGCCGGCCTCGGCGTCGGCCTCCGGGCCCCGGAGGGGCCCCCGAAAGGGGGACACCCGCGCCCGGGTGCATCGATGAAACGCGGTCGTAGCATGAAGGCGTGCCCCGCAGAGAGACAGATCGCGTGCAGACGAGCGCCGACGCCTGGGAGGCCCTCTACAGGGCCCAGGTGGCGGTGATGCGGCGCCTGCAGCGACAACCCGAGTTCGCGGACCTGTCCGCCCGTGAGTACGACGTGCTCTTCAACCTCTCCCGTGCCGACGAGGCGGGGATGCGGCTCAACGAGCTCAACGAGTACGTCCTGCTCACGCAGTCCAGCCTCAGCCGCATGCTCGAGCGCCTCGAGCTGAAGGGGCTGGTGCATCGCTGGCAGGACCCCCAGGACCTGAGGGGCCTGAGGATCCGCCTCACGGAGAAGGGCCGGGCCATGCAGCTCGAGATCGCCGAGCAGTTCCGGCTGCACGTGCACGAGCTCATGACCGCGGGCCTGGACCAGGAGGAGCTGCTCATCCTGACCCGGCTGGCCGAGCGCCTGCGGGACGCCGTCACCTCCCTCTGAGCCCGCCGGCTACAGGGGAAGGACCACCCGGGCCCGCGGGTCCTCCTCGGCGCGCGCCGAGGACACGGCGGACACCTGCATCCCGCCCAGCGCGACGCTCCCGCCCAGCGTGGTCATGAAGGCGGTCTCCGAGGCGTCGGCCCCCGTGGCGATGCGCACGAACTCCGAGCGCGGGGCGAGCCCGGTGGCGTCGAGGACGTACCAGGTGCCGTCGTGCCAGGCCTCCACGACGGCGTGGAAGTCCATCGGGTCGAGCCCGGGCGCGTACACCGACACCAGCCGGGCGGGGATCGCGAGGGCCCGCAGCAGCGTGATCACCAGGTGCGCGTAGTCGCGGCACACGCCCCGCCGGCTGAGGAAGGTGTCCACCGCGGTGTCGGTGCCGGCCGACGCGCCCGGGACGTAGTCGAGGTGCTCGTGCACCCAGTCCCGCACCGCCTGGAGCGTCCCGTAGCCGCCGGCCCCGCCGGCGGCGCCCGGGAAGAGGGCCTGCGCGGTGCCGACCATCTCGTCGAAGGGGCAGAAGCGGCTGGGCCGCGTGTAGCGCACGTGGTCCACCGAATCGGCCGGCGGGGCGGCGGCGGGGGCGCCGTCCAGCTCCAGCCGGTAGGACACGGAGCACTCGGTGCCGCCGGGCACGCGGGCCAGGTGCAGGCGGGTGCCGTGCAGGTCCAGGCTCTCCTCGAGCGGCACCTGCCGCCCGTCCACCAGCAGGCGCAGGCTCTCCCCGGCCGGGGCCGCGCCGCCGGGGCGGGCGACGGCGAGGGAGAACACCGCGAGGTGGTCGGTCTCGGCGGTGAAGTCCACCTGGGCGGCGACGGTGCGCGTGGTCACGAGGGTCCTCTCGGAGGGTCCGGCCTGGTCGGAGCGGTGGTCCGACGCTCCATTGTCGCCCACCCCGGGCATTCATCAGTACACTGATGCACGAGACATCCCCCACACGCCCCCGCCGCCGCCCGGAGTCCCGCGCCCCGCACCCGGCGGCCGACCTCGAAGGACGCAGCATGGCCCAGGACACCAGCCAGGACAGCCGGTCCCGGGAGCACACCGCTCCGGACCCGGAGGACGCCCGGAAGCCCGACAGCCCCACCGAGCTCAGCAAGCCCTCGTGGGGCTACATCCTCAAGCGGGGGCTCTCCGAGTTCTCCAAGGACAAGTGCACCGATCTCGCCGCGTCGCTGACCTACTTCGCGGTGCTCTCGCTCTTCCCCGCCCTGCTCGCCCTCGTCTCGCTGCTCGGCGTCTTCGGGCAGGGCGAGGCCACGACGCGGGCGATCACGGGCTGGCTCGGCCAGTACGCCCCGCCGGAGCTGACCACGCTGCTCCAGGGGCCCATCAACAACCTCACCACGCAGACGGGGGCCGGGCTCGCCCTGGTCACCGGCATCCTCGGCGCCCTGTGGACGGCGTCCGGCTACACCGGCGCGTTCGGCCGGGCCATGAACCGCATCTACGAGGTCGAGGAGGGCCGGCCCATCTGGAAGCTGCGGCCCATGAACATCCTCGTCACCCTCGTGTCGGTCCTCATCGTGGCCGTGATCCTGGTGGCGCTCATCCTCTCCGGGGACCTCGCCCGGGTCGTGGGGGACCTCGTCGGCCTCGGCGACACCACCGTGATGGTGTGGAACATCGCGAAGTGGCCCGCCGTCGTCGCCCTGGCCGTGCTGCTGCTCGCCGTGCTGTACTACTTCACCCCGAACGTCCGGCAGCCCAAGTTCCGCTGGATCAGCCTGGGCTCGCTGGTCGCCCTGTTCGTGGCGGCCGTCGCCGTGGCGGCGTTCTCGTTCTACGTGAGCAACTTCTCGTCCTACAACGCCACCTACGGCATCATCGGCTCCGTCATCGCCCTGCTGCTCGGCATCTGGATCATCAACAACGTCCTGCTGCTGGGCGCGGAGATCGACGCCGAGGTGGAGCGCGCCCGTGAGCTCCAGGGCGGCATCAAGGCCGAGGAGACCATCCAGCTCCCGCCGCGGGACACCCGCCAGATCGACAAGGTGGACAAGAAGAAGGAGAAGCTCGTCGACCAGGGCCGCAAGCTGCGCCTCCAGCACGAGCACATCGACTACTCCGCCGACGACCGCTCCGAGAGCTAGGACGGCGCCGTCCGCCCGCGGACGGGCACCGCGCATGGAGCTCCTCGAGCTCGGCGAGAACCGCAGCGGCGAACCCGTGGTGCTGATCCACGGGTTCGCCGCTGCGGCGTTCTCGGGGTGGGTGCGCACGGGCTGGGCCTCCGCGCTGGAGCGCGCCGGCTTCCGGCCGCTGGGCGTGGACCTGCCCGGTCACGGGCCGGAGCCCGGCACCGACCTGGCCGGCACGACCCGGGCCGGGCTCGTCGGGCGGATCACCGAGCTGGTCGACGGCCTCGGCGCCGGGCGGCCGGTCCCGCTGGTGGGCTACTCTCTCGGTGCCCAGCTGGCGTGGGCGGCGGCCGTCCGCCGCCCCGGCACCGGGCCCCTCGTGCTCGGCGGGCTCGGCGCCGAGGACCGGCTGGCCGAGCTCGGCCGGGCCCTCGAGGGCGCCCCCGATGCCTCGCCCGCGGCCCGCGCGCTCGCCGCCGCGCTCACCGGCCGGCCCGCGTCCGGGCCCGGGACGGACCACGACCGGCGCGCCCGGGCGTGGACCGAGTTCGCGCGGCGGGTCGGGGCGGACCCCTTCGACCCGGACACCGCGGTGCCGCCCCAGCCGGCCCTGCTCTTCGCCGGGGCGGAGGACCCGTGGGCGGAGCCGGAGGAGCTGGCCCGCCGCCGCCGGGCCGCGGGCGCCCCCACGGAGGTCCTCCTCGTCCCGGGCCGCGGCCACGTGGACGTGCTGACCGCCCGCGCCGCGCGGCACGGTGCCGTGGACTTCCTGCGCCGTGCGCGGGAGGTCCCCCGCGATCCCCCGCAGAGGTCCGCGGAGGATCCCTAGACGGGGCACCTGGGTGGTGGAGGACGACGTGTGGGTCGTCGGCGACGACCAGGCGTGCCTGCTCATCGACCCCGCCCGCGACCCGGCCAAGGTGGTGGAGGCCGTCGGCGGGCCGACCCTGACCGCGGTGCACACCCCGGGGCACTGCCCGGGCTCGGTGTGCTTCACCGCCCCGGGCCCGGAGGCGCCGGGAGGTCAGCCGCCGGCGGGCCGGGGCGCCGGGGGCGCGGTGCGCCGCCAGCGGTGGACGAAGCGCAGCGCGGCGGCCAGCCCCACCGCCGCCGACAGGACGGGGAACAGCGCGGCGGTCCGGTAGCCCCAGTGCTCCCCCGACCACCCGGAGAGCACCAGGCCCAGGGTCAGCCCGACGCTCATGCCGGCGGTCATCACCGTGGTCAGGGCCGTGACCCGGGCGCTGGGCGCCACGAGGGCGGCGATCTCGTAGACCGCCACGAGGCCCGGCCCGATCGTGAGCCCGGCGAGCGCCAGCACCACGACCATCCCCACGGAGTCGTCGGGGATCGACAGGAGCATCGAGGCGAGCACGGACGCGGCCGCCGCGACCACCCAGCGGTTCCACAGCCCGCCCGTGGCGGCTCCGGAGGAGCCCAGCACCGCCGCCAGGACGGACGTCAGGCCGGCGACGGCGTACAGCCAGCTCACCGAGACGAGGGCGTCCACCGAGAACGCGAACACCGCGACGGCTCCGAGCATGGAGCCCACGAGGGCGCCCATCGCCGTGGTCCCCACGACGGGCAGGAGGCGCAGCTCCCGGAGCCGCCGCCGGTGCTGCCGGGCGGCCCGCGTGGGCGCGGGCGGCAGCGGGGGCCGGTAGTGGAGGGCCGCCGGTGGCAGCCGCGCCGAGCGGTGCAGCAGGACCGCCGCGGTGCCCACCAGGGTGAGGCCCGCGGCGAGGGCCAGCACGGCCCCGGGCCCCAGGGTGACCGCCACGACCCCGGCGACCACGGCCGCCAGGACGGTGCCCAGGGAGTCCATGACGCTCTCGTGGCGCAGCGCCGCGTCGACGAGGTCCTCCCGGGAGTCGCGGCACAGCAGGGAGAGCCAGCGCAGCCGGCACACGACCCCCATCTGCGGCAGGACCAGGCCCGCGAGCAGGCACGCGGGGACGAGCCGGGCGGCGTCGGCCGGTGCGTCGGGGCCGGGGAGCAGCCGGACGATCCACCAGAGCGCCAGCGGGTGGAGGAGGGTGAGCAGGACCAGGACGAGCCGGCGGTGGCGCCACGAGGCCGCCGCGCCCATCGCGATCCCGCACAGGGCCGAGCCGAAGGTCACCGCGCCGGCGCACAGCGCGCCCAGGGCGGGCGAGCCGGTGACCAGCCCGACCGTGGTGAGCACGCCCAGCGGCACCATGGTCTGGGGCAGGCGCACCATCAGCGTCAGCACGGGGAACAGGAGGCCGCTGACCGCGGCCAGCTGCCGGGAGTCGGCCAGCGGCGCGTCGACGACGGCGGCCATCCGCCCGAGCAGCTCGGGGGCGCGGGTGCTGCTCACAGGTCCTCCGGTTCCTCCGGGCGTCGGTCGGGTGCGGGACCCAGCCTAGCCGGGGAGCTCAGACCCTGACGGACAGGGTGGACCCGCCCGGGGAGCGGCGCACGTGGATCTGGTGCGGGATCCGGGTCTTCATCTCCTGCACGTGGGAGACGAGGCCGATCACCCGGCCGCGCTCGCGCAGCCCGTCGATGGTGTCCATGACCTCCTCGAGGGTCTCCTCGTCGAGGCTGCCGAAGCCCTCGTCCACGAAGAGCGTGTCGATCTCCACCCCGCCGGCCTGCGCCTGGACCACGTCCGCCAGCCCCAGCGCCAGGGCGAGCGAGGCCATGAACGTCTCGCCGCCGGACAGGGACTCGGTCCCGCGCCGCGCGTTCGTCCACGCGTCCTCGATCTGCAGCCCGAGCCCCGACTTGCGCCCGCCGTCCTTGGCGTCCGTGTGCACGATCCGGTACCGTCCGCCCGTCATCCGCTCCAGCCGGGCGGTGGCCGCGGCGGCGACCTCCTCCAGCTGAGCGGCGAGCACGAAGGAGTTGAGGGTCATGCGCAGGACGTTGTCCGAGGACGTGCCGTTGGCGGTGTCCGCGAGCTCGCGCAGCACGCGGGCCTCGGCGGCGGCGGCCTCGGCCGCGGCGTCGGCCTCCGCCGCCTCCGCGGCCAGCCCGTCGAGGCGGTCCCGGAGGGCCACCAGGCCCGCGAGCCGTCCGGTGCTGCCGTCGCGCTCCCCGCGCAGGGTGGTGAGCTCGGCCCGCGCCGCGGCGAGGGCCCCGGGGTCCGCAGCGGCCGCGCCGGCGGCCTCCTGCGCCAGCACACCGGTCAGCTCGGGGGTGGAGAGCTCCGCCGCCACGCGCAGGGCGCGTCCGTCGAGGTCGTCGACCCGTTCCTGCCGCCGCTGCGCCTCGTCGGGGGCGAGGAGGGCGCGGGCGAGCTCCTCCTCCCCCGCGAAGGCGGAGTCCTCCAGGACGGTCCGCAGCTGCGCGGCGGCGTCCGCGTCGGCCGCCTCGGCGCGCTCCTGCGCGTCGTGCGCCCGGGCCACGCGCCCCAGCACCGTGACCAGCCGCTCGGCGGCGGCCTCCTTGTGCGCGAGACCGGCGAAGCCCTGGGCGGCGGCCGTCAGCTCGGCGGCCAGGGCCTCGAGCTGCGCCGTCGTCTGCTCGAGCCGGGCGCGGGCCGCGGACCCGGCCACGTCGGCCTCGTGGCGCTCCTGATCGGTCCGCTCCCGGGCCTCGCGCAGCCGGTCCAGGCCGGCCCGGGCCTCGGCGAGCTCGCGCACGGCGGCCTCCGCCCGGTCGGCCTCGGCCGCCGCCTCGTGCGCCGCGGCCTGCGCGGCGCCGGGATCGTCGGTGGCCCCGCCGGCCCGGAGGCGCACGACGGCCTCGTGCGCGGCCTCGTAGCGCCCGCGCGCCGCCTCGGCGTCGTCGGCCGTGGCGTCGCGGCGGGCCCGGGCCTCCCCCAGCGCCTGCGCCGAGACGGTGGTCCCGCCGGCGGCGCCGGCCGGCGAGGGGTGCTCCTCGCTGCCGCAGACGGGGCACGGGGCCCCGTCCCGCAGATCGGCGGCGAGCAGTCCGGCGGCCTCCTCGAAGCGGCGCTGCTGGAGCCGCTCGGCCTCCTGCGCGGCCTCCCGGCGCGTGCGCTCGGCCGCGGAGTAGCGCTGCCGCTCCTGCTCGTCCCGGGCGGCGGCGGCCTCGAGCTCGCGCGAGGCCGCCAGCACCCGCGCGGCGTCCTCGGCGGCGCGGCGCCGGTCCGGGGCGGCGTCCGCCCGGGGGGCCAGCTCCGCGACGGCCCGGTCGAGGGCGTCACGGTCGGCGTCCTGCCGGGACGCGAGCTCGTCGAGGCCCGCCCGGGTCCGCTCGGCGGTCCGGACCTGCTCGGCGAGCTCCGCTGCGGCGGACGCGAGCTGCTCGAGCTCGGGCTCCCGCCGCCGGCTCTGGCGGACGCCGGCGAGGGCCTCGTCGGCGGCGGCCCGCAGCGCCTCGTCCGGCGGCCGCTGCCCCGCGGCGACCTCCGCGAAGCCCGTCCCGCGCCCGGGCACCAGGGCGGCGGCGGCCGCGAGCAGCGCCTCGTCCGCGGCCGCCTCCGCGAGGATCCCCGCCCGCTGCTCCCGCGCCTCGGCCAGGGCGTCCCCGGCCCGGCGCCGGGCGTCGAGCACGATCCGCAGGGGCGCGGCGGCCCGGTGACGGGCGAGGGCCGCCCGGTCCTCGTCGACGCCGGGGCGCAGCTGGTCGAGCTCGTCCTCCTCGCGGCGCAGCTGCGCGAGCCGCTGCCGCAGCCGCAGCTCGTCCTGCAGCGCGCTCGCGCGTCGCTCGGCGTCCGCCAGGCGCCCGTCGAGCCGCTCGTGGGCGGTGCGGGCGCGGGCCAGCGCCGCGAGCAGGCGCTCCCGGACCGCGGCCACGGCCGGGCCCGCGGCCTCCGGACCGGCCCCCGCACCGGGGGGCCCGCCGTCGGCGCGGTCACCGGCGTCCTCGCCGCTCTGCTCAGCGTCCTCCTCGCCGGCCTCCTGCCCCTGCTCGGGACCGGCGTCGAGGGAGCGGACGTGCGCCAGCTCGCGGCCGGCGTCGCGCACCAGCCGGGCTGCGTCCGCGGCGGCGGCCTCGGCCGCGGCCCTGGCGGTCCGCGAGCGGGCGGCCAGCTCCTCCTGGACCCGCTCGTAGAAGGCCGTGCCGAACAGCCGCTCGAGCACGGCCTCCCGGTCCGCGGAGCTGGCGCGCAGGAACTCCGCGAACTCCCCCTGGGGCAGCAGGATCACCTGGGTGAACTGCTCCTTGGACAGCCCCACGACCTCCTTGACGAGCTCCCCGACGTCGTCGAGGCGGGTCGCCCTCGGCACCCACGTCCCGCCGGCGTCCCGCTCCGCCAGCAGCGCCCTGGCCTGCCGGGTGGACGTGCCCGAGGCCGCGCGGGCGGAGGGCGCCTCCCAGTACGGCGAGCGGGTGAGCCGGAACCTGCGCCCGGCCGCCGTGAACTCCAGCTCGACCTCGGGCGCGGCCGTCGGCTCGGCGTGGTGGCTGCGCAGGGCGTTGCGGGTGCGCCCGCCGGGCACGGAGCCGTAGAGGGCGAAGCACAGGGCGTCCAGCACGCTGGTCTTGCCCGCACCGGTCACCCCGTTGAGCAGGAACAGCCCGGCGTCGTTGAGGGGCTCGAAGTCGATGACCTCCCGGCCGGCGAAGGGGCCGAACGCGGCGATCTCCAGGCGGTGCAGCCTCACGCGGGCACCTCCCCCGCCCGGACGGTCTCGACCACGGCGCCGAGCACGCGGGCCTCGTCCTCGGCCACGGGCCGGCGGCGGACGTGCTCGTAGAAGGCGGAGCAGACCTCCAGCGCCCCCTCGGCGCGGGCGACGCGGGCGGCGTAGGTGCGCTCCCGGTCCTCGGGCGCGGCGGCGGGCTCGAAGCGCAGCTCGAGGGTGCGCGGGAAGCGGGTGCGCACGGAGTCCATGGGGTGGGGCGGGCGGTGGTCGTCGGTGAGCACGACCTGGCACAGGGCGTCCTCGTGCACCGTCAGCGCCGGGTCCGCCAGCAGCTCGGCGAGGGTGCCGCGCAGCCGGGCGAGCCGGTGCCCGTGCGCGTGGTCGAGGGCCCGCACCTCGGGCGCGGACCCGGGGGCCAGGTCGACGAGCCAGGCGCCCTTCCGGTGGTCCGTCTCGGAGAACGAGTAGGCCACCGGGGAGCCGCTGTAGCGCACGGTGTCCGTCACCAGCTGCCGGCGGTGCAGGTGGCCCAGGGCCGTGTAGTCGGCGCCGGCGAAGACGGACGGCGGGACGGCGCCCAGCCCGCCGACGTTGAGGTCCCGCTCGGAGTCCGTGCCCGCGGCTCCCGAGGCGAAGGTGTGGGCGAGGACGACCACGGCCACGGGACCCTGGAGCTCCTCCCGGCGGCGCGCGGCGTCGGCGCGGACCCGGTCCAGGGCCGCGGCCGTCACCGAGGGGTGGTCCGGGGTGGTGCCCAGCGCCGTCGCGACGGCCCGGGGCTCCAGGTACGGGACCCCGTAGACGAGCACCGCGCCGCCGGCGGGGTCGGGCAGGACCACGGGGCGGTCGACGTCCTCGACGCGGGTGCGCAGGTGCACCCCACCCGGTTCGAGCAGGGGCCCCCCGAAGCCCAGGCGCATGGCGGAGTCGTGGTTGCCGCTGGTGAGGACCAGCTGGGCGCCCGCCGCGCGCAGGTCCGCGAGCGCCCCGCCGAGCAGCTCCACGACCTCCGCGCGGGGCTGGGCCTGGTCGTAGACGTCCCCGGGGACGAGGACGACGTCGACGGCGTGCTCGCGGACCCAGCCGACGAGCTCGGCCAGCACGGCCCGCTGCACCTCGAGGGTGCCCTGCCCGTGGAAGGACCGTCCCAGGTGCCAGTCCGAGGTGTGGAGGAAGCGCATGCGGTCAATCTAGCGGCACCGCCGGACAGGGCAGCGCCGCGGCGCTGCCCGGTCACTCCGCCGCGGCGGTCCCGAGGGGCTGCTGGGCCGGGACACCGGTGCGCGTGCGGGTGCGGCCCGGGCCGGCGAGGTCCGCCACGCGGTGCACGAGCCCGGCGACGAGCCCGCCGAGCAGCGGGGCGGCCCAGAACAGCCACAGCTGGGGCAGGTGCGCCCCGCCGGCCACCACGGCCGCGCCGGTCGAGCGGGCCGGGTTCAGCGATCCGCCGTCGAACGGGGCCGCGACGGTGAGCAGGAGGACGAGGGCGGCGCCGATCGCCAGGGGCGCCAGTGCCGCGTTGGCCCGCCGGGAGGTGGCGCCGAGGACCACGAGCGCGAACAGGGTGGTCACCACGAACTCCACGAGCAGCACCGTGGGCCAGCCCGCCTGGGACGTGGAGTTCTCCCCGTAGCCGTTGGCGACGGCGCCCAGCACCTGGGCGGTGGTGGCGCCGTCGAGCAGGGTGCCGAGGACGGCCCGCAGCACGCCGGCGGCGGCGAGCGCGCCCAGGACCTGGGCGGCGACGTAGCCGATCGCGGCGCGTGCGGGGGTCCGCCCCGCCACGACGGCGGCGAGGGTCACGGCGGGGTTGAAGTGGCCGCCGGAGACGTGGCCGAAGGCGACCAGGGCGGCGAGCAGGCCCAGCCCGAAGCCGAGCGCGGAGTCGACGACCTCGGTCGCGAACATCCCGGCGCCCAGGCCCGCGAAGACCAGCAGGGCGGTGCCGGCGAACTCGGCGGCCCAGCGCGCCGGCGCGGACGGGGCGTCCGCGTCGTCCACGGGGGCCGTCTCCTTGCGCAGGGAGCCCGGGACGGGGGCCACGAGGCCGGTCGCCGGGGCGGGCCGGGCGGCAACGGGGTCGGTGGTGACGGGGTCGGCGGCAACGGGCTGGGCGGGGGCGCCGCCGAGGGCGGTGGATCCGTGCTCGGTCATGGGGGCTCCTGGGTCGGGGCGGCGCGAGGGGGTGCGCCGGGGTGTCGGTCGGAGGGTGCAGGCGCGCGGGCGCCCTCCCCATGCAACCACGGCCGGCTGAAGCATTCTTGAACGGGAACCCGGCGCGTCCCCCGATACACTGACCGCATGCCCGCACCCCTGCTCCAGCCCGACGCCGGCCTCGACCCGACCTGGCCGGAGTACGCCGACTCCGTGCGGGCGGCCCTGTTCGGCGGCGCCCTCGGCGACGCCGTGGGCTACCGCGTCGAGTTCCTCCGCCACGCCGAGCTCGCCGAGCGCTTCGGCCCGGACGGGCTGGGCGGGCTCGACGACCCCGGCGGCGGCGCCCCCCGCAGCGACCACGCCGGCAGCGACGACGACGCCGGGCGGCTGCGGATCTCCGACGACACCCAGATGTCGCTCTACACCCTCGACGCCCTCCAGGAGGTCGTCGAGTGGGCCAACGAGGGCCAGCCCGCCGACGAGACCGCGTGCCTGTGGCTGGCCTACCTGCGCTGGCTGCGCACCCAGGGCGAGCCCGTCCCGGCCGAGGCCCCGCAGCCCCTGCCGCGCTGGCTCGACGCCCACGAGGTGCTCCACGCCCGCCGTGCGCCGGGCAACGCGGTGCTGACGTCGCTGCGCTCCGGGCGGATGGGCGAGGTCGAGCGCCCGATCCTGCCGGACGCGAAGGGCTGCGGCACGGTGATGCGCTCGGCCCCCTTCGGGCTGCTCCCCCACGTCGGCTGGCGCACGCTGGCGCCGCTGGCCATCAACGGGGCGGCCCTCACCCACGGCCACCCCGAGGCGCAGTCCGCGGCGGCCGTGTACGCGTTCGTGGTCCACGCCGCGGTCCGCGCCCGCCGGGAGGGCGTGGAGCGGCCCGTGGCCGCGGCGGTCGCCGCCGCCCGCGCGGTGGCCGGGCAGCTCACCCGCCCGGTGGCCGAGACCCTGCGCCTGCTCGACGACGCCGTGCGCGCCGCCGGCGAGGGCCCGCTGGAGCCGGGCGAGCTCACCCGGCTGCTCGGCGAGGGCTGGACCGCGCCGGAGGCCCTGGCCGTCGGAGTGTGGGCGGCCCTGCGCGCCGAGGCCGAGCACCCGGCCGCGGCGGACCCGCAGGCGGTGTTCCGGCGCGGCGTGGGCCTCGCCGTGGCCCACGACGGCGACTCGGACTCGACCGGCGCCGTGGCCGGGGCGGTCCTCGCGGCCGTCCTCGGGACAGGAGCCCTGCCCCAGCGGTGGCTGGCGCGGCTGGACGCCCGCGAGGTCGTGGCGGAGGCCGCCCGGCGGTGGCTCAGGGAAGTGGGGGCACCAGCCGCCTGACCGCCAGGCCCACGCCCGTGAGCAGCTCGTGCACTGTCCCGGCGCCCGCCCGGCGGACGAGGTCCACCACGATCCCCGCGCACGCCCGGGCGTCCTCGAGGGCGTCGTGGTGGCGCTCCAGCGCGACGCCGGCCGCCTCGGCGGCGCGCGGCAGCGCGTAGGACGGCAGGTCGTAGCCGCGCCGCGCGAGGGCCAGGCTGCACGCGTAGGCCAGCGGGGCGTGGACCGTCCCGGTCTCGGCGCACGCGGCGCGGATCACCCCCATGTCGAAGACCGCGTTGTGCGCGACGACCAGCTCGTCGGGGTTCTCCGCGAGGATCCAGGCCTCGATCCGCGGCCACAGCTGGTCGAACACCGGGTGCCCGGCGACCGTGCGCTCCGTGATCCCGTGGATGCGCGTGTTGCCGGGGTCGAAGCCGGAGCGGGTGCGCGGCGGGCGCATGTACGCCGAGCGCTCCTCCACCACGACGCCGTCCCGGACCCGCACCAGGCCCACCGCGCACGGGGAGCCGATGAAGCGGTTGGCGGTCTCGAAGTCGATGGCCGTGAAGTCGAGGGAGCCAGGCACCGTCGTCGGTGCGGTGGTCGCCGCAGAAGTCGGCGCGGGGGTCGGCGCGGTGGTCGTCGGGGGGAAGGCAGGGAGTGGCACCGCAACAGCCTACTGCGGCCCGCTCAGGCGTGCGCGCCCCGCAGGTTCGTCTCGATCCACTCGTCGGCGCGGGCGACGGCCTGGTTGACCTGGGCCGTGTCCAGATCGTGGTGCAGCGCGTACGCGACGGCCTGCAGCGGGAACGTGCGGGCGTGCAGCTGGGCGCGCTCGTAGACGGTCTCGGAGACCGCGCCCCGCAGGGCGTCCCAGCCGTACCACAGCCCCAGCGACGCGGCGTCGTGCGCGGGGTCGTAGAGACAGGCGTGGTCCCAGTCGATGACCCCCGTCAGCTCCTCGTCCTGCCACAGCATGTTGTGGCCCATGAGGTCCCCGTGCACCAGGGTGGGCGCCACGGTCGGCAGGGCGGCGAGCTCGGCCACGGCCTGCAGGGCGGCCTCCCGGTTGCGGGGCAGCAGCCGGGGGATGACCTCGTCGATGAGCACGTGGCGGCGGCGGTGCCCGCCCCAGTGCTGGCCGGGCCGGTCGAGGAAGCCGGCGAAGCCGGAGGCGTCGACCTCGGCGAGCTCGGTGAGCACCCGGTGCAGCACGGCCGGGTCCACGTGCCCCGGCGGGTGCGGGGCCCCCGGCAGCCAGGTGAGCCCCACCCCGGTGTAGCCGTCGGCCACGACCACGTCCGTGAGCGGGCGCGGCGTGGCGAAGGAGAACCGGGGCAGCCGGCGCAGCACCTGGGTGCGGCGCTCGACGTGGGAGACGACGGTCGGGTTCTTCGCGATCCGCACGGAGATCACGTGCCCCACGTTCACCACGACGTGGGCGGACCCGCCCGCGTGCACCTCCCACTCGGTGCGCTCCACGCTCACTCCCGCCGCGGCCAGGACGGCGTCGACGGCGCCGGCGAACGGCAGGTGCTGGAGCGAGGACCAGGGCATGGGCTTCTTCTCGGCTCGGGCGGGATCAGAGCGGGTCGGGGTCGGGCAGGACCGCCACGAGGTGCGGCAGCAGCGCCCGCATGGCGCGGCCGCGGTGGCTGACGGCGTTCTTCTCCTCTCGGGACAGCTGCGCCACGGAGCGCGCGGAGCCCTCGGGGAGCAGCACGGGGTCGTAGCCGAACCCGCCCTCCCCCACCGGCTCGCGCAGCAGCGTCCCCCGCAGGACCCCGAGCTCGACGTGCTCGAAGCCGTGCGGGGTCACGAGCGCGGCGGCGCACACGAACTGCGCGCCGCGGTGGGCGTCGGGGACGTCGGAGAGCTGGTCGAGCAGCAGGCGCAGGTTCGCGGGGTCGTCGCCGTGCCGGCCGGACCAGCGCGCGGAGAAGATCCCGGGGGCGCCGCCCAGCACGTCCACCGCCAGCCCGGAGTCGTCGGCCACCGCGATCAGGCCCGTCGCGGCGGCCGCCGAGCGGGCCTTGAGCAGGGCGTTGGCCTCGAAGGTCGTGCCGTCCTCGACGACGTCGGGGGCGCCGGCCGCGGCCGCGTCGACCACGAGCCGCTCGACGTCGGCGCCGGGCAACGCGGCCGCGATCATCTCCCGCAGCTCGGCGAGCTTGCCGGGGTTGCGGGTCGCGAGCACCACACGGGCGCCGTCGTGCTCAGTCACGGGTGGCCTCCCGCAGGGTCTCCACCTGGATCTGGGTCAGCTGGCCGCAACCCGCGAGCGCGAGGTCCAGCAGCGCGTCGAGCTCGGCCCGGTCGAAGGGGGCGCCCTCGGCCGTGCCCTGCACCTCCACGAAGTCCCCGGAGCCGGTGACGACCACGTTCATGTCCGTCTCGGCCCGGACGTCCTCGACGTAGGGCAGGTCGAGCATCGGCACGCCGTCGATGATCCCGACGGACACGGCCGCGACCGTGTCGGTCAGCGGCTGCGCGCGGCGGGCGATCAGCCCCTCGGCGCGGGCCCAGGCCACGGCCTCGGCCAGGGCCACGTAGGCGCCGGTGATCGCGGCGGTGCGGGTGCCGCCGTCGGCCTGGAGGACGTCGCAGTCCAGGACCACGGTGTTCTCGCCCAGGGCGGAGAGGTCGATGACCGAGCGCAGGGACCGGCCGATGAGCCGGGAGATCTCGTGGGTGCGACCGCCGATCTTGCCCTTGACGGACTCCCGCGCGGAGCGCGTGGAGGTGGCCCGCGGGAGCATCGCGTACTCGGCGGTGACCCAGCCGCGGCCCTCGCCCTTGAGCCAGCGCGGGACGCCCTCGGTCACGGAGGCCGTGCACAGCACCCGGGTGCTGCCGAACTCGATGAGCGCCGAGCCCTCCGCCTGCTGGGACCAGCCGCGGGTGATGGTGATGGGCCGCAGCTCGTCCGGCGAGCGGCCGTCGGCCCGGATCACCGCCGGGGTGGAGGGGGCCGGTGCGGTCGGGTCGACTGGGGAATCCATGACCTCCACCTTACCCCCGGGCCGCGGCCCCGGCCGGGCCCCGGGCCGGGCGCCGGGGTCGGGGGCCGTCACGGCCCGACGGGCGTGGCCGGGCGGCACGCGGGACTGCCCGCGGGGGCGCGCACGATGCGGTAGGTGTAGGCCGGCTCGGCCACCCCGATCGGCCCCTCGTAGACCTCCTGGGCCTCCTCGACCGCCCGGGTCGGCGAGTTCCACACCGGCAGGTGGGTCAGCAGCAGCTTGCGCGCGCCCGCGTCCCGGGCGGCCTCCGCCGCGCGGCGGCCCGTGAGGTGGATGCCGCGCAGGGCGTCGTCGCGGCCCTCCTGGTAGGCGGCCTCGCACAGGAAGACGTCGGCGCCGCGGGCGGCCCGCAGCAGCCCCGCGCAGCTGTCGGTGTCGCCCGAGTAGGCCAGGGTGCTGGGCCCGGCGGGGCCGTCGAAGTCGATCCGCAGGGCGTAGGCCTCGGGCGTCGGGTGCTGCACCGCGAAGGGGGTGACCGTGAACGGGCCCACGCGCACCGGCTGCTCCGGCGACCAGGTGCGGAAGTCGAACTCCCCGTGCATCCCGGGCTCGGCCGGGAGCCCGTGCGTGCGCGCGAGGTACTCGTGCAGCCCGGACGGGGCCCACAGCGGGATCCGGGCGGCGCCCCACCCGCGCGGGTCCCACTTGATGGCCACGTGCAGCCCCGCGAGGTCGATGCAGTGGTCCGGGTGCAGGTGGCTCACGAGCACGGCGTCGATGTCGTGCAGGTCCATGTGGCGCTGCAGCACGCCCAGGGCGCCGTTGCCCATGTCCAGCAGCACGCGCCAGGTCCGGCCCTCGGCGTCCTCGCCGCTGACCAGGTAGCAGGACGCCGGTGAATCGGGCCCGGCGAAGGAGCCGGTGCATCCGATGATGGTGAGTTTCATGGGCTGGGCCTTCCAGAGGGACCGGTGGGACGGCGGCCGCACCGGCCGCCGGGCTGCTCAGGGGGCGGGAGCTCCCGAGCCCCCGATCATCTCGGGGGTGATCCGGGCGAGCGAGCCGGTGGGGAACTGCTCGGCCACGGAGCTCGTGTGCCGGACCCGGGTGACCTCTGGGCCCAGGAACCGCCGGGCCAGCACCTCGAAGGACGCCGCGTCCCCGGTGGCCAGGAACTCGTGGCGGGCGGGCAGGCCCGGGTCCCGCTCGAGCCCGTGGCCGACGAGCGCACGGTAGACGTCCTTGGCGGTCTCCTCCGCGCTGGAGACGAGCGTCACGGTGTCGCCCATGACGTAGGAGATGACGCCGGTCAGCAGCGGGTAGTGGGTGCAGCCCAGCACGAGGGTGTCCACCTCGGCGCGGCGCAGGGGGTCGAGGTAGCGCTCGGCCGTCGCGAGCAGGTCGGGGCCGGTGGTGACCCCGGCCTCCACGTAGTCGACGAAGGCGGGGCAGGCCACGGAGCGCAGCTCCAGGTGGGGGGCGGCCGCGAAGGTGTCGTCGTAGGCGCGGGAGCCGACCGTGGCCGCCGTGCCGATCACGCCGATCCGCCCGTTGCGGGTGGAGGCGACCGCCCGGCGCACCGCCGGCTGGATGACCTCGACCACGGGGATGCCGTAGACCCGGGTGTAGCGCTCGCGGGCGTCGCGCAGCACCGCGGCCGAGGCCGTGTTGCACGCGATGACCAGCAGCTTCACCCCGGAGTCCACCAGCTCGTCCATGATCCGCAGCGCGTGGGCGCGGACCTCGGCGATCGGCAGCGGGCCGTAGGGCCCGTGGGCCGTGTCCCCGACGTAGACGATCTCCTCGTGGGGCAGCTGGTCGATGATCGCCCGGGCAACGGTCAGCCCGCCCACCCCCGAGTCGAACACGCCGATGGGTGAACCGGGGTTGGGGCCGCTCGCGGCGGGGGCGTCGGCCCCGTAGACGTCGTCATCCTGCATATCGACAAGAGAGTAGCCCCGGGCGCGTCCCGGCCCAAAACCCCACGGGGAGCGCGACGGCGTGATGCCTGTCACGTCGGGCCCGCGGGCGGCCCGGACCGGACGCCCGCCCAGGTCAGTCGCGGGAGAGGTCGTGGAGCAGCGCCTGCACGAGGGACTCCTGCAGCCAGGAGACGAAGTTGTAGAGCAGCGACATGTACGTCTCGACGTCCTCGATCGCGGACCAGTCGTCGTACTCCCCGACCCGTTCGGCGTCCTCCTCGCTGCGGATGCCCAGCCGGTCCGCGAGCACGAGGCGCACGTCGTTGAGCGCGCGGCCGAAGGCCTGGGCCTGGTCGGGGTCCAGCCGCACGGGCTCGGCCTCCAGCGCCAGCGCGGCCTGCTGGAGCGCCCCGATCTTCGCCTCGCGCAGCCCCCGCTCCGTGTACCGGCGGAACTCGGCGGCCCGCTCCGGGTCCGGGCTGGCGTCCGGCAGCAGCCGCCGCAGCGCGGAGTCCTCGGGGGTGGCGGCGTCGCCCGAGACGCCGAGCAGCCGCTCGAGCGGGTCCTCGGAGACGGGCTGGTCGGGGGCGAGGGCCTCGGCGACGTCGGCGAAGAGCTTGCGCAGCAGCTCCTTCTCCGCCGGCTCGAACCGTGCGGCGATGCCCTTGCGGGTGGAGCGGAACCCCTGCGCCATCACCGGCCCCCGGCATGCTCGAAGGTGGCCCACAGCCCGAAGCCGTGCAGGGCCGCGGTGTGGGTCTCGGCCTCCTCGAGGGAGCCGCTGGCCACGACGGAGCGCCCGCTGTGGTGGACCTCGAGCATGAGGCCGCGCGCCTTCTCCTCCGGGTAGCCGAAGTAGGAGCGGAACACCCAGGTCACGTAGCTCATGAGGTTGACCGGGTCGTCCCACACGACCACGTTCCACGGCCGCTCGGTCTCCACGGCCTCGGAGGCGGTGCTCTCGGTGCGGGTGTCCGCGTCCGGCAGGACGGCGGTCGCGGACGCGACGGGGGCGGGGGCGGCGCGGACGGCCGCGGCGACGGTGCGGTGCATGGTCCGTCCATCGTAGCGACATCCGTCCGGTCCGGCACCGCGGGCCCCCGGCGCCGGGCCGTGGCTAGAGTGGTGCCCGTGAACCAGCGCACCCGCGGGTGGGCCCCGCCGCCCACGTCCCTGATGACCGACCACTACGAGCTGACCATGCTGCAGGCGGCCCTGCACGCGGGCACCGCCCACCGGCGCAGCGTCTTCGAGGTCTTCGCCCGGCGGCTGCCGGCCGGGCGCCGCTACGGCGTGGTGGCCGGCACCGGCCGGCTCCTCGAGGGCCTGGAGAGCTTCTGCTTCCGGGAGGAGCAGCTGCGCTTCCTCGCGGACACGGGCGTGGTCAACGGCCCGACCCTCGACTTCCTGGCGGACTTCCGCTTCACGGGCTCGATCGCGGGCTACGCCGAGGGCGAGACGTACTTCCCGCACTCCCCGGTGCTCGTGGTCGAGGGCACGTTCGCGGAGGCCTGCATCCTCGAGACGTACTTCCTGTCGGTGCTCAACTACGACAGCGCCGTGGCCTCGGCGGCCTCCCGCATGGTGGGGGCGGCGGCGGGGCGGCCCTGCATCGAGATGGGCTCGCGGCGGGCCCACGAGGAGGCGGCGGTCGCCGCGGCCCGGGCCTCGGTCATCGCCGGTTTCGACTCGACGTCGAACCTCGAGGCCGGCCTGCGCTACGGCCTGCGGACCGTGGGCACGGCGGCGCACTCCTTCACCCTCCTGCACGACTCGGAGGAGGAGGCTTTCCGCGCCCAGCTGCAGTCGATGGGCCGGGGCACCACCCTGCTCGTCGACACCTACGACGTCGAGGCGGCGGTCCGGAAGGCCGTCGCGCTCGCCGGGCCCGAGCTGGGCGGGGTGCGCCTCGACTCCGGCGACCTCGTCGCCCAGGCCGCCTGGGTCCGGGAGCTGCTCGACGGGCTGGGCAACACGGGTACCCGCATCACCGTCACCTCGGACCTCGACGAGTACGCGATCGCGTCCCTCAACGCCGCCCCTGTGGACGCGTTCGGCGTGGGCACGCGGGTCGTCACCGGATCGGGCGCCCCGACGTCGTCGATGGTCTACAAGCTCGTGGCGCGGGAGGACTCCTCCGGCGAGCTGCAGCCGGTGGCCAAGGCCGCCAAGGGCAAGGCGTCGGTGGGCGGGCGCAAGTACGCGCTGCGCCGCCGCGACGAGCAGGGCACCGCCACCCACGAGCTGGTGGGCATCGGCCGCGTGCCCGGCGACGACGGCGACGACCGGCCGCTGCTGCAGGAGTTCGTCCGGGACGGCGAGCTGCTCGACGGGTGGACCGGCGCACAGGGCGTCGTGCGGGCCCGGGAGCGCCACGCCGCGTCCGTGGCCGAGCTGCCGGCCTCCGCGCGCCGGCTCAGCGAGGGCGACCCCGTCATCCCGACCGTCATCGAGCCGGAGGCGCGGGCCTGACCGGCGCCGCGCCCCGGACGTGATCCGGCCGGGCCCGCTCCCGCCGGGCCCGCTCCCGCCGGGCCCCACCCCACCGAGCCCCACCCCACCGAGCCCCACCCCACCGAGCCCCACCCCACCGAGCCCCACCCCACCGAGCCCCAACCCACCGAGGAGGAACGTCATGAGGACCGCACTGATCGTCGTCGACGTGCAGAAGGACTTCTGCGAGGGCGGGTCGCTGCCCGTCGCCGGGGGCGCGGAGATCGCCGCCGCCGTCTCCGAGCACCTCGAGCACCACCACGGCGACTACGCCGTGATCGCCGCGACCCAGGACTGGCACGTCGACCCGGGAGCGCACTTCTCGGACGAGCCGGACTTCGTGGACTCGTGGCCGGTGCACTGCGTGGCGGACTCCCGCGGCGCCCAGCCGCACCCGGACCTGGACACGGACTGGATCCAGGCGTGGTTCCGCAAGGGCGAGCACGACGCCGCGTACTCGGCCTTCGAGGGCCTCCTCGCCCCGGACGCCGACGTGCCCATGGGCGACGACGAGGACGTGGAGGAGGACGACGTCAGCCTCGACGACTGGCTGCGCGAGCACGGGATCGAGGCGGTGGACATCGTGGGCCTCGCCACCGACCACTGCGTGCGGGCCACGGCCCTGGACGCGGTCGAGGCCGGCTACGACACGCGGGTGCTCGTGGACCTGACGGCGGGGGTCACCGCGCTGACCACCGAGCAGGCCCTGGAGGAGCTCGCCGACGCGGGGGTCGAGATCGTCCGGTCCTGACCGGCCGGGCCGCTCACCGGCGGCCGATGAACCAGTCCTGGAGCTTCTTCACGCGCGCCTCGAGCTGGGCCTCGTTGGCCTGCGCCACGGCGGGCCCGCCGCAGACCCGGCGCAGCTCGTTGTGGACCACGCCGTGCGGGGTGCCGGTGCGGGACGCCCACGCGGAGACGTTCTTCGACAGCGTGGCCCGCAGCTCCTTGAGCCGGCGGTGGTCGGGCACCGCCGGCTGCTGCGGCGCCGCCCCGGCCGCCGAGCGCCGGCGCGCGTGCCGGCGTTGCCGCTCGCGCAGCAGCTCGGAGACCTGGTCCGCCTCGAGCAGGCCGGGGATGCCCAGGAAGTCGGCCTCCTCCTCGGAGCCCACGGCCACGCCGCCGCCGAAGGCGCCGCCGTCGAAGAGGACGCCGTGGAAGGACGCGTCCGACCCGAGGGCCTCGAACCGGCCCTTCGCCAGCTCCGAGGACGCCTTCTCCTCGCGGTTGGCGGCCGCGAGCAGGTCGTCGTCCCAGCCCTCCTCCATGGGGTCCGCGGGCAGGCCCTGCTCGGCGGCGGAGGGCCGGTCGAGGGCGTGGTCGCGCTCGGCCTCCATCTCGTTGGCCAGGTTCATCAGCGCGGGCACGGACGGGAGGAAGACCGAGGCGGTCTCCCCGCGCCTGCGGGCGCGCACGAAGCGGCCCACGGCCTGCGCGAAGAACAGCGGCGTCGACGTCGACGTCGCGTAGACGCCCA
The DNA here is from genome assembly GCF_054875615.1 of Kocuria sp. U4B. The sequence continues at coordinate 815,244 of NZ_CM142180.1, forward strand.
CGGCCAGGCGCGGGACGTCGACGCCCTCGGAGACCATGCGCACGGCGACCATCCAGCGCCCGTCCCCGGAGGAGAACTCGTCGATCTTGTCCGACGCGGTCTTGTCGTCGGAGAGCACCACGGTGGGCTTCTCCCCCGTGATCCGCCGCAGCTGCTCGGCGTAGGCCTTGGCGTCCTGGTGGTCGGTGGCGATCACGAGGGCCCCGGCATCGGGCACGGTGCGGCGCACCTCGGTCAGGCGCTGGTCCGCCGCCTGGAGCACGGAGGGGATCCACTGCCCGTTGGGGTCCAGCGCGGTGCGCCACGCCTGGGCGGTGATGTCCTTCGTGAAGCCCTCGCCGAGCTCCGCGCCCATCTCCTCGCCCGCGCTCGTGCGCCAGCGCATCTGCCCCGAGTAGGCCAGGAAGATCACGGGCCGGACCACGTGGTCCCTGAGGGCGTCGCCGTAGCCGTAGGTGTAGTCGGAGGACGAGCGGCGGATGCCGTCGGCGTCCTCGGCGTAGCGCACGAAGGGGATCGGGGCGGTGTCCGAGCGGAAGGGGGTGCCGGTGAGGGAGAGCCGGCGCACCGCGGGGTCGAACGCCTCCCGCAGCCCGTCGCCCCAGGTCAGGGAGTCGCCGGCGTGGTGGATCTCGTCCATGATGACGAGCGTGCGCCCCGCCTCGGTGCGGGCCCGGTGCAGCAGCGGCTTCATGGCCACCTGCGAGTAGGTCACGGCCGCGCCGACGTAGTCGCGGCCGTGGGAGCCGTCCGCGTTCTTGAAGTTGGGGTCGATCGCAAGACCCACGCGGGCGGCCGCGTCCGCCCACTGCCGCTTGAGGTGGTCGGTGGGGGTCACCACCGTGATCCGGTTGACCGTCCCGCGGTCGAAGAGCTCCTTCGCGACGCGCAGCGCGAAGGTGGTCTTGCCGGCGCCGGGGGTCGCCACGGCCATGAAGTCCTGCGGCTGGGCCTCGAAGTAGCGCTGCAGGGCCTCCGCCTGCCAGGCGCGCAGCCGGGGGGCGGTGCCCCACGCGGCGCGGTCGGGGTAGGCCGGGGGCAGGTCGGCGGCGGCACCGAACAAGGACAGCTGGTCGTCCTGGGACACTCTGGCGTCGTCCTTTCGCTCGTGGTCCGCGGCCTCGTGGCCGCGGCGGGGTGCGGGGCGCCACGCAAAAGCGCCCGCCGTCGGCGGGCGCTTCGTCGCGGGCGGGAGGCTCAGCCCTGCTGGTCGCCGTCGTCCTTGCCCGGGCGCAGGCCCTCGTAGATCTCCTTGCAGGTGGGGCAGACCGGGAAGCGCTGCGGGTCCCGGCCCGGGGTCCAGACCTTGCCGCACAGGGCGATCACGGGCTCGCCGGAGAGGGCGGACTCCATGATCTTCTCCTTGCGCACGTAGTGCGCGAAGCGCTCGTGGTCGCCCGGCTCCTGCACCTGGCGGGTCTCCTCGCGCTCGATCGTCGAGGTGCCGCCCGCGGGCCGCGCCGGATCGGTGCCGTAGGGGCTGTCGTCCAGTCCGTTCGTCGGGGTGCCGGTGGTCGCCGCTGCGAGGAGGTCCATGCGCGCCAGTTTACCCCGTCGCCGCCGCCGCCCGTGCCCGGGCCGCGGCGCCGGCCGGGCGCGGGTCAGCGGAACTGCGCGACCTCCTGGAGCAGCTCGGGGGCCCGCCGGTCGTACCAGCGCCCGCCGAGCACCACTCCGCCCGCGCACAGCAGCGGGCCCAGGACCGCCCCGGCGCCCAGCGCCGCCCAGCCCCAGGCCGCGTCCCCGGTGACGAGCTGGACGAGCACCAGCGCGGCGGCCGGGAGGACGAGCACGAGGATCAGGGCGAGGGCCGCGAACTGCACGAGCACGTTGAGCACGGTGAAGCCCTGCGGGGTCTTGAACGGGGACTGGCCGGGCACCGCGACGGGGTAGGTGTAGCGGGCGGACATGACCGAGGACAGCCCGGCCCCGCCCAGCAGGGCCAGCAGCGTGGTCCCGGCCAGGCCGGGCAGCAGCTCCCACCGGCCGTGCAGGACGAACGGCAGCAGCAGCCCCACCGTGCACAGCGGCACGGCGACCACGACCAGCGCCAGCACGCGCCCCGCCCGGTCGTGCACCCCGCGCACCCCGGTCAGCACGTGCAGGGACATGGCCGTGTTGTCGAAGGAGACGTCGCCGGAGATCTGGTAGGCCAGCAGGGCCGCGAACATGGGCCCCAGCGCGTAGAACAGGAAGCCGGCGCCGGTCTGCGCGCTCGAGAACCACACGAGCGCGGCGATCGCCGGCACGACGACGAGCGCGCCGGAGTAGCGGGGGTCCCGCACCCAGTACAGCAGGCACCGGGCGGCGACGGCCGCCCACGGCCGCTCGGGCACCCGGTCGAACAGTCCGGCCCCCGCGCCCGCGCGGGACCCGCGCACCCCCTCGCCCGCCGCGGTGGTCAGCGCCCGGGTCTGCGCGGCGCGCCAGCCGAGGACGAGGGCCGCGACGGTCAGCAGGGTGAGCGCCGTGCGGGCGGCGGCCTGGGCCCAGCGTCCCTCGGCGACGTCCGCGGGCACGGCCCACACGGCGCCGGCCGGCGTCCAGGCCAGCACCCCGGCCCACTGCGGCAGCCGGTCCCAGGTGCGCTCGAGCCCGCTCAGCACGCCGGTGACGATCGGGCCGAGGAGCACGAGGCCCAGCAGGGCCGCGAGGGAGAGCACCTCGGTGACGCGGCGGCGCCGGCCGAGGCCCACGGCGAGGGCCGTGACGCAGCGGGAGCCGGTGACCAGCAGGGCCAGCCCCAGCGGGAGGCAGACGAGGGCGGCGAGCACGGCCGGGACGGAGGCGCGCCACGAGGCGAGGGAGGCGAGGAGCGCGACGGTCGTCAGGGCGCCGGGGACGCCCACGAACGCGCCGAGGGCCTGGCCCCACTGGACCTGGCCCACGGTGAGCGGCAGCAGCGCGAGGCGGGCCGGGTCCAGGGTCGCGTCGGCGCGCGAGGCGAGGACGGGCAGCAGCCACCACGCGAGCGCGGCCGCCGTCCCGGCGACCACGAGCACCGTGCGCACCAGGGCGAGGTCCTGGCCGCCGAGCAGCACCAGCCCCACCACGGCGACGCCCAGCAGGAACACGAAGTAGGCCGCGCCCAGGACGGTGCCCACGAGCACCCAGGTGCTGCGGGTGAGGGTGTTGGCGAGGATCCTGGCCTTGAGGGCGACCAGCCGCCAGGCCAGCACCGCGGTGCCGGGACGGCCGGGGGCGAGGTCCCCGGGGACGAGGCCGGGGCTCACTCCGGGCGCAGCCACGACAGCCCCTCCCCCGGCTCGGCGCGCCCGCCGACGAGCTCGACGAACCGGTCCTCCAGCGACGCGCCCGCCCGGACCGCGTCCACCGTGCCGGCGGCCAGCACGCGGCCCCGGTCGAGGACGGCCACGTGGTCGCACATCCGCTGCACGAGGTCCATGACGTGGCTGGAGACGACGACGGTCCCGCCGGCGTCGACGAACCCGTGCAGGATCCCGCGGATGTTGGCGGCCGAGACCGGGTCCACGGACTCGAAGGGCTCGTCGAGCACGAGCACGCTCGGGGCGTGGATCAGGGCGCCGGCCAGGGCGATCTTCTTGGTCATCCCGGCGGAGTAGTCCTGGACCTGGGTGCCGGCGTCGCCCGTGAGGTCCATCGCCCGGAGGAGGTCCTCGGTGCGCCCGGCCACGGTGCGCCGGTCCATCCCGCGCAGCAGCCCGGCGTAGGTCACGAGCTGGCGGCCCGTGAGGCGGTCGAACAGGTGCACGCCGTCCGGCAGCACGCCCATGAGCTGCTTGGCCCGGACCGGCTCCGCCCACACGTCGACCCCCGCCACCCGCACGGTCCCGGCCGTGGGGCGCAGCAGGCCCGTGGCCATGGAGAGCAGGGTGGTCTTGCCGGCGCCGTTGCGGCCCACGAGGCCGAAGAAGGACCCGCGGGGGACGTCGAGGTCGACGCGGTCCACGGCGACCTTGGCCCCGGGGGTGCCCGGGCGCCCGAAGACCCGGACGAGCCCGCGCACGCTCAGGGCCGGTTGCCGGGAGGACGGGTCCGACGGGTCCGGGGCGGCCGGTGCGGAGAAGGGGGAGCTCATGGCCTCCAGCGTAGGCAGGCGGGGCCCGGGGCGAGGCCCGGCGCGCGGGGCGAGGCGGTGGCGGGGCGCCCGCACCGGCCGTTCCCGGGGCCCGCCCCCGCGGCGGGCCCCCGGGCGGTGCCGGCGCGGCGGCGCGTGTCCCGGAGGGCGGGGATAGGCCCCGCGGCCCGGGCTCAGAACAGCGCGCGCATCAGGGCGCCGCGGGCGGCGACGACGCGGGGGTCCTCCGCGCCGACCACCTCGAAGAGCTCGAGCAGGCGGACCCGCACGGCGTTGCGCTCCTCCCCCGCCGTGCGGCGCACGAGGTCCAGCAGGCGGCGGAAGGCGTCCTCGACGTGCCCGCCGGACACGTCGAGGTCGGCCACCTGGAGCTGGGCCGCCACGTCCTCCGGCGCGGCGGCCGCCGCGGCGCGCACCGCGGCGGCGTCCAGCGGCATCACGCGCTGGAGCAGGTGCACCTGCGCGAGGGCGAGCTTGGCCTCCCGGTCGCCCGGGTTCTCGGCGATGGCGCGGTTGTAGGCGGCCTCGGCCCCGTCCAGGTCGCCCGCCTCGAGCGCGTCGACGGCCTCCTGGTGCAGCGGCGGCAGCGGCGCCGGCTCGTCCGCGCGCACCGGCTCGACGGTGCCCGCGATGCCGTTCTGCTCCGCGAGCGCGAGCAGCTCGTCCAGCAGCTGCACCACCTGCTCGGGGGGCACGGTGGTGTTGAACAGCGGCACGGGGCGCCCGCCGAGCAGGGCGACGACGGTGGGCACGGACTGGGCCTGGAACATCTGGGCGATCTCGGGCACGGCCTCGGCGTCCACGGAGGCCAGCAGGATCCGGCCGGCGTACCGGTCCACGGCCTGCTCCAGGGCGTCGGTGAACGCCACCGACTGCTGGCTGAAGCCCGCCCACAGGGCGAAGACGACCGGCACGCGGGTGGACAGCTGCGCGACCTCCTGGAAGTCCGCGGCCGTCACCTCGCGCCGGTAGCCGCCCCCGGCCTGCTCCCCCGTCCCGCCGGGGGCCGCGGCGGGCGCGGCCGCGCCCAGGTCGACGGCGCCCCGCACCGACGCGGGCAGCGGGGGCTCCGGCTGGGGGGCGGTCTCGGCGGTGCGGCGCGGGTTCTGGTGCTGGAACTCGTTCACGGGGCGTCCTCTCGGGGATCGGCGGGGTCTCCCGTCGATTATCGGCGGCGCGCGGCGGCGCGGCCACCGGGGCGCCCCGGTGTACGCTTCCGGCGTGACTGCGGCCCGGTGCGGCCCCGGCGGTTCCGGCCCGCGGCACGACGCCGACCTCCCCGGGAGCCGCCATGACGCCACCCGCGCCCGAGCCGTCCGAGGGGCCCGACGGGTCCGTGCCGTCCGCGGGCTCCGCGCCGCCCGCGCCGCCGGGCCGCCCGGACCGCCGCGGGCGCGGCGCCGAGGTCCTCGACCGCTTCCTGCGCCCGCTGCCGGGACCGCGCCCCCGCCACCGCTTCGAGGTCCCGCCCGACGCCGGCGCGCCCTCGGCCCGCCGGCCGGCGTCGTGGCCCGATCCCGCCCGCCCGGTGCAGACGGGGTTCCTGCTGGCGGTCGGCGTGGGCCTCGCCGTGCTGTGCTGGTGGGTGCTCGCGAACGTCGGCCCGCTCGTGGGCTGGGTCGTGACCGCCACCTTCCTCGCCCTCGGGCTCGAGCCCCTCGTGCGCCGGCTCGAGGCCCGGGGCCTGCCCCGGCCCGGTGCCGTGGCGCTGGTCGTGCTGGCGCTCGCGGCGGCCGGGTGCCTGGTCATCGTGCTGGTGGTTCCGCGGATCGTCGCCGAGGCCGCGCAGCTGGCGGGGCGCGTGCCCGCGCTCGTGGACGGGCTCCTGGGCTCCGAGGCGTTCGAGCGGCTGGACGCCCGCCTGCGGATCCGCGACTCGGCCGAGCGGTGGGTGCAGGAGCTGTCGGGGAGGATCGGCTCGGACCGGGACTTCCTCGGCGGGATCTTCGGCGGCGTGGTGGGCCTGGGCTCCGTGGTGCTCAACGTCGTCACCGGGACGCTCATCGTCCTGGCCCTGAGCCTGTACTTCCTGGTGTCCCTGCCGGTGATGACCCGGTGGGCCTACCGGCTCGCCCCGGCCTCCCGCCGGGCCCGCGTGCAGGAGCTGGGCGACCAGATGGTGCGCGGCGTCGGCAACTACGTGATCGGGCAGACCTGCGTGGCCCTGCTCAACGCGGCCGTGGCCCTGGCCCTGATGCTCGCGACCGGGGTGCCGTTCGCCGCGCTGCTGTCCCTGCTCGTGGCCCTGCTCGCGTTCGTGCCCCTCGTGGGCGGGGTGCTCGCCGGGGTGCTCGTCACCCTCGTGGCCGCCACCGCGGGCTGGGGCACGGCCCTGCCCTACGCGGTCGGCTACTTCGCGTACCTGCAGGTGGAGGCCTACTTCGTCTCCCCCCGCATCATGCGCCGCGCGGTCGCGGTGCCGGGGGCCATCGCCGTGATCGCGGTGGCGGCGGGCGGGTCCCTGTGGGGCGTGCTCGGGGCGCTGATCGCCATCCCGACCGCCGCGGCCGGGCTGCTGCTCGTGCGGGAGGTGTTCGTGCCCCGGCAGGACCGGCGCTGAGCCCCGGCGCGCCGCGGGCCCCTCAGAGGCCCCTGGCGGTGGGCCCGGACCACGTCGTGGGCAGTCGCACCGGCTCGCCCAGGACCGTGGAGGCGATCTCGTCCAGCGCCCGTTGCACGAACCGCTCCCCCACCCACAGGTGCTTCGCCTCGTCCACGCCGGTGAGCTCGGCCTGGGGCACGCGCGTGAAGCGCCGCGCCGCCTCCTCGGGGCGCAGGTAGTCGTCGAGCTCCGGGACCAGCACCCGCAGCGGCTTGCCGGAGGCCGCCCAGCGGTCGAGGTCCGCGTCGTCGGCGCGGTGCAGCGGCGGGGAGAGCAGGATCCCGCCCTCGACCCGGTCCGCGACCGGGGGCACCGCCCCGTACTTGAGCACGAGCTCGGAGCCGAAGGACCAGCCCACGAGCCAGCGGTTCGGCAGGCCCTGCGCCACGGCCCACGCGGTGGCGGCGTCCACGTCGTGCCGCTCGGCGTCCCCGCCGTCGAACGCGCCCGTGCTGGTGCCGCGGGGCGAGGACGTGCCGCGCAGGTTGAAGCGCAGCACCGCGAGGCCGGCGAGCGCGGGCAGGCGGTAGGAGGCCTTCTTGTACACGTGGGAGTCCATGAAGCCCCCGTGCGTGGGCAGCGGGTGCAGGGTCACGAGCGTGCCCCGGGGCTCGCCGCGCGCCGGGAGGGCGAGCTCGCCGACGAGGGTCTGCCCGTCCTCCGTGCGCAGCTCGACGTTCTCGCGCCGGGCGGGCAGGACGGTCGAGGCCCGGACCTCGACGGGGTCGTGGTTGGCCGTGTACACCAGGGCGGCGGGGTCGGAGCTCATGCCCGCCAGTCTAGCCAGCGCGGACCGCGCGGCCGGTGCGCTCAGCGGCGCGTGCGCCAGCAGCGCTCGTGCCAGTGCCGCCGGTCCTCGAAGGCGCTGCGCGCCCCGAGCAGGGAGTCCTGCTGCCACACCACGAGGTGGGCGATCCCCGGCGGGATGGTGCGCCCGCAGCCGGGGCACACGTAGTTCTTCACGGCGTTGGCGGGGCGGACGTGGCGGACCATCCAGTCCCCGTCCGGGGCGCGCTCCACGACGGGGGCGGGCTCGAGGACCCGCTCGACGGACCACGGCTCGCGCATCGCCCCGCGCTGCCACTTGCTCGCGCGGGCACCGTCGGGCGGGCCGCCGGCCCGGCGGCCTCGCGAGGAGTGGTTCGAGCGCGGCACGGTCGGATTCTCTCACACGCTCCCCGGCGCGGGCCGCCACGGCGGTTCGCTAGGCTGGTCCGGTGCGTCTCGTCATTGCCGATTGTTCCGTCGACTACGAAGGGCGTCTGCGCGCCCACCTGCCCGCCGCCCGCCGCCTGCTGGTCGTGAAGGCCGACGGCTCCGTGCTCGTCCACTCGGACGGCGGCAGCTACAAGCCCCTGAACTGGATGAGCCCGCCCGCGCGCCTGCACGTGGCCGAGCCCGAGCCCGAGCTCGCCGCCGAGGGCGTCCTGCAGACCTGGACGGTCCAGGCCGCCAAGAGCGACGACCGCCTGGTGATCCAGCTCTTCGAGATCCACGAGGACGTCTCCCACGAGCTGGGCGTGGACCCGGGCCTCGTCAAGGACGGCGTCGAGGCGGACCTGCAGCGGCTGCTGGCGGAGCAGATCCACCTGCTGGGCTCGGGCCACACCCTGGTGCGCCGGGAGTACCCCACCGCGATCGGCCCCGTGGACATCCTGGCCCGCGCCGCCGACGGCACGACCGTGGCGGTCGAGCTCAAGCGCCGCGGCGACATCGACGGCGTCGAGCAGCTCACCCGCTACCTCGAGCTGCTCAACCGCGACCCGCTGCTCGCCCCCGTGCGCGGGGTGTACGCGGCACAGCTGATCAAGCCCCAGGCGCGGGTGCTCGCGGAAGACCGCGGGATCGCGTGCCTGACCCTGGACTACGACGGGATGCGCGGCGTGGACGACAGCGACTCCCGGCTCTTCTGAGCCCGCCCCGCGGCCACGCCGTCCCGTCACGCCGCCCCGTCACGCGCACAGCGAACACGCGGCGCCACACGATGATCAGTAGGCGAACAGTGTTGACCGCCCCGGGCGAGTGTGTGAAGCTGAATGTGTTCTTCGTTCCATGTTCAGCATGCTCGCAGAACGGGTAAAGCGAGCGTGACGTTCGACCTGGACCCGGCCTCCGTCCCGGAATCCTCCGCGGCGGCAGATCGATCCTCAGCGCATCTCGTGACACCGCCCTCGTGCACGACCCCGTGCACAGTTAGTTACTCAGTCTCGCAAGGAGAGATCTTCATGGCCCAGGGCACCGTCAAGTGGTTCAACGCCGAAAAGGGCTTCGGCTTCATCACCCCCGACGACTCCGACTCGGACGTCTTCGTCCACTACTCGGAGATCCAGTCGGGCGGCTTCCGCACCCTCGAGGAGAACCAGCGCGTCGAGTTCGAGATTGGTCAGGGCCAGAAGGGCCCCCAGGCCACCGGCGTGACCATCATCTGATCCGTCCACCGGGACGGCTCTGAACGCGGCGGGCCCCGCACCCTTCGGGGTGCGGGGCCCTTCGCCTGCCCGGGGCGGCGCTCAGGGGGTCCCGGCGATCCGGCGCTCGACGGCGGCGCCGGCGGAGGCCAGCTGCTCCACGAAGTGCTCGTAGCCGCGGTCGACGTGCTCGACGCCGCTGACCTCGGTCTCCCCCTCCGCCGCCATCCCGGCGATCACGAGCGCGGCCCCGGCCCGGATGTCCTTGGCCTCGACGGGCGCCCCGGACAGCGCGGGCATGCCGGCGACGAGGGCGTGGTGGCCGTCCAGGCGCACGCTCGCGCCCAGCCGCTCGAGCTCGGCCGTGAAGCCCCAGCGGGCCTCGAAGACGTTCTCGGTGACCATCCCCGAGCCCTCGGCCACCGCGTTGAGGGCCACGACGAAGGGCTGGAGGTCGGTCGGGAAGCCCGGGTACGGCAGGGTCGACACGTTGATGGCCCGCGGGCGCTCCGGCCCGGCCACGACCAGGCGGCCGTCACCGGTCTCGACGCGGCACCCCGCGGCCCGCAGCTTGTCCAGCACCACGGCCAGGTGGCCCGGCTCGGCGCCCAGGACCTCGACGGTCCCGCCCGTGACGGCCGCGGCGAAGGCCCACGTGCCGGCGACGATCCGGTCGGGCACGGTGCGGTGCTCCACCGGGCGCAGCGCGTCCACGCCGACCACCGTGACGGTGCTCGTGCCGAGGCCCTCGATCCGGGCTCCCATCGCCTGCAGCATCCGGCCGATGTCGACGATCTCCGGCTCGCGGGCCGCGTTGTCGATCACGGTGGTGCCCTCGGCGAGGGTAGCGGCCATCATGAGGTTCTCGGTGGCCCCCACGGAGGGGTAGTCCAGGCGGAACTGGGTCCCCCGCAGCGCGTCGGGCACCGACGCGACGAGGTAGCCGCGCTCGATCTGGAGGACCGCGCCCATCGCCTCGAGGCCGGCGCGGTGCATGTCGAGGCCCCGCGAGCCGATGGCGTCGCCGCCGGGCAGGGCGACCTCCGCCACGCGGCAGCGGGCGACCAGGGGCCCCAGGACGGAGATCGAGGCGCGCATCGCCCGGACCAGGTCGTAGTCGGCCTGGTGGTGCAGCTCCGCCGGCACGTCGATCCACACCGTCTGCGCGTCCCGGTCGTAGGCCACGGCGCAGTCGAGGCGGCGCAGCAGCTCCGCCATGATCGCGACGTCCTGGATCTCGGGGACGTTGGTGATGGTCGTCTCCCCCTCGGCGAGCAGCGCGGCGGCCATGAGTTTGAGCACGCTGTTCTTCGCGCCCGAGACCTGCAGCGTCCCGTTGACCGCGGTGGGCCCGTGCACGACGATCTTCTCTTCCATCCACTCTCCTGAACGTCCTCGGCCGGGCGCCCGTCGGGACCCGGATACGGCCGCGGCCTCCGCACCGGTGGTACGGAGGCCGCAGCTCTGCGTGGTGCGGGACGGGGCCGGGCCCGTCCCGCGGGGTGGGGTCGGATCAGGCGGCGTCGGCGAGCTCCACGCTGTCGGCCACGATCGTCACCCGGTTGTTGTCCATGAACACGAACCCCGCGTCGATGGTGCCCCCGAAGCGGGGCCCGTCGACGGGCTCGACCGCGAACTGCCCCGGCCGGAGGATCCCGGCGACGGCCTCGTGGCCCGGGAGGATCCCGATGTCGCCCTCCGTGGTGCGCACGCGGACCATGCGGGCGGTGCCCGTCCAGACCGACTGGTCGAGGGACACGACTTCGACGATCATCTCAGCCACGACTACTTGCCACCGGTCCGGGACTTGATCTCGTCCCACTTCTGCATGACGTCGTCCAGGCCGCCCACGTTGTAGAACGCCTGCTCGGGCACGTGGTCGAACTCGCCCTCGGTGATCTTCCCGAACGCCTCGATGGTCTCGGCGATCGGCACCGTCGAGCCCTCGACACCGGTGAACTGCTTCGCGGTGTAGGTGTTCTGGGAGAGGAACTGCTCGATGCGCCGGGCGCGGGCCACGACGACCTTCTGCTCCTCGGAGAGTTCCTCGACGCCGAGGATCGCGATGATGTCCTGCAGCTCCTTGTTCTCCTGCAGGATCGCCTTGACGCGGATCGCGACGTCGTAGTGCTCCTGGCCGACGTACTGCGGGTCGAGGATGCGCGAGGTCGAGGCCAGCGGGTCGATCGCCGGGTACAGGCCGCGGGAGGCGATGTCGCGGGAGAGCTCCGTGGTCGCGTCCAGGTGGGCGAACGTCGTGGCCGGGGCCGGGTCGGTGTAGTCGTCGGCGGGCACGTAGATCGCCTGCATCGAGGTGATCGAGTGGCCGCGCGTCGAGGTGATGCGCTCCTGCAGCACGCCCATCTCGTCGGCCAGGTTGGGCTGGTAGCCCACGGCCGAGGGGATGCGGCCCAGCAGGGTCGAGACCTCGGAGCCGGCCTGGGTGAACCGGAAGATGTTGTCGATGAACAGCAGCACGTCCTGGTTCTGGACGTCGCGGAAGTACTCCGCCATCGTCAGCGCCGACAGGGCCACGCGCAGACGCGTTCCCGGCGGCTCGTCCATCTGGCCGAACACGAGGGCGGTGTCCTTGAGGACCCCCGCCTCCTCCATCTCGACCCACAGGTCGTTGCCCTCGCGCGTGCGCTCGCCCACGCCGGCGAAGACCGAGGTGCCGCCGAAGTTGCGGGCCACACGGGTGATCATCTCCTGGATGAGCACCGTCTTGCCCACGCCGGCGCCGCCGAACAGGCCAATCTTGCCGCCCTTGATGTAGGGGGTGAGGAGGTCGATGGACTTGATGCCGGTCTCCATCATCTCCGTGGAGCCCTCGAGCTCCGCGAAGGACGGCGCCTTGCGGTGGATCGGCCAGCGCTCGGTGACCTGCAGCGAGGCGGTCGGCACGTCGAGGGCGTCGCCGAGCACGTTGAAGATGTGGCCCTTGACGACGTCGCCCACCGGCACGGAGATGGGGGCGCCCGTGTCCTGGACGGTGGTGCCGCGCACGAGGCCGTCGGTCTGCTGCAGGGAGATCGCGCGGACCATGTTGTCGCCGAGGTGCTGGGCGGTCTCGAAGGTGATCCGCTTCGTCTCGCCGTTGAGCTGGTAGTCGGCGGTCAGGGCGTTGTAGACGTCCGGAACGGCGTGCTCCGGGAACTCGATGTCGACGACCGGACCGATGACCCGGGCGATGCGGCCCGTGGCGCCGCCCGAGACCGGCTGACCGGCCTGTTCGCTGATGGTGGCAGTCATTTCTCTCACTTCACTGATTGCGGTGGGGTGGTTGCTGGATCGCCGGTCGGGCCCGTCAGAGGGCCTCGGCGCCGCTCACGATCTCGGTGAGCTCGGTGGTGATCGCAGCCTGGCGGGCGTTGTTCATCAGGCGGGTGTACTTGCGGATCAGTTCGTCCGCGTTGTCGCCGGCCGACTTCATGGCGCGCTGCCGGGCGGCGAGCTCGCTCGTGGCGGCGTTGGCCAGGCACGCGTAGAGGCGGGCGTCGATGTAGCGGGGAAGGACCGCGTTGAGGAACTCCTCCGCGTTCGGCTCGAACTCGAAGGTGCTGCCGGAGTCCTCGAGCGCGTCGAAGTCGCGGGCGACCTCGTCGGTCAGCGCGTTGGCGTCCACGACCTCCAGGGGCAGCAGGCGCAGCACCCGGGGCTCCTGGGTCACCATCGAGCGGAACACCGTGTAGACGAGGTGGATCTCGTCGACGCCGCCGTCCTCGTAGGGGGTCTCCAGGTCCTCGACCAGCACCTGGCGCAGCTCGCGGGCGCGCTCGGGGCTCGCGTTGTCCGTGTCGCCGGTCCAGTGCCGCGCGTAGGGGCGGTGCCGGAAGTCGAAGTACGCCTGGGCCTTGCGCCCGACCAGGTAAACCTTCACGTCCTTGCCCTGCTCGCGGAGCAGCTCCATGAGGGACTCCGCCTCCTTGAGCACGTTGGAGGAGTAGGACCCGGCCAGACCGCGGTCGGAGGTCATGATCACCACGGCCGAGCGCCGGACGTCCTCGGGGCTCGTGGTGAGGACATGGGAGATGTTCTGCTGGGTGGCGACCTGAGAGACCGCACGGGTCAGCGCGTTGGCGTACGGACGTGCCGCCGCCACCCGCTGGCGGGACTTGTTGATGCGCGAGGTCGCGATCATCTCCATGGCCTTGAAGATCTTCTTCATGGACTTGGTCGACGCGATCTTGTTCCGGTAGACCCGGATCTGGGCTCCCATGTGACTTCCTTTCGTCACCGTGGCCGGTGCGCCGCCGTGGCGGCGCACCGGCCCGGCCGGCTACTTCTTGACGATCCGTTCCTGGTCCACCGCGGACGCGTCGAGGGGCTGGTGCTCCTCGTGGCCCGGCTGGATGTCGTGCTTCGTGCCGTGGAAGTCGCGCTTGACCTCGGCGACGGCCGTCTCCAGGGCGGCGATCGCGTCGTCCTCGAGCTTGCCCGTCTGCGCGATGGACTCGAGCACGTTGGTCGTGCGGCGCACCTGGTCGAGCAGGACCTGCTCGAAGTCCAGCACGGAGGCGACCTCGACCTCGTCGAGGTGGCCGTTGGTGCCGGCCCAGATGGACACGACCTGGTCCTCGACCGCGTACGGCGTGTACTGCTTCTGCTTGAGCAGCTCCATCAGCCGCGCACCGCGGGTCAGCTGCTGGCGCGACGCCGCGTCGAGGTCCGAGGCGAACATCGCGAAGGCCTGCATCGAGCGGTAGGACGCCAGCTCCAGCTTCAGCGTGCCGGAGACCTTCTTCATGGCCTTGATCTGCGCGGCGCCGCCGACGCGGGAGACCGACACGCCGACGTCCACGGCGGGACGCTGGTTGGCGTTGAAGAGGTCCGACTGCAGGAAGATCTGCCCGTCGGTGATGGAGATGACGTTGGTCGGGATGAACGCCGACACGTCGTTGGCCTTCGTCTCCACCAGCGGCAGGCCGGTCATCGAGCCGGCGCCGAGCTCGTCGGAGAGCTTGGCGCAGCGCTCGAGCAGGCGGGAGTGCAGGTAGAACACGTCGCCCGGGTAGGCCTCGCGTCCCGGCGGGCGGCGCAGCAGCAGCGACACCGCACGGTAGGCCTCGGCCTGCTTGGACAGGTCGTCGAAGACGATGAGGACGTGCTTGCCGCCGTACATCCAGTGCTGGCCGATGGCCGACCCGGCGTAGGGGGCGAGGTACTTGATGCCGGCGGAGTCGGAGGCCGGGGCCGCGACGATCGTCGTGTACTCCAGGGCGCCGTTGTCCTCGAGGGTCTGGCGCACGCCCGCGATGGTGGAGGCCTTCTGGCCGACGGCCACGTAGATGCAGCGCACCTGCTTGCTGACGTCGCCGGACTCCCAGTTCGCACGCTGGTTGAGGATCGCGTCGACGGCGATGGCGGTCTTGCCGGTCTGGCGGTCGCCGATGATCAGCTGGCGCTGGCCGCGGCCGATCGGGATCATCGCGTCGATGGCCTTGATGCCGGTCTGCAGCGGCTCGTGGACCGACTTGCGCATGGTCACGCCGGGAGCCTGCAGCTCCAGGGCGCGGCGGCCCTCGGCCTCGATGGGACCGAGGTCGTCGAGCGGCATGCCCAGCGGGTCGACCACTCGGCCGAGGAAGGCGTCGCCCACGGGCACGGAGAGGACCTCGCCGGTGCGGTGCACCTCCTGGCCCTCCTCGATGCCGCGGAAGTCGCCGAGGACGACGACGCCGATGTCGCGGGTGTCGAGGTTCTGGGCGAGGCCCAGGGTGCCGTTCTCGAAGCGCAGCAGCTCGTTGGCCATGACCGAGGGCAGGCCCTCGACCCGGGCGATCCCGTCGGCGGCGCTGCTGATGCGGCCGACCTCGACTCGTTCTGCGGCGCCGGGGTCGTAGGAGGCGGCGAACTCGCTGAGCGCGCTGCGCACCTCGTCGGCGTTGATGGTGACTTCGGACATCTGCTGTCCCTGCTCTCCTAGTTCGTGATCACTGCGGAGCAGTGACCGTGAGTCCATTCTGTGGCGGGATGCTGGGCGTTTCCACCGGCCGTGGCGCCCGCCAGGCGTTCGTCTGCCGGCGACGGCATCGTGCGGGCTCCCGGGCCCGGCGCACCGGGGCCGCTCAGGCCCCGATCCGCTGCTGGAGCTCGTCGATGCGGGTCGCGAGCGAGCCGTCGATGACCTCCTCGCCGACCTGCACGCGCAGTCCGCCGATCAGCGCGGGGTCGACGTCGACAGTGAGCTGCAGGTCCCGGCTGTACAGCACGTTGAGCTGGTGCTGCAGGCGCCGGAGCTGCTCCTCGGTCAGCGGCCGGGAGGTGGTCACGTGGGCGATCCACCGCTGGCGGCGGCTGGCCACCTCGTCCGCGAACCGTCCGACCAGGCGTCCCACCAGGGCACCGCGGGGCGTGAGGACCGCCTGCTCGATGAGCAGGAGGGCCTCCTCCGAGGCGCCGGGGGCGAGCCGCTGCGCGAGCCGGGTCTTGGCGTCGACGTCGGCCCGGGGGTCACCGAGGGCGCGCTGGAGCTCGTGCGAGTCCTCCACCGCGCTCTGGAACGCGATGAGCTGGTCCACGAGCTCCCCGAGGGCCTCGGCGCCGCCGCGGTTCTCCGCGGACGCGGCCGTGAGCTGCACGCCCGCGTGCTCGAGGGCGTCGCCGAACTCCCGGTCGTCGTTCCACCGGCGCTCGGCCAGTGCCGCGACGACCTCCACGGCCTGCGGGGACACCTTGCCCGAGAAGAGGCGGCCGATCACGTGCGCCCGCGCCGCCCCGGGATAGGAGGGATCCGTCAGGGAACGGCGCAGCGCGCCGTTCTCGTCCAGGACGGCCAGCACGGCGAACACGTCACGCGCGAGGCCGGGGTCGGCGGAGCCGGCCCAGCGCTCGACCACCTGGGCGACCTGCTGGCGGGATTCGTTGGATGCTGCCATTACCGGGCCGCACCTGCGTTCCGCTGCTGCTCGGTCTCCAGGTCCGCGAGGAAGCGGTCGACCACCCGGCCGGCGCGCGCGTCGTCGTCCAGGGCCTCGCCCACGATCTTCGACGCGAGCTGCGTGGCCAGGGTGCCGACCTCGGCGCGCAGGGAGACCACGGCCGCCGCACGCTCTGCCTCGATCGTGCGATGGGCGTTCTCCGAGATGCGCGCCGACTCGGCGTTGGCCCGGTCCTTGAAGTCCGCCAGGATCTTCTCGCCCTCCAGGCGGGCCTCCTCACGGATCTTCTGGGCCTCCAGGCGAGCGCTCTCGAGCTGCTGGTTGTACTCGTCACGGGCGGCGGCGGCCTCGGCCTGGGCGGCCTGGGCCTTCGCCAGGCCTCCCTCGATGGCCTCGGTGCGCTCACGGTAGACCCGCTCGAAGGCCGGCACGATGAACTTGATCGCGATGAAGAGGAGGATCAGGAACCCAAGGCCGGTGATCAGCATCTCCCAGCCATTGGGGAGGAGGGGGCTGGTCCCCTCTTCAGCTGCCAACAACATGGTGTTCATACGTGCGATTCCTGTTCTTTAGTGAGGAATGTGTTCCGTGCCTGTGCCGCGGTCAGATGAGCGCGAGCACGAAGCCGAGGATGGCGAGCGCCTCGACCACGGCGAAGCCCATGAACAGGATCGGCTGGATCACGCGCTGGGCCTCGGGCTGACGGGCCACGGACTGCATGTACGCGGCGAAGATCAGACCCACGCCGATGCCACCGCCGATGGCAGCCAGACCGTAACCGATAACGCTGAGCGAACCTTCCATTATGGATGTTTCCTTTCTAGGTGCCCGGGAACGGGCGTCGTTGCCATTGTTGGCGCTGGACAGTTGGAGGATGGTCGGGGGGCGACCGCCGGGGCGCGCACGGGCGCGCCGGCCGGCGGTCCTCGCCGGTCAGTGGCCCTCTTGCAGGGCGCCCTGGACGTAGACGGCGAAGAGGAGGGTGAAGATGTAGGCCTGCAGGACCTGGATCAGGACCTCGAGGAAGTAGATGAACAGGCCCAGCACGACGCCCAGCACGGAGCTGACGGCGCCGAGGCCGCCCACCTCGGTGGCGAGGAACGCGGTCAGCGAGGCGGCGACCATGATCGCGAAGTGGCCGCCGAACATCGTGGCGAAGACACGCAGGGCGTGGGTGACCGGGCGGATGATCAGGTTCGAGATGAACTCGATGGGGATCAGCAGGATGTAGAGGATCTTCGGGACGTCCGGCGGCATGGTCATCTTGCCCATGAAGTGCCCGAACCCGTGGCGCTTGATGCCCATCACGATCCAGGTCACGTAGGCGATGCCCGCCAGCACGTAGGCGGAGCCCGGGTGGGACAGGCTCGGCAGCTGCAGGAGCGGGATGGAGCCGAAGAGGTTGTTCACCAGGATGAAGAAGAAGAAGGTGAACAGCAGCGGCACGAAGGGGCGGAAGTCGCGCTCACCGATGATGTCGCGGCCGAGGTGGTTGCGGACGAAGCCGTAGCCCACCTCGCCGAGGTACTGGCCCTTCGAGGGCACCAGCGCCTGACGACGGACGGCCCACAGGAAGAAGCCCGCCACCAGCAGCACCGAGAGGCCGATGAGCAGCATCTGCTTGCCGAGGGCGAAGGACCCGAGCTCGAAGAGCGAGGGGAGGTGCATCTCCTCGACGGTCGGAGCTTCGAATCCTCCGGCGGCAGGGAGCCTCAGGGCGGCGTTCAATGCGGGTCCTTTCTGCAGTGCTCTGGCCGGGTCTCACGGTCGGGGCGCCGAGTCCGGGCCGGACTTGTGCGGCTGGTCAGGATCTTGTCCGTCGGAGGACGGATTGCGCTCGAGCGCCTCCTGCATGTGGAGGTACACGATGTAGATCCCGGAGGCGGCGCCAATGCACGCACCCAGGACCACGACCCACTGGGTTCCCAGCACGCGATCCGCCCCCCACCCTACCAAACTCCAGAACCCGATCCCGATCACCACGTAGAGGAGTGTTGCGAGGGCGGCGGCCGCCCCGCCGCCCGCCACGAGCTCCCCCGCGGTGCGCAGGTGCGAGGCCTTGCGGGCGTCCGCGGGGGGGACCTCGGGGACGGCTCCGGGGGGTGTCCCGGGTCCGTTCCCGGCCCCCTCGCCGGGTCCGTTCCCGGCCCTGTCGTCAGGCCCGTCCTCGGGCCGGCGGGGCTCCTCGGGGATGTGGCCGGTCATGGGCTGCGTCCTTCCCGTGCGTCGGCGGCGGCGGCACCCGCCGCCCGGGCCGCCCGGGCCGCGACCACGCCCTGGACGGTGAGCCACGCCGCGAGCGAGATCAGGACCGAGCCGGCGAACCACCAGGTCTCCAGCCACCCGGGGCTCGGGACGTTGAGGAGCACCCAGCCCAGCACGAAGGCCTTCACGAGGTAGGTGGTGGCCAGGGCGGGGGCGACGGCCGTGGGCGCGGCGCGCGAGAGCAGCCGCACCACCAGCAGGCTGACCCCGAGCACGGCGGTGACCAGGCCCGCGCCCAGCAGGACGCTGGCCACCGCGCCGCTCACGGGCGCGCCCCGTCGCGGGTCCGCGCGGCCGCGCGCCGGCCGAGGAGCTCCGGCAGCACCAGGTAGAGGACCAGGACGGCCACGACGAACGCCCCGGCGAGCGCGGTGGCCACGGGCCCGGTGCGCAGGCCCAGGACGGAGGCCGCGCTGACCAGGACGGTGGCGCCGCTGACCACGAGGGCGGAGCCGACGTGGGACAGGCCCACGTCGGTGAGCCGCTGGTAGACGTGCTGGCGGTGGGGGCGGTACCAGATCTCCCCGGCGCGGATCCTCCGGACCAGGGTCACCGCGGTGTCTGCGACGTAGACGGCCAGCGGGGGCAGCAGGTACTCGACGTAGACCCCGGAGAGGAACGCGGCGACCGCGATGGCGGCGAGCGAGCCGCCGAGCAGGTACGAGCCGACGTCCCCGAGGAACACGGTGCCGCGCCCGAGGTTCCACGGCAGGAACCCGGCGAAGCCCCCCGCCACGGCGAGGCCGGCGGCGATCATCCACGGGAGGTCGTTGGAGGCGCCGGCCCAGGCGTAGAGCAGCCCGGCGGTCAGCCCGTGCAGCCCCGAGATGCCGTTGATCCCGTCCATGAAGTTCGCCATGTTGATGTACGCGGCGATCGCGAGCGTGCCCACGGGCAGCCACCACACGGAGGTGCCCAGGACGGTCACGAGCACCGCGGTGGCGGCCAGGCCCAGGCCCAGCTGCGCGGCCAGGCGCCCCCGCACGGACACCCCCCGGTAGTCCTCGGCCCAGCCCAGGGCCGCGGACAGCGCGGCGACCGCCAGCACGACGAGGGCCACCGAGCGGTCGACCCGGATCGTGCCGGTGAGCAGGGCGAGCCCGTCGCCCACGAGCACGGCGGCGGCCACGGCCAGGCCCATACCGCGGATCACCGTGCGGTGGTGGGAGGAGCGCTCGTTGGGGATGTCGACGACGCCCCAGCGCTCCAGCAGCGGCTTGAGGACGAACGGCAGCAGCAGGCTCAGCACGAGGGCGGGCGCCCCCACCGTGAGGACGAGCTCGCCGAGCCGGCGCAGCTCCTCCGCGCTGGGGGCGGCGCCGGGGTCGGTGAGGTCCGGGCCGGCCGAGCGCACCGACGGGAAGGCCTGCCCGGGCCCGGGCAGCAGCACCGGCAGCAGTCCGGGGGCGCTCACGAGGCACGCCCCGTGGAGCTGCGGGGGCGCTGGACCGATGTGGGCGGCGGTTGCGTGGACGGCTGGACCACGGGGATCGTGCCCGTGTAGACCATGCCGCCGCGCACCTTCCAGGTGTGGCGGTCGAGCAGGGCGGGGTCCAGCCGGTCGGCCCGCGCGTGGGAGATCTTGGGGTGGAAGGGCCGCTCGTCCGTCTCCCCCACGCCGATGAGGTCCTCGTGCAGCTTCTCCCCCGGGCGCAGGCCGGTGACCTCGATCTCGACGTCCTCGCGCCCGCTCATCACGCGCAGCCGTTCGGCGATGTCCATGATCCGCACGGGCTCGCCCATGTCGAGGATGAGCACCTCCCCGCCGCGGGCGATCGCCCCGGCCTGGATGACGAGCTGGCACGCCTCGGGGATCGTCATGAAGTACCGGGTGGCGTCGGGGTGGGTGACGGTGATGGGCCCGCCCTGGCGGATCTGCTCGGTGAACAGGGGCAGCATCGACCCGCGGGAGCCGAAGACGTTGCCGAAGCGCACGGAGGCGTACCGGCGCCCGGTGCAGTCGGCCATCCAGGCGGTGAGCTTCTCCGCGACGCGCTTGGAGTGCCCCAGGGCCGTGGTGGGGTTCGCGGCCTTGTCCGTGGAGATGTTCACGAACACCTCGACCCCGGCCTCCTGGGCGGCCTGCAGCACGTTGAGGGTGCCGATGACGTTCGTCTTCCACGCCTCGTCGGGGTACTGCTCCAGCAGCGACACGTGCTTCAGGGCGGCGGCGTGGAAGACGACCTCGGGGCGCCGGTCCCGGAAGATCGTGCGCACGGTGTCGGGGTCGCGGATGTCGGCGAGGACGGTGTCCCGCCCGTCGAGCAGGCCGCGGCCGGTGATGGAGATCTGGGTGCCCTGCAGGGCGGACTCGTCCCGGTCGAGCATGATCAGCTCGCCCGGCTCGAACCCGACGAGCTGGCGGCACAGCTCGGAGCCGATCGACCCGCCCGCGCCCGTGACGAGCACGCGCCGGCCCTTGACGTAGTCCGCGATCTCCTCGACGTCGATGTCGACGGGCCGGCGGCCGATGAGGTCCTCCATGCTGATGTCGCGGAAGTCCGTGGACTTGTGCTTGGCGGTGAGCACCTCCCCCAGCGGGGGCATCGTCATGACCCGGACCCCGGTGCCGGCCACGGCGTCGGCCACCCGGTGCATGATCCGCGGCTCGGGGGTGGACATCGCCACGATCAGCACGCTGGCCCGGGTCTGGGCCATGACGTCGCGGACGTCGTGCAGGGTGCCGAGGACCGGGACCGTGGAGATCCGCAGGTGCTTCTTCGCGGGGTCGTCGTCGAGCAGCGCCACGGGCAGGAACTCCGAGTTCGGGTCCTGCATCATGCGGTGGACCAGGAACGTGCCGAGGTAGCCGGCCCCGTAGATCACGACGTGCTGGGCGGAGGCGCCCGGGCGGGCGGAAGCCTCCTGGTACATCCGCTTCAGGTAGCGGAACGCGGCCATGAACAGGCACGCGAAGGGGAAGGCGATGAGCGCCGTGGAGCGGGGGATGCCGATGCTCGTGCCGACCACCAGCAGCAGCACCTGCAGCACGGCGGTGACGATGAGGGTCACCACGACCAGCAGCTTCGCCTCGTCGAAGCTGCCGAACGAGTACCGGCCCTTGTAGAGGGCGAAGGAGAAGCCGACGACGAGCTGGCCGGCCACGGCGACCGCGGAGACGAGCAGCAGCCCCGGCACGCTGATGAACTGCAGGTTCATCTCGTAGCGCAGCACGAGGGCGAGCACCAGGGCCGTGACCCAGGAGGCGGAGTCGAGCAGCATCTGGATCCACAGCCACGCCACGGGCCTCTCCGGGGGCGCGGGACGGGCGGGGCGCTCGGGCTCACCACTCATCGGGTCGGTCCTTTCGTGGTCGGTGCGGCCGCACGGCCGGTCGGGCACGGGGCGGTCACCGGCGCTGCGCGCCGACCATGGCCCGGTAGGCGAGCTCCCGGAGGCGGGTGGGGACGAAGCGGTAGCCGGCGCGCACCGCGACGTTCACCGCCCATTGTAGGAAGCCGATGTGCCCGATCCCGCGCAGGCGGGCCTGCAGCTGCAGGTCCGCCCGGAACATCGGCAGCCCGCCGCGGCGCTCGTAGGCGCCCGTCGTGACGCGGTAGCCGACCAGCGGCTCGGCGACGTTGCGCACGTCGGCGCCCGCGTGGAGCAGCCGCGCCCACAGCCAGTAGTCCTCCCCCAGCGGCACGTGCTCGTAGCCGCCCACGGCCTCGACCGCGGAGCGGCGGAACACGACGGAGGGGTGGCTGAGGGGGTTGCGCCGCCGGGACACCGCCAGGATCTCGTCGCGGCCCACCGGGGCGCGCCGCAGGGCGAGGGGGCGGGTCTCGTCGTCGCCGATCTCGTGCATCGAGGAGCCGACGACGTCGGCGCCCGCCTCGACGACGGGCAGCTGCACGGCGAAGCGGCGGGGGTAGGAGACGTCGTCGGCGTCCATCCGCGCCACGACGTCGTGGCGGCACCGGGCGAGGCCCGCGGTGAGCGCGGCCGTGAGGCCGACGTTGCGCTCGAGGTCGACCCGCACCACGGGCACGGGCAGCTCCCGCGCCAGGCGGTCGAGCTCGGCCTGCAGCGGCGCGGGGACCGGGCCGTCGCGCACGACGACCAGCTCGGCGGGCCGGCGCTCCTGCTCGACCGTGCTGGACTCCGCGGCCCGGCGCACGCGCTCCGGGGTGTCGGCCCGGTAGACGGGCATCAGCACGGAGAACTCGGCGGGGCCCCCGGTGCCCGGGCTCACCGGGGGCCCCCGAAGCCGCGCCCGCGCATCCCGCCGACGTAGCGGCCCGCCCAGCTCGCGAGACCGCGGGGATCGCGGCGGCCCAGGTAGTAGAGGGGGTAGCCGACGAGGTCGGCCCCGAGCTGGACGACGCGGCGGTAGTGCCACGTGGTCCAGCCGCGGTTGCGGAAGAAGTGGGCGCGCTTGAACTCGGTCTCGGGGACGACCACCTGCAGCCGGCCGGGGACGACCACCTGCTCCTCCCCCCACGCCGGCGGGTGCGCGACGGCGGTGCGGGTGGTGGTCCCGAACGGCAGCCCGGAGGCGCGCAGCCGGATGAGGAAGTCGACCTCGTCCCCGCGCAGGAACAGCTTGAGGTCGGGCAGCCCCACGCGGAAGAACACGTGCTCGCGCATGAGGGCGCCGTTGAAGAAGTTGGCGTGGGAGGGCACGAAGCCGAGCGTCTCGACCGCGGCGCGGTCGTGGGTGAGCCGGCCTGCGACCCGGTGCGCGAAGGCGAGCCGGTCGTGGTCCTGGGGGGCGACGACGATCGGCGAGACCACGGCCAGTCCCCGCCGCTCGGACTCCTCGAGCAGCACCGCCAGGGTGCCGGGGCCCTCCGGGTGGGCGTCGTCGTCCATGAGCCACACCTGCTCGGCCCCCGTGGCCAGGGCCGTGAGGATCGCCAGGGCGAAGCCGCCGGCTCCGCCGAGGTTGGCCCGCGAGCGCACGTGGTGGAGCTCGAAGCACCCGCCGACGGCCTCGGCGAGCCGCTCGTGCGGCACGGGCTCCCGGCCCGCGTCGACGAGGCACAGGGCGGCGACGGGCGCCGTCTGGGCGCGCAGCGCGGCCACGAGCGCGAGGACGTCCTCGGGCCGGTCCTGGGTCACGCAGGCCACCGCCACCGTGGGCGTGGGATCGGACGGCATGCGGCTCCTCGGGTGGGGGGTGCGGGGGGTGGCTCCGGGCGGGATCGTGGCCGAGTGTAGCAAGCGCGGCCGGGGGCACCGCGGGCGGCGACGGGCCGGGCGGGCCTCCCCGGGGCGTCGTGCGCGGTCTGTACGATGAGCGCAAGGACCCTGGTCCGGTCGACGGCGACCGGCGCGAACCGGCGGAGAGGAAGCACCGTGACATCGACCACCTGGGCAGTGCTGGGAGCGACGGGGTTCCTGGGCTCCGCCACCGTGGCCCGGCTGCAGGCGGACGGCCAGCGGGTGGTCCCCGTCTCGGCGCCGCGGCTCGCGTCCGGGGCGCACACGGTCCACCACCTGCTCCAGCAGGCGGGCCGGCTCGAGTCGGTGCTGGACTACCTCGCCGAGTCCTTCGCGGGCGCCGACGTCGTCGTCAACGCGGCCGGTCTCGGCGCCCCCGACCAGACCCACGAGGAGTCGCTGATCGGGGCCAACGCGCTGCTGCCGGTGCTGGTGGCGCTCGCGGCGCGGCGCACGAGCGTGCGCCGGATCGTCCATCTGAGCTCGGCCACCGTCCAGGGGGACGTCGACGTCCTCGACGAGACCCCTGCGGTGCGGCCGTTCTCCCCCTACTCCTTCTCCAAGGCCCTCGGCGAGAGCGGGCTGCTGAAGCTGCGCCGCGACTGGGCCGCGGAGCGGGACGCCCCGGCGATCACGGTGCTGCGCGCCACCTCGGTGCAGGCCTCGGGCCGGCGCACCACCGCGCGCCTGGTGCGCTTCGCGTCCTCGCCGCTCAGCTCCGTGGCCGGCGACGGGACCGCCCCGACCCCGGTCACGTCGGTGCACGCCCTCGCGGAGTTCGTCTCCCGCGTCGGGCGCCACACCGGAGAGCTCCCGCCGGTCGTGCTGCAGCCGTGGGAGGGCGCCACGACCGGCTCGATCCTGCGCGACGCCGGGCGCCGCGAGCCCCGGCGGCTGCCGGTGCTGCTGTGCCGGCTGGCCGTGGACAGCGGCTACGGGCTCTCGGCGCTCGCCGGCCACCGCTGGCACGGGGCCGTGCGCCGGCTCGAGGTGACGTGGTTCGGCCAGCGCCAGGTGCCCGGCTGGGCCGAGGAGCACGGTGCGGTCCCCGAGCCCCGGATCGGGGAGGTCCTGCGCCAGGCGCACCTGGCCGCCGGCCGGAGCTGACCCGCCGCCCGGGCCGACCGCACCGCCCGGCGCGGACCGGGACGGGGCCTCAGGCGCCGTCGAGGCCCCGGGCGACCAGGCGGGCGGCCTCGTCCACGGACAGGGGCCGCAGCTGCCCCGGCGTGCCCTCCGGCGCGGTCCGGGTGCGGTCCTGGTCCACGCCCGGGCGGTCCTGCGCCGAGGTGGTGCGCGCCACGAGCGCGGCGGCGAAGCCCTGGGCCTCGGCGGCCCGCGCGGGGGACGGGGCCGGGGAGAGCTCGTCCGCCGGGGGGCGCGGCGCGTCCCCGTCCGGGGCGTCCTGCGGGAGGCCGAGCCCGGCGTCGGCCGCGCCGTCCGCCGCGACATCCCCGGGCACCGCCTCCGGGTCGATGCCGCTCACCGCGTGGGAGCCCGACGCGGCGGGCTCCTCGGCGGGCTCTTCGGCGGGCGGGGCGCCGGCCCCGAGCTCCTCGTCCCCGTCCGCGGGCACGACCGTGGGCACGACCGCCCGCAGCCGGGCGAGGCTCACGGCGCCGTGCCGCACGAGCACGGGCGTCTCCCCCGTGCAGTCCACGATGGTGGACGAGACCGGCTCCGCCGCGGCGGCGGGCGTGCCGCCCAGGGGCCGGGGGCCGTCGTCGAGGTAGAGCTCGACCGACTCCCCCAGCATGTCCGCGGCGGACTGCGCGGTCAGCGCGGCCGGGTGGCCGGTGCGGTTGGCCGAGGACACGGCGAGGGGGCCGGTCTCGATGAGCAGGGCCTGGGCGACCTCGTCGTCGGGCACGCGCAGGGCCACGGTGCCGTGGGTCTCCCCGAGGTCCCAGCCCAGCGAGGGGTGGGAGTGGAAGATCAGGGTCAGCCCGCCGGGCCAGAAGGCGCGGGCGAGGGCGCGGGCGTCCTCGGAGACCTCGTCGGCCAGCCCGTCGAGCACCCCGGCGTGGGCGATGAGCACGGGCGGGGGCATCGCCCGGGAGCGGCCCTTCGCGGCGAGGAGGGTCGCGACGCCCCGGGCGGAGAAGGCGTTCGCCGCGATGCCGTACACGGTGTCGGTCGGCATCACGACGCACGCGTCCGCGGCCACGGCGCGCGCGGCGTGCTTGAGCCCCGCGGCGCGCTGGGCGACGCTGCTGCAGTCGTAGACGGTGTAGCTCACGATGTCATTCTCCCATTCCCTCGTCGGTCGCGGAGCCGGTCGCGGAGCCGGTCGCGGAGCCGGGGCGGGGCCGGCGGCCCGCCGTCGCCCGGTCGCGGCCGGTGAGGTCCTGGTGGCCGACGACCTCCACGAACCCGGCGTGGTCCAGGAGCCGGGCCACGGCGCCGGCCTGCACCTCGGCGTGCTCCATGACGAAGAACCCGCCGGGGCGCAGCAGGCGCACGGCCGAGGCCACGGCCGCACGCGGCAGCTCGAGCCCGTCCTCCCCGCCCCCGTACAGGGCCAGGGCCGGGTCGTGCTCGCGCGCCTCCGGGTCGCGCGGCACCGCCCCCCCCGGGATGTACGGCGGGTTCGACACGACGACGTCGCAGCGGCCCTCCAGCTCCGGGAAGGCCGTGCGCAGGTCCCCGAGCACGAGCTCGGTGCGCGTGCCGCGCAGGTTCTCCGCCGCCCAGGCGTGGGCGGTCTCCGACAGCTCCACCGCGTGCACGCGCGCCTGCGGCACCTCGTGGGCGACCGACGCCGCGATGGCCCCGGAGCCCGTGCCGAGGTCCACGACGCGGGGCCGGTGCACGCCCGCGGC
The DNA here is from genome assembly GCF_054875615.1 of Kocuria sp. U4B. The sequence continues at coordinate 841,448 of NZ_CM142180.1, forward strand.
CAGCTGCGCGCGCAGCTCGTCGATCACCGCCTGCACGACGGTCTCCGTCTCCGGCCGGGGCACGAACACCCCGGGGCCGACGGCGAGCGTCAGGTAGCGGAAGTGGGCGACGCCCGTGAGGTGCTGCAGGGGCACCCGGCGGGCGCGCTCGGCCACGAGCTCGGCGTAGCCCGCCGGCTCCTCCGCGCCGATGATGGCGCGGGCCTCGACCTCCCCGCGGGACAGGCCCATCAGGTGGGCGGCGAGCAGGAGGGCGTCGGTGCGCGCCGAGTCGACCCCCGCCTCGGCGAGGACCTGCTCCGCCCAGCGCACGGCCTGGCCCAGCGATCTGTTCATCCGGTTGCCCCCCGTGCCGTTCAGCTGCCCTGCCGGCCGATGGCCTCGAGCTGCGCCTTCTCGTCCAGCTCGATCGCGGACTGCACCACGGGCTCGAGCTCCCCGGCCATGACGTGGTCGAGGTTGTAGGCCTTGTACCCGGTGCGGTGGTCGTTGATCCGGTTCTCCGGGAAGTTGTAGGTGCGGATCCGCTCGGAGCGGTCCATCGTGCGCACCTGCGAGCGGCGCTGGGCGGCGTTCTCCGCGTCGATCTGCTCCTGCTGGTGGGCCAGGATGCGGGCGCGCAGCACGCGCATCGCCGCCTCCCGGTTCTGCAGCTGGGACTTCTCGTTCTGCATCGCCACCACGATGCCCGTGGGCAGGTGGGTGATGCGCACGGCGGAGTCCGTGGTGTTCACGGACTGCCCGCCGGGGCCCGAGGAGCGGTAGACGTCGATCTTGAGGTCGTTCTGGCTGATCTCGACCTCCTCCGGCTCGTCCACCTCGGGGAACACGAGCACGCCCGCGGCCGAGGTGTGGATCCGGCCCTGGGACTCCGTGACGGGCACGCGCTGGACGCGGTGCACGCCGCCCTCGTACTTCAGCCGCGCCCACACGCCCTCGGCGGGGTCCGTGGCGTTGGACTTGATCGCGATCTGGACGTCCTTGTAGCCGCCCAGGTCGGACTCGTTCGCGGAGATCAGCTCGGTCTTCCAGCCGCGGGTCTCGGCGTACTTCGTGTACATCCGCAGCAGGTCGCCGGCGAAGAGCGCGGACTCGTCCCCGCCCTCCCCCGCCTTCACCTCGAGGATCACGTTGCGCCCGTCGTCGGGGTCGCGCGGGACCAGCAGCCGGCGCAGCTTCTCGCGGGCCTCGTCCAGCTGGGCCTCGAGCCCGGGGATCTCCTCGGCGAACTCCGGCTCCTCGGCCGCGAGCTCGCGGGCCGCGCCGAGGTCGGCCTCGAGGCGCTCCACGCGCCGGTGGGCCTCGACGACGCCGTTGAGCTCGGCGTAGCGGCGGCCGAGCCGGCGGGCGCGGCCCTGCTCGGCGTGCACCGCGGGGTCGGCCAGCAGGCGCTGGAGCTCGGCGTGCTCGTCGAGCAGGGACTGGATGGGATCCGGCATGGGGCGCTCCTTCGTGGGGCGGCGGAGAGGTCGAGGGGCGGACACGACGACGCCGCCGCGGCCCCGACCGGTCGATCCGGTCGGGGCCGCGGCGGCGGGCACGTCCTAGCGGTCGCTCTCGGACTTCACCGACAGCGTGGTCTTCTGGACCTGCAGGAGGAACTCGGTGTTGGACTGGGTGTCCCGCAGCTTGTTCGTGAGCAGCTCCAGGGCCTGCTGCTGGTCGAGCCCGGACAGGACGCGGCGCAGCTTCCACATGATCTTGATCTCGTCCGTGGACAGCAGGTTCTCCTCGCGGCGGGTGCCGGAGGAGTTGACGTCCACGGCGGGGTAGATCCGCTTGTCCGCGAGGTTGCGGGACAGGCGCAGCTCCATGTTGCCGGTGCCCTTGAACTCCTCGAAGATCACCTCGTCCATCTTGGACCCGGTCTCCACGAGCGCCGTCGCCAGGATCGTCAGCGAGCCGCCGTTCTCGATGTTGCGGGCCGCGCCGAAGAACTTCTTCGGCGGGTACAGCGCCGCGGAGTCCACGCCGCCGGAGAGGATGCGCCCGGAGGCGGGGGCCGAGAGGTTGTACGCACGGCCCAGGCGGGTCATGGAGTCGAGGAGCACCACGACGTCCATGCCCATCTCCACCAGGCGCTTGGCCCGCTCGATGGCCAGCTCCGCGACCGTGGTGTGGTCGTCGGCCGGGCGGTCGAAGGTCGAGGCGATGACCTCGCCCTTCACGGTGCGCTGCATGTCCGTGACCTCCTCGGGGCGCTCGTCGACGAGCACCATCATGAGGTGGACCTCGGGGTTGTTCGTGGTGATCGCGTTGGCGATCGACTGCAGCATCAGCGTCTTGCCCGCCTTCGGCGGGGAGACGATCAGGCCGCGCTGACCCTTGCCGATCGGGGCCACGAGGTCGACCACGCGCGGGCCGATCTTCTTGGGCTCGGTCTCCAGGCGCAGCCGCTCCTGCGGGTACAGCGGGACGAGCTTGCCGAAGTCGACGCGGTCCTTGTTGTCCTCGGGCTTCCTGCCGTTGACCGTGGTGAGCTGCACGAGGGCGTTGAACTTCTGCCGGGTGTTGTTCTGCTGCTCGCCGTCGCGCGGGGCGCGGATGGCGCCGACGACGGCGTCGCCCTTGCGCAGGCCGTACTTCTTGACCTGGGCGAGGCTGACGTAGACGTCGTTCGGGCCCGGCAGGTAGCCGGAGGTGCGCACGAACGCGTAGTTGTCGAGGACGTCCAGGATGCCTGCGACGGGCAGCAGGACGTCGTCCTCGGTCAGCTCCGTGTCGTCGACCTCGGGGCCGTTGCTGCGCCCGCGCCGGTTGCGCCGCTCGTTGCGCTCGGCCCGCTCGTTGCGCTCGTTGCGCTGCTCGTTGCGCTCGCTGCGGTCGCGGTCCCGGTCGTTGCGGTTGCGGTTGCGGCGGCTGCGGCGGCTGCCGCCCTCGCCGTCCTGGCCGCTGCGGTCCTGGCCGTTGCGCTCCTGGCGGACGTCCTGGCCCTTGGCCTCCTGCTGCTTGCCGCCCTCCGGACGGTTGTCGCGCTTGCCGCGGCCCTCGGCCTGGCCGCCCTTGTCCTGGCCGCCCTTGTCCTGGCCGCCCTTGTCCTGGCCGCCCTTGTCCTGGCGGGGCTCCTGGCCGGACTTGTCCTGGCCCTTGGCCTCCTGGCCGCGGTTCTGCGTGCGGCCGCGGTCCTGCTCGGACTGGTCGGACTGGTCGGCGCGCTCGTCCTCAGACGGCTGGCCGGTGGCCTCGTCGCGGCCGCGGTTGCGGTTGCGGGTGCGGGTGCGGGCACGGGCGCCCTCACCGGCCTCCTGGCCGGCCGGCTGCTCGGCGCCGGCTGCCTCGGCCGGGGCCTGCTCGGCGCCGGCGGTCTCGGCGGGAGCCTGCTCGGCGCCGGCGGTCTCGGCGGGGGCCTGCTGGGCGACGACGCCGGTGCTGGTGGCCCGGCGCGCGCGGGTGCGCCGCGGCGGCTGGGTCTGCTCGGCCGGCTGCTCGCCGGCCTGCCCGGCGGCGGGCTGCTCGGGGGCCCGGTCGGCGGTCTTCTCGGACGTCTTCTCGACGGTCCGGGCGATCTTCTCCTCGACCGCGCGGTCCCGGTCGGCCACGGCACCGCCGCGCTGGTGGGCGGCGATGGCGTCCACCAGCAGGCTCTTGCGCATGCGGCGGGCGCCGGTGATGCCCAGCTGCGAGGCCAGCGCCTGCAGCTGCGCCAGCTTGAGCGCGGACAGGCCCGCGCTCCTGGGATCGGCGGTGGTCTCTTCCGTACCCGTGGAAAGGTCGGTGGTCTCGGTCACGAAGTGTCCTTCTCCCTCGGTGGGGGGCCCGTGGATCTCAGAGTCCAGGACCGTGGATGGTTCTCGGCGGGCCGCGATCGCGGGCCACCGGCGGCGGGGCGCACAGAGGGCGCGGCAGCCTGGGCGAACAGGTGGCACCCGGGGAACGTGGTGCGCTCCGGCCCGTCATGGGCGGACCGGTGCGCCGACGGCATCGAAAGTAGCCGGTGCCGGCGGGGGATCACCGGAAGCTCGGGGGGATCGAAGACGAGGTGGTCGGGTCATCTGCCCGGGGCGACGCCCCTCATGATGCCCGCTGTCCTCACCGCGCCGGGCGCGGTCTCCTACCCCTGGATCTTCTGCGGGTGCTTCTCCAGCTTAGCACCCCGCCCGTCCACGCGCAGACGCAGGACACGCCAGGCGACCGGGTGGTCGTGGCCGCCGCCGGGGGCGAGCTCGGCGACGGCCCGCTCGGCCTCCCGGGCCTGGGCGGGGCCGGCGGCCAGGACGAGGACGGTCGGCCCGGCCCCCGAGATCATCGCGGCGAGCCCCCCCTCCCGCAGGCCGCGCATCAGCCGGGCGCTCGGCGGCATGGCCGCGGCCCGGTACGGCTGGTGCAGCCGGTCCTCGGTCGCGGGCAGCAGCAGGTCGGGGCGCCGGGTCATCGCCTCGACGAGCAGGGCGGTCCGCCCGGCGTTGACCGCGGCGTCGTGGTGCGGGACCTGCGCGGGCAGCAGGGACCGGGCGAGCCGGGTGGGGACCTCGAAGTCGGGGATCGCGACGACCGGGACGACGTCCTCGTGCACGGCCACGGGCACGCTGCGCCAGCCCGCGGCGTCGGCCCAGGAGATCACGAGCCCCCCGTAGAGCGACGGCGCGACGTTGTCGGGGTGGCCCTCCATCGCGGCGGCGACCTGGAGCAGTCGGGCGTCGTCGAGGGCGCGGTCGGCGGGCAGCAGCGCGTTGGCCGCGAGCACGCCGCCCACCACGGCCGTGGCGCTCGAGCCCATGCCCCGCCCGTGCGGGATGCGGTTGGTCGCCTCGAGGCGCAGCCCGGGCAGCTCCTCGACGCCGGCGGCGCGGAACGCCGCCCGCATCGCGCGCACCACCAGGTGGTCGGCGTCGCGGGGCACCGCCTCCGAGCCCTCCCCGTGCAGCTCGAACTCCAGCCCGTCCTCGAGCACCGTCACGGCGAGGTCGTCGTAGTGCCCCAGGGCCAGGCCGAGGCTGTCGTAGCCGGGGCCCACGTTGCCCGTGGACGCGGGCACGCTGAGGGCGACCCGCTGCCCGATCTCGAACATCCGGTCTACTCCAGGCCGAGCGCGGCGGCGACGGCCACCACGTCGAACGGCACGCGCCTGGGCTCCACCAGGGAGGGGTCCTCGCGCTCCGCGGCCTTGATCGCCCACTGCGGGTCCTTGAGGCCGTGACCGGTGACGGTGATGACGACCGTCTTCCCCGTGGGGGCCTCCCCCGCGGCGTGCTTCTGCAGCAGCCCGGCGACGCCCGCGGCGGAGCCCGGCTCCACGAACACGCCCTCCTTCGCGGAGAGCCAGCGGTGGGCGGCGAGGATCTCGTCGTCGGAGACGGCGCCGATGAGCCCGCCGGACTCGTCGCGGGCGGCGACCGCGCTGTCCCACGAGGCCGGGTTGCCGATCCGGATGGCGGTGGCGATGGTCTCCGGCTCGGTGACCGGGTGGCCCAGCACGAGCGGGGCGGCGCCCTCGGCCTGGAAGCCCCACATCACCGGGGTCCGCGTGGCCACGGCCGGCAGCTCGCCCGCGGTCCCGGAGGCGTAGGGGCGGGCGTACTCCTGGTAGCCCTTCCAGTAGGCCGTGATGTTGCCGGCGTTGCCGACGGGCAGGATGTGGTAGTCGGGGGCGTCGCCGAGGGTGTCCACGACCTCGAACGCGCCGGTCTTCTGCCCCTCGATGCGGTACGGGTTCACGGAGTTCACGAGGAACACCGGGTAGGACTCGGAGAGCTTGCGGGCCACGTCGAGGCAGTTGTCGAAGTTGCCGTCCACCTGGATGATGTCCGCGCCGTGGGCGACCGCCTGGGAGAGCTTGCCCATCGCGATCCGCCCCTCCGGCACGAGCACCGCGCACGTGAGCCCGGCCTGCTGGGCGTACGCGGCGGCGGAGGCGGAGGTGTTGCCGGTGGAGGCGCACACGACGGCCTCGGCGCCCTCCTCCTTGGCCTTCGTGATGGCCATGGTCATGCCCCGGTCCTTGAAGGACCCGGTGGGGTTCATCCCCTCGAACTTCAGCCAGACCGTGTTGCCGGTGAGCTCCGACAGGGCGCGCGCCCGGATCAGGGGCGTGCCGCCCTCCCCCATCGTGATGACCTCGGTCGACGCCGAGACCGGCAGCCGGTCCCGGTACTCGTTGATGACGCCCTGCCAGACGTGTGCCATGTGCTGAATCTCTTCCTGTGGGCTCGTGGTGCGGGGGATTGCGGGGGAGACGGCCGGTGCCCGGCCGGGCCGGTCAGTCGTCGTGCTCCACGCGGATCACGCCGGTGACCTGCTCGACGAAGGGCAGCTCCTCCAGCGCGTCGACCGTGGCCACGAGGTCCTTGTTCGCGCCGCGGTGGGTCACGAGCCGGATCTCGGCCAGCTGCGGCGCGCCGCTGGGGTGGTCCTTCTGCTGCATCGTGTGGATCGACACGCCGTGGTCGGCGAAGACCTGGGCGATCCGGGCGAGCACGCCCAGCCGGTCCTGGACCACGAGGGTGATCGAGAAGCTGGTGCGCACGTCGTCCATCGGCACGGCCGGCAGCTGCGCGTGGGGCTCGGCGACCTGGGCGGGCCCGCCGAGCACGAGCCGGCGTGCGGCCGAGACGAAGTCGCCGAGCACGGCCGAGGCCGTCGGGGCGCCGCCGGCGCCCGCGCCGTAGAACATCAGGGAGCCGGCGTTCGCGGCCTCGACGAACACGGCGTTGTAGGCCCCGTGCACCCCCGCCAGCGGGTGCTCGCGCGGGATCATGGTCGGGGTCACCCGCAGGTTCACCCCGTCCGGGCACCGCTCGCACACCGCGAGGAGCTTGATCACGTAGCCGGCCTCCTTCGCGGCGGCGACGTCGGCGGCCGTGACGCCGGTGATGCCCCGGCAGTAGACGTCGTCGATGGTGAACGTCGAGTGGAAGGCCAGGGACGCGAGGATGGCGGCCTTCGCGGCCGCGTCGTGGCCCTCGACGTCGGCCGTGGGGTCCGCCTCGGCGTAGCCGAGGCGCTGTGCCTCGGCCAGGGCGTCGGCGAACTGGGCGCCCGTGGTGTCCATCTGGTCGAGGATGTAGTTCGTGGTGCCGTTCATGATCCCGAGCAGCCGGTCCACGCGGTCCCCGGCCAGGGAGTCCCGCATGGGCCGCACGATGGGGATGGCCCCCGCCACGGCGGCCTCGTAGGACAGCGGCACCCCGGCGGCGTCGGCGGCGTCCTGCAGCTGGCGGCCGTGCCGGGCGATGAGGGCCTTGTTGCCCGAGACCACGGGCTTGCCGGCGTGCAGGGCGCGCAGGATCCGGCTGCGGGCGGGCTCGATGCCCCCGGTGAGCTCGATGACCACGTCCGCGGCATCGATCAGGGCCTCCGCGTCCGTCGTGAGCAGCTCCTCCGGCAGCTCCACGGTGCGCCGGGCGGTGACGTCCCGCACGGCGATCCCGGCGAGCTCCACCGGCGCGCCCACGCGTGCGGTGAACTCCTCGGCGTGCTCGAGGAGGGCCTGCGCCACCTGGGCGCCGACGGTGCCGGCGCCCAGCAGGGCGACCTTCACCGTCCCCGTCGGGCGCGCGGCGGGGACCGTCGCGGAGGGTCGGGGGGTGTCGGGGGTGGGGTCGGTCACTCAGGCTCCCAGGTCGCGGGCCAGCAGGTCGTCTTCGGTCTCGCCCCGCACGATCAGTCGTGCCTCGGGCTGCGCGCCGGCGGCGCGCACCGCCACGACGGGCGGGCGGGGAACCCAGTTGTAGTTGCTGGCCAGGGACCAGCAGTAGGCGCCCGTGGCGGGCACCGCCAGGAGGTCCCCGGCGGTGAGGTCCCCGGGCAGGTAGACGTCGCGCACGACGATGTCGCCGGACTCGCAGTGCTTGCCGACCACCCGGGAGAGGACGGGGCCGCCCTCGGCGGGCCGGTCGGCGAGCACGGCGGTGTAGTCGGCGCCGTAGAGCACCGGGCGGGCGTTGTCGCTCATCCCGCCGTCGACGGAGACGTACCGGCGGCGGGCGCCGGAGTCGACGGTGACGGTCTTGACGGTGCCCACGGTGTAAAGGGTGCAGGCGCTGGGGCCCGAGATGGCGCGGCCGGGCTCGATGGACAGCTCCGGGACGGCCATGTCCAGCGCACGGGCGGCGGCGGCCACCTTCCCGGCGAGGGACTCGGCGATCTCGCGGGCCGGACGGGGGGTGTCGGCCTCGGTGTAGGCGATCCCGTAGCCGCCGCCGAGGTCGAGCTCCGGCATCGTGAGGCCAAAGCGCTCGTTGGCCCCGGCCATGAAGGCCAGCACCCGCTCGGCGGCCATGCCGAAGCCGTCCGCGTCGAAGATCTGGGAGCCGATGTGGCAGTGGACGCCCCGCAGGTCCAGGTCGGGGTCGACGACGCACGCCGTGACGGCCTGCATCGCAGGGCTGTCGCCGCCGTCCTCCGGGGCCGCCAGGGACAGGCCGAACTTCTGGTCCTCGTGGGCGGTCGCGATGAACTCGTGGGTGGACGCGTGCACGCCCGGGGTCACGCGCACCATCACGGGCGCGACGACGCCGAGGGCCCGCGCGAGCCGGGCGACGAGCTCGATCTCGGCGAGGGAGTCGACGACGATCCGCCCGACCCCGGCGTCGAGGGCGCGGGTGATCTCGGCGGCGGACTTGTTGTTGCCGTGCAGCCCGATCCGGTGCGGCTCCATCCCGGCGCGCAGGGCCACGGCCAGCTCCCCGCCCGAGGCGGTGTCCACATTGAGCCCCTCCTCGCGGACCCACCGCACGACCTCGGTGGTGAGGAACGACTTGCCGGCGTAGTAGACGGTGACGTCCGCCCCGATCCGGGCGAACGCGTCGGTGAACGCGTCGCGGAACTCCCGGGCGCGGGCCCGGAACACGTCCTCCGAGTACACGTAGGACGGGGTCCCGAAGCGCTCCGCGAGCTGGTCCGCGGGGATCCCGGAGACGGTCAGCCGGCCCTCGGCGTCGCGCCGGAACGCCTCGGGCCAGATCACGGGGTCGAGCGCGTCCAGGTCCTCGGGCACGCTCAGCCACGCGGGCGCGAGCGGGGACCCGGCTTCGCGGTCGGTGCGGTCGACGGTCACGGGATCACATCCTCTCCGGGGCGGACACGCCGAGCACGCCCAGCCCGTTGCTCAGGACCTGCCGGGCGGCGTCGTTGAGCCACAGGCGGGTGCGGTGCAGGTCGGTGACCGCGTCGTCGCCCTGCGGGGCGACGCGGCAGGCGTCGTACCAGCGGTGGTACGTCCCGGCGATCACCTCCAGGTGGCGGGCCACCCGGTGGGGCTCCCGGAACTGCGCGGCCTGCGCGAGCACCGAGGGGTACTGCCCCAGGGCGGCCAGCAGCTCGCCCTCCATGGGGTGGTCGAGCAGGGCGGCGTCGAAGACGGGGGTCCCGTCGGCGCCCGTGCGGGAGACGCCCGCGGCCTCGGCGTTGCGGCCCACGGCGCACGTGCGGGCGTGGGCGTACTGCACGTAGAAGACCGGGTTCTCGTTGGAGCGGCGGGTCAGCAGGTCCAGGTCGATGTCGATGTTGGAGTCCACCGAGTAGCGGGTCAGGGCGTACCGGGCGGCGTCCACGCCGACGGCCTCCACGAGGTCCTCCATGGTCACGACGTTGCCGGCGCGCTTGGACATCCGCACGGGCACGCCGTCCTTGACGAGGTTGACCATCTGCCCGATGAGCACCTCGACCCGGTCCGGGGCGTCGCCCAGCGCGGCGGCGGCGGCCTTGAGCCGGGCCACGTAGCCGTGGTGGTCGGCCCCGAGCATGTAGATGCACAGGTCGGCGCCGCGGTCCCGCTTGTCCTTGAAGTAGGCGATGTCGCCCGCGATGTAGGCGGCCTCGCCGTCGGACTTGATCACCACGCGGTCCTTGTCGTCGCCGTAGGCGCTGGAGCGCAGCCACCACGCCCCGTCGGCGAAGTACAGCGCGTCGGAGCCCTTGAGCTGCTCGAGCAGCGCCTCGACCGCGCCGCTCTCGAACAGGGACTGCTCGTGGAAGTACACGTCGAAGTCCACGCCGAACTCGTGCAGGGACTGCTTGATCTCGGCGAACATCAGCTCGACGCCGGCGGCCCGGAAGGCCTCCTGCGGGTCCTCGGACGCGAGCGCGCCGGGGTGGGCCGCGACGATCCGCTCGGCGATCTCGGTGATGTAGTCCCCGCCGTAGCCGTCCTCGGGGGCGGGCTCGCCCTTGGCGCGGGCGAGCAGGGACCGGGCGAAGCGGTCGATCTGCGCGCCGTGGTCGTTGAAGTAGTACTCGCGCACCACGTCGGCGCCCTGCGCCTCGAGGACGCGGGCGAGGGAGTCGCCCACCGCGGCCCAGCGGGTGCCGCCCAGGTGGACGGGGCCGGTGGGGTTGGCGGAGACGAACTCCAGGTTGATCGCCGTGCCGGCCAGCGAGTCGGCGGTGCCGAACGCGGCCCCCTGCTCGACGATCGCCCGGGCCAGCCCGCCGGCGGCGGCGGCGTCCAGGGTGATGTTGAGGAACCCCGGGCCGGCCACGTCGACCGTGGCGACGCCGGGCGTGTCCTCCAGCCGGTCCTTGACGACGGCGGCGACGTCGCGGGGGGCGCGGCCGACCTTCTTCGCCAGCTGCATCGCGACGTTGGTGGCCCAGTCCCCGTGCTCCCGGTTCTTCGGCCGCTCGATCCGCACGTCCGGCAGCTGCGCGCCGTCGGCGAGGGCGAGGTCGCCGCGGGCCACGGCGTCCTGCAGGCATGCGGATACGGCGAGGGAGAGTTCTTCAGGAGTCACCCGAACAGTGTAACCGGGCGCCACGGAGGCCCCGTGTCGGCGGGGTCGACGACCACCCCCGGGAACCTGCTAGTATCGTTGAGGTCCGTCGCTGAGGCGGCGAAAGGCCCGCGTAGCTCAGGGGATAGAGCGTCTGCCTCCGGAGCAGAAGGCCGTAGGTTCGAATCCTATCGCGGGCACCACGGACGAGGAGGGCCCCGGATCAGCTGATCCGGGGCCCTCCTCGCGTCTGCCCTCCTGGCTCGTCCTGCCCGTTGCGGCCCCTCCTCCGCGCGGCTCCCCCTCGTGCCGGGGCGTTGAGGTCCTTCCCGCCCCCGCCTATAGTTCGGCCCACACGGTCCGCCCCCGCACCCGGTCGGCCGGACGGACCGCTTCTCCCGGAGGCGAGAGTGGACGGTGAGCGCTCGGCGCAGCAGGCGCCCGTGGACGGCGAGCGGATCGTCGTGGACCTGGCCCTGGCGGCCGGCGCGCCCCTGGCGGAGGTCGGCGGGAAGGCCGCCGGCCTGGGCCGGCTGCTCGCCCACGGGCTGCCGGTGCCGCCCGGGTTCTGCGTCACGACCGCCGCCTACCGCCGGGCGGCGCGCGCGGCCGGGCTCGCTCCCCTCCTGGACCGGCTCGGCACGGCCGGGGCCGACCGCGGCGCGCTCGCCCGCGAGGCGCGCGAGCGGATCGCCGCGGTGCCCGTTCCCGCCGGTGTCGCCGCCGCGGTGCGCGCCGCGTACGCGGCGATGGGCGACGGCGTGGCCGTCGCGGTCCGCTCGTCGGCCACCGCCGAGGACCTTCCGGGGGCCAGCTTCGCCGGGCAGCACGAGACCCGCCTCGACGTGGTCGGGCCCGACGCGGTGCTGGCGGCGGTCCGGGCGTGCTGGGCGTCCCTGTGGACCGACCGGGCGACGGCCTACCGGGACGGCCACGGCGTCGACCAGCGCTCCGTGGACCTCGCCGTCGTCGTCCAGCGGATGGTGGCCGCGGAGGTGTCCGGGGTGCTCTTCACGGCGAACCCGCTCACCGGCCGCCGCGGCGAGGCGGTGGTCGACGCCGCCCCCGGGCCCGGGGACGCGGTCGTGGGCGGTCGCGTCGCCCCGGACCGGTTCGTCGTGGACGTCGCCGGCGGCCGGGTCACGGAACGCTCCCACCCCGGGCCCGGCGCCCCCTGCCTGGACGACGAGCACGTCGCGGCGCTCGCGGCCCTGGGGGTGCGCGCCGAGCAGCTCCTCGGCGCACCGCAGGACCTGGAGTGGGTCCTGGCCGCGGACGGTGCCCTGCGCCTCGTGCAGTCCCGGCCCGTCACCACCCTCTACCCCCTGCCGCCCGCCCCCGGGGACGGCCTGCACGCCTACCTGTGCGCCAGCCTGCTCCAGGGGCTGACCCGGCCCATGACGCCCATGGGCCTCGCCGCCTGCCTGGCCCTCGCGGGCGACCCCGGGCCCGGGGAGCGCGGCACCCCCGTGGGCCTGCGCTACACCACGGCGGGGCTGCGGCTGTTCGGGGACGTGACCCCCCTGCTGCGCAGCCGGGCCGGCCGGCGCCTCCTCCCCCGCCTGGCGCGGGTCGCGGACACCCGCTCCGAGCCCGTGCTGCGCCACCTCGCCCGGGACCCCCGCTTCACGGCCGCCCGTGGCGGGCGGGCGGGAGCCGCGGCGGCGGGCGCGGCGGCCCTGCGGGCGCTGGGCCCCTACCGCCGCGCCCTTCCGCAGGTGCTCGCCGCCCTGGTGCGCCCCGAGCCCGCCCGCCGGCGCGGCGAGCGGGCCGAGCAGAGGCTCCTGCGCTCGGCGACCGCCCCAGGGCCGGCCACGCCCGGTGAGCGCCTCGAGCTGGTGGAGCGGGTGCTGCGCCGGGAGCTCCTGCCCGGGCTGTTCGCGACGCTGCCCGCACCGGCCGCCGGCTACCTCTGGCTGGGGCTCGTCCGGGTGCTGCTGCGCGGGCGGGCCGCCCCGGGGCTGCTGGCCGCGGTGCTGCGCGGGCTGCCGCACAACGTCACCACCGGGATGGACCTGGAGCTGTGGCGCACCGCCGCCGCGGTGGGCGCGGACCCGGCGTCCGCGCACGCCCTGCTCGCCGGGGACCCCAGGACCCTCGCCGACCGGTACGCCGAAGGCGCCCTGCCGCCGGCCGCGCAGGAGGCCCTGCGGGGGTTCCTCCGCCGCTACGGGCACCGGGCCGTGGCCGAGATCGACCTCGGGGTGCCGCGGTGGTCCGAGGACCCCGCCCACGTCCTCGCGGTCGTCGCCAACTGCCTGCGGCTCGAGGACGCCGAGCAGGCGCCCGAGCGCCGGTTCGCGCGGGCGGCCGCCGAGGCCGAGCGCGCCGTCGCAGCGCTCGTGCGCGCCGCCGGGGGTCCCCGCACGCCGCGGGGCCGCCTGGTGGCCCTCGGGCTGCGCCGGGTGCGGGCCACGGCGGGGCTGCGCGAGCAGCCGAAGCACGGGCTGGTGCTGGTCTTCGCGCAGCTGCGCCGCGAGCTGCTGCTCGTGGGCGGGCGGCTCGCGGCGGCGGGCCGGGTGGAGGCCGCCGAGGACGTGTTCTTCCTCGACCTGGCGCAGGTGCGGGCGGGCCTGGGCGGCGCCGCGCTGCAGGAGGTCGTCGCCGCGCGCCGCGACGAGTACGCCCGGGAGCTGCGCCGCCGCCACGTGCCCCGGGTCCTGCTCTCCGACGGGACCGACGTGGAGGCGGCACTGGCCGCCCGTGGCGGCGCCGCGCAGGACGGGGACGGGCTCCTGCGGGGCGCGCCCGCCTCCGCCGGCACGGTCGTGGGACGGGCGCGGGTGGTCCGGGAGCCCGTGGGCGCCCGGCTGGAGCCGGGCGAGGTGCTGGTGGCGCCGTCCACCGACCCCGGCTGGACCCCCCTGTTCCTGACGGCCGGCGGGCTGGTGGTGGAGATGGGCGGGACGATCTCCCACGGGGCCGTGGTCGCCCGGGAGTACGGCCTGCCGGCGGTGGTGGGGGTGCCCGCCGCGACCGCCCGGATCCGCACCGGGGACGTCGTGGAGGTCGACGGCTCCGCCGGGACCGTCCGGGTGCTGCCGGGCGACGGCGGGTGAGCGGGCCGGCTCAGTCCTGGTCGTCGGCGCGGCCCGGCCGGCGCCGGAAGCGCTCCGGGTCGAAGGGGCGCAGCGGGCCGTCGCCGAACTCCTCGTCGTCGAGCAGGTCCTCGGGGTGCAGGGCCTCCCCCGCCGAGCGGCGCCGGTTGAACCCGACGACGGCGAGCGCCCCGCCCCCCAGCAGTGTCGCGGCGCCGACGACGACGAGCACCACGCCGCGCGCGCTCAGCCCCGCCCCGTCCGGCCCGGAGGCGTGGGCGAGGTGGATGATCGCCTCGGGGACCGCGAACGTGGAGACGAACAGGGCCACGATCCCGGCGCCCAGCATCCAGCCCCCGTGCGTCGGCGGCGGGCGCGGCGTGCTTCGAGGGGGTCGCTCACGTGCTGCTCTCCTGGTGCTCGGCGGGGCCGTGCGGGACGCCGGACGCGCGGCGGGGCGGACCGGGACCGGTCCGCCCCGCCGCCTGCCCTGCCGCGTGTGCCCCCGCTGGGCGGGCCGGCGGTCAGCGGCCGTCCTCGGCGCCGCCCGTGTCGGTCTTGACGGTCTCGAACAGCGTAGCGTCGTCGAACGCCTCCTGGCCCGACCCCGGCTGGAGCCGGCGGAACTGCTCCAGCAGGCCGGGCACGGTCATCGACCTCTTCTGCTCGGCGTCGAGCTCGAAGAGGATCCGCCCCTCGTGCATCATGATGAGCCGGTTGCCCAGGCGCAGCGCCTGCTCCATGTTGTGCGTGACCATGACCGTGGTCAGGCGCTGCTCGGCGACGATCTCGGCCGTGAGGCGGGAGACGAGGTCCGCCCGCTGCGGGTCGAGCGCGGCGGTGTGCTCGTCGAGCAGCAGGATGCGCGGCTCGGAGAACGTGGCCATGAGCAGGGACAGCGCCTGGCGCTGGCCGCCCGAGAGCAGCCCCACCTTCGCGCCGAGCCGGTTCTCGAGGCCGAGCTCGAGGCTCGCGAGCTTCTCCCGGAACAGCTCCCGGCGGCCGCCACTCAGCCCGGGGGCCAGCCCCCGGGACTTCCCGCGCTGCAGGGCGATCGCCATGTTCTGCTCGACCGTCATGGTCGGCGACGAGCCCTTCATGGGGTCCTGGAACACGCGGGAGAGGTACCGGGCGCGCTTGTGCTCGGGCAGCCGCGTGACGTCGTGGTCGTCGACCCGCACCGTGCCGGTGTCGGGGATGAGGGTCCCCGAGATGGTGTTGAGGATCGTCGACTTGCCGGCGCCGTTGGAGCCGATGACGGTGAGGAAGTCGCCCTCGCCGAGGGTCAGGGACACCCCCGCCAGGGCGCGGCGCTCGTTGACGGTCCCGGCGAAGAACGTCTTGTGCACGTTGTCGATGGTGAGCACGGCTCAGGCACCTGCCTTCTCGGTCGCGGGGGTGTCGGTGAGCTCGTCGACGAGACGGGCGGCCTCGCTGGCCTGGTGCTTCTCCCGGCGGCGCCGGAAGAACTGCAGCTGCGGGACGACCAGCGCGAGGATCACCAGCACCGCGGAGATCAGCTTCATGTCGGAGGGGTTCAGCCCCGCCTGCAGGGCCACGGTGATGACCAGGCGGTAGACGATCGAGCCGAGGATCACGGCCAGCGTCGAGATGACCACCGTGCGGGAGCCGAACAGGCCCTGCCCGAGGATGACCGAGGCCAGCCCGACGACGATGAGCCCGATGCCCATGCCGATGTCGGCGAAGCCCTGGTACTGGGCCACGAGGGACCCGGCCAGGCCCACGAGCCCGTTGGACAGGCACAGGCCCAGCATCTTCTGGTGGTCGGTGTTCACCCCGAAGGAGCGGATCATGTCCGGGTTGTCGCCGGTGGCCTGCATGGCCAGACCGGCGTCGGTGTAGAGGAACCAGTCGAGGAGGACCTTCACCACGGCCGCCCCGAGCAGGAACAGGCCGATGCCGAGCCAGGTGCCCTGCACCCCCGCCTCGGCGAGCGGGGTGAAGATGGTGTCCTCGCGCAGCAGGGACAGGTTGGCCTTCCCGTCCATGACGCGCAGGTTGATCGAGTACAGCGCGGTCATCGTGAGGATGCCGGCGAGCAGGCCGTTGATGTGGGCCTTCGTGTGCAGCAGGCCCGTGATCAGCCCGGCGAGCGCGCCGGTCACGAAGCCGGCGGCGGTGGCCAGCCACGGGCTGCCGCCGCCGAGGATGATCATCGCCGTGGTGGCGGCGCCCGTGGTGAAGGACTGGTCGACGGTGAGGTCGGGGAAGTCGAGCACCCGGAACGTGAGGTAGACGCCGAGGGCCATGACCGCGTAGAGCAGTCCGAGTTCGATTCCGGCTATCACTTCTGGTGGATCCGTTCTGGTCGGTGGGCCGGGGTGCCGCCGCGCCGATCGGGCGGGCGGACCACGGTGGTGCGGGAGGCGGGCGGGCCGCCGTGGTGCGGGAGGCGGCCGGTGCCCGGGGGTCGCCCGGGCACCGGCCACCGGGCTACTCGATGACCCGGTCGGCGGAGTCGCGCAGCTCCTGGGGCACCTCGACGCCCATGCGCTCGGCGGCCTGCAGGTTGACGACCAGCTGCGTGTCCTCCTGGGACTCCACGGCCATGGTCGCGGGGTCCGCCCCCTCCTGGAGGATGCGCAGGGCCATCTCGCCGGTCTGGCGGCCGAGCTGCTCGTAGTCGAGGCCCCGGGTGATGAGCGCGCCGCGCTCCACGGAGTCGCCCTCGCCGGCGACGAGCGGGATCTGCTTCGTCTCCGCGGCGGAGATCACGGCCTCGAGGCCGGCGACGACCTTGTTGTCGGTCGGGACGTAGATCGCGTCGGTGTCGAAGGACTCGGCGGCCTGGGCGACCTCGGAGGTGCCGGTCACGGCCTTCTCGACGACCTCGAGGCCCTCGGCCTCGGCGGCCTCCTTGGCGAGCTCGACCTGCACCTGCGAGTTGGTCTCGCCGGAGCTGTAGATGATGCCGACGGACTTCGCCTCGGGGTCGAGCTGCTTGATCAGCGCGATCTGCTCGGCGACCGGGTTCATGTCGGTGGTGCCCGTGAGGTTGCCGCCCGGGCTCTCCAGGGAGTCGACCAGGCCGGCGTCCACGGGGTCGGTGACGGCGGTGAACAGCACGGGCGTGTCCGTGACGGCCTGCGCCACGCCCTGCGCGGACGGGGTCGCGATGGCGAGGACCAGGTCGGCGCCGGAGGTTGCGAGGTTCGAGGCGATGCTCGTCGAGGTGCCCTGGTCGCCCGAGGCGTTCTGGTAGTCGAGCGTCAGGTTCTCCCCCTCGGTGTAGCCGCCCTCCTCGAGCGCGGCGAGGAAGCCCTCGCGCGCGGCGTCGAGCGAGGGGTGCTCGACGAACTGGCTGATCCCGACGGTGGCCTCCTCGACCGCCGCCGCGGACTCCCCCGAGCCCGCGGAGCCGGAGGTGTCGGACCCGCCGCACCCGGTGAGGAGCAGGGCGGAGGACGCGAGCGCCGCCGTCAACGGGAACAGTCGCTTCATGGTGGTTCCTTTCTCGAAGGGGTGGTGCCAGGAATATTACCTGCCGATCGGTCGACAAATGAGACACAGCTCACATCCGCGGACGGATCGGCCCCGGCGGGGTGCTTGCATCCTCCTCCGTCCAGGCGCGGGGGCCCGGAAGCGGGGCCGTGTCCGCCCGCGCTCCTCCCGGCCCCCGGTAGGATCGGGGGGACATGTCAGTATCGCTGAGCAGCCCCCGCGCCATCGTCTACCCCGAGAACCTCCCGGTCTCCGCGCGCCGGGAGGACATCATGCGCGCGATCGCCGACCACCAGGTCGTCGTGATCGCCGGTGAGACGGGGTCGGGCAAGACCACCCAGATCCCCAAGATGTGCCTCGAGCTCGGCCTCGGGGAGCGGGGGCTGATCGGGCACACCCAGCCGCGCCGGATCGCGGCCCGCTCGGTGGCCGAGCGGATCTCCTCCGAGCTCGGCGAGAAGATCGGCGGCACGGTCGGCTACCAGGTCCGCTTCACGTCCGAGGTCGGGGCGGACTCCCGGATCAAGCTGATGACCGACGGCATCCTGCTCGCGGAGATCCAGCACGACCGGCTGCTGCGCCGGTACTCGACGATCATCATCGACGAGGCCCACGAGCGGTCCCTGAACATCGACTTCCTGCTGGGCTACCTCCGGCGGATCCTGCCGCAGCGCCCGGACCTGAAGCTGATCATCACCTCCGCCACGATCGACCCCGAGCGCTTCGCCCGCCACTTCGCGGCCCCCGGCGGCGACGGGGACGACGAGCCGCAGCCGGCGCCGGTCATCGAGGTCTCCGGCCGCACCTACCCCGTGGAGATCCGCTGGCGGCCCCTGTCGGAGCCGCGCCCGGGGGACGGCGGCCCCGACGACGAGGACGCCGGTGACGGGCTCGAGGACGAGGACCGCGACCCGATCGACGCCGTGTGCGACGCGGTCGAGGAGCTCTCCGCGGAGGCGCCGGGCGACATCCTCATCTTCTTCGCGGGCGAGCGGGAGATCCGCGACGCCCAGGAGGCCCTGCAGGGCACCCTCAAGCGGGTCCGGGGCCTGGCCGACGCCGAGATCCTGCCCCTGTTCGGCCGGCTGTCCATGGCCGAGCAGCACCGGGTGTTCGCGCCGTCGGGCCGGCGGCGGATCGTGCTCGCCACCAACGTGGCCGAGACGTCCCTCACCGTGCCCGGCATCAAGTACGTCATCGACCCCGGCACGGCCCGGATCTCCCGCTACTCCTCCCGCACCAAGGTCCAGCGCCTGCCCATCGAGCGGATCTCCCAGGCCTCGGCGAACCAGCGCTCGGGCCGGTGCGGGCGCGTGTCGGACGGCATCTGCATCCGGCTCTACTCGGAGGAGGACTACCTCTCCCGCCCGGAGTTCACCGACCCCGAGATCCTGCGCACCAACCTCGCGGCCGTGATCCTGCAGATGACCTCGGTCGGGGTCGTCCGCGAGCCCGGCGACATCGAGCGGTTCCCCTTCGTCGAGCCCCCCGAGTCGCGGGCCGTCAAGGACGGCGTCGCCCTGCTCCGGGAGCTGGGCGCCCTCGAGGACCCCGGGGGGGCCGGTCCGCGCCCGGGGCGGGGCGACGACCCCGGGCGCAGCCCCCTCACCCCGGTCGGCCGGCAGCTCGCCCAGCTGCCCGTGGACCCGCGGCTGGGCCGGATGATCGTGGAGGCGGACAAGCGCGGCTGCGCCCGCGAGGTCATGGTCCTCGCGGCGGCGCTGACCGTCCAGGACCCCCGGGAGCGCCCGCTGGAGAAGCGCCAGCAGGCCGACGAGGCGCACAAGCGGTTCGTGGACGAGAACTCCGACTTCACCAGCTACCTGCTGCTGTGGCAGTACGTGCAGGAGCAGCAGGAGGAGCTGTCCTCCACCCGGTTCCGGAAGCTGTGCCAGCGCGAGTACCTGAACTTCCTGCGGATCCGCGAGTGGCAGGACCTCTACGCGCAGCTGCGCCAGATGGGCCAGCAGGTCGGCATCCGGGTGGGCAAGGGCCGGGAGGTGGACCCGGCCGGCAAGGAGCGGGAGATCCACGTCTCGCTGCTCGCCGGGCTGCTCAGCCACATCGGGCTCAAGGACGAGCGCAAGCGCGAGTACCAGGGGGCGCGGGGCTCCCGCTTCGCGATCTTCCCCGGCTCCAACCTGTTCAAGAAGTCCCCGGACTGGGTGATGTCCGCCGAGCTCGTGGAGACGTCCCGGCTGTGGGCGCGGGTCAACGCGGCCGTCGACCCGCTGTGGGCCGAGGAGCTCGCCCCGCACCTGGTCAAGCGCAGCGTCTCGGAGCCCCACTGGTCCCGTGCGCAGGGCTCCGTGATGGCCTACGAGAAGGTCACGCTCTACGGCGTGCCCGTCGTGGCGCGGCGGCGAATCAACTTCTGGCGCGTGGACCCCGCGCTGGCCCGGGAGCTGTTCATCCGCCACGCCCTCGTGGAGGGCGACTGGCAGACCCGCCACCACTTCTTCGCGCGCAACCGCAAGCGCCTGGCCGAGGTCGAGGAGCTCGAGAACCGGCTGCGCCGCAAGGACCTGCGGATCGACGACGAGACCCTCTTCGCGTTCTACGACGAGCGGATCCCGGCCTCCGTGGTCTCCGCCCGCCACTTCGACGCCTGGTGGAAGAAGGCCCGGCACCAGGACGAGCACCTGCTCGACCTCGACCCGGAGTCCCTCATCGCCGAGGACGCCCGCGACTACGACGAGTCGCTCTACCCCCGGCAGTGGGTCCGGCGCACCCGCGGCGGGGAGCTCGTGCTGGACCTCGACTACGAGTTCGCCCCGGGCGCCGACCACGCCGACGGCGTGACCGTGCGCGTGCCGGTGCTGTTCCTCAACCAGCTCGACCCCGAGCAGTTCAAGTGGCAGATCCCCGGCTTCCGCACCGAGCTCGTGACGGCGCTGATCCGCTCCCTGCCCAAGGCGGTGCGCCGCCACTTCGTGCCCGCCCCGGACGTCGCCCGCCAGGCGGTCGGGATGCTGCAGGCCGACTTCGACCCGGCCGTCGACGCGCTCGAGCCGTCCCTGGAGCTCGTGCTGCGCCGGCTCAGGGGCCACGTGGTCCCGCCGGGGTCCTGGGACTGGGACGCGGTGCCCGCGCACCTGCGGATGCGCTTCCAGGTGCGCGACCGGCGCAACCGGGTGCTCGGGGAGGGCGAGGACCTCGAGCTGCTCAAGGCGGAGCTGCACGAGGAGATCCGCACGGCCCTCGCGGAGTCCCTCGGCGCGGTCCCCGGCGCCGGGACGCCCGGCGCCCCCGCCCCGGAGCCCGGGCGCGGTGGCCGCGGCCGCCGGCCGGTCCCCGCCCCGGAGGCCCCGGCCCGGCCGGCGCTCGAGCGCTCGGGCCTGACCGGGTGGCCGGACGAGGACCTCCCGCGGACCGTCGAGACCACGGTGGCGGGCCAGCTGATCACGGGCTACCCGGCGCTCGTCCCGGAGGCCCCCGCGCGGCCGGTCGGCCAGCAGGCCGGCAAGCAGCAGGGCCGGCGGGGGGCGGCGCCGTCGCCCACGGTGGCCGTGCGGATCCTGTCCTCGGCCGGGGAGCAGCGCGCCGCCCAGCGCCGCGGGGTGATCGCCCTGCTCCAGCTGCGCCTGCCCTCCCCGGAGCGGTACGTGCTCGAGCACCTGAACAACACGGAGAAGCTCGTCTTCACGCAGAACCCGCACGGGTCCGTGTCGGAGCTGATCGCGGACTGCACGGTGGCCGCGATCGACAAGCTCGTGCCCGCGGAGCCGCCCTACACCCGGGCGGAGTTCGACCGGCTCTTCGACCACGTGCGGGCCGAGCTGATCGACACCGTGTTCCAGGTGACGGCGCTCGTGGAGCAGGTGCTCTCCGGGGCGGCGAGGATCCGCAAGCGGCTCAAGCAGGCGTCCTCGCTCGCGGCCGTGAACTCCCTCAACGACGTCAAGGCGCAGCTGGAGCACCTCGTGCACCCCGGCTTCGTGGCCGCGACCGGCTGGGAGCAGCTCCAGCACCTGCCCCGCTACGTGCGGGCCATGGAGATCCGGCTGGAGAAGCTGGCCGGGCACCTGCAGCGCGACACGGTGGGCATGCTGACGGTCCAGAAGCTCGAGGACGACTACGACGCCGCCCTCGACGCGCTGCCGCCCTCCGTGCCCGTCCCGGACGAGCTGCGCCGGGTGGGCTGGATGCTCGAGGAGCTGCGGGTCTCGCTGTTCGCCCAGGAGCTGGGCACGGCCCACACCGTCTCCGAGAAGCGGATCCGCAAGGCGCTCAAGGACGCCCTGGAGGCCGCCCGGGCCTGAC
This sequence comes from Kocuria sp. U4B, assembly GCF_054875615.1. Next base: position 862,860 of record NZ_CM142180.1, read on the forward strand.
GGGCCGGGCCCCCCGGGGGCCCCGGCCGGCTCAGCCCTGCGGGACGTGGGCCCCGTGCCCGGCGTCGGTGAGGGCCGCCCGGATCCGCTCGGCAGCCTCGTCCATCCAGGCCGGGTCCGGGTCCCGCAGGGCGTTGGCGAACTGGAACTGCTCGATCGAGTCGGCCGGCCACACGTGCACGTGGGTGTGCGGGACCTCGAAGCCCTGGATCATCTGGCCCACGCGCGCCGGGCGCCACACGGCGTCGACGGCCTTCCCGATCCGCTGGGCGACCAGCATGAGGTGGGCGGCGAGGTCCTCCGGCAGGTCGATCCAGTGGTCGTACTCCTCGCGCGGGACCACGAGGGTGTGGCCCTGGGCGAGGGGGTCGATGGACAGGAACGCCACGGCGCGCTCGTCCCGCCACACGAAGCGGCCCGGGATCTCCCCCGCGATGATTCTCGTGAAGACGGTGCTCATGGATGCTCCCTCTCTGGTGCCCGGTCTGTCTGGTGCTCGGGCGTCCGGTGCTCGGTCTGTCTGGTGGTCGGGCGGTCTGGTCCACCGGGCTCCTGCTGCGGGCGGGGCTGGCTCCGCGGGCGTCAGAGGGCCACGGTCTCCCGGGGGCGCAGGTGCCGGAACTCGGCCCCGTACTTCGCGGCGAACGCGGTGATCTGCTTCTCCAGGACGCCGTAGCCGTGCTCCGAGAGCAGGGCGTCGTGGATCTGGAAGACGCGCTGCGGGCGCACGGCGACGACGAAGTCGATCACCTCGGCCATCTTGTTCCACGGGGCGTGGATCGGCGCGAGCAGCACGGGGGCGGAGAGCCCGTGCGGGACCACCAGCGAGTCGCCCGGGTGGTAGACGGTCTCGTTGACCAGGTAGCCGATGTTGTCCACGGTGCGGATCAGCGAGTGGATCAGGGCGTGCTGGCCCCCGAAGGTGCGCACGGAGAACCCCTCGAGCTCGATCGCGCTCTCGGCCTCGGCGTCGTGGATCGCGAAACCCTCCCCCAGCTCCTCCCGCAGCCCGGCCGCCACGGAGGCCGGGGCGTAGACCACGGTCCCCGGGTGCGCGCGCAGGTGGGCGTGCACCCGCTCGGGGTCGAGGTGGTCCGGGTGGACGTGGGTGACGAGCAGGTAGTCGGCGCCCTCCAGCGCCTCCCCCACCTCCGAGAACGTGCCCGGGTCGAGGACGAGGACCCGGCCCTCGTTCTCCAGCCGCACGCACGAGTGGGTGTACTTGGTCAGCTCCATGGGGCTCAGCCTAGCCCGCGGCCCGGCCGGCCCCGCCTGCCGGGGCGGGCCGGGCCGGGGACGTGTCGGGCGCCGCCTTGTTAAGCTGGGAGCCCGTGCACCGGCGCGGGGCCCGAGGAGAGGACGAGGCGTGAGCGTGAGAACTTCCGGGCGCGGCCCGGGCGAGGTCCGCAACACCCGGCAGCGCCGCGCCGTGGCCGACGCCCTGGCGGGCCGGGAGGACTTCATCTCGACGCAGGAGCTGCACGCCCTGCTCCGAGACCGCGGCGAGTCCGTGTCCCTGGCGACCACCTACCGGATCCTGCAGTCGATGTGCGAGCTCGGGGAACTCGACGTCCTGCGCAGCGACGACGGCGAGGCGATCTACCGGCGCTGCGCCGCCGAGCACCACCACCACCACCTCGTGTGCCGCCGCTGCGGGGCGACCGTGGAGCTGGAGGCCCCCGCCGTCGAGGAGTGGGCCGGGCGCACCGCCGCCGCCCACGGCTTCACCCAGGTGGACCACACCGTCGAGATCACGGGCCTGTGCTCCGCGTGCGGCCTGCGGGCCACCGGTGACTGACGGGCCCCGCACCCAGCCGCCCGCCGGGACGTTCTTCCTGGCCGTGAACCCCCGCGCCGGGCGCGGCGAGGCCGTGGCGCAGGCGCACCGGGCGGCGGAGGTGCTGCGCACCGGCGGGGACGACGCCGTGGTGCTCTGCGCCCCGGACCTCGCCGCGCTCCTCGCGCTGGTGCGCGAGAGCCTGCGCGCCTCCGGCCGGTCGGCCCGGGCCCTCGTGGCCGTGGGCGGGGACGGACTGGTCCAGGCCGCCCTCGGCGTGCTCCTGGAGCTCGCCGAGCAGGGCGTCGCGGTGCCCCTGGGCGTCGTGCCCTGCGGGACCGGCAACGACCTCGCCCGCCACCTGGGCGTCCCGGCCCGGGACCCGGAGGCGGCGGCCGGGCGGATCCTGCGCCGGCTCGACGAGGCGGCCCCCCGCCGGCTGGACGTGGGGCGGGCCCGCTTCTCGAACGGGCGCACCGTCCACTTCGCCACGGCCCTGTGCGCCGGCTTCGACGCCGCCGTCAACGAGCGCGCGAACCGGTGGCGCCGGCTCGGCGGGCACGGGCCGGGCAAGTACCTCGTCGCCGTGCTCGTGGAGCTGGTGCGGCTGCGCACCCTGCACTACCGGCTGGAGGTCGTGGACGCCGCGGGACGGGCCCGCGCGGAGGAGCGCGACGGGATGCTCCTCAACGTGGCGAACACGTCCTCGATCGGCGGGGGGCTGCGGATCGTGCCCGCCGCCCGAGCCGACGACGGGCTGCTGGAGCTGTTCACCGTGGCCCCGCTCGGGCGCGCCCGCCTCCTGCGGCTGTTCCCGACGCTGTTCACCGGCCGGCACGTGGGCCTCGAGCCCGTGCGCACCGAGCGCGTGCGCTCGGTGCGGGTGGACGCCGCGGGCGTGACGGCCTACGCGGACGGGGAGCGGCTGGGCCCGCTGCCCGTGCGGGTCGACGTCGTGCCGGCCGCGGTGCGCGTCCTCGCCTGAGCGTCCCCGGGGCTCGCTCCCGGCTCAGCGGCGGGTGCGCACGGCCGCCGCCGCCCGCGAGCCGATCCAGAACAGGAACGAGATCGTCGTGACGTAGGGGCTGATGGGCAGGGACCCGCCCAGGGCCAGCAGGATCCCGCCCACCATGGCCAGCTCCGCGAAGACCACGGAGAGCACCACGATCCGCACCGGGGAGGCGGTGAGGTTCATGGCGGCGGCCGCGGGGGTGATGAGCAGGGCCAGCACCAGCAGGGCGCCCACGACCTGCACGGACAGGGCCACCGCGACGCCCAGCAGGACCATGAAGGCGATCGACAGCCCGCGCACGGGCAGGCCCTTCGCCCGGGCGACGGCCGGGTCCGCGCTCGCGAAGGTCAGCGGCCGCCACATCGCCACGAGCCCCACGAGCACGACGGCGGAGAGCACGGCCATGCTGGTCAGCTGGACGGTGTCCACGGAGACGATCTGGCCGGTGAGCAACGAGAACTTGTTCGCCGAGCGCCCCTGGTACAGGGACAGGAACAGGATGCCCAGGCCCAGGCCGAAGGGCATCAGCACGCCCACCACCGAGTTGGCCTCGCGGGCGCGCAGGCCCATCACGCCCATGATGAGGGCGGCCAGGACGGAGCCCACGAGGGAGCCGGTCACGACGTCCGCACCGACGAGCAGGGCCGCGGCGGCCCCGGCGAAGGACAGCTCGGCGATCCCGTGCACGGAGAACGCGAGGTCGCGCATCATGACGAACGTGCCGACCACCCCGCCCACGAGCCCGAGCAGGGCACCCGCCCACAGGGAGCTGCTGAGCAGGACGAGCAGCTCGCCGTAGTCCTCGAAGACGAAGACCGAGGAGACGAGGTGCCCCCAGTCCACGGCGGCGGGCAGCAGCGCGCTCACAGGGCCACCTCCTGGTCCTCGTCCGTGTGGTGGGAGCTGTCGGGGTGGCCGACGACGACGACGCGCCCGCCGGTGCGCACCACGTCGATGCGGGTGGCGTAGAGCTCGGAGAGGACGTCGCTGCGCAGCACCTCGTCCGGGGTGCCGATCCGGAACCGCCCGCCGGCGAGGTACAGGATCCGGTCGACGTGGTCGATGATCGGGTTGATCTCGTGGGTGACGAACACGACGGCCGCGCCGGTGCGGCGCCGCTGCTCGTCCACGAGCCCGCTGACGGCGTGCTGGTGGTGCAGGTCCAGGGACAGCAGGGCCTCGTCGCACAGCAGCAGCCGGGGGTCGGCCGCGATCGACTGGGCGACCCGCAGCCGCTGCTGCTCGCCGCCGGAGAGCGCGCCCACCGGGGCGTCGGCGTAGGAGCCCGCGCCGACGAGCTCCAGCAGCTCGTCGACGCGCCGGCGGTGCGCGCGGGTGCGCAGCCGCACGCCCCAGCGGTGCCCGTCGACGCCCAGGCCCACGAGGTCCCGGGCGCGCAGCGGGGTGGCCGCGGCGAAGGACCGCTGCTGGGGCACGTAGCCGATCCGCCCGGAGCCGCGGCGGGGCGGCTCCCCCAGGATCTCGGCGGTCCCCGCGCTCAGCGGGAGCAGGCCCAGCAGGACCTTGAGGAAGCTCGTCTTGCCGGTGCCGTTGCCGCCGAGGACGGCGAAGTACTCCCCGGCGTGGATGTCCAGGTCGAGCCCGTCCCACAGCACGCGGTCGCCGAACGCCAGGGCGGCCCCGCGCAGGGAGACGACCGGCGCGGCGTCGGCCCGTCCCGGGGCGGACGGGCGGGGCGCGGCGCTCACGCGGCGGCCGACGCGGTGCTCGTCGCGGTGCTCGTCGCGCGCAGGGCCGCGAGGGCGTCGTGCACCTCGGTGACGTTGCGGTCCATCCACTCCAGATAGCTGCTGCCCTCGGGCAGGGTCTCGGTGAACTCCACCACGGCGGCTCCGGCGGCCCGGGCGTCGTCGCGCAGCTGCTCGGTCTGGCCCGAGGCCGTCTGGGCGTTGAACGCGAGCAGCTGCACGTGGCCGCTCTCGAGCTCCTCGCGCACGTCCCGCAGCACCAGCGGGGGCACGTCCGTACCGTTCTCGACCGCGGCGGTGAACTCGACGGGGGTGTCGTCGTGCAGACCGGCGTCCTCGAGCAGGTACGCGGCCACCGGCTCGGTCGCCACGAAGGCCGCGTTGTCGGCCGGTGCCGCGGCCAGGCGCTCCTTCAGGGCCGCGAGCTCCCCGGCGAACGCCTCGGCGTTGGCGCGGTACGCGTCGGCGGAGCCCGGGTCCAGCTCGGCCAGGCGGTCGGCAACCGCGCCGGCCACGCCGCCCATCGCGTCGAGGTCGTACCAGACGTGCTCGTTGGTCCCCGTGTGCTCGTGGCCCTCGTGCTCGTGGCCCTCGTGGGGGGCCTCCGCCGGCTCCGCGGGGGCGGTCTCCAGCCCGGCGGCCTCGACGGCGTGGAGCACCGGGGCCTCTCCCCCGGCCGCCAGGTCCTCCATGAAGGGGTCGTAGCCGCCGCCGTTGAGCACGACGAGGTCCGCGTCCCGGACGGCGAGCCGGTCCTGGGCGGTGGCCTCGTAGGAGTGGGGGTCCTGGGCCGTCGAGTCGATGACGGGGTCGGCGACGACGGCGTCCCCGCCCACCTCCCGGACCACGTCCGCGTAGACCGTGGTGGTGGTCACGACGGTGAGGGCCTCCCCGGTCCCGGCGTCCGCGCCGGTCGGGGCGTCCCCAGCCGAGCACGCGGTCAGGCCGAGCAGGGCGGCGCCGGCGAGCGCGGCGGCCCGGCCGGGACGGTGCCGGCGCGCGGCGGGAGCAGGTACGGGCATGGTGGATCCGTTTCTACGCGGCCGCGCCCGGTCCGGGCCGTCCGCGGGACGTGGGGAACCCCGTTCCCCGTTGAGAATGATTTTCATTTGCGTCGTTCATGGTACCAACCGGCCCCTCCCCCGACAACGCGGCGGCCCGCCGCGGAGGACGTCCGTGGCGGGCCGGGCGGGGCGCGGGCGCGGGCTCAGCGCGGCGGCTCCGAGGTGTCGACCCGGTCCCCGCGGCGCTGGCGGCGGTCCTGGGTGGTGTCGCGGATCTCGCCGACCAGCTCCTCGATGACGTCCTCGAGGAAGAGCACCCCGAGGGTGCGCCCCCCGGTGTCGACCACGCGCGCCAGGTGCGAGCCGGTGCGCTGCATGGCCGCGAGCGCGTCGTCGATCTCGATGTCCGGGCGCAGGTTGGCCAGGGAGCGCACGCGGGTCACCGGGACGGGCTCGGTGTAGCGGCCCTCGGGGATCGAGAGCACGTCCTTGATGTGCAGGTAGCCGTTGAGCTCGCCGTCGTCCTCGGTGAGGGCGAAGCGGGAGAACCCGGTGCGGGCCACGGCCTTCTCGACCTCCGCCGGGGACACGTCCTCGGGCAGGGTCACCAGCTCGGACAGCGGGACCATGACGTCGGCGGTGCGCTTGGAGGAGAACTCCAGGGCCCCGGAGAGCAGGCCCGTCTCGTCGGCGACGGTGCCCTCCTTGGTCGACTCCGCCACGATGGACTGCAGCTCGTCGAGGGTGAAGGTGGAGGAGACCTCGTCCTTCGGCTCGATGCCCATGAGCTTCAGGACGTGGTTGGCGGACCAGTTCAGGGTCGCGATGACCGGCTTGACCGCGCGGGAGACGAGCACCAGCGGGGGCGCCAGCAGCAGCACGGCGCGGTCCGCGCCGGAGACGGACATGTTCTTGGGGACCATCTCGCCGAAGACCACGTGCAGGAAGGTCACGACGACGAGGGCCGTGAGGAAGCCGCTGACGTCGGCGACCTCGGCCGGCACGCCCAGGTGCTCGAGCGGGCCGGAGACGACGTGGTGCAGCGCCGGCTCGGAGATGTTGAGGATCAGCAGCGAGCACACGGTGATGCCCAGCTGGCAGCAGGCCAGCATGAGGGAGACGTGCTCCATGGCGTAGAGCGCCGTGCGCGCCCGCTTGTCGCCGGCCTCGGCGAGCGGCTCGATCTGGCTGCGCCGCGCGGACATCACGGCGAACTCGCCGCCGACGAAGAACGCGTTGCCGGCCAGCAGCACCACGAGCCAGGCCAGTCCTGCCCAGTCGCTCATCGCGCCTCCTCCTCGGTCGCGGGGGCGCCGTCGCCCGGGGACGGCGAGGGCACGAACCGGATCCGGTCGACCCGTCGCCCGTCCATGCGCTGGACCTCGAGGACCCCGCCCTTGACGGGGACGGCGTCCCCGGGCCGGGGCACCTGGCCGAGCCGGTCCATCATGAACCCGCCCATGGTCTCGTAGGCGGGCCCGTCCTCGATGTCGAGCTCGGTGATCTGCTCGGAGACCTCGTCGGGGCGCAGCAGGCCGGGGAAGTACCACTCCCCGGTGGCGGACTGCAGGGCGCCGGGGCTGAGCCGGTCGTGCTCGTCGGCGACCTCCCCGACGACCTCCTCGACGAGGTCCTCGAGCGTGACGACACCGGCGGTGCCGCCCCACTCGTCGACGACGACGGCCATCTGCAGCCCGCCCGAGCGCAGCTGCACGAGCAGGGAGTCCAGGTGGACGGTCTCGGGCACGCGCAGGACGTCCTCCATGATCGCCCCGCACTCCAGGGCCGCGCGGCGCTCCGCCGGCACGGCCACGGCCTTCTTGACGTGGACCACGCCGCGCACGTCGTCGGGCGAGTCCTCCATCACCGGGAAGCGGGAGTGGCCCGTGCGGGAGGCGACGGCGACGACCTCCGCCACGGGGTCGTGGGAGTCGAGCATCTGCACGCGGATCCGCGGGGTCATCACGTCCGCGGCGGTGCGCTCGGCGAAGGTGAGGGTCTTGGCCACGAAGGTCGCGGTGCCCGCGTCGAGCGTGCCCATCTTCGCCGAGCGGCGCACCATCGAGGACAGCTCCTCGGGCGAGCGGGCGCCGGAGAGCTCCTCCTTGGCCTCCATCCCGAAGACGTGCAGCACCCGGTTGGCGACGCCGTTGAGGCCGAGCACGAACGGCTTGAACACCGCCGTGAACACGAGCTGGGGGCGGGCGACCACGCGGCCCACCCGGTAGGCCTCCGAGATGGCCCAGTTCTTCGGCACGAGCTCGCCCAGCAGCATCGACAGCAGCGTGGACAGGAGCATGGAGATGGCCAGCGTGGCCGCCCCGGCCGCCGCCTCGGAGAGGCCGGTGAGCTCCACGATGGGCCCGCTCAGGAAGGACTGGAGGGCGAGGTCCAGGGTGTAGCCGGTCAGCAGGGTGGTGAGGGTGATGCCCAGCTGGCAGCTCGAGAGCTGGGTGGACAGGGACTTCAGGCACCGCAGCAGCGGTTCAGCCCCGCGGTCGCCCTGGGCGATCGCCCGGCGCACCGTCGCCTGGTCGAGGGCCACGAGGGAGAACTCCACGGCCACGAAGAAGCCGGTGCCGAGGATCAGGAGCAGGCCGGCGGCCAGCAGCAGCCAGTCCATCAGGCGGTGCCCCCCCGGTGGGGGTCGCGGCCCGGGAGGGGGTCGGCGGAGGGGGTCTGGGGGGAGCCGGCACGGGGGCCGCGGCGGGGAGCCCCGCGGCCGGGCCGGCAACTACTGTACGAGTCCATGAGGGCTCCAGGATACCGGAGCCCGGGCGGATCAGGACCAGCTGACGGGCCGGGCGCGGCCCTCCTCGTAGCCGGACGTGGACTGGACCCCGATCACCGCGCGGGCCGCGAACTGCTCGAGGGTCGTGGCCCCCGCGTAGGTCATGGAGCTGCGCACGCCCGCGGTGATGTGGTCGACGAGGTCCTCGACCCCGGGGCGCTCGGGGTCCAGGTACATCTTGGAGCTGGAGATGCCCTCCTCGAACAACCCCTTGCGCGCCCGGGCGAAGGCGCCCTCCGCGCGGGTGCGCTCGCGCACGGCGCGGGTCGAGGCCATCCCGAAGCTCTCCTTGTAGGCCCGCCCGTCGGCGTCGACGTTGAGCTCGCCGGGGCCCTCGTGGGTGCCGGCGAACCAGGAGCCGATCATCACCTGGCTCGCGCCGGCCGCGAGGGCGAGGGCGACGTCGCGCGGGTGCTTCACGCCGCCGTCGGCCCAGACGTGGCGCCCGAGCGCGGCGGCGGCCTCCGCGCACTCGAGCACGGCGGAGAACTGGGGCCGGCCCACGGCCGTCATCATCCGGGTGGTGCACATCGCCCCGGGGCCCACGCCGACCTTGACGATGTCCGCGCCGGCGTCGACGAGGTCCTGCACGCCGTCGGCGGTGACCACGTTGCCCGCCGCGACGGGCACGTCCGGGGCCGCGGCGCGGACCGCCTCGAGGGCCTCCAGCATCTTGCGCTGGTGGCCGTGGGCGGTGTCGACGACCAGCACGTCCACCCCCGCCTCCACGAGGGCCTGCGCCTTGCCGCGGACGTCCCCGTTGATGCCCACCGCGGCCCCGACGCGCAGCCGGCCCTGCGCGTCCAGGGCGGGGGTGTAGATGGTCGAGCGGACCGTGCCCTTGCGGGTGAGCACGCCCACCACCTCGTCGCCGTCGAGCACGGGCGCGACGTGGGCGCGGGTCAGGGCCAGGCGGTCGTAGGCGGCCTCCAGCACGTCCTCACCCGCACCGGCCCGGACCTCGGCGGCGGAGAAGACCGGGGCGTCGGTGCGCATGATGGAGCCGAGCTGGGTGAAGCGGTCCACCTCGGCGCAGTCCGCGGCGAGCACCACCCCCCGGTAGGACCGGCCCGGGCCGCACACGACGACGGCGCCGTGCGGGCGCTTGTGCATGATCCCCAGCGCGTCGTGCACCGTGTCCTCGGCCGCGAGCACCACGGGGGTCTCGAAGCGGGGCGAGCGGTCCTTGACCCAGCGGGTCACCTCGGCGATGACGTCGAGCGGGATGTCCTGCGGCAGGATGCCCAGGCCACCGCGCCGGGCGAGGGTCTCCACCATGCGCCGGCCGGTGACGGCGGTCATGTTGGCGGCCACGAGGGGGATGGTGGCACCGGTCCCGTCGCGCGGGGCCAGGTCGACGTCGAAGCGGGAGGTGACCCGGGAGCTCGACGGGACGAGGAAGACGTCGTTGTAGGTGAGGTCCGCGGTGGGGGTGTTGAGGAAGCGCACCGCTCCAGTGTAGTCGCGGTGCCGCGACACGACGCCGCGGGGCCCGGCCGCCGACTAGCCATGCCGCGGCGCGGATCACTAGACTCGGGCGGAGGTACGGCCGCGCCCGGTCGGCGACCGTCCGGCACGTCCGGAGGACGACGTCGGCAGCCGTCGCGGGAGACGGCCGGGACGTTCACCGGCGGCGGGTCCGGATGCTGCTGGGACCGACACTGTGGGGACCGGGCAGAAGGCCCCCACGCGATCAACCATGGAAGAGGCGTATTCCCCGTGCCAAATCAGCCACAGCACCTAATCCCTGAAGAATTCGCAGGTAACGAGTGGCTCGTCGACGAACTGTTCGAGAAGTACCAGGCGGACAGGAACTCGGTGGACGAGAAGTGGTGGCCCATCTTCGAGGCGATGAGCGCGGAGGACGGTGCGGCGCCGGAGCAGGCCTCCGCCCCGCAGGCCGCGCCGAAGGCCTCCACCCCCCGGGCCGCAGCCCCCCAGGCCCCCGCCGCGACGCCGGCCGCAGCCCCCCAGACCGCGGCACCGAAGGCGGCCGCACCCCAGCCGTCCTCCGCTCCCCGGGCCACCGCCCCGCAGGCCGCGCCCACGACGCCGGCGGCCGCTCCGGCCCCCACGAAGTCCGGCGCCAAGGCCGAGAACCGGCCGGAGACCGACCACGGGGAGACCTCGGCGAAGAAGCCGATCCCCGCGCAGCCGTCCCGTCCGCGCGCCGCCGCCGCCGCGGCGCCCAAGGCGCCCGCCGAGGACACCGTCGTGAAGCTGCGCGGTCCCGCGAAGGCCGTGGCCGCGAACATGGACGCGTCCCTCACGGTGCCCACCGCGACCACCGTGCGCGCCGTGCCGGCGAAGCTGCTGATCGACAACCGCATCGTCATCAACAGCCACCTCTCCCGCAACCGCGGCGGCAAGGTCTCCTTCACGCACCTGATCGGCTACGCCGTGATCAAGGCGCTCGCGAACTTCCCGTCCCAGAACGTCGTCTACGACGAGCAGGACGGCAAGCCGGTCGCCATCCACCCCGCGCACGTGAACTTCGGGCTCGCGATCGACATCCCGAACAAGGACGGCTCCCGCAACCTCGTGGTGCCGAACATCAAGGGCGCCGAGACCATGAGCTTCCAGCAGTTCTGGACGGCGTACGAGGACATCGTCCGCCGGGCGCGCACCAACGAGCTGACCATGGAGGACTACCAGGGCACCACCGTGTCCCTGACCAACCCGGGCGGGATCGGCACGGTCCACTCCGTGCCGCGCCTGTCCAAGGGCCAGGCCTGCATCGTCGGCGTGGGCGCCCTCGACTACCCGGCCGAGTACAAGGGCTCCTCCCCCAAGACCATCGCCCGCCACGCGGTGTCGAAGATCATCACCCTGACCTCGACCTACGACCACCGGGTCATCCAGGGCGCGGGCTCGGGCGAGTTCCTGCGCCTGATCGAGTCGTACCTGCTGGGCGAGGACAACTTCTACGACGAGATCTTCGAGGCCCTGCGGATCCCCTACGAGCCCGTGCGCTGGGCCGTGGACAACCAGGTCAACCCGGAGATCCAGGTCAACAAGGTCGCCCGGATCCAGCAGCTCATCCACGCCTACCGGGTCCGCGGCCACCTCATGGCCGACACGAACCCGCTCGAGTACGTGATGCGCAAGCACCCGGACCTCGACATCCGCACCTACGGGCTCTCGCTGTGGGACCTCGAGCGCGAGTGGCCCACCGGCGGCTTCGGCGGCGCCCCCGTGCTGAGCCTGCGCACCATCCTGGGCCGGCTGCGCGACGCCTACTGCCGCACCCTCGGCGTGGAGTACATGCACCTGCAGGAGCCGGAGGAGCGCGAGTGGTTCCAGGACCAGCTCGAGCACGGCTACCAGAAGCCCTCCCGCGAGGAGCAGTTCCGGATCCTGGGCCGGCTCAACGCCGCCGAGGCGTTCGAGACGTTCCTGCAGACCAAGTACGTGGGCCAGAAGCGCTTCTCCCTCGAGGGCGGCGAGTCCCTGATCCCGCTGCTCGACGAGATCATCTCCGACGCCGCCGACGCCGGGCTCGCCGGCGTGGGCATCGCCATGGCCCACCGCGGCCGGCTCAACGTGCTCACCAACATCGCCGGCAAGTCCTACGCCCAGGTCTTCCGCGAGTTCGAGGGCAGCCAGGACCCGCGCACCACCGAGGGCTCCGGCGACGTGAAGTACCACCTCGGCACCGAGGGCACCTTCACCTCCGACAACGGCAACGAGACCCAGGTCTACCTCGCGGCCAACCCCTCCCACCTGGAGGCGGCCGACCCGGTGATCGAGGGCATCGCCCGCGCCAAGACCGACGTCCTGGGCGCCGGTCCCGAGGGCGACGGCACCTTCCCGGTGCTGCCGATCCAGGTCCACGGCGACGCCGCGTTCGCCGGCCAGGGCGTCGTGGCCGAGGTGCTCCAGATGTCGCAGCTGCCCGGCTACGCCGTGGGCGGCACCATCCACGTCGTCGTCAACAACCAGGTGGGCTTCACCACCGCGCCGGCGGCGGCGCGCTCCTCGACCTACGCGACCGACGTCGCGCGGGCCGTCCAGGCGCCCGTCTTCCACGTCAACGCCGACGACCCCGAGGCCGTCACGCACGTGGGCCAGATGGCGTTCGCCTACCGCCAGGCCTTCCACAAGGACGTCGTCGTCGACCTCGTGTGCTACCGCCGGCGCGGGCACAACGAGGGCGACGACCCCTCGATGACGCAGCCGCTGATGTACAACCTCATCGAGCAGAAGCGCTCGACCCGCAAGATCTACACCGAGAACCTCGTGGGCCGCGGCGACATCACGCAGGACGAGGCGGACCGGGCGCTGAAGGACTACCAGGAGCGCCTGGAGCGGGTCTTCGCGGAGACGCACGAGGCCCAGACGTCCTCCATCCCGCTGGTCACCGGGGACTCGGCCGCGATCTCGAACATCGAGCGCCCCTCGGCCCAGCAGGCCGACTCCGGGGTGTCGATCCCGCGGTCCACGGCGATCTCCGCGGACGCCGCCCACCGCATCGGCCGGGCGCACGTGGAGGTCCCCGAGGGCTTCACGGTGCACAAGAAGCTGCAGAAGCTGCTGGAGCGCCGCGAGGCGATGACCCGCGAGGGCGGCGTGGACTGGGGCATGGGCGAGCTCATGGCCTTCGGCTCCCTGCTGATGGAGGGCATCCCGGTGCGCATGTCCGGACAGGACGTGCGGCGCGGGACCTTCACGCAGCGCCACGCCGTGTTCTTCGACGCCGGCACCGGCGCCGAGTGGACCCCGCTGAACCACCTCGCCGGCGACCAGGCGCGGCTGGCGATCTACAACTCGCTGCTGTCCGAGTACGGGGTGCTGGGCTTCGAGTACGGCTACTCCGTGGAGCGCCCCGACGCCCTGACGGTGTGGGAGGCGCAGTTCGGCGACTTCGTCAACGGCGCGCAGACGATCGTCGACGAGTTCATCTCCTCGGCGGAGCAGAAGTGGGGCCAGCGCTCCTCGCTGGTCATGTTGCTGCCGCACGGCTTCGAGGGCCAGGGCCCGGACCACTCCTCGGCCCGGATCGAGCGCTTCCTCACGCTGTGCGCCGAGAAGAACATGGTCGTGGCGAACCCCTCGACCCCGGCCAACCACTTCCACCTGCTGCGCCGGCAGGCCTACAGCCGCCCCCGCAAGCCGCTGATCGTGGCCACGCCCAAGCAGCTGCTGCGCCTGAAGGCGGCCGCCTCCCCGATCGAGGAGTTCACGAGCGGCACGTTCCGCCCCGTGATCGCCGACGAGGCCGGGCTGGACCGGTCCGAGGTCACCGACGTGGTGCTGGTCTCCGGCCGGCTCTACTACGACCTCGCGGCCATGCGGGAGCAGAAGAAGGACCGCACCACCGCGATCGTGCGCGTCGAGCAGCTGTACCCGCTGCCGCTCGCGGAGATCCGGGAGGAGCTCTCCAAGTACCCGCAGGCCCGGATCGTCTGGGCCCAGGACGAGCCCGCCAACCAGGGGGCCTGGCCGTTCATGGCCGTGAACCTGGTGCCGCAGCTCGACCGGCCCGTGCGCCTGGCCTCCCGCCCGGCGTCGGCCTCCCCGGCCAACGGCTCGGCCAAGCGGCACACCGCGGAGCTGGAGACCCTCGTGCAGAGCGCGTTCTCGCGGGCCTGAGCCCGTCCCCGGGCGGCGGGGGCCCGTGCCCCTGCCGCCCGCCCTCCCCCCATCGAGTCCGGCGCCGGTCCGTGCCCACGGGCCGGCGCCGCTCGTGTCCCGATCCCCCGAGCAGAAAGAACGACGTGGAGCAACGAAGGATCAGAATTGTCGCAGTCGGTGACGAGCTGCTGGCCGGCGAGGGCGACCCCCGGGCCCTCGGCTGGTTCGGGCGCGTCATGGCCCGGACCCCGCACCACGTGGTCCCCGTCTCCGCCTACAACCTCTCCGCCCCCGGGGAGGGCAGCGAGTCCCTCAACGAGCGGTGGTTCGAGGAGGCGGCCCGCCGCTTCGCGTCCGGCCACGACAACCGCCTGGTCATCGCGCCGTCCACCCTGGACATCGACCTGAGCATCACGAGCGCGCGCTCCCGGCTCAACATGGCCAACATCATCGACACCGCCTCGCAGCACAACGTGCGGGTGCTCGTCGTCGGGCCCCCGCCGACCCTGGACGCGGAGCGCAACCGTCGCATCGCGGACCTCTCCGCCGCGTACGCGGACGTCACGACCCGGCGCAACCACGTCTACGTGGACACGTTCAACCCCCTGCAGCACCACGAGCAGTGGCGCAAGGACCTCGCGGCCAACCACGGCCGGCCCGGCCAGGCCGGCTACGGGCTCATGGCGTGGCTCGTGCTGCACCGCGGGTGGTACGGCTGGCTGGACCTGCCCGAGCCCCAGTGACCGGCGGCCGCGGCCGGCCGCCCCGGCCGTCGGCGCGGCCACGGCCGGGCGTGTGAGACAATGGCAGGCAGTGCCTCGTCCGGCCGCCGCTGACGCGGGAACGGGCGCCGACACCCACGATCCGCCGCGGACAGGCCGCGGAAGACAGGAGGCTCGTATGAGCAAGCGCGGACGCAAGCGCAAGGACCGCCGCAAGGGCGGCGCCAACCACGGCAAGCGCCCCAACGCCTGAGGTCCCCCGAGGACCCGGCACCGCCGTAACGAAGGGCCCCGGACCGCTCAGCGGTCCGGGGCCCTTCCGTCTCCGGCGGGTGGCGCCCCGCGGCGCCGCGGGGCGGGCGGCTCAGGCGGCCGGCGGGTCGTGGCGCTCGTCGTGGAGGCGGGCGAGGATGGAGATCCGCAGGTCCGCGGGCGCGGTCTCCGCGCAGGAGCGGCGGACCACCGAGCGGATCACGCACTCCAGGTCGTACTCGCGGGCGCACTCCCGGCACTCGAGGAGGTGCCCGTGGATCTCGTCGAGGTCCTGGGCGGGGAGCACCCCGTCGAGGTACTCGTAGATCCGGCGGATCCTCTCGTCCGTGCAGCCTCCGAGGCTCTCGCAGTCGGCCATGTCTACTTGTCCTTTTCCTTCTTCTTGGCCCCGGCGGCCTTCTTGTCCCCGGTGGCCTTCGAGGTGTCGAAGCCGCGCTCCGCGGCGTAGTCGGCGAGCTTCTCGCGCAGCAGCTTGCGCCCGCGGTGCAGGCGGGACATCACCGTGCCGATCGGGGTGTCCATGATCTCGGAGATCTCCTTGTAGGCGAAGCCCTCCACGTCGGAGAAGTACACCGCCAGCCGGAACTCCTCCGGCAGCTCCTGGAGCGCGCGCTTGACGTCGGTGTCCGGGAGGTGGTCGAGGGCCTCGACCTCGGCGGAGCGCAGCCCGGAGGAGGTGTGGGACTCGGCGCGGTGCAGCTGCCAGTCCTCCACGGTGTCCGTGTTCGCCTGCTGCGGCTCCCGCTGGCGCTTGCGGTAGAGGTTGATGTAGGTGTTCGTCAGGATCCGGTACAGCCACGCCTTGAGGTTGGTCCCCGGCTTGTACTGGTGGAACGCGGAGAACGCCTTCGTGTAGGCCTCCTGCACGAGGTCCTCGGCGTCGGCCGGGTTGCGGGCCATGCGCAGGGCCGCGGCGTAGAGCTGGTCCACGTACTCCATGGCATCCCGCTCGAAGCGTGCCTTCCGGTCCTCGGTGGTCTCGGTGTCGACGTCGACGGGCGGCTCGGTCCGCGCGGGGACGGCCTCCTGCTGGTTCTGCTCGTTCATCACCGACCAGTCTACGGTGACCGTTCCCGGGCCCCGGGCGGGGGCGCGGACGTGCACGGCGGTGGAAATGGTGCCTCCTCTCCCCCGGGGGTCCGGGCGCACTCCGGTCGGTGCTCCCCTGGCACAACGGGGGACACGGGCCCGCGTATTCCCCGCGCACCCGCGGCCCCGGCTGGCCCGCCGCAGCCGACCCGTGGCTAGGATGGGACGAGCGGCGCGGTCCGCCGCGCCCGTCCCGTCCGATCCCATCCGGCCCCGTCCGGCCCCGTCCGGCACGGCCCCGCGGTCTGGCCGGCCGCAGAGGAGGAACCCCATGAGCATCGTCCGTCGCATCGCCCGCCCGCTGCTGGCCACCGGCTACGTCGCCAACGGTGTCGAGAGCTTCCGCAGCTCGTCGTCCGCCGCCCAGCACCTGGCCCCCGCGATCTCCGCCGCCACGAAGGCCTTCCCGCAGGTCGGGCCCGCGCTGCAGAACCACGCCGTGGTGGCCCAGGGCCTGGCCGCGGCGCAGGTCGGCGCGGCCGTGCTCTTCGGGCTGGGCAAGCTGCCCCGCCTCTCGGCCGGGGTGCTCGTCACCACGACCGCGCTCAACGCCTACGCCGACTACCGCGCCGCCGAGGCGAGCACCGCGGAGCAGAAGGCCGCGCGGCGCAGCACCGCCTTCAAGAACTCCTCCCTCGTGGGCGCCGTCATGCTCGCCGCCGTGGACACCGAGGGCAACCCCTCGCTGCTGTGGCGCGCCGAGCACCTCGCGGGCGACGTGCGCAAGAGCGCCTCCCGGCTGGGCCGGGACACCCAGAAGCAGGTCGCCAAGGCCGAGAAGACGATCCAGCACTCCGTCAAGCACGGCTAGGCGGCGGACCGACCACCGTGAACCCGTCGGAGGCCTCCGTGCCCACCACCCGTCCCGACGCGGCGGAGCCGGCCCAGCAGCACGAGCTGTGGCCGGCTCCGTTCGTCCGTCCCCGTCCCGTCGTCGCCTCGCTGACGGTGCCGGGCTCCAAGTCGCTCACCAACCGGTACCTGCTGCTCGCCGCCCTCGCGGACGGCCCGTGCCGGCTGCGCTCGCCCCTGCACTCCAGGGACTCCCGGCTCATGGTCGAGGCCCTGCGCGCCCTCGGGGCGCAGGTCGAGGAGGTGCCCGGCGCCGGGGACTTCGGCCCCGACCTCGTGGTGACCCCCGCGCCGTGGGACGCCACCGAGCCCGTCACCGTCGAGTGCGGCCTCGCCGGCACCGTGATGCGCTTCGTCCCGCCCGTCGCGGCGCTGGCGCGCCGGCCCGTCACCTTCGACGGCGACCCCGCCGCCCGCGTGCGTCCCATGGGCCCCGTGGTCGAGGCCCTGCGGGGGCTCGGCGTGCGCGTCGAGGACGACGGGCGGGGCCGGCTGCCGTTCACGGTCCACGGCACCGGCGGGGTGCGCGGCGGGGAGCTCGCGATCGACGCGACCGGCTCCAGCCAGTTCGTCTCCGCCCTGCTGCTCGCGGGCGCCCGCTTCGAGGAGGGCCTGGTGCTGCGCCACCGCGGCGCGCACGGCCGCGGCGTGCCCTCCATGCCCCACGTGGAGATGACCGTGGAGGTGCTCCGGGAGCTGGGGGTCGCCGTGGACGACTCGGTGCCGGACGAGTGGCGGGTCTCCCCCGGCCCGGTCCGGGCCTTCGACGTCGAGATCGAGCAGGACCTCTCCAACGCCGGGCCCTTCCTCGCGGCGGCGGTCGTCACGGGCGGGCGGGTCTCGGTGCCCCGCTGGCCGGAGCGCACCACCCAGGGCGGGGACCACTGGAAGCACATCCTGCCGGCCTTCGGGGCGCAGGTGGAGCTCGCGGACGGGACGTTCACCGTGACCGGGCCCGAGGTCGTCACCGGCGTGGACCTGGACCTCTCCGAGGCCGGGGAGCTCGCCCCCACGGTCGCGGCGATCTGCGCCGTGGCCACGACCCCGTCCCGGCTGCGCGGCATCGCGCACCTGCGCGGTCACGAGACCGACCGGCTCGCCGCCCTGGTGGCGGAGATCAACCGGCTCGGCGGGGACGCGGAGGAGACCGAGGACGGGCTCCTCGTGCGCCCGGCGACCCTGCACCGCGGCACGTGGCACAGCTACGAGGACCACCGGATGGCCACGGCCGGCGCGGTGGTCGGTCTCGTGGTGCGCGACGTGCTCGTCGAGGACATCGCGACGACCGCCAAGACGCTGCCGGAGTTCCCGCAGCTGTGGGCCGAGCTCGTGGGGACGGGCCGTGGCGCGTAGGGACTCCACGCGCCGGGACTGGGACGAGTCGGACGTCCGCGTCCGGGCGCACAAGTCCGGCTCCCGGCCCCGCACCAAGGACCGCCCCGCCCACGAGGACGCCGTCACGGGGCGGATCGTCACCGTGGACCGCGGCCGCTACACCGCCGTGCTGGACGAGGACACCCCCGGGGAGCGGCTCGTCGTGGCCGTGCGGGCCAAGGAGCTGCGCCGCCAGCCCGTGGTCGCCGGGGACCTCGTGGGCCTCGTCGGGGACGTCAGCGGCGGCGCGGACGCCCTCGCGCGGCTCGTGCGGATCGAGGAGCGCTCGACCGTGCTGCGCCGCAGCGCCGACGACGACGACCCCGTGGAGCGGGTCGTCGTGGCCAACGCCGACCAGCTCGTGGTGGTCGTGGCCGCCGCCAACCCGGAGCCCCGCACGGGTTTCATCGACCGTTCCCTCGTGGCCGCCTACGACGCCGGGATCGAGCCGCTGCTGTGCATCACCAAGGCGGACCTGCGGGACCCCGCCGAGCTCGTCTCCCACTACACCGCGCTGGAGCTGCCCGTGCTCGTCTCCGGGCCGGCGCCGGGGGCCGCGCCCGCGGGAGACGGCGGCACCCTCCCCCTCGACCCGGGGCTCGTGGAGGCGCTGCGGGAGCGGCTCGACGGGCGCGTGTCCGTGCTGCTGGGCCACTCGGGCGTGGGCAAGTCCACGCTCGTCAACGCGCTCACGGGCGCCCACCGGGCCACGGGCGGGGTGAACGCCGTGACGGGACGGGGCCGGCACACGTCGTCGTCCGCCCTGGCCCTGAAGGTCGAGGGCGCCTCCCCGGGCTCGTGGATCATCGACACCCCGGGGATCCGCTCGTTCGGTCTCGCCCACGTGGACCCGGACCGGATCGTCGAGGCCTTCGACGAGCTGGCCGAGGCCATCGCCGAGTGCCCCAAGGGCTGCCGGCACACCGAGGACTCCCCGGGCTGCGCCCTCGACGAGTGGGTGGCCACGGGCCGCGCCGGCTCCGCCGGGGCGTCGCGGCTGGCGTCCCTGCGCCGGCTGCTGGGCGCCCATGCCCGGGCGGGCGAGACCCGCGACGAGAAGGAGCTGGGCGTCCAGTGACCACGGATCGGCCGGACCGGCCGGGGCGGCCGGCCCCGCACCGGCGCCCGCCCGGGGCGGGGAGCGGTTCGGGGTAGGTTGGTCCAATGCGCAGTCCCAGCAACTACACCGACGACCTCCGCCTCGCCCACATCCTGGCCGACGCCGTGGACCGCCTGACCATGCGGCGGTTCAAGGCCCAGGACCTCACGGTGGAGACCAAGCCCGACCTGACTCCCGTGACGGACGCCGACCGGGAGGCCGAGCAGCTCATCCGCGCCCAGCTGGGGCGCACGCGCAACCGGGACGCCGTGATCGGCGAGGAGTACGGGGCCACGGGCAGCGGGGCCCGGCAGTGGGTCGTCGACCCCATCGACGGGACGAAGAACTTCGTGCGCGGGGTGCCCGTGTGGGCCACGCTCATCGCGCTCGTCGACGAGGGCCGCCCCGTGGTCGGCGTGGTCTCGGCACCGGCCCTGGGCCGGCGCTGGTGGGCGGCCTCCGGCACGGGAGCGTACACCGGCAAGTCCCTGGCCAACGCGCAGCGCATCCGCGTCTCCCAGGTGGGGCAGCTCTCCGACGCGTCCCTGTCCTACTCGTCGCTGACCGGGTGGCGCGACCTAGGGGTGCGGGAGCGCTTCCTGGAGCTGACCGACTCGGTCTGGCGCACCCGCGCCTACGGGGACTTCTGGTCCTACTGCCTCCTCGCCGAGGGGGCCGTCGACATCGCGTGCGAGCCCGAGCTGGGCCTGCACGACATGGCGGCCCTCGTGCCCGTCGTGGAGGAGGCCGGCGGGCGGTTCACCTCCCTCGAGGGCGAGCCCGGGCCCTTCGGCGGCAACGCCCTGGCCACGAACGGCCTGCTGCACGACGAGGTGCTGGGCCTGCTGACGCCCGGGGCCTGATGGTCCCCGGTGCGGCACCCGGCCACGAGACAGGCCCTGCGTCCGTCGGACGCAGGGCCTGTCTCGTGGCCGGCCGGAACGGCCCGGCCGCGGGTCACTGCTCGAGGGCGTTGACACCCATCTGCTCGTTGACGCACTGCTCGAGGGCGGCGGGGTCGTTGGCGTACTGGCTGCAGGGGCCGAAGACCTCGCCCATCAGCGACATGAGGGTGAAGAAGAAGAAGATGCTGGCGAGGATGCCCAGGACGCTGAGGACCACGCCGATGATCGGCACCGCCTTGGACGCTCCGGCCGTGCGCCCGATCCGGCGCAGCGCCACGATGCCGAGGACCAGCCCCACGAGGCCGGGGACGAAGCCCAGCCCGAACAGCCAGCACGTCAGCAGCGCGAGGATGCCGAGCACCAGGGCCGCGATGCCCAGGCCGGTGCCCGCGGGCCGCGCGGGGGCACCGTACTGGCCCATGTCGTACTGGCCCGGGTACTGCCCGGGGTAGCCCTGCTGGCCGGGGTACTGCCCCGGGTAGCCCTGCTGGCCGGGGTACTGGCCCGGGTAGCCCTGCTGGTTCTGGCCGTACTGGTTCTGGCCGTACTGGCCGGGGTACTGGCCCTGGTCGGCGGGCTGGGGCGGGTAGCCCTGCTGGCCCTGGCCGTAGTGCCCCTGGCCGTGCTGCGGAGCACCGTACTGGCCCTGCTGGTCCTGGCCGTACTGGGGGGCGGGGTACTGGTCGCCGGCCGATCCCTGGCCGTAGCGCGGCGGCTCGTAGGACGGCCCGGACGGGGCGCCCTCGGTCCGCTGGCCGAACTCGGGCTCGTCACGGCCACCGATGCTCGACGACCCGCCGGCACCCGTGCCGCTCCGGTCTGGCGTGTTGTCGTTGTGGCTCATGGCGTTGCCCTTTCGGTCGTCGACGGTACGCCTCCAGCTTGTCACACCGTGCCCGCCCGGACCGTGCGCATCCACCGGGCGGCCCCGCCCCGTGGCCCCCGGGCAGACGAACGACCCCGTCGGTAGCGGGTGCTACCGACGGGGTCGTCCGTACGGCACGGACCGGGAGCGGTGCTCCCGGTCCGTCAGTGGTGGAGATGGGGGGAATTGAACCCCCGTCCGATGCAGTATTGTCAGGGCTTCTCCGGGTGCAGTCTGCTTTGCGTTTTCTCAGTCCCGGCCCTCGTGCAGACACGTGGCCGACGGACTCAGTCGCGTAGGTGTTCTCCAGACGTCCGCGACGTACGGCTGGAGCAGTGGCCCTCTAGCTGATGCCAGTCCCCGGGGCGAAGGCACACCCGGGCTGACAGACTGCTGTCGCTTAGTTAGGCAGCGAGAGCGAAGTCAGTGCGCTTGGATTCGGCACTTATTGTTTTACAGAGAGCGTTTACGAGATAACTCTGCGTCCTCGACCCGCTTCCCCTGTCTCAACTCACATCGTCGAAACCGATCATCCCCGTATTCATTTTTCAATGAGTTCCCGCCGCGGCGGGATACACCACTGTACCGCACGGTACACCCGGCGGCAAGGGGCCGCGGCGCCCGGCTCAGCCCAGGTTCTTGTACCGCATGGCCCGCTGCGCCTCGCGGTTATCCTGCTGCTCCCGCAGGGCCTGGCGCTTGTCGTACTCCCGCTTGCCCTTGGCGACGGCGATCTCCACCTTGACCCGCTTGCCGTCCACGAAGTACATGGCCAGGGGCACGATGGTGAAGCCGCTCTCGCGGGTCTTCTGCTCGATCTTGTTCATCTCGTCGCGGTGGAGCAGCAGCTTCCGGCGGCGGCGCGCGGCGTGGTTCGTCCACGAGCCCTGGAGGTACTCGGGGATGTGGACGCCCTCCAGCCACAGCTCGCCGTTGGTGAACTGGCAGAACCCGTCCACCAGGGAGGCTCGGCCCATGCGCAGGGACTTCACCTCGGTGCCCATGAGGGCGAGGCCGGCCTCGTAGGTGTCGAGGATGTGGTAGTCGTGCCGGGCCTTCTTGTTGTTCGCGATGACCTGGCGGCCGGTGTCCTTCTTGGCCATGGTCCACCTCCTTCGGGGCGTTGCGGATGCGGCGGCGTCGTGCCGCGCCCCGGGAGGCGCGGCAGGACGACCATCCTACGCTACCCCGCCGCCGTCCCGTCCCGGGGCGGGACGGCGGCGGGGACGGCGGCGGGCACACGGTCCGCTGCCGACACGACGGCGGGGCCCCGGCGTCGCCGCAGGCCACGCGGGCGGACCGCTACGCTGGACGGATGCTCGACTCCCTGCACCCCGCGCGCACGCCGGCCGCGGAGACCCTGTACCTCGTCGGCACGAGCGGACACCCGAACTTCGGCGACGAGTTCATCGCCGCCTCGTGGCTGCGCTTCCTGGCCCGGGCCCGTCCCGACGCCGACGTCTGGCTCGACTGCCCCAGCCCGGGGCTGGCCTCCCACCTGTTCGACGGCCTGCACCCCCGGCTGCGCACCACCGACACCCTGTGGCGGCTCGTGTTCAAGACCACGCACATGGCCGACGACGAGGCCGACGCCCACGTGGACCGGGTGGTCACCTCCCTGGGCTCCCCCCGCTACGACCTGGGACTGCTCGGCGCCCGCCGGGCGGGCTCCGTCCATCTCATCGGCGGCGGCTACCTGAACGCCGTCTGGCCGCACCACGCCCGTCTGCTGCGGGCCGCGCTGCGGCTCAAGGAGCTCACCGGGGCCCGGCTGGCGGCCACCGGACTGGGCCTGGCCCCCGCCACGGACACCGAGGGGCTCCGCGCCGCGCTGGGCGCCTTCGACCACGCGAGCGTCCGGGACGCCCCGAGCGCACGGCTGTCCGGGGCCGAGCGCGCGCCCGACGACGCGTTCCTGGGCCTGCCCTCCGTGGCGGGCCCCGCCGGGGTGGAGGGCGGCGGCGCGACCGGCCGGGCGGCCGAGGGTGACGTCTGGGTCTGCCTCCAGAGCGACATGACCGAGCCGGGCGTCCTCGACGCCGCCGTGGCGGCCGTGCGCGCGGCGCTGACGGGACCGCAGCTCGCGGGCCGGACCGTGCGCTACCTCGAGGCGATCCCGGGCGTGGACCGCGTGGCCTTCGAGCGGCTGGGCGACCTGATCCCCGAGGAGAACTTCGTCCCGTTCACCCGGCTGTGGCAGGAGGGCTTCCCGGCCCGGGCGGGCCAGACGTGGCTCACCTCGCGGTTCCACTTCCACCTGCTGGCCGCCGCCTGCGGGGCGGAGGGCACGGCCCTGGAGGTCAGCTCGGACTACTACCGGGTCAAGCACCAGTCCCTGCTGGACGCCGGGACGGGCTGGTCCGTCACGCCGGCGGGCAGCACCGGAACCGTCCCGGCGGCGGGAGCGCCGTCGTTCCCCGCCACGGCCGCCCGGCTGCACCGCACGAAGCTGCGGGAGGCCGAGGAGCTCTACCCGGCGGTCGAGGCCCCTGCCGGGCCGGCCCCTGCGCCCCCGGCCCGGTCGGTGGCCGGCCGCTCGGTCGCGCGGTTCCTGCGCCGGTGAGACGACCACGACGCCCGGCCGGGGATCCGGCCGGGCGTCGTGGTCGGTGCAGGCGTGGGGTGCGGCCCGGGCGGGCCCGGGGTCAGGCGTCGGCCGGGGCGTGGCGCTGATCGGCGCGCCAGCGGATGCCGGCGTCGACGAACCCGTCGATCGCGCCGTCGAAGATCGCGGAGGGGTTGCCCTCCTCGTGGTTGGTCCGCAGGTCCTTGACCATCTGGTACGGGTTGAGGACGTAGGAGCGCATCTGGTCGCCCCAGGACGCCTTGACGTCGCCGGCCAGCTCCTTCTTCTTGGCGCTCTCCTCCTCCTGGCGCAGCAGCAGCAGGCGGGACTGGAGCACGCGCAGCGCGGCCGCACGGTTCTGGATCTGGGACTTCTCGTTCTGCATCGACACCACGATGCCCGTGGGCAGGTGGGTCATGCGCACGGCCGAGTCCGTGGTGTTCACCGACTGCCCGCCGGGGCCGGAGGAGCGGAAGACGTCGACCTTGATCTCGTTCTCGGGGATCTCGACCGAGTCGTCCTGCTCGATCAGCGGGATGACCTCCACGGCCGCGAACGAGGTCTGGCGCCGGCCCTGGTTGTCGAACGGGGAGATGCGCACGAGCCGGTGGGTGCCGGCCTCCACGGAGAGGGTGCCGAAGGCGTAGGGGGCCTTGATCTCGAACGTCGCGGACTTCAGCCCCGCCTCCTCCGCGTAGGAGGTGTCGAGGACGGCGGTCGGGTAGCCGTGGCGCTCGGCCCAGCGCAGGTACATCCGCATGAGCATCTCGGCGAAGTCGGCGGCGTCCACGCCGCCCGCGCCGGCGCGGATGGTGACGACGGCCTCGCGCTCGTCGTACTCCCCCGCCAGCAGGGTCTGGATCTCGAGCTCGGAGAGGGCCTTCTTCACCGACGCCAGCTCCTCGACGGCCAGCTCGAGGGTCTCGGGGTCGTCCTCCTCGTCGGCGAGCTGGACCATCACCTCGATGTCGTCGATGCGCCCGCGCAGCTTGCCGAGCCGGTCGATCTCGGACTGCTTGTGGGAGAGGCGGGAGGTGATCTTCTGCGCCGCGGCCGGGTCGTCCCACAGGTCCGGGGCGAGCGCCTGCTCGGAGAGGACGGCGATGTCCTTCTTGAGCGCGTCGACGTCGGTCACCGCCTCGATGGAGGCGAAGGTGGATCGGAGAGCGGAGAGTTCGGCCGGGAAGTCAAGGGACGCCATAAGAATCAAGATTATCCCATGGGGGCAAATCGCCCTGGGGCCGAGGACGGGGGTTCTGGCAGGATGGGACCGAGAGAAAGGAAGCATGATGCGTATTCCTCGGATCCTGGCTCTGATCCTCGCCGGCGGCAAGGGCTCCCGCCTCGGCGCCCTGACCGAGAAGAAGGTCAAGCCGGCCTTGCCCGTGGCGGGCACCTACCGGCTCATCGACGTCTCGATGTCCAACCTCATGCACTCCCACATCTCCGACGTGTGGGTGGTCCAGCAGTACCTGCCGCACAGCCTCAACAAGCACCTGGCCAACGGCCGGCCGTGGGACCTGGACCGCTCCCACGGCGGGCTGCAGGTGCTGCCCCCGTACGAGGGCGCCGAGGGGGAGGGCTTCGCCGAGGGCAACGCCGACTCCATCTACCGGCAGAAGGACCTCATCCGGGAGTTCGGCCCCGACCTCGTGCTGGTGCTCAGCGCGGACCACCTCTACACCCTCAACTTCCTCGACGTCGTGGACACCCACCTGCAGCGCGGCGCGGACCTGACCATGGTGACCACGGTCGTGGACGAGGACCCCTCCCGCTACGGCGTCGTGCAGGTCGGCGACGACGGGCGCGTCACCGGCTTCGACTACAAGCCGGACGAGCCCGACGGCCACCTCGTGACGGGCGAGATGTTCCTCTACAGCGCGGACCGGCTGCTGGAGGCGCTCGAGGCCCTGCACGAGGAGCGGGGCCGGCTCGAGGACTACGGCAACGACCTGGTGCCCTGGTTCGTGCGGCACCGGACCGTGGTGGAGCACCGCCTGGACGGGTACTGGATGGACATGGGCACCCTGCAGTCCTACTGGACCGCCCACATGCAGCTGCTCGACGGCGACGGCGCCGAGCTCGACGACCCGGACTGGCCGATCCTCTCCGCCCAGCCGCAGCTCGTGCCGGCCCGGGTGGCGGGCTCCGCGGACATCCGCCACTCGATGGTCGCCGCCGGCTCCGTGGTGCGCGGGACCGTGGAGCACTCGGTGCTGGGCCCGCAGGTGGTGGTCGAGCAGGGCGCGACGGTGCGCAACTCGGTGCTCCTCGACGGCGTGCACGTGGCCGCCGGCGTGACCCTGGACAACGTCGTCGCGGACGTGGGTGCGCGGATCACCGCGGGCCGGCACGGGACGGAGGCCGGCGTCACCCTGATCGACGACACCGGCGCGGTGTCCACCACGGAGGAGTTCGAGTTCAGCGCGGCGCTGCCGCAGGGCTTCGCCCCCTGACCCCGGGCCCGCCCGCGCCCGCCGGGGCCGGGACACGACGTCACCGGCCCAGCCGGGCCCGGGCCTCGCTCGTGGCCGAGACGGGGACGCCGTCGGGCACCAGCAGGCTGACCACCGGCGGGTGGACGACGGCGTGCAGCGTCACCTCCGCGGTGCGCCCGTCCGGGCTGCCGGTGGGCGCGCCCAGGGCCAGGCCGGGGGTGTCCGCCCAGGCGCCGACGGTGTCGAGGTAGGCGGCCGCGGCGCCCGTGACGGCGTCGTCGTCGAGGACGGTGCTGGGCGGGGCCCCGGGGCGCAGCTCCACGAAGGTGTCGGCGGCCGCGAGCGCGGCGTTGTCGGCGAGGAGCTGGAGCTTCCGCTCGCCCACGTAGACGGCGGTGACGCCCATGACCACCACCGCCAGCAGCAGCGCGACCACGGCGAAGCCGATCACCAGGATCGTGATCTGCCCGTCGTCCGGGTTCCCGGACCCGCCGGAGGAGGCGTTCACGCGTACCGCCCCACCACGACCGTGGCCGAGGACGTCAGCTCGGCCACGCCGAGGTCGGCGACGCCCGGCACCAGGGGCAGCTCCACGGTCAGCGAGCTGCGCACCGTGGCGACCGCCCCGGCGGTGCCGCACGGCCCGTCGGAGCAGCTGAGGGCGATCGACAGGGTCTCCGGCCCGAAGCCGTGGTCCGCGACGGCCAGCTGCGCGGTGGCGGTGAGCCCGGCCTCGGAGAGCTCGTCCGGTGGGGTCCGGGCGAGCACCTGCGAGGCCTGCTGGGCGGCGGCGACCACCGCGAAGGCCCCGGCCTGGACCTGGGCCACGGTCAGCACGAAGTAGACGACCGGGACGAGCAGCAGCGTCCCGAGCCCCACGAACTCGACCACCGCGCTGCCCTCGTCCGGCCGGTCCGGGTCGTCGCCCTCCACGGCCGGCTCAGCCCGGCAGGACGGCATGGCCGCGGACCCGCATCCCGCCGGGCGGGCCGAACATGGCCACCACGGGCAGCGGGGAGACCACCTCGACCTGCAGGGTGGCGGTCTGCCCCACCGTGGCCGGGGCGGCGCTGACGTCCTGGGCGTAGCGGGGCCCGAGGTGGCCGGTGATGATCTCCCGGGTCCGCTCGGCCCCGTCCTGCGGGGACCGGTCGGCGAGGGTGCCGTAGCGGGCGCCGGCCGCCGCGGCGTCGACGAGGGTGTTGCGCACGTGCAGGGCGAGGGCCAGCTGCAGCGTCCCGGCGAACATCATGGCGACGATCCCGGCCACCAGGACGTACTCGGCCACGGCGCTGCCCCGGTCGCCCGTCGACCGGGAGGCCACGGGGACGCGGCGGCGCAGCCCGCGGAGGAGGGAGCGGCCGCGCACGGTCAGCTCCCGCTGACCCGGGCGATCGCGTCCTGGAAGAGTCCCTCGAGGGCCGGCTGCGCCACGAGCAGCAGGCCGGCGACGAGCACCGCGGACATCAGGGTCAGCATCACCCAGCCCGGGACGTCCCCGCGGTCGGGGTCCCCGGCGGCCAGGCGGGCCGGCAGCCGGGTGAGGGCGAGGCCGACGGCGCCCAGGAGGGCGGTGAGGCGCTGCAGGAGGGTCATGGCGGATGTCCTTTCGGGCGGGGCGGCCGCGTCCCGGCCGCCGGGTGCGGGTCAGAAGCCGAGCTCCAGCACGGCGATGCCGGGATAGACGGCGAAGACCACGGTGAGCGGCAGCACGAAGAAGACGAGGGGGACCATCATGGCGATCTCCTTGCGCCCGGCGGCCTCCATGAGCTCGCGCTTGTCGTGGTCCCGGACGTCCTGGGCCTGGGCCCGCAGGACGTCCGCCAGGGGGGTGCCGCGCTCGATGGCGACGACGACGCCGTCCACGAACCGCCCGATCGGCGCCACCGGCGTGCGGGCGGCGAAGTCCTGCAGCGCGGGCACGAGCCCGGCGCCCGAACGGGTCTGGGCGAGCACAGCGCGGAACTCCCCGGTGAGCTCGCCCTCCGCGACGCGGCAGACCCGCTCGAGGGAGCCCACGGCGCTCTCCCCCGCCCCCACGGACAGCGCCATCAGCTCGGCCACGGCCGGGAACTCGGCGAGCATCCGCCGCTCGCGGGCCCGGATGCGCCGCCCGAGCAGGTGGTCCCGCAGCAGCCAGCCGCTCGTCGCGGTGGCGGCCCCGGCGAGCACGACGCCGCCGGCGCCGGTGTCGAAGCGCACCGTGCCGCCGAGGCCGAGGAGCACCCCGAGCAGGAGCCCGCCGGTCGCGAGGAGCAGCTGCTCGGCCCGGTAGTCGGCGACCGTGGTGCCCGTCCCGGCGCGCAGCAGGCGCTTCTCGAGGCCGGCGGAGGGCCCCGCGCGCCGGGTCAGCCGGCGCGCGGCGTCCCGCACGGCGGAGCCCAGCGCGCCGGGGACGGCCGCTCCCGGGGGACGGCGGTCCCCCGCCCGGGCCAGCAGGGCGGACTCCACCTCCACGGCGCGCAGCTGCGGGGCGATCCGCTCGGCGAAGGACGGCCCGCCGCTCACGCGCGCTCCCGTGAGCACGAGCCACAGACCGGCGGCGAGCGCGAGGCCCAGGAGCGCGACCAGCGCGGGCGAGGCGGTCATCGGAGCACCCGCTGCGGCTGCGGCAGGGCCCCGATCCGGAGCATGAGCCGGTAGGCGGCCACCGACACGACCAGTCCGCCCAGGAGAACGGCCATCCCCTGGGGCGTGTCGTAGGCGCGGAGGGCGGCGGGTTGGGAGGACATCAGCAGCAGCACGATCCACGGCGCCGCCACGGCCAGGCGCGCGGCGTTGACGGTCCAGGACTGGCGTGCCTCCAGCTCGCCGCGCGTGCGGGCGTTCTCCCGCAGGAACTCGGACAGCGTCCCGAGCAGCCGGCCGAGGTCCGTGCCGCCCACCTCGCGGGTGACCCGCAGCGCCTCGACGATGTTGTCCGCCACGGGGTCGGCCAGACGGTCCTTGAGCAGCGTCAGCGCCGGCTGCAGCTGCCCGGTGGCGCGGTAGTCGGCGGCGAACCGGGCGAAGGCCGGACGGACCGGCTCGGGGCCGCGGTACTGCAGCTGGATGAGCGCCTCCGGCAGGGACATCCCGGCGCGCACGGCCGAGCGCAGGTGGTCGACGACGTCCGGCCAGACCTCCCGCATGAGCGCGGACCGGCTGCGCGCCCGGTGCCGGACGGCCGCGAGGGGCAGCCAGCCCCCGAGGACGGCCGCGCACGCTCCGAACGAGACCGTCCCGGACGCGGCCGTGACGGCCAGTCCGGCCAGGACGGCGGCCGCCACGCACGCCGTCACGAGGGCCGCGGGGCTGATCCCGCCCAGCCCGGCGCGGACCAGCGTCTCGCGCAGCCGCCCGGGCCGCCGTGGCGCGGCGGGCCGGGGGGTGCTCTCGGCCCAGCACGACCACCAGACGAGGAGCACGCCCGCGCCCAGCAGGACGCCCAGGACCGCGCTCACCGCGGGCTCCGGGCGGGGGCGTCGTCCTCGAGCAGCTCGCGCACCCGGTGCCCGGCGCGCTCGAACCGCCAGGCCGACGGCGCCTCGGCCGCGACCGGGCGCAGGCCGTCGCCGTCGTGGGCGAAGACGGGATAGGTCTCGATGACCCCGTTCTCGACGCGGTTGCCCACGGCGAGGACCTCGCGCACGCTGCGGCGGCCGGCCGCGTCCCGGTGGCAGTGCACCACGAGGTCGAAGCAGGAGGCGACGGTGGGGACCACGAAGTCCGTGCTGATGTTGCCCCCGGCGAGCAGCGGCAGCGTGCAGATCTTCGTCACGGCGTCCCGCGCGGAGTTCGCGTGCAGGCTGCACATGCCCGGCAGCCCGCTGTTGAGGGCGATCAGCATGTCCAGGCTCTCCGCCTCCCGCACCTCCCCCACGACGAGACGGTCCGGACGCATCCGCAGCGCCTCCTTGACGAGGCGCCGCAGCGGGATCTCCCCCGTGCCCTCGAGGTTGGGCTGGCGGCACTGCATCCCGACGACGTCGCGCAGGGGCACCTGCAGCTCGAAGATCTCCTCGACCGTCACGACCCGCTCGCGGGGCCCGATCGCGGCGCACAGGCAGTTGAGCAGCGTGGTCTTGCCCGCCTGGGTCGCGCCGGAGACCAGGATGTTGAGCCCGCTCGCGACCGCGGCCCAGAGGAAGCGCGCCGCCCCGGGGGTGAGGGAGCCCAGCTCGACGAGATCGTCGAGCCGGCGCGCCCGGGCCACGAACTTGCGGATGTTGACCGCCCAGTGCCGGCGCGTGACGTCCGGGATCACCACGTGGAGCCGGGAGCCGTCGGGCAGGGCCGCGTCCACGAACGGGGAGGACAGGTCCAGGCGGCGGCCGGAGCTCTTGAGCATCCGCTCGACGAGGTTGCGCACCTGGGGCTCGGTGAGCACCACCGACGTCAGCTCCGACTCCCCCTGCCGGGCCACGTAGACCTCGGCAGGTCCGTTGAGCCAGATCTCCTCGATCTCGGGGTCGTCCAGCAGGGGCTGCAGCGGGCCGAAACCGGCCACGAGGTCGAGCAGGGCCCGGCGGGCGGCGTCGAGGTCGCTGAGGGCGGGCAGGACGCCGCGGGCCGAGCGCTGGTCGTAGTCGCGCACGGCGGCGTCCACGAGACCCCGGGTCTCCTCCAGCTGCAGCACCGGGTCCAGGCCGCGGCGGCGGATCAGCTCGCGCACCTCGGCCTCGACCAGCCCGAGCGCGTCCGCGGAGAGCAGTGCCGTCATGGGTCCCCCTGTGCCGTCCCGGCGCGCGGGCGCGCCGGCCGCGCTCCCCCCGGAGCGCATGGACAGGAAGATAGACGGGTGGGGCGGGGCGTCGGCAGTCCCGGGGACGCCTTCTGTGGACAGCCGGGCCTGACCTGCGGCGTTGTTCGCTTCAGCGAACAACAATTCCGTCACAGGATGTGAAGGCATGCAAAGGGCCGTCCGGGGCGACCCGGACGGCCCGCACGGAGCCCGCGGTGCTCAGCCGGCGGGGCGCTGCTCCGGGGAGGCCGCCCGGAAGTCGCGCACGGACGCGCGGTCCGCGTGCTCGGGGGCCGGCGCCCACGGCTTCTCCGCCTCGGTGACCGCGATGTGCCGGGCCAGGCGGGTCACGTTGACCTCCTGCTGCCGGTGCCTCAGGGCGGAAGTGGCCTGGGTGATCATGAAGACCACCACGAACCCGTAGAGCACCAGGTCCGTGCCGCGGCCGATGCCGAAGAACTGCGCCACGGCCGTGAGCAGGTCCGGGAAGAAGATGGACAGCGCCGCGAAGATGAAGAAGCTCAGGCCGACGACCCGGCGGATCGCCTGGTGCTTGGCGTTGGCCCCGCCGCGGATGAGCGCGAGCGCGCCGTAGCCGACGGCGAGGACCAGCAGGATCTGGACGGCGTAGAGCATCGGTCGGGTCTCCCCTGGGGTCTGTGGAACGGCGGGCGGGAACGGCGGGACGGAACTACTTGACGAACAGCTCGGCGAGGATGTTCACGCCGTTGAGCAGGGACTGGCCCTTGGAGCGCGAGTAGTCCGTGTAGATGATCTCCACGGGGTGCTCGACCCAGCGCGGGCGGATGTCGGCGAGCTGGTTGACGATCTCGGAGGCGTGCGCCATCCGGTTCTGGGTGAGCCGGATCCGGCCCAGCGTGCGCCGGTCGATGGCCCGCAGCCCGTTGTGGGCGTCGGAGAGGTCCATGCCGGTGGACAGCCGGGAGAACATCGCCGCCGTGCGCAGCACGACGCGCTTGAGCGCCGAGACCTGGGTGCGCCGGTCGAGGAAGCGGGAGCCGAGCACGACCTCGGCCTCGCCCGAGCGGATCCGCTGCACCATGTCCCAGGCGTCGACGACGCGGTGCTGGCCGTCGGAGTCGAAGGTCACCACGCAGTCCATCTGCGGGTCCTGCAGGGCGTACTCGAAGCCCGTCTGCAGGGCCGCGCCCTGGCCCAGGTTGATGGGGTGCTGCACGACGACGGCACCGGCCTCGGCGCAGATGCGCGCGGAGTCGTCGGAGGAGCCGTCGTCGACGCAGACGACGTGCGGGAAGGTCCGCCGCAGCTCCTTCAGCACCTCTCCCACGACGGCCGCCTCGTTGTACACGGGCATGACGATCCACACGCGATTCACCACGACATTCTCGCACAGCCCGGGCCGGGCACCGTCCCGGCCGTGACGGCCCCATATACTGATCCGGAACTTCCCCCGCGCCCCCGCCCCTTCCCGACCGGGCCGCCTGCTGCACGGACCCGGAGGACGAGCCCCCCGTGGGCGTGGGAGATCCGTGGAGAGGAACCCCCCTGTTGTTGAGTGACTGGCTGCCCTATGTCCCGGCACTGCTGTTGGTCGTCGCCCTGCTGTGGATCCCCGGACTGGTCCTCCAGCTCCTGGTCCGCGACGTGAGGCCGCTGTTCTTCCTGGCGGCGCCCGCTTACAGCATGGCCGTCGTCGGCACCGCGGGTGTGGCGCTGGAGCTGGTGGGCCGTGACTTCTCCCTGCTCGGCGTAGGCGCCTTCACCCTGGTCGTCGGGGCGCTCGCCACCGTGGTGGGCTTGCTGTTCCGCCGCGCGCGCGCCGCCGGCGAGTCCGGTTCCCGCTCGGCCGACGACGGCGCGGACCGCGGGCTGCTTAGTCTCTCCTCCGCCGCGGTGTACCGGGGAGGCGTCGCGCTGGGCCTCCTGCTGGGGGCGGGTCTGCTGGCCCGGCGGCTGCTGTTCGTGGTCATGGAGCCGGACCGGTTCGCCCAGCGCTACGACAACGTCTTCCACCTCAACGCGATCCGCTACGTCGTGGAGACCGCCTCGGCCTCCTCGCTGACCCTCGGTCGGATGATCGAACCCGAGAAGGCCATGGCGGTCTACCCGGCCGTCTGGCACGGGCTCGCCGGGCTGGTTTGGCCTCTGGCGGACCAGAGCCCGATGGTGGCCAGCAACGTTGTGCTGCTCGTCGTGGCGGCGCTGGTGTGGCCGGCGTCGTGCCTCTTCCTCACCCGCACCCTGGTGGGCCCCTCTCCGGTGGCCCTGGCCGTGGCTGGCGTCGCCTCGGCCGGCTTCGCCGTGTTCCCGTACTCCATCCTGGAGTTCGGTCCCCTGCTCCCGAACCTTCTGGGGCTGAGCGTGGCCCCCGTGGCCCTGGCCTACCTGGCCGCCCTGCTGGGCCTGGACGCCGACTCCCGGGCCGGTCGGTCCTCCCGCGCCCCTGCGCAGCTGGTCTTCTCAGGCCTGTGCTGGCTGGTGGTCACGGGCGGCGCCCTGCTGGCCCACCCGAACGTCGGGACGCTGCTGCTGGTGCTGCTGATCCCCATGGTCCTGGTCGCCTGGTGGCGCGCGGTGCGGCGGACGGCCGCCGCGCGGCGGCCGGGCCGCACCGCGTTGCTCGTTCTGCTGCTGGCCCTGGCAGCATACGCGTGGACGTACCTGTGGGACAGTCTGGGGACCGACTTCATCCGCTTCGCACACACCACGCCCGCCGCCGCCTACGGCGAGGCCCTGCTCTACGCCACGAACGGCCGGCTGGACATCCCCTGGTTCCTGGTGGTGCTGACCGTCCTGGGGATCGCCACGACCGTCGTGCGGCAGGAGCTGCGCTGGCTGGGGATCGCCCAGTTCCTGGTCGTCGTCCTGTACGTCGTCGCCGCCTCCGCCCCCAAGGGCCCGTGGCGGGAGTGGGCCGTGGGCTCCTGGTACCAGGACTCCTTCCGGCTGGCCGCCAGCCTTCCCGTGGTGGCCGTGCCGCTGATCGCGCTGGGGGCGGCCGCGCTCGTCGAGCTCCTCCGGAGCCGCGTTGAGACGGCCGTCCCCCCGCAGCGGCGTACCCGCCGCGCCCAGCAGCTCGTCGCCGCAGGCGCGGCGGTGCTGCTGGTGGCCGCGTCCGTGCCGCTCACCCAGATGCGCACCATGCGGGACACGCTCCTGGCCACTCAGGCGCGGTTCGGGTGGGACAACGAGGACGGAATCCTCACCGAGGATGAGCGGGAACTGCTCGAGCAGCTGCCGCAGCTGACGGACGGGGACGACGTGATCCTTGTGAACCCGTGGAACGGGGGATCCCTGGCGTACGCCGTGGCCGGCACCGAGGTGACCCAGTACCACATCGGCGGGCCGAACGGCGCCCGGATCGCCGAGATCATCGCGGGCCTGCCCACGGAGGAGTCCACCCGGGCCTGCGCGCTGGCGCAGTCTGAGAGCATCGACTACGTGCTGGACTTCGGCCAGCAGTACCTGGAGGTCGACACCCCCCGGGCCCGACCGTACCTGCCGATCGATACCCTGGGCGAGCGCCCGGAGACCAACCTGGAGCTGGTGACCGCGGTGGGCGAGGCCGAGCTGTGGGAGGTCACGGCCTGCTGACGGTGCAGGGCCCGCACGCCGTCCGGCGTGCGGGCCCTGCACCGTGGAAGGTTGGAACGGCTTAGGCGTTCTCGGACGCGCGGAACTGCTCGATGACCTCGTCGATGGGTCCGTCGCTGCGGACGCGGCCGTGCTCGATCCACACCCCGCGCGCGCAGACCTTGCGCACCACGTCGAAGTCGTGGCTGACGACCAGCAGGGTCTTGCCCTCCTCGGACAGCTCCCGCACCCGCCCCAGGCTCTTGCGCTGGAACGGCTCGTCGCCCACCGAGAGGATCTCGTCGATGATGAAGATGTCGGGGTCCGTGAAGACGGCCACGGCGAAGGCCAGGCGCAGGTACATGCCCGAGGAGTAGAACTTCACCTCGGTGTCGATGAACTGCTCGATCTCCGAGAAGGCGACGATCTGGTCGAACTTCTCGTCGATCTCCTCCTTGGTCATGCCGAGGATCGCCCCGTTGAGGTAGACGTTGTCCCGGCCGGTGAGGTCGGGGTGGAAGCCGGCGCCGACCTCGATCAGCCCGGCCACGCGGCCGTTGACCTCGAGGGTGCCGCCGTCGGGGCTCATGACGCCGGAGACCAGCTTGAGGAACGTCGACTTGCCGGAGCCGTTGAGCCCCACGAGCGCGACGCTCTCCCCGGGCTCGATGCGCACGCTGAGGTCCTCCAGCGCGCGGAAGCGGTTGGAGATGTCCTGGCGGCGGCCCTTCGCCAGCCACATCACCGTCTCCTTCAGGGAGCGGGCGTGGCGCAGCGAGAACTCCTTGGCCAGGTGCTCCGCCACGACGGCGGGCGTGCCGGGGGTCCCGGCGGGGCCGGGCACGGATTGCGGACTCATCGTCACAGCTCCTGGGCGAATCGGCCCTCGAGGCGGCGGAACGACCAGTCGCCCAGGACCATGAGGACGGTGACCACCAGCAGGGCCACGGGTGTCCACTGGGAGAACAGGTGCGGCGGGACCTCATGGGCGCCGGGGGTGGTGGTGGGCAGCCAGAACGCGGCGTGGGAGAGCTCGACCGCGACCGTGAGGGGGTTGAGCATGAACCCGGCGAACCACACCGGCCCCAGCACGTCGCGGACCATGGTCCAGGCGTAGAGCACCGGGGCGGACCAGGTGCTGACCATGATGATGAGGTCCACGAAGTTCTCGGCGTCCCGGAAGAAGACGTTGGCCGCGCCGAAGAGCAGCCCGAGGCCGGTGGCCAGCAGGCCCACGATCAGCAGCGCCGCCGGGATCGCCAGCACGGAGATCCACGTGGGCGACCAGCCCACGACCAGGCAGGCGAGCAGCATCACCACGAGCTGCGGCAGCAGGTGCACGGCGGCGACCCACACCGAGGACACGGGGAACATCTGCCGCGGCAGGTAGATCTTCTTGATCAGGCTCGCGTTGGCCACGACCGAGCGGGCGGCGTTGCCGAAGGCCTCCGAGAAGAAGTTGATCAGGATGATGCCGGAGAACAGGTAGACGGCGTAGTTCTGCATCCCCCGCTCCAGGCCCAGGAAGATGCCGAGGGCCACGTAGAACACCACGAACTGGATGCCGGGCTTGACGTAGGACCACAGCAGCCCCAGGACCGTGCCCCGGTAGCGGATCTGCAGCTCCTTGTCGACGAGCAGCTTCAGGAGGTAGCGCTGGCGGAACACCGCCGGCAGCCCCGTCCCGGGGGACGGGGCGCGGACCACGGTGGCAGAGGCCATCAGGCGCCGATCTCCGAGTGCTCGCGGAAGGTGGCCTCCCACGCCGCCATGGAGGTGATGTCGGGCATCGCCTCCCGGTAGCGCCGCGAGAGCTCCGGCCAGCGCAGGGCCAGCTGGGCGTGCAGCCGCACGGACTCGGCGAGCAGGGCGCGGGCCTCCTTGGGGGAGCGCTTGTACCAGGTGTAGCCGGTGCCGTCCGACGCGGTGACCAGGGCGCTGTCGTAGCGGGTGAGCCGCCACCAGCGGGCGTCCTGGTAGGGCAGGTGCACCTCGGGGTGCTGCCCGGCCTGCTCCTTGGGCGCCACGGCTAGGTGGCGCACCACGGCGGTGGCGGCGGAGGTGAGGATCTTCAGCCCGTGCGGGGAGCTCATCCGCTTCGCCCGCACCGGCTTGGTCGCCGCGACCTGGGGGTAGGCGTCCAGGTCCGGCTCGTAGACGGCGTCGGAGTGCTGGGTCATGAGCCTGCGCACGTCGCGGATGCGCTGCGGCAGCAGCTCGTGCAGGGCCTCGGGGCCGGCCAGGACGTCCCGGAGCGCCAGCACGCGGGCCTCCTCGGCGAAGTACTGCATGGACAGCACGTGGCGCAGGTCCTTGATCCCGTTGCGCCCGAGCACCTCCCCGCCGCGGTCGAACGGCGAGTGCAGCAGGGCCGCGACCAGCTGGTTGCGCTTGTGGAAGTACGCCTGCCAGCTGATGGTGTCGTCCTTGTCCGCCCAGGCGAGGTGCCACACGGCGACGCCGGGCAGGGAGACCGTGCGGTAGCCGGCGGCCTTCGCGCGGATGCCGTACTCCACGTCGTCCCACTTGATGAACACCGGCAGGGCCAGGCCGATCTCGCGGATCACGGCGGTGGGGATCAGGCACATCCACCACGCGTTGTAGTCCACCTCGATCCGGCGGTGCATCCACGGCGTGGCGCGCAGGTTGCTGTGGCGGAAGTCGTGGCCGATCTCCACGCCGTCCCCGGCGGGGCCGTACTGGAAGCTGTACGGGTCCATGGCCTCGCCGAAGTTGTGGATCTTCGTGGGGTTGAGCAGGTCGATCATGTGCCCGCCCACGAGGGTGGGCCGCTTGCAGTAGTCCGCGAACACGCTGACGCGGCGCACGGCCTCGGGCTCGATCTCGACGTCGTCGTCCATCAGCAGCACGTAGGTGCTGTCCGCCTTGACCGCCTCGTACATCCCGCGCGCGAAGCCGCCCGCGCCGCCGAGGTTGGCCTGGTCGAGCACGCGCAGGCGCTCGCCGAAGCGCTCCTGCACCTCGCGGAAGCCGGGCTCCTCGACGACCTTCTGGTTGCCCTGGTCGACGATGACGACCTCGGCGACCTGCGGCAGGTGCTCCTGCTGCTCGACGAGCAGCCGTGCGTTGCGCAGGCAGTAGGACGGCTTGTTCATCGTGGTGATCTGGAGGGTCACGGAGCCCTCCGAGGTGCCGGCGCCGTCGCCCAGCCACTGCGCGCCCTGCAGGACGAGGCCCTCGTCCGCCGCCGCGAGGTCGAACCAGTACCAGCCGCCGTCGGCGAAGGCCTTCAGGGACAGGACCGCCTCGGTCACGTGCTCGTCGCCGGAGACCTCGTGCACGGACACGGGCACGGACTCGCCGCGGGCGTTGGAGCTGTAGACGCTCACGGTGCCGCGCCCGGAGGTGCGCACGCGCAGCACGACCTCGCGCAGGTGGGTGTTGTGCCGCCAGTAGCTGGCCGGGAACGCGTTGAAGTAGGTCGCGAAGGAGACCGTGTTGCGGGCGTGCACGCGCAGGGAGCGCCGCCCGAGGATGGTCAGGGAGTCCGTGGCGCTGGGCTCGGAGGCCACGTTCACCACGATCTGCCGCTCCCGCTGGGGGGCGTCCTCGGGCTGGACGGCCGTGCCGGTGTCGGCCCGGGTGTCCATGTAGAGGGGCTGGGTGGGCAGCCGGTCCTTGGCCGGGAAGACCAGCTCCTGCAGCACCCGGTAGGTGATGTCCTCGGTGCCGGTCCGGTCGGTGTCCTGGGTCGTCGCGGTCACGCGTCCACTCCCCCGCTCTCGATGGTGGCCCCGCTGGTGAAGTGGGGCTTGATCTTGTTGTCGACCATGGACAGGGCCGCGCCGATGGCCATGTGCATGTCGAGGTACTTGTACGTGCCCAGGCGCCCGCCGAACAGGACGTTGTCCTCGCCGCGGGCGAGGTCGCGGTACTTGAGCAGCTTCTCGCGGTCCACGGAGGTGTTGACCGGGTAGTACGGCTCGTCGCCCTTTTCGGCGAAGCGCGAGAACTCCCGCATGATCACCGTGGCGTCCTTGGTGTAGTCGCGCTCCGGGTGGAAGTGGCGGAACTCGTGGATCCGGGTGAAGGGGACGTCGGGGTCCGGGTAGTTCATCACCGGGGTGCCCTGGAAGTCCTCGATCGGCAGGACCTCCTCCTCGAGGTCGATGGTCCGCCACGAGAGGTCGCCCTCGGCGTAGTCGAAGTAGCGGTCCACGGGACCGGTGTAGACCACCGGGACCTGGCCCAGCACGGCCGAGCGGGAGTAGTCGTGGCCGTCGTCGAAGAAGTCGGTGTCCAGCCGGACGTCGATCTTCGGGTGGTCCGCCATGCGCTCGAGCCACGCGGTGTAGCCGTCCACCGGGAGACCTTCGTACTTGTCGTTGAAGTACCGGTTGTCGTAGGTGTAGCGCACGGGCAGCCGCGAGATGATCGAGGCGGGCAGGTCCTTGGGGTCCGTCTGCCACTGCTTGCCGGTGTAGTGCTTGATGAAGGCCTCGTAGAGGGGGCGGCCGATGAGCTGGATCCCCTTGTCGTTGAGGTTCTGCGGGTCCGTCCCCGCGAGCTCCCCGGCCTGCTCCTGGATCAGGGCCCGGGCCTCCGACGGCGAGTACGCCGCGCGGAAGAACTGGTTGACGGTGCCGAGGTTGATCGGCATGGGGTAGACCTCGCCGTTGTGCCGCGTGTACACGCGGTGCACGTAGTCCGTGAAGGCCGTGAAGCGGTTGACGTAGTCCCAGACCCGCTCGTTGGAGGTGTGGAACAGGTGGGCCCCGTAGCGGTGCACTTCGATCCCGGTGCGCTCCTCCTTCTCGGAGTAGGCGTTGCCGCCGAGGTGGGACCTCCGGTCGATGATGGCCACGTTGAGGTCCAGCTCGCGGGCGGCCCTCTCGGCCACGGTCAGGCCGAAGAGGCCCGACCCGACGACGACGAGATCTGCGTTCACGGGCAAACTCCTGACATTGGGTGTCGTGGGACGTCCCGGCGGTCGGCCGGGCGCGGGGGGCGGCACGCAGCGCACCGGGCGTGCGCTGCGTACCAAAGTACCTGATCAGTCGGGGAAGCCCTGAAGCAGCCAGTCGGCGGCGAGGCGGCCGGAGGCCGCCAGGGAGGCGTGCTCGGCGGCCCATCCGGCGCGCTCGCGGCGCAGCCGCTCGTTCTCCGCGGCGCGCGCGGGGTCGCTGCGGCGGTCGAGGGCGGCGATCATGGCGTCGGCCACGGCGTCGGGGTCGTGCGCGACCGCCGCGCCGAGACCGTTGTCGAGGACGAGCTCGGCGGCGACGCCCGCGCCCGCGTAGACGACCGGCGTCCCGCAGGCGGCGGCGGCGTAGATCTTGGTGGGCTTCGTGAAGTCGTAGCCGTTGTCCGGGATGACGGACCCCAGGGCGGCGACGGCGCCGCGGGTCCACTCGGCGGTCTCCGCGGCGGGGCGCAGCCCTTCGAAGAGCACGTGGCCGGGGGCGAGCCGGCGGGCGATCTCCTCGACCCGCTCGATGTCGGAGCCGCGGCCGAAGAAGCGCAGCTGCGCGTCCGGGTGCGCGGCCAGGACCTTGGGCATCGCGCGGACGAACACGTCGGCGCCCTGCCACTCGGACATCGACCCGGCGTAGACGAAGTAGGGGGCACCGGGGTCGGCCGCGGGCCCGTCGGGGCGGAAGACGTCGGTGTCGATGCCGTTCTCCGCGACCAGGACCTTGTCCCAGCCGACGCCGGTGACGTCCTGCAGCTCCCGGCCCATGGCCTCGGAGACGGTGAGCACCCCGGCGGCGCGGCGGGCGGCGAGGGTCTCCATCAGCCGCATGCTCTTCTTCACCACCGGGGAGACGTCCATCTTGTCGGCGGCGGTGGTCCAGATGTCGGGGGCGTACCAGACGTAGGGCCGGCCCCGCAGCCACGAGGAGGCGAGCACGGCCATGCCCGTGGTGGGGGGCGGCTCGCTGACGACGAGGTCCGCGCGGGTGGCCAGCAGACGGAAGAACACGGGGACGTCGAAGCTGAGGTACTGGACGATCCCGCGCACGTAGTCGAAGCGGTCCCGCAGCACGGGCCACCGCCTGACCGGGTACGGCTCGGGCTCGATCGGCGTCGACGCGGGCGGGCGGGTGGTGAGGACGGTGACGTCGGCGCCGCGCTCGGTGAGCCCCCGGGCGAGGGCGCGCAGCCGGAAGGACGCGGCGGCCGGCTCGGGGGCGAAGATGCGGCTGACGATGACGATGCGACGGGAAGTCACGGGACCACCTGTTCGGAGGCTCTCGACGGGACGGGGGCAGGACCGGCCGGGGGCGGGCGGTTCAACTGTACTGCCCCGCCCCGGCCGTCCCGACCCGCAGGGCGCGAGGGACTACCGGACGGTGCGGCTGGTCCAGGCGAGCACGGCCGGGCGGAACAGCAGCACGAGGACCACGACCGCCGGCACGGCCAGCGCCAGGCCGGCCGGCCACTGCCCGGCCTGCAGCAGGGGGAAGCCGAGGACGAGCAGGAACAGCTGGACGACGAGCGCGGCGGCGCGCGGCCAGCGGAAGCCGCGCCACAGGCCCCGGCCCACGCGCAGCTGCCACAGGGCGCCGCCGAGGAAGACCGCCACGAGGAACACCGTGCCGCCCACGGTCAGGGGCTGCTCGAACAGCAGGCTCCACAGCAGCCGCAGGGCCACCCCGGCCATCGCGAGAGCCTCCAGCAGGACGACGCCGGCCAGGAGGGCGACCTCCCGGGGTCGGTCGGCGCGGTCGGGCGGGGGCGCGGGGGCCATGGCGATCTCCTTCCGGCGCGCACGGGCGCGCTCCCCGCCACCCTAGTGGGCCCTGCGCCCGTCCCCGCGCCGGCGACGGCGGGGCCCGGTTCCGCCCTGCGGGGCGCGCCAGTGTGAGCAAGGACTCACCCGGCCCGGTGTGACCCGCCCCTCAACCCCTTGTTCACACCCCGTTCACATGGGAAAGTGGACCACAGTTCTTCACAAGGCCCGTGCGAATGGGCCTTTTCTTCTGTCCCGGACACCTCTGCGGCGGCACCGTCGTGCCCTGCGCCCGGGACCCGTCCTCGAAAGGAGCGATCGTCGACCATGGATTGGCGTAGTCGCGCAGCATGCCTGGAGAAGGATCCCGAGCTGTTCTTCCCCGTGGGCAACACCGGACCTGCTCTCCTCCAGATCGAGGAGGCCAAGGCCGTGTGCCGCAGCTGCTCGGTCATGGACACCTGCCTCCAGTGGGCCCTCGAGTCCGGCCAGGACGCCGGCGTCTGGGGCGGGATGAGCGAGGACGAGCGCCGGGCGCTCAAGCGCCGCGCCGCCCGCGCCCGCCGCGCCTCCTGAGCGCCTCTTCCTGAGCACCGCCCTGCCGGCGGAAGACACGGCCGCGGTCTGTGCACCGCCGGCGACGTCGAGGACCGGGACCCACGAGGGTCCCGGTCCTCGTCGTCCGGGCCGCCGTCCTGCGCCGGGGCCCGTCTAGTCCTCGAGCCCCGTCCGGACGGTCACCTCGGTCCCTCCGCCCTCGCGCGGGGCCCAGCGGATGGACCCCCCGAGCTCGCTCGCCACGAGGGTGCGCACGATCTGCATCCCCAGGCCCTCGCCGGTTCCCGCCTGCCGGAACGCCCCCGCCCCGGACTCCTCGATGACGGAGTCCCCCATGCCCGCCCCGTCGTCGCTCACGACGACCTCGAGCGCCTGGCCTCCCTCCTCGTCCCGCACGCGCCGGGCCTCCAGGGTCACGGTCCCGGCCCGCTGGGCGAGGCCGTGCTCGACGGCGTTCGTCACGAGCTCGTTGATCACCAGGGCCAGCGGGGTGGCCAGCCGGGCGGGCAGCTCCCCGAACTCCCCGATCAGCCGCGTGCGCACCGTCTGCTCCGGCGCCGCCACCTCGGCGACGAGCCGGAACTGGCGCTCGATGAGCGCGTCGAAGTCCACGTTCTCGGAGAACCCCTGGGACAGCGTCTCGTGCACCATCGCGATGGTGGCGACCCGGCGCATGGCCTGCTCGAGGCCGTTGCGCGCCTCGTCCGTCGTCATCCGGCGGGCCTGCAGGCGCAGCAGCGCGGAGACCGTCTGGAGGTTGTTCTTCACCCGGTGGTGGATCTCGCGGACGGTGGCGTCCTTGCTCACCAGCTCGAGGTCGCGCCGGCGCAGCTCGGTCACGTCCCGGCACAGCAGCACCGCCCCCAGGCGCCCGGAGCGGTCGCGGAGCGGGATCGAGCGGAAGTGCACGGACACGCGCGGGCCCTCCACCTCGGTGCGCCACGCCATCCGCCCCGTGAGCACCGGGGCGAGCGTCTCGTCCGGCCCGGCCCCGGGCCCGAGCGCGGGGGGCACGACGTCCATGAGCCGCTTGCCCACGAGCTCGCCGTCGATGCCCAGCCGGCGCAGCGCCGAGTCGGCGTTCGGGGAGACGTAGACCACGCGGTCGTCGGCGTCGAGCCGGATCGCGCCGTCGCCCACCCGCGGCGCGCCCCGGCGTGAGCCCGTGGGGGCCGAGAAGTCGGGCCACAGCCCCTCGTTGGCCATCCGCAGCAGCGCGTCGGCGCTCTCCCGGTAGACGAGCTCCTGCCGGGAGACCGCCTGGCCCGGCGGCCGCCGGGCGTGCACCGTGAGCATCGCCAGCGTCTTGCCGTTGCGCACGAGCGGGACGGCCTTCACGTGCGGGGCCGAACGGGCGTCGTCGCCGCCCGGGCGCAGCAGCTCCATCCGCTGGCTCACCCACGCGGCGCGCAGCGGGGCGGAGAGCTCCTCGGGCAGCTGCTCCCCCACCAGGTCCTCGTGGAAGACGGTGGGACCGGTCGCGGGACGCACGTGGGCGAGGACCTGGAAGGCGCTGCCGGGGGCCGGCATGCCGCGCCCGTTGCCGCTGCCCGCGGCCGGGATGTAGTCCACCGGGAAGCTCAGGACGAGGTCGCCGAAACCGAGGTCGGAGATCAGCTGCCAGTCCCCCACGAGCAGGTGTAGCCACTCGTAGTCCCCGGGACCGAAGTCCGCGCTCCTCCTGAGCGGTTCGGTGAACGCCACATCGCCTCCGGTCGTCGCCAGCGGAGGAACCGGGCGCTCCCCCGGGATCAGCGGCGCAGCCAGGCCCCGATCCTGCGGCCCAGCCTAGTACCGTGCACCGGTTCCGGCCCGCCGTCCCCGGCCTCGCCGGCGTCGGCGAGCACCCGCAGCGCCAGCTGCCGCAGGGCTGCGCGCACGGGTGCGCCCGGGGCGGTCTCGGCGAGGACCGCCCCGGCGAGCAGCGCCTCGTCGAGGACCTCCGGGTCCCACGGCACGAACAGCTCCACCGCCGCCCCCGAGCCGAAGCGGGCCCACGCCTCGCGGATCCCGAGCTCCGGCGACCGGCCCGCCGCGGAGCGGCGCAGCTTGTTGACGGCGACGACCAGGCGGGCGCCCGGCGCCGCGGCGGCGAGGTCGGGCAGTCCCTTGACCAGCCGCGGGACGCCGATGGTGTCCGCGGCTCCCACCGCCACGACGACGTCGGCGTGCTCGAGCACGGTCAGGGCCGCGGCGTGGCGGCGCGGGGCCATGGCGTCGAAGCTGAGCTCCTCGTCCGCCTCCAGCGCGAACCCGCAGTCCACGACCGTCGTCCCGAACTCCTCGGCCGCGCGCTCCAGCACGGCGGCCACGGCGCTGGAGCGCAGTTCGGGCCACCGGTCCTGGCGGGTCAGCCCCGTGAGCACCCGCACCGTGCGCCCCGCCAGGGCCACGTCCGCGGCGATGCCGCGCAGGGCCTGCCCGTCGAGCCGCCCCTGGTCGGCCAGCCGGCACGCCTGCGCCAGCCCCGCGGCCTCGTCGAGCATCCCCAGCACGGCGGCGACCGAGGGCCCGTACGTGTCGGCGTCGACGAGCGCCGCGTCCTCCCCCAGCAGGGCGAGCTCCGCCGCCAGGTTCACCGCCACCGTGGTCCGTCCCGGCGCCCCCGTGGGACCCCATACCGCCACGATCCGCCCGGTGCCCCGGCGTCCGGCC
Organism: Kocuria sp. U4B; assembly: GCF_054875615.1. The sequence continues at coordinate 907,094 of NZ_CM142180.1, forward strand.
GGTGGTTCCGGCGCGGCGGCGCTCCCCGGCTCCGCCCCGGCCGCGACGGGGGCCTGCCCGGGCTCCTGCGCGGTGGCCCGGTCCGCGCCGGACGTGGAGCCCGGCGCCCCGGCACGGCCGGCCGCCCCGACGTCCGCGTAGCCGAGCTCCCCGGGGGCGGACGCCGCGGCCGCGACCGTCTCCTCGACGAGCCGCGCCGCCTCCTCGGGACTCGCACGGTCGGCGACCACGACGGCGCCCAGCCCGGCGAGGCGGCGCGCGTCGTGGCCCTCCAGCACGAGCAGGACGGCTCCTCCCAGGCGCAGCTGCTCCAGCAGGCTCGCGGTGATCTCCTCGGCCCCCTCCGCGACCAGCGCCGCCCGGGCCAGGCCGGTCCGGGCGGCGGCCAGCAGCTCGGTGAGGTCCAGGCAGCGGCGGACGACCGTGACCGGTCCGTGCAGGCGTTCGATGCCGTCCACGAGCGGCCAGGTGGAGACCCCCAGGGTCATCAGGGGGATGCTCATCGCGCCCCGCCCGCCGGGTTCCACACCAGCGTGACCCGGGCGTCGTTGCCGAGCGCGTCCACGAGCTCCTCCATCGGCGCGTCCTCCACCAGCACGTGCACGACCGTCCCGCGGCCGGCTCCCAGCGCGGTCTGCTCCGTCTCGACGGAGGCGATCTCCGCGGCCGGCAGCAGCAGCCGGGCGGGCTCGTAGCCGCGGCCGGAGCGCTCCTGGTCCGCCACCCAGACGTCGACGCGCGATCCTGGGCGGGCCTCGTCCGGCAGCGGGTGCGCGATGGGGATGCCGACGGGCTTGCGGTCCAGCCGGTCCGCGGTGGCCAGCGCGGCGCCCGGCAGCAGCTGCCCCTCGGCGATCCGCTGCGTGGCGACGGTGCCGGGCGCGGGGGCGGCGCTCGCCGGCACGTACAGCGGCGCGGCGTCCTGCAGCCGGACGTCGACGGCCACGACGTCCTCCTCCGTCACCGGCTGCCCGACCTCGATGTCCCGGACCGCCGCGAGATAGGGCTCGGTGCGGTTGGTGGCGGCCACGACCGCCGCCACCCCCGCCACGGACAGCAGCACGAGCAGCAGCCCGGTGAGCAGGCGGGGGTCACGCCAGGAGGGCCTCCTGAACCGCGCGGACCCCGCGTCCGCGCCCCTGACCGTCCCGCTCATCGGCGCACCGCCCCCCTCGCTCACCGGCGTGGCCGTCGACCGCGCACGTCGCCCAATTCTGCCCGCGGGCCGGGGCCGAGGGAACGGGCCGGTGCACAACTGGGGACAGCGCCGTGCCCCCGTCCCCGGCCGCCTCGCGGGGCGGTGGCGCGGCCCGTCCGCCCGTGTGGACGGGCGGGTCCTCCCCGCGGTTCGGTGGCAGACTGGACCCGGAGAGCAACCACGAGCGAGGAGGCGGAGGATGTCGCAGCAGCGCTTCCTGACCTTGGCGGACGTGGCCGAGATCCTCAACATCTCGGCCACGCAGGCGCGGGCCCTCGTGCGCAGCGGGGAACTGCCCGCCATCCAGGTGGGCGGGCGCGGGCAGTGGCGCGTCGAGACGGTGAAGCTGGAGGAGTACATCGCCCGCGGCTACGAGCGCACGGCCGAGGCCGTGCGCTCCGGCTCGGTCGACTGACCGGCCGGGGCACGGTCCGCGGGACCCGTCAGCCCCCGGCGAGGGACGACACGCAGACGACCGGCCGGAAGGGCACCGCGCGCACGGCGCGCACGCTCCCCCGCCGGCGGAAGTCGTCACCGGGGTGCAGCGCCAGGTCGAAGAAGTCCTCACCCACCCCGTCGATCGTGCCCTCCAGCACACCCGCCGGGCCACCCCCGGCGAGACGGACCCGCACGCCGGCCCGGGCGCGGGCCAGCGTCCGCAGGGCGTGACCGAGGCCGAGCCGCAGGGCCACCGCGCCGCCGCCGGGCGCCCAGCCGCGCCCGGGCAGCTCCCACCACACGACGGGGTCCAGCGGCACGAGGTGCTCCGTCCCCCGCTCCTCGAGGGCGACCCAGTCCGAGCCCAGCGCCCGCACCCGGCCCTCGACGTGCCCGCCGCCCGCCAGGAGCGCCCGCACCGGCGCGCCGTGCGCCGCCCGCAGCCGGTCGGCCACGCCCACCCGGGAGTACTCGGCCCGGGCCTGCTCGGCGGCCTCCGACTCCAGGGCCTGCTGGCCTGCCGCGGCGAGCTGCGCCTCCATGTCGGCGAACAGGTCGTCCCAGCGCACGGCGGTCCCCCTTCACGACGCCCCGGCCACCGGCCGCGGAGGGCCTCACGCTAGGCCGCACCTCCACGGCCGTCAAGCGGTTCCGAGTACACCGCTGCGCGCACAGCCCTTTACAGGACGCGGCTTCCGGTGCTACCAATCTCTAACGAAGCCAAATGACATCAAACGACATCAAACAATGCTCAAGTAGATCGACGTCTGATGACAGCTCGTTCGGGGGATGAGATGACCGGCAGCCCGGGTGGCGCACACCGTGGAACGGCACCGCCGTGGAGCGTGCTGGCCGTGCCGCTGCTCGGGCTGGGCCTGGCGGCGTGCGGTGCCGTCCTGCTCTCCCGGGGCGCCGGGCCGGGCCTCGCGCACGACGCCGGGACGGCGCTGGGCCTGGGCGCCGCGGCCGCCGGCTGCCTCCTGGTGCTGGCCTGGGCCGTGGCGGCGCTGCTCGCGGTGCTCGCCGTGCTCGCCCACCGCCACCGCTGGGAGCGGCTCGGCCGCCTGTGCCGGCGTCTCTCGCCCGCGCTGCTGCGGCGCGCGGCGGCCGCCGTCCTCGGCGTCCAGCTGCTCACGGCCCCCGCGGCCGCAGCCGACTCGGCGCCGTCCCCGTTCTGGGGCGGGACCGGCGGCGACGCCGTCGCCGGCTCCGCGGCACCCGCGGGCTCCCGAGGACCCGAGGCCCCCACGGCTCAGGAGCCTTCCGCGCACCCCGCCCTACCGGGCACGCCCGCACCCGGGGACCTCCCTTCGGACGGCCCCGCGCCGGCCGGCGGCGGACGGCCCGTGCCCCCGTCGCAGCGCACCGTCGACGGGGCCGTGACCGTCGTGCGCGGGGACACCCTGTGGTCCCTGGCGGCGGCGCACCTGGGCCCGGACGCCACCGCTGCGCAGATCGCCCGGGCGTGGCCCGCCTGGTTCGAGCTCAACCGGGACGTCCTGCGGGACGGACCCGACCGGCTGCTGCCCGGCCAGCGTCTCCTCGTGCCCGCATCCGAGCGGCCCTGACCGTGCCTGACCTTCCCGACCCGACGCTTCCCGACCACAGGAGACCGCCATGAACGCTCCCACCGGTTCAGATCCCGCAGCCCGGCCGGCCGCCCGCACGGTGGTCCGTGGCAGGCCCGCCCGACCGGCGATCCCCGCACCGCCCACGGCTCCCGGGGGCTACACCTGGGGAGCCACGCGCGTGGTCGGCCACGACACCGAGGACGAGCTCGCCCGGGTCACGGCCTTGGCCCGCTCGATCGGGCAGGCCGCCGTGGAGGTGCTGGGCGGCAGCCGGCCGGCGGCGCAGCTGGCCCGGTGGACCACCCCGGAGATCGTGCAGCGCTTCCAGCAGCGCGCCGACATGCTGCGCCTGCTCCAGGAGCAGTTCGAGGGCAAGGCGCAGCTGCAGGAGCTGCACCGGAACCCGCACGTCCGGCGGTGCCGGGTGTGCCGCGTGCAGCAGGGCGTCTACGAGGTCGCCCTGGTCCTCGTCGAGCCGTGGCGCAGCCGGGCCGTGGCCCTGCGCGTCGAGCGCCTGGGCCGCGGCTGGTCCGTGACCGAGCTCGAGGTCGGCTGAGCCGGACCCGCCGGGCTCAGCCCTCCCTGCCGGCCCGGGCGCCGGCACGCCGCCCGGCGCGGTTGGGGACGGCGTCCGCGGTGTCCGGCTCGGCCCGGTCCGCACCGGTCCGCACCGGTTCCACCCGGGTCTGCGTCTCGCCGGTCTCGCCCGGCGCCGTGTACTGCAGGAAGCTCGGCTGGCGCGGGATCTGCAGGTCGACGGGCCCGCCGTCCGCACCGACCCGCTGGCGGCGGATTTCCATCCGGAACAGGGTGGTGACCGTCTCCTCGCGGATGGCCTCCATCATCGCCTGGAACATCGCGTAGCCCTCGCGCTGGTACTCCACGAGCGGGTCGCGCTGGGCCATGGCGCGCAGGCCGATTCCCTCCTTGAGGTAGTCCATCTCGTAGAGGTGCTCGGGCCAGCGGCGCCCGATCACGGACAGCAGCACCCGGCGCTCGAGGTTGCGCATGGCCTCGGCCCCGACCTCCTCCTCCCGCTGGGAGTAGACCACCCGGGCGTCCGAGAGGACCTGCTCGCGCAGGAACTCGGCCGTCAGCCGGGTGCGGCCGCCGGCCTCCTCGACGACCTCGTCCACGGTGAGGGTGATGGGGTAGACCGTGCGCAGGGACTCCCAGAGGCCCTCGAGGTCCCAGTCCTCGGGGTGGCCGACCGCGGTGCGGTCCTGCACCGTCGAGGTGACGACCTCGTCGACGAACTGGGCGATCTGCTCCCGGAGGTCGTCGCCCTCCAGGACGCGGCGGCGGTCCCGGTAGACGGCCTCGCGCTGGCGGTTGAGGACGTCGTCGTACTTCAGGACGTTCTTGCGCTGCTCCGCGTTGCGTCCCTCCACCTGGCTCTGCGCCGAGGCGATGGCCCGCGAGACGATCTTGTGCTCGAGGGCCGTGTCGTCCGGCGCGCCCGCCATGAGCCGCTGCGCGGCCCCGGCGTTGAACAGGCGCATCAGGTCGTCCGCGAGGGACAGGTAGAACCGGGACTCACCGGGGTCCCCCTGGCGGCCGGAGCGCCCGCGCAGCTGGTTGTCGATGCGGCGGGACTCGTGGCGCTCGGTGCCCAGCACGTAGAGCCCGCCGAGCGCGACGACCTCCTCGTGCTCGGCCTTCGTCTCCGCCTCGCACGCGGCGAGCACCTCGGGCCAGACCCGCTCGTACTCCTCCGCGTCCCGCTGCGGGTGCAGGCCCCGCTCGCGCATCCGCTCCACGGCGATGAACTCGGCGTTGCCGCCGAGCATGATGTCGGTGCCGCGCCCGGCCATGTTGGTGGCGACCGTGACGGCCCCCCGGCGGCCGGCCTGGGCGACGATGGCCGCCTCCCGGGCGTGGTTCTTGGCGTTGAGCACCTCGTGGCGCACGCCGCGCTGGGCGAGGAGCTTGGAGAGGTACTCGCTCTTCTCGACCGAGACGGTGCCGACGAGCACGGGCTGGCCCTTGGCGTGGCGGTCCTCGATGTCCTTGACGACCGCCGCGAACTTCGCGACCTCGTTCTTGTAGACCAGGTCGGGGCGGTCGACGCGGGCCAGCGGGCGGTGGGTCTCGATCGACACGACCCCCAGCCCGTAGGTGTTCATGAACTCCGCGGCCTCGGTCTCGGCGGTGCCGGTCATGCCCGAGAGCTTCTCGTAGAGACGGAAGTAGTTCTGCAGCGTGACCGTGGCGAGGGTCTGGTTCTCCGCCTTGATCTCCACGCCCTCCTTGGCCTCGATGGCCTGGTGCATGCCCTCGTTGTAGCGGCGGCCGGAGAGGATGCGCCCGGTGTGCTCGTCGACGATCATCACCTCGCCCTTGAGGACGACGTAGTCCTTGTTGGCGCGGAAGAGCTCCTTGGCCTTGATCGCGTTGTTGAGGAAGCCGATGAGGGGGGTGTTCTGGGACTCGTAGAGGTTCTCGATCCCCAGCCAATCCTCGACCTTCTCGATCCCGGACTCGAGCACCCCCACGGTGCGCTTCTTCTCGTCGACCTCGTAGTCGGTGCCCGGGGCGAGCCGCTGCACGAGGCGGGAGAACTCGGTGTACCAGCGGTTGGCCTCGCCCGAGGCCGGGCCGGAGATGATGAGCGGCGTCCGGGCCTCGTCGATGAGGATGGAGTCGACCTCGTCGACGACCGCGAAGTTGTGCCCGCGCTGGACGAGCTCCTCCGGGCTCCAGGCCATGTTGTCGCGCAGGTAGTCGAAGCCGAACTCGTTGTTCGTGCCGTAGGTGATGTCCGCGGCGTACTGCTTCCGGCGGGTCGCGGGGTCCTGGTTGGCGAGGACCACGCCGGTCTCCATGCCGAGGAAGCGGTAGACGCGGCCCATGAGGTTGGCCTGGTACTCGGCCAGGTAGTCGTTGACGGTGACGACGTGGACGCCCTTGCCCGAGAGCGCGTTGAGGTAGGCGGGGGCCGTGGCCACCAGCGTCTTGCCCTCACCGGTCTTCATCTCCGCGATGTTGCCCAGGTGCAGCGCCGCCCCGCCCATGAGCTGGACGTCGTAGTGGCGCTGGCCCAGGGTGCGGGAGGCGGCCTCGCGCACGACGGCGAACGCCTCGGGCAGCAGCCGGTCCAGGGACTCCCCGTCGGCGACCCGGGCCCGGAACGCGTCGGTCTCGGCGCGCAGCTCGGCGTCGCTGAGGTCCCGGAAGCTGTCCTCGAGGCTGTTGATGGCGGTCGTGTAGGACCGCAGCCTGGTCAGGACCTTCTTGTCTCCGGTCCTGAGGACTTTCTCCAGGAATGACGCCACGTGCACACGCTCCTCGGTGTTCGACTGCCGGGTTGGGACCGATCGGGGGATCCGGCACCGTGGCCAGTCTACGGGAGCCGGTGCCGGAACTCGGGCGCAGACGAGCCCGGTGGCCGAAGCCACCGGGCTCTTCCGGGGCGGAGCCCAGCCGGCACCCAGCCGGAGGACCCCGCGCGGGGAACGGGGCCGGATCAGCCGGCGGGCTCGGTCTGGTAGGCCCGCGCGCTCTCCTCCGACTCCTCGCCGTCGCTGCTCAGGCTGATCACCCCGTAGCTCCAGCCCTTGCGCCGGTAGACGGCGGACGGCTCGCCGGTCTCCTTGTCGACGAAGAGGTAGAAGTCGTGGCCGACGAGCTCCATGTGGTCCACGGCCTCGTCGACGCTCAGCTCGGCCGCGGGGAAGCGCTTGCGCCGGATCTCGACGGGGGTGACGGAGTCGGAGAGGCTGACGCTCTGGTCGAAGGCCTCCTCCTCCGCGGTGGCGAGCTCCTCGGGGGTGGAGTAGAGGGGTCCGGAACTGGGCACCACGGGCAGGGCGCCGGTGGCCTCGTGAACGGCCGTGGGACGGTGGGCGCCGCGGTGGACCTTGCGCCTGTCGCGGGCACGTCGCAGGCGTTCGAGCAGCTTCCCGTACGCCTCGTCGAAGGCCGCGAACTTGTCGTCGTTGCGGGACTCCGCGCGCAGGACCGGTCCCCGGCCCACGACCGTGATCTCGACGCCCAGGCCCTGGTGGCCGAGCATCCCGCAGTCCTTGGTGACCTTGACATCGATGCGCTGGACCTTGTCGCCCAGCTCCTCGAACTTGACGACCTTCTCGGCGACGTACTGCTTGAACCGCTCGGGTACTGCGGCGTTGCGTCCCATGACGTTCAGTTCCATGATGCCCTCCAGCTCTTGGGGGTGACGTGGACGGACGGGGCCGCCCACACGGGAGGATGTGTTGCGTCCCGTGGCTCAACGTTAGTTGAATCACAGGGGATATTCACCCGGGCCGCCACAGGTCGGGGGACGAATCAGCGGTGGGCGCAACGGCCGGGGGACGCACGGCCGCGAGCACCACGGCCCCCGCGACGACGGCCCCGCCCGCCCGCAGGGCCCGGCACGCCTCGGCCAGCGTGGCGCCCGTGGTGAGCACGTCGTCGACGACGACGCACCGCTGCCCGGGCCGGACGGCGGCGCGCATCGAGCCCACCGGGCGGGCGCGCCGCCCCGCCGTCCCCAGCCGTTTCTGCGCCGCCGGGCGGAGCTCCCCGCCGCGGTGCCGCAGGGCGCGGGCGGGCGCGGTGCCGACGGGGAGGACTCCGCGGCGCGCGCAGTCGTCGAGCAGCACGTGCACCGGGTCGAACCAGCGGCGGCGCAGCGCGGCGGGCGTGCTGGGCACGGGCACGAGCAGCACGGGCCCGGGGGCGCCGGGGTCGAGGGCCCACGTGGGCGCCGCACGGTGCAGGGCGGTGGCCAGGCAGGCCCCCAGGAGGGGCGCCAGGTCGGTGCGGCCGCCGTTCTTGAAGGCGAGCAGGCAGCCCGCGAGCTCGTGCGCATAGCGGCCCGCGGCGGTCACCGGCAGCGGCGGGTCCAGCAGGGGCGCCGCGGAGGACGCCTCGAAGGGGCGGGCGCAGGAGCGGCGCAGCAGCAGCCGGCACGGCCGGCACAGGGAGGTCCCGGGGGCCCGGCACACGGCGCACTCCACGGGCAGCAGGACCTCGAGGGCCTCGCCGAGGCGGCCGAGGGCACGGGCGGCCGCCCGGTCGAGGGCGGGGGGCGGGACGGCAGGCACCGTCCCATCGTGCGCCGGGGCACCGCGGCCCGGTGCGCGGGCCGGTGGATCCGCACGGCGGCGGCTGTGGAGGACCGCCCCGGTCAGCCCGCGAAGGCGGTGTCGCGCACGTCGGCGCCCTGGGGCGCCCACGCGTTGCCCGTGAGCATGTGCAGGGTCCCCCCGGCCATGGCGTAGACCGCGGACGTGCCGTTGCCGCCGCTGATCCCGGTGATCCCCGCGAGCCCCGGCAGCTCCCGGTACTGGCCCGAGACGTCGTAGACCCGCGGGCGCACGGAGCCGGGCTCGTCCAGGGGAGCGGCCACGAACTCCTGGTCGCTCAGCCACACGGCGGCGTCCGCGTCGACGTCCGCCGCCACCCGGTAGGGATCGTTGAGCCGCAGCGGGGTCCCGTCGGCGTCCCGGACGATGCCCGCGAGCCAAAGCTGGGAGACGCCGTCCTGCTGGGTGACCACGAGCGCGCGGGCACCGCCGCGGGAGATCCGCAGGGACGTGACCGTCCGGGCGGCGAGCCACGGCGCCTCGACGCGCACCGGGTCGGCCCCGCGGCTGCGCGCCCGCACGGCCCGGACCGTGCCGGCGGAGTCGCCCGTCCACACCCAGCCGTGCTCGTCGAAGCTGGGCCGGGTCAGCCCCGTCCCGCTGTAGCGGACCACGAGGTCCTCGTCGCGGGCGAGGGTGACCAGGGCGCCGGTGCCCGTGTCCACGAAGGCGAAGTCGTCGGCGGCCGTGTCCATGGCCGGGCTGGCCGGACGGTAGCCGTCCAGCGACGGGAGCCCGTCCACGGGGTCGGCCTGACCGCCCTGGTAGAACACGAGCTCCCCCTCGCGCAGCCCGATCTGCCGGGAGGGCACCGCGATCTCCTGCTCGGGTGCCGGGTCGGTCCAGCCGGCCCCCAGCTCCACCGGCGCGCCGTCGACCCGCAGCTCCACGTCCTGCACCGAGGTCAGGTTCCCGAGGCTCAGTGCGAGCTGGTCGTGCATCCGGCGGTTGATCTCGATGTTCGCCGGGTCGAAGTCCGGCACGCTCAGCTCCACGGTGGCCGTCCCGTCCTGCACCGGCACCGCCGAGCGGGCCAGGGTGGTCCCGACGGGGAACGACGTCGTCACGGCTCCGCGCAGATAGGGCGCCGGGCCGTCGAGCAGGGCCCGCACGATCGAGGTGGACACGGGCACCCGCTCCGGGAACCACCGGGGGTCCACCACCTCGTCGGAGAGGTCCTGGTCGGTGAAGTAGAGGTCGTGCGGCTCGAAGATCTCCTCGAAGTCGGCCGGGGTGAGCACCGTGGCGTCGGGGGCCTCGGCGATCCGCCACTGCCCGTCGACCTGGGTGAGCCCGAAGTCGAGGACCTCGGTGGCACCGGCGGGCTTGCGCTCGATCACGCCCGTCCCGTTCACCACGCTGTCCACCTCAAGGTTGAGCCGGTACTCGTGGTCCTCGAGGCGGGGCACGAGGGCGGGGTCCCCGCGGAGCACGATCGTGCGCGCGTCGGGGTGCCAGGTGCCGGCGAGCTCCGGGGTGAGGTACTCCCGCGCCACCGAGTAGTCGTCGCCGACCCCGGTGCCGGCCGCGAGGAAGCCCTGCACGACCTGCTCGGGCGAGGCGTCCTCCGCGGGTCCCGCGGGGTCGGCATCGTAGGTGGGCTGCGCCGTGGCCGGCGTGGGCTCCGCGTGCCGGTGCACCGGACCGGAGCGCGGGATGGCCCCGCAGCCGCCGAGGGCCGCGGTCAGCGCGAGCGCCAGCACGGCGGTGGCCGCCGCGGCGCTCCGGGGTCCCCGGCTCACGGCTGCACCTCCTGCGCGTCGGCCGGCGCGTCGGTGCCGGCGGTGTCCTCGGCGCCGGCCGGGTCCTCGGCGCCGGCCGGGTCCTCGGCGCCGGCCGGGTGCGGCCCGGCCGGGCCGTCGGAGTTCGGGGCGGGCGTGAGGAGCAGCGTCCCCGTGGCGGTGACCTCCGCCCGTTCCGGGTGCGCGCGGGCGTCGGGCGGCAGCGGGAGCGGGCTCGGGTCCTCCGGGTCCAGGCGCCGGCCGCGCGTGCGGGGCAGGGTCAGCCGGAAGCACGCGCCCTCGCCGGGGGCGCCCCACACGTCGAGGAGCCCGCCGTGCAGGCGCGTGTCCTCGGTGGCGATGGCCAGGCCGAGCCCGGTCCCGCCGGTCGTGCGCGCGCGGGCGGGGTCGGCGCGCCAGAACCGGTTGAACACCTTCGCGGCCTCCTCCTCGGTCATCCCGATGCCGTGGTCGCGCACGGCCACGGCCACGGCGGTCTCCGACTCCGCGACGACGATCTCGATGGGCCGGCCCTCCCCGTGCTCGAGGGCGTTGACCACGAGGTTGCGCAGGATCCGCTCGATCCGGCGCTGATCGCCCTGCACGGTGCACCGGCCGAGCTCCGAGCGCACCTGCACCACCGAGCCCGAGGAGACGATCAGGGGGGCGGCGGCCTCCAGGACGTCCTGGACCACCGAGAACAGCTCCACGTTGGCGACCTCGAGGCGCGCGGCCCCCGCGTCGAAGCGGGAGATCTCGAGGAGGTCCGCGAGCAGGGAGTCGAACCGGTCCACCTGGTGGTAGAGCAGCTCGGCGGAGCGCCGGTTGACGGGGTCGAAGTCCTCACGGGCGTTGAACAGCACCTCCGCGGCCATCCGCACCGTGGTCAGCGGGGTGCGCAGCTCGTGCGAGACGTCGGAGACGAAGGTCTGCTGCATCGAGGAGAGCTGCTCGAGCTGGGTGATCTGCTCCTGGAGGCTGTCGGCCATCCGGTTGAAGGACCGGGCGAGCCGGGCCACCTCGTGGGAGCCGCTGACCGGCATCCGCACCCCGAGGTCGCCCTCGGCCAGCTGCTCCGCCACGCGAGCGGTGCTCGACACCGGGCGCACGACCTCCCGGGTCACGTACCAGACGATCGCCCCGACGAGCAGGAGCAGGACGATCACCGACAGCAGCAGCACCGCGTGCATGGCGTCGAGGGTGCGCTGCGGGTCGGAGAAGTCGTAGACGAGGTAGAGCCCGTACGGGGAGTTCTGGTAGAGGTCGACGACCGTGCCGACGACGATGACCGGGACCTCGTCGCCGTTCTCGGCCATCCGCACCGACGCGGGCTGCCAGTACACGCCGTCCTGGTCGGCGAGCCGCTCCTGCAGCTCGGGCGGCACGGTGCTCGAGGTCATCCACGGGCTCTGGCTCTGTGCCGGGATGAGGGTCTGCCCGCTGGTGTAGTCCAGGGGCACGAGGATCCAGCGCCGCTCCGTCTCCGACCCGTCGGTCGACAGGGCGCCGAGGGTCGAGTCGACCATCGCCTGGAGCTCGTCGCGGTCGGAGGCGTCGGAGGCGTCGAAGCTCGCCTGCACCTCCTCGAAGTCGGCGGTCGCCCCGGCGAGCACCTGGCCGAGCCGGTCGGTGAAGAGGCGGTCGGCGATCTGGTGCGAGAGGAAGCTGCCGGTCACGAAGAACGCGAGCGCCGTGAGCGACAGGGACACGGCGATGGCGCGGAACTGCAGGGACTGCCGCCAGCGGCGCGCCAGCAGCAGCCGGCCCAGGCGGAACCGCCGCGTCAGAGGGCGGGCCGGACCGCGGTGACGACGGGCCGCGGCGGCGTCCGGCGCGGTCATCGGGCGGACGAGCCCGCCTTGTAGCCGACCCCGCGCACCGTGACGACGATCTCCGGGTTCTCCGGGTCCCGCTCGACCTTGGAGCGCAGCCGCTGCACGTGCACGTTGACGAGGCGGGTGTCCGCGGCGTGCTGGTAGCCCCAGACGTCGCGCAGCAGCATCTCGCGGGAGAACACCTGGTGCGGGGCGCGGGCGAGGGCGGTGAGCAGGTCAAACTCGAGGGGCGTCAGGTTGATCTCCTGGTCGCCGCGGCGCACGCTGTGGCCGGTGACGTCGATGGTGACGTCGCCGATCCGCAGCTCGGCCGAGCTGGCCCGCTCCACCGGCCGCAGCCGGGCCCTGACCCGGGCCACGAGCTCGGCGGGCTTGAACGGCTTGGGGACGTAGTCGTCGGCGCCGGCCTCGAGGCCGCGGACCACGTCCACGGTGTCGGACTTGGCCGTGAGCATGACCACGGGCACGTCGGAGACGGCGCGGATCTCGCGGCACACCTGGATGCCGTCCTTGCCCGGGAGCATGAGGTCGAGCAGCAGCAGGTCGGGGCGCACCGCGCGGAAGGTGTCCACGGCGGTGGCACCGTCGTAGCAGAACACGGGCTCGAAGCCCTCGGCGGTCAGGACGATGCCGATCATCTCCGACAGGGCCGCGTCGTCGTCGACGACCAGTATTCGCGCGTTCATCGCCTCTCCGCTGGTGTGGGGCGGGGCCGCCCGTGGTGTGGGGCGGGGCCGCCGCCGCGGCCCCGGGAGGTCCGGGGCACCGTGGTGGACCGGGGGGTCCACCAGCATTGTCGCCGATGACGGCCGGGCCGCGCACATCGGCGCGCAGTGTGTCGGTCCCGGCGCAGCGGCGGCTCAGTCCTCGGCCGCGGTCCTGGCCAGGAGCTCGGCGGTCTCCGTCACGCGGGCGAGCACCGCGCGCAGCGGCGCGGGGCCCAGCTCGTCGAGCTCGCCGCGCGGGGTGATCCGCACGAGGTCGAGGGCGTCCGCAGGCAGGCCGAGGTCGCGCCAGACGGCCCAGACGTCCTGCGCGAGCACCCGGGCGCGGACCGGGCCCGGGGACACGGGGACAACGCCGAGCCACAGCTGGAGCCCCTCCTCCACGAGCGCGGCCAGGGGCTCCCAGTCGTGGGCGGAGCCGGCCGGGGCCTCGAGCTGGACCGCGTCCGCGCCCGCCTCGGCGGCGAGCCGGGGGTCGACGCCCGGCGCCAGGCGCAGCGCCACGTGCCGGGCACCGGCCGCGCGGCACGCCTCCACGACGGCGCGCAGCGAGGACCGGGCCTCGGCCGGCGGGACGGCCCGCAGCGTGCGGTAGCCGCTCATGGTGGGCAGGGAGCCCGCGAGCACCCGGTCGAGCAGGGTCTCGTCGAGCTGGACGACGACGTCCCGCCCAGGTGCCGCGGCGCGCACGGCGCGCACGTGCTCGCCGACGCCGGCGGCCAGGGACGCCGAGATGTCGCGCCGGGCGCCGTGGTCCTTCAGGGCCCGCTCCCCCGCGTGCAGGTACAGCTGCGCGGTGAGGCTCAGCGGGCCGAGCAGCTGGGTCTTCACGGGAGCGGCGTCGGTGCCGGACTCCGCCCCGATCACGTCGGCGAGCACGTTGACGTCGCTGGCCAGCAGGGCCCGCGCCGCCCGGGAGTCCTTGCCCGGGACCCCGGACACGCGCAGCCCGTGGGGCTGGCGGTCGGCGTGCAGCTCCTCCAGCACCGCGGCGGTGCGGGCCACGGGCTCGGCGGCCGGCCCGCGGGCCGGGAGCACCGGGAGGAAGGACAGGTGCGGCGCGCCCAGCTCGCCGCGCAGCAGCGTGACGGACTCGACGACGTCCGTGCCGGGCATCGACCCGAGGGCGGTGCCGGTGACGTGGGGGACGTCGGGGTCGGCGCGCCGGGGGTCCGGGGAGTCACCGCGCGTCACGACGCGTCGTCGTCCCGGCGCCGGTGGCCCTCGGAGATGGCCACGTGGTGGCGGATGACCTCGCTGATGATGAAGTTCAGGAACTTCTCCGCGAACTCGGGGTCGAGCTGGGCGGTCGCGGCGAGCGCGCGCAGGCGGGTGATCTGGGCGGTCTCCCGGTCCGGGTCGCCGGCGGGCAGGCCGTGGGCGGCCTTGAGGACCCCGACGCGCTGGGTGGCCTTGAACCGCTCGGCGAGCAGGTGCACCAGGGCGGCGTCGATGTTGTCGATGGTGCCGCGGATCGACTGCAGCTCGGCCAGCACCCGGGGGTCGGCCTCGCCGTGCAGCGAGGACGCCGCGGGGTCGAAGTCGTGGTGGGCCCGGACGTCGGCGGGGGCGTTCTCGTGCAGTGCGCTCATGCGCGCCAGTCTATCGGGACGGGCTCAGGCCTCCCGGCCGGGGCCGCGGCGGGCGACGTCCGGGCGGGCCAGGGAGTGGGCCCGGTCGATCGTGGCCTGGCCGAGCACGCGGGTGCCCTGGTACAGCACGAGGGACTGCCCGGGCGCGACCCCGCGCAGCGGGGCGTCCAGCAGCACCACGAGCTCGGGCACCGGGGCGCCGTCGGGGCCCGGCACGAGCTCGAGCCGGGCCCGGGCGGGGACGGGCTCCCCGTGGGCGCGCACCTGCGCGAGGACGGGGAACGACGACGACGCCTCCCCCGCGGCGGGCCGGTCCCGCAGCAGCTCGGCGGCCTCGGGCGCGGGCGCCCCGGCCCACGTGGGGCGGATGCCGCGCAGCTCGTCCACGGCGAGCAGCTCCTGGGGGCCCACCACGACCTCGTTGGTCTTGGGCCGGATCTCCAGGACGAACCGGGGCTTCCCGTCGGGGGCGGGGGTGCCGATCCGCAGCCCCTTGCGCTGGCCCACGGTGAAGGCCTGGGCGCCGCGGTGGGTGCCCAGCACGGTGCCCTCGACGTCCTTGATCTCGCCCTCCGCCAGCTCGATGCGCTCGGCCAGCCAGCCGCGGGTGTCGCCGTCGGGGATGAAGCAGATGTCGTGGGAGTCGGGCTTCTGCGCCACGGACAGCCCGCGCCGGGCGGCCTCCGCGCGCACCTCGGCCTTGGAGGGGGTGTCGGCGAGGGGGAACAGCACGTGCTCGAGCTGCTCGGCGGTGAGCACGCCCAGCACGTAGGACTGGTCCTTCGCCCAGTCGGCCGCCCGGTGCAGCTCGCGGGTGCCCGCCGCGTCCTCGACCACCTTGGCGTAGTGGCCGGTGCACACGGCGTCGAAGCCGAGCGCCAGCGCCTTCTCGAGCAGGGCGGCGAACTTGATCTTCTCGTTGCAGCGCAGGCACGGGTTGGGGGTGCGCCCGGCGGCGTACTCGGCGACGAAGTCGTCCACGACGTCGGCCTGGAAGCGCTCGGAGAAGTCCCACACGTAGTAGGGGATGCCCAGCACGTCGGCGGCCCGCCAGGCGTCCCGGGAGTCCTCGATCGTGCAGCAGCCCCGGGAGCCGGTGCGCAGGGTGCCGGGCGTGCGGGACAGGGCGAGGTGGACACCGGTGACGTCGTGGCCGGCGTCGACGGCGCGGGCCGCCGCCACGGCCGAGTCGACGCCGCCGCTCATGGCTGCCAGTACTCGCACGGTGAGATCGTCTCCAGGGGTCGCAGGTGGGTCGCAGGTGGGTCGGGGCGCGCCGCCCGTGTCCTCAACGGGGCCGGCCGGGGCGCTATTCCCGGGGCCGGCCCCCGTCAGTGCGGTGCGGCGCCGGAGAGCCCGGCCCGCAGCGCCCGCTCGTGCACCTCGGGCAGGGCGGCCAGCAGGGCGTCGACGTCGGCACCGGTGCTCGTGCGGCCCAGGCTGAAGCGCTGGGCCCCCCGGGCGGTGGTCTCGTCGAGGCCCATGGCCAGGAGCACGGAGGACGGCCGGGGCACCCCCGCGTGGCAGGCGGACCCGGTCGAGGACGCGATCCCGGCCCCGTCGAGCAGGAACAGCAGGGAGTCCCCCTCGCAGCCCGGGAAGGTGAAGTGGGCGTTGCCCGGCAGGCGGGTCCCCGCGTGCTCGCGATCCTCCGGCCCGCGCAGGACGGCCCCGGGCACGACCCGGCGCACGCCCTCGACGAGCCGGTCGCGCAGCGCGGCCAGGCGCACGGCCTCGGCCTCCCGCTCGGCCACGGCCTCGCGGGCGGCGACCCCGAAGCCGGCGAGCGCCGCGGCGTCGAGGGTCCCCGAGCGCACCTTCCGCTCCTGCCCGCCGCCGTGCTGGACGGGCGCGAGCCCCACGCCGCGCCCGGCCACGAGCGCCCCCGCCCCCACGGGGCCGCCCAGCTTGTGGGCGGAGACCGCGAGGGTCGTGAGCCCGGGCAGGTGGGCGTCCACGGGCAGGGAGCCGAACGCCTGGACGGCGTCGCAGTGGAGGGGGACGCCGAACTCCGCGGCGAGGGCGGCGAGCTCGGCCACGGGCTGGACGGCGCCGACCTCGTTGTTCGCCCACATGACGGCGAGCAGGGCGACGCCGCCCGGGTCGCGGGCCAGCTCGGCGCGCACGGTCTCCGGGGCGACGCGGCCGTCGGCGTCGACGGGCAGCCACACGGCCTCGGCGCCCTCGTGGGCGGCGAGCCACTCGACGGTCTCGGCGACCGCGGCGTGCTCCACCGAGGAGACGAGGATCCGCCGGCGGCGCGGGTCGGCGGCGCGGCGGTGCCGGTACAGCCCCTGGACGGCCAGGTTGTCCGCCTCGGTGCCCCCGGAGGTGAAGACCACCTCGACGGGGTCCGCCCCGAGGGCGGCGGCGACCTCGTCCCGGGCCTGCTCGACGACGGTGCGCGCCGCCCGGCCGGGCCGGTGCAGCGAGGACGGGTTGCCGCCGCGCGCCAGCTGCTCCGTGACGGCCGCGAGCGCGGACGGGCGGAGGGGGGCGGTGGCGGCGTGGTCGAGGTAGACGGGAGCGGGGCGGACGGGATTGCGCGGCACGGCGCCAGTGTAGGCCGCGGGGCTGGGCGCCCGCCGGGACGGCCGCGCAGCGCTCCGTAGACTGGCGGAATGCTCCGCATCCTCTTCCACACCCCCGAGATCCCCGGCAACACCGGCAACGCCATCCGCCTCGCCGCCGTCACCGGGGCCGAGCTGCACCTCGTGGAGCCGCTGGGCTTCGACTTCGACTCCGCGCACCTGCGCCGGGCCGGCCTCGACTACCACGACCTCGCCGTGCTCACGGTCCACCCCGACCTCGACAGCGCGTGGGAGGCGCTGACCCCCGCGCGGGTGTTCGCGTTCACTACCGACGGCGAGACGTCCCACACGGACCTCGCCTACCGGCCCGGCGACGTGCTGATGTTCGGCCGCGAGTCCGTCGGCCTGCCCCCCGAGGTGAAGGCGGACCCGCACGTCACCGCGCGGGTCCGCATCCCCATGCTCCCGGCCCGCCGCTCGCTGAACCTCGCGAACTCGGCGTCCATCGCCGTGTACGAGGCGTGGCGCCAGCTGGGCTTCCCGGGGGCGCAGCGCTAGCGGCTCCCGGGGACCGGGCGGAGCGGGCCCGGCCCGCTCCGCCCGGTCCTCGCCCCCGGTCGCTGCTGCTGGTCGTTGCTGCTGGTCGTCACTCCTGGTCGTTGACGTCGGTGACCGTCACCTCGGCGGTGCGCTGCTCGCCGTCGCGCTCGTAGGTCACGGTGCCCGTGCCCCCGGCGGGCAGCTCCCGCACGGCCGCCGTGAGGGAGCTGGCGTCCTCGACGCGGTGGCCGTTGAACTCCGTGATCACGTCGCCCTCCTCCAGGCCGGCCTCGTCCGCCGGGGAGCCGGGGACCACCTCGCGGACCACGGCGCCGTCGGAGAACGCCCGGCTCTGCCCGTCCGCGGCGGCCGCCGCCGTGACGCTCGTGCCCAGGTAGCCGTGGCTGGCGCTGCCGTGGTCGATGATCTCCTGCGCGACCCGCTGCGCGTGGTCGATCGGGATGGAGAAGCCCACCCCGATGTTGCCGGCCTCGGCGGTGGACCCGGCCGAGGCGATGGCCACGTTGATGCCGATGACCTCGCCGTCGGTGTCGATCAGCGGCCCGCCGGAGTTGCCGGGGTTGATGGCGGCGTCGGTCTGGACGACGTTGAGGAACACGCTCTCCGTCGCGCTCCCGGAGGAGCTGCCGCCCTGGCCGCCGTCGTCCGGGAAGTCGAAGAAGAAGTCGTTGCCGTCGTCCTGGCCGTTGTCCCCCTCCGACGGGGTGTCCGGCGCCGCCGAGGAGGTGACGGAGATCGTGCGGTCCAGGGTGGAGACGATGCCGTCCGTGACCGTCCCGGCGAGGCCCAGCGGCGCGCCGATGGCGATCGCGGTGTCGCCCACGTTGACGTCGTCGAGGGAGCCGAGGGTCGCCGGCGTCAGGCCCTGCGCCTCGATCTTGATCACGGCGAGGTCGGAGAGCGGGTCGGTGCCCACCACGGAGGCCTCGTGCACGCTCCCGTCGTCGAGCTGGACCTCGATGGTCGGGTCGCTCGCGGTGCCGTCGAGGGTCACCACGTGCGTGTTGGTGAGGATGTGGCCCTGGTCGTCGAGGATGACCCCGGAGCCGGAGCCGGCCTGGCCGCCGTTCGACGCGGAGATCGTCACGACCGAGGGCGAGGCCTTCTGGGCGGCCGCGGTCACGGCGTTCACCTCGTCCTGGTCGTTGACGATGATCGAGCTGGACGTCGCCCCCGCGGTCGTGGCGAGCTGCCCGCCGTCCAGGAGGGCGTCGGTCCCGACGGCGGCGCCCGCCCCGATGAGCGCCGCCAGCGCCATGCCGGTCACCAGCGACGCCCCCGAGAACCTCCGGCGCCCCGCCGGGCGGGCGCCGGCCGGCTCCTCCGGGCCGCTCCCCCACGCCGGGTGGGGCGCGCTGCCGCCGGCGGGCTGCGCGCCCTGGCCGGAGCCGTACACCGGCCGCGTCCAGCCGTCACCGCCGGGCGACCAGGGCCCGTCCGTCGGCCGGTCGGTCACCGGGGGGATCGGCTGGGTCGGCTGGGGGATCGGCTGGGTCGGCTGGGGGTCGGAGCCGGACCGGGGGTCGCGGGGGTCGGACATGCTGTTTCCTCCTGCTGGGACGCGGGCGGAGCCCGGGCCCCCGCCGCAGCGGGCGGTCGGGCCGGCCGGGCGCCGGATCTGCCCCAAGTATCCCCCGCGGCACTGAAACGACGCTGAGAGTCCTGGCCGTCCGAGGGGTGTCCGCTGGACGGGAACGGGGAGGCCCCGCACTGCTGCGGGCACCGTTCGTCAGCCCCCTTGTGGTTTCGCCCTGCGCGTAGGCCCGGCGCGGCCGTTGTCCCGCCGCGGCGGACCCGCCCTAGAATCGGGAGCACCGACCACGTGAGGGAGATCATGCACTGGCGCCCCATTTCCCGCCGGACCGCTGCCGCCGGCGGCCTGACCCTCGTCCTGCTCGTGCCGGTGGGAGCGGCCGTGGCCCAGCCGCCCGTCGACGTCCCCCCGGGCGAGCGCGTCGTCGACCCGGCCGGCGTCCTGGAGGACCCGGCGGCGCTGGAGGCCGAGATCGAGGACCTGGCGGCCCAGGGGAACGTCACCCTCTACGCGGTGACCGTGGACGAGTTCACGAGCCCCGCCGACCCCGACCAGTGGGTCCGGGAGTTCGCCGAGCTCAACGGCTTCGGGAGCAACGACGTCGTGCTCGCCGTCGCCACGCAGGCCCGGCAGGTGAGGATCGACGGCGCCGACAACGGCCCCCTCAGCGACGAGCAGCTCCAGAACGTCTTCCAGGACATCCGCCCGGCCCTCGCCGGCGGCGACTGGGACGGCGCCGTGCAGGGCGCCGTCGACGGCATCGAGACGGAGCTCGCGGGCGGGGACGGCGCGGCCGCCGCCCCCGCGGACGGCTCCGGCGGCGGCGCCGGGCTGGGCGTCCTGGGCCTCGGCGCGCTCGGCCTGGGCGGGCTCGCCGTCTACGGGCTGGCCTCCCGCAACAAGAAGCGGCGTGGGCAGCAGCCCCGGCCGGTGCCCGCGGGCGCCCCGCAGGGCCCGCCCGTCCCCTACCCCGACGTCCCGGTCCCGGAGCTGCGCAGGCGCGCCGGGGAGCTGCTGGTGGCCACCGACAACGCCATCCAGCACTCCGAGCAGGAGCTCGTGTTCGCCGAGATGCAGTACGGCGAGCAGCAGGTGCGCCCGTTCCGCCGGGCCATCGAGGACGCCAAGAAGCACATGCACGCCTCGTTCGCCCTCCAGCAGCAGCTCGAGGACCACATCCCCGACACCGAGGAGCAGCAGCGGGCCTGGCTGGCCGAGATCATCGGCCGCTCCCAGGACGCCCAGCGCCCCCTCAAGGAGCAGGAGCAGGCGTTCAGCGCGCTGCGCCGGCTGGAGTCCCGGGCCCCGCAGGCGCTCGAGGACGTCCAGCGCGCCGCCCAGGGGGTCCAGCCGCGCCTGGCCACCGCCGAGGCCCGCCTGCGGGAGCTCGCCCGCCGGTACAGCGAGACCGCGCTCACGCCCGTGCGGGACAACGTGGAGCAGGCCCGGGACCGCCTCGCCTTCGTGGACACCGCCGCGGCCGAGGCCCGCGGCGACCTCGCGGCGGGGCGCACCAGCGACGCCGTGGTCGACATCCGCGCCGCCGAGGAGGCCGTCGGCCAGGCCGGCGGGCTGCTCGACGCCGTGGACCACGCCGCCCGGGAGCTCGCCCAGGCCGAGGAGTCGCTCCAGGACGCCGTGACGATCGCCCGCCGCGACGTCGCGGAGGCGGACGCCCTCGTCCGCCGCGGGTCCAACCCCGAGCTCGCCGGCGCCGCCGCCGGGGTGAACGAGGTGCTGCGCCTCGTCGAGGAGCAGCTCTCCGGCGGCCGGGTCGACCCCCTGGGGCTGAGCCGCCGGCTCGCCGTGGCCAAGGACGGGCTCGACAAGGGCCTCGCCTCGGTGCGCTCCCAGAACGACCGCGACCGCTCCGCGCGGGAGACCCTCGCCCACACCCTCGTGTCCGCCCAGGCGCAGGTCAGCTCCGCGAGCGAGTACATCTGGGCCCGCCGCGGCGGCATCGGCCCCGAGGCCCGCACCCGCCTGGCCGAGGCCGAGCGCAACCTCGACGCCGCGCAGCAGCTGCGCCAGGCCAACCCCTCCGAGGCCCTCGCGCACGCCAACGAGGCGATCCGGATGGCCGGGGAGGCCCAGTACATCGCCCAGCACGACGTCGAGAGCTTCGGTCACGGCGGCTACGGCGGCCCCGGCGGCTTCGGGGGCATGGGCGCGCCCATGGGCGGCTACGGCCACCGGGGCCGCTCCAGCAACGGGCTCGGCGGGGCGGTGCTGGGCGGGATCCTGCTCGGGTCGATCCTCAACGGCGGCGGCGGCTTCGGCGGCAGCTTCGGCGGAGGCTTCGGTGGCGGCGGCGGGGGCGGCTTCGACGGCGGAGGCTTCGACGGCGGCATCGGCGGCAACTTCTGAGCCCGGGCCGGAGCTGCTCCCGGCGCCCACGACCCCATCCGACCCACCTCCCCCGGGGGACCTCCCGGGGGCAACCAGAGGAGAGAAGGACACCATGATCAAGCAGTCCATCTTCGGCCGAATCGCCCAGCTCGCGAAGGCCAACATCAACGCCATGATCGACGCCGCCGAGGACCCGCAGCTGATGCTCGACCAGATGGTGCGCGACTACACCGAGAACATCCGCGAGGCGGAGGCCGCCGTCGCCCAGACCATCGGCAGCCTGCGCCTGCTCGAGCAGGACCACGCCGAGGACGTGCGCGAGGCCCAGGAGTGGGGCAACAAGGCGCTGGCCGCCTCCAACAAGGCGGAGGAGTTCCGCGCCGCCGGCCGGGTCTCCGAGGCCGAGAAGTTCGACAACCTCGCCAAGGTCGCCCTCCAGCGCCAGATCCAGTACGAGACGGAGGCGCGCGGCGCGGAGCCGCAGCTGCAGTCCCAGTCCGAGGTCGTGGCCAAGCTCAAGGACGGGCTGAACCGGATGCGCGGCAAGCTCCAGGAGCTCTCCGCCAAGCGCGACGAGCTCAACGCCCGCCAGAAGTCCGTCCAGGCCCAGTCCCAGGTCCAGGACGCCCTGAAGTCCTTCGACGTCCTCGACCCGACCAGCGAGGTCTCCCGCTTCGAGGACAAGATCCGCCGCGAGGAGGCCCGCATCCTGGGCCAGCAGGAGCTGGCCGCGTCCTCGCTCGACGCCCAGTTCGAGTCCCTCGAGGCCCTCGGCCAGCAGTCCGAGGTCGAGGCCCGGCTCGCGGCCCTGAAGTCCCGCAACGCCGAGAAGATCGTCTCCGCCGAGGAGGTCTGACCCCTCCGCTCCCGCCCGCACGACGCGCGAACGCCCCACGGTGCGCACCGTGGGGCGTTCGCGCGTCGTGCGGGCGCCGCGGCCGACCGTCCGGAGGGCCGGGCGGGTCCGGGCACGGCGAAGGCCCCCGGACCGTGACGGTCCGGGGGCCTTCCGTGGTTGCGGGGGCAAGATTTGAACTTGCGACCTCTGGGTTATGAGCCCAGCGAGCTACCGAACTGCTCCACCCCGCGGCGACAGGTATGACTATACGTGCCGCGGGGTGGGCCCGCAAATCGGCTACTCGCCGGCCTCCGGGGCGAGCGCGCCCTCCGCCTCCGGCGCCACGGCGCCGTCCGCCTCGAGGGCCCGCTCGATGGCGTCCTGCAGGCGCTGCTGGGCCTCGCCGTAGGCGCTCCAGTCGCCGTCCTGCCGCGCCCGGTCGGAGTCCTGGATCGCCTGGTTCGCCTCGTTGAGGGCGTCCTGCAGGGCGTCGCCGGTGGCGGGGGGCCGGGTGCCGCCCTCGGCCGGCTGCTCCTCGCCGTCGGTCGCGGCCTCGGCGTCGTCCACGCCCGCACCCGCGGAGGTCTGGGCCCCCGAGTCGCCGCCGAAGACCTCGTCGAGGGCCTCCTCGAGAGTGGGGGCGAAGCCCACCTCCTCGCCGAAGCCGACGAGCACGCGCCGCAGCGTCGGGTAGGCGGCGTCGCCCGAGGACTGCACGTAGACGGGCTGGACGTAGAGCATGCCGCCGCCGGCGGGCAGGGTCAGCAGGTTGCCGTTGATCACCTCGGAGGCGCCCTGCCGGAGCAGGTTGAGCTCCGTCGAGACGTCGGTGTCCGAGTTGAACAGGTTCTGGGCCTGGCCCGGCCCCGGCACCACGGACGAGCGCGGCAGCTCGAGCAGGCGCAGCTTGCCGTAGTCCTCGCTCTTCACCCCGTCCTGGCCGGTGCCGGCGTCGGCGTTCGCCGAGAGGTAGCCGTACATGACGTTGCGGGTGTTGCCCGTCTCGGACTGCTGCGGGATGAAGGACGTGGTGAGGGAGAAGTTGGCCTCGTCCTCACCGGGCATCCGCATCGACAGGTAGTACGGGGGCAGGGAGACGTCGGAGTCCTGGGTCGGGTCGTTCGGCACGGACCACACGTCGTCGTTGCGGTAGAAGCTGTTCGCGTCCGTCACGTGGTAGCGGTTGAGCAGCTCGCGCTGGACCTTGAACATGTCCTGCGGGTAGCGCACGTGGGCCATCAGCTCCGCCGACATCTCGGAGTAGGGCTTGAGCGTGTTCGGGAAGACGCTCTGCCACGCCTTGAGGATGGGGTCCTGGTCGTCCCACGCGTAGAGGGTCACGGAGCCGTCGAAGGCGTTGACCGTGGCCTTCACCGAGTTGCGGATGTAGTTGACGCGCTCCGCCGGCAGCGCGGCCGCCGCGCCCTGGGCGGTCTGGGTGTCCTGGGTGGCCTCCTGCAGGACCTCGGGGGTCGAGTACGGGTACGCGTCCGAGGTGGTGTAGGCGTCCACGATCCACTGCACCTGCCCGTCGACGATCGCCGGGTACGGGGCGCCGTCGACGGTCAGGTACGGGGCCACCTTCTCCACGCGCTCGCGCGGGTCCCGGTCGTAGAGGATCTGGGACTCGGGGCGCACGGCGTCCGAGAGCAGCATGTCCGAGGACTGGAACTTGATGGAGTACGCCAGGCGGTTGAAGAAGTTGCCGATGCTCGGCCCGCCCTCGCCGCGGAACGTCGTCTTGGCGTCGCCCTCGGCGTCGCCCGCGGTCTGCGGGCGGTCCAGCTCGAGGGGCTCGTCGCCCTCGGCGCCGCCGACGATCGAGTACTCCGGGGAGTTCTCGCCGAAGTAGATGCGCGGCTCGTAGTCGTCGGAGATGACACCGGTGGAGGGGATCCCGGCCTGCATGAACTGCGGCTTGCCGTCGGACTCGACCCGGCTGCCGTAGGCCGCGACCACGCCGTAGCCGTGCGTGTAGACCACGTGCTGGTTGTACCAGCCCTGGTTCTGCTCCGGGTTCAGCTCGCGGGTCGCGATCACGGTGTCCTGGACCTCGCCGTCGATCTCGTAGCGGTCCACGTTGAGGGTGTCGGGGAACTGGTAGTACGGGCGGAACTGCTGCAGCTGGGAGAAGGCGGAGGAGACCACGTTGGGATCGAGCAGGCGGATGTTGGACGTCGTCTCGGTGTCCTGGCGCAGGGCGCCCTGCTCGGTCTCGGTCGTCGCCTCGTAGGGCATCACCTCGGTGGTGTCGAGCCCGTACGCGGAGCGGGTGAGCTGGATGTTGCGCTGGATGTACTCGCTCTCCAGGGCCTGCTCCGTCGGGGTGACCTGGAAGCGCTGGACAATCCACGGGTAGATCCCGCCGGCCACGACGGCCACCACGAGCAGCATGGCCGTGCCGATCACCGGCAGCCGCCAGCGGCCGATGAAGGACGCCACCACGAAGAGGATCGCGACGATCAGCGCCGCCGCCGCGAGGATCGCCTTCGTGGGGATCACGGCGTTGACGTCGGTGTAGAGCGCGCCCGTCCACTTCCCGGAGGTCGACTGCAGGGTCGAGTACCGGTCCAGCCAGAAGTTCGCGGCCTGCAGCAGCAGGAACAGGGCCGCGAGCACCCCCAGGTGCACGCGGGAGGCGCGGGAGGTGGACAGCCCCCGCTCGGTGATCCGGATGCCGCCGTAGACGTAGTGCATCAGGATCCCCGCGACGCCCGCGAGCAGGATGGCGGAGACGAGGAAGCCGATGAGGAAGCGCAGGAACGGGAGGGTGAAGACGTAGAAGCCGAGGTCGAGGCCGAACTGGGGGTCGGTCTGGTTGAACGGCTCCCGGTTGAGGAACAGCACGACCGTGTCCCACTGGGTCATCGCCGTGCTCGCCGCGAAGAGGCCGAACAGGACGGGCACCACCACCATGACGATCTTGCGCACCGGCTCCAGGGCCTCCTGGTAGCGGCGCAGGTTGTCGTCGACGATGGACTCGGCCGTGATCGGCCGGCTGCGGTAGGCGAGGTAGAGGCTGGCGAACATCAGGGCGGCGACGAGCACGGCGGAGACCACGAAGATGGTGGCCTTCACGAGGTTCTCGGTGACGAACACGCTGAGGTAGCCGAGCTGGTCGTACCACAGGACGTCCGTGTACAGCTGCGTGGCCCCCACGAAGGCGGCCACGAGCGCCAGGACGACCACGACGGTCGGCCACAGCGCACCCCGCTTCTTCCGCTGTCCGGCTGGCTGCTGCCTCGGTGATCGGGGGGCTGTTGGTCCGGCGGTCACTGGTTACCTCTGCATTCCGCGTCGAGAGTCGGTCGTGCTGCGTGAAGTCGTGGGTGGGGTCCTGCGTCGGGGGCCGCCGGCGGGTCGCCGGGACGCCCTGTCCATTCTGCCCGCGGCGTTCTCGGGGGTGCAATTGTCGTCGGCGCGGCGCTCACCTGGTGTCGCACCCCGGCAGCACGGTGAGGTCCTCGTCCCGGCCGGCCGCCTCCGCGGCGGCCACGGCGTCGTCGAGCGTGCCCACGGACACCACCGTGAGCCCGTCGGGGACGTGGCCCCGGACCTCCGCGCAGTTGTCCTCCGGGGCGAGGAAGAGCTGCGCGCCGGCGTCCGCGGCGCCCTGGAGCTTCTGGCGGATCCCGCCGATGGGGCCGACCTCCCCGTCGGGGGTGATCGTGCCCGTCCCCGCCACGTGCCGGTCCCCGGCGAGCGAGCCGGGGGTGAGCTCGTCGACGACCCCGAGCGCGAACATCAGGCCCGCGCTGGGCCCGCCGACCTCGTGGAGCTCGAAGTCCACGTCGACCGGGAACTCGTAGGACGGCACGAGGAGGACGCCGAGCTGCCAGCTGCCCGACGTCTCGTCCCGGACGGTGTCCACCGCGACGTCGCGCTCAGCCCCGACGCGCTCCACCTGCAGGGTCACGCCCCGCTCCCCCGCGGCGTCGAGCGCCGCTCTCAGCCCCGCCAGCGAGACGATCGGCGTCCCGTCCACCCCGCGCAGGACGTCCCCGTGCTCGAGCTGGCCCTCGGCCGGTCCGCCGGGCAGGGTGCCCTGGACCACGAGCTCCACGGTGAAGTCACGGTCCAGGTGGGTGAGGGCGGCGGCCACGGAGTTGTCCTGGGAGGAGGTCATGGCCGTCGCGTTGTACTCGTCGACGTCCTCGGCGGAGACGTCGTGCGGGTACAGGGCGTCGGCGGGCAGCACGGCCGCGGCGGGGTCCAGCCAGGCGCCGAGCACCCGCAGCACGTTGACGTCGCTGTTCGGCCCCCCGGAGACGTAGACGGTCGTGAGGTCCAGGACCGACTCGCTGGGGTAGCTCGGCTCCCCGGAGACGACCAGCAGCTGCTGCCCGTCGTGCTCCCCCACGGTGTTGAAGGTCGGCCCCGGCGCCTCGACAACGAACGGCGCGGGCAGCACCGTGCCGGCGAGGAGCAGGCCCGCGGACCCCAGCAGCGCCCACGACTCCAGGCTCCGGCGGCGGAAGGCGCGGCGCGGGCGGGGGGGAACGGTCACGTGCATCCTCGGCGGTCGGCGGTGGGACCGTGCGCCGTGCGGCCCCCGGTCCAGGCCTTCCACTTTATCCCGCGGACCCGCCCCTAGGCTCCCAGCGAACTGGGAGTTGGCCCGTGGTCGCCCGGGTCCGGCGCTCGCTACGCTGGAGGCAGAGACGTCGGGCGCGCACGTCGCCCGCACCCCCCCTCCCGAGCAGACGAACGGTGGAACCATGACCTCCCAGCCTCCCCACGACCCCTCCGGCGACCGGCCCGACGACGACGGCAAGGACCCGTTCCAGGAGATGCTCGAGCGCCTCCTGGGCCAGAGCGGGATGAGCCCCGAGGACCTGCGCCGCGCCGGGATGCCCATGGACCCGCAGGCCATGTCCATGATGTTCCAGCAGATCCAGTCCATGATGGGCGGCGGCGCCGCCGAGGGCCCCGTCAACTGGACCCTCGCGCACGACCACGCCCGCCGGATCGCGGCCGCGGACGGCGACCCGTCCGTCTCCGCCACTCAGCGCGGGGCGGTGGAGGACGCGATGAAGCTCGCCGAGCTGTGGCTGGGCGAGCACACGGAGTTCGGCCAGACCTCCATCCGCCCGCAGGCGTGGTCCCGGGCGGAGTGGATCGAGGCGACGCTGCCCACGTGGAAGGAGATGACCGGCCCTGTCGCGGGCTCCGTCACGAAGGCCCTCACCGACGCCCTCACCCAGCAGCTGCCCGCCGAGCTGTCCGCGATGATGGGCGGGGCCTCGGGCATGCTCGCGGGCGCCGGCGGGATGCTCTTCGGGATGCAGCTGGGCCAGGCCGTGGGCGGGCTCTCCCGCGAGGTGCTGTGCTCCACCGACATCGGCCTGCCGCTGGCCGAGGGCCGCTCCGGGCTGCTGCCCGCCAGCATCAAGGCCTTCGGGGAGGGCCTGGACCTGCCCGCGCAGGAGATCATGCTCTACATCGCCGTGCGCGAGGCCGCGCACGTGCGCCTGTTCGCGGCGAACCCGTGGTTGCGCCAGCACGTCCTCGACCTGGTGAAGCGCTTCTCCGAGGGCATCCACATCGACATGGCGCGCATCGAGGAGGCGGCCCGCGACATCGACCCGATGGACCCGTCGAGCATGCAGGAGGCCCTCTCCTCCGGGATCTTCGCCCCGCAGCAGACCCCCGACCAGGAGGCCGCGCTCAAGGAGCTCGAGACGGTGCTCGCCCTCGTGGAGGGCTGGGTGCACGTGGTGACCGTCGACTCCACCGCCAACCTGCCCTCGGCGGGGGCCCTGTCGGAGACCATCCGCCGCCGCCGCGCCTCCGGCGGCCCGGCGGAGCACGCCTTCGGCTCCCTCGTGGGCCTGGAGCTGCGCCCGCGGCGGCTGCGGGAGGCCGCCGAGTTCTGGCAGTACGTCGGCGAGCGCCGCGGCCTGCGGGACCGGGACGGGCTGTGGGAGGCCCCGGAGCTGCTGCCCACGGACCACGACCTCGACGACCCCGCGGCGTTCTCGGAGCGGCGGGGCCTGCTCACCGCCTCCGCGGACGAGGTCGACGCCGCGCTCCAGAAGCTGCTCTCGGGCGGCTACGAGGAGCCCGGCGCGGGCGGTGCCGGTGGCGCGCCGGACGGGGACGCCGGCGACGCCCCTCAAGACGGGGACGCGCCCCGCTGACCGGCCTCGGGTCCTGTGGTCTCGGCCGCCCCGTGCCGGCGCGCCCAGGCGGCGCCGTCGAGGAAGGCCTGCGCGCGGTCCGCGAGCGGGTAGCGGGCCTCGAGCTCGCGGAAGCGCGGGCCGTGGTCGGCCTCGAGCAGGTGCACGAGCTCGTGCACCAGCACGAAGTCGAGCACCCAGTCCGGGGCGTCCTGGAGCTGGGCGGAGATCCGGAGGACGCCCGTGGCCGGGGTCGCCGAGCCCCAGCGGGAGTTCTGCCGGACGGACCAGCGCACGTCCGAGGGGCGGGCCCGCCCGTCGAGGTGGCGCCGGGACAGCTCCCGGGCCCGCTCGAGCAGGCGGTCGTCCGAGCGGCGCGCCGCGCCCCGGGCGGCCTCGCGGCGGCGGCGCTCCACGACCCGGGGCACCAGCTCCCGGGTCCAGTGCTCGATCTCCCGGCGGGTGGCCGACTGGGGAACGGAGAGCACGACCGTGTCCTCGCTCCAGTGGGCGGAGACGGTCTTGCGGCGCCGGGCGGAGCGGCGCACGACGACCTCCGGCTGTGACGGTACGGGCATGGGGCCATTGAACACGGCCCCGGCCCGCCCGGCGAAACGGGGGCGGCCGTGCGGACGCCCGGCGGTGTGCACACCGCCGTTGCGCACACCGCCGCGGTGTGGACTGTGGGCGGGGCGGTGCGGCCCGGCGCCCCGAGCCGGTCCGCGCGACAGTGGTGGGGTCCTGTCCGCCCGTCCCCGGAGGCTCCCGTGCCGGCCACCCCGCCGCCCGTTCCGCACCACCCCGCCGCCCGGCCGTCCGCCTGGTGCGTGGACCGGCCGTCGCCCGAGGAGGTGCACGTCCTGCTGCTGGGCCTCGACGGGCTCGCCGCGGCCGTGGCCGTCGAGCTGCTGCGCTGCGGCGTGCTCGGGCTCAACGTCAACGACCCCTCCCCCGTGACCGGCCACGACGTCGCGCTCGGCGGCTACCGCCCGGCCGACGTGGGCCGGCCCCGGGAGACGGCGCTGCGCCGCAGGCTGCGGGAACTCGATCCGCGGTGCGCGCCCGTGAGCGGGCCCGAGCTCTTCCCGGGACCGCTGCTGCCCGCGACCGTGGTGCTGCGCTGTGACGGGGGCGGGCCGGGTCCCGGCAGCGCGCCCCCGGAGGACCCGTGGGCGCGGTGCGGACCGGACCCCGACCATCCCGTGCTCACTGCGCACCGGCTCCCCGGCGCCGTCGTGCAGTGGCCCGCCGTGCCCTGGTCCCGCCGGCCGTGCCCCGACTGCGTCCGCGCGACCCTCGGGCGCCTGACGGACCGCCACCACCATGCCGACGCCCCGGGCCACGGCCACGCCCAGGACCGCACCGAGGTCCTGGGGGCGTGGGCCCGGCCGGCGTTCTGGTCCGCCGTGGCGGCGCGGCTGGCCGTGGACGTCCTCGCGCTCGGCCTCGGCGGCCTGTGGGTCCCGCGGCCCGGGGAGCCCGGGCCGGACCGCCCGGCCGAGGGCGCCGGCCCGGGGCAGGTCGCGGTGCTGCGCCCGCCGTTCCCGGCCGTCGCCGAGTGGCTGGAGGCCGACCGCGGCCGGTGCCTGTGCGGCCTCGCTCAGGAGTGAGCGCGGCCGCGTCCGTCGGCCCGCGTGCGCCGCGGGGCCGGGGCCGGCTCGGCGTCGCGCAGGGCCGCGAGGAAGCGCGAGGGCTTGCGCGTGGGCCGCCCGCCCGGGGTGCGGGACAGGGTCCACGACAGCACGAGGTGCTCGCGGGCGCGCGTGATGCCCACGTAGAGCAGCCGGCGCTCCTCGTCGATCTCGTCCGAGGTCTCGGCGAAGCTGATCGGCATCAGCCCCTCGCTGAGCCCGGCCAGGAACACGGCGTCCCACTCGAGGCCCTTCGCCGAGTGCAGCGACGCGAGGGTCACCCCGTTCATGACCGGGGCGTCCTGCTGCGCCACGCGCCGCTCGAGCTCCGCCACGAAGGCGGGCAGCCCGAACTCCTCCTCGCGGGCCGCCGCCTCCTCCGCCATCCGGTCGGCGAGCGAGACGAGGGAGGCCAGCGACTCCCAGCGCTCCCGCACCGCGCCCGTGGAGCGCGGGGCCCGGTCCGCGTAGCCCAGGGAGGACAGGATGTCGCGCACCAGCCGGGTAGGCTCGTCGGAGGCGTCGGCGGCCCGCGCCGCCGTGCGCAGCTGGACCACTGCCTGCTTGACCTCCGGGCGGTTGAAGAACCGCTCCGTCCCCCGCAGCTGGAAGCCGATGCCGGCCTCCGCGAGGGCCGCCTCGAACGCCTGGGACTGCCCGTTGGTGCGGAACAGGACGGCGATCTGCGCGGCGGGCACGCCGTCGTCGACGAGGTCGCGGATGCGCGCGGCGGTCCCGGCGGCCTCGGCCTCGTCGTCGGCGTACTCGTTCCACGACGGGGCCGGCCCGTCCGGGCGCTGGGCCACGAGCCGCAGCGGGGCCGCCCACGAGCCCGGCGTCGAGTCCCGGCCCGGGCGGCGGGCGGCGAGCAGGCGGTTGGCGGTCTCCACCACCTGCGGGGTGGAGCGGTAGTCGCGCACGAGCTTGATCACCCGCGCGTTCTCGTGCCGGCGGGGGAACTCCAGCAGGTGGCGGGACGTCGCTCCCGTGAACGAGTAGATCGTCTGGGAGGCGTCGCCCACGACGCACACGTCGTCGCGGCCGCCGAGCCACTGGTCCAGCAGGCGCTGCTGGAGCGGGGAGACGTCCTGGTACTCGTCGACGACGAAGTGGCGGTACTGCTCCCGCACGGTCGCGGCGATCCGCTCGTCCTCCTCGAGCACGGCGACGGTGAGCAGCAGCACGTCCTCGAAGTCGATGAGGTGCCGGTCCGTCTTGAGCTCCTCGTAGGACTGGTAGAGCCGCTGCACCGTGCGCACGTCGTAGCCCAGGGGCATGTCCCGCCGGGCGGCCCGGGAGGGGTAGGTGTCCGGGGTGAGCATCGAGACCTTGGCCCACTCGATCTCCGCCGCGAGGTCGCGCACGGCGGCGCGGTCGGTGGACAGGCGCATGTTCTGCGCCGCCTCGGTGATCAGCCGGGCCTTGTGCTCCACGAGCCCGGGCAGGGGACCGCCCACGGCCTGCGGCCAGAAGTACTGGAGCTGGCGCAGGGCGGCGGCGTGGAAGGTGCGGGTCTGCACCCCGGCGGCGCCGAGCCCGCGCAGCCGGTTGCGCATCTCGTTGGCGGCGCGCGCGGTGAACGTCAGGGCCAGCACCTTCTGGGGCGTGTACACGCCCGTGGCGATGCCGTAGGCGATCCGGTGGGTGATGGCCCGGGTCTTGCCCGTGCCCGCGCCGGCGAGCACGCACACGGGTCCGCGCAGGGTCGTGGCGACCTCGCGCTGCTCGGGGTCCAGGCCCTCGAGGATGCGCTCCTC
Source organism: Kocuria sp. U4B (assembly GCF_054875615.1). Next base: position 938,584 of record NZ_CM142180.1, read on the forward strand.
CAGGGTGGTCCCCACGGTCCCCACGGGCCCGGTGGCGCTCACCAGGCGGTCTCCGGGAGGTCCTCGCCGAGCCAGTGCTCGATGAGCGCGCGGGCGATGGAGACCCGCCCCGGCAGCGTCACGGCACCGGTGCGGGCGGCCTCCAGGAGCTGCGCCCGGGTGAACCAGCGCAGCTCGAGGATCTCCTGCCCGTCGGGCACCGCCGAGCCCTCGCGCACGACGGCCCGGCAGCCGAGCATGAGGGAGCGGGGGAACGGCCAGGGCTGCGAGCCCAGGTAGTGGACGTCGCCCACGAGCACGCCCGCCTCCTCGGCGACCTCCCGGACGACGGCCTGCTCGAGGGACTCCCCCGGCTCGACGAACCCGGCCAGGGTGGAGAACCGGTTGCCCTGCCACAGGGCCGAGCGGCCGAGCAGCAGCCGCTCGCGGGCCGGGTCCGGGTCGCCGTCGGTGACGGCGACGATGATCGCAGGATCCGTGCGCGGGAAGTGCAGTGACTCGTCGCGGGGGCACTGCCGCGCCCAGCCGGAGCGGATCACCTCGGTGAGCTCCCCGCAGCGCGGGCACCGGGGGTGGTCGCGGTGCCACAGCTCCACGGACTGGGCGGTGACCAGCAGGGCGGTGTCCCCGGGCGGCAGCAGCGGGCCGAGGTCCCGCAGGCCCGCCCAGCGCACCCGGTCGCCGGCGTGCTCGGCCACGGCCCGCAGCACCGGTTCCGCGGAGGCTGCGTCCGGGGGCTCCGGGACCCCGGCGGCGTCCGTGCCCCCGGGCGCCGGGACGGGGCGCAGCAGCACCCGGGGACCCCGGGCGCCGTCGGCGTCGGGGAGCCGGCCGAGGTAGACCTCGGGCCGGCCGGGGTCGTCGGGCGCGGACGGCAGGCCGGCGGCGGGCACGAGCACGAGGGCGTCGTCGACGACGGGGGCCAGTCCGCCCGCGATCACGAGCACGAGCGTGGCGGGGTCCTGCGCGGCCAGCAGCCGGACGTCCTGGAACTCGCGCTCGACGGCGTCCCGGTCGAAGGCCGTCGCGGCGAACGGCAGGCGGGACAGCGCGAGGCGTTCGGGCGCGGGCACGGGGTGGGAGCCGGGAGGGGGCTCGGGGACGGGAACGGTGGAGGCGGACACGCCTCCCACTGTAGCGACCCGGGCCGACCCGCAGCGGGGGGCCTCCCGCGCCGGGGGACGGCCCGGACGGCCTCCCACGTGCCCTCTTGTAGGGTGGAGGCCGTGAGCACGTCCCTGGAGCACCTCGCCGCCGTCGCCGCCGCCGGCGTGCCCGGGCTCGCGCCCGTGGCCGTGGGCCCGTCCCCCGACGACGACGAGGACTTCCGCTCGGCAGTGGTCCTCGACGCGACCGGCCGGCGCTGGCGGGTGCGGTCCCCGCTGAGCCCGGAGGCGAGCGTGCGCCTGGAGACGGAGCACCTGGTGCTGCGCTCCTTCACCCCTGCCATCCGCTCCCGCCTGCCCTTCCTCGTCCCCACCGCCGTCGGCTGCGTGGAGCACGGCCAGCTGCACGCCTTCGTCCACTCCCACATCGAGGGGGCCCCGCTGGGCATCGACGCGCTCGCCCGGATGGCCGCCCACCCGGACCCGCAGGACCAGCGGCACGTGCCCAGCGCCGACCCCCCGCCCACGCTGGCCGTGCAGCTGGGGCGCGTCCTGGCGGCCGTGCACGCCCTGCCCCCCGCCCTGGTGCTGGACGCGGACCTGCCCGGCTACACGGCCGAGCAGTGCCGGCAGCGCCGCCGCACGGAGATCGCCCGGGCCGCCGCGACCGGGCACGTGCCCGCGGCGCTGCTGCGCCGGTGGGAGCGCACCCTGGAGGACGGCACCGCCTGGGACTTCCGTCCCCGCGTCGTCCACGGGGACCTCCAGGAGGACGACCTCGTCATCGCCCGCGGCCGGATCCGCGGGGTGACGGGCTGGACCGACCTGCACGTGGGCGATCCCGCCGAGGACTTCGCGTGGCTGATCGGGGCGCGGGACACGCGCTTCGCCGGCGCGGTGCTGGAGGCCTACACCGCCGCCTGCCGGGGCCGTTCCTTCCGTGCGCCCGACGACGAGCCCGATCCGCACCTGCTGGAGCGCGCCCGCCTGGACGCCGAGCTCGCCGTCGCCCGCTGGCTCGTGCGGGGGGTGGACCGCGGGGACGACGCCACGGTCGCCGACGCGCAGCGGATGCTCGCCGCGCTCGAGCGGGACGTCGCCCGGCGGGACCCGGCAGCGGCGGAGCCGGCCCCGGGACCCGGGCAGGCACCGGGGACCGGCCCTGGTCCGGACGCCCGGACCGGCTAGGGCCGGATCGGCTCAGAGCGGCGACAGGGGGCGACGTGTCGGGGTGGACGCCGAGGCGGACACGGTGGTTGATGGCCGTCTGGGCGGCCGTGTTCCTGGTCTACGGCGCGATCCTGCTCGTGCAGGGCGACGGGATCGGGTGGGTCGTGGTCATCGGGGCGCTGGTGATGCTGGCCGGCATCGTGCTGACGGCTCGGGACGGTGGTCGCCACCGGCCGTGAGGAGAAGCGGATCCTCCCGGCCGGGCGCACGGGCACGCTGGTCGCCGCCGGGCCGCTGGTGCGGCCCGGGCTCGGACGACGACGCACGACCCCACGGGGCGGCCCAGTCCGCCGCCCCCCTCATCCTCCTCCCCCCGTGGCGAGGACGGACTTCAGGAGGCGCGGGCTGGGCGCGGGGACGGGACCGGCGGGCTCGAGGACGGCGGGCCCCTGCAGCCGAGCCCGTCCGGCAGGTGCAGGGGCCGATCACACCCACTCCACCAACGTCCCCGGTCAGTACACCTAGGCCCGCAGCACCACGCGGTAGGCCTCCCGGACGACGGCCTCGAGCTCCTCGGTCCCCGCGAGGTCGTGCGGGCGGACCACCCGGTCCTCCGCCACGTAGTAGAAGGCCGCGGTGACGTCCTCCAGGGGCGCCCCGCGCAGCCGCGACCACGCGAGCCGGTAGACGGCCAGCTGCGCCGAGCGCTCCTGGAGCTCCCGCCCGGTCGGGGCCCGGCCCGTCTTCCAGTCGACCAGCTCCCACGTGCCGTCGCCGTTGCGGAACACGGCGTCGACGCGCCCCCGCACCGTGATCCCGCCGATCGGGGTCTCCAGGGGGAACTCCACGGCGTACGGCTGCCGGTCCGCCCACGGGCTCGCGCGGAACGTCGCGGACAGCCCGGGGAGGTCGTAGGCCTCGTCGACGTACTCGTCCGCGCTGCCGGGCAGCTCCCCCACGTCGAAGATCGCGGAGCTGCCGTAGAACTGCTCCACCCAGGCGTGGAAGGTGGTGCCGCGGCGGGCCGCGGTGCCCGGCCGGCGCGGCATGGGCCGGCGCAGGCCCGAGACCACGTCGTGCGGGTCCCGGGAGAGCGCCACGAGCGTGGACGCCGAGACGTGGGACGGCATGGGCACCGTCCGCTCGCTGCGGGCGTCCTCGTGCCGGGCGAGCAGGATCCGGGCCTCCTCCGACCAGCGGCGCGGGTCGGGGGCGAGGCCGTCGCGCTCCGCGGCGCCGAGGAGGTCCTCGACGTCGAGGCCCGCGGTGTCCGGGAAGCCGCGCGCCAGCACCGCGCGGGCCGCCCCCTCCAGCGCGTCGCGGCGGCCCCGGTGCGGGGGCGGGCTCACGCGCACGGAGCTCGTCCCGTCCTCGGCGGTCACCGTCTCGGTGATCTCCGGGCCCTCGAGCGGGTCGTAGGGCCACGGCGCGCTGAGCACGGTGGCCGCCGCCGGGTTCTGCGTGCCCGGCGGGACCTCCGCCCACGGCCCCCGCCGCACGGACGGGGCCGGGCCCTGCGTGAGCGGGGCCAGCTCCGCGACGAACACGGAGGGCTCCTGCCCGGTCCGGGCCGTGCCGCGGAAGACGGTGCACGAGAGCTCGAGCACCGACCGGGCGCGGGTGACCGCCACGTAGGCGAGACGGCGCTCCTCGTCCTCCGCGTGCTGGGCGGCGAGCTCCAGGTAGTCGGTGTGGGAGTCCTCCAGCGCCTTGAGGTCGGTCGTGTCCACGGACCACTGGGGCAGGAACCGGGCGTCCCCGCGCAGCGGCCAGGGGAGGGCGCCGGTCTCGACGGTCCAGCGGGACGGGTTGTCGGTGGGGAAGTTCTTCGTGTTCAGGCCCGGGACGTAGACGTGGTCCCACTCGAGACCCTTGGAGGAGTGCACGGTGACGAGCTGCACCGCGTCCTGGCGGGGACGGTCGGGGCCGGGCTCGAGCCCGTTCTCCTCGGCGAGCGTGACGTCGAGCCAGGCGAGGAACGCGGAGACGTCGCCCGTGGCGGAGGACGCCGTGAACGTCAGGGCCGCCTCGTGGAACGCGTCCAGGTTGCGCCGCGCCTGGTGCGACGAGCGGTGGGGGTGGGCGGCGACCTCGACGTCGAGGCCCATGACCGTCTCGACCTCGTGCAGCAGGCTCGGCAGGTCGTCGGCGAGGAACGGGCGCAGGTGGTCGAGCTCGTCGCGCAGCCGCAGCATCCGCGCGCGCGCGGCGTCGGAGAGGGAGCGGCCGTGGGCGGAGACCCAGCCGGGCCGCGGCAGGGTCTCCAGCGCCTCGATCAGGGAGGCGTGGTCGGAGAGGTCGGGCTCGACGAGCGCGTCCTCCTGCGCCTCCTCCTCCGTCACCGGGGACTCGAGGTCCTCGGGCCGGCCCGCCTCCGCCGCCTCGGTGCGCCGGCGCTCCAGGTGGGCGGCCCAGTCGGACAGGGCCATGAGGTCGCGGGTCCCGATCCGCCAGCGGGCGCCCCCCAGCAGCCGGACCAGGGCGTCGGAGCGTCCGGGGTCGTCGAGCACCCGCAGGGTCGCCACGACGTCGCCGACCTCCGGGGTGGCGAGCAGCCCGCCGAGGCCCACGACCTCGTAGGGCAGGCCGCGGGCGGCGAGCTCCCGGCGGACGGGCTCGATCTGGGAGCGCTTGCGGCACAGCACCGCCATGGTCGGCATCTCCGCCGGGTCCCCCCGGTGCTCGGCGCGCCGGGCCCGCACCTGCTCGGCGATGGCCACGGCCTCCTCGACGTCGGTGGCGTGGCGGCTCAGCCGGACCTCGCCGGGTCCGGCGCCGGGCCGGGGGTCCAGCTCGGGCACCGTCAGCGGGGATGCGCCCCGCGCCCACGGGGGCAGGCTCCGCAGCGGGGCGGCGAGGGTGTTGGCGACGTCGAGGATCCGGGCGTCGTTGCGCCACGCCGTGGTCAGGAAGCTCGGGCGCCCGTCCTCGCCCGGGGCCACCGGGAAGGAGTCGTAGAAGCCGAACAGCTGCCCGGCGGAGGCCCCGCGGAAGCCGTAGATCGACTGCTGCGGGTCGCCCACCGCCATCACGGAGTGCCCGTGGCCGAACAGGGCGGAGAACAGCCGCAGCTGCGCGTGGGAGGTGTCCTGGAACTCGTCGAGCAGCACCACGCGGTGGCGCTGGCGCTCGGTGTCCCGGGCGGTGGGGTCCTCCGCCGCCAGCCGGGCGGCGGCGGAGAGGAGGTCGCCGAAGTCCATGGCCTGGGCCTCCCGCTTGCGGCGGGTGAACTCCGCGACGAGCTCGGCGAGCACCCACGAGGCCCGCTGGGTGTGCTCGACCTTCTTCAGCGTGGGGCCCAGGCTCCGCTTCCGGCGGCCGGGCGGCGTCGTGGCCAGCTCGCCCAGCAGCTGCTCGGCGAAGCGCTCCACGGCCTCCGGGGCCACGAGGTGCTCGGCGCACGCGGACGCGAGGCCCAGCACGGCCCGGACCATGGTCGACTTGGCGGGCATGGCCTCCAGCAGCTCGCCCGTCCAGTCCTCGACGGTCTGTGCGGCGAGCTGCCACGCCTGGGCCGGGCCCAGCAGGGTCGTGTCCGGCTCGATGCCGATCCGCAGCCCGTAGTCCCGCACGAGCGCGTTGGCGTAGGAGTGGTAGGTGCTGACGGTGGGGTCCTGGGGCGCCTGCGGGACGTCGTCCTCGCCCTCCGCGGCGGGCACCTCGACGCCGGCGGCGCGCAGCGTGGCCAGCCGGTGGCGCATCCGCTCCCCCAGCTCGCCCGCGGCCTTGCGGGTGAACGTCACGCCGAGCACCTGGTCGGGGGCGACGATCCCGTTGGCCACGAGCCACACGACGCGGTCGACCATGGTCGCGGTCTTGCCGGACCCCGCCCCGGCGACGACGAGCCGCGGGGTCAGCGGCGCGCTGATCACGGCGGACTGCTGGGGCGTGGGCCGGCGGCCGTCGCCGTCGAGCAGCTCCGCGAGCTCTTCGGGGCTGTAGCGCGGGTCCACCCCGCCGTAGGGGTGCACGGACTCAGGGGCGCGGGGCGCACCCGTGGTGGTCGGGGCGTCGGTCATGCGGGTTCCGGTCTCCTCCCGGTCGGGTTCGGGGCTCACGGTTCGCTCACCTGCCGTCCCTCGGCGCACAGGGGGCAGATCTGCGGCAGCTTGCAGCCGTGGCCGTTGAACGCGCCCTCGGACTGGTCGTGGCGGGCCGTGAAGCGCTCCCCCGCGACGAGCTCGGCCGCGCGGGTGATCAGCTCCCGGGCCCAGGCGGCGCCGGGCTCCAGGGGGTCCTGCTGCTGGACGCGCGGGGTCTTGTCGTCGGTGCCCAGCTGGACCAGCAGGGCACCGCCGGACAGCTCCGTGACGGTGCCCTCCGGCAGCACGAGCTCGGGCCCGTCCTCGCCCGCGGCCATCGCCGCCCCGGCGCCGGCGCTCAGGGCGACCTGGTAGGCGGCCAGCTGGGGGTGCTCGGGGATCTTCGCCGAGGCGGGCTTGGTGCGGCCGGTCTTGAGGTCGACGACCACGAAGCGGCCCTGCTCGTCGACCTCGAGCCGGTCCACCCGCCCGCGCAGCAGGGCGTCCCGGGCCCGCCCCTGGACGAGGACGCTGAAGGAGCCCTCGACCGAGGCGAGCCGCCGGCCGTGCTCCCGGCGGGCGTCCAGGACGTACTGGGCGAACTTGCGCAGCATCTGCCGCGCCCGCTCCAGCTGCACCGCGGACTCCCAGGTCTCGGGCAGCCCGAGGGTGGGCCAGCGGCGCTCCAGCTCCGCGACCAGCTCGGTGCCGGCGGCCTCGGGGAGGTCCTCGGCGACGGCGTGCACGAGCGAGCCGAGGCTGCGGCTGAGGTCGGTCGCGGCCTCGCCGCGGGAGGCGGCCACGAACCAGTCCAGCGGGGAGCGGTGGATCGTCTCGATCCGGGACGGGGAGACGGGCACGGGGACGCCGTCGTCGAAGACCGGTTCGGTGCTGGTCAGCGGGGCCGTGCCCCACCAGGTGTCGGGGTGGGCGCCGGGCACCGGGCGCGGGGAGCGGGCGATGCGGTGCAGCAGCCGGGCGGCCGCCTCCGAGCGCACCGGGTCCTCCTCGTGCAGCTGGACCCACTGCCGCAGCTCGGCCACGAGCGCGCGCAGGGTCATGGGCCGCGGCGCGTCGACCGGGGCGCGGGCGCCCTCGGGCCCCGTGCCGGGCGGGTCGACGAGGTCGAGGAACTCGGAGGGCTGCTCGTCCTCGTTGGACGCCGCCGTGACCACGAGCGTGCCGCAGCTGCGGGAGACGGCGGCCGAGAAGGAGCGCAGCTCGTCGTGGCGGACCTCCCGCATCCGCGTCAGCGGCGTCACCCGGGCGGCCTGCTCGGTCCCGAGGTCCAGGGCGTCGGTGAGCAGGTCCGCGCCCAGCAGGCGCCCGCGCAGGCGGGTGTTCGGCCACACGCCCTCCTGGACGCCGGCGACGAACACGACCGGCCACTGCCGCCCGGCGGCGGTCGCGGGGGTCATGATCTCGACGGTCTCGTCGGTCGGGGCCCGGGCGGCCAGGGTGTCCATCGGCAGGTCCTGGCTCTCGATGTAGTCGAGGAACTGGGCGGGGCTCGCCCCGGGGAGGTGGTCGACGTAGCGCTCGGCGGACTCGAAGAGCGCGACCACGGCGTCGAGGTCGCGGTCGGACCGCTCCCCGGCCGGGCCGCCCTCGAGGGCGCGGCGGCGCCACGCGTCGGCGACGGCGGCGGCCTCCCACAGCGCCCACAGCACGGTCTCCGCCGTGGCCCCCTCCTCCCGCAGGGCGCGGGTCCCGGCGGAGATCATCCGGGCGACCCGGCGGGCGGCCCCCGAGCGCACGCCCGCGGCGTCGAGGGCCCCCGGCGCCACGAGCGCCTCGACGAGCAGGTCGTCGCTGGTGCGCCCGCCGCCCCCGGCGAGCTCCTCCGCCCGCAGCCGCTGGCGCAGCCGGCGGAGGTCCATCGGCGAGGCGTTGCCGATCCGGGAGGTCAGCAGCTCCACGGCCGCCTGCACCGTCAGGGCACCGAAGCGCTCCGTGTGCTCCGTGGCGCCCCGGGCCCGCGCGGCCTCGGCCTCGGTCACCACGCGCAGCGCCGCGAGCAGCGGCCGCACGGCGGGCTCGTCCCGCACGGGGGTCTCGGCGGCGGACGTGCTCACCGGCACGCCGAGCGCGGAGAGCTGCCGCTCGAGGCCCTCGAGGTAGCGGCCGTTGCGCACGACCACGGCCATGTCCGCGAGCGGCACGCCGGCCACGAGGTGGCGCTCCAGGACCTGGTGGGCGATCCACCGCGCCTCGTGCAGCGGGGAGGAGAGCACCGCCGTGACCACCTCGCCGGCGGGCGGGGCCGCGGCCGGCGTCCCGGGACCCCCGTGCTCCGCGGCGGGGGCCCCGTGCTCCGCGGCGGGCGTCCCGAGCCGGCGGGGGGTGCGCACGACGGCGGGGATCCGCTCGGCCACGCGCTGCCAGACCTCCCCCACGGCGGCCGGCATGCGCCGGCTCGTGGTCAGCAGGTGCCGCTGCAGCGGGCGGCCGGGGTCGGCCAGCCGGTCGTCGAGGCTGCGCAGCAGGTCCGGGCGCGCTCCGCGGAAGCCCTGGACCACGGTGTCCGGGCACGCCGTCACCACCGTGTCCCGGCCCCGGCACAGCACGCCGAGCAGCCGGTGGATGGAGGGGGTCGCCTCCTGCAGGTCGTCGACGAGGACGAGGTCCAGGCGCTCCTGCTCGGCGCGCAGGAACTCGGGGCGGTCCTCGAGCAGCCGCGCCGCCTCGGAGACCAGGGCGGCGGGGTCGTAGGCCTCCGGCATCCGCAGCCGGCGCACGGCCTGGTACTCGGCGCGCACGGCAGCGGCGGCGGCCCAGTCCGGACGCCCCAGCCGGCGGGCGAGCGCCCGCAGGTCGTCGGGGGCGAGGTCGTACTCGGACATGCGGTCGAACACCTCCCGCACCTCCTGGCGGAAGCCGCGCGTGCCCAGCGCCTCCCGCAGGTCGGGGGGCCACGCGACGGCGGCGCCCTCCCCCACGGCGTGGCCCGCCATCAGCTCGCCGATGAGCACGTCCTGCTCCGGTCCGGAGAGCAGCTTGGGGCTCTGCGCCACCCCGGCCAGGAGGCCCTCGTTCTGGGCCCGGCGCAGGAGGTCGAAGGCGTAGGACTGCCACGCGCGCACGGGCGGGGAGCTCATGGTGGCGGAGACCGTGGCGGTGAGCTCGTCGCGCAGCCGGGCGGCGGAGAGCCGGGAGGGCGTCAGCACGAGCAGACGGTCGGGGTCGAGGCCCTCCCGGATCCGGCGCGCCGCGAGCTCGACGAGCACGCGGGTCCGGCCCGTGCCGGGCCCGCCGACGACCAGCCGGGGACCGCACCCGGCGCGCAGCGCGACGACCTCCTCCTGCTCCGGGGTGGGCCGCCACCGGGTGCGCTCCTCGCCGGCGCCGCGCGGCGGGACGAGGCTCCACCGCACCGGCCCGGCGCCCGTGCCGGTGGGTGCGGTGGGAGGAGTGGGGTGCTCGGTCTGCCGCATGGTCCCATCTCATCACGGCGGTCGGACGCGGTAGCACCGGGCGCCGGGCCCGGGCCGGTGGCGGGTCGGAGGCGGCCGGTACGGTGGGGCCATGGCCTCGACCTCACGCCCTTCCAGCACCCCCGAGCAGCTGCCCCTGCCGGAGCCCGCCCCGCCGCGGGTGGACCGCCGCGCGGCGGCGCCCGCCGCTCCCGAGGGGGCCCAGGGCGCGCTCTTCGACCTCGACGAGGGGCGCGGCCCCTCGTCCCCGGCGTGGACGGAGCAGCCGCGGGCGGCCTTCGACCTGGAGACCACCGGGCGCGACCCCCGCACCGCGCGCATCGTCACGGCCTCGGTCGTGCGCACCGACGCCACGGGACGGGTGACCGACGCGTGGGAGTGGCTGGCGGACCCGGGGGTGGAGATCCCCGAGGAGGCGGCGGCCGTGCACGGGGTGAGCACCGAGCGGGCCCGTGCCGAGGGCCGCCCGGCGCGGGAGGTCGTCGCCGAGGTCGCCGCCGTGCTCGGCGAGCTGTTCGCGGCCGGGACCCCGGTGCTGGTGTTCAACGCCTCCTACGACTTCACGGTCCTCGCGCGGGAGGGGCACCGGCACGGCGTGGCGGTCCCGGTCCCCTTCCCGGTGCTCGACCCGTTCGTGCTCAACAAGCAGGTGCACCGGTACCGGCGCGGCAAGCGCACGCTCGGGGCGCTGTGCGAGGAGTACGGGGTCGAGCTCACGGCGGCCCACACCTCGGCGGCGGACTCCGTGGCCACCGAGCGGCTCGCGGTGCTCATGGCGCAGCGCTTCCCCGCGCTGGTGCGCCCGGCAGCGGAGCTGCACGCCGACCAGGTGGGCTGGGCCGCGGAGCAGGCGGCGGACCTGCAGGAGTACTTCCGCCGCACCCGCCCGGACGCGGTGGTCGACGGCACCTGGCCCGTCGGCTCCTCCGAGGACGCCTGAGCGTCCGCGGAGGAGCCGACGCCGTCAGGCCGCCGGGCGGGCCTCGGCGGCCGCCCGGGCGGCGGCCGGCAGGGCGGAGATGATCCGGTCCATCGCGGCGTCGTCGTGGGCGGCGGAGAGGAACCAGGCCTCGAACACCGACGGGGGCATGTACACGCCCTGGTCGAGCATCGCGTGGAAGAACGCCGGGTAGCGGAACGTCTCCTGCGCCCTGGCCTGCGCGTAGTCGTGCACGCCCGTCGCGGAGGTGCCGAAGGCCACGGAGAACAGGTTCCCGGCCGTCTGGATCGAGTGGTCGACCCCGGCCTCGTCCAGCGCGGCCCGCACGGCCTCCTGCAGCTGCACGGAGCGGCGGTCGATGGTCTGGTACGCGATCCGGTCCGCCGTGCGCAGGGTCGCCGCGCCCGCGGCCATCGCCACCGGGTTCCCGGACAGCGTGCCCGCCTGGTACACGGGCCCGAGCGGCGCGAGATGGTTCATGACCTCCGACCTGCCGCCCACGCCGGCCACGGGCAGCCCGCCGCCGATGACCTTGCCGAACATGAACAGGTCGGGCTCCCACCCGCCCTCGGCACCGGCGGTGAGACCCCAGTAGCCGGCCTCGTGCACGCGGAAGCCGGTGAGCACCTCGTCGAAGATCATCAGGGCGCCGTGCTCGCGGGTGATCCGGCGCAGCCCCGCGTTGAAGCCCTCGCCGGGGGTGACGACGCCCATGTTGGCCGGCGCGCCCTCGGTGATGACGGCGGCGATCCGGCCCGGGTGGGCCGCGAACGCCTCCTCCACGGCCGCGAGGTTGTTGTACGGCAGGACGAGGGTCTCGGCCGCGGTGGCCGCCGTGACGCCCGCGGAGCCGGGCAGCGCCAGCGTGGCCACGCCGGAGCCGGCCTCGGACAGCAGCGCGTCCACGTGGCCGTGGTAGCAGCCGGCGAACTTCACGATCAGGTCCCGCCCGGTGACGCCGCGGGCGAGGCGGATGGCGGTCATGGCGGCCTCGGTGCCGGTCGAGACCATGCGCAGCTCGTCGATGGCGGCGACGCGGTCGACGACCAGCTCGGCGAGCTCGGTCTCCCCGCGCGTCGTGGCGCCGAAGGACAGGCCGCGCTCCACGGCCTCGTGCACGGCGTCGACGACCACGGGGTGGGAGTGCCCGATCAGGGCCGGGCCCCACGAGCTGACGAGGTCGACGTACTCGCGGCCGTCGGCGTCGGTGAGGTACGGGCCCTTGGCCGCGCTGATGAACGGCGGGGTGCCGCCCACCGAGTTGAACGCGCGCACCGGCGAGTTCACGCCACCGGGCATGACCTTGCGGGCGCGGTCGAAGAGTTCCTGGGAGACGCTCATGAGTGCTGTGTGCTTCCTTTCGCCGGGCATCCGGCTCGGGGGTGGGCAGGGGTGGTCAGGCGGTGCCGTTCTCCTCGCGGTACCAGTCCGCGAGCTCGACGGCGAAGTAGGTGAGCACCGAGTCGGCGCCGGCGCGGCGGATCGAGAGCACGGACTCCTGGATCGCGGCCCTGCGGTCGATCCACCCGTTGGCGGCGGCGGCCTCGATCATGGCGTACTCGCCGGAGATCTGGTAGGCGGAGACGGGCACCGGGGAGACCTCGGCGACGTCGCGCAGGATGTCGAGGTAGCTCATGGCCGGCTTGACCATGACCATGTCGGCGCCCTCGTCGAGGTCCAGCCGCAGCTCGTGCAGCGCCTCCCGGCGGTTGGCGGGGTCCATCTGGTAGCTGCGCCGGTCGCCCTGGAGCTGGGAGTCCACGGCCTCGCGGAACGGGCCGTAGAACGCGGAGGAGTACTTCGCGGAGTAGGCCAGGACGGCGACGTCGGTGTGCCCGGCCTCGTCGAGGGCCGAGCGGATCACGCCGATCTGGCCGTCCATCATCCCCGACGGGCCGAGCACGTGCGCGCCCGCCTCGGCCTGGGCCACGGCCATCCGGGCGTAGATCTCCAGGGTCGCGTCGTTGTCCACGGTCCCGTCGGCCGCGAGCACGCCGCAGTGGCCGTGGTCGGTGAACTCGTCGAGGCACAGGTCCGCCATGACGACGAGCTCGTCGCCGACCTCCGCGCGGACCTCGCGCAGGGCGCGGTTGAGGATCCCGTCGGGGTCCGTGCCGGCGCTGCCGCAGGCGTCGCGCTCGGCGGGCACCCCGAAGAGCATGAAGCCGCCAAGGCCCTTCCGCGCGGCCTCGGCGGCGGCGCGCTTGAGGGAGTCGAGGCTGTGCTGGACGACCCCGGGCATGGAGCCCAGCGGGGCGGGCTCGGTGAGGCCCTCCTTGACGAACACCGGGAGGATGAGGTCGGCGGGGTGGACCCGGGTCTGCGCGGCGAGCCGGCGCATGGCGGGGGTGGTGCGCAGCCGGCGGGGCCGGGCCACGAGGTCGTAGCGCGGGGTGCGGTGGGTCACGGGGGTCGTCTCCTCGGTCGGTGCGGTCGGTGCGGTCGGTGTCGTCGGTGCGGTGCTGCTCGTGCCGGGTCCCGGTGCCGCCGGCGCCCTCCCGGACGGAGCGGCGAGCGCCTGGACGAGGGCGTCCCGGATGCTCTCCGGGGTCGGCCGGTCGGCGGCCAGCGCGTGCAGGCCGAGCGCGGCGGCCGCCCGGCGCGTCGGCTCGCCGATGGCCACGAGCGCCGTCCCCGCCAGGACCGCGGGGTCCTCGCCCACGAGCTCGGCCAGGTGCGACGGGGCGCTGAGCACCACGGCGTCGGTGCCGCCGCCGGCCAGCTGCGCCAGCAGGCCCGCCCGGTCCAGCACCTCGGGGCCCCCGGCCGCCGCGCCCTGCCCGGGGTGCGGGCGCCGCAGGGGCACGGGGGCGGGCCACGGGACGGTCTCGTACGCCACCGCCGTGCGGACACGGTACCCCTTCGCGGCGAGCCCGTCCGCGAGCACAGTACGGGCCCGGTCCGACAGCGGCAGCAGCACGGTGCCCGGGCAGGCCTCGCCGGGCCAGTCGGCGAGCAGGCCCTCGGCGGAGTGCACGGCGCCGGGCACGAGGTCCGGGGCCAGCCCCGCCGCGGTGAGGGCCGCGGCGGTGGCGTCCCCCACGGCGGCGACCCGCAGCCCGGCGCGGCGGGCGGGGCCGAGGCGCCCGGCGAGGCCCCCGGTCCTGCCGGCCAGGGCCTCGAGGGCCCGGACGGTGTTGACGGAGGTCACGGCCAGCCAGGCGCCGGGCGCCGCGGCGGGATCGGCGGCGCGCGCCAGGAGCGCGGCCAGGGGCGCGGTGTCGACGGGAAGGGTCGCCTCCAGCAGCGGGGCGAGCCGGACGCACGCCCCCTCGGCGCGCAGGAGCGCCACGAGGGGGGCGGCACGGTCTGCGGCGCGGGTCAGGACGACCCGGGCGCCGCGCAGGGCGGAGGCCGGGGCGTCGGGCCGGTCGGGGGCGCCGGACCGTGCCACGGGGCTCAGAGCGTCAGCCGGGCCAGCCGGCCGGCGCCGTCGGCGAGCAGCTCCTCGGCGAGGCGGGTGCCGAGCTCCCGCGCCGCGCCGACGGTGCGCTGCGCGGTGCTCCCGCGCCGGCGCATGAGCTCGCTGCCGTCCGGGTCGGCCACGACGGCGTCGAGCACGAGCTGCCCGCCCTCGAGCCGGCCCAGCGTCCCCACGGGGGCGGCGCAGCCGGCCTCGAGCCGGGTGAGCAGGGCCCGCTCGGCGGTCACGGCCAGCCGGGTCTCCAGGTGGTCGACCGCGGCGAGGCCCGCGGCGAGGGGGGCGTCGCCGGCCGCGTCCGCGGCGCGGCACTCGAGGGCCAGGGCGCCCTGGCCGGGCGCCGGCAGCATCACGGACGGGTCGATGAGCTCGGTGATCGCGGCCTCCATCCCCAGCCGGCGCAGCCCCGAGGCGGCGAGGACCACGGCGTCGAGGTCGCCCGGGGCCACGCGGGCGAGCCGGGTGCCCACGTTGCCGCGGATGTCCACGATCTCGAGGTCGGGACGGGCGGCGCGCACCTGCGCGGCGCGGCGCGGGGAGCCCGTGCCGACCTTCGCCCCGGCGGGCAGCCCGGCCAGGGTCAGCCCGTCCCGGGCGCACAGCGCGTCGCGGGGGTCCTCCCGCTCGGGCACGGCCGCGACCTCCAGCCCCGGCACGGGGGCCGTGGGCAGGTCCTTGAGGGAGTGCACGGCCAGGTCCACGGAGCCCGCGAGCAGCGCGGCGCGCAGGGCCGTGGCGAACACGCCCGTGCCGCCCATCTGGGACAGCGGCCCCGTGAGGACGTCGCCCTCGGTGCGGATGGTCACGAGCTCGGGCTCCAGCCCGCCCGCGGCCGCCACGGCGCGGGCCGCCGCGGTCGTCTGGGTGAGCGCGAGCTGCGAGCCGCGGGTGCCGACGCGCACGACCGGCAGCCCCGCCCGGACGTCGGCGCTCATGCCCACCGCACCTCCCCGGCGTCGTCGAGGCCCACGGGGATCGGCTCCCCCGCGGGCCGCTGGGCGATCGTTGGGCGGGGGCCCGAGGCGCCGCGCAGGACCTTGACGCAGCAGTCGGGCGCGCAGTCGTCGAACCAGGTGCCCTCGGCGCAGGCCGAGACCCTCGGCGGGGCGTCGCGCCCGGCGATGCGCTGCTCGACGAGGTCGGCGAGGCCGGCCACGAAGGCGGGGTGCGTCCCGGCGGTGGGCGTGCGCGCGGCGGGCAGGCCGAGCCGCTCGCAGGTCTGCAGCGCCTCGGTGTCGAGGTCCCACTTCACCTCCATGTGGTCGGAGACGAAGCCGAGCGGGACGATCACGACGCCGGCGACGCCGCGCCCGGCGAGCTCCTCGATCGCGTCGTTGATGTCCGGCTCCAGCCACGGCACCTGCGGGGGCCCGGAGCGGGACTGGTAGACCAGGTCCCACGTGTGGTCGCCGAGCTCCTCGGGGCCCACGCGCTCCAGCACGGTGCGGGCCACCGCGAGGTGCTGGGCCACGTACGCGGAGCTCTCCTCGAACTCCATCCGGGCCGGCCCGGACGCCTCGGCGTCGCTCGTGGGGATGGAGTGGGTGGAGAACAGCACGGCGACCCGGCCGCCCGCGGCCCCCAGCTGCGCGCGCACCTGGGCCAGGCCCTCCCGCAGGCCCTCGACGAAGGGCCGCACGAAGCCCTCGGAGTCGTAGTACTGGTGGACCTTGTCGATCTGCATCTCGCCGGCGATGCCCAGCTCGTCGAGGGCCACGCCGTAGTCCTCGCGGTACTGCCGGCAGCCCGAGTAGCTCGAGTAGGCGCTCGTGGCCACGACCAGCAGCTTGCGCAGCCCCCGGGCGTGGCACTCCCGCACGACGTCCCGGACGTAGGGCGCCCAGTTGCGGTTGGCCCACAGCACCGGCACGCTCAGCCCGCGGCCCAGCAGGTCGGCCTCGAGGGCCGAGCGCAGGGCGCGGTTCTGGGCGTTGATCGGGCTGACGCCGCCGTTGGCGCGGTAGTGGGTGGCGACCTCCTCGAGGCGCTCGTCCGGGATGCCGCGGCCCTTGGTGACGTTGCGCAGGAACGGGATGACGTCGTCCTGCCCCTCGGGACCGCCGAAGGAGGACAGGACCACGGCGTCGTAGGCCACGGGGGCGTGCGCGCGGGCCGCGGAGAGGGGGTTCGTGCTCATCGGAGCACCTCCGCGAGCTCGTCGGTGCGGATCCGGCGGCCGGTGTAGAACGGCGTCTCCTCGCGCACGTGCAGGCGGGCCTCCGTGTTGCGGAAGTGGCGCATGACGTCCACGAGGTCGACGAGCTCGGGGGCCTCCAGGGCCAGCAGCCACTCGAAGTCGTTGAGGCCGAAGCACGCGATCGTGTTGGCGAGGACCTGGGGGTAGTCGCGGGCCTTCATCCCGTGGTTGCGCAGCATCTCGGAGCGCCGCTCGGCGTTCATGTAGTACCACTCGTAGGAGCGCACGAACGGGTAGACGCACACCCACTGCTCGGGCGCGACGCCGCGCGCGAAGGACGGCGAGTGGTTGGCGGTGAACTCCGCCTCGCGGTGGACGCCCATGGCGTTCCAGACCTGGCGCGTGCCGGCCAGCAGCCCCGTGCGGCGCAACCGGCGGACGGCGGACTGCAGCGCCTGCGGGTCCGGCCCGTGCAGCCAGGTGAGGACGTCCGCGTCCTCCCGCATCCCGGAGACGTCGTAGACCCCGCGCAGGGTCGTGCCCTCGCCGGCCAGCTGCTCGACGACGCCGTCGAACTCGGCCGCCGCGGCGCCGTCCTCGGTGCCCGGGGCCGCCGGGGAACCGTCCGGGCGGGCGAACACCGTCCAGAGCGCCCAGTGCAGGCGCTCCTCGCCGCGCTGCTCCGCCGCCTCGGGCTGCGGTGCGGGGCGGCCGTGGTGTGCGTGCGGGCTGGTGTCGTGGGACACTGCTCAGTCCTTTCGTGGGGTGGGGGTGGTCGGTGGCGCCGGGGGCGCGGGCGGGCCGGGCGGCGGGGCCTCCGGCACGCCGGCCTCGGCCAGCAGGGCGCGGACCTGGGCGCGGGTGTCCTCGACGACGGAGGCCAGGCCCGTGCCGGCCAGCCACGCGCCGACGGCCACGGTGTCGGGCAGCTCGGCGAGCGCCCGGCGGAACTCGGCGACCCGCCGGGCGTGGCCGACCCCGGCCCGCGGCAGCGCGGAGCGCCAGCGGACGATGTCCGCGCCCACGAGCTGCTGGGGGCGCAGCGTGACGCCCATGAGGGTCGAGGCGTCGGAGAGCGCGAGCCGGATGAGCTGCTCGTCGGGCAGCGCCACCTCGGGCGGGACCGTCCCGGCGGCCTGCGCCCGGCCGTAGGACAGGCGCAGGACGTGCCGCCCGGGGCCGGCGGCCTCGCGCACCCAGTCCCACTTGGCGCTCGCGTGGGTCAGGGCCTTGGCGCGCACGGCGCGGGCGTCCTCGCTCACGAGCAGCCCGGTGCCGCGGGGCGCCCCGTCCAGGCGCGGGTCGTCGACGACGAGGGTCGCCAGGGCGACCTGCGGGCCGGGTCCGGGGACGAAGCGCTGCAGCTCGTCCCGGTGGCTGGCCAGCAGGCGCACGGTGGTCGCCCCGTCGGTGGCCATGACGAGCAGCTCCCCGCGGGCCACGGCGGTCTTGTCCCCGTTGCGGGGCTGGCGCTGGATGACCATCCAGCCGTCCCGGCGGGGGTCGCGGTCCACGGCGATGACGTCGTAGCCGGTCACGAGCTTCACGCCCGTCCGCTCGAGCTCGCGCACGAGCGTCTCGGACAGCGCGTTCATCCCGCCGCGCAGGCCGGCGACGTTGGCCCCGGCGGGCGCGGCGCGGCGCAGGGCCCCCGCCGCGGCGCCGAGCGAGCCGTGCTCGCGCAGGGCGCGGCGCAGGCCGGGGGCCACGGCGTCGACGTCGAGGTCGTCGGGGTGGGCGGAGTGCACCCCGGAGGTGAAGGGCGTGACGAGGCGCTCGAGCACCCGCTCCCCCATCCGCACGCGCACGAGCCCGCCCAGGGAGCGCTCGGTGACGCCGACGAACGCGGGCAGCCGGCGGTCGAGGGACGCCCGCAGCATCCCGGCCCGGCCCAGGGCGACGCGCAGCCGGGGCGCCGTGGGGTCGGCGGGGATGCCGAGGACCCCGGAGTCGGGGGCGGGCACGGCGCCCTCCGGCAGGAACAGCCAGGACCCGGCCCGGTTGGGGTGCACCACGCGCTCGCCCAGTCCGAGCTCCTCGAGCAGGTCGGGCACGGCGCGGGAGCGGGTGGCGAAGGACTCCGCGCCGGAGTCGAGCACGAGGCCCGCGACCTGGTGGGCCCCGACGGCCCCGCCCAGGTGGTCCTCGGCCTCGACCAGGGTCACGCGCAGCCCGCGGGCCGCGAGGTCCCGGGCGGCCACGAGCCCGGAGATCCCGCCGCCCACCACGAGGGCGGAGCGGGGCGGGCGGCGGCGGGCGGGACGACCCCCGCCCGCGGCGGGGCCCGTGCTCACGCCCGGGTCCCGGCGAGCGGCCGGGCCGGCGGCTGCTCGTGGACGAGGGCCACGAGGTCGGTGAGCACCTGCGGGTCGGTGCCCGGCGGGACGCCGTGGCCGAGGTTGACGACGTGCCCGGGCGCCTGGGCGCCGCCGCGCAGGACCTCGCGGACGTGCTGCGCCAGGACCTCCCACGGGGCGGTGAGCAGCGCGGGGTCGATGTTGCCCTGCAGCACGGTGCGCCCGCCGAGCCGGCGGTTCGCCTCGGCCAGCGGGATCCGGTAGTCCACGCCCACGGCGTCGGCGCCGGCGTCGCGCATGGCGGCCAGCAGCTCGCCGGTGCCCGTGCCGAAGTGGATGCGGGGCACCGGCAGGTCCGCGACGGCGCCCAGCGCGGTGGCCGAGTGCTCGAGGACGTGCGCCCGGTAGTCGGCCAGCGAGAGGGAGCCCGCCCAGGAGTCGAACAGCTGGACGGCCGAGGCGCCGGCCTCCACCTGGGCGCGCAGGAACGCGCCGGAGGTGCGGGCGGCCCACCCGGCGAGCGCGGCCCACGCGGCGGGGTCGGCGTGCATCATGGTGCGCGGCAGGAGGTGGTCCCGCGACGGCCCGCCCTCGACCATGTACGCGGCCACGGTGAAGGGAGCCCCGGCGAAGCCGATGAGCGGGGTGGCGCCGAGCTGGGCGACGGTGGCCGCGACGGCCTCGCGGATCGGGTCGAGGGCGGCGTCGTCGAGCTCGGGCAGCGCGGCGACGTCGGCGCCGGTGCGCACGGGCCGCTCGAGCACGGGGCCGCGGCCGGGGACGATGTCGACGTCCACGCCGGCCACCCGCATGGGCACGACGATGTCGGAGAAGAAGATCGCGGCGTCGACGTCGTGGCGGCGCACGGGCTGGAGGGTGATCTCCGCGGCCATCGCGGGGTCCAGGCACGCGTCGAGCATCGCGGTGCCCTCGCGCAGGGAGCGGTACTCCGGCAGGGAGCGGCCGGCCTGGCGCATGAACCACACCGGGCGGCGGCTCGGGGTGCGCCCGGTGAGGGCCTGGAGCAGGGGGGCGTCGGCGGTGCCCGCCGCCCGCAGGGGGTGGCTCGCGGGCAGTGCCCCCAGCGAGGCGGTGAGCCGCCGGAGCGCCGTCGGCGCGTCGGGGACGTCCTCGGGGGTCCCGGGAGCGGCTGCGGTCGACGTGTCCGGCGTGCTCGCCGTGCCAGGGGTGGTAGCCATAGTGGCTCCATTGTGCCAAGGAACCCCGACATCGTTTGCTGACGCTGCGTCAGCGCCGTGCGATCAGGCTCACCGCGTCACCGACCCGCGGATTCCCGGTGACCGTCTAGTATGAATGGACTGTGGTCCTCTTCGCACTCGTCGCCTCCCACCAGAACGTCGATCTGAACACCGTTGCGCGTCTCAGCACCGGTGCGCTGGGGCTGTCCGAGGAGCTGGTCCGCGGCGGCCGGCTCCAGGGCGCCGTGACGCTCTCCACGTGCAACCGGCTGGAGCTCTACGGCGAGCTCGCCCCGGTCCCGGGCCAGTCCCCGGAGGCCGCCGTGGACGACGTGCGCGCGCAGCTCGCGGAGCAGATCGGCGCGCGCTCCGGGCTCGATCCCGAGTACGTGGCCGACCTGCTGGTCCCCTTCGCCGACGCGGGCGCCGCCCGCCACCTGTTCACGGTGGTCTCCGGGCTGGAGTCGGCCGTGGTGGGCGAGCGCGAGATCACCGGCCAGGTCCGGCGGGCCCTCAACGAGGCCCGGGACGCCGACGTCGTCTCCGGCAGCCTCGTGCGCCTGTTCGAGGCGGCGGCGCGGACCGCGCGCAAGGTCGGCACCCAGACCGCCCTGGGCGAGCGCGGGCGCTCGATCGTCTCCGTGGCCCTCGACCTCGCCGACGACGTCACGGCCGGCTCCTGGGCGACGCGCCGGGCCCTGGTCTTCGGCACCGGCGCCTACGCCGGGGCGACCATGGCCGCCCTGCGCGACCGCGGGTGCGCCGACATCGAGGTGTTCTCGGCCTCCGGGCGGGCCGGGCAGTTCACCGAGAACCGCGGCGGCTCCCCCGTCTCCGCCGAGGAGCTGCCCGCGGCCCTCGAGCGGGCCGACGTCGTCGTCGGCTGCAGCGGCGGCTCCTCGCCGATGAGCGCCTCCGCGTTCCCGGCCGGCCCGCGCACCGTCGTGGACCTCGCCCTCACCCGCGACTTCGACCCCGCGGTCGCGGACCTGCCCGGCGTCGAGCTGATCTCCCTGGAGTCGGTGCGCGTGGCCGCCCCCGACGAGACGCGGGAGTCCGTGGAGGCCGCCACCGGCATCGTCGAGCGCGCCGCCCAGGAGTTCGCCGCGAGCCAGCACGGCCGGGACATGGACGCCGCGATCGTCGCCCTGCGCCGGCACACGATGGCGGTCCTCGACGCCGAGCTGGAGAAGGTCACCGCCCACCACGGGTGCACCGCCGCCAAGGAGCAGATCGAGCTGGCGATGCGCCGCATGGTCCGCTCCCTGCTGCACACCCCGACCGTCCGCGCCCGCGAGCTCGCCGCCCAGGGCCGCCAGGACGAGTACGTCTCCGGTCTGGAGGCGCTGTACGGCATCGAGGTCCCCGCCGCCCCCGTGGAGGAGACCGAGCCGGCGGCGTCCCCCGCCTCCCCGCCGCAGATCGACCGCCGGCCCCAGGCCGCCGGGTAGGGCCCCATTCGCGAGGCCGGCGCCACCGGCCGGTTGAGGAGGAACGCATGAACGAGACCAGGAGAGGCCGCCCGGCGCGCCTGCCGCGGGAGGCCCGGCGCCGGCAGCTGCTGGAGACCGCGCTGACCGTGTTCTCCTCGAACGGCTACCACGGCTCGTCGATGGACGACATCGCCGACGCCGCGCAGGTGAGCAAGCCGGTGCTCTACCAGCACTTCCCGGGCAAGCGCGAGCTCTACCTCGCGCTCGTCGACCACTACCTCGGGGAGCTCTCCGACGCGCTCGTGGCCGCCCTGGAGGGCAGCGAGGTCAACCGGGAGCGCGTGGAGTCCATGCTGGACGTCTACTTCGGCTTCGTGGAGGCCAACCCGGAGGCCCACCGGCTGATCTTCGAGTCGGACCTGCTGGCGGACCCGGAGGTCGCCGAGCGGTTCGAGAGCTTCCACCTCGCGATGGCCGACGCGATCGCCGGGGTGCTGGGGCCCAACGCCGGGCTGAGCCCGCCCCACGCCGTGCTCGTCTCCCGGTCGCTGACCGGCATGGCGCAGACGGCCGCGGTGCACTGGATCCGCAACCCCGGCATGGGCGGGCGCGCCGAGGCGCAGCGCCAGATCTTCCGTTTAGCTTGGGGCGGAATCTCGATCATCGACGAGGACTGGGAGTAGGGCCCTCCCTAGACTGGCCGGGACGTACCGCGCAGCCCTGCCCACAGGAGGAACCATGGAAATCAAGATCGGTGTTCAGAACGTCGCCCGCGAGATCGTCGTGGACGCCGCCCTCGGCGCGCAGGAGGCCGTGGAGCTCATCAACCAGGCCATCTCCTCGGGCTCGCCGCTGACCCTCACCGACGCCAAGGGCACCGTGACGGTGGTCCCCGCCGGCGTCATCGGCTACGCCTCCGTGGGCGCCGAGCAGAAGCGTACCGTCGGCTTCATGCCGTTCGCCAAGGAGGACTGAGCCCCGGCCCGCCCGCCCCGGCGGAGCACCTGCCCGGCGACCGCACGGAGTGCGCGCGGTCGTCGGGCTACACTGTTAAGCGCACTGGATGACCGGTCGTACCGACGAACGACAGACCTTTTCCCGCCCCCGCTCCTCAGCGACCAGGCCCCGCACGGCGGCCGCGCAGGACCGGGCCCGGGCGCCACCCCCGGTGGCGCACCGGCCGAGGCGGCGCCCGCTCACGATCGGCTTCCACCACCGCACGCCCCCGCCACCACTCCGGTGGCCCGGAGCCCGGACCGCACGGTCCCCTCCGCAGGAGCGGGCGTGCCCTACCGAAGGAAACCGCACCCGTGACCGACTACATCACCGACACCGCACCCGGCGACGCCGCCGGGCTCGACGCCGCCGCCGAGCTCGACGTGCCCACGACGGTCGTGGAGACCGCCGCGGAGCCGGAGCCGCTGCCCGAGGGCTTCGCCGACTTCGGCGTCCGCCAGGACATCGTCGACGCCCTGGCCGCCGAGGGCATCGTCCACCCCTTCCCCATCCAGGCCATGACCCTGCCCGTGGCGCTCTCCGGCCAGGACATCATCGGCCAGGCCAAGACCGGCACCGGCAAGACCCTGGGCTTCGGCATCCCCGTCGTCCAGCGCGTCACCGGCCGCGACGACGCCGGGTGGGCCGGGCTCAAGAAGCCGGGCGCCCCCCAGGCGCTCATCGTGGTCCCCACCCGCGAGCTGGCCGTGCAGGTCGGCCAGGACCTCGCCGCCGCGGCGCGGATCCGCAACGCGCGCGTGGCCACCATCTACGGCGGCCGCGCCTACGAGCCCCAGATCGAGGAGCTGCAGCAGGGCGTCGAGGTCGTCGTCGGCACCCCCGGCCGGCTCATCGACCTCAACCGCCAGCGCCACCTGGACCTCTCGGCGGTGCGCGTGGTCGTCCTCGACGAGGCCGACGAGATGCTGGACCTCGGCTTCCTCCCGGACGTCGAGAAGCTGCTCTCCGCGGTGCCCGAGGTCCGCCAGACCATGCTCTTCTCGGCCACGATGCCCGGCCCCGTGGTCGCGATGGCCCGCCGGTACATGACCAAGCCGATGCACATCCGGGCCTCCTCCCCCGACGAGGGCGCCACCAAGAAGGACATCCGCCAGGTCGTCTACCGCGCCCACCACCTCGACAAGGACGAGGTCGTCTCCCGCATCCTGCAGGCGCGGGGCCGCGGGCGGACCATCATCTTCACGAAGACCAAGCGCGCGGCGGCGAAGCTCGCCGACGAGCTGATCTCCCGCGGCTTCGCCGCCGCCCCCCTGCACGGCGACCTCGGCCAGGGCGCGCGCGAGCAGGCGCTGCGGGCGTTCCGCAACAACAAGGTCGACGTGCTCGTGGCCACCGACGTCGCCGCCCGCGGCATCGACGTCGAGGACGTCACCCACGTCATCAACTTCCAGTGCCCCGAGGACGAGAAGACCTACCTGCACCGCACCGGCCGCACGGGGCGCGCGGGCAACAAGGGCACGGCCGTGACCTTCGTGGACTGGGACGACGTGCCCCGCTGGCGGCTGATCGACAAGGCCCTCGAGCTCGGCGTGCCCGAGCCCGTGGAGACCTACTCCTCCTCCGAGCACCTCTACGCGGACCTGGACATCCCCCAGGGCACCAAGGGCCGGCTGCCGCGCGCCCAGCGCACCCACGCCGGGCTGGACGCGGAGGTCCTCGAGGACCTCGGCGAGCCCGGCGGGCGCAAGGGCGGTCCGCGCGGCGAGTCCCGCGGCCGGTCCCGGGACCGCTCGGAGCCCCGCTCCGGCGACGGCCGCCGCGGCGGCCGCGGCGAGCGCGCCCCCGGGACGGCGCCCGGCGCGAGGACGCCCCGCGCAAGGACGCCCCGCGCGAGGAGGCCGCCCGCGAGGACACCCCGCGCGAGGAGACCCGGGAGCAGCCGCGCGCGCAGCGGGAGCGCGCCCCGCGCGAGACGTCCGTGGAGAAGTCCGAGGACGGCACCACCCGGCGCCGGCGCCGCCGCCGCGGCGGCCGGGGCACCGGCGAGGCCCGTCCGGCGCAGAGCGGCCCCGCCGCCGAGTGACGCGCTTCGCCTTCGACGCCGAGGGCCCCGACGCGGTGGTCGCCGCGGAGAACCTGGATCTCCTGCGGCGGCTGCCCGACGGGGCCTTCCGCATGATCTACGTGGACCCGCCGTTCAACACGGGGCGCACGCAGCGGCGCCGGCAGTCGACCATGACCCCGGCGCCCCCGGGCCAGGGGGACCGCACGGGCTTCGCGGGCCGCTCCTACGCGACCGTCCTGGGGGCCCTGCGCAGCTACGACGACGCGTTCGCGGACTACTGGGGGTTCCTGGAGCCCCGGCTGCGGGAGGCGTGGCGGGTGCTCGCCGACGACGGGACGCTGTACGTGCACCTGGACTACCGCGAGGTGCACTACGCCAAGGTCATGCTGGACACCATCTTCGGCCGGGAGTGCTTCCTCAACGAGATCATCTGGGCCTACGACTACGGCGGGCGCTCCCGCCGGCGGTGGCCCGCCAAGCACGACAACGTCCTGGTCTACGTCAAGGACCCGGAGCGCTACCTGTTCGACAGCGCCGAGGTGGACCGGGAGCCGTACATGGCCCCCGGCCTGGTCACCCCCGAGAAGGCGCAGCGGGGCAAGCTGCCCACGGACGTGTGGTGGCACACGATCGTCTCCCCCACCGGGCGGGAGAAGACCGGCTACCCGACCCAGAAGCCCGTGGGCCTCGTCCGGCGGATGGTCGCGGCCAGCTCCGCGCGCGGGGACTGGGTGCTGGACTTCTTCGCCGGCTCCGGCACCCTGGGCGCGGCCGCCCACCAGCTGGGCCGCCGCTTCGTGTGCGTGGACCGCAACCCCGAGGCCGTCGAGGTGATGCGCGCCCGGCTGCCCCACGCCGCGGTCCGGGACTGAGCCGGGGACGGGCGCTCAGGGGTGGCGGACGCCCACGCCGGAGCTCGCCTGCTCCTCGATCCGCACGAGCGACTGCACCGAGGTGAGGTTCTCGCCCAGCCGGTTGGGCTTGCCGCTGCCGTGGTAGTCGCTGGAGCCGGTGACCAGCAGGTCGTGCTCGGAGGCCATCCGCACGAGCCGGGCGCGCGCGTCCTCGGGGTTGTCCCGGTGCGCCACCTCGAGCCCGGCCAGGCCCGCGTCGATCATCGCCTCGAAGACCTCGGGGCCGACCACGCGCCCGCGGGCCGTGGCCAGCGGGTGCGCGAAGACCGGCACGCCCCCGGCGGCGCGCACGAGCCGCACGGCGTGCACCGGGTCCGGGGCGTGGTGGGCGACGTAGTAGCGGGAGCGGCTGCTGAGCACCGAGGCGAACGCGGCGGAGCGGGACTCCACGACCCCGACCGTCACGAGGGCGTCCGCGATGTGCGGGCGGCCCACCGTGGCGCCGTCGTGCACGTGCTCCCGCACGATGTCCCAGTCGATGGGGTAGTCCTCGGACAGCAGCTCGACCATCCGCGCGGCGCGCGTGAGCCGCGACGAGCGGGAGGACTCGATCTCGGCCAGCAGGGCCGGCTCCTCCGGGTCGTGCAGGTAGCTCAGCAGGTGCACCGAGATGCCGTCGCCGGTGGTGCAGGAGATCTCCATGCCCGGCACGAAGCTGATCCCGGCCGCCGCGGCGGCGTCCCCGGCCTCCTGCCAGCCGGACGTCGTGTCGTGGTCGGTGAGCGCGAACACGTCCAGGCCCGCGGCGCGGGCGGCGCGGGCGACGTCCCCGGGGCGCTCCGTGCCGTCGGAGTCCGCCGAGTGGGTGTGCAGGTCGATCTTCACCCCTCCACGATAGCGGCCGGCCGTCCCGGCACCCCGGACGCCCGCCCCGCGCACGTGGCACGATGAGGAGGACGACCCGAGGGAAGGAACCATGACAGAGCACAGCACGTCCCCCGCCGACCGCCCCCAGCCGCTGGCCGACCGGGTCGAGAACCGGTCCCAGCGCCCCGACTCCCCCGCCTTCCAGCAGTTCATGGCCTCCCAGTGGGCCGCCGAGGAACCGGCCGCGGTCGAGCGGCTGCCGGTGGCCGACCACGCCGCCGAGCGCCGGCGGCGGATCTCCGCGCGCTTCCCCGGGGAGCGCCTCGTGCTCCCGGCGGGCCCGCTCAAGGTCCGCTCCAACGACACCGACTACCGCTTCCGGCCCCACTCGGCCTTCGCGCACCTGACGGGCCTCGGCGTGGACCACGAGCCCGACGCCGTCCTGGTGCTCGAGCCGGTCGAGGAGGGCGCCGGCGACGACGGCGGCCACCACGAGGCCACCCTGTACTTCCACCCCATGGCGGGGCGGGACTCGAAGGAGTTCTACGCCGACGCGAAGAACGGCGAGTTCTGGGTCGGCGCCCGCCCCACGCTCGAGGAGCTCTCGGCCGCCTACGGGCTGCGCACCCGGAACCTGTCCGGGCTGGAGGTCGCGATCACCAAGAACGCCGGCCCGGCCGCCCTGGGCGGCGTGCGGATCCGGCTGGTGCGCGACGTCGACCTCAACGCGGACGCCCTGGTGGACACCTCCCGGATCAACACCGGGGTGGACCTCGAGGCCTCCGACGCGCTCGACGGCGAGCTGGCCGAGGCCCTCTCCGAGCTGCGCCTCGTCAAGGACGCCCACGAGGTGGCGCAGCTGCAGCAGGCCGTGGACGCGACGGTCGCCGGGTTCACCGACATCGTGCACGTGCTGCCCGCCGCGGCCGGCCACCGGCACCGCGGCGAGCGCATGGTCGAGGGCGCCTTCTTCGCCCGCGCCCGGATGGACGGCAACGACCTCGGCTACGACACGATCGCGGCGTGCGGCAACAACGCCACGGTGCTGCACTGGATCCGCAACACCGGGCGCGTGATCCCCGGGGAGCTCATCCTCGTGGACGCGGGCGTGGAGGCGGACTCCCTCTACACCGCGGACATCACCCGCACGCTACCCGTCAACGGGCGGTTCACGGACGTGCAGCGCCGGATCTACCAGGCGGTCCTCGACGCCGCCGACGCCGCGTTCGACGCGGCCGTGCCGGGCAACCGGTTCCGCGACGTGCACGCCGCCGCGATGGAGGTCCTGGCCCGGCGGCTCGAGAGCTGGGGGCTGCTGCCGGTGACGGCGGAGGTCTCGCTCTCCGCCGAGGGCCAGCACCACCGGCGGTGGATGCCGCACGGGACGAGCCACCACCTGGGCCTGGACGTGCACGACTGCGCGCAGGCCAGGCGGGAGCTGTACGTGGACGGGGTGATCGAGCCCGGGATGGTCTTCACCATCGAGCCGGGGCTGTACTTCAAGGCGGAGGACCTCGCGGTGCCCGAGGAGTACCGCGGGATCGGGGTGCGCATCGAGGACGACGTGCTGATCACCGAGGACGGCAACGTGAACCTGTCCTCGGGCCTGCCCCGCACCCCCGACGAGGTCGAGGCGTGGATGACCGGGCTGTGGCACGCCCGGGAGGGCTCCGAGCCCAGCTGAGCCGGGCGCCGCCCGTCAGCGGGGCGCGTCGGCCGACGTGCTGCCGCCGGCGGGGGGCTCCGTGCGCTCCTCGGCCGGACCCGCGCCGCGGCCCTGTCCCTCCGGCAGCCGGATGCCGAACTGGGGCCGGCCGTCGGGCAGGTCCTCGAACCGGGCCGAGCGTTCGGGCGCCGCGGACCCCGGCGCTGCACCAGCCGGGGCGGCGCCCGCCGCCGGCGCGCCGGTGGGGGCCGGGCCGCCGTAGGACGGCCGCTGCCAGGGGGCGCCCGGCCCGGGCTGCGGGGCGCCCTGCGGCGGCCCCGGCGGCTGGGGGCCCTGCGGCTGGGGCCACTGCTGCTGGGGCGCCGCCGGCAGGCCCGGCAGCCCGCGCAGGCCCTGCAGCACCTGCCGGGCGTGCTGGGCCACCTCGGGGGCGGCCACGACGTCGTAGGAGGTCGCCACGATCTGGTTGGTCGAGGTGAAGTCCCGCTTCCCCCGCTGCATCGCGTACGTTACGGTCGCCAGCAGCATCCAGAAGGCCCCGCCCATGAGCACGGACACGAGCAGCGAGGAGACCCACTGCTCGCCGCCGAGCAGCGACATGATCATCCCGAGGAAGGCCCCGAACACCATCCCGTTGAGGGCCCCCTGCCCGGCGACCCGGGGGTAGCTGAGCCGGCCCGTGACCTGCTCCACGGACTTCAGGTCGTTGCCGACGATCGCGACCTTGGCGACCTCGAACTGCTCGTCCGCGAGGTGGTCCACGGCCTTCTGGGCGTCGGCGTAGGAGCCGTAGCGGCCGATCACCTCCCCGCGGGGCAGGCCTCGGAGGGCGGGGCTGGCGGCGGACGCGGACCGTGGAGAGCTCATGGCCCCATTGTTCCCCATCCGGCTGGGACCGCGCCGCATGCCGGCGCCGGCCCGCGGAGGCCCCGCACCGGCCCGGTGGGTAGTCTTGTACGGTGAGCAGCAACGTCAACAGGATCTTCCTCGCGCGCCTGATCGGCCTCGACGTGTTCGACCCCCTGGGGGACCGTCTCGGCCGGCTGCGCGACGTCGTCGTGCTCATGCGGGGCGGCTCCCGCCACGGGCGCCCGTCGCGCCGCCCCCTCGTGGTGGGCCTCGTGGTCGAGGTCCTCGGCAAGAAGCGCGTGTTCGTCCCCATGACGCGGGTGACCAGCATCGACGCCGACCAGATCATCTGCACGGGCCTCGTGAACCTGCGCCGCTTCGAGCAGCGCGGGGCGGAGACCCTCGCCGTGGCCGAGCTGTTCGACCGCACCGTCGTGCTCCGGGACGGCTCCGGGACCGCGACGGTCGAGGACATGGCCATGGAGCGCAAGCGCAACACCGGGGACTGGGTCGTCACCCAGCTGTTCGTGCGCCGCACCGCGACGACCGGGGGGCTGATGCGCCGCCGCAACGAGACCCTGATCGTGGACTGGGAGGACACCGGGGACCCGTCCGCCGCGGGCCACCAGCCGGCCACCCAGTGGGTCGCGTCCCACGAGGAGGAGCAGGCCGCCGACCTCGCCGACGAGATCCACGACATGTCCGACAAGCGCAAGCTCGAGATCGCGCACGAGCTGCAGGACGACCGGCTCGCCGACGTGCTCCAGGAGCTGCCCGAGGAGGACCAGGTCTTCATCCTCACCAGCATGGAGCCCGAGCGCGCGGCGACGGTGCTCGAGGAGATGGAGCCCGACGACGCCGCCGACCTGCTCAACGAGCTGCCCGACGCCGAGGCGGAGGAGCTGCTCGAGCGCATGCAGCCCGAGGACGCCGAGGACGTCCGGCGGCTGCTCGAGTACGAGGAGGGCACCGCGGGCTCGCTGATGACCCCGGTGCCGATCATCCTGCCGCCGGAGGCCACGGTGGCGGAGGCCCTCGCCCACATCCGCCAGGAGGAGCTCAGCCCCGCCGTGGCGGCGGCCGTGATCGTCTCCCGCGCACCGCTGGAGACCCCCACGGGCAAGTACCTGGGGATGGTGCACACCCAGAAGCTGCTGCGCTACCCGCCGCCCGAGGCGATCGGCAACCTCATCGACCGGTCCCTCGAGCCCGTCTCCGACCTCGCCTCCCTGCGGGACGTGGCCCGGGAGCTCGCGACCTACGACCTGACCATCATCCCCGTGGTCAACGACCACGACCGGGTGGTGGGTGCGATCACCATCGACGACGTCCTCGACGCCCTGCTGCCCGAGGACTGGCGCACCGCCGACGACGGCACCCCGATCCGGAAGGTGGGCAAGCGCTATGAGTGAGTCCCGGCGCTCCCCCGGCGCGGCCCACGGCAACGCGCTGGACCAGCCGCGCGAGCACCGGCCCGGGCTGCTGGACCGGTTCCGGCCCAACCCGGACGCGTTCGGCCGGATGACCGAGGGCTTCGCCCGCTTCATGGGCACCCCCCAGTTCCTGCTGTGGATGACGGTGTTCGTGGCCGTGTGGCTGGGCTGGAACACGCTCGCCCCCGAGTCGGCCCAGTTCGACCCGCGCGCCCTGAACTTCACCCTGCTCACCCTGATGCTGTCCCTGCAGGCGTCCTACGCCGCGCCGCTGCTGCTGCTCGCGCAGAACCGCCAGGACGACCGGGACCGCGTGACGCAGGAGGAGGACCGCCGGCGCGCGCAGCAGAACCTCGCCGACACCGAGTACCTGACCCGGGAGATCGCCTCCCTGCGGATCGCCCTGCGCGAGGTCGCCACCCGCGACTTCGTGCGCTCCGAGCTGCGCTCGGTGCTCGAGGAGATCCTCGAGTCCCAGGACGACGGCCCCGCCCCCGAGGAGCGGGCCGAGGCCGGCGGCCCGGGCCGGTCCCAGCCCCGCCCGCCGCGCCGGCCCGCCCGCCGGCGCCCCTCCGCCCCCGAGACCAGGGAGATCCCCCGTGTCTGAGCTCCGCACCCCCGTCCCCGGCCCCGCCGACCCCCTGGCCGCCGAGGACCTGCACCCGCAGCTGCGCCGCGCCCTCGACCGGGTGCTCGACCCCGAGCTGCGCCGGCCCGTCACCGAGCTGGGCATGATCCGCTCGGCCGTGCTCGACGGCGCCGGGCACGCGCGCGTGCACGTGCTGCTGACCATCCGCGGCTGCCCCCTGCGCTCGACCATCGAGGCCGACGTCCGGGAGGCCGTCGCCGACGTGGCCGGCGTGCGCTCCGTGGCCGTGGAGATCGGGTACATGAGCCCCGAGCAGCGCGCGGCGCTCAAGCAGCGCGTCGGGCACACCCGCACCGTCCCGTTCAACGACCCCTCGTCCCTGACCCGGGTGCACGCCGTGACCAGCGGCAAGGGCGGGGTCGGCAAGTCGACGGTCACCGTGAACCTCGCCGCGGCCCTCGCCGCGCAGGGCCGGTCGGTGGGCATCGTGGACGCGGACGTGCACGGCTTCTCGGTCCCGGGCCTGCTGGGCGTGGACCGGGGGCCCACCCAGGTCGAGGACATGATCCTCCCCCCGGTGGTGGAGGTCCCGGCCGCGGCCCGCACGGGCTCCCGGGAGGGGGTGCTCAAGGTCATCTCCATCGGGATGTTCGTGGACCCGGAGCAGCCGGTCGCGTGGCGCGGGCCGATGCTGCACCGCGCCGTCGAGCAGTTCCTCACCGACGTGCACTTCGGGGACCTCGACCACCTGTTCCTCGACCTGCCGCCGGGCACGGGCGACGTCGCGATCTCCGTGGCGCAGCTGCTGCCGTCGGCGGAGGTCCTCGTGGTCTCCACGCCCCAGCAGGCCGCCGTCGAGGTCGCCGAGCGCTCGGGCGCCCTCGCCCTGCAGACGGGGCAGACGGTGGCCGGGGTGATCGAGAACATGGCGGGGATGCCGATGCCGGACGGGACCGTGCTGGAGCTCTTCGGCTCCGGGGGCGGGGCCCGGATCGCGCAGTCGCTCACCCGGCGGCTGGGCTACGACGTGCCGCTGCTCGGCGCCGTGCCCCTCGACGTCGCCCTCCGCGAGGGCGGGGACGAAGGACGCCCGGTGGTGTGGTCGGCGCCGGACTCGCCCGCGGCACGCGCGCTGCGCGGTGTCGCGGACGCGCTGGGCACGCGCCCGCGCGGGCTGGCGGGGCGGCCGCTGGGCCTGGGACCCCGCTGACGGGTCCGGCTCAGGTCGCCTCGCTGTCGAAGGGGGCGGGCTCCCCCGGGGCCAGCCGGCTGAGGACGGGCGCGGGGCGCGCGGCGACCGGCTTCTCCGGCTCGTCGTCCTCGAGCAGGGCCTGGCGCACGATGGTGCGGGGGTCGTACTGGCGCGGGTCCAGCTTGCGCCAGTCGACGTCGGCCAGCTCGGGGCCGAGGGTCTGCTTGAGGTCCTCGGTGGCGCCGGTGGCGTAGCGCTTCGCGGCCTTGACGAACTCCTTGAGCTTCTCCGCGTACTCCGGCAGCCGCTCCGGCCCGATGATGAACAGGACCAGGAGCACGAGGATGATCGCTTCGCCGCCGTTGATGCCGAGCACAGTGGAAGGTTACCAGCCGCAGGCGGAGCGGCCGCTCAGTCGAAGATCTCGCGCAGGCCCGCGAGCACGGTCGGGACGACGCCCGGATCGCCGGCCGCGGGCGCGACGACCCGTCCCCGCTCGTCCGCCACGACGAGGTTGACGGTGTGGGCCATCGTGGCGGGGCTCGTGTCCGCGGCGACGGTGTAGACGACGCCCTCCCCCGCCAGCACGGCGCGCCACGGCGGGCCGGCGTCGACCCACAGGGGCACCCCGGCGACGGCGGAGGGCTCGAGGCCCTCCGCGCTCACGGGCAGCCCGGTGAGCCCGTCCATGGGGTTGTCCGGGTCCACCCGCCCGCGCTGCTCCACGACGACGACGCTGTCCTCGCCGTGGTGGAGCGCGATGGTGACGACCGGCCGGCCCGCAAGGGTCCCCCGGGTCATAGACGCCACCCGGTACCCGTCGGCGGCGAGCGTGGGCAGCGTCCAGCCCTCGGCGCGCAGCTGGGCGGCGGTGGCGTCGTCCGCGTGCAGGACCCCGCCGGTGCCCGTCCACGCCGCGACCGGGACCTGCTCCTCGTGGCCCTCGGGCTCCGCGGCCACGACCGTGCGCCCGACGGCGTAGCCGGACCCGAGGAGCAGGGTGAGCGCCGCGCTCGCGAGGGCGGCGGCCACGGGCACCGCGTTGCTGCGCCGGGCCGGCGCGGGGCCGGTGCGGTGCGGGCGGGCCATGGGACCTCCTCCGGGGCGGGTCGTGGGGCGGGCGGCGGCTCCGTCGTTCCATGATCGGCGGGGAAGCTGGGCGCGGACTGGACATCGACCGGCCGGGGCGGGCGGCCGGGCCGCGCGGGGGCCAGCCGGTAAGATGACGCGCATCCACTGGAGCGACGAAGGGCGGAACATGGGCGCGGACAAGACGACGAGCTGGTCGTACGCCGAGGCGTTCGCCGTGGAGGACGAGCTCGCCTACCGCGCCCGGGAGCGTTCCCTCGCCCTGCGCATCCCGCCGGTCACCCCCGGCACCGCGGCCGCGCTGACCGTCCTCGCCGCCGCCGCGCGCCCGTCCACGGTCGTGGAGGTGGGCACGGGGGCGGGGGTCTCCGGGCTCGCCCTGCTGCGCGGGCTGCCCGCGGGCTCCGTGCTGACGACCATCGACACCGACATCCGGGCGCTGCGCGCGGCGCGCGACACCTTCCGGGAGGCGGGCGCGCCGACCAGCCGCACCCGCACGATCCCGGGCCGGGCCTCGCTCGTGATGCCCCGGCTGACCGCCGGCGCCTACGACCTCGTGTTCCTCGACGCCGACACGGAGGGGACGCTCCACTACGCCGAGGAGGCGGTGCGCCTGCTGCGCCCGGGCGGGCTGCTCGCCGTCAACGACGCCCTCCACCAGGACAAGGTGGCCCAGCCCGCGAACCGCGAGGACAACACGCGCACGATGCGGGCCGTGCACCGGCTGTTCCGCGAGGACGAGCGCTTCAGCACCGCCCTGCTGCCGACCGGGTCGGGGCTGCTGCTGGCGGTGCGCCGCTGAGCGGGCACGGCAACGGCGAGGGGCCCGGCACCGTGCGGTGCCGGGCCCCTCGCCGCCGTCCGGGTGACGCTACTCGGTCACGCCGGCCAGGCACTCCCTGAGCTCCGCGGCCTCGTCCGGCTTCAGCTCGACCACGAGCCGTCCGCCGCCCTCGAGCGGAACGCGCATGATCAGGCTGCGCCCCTCCTTGGTGACCTCCATCGGTCCGTCACCGGTTCTCGGCTTCATGGCCGCCATGTGGGAACTCCTCTTCCTCAGTAGCTGTGACTCCCATCCTATCCGAGCCGCCGCACCTGCCCGGGACCACCCCGGCGGGCACAGCGCACGCCGGGGCGCGGCCGGAGCGCGGTCAGGGCGGGTAGTCCCCGCCCCCCGGCAGCTGCTTCCAGTGCCACAGCCAGCCCACCCACACGAGCTGCAGGACGGCGCCGGCGAGCACGCAGGCCACCCGGTAGGCGCGGGAGTCCGAGACCGCGGCCAGCGGCAGCGCCAGGGGGAACAGCGGCAGCAGCAGCCGGAAGGTGCTGGTCTGCGGGTGCAGGAACAGCAGGAGGTAGACCCCGTAGCAGGCCAGCCACCCGCGCACGAACGGGTCCAGGTGCTCCCGCACTCCCCGCGCCCGCAGCAGCGCCGCCGCGCCGGCGACGAGCAGCACGGGCGCCACGGCGCCGGCCACCGGGCCGAACAGGTCCGCGCCCGTGGCGAACCACGGCGCCACGAGCCGCAGGTCCTCGCCCCGCCAGGCCGTCTCGGTGTCCGTGTACGCCGCCGGCTCCCCCGTGGCCCACCACGCGAGCGCCGGCCACGCGAGCGCGGCGGCGCACGAGAACAGCGCGAGCCCGAGCAGCCCGTCGACGGCGTCGCGGGCGCGCCGCAGCCGCCCGGAGCGCCGGCGCCGGAGGGTGCGCACGAACCAGGCGATGCCGAGGGCCGCCGCGAACGGCACGCCCGCGGGGCGGGTCAGGCACATGAGCAGCACCACCGGAGCCGCCTCGAGGTGGCGCCCCGAGCAGACCAGCAGCAGGGCCGCGGCGAGCAGCAGCAGGTGCAGCGACTCGGCGTAGGGCACCTGGAGCACGGGCGCGACCGGGGCGAACGCCACGAACGCCAGTCCCCACAGGGCGGTGGCCGGGGACGCGAGGCGCCGGAAGAGCCGCAGCACCAGCACGGCCGCCCCGAAGCCCGCCAGCAGGGAGACCGTCGAGGCCGTGGCGTCCCAGCTCCAGCCCGTGGGGGCCATGAGCCCCCGCACGAGCAGCGGGAAGACGGGGTAGAACGCCCACGCGTTCTCCTGCGCCCGGCCCACCGCGTCGCGGGGCACGGTCCCGGGGTAGCCCTCGCGGGCGATGCGCTCGTACCAGTCGGAGTCCCAGGTCCCGGCGAAGGCCAGGTAGCCGAGGGCGCCGTCGCCCCACGGCCCCGGGCCCTGCCGGCGGGCGACCGTGGTGAACACCGCCCACCCCCACGCCCGGGACGCCGCCCAGACGAGCAGGGCCTGCGCCCACGGGGGCAGGGCGGTCAGGCGGCAGAGCGCCCGCGCGAGGCCGGTCCGGACGGCCGCCGGCGAGCTCACGCGCGCGGTGCCGGGCCGGTGGCCGGGCCCTCCTCCGGCAGCCGCCGGGCGAGGTGGTCGAGCACCGCGTGGACCTCCTCGGGGTCGTAGCCGCGGCGGCGGACGTGGAACGCGATCCGGCCGACGTCGTCGGGGCCGGGGTGCTCGGGCAGCACCAGCGGCGCGTCCGGGGCGGGCTCGGGGCCCACGCCGCCGCGGGAGGCCCACGCCGGCGGGCGGTCCCGGCCCAGGACCACCACCGCCACGACGGTCAGCAGCAGCACGACGCCGGTCAGCGCGAGGAGGAGTTCGCTCATGCTCCCAGGCTATGCGCCGGGGCCGCCGGCGCCGCCCCGCGTCGCGGCGCGGAGCCTGGAACACGGGGCTACGGACGAGTAAATATTTTACGCAATCGCAACGCCCGGAGCCTCGCACCCCCTCGATTTCGACTATGTTCGACGGTATGTCACACGCCACACCGCCCGCCGCGTCGCCCCCCGCTCCGGGCGGGGGCGAGGCCCTGGTCCGCGTCTCGCACGTCAACAAGCACTTCGGGGACCTGCACGTGCTCAAGGACATCAACCTCGCGGTGCGCCGCGGGGAGGTGGTGGTCGTGATCGGCCCCTCCGGCTCCGGCAAGTCCACGCTGTGCCGCGCCATCAACCGGCTCGAGGGCATCGACGACGGCGAGATCCTCATCGACGGCAAGCGCCTGCCCGAGGAGGGCGCGGCCCTCGCGCGGCTGCGGGCCGACGTCGGGATGGTCTTCCAGTCCTTCAACCTCTTCGCGCACAAGTCCGTGCTGCAGAACGTGACCCTCGGGCCCATGAAGGTCCGGGGGAAGTCGGCCGCCGAGGCCAAGCAGCGCGCCATGGAGCTGCTCACACGGGTCGGGGTGGCCAACCAGGCGGAGAAGCTGCCCGCCCAGCTCTCCGGCGGCCAGCAGCAGCGCGTGGCGATCGCCCGCGCCCTGGCCATGGACCCGAAGGTCATGCTCTTCGACGAGCCGACCTCCGCCCTGGACCCCGAGATGATCAACGAGGTCCTCGACACCATGGTGGCCCTCGCGAAGCAGGGCATGACGATGATCGTGGTCACCCACGAGATGGGCTTCGCCCGCAAGGCCGCCGACCGCGTCGTGTTCATGGCGGACGGGCAGATCGTCGAGGAGAGCACCCCGGAGGAGTTCTTCACCGCTCCGCGCTCCGAGCGCGCCAAGGACTTCCTGGGCAAGATCCTCGGGCACTGACCCGCCGTCCCCTCCGACCCATCGTTCCCACCTGAAGCAAGGAGCACACCATGCGCCACACCAAGCCCCTCGGACTGGCCGCGATGGCCGCCGTGGCCGCCCTGACCCTCACCGCGTGCGGAGGGGGCGACGGCGGCGGTTCGGAGACCGCCGGCGGCGACGGGGGCGGCGAGACCGTCCGGATCGGCATCAAGTTCGACCAGCCGGGCCTCGGCTTCCAGGACGGCGACCAGTACACGGGCTTCGACGTCGACGTCGCCAAGTACGTGGCCGGGGAGCTCGGCTACGCGGAGGACCAGATCGAGTGGGTCGAGTCCCCCTCGGCGAACCGCGAGAACATGCTCGCCAACGACCAGGTCGACATGATCTTCGCGACCTACTCCATCACCGACGAGCGCCGGCAGACCGTGGACTTCGCGGGCCCGTACTTCGTCGCCGGCCAGGACCTGCTGGTGCGCGCCGACGAGACCGGCATCACCGGCCCCGAGGACCTCGAGGGCAAGAACCTGTGCTCGGTCACCGGCTCGACCTCCGCGGTCAAGGTCAAGGAGGAGGTGCCCGGGGTGAACCTCGTCGAGCAGGGCGGCTACGCCGAGTGCGTGACCTTCCTGGAGTCCGGCCAGGTGGACGCGGTGACCACCGACGACATCATCCTGGCCGGCCTGGCCTCCACGGAGGCCAACGCGGGCAAGTTCAAGGTCGTCGGCAACACGTTCTCCGAGGAGAACTACGGCGTGGGCCTGCCCAAGGGCTCCGACCGGTGCGAGGCGATCAACGAGGCCATCACCAAGATGATCGACGAGGGCGCCTGGCAGGAGGCCGTGACCGCGAACACCGAGGGCGCGGACTACGAGTTCAACGCCCAGCTCAACCCGCCGACGCCGGAGCCCTGCGCCTGAGCGGGGACCCGCGCGCCGCCCGCGCGTGAGCGGTGCCGTGGCCGGGCCCCGTGCCCGGCCACGGCACCCGGGACCCGTCCCGCTCCCCGCGCCGCCACCCCGCGGGACCGCCGACCCGCCGACCGACCGACGAAGGGCACTGCCGTGACCCAGGACCTGCGCGAGCTCCGGGAGCTCCCGTGACCGACTACCTGAACGACTTCGCGAGCCTGTTCGCCCAGTACGACGTGCTCGGCGCCTTCTGGGTCAACATCAAGCTGACCTTCTTCGCCGCGATCGGGTCGATGCTGCTGGGCTCCCTGGTCGCGCTCATGCGCATCTCCCCCGTCGCGTCGCTGCGGCTGCTCGGGACCGGCTACGTCAACCTGTTCCGCAACACGCCCCTGACCATCATCCTGGTGTTCCTGATCCTGGGCGTGTGGAGCCAGCTGGGCATCGCCCTGTCCTCGGACTTCAACCGGAACTTCTTCGTCTACGCCGTGCTCGGCCTGACGGTCTACCACGCCGCGTTCGTGTGCGAGGCCATCCGCTCCGGCGTGAACACCGTGCCCGTGGGCCAGGCCGAGGCCGCCCGGGCGATCGGGCTGAGCTTCCTGCCCGCGGCCCGGCTGGTCATCTTCCCGCAGGCGCTGCGCGGGGCGATCACCCCGCTGGGCAACACCCTCATCGCCCTGACCAAGAACACCACCGTCGCCGCGGCCGCGTCCGTCACCGAGATCTCGGCCCTGATGAAGACCATGATCGAGTTCCGCCCGGACGTCATCATCGCGGTCTTCCTCACCGTGGCGCTCGGCTTCGTCCTGCTCGTCGTCCCGGTGGGCCTGCTCACCACCTGGGCCTCCCGGAAACTGGCGGTGAAGCGCTGATGGCCTCCTCGACGGCCCAGAACGTCCTCTTCGACGTCCAGGGGCCCCGGGCCCGCCGGACCACCGCGGTCCTCAACGTGGTGGGGGTGCTGCTCGTCGCCGCCCTCGCCTGGGCCGTCCTCGGCAAGCTCGCGGACCAGGGGCAGCTGGACGCCACGAAGTGGGCGTCCCTGTTCACCGGGCGCACGTGGGAGAACTTCCTCCTGCCGGGCCTGGTGCAGACCCTGAAGGCGGCGCTGCTGGCCGTGGTGCTCTCCGTGGCGTTCGGCCTCGTCTTCGGGCTGGGCCGGCTCTCCCAGCTCGCCCCGGTGCGCTGGGTCTCGACCGCCGTCGTGGAGTTCTTCCGTGCGGTGCCCGTGCTGGTGATGATGATCTTCTTCTACCTGGGCATCGGCCGCGCCGACCTGGTGGAGCCCGCCGCCGTGCCGTTCTGGGCCGTGGTGCTGGGGCTGATGTTCTACAACGGCTCCGTGATCGCGGAGCTGATCCGCTCCGGCGTCCACCAGCTGCCCAAGGGCCAGCGGGAGGCGGGCCTCGCCATCGGCCTCACGCCGTCCCGGACGCTGCGCCTCGTGGAGCTGCCGCAGGCGCTGACGGCGATGCTCCCGTCGATGGTCAGCCAGTTCGTGGTCATCCTCAAGGACACCGCGCTGGGCTACATCATCACCTATCCCGAGCTGCTGGCCAGCGCCCGCCGGCTCGGCTCCGGGGACGGCAACATCCTCCAGGCCCTGTTCGTGGCCGCGCTGGTCTTCGTGGTCATCAACTACCTGCTCACGGTCCTGGCGGCCTGGCTGTCCCGGTTCCTCAGCTACCGGACGGCGGGCCCGACCAGGCCGGCGGAGGGCCCGCTGGCCGCCGAGGAGACCGCCTGACGGCCCGCCGGCCGCGCCAGCCGCTCAGTCCGTGAGCCAGGCCGCGAGGGCGCGGTAGCACTGCCGCACGGCCTCGGCGGGCACGTGCTCGTCGTCGGTGTGGGCGAGCAGGGCGTCGCCGGGGCCGAAGTTCACGGCCGGCACGCCCATCTGCGAGAAGCGCGCCACGTCGGTCCAGCCGTACTTCGGCTTCGGCTCGTGGCCCACCGCGGCCACGAACGCCGCCGCGGCCGGGCGGTCCAGGCCGGGGCGGGCCGCCGGGGACAGGTCCGTGACCTGGAACTCGTAGCCGGCGAAGACCTCCCGCACGTGGGCGAGGGCCTCCTCGGGGGTCCGGTCCGGGGCGAAGCGGTAGTTGACCTCCACGCTCGCCGCGTCGGGGATCACGTTCCCGGCCACGCCTCCGGTGATCCGGATGGCGTTGAGCCCCTCGCGGTACTCGAGACCCTCCACCGCGACGGTGCGCGCCTCGTAGGCGGCGAGGCGGGCCAGGACGTCGGCCTGCTTGTGGATGGCGTTGTCGCCGATCCAGGACCGGCCCGAGTGGGCGGCGCGGCCCGTGGTCGTGATCCGGAACCGCATCGTGCCGTTGCACCCGCCCTCCACGGTCCCGTCGGTGGGCTCGAGGAGCACCGCGAAGTCCGCCGCGAGCAGGGCGGGGGCGTTGCGCTGCAGCCGGGCGAGCCCGCTCGAGGCCGCGTCGACCTCCTCGTGGTCGTAGAAGACGTAGCTGACGTCCCGGTTCGGGGCCGTGAGGGCGGCGGCGAGCGCCAGCTGGACGGCCACGCCGCCCTTCATGTCCACGGTGCCGCGGCCGTAGAGCACCCGGCCGCCGTCGGCCCACGAGGAGGGGACGGTCCCGCGGGCGCCGGGCGCGGTCGGCAGCGGCACGGTGTCCAGGTGGCCCGCCAGCACGACCCGTTCCGCCCGGCCCAGCTCGGTGCGGGCGACCACCGCGTCCCCGTCGCGGTGCACGCTCAGGTGCGGCAGCCGGCGCAGCGCGGCCTCCACGGCGTCGGCGAGAGGGCCCTCGTGGTCGGAGACGGAGTGCAGGTCGACCAGGGCCGCCGTGAGGTCGGCGGGGTCCGCGGCGAGGTCGAGGGTACGGGCGGCGCCGGGGACGGTCCCGGGGGCGGTCTCGGGGGCAGTCATGGCGCCAGCATAGCGGCGGCCCCCGGGCGGACCGGCCGCGACGGTCCCCCTAGGATGGAGGCCATGACTGCTTCCACCTCCCGTCCCGCCTCCGGACTCGGCCTGGCCACCGTCGTGGCCTCCGGCCCCAAGGAGGGCACCGTCCTCGACGTCTGGTACCCCGCACCGTCCCTGTCCGGCGCGGTCGACACCGCGCTCGGCGCCGAGCTGCGGCTCGCGGCCACCGCCGACCCGGAGCGCAACGTGCGCGCCGAGGTCGTCGAGACGGTGGTCGACCTCGACGACGCCCCCGCCGACGCCGCCGACGCGTACCTGCGCCTGCACCTGCTCTCCCACCGCCTCGTGCGCCCGAACACCCTGAACCTGGACGGCGTCTTCGGGCTGCTGGCCAACGTGGCCTGGACGGACCGCGGGCCCGTGCTGGCCGAGGAGCTCGACGCCCTGCGGGTGCGGCTCAGGGCCTCCGGCGGGCACGTCACCGTGCACAGCGTCGACAAGTTCCCGCGCATGGTCGACTACGTGGTGCCCTCCGGCGTGCGGATCGGTGACGCCAGCCGGATCCGGCTGGGCGCCCACCTGGCCGAGGGGACCACCGTGATGCACGAGGGCTTCGTGAACTTCAACGCCGGCACGCTCGGCCAGTCGATGGTCGAGGGCCGGATCAGCGCCGGCGTCGTCGTGGGCGACGCGACGGACGTCGGCGGCGGCGCCTCCATCATGGGCACCCTCTCCGGGGGCGGCAAGGAGCGGATCACCGTGGGCGAGCGGGTGCTGCTCGGCGCGAACTCGGGCGTGGGCATCTCCCTGGGCGACGACTGCGTGGTCGAGGCCGGGCTCTACGTCACCGCGGGCACCCGGGTGAGCGTGCACGCCGACGGGCAGGAGTCCACGGCCAAGGCCTCGGAGCTGTCCGGGGTGCCCAACCTGCTGTTCCGCCGTAACTCCCTCACCGGCGCGGTCGAGGTCCTGCCGCGCGCCGGCGGGACCGTGGAGCTCAACGCGGCGCTGCACGCCAACTGAGCCCCGGCTCCTCCCCCTCCCGGCGGGCGGCCGGTGCTCCCGGCCGGTGCTCCCGGCCGCCGCACCGGCCGCCCGCTCCTCGGCCCCCGTCCCCTCCCCGTTCCGCCCGTCCAGGAGTTCCCGTGTCCTCCCCCGCCTCCGGCCGCCGCACCAGGACGGCCTGGCTGAGCCTGTTCGTCCTCCTCCTGTGCTGCGGGCTGGTGGCCGCCGCCGCCCTCGTCGCCGTGGAGCTGCGCGCGGGCCGGCCCTCCGCCGGCGAGCCGCGGTGCGTGGTGACGACCACGGGCGCCGACGGGGAGCCCCGGCGGCACGTGCTCTCCGCGGAGCAGGCGGCCAACGCCGCGCTCGTGACGGCGGAGTCCGTGGAGCGCGGCGCCGACCCGTACGCGGCCGTCGTGGCGCTGGCCACGGCGATGCAGGAGTCTGCGCTGGTGAACGTTGACTACGGCGACCGGGACTCCGTGGGCCTGTTCCAGCAGCGCCCGTCCCAGGGCTGGGGCACGGTGGAGCAGATCCTCGACCCCGAGTACGCCACCCGCGCCTTCTACGACCGCCTCGCCACGACCGACTACCGCTCGCTGCCCGTGACCGAGGCGGCGCAGGCCGTCCAGCGCTCCGCCCACCCGGACGCGTACGCCAAGCACGAGGGCCTGGCCCGCGCCTGGGCGGACAGCCTCACCGGGCGCAGCGAGGCCTCCCTCAACTGCGTGCTGCCCCCGCCCGCGGAGCCCGGGGACGCGACGCGGGCCGCCGGCGCCCTCGCCGACGCGCTCGGGACCGCCCTGCCCGCGCCCCGGGCCGACGGCGACCGGGTGGTCGTGCCCGGCCCGGAGGAGGCGGCGGGCTGGGCCGCGGCGCACTGGGCGCTCGCCCACGCGGCCGAGCTGGGGATCACCGAGGTCTCCTTCGACGGGCGCACCTGGGTCCGCGACGACCAGCGCACCACCCGCTTCGCGCCCGCCCCCGGCTGGCGGGCCGGCGCCGAGGCCCACCCCGACGGCGCCCCGGCGGCCGCCGACCTCGTCGTCGTCCTCGCGAGCCGCTGAGCGGGCCTGCCGCCGGGGCCGATACGCTGAGGGCATGAAGATTCTCGTCACCGGGGGAACCGGCTACATCGGCTCGCACACCGTCCTCGCCCTGCTGGACGCAGGCCACGA
Organism: Kocuria sp. U4B; assembly: GCF_054875615.1. The sequence continues at coordinate 980,876 of NZ_CM142180.1, forward strand.
CGTCGTCGTGATGGACAACCTCGCCAACTCCTCCCGCGCCTCCCTGGAGCGGGTCGAGGAACTGGCGGGCCGGCCGGTCACCGCGTTCTCCCGGACCGACCTGCTGGACCCCGCCGGCCTGGACGCCCTCTTCGCCGAGCACCGCCCCCAGGCCGTGATCCACTTCGCCGGGCTCAAGGCCGTGGGCGAGTCCGCCGAGAAGCCCCTGTGGTACTACCGCACCAACGTCACCGGCACCCTGAACCTGCTGCAGGCGATGGAGGCCAACGGCTGCCGCTCCATCGTCTTCTCCTCCTCCGCGACCGTCTACGGCGCCCCGGAGCAGATGCCGCTGACCGAGAAGCAGCCCATGGACGCCCAGAACCCCTACGGGCGCACCAAGGAGCACATCGAGGACATGCTCGTCGACCTCGCCGCCTCCGACCCGTCCTGGAGCGTCGCCCTGCTGCGCTACTTCAACCCCGTCGGCGCCCACGAGTCCGGCCGGATCGGCGAGGACCCCACGGGCGTGCCCAACAACCTGCTGCCGTTCATCGCCCAGGTGGCCGTGGGCCGGCGGGAGAAGCTGCGGGTCTTCGGCGCCGACTACCCCACCGCCGACGGCACGGGGGTGCGCGACTACATCCACGTGGTGGACCTCGCCGAGGGCCACCTCAAGGCGCTCGACCACGTCGCCGCCCACGGCGGGGTGCACACCTGGAACCTCGGCACGGGCAAGGGCTACTCGGTGCTCGAGGTCCACGCGGCCTTCGAGAGGGCCTCCGGGCGCACCGTCCCCTACGAGGTCGTCGCCCGGCGCCCGGGCGACGCCGCGGTCTCCTACGCCGACCCCTCGGCGGCGCTGGCCGAGCTCGGCTGGTCGGCGCGGCGCGACATCGACACGATGTGCCGCGACCACTGGAACTGGCAGCGCAGCAACCCGCAGGGCTACGCCACCGGCGCCTGAGCGGCGGCCCCGGGGCTCACCAGCCCCGGGGCCGGACCACGTTGGCGGGGGCGCCGGCGAAGAGGTCCGCGACCTTGCGCTCGTCGTGGCCCGCGATGCCGGTGCCCACCCGGGTGAGCCAGAACGTGAGCTCGGGGTGGGCCCGGGCGAAGTCCACGAACGCGGCGGCCTCCCGCTCCAGGACCGCGAAGCCGCTCATGGTGTCGATGGCGTAGGAGCGCCCCCGCAGTCCGTGGCCCACACCGGGCTCGGCCCCGAAGCGCTCGACGGCGGTGCGCGCCGCGCCGGCCAGGTGGGCGCCGCGCGCGTTGGAGCCGAAGACGAAGACCTCGTCCGGGCCGAGCTCCGTGATCCGGTCGGGGGTGTGCCGCTGCTCGCTCATGCGCCCCACCCTACCGGGGCACGGCCAACGGCCGGGGCCGCGCGTCCCCCGGGAGGACGCGCGGCCCCGGCCGTCGTGCGGGCGCGGCTCAGGCCTGCGGGTAGTGCCGCTCCCCCTCGCCCACGTAGAGCTGGCGCGGACGGCCGATCTTGCTCTCGGGGTCCTCGATCATCTCGCGCCACTGGGCGATCCAGCCGGGCAGGCGCCCGATCGCGAAGAGCACGGTGAACATCTTCTCCGGGAAGCCCATGGCCTTGTAGATCAGGCCGGTGTAGAAGTCGACGTTCGGGTACAGCTTGCGCTCCACGAAGTAGTCGTCGGCGAGGGCCTTGTCCTCCAGGCGCATCGCGATCTCGAGCTGCTCGTCGTTGCCGCCGAGCTTCTCCAGCAGGTCGTGGGCGTAGTCCTTGACGATGCGGGCGCGCGGGTCGTAGTTCTTGTAGACCCGGTGGCCGAAGCCCATGAGCCGGACCCCGGCCTCCTTGTTCTTCACCTTCTCCATGAAGTCCTCGGGCTTGATGCCGTCCTGCTGGATCCGGTTGAGCATGGCCAGCACGGCCTCGTTGGCGCCGCCGTGCAGGGGGCCGTAGAGGGCGTTGATGCCGGCGGAGACCGACGCGAACATGTTCGCGTGGGAGGAGCCCACGAGCCGCACGGTGGAGGTCGAGCAGTTCTGCTCGTGGTCGGCGTGCAGCATCAGCAGCACGTCGAGGGCCTTGGCCATGGTGGGGTCGATCTCGTAGTCCTCGGCGGGGACGCCGAAGCACATCCGCAGGAAGTTCTCCGAGTAGTTGAGCTCGTTGTGCGGGTAGAGCATCGGCTCGCCCTTGGACTTCTTGAACGCGTACGCCGCCAGCGTGGGGACCTTGGCGAGCAGGCGGATCGTGGAGATTTCCACCTGCTCCTCGTCGAACGGGTTCAGGGAGTCGGCGTAGAACGTCGACAGCGCCGACACGGCCGAGGACAGCACCGGCATCGGGTGCGCGTTGCGCGGGAAGCCGTTGAAGAAGCTCTTGAGGTCCTCGTGGACCATCGTGTGGCGGCGGATGCGCGTGTCGAAGTCGGCCAGCTGCTCCGGGGTGGGCAGCTCGCCGTAGATCAGCAGGTACGCGGTCTCGATGAAGCTGGAGTGCTCCGCGAGCTCCTCGATCGGGTAGCCGCGGTAGCGCAGGATGCCGTTGGCGCCGTCGATGTAGGTGATCGCCGAGCGCGCGTTGGCGGTGTTCACGAAGCCCGGGTCGAAGGAGACGTTGCCGGTCTCCTTGAGCAGGCTGGAGATCGCGTACCCCTTGTTGCCCTCGGTCGCATCCAGGATCGGGAGCTCCAGGCTCCGGCCCTCGCCGTACGCGAGCTGGGCCGTCGCAGGCCCCTGTGCAGACTCAGTCATGTTCGTCCTCCGCGGATGGGTTCAGTGGCCGCTTCCGGACCGGACCCGCCGGGCACCACCTCGGGCGCGGCAGGAGCGTGTCGCGGGACACGGCATCAATCAGGTCCAACCTACTCCTCGGTCCGCGCCGCGACCAATTCCCGCGCCGGGGCCGGCGGGCGCGCCGCCCGGGTTCCTCAGGCGCCGCGGAGGCGCTCCACGGCCGCGTCGATCCGCTCGTCGGCGGCGGTGAGGGCCAGGCGCACGTGGCCCTCGCCCGCCGTCCCGTAGAAGACGCCGGGGCCGACGACGACGCCCTGCTCGGCGAAGCGGCGCACGGTCTCCCACGTGTCCTCGCCCGCGGTGGCCCACAGGTAGAGCCCCGCCTCGGAGTCCTCGATCCGCAGCCCGAACGCCTCGACCGCCGGCACGAGCCGCTCCCGGCGGGACCGGTAGCGCGCCTTCTGCGCCTGGACGTGCTCGTCGTCGCCCAGGCCCGCCCGCATGGCCTCCTGGACCGGTGCCGGGACGATCATGCCGGCGTGCTTGCGGGAGTTCACGAGGCTGCGCATGAGCGCCCCGTCCCCGGCCAGGAACGCGGCACGGTAGCCGGCCACGTTGGACTGCTTGGACATGGAGTACGCGGACAGCAGCAGGGCGTGGTCCCCGCCGGTGACCCGGGGGTCCAGCACGGACGGGACGGGCGTGCCGCCCTGCTGGACGTCCCACGCGCCCCAGCCGAGCTCCGCGTAGCACTCGTCGGAGGCCACGACGGCCCCGAGGCCGCGGGCCTGGTCCACGATCCGCCGCACCGAGGCCACGTCCCGCACGCGCCCGGTCGGGTTGGCGGGCGAGTTGATCCACACCAGGCGCACGCGGGAGCGCACCTCCGGGGTGAGCTCGTCGAGGTCGTCCGCCGCCACGGCCTCGGCGCCGGCGAGCCGCGCCCCGATGTCGTAGGTCGGGTAGGCCACCGTGGGCCGCACGAGCACGTCACCCGGGCGCAGCCCGAGCAGCAGGGGCAGCCACGCCACGAGCTCCTTGGAGCCGACGGTGGGCATCACGGCGTCCGGGTCCAGCCCCGGCACGCCGCGGCGGCGCCCGTACCACGCCACGACGGCCTCCCGCAGGGCGGGGGTGCCGTGGGTGGTCGGGTAGCCGGGGGCGTCGGCGGCACCCGCCAGGGCCTCCCGGACCACGGCCGGGGTGGGGTCGACGGGCGTGCCGATCGACAGGTCCACGACGCCGTCCGGGTGCTGCGCGGCGACGGCCCGGTAGGGGGCCATCGTGTCCCAGGGGTAGTCCGGGAGGTCCAGGCCGAAGGGCCGGGCCGTCACCGTCACTGCGCGCCCTGGTTCTGCGGGGGCAGCGCCCCGATCATGGGGTGGTCCTTGTGGGTGTTGCCGAGCTTCGCGGCGCCGCCCGGGGAGCCGAGGTCGTCGAAGAACTCGACGTTGGCCTTGTAGTAGTCGGCCCACTCCTCCGGGGTGTCGTCCTCGTAGTAGATGGCCTCGACGGGGCAGACCGGCTCGCAGGCCCCGCAGTCCACGCACTCGTCGGGGTGGATGTAGAGGGAGCGCTCGCCCTCGTAGATGCAGTCCACGGGGCACTCCTCGACGCAGGCCTTGTCCTTCACGTCGACACAGGGCTGGGCGATGACGTACGTCACGGTGGTTCGTACCTTTCTGCTGGGGTGCTCGTGCCAGTCTAACGACCTCCGCCTCGCTACGATGACGCGCATGGATCCCGCAACATCCGCAACATCGGCGTCATCCGCGCTCCGGCTGCTCGCCGGGCTCCCCGAGGGCGCGCGCGTGAGCGTACGCTACGCCCTGCCCGCCGACGACGCCTCCGGGCTGCCGCTGACCGACGCCCTGGGCGAGCTGGCCGGCGTGGACGCGCGGACGGTCACGGTGCGCACCCGCCGGGGCGACGTCGTGATCGCGGCGGCCGACGTCCGCGCCGCCCGGGCGGTCCCGCCCGCCCCCCCGCGGCGGCCGCGGCGGGGCTGAGCCGCTCAGGCGGGGCAGGCCCCCCGGCGCCGGGCGCGCACCCAGCGGGCCGTGACGAGCGCGGAGACCACGGTGGCGGCGAAGACCACCACGAACCACGCCAGGCCCACGACGCCGATGGGCGCCTGCGGGTCGGTGACCACGAGGACGGAGCCGTCCCGGCCGTAGGCGAAGAGCCACGCCACGAGGTAGGTGACCAGCCCGGGCACGGCCGCGGCCCACACGCGGCGGGTCGCCGTGCCCGCCCACACGGACACGCTCAGCAGCAGGGCCGCGCCGAAGACCAGCCCCCAGGGCAGCCACCACCCGGCCGGGGAGTACCAGATGGCCCCGTGCAGGACGGTCGCCACGCTGCCGCCGACGACCCCGGCCGCCACGGACGTCAGCAGGCTCGCGGGCACCGACAGCGGTCCGGCCGTGGTCCCCGCGGCGGCTCCGGGAGCGTCGTCGGGGGCCGCGGCGTGCAGGTCCCCGGCGAGCAGCCGGAAGGTCTCCAAGGCGCTGAAGGTCTGCCACACGCCGTTGGACAGGGCGAACCGGGAGCCGTCCCCGGCCAGCACCAGCTGCGTGGCGTGGGCGGCCATGGCCGCGCGCTTGCGCCCGGCGGAGCCGCGCACCGCCGCCTGCGGGCGCGGGTCGTCCGGGCGGGCCTCGCCCTCGACGGCCCACACGAGCGGGACCTCCCAGGCCTCGGCGAGGGTCCCGTCCGGGCCCGTGCCCGGGCGCGCGGCGAGCTCGACGGCCCGCACGGCCGCCTCGTGGGTGCGGACGTGATCGGGGTGGCCGTAGCCGCCGTCGGCGTCGTAGGTGACGAGCACGTGCGGGCGCACGGCCCGGACCGCGGCGGCGACGTGGGCGGCGGCCTCGTCGCCCGTTGCGGCGGTGAGGCTGTGCGCTGAGGCGTCGGCGGCCGGGGCGGCCCGCCCGTCGGCGCCCCAGGACATGCCGGAGTCGTGGTAGTGGCCCGTCCCGCCGGCGAAGCCCACGGCGGGGTCGAGCGCCGGGGGCTCCCCCGCGAAGAACCGCTCGGCCACGCCCAGGCGCGCCGCGGCGTCCTCCAGCTCACCGACGCGGTAGAGCCCCAGCGCCGTGCCGTCGTCCCGGCAGCCGGGCCGGCCGACCTCCAGGTGGCGCAGCGGCGCGGGGATGACCTCGCCCCGCTCCCCCCGGGTCATGGTCAGCAGCACCACGTGCGCCCCCAGCTCGGCGTAGCGGCCCATCGTGGCCCCCGTCGCGATGGACTCGTCGTCGGGGTGGGCGTGCACGAACAGCAGCCGGGCGTCCTGGGGCCGCAGACCCGGGGGCAGAACGCCCGCCAGGGCGCCCTCGTGCACGAGGGCGCCCTGCTCGGGGTAGTACGGGACGGACTGCGTCACGGCCGGTCCTGGTGCGCTCGTCTGTCGCGGTCCGGGATCAGGCGCGGGCGCGGGCGCGGTTGGCCTTCAGCCGCTCGTTGGCGTCGAGGATGACCTTGCGGATGCGGATGGCGTCCGGGGTGACCTCCACGCACTCGTCCTCGCGGGCGAACTCGAGGGACTCCTCGAGGGTGAGCTTGCGCGGGGGCGTGAGGTTCTCGAAGGTGTCCGAGGAGGCCGCACGCATGTTGGTGAGCTTCTTCTCCTTGGTGATGTTCACGTCCATGTCGTCGGCGCGCGAGTTCTCGCCCACGATCATGCCCTCGTAGACCTCGGAGGTCGGCTCCACGAAGAAGGACCCGCGCTCCTGCAGGTTGATCATCGCGAACGGGGTGACCACGCCGGCGCGGTCGGCCACCAGCGAGCCGTTGGTGCGGTACTCGATCTCCCCGGCCCACGGCTCGTAGCCGTCCGCGTAGGAGGAGGCGATGCCCGCGCCGCGGGTGTCGGTGAGGAACTTGGTGCGGAAGCCGATGAGCCCGCGGGAGGGGACCTTGAACTCCATGCGCACCCAGCCGGTGCCGTGGTTGGACATGCCCTCCATGCGGCCCTTGCGGGCCGCCATCAGCTGGGTCACGGCGCCGAGGTACTCCTCGGGGACGTCGATGGTCATGTGCTCGTAGGGCTCGTGCACCTTGCCGTCGACGGTCCGGGTCACGACCTGCGGCTTGCCGGCGGTGAGCTCGAAGCCCTCGCGGCGCATCTGCTCCACGAGGATGGCGAGGGCGAGCTCGCCGCGGCCCTGGACCTCCCAGGCATCGGGGCGCTGGGTCGGCAGGATCTTGAGCGAGACGTTGCCGACCAGCTCCTTGTCCAGGCGGTCCTTGACCTGGCGGGCGGTGACCTTGGCGCCCTTGACGCGCCCGGCCAGCGGGGAGGTGTTGATGCCGATGGTCATGGAGATCGCGGGGTCGTCCACGGTGATCAGCGGCAGCGGCTGCGGGTTCTCGGGGTCGGTGAGGGTCTCCCCGATGGTGATGTCCTCGATGCCGGCGACGGCCACGATCTCGCCGGGACCGGCGGACTCGGCCGGCACGCGCTCGAGGCCCTTGGTGGCCAGCAGCTCGGAGATCCGCACGTTCTTCAGCTCGCCGTTCGCGCGGGCCCAGGCCACGGTCTGGCCCTTCTTCAGGGTGCCGTTGAAGATGCGCAGCAGCGCGAGGCGGCCCAGGAACGGGGAGGCGTCCAGGTTGGTGACGTGGGCCTGGAGCACGCCCTCGGGGTCGTAGGACGGGGCGGGGATGCGCTCGATGATGGTCTTGAACAGCGGCTCGAGGTCCTCGTTGTCCGGCAGGGTGCCGTTCTCCGGCTGCTCGACGGAGGCGCGCCCGGCCTTGCCGGCGGCGTAGACCACGGGCACGTCGAGGACGGCGTCGAGGTCGAGGTCGGGGACGTCCTCGGAGACGTCCGAGGCGAGGCCCAGGAGCAGGTCCATGGACTCGCCCACGACCTCCTCGATGCGGGCGTCGGGGCGGTCGACCTTGTTGACCACGAGGATCACGGGCAGCTTGGCCTCGAGGGCCTTGCGCAGCACGAAGCGGGTCTGGGGCAGCGGGCCCTCGGACGCGTCGACGAGCAGGACGACGCCGTCGACCATGGACAGGCCGCGCTCGACCTCGCCGCCGAAGTCCGCGTGGCCCGGGGTGTCGATGACGTTGATGGTGATGGTCTCCCCGTTCGCGGAGGGACCGTCGTAGAACACCGTGGTGTTCTTGGCGAGGATGGTGATGCCCTTCTCGCGCTCCAGGTCACCGGAGTCCATCACGCGCTCCTCGACCTCCCCGTGGGCGGAGAACGCGTGCGTCTGCTGCAGCATCGCGTCCACGATGGTGGTCTTGCCGTGGTCGACGTGGGCCACGATGGCCACGTTGCGCAGGTCGGCGCGCTGGGCGGTGGTGGAGGTTACAGACATACGCGTTGGGTCTCTCTTCGGGTGGAGATGCGGGGGAGGTTCGGCCCTCCCGGTGGGTGCGGCCCTCGGCGCCGCCGCGCGCCCGGAGGCGTCCGGGCGGGGGCGCCCGTAGAGCGGGCCGCCGTCCAGTCTACCCCGGCCGGCCCCTCCTCCGCTGTGATCCCGCCTACCCCAGCGCCTCCGGGCGGGTCCAGGGGCGCCCGAGCACGTGCTCGTCGCAGAACGCGAGCACCGTCTCGTACCACGTGCGCACGTTCTGGGGCTTGAGGATCCAGTGCCCCTCGTCGGGGAAGTACAGGAAGCGGTGGCCCCCCGAGGGCGCGTAGCGGCGCAGCGCGTGCCACAGCTCCTGCGCCTGCCCGATCGGCACCCGGTAGTCCTTGTCCCCGTGGATCACGAGCACCGGCACCTCGATCCGCCCCGCGAACCGGTGCGGGGAGTACTCGGCGGCCTGACGCGGGGCCACCGCCCGGTGCCACTCGCCGTTGTCCGTGGTGGTGCCCATGGTCCCGAGGTTCCACAGCGAGGCGTGGGTGACGATGCACCGGAAGCGGGTGCCCGTGTGCCCGGCCGTCCAGTTGGCCATGTAGCCGCCGTAGCTGCCCCCGAGCAGAGCGGTGCGCCCGGCGTCGACGTCCTCCCGGGCCTCGGCGGCGCCGGTCAGCGCGAGGACGTCGGTGAAGGGGGTGCCGCCCAGCTCCTGCTGGCCGCGGTCGATCATGGCCTGGCCGTAGCCGGTGGAGATCGCCGGGTCCGGCAGGAGCACGGCGTAGCCGCGGGCCGTGAACAGCCACGGGTTCCAGCGCCAGCTCCAGGCGTTGGTGGAGGCCCACGGCCCGCCGTGCACGAACACGAGCAGGGGGTGGCCCCCCGGCGCCGGCTCGGGGGGCAGGGCGAGCCAGGCGCGCACCGGGGTCCCGTCCTCGGCCACCGCGTGCACCTCCTCGAGGCGGCCGGCGGGCTCCGGGGCGGGGACCGGGCGGGCCAGCGGCCGCACGCCGCCGCCCGCGGGGTCGATCCGCACCGGCTCGGGGGCGCGGTCCACCCGTGAGCGCAGGGCCACGAGCCCGCCGTCCGCGACCGCCAGCCCGGCGTAGCTCCAGGGCTCGGGGTCCTCGTCCCCGCCCGCGAGCAGGCGGGGCCCGGCGGCGCCGACCGCGCCGAGGTGCACGGCGCCGCGGCCGCGGTGGTCGGCGCAGAAGGCGACGGTGTCGTCGTCGAGCCACACCGGGTCCAGCGGCCAGCCGTCCCACCCGGGGACCAGCGGGGTGACCTGCCCGGTGGTGAGGTCCACGACGTCGAGCGCCGCGTCGGAGCTTTGCCCCTCGAGCCAGTGCTGCCAGCGGGCGAGCAGGGCCCTCGTCCCGGAGGGGCTGACCGGGCCGGTGAGGTACTCGTACCGCGCGGTGGAGGCGCCCACGCGGCGCGCCTCGCCGCCGTCGACGGGCACGGCCCACACGTCCGAGCTCTGCTCGGTGCCGTGGCGGAGGGTCTCCAGCGCCACGAGCACCAGCGAGCCGTCGGGGGCCGCCGTGTACTCGGTGAGCCGGCCCGGCGGGAGGGGGAGCCGCCGGGGCGCGAGCCGGGAGCCGTCGGCGGTGGCGCCGGCGAGCTCGGCGACGAACACCGCGGGCTCCTCGGGCCCGAGGTCCTCGTCCCAGTGGCGGACGGGGAAGGACTCGTGCAGGATCCCCGAGGCCCGGCCCTTCCGGCGCGCCGCGGCGAGCCGCTCGTGCTCGGCCTCGTCGGCGGCCGAGGGCAGGACTCCCCCGGTGAAGAACAGCCGGTCCCCGGCCACGGCGAGCTCCCCGATCCCCCCGGAGCGGGCGAGCAGCAGGCGGGCCTCGCCGCGCGGCGGGAGCACCCACAGGCGGGCGCGGGCGTCGTCGTCGGGGTCCCCGGTGGGCCGGTCGGCGGTGAAGTACAGCTCGCCGGCCGGGCCCGGGACGAGACTGCCCACGGAGTGCTCGCCGCGGGTCAGGGGCACCGGCCCGGCCTCGAGGGCCACGGCGTGCGTGCGGTACTCGCTCCCGTCCGCGGTCAGGCTCTGCACGGTGGCCACGACGGTGCCGTTCCGGTGGGCGCTCAGGCCCGTGATCCGCGGGACCGCCACGAACGCGGCGGGCTGCGCAAAGGTGTCGTCCATGCCCCCAACCTAGCGACGCCGGGGCCCGGGGCCCGGGACACGCCGGGCCCCCGCTCTTCAGCGCCGAGCCCCCAGGGCGACCGCCGTTCCCCGGGCCGTCCCGTGGGGACGTGCGCCGGGCGTGGGGGCCGGGCGAGGACGGGGACGCCGGTCCGGCGGGTCACCAGGACGGCAGCGCCGGGAGGGGGCCGTCGGCCTCGACGTGCTCGGCGTCGCCGCGGGCCAGCCACGCCAGCAGGTGCGCGCGGCCGGCCGCCACGCGCACGGCGCCGTCGCCGAGCACCCACTCGTCGCGCTCCTCGGTGGCCAGGGTCAGGCCCGGGGCGCCCTTGGCCCGCAGGGTCCGCACGGCCGCCTCCAGGGCGTCGAGCAGCGACTCCGGCTCGGCCTGCTCGAGGGTCCAGGCCGTGCCGAGGTCGTGGTGGTGGACGACGACCTCGGCGATCCGCAGCGCGACGACGGACGCCGCGGGGATCCGCTTGCCGTGCAGGTGCACCTCCTCGACCGCGAGCTCCCCGCCCAGCCGCTCGCCCTGCTCGGCGAAGAAGGCGGCGGAGCTGCGCAGCTGCCGCACGAGCTCCTCGCGCGGCAGGGCGGCGAGCCCGGCGATCTCCTGCGCCCGGGCCTCCGGCGACGCGTAGAGCGTCTGCGCCTGCCCGGTGGTCGCCCAGTCGATCAGCCGGGGGATGGCCCGGCCGTTGGAGGCGAGGTGCCCGAGGACGTCGGCGCGGGTCCACCCCTCGCAGCGCGAGGGCGCGGTCAGCTCCTCGTCGGAGAGGGCCTCCACGGTGGTCAGGAGCCGGTCGGTCTCGCGGCCGAGGCGGGACAGGTCCGAGTGCAGGCGGGCGGGATCGATCATGCGCCCACCCTATCCGGCGGTCCGGGCGGCCGGCCACGGCGCGCCCGCCGCGGCCGGGTCCCCCGCCGCGGCGGTCAGGAGGCCGCCGCCCTCAGCCGGGCCCGCAGCTCCCGCCGCTCGCGCTGGGCCTGCGGGTCCGGCAGGGGCACGGCGGCCAGCAGCCGGCGGGTGTAGTCCTCCTGCGGGGAGCGCAGCACCTGCTCCCGGGAGCCCTGCTCCACGATCCGCCCGGAGCGCATCACGGCGATGCGGTCGGCCAGCTGGTCGATCACCGCGAGGTCGTGGGTGACGAACAGGCACGCGAAGCCCATCTCCGCCTGCAGCTGCTCGAAGAGCTCGAGCACCTTGGCCTGCACGGAGACGTCGAGGGCGGAGGTGGGCTCGTCGGCCACGAGCAGCTTCGGCGCGAGCGAGAGGGCCCGGGCGATGCCGACCCGCTGCTTCTGCCCGCCCGAGAGCTCGTGCGGGTAGCGGTTGCGGTAGGAGCGCGGCAGCTCGACCCGGTCCAGGAGGTGCTCGATGCGCTGCTGCAGCTCCACGCCCCGGGCCCGGCCGGCGAGGTGCATCGGCTCCCCGATGGACTCCCCGATGGGCAGCCGGGGGTTCAGGGACGAGGCCGGGTCCTGGAAGACCATGCCCACGTGCTTGCGGATCCGCCCCAGCTGCTTGGCGGAGGCCCCGTGCAGCTCCTGCGCGTCGACCACGAGGGAGCCCTCGACCACGGGCAGCAGGCCCACGGCGGCGCGCCCGATCGTGGTCTTGCCGGAGCCGGACTCCCCCACGAGGCCGAGCACCTCCCCCGCGGCGATCGTCAGGCTCACGCCCTCGACCGCCCGGAAAGCGGGGTTGCGGCCCTGCTTCGGGTACTCGACGGCGACGTCGCGCAGCGCGAGCACGGGCTCGCGCACGCGCACGGCCGCGGTGTCCGCGGCGGGCTCCCGGTCCAGGGCCCGGGTCCGGCCCTCGACGACCCGCTCGAGGGAGGCGACCATGTCCACGGTCTGCTCGCCCTCCCCGCCGCGGCCCAGGTGCGGCACCGCGCCGAGCAGGGCCTGCGTGTAGGGGTGGGCGGGGGCGGCGAAGATCTGCGCGGCCGTGCCGGTCTCCACGATCCGCCCGCGGCGCATCACCACGATCCGGTCCGCGAGGTCGGCGACCACGCCCATGTCGTGGGTGATGATCACGACGGCGGAGCGCAGCCTGTCCTTGAGGTTGCGCATCAGGTCGAGGATCTCGGCCTGGACGGTGACGTCCAGGGCCGTGGTGGGCTCGTCCGCGATGAGCAGCCTGGGGTCGCAGGACAGCGACTGCGCGATCATGGCGCGCTGGCGCTGCCCGCCCGAGAGCTGGTGCGGGTAGGAGCGGAACGCCTTGCCCGGGTCGGGCAGCTCCACGAGGCGCAGCATCTCCAGGGCGCGCTCCTCGGCCTGGGCCGGGGAGACGTCCCGGTGGATCCGGATGGTCTCCACGATCTGCTGGCCCACGGTGAACACCGGGTTCAGGGCGGTCATGGGCTCCTGGAAGATCATGGCGACCTCCTCGCCGCGGACCCTGCGCAGGGCGGCTCCGCCGAGGCCGATCAGCTCCTGGCCGGAGAGCTTCGCCGAGCCGCGCACGCGCGCGTTGGCGGGCAGCAGGCCGAGGATCGACATCGAGCTCGCGGACTTGCCGGAGCCGGACTCGCCCACGATCGCGAGCACCTCCCCCGCGTGCACGGAGTAGCTCAGGTCGATCGCGGCGGGCACCCACTGCTTCTCCACCCCGAAGTCCACGCTGAGGTGCTCGACCTGCAGCACCGGCACCTCCTCGGGGGTGCCGGGCCGCGGGGCCGGGGCGGACGTGCTGCTGGTGCTCATGGTCGCTCTCCCTCGTGGGGTCGTGGTGCTCGCGCCGGGACGCGCGCGGGGCCGGGGTCGGGGCGGACCCGCCTAGCATGGCTCCCGTGCCCTCGTCCGCGTCCTCGCTCGTCTTCCGCTCCGGCGCCGCCCCCTGGCTCACGGGGTTCCTGGTGGTGCTCGGGGCGGTGATCGCGGGGCTGGGCCTCGGCGGCGGCGCGGCCTCCGCCGTCGCGTCCGTGCTGGTCGGGGCCGCCGTGGCGCACCTCGGCTGGTACCTGTACTGGCGCCCGCACGTGCGGGTCGGGCCTGAGGGGGTGCGGGTCGTGAACCCGCTGCGCACCGTGGTGGTGCCGTGGGGCGCGCTCGTGGACGTGCGCAACCGCTTCGCGCTGACCCTCGTGACGCGGGAGCGCTCCGTCACCTGCTTCGCCCTGCCGGCGGGCGGCGCCCGGGCCGCCCTGCGGGGTGCTCCCGGGGACCTCACCGGGACGCACCCCTCGGCGCGCCCCGACGGGACGGTGCGCTCCGGGGACCTGCTCAGCACCCGCGGCGGGGCGGCGGCGGACGCCATCCGCCGCCGCTGGCAGGCCATGGTCGAGGACGGGACGCTGGACGTCTTCGCGGACCGGGACCCCGAGGACGACGCCGTGCGCACCGAGCTGCGCCCCGCCCCCACCCTGGTGCTGCTGGTGCTGGGAGCCCTGGCGGCGGCGGCCGTGCTGGCCGGCTGACCGGGTGCCCGTCACGGGGTGCTCACACTGCCCGTGCTCCCGCCCGGCCCGCTCGGCCCGGCCGGCCGCTCGGGGCGCGCGGCCCGGACCGGCGCGTCCTGGGCACGCTTGGCGCTGAACTTCTTCTGCCGGGGGTCGAACGCGTCCCGCAGCCCGTCGCCGATGAAGTTGATGCTCAGGGCGATGGCCACGATGAACACGCCGGGCCACCAGAACAGCCACGGGCGGGTCACGAACGCCGTCTGGTTGGCGCTGATCAGCCGGCCCAGGGACCAGTCCGGGGCCTGCACGCCGAAGCCCAGGTAGGACAGGGCGGTCTCGAGCAGGATCGCCGAGGACATCAGCAGGGTGACGTTCACCGTGATCACGCCCACCGTGTTGGGCAGGATGTGCCGGAAGATGATCCGCCCGCTCGAGGCGCCGGCCAGGCGGGCCGCGTCCACGAACTCCCGCTCCCGCAGGGACAGGAACTCGCCGCGCACCAGGCGGGCGAGCGCGGGCCAGGACGCGGCGCCGATCAGCAGCCCCAGGACCACCACGGTCGCCGAGGTCGGCCAGCCCTGCTGGCGGACGTACTCGCCGGCCATCTTGCCCAGCAGGGCGGCGATGATCACGAGCGGGATGATGATGATGACGTCGGTCAGGCGCATGAGCACGGCCTCGGTCGTGCCGCGGAAGTAGCCGGCGACGCCGCCCACGACCGTGCCGACCAGGCCGGCCACGATGCCCACGATGAACATCACGAGCAGCGAGTACTGCGCGCCCTGCATGGTCATGGCGAACAGGTCGCGGCCGAGGTTGTCCTGGCCGAACGGGTGCTCGCCGATCCGCAGCGGGCTCAGGCCCATCGTGGGGGCCCCGCCGGCCTCGACGATGGGCCCGGTGGTCGTGGGGTCCCACCGCCACCAGCCGGGGACCGGGCCCACTCCGATGGAGGTCACGGCGAGCAGGACGATGCCCGTGAGCACGACGAGGGAGATCACGGCGGCGGTGTTGTGCAGGAAGCGCCGGCGCACCAGCTGCCCCTGGCTCCGGCCCCGCACCTGCTCGGGCGTCTCGCCCGGAGCGAGGGAGGCCCGGCCGTCGGCGGCCCCGTCGATCGTGGACCCGGGCCCGCCGGGGACCTGGCCGGGGAAGTGCTGGCTCATGCTTTCACCCTCACTCGGGGGTCGAGGACGGAGTAGACGAGGTCGGCGACGAGGTTGAAGACCATCGCCACGATGCCGGTGACCAGGAAGACGCCCATCACGGGGTTGGGGTCGACGTTGTGCACGGAGGAGACGAACAGCTGCCCCATGCCGGTGAACGCGAAGACCTGCTCCGTGATGATGGCCCCCCCGATGAGGGCACCGATGTCGTAGGCCACCAGGGTGGCCAGCGGGATGAGGGCGTTGCGGAACGCGTGGCGCGTCACCACGGAGCGCTCGGAGACGCCCTTGGCGCGGGCGGTGCGGACGTAGTCCTGGTTCATGATCTCGAGCATGGAGGCGCGCGAGTAGCGGCTGTAGCTCGCGAGGGCCAGCAGCGTCAGGGCGATGGTCGGCAGCAGGAGATGGGTGAACAGGTCCAGGCCGGTCATCCAGAAGTCCCCGGACATCCCCGGCGTGGTCGATCCGGCGGTCGCGATGGGCCGGCCGCGGATCCGGCCGTGGTCCAGGTACTCGGGCCACGCCTGCATGAACCGGTCCAGCACGACCAGGCCCATGACCAGGACCCCGGTGATCGCGGCCACCCGGACGCCCTGGCCCCGGTCGTGGCCGCCGAAGGCCCAGCCGATGCCGGCGCCCAGCGCCCCCATGGCCACGAGCAGCAGGAGCACCCGCGGCAGGCCGCCGCCGGCGAGCACGGCCTGCAGCGGGAAGTAGAGCACCAGCCCGGCCGCCACGGTCGCGAGCCCGGCCCGGAGGGCCCGCCGGTTGCGCAGCCCCGCCAGCAGGAACGTGGCCACCACGGCCACGAGCACCCCGGTGAGGCCGATGAGCGGGATGCCGAGGGCCGGCTGCTGGAACCAGTTGGTGGCCAGCAGGAACCACAGCACCGCCGCGGTGAGCACGAACCCGGCGAGGCCCAGCAGGAGCCGGGTGCGCCGGGCGCCGAAGGACGCGACGTACCAGCCGAGGCCCACGAGGGCCGCGAGGGCGAGGATCGTGGCCCAGGACGCGACCGGGTCCAGGAGGAAGTTGTTGAAGCTGATGGCCACGAACTCCTTGAGCAGCACCGCGAGCCAGAAGCTGGGCAGCGAGAAGCACAGGAACGTGAAGAACGTGACGCCGTAGTCCAGGCCGGAGTACTGGCGCAGGGCCGAGACGATGCCCAGGGTGATGCCGATGACGATGGCCAGGACGGTGCCGGCGGTGACGAGCAGGATGGTCTGGGCCATCGCCCCCGCGAGCAGCGTGGTCACCTGCTGGCCCTCGACGGTGACGCCGAGGTCGCACGTCGCCGCGAAGGGGGCCAGGCAGCCCAGGGCGCCGCCGAGCCAGTCGAAGTACCGCAGCACGGGCGGGGTGTCGAGGTTGAGCGCCTCGACCCGGGCCGCGATGAGCCGCTCCGAGTTGGGCACCCCGTAGAGGTCGCCCAGGGGGTCGCCGGAGAACGCCGTCATCATGTAGACGATGAACGACGCCCCGAAGAGGATGAGCACGGCCGTGACGAGCCGGCGCAGGATGTAGGAGATCATGTGGGGTCCTCGGGGGAAGCGGTCGGGGTGCGGCGACGGGTGCCGGGTCGGTCGGCGCGGCACCCGTCGTCCCAGCTACGCCGGTCCGGTGCTCTCGGCTCAGGCGGTGCGGTTCCACTCCCAGAAGTTCCAGAAGACGCCGGTCTGGTTCGGCATGTACTCCACGCCCTCCACGTCCTGCGCCACGGCGAAGAAGCCGGGGTTCTGGAACAGCGGCAGCCCGTAGGCGTCCTCCATGACGAGCTTGTCCATCTCGTACATCTTCTGCAGGCGCTCCTCCTCGTCCACGGTCACGCGGGCGTCCGTGGCGAGGGTGTCGACCTCCGGGTTGGAGTAGTCGTTGTAGTTGCCGCCGCCGCCGGTCTTGAAGATCTGGGTCAGGGCCTCGGTGCCGACGCCGGGGCTGACCCAGCCGAACAGGGACGCCTCGTAGTTGCCCTCGGGCAGCTTCTCCCCCCAGTTCGGGTCGCCCAGGTCCTCGACCGTGAAGCCGGCCTGCTCCGCGGACTCCTTGATCAGCGCGAAGGTGTCCACGCGCACGGGGTTCTCGTTGTTGTAGAGGATCCGCACGGTCGGGGTGCGGCCGGCGAGCAGCTCCCTGGCGCCCTCGACGTCCGGCTCCGCGGGGAACTTCTCCGCGGCGCCGTTCCGGGCGACCGCGTCCTCGTAGGCCTGCTCCGAGGGCAGGAAGAGCTGGGAGTTCACGACCTCGGCGTCCTCGACGACCGGCCTGACGATCTGGTCGAGGATCTGCTGGCGCGGGATGGTCTTGAGGAACGCCTCGCGCACGGCGGGGTCCTCGAACACGTCGGAGCCGAAGTTGAGGTCCACGTGGTCGTAGGACAGGTCCACGCCCTCGAGCACCTGCACGCCCTCGATCCCGCCGACCTGGTCAACGGTGTCCTTCGTGACGGTGACGGGCGCCATGATGTCCACCTCGCCGTTGCGCAGGGCCTGGATCTGGGCGGTGGAGTCGCCGATGGTGCGTACGGTGATCTCGTCGGCCTTCCCGACGTGGTCGCCCTTGTAGTTCTCGTTCCGCACCAGGGTGACGGACTGGTCCTTGACCATCTCCTCGATGATGTACGGGCCGTTGGACACGAGCAGGGACTTGTCCTCGGGGGTCTCGGTGACGTCGAAGCCCGTGTTCCAGGCCTCGGCGATCCTGTCCAGCTCGGGGCGCTCCTGCGGCTTCTCCGGGTCGCCCTCGGGGGCCTCCTCGAGCGCGGACACCAGCGCGGCCTCGTCGGCCAGCCCGGCCTGCTGGGCGACCACGTGGGCGGGGTGGAAGTAGCCGCTGTCGAAGGCGATCTCCCAGTCGGCGACGGGCTCGTCGTAGGTGATCGTCATGGTCCGGCCGTCCTCGCCGAACTCGGGCAGGTCGGTGCGCCCGAGGATGTCGGTGGAGCCGGCGATGGAGAAGTAGTCGGTGCCGGAGACGGCCTCGCCCGCGTCGTCCGTCCTGGCGTCGTTGTAGTGCCCCGACTGCGTCGCCCACCACAGCAGCAGGTCGCCCTTGTCGATCGGGTTGCCGTCCGACCACTGCTGGTCCTCGTTGACCGTGTACTCGACGGTGAGCGGGTTCTCGGAGACGACCTCGTAGGTGCCGAAGCCCTCGTTCCTGACCACGTTCAGCTCCGGGTCGATGTAGTTGAACGTGTCGCGGGTCATGTAGGCGATCTTGGAGTTGATGTCCTTGTTGTGCGCCGCGGTGCCCGTGTTGAGGGACGTGACGTTGTTGGTCTCCGCGACGGTGATGACCCCGCCGGAGCCCTCGCCCCCCGCGCCGCCGGTCTCCCCTCCGGCGGCACCGGAGTCCCCCCCGACGCTGGCGCAGGCGCTCAGCGCCACGGCCGACACGGCGGCGAGTCCCAGGGCCTTGGTTGCGCGATCGAATCGCATGTCGTTCTCCTCGGTCGTGATGACGGGTCGTGGCCCGTGCCGCGCGTCCCGGTCACCGGGAGCCCGTCAACGTGGCGCAGGTCACAGATGTCACACATTACCCCTAGGTAGAACGCGGCACATCGGGGAACATGCCGGGAAACAGATCGTTTACCGAAACGATAAGTATCTGATACTTCCGGTGCCACGGAGGGGTCCTGACGGCCCTGTCCGGGCCCGCTCAGCCGACCACGGGCAGGCGCGCGAACGCGCGCTCGGCGGCCCGTCGGCGGGCGGGCGAGAGCTCCTCGAACGGCTCCAGGACGAGGCTGTCCCCGGCGGCGGCGCGCCGGCGGCTCCAGACCCCCACGACCCGCCCGCCCGCGACCACGGTGGGGCGGAAGACCCCGTTGCCGCCGGGGACGATGCGCGCGGCGTGCGGCCGGGCCAGCACGTGGGAGCGGTCCCCGTAGCCGAGGACGAACTCGTCGAAGGGCGGGAGCAGCAGCACGCCCGCGGACCGGCGCGCCGTGCCGGGCAGCTCCTCGAGGACCTCCCGGGCGCACCACAGCTCGCGGCCGCGGCGGTCGCGCACGGCCACGACGTCGTCGAGCCGGGCCGCCGCGGCCCGGACCGCCGTCCTGGGCAGGGCCGCCCAGCGGGCGGCGTCGTCCAGGGAGGCGGGCCCGTGGCCGCGCAGGTAGCGGCGGACCCAGCGCACGACGACGGGCGGCGGCTCGCCCGCCCCGGCCGCGCCGGCCCCCGCCGGCGCGGTGTCCTGGGCGGCCGGGGCGGGGATCCACTGCTCCACGGCCACCACGAGCTGGTCGCGCGCGCCGGGGGCGAGGGGGCCCAGGCACAGGGTCGCCTCGAGGTGCAGGGCGAGCATGAGGTGGTACGCACGCCCCGGCTCCCCCAGCAGCCCCGCCTGCTCCCAGGCCTCGTGCAGGCGCCCGCGGGGCTGGGGGCCGTGGCGCAGGGCCGCGAGCGCGGTCTCCCGGGCGGCGTCGAGCCGCTCGTCGATGCCGAGGGCCCGGCGGCGGGCACCCGTACCGGTCGCCGTGCGCGGCCCGAGCACCGCGAGCCACTCCCGCAGCTCCTCGGCCGGGAGCAGGTGCAGGGTGCCCCGCATGGGCCAGCTGCGCACGATCCGCCCCTCGTCGAAGGCCGCCCGGAGCCCGGCGGACCCCGCCGTGCGGCGCAGGGCGACGGAGACCAGCGCCCCGGGCAGGTCCTGGGCCTGGACGGCGCCGAGCCGGCGCACCACGTCCTCCGGGGCGAGGTCCCCGGGCCGGAGGAGCCCCTGGGCGCCCAGCCGGGCCAGGCCGATCTCGCGGTCGGTGAGGACGGGGGCCCCGCCCGGCGCGGGGACGCTCATCGCAGGGCCCGGCCCCGCTGCTCCGGCAGGGCGAACGCCGCGGCGGCCGCCACCAGGAAGGCGGCCCCGAAGGCGGCGAACACCACGATCAGGTCGTGGTCCTCCCCGCCGACGCCCAGCAGCAGGGGCACGGACAGCGGGGCGAGGATGGAGGCAATCCGGCCGAACGCGGCCGCCGCCCCGGTGCCCGTGCCCCGCACCGCGGTGGGGTACAGCTCGGGGCCGATCGCGTACAGGGCGCCCCACGCCCCCAGGTTGAAGAAGGACAGGGCCATGCCGGAGGCCATCACCTGCCACGGGAGCACGACGGTGCCCATCGACGCGATGCCGAACAGCAACGCGCTCACCGCGGACCCGCCCAGGAAGGCCGCGAGGGTCGCCCGGCGGCCCCACACCTCGATCAGCCACGCCGCGACGGCGTAGCCCGGCAGCTGCGCGAGCGTGATGACCAGGACGTAGCCGAAGGAGCGGGTCAGCGTGAAGCCCTGCTGCACCAGCAGGGTGGGCAGCCACGTGAACGCCCCGTAGTAGGCGAAGTTGATGCAGAACCAGACGGTCCACAGGGCCGTCGTGCGCCCCCGGAGCCCGGGCGACCAGATCCCGGGTGCCGCGGGCGCGGGGCCGGCCTCCGCGGTGCCGCCCTCCGCCGGGACGTCCGCGGGAGGACCGGCGGGGGCGCGGCCCAGCGGCCGGGCGAGCTCGAAGTCCCGCACCGCGGCCTCCGCCTCGTCCGGGCGGCCCGCGGTCTCGAGGAAGCGCACCGACTCGGGCAGCGCGCGGCGCACCACCACGGCGTAGACCGCCGGCACGACGCCGATCACCAGCGCCCAGCGCCAGCCGTCCGGCGAGGAGGGGACCACGAAGTAGCCGATGAGGGCGGCCAGGATCCAGCCCACGGCCCAGAAGGCCTCGAGCAGCACCACCAGCCGGCCGCGGATCCGGCGGGGGGCGTACTCGGCCACGAGGGTCGAGGCGACGGGCAGCTCGGCGCCCAGGCCGAGGCCCACCACGAAGCGCAGCACCACGAGGGCGGCCAGGGAGCCCACGAGCGCGGAAGCGCCCGTGGCGAGGCCGTAGACGAGCAGGGTCAGGGCGAAGACCTGGCGGCGTCCGATCCGGTCGGCCAGCAGGCCGCCGACGCTCGCGCCCACGGCCATGCCCACGAAGCCGATGGAGGCGAGCAGGGACAGCTGCCCGGGGCCGAGGCCCCACTGCTGGGCGAGGGCGGCCATCACGAAGGAGACCAGGCCCACGTCCATGGCGTCCAGGGCCCAGCCGACGCCCGAGCCGACGAGCAGCCGGCGGTGCCGGGTGTTGAACGGCAGCCGGTCCAGTCGCTGGGCCCGCGTCGGGGCGGCGGTGCGGCCCGCGGGCCGCGGGGTCTCGTGCATGCTCCGGTCCTTCCGGTGGCTGAGGTCTCGGCCCAACTCTAGGCGCTCGGGAGCCCCCGGGGCGGTGCGGGCGGATGCCGAGGAGCCCGCCCTAGACTGGTGACGTCCCCGCCCGCCGACGAGGGAGCTGCCCGTGTCGACAGTCGCCGTCTACCTCGTCGTCGTCTTCGGCGCGGGCGCGCTGGCCGTGCTCCTGCGGCTGCCGCCGCTCGTCGGCTTCCTCGCCGCCGGCTTCGTGCTCAACGGCATGGGCGTGGAGCGGCTGGAGATCGTCGGCCAGCTCGCCGACCTCGGGGTGACGCTGATGCTCTTCGGCATCGGGCTCAAGCTGGACGCCCGTTCGCTGCTGCGCAAGGAGGTGTGGGGCACCGCCGGCGCCCACATGGTGCTCAGCACGGCCCTGGGCGCGGGCTTCCTGGGCGTGCTCATGGTGCTGGGACTCCACCTGCCCGAGGAGAGCCCCCGCTCCCTGTGGCTGGCCGGGTTCGCGCTGAGCTTCTCGAGCACCGTGCTGGTGTTCAAGGTGCTCGAGGACCGCAGCGAGACGACGTCCCTCTACGGCCGGGTGGCGATCGGGATCCTGGTGGTCCAGGACATCGCGGCGGTCGTGTTCATGACCGCCACGAGCGGCCACCCGCCCAGCCCGTGGGCGTTCGCGCTGGTGCTGCTGGTGCCGGGGGCCTGGCTGTTCCGCCGGATCTGGGACCGGATCGGCCACGGCGAGATGCAGGCGCTGTTCGGGATCGCCATGGCGCTCGTGCCCGGCTACATCGCCTTCTCCGCCACGGGCCTGAAGGGGGACCTGGGGGCGCTGCTGATGGGCATGCTGCTGGCCTCCCACGCCAACGCCGGGGAGCTCTCTCGCGCCCTGTTCACCGTCAAGGACCTGCTGCTCGTGGCGTTCTTCGTCTCCATCGGCTTCCACGGTCTGCCGACCCCCGAGATGGTCACCACGGGCCTGCTGCTGCTCGTGCTGCTGCCCGCCCAGGCCGTCGTGTTCGTGCTGCTGCTGTGGGTGTTCGGGCTGCGCCGCCGGACGTCCGTGCGGGCGGGCCTGGCCCTGAGCAACTACTCGGAGTTCGCCCTGATCGTGGGCGCCATCGGCGTCTCCGCGGGGATGCTCACCGAGGACTGGCTCGTCATGCTCTCCGTGGCGGTCGCGGCGAGCTTCGTGGCCTCCACCCTGGTCAACCGGCGCGGGTCCCCGCTGCCGGCCGCCCTGGCCGCGTGGCTGCCCGAGCACCCGGAGCAGAAGCTGCACCCGGAGGACCGGCCGATCGACATCGGCCACGCCGAGGTGCTCGTGCTGGGGATGGGCCGGGTCGGCCAGGCGGCGTACCACGAGTTCGCCGACGAGTACGGCTTCTCCGTGGTGGGCATCGAGAACTCCACCGCCCGCAGCGAGCGGCTGCGGGCGGCCGGGCTCGACGTCCAGAACGCCGACGCGACGGACAAGGAGTTCTGGGAGCGGGTGATCGCGACCGGCCACGTCCAGGTCGCCGTGCTGGCCATGCCGTTCCACGGGTCCAACCTCGTGGCGCTGCAGCAGCTCACCGCCTCCGGGTTCACGGGGACGGTCGCGGCCGTGGCGCAGTACGACGACGAGGTCCAGGAGCTGCGCGGGCACGGCGTGCGCACGGTGTTCAACCTCTACAGCGGTGCGGGCATCGCCCTGGCCTCGGAGACGATCGAGGCGCTCGGGCTGCCGCCGCCCGAGCGCTGAGCCGGCCGGGGAGCAGGGCCGGGCCCGGCCCCGGCGCTCAGGCCCCCTTCTGCACCGCCTTCGCCAGCTGCACGAGCCGGCTCAGCCGGCGGTGCGGGGCGCCGCCCGGCCGCCCGGCCTCCTGCGCGGCGGCGAGCGCGAGCCGCACGACGGCCCAGGCGCGCACGTGGTCGGGGTCGGCGTCCGCGGCGAGGGCCAGCGCCTCGGCGCGGTCCTCCAGCGCGGCCGCGAGGGCCCCGCCGTGCCCGGTGTCCTCGGCGCGGTGCCACAGCCCGGGCACGAGGGCGTACTCGGCGGTGCCGAGCACCGGGTCCGCGCCGACGGCGAGCCAGGGCGCCCGGTCCGCGGCGTGCACCACGCCGTGGTGGAGGTCCCGGTGGACGAGGGCGACGTCCAGCTCCTCGCGCAGCAGCCGCTTGAGGGTGCTCACCGCCTGCAGCCGGAACCGTCGGGGGAAGTGGGCGTCGAGCCCGGCGGCGCCCTCGAGCTCGGCCAGCCAGCCCCGGGCCAGCGCCGACAGCGGCAGGAAGGGCGGGCGGGGCGGACGGGCCAGGGTGCGCACGAGCTCGCCCAGCACGCGGCACGCCTCGAGGGGCGCCAGGGCGTGCAGGTCCTCGGACCGGGTCCGCTCGAGCAGCAGCGCCCGGTCCGCCGGCTCGGCCCGGAGCAGCCGCACGGCCCCGCGCCCGCCCCACAGCCGCAGGGCCAGGTGCTCGTGCTCCGTCCCGGGCCGCGGCCGGGAGATCCGCAGCACGGCGGGCTCCCCCGCGGCGGTGGTCACCGGGCGCGCCAGGGCGTCGCCGTCGAGGACCGCCTCGCCGTCCGGGGCGAGGTCCCACGCGGAGAGGTACGCCCGGGCGAGACCGGGCGCCCGCTCCGGCCAGGCCCCGGCCGTCATCGTGGGGTCCCGTGGCGGCGCGTCACCCCACCATTCTGGCGCACGGCGCCCCGTCCTCCCGGCGGGCCTTCGCTAGACTGCGAGCGCCCAGCCCCGCGCAGGAACGAGGACGACCCGCCCGTGAACGACATCCTGTTCGCCTCCGCCCTGACGCTGTTCGCGGGACTGGCCACGGGGGTGGGCAGCTTCCTGGCGCTGATGACGAAGCGCACCGACGCCAAGTTCCTGTCCGTGAGCCTGGGCTTCTCCGCGGGCGTGATGATCTACGTGTCGATGATCGAGATCTTCGTCAAGGCCCAGCAGGCCCTCGTGGCGGAGCTGGGCGACCGCGGCGGGGCGTGGGCCACGGTGGGCGGGTTCTTCGCGGGCATCGCCCTGATCGCCGTGATCGACCGGCTCGTGCCCGCGCGCGCCAACCCCCACGAGTTCCCGCACGACGACGACGGGCGCAGCCGCCGGCTCATGCGCATGGGGATGCTCACGGCGGTGGCGATCGCCCTGCACAACTTCCCCGAGGGCTTCGCGACGTTCGTCTCGGCCCTGCAGGAGCCCTCCGTCGCGATCCCGGTGGCCGTGGCGATCGCCCTGCACAACATCCCCGAGGGCATCTCGGTGTCGGTGCCGATCTACCACGCCACCGGCAACCGCCGGAAGGCCTTCACCTGGTCGTTCCTGTCGGGGCTGGCCGAGCCGGCGGGCGGGATCCTCGGCTACCTGCTGCTGCGCCCGTTCCTCACCGACGCCCTCTTCGGCGTCGTCTTCGCGGGCGTCGCCGGGATCATGGTGTTCGTCTCGCTCGACAAGCTGCTGCCCACGGCCCGGGAGTACGGCGAGCACCACCTGTCGATCTACGGGCTGATCGCCGGCATGGCCCTCATGGCCCTGAGCCTGCTGCTGTTCGTCTGAGCGCCCCGCCCGGGGGCCGCGGGTCCAGCGGCACGCCGGCGGCCCGTCCCGCCGCCGCGAAGGCCTCGGCCAGGCCGGCGCGGGAGGCGTGGGCGTTGAGCCCGCTGGGACTGGGCAGGGCCCACAGCTGCGCCCCCGCCAGCTCCCGGTCCTGCCGCCCGAGCACCGCCCGCGGGTCCGCGAACGCGTGCCGGTAGGCGGTGACGCCGGCGACCGCGACGACGGCGGGGCGCAGCTCGGCGACGAGCTCGGCCAGCCGCGCCCGCCCGGCGACGAACTCGGCGGGGTCGAGCTCGTCCGCCCGGGCCGTGGCCCGCCGGACGAGGTTGGTGATGCCGAGCCCCCGGCCCACGACGTGCCGGCGGTCCGCCTCCGTCATCCCGGCCGAGCAGTCGACGAGGTGGCCGGTCAGCCCGGCGTCGTAGAGCGCCGGCCAGAACCGGTTGCCCGGGCGGGCGAAGTGCGCCTGGGTCGCGGCGGCCCACAGGCTGGGGTTGATCCCGCAGACCAGCAGCTTCAGGCCCGGCCCCAGGAGGTCGGGCAGGGTCGTGTTCCGGGCGGCCTCCAGGTCCGCCCGGCTCGGCCGGGCGCCGCGGGCGGGGTTCGGGGATGCCATGGCGCCATGCTAGGCCCTGCGCGGCGCCGCCGGCCCGGGGGCCGCAGCGCCGCGCCCGCCGGGCTACCGTGGAGGACATGCCGCCACCGACCGGGAGCACCGAGCTCGCCGTGCCGACGGACGCCGGCCCGGGGCGTCTGCTGGTCTCCCCCGCCGGGGTGCCGTCGGCGGTGCTGTGGCTCGGGCACGGCGCGGGCGGCGGCGCCGGCTCGCGCGAGCTCGTCGCCCTCGCCGAGGAGCTCCCCCGCCACGGCGTCACCGTCGTGCGGCACGAGCAGCCGTGGGTGGTCGCCGGCCGGAGGATCGCCCCGCGCCCGGCCGCCCTCGACGCCGCGTGGCTGGCCGCCGCCCCGGTGGTCGCCGAGCTGGCCGGGGACGCGCCCGTCGTCGTCGGGGGCCGCAGCGCCGGGGCGCGCGTGGCGTGCCGCACGGCCGGGGCCGTGGACGCCGCCGCCGTCGTGTGCCTGGCCTTCCCCCTGCACCCGCCGGGGCGGCCGGAGCGCTCCCGGGCCCAGGAGCTCCTGCGGCCCACGGCGCCCACCCTCGTCGTGCAGGGGACCCGGGACCCGTTCGGCTCCGCGGACGAGGTGGTGGAGGCCGTGAGGGCCGGGGGAGCGGGCGGGGTGGTCCGCCCGCCGGCGGTCGACGTCGTGCCCGTCGAGGGCGCCGACCACGGGCTGAAGGTCGGCCGGTCCTCGCCCCTTGGCCAGGAGGAGGCCCTGGCGCGGGTCGCCGCGGAGGTCCGGCGCTTCCTCGGCCGGGCCGCCGCGACCCGCTGAGGCCCGCGGGGGCTTCAGCTGCGCCCGGCGCGGGACTACCGTGAGCAGTGGAGCATCCTCGGAGCAGGGAGAGCCGTCATGGAGCGCACACCGGAGTCCTCCGACGCACGTCGCACGGACCCCACGCCGCACACCGGGGACACGACCGGCAGCACGCCGGGGCAGGTCCCCGTCCCCCGGGAGGCCGCGGCCCCGCCCCCGGTGGGCACGGATCCCCGGCTCGACGAGCACCGGGGCCGGGGCATCTCGGGAGCCATGTGGGTCGCCCTGGTCCTCGGCCTGCTGGTCCTGATCCTGCTGCTGGTCTTCATCCTCCAGAACAACATCCCGGCGGACTTCCGCTACCTGGGCTGGAGCTTCAGCCTCCCCCTCGGCGTCGCGATGCTGTTCGCGGCGATCGCCGGAGCCCTCGTCATGGCCCTCGTCGGCTCGGTCCGGCTCCTCACGCTCGGCCGCCGGGTGCGCCGGCTGGAGAAGGAGCGCGAGGGCATCAAGCGGGTCCTGGGCTGAGCCGGCCCCGGCGCCCGCGGGCTCCCCGGGGGCTGCGCTCGGGCCCCGCCCTGGCCTAGGCTTCTCGCACAGAGAGCGCCCCGCACGTGCCCCGGAGAGGAACCGCCATGTCGCAGCAGTCCCAGAACCACCGCCGGCCCGCACCCGGAGGGGTCACGAAGTTCACCACCATCGCCCTCTTCTCCGCCCTGGCCCTGGCCCTGGTGATCGTCGTGGGCCTGGCGATCGCCCTCGCCACGGACGGCGGGCCCGACCCGAAGCCCCAGCCCGGCCAGGCGACGACCGCCGAGCCCCAGCAGACCTAGCCCCCCCCCCAGGGCCCGGACCTGGCCACGGGGTCGCCCTCGGGTATACCGTAAGCACACTGGCGAATTCAGGCTGTTCGCCACCCGTTGTCCGTCGGACCCGAAGGAGATGCCATGAGCACCAGAGTCGAGAAGACCGTCGTCGTGGACGTGCCCGTCACCACGGTGTACAACCAGTGGACGCAGTTCGAGGAGTTCCCCCACTTCATGGGCGGGGTGCAGAGCGTGCGCCAGCTGGGCGACGACCGCCTGGAGTGGGTCGCCGAGCTGGGCGGGGTGCGCCGGCAGTGGCAGGCGCAGGTCCTCGAGCAGGTCCCGGACCGGAAGGTCTCCTGGGCCGCCACCGAGGGCGCGACCAACGCCGGGACCGTGGAGTTCCAGGCGGTGGGCGCTGCCCAGACGCAGGTGCACCTGGTGCTGGAGTACGAGCCCGAGGGGCTGGTGGAGAAGATCGGTGACAAGCTCAACGTCGTGGAGAACCAGGCGGAGAAGGACCTGGAGCGGTTCAAGGCGTTCATCGAGGACGCCGGCTACGCCACCGGTGCCTGGCGCGGGGCGGTGAACCCGGGGGCGGCCGTGGGTGCTCCGGGGGTTCAGGACGCCGCCGGCTCCCGCGGTGACAGCGGCAAGGCCGGGGTGTCCGGGAAGGTGATCGCCGCGGGCGTGGCCGCGGCCGGGGTGGCCGCCGCCGGCGCCGCCGCGGCCGCGAAGTCCAAGGACTCCGGCGACGCCGAGCCGGTCACCTTCGAGGCCGCCACCCCGGTCGACGCCGCCCCGGTCGACGCGGCCCCGGTCGACGCCGCCCCGGTCGACGCGGCCCCGGTCGACGCGGCCCCGGTCGACGCCGCCCCGGTCGACGCCGCCCCGGTCGACGCCGCCCCGGTCGACGCCGCCCCGGTCGACACCACCGTGAGCCAGGTGGTCGCACCGGCCAGCGGCACGTCGGTCGACGGCGGACCGGACAGCGTCCTCACCAGCGAGGACACCGCCACGGGCATCGACCCGGTCACGGGCCTGCCCATCGAGGACGACCGCCCCGGCGGCCGCGCCCTCTAGTCCCCGCCGGCAGCCGGGAGAGGCCCGCGTGCGTCCCCGGCCGGGGACGCACGCGGGCCTCTCCGCCACCACGGACCACCCGGCACCGCCCCGCACGGAAAGGCCGCCCCATGCGCACCACCGTCCCCGTCCTGGCCCTGCTCGGGCTCGCCCTGACCGGGTGCGACGATCCGGGCGGGGCCGGGGAGGACTCCTCGCCCGCCTCCTCGGCCCCCGTGTCCGTCAGCCCCTCCCCTACGATGTCGCCGACGCCCACCACGGAGCCGTCGGAGGTCGAGACCGGCTCCGCCGCTCCGGCCCCGGACGTCCCCGGGCCGGAGCGCAGCCCCGGTGGCGGGTAGCGGGAGCCCCGCGGGAGGGCCTGCGTAGGACACGGCGGTGCCCGTGGGCCGATCCGTTGCGCGGGGACGAACAGCCAGTAGGCTGACGGCATTCCCGAGCGACAGGACGGAACGCATGGACCTCTCTGCCACCCCCCACGACCCGAGCGCCCTCCCGGAGGAGCCCGGGGCCGCCCCGCCCACCGTGGTCGACCTGACCACGGGGTCCGCCCGGATCACGCCCGTCGTCGTCGACGGCGAGGAGCGCTACGAGCTCGCCCTCCCCGCCGAGCCCCTCGCCGAGGACGACGTCGAGAGCCTCGCCGTCGCCCTGCACGTGGCGCAGGCCGGAGGAGCGGTGCTCGTCGACGTCGACGAGTACGTCGAGGCCACGGCGGCCCCTCAGCCGGAGTCCGGGCACGACAGCTGAGCGCCCGGGCCCGGCGCGGGATTGCTGCTGCTGATCAGTGAGCGCGCCGGCGGCCGGCGCCCGCCCTCACGGGACCGGGGGCTCGTCGAAGCTCGCGAAGTAGGCGGCAGCCATGTCCTCCCGGCCGTGGCCCCGGGCGGCCGCGCGCGCCAGGCGCTCCGCCCCGGCGGCGGCCACGTCCAGACGGACGCCGTGCTCGCGGCCGGCCTCCACGATGAGGCGGGCGTCCTTGGCGGCGGTCTCCACCGCGAAGTCGGCCGGCGACAGGCGGTCCTCCAGGACGAGGGCGGCCTTGGCGTGCAGGTAGCCCATGTCGAGCGGGCCGCCGGCGATGGCGTCGAAGAAGTCCTGCGGGTCCACGTCCAGGGCCTGGGCCAGCACCTCACCCGCGGCGCCGGTCACCGCGATCACCCAGCTGTTGGCCACCAGCTTCAGGCGCGTCGCGCTGC
The DNA here is from genome assembly GCF_054875615.1 of Kocuria sp. U4B. Next base: position 1,009,805 of record NZ_CM142180.1, read on the forward strand.
CCGCCCCGCCGTCCTCGCCGGTCCACACGGTGCGGGAGCCGACGGCGTCGAGCACGGGCGCCACGGCCGGCCGGTGCTCGCCCGGGCCGGCGGCCAGCACGGTGAGCCGGCCCGCCTCGGCCGGCTGGCGGGTGCCCAGCACGGGGGCGTCGAAGAACACCAGCCCGTGCCCGCGGGCCAGACCCGCCAGCTCCTCCACGGACCCCACGCCCACGGTCGTGGACTGCACCCAGGCGGCGCCCGGGCGCAGGGCGGCAGCGGCCCGGTCCATCACCTCGGCCACCGCCGCGCCGTCACGGAGCATGGTGAGCACGACGTCGGCGCCGGACACGGCCTCGGCGGGAGTTTCGGCGACGTGCACGCCGTCCTCGGCCAGGGGTGCGGCCTTGTCCCGGGTGCGGTTCCAGGCCCGGACGGCGTGCCCGGCCCGGGCCAGGCTGCGGGCCATCGCCGCGCCCATGATCCCGGTGCCCAGCACGCCCACGGTGAGCCGGTCGGTCATGACGCCCACTTCCTCTCGTCGCGGTCCGTGCGCGGTGGCCGGGAGGAGCCCCGGCGAGCGGCACGGTGAAACCGGGACCCATGATGCCCCACATCACGGTGCGCCACAGCGACGACTTCCGCCAGATGTCGCGGAGCTCGTTCGTCGCTGCCCGCCGGCAGTCGCCCGTCTCCACGGGTTCCAGCTGGTCGGGCGCGCGGAGGACGGGGCGGAGCGCTCGGCTCCATGACCTCCGACCGGGTCCGGCGGCGCCCTCGCCGCGGTTGCGGCACAATCATCGTGTGGACGATCTGCAGGTGCCGCCGGGGCCCGGCGTGCCCCGCGGCCTGAGGGTGCCGGCGGGAGAGCTGGTCGAGCTGTTCTCCCACGCCTCGGGCCCCGGTGGCCAGGGCGTCAACACCGCCGACTCCAGGGTGCAGCTCGCCCTCGACCTGGGCACGACGACCGCGCTGAGCGACGCCCAGCGCGAGCTCGTCCTCGACCGGCTCTCCGGGAGGCTGTCGGGCACGGTGCTCACCGTCAGCGCCGCGGAGCACCGTTCGCAGCGACGCAACCGGACTGCGGCGAGACAGCGGCTGGCCGCCCTGCTGCGCGACGCACTGGTCCCGGCTCCCGTCCGCCGACCGACCCGGCCCACGACCGGCTCGCGGCGCCGGCGGATCGAGGAAAAACGTCGGCGCTCCGAGACCAAGCAGAACCGCCGGCGACCTCAGCCCGAATGACCCGCGCACCAGCGCGATCGCCCGGCCCGCTCAGACGTTGAAGCGGAATGTCCATAGCCTATTTGTGTGCACTAGCACATGGTAGTTCACCGCAGGATTCCGCGGTTTCTGTGTGTGTTGGCGATAGGCAGATTCGGTCCGCATTCGGGCTTTTTGCGGACTCTCTGCGGACTGCACGCGCCTCCCCCACCCATCTCCGACCCCCCCCTAAGGAGAACACCATGAGCACCACCGCCACCGCCCCCATGACCGCCCGCAAGACCACCCGGAAGACCAGCGATTGCCCCGCCTACTGTGACCCCAACCTCTGCACTGATGCCGGCGAAGGCGACATCATCCACTACTCCAAAATGCACCAGTACGAAGGCAAGCTCTACGACATGACCGTGCAGTGGTCGCGAGCCTCCTTCGAGCGGCGCGGACGGGTGCTGCTGAACATCCAGACCCAACAGGACCTCACCACAAAGGAACTCCGCGTCCTCATCAAGGACCTGGAGGACTTGGCCGGAAAAATGGACGCATTAAAGTGCATTAAAGTACTGACCCACCTAAACTGACGAGGCCCCGGCACCTTCACCCACTCATGAAGCTGCCGGGGCTTCTCGGTGCCCGGACATCCATGACTATGAACTTCGGCAACACGTTCCCCCAAGCGGTCTGATCGCAGACCCGCCGCCCTACGATGCCCCTATGCATCCCCCCACTGTCCTGGCGCTGGGCAGTTGCCGCGTCATCCGGCCGCTGCGGACCCTCCACGCGTCCGGACGCATCCAGCTCCTCAACCACGACAAGCATCTCCAGTGGTTCACACACACCGCCGCCGCGGCCCGCCAGTCCGCCGAGATCCTGACCGGCCTTACGACCATTCCCCCCGCCTACCGCGAGGTCGTCTTCGAAACCCATCTGGAGCTACCCGAGAACCTGGCACACCCCGGGCCGATGAACCTGGACCTGGTCATCGTGGAAGTCGGCACCTGGAAGCAGCAGCGCCTCAAGGGGCTGGAGCTTAACGGGCACAAGGTCTACGGCATCGCCGAGCGGGACGGATACGCCGGCCGCCACGTGATGCACGGCCGCACCGGGGACCTCCCCGAGGACCACCTCCTCAAGCACGTGACGTACTCAAGGGCAGAACATGACGAAATTGCTCGGGACCTGCTGCGTATCCGCGAAATCCTCAAGACCCCGGTGATGGCGGTCAACCCCACTTACTCCGAGGGATCGGACGGCACGCAGATCCCTGAACGAGCGAAGCTCACCGAGCAACTACGGGCCATCGAGGCCGAGCACGGCATCCCTTTCTACGACACGAAGGATGTCATCCTTACCCACGGCATCGACGTCGCCCTGAAGGACCCCAACCACTACCGCACCGACTTCGAACCCGTCGTCGGCGAGCACATGCACCAAATGATCCAACAGGTCACCACGAACCGAACCGGGGAACCCGCTTTTGGCCTCGTCTGACGACAGTGTCTAGACAGTCATTGCTAGGGCACTGCGGTCCGCCGCCCAGGGCACTATCCCGCCTGGAAGGGACATCAATGATGCTGGGCAGATAGGGAGCACACCATTTCACATTATGAATCCCCATGCACTAGGGCAGAGGGCCACCCATGGGCTAGAACTCCCCGCTTGAGTTGACTGTTTACTAATGTTTACACGACAACATCCCCCAGCGAGAGAAACCGCGATGTCTCAGTTCCCCCCGAACGGATCCTTCCCTCAGGGTCCTCAGTACAACCAGCAGCCCGGCCCCTACCCGGGGCACCCTGAACAGTTCCAGCCCAACTACGGTCAGCAACCCGTAAAGAAGAAGGGCAAGAAGCGCTGGCTGAAATGGACTGGCATGGGAGTTGGCGCCTTCTTGCTGTTGAGCATGGGAGCGGCCATGGGCGGCGCTTCGGACCCCACGACAAGCACCGAATACGTGGCTCTCGCCTCTGAGAAAGAGGAGGTGGAGGCTAACTACAGCTCCCTCCAGGGCGAGTACGAAACCATGTCTTCCGGGCTTGAGGAGAAGGAGGCAGCCCTCAAGGAGCGCGAGGAAGCCGTCAAGGAGGCCGAGGGCGCGCTGAAGGAGCGTGAGGGCAAGGTTAAGGAGGCTGAAGGCGCCGTGAAGGAGCGCGAAGAGGCGGTCTCAGGCGCCGAGAAGACGAAGGCCGAAAACACCATCCTCGAGGGAACCTGGACCGTCGGTACGGACATCGCCCCGGGCACCTACCGCACCACCGATACCGTCGGCTCCCGTTGCTACTGGGCGATCCTGACCAGCGGCACCAACGGGGACGACATCATCTCCAACGACATCCCAGGCGGCGGACGGCCCACTGTCACCATCGCAGAGGGACAGGACTTTGAGACCTCAAACTGTGGAACCTGGGAACTGCAGTAACCTGACGCAGCGCAGTACACATCTTGAATAGCAAAGCACCCCCGGCAATGTCTGTCGGGGGTGCTTTGCTACTCTCAGCAGAGATCGTCGAATAACCTCGAAATGGTGCCTGTTTTATCCGTCAATTCCATTTGACACGGCTCGTACTATTTCGACACGGAAAAGCCCGAACCGTATCTGACCGTGCCGGAAGTTGCCGGAATCCTGCGCTGCTCCGAGCACGATGTCCGCCGACTCCGCCGCCTCAGCCCTGAATACGGAGGGCTACGCGCAGTCAAGAACGGGAAACGTTGGCTTATCCCACCCAAGGCACTCAAAGAGTGGGAGAACCGCAACACCTACCAGCCATGACGCTGAGCGCAACTGCCATGCTCGAGCGGAGCGCCAAGCCTAGATGAGTGCCCACCCGGCACGGCCCGCCTGATCCTCGAGAAGGGCCACCGTCACGGGCGACGGCGCAACGACGCAGCCGCTGTACGCAACCTCCCGTTATATTTTCGATCGCACGACAGGAATGCAGGGTCACTTCACGAATATGATCCCTCGTCAGCCCATGTTTTTGCTTTCGACCATGTGACACATGGTCACGACCAGATCACGTCCCCCTGGTTAGGACTACTGCACCCTCCGGCCCCTGCCTACCGTAATGGAGCGGGTCATCGGCATGTATCCACCGGATCATCGGCCCACTCAAATCAAACTTCCAGGGGGAACCACCATGTCCAAGAGCATCCGACTAATCCTGGCCACCGGCATCGCTGCCGCGTCCTTGGCCGTGCCCACAGCCGCGTTCGCCGACCCTGATGACAACTGGGGCCAAGAAGTGAAGGAGTGCAACGCGACCAACTGCTATCCCGGCGGCACGGAGCGAGGCCCCTACGTCAGCGGTGAAGCCAAGGACAGCGACAGGTACGGCAACGGCTACAGCGGGGAAATCCACGAAAAGGCCAACCCGGGCAAAGCCAACCCGCGCCCGCACCGCGGCTAAAGTCCCCACCGCACAAGCAATGCCCCCACTGTTGCCGAGTGGGGGCATTGCTTGTGGCACTGCTTGTTAGCGTGGATAGCCGCCTGGACAGGCTCACCGGTGCGCGCCCCTCCACATCCATGGAGGCTAGGACGCCAGCTGCCACCGTGATCCTTTGACCAACATGGATCACCGTACCGGCCCGAATAGTTCAGCCATGACGCCACTCCCGAACGACGCGATACGAGTTGGCGACCACAGCGACCCAAGCACCGAACTCATCCCGCTGATGCAGGCTGGTCTTCGCCCACTGACTCACAGCCGCCCGCCACTCTTGAATACTTCCCCATCGCTCTGAGTCGAATTCCACGCACCATCGAGGCACCGCTGGGCCCTGTTCCGCCGCGCTGCGTTGCCGGCGCGCCATCAGTGCCCCCTCGACCGTAGAGCGTTACTGCAGACGTCCATCCAGGCGCCCAGGTCCTCAGCCGCGGACAGATGAACGTCAGCCCAGTCCCAAACAGCGCGCTGCCACGCCCCATACCCCTCATTGGTGTCACCCCACCGGGCCGGGTCGAACTCCACCACCCACCGCGGCACAGCTGGCTCCAGATCCTCCTCAGCGACCACACGGCAGGCCATCACGCAGCGTCCTCATCGTCGACGACACGAAAGCTGCGCGGCCCCGTGGGCTCCTCCTGCGACTTTCCGCGGCGCGAACCGCGGCTAGTGCCTTCCACGAGCGGGATGCCCAGTGACCGCACCAGCCGGTCAAGCGTCTGTCGCTGCATCCGAGCCTCACGAAGCAGCGGGTTCACCACCCGCCCTTGCGGGCTCATCTCGGTGAGCGGTTGCTCCGCACCCTCCACCTCGAGCCGTTCCAGCAAGTCCATGATTCGGCACGCTTGCACGAGCACGGCCTCTTCAGCCGGGGACAGCTCGTAGTCATCCAGCACCCGCCGCCAGAACTTCTGGCCGGCAACCCCTAGATTCCTCGGTGCCCGCCTTCTCTTATCACTCATCTCAAACTCCTCAATAAATCCTGCATCAATACGTTTCCCTGCCCTTAATGGGGCCTTGAACCCAGTTCCCCCGATCCGTTTTCCGATCCGATATCCGTTACAGCACCCGGAAATGTCGGATCGCTCAGCGCCGATCTAACGGCCCGGAATCCGCGGAACCAAACGGGTTATCACCAAGGGCCCCAAAGGCCCCCAGGAACCCTCCCAGCCCCTCCCAGGCGCCAATAGAGGCAAAATCTCACCAAAGTGCACGGAGGGATTGGCACTAGCGCCCCGGGGATGTCCACGGGGACGGGACGGGGGACCCCCGGGTGGGTTCCTGTCACCAGGACGTGGTGCGCCTGATGGGCGCGGGTCGTTTGGCTTCTTCGCGAGCGAGCTGGGCGCGGTAGGAGTCGGCGTCCTTGGCTCCCCTGCTTTGGTTGCAGCGGCGGCAGGCGGGTTCGAGCGGTCCGAGGACGTGCCCGCCTGCAGCTATTGCGGTAACGTGGTCTGCCTCCACGCTGTTGGGCAGTCCTGGTGTCGCGTAGTTCAGCACTCCGTCGCAGAGCCAGCATGTGCGGCCTTCTCGTTGCCGCTTGCGCACGAGGGAGGCGCGGCGTTCCCGGAATGCCCGATGTTGTCGACTGACGGTCATGTGTTCTCCTCCGGACGGGGCCGGGCCCGCACTCGGTGTGGAGTACGGGCCCGGCTGATCTTGCTCGGTGGTGTGGGTCAGCCGAACAGTGCGCCGCGGCGTCGGGAGCGGTCGAGTGCCTGGGCCTCGTTGGCGTGGTGCTCTGCCTTCTCTGCCTCCCCGAGAAGGTCGTGGTACTCCGCCAGGGCGGTGTGCCGGGCGATGGTCTCGGTGGGACGCTGCGGGTCCAGGGGGGCGGTGATGACCTCCGCCAGAGTCCACAGCCGCAGGGCGGTGTCCGGGTCGTGGACGGTCAGCGGGCCGTCCTGGACGAGGTGGAGCACCCATGCCCTCGGGTTGGCTCCCTCGGGCTGTGCGTCCCCGCCGCTGATGCGCGGGGCGAAGTTGCCGGCGCTGGTGCGGGCGCGGGCCCAGTCGATGAGCGGTGCCAGGGGCGCGGGGGTGCGCACGGCGAATGCTGCGGCGTCGGCGATGTGGGCGCGACGGTCCAGGAAGACCGGGTGTTGCTCGAGCGGGTCCGGGGTGAACGCGGCTGCGGCGAGGGTCCGCATCTCGTGCGGCTGGAGGGTGGATCGGACCGCGGCGCTGTAGACGGTCACGAGGGACTCCCACCGGGCCACGAGGTCCTTGGCGGCCTTGTAGTCGTCGACCCTGTCTGCGGCGATGGCGGCGTCTGCGGTGCCCGGGATGGGGTGGGGCATGTCGGTGAGCTGCTCCCCGACGGTCTCCACGCGGTGGCGGATCTCCGCGACGACGTCGAGCAGGTGTGCCGTGGTGAGGTCGGCGACGTTCTGCTTCGCTGACTGCGCGGCCTTGAACACTAGCTTGTGGACCTCCCCGGTGTTCTCCTGCCGGCGGCGCTGTTCGATGATTTCGTGGGCGGCGTCGAGCACGCTGCGGCCCTCCTGGGCGGCGGTGAGGAGTCGGGAGACGTTCTGCCCGGGGGCTTCGCCCGGGTGGGCGGTGAGGACGTCCCGGGCCTGCTGGTCGAGGGTGGCGGCGAGGTCGCGTGCCTCGGTGTATCCGGGGATCGCGGTGCTGTAGATGTCGGCGGTGAGGTTCTGGTTCATGGCGTACCTTCCAGTGGTTTTACGGGCGGTGCTGGGGCGGGTCGAGCTGGTGCGTCGTGCAGTGCTGCGCCGGGTGCTCATCGGTCGGCGAGTTCCGCGAACCGGTCGTTGGTGCTGACGTCCCGGCGCACATTGCAGGACTTGTTGTGCACCTCGAGGGCGTCGGCGATCTCGAACGCCAGGCGCTTAGCTGCTTCGGTCGTGATGACCTCGGAAACGCGGCGCCCGGTGAACACGGCGACGGCGTCGAGCACGTCGCCTTCCGGGGTGCGGATGCGCGCCGGGGACGCGGTGATGGTGGCAGACACTTCAAGGTTCTTCGCGGCGTGCTCGGGCTTGGTGATGAACATCAGTTCTCTTTCTCGTACTGCTCGGCGATATCAACGAGCTTGTCTGCCACGGCGTACAGATCTTCGGCGGGGATGAAGACATATCCGCCGTTCTTGCGGTTCTGGACTTTCACACCCATCTGTTCGTCGGGCTTGCCCTGATTCCAGGTGTAGGGGCGTGCGTGCGTTGCTATTGGGTTCCTTATCCGAGGATTTGCGCGGCAATGGTGATTACCCGGGCGATGAGTTCCCCAACGGGGAAGATGACGATCATGGGGCTGCTCCTGTCGTTGGTGCCCGTTTTCGGGCATGGGGGAAGCCCCACCCGTGGTGCTCGATGGGGCTTCCGGTGTTGTTTGGGGGTCCCGTGTAGGGCTACGCGGCCCAGCCGTAGGCGCGGTTCGCGTACTGCGCGGTGGACGCCCTGGCCGCTGCCTTGAGGGCATCCGCGAAGTCGTCCACATGATCCAGCGGGAGCCATCGGCCGGCGTTGCCCGGGGATGTGAAGCGGATGCCGGGACGGTGAGGGCCTGAGCTGCTGGGCTCGAACGTCCAGCCGGCGGCGAGGTGGCCGGACCAATGGCGTCGGTATGTGTAGCGGTCCATTAGTTCTCCCTAGTTGCTAGTGCTCTGAGCCGACCCCGGTAGTAGTCGGCTTCGCGGCGCCGGCCTCGGCTTTCGGCTTGTTCGATGGCACGGACTGCGCGGACAAAGTCAGGGGTTCCGGTCATCGACTAACCCCTCCGTTGAGACGGGCTTGTGCGAGCTGGATGGCCAGTCGGTGCTTGAGCTCCTGGAGCCGGTGGTTGCGACGTTGGAGCTGTGCGGCGCCTTCCATCCAGTCGTCCTTGGTCTTGCAGATGCTGGCAAGGTCGGGAACTTCTCCCAGGTCCTCACAGATGCACGGGTTGGTCACTGTTGTTACTCCCAAATGGTGCGAAACTGGCGAAAGTGCGAAACAAGCGGCAATTGCCCTAGTCGTGCCCGGTTTATTCTTTCGCATGAGGATGCGAAACTGGCGCGAAACTGAGGCCCGCGCCCCTGTGGACGGGGTTGTTTCGCGGGACTTTCGCAAGTGCCCGCGAAACAAAAAACCCCGCCCCACTGGGTAAAATGGGCGCTCTTTCGCACTTTCGCTTGTTTCGCAGGAATCAGGCGACACTGAACCGGAATCCCCGGCCCGCCCTCTCCTGCGTGATGCGTCCGCCCTCGAGCAGCTCTTGCAGTAGGGCGTCCAGCTCTTTGGCTTTGATGTGGCCCTTGAAGTGCTGCTTGGTGATCTCGGACTTCAGCCGTCCTGCGGGTGCGTCCGCGATGAATCGCAACAGGCCCTCGGCTTTCTGGTCTCCCCCGTTGGCTGTGGAGAAGATCCACCGGGCAGAAGCAGTCGAGTACTCCTCCACGGCGAGAGCAGCGCGGAGGTGCGGTACGTCGATCACCTTTGCTCGGTCCATGAGCGCGTAAATCAGGGCCAGTCGCTTGACCTGTGGCGCCCGTCGTCCGGTGGCTTTCGTGACGACGTTGTCCATCCGGTCAGCGGTGAGGTGGTAGTACACCCGAGCCCATAGGGCCGATGCCTCATCGGTGAGCCTGACTGTTCCGAAACTGCGGGTCTCCTCCACTGCCCGCCGCAACTCCCGGCCCAGTTCCTCCACGACATCCCGAGGTGCGTTGCCGCCGTCCGGGAGCCGCTTGGACCTGCGCGAGAGGAAGAACAGAAAGCGATTGAGCGTGCCCCCGTCAACGTCGTTGGATCGGACCACGGACTTCAGTTCCTCCGGGGACACGTGGCCAACGACCACGATGTGCGGGGACGTCGCCCGGATCGGAGTTTTCGTCATCACGGACAGGTCGTCTCCGTCCCACGCCTGGCGGAGGACCGGCCCCAGGGTGTTGCCTTCTCGGGAGAGCCGGCGGAACACAGCCGCCAGCTCGGTCTCCTTCACCAGAGCCCGTTTGTCGTCCACACCGGGCTGGAAGCCGCGGGAGTCGTTGGGGTCCCCGATGTCGTCGCGGACCGACTCAATCAACCCCTCCCCCGACGACAGGCCAGATACGTGCTTCACGGGATTCGGCATCCCGCGCCGCATCTCGTGGAACGGGGCCATCGCTGTGGACCACGACGTGCCCTTCGCCCCGGCGGAGGTGGTGCCGACAACCACGGGCCACATGCGGGCATGGTGCGGGTCGTTGGCGATCAGCAAGTGCGGGGAGGACCCATCCGCGCCCATATGCGCCGCGAAGATCGCAAGCACCTGGGCGAGCAGAGCCGGCGCCGCAGCCTCGGTCGTTGGCAACAGAGCCCGCACGATCCTTCCCGGGAGTCCCTGAAGGGCGTCGGGGTGCAGCTCGGGCCACTCCCGAGTGACCTTAACCGGGGTCTCGTCGGCGTAGTCGAGCACGAATTCGTTGATGGCTTCCTCGAGGTCGATGTCGTGGTCAAGCATTGGCCCCCCTGAATGCGGAGCGAATGGTCTGCCGCGCTTCCTGCTCACTGAGCCCAATGCGCTGGGCGGCGTCGGCGAGGATGCGCTGGGCCGCGTCGAGGTTGACGTCTTCCTTCTCCATTGCCCGACGAGCTGCCCAGTAGAGACGGGCGTTGCGCTCTCCGGGCTGGGCGGTGAGCACCACGCGCAGCAGGCCGGCGAGGTCGTCGCGGAGGTCGCGGCCCTGGTAGGCGATAGCGGCACGCTGGGCGGGTTCCCGCGGCGTCAGGACGTCCACCAACCACCCCGGGAGCACCTGGAGGTCATCGGGGGCACAGATCAGCTCGTACGGTCGAGGCCCGTGGTCGGTGTCGATCACGGTGCCGGGGCCAACGACGTAGCCGCCTGCTGCGCGGACGTCGACCTGCCAGCCGATTTTCCCGGCGCTGTTGCGCACTTCCCGGTCCGGGGTTGCGAAGTAGCAGTGGAGGCCACCGGAGGGCGTCTGCACGGTCATGGTGTGCAGGAAGCTGCTGTCCGTTTCGTGTTCGGCCCAGACTGCGGCGAGGACGTCGAGACCGTCGTTGATGCCGGGTTGCTGCCACTTCGCCGGCGGCTCCCCACCGTGGGCGTCGAGGTCGAGGACCACGAGGTTCGAGGGGCCACAGGCGATGCCGATGCCAGCACCTGCGGGCCATGCTGCAATGAGGTCGGGGTCGGTTGTAGCTTTGGCTTCCCAGTCCTTCACTGCGGGTCGCTTGCCGCCGGGAATCGTGGGGAAGATGTGGAAGCCGCGGGCGATCAAGGCTAGGCGGGCTTCCAGTGCTGCCGCGTTCACAGGCCCATCACCGCCACGAGGATGTGCGGGAGAATGAACCCGGCTGCCACGATGAGTGGAACTGCCCAGGTGCTGCTGAAGTTGTTGACGTCGCCTTGTGGTGCTGTATGGTTGTTTGTAGACATAACTGGTCCTTTGTGATTAGACAATGGCCCTGGTGCGCTTCCTGGCAGATGCGAGCAACAGGGCCTTTGTTATGGCATGAAGAATGAGCACCCGAGGGTGCTAGGCCGGGATACTGGCTCCCGGTGGACCGTCTATTCAGTTCTGAAACATCCCCCGGTGTCGTTTCCTCCCCGGGCACGCCACTTGCCGTCTAGGCCGTGGCTGCGAACTGCGCCTCGATGTAGGCCCGAACGTCGGACTCCCTGAACATCCGCCGGCCCATGATGCGAGCCGAGCGAGGGGCGGTCCCTGCGTGGATCTGGTAGCGGAGCGCGCCCGGGGTCTTCCGCAGGATCTCGGCGACCTCGTCGACCGTGAGTAGCTTGTCCATGTAATACACCTCCATCCATCTCCCGTGTAGATAGCCGTTCTACATGTACGATGATTGCAGAGGTTTATAGCTGGCGTCAACTCTCACGAAGGAGTTTTTTCTACATGAGCGACGAACCCGATCTGACTAGGGTCAATGAAAACTTCGGCGGCAACGTCCGGGCACGCCGCGAGGCGCTCGGGTGGTCCCAATCCGAACTTGCACGCCGCATGAATGACGCGGGATGGCCCAAGTACTCGCAGATCACTGTGGCGCGGACGGAGGACAGCACTCGTGGCACCCGCCTAGACGAAGCCCTTGCCCTGACGTACGTGCTCGGCACGGACATGCCGTCGATGCTGGAGCCGTCTGGCCACGCCGCGGCGGTTGGGAAGCTCCGGGCCGCGCTACAGGATGCCCGCGCAGCCGGGGATGCTGTGGGCAATGCCGTGTATAACTACGACTTCCAGCAGTCCGTACTGAGTCGGGAATTGGAAGAAGTCCAGGAGTACGCACAAGCAAACAGGGACAAGCTCGGACGTCGAGAGGCCCGCGCCCTGGAGAAGCTCATTGAGGACGCCGGCACTCAACTACGCCGCCCCTACCCCCAGGCAGTGAATGACTTTCTGGATGAAATTCACGGCGCGCAAGAGTCGGAAGACGCGGGCGACTATTACGCCCACATGCAGGCGGAGATCGAGCGCGGCAAGTAATGGCTTCCATCAAGAAACGCCCCAACGGCTCCTGGAGGGCGCGCTATCGGGATCACGAGGGCAAGGAGCACGCCCGGCGCTTTCCCCGCAAAATCGACGCTCAGCATTGGCTTGACGAGGTCACCACTTCGGTCCGCACGGGCCGCTACGTTGACCCAGGACATGGGCGCACCACGCTAGAGGATTACTTCGAGGGGTACGCAGCAAGGCAGCTCTGGGAAGTCGGCACCGAACGCGCCATGCGGCTGGCTATTCGAGACTGCACATTCTCGAGCACACCTTTCGCCAAGCTCACCAGGGGGCATGTCGAAGCATGGGTCCGGGACATGTCCGAACGTCTAGCTCCTGGGACAGTGCGCACCCGTTTCAACAACGTCCATACCGTCGTCCGTGGTGCCGTTGAAGACAAGCGGTTGCCCGAAGACTTCATGAAGGGCGTCAGATTGCCCTCCAGAGGCACCAAAGAGTCCAGGCTGAGAATCCCCTCCCCCGAGCAGGTTGGAGGGCTCCTAGCGGCGTCTGAGGACCACTGCCGGCCCTTCTGGGCACTGGCTGCCTTCGCTGGGCTGTGACTCGGCGAAGCCGCTGGCCTGAAGGCCGAGGACGTCGATTTCGAGGCCCGGACGGTGGGAATTGACAGGCAGGTCCAGAGGGCGCCCGGCGGCGTGGAGATCCGCAGTCCCAAATACGGTTCTCACCGCACTGTGTACGCCCCCGATGGCCTCATGGAGCTACTGGCTCAGCACGTCGAGCATGGTGTCTACGGCGATGGCTGGCTGTTCATGGGCATAGGTGGAAACCCGCCTCACCAGAACACCGTGGGGCACTGGTGGCGCAAGACGGTCAAGGCTGCGGACATCCCGGGGTTCGTTCTGCACGACATGAGGCACTTCTACGCTTCAGGACTGATTGCAGCAGGGTGCGACGTGGTCACGGTGCAGAGGTCCCTCGGTCACTCGAAGCCCACGGTCACCCTGAACACGTACGCCCATCTCTGGCCGACCGCGGAGGACCGGACAAGGGCCGCAGCCCAGGGGCTTATGGAAGCCGCAGGCGGGATTTCTGCGGACCCCTGCGGACTCAGAGCAGCGACACCCCGTCTGAGTAGGGGCAATAACGAGGACTAAACATTGAAGCGGAACTCCACCACGTCGCCGTCGCGCATGACGTAGTCCTTGCCCTCGATGCGGACCTTGCCCGCGGCCTTGGCCTCGGCCATGGAGCCGGCGGCGTCGAGGTCCTCGAAGGAGACGATCTCAGCCTTGATGAACCCGCGCTCGAAGTCGGTGTGGATCACGCCGGCCGCCTGCGGGGCGGTCGCGCCCACGGGGATGGTCCAGGCGCGGGACTCCTTGGGCCCGGCGGTGAGGTACGTCTGCAGCCCGAGGGTGGAGAAGCCCACGCGGGCGAGCTTGTCGAGGCCGGCCTCGTCCTGCCCGGACATCTCCAGCATCTCCCGGGCCTCCTCCTCGTCGAGCTCCACGAGCTCGGACTCGAGCTTGGCGTCCAGGAACACGGCGTCGGCGGGGGCCACGAGATCGCGCAGCTGCTGCTGCTTCTCCTCGTCGGCGAGCACCCCGTCGTCGGCGTTGAAGACGTAGATGAAGGGCTTGGCGGTGAGCAGGCTCAGGTCGCGCAGCTGGTCGACGTCGAGCTTCTCCTTCTGCGCCACCGCGAAGACGGTGTCGCCGCGCTCGAGGACCGCCTGCGCCTGCTGCATCGCGGCGAGCTTGGCGGGATCGGCCTTCTTGATCTTGACCTGCTTCTCCAGGCGCGGGATCGCGTTCTCGAGGGTCTGCAGGTCGGCGAGGATCAGCTCGGTGTTGATGGTCTCCATGTCGGAGGCGGGGTCGATCTTGCCGTCGACGTGGATCACGTCGGGGTCGTCGAACGCGCGCACCACCTGGGCGATCGCCTGCGCCTCGCGGATGTTCGCCAGGAACTGATTGCCCAGCCCCTCGCCCTCGGAGGCGCCCTTGACGATGCCGGCGATGTCCACGAAGGAGACGGTGGCCGGCAGGATGCGCTCGGAACCGTGGATCTCCGCGAGCCGCTCCAGGCGCGGGTCCGGCAGGTTGACCACGCCGATGTTCGGCTCGATGGTCGCGAACGGGTAGTTCGCCGCCAGGACGGTGTTGCGGGTCAGCGCGTTGAAGAGGGTGGACTTGCCGACGTTGGGCAGTCCGACGATTCCGATAGTAAGAGCCACGGGAGACCATTCTACCCGCCGGCGCCCACGCCCCCCGTCCGCCCGGGCACCCGTGACAGATGTCATGGGAGGACCGTGACATCCGGTGCTTCTGCCCCTGCGGCGGCGGCGGCACGATCGGGCCATGACGAGCGCACCAGCCCCCGGACCGGCGATCGAGCTGGCCGGGCTCACCCAGACCTTCCGCACCCCGCACGGCACCGTCCGCGCCGTGCGGGGCATCGACCTGGACGTCCGGCGGGGCGAGGTCGTGGCCCTGCTGGGGACCAACGGCGCGGGCAAGACCACGACCCTCGACGTCGTCCTCGGCCTGGCCCGCCCCGCGGCGGGCACCGCCCGGGTCCTCGGGCTGCCGCCCCGCCGGGCCGTGGCCGAGGGGCGGGTCTCGGCGGTGCTGCAGACGGGCGGCCTGCTGGAGGACCTCTCCGTGGCGGAGACCGTCCGGATGATCGCCGCCCTGCACCCGCACCACGCGCCGGTCGCCGAGGTCCTGGCCCGGGCCGGTCTCGAGGACCTCGCCCGCCGCCGGGTCTCGAAGTGCTCGGGCGGGCAGCGCCAGCGGCTGCGCTTCGCCCTCGCCCTGCTGCCGGAGCCGGACCTGCTGGTGCTCGACGAGCCGACGGCCGGGATGGACGTCGCCGCCCGCCGGGCGTTCTGGGCGACGATGCACGCCGAGGCCGACCGCGGCCGCACCGTGCTCTTCGCCACGCACCACCTCGAGGAGGCCGACGCCTTCGCCGGCCGGGTCGTGGTCATGGCCGGCGGGCGGATCGTCGCCGACGGGCCCACGGACGAGGTCCGTGCCCGCGCCACCCGGCGCACGGTGAGCGTGCGCTGGACCGACGACGCCGACCCCGCGGACCTGCCCCACGTCAGCTCCGTTCGGCGCCACGGCGCCCGCGTGGTCCTGACCACGACCGACCCGGACGCGCTGTGCCGCCACCTGCTCACCCGCACCGCGGCGTCCGGGCTGGAGGTCGGCGGCCCGTCCCTCGAGACCGCCTTCCTCGACCTGACCTCCGCGGAGCCCGCCGGCGGCGAGCTCCTCCAGCCCACCGGGAGCCCGTCATGAACCTCGCCTACGTCCTCCACGACCTGCGCCGCAACGTCCGGATGGTCTCCAGCACGGTCTTCGTCGTCCTGCTGCCCGCCGCCCTGTTCCTCATGTTCGGGGTGATCCAGGAGTGGGCCGACCGGTCCGTCGGCCACGGCAACGTCTCCGCCCACACCATGGTCTCGATGGCCGCCTACGGGGCGATCACCGCGACCGCCTCGCTCGCCGGCAGCGCCGCCGTCGAGCAGAGCCAGGGCTGGGGCCGCCAGCTGGCGCTGACCCCGCTGACCCGGGGCGGCTACGTCGCCGGCAAGGCGGCGGTGGCGCTCTGCGTCGCCGCGCTGCCCGTCCTCGTCGTCCACCTCGTGGGGTGGGCCACCAACGCGCAGATCGACGGGGCCGGGCGCTGGCTGGCCACCGCCCTCCTGGCCGTGGGCGGGTCCGTGGTCTTCGCCCTCTACGGCCTGACCGTGGGGCTGCTCTTCCGCTCCGAGGCCGCCGTGGGCGCCGCCTCCGGGATGCTCGTGGTCCTGGCCTTCCTGGGCAACGCGTTCGTGCCCCTGTCCGGGGGCCTGCTCGGGTTCAGCCGCTTCACCCCCGTGTACGGCGTGATGGCGCTGGCCCGGTACCCGGTGACCGGCGGCGCGCTCCCCGTGGCCGGCGCGGGCGCGGCCCCGGTCACGGACCCCCTGTGGGTCCCTGTGGTAAACGTGGTCGCATGGACAGTGGTGTTCGCGGCCACGGCGCTGCTGGTGGCCCGCCGCGGAACGAGCCGGCGATGACCGGCGAGCGCTCCGGCCGGCGCCGGGCCCCGGGGAGCCTGCCCGCGGAGGACCCCTCGTGGTGGTTCGCCGCGGTCTGGCTGGTCTTCCTCGTCCTGCCGGCGGGCGCCCTGGTGGGCTCCCCCGCCGGCACGCCGGCGCGCGTGCTGGCGGGCCTGGCCCTGGCAGGCTTCGCCGTCGTCTACTCCCTGGCCTTCCGCAACCCCGGCCTCCTGCCGGTGCGCGGCGAGCCGGGGAACACCCTCGCCTGGTGCGGTGTGCTCGTGGGGCTGGTCCTGCTGAGCGTGCCCGCCGTGGGCGTGTGGGCGTTCGTCATGGCCCCGCACCTGGCGGCCCTGTGGGCGTTCCGGCTGCCGCTGCGCCCGGCGCTGGTGGCCCTGGCCGTGCTCCTGGCCGCCGTGGCCTGCGTGGTCCTCGGCGGTCTGCTGCCGCCCTCGAGCGGGTGGGTGCTCACCATGTACTTCACCTCCACCGCGGTCGTCGGCGGCATGCGCTTCGCCGTGCACCGCGACGAGCAGCACGCCGCGCTAGCCTCCGAGCTGGCGCTCGCCCGGGAGCGGGAGGAGGTGGCCCGGGACGTCCACGACGTCCTGGGCCACTCCCTGACGGTCATCGCGCTCAAGGCGGAGCTCGCGCGCCGCGTCCTCGACGCGGAGCCGGAGCGGGCCCGCGCCGAGCTCGACGACGTGCTGGGCCTGGCCCGGGAGTCGCTGGCCGGGGTGCGCTCGACCGTGGGCCGGCTGCGCACCCCGGACCTCGCCGAGCAGGCCGAGGCCGCGAGGACGGCACTGGGGGCCGCGGGGATCGAGGCCGACGTCGCGGGGCGGCCCGAGGCGGTGGCCGGACCCCGGCGCGGCGTCCTCGCCTGGGCGCTGCGGGAGGCCGTGACCAACGTGGTCCGGCACAGCCACGCCTCCCGCTGCACCGTGCGGTGGACGCCCACCACGCTGACCGTCACGGACGACGGCGACGGCGTCCTGGGCCCGGAGGGCAACGGGCTGCGCGGGCTGCGCGAGCGGGTCGCGCAGGCGGGCGGCACGGTCCGCCTGCGCGCCGGGGACCGCGGTGAGGGCACGGTGCTGGAGGTGCGCGTCCCGTGAGCCCTCCCGTGCGGCTGCTGCTGGCCGACGACCAGCACCTCGTCCGCGGCGCCCTGGCGGCGCTGCTGGAGCTGGAGGACGACCTGGAGGTCGTCGCCCAGGTCGCGGCCGGGGACGAGGTCCTGGACGCCGTGCGGGAGCACCGTCCCGACGTCGCGCTGCTGGACATCGAGATGCCGGGGCTGGACGGCATCGCCGCGACCCGCCAGGTCGTGGCGGCGGGCACCGGGTGCCGCTGCCTGATCGTCACGACCTTCGGGCGGCCGGGCTACCTGCGGCGGGCGGTGGAGGCCGGGGCGTCCGGGTTCGTGGTCAAGGACACCCCGGCCGCGCAGCTGGCGGAGGCCGTGCGCCGGGTGCACGCCGGGCTGCGGGTGCTGGACCCCGGCCTCGCCGAGGAGAGCCTGGCGGGCGGGCCCAACCCGCTGACCGCCCGGGAGCAGGAGGTGCTGCGCGCCGCGGTGGACGGGTCGAGCGTCAAGCACGTCTCCGCCCTGCTGCACCTGTCCCCCGGCACGGTGCGCAACCACCTCTCCAGCGCCATCGGCAAGACGCACACCTCCAACCGCGCGGAGGCGTGCCGGGCCGCGCTCGAGAACGGGTGGCTGTGAGCCCTGCCCCGGGCGGGCCCGCGGGTCAGCGGGCGGGGCGGGCGCCGCGGCCGCCGAGGCGCCGCGAGTCGTCCCCGGCCTCGGCCAGCTTGGCGCGCAGCTCCTTGGGCAGGGAGAACAGCACGTCCTCCTGGGCGGTGACGACCTCCTCGACGGTCCCGTAGCCGTAGCGCTCGAGCAGGCGCAGCACGTCCTGGACGAGCACCTCGGGGACGGAGGCCCCGCTGGTCACGCCGACGGTGGCGACGCCCTCGAACCAGGACTCGTCGACCTGGTTGGCGAAGTCCACGCGCTCGGCCCGGCGGGCGCCGTACTCGAGGGCGACCTCCACGAGGCGCACGGAGTTGGAGGAGTTCGCGGAGCCCACGACGATGACGAGGTCGGCGTCCGGGGCGATCTGCTTGATGGCGGCCTGCCGGTTGGAGGTCGCGTAGCAGATGTCGTCGCTGGGCGGGTCCTGCAGGGAGGGGAACCGCTCGCGCAGCCGCTCGACGGTCTGCATGGTCTCGTCCACGCTGAGGGTGGTCTGGGACAGCCACACGACCTTGTCGGGGTCCCGGACGACGACCTGGTCGACCTCGTCGGGGCTGTTGACGACCTGGATGTGCTCGGGGGCCTCCCCGGCGGTGCCCTCCACCTCCTCGTGGCCGTCGTGGCCGATGAGCAGGATGTCGTAGTCGCTCTTCGCGAAGCGCACGGCCTCCCGGTGCACCTTGGTGACGAGCGGGCACGTGGCGTCGATGGTGCGCAGCTCGCGGTCCTGGGCGGACTGCACGACGGCCGGGGAGACGCCGTGGGCGGAGAAGATCAGCAGCGACCCCGCGGGGACCTCGTCGGTCTCGTCGACGAAGACGGCGCCCTGCTCCTCGAGGGTGCTGACCACGAACTTGTTGTGCACGATCTCCTTGCGCACGTACACGGGGGCCCCGTAGTGCTCGAGCGCCTTCTCCACGGCGATCACGGCGCGGTCCACCCCGGCGCAGTAGCCGCGGGGGGACGCGAGGAGGACCCGCCGGGGGCCCTCGACGGGGGCGGCGGCGGCCACGTCCTCGGGGGAGCGCCGCTGTCGGGGGACGGTGGGCATGGAGAGGGCAACGGTCGTGGGCATGGAGTCCATGCTACGCGGTGGACCGGCGCCGGCGCCGTGAGGCGGACGACACCACGACGGCGCCGACGACCCCCACGGCGCCCGTGATCCCCGCGGCCCACGCCGCCGTGGTCATCCACTGCGCCAGGGACCCGGTGAGCAGGTCGAGCACCCGGTCGGAGACCAGCCACACGAGGGGGTCGGCCCCGAGGGGGCCGGCCGCCCGGCGGAGCGCCTTCTGCACGAGCGCCCACACCACGGCGAGCCCCGCCAGGGTGCCGAGGCCCAGCACGGCCAGGACGGCGAAGCGGTGGCGGGCCACGAGCAGCGCCAGGAGCCCCAGCACCCCGGCGGCCCAGCTCAGGGGCACGGCCAGGCCGGTCAGCCGCGTCCCGGCCTCCACGAGCCGCCCGGTGTTGCTTCCGGGCACGGTGATGCTGCCCTGGCGCTCGGCGAGGCCCAGGTCGACGCCCACGGACTGCTGGACGGCGCCGTCGGCGGCCTCGAGCAGCGGCTGCAGCTCGAGCACGAGGTGCTGGGGCGCGTCCGCCACCGCGCCGTCGGCGGGCACGTTCGCCTCGTGCGTGCGGATCAGCGCCTGGGTCCAGGCCTGCTGGTAGGCCGGCTGGGAGGAGAGGCCGGCCGCGACGTCGGCGGCCCGGCGGGCGGCGTCCTGGACGAGGCGGTCCACAAAGGCGATGCCCGTGCTCCGCTCCCCCAGCAGGGTGTCGGCGGCGCGGTTGACGGCCGTGCGGGCGAGGGCCTCCTGGAACTGCCGGTCCTCGGAGAGGGTGCCCACCACCCGGGTGAAGCCCTGCTGGGAGACGACCGTGTCCGCGGCCCAGTGCAGGGGCACGAGCACCGACACGAGCCCGGCCGTGACGAGGGCCAGGGCCGCGCCGAGGCCGGTGCGCACGGCGGCCGCGGCACGTCGTGGGGGGCGGGGGGCGGCGGCGCGGGAGGAAGTCACGGTCCCACTCTATGCACGGCGGCGGCCCCGCGCGGGCGTCCGCCACGAGTGGTAAGCATGGACCATGAGCTATCTCGAGCCCCAGCAGGAGGCCCAGGGGGACGGCGCGCGGCAGGTCCCGGCACGGGCGGACCGGACCACCCCGGAGAACCCGTGGCCCCTGCGGCTGCTCTCCGAGAACCTGCACGCCTACATCGCGCGCTGCGCCCCCACCTGGGTGGAGGGCCAGATCATCGAGCTGAACCAGCGCGCCCGGGTGACGTACGTGACCCTGCGCGACGTCGACGCCGAGATCTCCGTGCCGGTGACCCTGTTCGCCAACGAGACGGCGCACCTGGACCGCCCGCTCGAGAAGGGCATGCGGGTGGTGGCCCAGCTCAAGCCGGACTTCTGGACGAAGACGGGCCGGCTGTCGATGCTCGGGCACGGCATCCGCCCCGTGGGGCTGGGCGACCTGCTGGAACGGCTGGAGCGGCTGCGCCGCGCCCTCGCCGAGGAGGGGCTCTTCGACGCCGCCCGGAAGCAGCCGTTGCCCCTGCTCCCCCGGCGGGTGGGCCTGGTGACGGGGCGCAACTCCGACGCCGAGAAGGACGTCATCCGCAACGCGTCCCTGCGCTGGCCCGCGGTGGACTTCGAGGTCCGGGAGGTCGCGGTGCAGGGCGCCGGGGCCGTGCGCGCGGTGACCGCAGCCCTGCAGGAGCTCGACGGGCTGCCCGAGGTCGACGTCATCGTCATCGCCCGCGGCGGCGGCTCCTTCGAGGACCTCCTCGCCTTCAGCGACGAGTCCCTGGTGCGGGCCGTGGCCGCCGCCCGGACGCCCGTGGTCAGCGCGATCGGCCACGAGAACGACCAGCCGCTGCTGGACTGGGTCGCGGACCTGCGGGCTTCGACCCCCACGGACGCTGGCAAGCGGGTCGTCCCGGACGTGGTCGAGGAGCGGGGCGGCGTCGCCCGCGCCCGGGCGTCCCTGGACCGGGCGGTGCGGACGTTCCTGGACCGGGAGGCCGCGGGCCTCGCCGGGGTGCGCTCCCGGCCCGCGCTGGCCCAGCCGCAGGACATGATCCTGCTGCGCGAGGAGGACGTGGACCGGCTGCGCTCCCGGGCGCTGTCCGCCGTCGACGCCCGCACGCTGCGGGACCGGGACGCCGTGCGCCACCTGCGCGCCCGGGTCCGGGCCCTGTCCCCGCAGGAGACCCTGCAGCGCGGCTACGCCGTGGTCCTCGACGCGTCCGGGACCGTGGTCACCGACGCGTCCGGGGTGCACGAGGGCGACCGGCTGGGCGTGCGCCTGGCCGCCGGGGAGCTGGGCGTGCGGACCGAGACGGTCTCCGCGCGCCGTCCCGGCCAGCGTCCCGGCGACGCCTGAGCCCCGGGGCCGCCGCCCGGGCAGGACGGCCCCGGCCCGGCGGCCGCACGGCGGCGCCCGCCGGGCCGGGGTGGGACAATGGGGCCGGACCCGCGCCGGCTCCGCTCCACCGACGGCGCGGCACGCAACAGACCAGCCGCAGAAAGGCCGCACCCATGGCGAGCGCCGACCACCCCGCAGCACCCGACCTGTCCGACATCGCGGCCATGGGCTACGAGCAGGCCCGCGAGGAGCTCGTGCAGGTCGTCTCCCGCCTGGAGGCAGGCGGCACGTCCCTCGAGGAGTCCCTGGCCCTGTGGGAGCGCGGCGAGGCGCTGGCGGCGCGGTGCGAGCAGTGGCTGGACGGGGCGCGGGAGCGCCTCGACGCCGCCCGGGCCCGCCGGGCGGACGCCGACGGCGGGGAGCCCGGCGAGGACGGCTGAGCCGGGGCCGGCTCAGCCCCGGGCGAGGAGGCGCCGCTGCTCCAGGACGTCGTAGGAGGGCTCGGGCCAGTCCAGGCCCAGGTCCGTGAGGGCGGAGATCAGCAGGTCCTGCACGACGGCCCGGGCGTACCACTTCTTGTCCGTGGGCACCACGTACCAGGGCGCGTGCTGCGCGTCGGTGGCCCGGATCGCCCCCTCGTAGGCGGCCCGGTAGGCGTCCCACCGCCGGCGCGCGTCGATGTCGGCGGGGTCGTACTTCCACCGCTTGGCCGGGTCGTCGAGCCGGGCCAGCAGGTTCTTGCGCTGGGCGTCCCGGCCCAGGTGCAGGAACACCTTCACCACGACCGCGCCCTCCAGGGCGAGCTCCTGCTCGAAGGCGCGGATCTCGGCGTAGCGGTGCTCGAGCCGCTCGCCGTGGAGCATGCCGTGGACCACGGGCACGAGGACGTCCTCGTAGTGGGAGCGGTCGAAGGCGCCGATGACGCCCGGGCGCGGCAGCTGCCGGCGCACGCGGTGCAGGAAGTGCTGGGCCGCCTCCTCCTCGGTCGGCCGGCCGAACCCGTGGGTGTGCACGCCGTGCGGGTTCAGCCCGCCGAGCACGTGCGTGAGGATCCCGCCCTTGCCGGAGGTGTCCATGCCCTGGAGCACGAGCAGCAGCCGGTGGGGGGCGTCGGCGGCCGTGGCGTTGGCGTAGAGCAGCCGCTGCAGGTCGGCCAGCTCCCCCTTGCGCGCCGAGCGCAGCGCCTCGCCGGCCGTCTTGCCGCCGGAGAAGCCGGGGGTCGACCCGGTGTCCACGGCGGCGAGGGACAGCCCGGGGCCCGCCCGCAGCAGGCAGCGCACGTCCTGGTCGAACCCGGCGCCGGGGCGCCTCGGGGTGGTGGTCATCGCGGTCCTCCTGGTGGGTCCGGCCGCCGGCGGCGGGCCGGTCACTGGCGGTAGCTGCTGAGGAACTCCTCGATCCGGTCCAGGGCCGTGCCGAGGGTCTCCACGGACGGCAGGGTCACGAGCCGGAAGTGGTCGGGCTCGGGCCAGTTGAAGGCGCGGCCGTGGGTGACGAGGATCTTCTGCTCCTTGAGCAGGTCCAGCGCGAACTTCTCGTCGTCGACGATGCCGAACTTCTCGACGTCGAGCTTGGGGAACAGGTACAGGGCGCCGTCCGCCTGTTCGCAGCTGACCCCGTCGATCTGGTTGAGCCTCCGGTGGGCGAGGTCGCGCTGGGCCTTGAGCCGTCCGCCGGGCAGGACGAGGTCGTTGATCGTCTGGTAGCCGCCCAGGGCGGTCTGGATGGCGTGCTGGGCGGGGACGTTGGCGCACATGCGCATGTTGGCCAGCAGCTTGATCCCCTCGATGAAGCTCTCGGCCTTCCAGTTGGGCCCGGTGATGGCCAGCCACCCGGAGCGGTACCCGGCCACCCGGTAGGCCTTGGACAGCCCGGAGAACGTCAGGCACAGCACGTCCTCGCCGGTGAGGGTCGCGGTGTTGATCATCTCGGCGCCGTCGTAGGTGATCTTCTCGTAGATCTCGTCCGAGAACAGCAGCAGCTCGTGCTCGGCCGCGAGGTCCACGATCGACTGCAGCACCTCGCGGGAGTAGACCGCGCCGGTCGGGTTGTTCGGGTTGATGATCACGATGCCGCGGGTGCGCGGGGTGATCTTCGCGGCGAGGTCCTCGAGGTCCGGGTTCCAGTCGTTGTCCTCGTCGCAGCGGTAGTGCACGGGGGTGCCGCCGGCGAGGGCCACGGACGCGGTCCACAGGGGGTAGTCCGGGGACGGGACGAGGATCTCGTCGCCCGGGTTGCACAGGGCCTGCAGGGACATGGTGATCAGCTCGGAGACCCCGTTGCCGAGGTAGACGTCGTCGGTGTCGAGGTTCATGATCCCGCGCGTCTGGTAGTACTGCACCACCGCGGTCCGGGCCGAGTAGATGCCCCGGGAGTCGGAGTAGCCCTGCGCGTTGGGCAGGTTCTTGATCATGTCCACGAGGATCGCGTCCGGGGCCTCGAAACCGAACGGGGCAGGGTTGCCGATGTTGAGCTTGAGGATCCGGTGGCCCTCGGCCTCCATCCGCTCCGCCTGCTCCAGCACGGGGCCACGGATGTCGTAGAGGACGTTCTTGAGCTTGTCGGACTGCTTCACCACTGCCATGCGCTCCACCCTACCTCCGGGCAGCCCGCGCGCCGGGAGCCCTCAGGTGTCGTCGTCGCCGTCGAGCCAGTACCGGGCGGCCTCCTCGGGCGTGTACGGGTCCCGGGCGGTGGTCATCCGGGTCATGAGCACGAGGTCGTCGGTGTCGATCCCGGCGGAGACCTCGTCGACGACCTGCACCGCGGCCTCCGGGAGGTCCTCCGCGCCCACGGGCACCACCCGCTGGGGCACGAAGTTGTCGAGGGGGTCCCCGAGGACCACGAGCCCGTTGTCCTCGATCGCCGGGGAGGCGGTGAACAGCGCCGCGGCCTGGACGTCGTCCGCGAGCAGCGCGGTGACGAGCTCCCCCGTCGAGGCGAAGGGCACGACGTCCTCGGGCACGCACTCGTAGGCGTCCTCCAGGCCCTCGGAGCCGTAGGGCCTCGCGGCGAAGTCGGGGTCCGCGCCGAGGTCGAGCGCGGAGCAGACCGGTCCGAGGTCCTCGAGGTCCTCGAGCCCGTGCTCGACGGCGGTGGCGCGGGTCACGACGACCGCGATCCTGTTCTCGGCCGGGGCGGGCTCGAGCATCTGCAGCCCCTCCGGGAGGACGTCGCGGACGCCGCCGAGCACGTCCTCGTCGCCGGCGCCCTCGCCGCCGAGGCCCAGCAGCTCGGAGAGATCCTCGGCGAGACCGCGGTCCGGTGGCGTGGTGCGCTGCGCGGAGGGCGCGGTGGCCCCGGGGCTCGGCGTGGGGGCGGCCCCGGGGCCCACGGCCCGCGGGGCGCGCAGGTGGAGGTAGAGGTTGCCGGAGTAGTCGGCGGCGAGCTCGACGTCCCCGCGCTCCAGGGCCTCGAGGTGGCCGGAGCGGCCCGTGCCGGTGTCCACGACGCTCGCGTCGAAGCCGGCCCCGCGCAGCCGCTCGGCGTAGACGTGGGCGAGCACGGCGGTCTGCCCGGTGGGTCCCGTGGCGATCCGGATCGGCGCCGCGGCGGACCCGGTGGGCGAGGGCGCCTCCGGGGCGGGCGCGGCGTCCCCGCCGCAGCCCGTCAGCGCGGCGAGCGGCGCGAGGGCGGCCAGCGCGGCCAGCGCGGTGGGCCGGCGCCGGCTCACCGGCGCTCCCCGGCGGGTGCCAGCCCCGCCAGCTCGAGCGCGACGGGCACGAGACCCACGAGCGGCAGCTCCGCCAGCGCGGTGAGCGGGACCCACCGCGCCTCGTCGGAGGTCCCGTCCACCTCCGCGGTGAGCGTGCCCCCGGTGACGTGCGCGCGGTAGACGACGCGCAGCGCGTGGAAGGGGCGGGCGAGCCCGTCCATGCGCTCCTCGGGGCCCATGTGGCGGCTGTGCACGCCGAGCAGCTCGTCGATCTCCACGGTGTACCCGGTCTCCTCGAGCACCTCCCGCACGGCCGTCTGCGCGGGCTGCTCCCCGATCTCCATGCCTCCGCCGGGCAGGCTCCACGCCCCCCGGAGGGTGGGGTGGCGGGGGTTCCAGTGGCTGAGCAGCACCGCCCCGTCCCGGACGATGACGGCGTAGGCACCCACCCGGGTGTCCATGGGAAGACTCATGGGGACCATTCTAGGAACGCCTCGCCGTGCTGGGCGCCCGGGGGACGCCGCGGCGGGCCGGCGCACGGTCCGGAAAACGCACGCCGGGGCCGTTCGGCGCACCGCCGCCCCGCACCGGTTTGCCCCGGCCCCCGGGGCTTCCCAGCATGGGGGGTGCGGCGTGCCGCCGCGCGCCGTGGAAGACCCGGGACCAGATGCGGTCCCGGGTCTTCTTCTGCTCCCGGCGGCTCTTCTCCTCGCCCGCAGCGGTGGGGCGGCCCTCCTGCCCCTGGGCCTGATGGTCCTGGCCGGGCTCGCCCTCCACGCCCCGTCCCGGGCTCAGGAAGGGGCGGTGACCGTCCGCGTCACAGCTCCCCGCGCTCGCGGCGGGCGGCGTCGGTGAGCCCGCGCCGGTTGCGCAGCACCCGCTTGACCACCCACCAGAGGAGGAAGGCGGCGACCAGGACCACCACGATCCTCGAGAACACGCCGGCGTACTGCTCGGCGACGTGCCAGTTCTCGCCGAGGTAGTACCCGGCCAGCACGAAGACCGTGTTCCAGATCAGGGACCCGGCCGTGCTCAGCAGCACGAACGCCCCGAAGGACATCCGCTCGATGCCCGCCGGGATCGAGATCAGGGACCGGAAGACGGGGATCATCCGCCCGAAGAAGACGGCGGCCTTCCCGTGCCGGTCGAACCACTCCTCGGTGCGGTCGAGGTCGTGCAGGTCGACGAGCGGCATCCGGTCCACGATGGCCCGCAGCCGGCGGCGCCCGAGCGCGGCGCCGATCCAGTAGAGCGCGATCGCCCCCACCACGGCGCCCAGGGTGGTCCAGAAGATCGCCCCGCCCACCGTGAAGCTGCCCTGGCTCGCGGTGAACCCGGCCAGCGGCAGGATCACCTCGGACGGCAGAGGCGGGAACAGGTTCTCCAGGGCGACCAGGAGCCCGGCGCCGGGGGCGCCGATGGTCTCCATGACGCCGACCGCCCAGTCGGCGATCCCGCCCAGGCTTTCGCCCGCGGGCTCCGCGGCGGCGTCGAGGACGGTGGGCAGGGCGGTGCTGAGGGAGCTCATGGGATCCTCGGGTCGGGAGCGTGCGGGCCGGGTGCGCGGCGCCACGGGTCTGGGCACCATTGTGCCCGACGCCCCCGGGCGCCCGCCGTGACCCGGGGCGATCCGCCGGTGGCGTTCGTTACGCTTCCTCCATGCGCTCCCCCGCCCGCCTGCCCCTGTCCGCCCCGACGCCGGCCCTGGACCTGGGCTGGGACTTCTGGCTCGACAAGCCGCTGCGGATCCTCCTGGTCCTGCTCGGCGCCGCCGTGCTCGCCGCGGTGCTGCGCCTGCTGATCCGCCGGGTCACCGGGGGGATCGCCAGGGGCACGCGCTCGCGGATCGTGCGCCGGCTCGAGAGCGGCAGGCCGCGCTGGGTCGAGGACGCCGGGCTCGCCGGCGCCCGGCAGGCCCAGCGCGCCCACACCATCGGCTCCGTCCTGTCGTCCGTGACGACGGTGGTGGTCTGGGCCGTCGCGCTGCTGATGGTCATCTCGGAGCTGGACTACGACATCGGCCCGGTCCTGGCCAGCGCCGGGATCGCCGGCGTGGCCCTGAGCTTCGGCGCCCAGTCCCTCGTGAAGGACTACCTCTCCGGGATCTTCATGGTCGCGGAGGACCAGCTGGGCATCGGGGACGTCGTGGACCTCGGCGAGGCGAGCGGGACGGTGGAGTCCGTCGGTCTGCGCGTGACCCAGGTCCGCGACGTCAACGGCACCCTGTGGCACGTGCGCAACGGCGAGATCCTGCGGGTCGGCAACCAGTCGCAGGGCTGGGCCCGCTGCGTGCTCGACGTCCCCGTGCCCTACGACACGAACATCGAGCTGCTCAGCGAGCTCATCCTGCACGAGGCCGCCCTGCTGCGCGACGACCCGAGGGTGGGCGAGTTCATCACCGAGGACCCGGAGGTCTGGGGCGTGGAGGCCGTCACCGGCGAGTCCGTGACGCTGCGCGTCGCCGTGCGCACCGTGCCCCTCAAGCAGTGGGACGTCGCCCGCGCCCTGCGCCTGCGGATGAAGAAGATGCTCGACCGCGAGGGCCTGCACATCCCCCTGCTCAACCAGACGGTCGTGCGGCAGGCGGAGCCGGCGCCCGGCGCCCCCGCGCACCCCGAGACGGGGCAGCTGCGGGCCGTGCGGCGGGATGTGCCAGGATCGGACGCATGAGCATCGTCAAGATCAACGCCATCACCGTCCCCGCCGACTCCGGCGACGAGCTCGGCCGGCGCTTCGGGGCCCACGGCGGGTCGATGGCCGGCGTCCCCGGCTTCGAGGGCTTCGAGCTGCTGCAGCCCACCGACGGGCGCACCCAGTGGCTCGTGCTGACCCGCTGGGCCGACGAGGAGTCGTTCCAGGCGTGGACGTCCTCGCAGCACTTCACCCGCGCCCACGGCGGCGGCTCCGCCGAGGAGGGCGCCTCCCGGCCCCGCCCCGTGGGCACCTCCTCGGAGCTGTGGTCCTACACGGTGGCCGTCAGCCAGTAGCCCGGGCTCACCGGCGCCCGCGCCCCTTCGACCGGCCCGCGGCCTTGCCGCGCCCGGCCCTGCCCCCTCCCGGTCCCCGGCGCCCGCCGGCGGCCGGGCGTGCGGCCCGCCCCGAGGACGACGACGCGCGCGCGCCCTGGGCGCCCTTCGCCGGCCTGCGGTCCGCGGCCGGCTCCGCCGCCGGCCCGCCCGTGCCGGTGCCCCGGGAGCTGTTCAGCCCGCGCCCGCGCACCACGCCCACGAAGTCCTGCACGAGCTCCTCCTGCTCCTCGGGCAGGTCCTGCGGCCACACCAGGGCCACGGGGACCGTCGCGGCGTCGGGCACCACCCGGTGGACCAGGTCCTTGCGGTGGTGCAGCCGCGCCACGGACATGGGCACCACGACCAGGCCCAGCCCGGCGGCCACGAGCTCGATCGCGTCCCTGGCGTGGCGCACCGGCGGCAGGGGCGCGTCGGCGGCGACCGCCTCCGGGGAGCGCAGCCGCTGGCGCTCGGGCAGGGACGCGGGCTCCTGGAGGAGCACCTCGTCGACGAGCTCGGCCACCGGCACCTCGTCGAGCAGGGTCAGCTCGTGGTCGCGGGGCAGCACCACGACCTGCTGCTCGGCGTAGAGCTCCACGGCCCGGAAGTCACGGCGCAGGGCGGCGAGGTCGTCGACCCCGGCCCGCGGGTGGGCGGGCAGGCGCACGAAGCACGCGTGGGCGCGGCCCTGCCCCAGCTCGTCCCGCCAGGTGTCCGCCTCGAGCGGCCGCTCCGCGAGGGCCCGGCCGGGGTTGCGGTCCCGCCAGCGGAAGAACCACTTGCCGGGCATCACCCCGGGGACGAACGCCACGACCAGGTCCGCCGATCGGGCGGGCCCGTCGGCGGCGCTGTGGTCGGGGTTCCCGGCGGGGCCGTCGGCGGGTCTCGGGGCGGGGGTCTCGGCGGGCTCGTCGGTGGGGTCCTCGTGCCCGGGTGCAGCGTTCATGGCCGCCAATCTACCGACTGCGGGCACGGCTCCCGACCGCGCGGGGCCCGGCCCGCTCCTCGCGCCCGGCGCGCCGGGCGCCCGAGATGCGAAAACCGACCCGCACGTATAGGATGGAGGGGTTGCTCCGGGGCTATAGCTCAGTTGGTAGAGCGTTTCGTTCGCAATGAAAAGGTCAGGGGTTCGATTCCCCTTAGCTCCACGACACCGCGTCCGCCCGCCGGACGCCCACGGAAGGCCCCGGCTCGCGCCGGGGCCTTCCGTGCTTCCCGCCCTCCGTCCCTTCCGGGACGGAGCACCTCAGGCGAGGTCCTTCCGCAGCTGGGCCAGCAGCACCCCGACCACGTCCGCGCCGCCCGCCACGCCGGAGTGCAGGTGCACGACCTCCGCGCCGTGCAGGAGCCCCACCGCGTAGCGGTCCTCCCCCGAGCCGCTGAGGGCCTGCGCCGTCCGCGCGAGCCAGCCCTCCACGACCGCGGCGTCCATGATCCGCCCCAGGGCGTTCTGGTACTCCCGGGCGTCCGCGGCCGCCCGGCGCACCGACTTGCCGGCGCGGAAGCCCGAGCCGCCCAGCACCGCCTCGACGTAGCGGACCCGCTTGACCGCCTTGCGCACCACGTGGAGGTGCTCGAGCCGCTGGGCGGCATCCGCCCCGGCGCCCGAGGCCTCCGCCGCCGCGCCCTGCTCGCCCACGCGCACCACCTTGCGCAGCGCCCGGCGCAGCATCGTGCTGGCGACCTTCCGCGCCGAGAGCTCCGCGCACTGCTCCGTCAGGGGCGGTGCCGCGGCGAACTCCCGGACGTCGGCCAGCAGCCGCAGGTGCTCCTTGGAGGCCAGGGACCGGCGCACCGAGCGGGCGGCCAGCTCGGCCTGCTCCTCGGCCCGGTGCTGGAGCACGGCCGCCGGGGCCGGGCCGACACGGCCCCCCAGCTCCTCGACCCGCGCGGGCAGCAGCTGCGCCGTCACCTCCGCGTCCCGGGCCGCCGACAGGGTGCGGGCGAGCTCCCGGAGGCGCACGTACAGGTCCTCCGCGACGTCGCCCTCGAGGAACGGGTCCGCCGCCTTCAGCACGCTGCGCAGCGACCGCGACGTCACCCGCATCTGGTGCACGGCGTCCGGGACCTCGAGCCGGACCTTGAAGTCCCACAGCACGAGCTGCTCCGCCAGCTCGGCCAGCACCGTCCGGAGCAGCTCCGCCCCGGAGACCGCCGGCTTCTTCGGCTTCTTCCCCTTCTTCTCCTTCGGCCGTGGCTCGCCCTCCGCGTCCCGCTCGTCCTGCTCCCCGGTCGGGGCGGACCCCGCCGGGACCTCGGCCTGCTCCGGGACGGGCCCGGCGGCCACCGCGTCGTCGTCCTCGGCGCCGAGGGCGCGGGCGATCTTGGCCCGCGACGTCGACGGCCTGCCCCCCACCGCGAAGACCGCCTCCTCGACCGCGGAGAAGATCTCCTCCTGCTGCTCCTCGGGGACGGTCCCGTCGACCAGCTCGACCTCCCACTCCGACCACGAGCGCACCGTGCCGGTGCGCTCGTCGACGGCCTCGACGACGTCGGCGGCGAGCTCGGCGACCTCCGTTCCGGCGGGGTCGCCGATCATCAGCACCCGCCGCACGGTGCGCAGGGTCGCCACGGGACGCAGCCGCTCACCGCCGGCCAGCCCCGCGAGCAGCGTCCGCACCGCCGCGGGCATCCGCTCCGGCGTGCGCAGCAGGGGGAACTGCAGCTCGCGGCGCCCGGACGGCTCGTGGAACTTCACGTGCCACCCGTCGTCCGCTCCGCCGCGGCGGCGGCGCAGCGCGACGAGGCGCCGGGCCAGCGCCATGTCCGGCGTGTCGTAGTACACCGCCTCCATGCGGTGCTCGACCGGCTCGGCGGACACGGTGTACCCCTGCAGCCCGCTCCAGTCGATGCGCTCCTCGGCGCCCTCGGGGACCTCGTACTTGCGCTCGATCTCGCGGTGGGCGACGGGTGCCATGGCAGTCCTCCTCGATCGGGTCCGAGGGCGGCAGGGACCGTCCCCCGGTTGTTGCGGCGATGATACCGGGGAGCCCGCCCCCGGAACGGGTCCGCCGCACGGCCCCGGACGGGGCCGTGCGGCGGGTGCGGCGGACGCTGGGGACGGGGCTCAGGCCCGGCGCCGCTTGAGGACGTCGTCGAGGTCCAGGGCGGAGCGCCCGCGCTCCTCCCCCATGCGCACGGCGTCCTTGAGCGTCGCGGACCGGGCCACGGGCTGCTCCGGCACGGGCAGCGGCTCCGGCTCCGGGCGCGGGACCACGGGCGCGTCGGCGTAGGTGGGGCGGGGCACGGGCACGGGCTCCCAGGTGCGGGCGGCGGCGCCGCACTCCCGGGCCACCTTGAGCGCCTCCGCCCGCAGCTCCTCGACCGTGAACGCGGCCGGAGCGGGGGCGGGGGCGTCGGCCTGGGGCTGCTCGTGCTGCGCGGGGAGGTCGAGCGCCTCGGCGGCCTGGCGGGACTGCTCCCGGGCCTCCTCCGCGACGGCGTGCTCGTTGTCGAACAGGGCGACGTCCTGGCGCGGGGCGTGCGGGTCGGCCGTGGTGTCCGTGCGGGCGGGGCGGGCCGCGCGGTGCGACGCGCGGTCCTGGACGGCGAGGTAGCGCAGGGCCAGCACGGAGCCGAGGCCCAGCAGGAGCAGGAACACGGGCCACGGCCAGCTCACGGCGGCGGACAGCGGCGCCAGCACGGCCGTGACCAGGGCGGCGAGCAGGGCGGCGCACCCGCCCAGGAAGATCCCGGCGCGGTCCCACTTGATGCGCAGGGCGCCGGGACGGGAGGCGGTGCCGCTGCCCGTGCGCGGCGAGGGGGTGTCGGTGGTCGCCATGGTGATCCTTCGTCGGCGGGACACGGGGGAGGTCGGCTCGGGCAGCTCCGGGGACTGCTCCGGGACGAGATCGGTGCCGGCGATCTCGACCCGGGCCTCGACGGGGCCCTCGCGGCGACGCTGCAGGCGCGGGACGACCCAGAACAGGGACAGGGCGCACACCACGGCCAGCGCGGCCGAGCTGCTCACCCAGATCATCGTCGCGGTCCTGCCTCTTGTGCGCTCGAACGTGCGCTCGAACGGGCGGCGGGGAACCGCCGGCGCGCGGCGCCGGCGTGTCCGGGCCCGGGGTCGGGCCGTGAGCGACAGCCTACTACCGCGCCCGGACAGCCTGTGGACATCCCTGTGGACACGCCGGTCACTGCCACACCGCGGGGCGGTCCGAGCCGGTGAAGCGCCGGACCAGCCCCTCGGGCACCTCCGGGGCGGTGAGCGCGAAGCTGCGGTGGTCCGTCCAGCGCCCGTCGATGTGCAGGAAGTCCTTGCGCAGCCCCTCGTCCCGGAACCCGAGCTTCTCCACCACCCGCAGGGACTTCGTGTTTTCCGGGCGGATGTTGATCTCCATCCGGTGCAGGCCGAGGCCCTGGAAGCAGTAGTCGGTGGCCATCGCCACGGCCATGGGGGCCACGCCGCGGCCGGCCTGCTCCCGGTCCACCCAGTACCCGAGGGTCGCGGAGAGGAACGAGCCCCAGGAGATGCCCGAGACGGTGAGCTGGCCGATGAGCTCGAACCGGTCCGTGCCCGGGGCCCGCTCCGTGATCACGAACGGCAGCGCCGTGCCCTGTCTGGCCTGCTGGTCGAGGGTGCGCACGAACTGCCCGAACGTCGGCGCCTCGCCGCCGGGAACGGGGTTCGTGGCCTCCCACGGATCCAGCCAGTCGCGGTTGCGGTGGCGCACGAGGTCCCACTCCCGGCGGTCGGCCCGGCCGAGCGGGCGCAGCCGGAGGTCACCCCAGGAGACGGTGACGGGCCACCGGAACTGTCCGGCCACGGCTGGGGTGTCCTCTCAGCCCACGGGCAGGGACCGGACGTAGTCCTTGAGCCAGTCGCACAGCTCGGGGCCGAGGTCCTCGCGCTCCGAGGCCAGGATGATGTTGGCCTTGAGGTAGCTCAGCTTGTCGCCCGTGTCGTAGCGGCGGCCCTTGAAGACCACCCCGTACACCCCGCCGCCCTCGCCGTCGCGGGTCGCGAGGGTCTGCAGGGCGTCGGTGAGCTGGATCTCGTTGCCGCGCCCCGGGGCGGTGTTCTCGAGCACCTCGAAGACGTCCGGGTGCAGGACGTAGCGGCCGATGATGGCCAGGTTGGACGGGGCGTCCTCCGGGGCCGGCTTCTCCACCAGGCCGTTGATCCGCACGTAGTCCGCCCCGTCCACGACGGTGACGTCGGCGCAGCCGTAGGCGCTGATCTGGTCCTCGGGGACCTCCATGAGGGCCACGACGGAGCCGCCGGTGCGCTGCTGCACGGCGATCATCTCGGTGAGCAGGTTGTCGCGGGCGTCGATGAGGTCGTCGCCCAGCAGGACGGCGAAGGGCTCCTCGCCCACGTGGATCTTGGCGCGCAGCACCGCGTGCCCCAGGCCCTTGGGGTCGGCCTGGCGCAGGTAGTGGATCTCGCCGAGCTCGGAGGCGTGCTCGACCTCCTTGAGCAGCTCCGTCTTGCCGGACTCCTCCAGCTGGTGCTCCAGGGCCGGGACGCGGTCGAAGTGGTCCTCCAGGGCCCGCTTGGAGCGGCCGGTGATCATCAGCACGTCGTGCAGGCCGGCGTCGACGGCTTCCTGGACGACGTACTGGATGGCCGGGCGGTCCACGACCGGCAGCATCTCCTTGGGCATCGCCTTGGTCGCGGGCAGGAAGCGCGTGCCCAGTCCGGCGGCGGGGATGACGGCCTTCCGGACCGTCCGGCAGTTGTTGTTTCCACTCATGGGCACAGGCTAGCGGATTGTCGGCGGCGTCCGGTTGAACCGCGCGGGGGCCGGGGCTAGCCTCGCAGCACCGGTGCCCGCCGCACGGCGGCGGCCGGCCGGCGGCGCGGTGCCCCGGCCGGCAGCGAGCCGGCCCCGCCCCCGGGGACCCCGTGCGGTCCTCGACGACGACCCAGGAGCGAGCGCGACGATGACGGACCCGAGCGACCCCGCGGAGCTGAAGGACCGGTTGCGCCGGGAGCGGCGGGCCGCGCGCGCCCGGCGCTCCCGGGCGGCCCGCGAGCACGCCGAGGTGGGCTTCGACCGCCACGTCGCGGAGCTGCTGGCCGGGCGCGGGCACCTGGACCTCGCCGCGTACCTGCCGATGCCCACGGAACCGCCGCTGGAGCGCGCCCTCGCCACCGCCCACCGGCGCGGCCACCGGGTGTGGGTGCCGGTGTGCGAGCCCGGCCGCCGGCTCTCGTGGGCGCGCTGGACCCCGGACACCCCGGTGCGGGAGGGCGGCCTCGCGGCGCTGCGCGAGCCCGTGGGCGCCCGCCACGGCATCGAGGTCATGCGCTCCGTGGGGGTGCTGCTCGTGCCCGCGCTCGCCGTCGCGCACGACGGCGCCCGCCTCGGCTTCGGCGGCGGGTACTACGACCGCTTCCTCGCGCGGCTGCCCCGCACGGCCCACCCCGAGCTGCTGAGCGCGGTGTGCGTGTTCGCCGACGAGGTGCTGCCCGCGGGCGCCGTGCCGGTCGACGAGCTGGACGCGCCCGTGACCCTGGCCCTCACCGAGGAGGGGACGGAGCCGCTGGGCGCCGGGACGCCGCCGCGCACGCGGTAGAATCAGCACTCGACCCCTTCGAGTGCCAGCCGGCGCACCCGACGACCGTTCCCAGGAGGACCCATGCCCGTCTACGCCTACGGCTGCAAGGACTGCGGCCACGCCTTCGACATCCGCCAGTCGTTCAGCGAGGACGCCCTCACCGTCTGCCCCGAGTGCGGCGGCGACCTGCGCAAGAAGTTCAACACCGTGGGCGTGGTGTTCAAGGGCTCCGGCTTCTACCGGACCGACTCCCGCGCCGGGGCCTCCTCCGCCGACACCGCGTCCCCCGCGCCCGCCTCCTCGGGCTCCTCCCCCAGCTCCGGCCCCACCCCCGCGGCCGCCTCCGCCGGGTCCTCCGCGGGGGCCGGGACGGGCGGCTCCACGGCCTGAGCCGGCGCCGGGGCCCGCACCGGTCCCGGCGTCCGGGCTCCACCCGCCTCCCGGGGAGCGGTGAGCGCCCGGACCGTCCCCAGCCCGGGACCGGTCCGCGCCGGTCCCCGGGCCCCGGCGCCTACCGTCGGCGCATGAGCCGACGTCCGCGCCCCGCCCGGCGCCGCTATCCCCTGGCCCTGCACCTGCGCTCCGCCCTGTCGCGGCGCCGCCGCCTGGCCGCGGCCGGGCTGCTCGGGCTCGCCCTGGCGCTCGTGGTGGTCTCCCTGGCCCCGCCGAGGGCCCGCACCGTGCCCGTGGTCACGGCCGCCGGGGCGCTCGCGGCGGGCACAGTGGTGTCGGCCGAGCAGCTGGCGGTCGCGGCGTACCCGCACGGGCTGGTCCCGGAGGGAGCGCTGACCGACCCGGAGGAGCTCGTGGGGCGCACGCTGGCGGGCGCCGCCGCGCCGGGCCAGCCGCTGACCGAGACGGCCCTCGTGGGCCCCGGCCTGCTGACGGGCCGGCCGCCCGGGGTGACGGCCGTGACCCTGCGCATCGACGACCCCGGCGCCCTGCGCCACGTGCGGGCGGGCGACCACGTGGACGTCGTGCACCTGCCGGACGCCGCCGTGGCCGAGCGGCAGGTCCTGGGCCGGGGCCTGCCGGTCCTGTGGGTCTCCGCCGGCGGGCCGGACGAGGACGCGGGGCTGCTCTCCGGGACGTCCGGGGCGGACGACCGGGGCCTGCTCGTCGTGGGCGCCCCGCACGAGGACGCCGCGCAGCTCGCGGGCGCGGGCGGCGGCGGGCGCACCACGGTGGTCCTCGTCCCGGCGCCGCTCAGCCCCAGTGCGGAGGGCGCTGGGCCCTGAGCCACTCCTCCCGGGCGTGCTCACCGGCACGCTCGCGCGCCTCCTCGCCCGTCTCGGTCTCGGGCCCGGGCAGCCCGGGAAGGCGTGGCTCCGCCCCGGAGACCGTGCCCCCCGTGGCCCGGCGGGGGGCCCGCCGCGCGGCGGGCCGTCCGGCGGAGGCCCCGGTGCCGCGGCGCTCCCCGGGAAGGGGCTCGGGGCGGGGCCCGTGCTCAGCGGCCACGGGAGGCCCTCCCCTCGCCGGGCAGCCCGAGGTAGCGGCGGATCAGCTCGGCGACGGTGTCGGGGTCGGTGAAGACCTCGATGGTCCACAGGGTCAGGTAGTTCCACCCCGTGCGCTCGAGCTGCTGGGGCCGCAGCCGGGAGCGCTCGCGCACCGACAGGCCGGTGCCCGAGCCGTCGGACTGGACGGCCACCGGGATCCGCAGCGGGCGTCCCTCCTCGCGGTCCCGCCCGCCGAGCAGCGCCCCCGCGGACATCGACTCGGTGCTCGCCCAGGCGACCAGGTCGAGCACGCCCGCGTACTCGAGCAGCACCGAGGCGCCGCGCGCGACGAGGCGGCGGGCGAGGTCGACCACGAGGGCGTCCTCGTGGGTGTCCCGGGCGCTGACTGCGTGCCCGGCGCACTCCCCCAGGTGCATGGCCAGCACGCGCACGAAGTCCCGCGCGCCGTGCTGGAGGCCCTTGCCCTCCACCTCGTCCGGGTGCAGGGACGTCACGATCCGGGTCGTGTGCCGGGCGCGGGTCATGCCGAGCACGAAGTGCTGGCGCCCGTGCTTCTCGGACAGCGCGCCGAGGTAGGGCACGGTGCGGCCGTTGGCGGTCTTGCCGAAGCCGAGGGCGAAGACGACGGTGTCCCGCACGATCCCCGCCGCCCGGTGCAGGTCGACCACCCGGAAGGACTCCGGTCCGGGGGCGAAGAAGGCCGCGGTCGCGGGCTCCTGCCGCATCCGCTGCCGCACGGCCTCCGCGATCCGGGCCGCGTGCACCGCGCTGGCGGTGACCACGGCGAGGGACCGCTTCGGGTGCCGGGCGGCGTGGTCGAACACGAGCTCCACCACCCGGCGCACCTCGGCGGCGGGTGCCTGGATCCCCTCGATCCCGGCCGTCAGCGCACCGATCCCGTCCGGGACGTACTCCACCTCGAGCACGGGGGTCGTCCCGGTCACGGAGTCCCCGTGCGGCAGCCGGGTGAGCCGGCCCCCGTAGAACTGCTCGTTGAGGTAGCCGAAGACCTGCTCGTCCATCGAGCGGTACATCGTCCGCAGGCTGCGCCCGGGCACGACGCGGGAGAGGGCGTCGAAGGCGCTGTCCACCTCGACCACCGGCTGCGCGCCGGCCGAGGTCGCGGCCATGGGCGCCACGGTGAACGGCTGCGGGCGGCCCAGGTGGGGGTCGCCGAACGCGATCACCTGGTCGCACCGGGTCAGCGCGGGCAGCACGGCCGCGAGCGGGGAGCTCTCGGCGTCGAGCACCACCACGGCGTCGAAGACGTGGTCCTCGGGCAGCGCCGCGGAGAGCACCAGCGGGCTGGCCGTCCACACCGGCACGAGGGAGCGGACGAGGTGCCCGGCGGCGGCGCCGACCTCCTCGAGGGGGGCCTCCCCCGCCCGCAGCATCGTGCGCAGCGCGACCGCCGCGCGCGGGGAGCGGCGGACGGAGCGCTGCCAGCGCTCCGCCAGCTCCCACAGCAGCCGCCCCGCCCCGGACGCGACGTGGGCGGCGTCGGCGCGGCGGAACGTGGACTCGATCCGGCGCAGCGCGGGGCCGTCGGCCACGGCCGGGAAGTCGTCGCCGGTGGCCATGGCCTCGAGCGTGGACTGCCACCAGGCGAGGTCGAACTCCGCCGGCACCTGCTCGCGCGGCACCGTGCGCCGGACCAGGTCGTCCACGAGCTCGCCCATCCCGCGCCCGCGCAGCTCGTCCAGCAGGAGGGTGCGCTCCGGCAGGGTCGCGAGGTTGGTCTCGTCGTTGATGAGCCGGTCCAGGACGTCCCGCAGGCGCGCCACGGGCAGCTCGAGCAGGCCCACGCCCGTCGGCGAGCCCTCGAGCGCGATGGCCAGGCCCTCGAGGTCCTCGACGAAGCGGGCGTGCACCGCCGCGACCTCGTCGACCCGGTCGGAGACCGCCGGGTGCTGCCGCGTGCTCGCCCACTCCTGCCAGCGCTCCCGCTCCGACTGCACCCGCAGCAGCGCGCTGTGCAGGTCGGAGAGGTGGACCCCGTGCCGGATGTACTCCTTGGCGGCCTTGCGCAGCCGCGAGCGCTGCAGCCCCGTCATGTCGATGCCGTGCTCGCGGCGCCAGGCCGCGCCCGCGGTCGCGGCGACCAGGTCGGTCACCGGCCGGTCGTAGATGTCCGGGGTGAAGCGGGTGAGGGAGTCCTGGACCTCCTGGAGCAGGCGCAGCTGCCGGCCCCACTCGGGCACGGTGGCACCGGAGCGCAGCCCGCTGGTCGCCAGGACGTGGCGCATGCCGGTCTCGAGGGTGGTGAGCTCGAGGAGCAGGGACTGGGCGAGCCGGTGGGCCTGGCCGGCCTCGTCGTCGTTGACCAGGCGGGCCCCGCTCCACGGGCCCGCGAGCGTGCCGGCGTCGAAGGCCCCGAGCTCGGCGGCGCGCTCCAGCTGGGCGACGATCCCGGCCCGGTCGCGCACGCCGTCGAGCACGGAGCGCGGGAAGCGCACGGGCGTGGCGGGGGCGGGGCGTCGGGCGGTGAGCTCGGCCAGGGCCTGCACGGCCTGGTAGGGGGAGGCCGACCACCGGGGCCGGACGGTGTGCAGCGAGCGGACGTGCGCGGCGAGCCGGTCCCGGCAGCTGCGCAGCGTCGCGTGCAGCTCGTCGAGCTCGGGGCGCTCTGCGCGCTCGTTGCGGGAGACGGCGCGGATGAGCTGCTGGGCGACGTCGGCGTCGGAGAGCTGGGAGGACAGCGGCAGCACGGCGGTGCCGAGGCCGAGCCCGTCCATCCGGCGGCGGAACGCGGCCAGCGTGGTGCGCCGCTCGCCCAGGACCAGCACGGTCCGGCCGCGGGCCACGAGGGTCCCGACCGTGTTGACCGCGGTGTCGATCTGCCCGGTGCCGGGTGCGGCGGTCACCACGAACGAGTGCCCCTGCGCGGCGAGGTCCAGCACCTCCTGCTGCGGGCCGTCGGCGTCGACGAGCAGCAGCTCCTCCGCGGGGTCGCGCTCGTCGAGCGGGGGCGCGGTGGCGGTGATCTCCTCGACCTGCGGGACCCGTCCCACGGCGGAGTCCTTGAGCCGGGCGAGGTCCCGGACCACGGCCGTGCGCGCGTCGACCGACAGGTCGGCCGGGCGGTCGTGGAGGTCGGCGAACGTGGACACGAGCAGCTTGTGCTCGACGTGCATCCCGGGCACCGCCCCGGCCACGGTGCGCAGCGTCTCCAGGGCGGGGGCGGGGTCGAGGCGGCGGGTCCCGTAGGCGAGGCGGGCGAGCTCCCCGGAGGCCAGGTCCACGCCGTGGTCCGCGGCCAGCCGCCGCACCATGGCGGGGTTGAGCCGGGCGGGGCCGACGAGCTGGAGCTCGAAGTCGTCGAGGTCGGCGCGCGGCTTGAGGG
Source organism: Kocuria sp. U4B (assembly GCF_054875615.1). The sequence goes on from NZ_CM142180.1 coordinate 1,049,038, forward strand.
TGATGGGCGCCAGCAGCACGGGCGCGATCCAGCGCCGCTGCCCCGAGCCCGTCGGGTCGGAGCCCCGGGGCCGGGCCAGCCAGGACGCCGTGCCGGCGGCGAGGTAGGCGGCGTCGAGGCCGTGGTTGACCGACAGCTCGTGGATCTTGGTGCGCAGGGAGCGGGCGGCCCGGGCGGCGACCCCGTAGGCCTGCGGGTCGTGGACGATCGTGGACAGGCGGGTGGGCCGGCCCATCAGCAGCTGGGCCTGGCCCGAGGAGTTCGCCTCGGTGAGGTCGATGCTGACGTTGTCGACCTGGTTGAAGTCCAGCAGCGTGTCCGGCCCGGTGTAGGCGTCCATCTGGCGGGTCCAGGGCTGCAGCGAGACCCGGTGGGTCCGCTCCGGGTGGGTGCCCGACTCCCGGGGGGTGCGGTCGGATCCGATCGACATGGTTCTCCTCCTGCGCCCGGCCCAGCGGCCGGGGCCGGTCATGCATCGGTCGAGCGGCCCTGCGCGGACCGCTCGACCTCAGCTGGTGGTTCCTCGCCCGTGCGGGGCAGGCGCGGGGCCTACTCCCACTCGATGGTGCCCGGGGGCTTGGACGTGACGTCCAGGACCACCCGGTTGACCTCTTCGACCTCGTTGGTGATCCGGTTGGAGATGCGGGCCAGCAGGTCGTACGGCAGGCGGGACCAGTCGGCGGTCATCGCGTCCTCGCTCGAGACGGGGCGCAGCACGATCGGGTGGCCGTAGGTGCGGCCGTCGCCCTGCACGCCCACCGAGCGGACGTCGGCGAGCAGCACGACCGGCATCTGCCACACCTCGTCGTCGAGCCCGGCGCGGGTGAGCTCCTCCCGGGCGATCGCGTCGGCGCGGCGGAGGATGGCGAGGTTGTGCTCGGTGACCTCCCCGATGATGCGGATGCCCAGCCCGGGGCCGGGGAACGGCTGGCGGCCGACGATCTCGTGCGGCAGCCCGAGCTCCCGGCCCACGGCCCGCACCTCGTCCTTGAACAGGGTGCGCAGGGGCTCCACGAGCTCGAACTGCAGGTCCTCGGGCAGGCCGCCGACGTTGTGGTGGCTCTTGATGTTGGCGGCGCCCTCCCCGCCCCCGGACTCGACGACGTCCGGGTAGAGGGTGCCCTGCACGAGGAAGCGCACGGGCTCGCCCTCCCGGGCGGCGGCCTTCGCGACCTCCTCGGCGGCGGCCTCGAAGGAGCGGATGAACTCCCGGCCGATGATCTTGCGCTTCTGCTCGGGGTCGGTGACGCCGGCGAGCGCGGTGAGGAAGCGCTCCTTCTCCTCGGCCACGTAGAGGTTCACGCCGGTCGCGGCCACGAAGTCCTTCTCGACCTGCTCCGCCTCGCCCTCGCGCAGCAGCCCGTGGTCCACGAACACGCAGGTGAGCTGGTCGCCCACGGCGCGCTGGACGAGGGCGGCGGCCACGGCGGAGTCCACGCCCCCGGAGAGCCCGCAGATCACGGAGGCCGAGCCGACCTGCTCGCGGATCCGCTGGACGTGCTCCTCGATGATGTTGCCGGTCGACCACGTGGGCTCGACGCGGGCGCCGTCGAAGAGGAAGTGCTCCAGGACCTTCTGCCCGTGCACGGAGTGCTTGACCTCGGGGTGCCACTGCACCCCGTAGAGCCGGCGGTCCTCGTCGGCGAACGCCGCGACCGGGGTGGTCTCGGTGGAGGCGAGGACCTCGAAGCCCGCGGGCGCCTCGACCACGGAGTCGCCGTGGCTCATCCACACGGTCTGGGAGGCGGGCGAGCCCTCGAGGATCGAGGCGGCCTCGGAGGCGCCGACCGTGGTCGCGGTCGTGGCGCCGTACTCGCGGGCGCCCGTGTGCGCCACGGTCCCGCCGAGCGCCTGGGCCATGGCCTGGAATCCGTAGCAGATGCCGAAGACGGGCACGCCCGCTTCGAAGAGGGCGGGGTCCTGCCGGGGGGCGTCCTCGGCGTAGACCGACGCGGGCCCGCCGGAGAGGATGATCGCGGCGGGGTTCTTCGCGAGGATCTGCTCGGTGGACCAGGTGTGCGGGACGATCTCGGAGTAGACGCTGGCCTCGCGGACCCGGCGGGCGATCAGCTGCGCGTACTGCGCGCCGTAGTCGACCACCAGGACCGGGCGTTGCTCCAGCTCGGTACGGGTCTCAGGTGTTTCGGTCACGCCCTCCAGTCTAGGCCAGGGGCGGGACGGGCTCAGTACCGCTTGGCGGCCCGGGGGTTCGCCCGCAGCTCCGCGGCGGTGGAGGCGTGGATCTTGCGCTCCACGACGAAGGACAGGAACGGCACCACGCCGCCGAGGGCCATGACGACCAGCTGGGGGAAGGGCCAGCGCATGAGCGTCCAGATCCGGAAGCAGGAGACGAGGTAGACCACGTAGAACCAGCCGTGGACGATGAGGATCCAGGTGGAGATGTTCACCCCGCCCGCGAGGTTCTCCAGCTCCAGGTTCTGCCAGCCCAGGGGCACGGTCCGGCCCGTGAGCTGGTCCGTGCCGCCGGCGACGAGGTCGTGGCCGAAGCCGTAGCGGGTGATCATCTCCGCGACGAGCAGCAGCAGGAACGTCCCGGAGATCCAGGCGCAGACCATGTAGAACTTCAGGGCGCCGCGAATCTGCGCCTCGGTGCCGCCGAAGCGGCGGCGCGGCTGGAGGGCGGCGGCGCGGCCGGGCACGCGGCCGGGGGCCCCGGCGCGCTCCGGCGCGGCGTCCTCGGGGAGGGAAACCCGCACCCCGTCGGTGCGCTCCTTCGGGGCGGGCGAGGGGCTCGGGTGCGTGGGGTCAGTCATAGTGGGCTCCGGTCCTGTCCTGGGTCCTGTCCTGGGTCCTGTCCTGGGTGGCGCCGCGGGGCTGGTCGTCGAACCAGTAGTGCTCCCCCGCCTCGGGGTCGTAGTAGTAGTAGCGCCCGCTGGCGTCGTCGTAGAAGTAGTCGCCGTCGAAGTAGAAGTACTCGCCGGGATCCTGGCCGCGCAGGTGCTCGTCGCGCACGAACCGCCACCAGATGTAGAGGGCGAACCCGGCGAAGACGACCCACTCGACGGCGTAGAAGAGGTTGAGCAGGTCGAGGGACTCGTCCGTGGGCTGCTGGTCGATCTCGAGCCGCGACAGCTCCGGGCTCAGCAGCTCGGGCTGCGCGGCGAGGGCGCCGCCGTCGTCGAGCTGGAAGGCCCCGGCGGCGGGGTTCTCCGCGAACGCGGCCACGAACCCGGGGTAGACGGGGACGTCCCACAGGTTCGTCAGCTGCGCCGGGGAGACCGACCCCACCTGCCCGCGGGGCAGCCCGGGCGCGGGCAGCGGTCCCTCGGGGGGCAGGTAGCGGCCGACGACGTCGACGGCGCCCACCGGCTCGTCCGGCACCGCGGCGGGGTCGGCGGTCCAGCCGCGCGCCACGGCCACCGTGAGGTCGCCGCCGGCGGCCGGCCACTGCCCGGCCGTGCCGGGCAGGGTCAGCGCGGAGACGACCCACCAGCCTTCGGCGCCGTCCTGCAGCCGCCCGGGCACCAGGACCGTGGAGCCGTCCCGGTACGCACCGGTCGCGGTGACGAGCTGGTCGGCCTGCGCGGCGCTCACGGCGGCGCCCGCCCCGGCCGCCTCGGCGAGCGGGCGGGCGACGTCCTTGGCGGGGTCGGCCACCGTGCGGGACTCCTCGCCGGAGCGCAGCTGCCACTGGCTCAGCAGCACGAACGCCACGGCCGCCCCCAGGCACAGCACCAGGACGAGGAGCGAGCGGGGGCGCAGGGCGGTCTTGAGCACCCGTCAAGGCTAGTGCGCCTTCCTGGGCGTTCGCCAATCCCGGGCCGCGCCGGGGCGCGCCGGCGCGGCGCGGCCCGCGGCCCGGGCCGGCTCAGCCTCGGATGACGACCTCGGCGCGCTGGAACTCCTTGAGCTCCAGGTAGCCGGTGGTGGCCATGGAGCGGCGCAGGGCGCCCACGAGGTTGGACGTCCCGTCCACGTGCCGGGAGGGACCGTGGAGGACCTCCTGCAGGGGGCCCACGGTGCCCACGCGGGTGCGCAGCCCGCGCGGGAGGTCCCCGTGGTGGGCCTCGGCGCCCCAGTGCCAGCCCTGGCCGGGGGACTCCTCGGCCCGGGCGAGGGCGGTGCCGAGCATCACGGCGTCGGCGCCCATGGCGAGGGCCTTGACGATGTCCCCGGACACGCCGACCCCGCCGTCGGCGATGACGTGCACGTAGCGCCCGCCCGACTCGTCGAGGTAGTCGCGGCGGGCGGCCGCGACGTCGGAGATCGCGCTCGCCATCGCGGCGTGGATGCCCAGGGTCGTCTGCGTGCGCAGGGACGCGCCGCCGCCGAAGCCCACGAGCACGCCGGCCGCGCCGGTGCGCATGAGGTGCAGCGCGGGCGTGTACCCGGCGGCGCCGCCCACGATGACGGGCACGTCGAGGTCGTAGATGAACTTCTTGAGGTCCAGCGGCTCCTGGGTGCGGGAGACGTGCTCGGCGGAGACCGTGGTCCCGCGGATCACGAACACGTCCACACCGGCGTCCAGGACGGCCCGGTAGTGCTCGGCCGTGCGCTGCGGGGTCAGGGACCCGGCCACGATCACGCCCGCGTCCCGGATCTGCGCGAGCCGGGCGGTGATCAGCTCCGGGCGCACGGGCGCCTCGTAGAGCTCCTGCATCCGGCGGGTCGTGGCGGGGGCGTCGTCGACCGACAGGCCGGCGATCTCGTCGAGCACCGGCTGCGGGTCCTCGTAGCGGGTCCACAGCCCCTCGAGGTCGAGCACGCCCAGTCCCCCGGCCCGGCCCAGGGCGATCGCCGTCGCGGGGGACGTGACCGAGTCCATGGGGGCGCCCAGGAACGGGATGGAGAACCGGAAGGCGTCGATCTGCCAGTCGGTGGAGACGTCCTGGGGGTCGCGGGTGCGGCGCGAGGGGACGAGGGCGATCTCGTCGAGGGAGTAGGTGCGGCGGGCGCGCTTCGACCGGCCGATCTCGATGTCGTAGCTCATGGGGTCCTTTCCGAACGGGTGCCGCGGGCCCGCGGCACCGTGCTCAGCGCTTGTAGTTGGGCGCCTCGACGGTCATCGTGATGTCGTGCGCGTGGGACTCCTTGAGCCCGGCCGAGGTGATCCGCACGAACCGGCCCTTGGTCTTGAGCTCGGCGATGTCGTGCGCGCCGACGTAGAACATGGTCTGGCGCAGGCCGCCGTCGAGCTGGTGGACCATGGCCGAGAGCGGGCCGCGGTAGGGGACCTGGCCCTCGATGCCCTCGGGGATGAGCTTCTCGTCGCTGGCGACGTCGGCTTGGAAGTAGCGGTCCTTGGAGTAGGACGTGTTCTTCCCGCGGGACTGCATGGCCCCCAGGGAGCCCATGCCGCGGTAGGTCTTGAACTGCTTGCCGTTGACGAACACGAGCTCCCCCGGGGACTCGTCGCAGCCGGCCAGCAGGGAGCCGAGCATCACGGAGTCCGCGCCGGCCACGAGGGCCTTGCCGATCTCCCCGGAGTGCTGCAGGCCGCCGTCGGCGATGATGGGCACGTCGGCGGGGATCGCGGCCTTCGCCGCCTCGTTGACCGCGGTGATCTGGGGCACTCCCACGCCGGCGATGATGCGGGTGGTGCAGATGGAGCCCGGGCCCACGCCCACCTTCACGGCGTCCGCGCCGGCGTCGACGATCGCCTGCGCGCCCGCGCGGGTGGCCGCCTGGCCGCCGACGACGTCGACGTGGGAGGCCGCCGGCTCGGCCTTGAGGCGCGCGATCATCTCCAGCACGCCCTGGGAGTGCCCGTTGGCGGTGTCGATGAACAGGGCGTCCACGCCCGCCTCCACCAGCGTCATGGCGCGCTCGAAGCCGTCGCCGAAGAAGCCGACCGCCGCGCCGACGCGCAGCCGGCCCTCGTCGTCCTTGGTGGCCCGCGGGTACTGCTCGGCCTTCGTGAAGTCCTTGATGGTGATCAGCCCGGTGAGCCGGCCGTCGTCGTCGACGAGCGGGAGCTTCTCGATCTTGTTGGAGGCCAGCAGCCGGTGGGCGTCCTCCTTGGCCATCCCCACCTTGCCGGTGATCAGGGGCATCGGCGTCATGATCTCGTGCACCCGGCAGCGCGGGAAGTCGCTCTCGGGCAGGTAGCGGGTGTCGCGGTTGGTGATGATGCCCAGCAGCTTCTGGTCGGCGTCGACCACGGGCAGGCCGGAGACCTTGAAGTAGCCGCACAGCCGGTCCAGCTCCTCGAGCGTGGCGTCCGGGGAGATGGTCACGGGGTCGGTGATCATCCCGGACTCGCTGCGCTTGACGCGGTCGACGTGCGCGGCCTGGTCCTGGATGGACAGGTTGCGGTGGATCACGCCGAGCCCGCCCTGGCGGGCCATGGCGATGGCCATCGGGGACTCGGTGACGGTGTCCATGGCGGCGGACAGCAGCGGCGCCTCGAGACTGATGCGGCGGGAGAGCCGGGTGCGCGTCGACGCCTCGGACGGGATGACGTCGGTGTTGCCCGGCAGCAGCAGCACGTCGTCGTAGGTCAGGCCGGTGAACCCGAACGGGTCCTCGGACAGGGCGGTGGGGACGGCGGGATCCGACACGGTGGGGCCTTTCAGCAGGTGGGGAGTCCCGACCATTCTACGGGCCCGTCCGCGTCGCGGGACCCGGCGGGCGCCCGGCTGTGGGAGGTCTCACGGGCGGGTGGGCAGCTCGATCCCGTCCGTGGCCAGCGCGGCGTCGACCCGCTGGGCGAACGCCGGGGCCAGGGTGCCGGCGTACTCGGCGCTGAGGTGGTCGTCGTCCCAGTACACCCAGACGTTGCCGATCGCCGGCCGGCAGGTGCGCTCCGGGCAGATCAGATCCCCCAGGTCGGCGGTCGACGCCCGCGGCAGCTCGTCCGCGAGCCCGGCCATCGGGTTCGCCGTGCGCAGCACCGGGTGCTCCGCCGTGCACTCGGGGGCCTCCATGCCGTGCTCCATCGCGCACCGGGCGGGCCTCATTTCGAACCGCGGCGTGTCCCGCAGCCCCAGGAACGGAATCCCCCGTGCGTCCAGAGAGCGGATCCGGTCCGCCATGCCCGCAGGGAGACTCTCCCCGGTGGTGCTGGTCAGAGTCCCGGAGCCGATGACGAGATCGGGCCGGACGGTCTCCAGCACGGACTCCACCCCGTCCAGCCACGGGGCGCAGCGCTCGTGGTGCAGCTGCTCCTCGTGGGTCGAGTAGTAGCACCCCGGGGCCACGTAGGCGATCACCCGCCAGCCCCTCTCCTCCGCCATGCGCCGGACGGCGGGCACCCAATGCTGGACGTGGCTGCTGCCCAGGAGCAGGACCGTGGCGACCGGCGCGTCCTGGGCCGCGCTCTCGAAGCAGTAGGGGCGGCGGGCCGGGTCGATGCCGAGGGAGTCGGGGCACGGCGGCCCGGCAGAGGTCCAGTGCTCGGTGCCGTCCGCGAGGACGGGCACGGTGGGGGCCCCGGGGTCGCCGCGGTATGTGAAGCCGGGCAGCAGTGCGGCGGCACCCGGGTTGTTGCGGTCCGCCGACGCCTCGATCTCGGCGGCCCGGCGTGCGTCCGCCTGCTGGACCGCGACCACGGGCACGGCGACCAGGCCGACGCACACCACGACCACCAGGGCGAGCCGGGCCCGGGTCCGCTCCGGCCACGCCCAGGCCTTCAGCGGCTTCTCGACCCAGCGGGTGAGCGCCACCGCGGCCACCACGCACACGACCACCAGCACCACCCCGGAGCGGGGGCCTGCCGTCGGCCGGTCGCGGAGCACCAGATACGTGATCAATAGCGGCCAGTGGATCAGGTACAGCGCGTAGGCGGAGGACCCCAGGGCGGTCAGCGGCCGCGAGGACAGGACCCGGTCCAGGCCGAACGGCGAGCCGGACTGGCCGGCGACGATGATTGCCGCGGCCGAGGCCAGCGGCCACAGCGCGATCCACCCGGGGAAGGCCCCCTGGACGTCGACCAGCACCCCGACGCTGATCATGCTCAGCAGGCCCAGCCAGCCCAGCACCACCCGCACGGGCCGGGAGAGCCGGACGAACGGCACCGCCAGGGCCAGCAGGGACCCCAGGGCGAACTCCCACAGCCGGGTACGGGTGTCGAAGTAGGCGAACTGCTGCTGGGTGGCCGTCGAGTGCACCGACCAGGCCAGCGAGACGACGAAGACCGTCCCGAAGGCCACCGCGAGCACCGGCACCAGCCGCAGACGGGTCCGGCGGGTGATCAGCGCGGCCGCGGCGAAGACCAGCGGCCACAGCAGGAACACCTGCCCCTGCACCGACAACGACCAGAAGTGCTGGAACGGCGAGGCCGTGGAGTGGTCGACCGCGTAGTAGTCCACGGCGTTGAAGGCCAGAGCCCAGTTCTGGACGTAGAGCACCGAGGAGAGGGCCTCCGAGCGCCACTGCCCGATGTCGTAGTCGGGGTAGAACAGCTCGACCAGCAACAAGGTGCCCAGGATGATCAGCACGGCCAAGGGCAGCAACCGCTTGAACACGTGCAACCAGTACCGGCCCAGCCCCAGCGGCCGGCCCGACTGGAGCTTGCGGGTGAAGGACAGGGTCAGGAAGAACGCCGAGATCAGCAGGAAGACGTCCACCCCGCCCGAGACCCGGCCGAGGAACACGTGGTACACGACCACCAGCAGCACCGCCACCGCCCGCAGGCCCTCGACCTCGGGGCGGAATCCTGCGTACGGGTCGACCCGGGAGGCGTGATCCTCACCGGTGGTGGGGGGTACAGCGGCCTGGGATCCGGTGGCAGGTCCGAGCACGGTGGTCATGGGCACCTCCTGGGGATGCCGCACCAGGGGGGGGGAGGGGCGCGGGCGTGACCCCAGGACTCTACCTCACGGTCCGCGCGGGACGCGGGAGCCGGCGGCTCACCAGCCGGCGGCAGTCAGGCGCTCCTCGACCGCCGGCCCCATGGTGCGGGTGTAGGTCCAGGTCAGATGGTGGGGGTCCATGAAGACGTACACGTTGCCCACCACGGGCCGGCAGGTCCCGTCCGGGCAGATGAGGTCGGTGAGGTCCAGGGAGGTGAACCCCGGCCGGCCCGCGAGGACGTCCGCCGGGTTGATGGGGGCCAGGACCTGCCCGACCGCCACCTGGCATTGCGGGTCGTCGGGGCCGTGGCGTTCCGCGCACTCGTAGGGATTGAAGTCGAGCCGGGGGTTGTCGCGGAAGCCGACGACGTCGATCCCCTGGCCAGTGAGGCGGTCGACGAGCTCGGGGAAGCCCTCGATCACGCGCTCGGCGGAGCCGTCCATCCGGGCAGCGTAGGTGGACGTGGTGAGCACGGCGTCCGGGGCGATCTGCTCGACGTAGGCCAGGGCCGCGTCGTCGGCCTCCTTGCACGCGTCTCCCTCCGGGCGCACGCCGAAGGGGCACCCGGGCTGCAGCACGGCGACCACCTGCCAGTTGCGCTCCTCCGCCATGGGCAGCAGCGCGCCCATGAACTGCTCCATGTGGGAGTTGCCGACCACCGCGATTGTGCGCTCGGGGTCCTGCACGGCCGGGGTCTGGCGGCAGTACTCCACGAGGGCCTCCTGCTCCGGGGTGAACTTCCCGGCGCAGGGCTCCGGCAGGCCCACCCACTCCTTCTTCAGCTCGGACGCCAGGGGCAGGGTGGGGGCCTCCCGGTCGGCCTGGTCCTGGTGGCCCGGGAGGAGGGAGGCGGCGCCGGGGTTGTTCCGGCCCATCTCCGCCGCCGCGTGGGCGGCCTCCCGCTGGAGACCGGCGTGCCACGTGCTCAGCGGCGCCGCCACCAGGAGCACCGCCACGCCGATCACGGCCAGCGAGTGCCCCGGCGTGCGCTCCGCCCAGGACCAGGTGCGGGCGGGGCGGTCCACGAACCGGGTCAAGACCCAGCCCAGCGTGAGGGACGCGACGATGATCGCGGCCCCGGAGCGGGGCCCGGCGATCTCGCGGTCGGAGACCACCAGCCACGTGATCAGCAGCGGCCAGTGCACGAGGTACAGGCCGTATGAGAGGTCCCCGAGGCGCACGAGCGGGCCGCTCGCGAGGAACCGGTCGACGCCCCACCGGCTGCCGGTTTCGCCGGCGAGGATCACCAAGGCCGCCGAGACGAGGGGCCATAGGGCCACGTAGCCGGGGAAGCCGCCCTGGACGTCGAGGACGATGCCGCAGATGGCGACGCCGACCAGGCCGATCCAGCCGAGCAGCACGCGCAGGGCCCGCGGCAGGCTCACGTACGGCACCGCCAGGGCCACGAGGGAGGCCAGGGCGAACTCCCACAGCCGGGTACGGGTGTCGAAGTAGGCGAACTGCTGCTGGGTGGCCGTCGAGTGCACCGACCAGGCCAGCGAGACGACGAAGACCGTCCCGAAGGCCACCGCGAGCACCGGCACCAGCCGCAGACGGGTCCGGCGGGTGATCAGCGCGGCCGCGGCGAAGACCAGCGGCCACAGCAGGAACACCTGCCCCTGCACCGACAACGACCAGAAGTGCTGCAGGGGGCTGGCCTGAGAGTGGTCGGCGGCGTAGTAGTCCACGGAGCCGAGGGCGAGCGCCCAGTTCTGGACGTAGAACAGGGTGGCCCAGGCCTGGTCGATGACCGTGGGCCAGCGGGACTCGGGGAAGAACCACCGCACGAGCAGCAGCGTCCCGAGGACGGTGACGACCGCGGCGGGGAGCAGACGTTTGAACAGGTGGGCCCAGTAGCGCCGCAGGCCGACGGGCCGGCCGGTTTCCAGCCTGCGGGTGAAGGAGAGGGTGAGCAGGAACGCGGAGATGAACAGGAACACATCCACCCCGCCCGAGACGCGTCCGAGCCACACGTGGTAGACGACCACGAGGAACACGGCCACCGCGCGCAGGCCCTGGATCTCGGGCCGGTAGCGGCGCTGCTGCTGGGGGACGTCCTCCCCCACCGCCCCGGGGACGGGCGGTCGGGAGTCGGGCTCGCGCAGGACGGTCATGGGGTGCTCCTGGGGACGCCGTGCTGCCGGCTCCCGCGTCGGGGAATGGGGGGAAGGATCCCCCGTACTCTACCGGAGGCGGGACGGGCCCGCCCCACCGACGGCGACGGACCCGCCCCACCGGTGGTGGAACGGGTCCGTCGGCGCCGCGGGGGCGGAGGTCAGTGCTGGTGGCCGTGCTGGTGGCCGTGCTCCGCGGGCTCGGCGGGCTTGTCCGCCACGAGCGTCTCGGTGGTCAGCACGAGCGCCGCGATGGACGCGGCGTTCTGCAGGGCCGAGCGGGTGACCTTCACCGGGTCGATGATGCCCGCGCCGACCATGTCGACGTACTCGCCGGTGGCCGCGTCGTAGCCGTGGCCCAGCTCGAGGTCCGCCACCCGGGACGCCACCACGGCGCCGTCCTGGCCCGCGTTGTCCGCGATCCAGTACAGCGGCTGCTGGAGGGCGCGGCGGACGATCTGGATCGCGGTGGCCGCGTCCCCGGTGAGCCCGAGGTCGCTCTCGTCCAGGACCTTCGCGGCCTGGATGAGGGCCGTGCCGCCGCCGGAGACGATGCCCTGCTCGAGGGCGGCGCGGGTCGAGGACACGGCGTCCTCGATGCGGTGCTTGCGCTCCTTCGCCTCGACCTCGGTGGCCGCGCCGACCTTGATGACCGACACGCCGCCGGCGAGGCGGGCGAGGCGCTCCTGGAGCTTCTCGCGGTCCCACTCGGAGTCGGTGCGCTCGACCTCGGCGCGGATCGCGGCGACCCGCTCCTGGATCTGGGCCTCGGTGCCGCCGCCGTCCACCACGGTGGTGGTGTTCTTGGTGACCGTCACGCGGCGGGCGGTGCCCAGCTGCTCGAGGGTGACCTGCTCGAGGGTGATCCCCAGCTCGGTGGTGATGACCTGGCCGCCGGTGAGCACGGCGAGGTCCTGCAGGATCGCCTTGCGGCGGTCGCCGAAGCCGGGGGCCTTGAGGGCCACGACGTCGAGGGTGCCGCGCAGCTTGTTGACCACGAGGGTGGACAGGGCCTCGCCCTCGACGTCCTCGGCGATGATCGTCAGGGGCTTCTTGGCCTGGAGGACCTTCTCCAGCACCGGCATGATCTCCGGCACGGAGGAGATCTTGCCCTGGTACAGCAGCACCAGGGAGTTCTCCATGACCGCTTCCTGGCGCTCGAGGTCGGTGACGAAGGACGGGGAGAGGTAGCCCTTGTCGAACTGCATGCCCTCGGTGACGTCGAGCTCGACCTCGGTGGAGGAGCCGTCCTCGATGGTGATCACGCCGTCCTTGCCGACCGTGTCGAAGGCCTGGGCGATGAGCTCGCCGATGGCCGGGTCCTGGGCGGAGATCGTCGCGACGTGGGCGACGTTGACGCCCTCGACGGGGCGGGCGTTCTCGAGCAGGCGCTCGGAGACGGCCGCGACGGCCGCCTCGATGCCGCGCTTGAGGCTCAGGGGGTCGGCGCCGGCGGCCACGTTGCGCAGGCCCTCCTTGACCAGGGCCTGGGCGAGGACGGTCGCGGTGGTGGTGCCGTCACCGGCGACGTCGTTGGTCTTGGTCGCGACCTCCTTGGCGAGCTGGGCGCCGAGGTTCTCGTACGCGTCGTCGAGCTCCACCTCGCGGGCGATGGTCACGCCGTCGTTGGTGATGGTCGGTGCGCCCCACTTCTTGTCGAGCACGACGTTGCGCCCGCGCGGGCCGAGGGTGACCTTGACGGTGTCGGCGAGCTTGTTGACGCCGTTCTCGAGGGACTTGCGGGCGGCATCGTTGAATGCCAGCTGCTTGGCCATGGACGATGGCTCCTTCTGGGTGGCTGGGGGTCCAGCGGGGAATTCTGGGGACGGGAGCGGCGAAGGGTGCCGGCCGCGGGCCCGCCGGGAAGCGGGGCGCGCGGCGGGCACCCTTCGTCAGGTCTGCGTGGTGTGCGCCGAGCCTACTTCTCGACGACGGCGAGCACGTCGCGGGCCGGGAGCACCAGGTACTCCTCGCCGCCGTACTTGACCTCGGTCCCGCCGTACTTCGAGAAGATCACGACGTCGCCCTCCTTGACGTCGACCGGGATGCGGTTGCCGGAGTCGTCGACGCGACCCGGGCCCACGGCCAGGACCTTGCCCTCCTGGGGCTTCTCCTTGGCGGTGTCCGGGATAACGAGGCCGGACGCGGTGGTCTGCTCGGCCGCGAGCGGCTGGACGACGATGCGATCCTCGAGGGGCTTGATGGAGACCGACACGATCTCTCCCTTTCTGTAGGCGTGCAAAACGGTGGGCGACCGCGGGCGGGGCCCGCTGTCGTGCTTCGGGCCGGTTGGCGCACCAACCGTCGTCGCGGTGCCGATCGATCGCCTGGCCCTTAGCACCCTCACCCGGAGAGTGCCAAGGCCCACTGTAGGAGCGGCCTGGCAGTCGGTCAAGGCGAGTGCCAGCGCGCCGGAGAGTCCGGCGCCGGAGCGGGACCGCCCTCCGAATTAGGACACGCCGGAGTTGCCCAATGATTTGCCTCACCCGCGGTACACCCTCTAGGTTGAGTGGTAAGGCAACCCTTACCTCGGCCGAGACACGGTGCCCCTCGCGACCTCCTGCGCGCTGCGCGGGCGGGTCGTGCCCATCGGACCCTCGCCGTCGCCCCGCCCGGGCGCCCGCGACCTCTGCACAAAGGAACACCATGACCCGCACCCTCCTGCAGCGCTCCACGGCCGCGCTCACGGCCGTCTCGGCCCTCGCCCTCGCCGGCTGCTCGACCTCCGGCGCCGCGTCCGCCGACGCCCCGGAGAGCTCGGCGGCGGAGACCGTCGCCGTGGAGCACGCCCAGGGCACCACGGACGTCCCCGTCGCCCCCGAGAACGTCATCACCTTCGACCTCGGCGTCCTCGACTCGCTCGAGGCGATCGACGAGGACGTGCAGGGCCTGCCCCAGGCCAACCTGCCGGAGCGGTTCTCGCAGTACGCCACGGACGAGTACGTCAATGCCGGCTCCCTCAAGGAGCCGGACCTCGAGGCCGTGGCCGAGGCCGACCCGGACCTGATCATCATCACCGGGCGCACCGCCGACTTCTACGACGAGCTCTCCGAGATCGCCCCGACCGTGGACCTGTCCATCGACGAGGCCGACGCCCTGGCCTCCTTCACCGAGCAGTCCGAGACGCTCGGGAAGATCTTCGGCAAGGAGGCCGAGGTCGAGGAGAAGCTCACCGCGATCGACGAGCGGATCGCCGAGACCAAGGAGCAGGCCGCGGGCGCGGGCTCCGCGATGTTCCTGCTGACCAACGCCGGTGAGGTCAACGCCTACGGCCCGAACTCGCGCTTCGGCAACATCGTCTTCGACGTGCTGGGCGTCGAGGCCGCCGGCGACGTCCGGGCCGAGGGCACCCACGGCGAGGCCGTCTCCTTCGAGGCGATCGCCGACGCCGCCCCGGACCGCCTCTACGTCCTCGACCGCGACACCGCCGTCGGCCAGTCCGGCGGCGAGGCCGCCCAGCAGGTGCTCGACAACGAGCTCGTCGGCGGCACCCCCGCCGCGCAGCAGGACCGGATCGCCTACCTGGACAGCTCCAGCTGGTACCTGGTCGGCTTCGGCCTGAACAACTTCCCGTCCATGATCACCGAGATCCAGGACTCCCTCTCCTGATCCCGGCCGACGGGCAGGCCCTCGGGGCGCCCCGCGCGGCGATCGCCGCCGTCCGCGCGGGGCGCCGGGCCCGTTCCCGGCCCCGGCGCCCGGCCCCTAGAATCGGAAGGCCCCCGATGACCGCCAACGCGAAACGATGAGCACCGTCGTGACCACACCACCGACCACCGCGACCGCCTGCCCCGGGCCGGCGGACCCGTCGTCGGCCGGCTCCACGTCCGCGGACCCCCGGGCCGCCGCCGCCCGCAACGCCCGCCGCCTCGCCGCGGCGGGCGTCGCCGTGCTCCTGCTGGCCGTGGTGAGCACGTTCGTCGGCGTCCTCGACGTCACCCCCTGGTCCCTGTGGCACCAGCTCGCCACCGGCGACCTCGAGGGCTTCTGGTCCTCCGTGGAGGTCCTCGCCGTCTCCCGCTTCCCCCGCACCGCCTCGGTGGTCCTCGCCGGCCTGGCCCTGGCCGTGGCCGGGCTCATCATGCAGCTCATGGCCCGGAACAAGTTCGTGGAGCCCTCGACCGTCGGCACCGTCGAGTCCGCGCAGGCCGGCCTGCTCGTGGTGACGCTGCTCCTGCCGGCGGCGCCCCTCATGGTGAAGATGGGCTTCGCCTCGGTGTTCGCCGTCGCGGGCACCGGCCTGTTCCTGCTGGTCCTCCAGCGCATCCCCCTGCGCAACACGCTGCTGGTGCCCCTGGTGGGCATCATGCTCGGCAACGTGATCTCCTCGGTCACGACGTTCTTCGCCTACCGCTTCGACCTGCTGCAGAGCCTCAACGCCTGGATGCTCGGGGACTTCTCCGGCGTGATCCGCGGCCGCTACGAGCTGCTGTGGATCGTCCTGGCCCTGACGGTCGTGGGCTACGTCGCCGCCGACCGGTTCACGGTCGCCGGCATGGGCCAGGAGTTCACCACGAACCTCGGCATCGACTACCGCCGGGTGATGGTGCTGGGCATGACGCTCGTGGCGCTGATCTCCGCCGTCGTCGTCGTGACGATCGGCTCCGTGCCGTTCCTCGGCCTCGTGGTCCCCAACCTCGTCTCCATGCTCGTGGGCGACAACGTCCGCCGCACGGTGCCCTGGGTCGCCGTCCTCGGCGCCGGGTTCGTGCTGGCGTGCGACATCATCGCCCGCGTGATCCGCTACCCCTACGAGATCCCCGTGGGCACCATCGTCGCCGTCGTCGGCGGCGTGCTGTTCCTCGCCCTGCTGCTGCGCGGGCGCCACCGATGAGCACGCGGACCTCTCCCCTGCCCGCCGCCCCGGTCCTGCGCCGCCGCGGCCCGCGCACGCCCCTGTCCCCGGCCGCCTGGATCGGGATCCTCGCCGCGCTCGCCGCCGCGTCCGTGGCCGTCTACCTCACGGTGGACCTCAGCGGCAGCCTCGACTACGTCCTGCCCCGGCGGGTCAACCGGGTGCTGACGATGGTCCTCGTCGCGTACGCGGTGGGCGTGTCCACCGTGCTGTTCCAGACGATCACCGACAACCGCATCCTCACGCCGTCCATCATGGGCTTCGACGCGCTGTACATGCTCATCCAGACGGTGCTGGTGTTCGTCATCGGCTCCACGGGCGTGGCCGCCCTCGGCGACGGCACCCGGTTCGGGGCCGAGCTCGTCCTCATGGTCGCGTTCAGCTGGCTGATCTACCGCTGGCTGTTCACCGGCAGCGGCAGGTCCCTGCACCTCGTGCTGCTGGTCGGCATCGTCTTCGGCACCGTGTTCCGCGGGATCTCCTCCCTGCTGCAGCGGCTGCTCGAGCCCAGCGAGTTCATGGTCCTGCAGGACGCGATGTTCGCGTCCTTCGGCAACGTGGACGTCGGCCTGCTGCGCCTGTCCGCGCTGCTCATCGGGCTGGCCACCCTCGTGGTCGTGGCGATGCGCCGCCACCTCGACGTGCTGGCCCTGGGCCGGGACACCGCCGTCAGCCTCGGCGTGGACCACACCCGGGTCGTCACCGGGGTGCTCGTGGTCTGCTCCGTGTTCGTGGGCGTGTGCACCGCCCTGGTCGGGCCGATCACGTTCTTCGGCCTGATCGTCGCCAACGTCGCCTACGCGCTGTGCCGCACCTTCCGCCACCGCCACGTGCTGCCCATGGCCGTCCTGCTGGGCGTCGTCGCCCTCGTGGGCGGGCAGGTGGTCCTCGAGCAGGTGTTCGCGTTCGACACCGCGCTGAGCATCGTCATCGAGTTCGTGGGCGGCGTGCTGTTCCTGGTCATGCTGCTGCGCGGGACCGTCAGATGAGCGCCACAACGAGTAAGGAGTGCACCGTGATCGAACTGACCGGCCTCACCAAGAGGTACGGGTCCCGGACCGTGGTCGACGGCGTTTCGGGGACCATCGAGGCGGGCGGGCTCGTGTCGATCATCGGCGCCAACGGCGCCGGGAAGTCCACCCTCCTGTCCATGGCCGCCCGGCTGCTGCCGATGGATGAGGGCTCGGTCTTCGTGGACGAGCTCGACGTCCTCTCCACCCCGTCCGACCAGCTCGCCCGCAAGCTGTCCATCCTGCGCCAGGAGAACACCCTCAGCGTGCGGCTGAGCGTGCGCGACCTCGTGGCCTTCGGCCGGCACCCGCACACCAAGGGCCGGCCCACCGCCGAGGACCGCGAGCACGTCGAGCGGGCCCTGCGCTACCTCCAGCTCGAGGAGCTCGCGGACCGCTACGTCGACGAGCTCTCCGGCGGGCAGCGCCAGCGCGCGTTCATCGCCATGGTCATCGCCCAGGACACCGACTACGTCCTGCTGGACGAGCCGCTGAACAACCTCGACATGAAGCACGCCGTCGAGATGATGCGCCTGCTGCGGCAGATGGCCCACGACTTCGGCAAGACCGTCGTGCTGGTGATCCACGACATCAACTTCGCGTCCTGCTACTCCGACCGGATCATGGCCATGAAGGACGGGGCCCTGCTCCACCACGGCACCCCCGAGGAGATCATGCGCCCCGAGGTGCTGCGGGAGATCTACGGCATCGACATCCGCGTCGAGGACGTCGGCGGCCACCGCATCGGCATCTACTTCGCCTGAGCCCCCGATGACCTCCGACACCCCCGCGGACCCCCGCGACATCGCGCCCCTGCTCACCGCCGAGGGCATGGCCCTGCTCGACGCGCTCGGGCCCTACGACGAGGCCGACGCCCTGCGCACGGCCTCCCGGCTGCGCGCGGAGGGCCGCTCCCCGGAGCTCGTCTCCGCCGCCCTCACCCAGTCGAAGCTGCGCACCCGCGCCCGCGAGAAGTTCGGCGACTTCGCCGGGCGCATGCTCTTCACCCGGGCCGGGCTCGAGCAGGCCACCCGGCTGCGCGTGGCGGCCCTGCACGCCCGGCGCTTCGCGGCGGCGGGCCTCGCCCACGTCGCGGACCTCGGCTGCGGGATCGGCGCGGACGCGATGGCCCTGGCCGCCCTCGACCGGCGCGTCACGGCGGTCGAGCTCGACGAGACCACCGCCGCGGTCGCCACCCTCAACCTCGCCCCCTTCCCGGAGGCCACGGTCCTGCACGCCGACGCCGCGGCCCTGGACCTGGCCGCCCTGCCGGGCGGGATGCCCGACGGGGTGTGGCTGGACCCGGCGCGGCGCACGACGTCGTCGTCCGGCACCCGGCGGATCTTCGACCCCGAGGCGTTCTCCCCTCCCCTGTCCTTCGTGGAGGCGCTCGCGGCCCGCGGCCTGCCCGTGGGCGTGAAGCTGGGCCCCGGCATCCCCCACGAGGCGGTGCCGCCCGGCTGCGAGGCCCAGTGGGTCTCCGACCGCGGCGACGTCGTGGAGGCGGTGCTGTGGTTCAACGCCGTGGCACGTCCCGGGGTGCGGCGGGCCGCGCTCGTCCTCGGGGAGCACGGCTCCGCGGAGCTGACCAGCCCGCACGACGCCGATCCCGCCCACGAGGACGCCGAGGTGGGCCCGGTGGGCGCGTACCTCCACGAGCCCGACGGCGCGGTGATCCGCGCCGGCCTGGTCGCCGACCTCGCCCGGGACCTCGGGGCGCGGCTGGTCCACCCCCGGATCGCGTACCTGAGCTCGGACGAGCCGGTGCCCACGCCCCTGGCGCGGACCTACCGGGTGCGGGAGGTGCTCCCGCACACCGTCAAGGTGCTCAAGCGGTGGGTCCGGGAGCACGAGGTGGGCACCCTCGAGATCAAGAAGCGCGGCACCGACGTGACGCCCGAGCAGCTGCGCCGCCAGCTCGCGCCCCGCGGCCCGCACCGGGCGACGCTCGTGGTGACCCGCACGCAGGCGGAGCCCGGGGCGCCGGAGCGGCGCGTCGTGCTGGTCGTCGAAACCGTAGACTGAGGGCGCCGCGGGCGATTCCGTCCGCGCCCCGACCGGGCCCCCGCCCGCCGACGCACGTAAGGACCTGCCGCGTGGAGATCTCGTTCGCCCGCTCCGACCAGTCGACGCTGGGCGTCGAGTGGGAAGTCGCCCTCGTGGACGGCACCACCGGTGACCTCGTCCCCCGGGGCCGGGAGACCTACGAGGCGGTCCTCGCGGAGCACCCGGAGTGGGCGGAGGACGGGAACCACCCGCACCTGACGGGCGAGTTCCTGCTCAACACCGTGGAGCTGGTCACCGGGGTGTGCCGGGACGTGGCCGCCTCCACGGAGCAGCTGTCCACGATGATGGACGAGATCCGCCGGGTGGCCGACCCCCGGGGGCTCGAGATCTTCGCCGCCGGCACCCACCCCTTCGCCCGCTGGCAGGATCAGCAGGTCACCGACAAGCAGCGCTACCACAAACTCGTGGACCGCACCCAGTACTGGGGCCGGCAGATGGTCATCTACGGGGTGCACGTGCACGTGGGCCTGGACTCGCGGGCCAAGGCGCTGCCGGTGCTCGACGGGCTGCTCACCTACTACCCGCACCTGCTCGCCCTGTCGGCGAACTCCCCGTACTGGGCCGGCGAGGACACCGGCTACGCGTCCCACCGCTCGATGATCTTCCAGCAGCTGTCCACCGCCGGGCTGCCCTACCAGTTCGGCTCCTGGGACGAGTACGAGCGCTGCGTCGCCGACATGATCGCCACGGGCATCATCGAGGAGCTCAGCGAGTGCCGGTGGGACGTGCGCCCCGTCCCCCGGCTGGGCACGAACGAGGTCCGCTTCTGCGACGGGCTCTCCACCCTGTGGGAGGTCGGGGCGCTGACGGCCCTCACCCAGTGCCTCGTGCACTCCCTGTCCGCGGACGTCGAGGCGGGCCGGGAGCCGGTCCGCCTGCAGCCGTGGCACGTGCGCGAGAACAAGTGGCGCGCGGCCCGCTACGGCCTGGAGGCCCAGGTGATCACCGACTCCCGGAACACGGAGCGGGACCTGTGCGAGGACCTCGCCCTGCTGCTGGACCGGCTCGAGCCGGTCGCCGCGCGGCTGGGCTGCTCGCGCGAGCTCTCCGACGTGGAGCGGATCTTCCGGGACGGCGCCGGCTACCAGCGGCAGCGGGCCGTGGCCGAGGCCCACGACGGCGACCTGCGCGCCGTCGCCCTCGACATCGTCCGCCGCACCCGCGAGAACGCCTGACCGGACGGGGCGGTCGGCCGGCGGGCTCAGACCGACACGGTGGTGACCGGCAGCGAGGAGTCCGCCGCGAAGCCCAGGCCGGAGGGCGCCCGGCCCTGCGCGACGACGCGGGCCGCGAGCGCGGCGACCATGGCGCCGTTGTCCGTGCACAGCGACAGCTTGGGGATCACCAGCTCGACGCCGTGCTCGGCGCAGCGCTGGGCGGTGAGCTCCCGCAGCCGGGAGTTCGCGGCCACGCCGCCGCCCAGCAGCAGGGTGGTCAGCCCGTGTTCGGTGCAGGCGAGCATCGCCTTGCGGGTGACCACGTCGGCCACCGACTCCTGGAAGGACGCGGCGACGTCGGCGACGGGGACCCGCTCCCCCCGCGCCTCGAACGCCTCGACGACGCGGGCCACCGCGGTCTTGAGCCCGGAGAACGAGAAGTCGTAGCGGTGCGGGCCCGGCCGGTCGGCGGAGCCCATGTACTTGCCGGCGGTGAGCCCGCGGGGGAAGCGGAAGGCGGTGGGGTCCCCCGCCCGCGCGGCGGCGTCGATCGCCGGGCCGCCCGGGTAGTCGAGGCCGAGCACGCGGGCGACCTTGTCGTAGGCCTCCCCGGCGGCGTCGTCGATGGTCGCCCCGAGCAGGCGCACGTCCCGGGTGAGGTCGTCGACGGCGAGGATCTCGGTGTGCCCGCCGGAGACGAGCAGGGCCCCGAGGCCGCGGGGCAGCCCCTCGTTGAAGGCTCCCCGGAAGCCCTCGACGGCCGAGTCCTCGAGCACGCCCACGCCCACGTGGGCGACGAGGTGGTTGATGGCGTACAGGGGCTTGCCGGTCGCCACGGCGAGCGCCTTCGCGGCGGCGACGCCCACCATGAGCGCCCCGGCCAGGCCGGGCCCGGAGGTCACGGCGATGGCGTCGAGGTCGTCCAGGCCGACGCCGGCCTCCGCGAGGGCGGCGCGCAGGGTGGGGACCATCGCGTCGAGGTGGGCGCGGGAGGCGATCTCCGGGATCACGCCGCCGAAGCGGACGTGCTCGTCCATCGAGGAGGACACGACGTTGGCGAGCAGGGTGCGCCCGCGCACGACGCCCACGCCGGTCTCGTCGCAGGAGGACTCGATGCCGAGCACCAGGGGTCCGTCGGTCATCGGGGGTCCTCCTCGGGGGTGGTCGCGGGGGTGGCCGCGGGCGCCGTGCCGGGGTCCTCCCCGGGGGGCAGGGCGCAGCGCATGATCAGGGCGTCGGCGCCGTCGCGGTAGTAGCGGGGCCGGACGTGGATCTGCTCGTAGCCGAGGCGGCGGTAGAGCCGCTGGGCGCGGGGGTTGTCGGCGCGAACCTCGAGCAGCATCTCCTGGGCCCCCAGCCGCCGCGCCTGCTCGTGCAGGGTGCGCAGCAGGGCGGAGCCGATGCCGCGGCCCTCGTGCTCGGGGACCACCGCGATGGTCTGGACGTCGCCCACGGGGGGGATGCACATCAGCCCCGCGTAGCCGACGATCGCGCCGTCCAGCTCGGCGACCCAGTACCAGCAGATCGGCTGGGCGAGCTCGGCGAAGAACATCTCGAGCGGCCAGGCGTCGACGGGGAACAGCTGCTGCTCGAGGGCGTGCACCGCCCCCACGTCCTCGGCGGTCATCCGGCGCAGGGCCCAGTCGCCCGCGGCCCCGCTCACGCGCCGGCCCGCTTCCGGGGCCCGGGGACCTTCGCGTCGGACTCGCGCAGGTACAGCGGGGTCGTGTCGGGGTCCAGGGCCTCCCCGCGGGCGGCGCGCCGCACGGCGGCCAGCCCCAGCGACGACGCCGTGGGCTGCGCCTCGGCGAACCCGGGCACCACCCGGGCCAGGCGCTCGGCGTAGAGGCCCGCGCCGCGCCCGTAGGCGGGCAGCCCGGGCAGGTCCTCGGCCGCGGCCACGCCCGGACCCCCGGCCAGCCGGGGGCCGTCCGCGCCGAGGACGAAGCGGGCCCAGTAGACCTCCTTGCGCCGGGCGTCGGTGAGCACGAGGAACTCGTCGTGCCCGGCGTCCCGGGCCGCCGCCGCGGCGTCCTGGGCGACCGCCTCGAGGCTCATCAGCCCGTGCAGCGGCACGTCCCAGGCGAAGGCCAGCGCGCGCGCGGTCGCGATCCCGGCGCGCAGGCCCGTGAAGGGCCCGGGCCCGGTGCCCACGAGCACGGCGTCCACGGCGGTGCCGTCGAGGCCGGCCCCCGCCAGCAGGTCGCGCACGGCCGGGGCCAGGACCTCGGCGTGGGACCGGGTGTCGGGGCTCGCGAAGGATCCGAGGACCTCGCCCCCGCCCGTCACGAGGGCGGCCGAGGCGACGGCGGAGGAGTCCAGGCACAGGAGGAGCACCCGGCCATTGTAGTGCCCCCGCCGCGGGGACGGGCCCGAGGCTCAGCCCTGCCGCGGGACGGGCCCGGGGCTCAGCCCTGCCGCGGGACGGGCCCGGGGCTCAGCCCTGCCGCGGGGGCGGGCCCAGCCGAGGCGGCCCGTCCGCCCAGCGGGGACCGACGCCGGTGAGGGTGATCCGGCGGGGCTCGGCGTCGTCGTCCTCGCCGCCGTCCTCGCCGGTGAGGCCGTCGGCGGGCTCGCCGGGGTCCCCGGGGGTGAGCGGATCGGCGCCCACGGCGCGCTCGATGGTGATCTCCAGGCGGGAGTCCGCGAGGTGCTCCACCTTGCCCGTGCCCCACTCCACCACGGTCACGGCGGCGTCGAGCGTGTCCTCGAGGTCGACGTCGTCCACCTCCGCCGCCGAGGACAGCCGGTAGGCGTCGACGTGGACGAGGTCCGGCCCGCCGACCAGGCTCGGGTGGCGGCGCACCAGCACGAACGTGGGCGAGATGATCCCCTCGCGCACGCCCAGGCCGCGGCCCAGGCCCTGCGTGAAGGTCGTCTTCCCGGCCCCGAGCTCGCCCGTGAGCACGAGCAGGTCCCCGGCGTGCAGCTGGGCCCCGAGGGTCTCGGCGAGCGCCCGGGTCTGCTCGGGCCCGTCCACGAGCAGGCTCCGCGTCCAGGCGCTCACGGGCGCTGCTCCGTGTCCACGTGCACGCGCGGCACCCGCGGGGAGATGCGGGTGACGATCTCGTAGTTGATGGTCCCGGCCGCGTCCGCCCACTCGCTCGCGGAGGGATCGTCCCCCGCCCCGAACAGGACGGCCTCGGCCCCCAGCAGCCCGTGCTCGGGCGCGGACAGCCCCGGCTCCCCGAGGTCCACGACGATCTGGTCCATCGCCACCCGCCCGACCTCCGGGTAGGTGCGGCCCTGGATCCGCACCGGCCCGCCGGTGCCTGCCCGCGGCACGCCGTCGGCGTAGCCGAGGGGGACCAGCGCGAGGGTGGTGGGCCGGTCGGTGACGTAGCGCAGCCCGTAGGAGACCCCCTGCCCCGCCGGGACCTCCTTGACGGCGCTGACGGTGGTGCGCAGCGTCATGGCCGGCACGAGGCCCAGCTGCTCCGGGGTGCGCTCGGCGAAGGGCGAGAGCCCGTAGACGGACACGCCCACCCGGACCATGTCCAGGAGCATCTCCTCGGGCCGCTCGAGCTGCGCGGCGGAGAACAGCCCGGGCGAGTTCGCCGCGTGCCGCAGCCGCGGGCGCAGCCCGGCGGCGCGGGCGGCGTCGACGGCGGCGCGGAACCGGGCGAGCTGCCGGCCGGTCTCGGGGCGGGCGGGCTCGTCGGCCACGGCCAGGTGGGTGAAGATCCCGACGACGCGCACGAGCCCCTGCGCCTCCGCGGCCGCGGCCGCGCGCACCAGCTGCGGCCACAGGTCCTCCGTGGCGCCGTTGCGGCCCAGCCCGGTGTCGATCTTGAGGTGGATCCGGGCGGTCGTGCCGAGGGCGCGGGCGGCCTCCGCGACCGGGGCGAGCTCCCAGCCGCTGACCCCGAGCTCGACGTCCTGCGCCAGCGCGGCACCGAAGTCCGTGTCCACGGTGTGCAGCCACGCCAGGACGGGTGCGCCGATCCCCGCGGCGCGCAGCTGGAGCGCCTCGGCCACGTGGGCGACACCGAGGGCGTCGGCCCCCGCCCCGAGCGCCGCCCGCGCCACGGGCACCGCGCCGTGGCCGTAGGCGTCGGCCTTGACGACGGCCATGAGCCGTGCGGGGGCCGCGACCTCCTTGATCCGGCGCACGTTGTGGCGCACCGCGGCGAGGTCCACGACGGCGCTGCGCTCGGGCCGGGCGGGAGGGGGGAAGACCGCGGCGGGCGCGGGGGGCTGGAGGGGTTCGGCACGGTTCACGGACCCCATTGTCGCACCGGGCGCGGCCGGGCCCGTCGGGCTCGATCCGCACGGCCACGGTGTCGCCGTCGTCCTCGCTCCCGCGCACCCGCGCCGGCACCCGGCACCTGCCCCCGGGGCCGACTACAGTGGGTCCGTGCCCGATGCCGCCCTCCACGTCCTCCTCATCAGCCTGCACACCTCGCCCCTGGAGCAGCCCGGGTCCGGGGACGCCGGGGGGATGAACGTCTACGTCCGCCACCTCGCCGAGGGCCTGGTGGCCGCCGGGCACACCGTGGACATGGCCGTCCTCGACCGCTCCCCGGCCGCCCCGGCCGCCCCGGGGCTGCGGACCCGGATCGTGGGCCCGGGGCTGCGGCTGCTCACCGTGACCCTGCCGGGGGCCGCCGGGGCCGACAAGGAGGACCTGCCCCGCTTCGTCGACTGCTTCGCCGCGGTCCTGGGCAGCGTGGACCGGCGCCCCGACGTCGTGCACGCCCACTACTGGCTCTCCGGGGCCGCCGGCCGCCAGGTCGCCGAGGCCTGGGGCGTGCCCCTGGTCCTGAGCCTGCACACCACCGCGCGGGCCAAGAACCTCCGGGCCGCCCGGGGCGAGGGCTCGGAGCCGGAGGCGCGGGCCGCGGCCGAGACCGAGCTGATCGCCCGCGCGGACCTCACGGTGGTCAACACCGACACCGAGGCCACGCAGATGGTGGAGCTCTACGACGCCGACCCCGAGCGGCTCGCCGTCGTCGCCCCCGGGGTGGACCTGCGGGTCTTCCACCCCCCGCACGGCCCCGCGGACCGTCCGGGCGGACCGGCGGACGGGCAGCCGGGCCCCGGCACGCCCGGGCGGCCCCTGCGGCTGCTGTTCGCCGGCCGGCTGCAGGCGCTCAAGGGCCCGCAGGTGCTGGTGGAGGCGCTCGCCATGCTCCCGGGCCTCGCCCCCGGGCTCGCGGTCGAGCTGGAGATCGCCGGGGTGGGCGCGCCCGGGTTCGCGGCGCGGCTGCGGGAGCGGGTCCGGTCGCTGGGCCTCGGCGGCGCCGTGTCCTTCGCCCCCGCGCTGCCCGCGCCGGAGCTGGCCGAGCGGATGCGCCGCGCCGACCTCGTCGCCGTCCCCTCGTCGTCGGAGACGTTCGGGCTCGTGGCCCTCGAGGCCCAGGCGTGCGGGACGCCCGTGCTGGCCACGGACGTCGACGGGCTGCGCGTCGCCGTCCTGGACGGGGTCACGGGCCGGCTCGTCGCGGACCGCTCCCCGGCGGCCTGGGCGCGCGCGGTCGCTGACCTGGCCCGGGAGCCCGGCGCCCTGCGGCGCGCGGGCGGGGCCGCGGCGTACCGGGCGCGCGCCTACTCCTGGGAGCGCACCGCGCAGATCACGGCCGGGTTCTACGCCCGGGCCGGGATACGCGACGGTAGCCGCGTGTCCCTGAATACACTCGAACGGTGACGACCACCCCCCTCTCCCCCCACGACCTCGCCCGCCACCTCGACGAGCACCGCCTCACCGGACTCGTCGCGACCCGGCGGGAGGCCAACCTGCGCAACATCCAGGGCTTCCTCGACGGCGACCA
Organism: Kocuria sp. U4B; assembly: GCF_054875615.1. The sequence continues at coordinate 1,074,766 of NZ_CM142180.1, forward strand.
GCACCAGCACATGGGCGTGGTGCGCACCCGCGAGTGGACCTTCGACGAGGTCTTCGCGCTCATGTGCGAGCGCGTCGGCATCTCCCCCGACCCGGCCCACGTGGAGGGGCAGGACACGATCTCGGCGGCCCTGGCCGTGGCGGGGCTGGAGCGCTACGCGCAGGTCTTCGGGGAGGTCGTCGCCGCCGGCGGGCGCCTGCTCTTCGCCACGGGCCACCCCGCGGGCCTGTTCCCCGTCTACGCGCAGCTGGCGCGCGTGGCCCGCCGGGCCGGGGCCCACCTCGTGCGGGTCCCGGACGGCTTCCCCTTCGAGGACGGCGACGTCCGCCAGATCGAGCACGTCGTGATGGTCGAGCAGTACGGGGGGCTGCGGCACACCCACTTCCCCGGGCCCATGGTCCTCGCCCTGGACAAGCTGCGCCGCGACGGGCAGAACCCGCCCGACCTCGTGGTCGCCGACCACGGCCTCGCGGTCGCGGCCGGCTCCCGCGGGCTGCGGACCGTCGCGATCGCGGACTGCAACGACCCCGGGGTGTTCGTGGCCGAGGCGCAGGGCCAGGTCGAGGTCGCCGTGCCCCTCGACGACAACCTCCCGCCGCGCGTCTACGACCCCGTCACGGCCTTCGTGATCCACCGGGCAGGCCTCGAGGACTACGTCTGAGCCGGCCTCCGGGCCTCCCGGTCCCGGCCCGCCGCGGCTACCGCGGCAGCCCGCGCAGCACGTGCCGGGGCCGCTGCAGCCCGCCGTGCTCGGCCCCCAGCACGATCACGGCGCCGGCGAGCGCGGGGTTGACCCACTGCAGCACCTTGAGCCGGCGCTGGGCGGCGGCCAGCTCGGGCGAGGCACCGGGCCGCGGCTCGGTGGCCCCCTGACCGCCCTCCTCGGCGCGGGCCTCCACCTGGCGTCCCAGGTACCCGGAGTACGCCGAGGCCGCGACGCCGGCCACGGTCACCGCGGCCTTGGCGACGGCGGTCCGCCCGGCGCCCTCGCGGGCGGCGGCCCGGCCCCGGTCGGCCCGGAGCAGCCAGGCGCCGGCGAGCCCGTGGGCGACGAGCGCGGCCGTCTCGACGGGGCGCCACCTCTTCCAGCCCAGCGCGGACAGGCGGGTGCGCTCCCGGGGGTCGCGGGCGGCGCCGGCGGCGCCGTCGACCCCGACGGCGCCCATGAGGGTGCCGCCGAACCAGGCGGCGGCGGTGAGGTCGTGGACGGAACGGGCGAGACGGTCGGCGGTGGTCATCGTGCACTTCCTCGGGGTCGTCGGTGCCGTGGCGGCCGGACGGGCCGGACGGCGGGCGTGGGGGTCCCGTCGTCGCCGAGCAGCGGCGGGAACCGAACGGTCCCCGGGGCGCGACCCGGCCGTTCCCCCACGGACCGGGCCCCCGCACCGGGTGGTGCGGGGGCCCGGTGGGCCGGCGGCGGGCGCCGGGTCCGCCCCGGGGTGGAGCTACTTCTTCAGCAGTCCCTGGAGGATGTTGCGGGGACGCTGCATCTCGCCGTGCTTGGCCCCCAGCACGATCACCGTGCCGGCCATCGCCGGGATGACCCATTGCAGGACCTTGAGCTGCTTCTGGGCGGAGGCCAGCTCGGGCGAGGCGCCGGCGCGGGGCTCGGTGGCGCCCTCGGCGCCCTCGTGGGCCAGGGCCTCGACCTTCTTGCCGACCACGCGGGAGTACAGCGTCAGGCCCGCCCCCACGACGGTGACGGCGGCCTTGGAGACGGTGTTGCGCGTGACGCCCTCCTGGCCGGCCAGGCGGCCCTTGTTCTGGTAGATCAGCGCCGCTCCCGCCACCCCGTGGGCGAGCAGCGCGGCCGTCTGCACGGGCGCCCACTTCTTCCAGCCGATGTTCGACAGGCGAGTGCGCTCCTGGGGCAGCTGGGCGGCCGCGGCCGCCCCGTTGACGCCGATGGCGCCCATCAGCGAGCCGCCGAACCAGGCGGCGGCGGTGAGGTCGTGGATGGATCGGGCAAGGTACTCGTTGTCGGACATGTCGCGGGTCCTCCGTGTCGTGTGGACTGGTGGGGTCGAGCATGGGACGTGCAGGACATCAGCGTGCTTACTCTTCTTACCAGCCCAGCGCGCCGAGCTGAACCCCCTGGACCGGAATTACTCGGCCGGCCCGCTCACAGCGCGCCGACCAGCAGGCCCACGGCGAGGGCCAGGAAGAGCGCGCCGGAGCCGAGCTCCACGGCGGCCCCGCGCCGGCGGAAGCCCGCGGCGAGCCGCTCGACGGAGCCCGTCCACGCGACGGCGGTGAACCAGGCCAGGCCCACCGCGAGCAGCAGCACCAGCACGAGCAGCGACTCCCACCAGCGGGGCCCGGCGGGGACCACGTTGGCGAACAGCGCCAGGAAGAACACGATGGCCTTGGGGTTGGACAGGTTGGTCACGAGCCCGAGCCCGAAGGCCCGCGCGGGGGTCGGCGCCCGGCCCGGCGGGGACTGCGGCAGTCCCGCTCCCGCGCCGTCCGCGGAACCGGTCCGGGCACCGGCCGGGACGCGGGTGCGGGCGGCGAGGCCCGCCCGCACCCCGCCCACGCCCAGCCAGCCGAGGAACAGGGCCCCGGCCACCTGGAGGACGCGCTGCACCGTGTCGTCCTGGCCGATCAGCACGGTCACGCCCGTGAGGGAGAGCGTGATCCACAGGAGGTTGCCCGTCATCACGCCCACGGCCGTGAGCACCCCGGCCCGGCGGGAGCCCAGCGAGGAGCTGCGCAGGATCACCAGCACGTCCGGGCCGGGGGCGGCGATCCCGGCGATCCACAGCCCGAGCAGGGCGAGGTACTGCGAGAGCTCCATGGGCTAGGGCGTCCCGCCGCTCACTCGTGCTTGGAGTCCTGGGCGCCGGCCCAGATGTTGATCCCCGAGTCCGTGGCGAGCTCGTCGATCGCGTCGAGCTCCTGCGGCGTGAACTCCAGCCGGCGCACGGCCGCGACGTTCTCCTCGACCTGGGCGGGCGAGGAGGCGCCGATCAGGGCGGTGGTGACCTGGCCGTCCGGCTGCTCGCGCAGCACCCACGCCAGGGCCATCTGGGCCAGGGACTGGCCCCGCTCGGCGGCGATCGCGTGCAGGCCGCGGACCTTCTCCAGCGCGGTGTCGGTCAGCCACTCGGGGTCGAGGGACTTCCCCGCGGCGGCGCGGGAGCCCGCGGGCACGCCGTCGAGGTAGCGGTCGGTGAGCATGCCCTGGGCCAGCGGGGTGAACACGATCGAGCCCATCCCCGACCGCGTGAGCGCCGCGAGCAGGGACGTCCCGCCCGCCTGCTCCGAGGGCGCCTCGATCCAGCGGTTGAGCATCGAGTAGGACGGCTGGTGGATGAGCAGCGGGGTGCCGAGCTCGCGCATGAGCTCCTGCGCCCGCAGCGTCAGGGCCGCGCTGTAGGAGGAGATCCCCACGTAGTGCGCCCGGCCCGAGCGCACGATGTGGTCCAGGGCCCGCATGGTCTCCTCGAGCGGGGTCTCGGGGTCCGGGCGGTGGTGGTAGAAGATGTCCACGTAGTCCAGGCCCATGCGCTGCAGGGACTGGTCGAGGGAGGCCAGCAGGTACTTGCGGGACCCGCCGAAGCCGTACGGCCCGGGCCACATGTCCCAGCCGGCCTTCGAGGAGATGACCAGCTCGTCCCGGTGGCGGGCGAAGTCCTGGCGGAGGATCGAGCCGAAGTTCAGCTCGGCCGCGCCGGCGGGGGGGCCGTAGTTGTTGGCGAGGTCGAAGTGGGTCACGCCCAGGTCGAAGGCCCGCCGGAGGGTGGCCTGCTGGGTTCCCAGGGGCTTGTCGTCGCCGAAGTTGTGCCACAGCCCCAGGGAGATCGCGGGCAGCTTCAGCCCGGACGCGCCGACCCGGCGGTAGGGCATGGTCTCGTAGCGGTCCTCGGCGGGGACGTAGTGGGCATCGGATCCGTAGGTGTGCATACCGGTCCTTCGTCGGCTCGGAGGTCGTGGGCGGGGGGGGGCGGGCCGCGCGGCGGCGGCCCGCCCGGTCTCAGTAGCGCAGGACGGCGGCGCCGTGGCCGGGCAGCACGGCGGCGGCGGTCCCGGCCTCCCCGGTGCGGAGCGAGACCTCTCCCGAGCGGAAGAGCACCTCGGCGTCCGCGGGCCCGGTGAACGGCACGGTCGCCTCCGCGGCCGTGAAGTTCAGCAGCACCGCCACCCCGTGCGGGGAGCCGGGGTGCGTGGCCCGCTGGAGCACGAACCAGCGGGCGTCGTCGTCCCGGGCGGTGGTGATCGTCGCGAAGCGCGGGTCGGTGAGCTCGGGCACCGAGCGGCGCAGCGCGATGAGCTCGCGGTAGGCGGCGAGGACCCGGGCGTGCTCGCCCTGCCCGGGCTCGGACCAGTCCAGCTTGGAGTCGGTGAAGGTGGAGGGCGCCTGCGGGTCCGGCACCGTCGACTCGTCCCAGCCCATGGCCGCGAACTCCCCCTTGCGGCCCTTGGCCACGGCCTCGCCGAGCTCGGGCTCGGGGTGGGCGGTGAAGAACTGCCACGGGGTGGAGGCCCCCCACTCCTCCCCCATGAACAGCATGGGGGTGAACGGCTGGGTCAGCAGCAGCGTGGCCCCCAGCACGAGCTGGTCGGCCGAGAGGCTCGCGCTGATCCGGTCCCCGGCCGCGCGGTTGCCGACCTGGTCGTGGTTCTGGATGAAGGTCACGAACTGCCACGGGCGCACCCGCTGCTTGTCGACGGGACGGCCGTGGTGGCGGCCGCGGAACGTCGACATGGTCCCGGTGTGGTAGTAGGCGTCGCGCGTCGCCTTGTCGAGGGTCTCGAGGGAGGCGAAGTCGGCGTAGTAGCCCTGCGTCTCGCCGGTGAGGGCGACGTGCGCGGCGTGGTGGAAGTCGTCGAGCCACTGCCCGGTCATGCCCAGGCCGTTGGCCGAGGCCGGCGTGATCATCCGGGGGTCGTTGAGGTCGGACTCCGCGACGGTGAACAGCGGCTTGCCGGTCTCGACGGCCACCCGGTCCACGCGCTCGGCGATCTCCTCGAGGATGTGCACCGCCCGGTGGTCCTGCAGGGCGTGCACGGCGTCGAGGCGGAAGCCGTCCACGTGGTAGTCCCGCAGCCACATCTCCACGTTGTCCAGGATGTAGTCGCGCACGCCGTCGGAGCCCCAGCCGTCGAGGTTGATGAGGTCCCCCCAGGTGCTGGCGCCGGGCTTGAAGTAGTCGGCGAACAGGGGCAGGTAGTTCCCGGAGGGGCCGAGGTGGTTGTAGACCACGTCCTGGATCACGCCGATCCCCCGCTGGTGGCAGGCGTCCACGAAGCGCTGGTAGGCGGCGGGCCCGCCGTAGGACTCGTCCACGGTGTACCACAGCACGCCGTCGTAGCCCCAGTTGTGCTCGCCGTTGAACCCGTTGACGGGCAGCAGCTCCACGAAGTCCACGCCGAGGTCCACGAGGTGGTCCAGGCGCTCGATCGCGGAGTCGAGGGTGCCCTCGGGGGTGAACGTGCCGAGGTGCAGCTCGTAGAGCACCGCCCCGGCCAGGGTGCGGCCCTTCCACGCGCCGTCGCCCCACGCGTGCTCGGCGGGGTCGAAGGTGCAGGAGAGGTCGTGCACGCCCTGCGGCTGACGGCGCGAGCGCGGGTCGGGCAGGACGTCCGAGACCTGCGTGCGCTCCTTGGGGGTGCCCTCGTCGAACGTCTTGGTGAGCAGGTAGCCGTAGCGCACGGTCCCGGTGGGGACGCCGGCGTCGTCGGGCAGGGTCCACCAGCCGGGGCGGCGGGCCGCGGGGCCCTCGGGGGCGCCCTCGGGCCGGGAGTCGGCCGGGACCATGGGGTGGTCCACGCCCTCGATCCGCACCGTCACGCCCTTGGCGTGGGGCGCCCAGACGTCGAACCGGTTCAGGTGCTCACGGGTCTTCATGGATTCAGGAGTCCTTCCGGCGCAGCAGCGCCACGGGGTAGTCGGCCAGCAGGTCGGAGACGGCCGCGGCACCGGTGTGCGGGCGCCCGGTCAGCACGTCCTCCCAGTCGCCCTCGGGCAGGGGCAGGGCCTCGTCGGCGAACCCGCCGCGCTCGGCCAGGCCCAGCGGGAGCCGGGTGGCCACGGTCACGGCGCCGCCGCGGTCGAACGCGAACACGTGCTCGGCCAGGGGGCCGGTCGCGCTCAGGGGGGTGTAGCCGGTGAACAGCTCGGGGCTGTCCCGGCGCAGCCGCAGGGCCCGGCTCGTGACGAGCAGCTTGGCGGCGGCGTCCGGGCCCACGGCCGGGGTCGCCTCCGGCGTGCCGGGCTGCGCGGCGTCGAGGCGGGCGAGCATCGCGGTGCGCGCCTCGAAGTCCACGGGACGGCGGTTGTCGGGGTCCACGAGGGACTCGGCCCACAGCTCGGCGCCCTGGTAGACGTCGGGGACGCCGGGCATCGTCAGCTGGACCAGCTTGGCGGAGAGCCCGTTGGCCCAGCCGGCCGCGGTGACGTGCTCCGCGAAGCCCTCGACGACGGCCCGCATCTCGGGGTCGTGCAGGACGTGGTCGATGAACCGGAGCAGGCGCTCCTCGAAGTCGGCGTCGCCGTCGACCCACGCGGTGGAGTTGCCCGCCTCGCGGGCGGCCTTGAGGGCGTAGTCCGTGATGCGCTCCTGCTCGACGGGCCACGCGCCCACGACCGCCTGCAGGACGAGGTTCACGAGGGGCCCGTCGCCCACCCGGGTCCCGGACTCCTCGGCCAGCCGCTTGACGGTGCCGACCACGCCCGCCCACTGCTCGGCGGCCTCGGCCAGCACCGTGATCCGGGCCCGCACCGCCTCGGAGCGCTTGGTGTCGTGGGTCGACAGGGTGGTCATGGCCAGGGGCTCGTCGGCGGCGCGGCGGGCCAGCTCGGCGTGCGCCTCATCCGGTGCCAGGGAGAAGTGGGAGGGGTCGCCGCCCACCTCGGTCAGGGAGGTCAGGCGGGGGAACCGGTAGAACGCCGTGTCCTCGACGCCCTTGGCCATGACCATGCCGGAGGTCTGCTGGAAGCGGCGCGCGAGCTCGCCGAGCTCGGTGTCGTCGCCCGCCTCGACCCCCAGCAGCCGGCCCAGGGAGACGAGCGTGTCCGCGAGGTCGGGCCGCTGCGCGCGGGCGGCGTCGAGGGCGTGGCGCAGGTGCTCGGCGCCCTCGGGCAGGTAGCTGCGGTAGACGGGGAAGTTCGCGAGGACCTCGGCGAGCCCGTCCACGGCCTCGTCGTGGGCGAGGCCGGCGTCGGCGGGCACCAGGCGGGCGAGGCGCTGGACCTCGGCGTGCAGCGCGCCGTCGGCCATGGCGCGCTTCGTGCCGTGGACCATCTCCGCCCAGTTGACGGGCTCCCCGCCGCGCAGCCGGGCGTCGAGGCTGGTGAGGGCGTACTCCCCCGCCGGGTCGGTGAGCAGCCGGTCGATGGTGCCGAGGGCGTCGTAGCCGGTGGTGCCCTGCGTGGCCCAGTCCGCGGGGAGGAGCTCGCCGGGCTCCAGGATCTTCTCGACGACGACGTAGGCGCCGCCGGTGAGCTCCTTGAGCCGGTCCAGGTACTCCCCCGGGTCCCGCAGCCCGTCGGGGTGGTCGATGCGCAGCCCGTCGACGAGGCCCTCGTCGATCCACCGCCGGATCTCCGCGTGGGACTCCTCGAAGACCCCGGGGTCCTCCACGCGCACGCCGGCGAGCGTGGCCACCGTGAAGAAGCGGCGGTAGTTCAGCTCCGCGTCCCCGCGCCGCCAGTTGATCAGCTCGTAGTGCTGCCGGGCGTGGACGTCCCTGGGGTCGTCGCCCGGCGCCCACGTGCCCTCGGCGAGCGGGTAGACGTTCTCGTAGTAGCGCAGCGTGCCGTCCTCGACGCGCAGCTGCTCCAGCTCGCCGTCGCCGTCCCCGAGCACGGGGATCAGCACCTTCCCGCCGCCCGCGGCCCAGTCCACGTCGAAGGCCTGCGCGTAGCGCGAGCCCTGGCCCTCGGCGAGCAGGGACCACCACCACGGGTTCTCCTGCGGGACGGCCACACCCTGGTGGTTGGGGACGATGTCGACGATCACCCCCATCCCCTTCGCGTGGGCGGCGTCCGCGAGCGCCTTGAGCCCGGCCGGGCCGCCCCGGACCGGGTCCACCTCGGCGGGCGAGGCGACGTCGTAGCCGTGGTCGGAGCCGCCGACGGCTCGCAGGATGGGCGAGAGGTAGACCCAGTCGGCGCCGAGGTCGTGGAGGTAGTCCACGAGCCCGGCCGCCCGGTCCAGGGTGAGGTCGGAGGTGATCTGCAGTCGGTACGTCGAAGTCGGTGTGCGCACCGGACCAGTCTGTCGGGACGGCCCGGAAAAAGCCAGTAGGCTTCCAACCCGTGTCCGGGCCGGAAGCCTACTGGTGGGGCGCGGTGCGGCGGGACGCCCCGGGGGCGCCCCGCCACCGCGTCACTGGTCCTGCGGCGACTTCGCGTAGGCGGCCACGGAGGCGGCGACCGACGCGTCGGGCTCCTCCTCCGGCTCCTCGTAGGCGCGCAGCACCACCATGGACCGGCCGTCCAGGGTGATCGAGCTGCGGGCGTTGCGGATCTGCCCGTCGGAGTGCTGGCCCGCGGTGTCCAGGACCGCCTCCCAGCGCCGGCCGTAGCGCACCGGGGGCAGCTTGAACTTCACGGCCTCCGGGGCGGAGTTGAAGTACATGATGAAGTTCACGTCCGTGATGGACCGCCCGCGCGTGTCCACCCCGGCGATGCCGTGGCCGTTGAGCCACATGCCCATGGCCCGGGACAGCGGCTCGTCCCAGTCCGTCGGGCGCATCGGGGAGCCGTCGGCGTTGAGCCACGCGATGTCCGGCATGGGCCGGCGGGTGTCCTCCTCGTCCATCTCCACGGGCCGGCCGTCGAAGAAGTCGGAGCGGCGGAACGTCGGGTGGGCGTGGCGCAGGTGGATCACGGCGGAGACGAACTCGGTCAGCGGGCCGTCCATGGTCTCCCAGTCGATCCAGGAGAGCTCGTTGTCCTGGCAGTACGTGTTGTTGTTGCCGCCGGTGGACCGGCCCAGCTCGTCGCCGTGCAGGACCATGGGCGTGCCCTGGGACAGCAGGAGCGTCGCGAGGAAGTTGCGCTGCTGGCGGGAGCGCAGGGCCAGGACCTCGGGGTCGTCCGTGGGGCCCTCCACGCCGCAGTTCCAGGAGCGGTTGTGGGACTCGCCGTCGTTGTTGTCCTCGCCGTTGGCCTCGTTGTGCTTCTCGTTGTAGGACACGAGGTCGCGCAGGGTGAAGCCGTCGTGGGCGGTGACGAAGTTGATCGACGCGAACGGCCGGCGGCTGCTGTGCTCGTAGAGGTCCGCGGAGCCCGTGATGCGCGAGGCGAACTCGCCGAGCGTCGCGGGCTCCCCGCGCCAGAAGTCGCGCACGGTGTCGCGGTACTTGCCGTTCCACTCGGTCCACTGGGGCGGGAAGTTGCCCACCTGGTAGCCGCCGGGGCCGACGTCCCACGGCTCGGCGATGAGCTTCACCTGGGACACGACCGGGTCCTGCTGGACGAGCTCGAAGAACGTGGCCAGCCGGTCCACGTCGTAGAACTCGCGGGCCAGGGCGGAGGCGAGGTCGAAGCGGAAGCCGTCGACGTGCATCTCGGTCACCCAGTAGCGCAGGGAGTCCATGATCAGCTGCAGCGAGTGCGGGTGCCGGACGTTGAGGGTGTTGCCGGTGCCCGTGTAGTCCATGTAGTACTTCTGGTCGCCCTCGACGGTCCGGTAGTACGCCTGGTTGTCGATGCCCTTCATGGACAGCGTGGGCCCCATGTGGTTGCCCTCGGCCGTGTGGTTGTACACCACGTCGAGGATGACCTCGATGTCGGCCTGGTGCAGGGCCTTGACCATGGCCTTGAACTCCTGGACCTGGCCGCCGAGGTCGTTGGTGGAGTTGTACTCGTTGTGGGGGGCGAAGAACCCGATGGTGTTGTAACCCCAGTAGTTGCGCAGGCCCTTGTCGAGCAGCGTGCTGTCCTGGACGAACTGGTGCACGGGCATCAGCTCGATGGCCGTGATCCCCAGCTTCTGCAGGTGGGCGATGACGGCGGGGTGGGCCACGCCGGCGTAGGTGCCGCGCTGCTCCTCCGGGACCTCGGGGTGCTGCTCGGTGAGGCCCTTGACGTGGGCCTCGTAGATCACGGACTTGTGGTACGGGGTGCGCGGGGTGCGGTCGCCCTCCCAGTTGAAGAACGGGTTGATCACCACGCCCATCGCCATGTGGGGGGCCGAGTCCTCGTCGTTGAACGAGTCCTCGTCGCCGAAGTTGTACGAGAACAGCGGCTGGGCCCAGTCGAACTGGCCGGCGACGGCCTTGGCGTAGGGGTCCAGCAGCAGCTTGGACGGGTTGCAGCGCTGCCCCTGGGCGGGGTTCCACGGCCCGTGCACGCGGTAGCCGTAGCGCTGGCCCGGCTGGACCTGCGGCAGGTAGCAGTGCCACACGTAGCCGTCCTGCGCGCCGACCTCGATCCGGGTCTCGGTGCCGTCCTCCTCGAAGAGGCACAGCTCGACCTTCTCCGCGATCTCGCTGAAGAGGGCGAAGTTCGTGCCGTTGCCGTCGAAGGTGGCTCCGAGGGGGTAGGGCTGTCCTGGCCAGACTTCCATGCGTGTTCCTCCTGTCGAGTCCGCCGGGCGGGGGCCCGGCGGACGGGGATGTAGCGGCGTGGGGTTAACCGTAACCCGGCTGAGGATTTCCTCCACCCTCGGACCAGCGCCGACGGCCGCGGGATCGCCCGCCGCGAACACAGGACGGAGCGCTCCGGGGCGGCTCAGCGGCCGAAGCGCAGCACGGAGCGCACGGCCGCCGACAGCGCGGTGGGCGGCACGGGGCCGAGCCCGTCGGCGCGGGAGGCGTAGCCGTGCACGGCCACCGCGAGCGCCGCGGCCACGGCGAAGCGGGCGTCCCCGCGCGCCCACTCGCCCGCGGCGGCGAAGAGGTCGGGGTGCTCCGCGCAGTGCGCGAGGGCCGTGCCCATGATCCCGGCGAGGGTGTCGCCGCTGCCGGCGGTGGCCAGCCAGGGGCTGCCGTCGGCCTGCGAGAGCACCAGTCCTCCCGGGTCGGCCACGAGCGTCGTGGCGCCCTTGAGCACCACCACCGCCCCCGTGGCCCGGGCGGCCGCGCGTGCCCAGCGCAGCGGCTCCGCCTCGACCTGGGCCCGGTCGGGGGCGTCCTCGCCCACGCCCAGGGCCGCGAGCCAGGCCAGGACCTGGGCGAGCTCCCCGGCGTGCGGGGTGAGGACCTTGCCGGGGCCCAGCGCGCCGTCGGCGGCGGCCCGGGCGGCCGCGGTGAGCGCCCCGGCGTCCACGACGGCCGGGTGCGGGCCCGTGAGCACCGCGTCGATCCGGGCCTCCTGGGCCGGGTCGCCGACGGCGCCGGGCCCGACGACCCAGGCCTGCACGCGCACGTCGTGGGGGTGGTCCTCCGAGGCGACGACCTCGGGGCTGGTGAGGCAGACCAGGGCGCGGGTGGCGCTGTCGCCGAGGTGGCGGACCATCCCGGCGCCGGCGTCCACCGCCGCGCGCGTGCACATCAGCGCCGCCCCGGGGTAGGTGGGCGAGCCGGCGACGACGCCCACGACGCCCCGGGAGTACTTGTGCGCCCCGGCCGCGGGCCGCGGCCACAGCGCGGCCACGTCGTCGCGCTCCAGGCGCCGCAGGCCCGGCGCGGACAGGGCGGCCTCGATGCCGAGGGGGACCGTGCGCACGCGCCCGCAGAGCTGCTCGCCGGGGGCGCTGAACTGGCCGGCCTTGGCCGCGCCGAAGGTCACGGTGACGTCCGCGGGCAGCACGGGCGCGGAGACGGCGCCCGTGTCCGCGGACACCCCGGAGGGGACGTCGCAGGCCACGACGACCGGCGCCCCGGTCCCGGGCCACCGCTCGAGCACCGTCCGCACGAGCCCGGCCGCGGCCCCGCGCAGCCCGCCCCGCGCCCCGGTGCCGAGCACCGCGTCGAGGACGAGGTCGGCGCGCAGCACGTGCTCGGCCGCCCGGGCGAGGGCGTCCCCGGCGGCCGGTCCATCGGTCCCGTCCAGCCGCAGCACCCGGCCCCCCGCCGCGGCGAACGCCGCGGCGCCCTCGGGGTGCAGGCGCTCGCCCACCGCGACGGCGAGCGCCGCCGCGCCCCGGCGGGCGAGCTCCGCGGCGGCCCACAGCCCGTCCCCGCCGTTGTTGCCGGTCCCGGCCAGGACCACCACCCGGGCCCCGGCCACGGCCCCGCGCCGGTCGCGCAGCTGCTCCGCGCCCGCGAGCGCCAGGCCGTGGGCGGCACGGCGCATGAGGGCGGGGCCCTGCCCGGCCGCCAGGAACGGGGCCTCGGCCGCGCGGACCTGCTCGCCGGTGAAGGCCTCGATCATGCCCGCTCCTCGTCGCGCTCGGCGATGACCATGGCCATGGCGATCCCGCCGTCGTGGGTCATGGTCAGGTGCCAGCGGTCGATCCCCTGCCGGCGGGCCTCCTCGGCGACCGTCCCCTCGGTGCGCAGCACCGGGGCGCCCGCCGGGTCCTTCTCGATCCAGCAGTGCTGCCAGATCATCCCGGGCGGGGCCTTGAGGGCCTTGGCCGCGGCCTCCTTCGCCGCGAAGCGCGCGGCCAGCGACCGCACGTGCAGGCCGCGCTCGGCGGGGGTGAACAGCCGGTCCACGAGGCCGGGGGTCCGCGCGATCTGCGCCTCGAAGCGGGTGATGTCCACGACGTCGATGCCGGTGCCGATGATCATGCCCCCAGCCTAACGACCGCCGGCCCGCCGTCCCCGCCGGCGGCGGGGACGGCGGGCCGGGGGCGGTCCGGGCGGGGTGCGCCCGGGCCTACTCGACGGTGACGGACTTGGCGAGGTTGCGCGGCTGGTCGACGTCGTAGCCCTTCGCGGTGGCGAGCTCGCACGCGAAGATCTGCAGCGGGACCGTGGCGAGCAGGGGCTGGAGCAGGGTCGGGGCCTGCGGGACGCGGAAGACGTGGTTCGCGTAGTCGGCCACGGACTCGTCCCCCTCCTCGGCGATGACGATGGTCACGGCGCCGCGGGCCCGGATCTCCTGGATGTTCGAGACCACCTTGGCGTGCAGCGAGTCGCGGCCCCGCGGGGACGGCACGATCACGAACACGGGCTGGCCCTCCTCGATCAGGGCGATCGGGCCGTGCTTGAGCTCGCCCGCGGCGAAGCCCTCGGCGTGGATGTACGCGATCTCCTTGAGCTTGAGCGCGCCCTCCAGGGCCACCGGGTAGCCGACGTGGCGGCCCAGGAACAGCACCGAGCTCGCGTCCTTCATCGCCTGCGCGAGCTCCTTGACCCCGGCCTGGTCGTCGATGACCTGCTGGATCTTCGCGGGCATCGCCTCGAGGTCCGCGAGGATCTCCGCGATCTCGTCCTTGAACTTGTTGCCCCGCAGCTGGGCGAGGTACAGGCCCAGGAGGTAGGCGGCCGTGATCTGGGCGAGGAACGCCTTGGTGGAGGCGACCGCGATCTCCGGGCCGGCGTGCGTGTACAGCGCGGCGTCGGCCTCGCGCGGGATGGTGGAGCCGTTGGTGTTGCAGATCGCCACGACCTTGGCCCCCTGCTCCTGGGCGTGCCGCACGGCCATCAGGGTGTCCATGGTCTCGCCCGACTGGGACAGGGCGACGACGAGGGTCCGCTCGTTGACGATCGGGTCGCGGTAGCGGAACTCGTGGGCGAGCTCCACCTCGGTGGGGATCCGGCACCAGTGCTCGATCGCGTACCGGGCGACCTGGCCCGCGTAGGCGGCGGTGCCGCAGGCGACGACGACGATCTTGTCGACGGAGCGCAGCATCGACTCGTCGATCTTCAGCTCGTCGAGCACGAGGTTGCCGTCCAGGTCCGTGCGGCCCATGAGGGTCTGCTCCACGGCGGCGGGCTGCTCGTTGATCTCCTTCTCCATGAAGGAGGGGAAGCCGCCCTTCTCGGCGGCGGCGGCGTCCCAGCGGACCTCGAAGTGCTTGCCCTCGGCCGGGCTGCCGTGGAAGTCCGTGATGCTGTAGTCGTCCGCGGTGAGGGTGACGACCTGGTCCTGGCCGAGCTCGACGGCGTCCCGGGTGTAGTCGATGAACCCGGAGACGTCGGAGCCCAGGAACATCTCGCCCTGCCCCACGCCCACGACGAGCGGGGAGTTGCGGCGGGCGGCCACGACGCGGCCCGGGTGGTCGACGTGCACGGCCAGGAGGGTGAACGCGCCCTCGAGCCGGCGGCACACGGCCTGCATGGCGGCGGTGAGGTCCTGGTCGCCCAGGTCGTTGTAGGTGTCGGCGAGCAGGACGGCGGCGACCTCCGTGTCCGTCTCGGAGACGAACTCGTGCCCCTGCTCGCGCAGCTCCTTCTTGAGCTCCGCGAAGTTCTCGATGATGCCGTTGTGGATCATGGCCAGGCGGCCGCCGTCGACGACGTGCGGGTGGGCGTTGCTGTCGGAGGGCCCGCCGTGGGTGGCCCAGCGGGTGTGGCCGATGCCGGTGGCCGCGGAGGGCAGGGGGTGCTCGCGCAGCTCCTCCTCCAGGTTCAGCAGCTTGCCGGCCTTCTTGCGGTGGCCGATCGCCCCGTCGGCCACGACGGCGACGCCCGCCGAGTCGTAGCCGCGGTACTCCAGCCGTCGGAGCCCCTCGACGAGGACGTCGAGGGCGTCGTGCCCGGAGCTCGCGCCGGCCTCGGCCGGGCGCTGGGGGGCCGGTCCCACATATCCAACAATTCCACACATGCGCCTCAGGTTACCGCATGGCCCAGAGGCCCCCGGGCGCGCCGCGCGGGCCGCGCTGTCGGCTCTTCCGGGGGCATCCGCCCCGCCCCGCACGTCCCGTGGAGCGGCCCGGGACGGCCGGTCCGGGGCCTGCCGCGGCGGGCCCCGGACCCGTCTGCGGGCAGGTCCGGGGCTCAGCCGCGGCGCTCCTGGGCGGCCGCGGCCACCAGCTCCTCGACCGGCGGGAAGAGTGGGTGCTCGGGGGCCAGGCCGGTGATCTCCTGCACGGCCTCGGCCGGCGGGAGGGTGTCCAAGATCTCCCCCAGCCGGGCGACGTCGGGGTCGCCCTCCGCGTCGAAGCGCAGGGCCGCCGCCATGGCCGCGCGCAGCCCCTCGGTGCCCATGCCCCGCTCGGCGAGCGCCGCCGCGGGCCCGACGAAGCGCTCGTGGCGGCCGAGCTTGCGCAGCGGGGCGCGCCCGACGCGCTCGACGGTGTCGGGCAGGTGCTCGTTGGCGAAGCGTCCGAGGATCTTCTGGACGTAGCCGGCGTGCTCCTGCGGGTCGAAGCCGTGCTTGGCCACCAGCAGCGCCTGGGTCTCCCCGAGCGCCGCCGCGACCCGGCTCCGGATCGACGGGTCGGCGACGGCCTCGGCGATGCGGTGCTTGCCCGCCTGGTGGCCGAAGTAGGCGGCCGCCGCATGGCCCGTGTTGACCGTGAACAGCTTCCGCTCGATGTACGGGACCAGGTCGTCCACGTAGGTGGCGCCCTCGATGGGCGGCTCCTGCCCGCCGAAGGGGCTCCGGTCGATGACCCACTCGTGGAACTGCTCCACGACGACGTCGAGACCGGCGCCCTCCTGCTGCGGCACGATCCGGTCGACCGCGGTGTTGGCGAAGACCGCCCGCCGGTCGAGGTCCTCGCCCTCGTAGTGCTCCCGCACCGCCTCGGCGAGCAGGTCCGTGGCCGAGATGGCGTTCTCGCACGCCATGACCGCCACGGGCGCCGCGTCCGCCGCGCGGGCCGCGAGGCCGCGGGCGATCAGGGGGGCGAGGAACTTCAGGACGTTCGGGCCCACGGCGGTGGTCACCACGTCCGCCGTGGCGATCTCCGCGACGACCGCCTCGGGCTCCGCGGCGGAGTTGACCGCCCGGTACCCGTCCACGGTGGTGTCCCGGGAGCCGGCGCCGACCTCGTGCACCGTGTAGCTGGGGGTGGTCTGCAGCGCCTCGATCAGGGGGACGGCCACGTCGGCGAAGACCACCTCGTAGCCGGAGCGGTGCATCAGCAGCCCCACGAACCCCCGGCCGATGTTCCCGGCCCCGAAATGCACGCACTTCATCAGTCGTTCACCTTCCCCAGCAGGTCCAGGACCTCGTCGGCCGTCCGCGCCTCGTTGAGGCGGCGGACCTGCTCCTTGTTGCCGAAAATCTTGGCGATCCGGGACAGGATACCCAGGTGCTCGTTGTCCTTGCCGGCGATGCCCACGACCCAGGTGACCGGCTTGCCGTTCCAGTCCAGGCCCTCCGGGTAGCGGACCACGCACAGGGCCGAGCGCCGGATGGCGTCCTTCGCGGCGTTGGTGCCGTGCGGGATGGCCAGCCCGTTGCCCATGAACGTGGACACCGACTGCTCCCGCTCGTGCATCGAGCGCACGTAGTCGTCCGTCACGGCCCCGGCGGCCACGAGCAGGCCGCCCGCCTCGTCGATGGCCTGCTGCGCGTTCTGCGCGCCGCCGTCCATCAGGATCCGCTCGCGCGTGAGGACCGCGGCCTCGGCGGGTCCCGACGAGCCGTCGGCCTCCGCCGGGCGGTGGGCCCCGTCGCCGCCGGCCGCGGGCCCGCCCGTCGCGGCCCCTGCGTCCGCCGCCGTCGCCGCGGTCCCCGCCGCCGCCGGCACGGTGGCCCCGTTGCGCCGGCGGACGGCCTCGACGATCTCGTCGTAGCGGGGGCTGCCCATGAAGTTGTCGACCGTCACGAGGGAGGCGCTGGGCACCCGGGGGCGGGCGCGCGGGGCGAGGTCCTGGTGGGTGACGACGATGTCGAAGTCGTCGGTGAGGTTCATGATGGCCGCGTTGGTGACCTTCACGTCGCCGAACCCGGCCGCCTTGACCTTGTTGCGCAGCACCGAGGCCCCCATGGCGGAGGAGCCCATGCCGGCGTCGCAGGCGAAGACGATCTTCTGCACCGGCCCGCCGGCGGCCAGCCCGTCGGCGCCGGCCTCCCCGGCGCCGGCCTCCCCGGCGTCGGCGCCGCCGCTGGTGCCGACCAGGGCGGAGGTCACGGAGCTCTTCTTGCCCTTCATCGACTCCATGCTCGCGGTGGCCGCCGCGAGGTCGCCCTCGCCCTTGTCCTTGGAGGCCTTGAGGATGACCGCGGCCACCAGGAAGGACACCACCGTGGCCACCAGCACCGCCAGGGCCACCCCCAGGTAGCTGCCCGGAGGGGTCTGGGCGAAGACCGCCAGGATCGAGCCCGGCGCGGCCGGGGCGCGCAGCCCGGCGTTGAACAGCGTCAGGGTGAAGATCCCGGACGCCCCGCCGGCGATGGCCGCCAGGATCAGCGCCGGCTTCATCAGCACGTAGGGGAAGTAGATCTCGTGGATGCCGCCCACGAAGTGGATCAGCGCCGCCCCCGGGGCCGAGGCGCGGGCCGCACCCCGGCCGAAGACCGTGTAGGCGAGCAGGATGCCCAGGCCGGGGCCGGGGTTGGCCTCGAGCAGGAACAGGATGGACTTGCCCTGCTCCAGCGCCTGGGCGGTGCCCAGCGGGGTGAGGATGCCGTGGTTGATCGCGTTGTTGAGGAACAGGACCTTGGCCGGTTCGATCAGGATCGAGGTCAGCGGCAGCAGCCCCCGGGAGACCAGGAAGTCCACCACCCCGGCGGCGGCGTTGGAGAAGGCCAGCACCGCCGGGCCCACGACGAAGAACCCCACGATGGCCATCAGCGCGGCGAAGATGCCGGCGGAGAAGTTGTTGACCAGCATCTCGAAGCCGGGCTTGATCTTCCCGTCCCAGATGCTGTCGATCTTCTTCATCAACCACGCCGTGAGCGGGCCCATGATCATCGCCCCGATGAACATCGGGATGTCGGTGCCCACGATCACGCCCATGGTCGCGATCGCCCCGACCACCCCGCCGCGCACGTCGTAGACCATCCGCCCGCCGGTGTAGGCGATCAGCAGCGGCAGCAGGTAGGTGATCATCGGGCCCACCAGACCGGTGTGCGGATTGCCCTCGGCGTCCGTGCCCCACCCGCCCAGCGGGCCGTAGGGGGTGAAGCCGGCCTCGATGAAGAAGGCCGTGATCAGCCCCCAGGCGATGAACGCCCCGATGTTGGGCATGATCATCCCGGAGAGGAACGTCCCGAAGCGCTGAACGTGCGCCCGGGTGGCGGCCTGCCGGGATGGGGCCGCGGTCTCTGTCGTGGCGGTGGTGGCCATGGTGCCGTCCTGACTCTCGAACGAGGTGGCGGCCACCGGCGGCGCGGACGAGCGCTCCGTCGTGTGAGCCGCATGACTTACCCTGCCGGGGTGCGCACAAATCTACACCGGGGCGTAGCTTCTGTCGCGGACTCCCGGCTTCGAGGCGTCTAGACTGGGTCCGATGACCGCCTCAACGCTGAGCGAGCGCACCTCGCCGTTCGTGGAGCTCGACCGGCAGACCTGGTCGAGGCTCTCCCACGAGATCGACGTGCCCCTCACCTCTCGGGAGATCGAGAACCTGCGCGGCCTCGGCGACCGGCTCGACGTCGCGGAGGTCCGCGAGGTGTACCTGCCGCTGTCCCGGCTCCTCACCCTCTACGACTCCTCGGCGAACGGGCTCAACGCGTCCACCAACGCCTTCCTGGGCGAGGAGCACGCCCGGACGCCGTTCGTCATCGGCATCGCCGGGTCGGTGGCCGCGGGCAAGTCCACCACGGCCCGCCTGCTGCGCGAGCTGCTCTCCCGCTGGCCGTCGACCCCGGACGTCCAGCTCGTGACCACCGACGGGTTCCTCTACCCCAACGCCGAGCTGCGGCGCCGGGGGCTGATGGACCGCAAGGGCTTCCCCGAGTCCTACGACCGCCGGGCGCTGCTGCGCTTCGTCGCGAAGATCAAGTCGGGGGTGCCGGAGGTCCGCGCCCCCCGCTACTCCCACCACACCTACGACATCGTCCCCGGCGAGGAGATCGTCGTCAGCCGCCCCGACGTCGTCATCGTGGAGGGGCTCAACGTGCTCGCGCCGGCCAAGGTGGGTCCCGGGGACCGGGCGGCCCTCGCGCTGAGCGACTTCTTCGACTTCTCGATCTACGTGGACGCGCGCACCGCCGACATCGAGCGCTGGTACGTGGAGCGCTTCCAGGCGCTGCGCTACTCGGCGTTCTCCGACCCGGGCTCCTACTTCCACCGCTACGCCGACCTCTCCGACACCGAGGCCGAGGCCACGGCACTGGGCATCTGGCGCCGGATCAACGAGCCCAACCTCGTGGAGAACGTCCTGCCCACGCGCGGGCGGGCCCGCCTGATCCTCTCCAAGGACTCGGACCACTCGATCCGCCGCGTGCTGCTGCGCAAGAACTGATGCTCGCGCACCGGGCCGGGGCGGTCCTGCTCGCCGTCGCACTGCTCACCGGGTGCGGTCCTCGTCCCGGCACCGGCTCGTCCCCCGCTCCCCCGGGGTCCTCCCCGGCGACCTCGCCGGCCGCTGCGACCTCCGCCCCGGCCCCGGCGGGGTCCCCGTCACCGGGCCGGTCCACGGCCCCGCCGCCCCCCGCACCGGTCCCCTCGCCGCCCCCGAGCGCCACGGCGGACCTCGGCGACCCCGCCTCCCTCGCGGTGGTCGTCAACAAGCGCCGCCCCCTGGAGCCGCGCGGCTGGGCCCCGCGGGACCTCGAGCAGGTCGAGGGCCGGCGGCTGCGCCCGGAGGCCGCGCGGGCCGCCCGGGAGCTGCTCGCCGCGGCGCGGGCGGACGGCGTGCGGATCGTGCTCGTCTCCGGCTACCGCTCCTACGACGAGCAGGCGGCCACCTACGCCGGGTGGGTCGCCCAGCAGGGGCAGGCGGCGGCGGACACCGCCTCCGCCCGGCCCGGCCACTCGGAGCACCAGACCGGCCTGGCGGTGGACGTCGGCGAGGGCTCGGGCTGCGACCTGCAGGTGTGCTTCGCGGACACCGCGGCGGCGGCGTGGGTCGCCGACCACGCCGCCGAGCACGGCTTCGTGGTCCGCTACCCCCGGGGCGCGCAGGCGGTCACCGGGTACTGGTACGAGCCCTGGCACCTGCGCTACCTCGGCGCGCAGCGGGCCCGGGAGCTGGTGCGCTCGGGCGCCGCCACCCTCGAGGAGTTCTCGGGCCTGCCCCCGGCCCCGGACTACGCGCCCGTCCGCTGACCCGGCGCCGCCGGCGCGAGGACGGGTCCGGGGACGACGCAGGCCCGCACCGTGGCAGTGCGGGCCTGCGTCGCCACCGGACCCTGGTCGGGCCTTCAGCGTCACACGGTGAGGGAGAGCTCCTGCTCCACGACGGAGGCCAGGTACTCGGCCTCCTCCTGGGCGGCCTCCTGCGTGGCGGCCTCGACCATCACGCGGACCACGGGCTCGGTGCCGGAGGGGCGCAGCAGCACCCGGCCGGTCTCGCCGAGGCGCTGCTCGACCGCGCTCACGGCGGCGAGCACGGCCCCGTTGGACGCCACGGCCGCGCGGTCCACGCCCCGGACGTTGAGCAGGACCTGCGGCAGGCGGGTCATCACGGTGGCGAGCTCGGCCAGCGGCGTCCCGGTCTGCGCGACGCGGGACGCGAGCATGAGCCCGGTGAGCAGGCCGTCGCCGGTCGTGGCGTAGTCGGACATGATGACGTGCCCGGACTGCTCGCCGCCCAGGTTGTAGCCGTGCTCGGTCATGGTCTCGAGGACGTAGCGGTCTCCCACGGCGGTCTCCCGCAGCTCGATCCCGGCCTCCCGCAGCGCGATCTTCAGCCCCAGGTTGCTCATGACGGTGGCGACCAGGGTGCCGTCCACCAGCCGGCCCGACTCCTGCAGGGCGAGGGCGAGGATCGCCATGATCTGGTCGCCGTCGACCTCCCGGCCGGTGTGGTCCACCGCGAGGCAGCGGTCGGCGTCGCCGTCGTGGGCGATCCCGAGGTCCGCCCCGAGGTCCGCGACGGCGCGGCGCAGGGGGTCCAGGTGGGTCGAGCCGCAGCCGTCGTTGATGTTCAGCCCGTCGGGCTCCGCGCCGATGACGTGCACGGTGGCGCCCGCCGCGCGGAAGGCGTCCGGCGACACGGCGCTCGCGGCGCCGTTGGCGCAGTCCAGGACGACCGTCAGGCCCTCGAGGCGGTGCGGGATCGCCCCGACCAGGTGCAGGACGTAGCGGTCCTCGGCGTCGCTGAAGCGGCTGACGCGTCCGACGCCGGCGCCCGTGGGGTGCTGGAAGCGGCGCGCCTCGTAGACGGCCTGGATCTCGTCCTCGACCCGGTCCGGCAGCTTCTTGCCGCCGCGGGCCAGGAACTTGATCCCGTTGTCCGGGGCCGGGTTGTGGGAGGCGGAGATCATCACGCCGAAGTCGGCGTCGAGATCGGCCACGAGGTAGGCCAGGGCCGGGGTCGGCAGCACGCCGGCGTCGCGGACGTCGACTCCGGAGCCCGCCAGCCCTGCCGTGACCGCGGCGCTGAGGAATTCCCCGCTGGCGCGGCCGTCCTGCGCGACGACCGCGGTGGGCCGGCGGCCCCCGGGCGCCCGGCCGTGGCCGAGGACGACGGCGGCCGCCTGGGCCAGCTCCAGGGTCATGTTGGCTGTGAGGAGGTCGTTCGCGAGCCCGCGCACGCCGTCCGTTCCGAATAATCTAGACATCGTTCCCCATCCTATGTTCTGTCCGGCGCGACCCGCAGGCGAGCGCCGCCGGCGGCCGTCTCCCCGCGGCCAGGCGTGTGCTAATGCTAACTCTTCTGGGGCCGGCGATCACCCCTGGCGGTCCGGGCGGCCCCGGAACGACGGGACCCCGCCCGCGCCGGGGCGCGGACGGGGTCCGACTGCTGCAGGGGTGGCCCGGGCACGGCGCCGAGACGCGGTGCCCGAGCAGGCCCGCCGATCAGCGCTTGGAGTACTGCGGGGCCTTGCGGGCCTTCTTGAGACCGGCCTTCTTGCGCTCGGTGACGCGGGCGTCACGGGTGAGGAAGCCGGCCTTCTTGAGCGACGGGCGGTTGTTCTCCACATCGATCTCGTTCAGGGCACGGGCCACGCCGAGGCGCAGGGCGCCGGCCTGGCCGGAGGGGCCACCGCCGTGGATGCGGGCGATGACGTCGTAGGCGCCCTCGAGCTCCAGCAGCCGGAAGGGCTCGTTGACCTCCTGCTGGTGCAGCTTGTTGGGGAAGTAGTTGTCCAGGGACCGGCCGTTGACGATCCACTGGCCGGTGCCGGGGACGACGCGCACGCGGGCGACGGCCTCCTTGCGGCGGCCCACGGCCTGGCCGGAGACGGTCAGGGCCGGGCGCTCGGCGGCGGCGGGGGCCTCGGTCGCGGGGGCGGACTCGGAGGTGTAGCTGGTCAGCTGCTCCTCGCCCTCGGCGGTGTACTGCTCGTCAGTGTTCTGAGCCACGATTCTCCTAATTCAGTTCTTGTCTCGTAGGCCCGGAATTACTGGGCGACCTGGGTGAACTCGAAGGCCTGCGGCTGCTGGGCACCGTGCGGGTGCTCGGAGCCGGCGTAGACCTTCAGCTTGGACATCTGCTGGGAGGCCAGCTTGTTTTTCGGCAGCATCCCGCGGATGGCCTTCTCCACGGCGCGGACCGGGTTCTTCTCGAGCAGCTCGGCGTAGGAGGTCGAGGTCAGACCGCCCGGGTAGCCGGAGTGGCGGTAGGCCCGCTTCTTCTCGAGCTTGGAGCCGGTCAGGGCGACCTTCTCGGCATTGACGATGATGACGAAATCACCGGCGTCCACGTGGGGAGCAAAGGTCGGCTTGTGCTTTCCGCGCAGCAGCGTTGCGGTCTGGCTGGCAAGACGACCCAGGACGACGTCGGTGGCATCGATGACGTGCCACTGGCGCTGAATGTCACCGGGCTTCGGGGTGTACGTACGCACGTTAGTTTGCCTTCGTTCGGGTTCTCTCGGTGGCGCTAGTTGGGATCACGCCGTTACTCGGTGTGCCGTCCGGGGCTCGGGTGAGGACCGAGCTGCATCCGGTGCCCGAGACCCCGGTGCACCGGACCGCCATGCGTCCTGCAACTGGACGGCGGAGCCGGGTACACGTGAACCGAGGCGGGACACGCACAACAGCACTCCACGTTACCGGATGCACCGCCCAAACACCACTCGGGCATACACCCGTGACCTGCGGCCGTCAATTCTGGGGGCCGGCCGGCCCCGGGTGCAGCGGGTCCCGGCGGGCCCGGGTCAGCTCGGCCCGCTCCCGCAGGGCGGCGTCCCCGGGATAGCGGACCTCCTCGAGGACCAGCGCGTGGGCGGGGGCCATGAGCACCCCGGCGTCGCGCACCCGGTCAGCCAGCCGCCGGCCGAGCCAGCCGGGCTCCTCCCGGCCGGCCCCGACCCGGGCGGCGGCGCCGACGATCGAGCGGACCATGTGGTGGCAGAAGGCGTCCGCCTCGATGCCCAGCACCACGAGCCCGCCGGCGTCGCGCTCGACCGTCACGTCCAGGACCTCCCGCACGGTCGTGGCGCCCTCCCGGGGGCGGCAGAAGGACAGGAAGTCGTGCAGGCCCACGAGCTCCTGCGCGGCCGCCGCCATGACGTCGGCGTCGAGGACGTCCTTCGTCCACCACGTGAGGTGGCGGGTGAGCGGATCCCGGCCGGCGGCGCCGTCGTCGATCCGGTAGCTGTAGCGCCGGGCCACGGCGGAGAAGCGGGCGTCGAAGCCGGCGGGTGCGGCGGCGGCGCGCCGCACGACGATCGCGCCCGGGCACTCGGGCAGCCCCTGCTCGCGGCGGGCCCGGCCCAGCACGTGCGCGAGGGCGCCGGTCAGGCGCCGCCCGAGCGCCGTGGCCGGATCCTCGGCGCGGCCGCGCGCGAGGGCGGTCCACTCCCCCGCCGTCAGGTCGAGGTGGACGACCTGCCCGCGCGCGTGCACCCCGGTGTCCGTGCGCCCGGCCACGACCACCCGGACCTCGCGGCGCACGAGCACCGCCAGGGCGTCCTCGAGGGCCCCCTGGACCGTGGGCAGGACGGGCTGGCGAGCCCATCCGGAGAAGGGCGCGCCGTCGTAGGCGAGGTCGATGCGCACGCGCACGGGTGCGTCGGGCACGGTCCCGGTCACGGGCGGCTCCTGTCGGCGTCGGGGCCCGGGTCGCGGGGCCCGGGGTGGGGCGGGGGCGGGCGGACGGTGCCCGGGCACGGCGACGCCGCCGGGGACGAGGTCCCCGGCGGCGTGCGCGGTGTCTGTCCGGAGGGTGCTCCGGTCAGCGCAGCTTCTGCGCGGCGGAGCCACCGGCCGGCTGGAAGCCGGCGGCCTCGGCGTTGGCCGGCGAGTCGAACCAGATCTCCGCGGTGGTGCCCGCGTACCAGCGCGAGCCGGGCACGTGGTACTTCATGGAGTTCTTGTTGCCCTTGATGGTGAAGCCCTCGGGGGCCTCACCGGACTCCAGCGGCGCGTGCGAGCCCGGGAAGCCGGCCTCGGCGTTGTCCGCGGCGACCGCGGCGGCCTGCTCGGAGCCGACCTCGGGGGCCTGCTCCGCGGCGGGGATCTCCTCGGCGGAGACCTCCTCGAGGGTGCTGTCCGCCGGGGTGTCGACCGGGGCGGCGGGCGCCGGGGCGGCCTGGGCGGTGGCGCGCTCGGCCTCGGCCACGGTGGCCTTGGTCGCGACGGGCTCCATCACGAGCTCGATGACGGCCATGGGGGCGTTGTCGCCCTTGCGGTTGCCGATCTTGGTGATGCGGGTGTAGCCGCCGTTGCGGTCCTCCATCGCCGAGGCGATGGTGGTGAACAGCTCGTGCACCACGGACTTGTCGGTCAGCTGCGCCAGCACGCGCCGGCGGGCGGCCAGGTCACCGCGCTTGGCGAAGGTGATCAGGCGCTCGGCGTAGGGGCGCATGCGCTTGGCCTTGGTGACCGTGGTGGTGATGCGCTTGTGCTCGAACAGCTGCTGGGACAGGTTCGCCAGCATCAGGCGCTCGTGGGCGGGGCCGCCTCCGAGACGGGGACCCTTGGTGGGAGTAGGCATGGTTGTTGATCTCCTGGAAGTTCGTCCCCCCCGGTCCGGGCGGCCGGCGGGACGGAGCGGGAAGGATTACTGGTCGACGTCGTCGAACGGGTTCTCGTCGTCGATCGCGGCGGCGCGGGCGGCGAGGTCGAACCCGGGGGGCGAGTCCTTGAGGGACAGCCCGAGGTCGACGAGCTTGGCCTTGACCTCGTCGATCGACTTGGCGCCGAAGTTGCGGATGTCCATCAGGTCCGCCTCGGAACGGCCCACGAGCTCACCCACGGTGTGGATGCCCTCGCGCTTGAGGCAGTTGTACGAGCGCACGGTCAGCTCGAGGTCCTCGATCGGCAGCGCCATGTCCGCGGCCATCGCCGCGTCCGTCGGCGACGGGCCGATCTCGATGCCCTCGGCGGCCGTGTTCAGCTCGCGCGCCAGGCCGAACAGCTCGACCAGGGTGGTGCCGGCGGAGGCCACGGCGTCCCGGGGGGAGATGGCCTCCTTGGTCTCCACGTCCAGGACCAGCTTGTCGAAGTCGGTGCGCTGCTCCACACGGGTGGCCTCCACGCGGAAGGTCACCTTCAGGACGGGCGAGTAGATCGAGTCGACCGGGATCCGGCCGATCTCGGCGTCCCCCGCCTTGTTCTGGGCGGCGGAGACGTACCCGCGGCCGCGCTCGATGGTCAGCTCGAGCTCGAGCTGGCCCTTCGCGTTGAGGGTCGCGATGTGCAGGTCCGGGTTGTGGATCTCCACACCGGCCGGGGCCGTGATGTCCGCGGCGGTGACGACGCCCGGGCCCTGCTTGCGCAGGTAGGCGACGACGGGCTCGTCCTGCTCCGAGGAGACGGCGAGCTTCTTGATGTTGAGGATGATCTCGGTCACGTCCTCCTTGACGCCCTCCACGGTGGAGAACTCGTGGAGCACGCCGTCGAGCCGGATGCTGGTCACGGCGGCACCGGGGATCGAGGAGAGCAGGGTGCGGCGGAGGGAGTTGCCGAGGGTGTAGCCGAAGCCGGGCTCGAGCGGTTCGATCACGAAGCGCGACCGGTTGTCGGCCACGACCTCTTCAGAGAGGGTGGGGCGCTGTGCGATGAGCACTGATGTTTCCTTTCAGCGGGCATCCGCTATATGACGCGCGCAGGTGGTGGAAAACAGTTGATGGGTGCGGACCGGTGCGCGGTCCGTTGTCGGCACGCCGACCGGGCCCCGTGTGCCACGGGACCCGGTCGGCGCACTCGCATCAGACGCGGCGGCGCTTCGGCGGGCGGCACCCGTTGTGCGCGCTCGGGGTGACGTCCGAGATGGAGCCGACCTCGAGGCCGGTGGCCTGCAGGGAGCGGATGGCGGTCTCGCGCCCGGAGCCCGGGCCCTTGACGAACACGTCGACCTTGCGCACGCCGTGCTCCTGCGCGCGCTTGGCGGCGGCCTCGGCGGCCATCTGGGCGGCGAACGGGGTGGACTTGCGCGAGCCCTTGAAACCCATCTCGCCGGCGGAGGACCAGGAGAGGACGGCGCCGGTGGGGTCGGTGATGGTGACGATGGTGTTGTTGAACGTCGACTTGATGTGGGCCTGGCCCTGGACGACGTTCTTCTTGTCCTTGCGACGGGGCTTGCGAGAAGCCGCTGCGCGAGTCTTCGGGGGCATGGAGTTCTCCTACAAAGTGTTCAGGAAGAGCGAAGAGTGGTGGTGGGCCGCTCGGGGGACCCGCGGGTCCGGTCGCACGAGCGGCAGCCGGCTACTTCTTCTTGCCGGCGACCGTGCGCTTCGGGCCCTTGCGGGTGCGCGCGTTGGTCTTGGTGCGCTGACCGTGCACCGGCAGGCCGCGACGGTGCCGCAGACCCTGGTAGCTGCCGATCTCGACCTTGCGTCGGATGTCGGCGGCCACCTCGCGGCGGAGGTCGCCCTCGACCTTGTAGTTGCCCTCGATGTAGTCGCGCAGCTCCACGAGCTGGGCATCGGTGAGCTCGCGCACGCGCAGGTTGCCCGAGATGCCGGTGGCCTCGAGGGTTTCGTGCGCGCGGGTGCGGCCCACGCCGTAGATGTAGGTGAGCGCTACTTCCAGCCGCTTCTCACGGGGAAGGTCAACGCCTGCGAGACGAGCCATATCGGCGGTTCTCCTTGTTGTTCTCCAGAGGTCTTGAGCATCGCTGCCCGGTCGCGGACGTCGTGTCCGGCCGCCGGTCCCCGGCCTCTGTACCGGGGGCACCCGCCTGGATCTCTCCGGTCGGGAGCGGTGCCTTCGTCAATCCACTTGCGTGGGACAGGTCGGGGGCTCAGCCCTGACGCTGTTTGTGGCGCGGGTTCTCGCAGATCACCATGACCCGGCCGTTGCGGCGGATCACCTTGCACTTGTCGCAGATCGGCTTCACGCTCGGTTGGACCTTCATCGCATTCCTTCGCGTCGTTCTCTTGAGTGGTGGTGCGTAGGACGGCCGGTTGCCCGACCGCCGGTCCTACTTGTAGCGGTAGACGATACGACCGCGGGTGAGGTCGTACGGGCTCAGCTCCACCACCACACGGTCCTCGGGCAGGATCCGGATGTAGTGCTGGCGCATCTTGCCCGAGATGTGGGCGAGGACCAGGTGACCGTTGTTCAGCTCAACGCGGAACATCGCGTTGGGCAGAGCCTCGACCACAGTGCCTTCGATCTCGATGACTCCGTCTTTCTTGGCCATATCCTCCGCTAACTTCAGGTGCCCCCCGCCGGGGCGACGGGCAGGTTTTCAGGTCTTCCAGTTCGTTAAACGCCGCAACGGACCCGTACGCGTGCACCATCACCGTTCGTGGAGCGGAGAGGGGTCGGCGTGGTCCGAGAAGTGCGGAATCGCTTGAGCACAGACAACCAACAGAACACTCTACGCGGCGGGCGCCCGCGATCGCCCCGCCCGGCGGGGCGGCGACGCTCAGACGGTCGCGGCGAGCTGTCCGCACGCACCGTCGATGTCGGAGCCGCGGGTGTCGCGCACGGTCGTGGGGATCCCGTGGGCGCGCAGCCGCTCCACGAAGTTCTGCTCGACGCCGGGGCGTGAGGCCGTCCACTTGGACCCGGGGGTGGGGTTGAGCGGGATGGGGTTGACGTGCACCCAGCCGGTGCCGCGGGCGTTGAGCTTCTCCCCCAGCAGGTCGGCGCGCCAGCCGTGGTCGTTGATGTCGCGGATGAGCGCGTACTCGACGGACACGCGCCGGCCGGTGGCGTCGTAGTAGTCGCGGGCGGCGTCGAGCGCCTCGTCGACCTTCCACCGGGTGTTGATGGGGATGAGCTCGTCCCGCAGCTCGTCGTCCGGGGCGTGCAGGGACAGGGCGAGCGTGACCGGCAGCTTCTCCTGGGTGAACTTCCGGATGCCGGGCACCAGGCCCACGGTGGACATGGTGATGCCGCGGGCCGAGAGGCCGAGGCCCTCCGGGGACGGGTCGATGAGCCGGTGCACGGCCCCGATCGAGGCCTTGTAGTTGGCCAGCGCCTCCCCCATGCCCATGAACACGATGTTGGACACGCGCAGCGGCTCCTGCTCCGCCCGCCCCACGCGCCCGCCGCGGAGCAGGCGCGCGCCATGCACGACCTGCTCGACGATCTCGGCGGTGGAGAGGTTGCGGGTCAGCCCCGCCTGGCCGGTCGCGCAGAAGGGGCAGTTCATCCCGCACCCGGCCTGGGAGGAGATGCACATCGTCACCCGGTTGGGGTAGCGCATGAGCACCGACTCGACGGTGGCGCCGTCGAAGAGCCGGTGCACGCTCTTGAGCGTGGCCCCCTGGTCCGCCTCGAGGGTGCGCACGGTCGACAGCAGCGGCGGCATGGCCTGGGCGACGAGCTCCTCGCGCCCCTCCGCCGGCAGGTCGGTCATGTCCGCGGCGTCCACGGCGAGCCGGTCGAAGTAGTGCCGGGAGAGCTGGCCGGCGCGGAACGGCTTGTGCCCCAGCTCGGCCAGGAACTCGCGGCGCCCGGCCATGTCGAAGTCGGCGATGTGCCGGGGCGGCTTGCCGCGGCGGGGCGCGGTGAAGGTCAGCTGGCCGGGCTTCGGGCGGACCGTGAGCTCGATGGGTGTCGCGGACACGTGGTTCTCCTCGTGCGGTGGTGGCTCGTGCGGTGGTGGCGCCCGGTCGGGCGGTGGGCCGGTCAGTCCTCGGGGACGGGGACGGGCGTGACGCCGAGAGGCTCCAGCTCGGAGGCGCCGCCGTCCTCGGCGGTCAGCACCCAGATGCCCTCGGTGTGCAGGGCGACGGAGTGCTCCCACTGGCTGGAGCGGGCGCCGTCGGTGGTGACCACGGTCCAGTCGTCGTCCAGCACGCGCGTGCCGATCCCCCCGCGCACGAGCATGGGCTCGATCGCCAGCGCCATCCCGGCCTTCAGCCGGGGCCCGCGGTCGTTGCTGCGAAAGTTGAGGACGTCGGGAGCCATGTGCATCTTGGAACCGATCCCGTGGCCCACGTATTCCTCGAGGATGCCGAAGCGGTGCCCGGAGACCTCGCGCACGTAGTCCTCGACGGCCGCGCCGATGTCGCCCACGTGGGTGCCGGTGGCCACGGCGGCGATCCCGCGCCACATGGCCTGCCGGGTGACCTCGGACAGCTCGGCGTCCGCGGGGTCGGCCCGGCCGAGGAGCACGGTGCGCGCCGAGTCCCCGTGCCAGCCGTCGACGATCGCGCCGCCGTCGATGGAGAGGATGTCCCCCGCGGCGAGCACCTGCTCCCCCGGGATGCCGTGGACGACGACGTCGTTGACCGACACGCACACGGTGGCGGGGTAGCCGAAGTAGCCGAGGAAGTTCGAGGTGGCCCCGTGCTCCTCGAGGACGGAGCGGAACACCTCGTCGAGGGAGGCGGTGGTGGCCCCGGGCACGGCGGCGGCCACGGCGGCGTCGAGGGCGCGCGAGGTCACCACCCCGGCGCGCTGCATGGCGCGCAGCTGGGCGTTGGTCTTGTACTCGATCCGGCGGCGGCCGAACATGCGGTGGTCCTTCCCGTCCGCCGCCCCCGGGAGCCGCGGGCGGACGGTCGTGTGTTAAACGTGAGACCCCCGGGTCGGTCCGGGGGTGTCACGGTGCGGTCAGTGCGGGGCGGCTCTCAGGAGAGCACCGCCATGATGCGGTCGGTGACCTCGTCGACGGACCCGAGCCCGTCGACCTCGCGGACGATCCCGCGCTGGTCGTAGAGGTCGACGACGACGGCGGTCTCGGCGTCGTAGACGTCAAGGCGGTGGCGGATGACGGACTCGGTGTCGTCGGTCCGCCCCTCCTTCTGCGCGCGGCCCAGCAGCCGCTGCACGAGCTCGTCGGTGTCGGCGGTCAGCTGGAGGACGACGTCGAGGTCGTGGCCCAGCTCGGCGAGGATCGAGTCGAGCTCCGTCACCTGCGCGGCGTTGCGCGGGTAGCCGTCGAGCAGGAAGCCGTCGGCGGTGTCGGTCTCCGCGAGGCGGGCGCGCACCATGCGGTTGGTCACGGAGTCGGGCACGAGGTCGCCGGCGTCGATGTAGCCCTTGGCCTCGCGCCCGAGCTCGGTCTGCTCCTTGATGTTGGCCCGGAAGATGTCACCGGTGGAGATCGCCGGGACGCCCAGCTTCTCCGAGATGCGCACGGCCTGGGTGCCCTTGCCTGCGCCGGGGGGGCCGATGATGAGCATGCGGGTCATGGAGTCTCCTTGCGGTCGGTGATGGCTGCGGGCCCAGTCTAGCGGCCGACCCGCGACCGGCCCGGGCCGTCCGGACTCCGCGCGGGCCGGACCGGGCGCCGTCCGGCTCAGCGCAGCAGGCCCTCGTAGTGGCGCTGCTGCAGCTGGGCCTCGATCTGCTTCACGGTGTCCAGGCCCACGCCCACCATGATCAGCAGGGAGGGCCCGCCGAACGGGAAGTTCTGGTTGGCGTCGACCACCACGAGGGCGATCAGCGGGATCATCGACACGATGCCGAGGTACAGGGCCCCCGGGAACGTGATGCGGCTCAGCACGTACTGCAGGTACTTCTCGGTGGGCCGCCCGGCGCGGATCCCCGGGATGAACCCGCCGTAGCGCTTCATGTTGTTGGAGACCTCCTCCGGGTTGAAGGTGATCGACACGTAGAAGTACGTGAAGAACACGATCATCAGGAAGTACAGCGCCATGTAGACGGGGTGGTCCCCGGAGACCAGGTAGGTGTTGATCCAGTTGACCCAGCCGGGGACGTCGCTGCCGTCGTCGGGCATCCCGAACTGGGCGAGCATGCCCGGGAGCATCAGCATCGAGGACGCGAAGATGATCGGGATGACGCCGGCCATGTTGACCTTGAGCGGGATGTAGGTCGTGGTCCCGCCGATCGTGCGGCGGCCCACCATGCGCTTGGCGTACTGGACGGGCACGCGGCGCTGGGACTGCTCCACGAACACGACGCAGGTGATCACCACGAGCCCCACGGCGAGCACGGTGAGGAACACGCCCCACCCCCGGGTGCGCAGGATCTCGCCGAGCGCGGCCGGGAACGTCGCCGCGATGGACGTGAAGATCAGCAGGGACATGCCGTTGCCGACGCCCCGCTCCGTGATCCGCTCGCCGAGCCACATGATGATCGCGGTGCCCGCGGTCATGGTGATGACCATGATGACCACGGTGAGGACCGTGTCGTCCGGGATGATCGGCAGGGGGCAGTTGCCCAGCAGCGCGCCCGAGCGGGCGAGCGAGACGACGGTGGTCGCGTTGAGCAGCGCCAGCCCGATCGTCAGGTAGCGCGTGTACTGGGTGAGCTTGGTCTGGCCCTGCGCCCCCTCCTCGTGCAGCTCCTGGAAGCGCGGGATCACCACGCGCAGCAGCTGCACGATGATGCTCGCCGTGATGTAGGGCATCACGCCCAGGGCGAAGATGGACAGCTGCAGCAGGGCGCCGCCGCTGAAGAGGTTGACCATGTCGTAGACGCCGCCCGTGGTGGTCCCCAGGTCGAGGCACTGCTGCACGTTGGCGTAGTCCACGCCCGGCGCCGGGATGAACGTGCCCAGGCGGTAGAGCACGATGAGGGCGAGGGTGAACCCCAGCTTGCGTCGCAGGTCGGGGGTTCGCAACGCCCGTCCGAAAGCGCTGAGCACATGTCCTCCTAGAGACTGGGTCCGACCGGGATCCGGCCGCGTAGGTGGTGTGGGCGGGAGCTCGGTTCCCGTCCGCGCGCGGGCGGGCACGGACGACTCCGGGCCAAGTCTAGCGAACGCACCGCGCACGGGCCCCCGGCCGGAGGCGCGCGTCGGCGCGGCGGGCCGCGGCGCGAGGGGCGCCGGCCCGCCGGTACGGGTCAGGCCCCGCCCACGCTGGCGTGGACGGGGCCTGACCCGCGCGCCGCGGGACCGGGGCGCGCCCGGTCCCGCGGCCCGCGCTCACAGCGCGGTGGTGCTGCCGCCGGCGGCGGCGATCTTCTCGGCGGCGGAGCCGGAGAAGGCGTGCGCCTTCACGTTGACCGCGACCGCGATCTCGCCGGAGCCCAGGACCTTGACGGGCTGGTTCTTGCGGACCGCGCCCTTGGCCACGAGCGAGTCGACGGTCACGTCGCCGCCCTGCGGGTACAGCTCGGTGAGCTTGTCCAGGTTGACCACCTGGTACTCCACGCGGAACGGGTTCTTGAACCCGCGCAGCTTCGGCAGCCGCATGTGCAGCGGCAGCTGCCCGCCCGCGAAGCCCGCCTTGACCTGGTACCGGGCGCTGGTGCCCTTGGTGCCGCGGCCGGCGGTCTTGCCCTTGGAGCCCTCACCGCGACCCACACGGGTCTTCGCGGTCTTGGCGCCCGGGGCCGGACGCAGGTGGTGCACCTTCAGTGCGTGCACCTTCTCGTTGTTCTCAGCAGTGTTCTCTGCCATGGTTACTTGGCCTCCTCGACCTTGACCAGGTGGGCGACGGTGTTGACCATGCCCGCGGTCACGCCGTCGGCCTTGCGGACGACCACGTTGCCGGGCCGCTTCAGGCCGAGCGAGCGCAGGGTCTCACGCATGTTCTGCTTCTGGCCGACCACGGAACGGATCTGCGTGATCCGCAGCTCCGCGCCGTCGGGCTGGATACGCTTGCCGGACATCAGGCACCTGCCTTCTGGATCGAGCGCAGCAACGGACCGGGAACGACCTCGTCGATGGGCAGGCCGCGGCGCGCCGCGACGGCCGCCGGCTCCTCGAGCTGACGGAGCGCCTCGATGGTTGCGTGCACGATGTTGATCTGGTTCGACGAGCCCAGGGACTTGGAGAGCACGTCGTGGATGCCGGCGCACTCGAGCACGGCGCGGACCGGGCCACCGGCGATCACACCGGTACCCGGGGTGGCCGGGCGCAGCATGACGACACCGGCAGCGGCCTCGCCCTGCACACGGTGCGGGATGGTGCGGTCCTCGATGCGGGGGACGCGGAAGAAGTTCTTCTTCGCCTCCTCGACACCCTTGGAGATCGCGGCCGGCACCTCCTTGGCCTTGCCGTAGCCGACACCGACCATGCCGTTGCCGTCGCCGACGACGACGAGGGCGGTGAAGCTGAAGCGACGGCCGCCCTTGACGACCTTCGACACGCGGTTGATGGTCACGACGCGCTCGAGGAACTTGTCCTTCTCCTCCTCGCGACCGCCGCGGCCACCACGACCGCCGCGCTCACCGCGACCGCCGCGCTCACCGCGACCGCCGCGCTCGCCCCGGCCCCCGCGGTCGCCGCGGGAGTCCTGGGAGCGGTTGGCGTCGGTGCTCTGCTGGGCCCCGGTCGCCTCCGTGGAGGCAGTGCTGGCTTCGGTCACCTGGGTTTCCTTCTCGTTGTTCTGCTCGCTCACAGTGCCAGACCTCCCTCGCGGGCGCCGTCGGCGACGGCCGCCACGCGACCGTGGTACTTGTTGCCGCCGCGGTCGAACACGACGGCCTCGACACCGGCGGCCTTGGCGCGCTCGGCCACGAGCTCGCCCACGCGCTTCGCCTTCGCGGTCTTGTCCGCGTCGGCGCCGCGCAGGTCGGCCTCCATGGTGGACGCCGAGGCGACGGTGACACCCTTGGTGTCGTCGACGACCTGGACGAACATGTGGCGGGCCGAGCGGTTGACCACCAGGCGCGGGCGGGCCGCGGTGCCGGTGAGGTGCTTGCGCACGCGCACGTGGCGGCGGCTGCGGGCGGCAGCCTTGGACTTGCCCTTGATCTTCAGAGCCATGATTACTTACCAGCCTTTCCGGCCTTGCGGCGGATCTGCTCGCCGGCGTACCGCACGCCCTTGCCCTTGTAGGGCTCGGGGGCACGCAGCTTGCGGATGTTCGCGGCGACCTCGCCGACCTGCTGCTTGTCGATGCCGTTGACGGTCAGCCGGTTGACGCCCTCGACCGTGAACGAGATGCCGTCCGGGGCCTTGAAGGTGATCGGGTGGCTGTAGCCGAGGGCGAACTCGAGGTCCTGGCCCTTGGCCGCCACGCGGTAGCCGGTGCCCACGATCTCGAGGCCCTTGCTGTAGCCCTGCGTGACGCCCTGGATCATGTTGGCGATCAGGGTGCGGGTGAGGCCGTGCAGCGAGCGGGACTCCCGCTCGTCGTTCGGCCGGGTGACCGTGAGGGTGCTGTCCTCCAGCACCACGGCGATGGGGCTGGCGACGGTGTGCCGCAGCTCGCCCTTGGCGCCCTTGACGGCGACGACGTTGCCGTCGACCGTGACCTCCACACCGGCCGGCACAGAGATGGGGAGACGTCCGATACGTGACATGTTCTCTTCCTTTCTGTTCCGGATTACCAGACGTACGCGAGGACTTCGCCGCCCACGCCCTTCTTCGCGGCCTGCTTGTCGGTCAGCAGCCCGGAGGAGGTGGACAGGATGGCGATGCCCAGGCCGCCCAGGACCTTGGGGAGGTTGGTGGACTTGGCGTAGACGCGCAGGCCCGGCTTGGAGATGCGCCGGACGCCCGCGATCGAGCGCTCACGGTTGGGGCCGAACTTCAGGGACAGGGTGAGGGTCTTGCCAACCTCGGCCGGCGCCTCCGTCCAGTCCGCGATGTAGCCCTCGGCCTTGAGGATGTCCGCCACGCGGGCCTTGAGCTTGGAGTACGGCATGCTCACGGAGTCGTGGTAGGCGGAGTTGGCGTTGCGCAGACGCGTCAGCATGTCCGCAACAGGATCTGTCATTGTCATTTTGGGGGCACGTGCCCTTCCTCGTCCCGGTTTCCGCCGACGCCGGGGGCGCTCGGTGCGGACCTGGAACGTAGCAGGATTAGTTGGTCTTGAAGGGGAACCCGAGCGCCTTCAGCAGCGCACGGCCCTCGTCGTCGGTCTTCGCGGTGGTGACCACCGTGATGTCCATGCCGCGGACGCGGTCGATCCGGTCCTGGTCGATCTCGTGGAACATGGACTGCTCGGTGAGGCCGAAGGTGTAGTTGCCGTTGCCGTCGAACTGGCGGTCGGACAGACCGCGGAAGTCGCGGATGCGCGGCAGGGCCAGGGTCACCAGGCGGTCGAGGAACTCCCACATGCGGTCGCCGCGCAGCGTGGTGTGCGCGCCGATCGGCATGCCCTCGCGCAGCTTGAACTGCGCGATGGACTTCTTGGCCCGGGTCACGAGCGGCTTCTGGCCGGTGATCGCGGTGAGGTCGCGCACGGCGCCGTCGATGAGCTTGGAGTCCTTGGCGGCGTCACCGACACCCATGTTCACGACGACCTTGACGACGCGCGGGATCTCCATGACGTTGGCGTAGGAGAACTGCTCCTGCAGCGCGGGAACGACGGTCTCCTGGTACTTGGCCTTGAAGCGCGGGGACACGCTGATCTCGGTGGTTTCGCTCATCACAGGTCCTTGCCGGTGCTCTTGGAGACGCGGACGCGGACGGTCTTCTGGCGCCCGTCGCGCTCCACGGTCTCGGTGCGGTAGCCGACGCGGGTCGGCTTCTTGGTCTCCGGGTCCACGAGCGCCACGTTGGACACGTGGATCGGGGCCTCGACCTTCTCGATGCCGCCGGCCTCGCCCTGCATGGAGGCCTTGCGGTGGCGGGTCACGACGTTGATGCCCTCGACGAGCACGCGGGACGTCTCCGGGAACACGCGCAGGACCTTGCCCTGCTTGCCCTTGTTGTCCTTGCTGCCCGAGATGACCTGCACCAGGTCACCGGTCTTGATCTTGAACTTCGCCATGGTCAGAGCACCTCCGGAGCCAGCGAGATGATCTTCATGAACTTCTTGTCGCGCAGCTCGCGGCCCACGGGGCCGAAGATGCGGGTGCCACGGGGGTCCCCGTCGTTCTTCAGGATCACTGCGGCGTTCTCGTCGAACTTGATGTAGGAGCCGTCCGGACGACGGCGCTCCTTCTTGGTACGGACGATGACGGCCTTGACCACGTCGCCCTTCTTGACGTTCCCGCCCGGGATCGCGTCCTTGACGGTGGCGACGATGATGTCGCCGATGCCTGCGTAGCGACGTCCGGATCCACCGAGAACGCGGATGGTCAGGATTTCCTTCGCACCCGTGTTGTCGGCGACCTTCAGTCGCGACTCCTGCTGAATCACTGATTACTCCTGTCGTCACGCCGGTTCCAACACCGATCGAGAGCACGGTGCGGGCCTTGCGGAACAGCTTGTCGGATGATGTGCCCTCCCCCGGCGTCGCACGCCGGACCGGGCCCAGCCCTCCATGCCAGGAGCATCTGAACCCGCCACCAGGTGGCACGGGGGCGCCCTGCACGCGGTCATTATGCGCTGGCACGAAGAGCTGTGGGTCGTACGGGCAGACGAATTGGCCCATACAAGCTCACCAGCCTAGCACAGACCGGAGGGCCTGTGCGCGGCCGGCAACGGACGACGGCCCGCCCCTCGGAGGAGGAGCGGGCCGTCGTGCCGGGGCGGTTCCAGCGGGGCCGGAGCCGCCTGCTTGTCCTGCTTGGCCTACTTGGCCTTCTCGATGATCTCCACGATCCGCCACCGCTTGGTGGCGGACAGCGGACGGGTCTCGGAGATCAGGACGAGGTCGCCGACGCCGGCCGTGTTGGCCTCGTCGTGGGCCTTGACCTTCGACGAGCGGCGGATGACCTTGCCGTACAGGGCGTGCTTGACGTTGTCCTGCAGCTGGACGACGACGGTCTTGTCCATCTTGTCGGAGACCACGTAGCCGCGGCGGGTCTTGCGGTCACCGCGCTCGGCGGCCTGCTCGGCGCCGGTGTTGATCTGCTCGGTCACTTGGCGTCCTCCTCGGAGGTGTTCTCGGCGGTCGTCTCGGCGGACTCGGCCTGGGGCCGGATGCCGAGCTCGCGCTCGCGCAGCACCGTGTAGATGCGGGCGATGTCGCGCTTGACGGCCTTGAGGCGGCCGTTGTTCTCGAGCTGACCGGTTGCGGACTGGAAGCGGAGGTTGAACAGCTCCTCCTTGGCCTTGCGCAGCGCCTCACCCAGAGAGTCGTTGTCGAGGGCCGCGAGGTTCTCGATGTTCAGATCCTTGGATCCAACAGCCATTCTCATTCACCACCTTCGCGACGCACGATACGTGCCTTCATCGGGAGCTTGTGGATCGCCAGGCGCAGGGCCTCGCGTGCGACCTCTTCGGAGACACCGGAGAGCTCGAACATCACGCGGCCGGGCTTGACGTTGGCGACCCACCATTCGGGCGAGCCCTTACCGGAACCCATGCGGGTCTCGGCGGGCTTCTTGGTCAGGGGACGGTCCGGGTAGATGTTGATCCAGACCTTGCCGCCACGCTTGATGTGGCGGGTCATGGCGATACGGGCGGCCTCGATCTGACGGTTCGTCACGTAGGCCGGCGTGAGCGCCTGGATGCCCCACTCGCCGAAGGCGACGGTGGTGCCGCCCTTGGCAGCACCGGACCGCTTGGGGTGGTGCTGCTTGCGGTACTTCACACGACGTGGGATGAGCATTTACTTACCACCCTCTGCGTTGGTCGCCTCGGCGGCCGGGGCCTGCGAGGCGGTGGCGTCGGGACGCTCACGGCGCCCGCCACGGTCGTTACGGTCGGTGCGACGGCGCTCACCGGCGCCGCCGCGGCGCTCCCCGGGGCCGCCGCGGCGGTCGCGGTCGCCGCCGCGGCCACGGGACGGGGCGGCGGCCTGCTGGGCCGCCAGTTCCTTCGAGGTGAGGTCGCCCTTGTAGATCCAGACCTTCACGCCGATGCGGCCGAAGGTGGTCTTGGCCTCGAAGAACCCGTAGTCGATGTTCGCGCGCAGGGTGTGCAGGGGCACACGGCCTTCGCGGTAGAACTCCGAGCGGCTCATCTCGGCCCCGCCGAGGCGGCCGGAGCACTGGATCCGGATGCCCTTGGCGCCGGCGCGCTGCGCCGACTGGATGGCCTTCTTCATGGCGCGGCGGAACGCCACGCGGGAGGCGAGCTGCTCGGCGACACCCTGCGCGACCAGCTGGGCGTCGATCTCGGGGTTCTTGACCTCGAGGATGTTCAGCTGGATCTGCTTGCCGGTGAGCTTCTCGAGCTCGCCGCGGATGCGGTCGGCCTCGGCGCCGCGGCGGCCGATGACGATGCCCGGGCGGGCGGTGTGGATGTCCACCCGCACGCGGTCACGGGTGCGCTCGATCTCGACCTTGGAGATGCCGGCGCGCTCCATGCCCGTGGACATGAGCTGGCGGATCTTCACGTCCTCGCGGACGTAGTCCTTGTAGCGCTGGCCCTCCTTGGTGGAGTCCGCGTACCAGTGCGACACGTGGTCGGTGGTGATGCCCAGCCGGAACCCGTGCGGGTTGATCTTCTGTCCCACTTAGCGGACCTCCTCGATCTCCGGGGTCGCCACGATCACGGTGATGTGGCTCGTGCGCTTGTTGATGCGGAAGGCGCGCCCCTGGGCACGCGGCTGGAACCGCTTCATGGTCGGGCCCTCGTCGACGAAGGCCTCGCTCACGAAGAGCTCCTCCTCCTTGAACGGCCGGCCGTCACGGTCCGCCAGCTGCCGCGCGTTGGCGACGGCCGACTGGAGGACCTTGAACACCGGCTCCGAAGCGCCCTGGGGGGCGAACTTCAGAATCGCCAGAGCCTCATTCGCCTGTTGGCCACGAATCAGGTTGACGACGCGCCGGGCCTTCATAGGCGTCACGCGGATGTAGCGCGCAGATGCCTTGGCTTCCATTGCTTTCCTTCTCTCGTCTTCTCGAAGTGCTCACGCTGCGCGATCCGTGAGGATCAGCGGCGCTTGCCCTTCTTGTCGTCCTTCACATGGCCGCGGAAGGTCCGCGTGGGAGCGAACTCGCCGAGCTTGTGCCCGACCATCGACTCGGTGATGAACACGGGGATGTGCTTGCGTCCGTCGTGCACGGCGATCGTGTGCCCGAGCATGTCGGGGACGATCATCGAGCGGCGGGACCACGTCTTGATGACGTTCTTGGTGCCCTTGTCGTTCTCCTTGGCGACCTTCAGGAAAAGGTGCTGATCGACGAAAGGGCCCTTCTTCAGGCTGCGTGGCATGTGTCAGGCTCCTTAGCGCTTGTTCTTGCCGGTACGACGACGGCGGACGATGAGCTTGTCGCTCTCCTTGTTGGGGCGACGGGTGCGGCCCTCGGGCTTGCCGTTGGGGTTGACCGGGTGGCGGCCACCGGAGGTCTTGCCCTCACCACCACCGTGCGGGTGGTCGACCGGGTTCATGACCACACCACGGACGGTCGGGCGGATGCCCTTCCAGCGGTTGCGGCCGGCCTTGCCCCAGTTGATGTTCGACTGCTCGGCGTTGCCGACCTCGCCGACGGTCGCGCGGCAGCGCACGTCGACGTTGCGGATCTCGCCGGAGGGCAGACGGAGCTGGCCGTACTTGCCCTCCTTCGCGACGAGCTGCACGGACGCGCCGGCCGAGCGGGCCAGCTTGGCGCCGCCGCCCGGGCGCAGCTCGACGGCGTGGATCACGGTGCCGACGGGGATGTTGCGCAGCGGCAGGTTGTTGCCGGGCTTGATGTCGGCACCGGGGCCGGACTCGACGATGTCGCCCTGGGACAGCTTGTTCGGCGCGACGATGTAGCGCTTGGAGCCGTCCACGTAGTGCAGCAGCGCGATGCGCGCGGTGCGGTTGGGGTCGTACTCGATGTGCGCGACCTTGGCGTCGACGCCGTCCTTGTCGTGGCGACGGAAGTCGATGACGCGGTACTGGCGCTTGTGCCCGCCGCCCTTGTGCCGGGTGGTGATGCGGCCGGCGTTGTTGCGCCCGCCCTTCTTGGGCAGCGGCCGGACCAGCGACTTCTCGGGGGTCGTGCGCGTGATTTCTGCGAAGTCGGCAACGGACGAGCCGCGACGGCCCGGGGTTGTCGGCTTGTGCTTGCGGATAGCCATGGTGTCAGTTCCTCGTTAAAGTGGTCTCCGCTCAGGCGAGCGGACCGCCGAAGATGTCGATGGTGCCTTCCTTGAGGGTCACAACGGCACGCTTGGTGCCCTTGCGCTGACCCCAGCCGAAGCGCGTGCGCTTCCGCTTGCCGGCACGGTTGATGGTGTTCACGGACTCGACCTTGACGCCGAAGACCTGCTCGACGGCGTACTTGATCTCGGTCTTGTTCGCGTCGGTCGCCACGAAGAACGTGTAGCGACCCTCGTCGATGAGCCCGTAGGACTTCTCCGAGACGACGGGGGCGATGATGACGTCGCGGGGGTCCTTGATGCTGGTTGCGCTCACTTGGCGTCCTCCTGCTTCTTCTTGCTGGCCGCGGCCACGAAGGACTCGTAGGCGGCCCGGGTGAAGACCACGTCGTCGGAGACCAGCACGTCGTACGTGTTGAGCTGGTCCGCGTAGATGGTGTGGACGTCGGCCAGGTTGCGGATCGACAGGGCGGCCGCGTCGTCCGTGCGGGCCAGGACGACCAGCAGGTTCTTGCGGTCGGTCAGCCCGCGCAGCGTCGCCTGGGCGGCCTTCGTGTTCGGGACGGTGCCCTCGACGATGGACTCCACGACGTGGATGCGGTTGTTGCGCGCCCGGTCGGACAGGGCACCGCGCAGGGCGGCGGCCTTCATCTTCTTGGGGGTGCGCTGGCTGTAGTCGCGCGGGGTCGGGCCGTGCACGACGCCACCGCCGGTCATGTGCGGGGCGCGGATCGAGCCCTGGCGGGCGCGGCCGGTGCCCTTCTGCTTGAAGGGCTTGCGGCCGGCGCCGGAGACCTCGGCGCGGTTCTTGGTCTTGTGCGTGCCCTGGCGGGCCGCGGCCAGCTGAGCGACGACGACCTGGTGCAGCAGCGGCACGTTGGTCTGGACGTCGAAGATCTCGGCGGGCAGGTCGACGTTGACGGTCTGAGTTGCCATGGTGTCAGGCTCCCTTCACTGCGGTGCGGACGAGGACGACCGAACCCTTGGGGCCCGGCAGGGCGCCCTTGATGAGCAGCAGGGAGTTCTCGGCGTCCACGGCGTGAACGGTGAGGTTCTGGGTCGTGTGCCGCGCGTTGCCCATGCGGCCCGCCATGCGCATGCCCTTGAACACGCGAGCGGGGTAGGACGCGCCGCCGATGGATCCCGGCTTGCGGTGGTTCTTGTGGGCACCGTGGGAGGCGCCGACGCCGGAGAAGCCGTGACGCTTCATCACACCGGCCGTGCCCTTGCCCTTGGTGGTGCCGATGACGTCGACCTTCTGGCCGGCCTCGAAGAGCTCGACGGAGAGCTCCTGGCCGAGCTCGTACGACTCGGCGTCGGCCGTGCGCAGCTCGACGACGTGGCGGCGGGGGGTCACGCCGGCCTTCTCGAAGTGACCGGCCAGCGGCTTGGTCACCTTGCGGGGGTCGATCGCACCGTACCCGATCTGCACGGCCGAGTAGCCGTCACGGTCCTGGTTGCGCAGCTGGGTCACGACGTTGGAGTCCGCCTTGACGACGGTCACCGGCACGAACTTCCCGTTCTCGTCCCAGACCTGGGTCATGCCGAGCTTCGTGCCCAGCAGGCCCTTCACCTGGCGTTCGAAAGTGGTAGTCATTGGGATGCGATCCTCTTTACAGCTTGATTTCGATGTTCACGTCGGCCGGCAGGTCGAGCCGCATGAGCGAGTCGACGGCCTTCGGCGTGGGGTCGATGATGTCGATCAGCCGCTTGTGGGTGCGCATCTCGAAGTGCTCACGGCTGTCCTTGTACTTGTGCGGCGAGCGGATGACGCAGTACACGTTCTTCTCCGTCGGCAGCGGCACGGGGCCGACCACCGTGGCGCCTGCGCGCGTCACCGTCTCAACGATCTTCCGGGCCGAGACGTCGATGACCTCGTGGTCATAAGACTTCAGCCGGATGCGGATTTTCTGTCCCGCCATGGCGTCGTGACTCTCTTTCTTCAAGTACTTCCCTGTGACGGAGCTCGCGCTCCTTGTACATGGCGCCGAGGTGCGGGCGCCGCTCCACGCAGGCTGAATCCGGGGAACCCGGGTTCCTCACCCTGCTGGAGCACCGACCCCCGAACTCGGGCGTGTCGCCTCGTGCAGCACACGAGGGCGCACCGGATCCATCTGTCGGGGCGGGCTGTATGTGGTCCGTACGTGGCAGCGTCTCGGGCTGCTGGCCCTCGGTTCTGCTTCGGAGGCCCGTCCTGGGGACTCGCCGGTTCGAACCGCTGAGAGCACACGTCGGCGCTTGAACAACGTCGTCCATCCTGCCAGAGATCCCGGCCCGGTGCAAACGCACGCCTCCCCCGCCGGCGGCGGCAGCGGCGGGGCGCCGGCGCGCCGGGGCCGGCGGCCGCCCGCACGGCCGGCGGCGCGGGCCGTGCGGGCCCGGACGTGCGAGAACCCCCGCCGCGCGAGGCGACGGGGGGTTCTGCCGATCGTCGGTGAGCCCGGGAGGACCTACTTGATGATCTTGGTCACGCGGCCGGAGCCGACGGTGCGGCCGCCCTCGCGGATGGCGAAGCCGAGGCCCTCCTCCATCGCGATCGGCTGGATGAGCGCGACGGTCATCTCGGTGTTGTCACCGGGCATGACCATCTCGGTGCCCTCCGGCAGGGTGATGACGCCGGTGACGTCGGTGGTCCGGAAGTAGAACTGCGGACGGTAGTTCGAGTAGAACGGGTTGTGACGGCCGCCCTCCTCCTTGGAGAGGATGTAGACGTTCGCCTCGAAGTCGGTGTGCGGGGTGATGGAACCCGGCTTGCACACGACCTGACCACGCTCGACGTCGTCACGCTTGAGACCGCGCAGCAGCAGGCCGCAGTTCTCGCCCGCCATGGCCTCGTCCATCTGCTTGTGGAACATCTCGATGCCGGTGACGGTGGTCTTCTGGACCGGGCGGATGCCGACGATCTCGACCTCGGAGTTGATCGGCAGGGTGCCGCGCTCGGCACGGCCGGTCACCACGGTGCCGCGACCGGTGATGGTGAAGACGTCCTCGATCGGCATGAGGAACGGCTTGTCCATCTCGCGGACGGGGTCCGGGACGGACTCGTCCACGGCGTCCATGAGCTCCTCGATCTTGGAGACCCACTCCGGGTCGCCCTCGAGGGCCTTGAGCGCGGAGACGCGCACGACCGGGGCGTCGTCACCGTCGAAGCCCTGGTCGGAGAGGAGCTCGCGCACCTCCATCTCGACGAGGTCCAGCAGCTCCTCGTCGTCGACCATGTCGGACTTGTTCAGGGCCACGAGCAGGTAGGGCACGCCCACCTGGCGGGCGAGCAGCACGTGCTCGCGGGTCTGGGCCATCGGGCCGTCGGTGGCCGCGACCACCAGGATGGCGCCGTCCATCTGCGCCGCACCGGTGATCATGTTCTTGACGTAGTCGGCGTGGCCCGGGGCGTCCACGTGGGCGTAGTGCCGCTTCTCCGTCTGGTACTCGATGTGCGCGATGTTGATGGTGATACCGCGCTGCTTCTCCTCCGGAGCGGAGTCGATGGCGCCGAAGTCGCGCTGCTCGTTGAGGTCCGGGTACTTGTCGTGCAGGACCTTGGAGATGGCAGCCGTGAGCGTCGTCTTGCCGTGGTCGACGTGGCCGATGGTGCCGATGTTGACGTGCGGCTTGGTGCGCTCGAACTTGGCCTTCGCCATGGTTGTTCCTCCTAGAACATGTGTGGAAACTTGCTCAGCATGTCCCCGCCGCGTGGGTTCCGGGGGGATCTGAGGCGATCAGCAGTACTGAAACCTCTGCAAGTCTACGTGGGCTGTGGTTGTTTGATGAAATTCCCGGCCGGAGCCGAGGGGTGGTGCCTTACTCGCCGCGGTTCTTCTGGACGATCTCCTCGGCGACGGCCTTGGGGACCTCCGAGTAGCTGTCGAACTGCATCGAGTACACGGCGCGGCCCTGGGTCTTGGAGCGCAGGTCGCCGATGTAGCCGAACATCTCGGACAGCGGCACGAGCGCCTTGACCAGCTTCACGCCGGTGACGTCCTCCATGGACTGGATCTGGCCGCGGCGGGAGTTCAGGTCGCCGATGACCTCGCCCATGTACTCCTCGGGGGTGCGCACCTCGACGGCCATCAGCGGCTCGAGCAGAACCGGCTGGGCCTTGCGGGCGCCCTCCTTGAAGACCATGGAGCCGGCGATCTTGAACGCCATCTCGGAGGAGTCGACGTCGTGGTAGGCGCCGTCGAGCAGCGTGGCCTTGACGCCCACGACCGGGTACCCGGCGAGGATGCCGAGACGCATCGCGTCCTGGATGCCGGCGTCCACGGAGGGGATGTACTCGCGCGGAACGCGGCCACCGGTGACCTTGTTGTCGAAC
This sequence comes from Kocuria sp. U4B, assembly GCF_054875615.1. The sequence goes on from NZ_CM142180.1 coordinate 1,119,008, forward strand.
TCGTAGAGCTCCTCGGCGTCCAGCGGGATCGGCTCGAAGGCCACCTGCACCTTGGCGAACTGGCCGGAGCCGCCGGTCTGCTTCTTGTGCGTGTAGTCGATCTTGTCGACGGCCTTCTTGATCGTCTCGCGGTAGGCCACCTGCGGCTTGCCGACGTTCGCCTCGACCTTGAACTCGCGCTTCATGCGGTCCACCAGGATGTCTAGGTGGAGCTCGCCCATGCCGCCGATCTCGGTCTGGCCGGTCTCCTCGTTGAGGGACACGGTGAACGTGGGGTCCTCGGCGGAGAGCTTCTGGATGGCGACGGACAGCTTCTCCTGGTCGCCCTTGGTCTTCGGCTCGATGGCCACGGAGATCACGGGGTCCGGGAAGGACATCGACTCGAGCACGATCGGGTTCTGCAGGTCGCACAGGGTGTCACCGGTGGTGGTGTCCTTGAGCCCGATCGCGGCGTAGATGTGACCGGCCTGGATCGTGTCGACCGGGTTCTCCTTGTTGGAGTGCATCTGGAACAGCTTGCCGATGCGCTCCTTCTTGCCCTTGGTGGAGTTCAGCACCTGGTCGCCGTTGCCGGCCTTGCCGGAGTAGACGCGGATGTAGGTCAACTGCCCGTAGAACGGGTGGGTGGCGACCTTGAACGCCAGGGCCGAGAACGGCGCGCTGGCGTCGACCGGACGGGTGAGGATCTCCTCCTCGTCGTTCAGGGCGTGGCCCTCGACGTTCGGGACGTCCAGCGGGGACGGCAGGAAGTCGATGACGGCGTCGAGCATCGGCTGCACGCCGCGGTTCTTGAACGCGGAGCCGCACAGCACCGGGTAGGCCTGCGAGGAGATCGTGAGCTGGCGGATGCCGGCCTTGAGCTCCTCGACGGTGAGCTCCTCGCCGCCGAGGTACTTCTCCATGAGCTCGTCGGTGGACTCGGCCACCGTCTCGACCAGCTGGTTGCGGTACTCCTCGGCCTTCTCCTGGAGGTCGGCCGGGATCTCCTGGATCTCGTACTTGGCGCCCATGGAGACGTCGCCCTTGGCGTCGCCCGGCCACACGAAGGCCTTCATGGTCAGCAGGTCCACGACGCCGGTGAAGGCGGACTCGGAGCCGATCGGCAGCTGCATCACCAGCGGCTTGGCACCGAGGCGGTTGATGATGGTGTCGACGGTGAAGTAGAAGTCGGCGCCCAGCTTGTCCATCTTGTTGACGAAGCAGATGCGGGGGACGTCGTACTTGTCGGCCTGGCGCCAGACGGTCTCCGACTGGGGCTCGACGCCCTCCTTGCCGTCGAAGACCGCGACGGCGCCGTCGAGCACGCGCAGGGAGCGCTCGACCTCGACCGTGAAGTCCACGTGACCGGGGGTGTCGATGATGTTGATCTGGTTGTCGTGCCAGTAGCAGGTCGTCGCGGCCGACGTGATGGTGATGCCGCGCTCCTGCTCCTGCGCCATCCAGTCCATGGTGGAGGCACCATCGTGGGTCTCGCCGATCTTGTGGGAGATACCGGTGTAGAACAGGATGCGCTCGGTGGTGGTGGTCTTGCCGGCATCGATGTGGGCCATGATGCCGATGTTGCGGACCTTCTTGAGGTCGGTAAGCACGTCAAGTGCCACGGTGTTTCCCTTCAGGTGATGGTGCCGGCGGCCTGTCGGCCCGGGTGGGGCCGACAGGCCGAAGAAGATTCTACCAGCGGTAGTGAGCGAAGGCCTTGTTGGACTCCGCCATCTTGTGGGTGTCCTCGCGGCGCTTCACGGCGGCACCGAGACCGTTGGACGCGTCCAGGATCTCGTTCTGCAGACGCTCCGTCATGGTGTTCTCGCGGCGGAGCTTGGAGTAGCCGACCAGCCAGCGCAGGGACAGCGCCTGGGCACGGCCCGGCTTGACCTCGACGGGGACCTGGTAGGTCGCGCCGCCGACGCGGCGGGACTTGACCTCGAGGGCCGGCTTGACGTTCTCCAGGGCCTTCTTGAGCGTGGCCACCGGGTCGGCGCCGGTCTTGCCGCGGACGCCCTCGAGGGCGCCGTAGACGATGCGCTCGGCGGTGGACTTCTTGCCGTCCTGGAGGACCTTGTTGATCAGCTGCGTGACGACCGGGCTGCTGTAGACCGGGTCGACGACGAGCGGGCGCTTGGGAGCGGGACCCTTACGAGGCATTACTTCTTCTCCTTCTTGGCGCCGTAGCGGGAACGGGCCTGCTGGCGGCCCTTGACACCCTGGGTGTCGAGCGCGCCGCGGACGATCTTGTAGCGGACACCGGGGAGGTCCTTCACGCGACCGCCGCGGACGAGCACGATGGAGTGCTCCTGCAGGTTGTGGCCCTCGCCGGGGATGTAGGCGGTGACCTCGATGCCGCCGTTGAGCTTCACGCGGGCGACCTTGCGCAGCGCGGAGTTCGGCTTCTTCGGGGTGGTGGTGTAGACGCGGGTGCACACACCGCGCTTCATGGGGCTGCCCTTGAGCGCGGGAGCCTTGGTCTTGACGACCTTCGGGGTCCGGCCCTTGCGGACCAGCTGCTGGATTGTAGGCACAGTGTCTCCTGGTTGCGCGGGCCGCGGACGGCCCGCTGGGATGTTCCGCTCCCCCACCCTCCGGCCGGGGCCGGGAACGGGGCGGGGGCTGACGATAAGCCTGGCGGACGAGTACCACGGTCGCGGCGCCGGGAGCACCTGGGCAGACGAAAAGAATGGCATTCAGGCACACACCGCGTGCCAGAGGACCGAGTCCGTTCTGCCATTGATCTTCCCGGCCCCGTCGGCGTGTCGAGCGCCGACGCATGACCGTGCAATTCCTCGACAGCCTATCAGACCGCGGCCGGCCGGGAAAGCCGGGGCCGCCCCGCCGACGCCCGGGCCGGGGCCGGGGCCGGGGTCAGCGTCCGGTCGCGGCCAGGTCGGCGGAGATCCGCCCGGCGCACTCGAGCAGCGGGGGGACGACGTCGCGCACCGGGTCGCCGGCGCTGGCGCCGGGCATGCCCACGCGCATGGACACGTTCACGGCGGCGACGACCCGCCCCGCGCTGTCGGTCACGGGCGCGGCCGCCGAGCGCAGCCCGATCTCCAGCTCCTGGTCCACGATCGCCCAGCCCTGGGCGCGCACGCGCCGCAGGTCGGCCTCGAGGCGCTCCCGGTCCGTGAGCGTCAGCTCGGTGAAGGCCTCGAGGGTGGTCGTGCGGAAGTAGTGCTCCAGCTGCGCGGGCTCCAGCCCGGCGAGCAGGACGCGGCCCATCGACGTCGCGTGGGCGGGGAAGCGGGTGCCGACGGCGATGGCGACGGTCATGATCCGGTGCGTGGAGACGCGGGCCACGTAGACGATGTCGGAGCCGTCGAGCACGGACGCGGAGGTGGACTCCTGCAGCCGCTCGGAGAGCGCCTCGAGGTGGGGCGTGGCCAGCGCGGGCAGCGACAGCGAGGAGAGGTAGGAGTAGCCGAGCTGCAGCACCTTGGGGGTGAGCTCGAACAGCCGCCCGTCGGTGCGCACGAAGCCCAGCTCCTCGAGGGTGAGCAGGAACCGGCGCGCGGTGGCGCGGGTGAGGCCGGTGCGCCGGGCGACGTCGCTGAGGCTCATGCGCGGGTGCTGGGCGTCGAACGCGGAGATCACCCCGAGCCCACGGGCCAGGGACTGCACGAACTGTCCCGCCGGGCCCCGCTCCCCCTCGGGGGCGGTCGGGTCCTGCTCGGTCATGGGGATCTCCTCGGGGCCTGGGGCGGGGGCGCGGCGGCCGGGACCGGTCGCCGCGCCCCCGCGGGGTGCTGGGCTCAGCGGGCGGGGCGCAGCGGGATGCCGACGATCTGCTGGATCTGCTCGAAGCTCGTGCCGAAGGTCTCGCGCACCGCCACGCCGTCGGCCTCGATCAGGAACACGGCCTGGTCGGTGTAGACGCGCGAGACGCAGCCCACGCCCGTCAGGGGCATGGTGCACTGCGCCACGAGCTTGGAGGCGCCCTTCTTCGTCTGCAGGGTCATCATGACGAAGGTCTGCCTGGCGCCGGTGGCCAGGTCCATGGCCCCGCCCACCGCCGGGATGGCGTCGGGCCGGCCCGTGTGCCAGTTGGCGAGGTTGCCCCGGGCGTCGACCTGGAACGCGCCGAGCACGCAGCAGTCGAGGTGGCCTCCCCGCATCATGGCGAACGAGTCCGCGTGGTGGAAGTAGGAGCAGCCCGGTGTCTCGACCACGGGGATCTTCCCGGCGTTGATCAGGTCGGGGTCCACCGCCTCGCCGTGGGCCTCCGGGCCCATGCCGAGCATGCCGTTCTCGGTGTGCAGGGTGACGTCGTCCTCGGGGCTGAGGTAGTTCGACACCAGGGTCGGCTGGCCGATGCCCAGGTTGACGTAGGACCCGGCGGGGATGTCCCGGGCGACCACCCGCGCGAGCTCCTCGGGGGTCAGCGGGGCCTCCGAGGTCCGCGGGACGGTGCCGGTCTGCTCGGTGCCGGTCTGCTCGGTGCCGGTCTGCTCGGTGCCGGTCTGCTCGGTCATGGTCACAGCTCCTCTCGGGGGTCGGCCTGGGCCGGGGCGTCGACCTGCACGACGGTGTCCACGTAGATGCCCGGCGTCACCACGGTCTCGGGGTCGATCCCGCCGCGGTCGACGATGCGGGCGACCTGGACGATGGACGTGGTGGCGGCGGCGGCCATGATGGGGCCGAAGTTGCGCGCGGTCTTGCGGTAGACGAGGTTGCCCGCCCGGTCCGCGACGTGCGCCTTGGTCAGGGAGAAGTCCGCCTTGATCGGGTGCTCGAGGACGTAGTGACGGCCGTCGATCTCGCGCACCTCCTTGCCCTCGGCCAGCGGGGTGCCGTAGCCGGTGGGCGTGAAGAAACCGCCGATCCCGGCCCCGGCGGCGCGGATCCGCTCGGCGAGGTTGCCCTGGGGCACGACCTCGAGCTCGATCTGCCCCACCCGGTACTTCTCGTCGAAGTGCCAGGAGTCGGACTGGCGGGGGAAGGAGCAGATGATCCTGGCCACCCGGCCGAGCTGGATCAGCTTGGCCAGGCCGACGTCGCCGTTGCCGGCGTTGTTGTTGACGACCGTCAGGCCGGTGGCGCCGTGGTCGATGAGCGCGTCGATGAGCTCGACGGGCTGCCCGGCCACGCCGAAGCCGCCGATCATGACGGTCGCGCCGTCGTGGATCGGCGCCACGGCTTGCGCGCAGCTGGCTGCGATGTTCAGCATGCGGTGTGCCTTCCTTGGGTGGTCTTCTCCGGGGGGGGTCCGGTGCGCGGGTCCCGTCACGGGGCTCACGCGTCCTGGTTCTCGAGCACGACGGCGAGGCCCTGGCCCACGCCGATGCAGATCGCCGCCACGCCCCAGCGGGCCCCCGAGGCGCGCAGGGACTTGGCCAGGGTGCCGAGGATGCGGGTGCCGGAAGCACCCAGCGGGTGGCCGATCGCGATCGCCCCGCCGTGCCGGTTGACGATGCCCGGGTCGATCCCCCAGGCGTCGACACACGCCAGCGACTGCGCGGCGAAGGCCTCGTTGAGCTCCACGGCCGCGACGTCTCCCCACGTGATCCCGGCCCGTTGCAGCGCGAGGTTCGCGGCCGCCACCGGGGCGTAGCCGAAGTACTGGGGCTCGTTGGCGGCCGCCGCCCGCCCGGCGATGCGGGCCAGCGGCGCCAGGCCGGTGAGCTCGGCGGCCCGCTCAGAGCCCAGCAGCGCCGCCGAGGCCCCGTCGTTGAGCGGCGAGGCGTTGCCGGCGGTGACGGTCCCGCCCTGCTCCTGGGCGCGGAAGACGGTCTTGAGCCCGTTCAGCTTCTCGACCGTGGAGGAGGCGCGCACGGACTCGTCGCGGGTCAGCTCGGTGCCGGGGACCGCCACGGTGAGGTCGTCGTAGAAGCCCGCCTCCCAGGCCTGCTGGGTGCGCTGGTGGGAGGTGAACGCGAACTCGTCCATCCGCTCCCGGGTGATCCCGTGGCGTTCGGCCAGCTGCTCGGTGGCCTCGCCCAGCGAGACCGTCCAGGCGGGGTTCATCCTCTTGTTGACCAGGCGCCAGCCCAGCGTGGTGGAGGCCAGCGTCATGTCCCCGGCCGGGTAGGGCCTCTCCGTCTTGGGCAGCACCCAGGGGGCGCGGCTCATGGACTCCACCCCGCCCACGAGCACCACCTCGGCCTCGCCGGCGTTGATCTGGCGGGAGGCGATGATCGCCGCGTCCAGGGAGGACCCGCACAGGCGGTTGACGGTGGTGCCGGGCAGCTCCACGGGCAGTCCCGCCAGCAGGGTGGCCATCCGGGCGACGTTGCGGTTCTCCTCCCCGGCGCCGTTGGCGTTGCCCAGCACCACCTCGTCGATCGCCGCCGGGTCCAGCCCCGGGGCGCGCCTCACCTGCTCGCCGACGACGAGGGCGGCCAGGTCGTCCGGGCGCACGCCCGCCAGGGCGCCCCCGAACCGGCCGAACGGGGTCCGCACGGCGTCGTAGATGTATGCCTCGGTCATGGTGCTCCTCGCTTGCGTCGGTGCTCGTCGGTCACGGGCGGGTCGGGTCCGCGGCGGCGCGCCCGCCCTCGGCGTCGAGGGCGTCGAGGACCTGCCGGGCGTGCTTGAAGGCGTTGTTGGCGGCGGGCACGGAGAGGTAGATCGCCGACTGCAGCAGGATCTCCTTGATCTCGTCGCGCGTCAGGCCGTTGCGCAGCGCGGCGCGCACGTGCATCTCGAACTCCTCCCAGTGCCCGGCCGCGATCAGTGCCGTGAGGGTGATGGCGCTGCGCATCCGGCGGTCCAGGCCGGGGCGGGTCCAGATCTCGCCCCACGCGTAGCGGGAGATGAAGTCCTGGAACTCGGCGGTGAACTCGTCCTTGGTCGCCTCGGCGCGGTCCACGTGGGCGTCGGAGAGCACCTCGCGGCGCACCACCATGCCGTCGGCGTGGGCCTGCCGCTCGGTGCGGGAGGGGTTGCTGCTCATGCTCGTGCTCCTTCGGTGCCGCGGCAGAGGTGGGGGCTGAAGTGCTCGGCCAGCAGGCGCGCCACGTCCTGCGGGGCCTCGGCGGGGATCAGGTGCGCGGCGCCGGCGAGCACCACGGCGCGCCCGCCGGTGGCCTCGGCGACGCCGGCGACGGCCTCGGGCGGGGTCGCGACGTCGTGCGCGCCGGCCACGGTCAGGACCGGGGTGCGGACCCCGCCCAGGCGCCCCCGCAGGTCGAACGCGCCGAGGGCCTCGCAGGCGCGGGCGTAGGAGAACCGGTCGGCGTCCTGGAGGTCGTGGAGCAGTCCGGTGGTGGTGACGGCGTCCTGCTCGATGAAGCCGGGGGCGAACCAGCGCTGCGCGGAGCCGGTCACCTGGGTGGGCGTGCCCGCGGCGGCCACGAGCTGCGCGCGCTCGGCCCACGCGGCGGGCTCACCCACCCGGGCGGCGGTCCCCAGCAGGACCGCGGCGTGCACGCGCTCCGGCGCGTCGAGCAGCAGCTGCTGGCCGACGCAGCCGCCGATGGAGTTGCCCGCGTAGCAGAACGGTCGTTCGACCGGCTCGCCGAGGGACCGGAGGTGGCCGTCGACGGCGGCGAGCACGCCCCGGGCGAGCTCGGCGATCGTGAACGGGTCGTCCGTCGGGGCGGAGCCGCCGTGGCCGGGCAGGTCCCAGCCGACGACGCGGAGGTCCCCGGCGAGCCGCCGCGCGACGCCGGACCAGAGGGAGGCCGCGGACGTGCCCAGCGACGGGCCGAGCACCACGAGGGGCGCCTGCGACGAGGGGGCGGGCCGGTCGGTGAACTCGACCAGGGTCAGGACGGGGACGGTCATGCGGGGTCTCCTGGAGTGGTCCGGGACGTGGACGGACGATCGTTCGCGCCGCGGCGGTGCCGCTCGAGCACCTGGTCGATGAGCAGGTCGTTGGCGCCGAGGTAGCCGGCGGGGTCGAGCAGCCCGGCCACGAAGGACTCGTCGACGGGGCGCCCGCCGGGCAGGGCGGCGCCCTCCGCGAGGCGCACGAGGGCCCGGGCCATGCCGGCCCGGTCGGTGGCGTGCTCCCGCACGACGGCCTGCACCCGCTGCTTGCCCGTGGCGCCGTCGGCGGCGGGCAGCAGGGGGGCGAGCGCCGCGCTGATCCGCTCGGCGAGGACGGCCGGGCCCGAGGCGTCGAGGTTGGCACGCATCCGGGCCGGGTCCACGACGAGGCCCCCGGTCAGCTCGGCCGCGTGCGACGAGGCCGCGACCGCCAGGCGCGCGAGCTCCCGCAGCGCGGGCCACTCGGTGTGCCAGGAGCCGTCGGGGCGCTCGTCGACGACGAGGGACGCGGCGACGTGGAGCTGGGCGGCGAGCTGGGGGGCGCTCAGGGCGGTGCGCTTGAGCAGCACCGACAGGACGGGGTTCTGCTTCTGGGGCATCGCGGAGGACACGCCGCGGCCCTCGGCCGCGGGCTCGCGCAGCTCCCCCAGCTCGGGGCGGCTGAGCAGCAGGACGTCGTTGGCGATCCGCCCCAGCGCCGAGCAGACGGCTGCGAGGGTGTCCCCGGCCCGCAGCACGGGCCGGCGGGCGGTGTGCCACACGTGCGGGGGCAGGACGAGGCCGAGCTCGCCGGCCCAGCGCCGGGCCAGGTCGAGGGCGCGAACGTCGGCGTCGGGGGCGTCCGGGAACAGGGCGAGGCTCGCCGCGAGGGAGCCCGCGGCCCCGCCGTAGGAGACGGGCAGGCGGCGCAGCCGTCCGAGGTCCTCCTCGAGGTCCTGCAGCCCGGCGAGCCAGTGCGCGGCCTTGAGCCCGAAGGTGGTGGGCAGGGCGTGCTGGGTCAGGGTCCGGGCGGCCTGGACGGTGCCGCGGTGGGCGGCGGCGAGGCGGGCGAGGGACTCCTGGACGGCGGCCAGCTGCCGGGTGAGCGGCTCGGCGGCGCGGTGGACCAGCAGCATCAGGGCGGTGTCCATGACGTCCTGGCTGGTGAGGCCGCGGTGGACGAAGCGCACGGCGGCGGGGTCCAGCTGTCCCAGCCGGTGGCGGTAGTCGGCGAGCAGCGGGATCACGGGGTTGCCGCCGCCCTCGGCGCGCAGGGCCACGTCCGCGGCGTCGTAGTCGGCGGCGCGGGCGGCGGCCCGCGCGGAGGCGGCGGCGCCGGCGGGCGCGAGACCGGCCGAGGCCTGGGCGGCGACCCACGACGCCTCGGCGTCGAGCAGCGCCTGGAGCACCGCGGTGTCGTCCGTGTGCTCGGCGCCGCGGTGGGCCCCGGGGCTGAGCAGCCCGACGTCGCTCATGCGCGTCCTCCTGGGAAGTCGTCCGGACCGCGGTCCGGGGGGGTCGTCGTGCGCCGGTCCGCGGACGCCGTCCGCGGCCGCACCGGGGGTGCAGGGGCCCCGGCCGTGCGGCCCGGGCCCCTGCACGGGCGTCACCGCTCGAGGTTGGGGTAGGTGAGGAAGACCGTCTCCCCCTCCCCCTGCAGCCGGATGTCGAAGCGCAGGGAGCCGTCGGCCTCGCGCTCGGCGATCAGCGTGCGCCGCCGCTGCTCCGGCAGGGAGCTCAGCAGCGGGTCGCTCGCCAGCGCCTCGGCGTCCTCGGGCAGGTACACGCGCGTGAACAGCCGGTTGGTCACCCCGCGGCCGAAGAGCGTCAGGGCGATGAAGGGGGCCTTGCCCGGCTCGGTGGGGCCCGGGTTCAGCGTGGTGAACGTGTAGTGCCCGGCGTTGTCCACGGCGGCGCGGCCGAAGCCGGTGAAGGTGTAGCCGTCGCGCACGAGGGAGCCGTCCGCGGTGGGGACGCCGCCCTCCTCGTCGGCCTGCCAGATCTCGAGCAGCGCGTCGGGGACGACGGCGCCGGCGCCGTCGGTGACCACGCCGTGCAGGCGCACCGCCCGCGGGTGCCCGAGCGGCACGAGCTGCTCGCCCTTCTCGTAGGGCAGCGCGTAGCCGAAGAAGGGGCCGACGGTCTGGCCGGGAGTGGCCACGAGCTTGGTGGTCGAGGAGTTCTCAGACATCGGAGTCGCCTTCCGTCCAGGTGCGGTTGGAGCCGCTGAGCACGATGTCCCAGCGGTAGCCGAGCAGCCACTCGTGCTCGGAGGTCCCGTGGTCGTACGCGGCCACGAGCCGCTCGCGCGCCTTGGGATCGACGATGGACTGGTAGATCGGGTCCAGGGCGAACAGCGGATCGGACGGGAAGTACATCTGGGTGATCATCCGCTGGGTGAAGTCCGTGCCGAACAGGGAGAAGTGCACGTGCGCGGGCCGCCAGGCGTTGTGGTGGTTCTTCCAGGGGTACGGGCCCGGTTTGATGGTGAGGAACTCGTACGAGCCGTCGTCACCGGTGAGGCACCGGCCCACGCCCGTGAAGTTCGGGTCGATCGGGGCCGGGTGCTGGTCCCGCTTGTGGATGTAGCGCCCGGCGGCGTTGGCCTGCCAGATCTCCACGAGCTGGTTGCGCACGGGCCGGCCGTCGCCGTCGAGGACGCGGCCGCGGATCTTGATCCGCTCGCCGATCGGCTCCCCGCCGGACTGGATGGTCAGGTCGGACTCGAGCGGGTGCACGTCCCGCTGCCCGAAGGCCGGGGCGTGGAGCTCGATGGTCTCCGGGTCCGCGTGGTGCGGGTCCTTGGTGGGGTGGCGCAGGATCGAGCTGCGGTACGGGGCGTAGTCCAGGCGCGGCTGCGTCTCGACGGCGCCCGAGGCCTCGTAGTCGGCGACGATCCCGGCCATCTCCCGGTCCAGGTCGGCCTGGGTCTCGGCGGCGTCGTCGGCCCCCTTGCTCCAGGCGACGGGCACGAAGGCGCTCTCGATGTCGCTCCGGTCTTCCTCTGCCATGGTCGGCTCCTCTGTTCTGCAGCAGTGGCGGGTGGGTCGTGGCGGGCGCGGCGGCCGGCCGGGGGTGCGCTGCGGGAGAACTCTCCGACCATAGCGCACCCATACAGCATCCGTACAACTGTTCGCATAGCGAACATCTGTGACGCAACACTGGGATCCGGGACGGCCGCCGGGGCGGCCGGGTGGTGGGTCAGTCGTCGGGCCAGCCCGTGTACGACTCGGCGAAGTAGGCGGAGCCGTGCTCGGAGGAGGTGATCGCGCGGAACTCGCCGAGCCGGCGCTTCTGGTTGAAGGGGTTCTCCCCCGGCTGGACGTGCATGAGGTTGGTGGCCCAGTAGGAGAAGTTCTGGGCCTTCCAGATCCGCTCCAGGGCCTTGGCCGAGTACCCGGCCAGACCGGACGCGTCCCCGTGCCGGAAGTGCTCGACCAGGGCCGGGGCCAGCACGCGGACGTCGCAGAACGCGAGGTTGAGGCCCTTCGCGCCCGTCGGGGGAACGGTGTGCCCGGCGTCGCCGACGAGGAACATGTTGCCGTGGCGCAGGGGCTCGCACACGTAGGAGCGGAACTTCAGCACCGTCTTGTCGAAGATCGGCCCGCGCTGCAGCTGCAGCCCGTCCGGCCCGTCGACGCGGCGCTGCAGCTCGGCCCAGATCCGCTCCTCGTCCCAGTCGTCGACGTTCTCCTCGGGGTCGCACTGGAAGTACATGCGCTGGACCGTCTCGCTGCGCGAGGAGATCAGGGCGAAGCCGTGCTCGGAGTTGGCGTAGATCAGCTCCGGGGCGCTCGGCGGGGCCTCGGCGAGGATGCCGAACCAGGCGAAGGGGTACTGGATGAAGTTGTCGGTGCGCTCCTCCTGGGGGATCGCCCGGCGGCAGATGCTCTGGGAGCCGTCGGCGCCCACGAGGATCTCGCACCGGACCTCGACCGGGGTGCCGTCGGCGTCGGTGAAGCGGATCTTTGGCCGGTCGGTGGCGAGGTCGGCGACCTCGGTGTCGGCGACCCCCCACCGGACGTCGCCGCCGTCGCGCTCCCGCGCCCCGGCAAGGTCCCAGAACACCTCGTTCTGGGGGTAGAGCCACACGGACTGGCCGACGAGCTTCTTGAAGTCGATGCGGTGGCTCCGTCCCTGGAAGCGCAGGACGGTGCCCTCGTGCTCGTGACCCTCGGTGAGGACGCGCCCGTCGACGCCGGAGTCGGTGAGCATCCGCACCGTGCCCGACTCGAGGATGCCGGCCCGGTGGGTGTTGTGGATCGTGTCCTTGTCCCGCTTCTCGACGACGATGCTGTCGATCCCGGCGCGGCCGAGCAGGTGCGCGAGCATCAGGCCGGCGGGGCCGCCGCCGACGATGCCGACTTGGGTGGTGACAACGGTGCGCGATGCGCCCATGAGTGCTCCTGGTGATACGGCGATGGACCGCGTCCAGTGTCTCAGCGCCCTGTGGGCGGCACCACACTCGTCCCGTTCAACGGGATCGGGGTCGGTGCCGGGCCGCCCGGGCTCAGCGCCCGGTCTCGCGCAGCGTCCGGCGGATGCCGTGGGCGGCGGTGTGCAGGGCCTGGACGATGGCGCCCGCGCGGGCGGCGGGATCCCCGGCGCGGGTCACGACGCCGAGCCCGGCGACGACCTGGTCGCCGCGCCCGCGCACGGGGACCGCGATGCCGGTGGTGTCGGGCTCGAGGTAGCCGGTCTGCACGGCGTGGCCCTGCACCCGGATGCGCTCGAGGTCGGCGGCGAGCACCGCGGGGTCGGTGGGCGAGAGCCCGGTCACCGAGGAGAGCGGGGCCTCCAGGTAGGCCTGCTGGTGCTCCCGCGGGCCGTGGGCGAGCAGCACCAGCCCCGTGGCCGACAGGTGCAGGGGCAGCCGCCCCGCCACGGACGCCCGCACGGGCACGGCGCCGGGCTGCGAGAGCCGCTCGACGAGGAGCACCTCGCGGCCGTCCACGATGCCGAGCTGCACGTGCTGGCGCAGCGCGGCGTGGATGTCGCCCATGAACGGGCGGGCCGTGCGGGCGAGGTCGAGCTCCCGGGAGGAGCGGTTGGCCAGCTCCCACAGCCGGGTGCCCACCACGTAGTGGCCGCCCTCGACCCGCTCGAGCCAGCCCCGGCGGGCCATGTCGCGGGCCAGCCGGTGGGCCGTGGCGGTGGGCAGGCCGGTGAGGGCCGCGATCTGCCCGCCCGTGAGCCGGGAGTCCTCCGCGGTGAACGCCGCGAGGATCCGGTCCACCCGCTCGAGCACGGACTCCCCGGTGGGTGAGTTGGCCATGGTCCTCCGACCTCTCGTGGGGGCCGGGGGCCCGGTCGGGGCCGCCCGGCCCCCGGGACGGCGGCAGCCCCGTCCCGGACCGGGGTCCGGGGCGGGGCTGCCGTGGTGATCATGCGGTGATCACGCGGTGATCACGACGCCGGCGTCAGTTCGAGCCGAAGTCGTAGTCCTCCAGCGGGATCGCCTGGAACTCGGCGGGCGCGTGCCCGGAGTTCTCCTCGGCGTAGCTGAAGTCCGAGAACGCGCCCGGCTCCGTGAACAGCGAGGCCTTCGCCTCGTCCGTGGGCTCCACGTCGATGTTGTTGTACCGCGCGAGCCCGGTGCCGGCCGGGATGAGCTTGCCGATGATGACGTTCTCCTTGAGCCCCACCAGCGGGTCGGACTTGCCCTCCATGGCGGCCTGCGTGAGCACGCGGGTCGTCTCCTGGAAGGACGCGGCCGACAGCCACGAGTCGGTGGCCAGGGAGGCCTTGGTGATGCCCATCAGCTCCGGACGGCCGGCGGCCGGGCGGCTGCCCTCGGCGACGGCCTTCCGGTTCGCCTCCAGGAAGCGCACGTTCTCGACGAGCTCGCCCGGCAGGAGGTCGGTCTCGCCGGACTCGATGATCGTCACGCGGCGCAGCATCTGCCGCACGATGACCTCGACGTGCTTGTCGTGGATGCCCACGCCCTGGGAGCGGTACACGCGCTGGACCTCGTCCACGAGGTGCTTCTGCGCCTGCCGCGGACCGCGGATGCGCAGCACCTCCTTGGGGTCGACCGCGCCGGAGACCAGCTGCTGGCCGACCTCCACGTGGTCGCCCTCGGCCACCAGCAGCTTCGCGCGGCGCAGCACCGGGTAGGCGATCGCCTCGTCCCCGTTGTCCGGGGTCACGACGAGCTTCAGCGCCTTCTCGGTGTCCTCGATGGTCACCCGGCCGGCGACCTCCGAGATCGGGGCGACACCCTTCGGGGTGCGCGCCTCGAACAGCTCCTGGATACGGGGCAGACCCTGGGTGATGTCACCGTCCGAGGACGCGACACCACCGGTGTGGAAGGTGCGCATGGTCAGCTGGGTGCCGGGCTCACCGATCGACTGGGCCGCGATGATGCCCACGGCCTCCCCGATGTCCACCAGCTGGTTGGAGGCCAGCGAGCGGCCGTAGCACGACGCGCACACGCCGACCGCGGACTCGCAGGTCAGCACGGAGCGCACGCGCACCGTGTCGACGCCCGCGGTGAACAGGGCGTGGATCAGCGCGTCGGAGAGGTCGGCACCGGCCTCGGCCACGATCTCGCCGTTGGCGTCGGCCACGTCCACCGCGAGCACGCGCCCGTGCACCGTGTTCTCGATGTCCTCGTGCAGCGTGCGCGCCCCGGAGCCGGCCACGTCCGCGATCGGCAGGACCAGGCCGCGCTCGGTCATGCAGTCCGCCTCGCGCACGATGACGTCCTGCGAGACGTCCACGAGACGGCGGGTGAGGTACCCGGAGTTCGCGGTGCGCAGCGCGGTGTCGGCCAGGCCCTTGCGGGCGCCGTGGGTCGCGATGAAGTACTCCAGCACCGACAGGCCCTCGCGGTAGGAGGACTTGATCGGGCGGGGCATGATCTCGCCCTTGGGGTTGGACACGAGCCCGCGGATGCCGGCGATCTGGCGGACCTGCATCCAGTTGCCCCGGGCCCCGGAGGACACCATGCGGTTGATGGTGTTCAGCGCGGTCATGTTGTCGCGCATCGCCTGGGCGACCTCGTCGGTGGCCTTCGTCCAGATGTCGATCAGCTCGGAGCGGCGCTCGTCGTCGTCGATCAGACCCCGGTCGTACTGGCCCTGGATCTTCGCGGCCTGCGCCTCGTAGCCCTCCATGATGGCGGGCTTCTCCGGCGGGGTCGCGATGTCCGAGATCGCCACGGTCACGCCCGAGCGGGCCGCCCAGTGGAACCCGGCGTCCTTGAGCTCGTCCAGCGTGTGCGCGACGGTCACCATCGGGTACCGCTCCGCGAGGTCGTTGACCAGCGCCGAGAGGTGCTTCTTGTCCGCGACGGCCTCGTCCCAGGGGTAGTCCTCGGGCAGGGTGTCGTTGAACAGCACGCGGCCCAGGGTGGTCTGCACGACCACCGGCCGGCCCGGCTCCCAGCCCTCGGGGGCCTCCCAGCCCTCGAACGGCACGAAGTCGTCCAGCTCGATCCGGCACAGCGCGTTGAGGTGCAGCTGCCCGGCGTCGTGCGCCATGATCGCCTCGGCCACCGAGGAGAACGACCGGCCCTCCCCGACCTCGCCCTCGCGGACGGTGGTCAGGTGGTACAGGCCGATGATCATGTCCTGCGAGGGCAGGGCGATCGGCTTGCCGTCCGAGGGCTTCAGGATGTTGTTCGAGGACAGCATCAGGATGCGCGCCTCGGCCTGGGCCTCCGGGGACAGGGGCAGGTGCACGGCCATCTGGTCGCCGTCGAAGTCGGCGTTGAACGCGCCGCACACGAGCGGGTGGAGCTGGATGGCCTTGCCCTCGACGAGCTGCGGCTCGAACGCCTGGATGCCCAGGCGGTGCAGGGTGGGGGCGCGGTTGAGCAGCACCGGGTGCTCGGTGATGACCTCCTCCAGCACGTCCCACACCTGCGGGCGGTAGCGCTCGACCATGCGCTTGGCCGACTTGATGTTCTGCGCGTGGTTGAGGTCCACCAGGCGCTTCATCACGAACGGCTTGAACAGCTCGAGGGCCATCTGCTTGGGCAGACCGCACTGGTGCAGCTTCAGCTGCGGGCCGACCACGATGACCGAACGGCCCGAGTAGTCGACGCGCTTGCCGAGCAGGTTCTGGCGGAACCGGCCCTGCTTGCCCTTGAGCATGTCGGACAGCGACTTCAGGGCGCGGTTGCCCGGGCCCGTGACCGGGCGGCCGCGGCGGCCGTTGTCGAACAGCGAGTCCACGGCCTCCTGGAGCATCCGCTTCTCGTTGTTGACGATGATCTCGGGGGCGCCGAGGTCCAGCAGCCGCTTGAGGCGGTTGTTGCGGTTGATCACGCGCCGGTAGAGGTCGTTGAGGTCCGAGGTGGCGAAGCGGCCGCCGTCGAGCTGGACCATCGGGCGCAGCTCCGGCGGGATCACCGGGACGGCGTCCAGGACCATGCCCAGCGGGGAGTTGTCCGTGGTGAGGAACGCGTTGACGACCTTGAGCCGCTTCAGGGCGCGGGTCTTGCGCTGGCCCTTGCCGGTGGCGATGGTCTCGCGCAGGGACTCGGCCTCGGCCTCGAGGTCGAAGGTCTCGAGGCGCTTCTTGATCGCCTCGGCGCCCATGGAGCCCTCGAAGTACATGCCGTAGCGGTCCACCATCTGGCGGTAGAGCGCCTCGTCGCCCTCGAGGTCGTTGACCTTGAGGTTCTTGAACCGGTCCCAGACCTGCTCGAGGCGGTCGATCTCCACGTTGGCGCGCTTGCGCACGTTCGCCATCTGGCGGTCGGCGGAGTCGCGGAGCTTGCGCTTCTCCGCGGCCTTGCCGCCCTCCTCCTCGACGCGGGAGAGCTCGGTCTCGAGGTCACGGGCGATCGCCGCGATGTCGGCGTCGCGGGTGGACTCCAGCTGCGCCTTCTCCCGGTCCACGGCGGCCTGCAGGTTCGGCAGGTCGTCGTGGCGGGCGGCCTCGTCCACCGACGTGATCATGTAGGCGGCGAAGTAGATGACCTTCTCCAGGTCCTTCGGCGCCAGGTCCAGCAGGTAGCCCAGCCGGGAGGGGACGCCCTTGAAGTACCAGATGTGGGTCACGGGGGCGGCGAGCTCGATGTGGCCCATCCGCTCGCGGCGCACCTTGGCGCGGGTCACCTCGACGCCGCAGCGCTCGCAGATGATGCCCTTGTAGCGCACGCGCTTGTACTTGCCGCAGTAGCACTCCCAGTCCCGGGTGGGGCCGAAGATCTTCTCGCAGAAGAGCCCGTCCTTCTCCGGCTTCAGGGTGCGGTAGTTGATGGTCTCCGGCTTCTTGACCTCGCCGTAGGACCAGGTCCGGATGTCCTCGGCGGTCGCAAGACCGATCCGCATGAGTCCGAGTGAAGATTCGTTGGACATGAGGGTCCTTTATCTCTTTCTCTAGAAAGCTTGACGTCTCGTCGGGGTGGAGCGGAGGGGCTCAGACCTCTTCGACCGAGCTGGGCTCGGAGTGGGAGAGGTCGATGCCGAGCTCCTCGGCCGCCCGGAAGACCTCGTCGTCCGAGTCGCGCATCTCGATCGTGTTGCCGTCGGCCGAGAGGACCTCGACGTTCAGGCACAGGGACTGCATCTCCTTGATGAGCACCTTGAAGGACTCGGGCACGCCCGGCTCGGGGATGTTCTCGCCCTTGACGATGGCCTCGTAGACCTTCACGCGCCCGTGCACGTCGTCGGACTTGACCGTCAGCAGCTCCTGCAGCGTGTAGGCCGCGCCGTACGCCTCGAGGGCCCAGACCTCCATCTCGCCGAAGCGCTGGCCGCCGAACTGCGCCTTACCGCCCAGCGGCTGCTGGGTGATCATGGAGTAGGGGCCGGTGGAGCGCGCGTGGATCTTGTCGTCCACGAGGTGGTGCAGCTTCAGGATGTACTGGTAGCCCACGGAGATCGGGTCCGGGAATGGCTCGCCGGAGCGGCCGTCGAACAGCCGCGCCTTGCCGGAGCGGTCGATCAGGCGGACGCCGTCGCGCGTCGGGTTGGTGTGGTCGAGCAGGTCGAAGATCTCCTCCTCGCGGGCGCCGTCGAACACCGGGGTCGCCACGTTGGTGGGACCGGACTGCGTCGGGAAGTTCGGCAGCTTGTTCAGCCACTCCGGGCTGCCCTCGATGTTCCAGCCCTGCTTGGCCAGCCAGCCGGTGTGCACCTCGAGCACCTGCCCGAGGTTCATGCGGCCGGGCACGCCCAGCGGGTTGAGGATGATGTCCACGGGGGTGCCGTCCTCCAGGAACGGCATGTCCTCCAGCGGCAGGATCTTCGAGATGACGCCCTTGTTGCCGTGGCGGCCGGCGAGCTTGTCGCCGTCGGTGATCTTGCGCTTCTGGGCCACGTAGACCCGGACCACCTGGTTGACGCCGGCGGGCAGGTCGTCGTCCTCGTCGTCCCGGTCGAACACGCGCACGCCGATGACCGTGCCGGACTCGCCGTGGGGCACCTTCAGGGAGGTGTCGCGGACCTCGCGGGACTTCTCGCCGAAGATCGCGCGCAGCAGCCGCTCCTCCGGGGTCAGCTCGGTCTCGCCCTTCGGGGTGACCTTGCCGACCAGGATGTCGCCCGCCTGGACCTCGGCGCCGATGTGGATGATGCCGCGCTCGTCGAGGGCGGACAATACCTCCTCGGACACGTTGGGGATGTCGCGGGTGATCTCCTCGGCGCCCAGCTTGGTGTCGCGGGCGTCAATCTCGTGCTCCTCGATGTGGATCGAGGTGAGCACGTCCTCGGAGACCATGCGCTGGGACAGGATGATGGCGTCCTCGTAGTTGAGGCCCTCCCAGGACATGTAGGCGACCAGCAGGTTCTTGCCCAGGGCCAGCTCGCCGTGGTCGGTCGAGGGGCCGTCGGCGATGACCGAGCGCTCCTCGACGCGGTCGCCCTCGGAGACGATGACGCGCTGGTTGTAGGTGTTGCCCGGGTTGGAGCGCACGAACTTGTTGATCGGGTAGACCGTGGTCGTCCCGTCGTCGTTGAGCACGCGCACCAGGTTGGCGGAGACCTCCTCGACCACGCCGGCCTTGCGGGCCAGCACGGAGTCCCCGGCGTCGAGCGCCGCGTAGCGCTCCATGCCGGTGCCCACCAGCGGGGCCTCGGACTCGAGCAGCGGCACGGCCTGGCGCTGCATGTTCGCGCCCATGAGCGCGCGGTTGGCGTCGTCGTGCTCGAGGTACGGGATGAGGGCGGTCGCCACGGACACCATCTGCCGCGGGGAGACGTCCATGTACTGCACGGCGCTGGGGTCGACCAGCACGGCCTCGCCCGAGCCGTCGGAGGCGCGCGCGAGCACGGCGTCCTCGGCGAAGCGGTTCTCGTCGGTCAGCGGCGCGTTGGCCTGCGCGATCGTCACCCCGCGCTCGTCGTCGGCGGTGAGGTACTCGACCTGGTCGGTCACCACGCCGCCCACGACCTTGCGGTACGGGGTCTCGATGAAGCCGAACGGGTTGATCCGCCCGTAGGTCGCGAGCGAGCCGATGAGACCGATGTTGGAGCCCTCAGGGGTCTCGATCGGGCACATCCGGCCGTAGTGCGACGGGTGGACGTCACGGACCTCCATGCCGGCGCGGTCGCGGGAGAGACCGCCCGGGCCGAGCGCGGACAGGCGCCGCTTGTGGGTCAGGCCCGCGAGCGGGTTGTTCTGGTCCATGAACTGCGACAGCTGCGAGGTGCCGAAGAACTCCTTGATCGCCGCCACCACGGGGCGGATGTTGATCAGGGTCTGCGGGGTGATCGCCTCGACGTCCTGGGTGGTCATGCGCTCGCGCACGACGCGCTCCATCCGGGACAGGCCGGTGCGGATCTGGTTCTCGATCAGCTCGCCCACCGCGCGGATGCGGCGGTTGCCGAAGTGGTCGATGTCGTCGACGTCCACGACGATCTCGCGGGGCTCGCCGTTGCGCACGCCCTGGATCGTCCCGCCGCCGGCGTGCAGGGTGACGAGGTAGCGGATCATCGCCACGATGTCGTCGACCGAGAGCACGGAGGCGTCGTCGTCGTCGAAGGACTTGTCGAGGCCCAGCTTCCGGTTGAGCTTGTAGCGGCCCACCTTGGCGAGGTCGTAGCGCTTCGAGTTGAAGTACATGTTGTCGAGCAGCGCCTGCGCGGCGTCGACCGTGGGCGGCTCCCCCGGGCGCAGCTTGCGGTAGATGTCCAGCAGCGCGTCCTCGCGGGACTCGACGGTGTCCTTCTCGAGGGTGGCGCGGATCGAGTCGTAGTCCCCGAACTCCTCGAGGATGCGGGCCTCGGTCCAGCCCAGGGCCTTGAGCAGCACGGTCACGGACTGCTTGCGCTTGCGGTCCAGGCGCACGCCGACCTGGTCGCGCTTGTCGATCTCGAGCTCGAACCAGGCACCGCGCGAGGGGATGATCTTCGCGGAGTAGATGTCCTTGTCCGAGGTGCGGTCCTGGCCGCGCTCGAAGTAGGCGCCCGGGGAGCGCACGAGCTGGGACACGACGACACGCTCGGTGCCGTTGATGACGAACGTGCCCTTCTCGGTCATCAGCGGGAAGTCGCCCATGAACACGGTCTGCTGCTTGATCTCGCCCGTGTTGTTGTTCATGAACTCGGCCTTGACGTACAGCGGCGCCGAGTAGGTGGCGTCGCGGTCCTTGCACTCGTCCATGGTGTACTTGGGCTCGTAGAACTCGGGCTCCGAGAAGGACAGGGACATGGTGCCCTGGAAGTCCTCGATGGGGGAGATCTCCTCGAAGATGTCCGCCAGGCCGGAGGTCGTGGCGATGCCTTTCTCGCCGCTCTCGAGGGCCTGCTGGACGCGTGCCTGCCAGCGCTCGTTGCCGACGAGACGGTCGAAGCTGTCCGTCTGGAGGGCCAGCAGGTTCGGCACGTCCAGCGGTTCGTGGATCTTGGCGAAGGAGATGCGGCGCGGGATGTTCCCGTCGGCCGGTCGGTTAGCGGTTACGTTCGAATCGGTGCTCGAGGCGACCAAGATGGATTCCTTCCACAGACCTGCAGTTGAATCGCGCAGTTCCCGATCGGGTCTACGGGAGCGCGAGGACCAGCGTCCTGATCTGCTGGTTCGCTTCCCGGGGGCGCCCACCGCTATATGAAGGCACGCAGAATGAGGGACAACGCAAATGTCCAGCATAGGCGCCGTCCGCCGATCTGTCCACACGGCCGGTGGACGCGAGCGCCCACCGGCCGTAGGATGAGGAATTTCGTGCCCTGGATCTCAGCGGCCCCGCGGGGCCGCCCGCGGAGGCCTCAGCCCCGCCGGTAGAACGGCAGCCGCGCGAGCTCGACGGGGGCGCGCCGGCCCCGGACGTCCACCTCGAGGGCCGCGCCCGCCCCGGCCGCGTCGGCGCGCACGAGGGCCATGGCGACCGGGTGCCCCAGCGTCGGGGAGGGCACCCCGGAGGTGACCTCCCCGACCACGTCCCCGGCCGCCAGCACGGGGTTGCCCGCGCGCACGGGGCGGCGGGTGAGGCCCCGCAGGCCCACGAGCACCCGCTGCGGCGGCGCCGCGGCCTGCGCCTCGAGCGCCGCCCGGCCCGTGAACTCCTCCTTGGTCCGCAGCGCCGTCTCGACGATCCGGCCCAGGCCCGCCTCGAACGGGGTGACCCCCGGACCGAGCTCGTGGCCGTAGAGCGGCATCCCGGCCTCCAGGCGCAGGGAGTCGCGCGCGGCCAGCCCCGCCGGGACCGCGCCGTGCTCCTCCCCCGCCGCGAGCAGCGCGTCCCACACGGTGCGCGCGTGCTCGGGGGCGGTGTAGAGCTCGAAGCCGTCCTCCCCCGTGTACCCGGTGCGGGCCACGAGCGCGGGGACTCCGGCCACCCGGGTGGGCACGCACGCGTAGTAGCGCAGCCCGCGCACGGCGTCCGGGTCGGCGCAGCCGGCGGCGAGCAGGACATCCTGGGCCGCGGGGCCCTGCACGGCGACGAGCGCCGTGGCGTCCGTGCGGTCCTCGACGGCGACGTCGAAGCCGGCGGCGCGCTCCCGCAGGGCCTGCAGCACCACCGCCGTGTTCGCGGCGTTGGGCACCACGAGGTACCGGTCCTCGGCGAGGCGGTAGGTGATGAGGTCGTCGAGCACGCGCCCGGCCTCGTCCACCAGCAGGGAGTACTTCGCCCGGCCCAGCGCCAGGGTGCTGAGCCGGGACACGAGGGCGGCGTCGAGGAACGCCGCGGCCTGCGGGCCCTCCACGGCGACCTCGCCCATGTGGGAGAGGTCGAAGAGCCCGGCGGCCCGGCGCACCGCGTGGTGCTCGGCGACGTCGTTGGCGTACTTCAGCGGCATCTGCCAGCCCCCGAAGTCCGTGAACACGGCGCCGGCCTCGCGGTGGGCCGCCTCCAGGGGGGTGGTCCGGGCGCTCATCGGGCCGCCTCCGCGTCCTGGGCGGCGCCGGCGGCGAACGCCTCGACGGGCGGGCAGCTGCAGACGAGGTTGCGGTCCCCGGCCGCGTTCTCGACCCGCCCCACGGGCACCCAGTACTTGGCCAGGCGCAGCTCGGGCAGCGGGTAGGCGGCCTGGGAGCGCGGGTAGGCGCGCCCCCACTCGTCGGCGGTCAGCACCTCGGCGGTGTGCGGGGCGTGGCGCAGCACGGAGTCCTCCAGCGCGACCTCGCCGTCGGCCACCGCGGCCATCTCGGCGTGGATTGCGCGCATGGCCGTCACGAACCGGTCGAGCTCCGCGAGGTTCTCGGACTCCGTGGGCTCGACCATGAGGGTCCCGGCCACGGGGAACGCGAGGGTGGGGGCGTGGAAGCCGTAGTCGATGAGGCGCTTGCACACGTCCTCGGCGGTCGCCCCGGAGGCCTTGGTGAGCGGGCGCAGGTCCAGGATGCACTCGTGGGCCACGAGCCCGCCCGGACCGGTGTACAGGGTCGGGAAGACGTCCGCGAGCCGCGCTGAGACGTAGTTCGCGGACAGGATCGCCGTGCGCGACGACGCGGTGAGGCCCTCGCCGCCGGTCATGGCGATGTACATCCACGAGATGGGCAGCACCCCGGCGGAGCCGTAGCGGGCCTGGGAGATCGGGAACGCGTCGGCGTCCGGGTCCCCGGCCACGGCCGCGGCGTCCTCGGGCAGGAAGGGCACGAGGTGCTCGGCCACGGCCACCGGGCCGACGCCGGGCCCGCCGCCCCCGTGGGGGATGCAGAAGGTCTTGTGCAGGTTCAGGTGCGAGACGTCCCCGCCGAAGCGCCCCGGCCGGGCCAGGCCCATCAGGGCGTTGAGGTTGGCGCCGTCCACGTAGACCTGCCCGCCGGCGTCGTGCACCGCCGCGCACACCTCGGTGACCTGCTCCTCGAACACGCCGTGCGTGGAGGGGTAGGTGATCATGATCCCCGCGAGCTCGTCGCCGACCGCGGCGATCTTCGCCCGCAGGTCCTCGAGGTCCACGGAGCCGTCCGGGGCGGTGGCCACGACGACGACCTTCAGGTCCGCGAGCACCGCGGAGGCCGCGTTGGTGCCGTGGGCCGAGGACGGGATGAGGATCGTGGTGCGCTGGGCGTCCCCGCGGGAGAGGTGGTAGCGGTGGATCGCCAGCAGCCCGGCGAGCTCCCCCTGGGAGCCCGCGTTGGGCTGGACGGAGACCGCGGCGTAGCCGGTGATCTCGGTCAGCCACGCCTCGAGCTGGGCGATGAGCTCGCGCCAGCCCAGGGTCTGGTCCTCCGGGGCCAGCGGGTGGATCCCGGCGAACTCCGGCCAGCTGATGGGCTCCATCTCGGCGGCGGCGTTGAGCTTCATCGTGCACGAGCCCAGGGGGATCATGGTCCGGTCCAGGGCCAGGTCCTTGTCCGCGAGGGAGCGCAGCCAGCGCATCATCGCGGTCTCGGAGCGGTGCAGGGTGAACACCGGGTGGACGAGGTAGGAGTCGGTGCGCAGCAGCGCTGCCGGCAGCTCCCACGCCGCGTCGGGCGCGGTGCCGGGCGCGGCGTCCGGCCCGGCCTCCGGCACGGCGGGGGCGGCGCCGAAGGCGGCGAGCACGGCGTCGACATCGCTCTCGTCGTGGGGCTCGCCCACGGACACGGAGACGTGGTCGGCGTCGACCCGGCGGACGTTGATCCCCCGCTCGGCCGCGGCGGCCACGACCGCGTCGGCCCGGCCGGGCACCTCGGCCAGGACGGTGTCGAAGAACCGGTCGTGGACCACGGTGGTGCCGGCCGCGCTCAGCCCGGCGGCGAGGCGCGCGGCGAGTCCGTGCAGGCGCTCGGCGATCGCCCGCAGCCCGTCGGCGCCGTGGTACGCGGCGTACGCCCCGGCGACGATGGCCAGCAGCGCCTGGGCCGTGCAGATGTTGGAGGTGGCCTTCTCCCGGCGGATGTGCTGCTCGCGGGTCTGCAGCGCCAGCCGGTAGGCGGGCCGGCCCGAGGAGTCGACCGAGACGCCCACGAGGCGCCCGGGCAGGTTGCGCTCGAGGCCCTTGCGGCAGGCGAGGAACGCGGCGTGCGGGCCGCCGAAGAACAGGGGCACGCCGAAGCGCTGCGCGGAGCCGACGGCGATGTCCGCGCCCTGCTCCCCCGGGGAGCGCAGCAGGGCCAGGGCGAGCAGGTCGGTCGTCACCGTGACGAGGGCCCCGGCGGCGTGCGCCTCCTCGGTGCGGTCGGCGAGCCCGGCGACGTCGCCGTCGACGCCCACCTGGGCGAGGACCACGCCGAAGCACCCGCCCTCGGGCAGCCCCGCGGCGAGGTCCGCGACCACGAGCTCCACGCCCACGGCCCGGCAGCGGCCCCGCAGCACGGCGAGGGTCTGCGGGAGGGTGCGGGAGTCCACCACGACGCGCCGGCTCGTGGACTTCCGGTTGGCCCGGCGCATCATCAGCACGGCCTCGGCCACGGCGGTGGCCTCGTCGAGCAAGGACGCGTTGGCGAGGTCGAGGCCGGTGAGGTCCATGACGGCGTTCTGGAAGGTCAGCAGGGCCTCGAGGCGGCCCTGCGAGATCTCCGGCTGGTACGGGGTGTAGGAGGTGTACCAGGCCGGGTTCTCGAGGATGTTGCGGCGCAGCACGGGCGGGGTGACGGTGTCCGCGTAGCCCTGGCCGATCATCTGGGTCATCACCCGGTTCTTGGCGGCGATCCGGCGCAGCGCGCTCAGCGCCTCGTGCTCGGCCATCGGGGCCGGCAGCCGCAGGGGCCGGTCCGCGGCGATGGTGGCGGGCACGGCGCGGGCGACGAGCTCGTCGAGATCGGCGGCACCGACCGTCTCGAGCATTATCCGCGTCTCGGCCGCGTCCGGTCCGATGTGGCGTGACAGGAAGGACAAGGTCAGCTCCTCGTGGTCGGAGGCCCGGTGGGGCCCGTCCTGCCTCCCCGCTCTGTTCACTGACCTGAGAGTTTTCGCCGGCTCCGCACGGGAGGGGCTTGCACCGTCGGTGGCCCGGACCCGGCCGGCGGCCGGGGAGGACGGACCTCTTCAGAGTGGCCTGCTCGCAGCGGTACGGGGGCCTGAGAGATTCCCGGGGAGGATTTGCTCCTTCGGCGCCGGCGTCGTCCGGCAGCGGACGACGACGGACTCTCCCGCCGCGGGTGGACGGCCGATGTGGTTGTGCCTCCAGTGTCCCACATCCGGGACCGGCCGGGACCGGCCGTCCCGGGCGGCGCCGGGAACGGCACGAGGCCCCGGACGGCGTGCGTCCGGGGCCTCGCAGGAAGCGTTCGCGAGAACGCGTTCCGGGTGAAGCGGTTCCGAGGAACTTACTTGAGGGTGACGGTGGCGCCGGCGCCCTCGAGGGCCTCCTTGGCCTTCTCCGCGGCCTCCTTGTTGGCGCCCTCGAGGACGGCCTTGGGGGCGGAGTCGACGAGGTCCTTGGCCTCCTTCAGGCCGAGGGAGGTCAGCGCGCGGACCTCCTTGATGACCTGGATCTTCTTCTCGCCGGCGGCCTCGAGGACGACGTCGAACTCGGTCTGCTCCTCGGCCTCCTCGGCGGCGGCGGCCGGAGCGGCGGCACCGGCGACGGCCACGGGGGCGGCGGCGGTGACGTCGAAGGTCTCCTCGAACGCCTTGACGAACTCGGAGAGCTCGATGAGGGAGAGCTCCTTGAAGGCGTCGATCAGTTCGTCGGTGGTGAGCTTGGCCATGGTTGTGGCTCCTTTTCGATGTGGTGCCCCGACCGGGTTCGTCGGCGCGGGACGTTCTGGTTCCGTGGTGAGAATGTGCCTCGCGGCGGGGGCTGGCTAGGCTGCCTGCTCCTCGACCTTGGCGCGCAGCGCCTCGGCCGTGCGGACCGCCTTGGACAGCGGGGCCTGGAACAGCGCGGCGGCCCTGGACAGCGACGCCTGGGTGACACCGGCCACCTTGGCGAGCAGCACCTCGCGGGACTCGAGGTCCGCGAGCCGCGTGATCTCGGCCTCGCTGAGCGCCTTGCCCTCGAGGTAACCGCTCTTCAGGACGAGCTGCGGGTTCGCCTTGGCGAAGTCACGCAGGCTCTTGGCGGCCTCGACGGGGTCTCCCGAGATGAAGGCGATGGCGCTCGGGCCGGAGAGGTGGCCGTCGAACGCGTCGATGCCCATCTCCTTGGCCGCGATCGCGGTCAGCGTGTTCTTCACCACGGCGTATTCGGCGTTCTCACCGAGCGAGCGGCGCAGCTCCTTGAGCTGGGCCACGGTGAGACCGCGGTACTCAGTCAGGACAGCAGCGTCCGAGTTGGAGAACAGCTCCTTCAACTCGGCGACCGCGGCTGCCTTTTCCGGGTTCGCCATGGTACTCCTTCCGGTCTTCGATGCCGGGCGCTGCCGGAAGGGCTCGGGCACAGAAAAAGCCCCGCGCAGATGCCCGGGGCTCGACGGCACGGTCCGTGCAGGACGGAGCGTGCTGGCTGTGCTGGATCACCTGCGCTGGCCGTTCCTGGCGGAACTCTTACGGCTGCTCCCCCGTCCTGCGCCTCCCGAACGGGACGCGACGGGCAGGGGGAACCACGACCGGCGGTCTTTGGTACGCCCCAGGCTACCCCACGGGCCCGCCCCGGCCAAATCGGGGCGGGGACGCCCGTCAGGGGGCGGGGACCTCGCGGGACCAGACGCCGCTGCGCCCGGCCACGCGGAAGCCGAGCCGGTTGTTGACCCGGTTCATCCGGTCGTCGCCGCTGTGGCTCCACGAGTAGAGCGTGCGCACGGACGGGGCCGTGCGGGCGAGCTGCTGCAGGTTGGCCAGCTTGAGCCGGGTGCCCAGCCAGCGGCGGCGGTGCTCGCGCAGCACCACGGTCTCGTCCTGCATCCCGATGGCGGGCTCGTCGCCTGTCAGGACGATCTCGGTCATCCCCACGAGCCGGCCCGTGGCCTCGTGCTCGGCCACGGCGAACAGCGAGCGGTGGCCGGCCTCGGCGCGCAGCTGCTCGGTGCGGCGCACCCGCTCGGCGTCCCAGGGGTCGGGGTGGACGGCGACGGGGGGCAGGAAGGTGTCGGCGGCCATGCGCGAGTGCAGCACGGCGAGCTGGTCGAGCCACCGCTCGGGGGCGGGCCCGTCCCAGGTGTGGATCCGGTAGGCCTCCGGCGGGGGCGAGGCCGTCGTCTCGCGCAGCAGCGCCTCCTCCCGCGCGGGCGGGAGCGGGACCTCGAGGACGGCGAAGTCGCTGACCGACTCGAGCCGGTAGCCGGCGTTGAGGGCGAAGCGGGTCTGCCGGTTGGACACGGGCAGCCGGCCGGAGCCGTCGGCGGCGTCGACCCACTCGACCATCCCGGGCGTGATGACGGGGAAGACGCCGGTGACGCTGCCGTCGCCCTCGATCTCCTCGGGGCCGGGGTGCTCGGTCTGGATCCGGATGTGCCGGCGGGACTCCCCCACGGCCAGCTGCTCGGCGGCGGCCAGCAGCTCGCTGCCGGTGCCCTGGGAGGTGACCTCCGGGTCGACGTCCACCACGACGTGCGCGGAGCCGGTGAAGCTCACGAGCGGCAGGCGCACCTCGGCGCGGCCCGCGAGCCGACCGTCCGTCCAGGCCAGCAGGATGACGACGCGCTCGAAGGGGTCCTTGAGGTCGCGGTAGAGCTCCTGGGCGTCACCGGTGAGATCGGAGATCCCCCAGACGTGCTGCCGGGAGCGGCGCACGAGGTCCGCGACCCGGCCCAGCAGGCGCTGCGCGTCGTCGTCGAACTCGTCGGGGATGCGCATCTGCTCGATGCGCACCGGGAGGTGCTCGGTCACGGGGAACTCCCTTCCGGAGGCGCAGGCGCACTCCGCGGGCTCAGGCGGGGCGGAACGGCAAGGGGCCCGGCCGCAGCGGCCGGGCCCCCACCCGTGGGACTCTCGAGGGGTCCCGGATCACGGCGTCACGCGCCGACGACGACCTCGGTGGCGTTCGGGTCGACCGGGATGCCCGGGCCGAACGTCGTGGAGACGGTCGCCTTGGTGATGTAGCGGCCCTTGGACGCGGACGGCTTCAGGCGCAGGATCTCCTCGAGCGCCGCGGCGTAGTTCTCCGCGAGCTTGGCGGTCTCGAAGGACGTCTTGCCCACGATGAAGTGCAGGTTCGAGTGCTTGTCGACGCGGAAGTCGATCTTGCCGCCCTTGATGTCGGCGACGGCCTTGGCGACGTCCATGGTCACGGTGCCGGTCTTGGGGTTCGGCATGAGGTTGCGGGGACCGAGCACCTTGCCCAGGCGCCCGACCTTGCCCATCATGTCCGGGGTGGCCACGGCGGCGTCGAAGTCGGTCCAGCCGCCCTGGATGCGGGCGATCAGGTCGTCCGAGCCGACGTAGTCCGCACCGGCCTCCTCGGCGGCGGCGGCCTTGTCGCCGGTCGCGAAGACGACGACGCGGGCGGTCTTGCCGGTGCCGTTGGGCAGGTTCACGGTGCCGCGGACCATCTGGTCGGCCTTGCGGGGGTCGACGCCGAGGCGGAGGACGACCTCCACGGTGGAGTCGGTCTTGGCGCTGTCGATCTCCTTGGCCAGGGCGACGGCCTCGGCCGGGGCGTAGAACTTGCCCTCCTCGATCTTGGCGACAGCCGCCTGGTACGCCTTGCTGCGCTTTGCCATCTGCTTCTTCTCCTTGTGCAGTTGTGGTCTGCGGGCCGCGCTCGGCCCTGCCACGGGGAATTCGGTGGGTGGGTGGGTGATCAGCGGGCGCTGATCACTCGACCTCGATGCCCATGGAGCGGGCGGTGCCGGCGATGATCTTCGCCGCGGCGTCGATGTCGTTGGCGTTGAGGTCTTCCTTCTTGGTCTCGGCGATCTCCCGGACCTGGTCCATGGTGAGCTTGCCGACCTTCTGGGTGTGCGGGACACCGGAGCCCTTGGCGACGCCGGCGGCCTTCTTGATCAGCTGCGCGGCGGGCGGGGTCTTCGTGACGAAGGTGAAGGAGCGGTCCTCGTAGACCGTGATCTCCACGGGGATGATGTTGCCGCGCTGGGATTCCGTGGCCGCGTTGTAGGCCTTGCAGAATTCCATGATGTTGACGCCGTGCTGACCGAGAGCCGGACCCACGGGAGGCGCCGGGTTGGCGGCGCCTGCCTGGATCTGCAGCTTGATCAGGCCGGAGACCTTTTTCTTCTTGGGAGCCATGTGCTGGTCCTTCTCTTGCTGGACGTACCGGCGCACAGGAGCGTACGGCGGCGGGTGGCCGCCGTGGCGCGGCGGCCGGTCGGCCCCTCGGCGAAGCGTGCGCCGCGGAGGCCGGGACTGGTGGGCGGGCGGTGCCCGCGGGGGTCAGATCTTGGAGACCTGGTTGAAGCCGAGGGTCACGGGGGTCTCGCGCTCGAAGATCGACACGAGCACGACGAGCTGCTGGGACTCGACCTTGATCTCGGAGATCGTGGCGGGAAGGGTCTCGAACGGGCCCTCCTTGACGATCACGGACTCGCCGACCTCGAAGTCCACGTCGATCTGCGGCTGCGCGCTGGGCTGGGCCGCGGCCTCGGTGCCGGCGGGGGCCTCGAAGGTGGGGTTGAGCATCTCGAAGACCTCGTCGAGGCGCAGCGGGACGGGGTTGTACGCGTCCTGGCCGACGAAGCCGGTCACGCCGGGGGTGTGGCGCACGGCGCCCCACGAGGCGTCGGTGAGGTTCATCCGCACCAGCACGTAGCCCGGGATCCGCACGCGGCGGACGGTCTTGCGCTGGGCGTTCTTGATCTCGACGACCTCCTCCATCGGCACCTCGATCTGGAAGATGTCGTCCTCCATGTTGAGGGACTGGATGCGGGTCTCGAGGTTCGTCTTCACGCGGTTCTCGTAACCGGCGTAGGTGTGGATGACGTACCAGTCGCCCTCCTGCCGGCGCAGCTTGGCCTTGAACTCCTCGACGGGGTCCACGGCCGGCTCGGCGGCGTCCTGGGCGGGAGCCTCCTCGGCGCCGAGGTCCTGCTCGGGGGCCGCGGCCTCCGGGGCCTGCTCGTCGACGTCGGCCGCCGCCTCGGCGGTCTCGATGCCGTTGTCGAGCTCGTGCTCGGTCACTGGATCTCCCTGCTCTCTGTGGATGTCGTGCTCTGGTGTGCCGCGGCGCCCGGTCCGCGCCGGCCGGTGCACTCCCCGGGGGTCAGCCGCCGGCGGCGTCGCTCCCCTGCCCGAAGATCCACAGCGCGGCCTGCCCGAACGCGAGGTCCAGGACGGAGATGAGCACCATCATGAACGCGACGAACACGAGCACGACCAGCACGTAGTTGACGAGCTCGCGCCGGGTGGGGGTGACGACCTTCTTGAGCTCGCCCACCACCTGGCGCAGGAAGAGGAAGAGCCGCCCGAAGAGCCCGCGGGGGCTCTCGGCGTCCCGCCCCGAGGGCTGACCCGAGGCCTTGCCGGCGGTGGTCTGCGACATCGGCTCTCCCTGTGTGGACTCGTGCGTGCCGTGCGGCGACGCCGTCTCGCCCGGACGGCGGCACCGGTGCCCGGGCCGCCGCGGGCCGGGCCCGGCGCTCCACGGGGAGCGCCGGATCCGACCCGGACTGGAGCAGGGCAGACAGGACTCGAACCTGCAACCTGCGGTTTTGGAGACCGCTGCGCTACCAATTGCGCCACTGCCCTTCGTGCCTCGCGAGGGCTCCCGGCGTGCGCACGCCGGGGTCGATCGCTCGGACCCGGTCACCGACTCTACCATCCGGCCCCGCGGCAACGGCGCGGCCGGGCAGGCGTCGGCGACACCAGTGGACCATCCTAGGGGACGGGGGCGCGGGCGTGCAATCCGGGCCCGGCCCGGGCGCGGCGCCCCCGGCCCGTCCCGGGGGCCCCCGAGTAGCATGGGCCCCACGCCAGCCCACCTGCTCCCGCCCCGGCGGGACCCGCCCGTCCCCTTCCAGGAGGCCCCCGCTCATGACCTCACCCCGCATCTCCCGGCGCGTCGGCGCCATCGCAGAGTCCGCGACGCTCGCAGTGGACGCCAAGGCGAAGGCGCTCAAGGCCGCCGGCCGGCCCGTGATCGGCTTCGGGGCCGGGGAGCCCGACTTCCCCACCCCGCAGTACATCGTGGACGCCGCGGCGGCGGCCCTGCAGGACCCGGCGAACTTCCGGTACACCCCGGCCGCGGGCCTGCCCGAGCTGCGCCGGGCGGTCGCCGAGCAGACCGCCCGGGACGACGGGTACACGGTCGACCCGTCCCAGGTGCTCATCACCAACGGCGGCAAGCAGGCCGTCTTCCAGGCCTTCGCCACGGTCGTGGACGAGGGCGACGACGTGCTGCTGCCCGCCCCCTACTGGACCACCTACCCGGAGGCCGTCAAGCTCGCCGGCGGCAACCCCGTGGAGGTCTTCGCCGGCCCGGAGCTCGGCTACAAGGTGACGCCCGAGCTGCTGGAGGCCGCGTACACGGAGCGCACCAAGGCCCTGCTGTTCTGCTCCCCGTCCAACCCCACGGGCGCGGTGTACTCCCCCGAGGAGACCGCGGCCGTGGGCCGCTGGGCGGCCGGGAAGGGGATCTTCGTGCTCACCGACGAGATCTACCAGCACCTGACCTACGACGGCGTCCCGTTCACCTCGATCGCAGCCGCGGTCCCGGAGCTGGGCGAGAACGTGGTCGTCCTCAACGGCGTGGCCAAGACCTACGCCATGACCGGCTGGCGCGTGGGCTGGATGATCGGCGCCCCCGACGTCGTCAAGGCGGCCACGAACCTGCAGTCGCACCTGACCTCGAACGTCAACAACGTCGCCCAGCGCGCGGCGCTCGCGGCCGTGTCGGGCCCGCTCGACGAGGCGCACCGGATGCGGGAAGCCTTCGACCGCCGGCGCCGGGCCATGGTCGAGGCGCTCAACGCGATCGAGGGCGTGGAGTGCCCCGTCCCGACCGGGGCGTTCTACGCCTACGCGGACGTGCGCGGGCTGCTCGGCAAGCGCTTCGGCGACGCCGTGCCGCAGACCTCCGCGGAGCTCGCCGAGCTGATCCTGGAGCGGGCCGAGGTGGCCGTCGTGCCCGGTGAGGCGTTCGGCCCGTCCGGCTTCCTGCGCCTGTCCTACGCCCTGGGCGACGACGACCTCGCCGAGGGCCTGGGCCGGCTCCAGGACTTCCTGGGCGGCGCCGCGTGAGCGCGGCCACGACGGCCCTGGACGCCGTCCCCGCCTCCGCGGCCGTCACCGCGGGCCTGGTCGGCGGCTACGCGACCGCCCGCGCCACGGGCAACCGCCCCCTGGGCGGGGCCGTGCTGGCGGGCGCCGGGGCCGTGGCCGCGCACTCGTGGTGGCACCGGCGCGGGCCGGCCACGGCCGCCGCGCTCGGCGGGCTCTACGTCCTGGGCTTCGGGCTCTCCCACCCGCTGGCGAAGCGGATCGGCGCGTGGCCGTCCGTGCTCGCCGTCACCGCCGTCAACGCCGCCGCCGGCTGGGCCCTCGTGGACCGCGCCGGCCGCTGAGCCCGGACCCGGCCACGCACGACGCCGCCCGCCCCCGGCCGGGGGCGGGCGGCGTCGTCGGAGGCCGGGGCTCAGTCGCCCACGGCCTCCCGGCCGCGGCGCACCAGCAGCGGATCGGGGCCGTAGACCACGGAGGGGTCCTTGTCCTCGTAGTCGAACTGGTTCAGGAACCAGCGCATCGCGTTGAGCCGCGCCCGCTTCTTGTCGTTGGACTTGATGGTGATCCAGGGGGCGTGGTCGGTGTCGGTGCGCAGGAACATCTCCTCCTTCGCCTCCGTGTAGTCCTCCCACCGGTCCAGGGACGCCAGGTCCATGGGCGAGAGCTTCCAGCGCCGCACCGGGTCGATCTGGCGGATCGCGAAGCGGGTGCGCTGCTCGTGCTGGGTCACCGAGAACCAGAACTTGGTGAGGTGGATCCCGGAGTCCACCAGCATCTTCTCGAACACCGGGGCCTGCTCCATGAACCGGTGGTACTCGTCGTCGGTGCAGAAGCCCATCACCCGCTCCACGTTGGCGCGGTTGTACCAGGAGCGGTCGAACATCACGATCTCCCCCGCCGTGGGCAGGTGCTGGATGTAGCGCTGGAAGTACCACTGGCCGCGCTCGCGGTCCGAGGGCTTCGTCAGCGCCACCACCCGGGCCGCACGGGGGTTGAGGTGCTCGGTGAAGCGCTTGATGGTCCCGCCCTTGCCGGCGGCGTCGCGGCCCTCGAACACGATCACGTGCTTGAGGTCGTGGTCCTGGCCCCAGTACTGGAACTTCAGCAGCTCGATCTGCAGCTGGTACTTCTCCAGCTCGTAGTCCTCCCGGGACATCCGCTCCGGGTACGGGTAGTCCTCCCGCCAGGTCTCCACGGCGGAGCCCCCGGGGTCGATGAGGTCGGGGTCCGGGGACTGCCCGTCGCGCACCGTGTACCCCTCGTCCACCAGCTTGTCGATGAACTCGCGCAGGTTCTCCCGGACCGGCTCCATGTCCTCGGCCATCGCGGACCTCCTTCCGGCCCGGACGGGCCCTCCAGGGAAGTGTAGGCACGACGGGGCCGCGCGCGTGCTGGTCCGCCGCGGAGGCCGACTCACTAGACTGGCCGTGCCGGGTGCGCCCGGCACGGCCGGACCCGCACGACCCCGCCACCACGACCGCCACCCACGACCGGCGCCCACCCACCGGTGGCCCGCGCCCGGCGACCTCGGAGGAGACTGCACGGATGAAGATCGGACTGCTGACCAGCGGCGGGGACTGCCCCGGGCTCAACGCCGTGATCCGCGGCGCGGTGCTGCACGGGATCAAGACCTACGACCACGAGTTCGTCGGCTTCCGCGACGGCTGGCGCGGGGTGCTCGAGGGCGACATCATGGACCTGCCCCGCACCAAGGTCCGCGGCCTGGCACGGGAGGGCGGGACCATCCTGGGCACCTCCCGCACCAACCCCTTCGACGGGCCCCTCGGGGGCCCGGAGAAGATCTCGGTGATGCTCGAGCGCCACGCCGTCGACGCGATCGTGGCCATCGGCGGGGAGGGAACCCTGGCCGGGGCCAAGCGCCTGGCCGACGCCGGGCTGCCGGTGGTGGGGGTGCCCAAGACCATCGACAACGACCTGCAGGCCACCGACTACACCTTCGGCTTCGACACCGCCGTGCAGATCGCCACCGACGCCATGGACCGGCTGCGCACCACCGGGGAGTCCCACCACCGGTGCATGGTCGCCGAGGTCATGGGCCGCCACGTCGGGTGGATCGCCCTGCACTCGGGGATGTCCGCCGGGGCCCACGCGGTGCTGATCCCGGAGCAGTCGGTGTCCATGGAGCAGGTCTGCGAGTGGGTCTCGGAGGTCTACGAGCGCGGCCGGTCCCCGCTGGTGGTCGTGGCCGAGGGCTTCATCCCCGAGGGCTTCGACCAGGTGGTCGCCGAGAAGGGCGCGGAGGCCTCCGGCCGCCCGCGCCTGGGCGGGGTCGGGGAGTACGTCACCGAGGAGATCGAGCGGATGACCGGGATCGAGACCCGCAACACCACCCTGGGCCACATCCAGCGCGGCGGGGCCCCGACCGGCTTCGACCGGGTGCTGGCCACCCGCTTCGGGATGGCCGTGGTGGACCTGGTGCACCAGAAGCAGTGGGGCAAGATGGTCGCCCTGCGCGGCACCGACATGGTGCGGGTGGACTTCTCCGAGGCCCTCGACGGGCTCAAGACCGTGCCCCAGCACCGCTGGGACGAGGCCCGCGTCCTCTTCGGCCGCTGACGCGCCGCCCCGCGGGGCGCGGCTGCTACGGGCGCGTCCCGCGGGGCCCGCGCAGGAAGCCGTCCTGGCGGCGGCCGACGACCTGCCCGGCGTCGGGGGCCACGATCACCTGCTGCGCGGCGGCCCAGCGGTCCTCGCCGTCCGCGACCACGAGCGCGGCGGCGGGATCCACCGAGCGCTTGAGCACGGCCAGGGCGATGGGACCCTCCTCGTGGTGCAGCTGCACCGAGGTGACCCGCCCGACCGTGCGCTCCCCGGCGAGCACCGGGGAGCCCGCGGCCGGCAGCCCGTGCTCGGAGCCGTCGAGGTCGAGCAGGGCCAGGCGGCGCGGGGGGTGGCCGAGGTTGTGCACGCGCGCGACCGTCTCCTGGCCCTTGTAGCAGCCCTTGGCGAGGTGCACCGCGGTGCGCAGCAGGTCGAGCTCGTGCGGGATGGTCTTCTCGTCGGTCTCGGTGCCCCAGCGCGGGCGCCACGCGGCGATGCGCAGGGCCTCCGCGGCCCAGGAGCCCGCGAGCGGGAGGTCCTCGGTGATGCGGGCGAGGTCGGCGCGCGGCACGAGCCGCTCGTACCAGGTGCGCTCCTCCCCGGGGTGCGGACCGTCGAGCAGGGCGTAGCTCCACCCGCCGGGGGCCACCTGCGGCCAGGGGTCGCGCCAGGCGACGCCCTCGACGCCGGGCACGGGGCCGGTCGAGCCGAGCACGGCCCACTCGTCCGTGCGGTCGGCGATCTCGACGCGCAGGGCGAAGCGCATGGACTGCAGCCACGCGACCAGGGGGGCGGTCTCGTCGGCCTCCGTGAGGAGCCACGTGGTGGCGCCGTCGTCGACGACGTGCGGGGCGGTCTCGATGCGGCCCTGCACGGACAGGAAGAGGGTCTCGGTGCCGCGGCCGGGCTCGAGACCGGTGAGCACCTGGGAGGAGAGCGTGGTGAGCCAGCTGAGCCGGTCGGGACCGCCGACGGTGACGACGCCCTTGTGGGAGAGGTCCACCACGGTGCCGGGCACGCGCACGAGGGCGCGCTGCTCGCGCACCGGGTCGCCGTAGTGCGCGGCGACCCCGCGGTCGGGACCGGCGGCCTCGACGGCGCCGGGCCGGCCCAGGAGGGGTGAACGGTGCTCGCCCACGGGCTCAGCCCACCTTCTTGAGCTGGGCGGAGGCGTGCGTGGCCAGCGGTGCGCCGAAGGCGGCCATGTCCCACGCCCAGAAGAGGTCGCCGTGCACGAGTCCGTACATGCGGGTGGACGCGGCGTACTCCTTGGCCCCGCGGGCGCGGACCACGGCGTCGGTCGCGAGGTCGATCCGCGGGCCCTTGATCTGCCCGACGTAGAGCTCCGCGACGCCGCCGGGGTGGGTGAGGGTGACGAGGATGTCGAAGCCGCCGTCGGCGTTGCGCAGCCGCTCCACGTCCTCGGCGCCCTTGAGCACCGGCACGACGTCGGCCGGGAGCATCCCGGGGCCGACGTCGCCGTCCTCGAGCGTGCGGTCGATCTGCCAGAAGCCCTGCTCGACGGTGGCCGGGCGCATCGGCTGCCCCTCCTCGTCGAGGAGCGTCGCCTCCGCCCGGTACTGCAGGAACGGCAGGCCGTTCTGCTCGAACGTCACGCGCTGGCGGAAGGGTCTCTGCTCGGCCTCGCCGTAGCCCAGGAAGCCGTCACCCTCCCACTCGCCCAGCAACCAGGCGAAGGGGACGAGCTCGGGGGTCAGATCCGAGGGGATCTCGATCGGCACGGAACTAGTGCTGGCCCTTGAACAGACCGGTGATCACCTTCCAGGAGATCCCGAGGATGAACAGGCCGGCGATCCCCAGCAGGACGAGGTAGAAGATCTCGAGTGCAAGCATGGTCCCTAAGCTACCACGGTGCTCACCAGCCGGGCCGTGAAGAGCGCCCCCACGCCGAGGAACGCCACGGGGCTCACGCCCAGGGCCACGACCCCCCGCTTCGGGGAGCGCTTCGGGGCGGCCGCGATCACGCGGGCGCCCACCAGGGCCACCACCCCGGCGAGGACCGCGCCCACCACGACGAGCAGCCGCGGGTCCGCGCCGCTGGCCCGGTAGTCCTCCGCCAGGGCGATCCACCCGGAGGAGCTGACGGCCGCGAGCATCCCCGCCGTCGAGGCGACCGCGGACTCCAGCCGGTGCCCGGCGCCCTCGCCGCGGGCGAGCTCGGCGGCGAACACGGTCATCAGGGCCACGCCCACCACCGCGGGCAGCCACACGAGCTGCTGTCCCGGTCCGAGCTGGACGACCGCCGCCGCGACGATCCCGGCGGCGCTCATGATGACGGTGTGCCGGTGCCGGGCGGCGATGCCGGTGGCCGCGGGCCACCCCACGCCGATCACCACGGACATGCCGACGGCCAGCAGCAGCGGGGCGGGCGGACCGACCACGACCGCGGTGAGGCCCGCCGCGAGGCTGAGCACGCTGCAGGCGGCGATCATGGCGTATCTCATGGGGCGGATGTTCCTGCACTGGTCGGGGTCGGGGCCGGTGTCCGGGGACGGGGCACGGGGCCGGACACGTGCAACGATAGCCGCTCGCCCCGCGGGAGCTCCCGGGGCGACGCTCCCGCGCCGCGCCGCGCCCGCGCGGGGCGACGGGACCCGGGACTTATACTGACAGCTCAGTCCGTACGCAAGAGTGGAGAAGTCTGAGTGTTCCAGATCCTGATGCTGACCGACGCGGACGGACCTTCGGCATCGGTGCTGCCGGCCCTCGACCTGCTCAACCACAAGGTGGCCGTCGCGCCCACGCGCACGGCCTCGGGCAGCCTCGACGGGCACGAGCCCGACGTGGTCGTCCTGGACGGCCGCACGGATCTGATCACCGCCCGCAACCTCGCCCAGCTGCTCACGGCGAAGGGCCTGGCGGCCCCGCTGCTCATGGTGCTCACGGAGGGCGGGATGGCGGCGGTGGCCGCCAACTGGATGGTCGACGACGTCGTGCTCGACACCGCCGGGCCCGCCGAGGTCGAGGCCCGCCTGCGCCTGGCCTCCTCGCGCACCGCCGAGGAGCCGGAGGACGACACGCGGATCCGCGTGGGCTCCGTGGTCATCGACGACGCCGCCTACTCCGCCCACGTCAACGGCCACCCCCTGAACCTGACGTACAAGGAGTTCGAGCTGCTGAAGTTCCTGGCCCAGCACGCCGGCCGCGTCTTCACCCGCGCCCAGCTGCTGAGCGAGGTCTGGGGCTACGACTACTACGGCGGCACCCGCACGGTGGACGTGCACGTGCGGCGGCTGCGCGCCAAGCTGGGCGCCGACCACGAGCACCTGATCACCACGGTGCGTAACGTGGGCTACAGCTTCACCACGGGCCGCGGCCGGGAGGACTGACCCGCCCGTCCGCCCCGTCCGCCCCGTCCCGCCGCACCGCCCGCCCCGTCCTGCAGGAGGCCCCATGTCCCGGTCCGCGCCGTACGTCCTGGAGCGCCCCGCCGCGCCGCCGGTCGAGGAGATCACCGCGCTCGCGTCCCGCGCCGCCGCCGCCGACGGCGACCCGCCCTTCTCCGACCAGACGCTCGTGGACCTGCGGGCCGCCGGCGACCGGGTGCGCACCGTCCTCGCCCGCTCCTCCGAGGGGGAGCTCGTGGGGGCGGCCGTGCGCGTGCGCGAGCCGGACGAGGACGGTGCCCCCTCGCACCTGCTGGAACTGGTCGTGGACCCCGCCCACCGCCGCCGCGGGGTCGGCGGGTCCCTGGCCGCCGCGCAGGCCGAGGACCTCGCCGGGACGGTGCACGCGTGGGCGCACGGCGGCCACCCCGGCGCGGTGGCGCTGGCCGCCCGCCACGGGCTGGCCCCCGTCCGGGACCTGCACCGGCTGCTGCGCCCGCTGCGGGGCGCGGAGGACGTCCCCCTGCCGGAGACGATGCCCGCCGGCTTCCGGCTGCGGGCCTTCGAGCCCGGCCGCGACGAGCAGGAGTGGCTGCGGGTCAACGCGGCCGCGTTCGCCGCGCACCCCGAGCAGGGCCGGATGAGCCTCGAGGACCTGCGGCAGCGGGAGGCCGAGCCCTGGTTCGACCCCGCGGGCTTCCTCCTGGCCGTCCCGGAGGCGGAGCCCGCGAGGGTGGCCGGTTTCCACTGGACCAAGGTCCACCCCGGAGACGGCGAGCACGCGGCGCTGGGCGAGGTCTACGCCGTCGGCATCGCCCCGGAGCACCAGGGCACCGGCCTGGGCCGGGCGCTGACGGCCGCGGGCGTCAACCACCTCGCGGCGCAGGGCCTGGCCGAGGTCATGCTCTACGTGGACGGGGACAACACCCCGGCCATGCGCCTCTACGAGCGCCTCGGCTTCCGCCCGTGGCACCTCGACGTCATGTACGCCGGCACCGTCACCCCCTGACCCGACCAGACAGGACCGTCATGACCACGAAGCAGCAGGAAAGCCCGGAGCCCGCGCCCGCCCCGGAGACCCCGGGCGCCGCGCGGGCGTCAGCGACCGGGCCCGGAGGGGCCCACGGGGACCGGGACCGGATCGGCGACCCCGTCCCCGCCGTCCCGCAGGTCCTCGAGGGCATGCACGGCTCCGAGCGCTTCCTGGACCGCGAGGCCAGCTGGATCGCGTTCAACTCCCGGGTCCTGGAGCTCGCCGAGGACCCGGAGCTCCACCTGCTGGAGCGGGTGCAGTTCCTGTCCATCGTGGCCTCCAACCTGGACGAGTTCTTCATGGTCCGGGTCGCCGGGCTGAAGCGGCGGATCGCCACGGGCATCGCCCGCCCGGCCGCCTCCGGGCTCTCCCCCGCGGAGCAGATGGAGGCGATCAGCCTCCGCGCCCACGAGCTCCAGGACCGCCACGCGCGCGCCTTCCACGAGCTGGTGCGCCCGGAGCTGGCCCGCGAGAGCATCCACCTGGTCGGCTGGGGCGACCTCGACGCCGCCACCCGGGAGCGGATCACCCGGGACTTCCACCAGCGGGTCTTCCCGATCCTCACCCCGCTGGCCGTGGACCCGGCCCACCCGTTCCCGTACATCTCGGGGCTCAGCCTCAACCTCGCCGTGATGGTGCGCAACCCGCAGTCCGGCAAGCGGCTCTTCGCCCGCGTCAAGGTCCCGGACCAGCTGCCGCGGCTGCTGTCCGTGGACGGCCCGCGGGCCCGGCACGCGCCGGGCCAGGAGGCTCGGTTCATCCCGCTGGAGGACGTGATCGCCCAGCACCTGGACGACCTGTTCCCGGGGATGGACGTCGAGGAGCACCAGGTCTTCCGCGTCACCCGCAACGAGGACCTGGAGGTCGAGGAGGACGACGCCGAGAACCTCCTGCAGGCCCTCGAGAAGGAGCTGCTGCGCCGCCGCTTCGGCCCGGCCGTGCGGCTCGAGGTCACCGACAGCATCAGCGGGGAGGTCCTGGAGCTGCTGGTGTCCGAGCTGGGCATCGACGAGTCCGAGATCTACCGGCTCCCGGCCCCCCTGGACCTGCGGGGCCTGGGCGTGATCGCCGGGATCGACCGCCCGGAGCTGCACTACCCGCGCCACGTGGCCCACACCTCCCGCTACCTCAACGCGGCGGAGACCGCGAAGGCCGCCGACGTCTTCGCCGCGACCCGCGCCCGCGACGTGCTGCTGCACCACCCCTACGACTCCTTCGCCACGAGCGTGCAGGCGTTCCTGGAGCAGGCCGCGGCGGACCCGAAGGTGCAGGCGATCAAGCAGACCCTCTACCGCACCTCGGGCGACTCCCCCATCGTGGACGCCCTCATCGACGCGGCCGAGGCCGGCAAGCAGGTCCTCGCCCTGGTGGAGATCAAGGCCCGCTTCGACGAGCAGGCCAACATCACATGGGCCCGCAAGCTCGAGCAGGCCGGGGTGCACGTGGTCTACGGCATCGTGGGGCTGAAGACCCACTGCAAGCTCTCGCTCGTGGTGCGCCAGGAGGAGCACGGGCTGCGCCGCTACGTGCACATCGGCACCGGCAACTACCATCCCTCCACCGCGCGCTTCTACGAGGACCTGGGGCTGCTCACCTGCGACCCGGAGGTCGGGGAGGACGTCTCGAGGCTGTTCAACCAGCTCTCCGGCTACGCCCCGAAGACCGAGTTCCAGCGCCTGCTCGTGGCCCCGCGCTCGGTGCGCTCCGGGCTGGTGGGCCTCGTGGAGGCGGAGATCCGCAACCACCGGGCGGGCCGTCCGGCCCGGATCCAGCTCAAGTGCAACTCGATCGTGGACGAGGCGGTGATCGACGCCCTCTACCGGGCCTCGCAGGCCGGGGTGCCGGTCGACGTCGTGGTCCGGGGCATCTGCGCCCTGCGCCCCGGGGTCCCGGGGCTGAGCGAGACGATCCGCGTGCGCTCGGTGCTGGGCCGGTTCCTGGAGCACTCCCGCATGTTCACGTTCTGCAACGCGGGCGATCCCCTGGTCTACATCGGCTCCGCGGACATGATGCACCGCAACCTGGACCGCCGCGTGGAGACGCTGGTGCGGATCACGGACCCGCACCAGGCCGCGGCGCTGGTGCGGATGCTCGAGCGCTACGTCTCGGACGCCACGAGCAGCTGGCACCTGGACGCGCACGGCGAGTGGACCCGCCACCACCGGGACGCCGAGGGGCGGCCCCTGGAGGACATCCAGGACTACCTGCTGCGCAGCCGGGCCACCGGGCTGCGGACCCTCTGAGCACCGGTACCATCGTGGGGGCGCGACCCGCCGGCCCCGGCCGCGGGTCCGCGCCCGCCCACGCACCACGGACAGGGGACGAGAGAGCCGCCATGCCCAAGACCGCCCAGAAGAGCACCGAGAAGAGCACCGAGAAGAGCAGCGAGAAGCCCACCGGCCGGGGCTCCGCGGACGTCCTCGCGGCCGGGTGCCTGTGCTGGCGGCGGGCGGGCGACGGCGTGGAGGTGCTCCTCATCCACCGGCCCCGCTACGACGACTGGTCCTTCCCGAAGGGCAAGCAGGACACTGGGGAGACCCTGCCGGAGACCGCCTACCGGGAGGTGCAGGAGGAGATCGGGCTGCTCGCCCGGCTCGGCGTGCCCCTGCCCACCATCCGCTACGAGGTCAAGGACGGGGTCAAGGACGTGCACTACTGGGCCGCGGAGTTCGGCCCCGGGGCGCGCCCGACGCCGGACGGCCGGGAGGTCGACGAGGTCCGCTGGGTGAGCCCCGACGAGGCGCGGCGGATGCTCACCAACCGCTCCGACCGCGAGCCCCTGGCCGCGCTCGTCGAGCTGCACGGGCGCGGTGACCTGGCCACCCGCCCGGCGATCGTGGTGCGCCACGCCAAGGCGAAGCCGCGCTCCGCGTGGTCCCGCGCCGAGGGCGACCGCCCGCTGGCCGCGACGGGCAAGCGCCAGGCCCTCGCCGTGACCCGCCTGCTCCAGGTCTGGTCCCCGGAGCGCGTGATCACCTCGCCGTGGCTGCGGTGCCTGTCCACCGTCGTGCCCTACGCCCGCAAGGCCGGCGTGAAGGTGCGCGAGCGCCCCCAGCTGACCGAGGCCGCGCACAAGCGCCACCCCCGGCGGGCGGCCGCCGTGGTGGAGACGATGTTCGACAAGGACGCGCCCGTGGCCCTGTGCACCCACCGCCCGGTGCTGCCCACGGTGCTCAAGGTCCTCGCCCGGCACATGCCCCACGAGCTCGCCGGGCAGCTCCCCGCCAAGGACCCGTACCTGTCCCCCGGGGAGATGATCGTCCTGCAGGTCGCCCGCCGGGACCGCCGGCGCGTGGTCTCCGTGGAGCTCGTGAAGCCGTACGACGACTGACCACCCACGACCCCCTCCCGAGGAGTCCCCGATGACCGTCCCCTCCCGCGCGCCCGTGCCGACCCCCTACGAGGACCTCCTGCGCGAGGTCCTCGCCGAGGGCGTGCACAAGGCCGACCGCACGGGCACCGGCACCCGCAGCGTGTTCGGCCGCCAGATCCGCTTCGACCTCGCCGAGTCCTTCCCGCTGCTGACCACCAAGCGGGTGCACTTCAAGTCCCTGGCCCTCGAGCTGCTGTGGTTCCTGCGCGGGGACTCGAACGTGCGCTGGCTGCAGGAGCGCGGCGTGTCCATCTGGGACGAGTGGGCCGACGAGAACGGGGAGCTCGGGCCCGTCTACGGCGTGCAGTGGCGGTCCTGGCCCACCCCCGGCGGCGGGTCGATCGATCAGATCGCCAAGGTCGTGGAGTCGATCCGCACGAACCCCGAGTCCCGCCGCCACGTGGTGACCGCCTGGAACCCCGCCGAGGTGGACGAGATGGCCCTGCCGCCGTGCCACGCCCTGTTCCAGTTCTACGTCGAGCCCCGGCCCGAGGGCCCGGGGCGGCTCTCGTGCCAGCTCTACCAGCGCTCGGCGGACATGTTCCTGGGCGTGCCGTTCAACATCGCCTCCTACGCCCTGCTCACGGTGATGGTGGCCCAGCAGACGGACCTGCTGCCCGGGGAGTTCGTGTGGACCGGTGGCGACTGCCACGTCTACGACAACCACCTGGACCAGGTCGTGGAGCAGCTCTCGCGCGAGCCCTTCCCCTACCCCCGGCTGCGCCTGGCGCGGCGGCCGGCGTCGGTCTTCGACTACGAGTACGAGGACTTCGAGGTCCTCGACTACCGCCACCACCCCGCGATCAAGGCCCCGGTGGCGGTGTGAGCGCCGGCGGGCAGCGCCCGGCGGACCGGCCCGTGATCGGCGCGATCTGGGCGCAGACCACGAACGGGGTCATCGGCCGGGACGGCGGGATGCCCTGGTCCCTGCCCGAGGACATGGCCTTCTTCCGGCGCACGACGACGGGCCACCCCGTGATTATGGGCCGGCGCACCTGGGAGTCCTTCCCCGAGCGGTTCCGCCCGCTGCCCGGGCGCACCAACATCGTCGTCACCTCCGCCCCGGAGCGGGTCACGGCCGGCGCGGCCCCCGGCGCCGTGCTGACCGCCGCCTCCTGGGCGCAGGCCGTGGAGCTCGCGCTGGACAGCCCCGGGGCGGAGCGGATCTGGGTGATCGGCGGCGGGGAGCTCTACCGGCACGCCCTCGCGGACCCCGGGCACCCCGTGACGGAGGCCCTCGTGACGGTCATCGACCTGGACACCGACGGCGACACCCACGCCCCCGGGCTCGGCGGGGAGTGGGCCGCGGAGCCGGTCGTGGCGCCGTCGGTCTCCCGCACCGGGCTGGGCTACCGCATCGACCGGCGCACCCGCCGCTGAGCCCGGGGCCGGGGGCGGGGCGCTGTTCCGTCCGCGGGGGCCCTTCGGTAGCGTGAGCCCCACCACGAGCAGGAGGCCGACCGTGACCCAGCAGCACCCCCAGCCGCAGATCCACGACGACCCGCGGCTGCGCGTCGTCGACAACGCCGACCGGGAGCGCTACGAGCTGTGGCGCGGGGAGGACTTCGTGGGCTTCGAGGAGTACGAGAAGCGCCCGGACGGCACGGTGGAGCTGCGCAACACGATCATCGGCGAGCGGTTCGGCCGGCAGGGCTACGCCCGGACCCTGGTCACGA
This sequence comes from Kocuria sp. U4B, assembly GCF_054875615.1. Next base: position 1,162,995 of record NZ_CM142180.1, read on the forward strand.
TGCTCCTGGACCGCTTCCGCGAGGAGGGCGTGCCCGTGCGCCCCGTCTGCCCCTACGTCCAGGACTACCTGCACCGCTTTCCGCAGTACCAGCAGCTGATGGCCCCCGGTGTGGAGCTGCCCCCGGTCCAGTACGTGAAGGAGAAGCGCCGGCGCCGGCTGTCATTCCGCGCCCGCTAGACTGGGGGCCATGACTTTTCGCTCGGGTGATTCGGTAGGGTTCGTCGGCTGGCGGGGCATGGTGGGCTCCGTGCTGATGCAGCGCATGCAGGAGGAGGGGGACTTCGCGGGCATCGCCCCCGTCTTCTTCTCCACCTCGAGCGCGGGCCGGCCGGCCCCCTCCTTCCCCGGCGCCGGGGACACCGGCACGCTGCAGGACGCCCACGACCTCGAGGCCCTCGCCAAGCTGCCGATCGTCGTCACCGCCCAGGGCGGGGACTACACCAAGGACGTGCACGGGAGGCTGCGCGCCGCCGGGTGGGACGGGCTGTGGATCGACGCCGCGTCCACCCTGCGGATGAACGACGACGCCATCATCGTGCTGGACCCCGTCAACCGCGACGTCATCGACGCGGGCCTCGCCCGCGGCGTGAAGGACTTCGTGGGCGGCAACTGCACCGTCTCCTGCCTGCTCATGGGCCTCGGCGGGCTGTTCCGCAATGACCTCGTCGAGTGGGCGACGTCCATGACCTACCAGGCGGCCTCCGGCGGCGGGGCCCGGCACATGCGGGAGGTCCTGCGGCAGTTCGGCGACCTCCACGGCGTGGTGGCCGACGAGCTCGCCGACCCCGCCTCCGCGATCCTCGACATCGACCGCCGGGTGCTCGAGACCCAGCGCGGCGACGCCCTGGACTCCTCGATGTTCGGCGTGCCCCTCTCCGGCTCCCTCATCCCCTGGATCGACGCGGACCTCGGCAACGGGCAGTCCCGCGAGGAGTGGAAGGCCGCCGCGGAGACCAACAAGATCCTGGGCCGCACCGACGAGTACGCCCAGGACTGGGTGCCCATGGACGGGCTGTGCGTGCGCATCGCCACGATGCGCTCCCACTCCCAGGCCCTGACGGTCAAGCTGCGCGAGGACCTGCCGGTCGAGGAGATCGAGCGGCTCATCGACGCCGACAACGAGTGGGCCACCGTGGTGCCCAACACCAAGGAGGACTCGATGCGGGACCTTACCCCCGTGGCGACCTCCGGGACCCTGCGCATCCCCGTGGGCCGGATCCGCAAGCTGTCCATGGGGCCGGGCTACATCAGCGCCTTCACCATCGGCGACCAGCTGCTGTGGGGGGCGGCGGAGCCGCTGCGCCGCATGCTGCGGATCGCCACCGGCACCCTCTGACCCCGTGAGCGACAGCCCCGGCAACGACCGTCCCGTGGACGGCCCCGCGCTCCCGCCGGGGCTCGCGGTCGACCCCGCCGACCCGCACCCGCCGTACGAGCAGATCAAGCGCGCCGTGCTGCGCGGGCGGGAGGACGGCGGCCTGCCCGCCGGCACGCGGCTCCCGCCGGTGCGCCGGCTCGCGGACGGGCTCGGCCTGGCCGCCAGCACGGTGGCCAAGGCGTACCGCGAGCTCGAGGCCGCCGGCGTGATCGAGACCCGGGGCCGGCAGGGCAGCTTCGTGCGGGCCGCGGACCGGACCGAGGACCTGGCCGTGCAGGCCGCCGAGCGCTACGCCGCCGAGGCCCGCGCCCTCGGGCTGGCCCCCGACCGCGCGGTCGCGCTCGTGGCGGCCGTGCTGGGCCGCCGCGCCTGAACCGCCCCGCCTGGCCCCGCCTCGGTCGGATCCGCTCCGTCCGCCCGGGGCGCCGCAGAGCGCCCCGGGCGGACGGCGGGCGTCAGGGGCGGGTGGCGCGCAGGTGGCGCGGCCCGGGCACGAGGTCGCCGGGCCCCGCGAGGGCGCGGCGGTGGCGCCGCTCGTCCAGCAGGTGCTGCGACCGGCGCCACCAGCTCATCACCTGGCGCTTGGCCCACCGGTTGAGCCGGCGCGCCCAGTGGAACTCGGTGCCCAGGATGCCGAGGCCCAGGAAGATCGCGAGCCACCCCGGGCCGGGGAGCACGAGCATCGCGATCCCCAGCAGCACGAAGAGCACGCCCAGCACCGTGACGACCGTCTTGTAGACGACGCGCAGCACGGGGTGGTGGACGGTCCAGCGCCGGAAGCGCGCGAGCCACCGGTGCATCCGCCCCTGGGTCCGCTCCCCCTGGGCGATCTCCTCCTCGAGGCTGCTCACGGCCGCCTCAGACCGCCGTGCCCACGATGACCGGCTCGGCGACGAGGTCCACCCCGTAGACGGAGGCGACGCCGTCGCGCACGGTCCGGGCCAGGAGCATGAGGTCCTCCGCGGAGGCCCCGCCCCGGTTGGTCAGCGCGAGCGTGTGCTTGGTGGACAGCGACGCCCGGCCGCCGGCGACCGCGGCGCCGTCGAGGCCCAGGACCTCGTTGCGGGTCCCGGGCAGCCCGAAGCCCTTGCCGAACCCGGCGTGGTCGATCAGCCACGCGGCGGAGAGCTTCACCCGGTCCTCGAGCAGGCGCCCGGCGGCGTCCGCGACGGGGAAGCGGGGGGCGTCGGCGGGGACCCGGTCCCCCAGCAGGTCCGCGGGCAGGATCGGGTTCGTGAAGAACGAGCCGGTGCTGTAGGTGTCCCGGTCGGCGGGGTCGAGGACCATGCCCTTGCCCGTGCGCAGGGCCAGGACGGTGTCCCGCACCGCGGCCAGCGGGGCGCGCTCCCCCACCGCGACGCCCAGGCGCCGGGCGAGCTCGGCGTAGCGCACCGGGGCGCTCTCGGCGCCCCGTGCGAGCCGGAAGCGCACGGCGAGGACCACGAACCGGGGCGAGCCCTCCACGGTGGTGCGCTTGAGCACCGAGTCCCGGTAGGAGAACGCCAGCTCGGCGGGCATGAACTCGCGCACGCGCGCTTCGTGCCGGTCCCAGGCGCGCACGAGCTCGACGGTCTGCGCCACCTCCTGGCCGTAGGCCCCGACGTTCTGCACGGGGGTGGCCCCGGTCGTGCCGGGGATCCCGGAGAGCGCCTCGATGCCCACCAGGCCCTGCGCCACGGCGGCGGCGACGAGGTCGTCCCACGGGTGGCCGGCCTGGACCTCCAGGACCGCGGCCCCGGGCTCCTCGGCCACGACGTCGGCGCCCCGGGAGGCCACGTGCACGACGGTGCCCGCGAAGCCGGCGTCGGCCGCGATGAGGTTCGAGCCCCCGCCCACGACCAGCACGGGGCGGCCTTCGGCGTCGGCGGCCGCGACGGCGTCGACGACGTCCTGCTCGGCGTCCGCGCGCACGTAGTAGTGGGCGGGTCCGCCCACGGCGGCCGTGGTGAGCTCTGCGATGCGAGGGGAGTCCATGGCCGCCAGTTTATCGGCCGCGGCCGGTCGGCCGGTGCGCCGTCGCCGGCGCGCGCAGGGCGGGGACGAGCAGCAGGGACACGACGACGAGCGCCGCGACGGCGGCCAGGGCGTACCGCACGCCGACGGCCTCCCCGAGCAGGCCCAGCAGCGGCGGCCCGCCCAGGAACGCCCCGTAGCCCAGGGTGGAGACCACGGAGACGTTGGCCGCGGCGTTGTGGCGGTCGTCCGAGGCCGCGGACATGCCCACGGGGAAGCCGAGGGAGGCGCCGAGGCCCCACAGGAACAGACCCGCGATCCCCAGTTCCAGCCACGGGGAGACGATGAAGACAGCCAGGCCCACAAGGGCCAGCGAGCACGCCGCGCGCAGGATGGCGACCCGCCCGAACCGGTCGAGCAGCGGCGTCCCGGCGAGCCGGCCCGTGGTCATGGCGGCGACGAAGACCCCGTAGCCGACCGCGCCGAGCGCCTCGCTCGTGCCGTAGCCGGTGGTCAGGGCGAGGGCCACCCAGTCGTTGGCGGCGCCCTCCGCGAGGGCCACGCCGAGGGTGAAGACGCCGATGAGGACGGTCCGCGGATCGCGCCACGCCGCCCGCATCCCCCGGGCGGGGCGGTCCGCCGCCAGCGCCGCGAGGTCGATCGAGCCGGTGTCCGTCCGGGGCTCCTCCGGCCGGACCCGGGTGCCCTCGCCGCGCAGGAACGGCAGGGAGCCCCACACCAGGGCAAGGACCACCGCGGCCATGCCGCCGACGTGCCACACGACCGGCACGCGCGCGGCGGAGGCCAGGGCGCCGACGGCGGCGCCGAGCACGGTGCCGATCGAGAAGAACGCGTGCATCACGGGCATGACGTGCTTGCCCAGCCCGCTCTCGAGCGCTGCGCCCTCCACGTTGGCGGCCACGTTCCAGGTGGCCGACCCGAGACCGAACAGCAGCATCCCGGCGACCGTCACCGGCAGCGACGCGAACACGGACACGCCGAGGCCGATCAGCACGAGCCCGGCCACGACGACCGCCGACGTCAGCCGCAGGGTCAGGGACGCGCCGAGGCGCAGCACGGTCATCCCGGACGTGGAGACGGAGACGAAGGCGGCGACGGTCTGGGTGAGCAGCACGGCGCCCAGCGTGGCCGGGGACAGCCCGAGAGCGTCCGCGATGGCGGGCAGGCGGGTCAGCCAGGCGGAGACCGCGAGCCCCGATGCCAGGTACCCGGCGAGGACGGCGTTGCGCCAGGCCCTCACGCCAGCCGCACCACGGCCTGGGCCTTGACCAGCACCTTGAGGGGTGCCGCCGTCGCCGGGTCGGCGCCGGGGGCGGAGAGGTCGGGGGCCGTCACCGTGAGGTCGACGCGCGCGGTGCGCGCCGCGTCGTCGAGCGCACCGATCCTCCCGGAGACCGTCAGGGCCGTGGAGGGCTCCACCGCGGTGCCGTACCGGTTGGGCACGACGACCGGCTTGGTGAAACGGGTCTGGTAGTCGACGACGGCGCCCGGGTCGCCCGCCCAGTCGACGACGAGCTGGACGGCGGCGCCCATCGTGAGCATGCCGTGGGCGATGACGTCGGGCAGGTCCACGGAGCGGGCGAACTCCTCGTTCCAGTGGATCGGGTTGAGGTCCCCGGACGCGCCCGCGTACCTCACGAGGTCCGCCCGGGAGAGCTCGATGCGGCGCTCGCCGATGTCCTGGCCCTTCTCGAGGCCGTCGAAGGCAATGGTGGTGTGCACGGTCACTGGTCCTCTCCGCGTACCAGCAGGGACGAGACGGTGGTGGCGACCGGCTCCCCGGCCACGGTGCTGATCTCGGCGCGCGAGGTGATCATCGCCCCGGAGCCCATCGCGCGGACCTGGTCCACGTGCAGCTCGGCCACGAGCTCGTCGCCGGCGACGATCGGGCGGTGGTGGGTGAAGCGCTGGTCGGCGTGGACCACGCGCGAGAAGTCGATGCCGGCCTCGGGGTCGGCGATCAGCGCCGCGTCGGCGCGCTGGGCCACGACGATCGCGAAGGTGGGGGGTGCGACGAGGTCCGCGTGGCCGAGGGCGCGGGCGGCGTCGACGTCGTGGTGCGCGGCGTGGCCGGCCTGCACGGCGCGGGCGAACTCGCGGATCGCCTCCCGGCCGACGCTGTAGGTCTCGGCCGGCGGGTACGTCCGCCCGACCAGGTCGGGGTTGACGGGCATGGCAGCTCCTCGGGGACGGGGCCGCCCGCCGGGCGGCGGGCGCCCGACCAGTCTACGGCGGAGCCCCGCGGCACCGGGGAAACGGGCGGGGGAACGACAAAAGCCCGTGACCGGCAAGGATCACGGGCTTGTCGCCGTAGCGGTGGACGGGCTCGATCCGTCGACCTCACGATTATGAGTCGTGCGCTCTAACCAGCTGAGCTACACCGCCAGGTAGATGAGAACCCGTGGGAACCGGCCGGAGGGCCGGGCCACGGGAGCTCATCATGAGAGCCCCGACCGGGAATCGATCCCGGGACCTCCATCTTACCAAGATGGCGCTCTACCACTGAGCTATCGGGGCAACGACGAAGACTCTACCAGCACGTTTCGGCAAAACAAAAATCGGCCCGGGCGTTCCCGGCGGGGGCTCCCGGGGACCCGGACCGGTCCCGACCAGGACCTCAGCCGTCGCCCCCGGGGTCCTCCGCGTCGCCTCCCGGGCCCTCCCCGAAGTCGTCCGCGATATCGTCCGTGTCGTCGTCCCCGTCGCCGACGGGCGGAGCGGGCTGCACGGGCACCGGCACCTGCGCCGGTGGAGCGGGAGGTGCCGCAGGCGCGGCCGGCCCGCCCGTCACGCTCGTCGCGCTCCTCGCCCCGTCCGGGAACGGACCCCCGGACGGGTCCGCGCCGGGGGCGGCGGAGCCCCGCCGTCCCGGGCGGGCTCCGGCGAGCCGTCCGGGGAGCGGTCCGGGGAGGATCCGGGTGCGCCCGTGACGGCGACCCCGTCGCGCACGACCTCGACCCGCTCCGTGCCGGTGGCGGCGCCCCACAGCAGCACCGCGAGGACCGTGACGACCACGAGGGAGAGGGCCGACCAGAGGATCTTCATGGCGCCCGGTGTCCCGGAACGGCGTGAGACGGGCATGAGAACATGAGGGCCCCCTCACCGGCGGGAGGTCCGCCCGCGAGGAGGTCGTCGAGCAGCTGCTGGGCCAGGCCCCGCCGGCGCGGGCGTAAGGTGCAGACGCACGCGGGGCGCAGACGGGTGACGGGGGCGGTGACCCGGCCGACCATGACACAGGCGGCCAGCCCGGCGACGACCATCGCCAGCCCTGCGATGACGAGGTAGCGCCACAGGGACGCCAGCACGATGTCCCGCTGGGCGCTCATGTCGAAGCCCACCACGAGGTAGCCCTGCCGGGGGTCCTCGTCGAGGCGCACGGAGATCACCCCCAGGCGCAGCGCGCGCCCGTCCTGCTCGTGGTCGAAGACGACCGTCCGGCCCGGGCGGGCGCGCTCGGCGACCGCGGCGACGGTGGCCGGGGCGTCGAGCTGGAATCGGGACCGGTGCGCGTGCTCGAAGGCCGGCTCCCCGTCGACGAGCACGAGGATGCTCTCGTGCTCCCCGGCACGGTTGTGGTCATGAACGTGCAGAACAGCTGGGCGACGTCGGTGAACGGCTCCTCGGCCGTGGCGTCGAGGTCCTCGGACGGGGACGCGTCGGGGCCCAGCGGACCGCGCTGGGCCAGCCGCTGCAGCTCCCCGGCCGCCTGCACGATGTCCTGGCGCACGGACTCGTCGAGGTCCACGAGCCGCAGGTAGTGGGTGAGCCCGCCCACCAGGAGCAGGGCCGCGGCGAGGAGGCCGAGGGTGGTGGCCAGCACGCGGGAACGGACGGACCTCAGCTCCGTCCGCGGCCTCTCCCAGCGTGCACTCGCCATGCGCCTCACCCCAGCGGCGGCGTGTGAGCGGCAGATGAAGGAACAGGACGAGGGGGACGGGCCGCTCGGCCCGTCCCCCTCGTCCTGTTCCCGTCGCCGTCCTCGGGGCGCGCTCGCGCCGCCGGGTCAGTACTTCTTCTGGCGCGGCTTGCGGAAGGGCCGGTCGCCGTCGCGGTCGGCCCGCTTGCCCTGGTAGCCGCCGCGGGACTCCCCGCCACGGGACTCCCCGCCGCGGGCGGGGGCGTTGCGGCGCGGCCGGTCCTGGTAGGAGGAGGTGCCCTTCGGGCGGGGACGCCCTCCGGCGGCCGGGCCGTGGTCGGCCTCGAGGTGGATCAGCTCGCCGTTGATCCGGGTGCCGGCGAGGCGGTCCAGGGTCGAGGCGGGCAGGTTCTCGGGCAGGCCCACGAGGGTGTGGGTGGAGCGGATGTCGATCGCGCCGATCTGGCCGCCGCTCAGGCCGCCCTCGTTGGTGAGGGCGCCCACGACGGAGCCGGGCGAGACGCGGTGGCGGTGGCCGACGGCCAGCCGGTAGGTGGCCATGCCCTTCTCCACGCGCGGCTCCCGGCGCGGGCGCTCGTCGCCGTCCCGGCCGCGGTCGCGGTCGCGGGTGCGCTGGACCGGCTCGGGGAGCTCCTCCACGAAGAAGGGCCGCCCGTCCTGGGCCATCACGGCGATCGCGGCGGCGATCTCCACCGCGTCGACGTCGTGCTCGTCCTGGTACTGCTCCACGAGCTCGCGGAACTGGGTGAGGTCCTCGGACTCCATGGTGTCGGTGATCTGCTGCGCGAACCGGTCCTTGCGGGTCTGGTTCACGTCCTCGGTGGAGGGCATGCGCATGAGCTCCACCGGCTGGCGGGTGGCCTTCTCGATGGCCCGCAGCAGGTACTTCTCCCGGGGGGTCATGAACAGGATGGCCTCGCCGGAGCGCCCGGCGCGGCCGGTGCGCCCGATCCGGTGCACGTAGGACTCGGTGTCGTGGGGGATGTCGTAGTTGACCACGAGGGAGATCCGCTCGACGTCGAGGCCGCGGGCGGCGACGTCGGTGGCCACGAGGATGTCGATCTTGCCGTCGCGCAGGGCCTCGACGGTGCGCTCGCGCATGTTCTGCGGGATGTCGCCGTTGATGGCGGCGGCGGTGTAGCCGCGGCTCTTGAGCCGGTCGGCGACCTCCTCCGTGGCGGCCTTGGTGCGCACGAAGACGATGACGCCGTCGTAGTCGCCGACCTCGAGGATGCGGGTCATGGCCTCCATCTTGTGGGAGCCCATCACCTGCAGGTAGCGCTGGCGGGTGTTCGTGCCGGTCGTGGTCTTGCCCTTGACCGCGATCTCCTGCGGGTCGCGCAGGTACTGCTTGGCGATCTTGCGGATGGCGGGAGGCATGGTCGCGGAGAACAGGGCGACCTGCTTCTCGACGGGCGTCTGGGAGAGGATCTCCTCGACGTCCTCGGCGAAGCCCATGCGCAGCATCTCGTCGGCCTCGTCGAGGACCACGTACTGCAGGTGGGACAGGTCCAGGGAGCCCTTCTTGAGGTGGTCGATCACGCGCCCGGGAGTGCCGACGACGACCTGGGCGCCGCGGCGCAGGCCGGCCAGCTGGGGGCCGTAGGGCGAGCCGCCGTAGACGGGCAGGACGGTGAAGTCCTCGAGGTGGGTGGCGTAGGAGGAGAACGCCTCGCCGACCTGGAGGGCGAGCTCGCGGGTCGGGGCGAGCACGAGCACCTGGGTGTCGCGGGAGACGCCGTTGACGTCGGCGAGCTCGGCGAGCCGGGACAGGGCGGGGATCGCGAACGCGGCGGTCTTGCCGGTGCCGGTCTGGGCCAGGCCCACGACGTCGTTGCCCCGGAGCAGCACCGGGATGGTGGCTTCCTGGATCGGCGTGGGCGTCTCGTAGCCGAGGTCCTCGACGGCGGAGAGCACGCGGGGGTCGATGCCGAGGTCGGCGAACGTGGTGGTGGGCTCGTCGGCGGTCTCGGGGGTGGCGGGGGTGTCGGACATGCAGGTTCCTCGTTCTGTGCGGGTGGCGGCCCGGGCGGTACCGGGTGGGGTGCCGGGGGCTGCGGCCACGGTGGGTGTCCGGACGTCCCTGCCAACCACTGGGTTCCCGCCTGCGGCGGGAGCGTCGGACACGGCGCGCGCGCGGCGCGGCCGAACACGATGCGCCTGGAGCGGCATCGCGTTGCACGAGAAAGTGAGGGAGTGACCGGATTCGGTCCTGTCAGTCTATCGCACGGGGGGCCCGGCTCAGCCCTGCCGCCGCACGACCACGAGGTGCTCCTCGTCACGCACGACGGCGTAGGGCGCGCCGTAGGCCTCCGTCGCGTACGCGGCGACGTCCCCGGGCGGGTTGCCGCCCCACGCGGCGCCCATCCGGTCCACCACCACGTAGTCGGGGGGCGGGTCCCCCGCGTTGCCGATCCAGTGCACGTCCGTGGTGGGCACCAGGTGGTGGAGCAGCGTCAGGTCCGTGCTCACGCTGGCCCCCTGGGGCAGGGCCGCGACGACCGCGGCCTTGGCCGCGGCCCGCGGGTCCGCCCGGTAGGCGGCCGGGTCGGCGAGGTCGCCGAGCGGGCGGCCGGGGACCAGCAGGAGCGCGACGGCGAGGGCCGCCCACGGGGCGGCCCGGGCCGCGCGCCGCAGCGGCCGGTGCGGGCCGCGGCGCAGCCGGAGCACCGCGTCGACCAGGGCGGCGAGCACGACCGGCATGACCACGGCGTTGTAGTGCCACTCCGTGCCCCAGTAGCCGTGGTTCGGGGAGAGCATCCGCCACAGCAGGGTCGGCAGGGCCACGAGCGCCAGCGGCGAGCGGAGCACGACCCCCACGCCCACGAGCAGCGTGGTCAGCCAGGTCAGGGCCTTCTGCGCGGGCACGACGAGGGAGACCACGGCGGCCAGCGGGTCGGCGAGCGCGGCCCCGGCGTCGAGCCGGTCGGCGTAGGCGAACTCCCCCGCGGGGTTGAGGGCGGGCAGCACCACGGCCACGGCGAGGACGGACCACGCCGCGCCCCAGGCCGCGAGCACGAATCCCAGTGCCGCCGCGCGGCGGTCCCCGGGGGCCTCCCGGCGCGCGCGCCAGGCCAGGACGAGCCCGAGCACGGCGACCGTGACGCCGAGGTCTTCCTTGACGAACGCGACGGGCGCGGCCCACGCCGCCGCGCCCGTCCAGCGCCGCTCCACGAGCGCGCCCAGGGACAGCGCGAGCAGGGGCAGGGCGAAGGCCACCTCGTGGAACTGCACGGCCACGGCCGCCTGCACCCCGAAGCTCAGCCCGTAGGCGAGGCCCAGCGCGGTGCCCGGCGCAGCCCCGAGGGCGCGCACCGCGCACCGGGTCAGGGCCCACGCCGAGACGGCCACGAGCACGTCCTGGACCACGAGCAGCGTCAGGGCCGAGGGGAACAGCGCGTAGACCGGCCCGAGCAGGACCAGCAGCGGGTGGAAGTGGTCGCCCAGCAGGTTGTAGCCGTGGCCCTTGATGTCCACGCGGGGACCCTCGCCGGCGGCGTAGGACTTCGCGAGCTGCGTGAAGATGCCCAGGTCCCAGGACGGCACCTCCCAGCGGTGCCACTGCAGCAGCGACCACCAGAGGTAGAGGACCAGCACGAGGACGCCCACGGCCACCGGCAGCAGGCGCGCCCCGCGGCCCGGGGCGGTCGCGGGGGCCGCGGGGCGCGGGAGGGCGGTGGCGGGCATGGCGCGGGGCTTCTCCGGGGCTTCCTCGGGGAACGTCCGGGGGCGCACGGACGTCGGACAGGACTGCCATCATGGTCTCATGCCCTCCTCCGCCTCCCCCGCGCCGGCCGCGCCCGCGCGCCCGGCCGCGGACGGCGAGCTCGTCTGGGACCCGGACGGTCCCGTGCACCTGGGCCAGACCCTCGGGGTGCTCTCCCGCGGCGCCGCGGACCCCCTGGTGCGGGTGCTCGCCCCCGACGTCGTGTGGGTCGTGGCCCGCACCGCCGCCGGGCCGGTCTCGGCGCGCTTCTCCCGCGCCGGGACGGGGTCCCCGCTGCACCGTCCCGTGCTCGTGCGCACGTGGGGCCCGGGGGCCGAGCAGTTCCTGGCGGAGGCCCCGCGCTGGGCCGGGGCGGAGGACTCCTGGGCGCGCTTCGAGGCCTCCGAGGCCTTCCGCGCCCTGCCCCACCGGCTGCTCGCCGCCCGGCACCACCACCCCGGGCTGCGGCTGCCCTCCACGGGGCGGGTCCTGGACCGCGCCGTGGTCTCGGTGCTGGAGCAGCGCGTCACGGTCCGGGAGGCCGTGGCCGCCCACCGGCAGCTCGTGCGCCGGTACGGCGAACCCGCCCCGGGGCCCGCCCCCGGCGGGATGCGCGTCCCGCCGACCGCCGGGGCGTGGGCGGCCGTGCCCGTGTGGGAGTGGCACCGCGCCGGGGTCGACGGCGCCCGTGCGGCCACGGTGCGGCGCGTCGCCGAGCGGGCGGCGGCCCTGGAGCGGCTGGGCCGGGCGCCGCTGGACGCGGACCTGCACCGCGGCCTGCGCTCGATCCCCGGCCTGGGGCCGTGGACGGTCGCCGAGATCGTCCAGTGCACGCACGGGGACCCGGACTCGGTGAGCGTCTTCGACTTCCACCTCGCCACGTGGGTGTGCTGGTTCTTCGACCGCCGCCCCGGCGACGACCGCCGGATGCTCGAGCTGCTCGAGCCGTGGCGGGGCGACCGGCAGCGGGTCGTGCGGCTGCTGCGCGCCTCGGGCTTCCGCAAGCCGTCGTTCGCGCCGCGGCTGCACCCGGAGGACCACCGGAGGCGGTGAGCCCCCGGGCAGGTGAGGCAATCCTGTCCTTGCTGGCACGGTCCCGCCCACGGGCGTTGAATGGTGCCATGACCCAGGACCACCTCCTCACCGAGCCCCACGCCACCGGCTACACCGAGCGGATGAACAAGCTGCGCGCCGGGGTGCTCGGCGCCAACGACGGCATCGTCTCGGTCGCCGCGGTCGTGGTGGGCGTGGCCGGTGCCACGACGAGCACCGGCGCGATCCTCGTCGCCGGGACCGCGGCCCTGGTGGGCGGGGCCCTGTCCATGGCCCAGGGCGAGTACGTGTCGGTCTCCAGCCAGTCGGACTCCCAGCGGGCCCTGATCGCCAAGGAGAGGCGGGAGCTGGCGGAGATGCCCGAGGCCGAGCTCGAGGAGCTCGCGGGGATCTACGAGGCCAAGGGCCTGTCCGCCGAGACCGCCCACCGGGTGGCCCGGGAGCTCACCGCGCACGACGCCCTCGCCGCGCACCTCGACGCCGAGCTGAACATCAGCGAGGAGGACGTCGTCAGCCCGTGGAACGCCGCGGTCGCCTCCGCGCTGTCCTTCTTCCTCGGGGCCCTGCTGCCCATGCTCGCCATCCTCCTCCCGCCCGACGTGTGGCGGATCCCGGTGACGTTCGTCGCCGTGCTCGCCGCGCTCGGCCTCACCGGCTGGCTGGGCGCCAGGCTCGGCGAGGCCCCCCAGCGGGGCCGCGCGGCCCTGCGCATGGTGGTGGGCGGGGCGCTCGCCCTGGTCGCCACGTTCGCCATCGGCTCGCTGCTCGGCGTCACCGGCGTCGTCTGAGCCCGTCCCGGCCGCGGACGACGGCGGCGCCCCTCACCGCCGAAGGTGAGGGGCGCCGCCGTCGTCCGGGGGCGGGTGCCGCTCAGGCGCCCGGCGCGTCCGGGGACTGCTTGGCGACCTCGGCGCGGACCTCCTCCATGTCGAGGCCCTTGACGGCGTCGATCACCTGCTCGAGGGCGGAGGCGGGCAGCGCGCCCGGCTGGGAGAAGACGAGGATGCCCTCGCGGAAGGCCATCAGGGTGGGGATCGAGGAGATCTGCGCGGACGCGGCGAGCATCTGCTGGTCCTCGGTGTCGACCTTCCCGAACACGACGTCCGAGTGCTTCTCCGAGGCCGCCTCGTAGGTGGGGGCGAACTGCTTGCAGGGGCCGCACCAGTCGGCCCACCAGTCGAGCAGGACGATGTCGTTCTCGGCGATGGTCTGGCCCAGGGTGTCCTGGGTGATGTCAACGGTAGCCATGCCTCCAGCGTAGGCGCCGGGCCGCGCGCGGGCACAGCATTTCACTCGTGGCACAAGGCCGGCCCGCCGGGCGCGGGGCGCGCTCCCTAGACTGGAGACCGGACCCGCGTTCGGAGGCGCCATGAGCTTCGAGATCGGCATCTTCTCCCTGGGCGAGGTCGCCCCGGATCCCGTCTCGGGCGCCCGCCCGGACAGCCGGCAGCGCCTGCGGGACATCATCGAGCAGGCCGAGGCCGCCGAGGACGCCGGGCTGGCCGTGATGGGCGTCGGGGAGAACCACGGCACGGACGTGGTGGCGGCCTCCCCCGTGGTGCTGCTGTCCGCGATCGCCGGGCGCACCCGGCGGCTGCGGCTGACCACCGCCGTCTCCGTGCTCCCGGCCGGTGACCCCGTGCGGCTCTACGAGCAGATCGCCATGCTGGACAACATCTCGGGCGGGCGCGCCGAGATGATCGTGGGCCGGGGGGCGTCCGAGAGGGTGCTGCGGGCGCTGGGGCTCGGGGGCCAGGACCCCGACGCCCTGTTCGAGGAGAAGCTGCTGCAGCTGCTGCAGGTGCTCGAGACGAGCCCCGTCACCTTCGACGGCGCCCTCACCCGCCACGCCGCGGAGCTGGACATCGAGCCGCGGCCCCTCCAGGAGGGGCTGCCCCTGTGGGTCGCCTCCTCCGGGAACCTGCGCTCCGTCGTGCGCGCCGCCGCGCTCGGCCTCCCCCTGGCCCTGCTGCGCACCCACGGCCCGTACGCCGAGGCGGTGGAGACGGTGGCCGTCTACCGCCGGTCCCTCGGCGAGTTCGGCCGCGACACCGCCACACCGGTGAGCCTCAACGTGCCCGGGTTCGTGGCCCGCACCACGGAGCAGGCACGGGAGGCGAGCTATCCGTACTTCGCCGCCGGCGCCCGCAGCCACGGGCCCATCGTGCCGGAGGACCCGCGCTGGAGCCGGGCGGAGTACGACCGGGAGTGCGCCCCCGAGGGGTCCCTCGTGGTGGGCGACGTCGACGAGGTCGTGGCGAAGATCGTGGCCCAGCAGCGTGCCCTGGGGCACGAGCGGCTGCTGCTGCGGATGGACGCCGGCGGGGTCCCGCACCCCCTGACGATCGACGCGATCGCCCTGCTCGGGACGGAGGTGCTCCCGCGCGTGCGCTCGGCACTGGGCTGAGCCGGCCCCGCCGGCTCAGGGGATCCGGGTCAGCGGGCGGGGGACGCCGTGACGACGACGTTGCGGCCCCACAGGTCCTCGGTGTAGCAGCTGATGATCACCAGCCGGTTGGGCACGACGTTCCAGATGTCGCTGTCCTTGAGGGTGTCCTTGTCGTGGGTGACCACGGAGTCCACCACGTAGTCCACCGTCCCGGTCTCCGTGCGGACCTGGACCTCGCTGCCGATCAGGGACGGGTCGCTCAGGGCGTTGAAGGGGGCCTCGCGGCCCTCGAAGCTGTGCCCGGCGATGTAGGTGGTGTTCCGGGAGCCCGCGCCGGGCGTGCCGTACGGGGTGAGCCAGTAGCCGTCGGGCGTCTCCGGCGGGACCAGGGACTGGGCGGCGAGGTCCTGCTCGGTGGGGGTGAGCGGCAGGACGGGGACGTCGAGGCCCGCGTCCGGCACGCTGAGCCCCACGGGCGCGGCCGCCCGCGGCGCGTCCCCCGGGGGCTCCGGCGCGGTCGTCGCCGAGGTCCCGCCCGGGCCGGGCGTCCGGCTCGCGGACACGGACGGCGCCGCGGGGTCGGCGGCGGAGGGCTCCCCCTCCCAGGGCTGGGCCACGAGGACGGCGGCGCCCAGCGCGAGCGCCCCCAGGGCCGCGGCGGGGGCGGCCCAGCGCGGGCGGCGCGCCGGCGGTTCCGTGGGCTGTGCGGGATCCATGCGGACGGCTCCTGGGGCAGGGGTGGGGGTCGGGGACAATGCTATGCCCCGGTGCCGCAGGGCAGCGGCACCGGGGCGGTCGGCATCGTGGGATCAGACGCGCGCGCGGCGGCGCATCCGCAGGGCCACGGCGGCGGAGGCTGCGGCACCGGCGGCCAGGAGGGCGGCCAGCGGGGCGGCGTCGGTCTCCTCGGCCTGGGCGGTGTCCACGTTCAGACCGGTGTTGGTGCCGGTGTCCGTGCCGCTCCCGTCGTCCTCGCCCGAGTCGACGGTGCCGGCCGGGGCCAGCCCGCCGCAGCTCGCCTCGAACAGCGCCACGAGGTCGGCGCCGTTCTCCATGAACACCAGGCCCTCGGCGCGGGCGTCCAGGGCGACGGCCTGGAAGTTCGCCGCGGCGGCGGCGGAGGCCGCGTAGGCGTCGTCGACCGCCGGGTCGTCGGTGGACTCGGCGTAGGACTGCTGCAGGTCCGCGATCGCGGTCCAGGCACCCTGGGCGCGGTCGAGGGTGGAGTCGTTCACGATGGCGTCCTCCAGCACGGCCTGCTGGGCCTGGAGCTGCGCGAGGACGCCCTCGTCGGCCACGAGGGAGTTGAAGTGCACGCCCGTGTCGTGGAGCTCGTCGGCGGCGGTGATCAGGTTGCTCACCGTGGTACCGGCCCCGGGAGCGGTGCAGGTGTCGGCGTAGGCGGCCGGGGTGCCCAGGAACAGGCCTCCCGCCAGGACAGCGGCCGACGAACCGGCGGCCACCCATTTCTTCACAGCAGTCATGTCGGTGTATCTCCTCAGCCGTGTCGGCCCCCTGGGCCCGCCCGCAGGCGGCAGCGCCCGGCAGACCGACCCATGGCGTCCCGGGCGCGCACCGGGGACCGTCGCAGGAGTCGTCGTGCTGCCGGTCATCCGGTGCGGGGGGTTCCCACGGTCAGCTCGGCGATGCTGAACCGTGCCCGGATGACTGCTGCACTCCCCAACATATAGGAAATCTCATACTGTTCGCATCGGTTAACGCAGTGTTTGCACAGCGTCGCGTCACAGTCGGGGCCGTCACCGCCGGGGTTCCGGGCCCCACCAGGGCCGTCGCCCCTCACCGGACGGAAGGCGCCGCGCCCGGGCGAGGAGGCGGCCCGCGCCGCGACGGGGCCCAGCGTCCCGGAGGGGAGGGACCGCGCGGGCACGGCCCCGGCGCCGCGGCACGGCCGCTGCGTGGCCTCGGCGCTGCGGGGCCACGGGAAGACAGAAGCACCCCGGACCGGTGGTCCGGGGTGCTTCGCGATGTCCTGCGACATCACCCGTGGCAGATGAGGGATTCGAACCCCCGTAGGCATTGCCAGCTGATTTACAGTCAGCCCCCTTTGGCCGCTCGGGTAATCTGCCGGGGTTGCACTGCCGGGCCTCGCGGACCGGCAGCGGCGGCCCCCGCGTGCGGGAGCACTTCAACAGTACAGAAGATCGGGCGGGATGCGAAATTGCCGCCGCGCCCCGCGGTGGGCCCGTCGGCCCGGCCGTCGACCCCTCAGCCGGCGATCCTGCGGCTCACCTGCTGGAGGAACGCCGCGGCCTGGCGCTCGGTGATCTCGCCGTGGGTGATGGCCTCCGCCAGGTCCTGGGCCACGCCCGCGAGCCGCTCCGCCACCTCGGGGTCCAGCTCTCCCGCCCCCGTCGGCGCGGAGCCCGGGGCACCGTACGGGGACGCCGTCAGGGTGGCCGTGGCCATGGCCGGGGACAGGCCCAGGCCCGTCAGCAGGAGGACCGCCAGGGCGGTCGCCGCGACGGCGGGGCCGCGCCGGGTCCGGGAGGAACGGGGCACCACGTCGTCGGGATCCGTCGCTCTGCTCATGCCGCCATCCTCGGAGGCCGACCTGGACGGACCCTTGGGCGAAGGTCACGAAACGGTGACGGGACGCTCCCGGTAAACTGGAGGGCGAGTCCGGCGGGCACCCACCGGCCGCCCGCATCCCCGCAGCACAGGAGGCAGCATGGCCAGCGATTCCTCGTTCGACGTCGTCAGCAAGGTCGACAAGCAGGAGGTGTCCAACGCCCTGAACCAGGCGCAGAAGGAGATCGCCCAGCGGTACGACTTCAAGGGCGTCGGCGCCGACATCGACTTCTCCGGCGAGAAGATCCTCATGAAGGCGAACTCCGAGGAGCGCGTGAACGCCGTGCTGGACGTCTTCCAGTCCAAGCTCGTCAAGCGCGGGATCTCCCTGAAGTCCCTCGACGCCGGCGAGCCCTTCGCCTCCGGCAAGGAGTACCGCATCGAGGCGTCCGTCAAGGAGGGCATCGCCCAGGACCAGGCGAAGAAGATCACCAAGCTCATCCGCGACGAAGGGCCCAAGGGCGTCAAGGCGACCATCCAGGGCGACGAGCTGCGGGTCTCCTCCAAGTCCCGCGACGACCTGCAGGACGTCATCGCGCTGCTCAAGGGCTCGGAGCTCGAGGTCGACCTGCAGTTCATCAACTACCGCTGATCCGGGGCATCAGCCCCGGTCGGCGACGCGGGACTCTCCCGGAGTCGGCGCGGAGTCCGGAAGAGCTCCGAGAACCTGCTGACCCATGGGGCCGGCGGCAGCCCCGCGCGTGGTGTCCTCCGCGGTCGGCCCGGAGGCGGACAAGTGCCGGAGGTCGTGCAGTGGAGCGACCCCCGTCGGCCGGACCGGGGTGACGCGGGTTCCGTGGCGTCCCGTTCCGTGGAGTCCCGCTTCTGGATTCCTGGGCCAGGGTGGTGTGCGCCCGTTCGCACGCAACCGGTGAGACCCGGCCCAGCGCGCAGTGGCGCCTGCGCCGGCTCCCGAGGTGGTCGGAGATCGCGTTGGCCCGCTCGAGCCTCGCCCTCCAGCGGTGCCGGTCGAGCAGCTCGACCGGCACGCGCGACCCGGAGCGCTCCCTGAGACCGTTGCCGCAGCAGCCAGCGATCGGTCCCCTCGAGGGAACGAGCCCGGACTCCCCGGCCCGCTGGATGAACGCCCGGGAGCCGATCTGCACTGACGTGGTCGGCAGGGGATCACCGTCCCCCGCCGCCGGGGTGCGGTTCTGCACGGCCATCGACAGCGCACTGGTCCTCGGCGCGGCGGACTCCTGCGGCACCGCCTCCGGGATCAGCTCCACGGCCCGGGGGTGCTTGCCGTTCCGAGGGGCGGACACCGGCGCCCGCCCACCGCGCGATCCCTTCCACCGGCGGTGTCCTTGCCGGCCGGCCGGCTCCTCGGATCACCGCAGCCGCGCCTGCACCGTGCTCCCCGGCTGGCCGGAGAGCAGGCCCAGTTCCGCGCCCGGCCCGGTGAGGTAGCGGTGGAGACCGTGGGCGACGATGGTGTTGCCCAGCGCGTTCAGATGTCGGCGGTCACTGCCGACGATCGACCGCGGAGGCAGGCCCATCGCCAGCCACCGCCGGTCGTGGCGCGACGCACCGATGCGGTACGGGCGCAGGGCAGGCAGGTCCCACAGCTCCGGATCGCGCAGGTCGGCCATGACGTCGTGGTACTGCGCCCCGTACCGGCGACGGTGGGCGGCGTTGACTTCCTGCACCCGGTCCCAGCCGACCGTGCCGCGCCGGTCGGTGTAGGTGCACCACTGGCCCATGACCACCGAGGTGGCCGGCTCCACGGCATGGGTCGCCG
This sequence comes from Kocuria sp. U4B, assembly GCF_054875615.1. The sequence continues at coordinate 1,181,704 of NZ_CM142180.1, forward strand.
CGGTGTCCGCGAGGACCCGGGGAATGTCCTCGATGTTGTTCTTGCCCATCCACAGCAGGTGCAGCCGGCCGCGGTCGGCTTCCTCCAGGCCGGTGTGCCACCGGACGGCCGCGCCCGGCTCCAGCGCGACCTCGTCCCCCGGCACGTCGCGGTGCAGGAGCACCGCGCCGCTGCGGCCCGGCACCGACTGGATCGAGCAGCGCACCCCTGCGACCGTGCCCGGGATCGGCCCGCACCTGCCGGGCACGCGCCCGTCGGCGCTCGCCACGGTGACCGAGCCCCGGCCCGGCAGGCTTCCGGTCCCCGTACCGGAGGCCAGGTCCAGGACGTAGGGGTGGTCGTGGCTGCGCATCGACAGGGTCTGCCACGAGACGTCACCGCTGACCGCCCGCGTGGTGCCGGGCACGTCGAGCAGTTCGGACAGCAGGCCCTCGATGCGCACGGGGCGGTAGCCGGGCGGGTGCTGCCGGGCCAGCTGGCTGGCGGCGGAGGATGATCCCCACAGCACGAACCCGTGGGGTGGCGCGCTGGGCGCCGGGAGGCGCCCCCCCAGGACCGTGACGGCCGCGAGCAGCACCCCGCCACTGAGCAGGGCCCGACGCGACGTCGCCGCGCCCCCCGGTCCGTTGCCGGACATGCGGTGCTTCGGTCCGTGCGCAGTGTTGCGCGCTGCGAACGGCTCGGCGAACTCCCCTGACACGACGCCCCCTACGATTCCCCCCGACCATGCTGTTAACTATGGTGAATTATTGAGGTGGCCCCGGCTGTCCACTCTTCTGCCCCGCGCCCGCCGGTGTCGCGCTTCCCTCTGCCACGCCCTCGGTCTCCTCGTCCCCGCACGGGCGCTCCAGGGACTGGCGCCCCGGACCATCGGCGGGCGACCCGGGGCCGTGTGGCGGCCACCAGCACCCGGCTCCAAGGCCCCGTGGGAGACGGGCCATGGGCGCGCTCCGACGAGATCGCAGCAGGGCCCGCCGCTCGTGGCGACGGGCGTTCGCCATACCCGGCGACTGGCCCCCTGGTCGGTGCCGTCCCGGTGGGACGTCCACGCGGAGGCTCCGGGAGGCGGGGCCGTGACCGCAGGAGCCGACATCGGCCGACGGAGCGCTCCGGTGGAACTCGGCCCCGCCATCCTGGGCCGAACCGGGCCGGCGGACCTTTCACGGGCTCTGCGGCCCGGCCGAGGATGGAGCCGCCGACGACGGCGTGGCTGCCGCAGCCCCGGGGAACTCGCCCTCCACCGTGCCGTCCGTGGAGCACCCCCGGTGGCCCGCTGCTGCACACCGACCGCGGAGCATCCGGCACCCATGGCGGCGCACTCCCCTGAGCCCCCTGCGTGACATCTCGACGCTGCACGCCCACGGTGACGGCGTGGTCGGCCCGGGTCCGGGACGAGGCGCCACCGTGGCCTGCGCCGGCTCCGCCGCCCCGACCACAGGCTGCGGCCCCCGGCGGACCGTCAGGGCTTCTCCACCACGTCCTCGTCGTCACGCAAGGCACGGTGAACCACTCCCCCGGCGGACGGGCAACGACGGATCAGCTCCCGGAACCCGACCTAGGGGCGGACCGGGTGGTGGCCCCTGGGGTGCGCGTGGCCGTTCAGTAGATCGGCCACGGGTCGCCCTGGAGGTCGTCGAGGGCGCCCGGGGCATCCTCGCCCGGCTCTCCCACTGGTGCAGCGCGGTGCTCGGCAGTGGAGTGGAGACCGGCTCGCACAGGGAAGTAATAGACGAGGACGACAGCGCACAGCAGCACCAGGGCATAGACGCAGGCGACGCCGGTCGGAGCGTCCAAGAACGAAAGCGATGTTTGCAGGGCCCCCATGGTGGTCAGTATGTGCGCGTTTCCATGCAGGGCGCGTCCGCTCTGCAGCCCACAAGGAGTGGGGCGCCCACCGGTCCCCGGACGGCAGGAGGACCGGGCGGACCCCTGGGGGTCGTGCATCCGCGGGCTGCCCGGCTCCGCAGCGAGTCCGCGGACGACCGGTCACCGGCCCACCACGGACAGTCACGGCAATCCCCGAACCACGCGGCCGGGAGGCGTCGGCAGGAACCGCCGAGCGCCCGGACCCGGCTCGCCGACGACCGCTGATCCGGGCCGTCCGCCCCGGTCGGCGAAAGCTCCGGGAGCCTGCCCCAGCACGGCCGGCCCGCGCGGCACCGGCGCCCGGGGACATGTCCTCACGGCCTCAGGCGGCGTGGGGCGCCTGTCGCACGGCGGCGAGACGGCGCAGCTGCGCCAGCGCCTCGTTGTCGCCGACGCCGAACCCGCGCTCCCACTGCGCGGCGTACTCCGCCGCCTCGTCCTCGGTGACGTCGGTCTGCGGGTACACCCCGGGTGCCCAGGGGTTGACGCGGATGGCCGCCAGGAGGGCGCTCCACTGCCCGGCCGGCCGGTCGAAGTCGTTCATCAGCATCCGGTGGTTCCATCCGGCGCGGCGGCCCATCCTCTGCGCGTCGGTGATGCGGGCGATGTGCATCGGGGTGGTCATCGGTACCAGCCTCCAGGGATCGGATGGACCGGACACCCGCCCGTCAGGGACGAGCGCCCGTCGTGCTCGACCGTCCACCTGCCGCCCACGTCCCCCGCGCGCATCGACACTGCACGACGCGCGGATCCGTGCGAGCCGGCAGGAACCGGTTCATCGGTACCTCCAGCAAGCCAGAACGCCGGTGAGCGCGGAAGCCCCCAGAAATGCCCCGTTGCCTGTGCCCGGAAGCGCGACGAAGATCGGAGCAACCACGGCCACCTGTGCCGAAGCGAGCGCCGACGCGGGCACTGCTCCCCGGACACCCCTCCGGCCGCGCACCATCGGCGTCACAGTCGCGAATACCGCGGGTCCACGCCTTATCTTTAGTAACACTGGATCACACGGCCGGGGGGCAACTGTGAAGGCATGGAAGAGGACAGCGGTGGGGGTGCTGACGTCCGGCGCGCTCGTGGCCGGCGCCTGGGTGACGCCGGCGGCCGCGGCGGACGGCAAGGTCGACGTGGCCGTCGGCACGAAGGTCGTCCTGGAGAACGTGAGCATCAAGCGCGCCGCGGCCCGGGCCGCGCGCCTGTGCGGGGGCGAGGCCAGCGACTTCACGGAGGCGGCGCACAAGGCGGACCGCACCGGCAAGCACGTGATCGTCTGCACGGCCAAGGGGTCGAAGAAGCACGTGTCCTTCAGGTCCTGACCTGCCGCCCGCCCGGGCCGGGGAACCCGGACCCCGACGACGATGACGGCGCCTCTCACCTTCCGTGGTGAGGGGCGCCGTCGCCTCGGCGGGGCGCGCGTCAGCGGCGCAGGCCGGCCATGCCCTCGAGCCGCGCCACCCGGTCGGCCGTCGGCGGGTGGGTGCGGAAGAGGCCCGCCACCCCGCCGCCGCGGAACGGGTTGGAGATCATCAGGTGGGAGGTGTTGACCAGCTTCTGGTCGGCCGGGTCCAGCGGCCGGGCGCTCGTGCCCATCTCGATCTTGCGCAGGGCCGAGGCCAGGGCCAGCGGGTCGCCGGTGAGCCGCGCGCCGTCCTCGTCGGCGTCGTACTCGCGCGTGCGGGAGACGGCCAGCTGGATGACGGTGGCGGCGACGGGCGCGAGGAACGCCATGAGCAGCCCCACCAGGGGGTTGCCGCGCTCGTCGCCCCGGCCGGCGCCGAAGATGGCCGCGAACTGCAGGGCCTGGGCCGCGGACGTGATGATGCCGGCGACGGCCGCGGCGATCGACGACGTCAGGATGTCCCGGTTGTAGACGTGCATCAGCTCGTGGCCGAGCACCCCGCGCAGCTCGCGCTCGTCGAGGATCTGCAGGATCCCCTCGGTGACGCACACGGCCGCGTTCTGCGGGTCGCGCCCGGTGGCGAAGGCGTTCGGGCTCATCGTGGGGGCGATGTACAGGCGTGGCATCGGCCGGTCCGCCCGCTGGGAGAGCTCCCGCACGATCCGGTAGTACCCCGGCGCCTGCTGCTCCGTGACGGGGATGGCCCGCATGGAGCGCAGGGCGATCTTGTCGCTGTTCCAGTAGCTGTAGGCGGTCGAGAGCAGCCCGATCAGGGCGAAGACCCAGATGAAGAGGCTGCTGCGCATGCTGCTCGCGACGACCCAGCCGATGGCGAGCAGCACCGCCCACATCCCGCCGAGCAGCAGGACGGTCTTGAGTCCGTTGTTGTGGTGGTGCATCACGGGCACGGCTCCTTCTGCCGGTGGCGTGGGGTCTGCGCTCAGCACAACGGCGGCGGAGGGCGCCGTCTTCCCGCTCCACCGTCCGCGCAGGCAGTTCCCAGGTTATTCCGAGCGTGTGTCCGGGCCCATCCCGCCCGCCGCCGGAGGACCCGCCTCGCTATTGTGAGTCCGTCGTGATAACGCTACGGTGGGGGCATGCAGACAACGGATCGTCCCGCACCCGCGGACTCCGGCCGGGCTGCGACGTGGTCGGACCGGCTGCGCTCCTCCGGTCGCCGCGTCACCAAGCAGCGGCTGGCCGTCCTCGACGCGGTCGACCGCCGTCCCCACTCGACCGCCGAGGACGTCGTCGCGGCGGTGCGCGAGGTGCTGCCGACGATCACGGTGCAGTCCGTGTACGTGGTGCTGTCCGATCTCACCGCCGTCGGGATGCTGCGCAAGTTCGAGCCGCCGGCCTCCCCGGCGCTGTACGAGACCCGCACCGAGGACAACCACCACCACGCGTACTGCGTGCGCTGCGGCGCGGTCTCCGACGTCGACTGCGCCGTCGGCCGCACGCCCTGCCTCACGCCCTCCGACGCCCACGGGATGCGCATGCTCTCCGCCGACGTGGTCTACCGCGGCATCTGCGCGAGCTGCCTCGCCGCCGAGGGCGAGCCCGCCGGCGGGCTCCCCGCCGGCTGAGCGGCCCCGCTCAGCCGCGTCCGGCGCCCCCGCCGGCGTCCTTCTCCGTGCCGGTCGCCGGGTCCGCGCCCGCGGCCGGGTCCGTCCCCGCGGTCCGGTCGACCAGCGCGAGCAGCTCCCGCAGCTGCTCGGCCGTCAGGGTGGCCACCGGGGGCCGGGCGTTGAGGCAGATCTTCTTCGCCCCGGCGTCGAGGGCGAAGCGCAGCGCCTGCCGCGACGGCGCGGAGCGCACCTCCAGCGCCGGGTCCAGCGCGGCGATCTCCGCCGCGGACGTGAACAGCAGCAGGGTGTCCGGGGCCGCGCCCTCCTCCTCCGGCTTCGCGTAGACGGGCACCGCGCGCCCGTCCCGCACCCGGGCCCCGAGCAGCAGCACCGCGTCGGGGGCCAGCAGCCCCGCGAGCAGCTGCGGCATGCTGTTGTCGAGCAGCGCGGCCTTGACGGCGTCGTTGCGGGGCGAGCGCATGGCCCACTCCACCTGGGGGCGCCCGATCCGGCAGCCCTGCCGCGCCGGGTCGATCACGAGATGGTCGTACTGGGCGTCGTCCACGAGCATCTGCAGGACCTTCACGGCGGGCTCGCGCAGCAGCACGGGCTGCCCGCCGCCCTCGTGGTGGCGCTCGAACATGGCCTGCGCCTCGGCGGCCGAGGTGTAGGCGGCCAGCGAGCGCGTCCCGTCCGCCTCGCCGAGCGTCTGGACCCGCAGCTGGGAGCCGGGGCCCACGGTCTCGCCGCCGGGACCCTCGACGAGGGTGCTCGCCGTGACGTCCAGCAGCAGGGACCCCGCCATGCACTGCCGGACGACCTCGATCATCCCGGCGTCGTCCGGGGCGCTCGCGAACCGGTCGATCGCGGCCCGCACCAGGGGGTGGACCACGCCCTCGCGCTCCGCCGCGCGCTCGGCGCCAGGCTCGAGCACCGGCAGCTCCACACCGTCCCGCCGCGCGAGCTCGCCCGCCCACGCGGGAGTCCGGGCCCGGGTGCGCGGGAACCGCTCCAGGTGCTCGAGCAGGTCCCGCGCCGTGTAGGGCCCCTCCGTGCCCCACGTGCCGGGCTCGCCGTCGAAGTCGTAGGTCCCGCCGATCCGGTAGGCGGGTTCGGGCCAGCCCTGCGCGAGGATCGCGACGGTCGCGGTGAACCAGGTCCCGCGGCCCGGCAGGTAGGAGCGCTCCCGCAGCTGCCGGACGGCGGGGATGACGGCGCTGTCCTCCTTGACGGGTCCCGCGGTGCCAGGGACCACCTGCTCGCCGCGCTGCTCGCGCACGCGCAGGTGCACGCGCTCGCCCTGGACCTTGAGGTCCACGATCATCCGGTCCCACCCCGGCTCGGTGCGCAGCACCGACAGCACCCACGAGCCGATGGTGTTGAGCAGCTCCTGCTGGCTGGGGCCGGAGGTGGCAGCGGCGGGGTTCTCGCTCATGCGGTGGCTCGTTCCCGGCCCGCACGGGGCCTGTTCGGATCGGGTGGACACGGGGCGGGGGCGGGCGGCCGGGCACGGCGGCGCCGGTCCGCACGCCTCGCGCCCACCCTACCGAAACGGGTGCCGCCCGCCCCGGGCCGGGCCCGTGTCCCGGGGGCCGGGGACGCACCGGGCGCTTCCGCGGTGACGCCGGGGCGCGCGGGAGAATTGCTAGCCTTGGCGCATGACGAAAACGCTGCAGGACCTGATCGACGAGTCGATCTTCATCTCCACCGAGTACCAGGCCAGGCTGGCCGAGCTGACCCAGGGCGCCGGGTGGGACGTCGACTTCTCCGCGCCGGCGTTCACCCTGCAGACCGAGCCCCCCGTGACCCTGACCCCGTACCTGCTGGGCACCGACTCCGCCTCCCGCGGGTCGTGGATCTGGTCCTGGCAGGAGCTGGGGCACTTCCCCGCCGCCGTGGTCTCCGCCGCGGTCCAGGCCCGGGAGGCCGGCACCCGGCTGGGCGTGGCGGAGCTGTCCACCGACGAGCTGCCCGTGGCGGAGGGCCTGGCCCGCCGCCTGACCCTCGCGGCGAAGGCCGTCACGGGGATCTACGCGCACTACCCGGCGACCGCCGGCGGCGGGGTGACCGCGTGGCTGCTGCTGGAGGGGCCCGAGTTCGAGCTGTCCGAGCTGACCGTGGAGCGGATGATGCGGGTCATCGCGGAGGCCCTCACCACGGACACCGCCGTGGACCACAACCTGGCCGTGGACTCCTACGCCAAGCTGCGCGGCGCCCACATCGAGTGGGACACCGAGGCCACGTGCGTGGTGACCGTCGCCGACGGCGCCCAGCGCTTCTGGTTCGACGACCACCAGATCTCGGGCGTGGAGCCGGCCGAGCCGTCGGTCGGCCCCGAGATCCTCGCGGACCTCGCCGCGAACGCCCGGGCCCGCGCCGCCACCCTGCGCGAGGACCGCGCGGCGGCGGAGGCCACGGCCGCCCGCCGGGAGGCCGAGCCGCAGCGCGCCGCGGCGCCCGCCGAGGCGCCGGCCCCGCAGCCCGCCGCGCCGGTCGAGGAGACCGTGCCGGCGTCCCCGGAGCAGCCCGAGCCGCTCGAGGTGCCGGACTTCGTGGAGACCGAGCACGCCGAGCGCCCGGCCGAGCGGGAGCCGGAGGAGCAGCCGGCGGCCTACGCCGGGGCGGCCGAGGCCGACCTGCCGTTCGACCAGGAGCCCTCGGACCGCGACGTGCGTCCCGGCCGGGTGAGCACCACCGTGGTGCCCGGCCCCGAGCCCGTCCGGGCGGAGCCGGCCCGGGCGGCCGCCCCCGAGCGGGTGGCCGAGCCCGTCGCGGAGCCCGTCGCCGAGCGGGAGGTCGAGCGCGAGGTCGTCGCCGGCCCCGGTGTCCCCGGCAGCGCCACCGCGGAGCCCGTGGTGGACGGCGAGGAGACGGCCGAGGAGCGCGAGGAGCAGGCCGAGCGCAAGAAGGGCTTCTTCAGCCGGTTCTTCGGGCTCTGAGCCCGGGCGGTACCCTCGAGCGTGACCGCATACAACACCGCACCCGGCCCGGGTCCCGACGCGCAGGCGAGGACCCGGGCCGGACTGCTGTCCGGGTTCGGCGCCTACGGCATCTGGGGCCTGCTGCCCCTCTACTTCGTGCTCCTCGAGCCGGCCACCCCGGTGGAGATCGTGGCGATGCGCGTGCTGTTCTCCCTCGTCTTCTGCCTGGCCGTGCTCGCCCTCACCGGCGGGCTGGGCCCGCTGGGCCGGGTGCTGCGCTCGCCCCGCACGATCGGGGCCCTGACCGTGGCGGGCCTGCTCGTGGGGAGCAACTGGTTCCTGTACACGGTCGCCACGACCACGGGCAACACGCTGGAGGCCTCCCTGGGCTACTTCATCAACCCCCTGGTGGCCGTCCTGCTGGGCGTGGTCGTGCTGCGCGAGCGGATGCGCCCGCTGCAGTGGGCGGCCGTGGGCGTGGGCCTCGCCGCCGTCGTCGTCATGGCGGTCTTCTACGGCGAGGTGCCGTGGCTGTCGCTGGGCCTGGCGTTCTCCTTCGGCTTCTACGGGCTCGTGAAGAACATGGTGGGCGGGGCCTACCCGGCGATCGTGACGCTCACGGTCGAGACGCTGGCCCTGGCCCCCGTCGCCGCCGCCGTCGTCGGGTCGCTGGCGGCCCGGGACCGGCTGAGCCTCGCCACGGAGGGGACCGGGCACTTCCTGCTGCTGCTCTCGTCCGGCGTGATCACCGCCGTGCCGCTGATCCTCTTCGGCGTCGCCGCGACCCGCCTGCCCCTGAGCACGGTCGGCATGATCCAGTACGTGGCCCCGATCATGCAGTTCCTCCTCGCCGTGCTGGTGCTCGGCGAGCGGATGCCGTTCGTGCGCTGGGTGGGCTTCGGGTTCGTGTGGTGCGCCGTGCTGCTGCTGGTGCTCGACGCGGTGCGCGCCCCGCGGGCCGTCCGCGCCTGACGGCGAGCCCGCCCCGGCCACGGGCGGTGACCGACCACGAGGAAGGACCGGGCACGAGGAAGGGCCGAGCACGAGGAAGGGCCCCCGGCGCGGTGCGCCGGGGGCCCTTCCTGCGTTCCGGGCCTGGGGCCCGGGAGCGGATCAGGTGGTGCGGACGTAGTCGTCCGCACCGAAGCCCTGGTCGTCGTCGGGGACCTCGGGGGTGCGCCTGAGGTGCACCAGGGCGGCGACGAAGCCGCCCCACACCGTCAGCACGGCGATGAGCATCATGACGATCGCGACGGGGGTCATCGGGGGTCCTCCTCGGTCCGGGTGGGGGTGGTGGCGCCTTCGGCGCCGGACGTCCAGGGCGCGGTCCCGGAGGGCTCGGCCGCCGCGTGCCGGCCGGAGGAGGACGCGACGGTCCCCTCCTGGACGGTGCGGTAGGAGAACTCCTGGTCCAGGGCGGGCGTGCGCAGGGCGGAGTCCGACCAGCGGGACAGCGGACTGCCGTGGCGGAGCCGGTGCCGGTCGACGTGGGCGTCGAGGATCGCCGGGGACGGGCTGAGCTCGGACGCCCGGGAGGCCGCCGGCCAGGGGAGCTTCGAAAGCAGGTACGCGATCACGACCAGCCCGATGGCCATGCCCCAGCCGAACGTGCCGACGAACCACGTGGGCATCCCGCCGTAGCCCTCCGCGATGGTCGTGGTGAGCGTGTCGATGAGGATGTAGCCCAGCACGATCGGCGTGATGCCACCGGCCACGACCATCCACGTGCGGCCCAGCTTGAAGGACGACACCGAGTTGAGGTGGTCCCGCAGGGTCGGCAGGGCGGAGAAGCCGGCGGTCAGCAGCATCACGGAGACCAGGGCCGCGGCGACGATGCCGAAGTTGTTGACGAAGGCGTCCGTCACGTCCAGCAGGTTCAGCCCCGTGGTGGTCGGGAACAGCAGCAGGGAGATCACGGTCATCGGCAGGACCACCCCGATCACCGCGGTGCGCCGGCGCAGGCCCAGCTTGTCCTGGACCCCGGCCACGACGACCTCCGCGATCGACACGAGCGAGGTGAAGCCGGCGAAGGTCAGGGAGGCGAAGAACAGCACGCCGATGAGGGTGCCGAAGGGCGCCTCGGCGATGATCGTGGGGAACGCGATGAACGCCAGGCCGATGCCCGAGGTGGCGACGTCGCCCACGGCCACGCCCGCCGTCGAGGCCATGAAGCCCAGCGCCGCGAAGACGCCGATGCCCGCGAGGATCTCGAAGCTCGAGTTGCCGAAGCCGACCACGAGCGCCGAGCTGGTGAGGTCCGTCTTGGGCTTGAGGTAGGACGAGTAGGTGATCATGATGCCGAAGCCCACCGACAGCGAGAAGAAGATCTGCCCGTAGGCGGCGACCCACACGGCGCTGTCGCCCAGCGCCGCCCAGTTGGGCGTGAAGAACGCGTTGAGTCCGTCCGTGGCGCCGGGCAGGGTGAGCGCGATGACCACGATCACCAGGAACATGACCACGAGCAGCGGGATGAGGATCAGGTTGACCCGGCCGATGCCGTTCTGCACGCCGAGCAGCAGCACGACGAGCAGCGCGATCCAGGCGATGCCCGTGGCGAGGAGCACGCTGGGGATGAAGTCGAAGCCGACCGTGACCTCCTCGGAGACCTGCATGAAGTCGGACATGAAGAACGCGGCGGGGTCCGCGCCCCAGGCCTTGTTGAACGAGAACAGCGTGTAGAGCATCGCCCAGCCCAGGATGAGGGCGTAGTAGACGGCGATCACGAAGCTGATGCCCATCTGCCACCAGCCGATCCACTCGGTCTTGGGGTGCAGGCGGCGGAAGGCCAGCGGCGCCGAGGCGCGGAAGCGGTGGCCAACGCCGTACTCGAGCATGAGCAGCGGGATGCCGGCGGTGAGCAGCGCGACGAGATAGGGGATGATGAACGCGCCGCCGCCGTTCTCGTAGGCGACGTAGGGGAAGCGCCAGATGTTGCCGAGGCCGACGGCGGAGCCGATGGCGGCGAAGATGAAGACCGTGCGGCTGGAGAACGCCTCGCGAGACGTGTTCTTGGCGACGGGTCCGGGTGGGGCTTGTTGGCTCATGGGTCGTCCTCGGGTGCGGTGGATGGTACGAATGCACCCAGGTTAGTCGCGTGTGGCCGTGCGCCGCACCGGAGGACGGAGGCGGGTCAGGCCTCGCGGTGGACGACGGCGTGCGCGAAGGCCACGAGCGCCCGCTTGGCCACGGAGTCGGGCAGGGGCGCGAGCGCCGCGATGGCCTCGTCGGCCCAGTGCCGGGCGATCCGCCAGGCCTCCTGGGTGGCCGGGTGCGCGGCGAGCGCGGCGACCGCCCGCGCGAGGGCCTCGTCGGAGGTCAGGTCGCAGTCGAGCAGCTCGACGGCGGCCCCGGCCTCGGCTTCGCCCTCGGCGGCCATCCGGCGCAGGATGAGCACGGGCAGCGTGGGCACGCCCTCGCGCAGGTCCGTGCCGGGCGTCTTGCCGGAGACCTCGTCCGCGCCGACGACGTCGATGACGTCGTCGGCGAGCTGGAACGCGATGCCGACCTTCTCGCCGTAGTCCACCATGACGTCGACGACGTCCTGCTCGGCGCCGGCCAGCGCCGCCCCGAAGTGCCCGCACGCCGCGATGAGGGAGCCCGTCTTGCCGGCGAGGACGTCGAGGTAGTGCTCGAGCGGGTCCTGGCCCTCGCGCGGGCCGACCGTCTCGTGCAGCTGACCCAGGACCAGGCGCTCGAAGGTGTCGGCCTGGATCTTGAGGGCGCGCTGGCCGAGCTCGGAGACCATGGAGGAGGCGCGCGCGAAGATGAGGTCGCCGGTGAGGATGGCGACCGAGTTGCCCCACACGGTCTGGGCGGTCGCCACGCCCCGGCGCAGCGGCGCGGAGTCCATGACGTCGTCGTGGTAGAGGGTGGCGAGGTGGGTGAGCTCCACGACGGCCGCGGCCTCGAGCACGGCGTCGTTGATCCCGCCGCCGATCTCCGCCGCGAGCACGGTCAGGAGGGGGCGCACCCGCTTGCCGCCGGCCTGGAGCAGGTGGCGGGAGGTGATGTCGGCGAGCTGGTCGGCGCTGCGCACGGCGTCGTCCAGGCGCTCCTCGATCCGCGCGAGCGCCCGGAGCACGACCGGGCCGAGCCGCTCGTCGGACGCGATGAGGTCGAAGCCGGCGGGCAGCTTGACCTGATCGGCGCCGAGGCCCGTGCCGAGGCCCGCGCCGGGGCCGCTGGAGCTCGGGGAGGAGGATTCAGTCACGGTCCACCACTCTAGCGAGTTTTCGGGGGGCGGGTGTTGCCGGTGGGGGGCGTCAGGGCGTCCAGCAGGGCGATCACCCGGTCCTCCCACGTGTGCGGCGGGCGGTCGGCGAGCTCGGTCATCACCCGGACCACGAAGCGCATCAGCGCGGGCACGGCCATGCCCGTGCGCACGGCGGCCTTCATCACGGCCGGGCTGCCGATGAGCTGGGCGAGGACCCGGCCCTGCGTGAAGTGGGCGCCCCACTCCTGCCGCACCCGCTGCGGGTAGCGGGCGAGCACGAGCTCGCGCTGGGCGGGCCCGTGGGCGGCCGCGGCGGCCACGACGTGCTCGGCGGCGTAGCGGGCGGACTCCATGGCGTTGGAGATGCCCTCCCCGTTGAACGGGGACACGAGCCCCGCGGCGTCGCCCAGCAGCAGCATCCCGGGCACGTGGTGGGGCGTGCGGTTGAACGCCATGGGCAGGGCGGCGCTCAGCACGCGTCCCCGGCGGTGCTCCTCGTCGAAGGTCCACTCGGCGGGCATGGACGCGGTCCACCCGGCGAGCACCCTGCGGTAGTCCAGCGCCCCGAAGGCCGGGGAGGTGTCGAGGATCCCGAGGCCCACGTTGGCCGTGCCGTCGCCGACGCCGAAGACCCAGCCGTAGCCGGGCAGCAGCGCCCCGCGCGGGTCGTGGCCGTCGGTGAGCTCCAGCCACCCCTCCATCCAGTCGAGCTGCGAGCGCGGGGACTCGTAGTACGCGCGCACCGCGACCCCCATGGGCCGGTCCTCCCGGCGGTGCAGGCCCGCGGACACGGCGGCGCGCGCCGAGTTGCCGTCCGCGGCGAGCACGACGTCCGCCCGGTGCTCCTCGGCCTGCCCGGTCCGGCGCCCGGCGTCGTCGACCACGGCGGCGCGGGCGCCGACGACCCGGCCCGCCCCGTCGCGCAGCACCCCGGTCACGGCGCGCCGCTCCAGCACCCGGGCCCCGGCCGCCCGGGCGTGCTCGGCGAGCTGCTGGTCGAAGCCCAGGCGGGTGCGCACGAGCCCGTAGGAGGGGAAGTCGGTGAGCTCGGGCCAGGGCACCTCGACGCTGCGCTGCCGGGCCACGAGGCGCAGGCCCCGGTTGCGGGCGTAGCCGAGCCCGGGCCCGTGCGGCAGGCCCATGAGCTGCATCTCGCGCACGGCGCGGGGGGTCAGCCCGTCCCCGCAGACCTTCTCGCGCGGGAACGCGGTCTTCTCCAGCACGGTCACCTCGATCCCGGAGGCGGCCAGCCAGTACCCGGCGGTGGCGCCCGCCGGCCCGCCCCCGAGGACGAGGGCCCTCATCGGGTGGTGGAGGCGCCCGCGGTGGGCTTGAGCGCGCGGTGCACGGCCACGATGCCGCCCGTGAGGTTGCGGTACTGCACCCCGGTCCAGCCGGTCGCGGCGATCTCGGCGGCGAGGGCCTCCTGGTCCGGCCACGCCGCGATGGACTCGGCGAGGTACTGGTAGGCCTCGGGGTTGGACGCGGCGCGCGCGGCGATCCCGGGCAGGGCCTTCATGAGGTACTCGGTGTAGACGGTGCGCAGCGGCCCGAACGCGGGGGTGGAGAACTCGCAGATCACGAGCCGCCCGCCGGGGCGGGTGACGCGCAGCATCTCGGCGAGGGCGCGCTGGTGGTCCTGGATGTTGCGCAGCCCGAAGGAGATGGTCACGACGTCGAAGCTCTCGTCCGCGAAGGGCAGCCGCGTGGCGTCCGCCTGGACGAACTCGATGTCGGGGCGGCGGGCGCGGCCCACCTCGAGCATCCCGAGCGAGAGGTCCGCGGCGACGACGTCGACGCCCGCGTCCGCGTACGGCTCGGACGAGGTCCCGGTCCCGGCGGCGAGGTCCAGCACCTTCTCCCCCGGCACCGCGCCGACGGCCTCCGCGACGACCTTGCGCCAGCTCCGGGCCCGGCCCAGGGAGAGGATGTCGTTGACGAGGTCGTAGCGGGGCGCCACGTCGTCGAACATGGCGGAGACTTCGTGCGGCTGCTTGGACAGGTCTGCTCGGTTCACCCGCACATTGTCGCACCTCCCCCCGACGCCCCCTCGCGGCCGGGCGGGCCCCGGCCCGTGCCCGGCCCGTGCCCGGTCCGGGGCCCGCACGGGCCTGTCGGCCGTCCGGCTTAGACTGGGGGGCGATGTCTGCCACCGACCCCGCCGTCGCCCCGCCGGTCCCCGTCCTGCACGCGCTCACGGTCTTCCTGTCCGAGCTCGGTGCGGGCCCCCTGCCGGACCTGCGGGACCTGCTGGCCGGCCCGGAGCTGCTCACGTGGACCGTGGACGGCCGCGGCCTGGTGGCCCACGGCCGCGCCGCGGAGCACGCCGTGCGCGGCGCGGACCGGTTCACGGCCGCGCGCGTGTGGTGGGACGACGTGGTCGCCGCCGCCGAGGTCGAGGACCGGGTGGGCGCCCCCGGCACCGGGCTGACCGCCTTCGGCGCGTTCACGTTCGCCGCGGACTCCGCGGCCGCGTCGGGCCTCGTGGTCCCGGAGCTGCTCGTGGGGCGCCGGGACGACGCCGCGTGGGTCAGCCTCGTCGTGGCGGTGGCCCCCGGGACGCCCTTCACGCTGAGCACCGACGACGTCGCCGCCGCCTGGGTGCGCCGGTTCGGCGCGGCCCCCGGGCGCGTGCCCGCCGGCGACGCCCCGGCGGGTCCGCCGGCCGCCGCGCACCTGCTCCCCGGGACCCTCGACGAGCGGGAGTGGACCGAGGCCGTGCGCGAGGGCGTCGGGCGGATCCGCGAGGGACGGCTGGAGAAGCTGGTGCTGGCCCGGGACGTCGTGGCCCGGCTGGACGCGCCCCTCGACCCCGTGGCCGTGGTCCGCGACCTCGCCCACCGCTACGAGCAGTGCTGGACGTACTGCGTCGGCTTCGGCGACGACGCCGGGACGGGGACGGGCCGGCTGGTGGGGGCGACCCCGGAGATGCTCGTGCAGGTGTTCGACGGCGTGGCCCACGCCCGGGTGCTCGCGGGCACGCTGGACCGGGACGCGGTGCCGGCCGCCGAGGACCCGCAGGCCTTCGCGGCCCGCGTGCTCGGCGAGTCCGAGAAGCAGCAGCACGAGCACGGCTTCGCGATCGACTCCCTGGTGGCGTCCCTCGCCCCGTACACGGAGGTCGTGACGACCTCGCCGGAGCCGTTCATCCTCGAGCTGCCCAACGTGTGGCACCTCGCCTCGGACGTCACCGCCGTGCTGCGCCCCGGGCCCGCGGGGGACCCGCCGTCCTCCCTGGAGCTCGCGGAGGCCCTGCACCCCACGGCCGCCGTGTGCGGGACTCCCACCGCCGTGGCGGCGGCCACGATCCCCGAGCTCGAGCAGATGGACCGGGGCCTGTACGCGGGCCCCGTGGGCTGGCTCGACGCGGCCGGCAACGGCGACTGGGGCATCGCCCTGCGCGGCGCGGTGCAGGAGGACGAGCACACCGTGCGGCTCTTCGCCGGCTGCGGCCTCGTGGCCGCGTCCGACCCCGAGGCGGAGCTCGCCGAGACCTGGGCGAAGCTGCGGCCCATGCTCCAGGCCCTGGGCCTGCGCCCGGCGGCCGCGGCCGCAGCGGCCGCCGGGCGCGGGGCCCCGGAGGCCTCCGCGCTCTAGCTGTACCCGGGCAGGAGATTGGTAGCGCGGTGTTGACGTGAGGAGAGCCTCCGGGTGGGGTGTGGCTTGTCGAAGGCCCACATCCACCACGGAGGCTCCCATGTCCCACGGTAATGCCCGCACCACCGTCCACGGCAGGCTCCTGATCGTGCAGCGCCACCAGGCCGGGATGCCCAAGGCGCACATCGCCGCGGCCATGGGTGTGTCCCGCAAGTGCGTGGCGACCTGGATCGCCCGCTACGAGCACGAGGGTGAGGCCGGCCTGCACGACCGGTCCTGTCGCCCGCACACCACCCCGACCCGCACCCGGCCCGAGGTCGAGCAGCAGGTGCTGGCGCTGCGCCGCACCACCCGGCGGGGTCAGGACTGGCTCGGCCCCGAGCTGGGACTGGCCCCGCGCACGGTGGGGCGGATTCTGCGCCGCCACCGGGTCCCGTACCTGCGGGAGCTGGACCGACTCACCGGCCAGCTCATCCGGGCCTCGAAGGCCACCGCGGTGCGCTACGAACGCGACCGGCCCGGGGAGCTGGTGCACATGGATGTGAAGAAGCTCGGCCGGATCCGAAGACGGCGGCGGCTGGCGGGCGATCGGCCGCGCCCAGGGCAGCCTCACTCGGGACCACGGCACCCGGGTCGGGTTCGACTACGTTCACTCACTGGTCGATGACCATTCCAGACTGGCGTACTCCGAGATCCTGGCCGATGAGAAGGGCGCCACGTGCGCGGGGTTCCTGGCCCGGGCCGCGGCCTATTTCGCCGACTGCGGGATCGAGAAGATCCAGCGGGTGATGACCGACAACGCCTGGGCCTACCGCCATTCCACGGCCGTGCGCGAGGTCATCACTACCCTGGGCGCCAAGCAGGTGTTCATCCGCCCGCACTGCCCCTGGCAGAACGGGAAGGTGGAGCGGTTCAACCGCACCCTGGCCACTGAGTGGGCCTACCGGCAGGTCTTCACCAGCAACGACGAACGCGGCGCTGCTCTTGCCCCGTGGGTCGAGCACTACAACACTGGCAGGCGTCACAGCGCACTCGAAGGCCACCCACCGATCAGCCGCCTGCGACCAACCCAGTGACCGGGTACATCTAGCCCGTGCCCCCGGCCTCCCCGGGCCCGGTCGGCGGGGCGCGGGGGCGCGGACCACGGCGGTCGCGGCGGCACCGTATCCTTGTGACCCGAACACCGTCGGGGCTACCGCCCCGTAGGGCGGCGCCGTGCCAGTGCCGCCGAGCACCCCCGCGCCCACCGGCGCCGACGAGGAGAACCCGCACACGATGCCCGCCGTCCCCCGCCCCGTTCCCGCCCTGGCCCTGCTCGCCGCCGCTGGGCTCGCCCTCACGGGCTGCACCTCCACCGCGGAGGGCGCGGACTCCGCGACCGCCGACGGGCTGACCGTGTGCACCAACTCCCCCTACCCGCCGTTCGAGCTCGAGCGGGACGGGAGGATCGTGGGCTTCGACATGGACCTCGCCGACGAGATCGCCGCGGACCTGGGCGTCGGGAAGACCGTGGTGCAGGCCAACTTCGAGACCCTGGAGTCGGGGGCGGCCCTGGACACCGCCCAGTGCGACGTGGCGATCGCCGGCATCACCGTCACGGACGAGCGCGCCTCCGTCATGGACTTCTCCGAGCCGTACTTCAACGACGAGCTCGCCCTGCTCACGGCGCGGGACTCCGGCGTCGACGGCTTCGCCGGGCTCGGCGGGGCCGCCGTGGGCGTGCAGCAGGGCACGTCCGGCGAGGACCACGCGACCGACCAGGGCTGGGACGTGCAGCAGTACGAGGACGTCGAGCTCATGTTCCAGGCGCTCGAGACGGAGGGCGTGGACGCCGTCGTCGGCAACGTCTCCGCCCTCGGCGAGCGCGCCGCGGCCTCCTCCGACCTCGAGCTGGTGGAGACCCTCGACAACGGCGAGGAGCTCGCCGTGGCCGTACGGAAGGGCAACACCGAGCTCCTCGCGCAGGTCAACAGCACGCTGGAGCGCATCCAGGGCGACGGCACCCTCGAGCGGATGCGCGCCGACTGGATGGGCCTGTAGCACCGACGACCCCGACCCCGCACCGCACACCCCGGAGGAGATCCGCATGACCCACCCGACGTCCCGCCCGCACCGCGCGCACGCCGCCGCGGCCCTGGCCGCGCTGGCGGCCCTGGCCCTGGCCGGGTGCTCGTCCGGGAGCGCCCCGGAGGACGCCGCCGGGGAGGGCGCCGGCGCGTCGGCCTCCCCGGCCGTGGCCCTCGTGGAGCCCGGCAGCCTGACCGTGTGCTCCGAGTCCAACTACCCGCCCTTCGAGATGGAGCAGGGCGGCGAGATGGTGGGCCTGGACATGGACCTCGGCCGGGAGATCGCCGCGGACCTCGGCGTGGAGATGAAGAACACCACGCTGGGCTTCGAGTCCATCGAGTCCGGCGTCGCGCTGGACACCGGGCAGTGCGACGTCGCGATCTCCGCGCTGTCGATCACCGAGGAGCGCCGCACCGTCATGGACTTCTCCGACCCCTACTACGACAACGAGGTGGGGCTCGTGACCGACGGCGAGGACGGGGTCGACTCGATCGAGACGGCCCGCGAGGAGCAGGTCCCGGTCGGCGTCATGCAGGGCACCGTGGGCGAGACCCAGGCCCAGGAGCTCGGCCTCAACGCGGTGCAGTACGAGGACGCGACCACGCTGTTCACCGCGCTCAGCACGGGCGGCGTGGAGGCCGTGCTCGACGACGTCACCGCGATCGCCGAGCACGCCCAGGACGACCCCGACTTCGTGGTCCGGGACACCGCGGACCTCGACGACCAGCTCGGCATCGCGGTGAAGAAGGGGAACACGGCCATGCTGGAGCAGGTCGACGCGACCCTGGACCGGATCGAGCAGGACGGCACCCTCGACCGGATCGTCGAGCAGTGGATCCCCGCGCACGAGAACTGACCGACGCGCCGGCGCCCCGGGCCCGGGGCGCCGGCCGAGCCACCGACCACCCGTACCAGCGAGAACGGACCCATCCATGGCCATGACCATGCACCAGAGAGCCCGGGTCAGCCGGGGCATCCAGTACGTCCTGCTGATCGTCGCCGTGATCGTGCTGATCGCGATCGCCGACTGGCCCCTGCTGATCGAGAAGGTGTTCAACCCGGACATCGCCGCCCAGCAGTTCCCCGGCATCATCGCCGTCGCGCTGAAGAACACCCTGATCTACACGCTGCTCGGCTTCGTGGTGGGCCTCTCCGGGGGCATCGTCCTCGCCCTGATGAAGCTCTCGTCCGTGGCGCCCTACCGGTGGCTCGCGACCCTCTACATCGAGTTCTTCCGCGGCGTGCCGGCCCTGCTCGTGTTCCTGGCCTTCGGCTACGGCATCCCCCTGGCCTTCGGCGTGCGCTTCAACCACTACGTGACCGTCATGATCGCCCTCGGGCTCGTGGCGGCGGCGTACATCGCCGAGTCGCTGCGCGCGGGCCTGCAGGCCGTCCCCAAGGGCCAGTACGAGGCCGCCCGCTCCCTCGGGATGTCCCACGCCCGGGCCATGGTCACCATCGTCATCCCGCAGGCGCTGCGGATCGTGCTGCCGCCGCTGACCAACGAGGTCATCCTGCTGACCAAGGACTCCTCGCTCGTGTACCTGCTCGGCATGGGCGTGGCCCAGTACGAGCTCACCAAGTACGGCCGCGAGGCCATCTCCGGGGCCGGCGCCGGGCTGACCCCGCTGGTCGTCGCGGGCGCCTGCTACCTCATCATCACGGTGCCCCTCGGCATCCTGACCCGCCGCTTCGAGTCCAAGACCGACCGCATGAAGAAGTCCTAGGAGCCCACCGATGAGCACCGCACACCCCTCCACGCCGCAGCCCGGGCCCGCCGACGGCCTCGCGGGCGCCGCCTCCGTCGTCGTCGAGGACCTGCACAAGTCCTACGGCTCCCTGGACGTCCTCAAGGGCATCTCCCTCAGCGTCGGGGCCGGCCAGGTGGTCTGCCTCATCGGCCCGTCGGGCTCGGGCAAGTCCACGCTGCTGCGCTGCGTGAACCTGCTCGAGGTCCCGCAGCGGGGCCGGATCACGATCGGGGACTTCGAGGTCACCGACCCCGAGGCCGACGTCGACCGGATGCGCCGGCACGTGGGCATGGTCTTCCAGCAGTTCAACCTCTTCCCGCACCTGAACGTGCTCGAGAACTGCACCGTGGCCCAGGTCAAGGTGCTCAAGCGGGACCGCGCCGAGGCCGAGCGGGTGGCCCGCGGCAACCTCGAGCGCGTGGGCCTGGCCGAGAAGGCCGACAGCATGCCCGGCCAGCTCTCGGGCGGGCAGCAGCAGCGCGTGGCCATCGCCCGCGCCCTGTCCATGGACCCGGCCCTGATGCTCTTCGACGAGCCGACGTCGGCCCTCGACCCCGAGACGGTCGGCGACGTCCTGGCCATCATGCGCGACCTCGCCGCCGAGGGCATGACCATGCTCGTGGTCACCCACGAGATGGCGTTCGCCCGCGACGTCGCCGACAAGGTCGTGTTCATGGACGGCGGCGTCGTGGTCGAGGAGGGGCCGGCCGCGGAGCTGATCGGCAACCCGAAGGAGCCCCGCACCCAGAGCTTCCTGTCCCGGGTGCTGAACCCGACCCAGGTCGAGACCCCGGAGCACTGACCGCGCCCTCGGCACCGACCGCGCTCCACCGGCCACGGGCCCGTCGTCCTCGGACGACGGGCCCGTCCTCGTCCCCGGCCCGCCGGGCGGCTCCCCGGGGCGGGGCCTCAGGCGCCGCCGACCTCGACCGCGGACCGGATCCGGGCGTGCAGCCCGCGCAACCCGCGGCGCTGCACCGGGACCTCCACGACCGAGCGGCCCCGCACGGGCGCGGCCAGCGCCTGCTCGAGATCGGCGAGGGTCTCCGCGCGGCGGTGGGCCACGCCGTAGCCCGCGCACAGGGCCTCCAACCGCGCCGTGTGCGGGGTGCCGAAGAAGCGTTCGACGGTCTCCCGGTACTCCTCCTGCTCCCCCAGCTGCCCGTGCTCGAGAGTCGCGAAGATCCCGCCGCCGCCGTCGTTGAGCACCACGACCTGCAGGTCGGGCTCCCGCTCGCCGGTGCCGAGCAGCAGGGAGGAGGCGTCGTGCAGGAAGGTGAGGTCCCCCAGGAACGCCCGGACGGGCCGGCCCGTGCCGAGGGCGGCGCCGGCGGCCGTGGCCACGGTCCCGTCGATCCCGGCGAGGCCGCGGTTGGCGACGACCGTCGGGGACGCGCCCGCGGGGCGCGCGGCGAGGTCGAGGTCCCGCACGGGGTTGGAGGAGCCCGCCACGAGCACGGCCCCGTCCCGCCGGCAGGCCTCCCACAGCCGGGCGGCCACGGCGGGACCGGTGGGCGGGCCGGCGGCGAGCAGCCGCTCGAGGGCCCCGTCCGCGGCGGCCCCGGCCTGCTGCCAGGCGGCGAGCCACCCGGGGGCGCCCCGGCCCGTGAAGGCGGCCGCCGCCGCCCAGTCCGCCAGGGGCCGCTCGCGCCGGCGGCCGGGCTCGTACCAGGCCACCGGCCCGGGCTGGAGGACCGCGGTGGCCACGCCGGGGCGGGCCAGCAGCGCCGCGACCGGGCGGGACAGGGTGGGCCGCCCGACCAGCAGGACGCGCTCGATCCTGCCCCCGAGGGCGGTGCCCAGCAGCAGCCGGTACGCGGCCGGGGCGTTCGGGCCCGAGCGGGCGTTCGACGACGGCTCCGCCAGCAGCGGCAGCCCGAGGGCCTCGGCGAAGCGGGCGGCGTCCGGGCCGGCCCCGTCACCGGCCACGACCACGGCGCGGCGCTGCTCCGCCCCCGGGTCCGGCTCCGGGACGGGACCGGCGGCGACGTGCGAGGGGGCCGGGGTCCCGGGCGCAGACGCCGGCAGGACGTCCGCCCAGGCCGCGAGCACGGGACCGTCCTCGGGGCCGGGGTGCAGGGGCTCGCGCAGGGCCACGTTGAGGTGGACGGGGCCCACCGGGGCAGGACCGCCGGGGCCCCGGCCGGCCAGGGCGGCGACGGCGGCCGCGAGGCGGGCGGGCCCGTCGTCGTCCCCGGGGACGAGGTCGACGGCGGCGCGCACGTGGTCCCCGAAGATCCCCGGCTGGCGGGTGGTCTGGTTGGCGCCGGTGCCGCGCAGCTCGGGCGGCCGGTCGGCCGAGACCACGACGAGGGGCACCTCGGCGTGGTCGGCCTCCATGACCGCGGGCAGCAGGTTGCCCACGGCGGTGCCCGAGGTCGTCACGACGCCGGCCGGTCGCCCGGTCGCCCGGGCGATGCCGAGGGCAGTGAAGGCCGCGCCGCGCTCGTCGACGCGCACGTGCACCTCCAGGGCCCCGGCGGCGTGGGCGGCCGCCGCGGCGTAGGCCAGCGGGGCGGAGCGGGAGCCGGGGGCGACCACGAGGTGGCGCAGGCCCGCGGCCGCGAGCCGGTCGAGCACGGCGCGGGCGGTGTCCAGGGAGGGAGTGCTCACAGTGGTCCAGGGTAGCCCCCGGACGCACCCGGTCCCCGGCCCGCCGACGGGCGGACCGGGGACCGGGGCGGCGCTCAGTAGGAGCGCCCGGCGGCCTTCGCGGCCTTCTTCGTCTCCGGGGTCGCCTTGCCGCGGTAGCCGCGGTAGCGGGGCCCGCGCTCGCCGTTCTTGCGGCGCTTGCCCCGGTTGCGGGACCGGCCCGGGGCGTCGGAGATCTCCCCCGGGAACTGCGGGTCGCGGCCGCGGCCCGCGGCGAAGACCTGCGCCACGGACGGGCGCGGCAGGGCGAACTCCCCGTCGGCCTGACGGGTCGGGAGCACGTAGTCGGGGAAGTACGAGCGGGGCTGCTCGAACGTCCCGTCCTCGCCCGGGTGCTGGACGGACACGTAGACCATGCCCTCCCGGTCGTGGATGACCGGCCCGGAGGTCTCCGCGTCCTGCGGGACGGCGAGGAACTGCCGGACGTTGCCGCGCTCGCCGCCGGTGAGGCCGACCCGGTACAGCCCGTCGTTGTAGCCGATGGTCCCCGGGGCGCCGTCGGTGGAGATCCAGAGGTTGCCCTGCGAGTCGAACGCCAGGTTGTCGGGGCAGGAGATCGGGGAGACCTTGTCCGCGGGGAACCCGGAGAAGTACACCGAGGGGTTCTTGGCGGGGTCCCCGGCCACCAGCAGGATGTTCCAGCCGAACTCGGTGGCGTCCGCGCGGTTGCCGCGCTCGGTGAGCTCGACGATGTGCCCGTCCCGGTTCTGCGTGCGGGGGTTGGCCTCGTCGGGCCCGGCCTTGCCGGCGGTGCCGCGCTGGGTGTTGTTGGTCAGCGCCACGTAGACCTTGCCGGTGTGCGGGGACGGCTCGACGTCCTCGGGGCGGTCCATCTTGGTGGCCCCGGCCTTGTCCGCGGCGAGGCGGGTGTGGACGAGGACCTCCTCGACGGACATGCCCTCGACCGCGGACTCGCCGCCCACCACGAGGGGCAGCCACTGCCCGGCGCCGTCGAACGCGCCGTCGGAGGGCAGCCGGCCCGAGCCGTCGATCTCGGCGGCGGTGTCCCCGGTGAACTTCGCGACGTAGAGGTCTCCCTCGGAGAGCAGCGTCATGTTGTGCGCCCGGTCGCCCTCGCGGTACGTCTTCGCGGAGACGAACTTGTAGAGGTAGTCGAAGCGCTCGTCGTCGCCGGAGTAGGCCACCACGGTGCCGTCCTCGGCCACGCGCACGTTGGCGCCCTCGTGCTTGAACCGGCCGAGGTTCGTGTGCTTGACCGGGGTCGAGTCCGGGTCCTGCGGGTCGATCTCGACGACCCAGCCGAAGCGGTTGGGCTCGTTCTCGTAGCCGGGCAGGGTGGAGTCGAAGCGGGGGTCGACCTCGTGCCAGCGGCGGCTCGGGGCCTCGGTGGAGATGCCGTAGCGCTTCTGCTCGGCGGAGCCGTTGCCCTTGAAGTACTGGTTGAAGTTCTCCTCGCCGGACAGGACGGTGCCCCACGGGGTGGTGCCGCCGGCGCAGTTGTTCTGCGTGCCCAGCACCAGGGTGCCGGTGGGGTCGTCCTTGGTCTTCAGCAGGTCGGAGCCGGCGGCCGGGCCGTCCACGCGGAACGGGGTGCTCAGGGTGATGCGCCGGTTGCGCTTCCCGCCGCGGACGTAGGACCAGGGCTGGCCGACCGCGGTGCGGGCGATCTCCACCACGGACATGCCGTGGGCGGCCATGGCCACCCCCACCACGCGCTGCAGGTCGCCCTGCTGCTCGGCGGGGAACATGATGTTCTCGTTGGTGTACTCGTGGTTGTTCACGAGCACGCCGGTGCGCCCGCCGCGGTCCGGGATGATGTCCAGGTAGTCGGAGTTGTAGCCGAACTGGCCCGCCTGCGCCGCGGCGGTCTGGTTGCGGGGGTCGAACTCCGGGGTGTCCGTGAAGAGGGGGTCGCCCCAGCGGATGATCGGGGACCAGTCGAAGCCCTCCGGGACGGTGAGGTCGTCCACGGTGTTGGGCACCGGGGCGATCGGGGTGAAGGAGAGCCCGGAGCGGCCGCGGCCGGCCTGGGCGGCCTCGGGGGTCGCACCGACGACCCCGATCGTCACGGCCGCCGCCGCGCCCAGGCCCAGGGCGGAGCGGCGGGTCAGGGCGGCGCTCGCGATGTCGCGGAAGTAGCCGTTGTCGGAGTGGTTGCACTCCGCCATGGCGCAGGCGTTGCCGCACTTGAGCTGGCAGGTGAGCGGGCTGCGCTTGCCGCGGGCGTGGCCCAGCATCGGCAGGAAGGTGCGCTTGGCGGTTTCGGTCATGACTCCCCTGGGGATCGGGTCCGCGGACGACCGCGGCCGGGAAACGGTGCACCGACACTGCACCACCGCCCGGTGAGGTCCCGGGAGCGGCCGGGGAAATGCCGGGTTAACGGCGGGTGTCCGCCCGGGGACGGCCGGGGCCCCGCTCAGCCGCCCGGTGGCCGGGCCCCCGGACGGGTCCCCGGGCGGGCCTGCGGGTCGGCCGGGGCGAGCAGCGCGTGCACCCGCCGGACCCGGTCCAGCCACCACCGCCGGCGCGGCGTGGGCACCGCGTGGCGGGCCAGCAGCTGCGGGTCCGGCACGGCGTCCCGCAGCTCGAGGAACCCGTCCACGGGCCGCAGGGGCTCCCGCAGCACGTCGTCGCGCATCAGGGAGACGGTGCCCAGCCCGCAGGCGTACGGCAGCTCCGGCAGGGCGGCGGCGAGGGCCAGGCCCGCCCGGATGCCGACCGACGAGTCCAGCGCCGAGCTCACCACGGCGGGCAGCCCGGCCTGCGCCACGATCCCGAGGGCCCGCCGGACCCCGCCCAGGGGCGCCGCCTTCACCACGATGAGGTCCGCCGCTCCCGCCCGGGCCACCGCGAGCGGGTCGGTCTCCTTGCGCACCGACTCGTCCGCCGCCACGAGCACCGGGATGCCGCGGGCGGCGAGGCCCTCGCGGACGGCGGCGAGGCCGGCGACCGTGGGCACGGGCTGCTCCGCGTAGGCGAGCCGGTGCTCGGCGAGGCGCTCCAGGGCCGCCAGCGCCCGGGCGACGTCCCAGCCGCCGTTGGCGTCCACCCGCAGCTCGGCGTCCGGGAGCAGGGCCCGCACGGCGGCGACGCGGGCGACGTCGTCGTCGAGGTCCTGGCCCCGCTCGGCGACCTTGACCTTCACGGCCCCCACCCGGCCCGCGAAGCCGGCGAGCACCGCGGCGACCCCGGAGGCCGGTACGGCCGGGACCGTGGCGTTGACGGGGATCCGGGAGCGCACCGGGGCGGGGAAGCCGTGCCACGCGGCGTCGACGGCGCCGCGCAGCCACGCCGCGGCCTCCGCGTCCCCGTACTCCGGGAAGGGGCCGAACTCGGCCCAGCCCGCCGGCCCGCGCAGCACCACGGTCTCCCGCACGTCCACCCCGCGGAAGCGCACGCGCAGGGGGAGGGCGACGACGTGGGCGTCGGCGAGCAGCTCGTCGAGCTCCGGCAGCGGCGGGGGCGGGCTCATGCGCCCCAGCCTATGCCCGCTCTCAGCAGCCCTTGATCCCGGCGTGGAATGATGGGGCTCCGCCGGGACCGCCCCGGCGCCGCCCGAGCGGGCCCGACCGCGCCCCGACCGCCAGGAGACCCATGACCGCGACCGCCCACCGTCCGGCCCCGACCGTCCTCGACGTGCTGGCCCACGTGCTCGGCGCCGCCCTCCCGTGGGCCGGTGCCGTGCTCGTGGGGATCGCGGCACTGACCACGACGACCGGCCAGTGGCTCGACGAGCGGGCCTTCCAGCAGGCCCACGGCGCGTTCCCGGACCTGTCCGCCCAGTCCCGCCAGCTGCTGGACCTGCTGCCCTGGGCGGTGGGCGTGGTCTCGGCGGTGTGCCTGGCCGTGCTCGTGGCCCGCTCGCGCCGGATCACCCCGGCCGTGACGGGGGCCGCGGTGGTCGTGCTGTCGAACCTCACGGTGCAGCTGCTCAAGCGGGTGTTCGTCGAGAAGCCGGACCTCGGCGTCCAGGAGGCCGTGGGCAACTCGTTCCCCTCCGGGCACACCGCCGCGGCGGCGGCGGCCGTGGCGGTGGTGCTGCTCGCGGCCCCGGCCCGGCTCCGTCCGCTCGTCGCGCTCGCCGGGGCGTGCGCGACCACGGCGACGGGGGTGGCGACGCTGCTCAACGGCTGGCACCGGCCCTCGGACGTGGTGGCGTCCCTGCTCGTCGTGGCGGGCTGGGCGGCGCTCGGCGGACTGGTGCTGCGCCTGACCGGGCCCATGGAGCACCCCGCCCCCGGCGGGTGGCTCACCGCGGCGCTGGCCGTGGCCGGGGCGGGCGCCCTGGCCCTGGGGCTGCTGCCGCTGGGGGCGGCCCTGCGGATCCCCGGGGGCGGGTTCGCCGCGGCCGCCGGGTGCGCCGCGATCCTGGGGGTCAGTCTGCTGACGGCTGCGGCACTGGCAGCGCTGCAAGCTCCGCGGTCACGGCGTCCTCGCTCCTGATCCGCTCCAGGCGGTCCAGCAGGACGCGGGCGGCCCCCGGGCCGTAGGGCAGGCGGAACATCGACGCCGTCACGGGGCGCACGCCCCCGGACGCGGCGGCGGTGTTCGCGCTCGCGTCCACCCGCTCGATCGCGGTGCGCATCAGCTGGGCCTGCTGCCGCACGAAGCCGCGCTCCACCGGGTGCCCGTGGCCGGGGACGAACACGCTGTACCGGTCCAGGCCGGCCAGGTGCTCGAGCGCCGTGGCCCAGCCGCGGGGGAAGGAGTCCTCGAAGCTGGGGTCGGCGCCCTGCTCCACGAGGTCCCCCGTGAACACGACGTCGTCGGCGCCCACGCACACGTCGTTGTCCGTGTGCCCGCGGCCGAGCGCGAAGAGCACCGCGCTGCGCTCCCCCAGCTCGATGCGGGCCAGCGCGGGCCGGCGCCCCGTGCCCGGCAGGTGCCGGTTGGGCACGACCAGGCCGGTGTCCGGGCCGTCCGCGGCGGCCATCTCGGGCTCGTGCGTGCCGACGAAGGAGCGGTGGTAGTCGCCGTGCCGGAGGATCGCCTCGGCGCAGCCGCGGTGGGCCCAGAACTCCGAGGCCCCCTCCCGCTGGAAGACGGCGTTGCCCATGTAGTGGTCGTGGTGGGCGTGGGTGTTGACCACGGTCAGGGGCAGCCCCGTCAGGGAGCGCACGGCGTCGAGGATCTCCCGGCCCTGGCGCGGCCCGGCGCCGGTGTCCACCACGAGGGCGCGGCGGGTCCCGAGCACGACGCCGGAGTTGAGCCTCCAGTTGTCCGTGCTCACGGCGAAGACGCCGTCGCGGAGTTCGTTGATGCGCGCCACCCGTCCAGGGTACCGACCGCGGCTGGCTATCCTGTCACGCATGACGTCCACCCGTCCGGGGGATGCGGCGGCGGGCGCCGGCCGCTACGCCCCCTCGCCCTCCGGGGACCTGCACCTGGGCAACCTCCGCACGGCGCTGCTGGCGTGGGCCTTCGCCCGCTCGAGCGGGCGGCGCTTCGTGCTGCGGGTCGAGGACCTCGACCGGGTCCGCCCCGGCTCCGCCGAGCGCCAGCTCGAGGACCTCGCCCGCCTGGGTCTGGACTGGGACGGGGAGCCGCTGCTGCAGTCCACGCGGGAGCCCGTCCACCGGGCCGTCGTGGAGGCGCTGACGGCGCAGGGCCGCACCTACGAGTGCTACTGCACGCGCCGGGAGATCCAGACGGCGGCGAGCGCGCCCCACGGGGCCCCCGGCGCCTACCCGGGCACGTGCCGCGGCCTGGACGGTGCCGAGCGGGCCCGGCGCCGGCGCGAGCGCCCGCCGGCGGTGCGGCTGCGCGCCGAGGTGCGCTCGCTCACGGTCGTGGACCGGTGGGCGGGCGCGTACACCGGGCTGGTGGACGACTTCGTGCTGCTGCGCAACGACGGGCGCCCCGCCTACAACCTGGCGGTGGTCGTCGACGACGCCCACCAGGGCGTGGACCAGGTGGTGCGCGGCGACGACCTGCTGCCCTCGACCCCGCGGCAGGCCCACCTGGCCGCGGTGCTCGGGCTGCCGCGGCCCGAGTGGGTGCACGTGCCCCTCGTGCTCAACCCGCACGGGCAGCGCCTCGCCAAGCGCGACGGCGCCGTGACCCTCGCGGAGCTCTCGGCCGCCGGCCACGGCCCGGCCGAGGTGCTGGGCCTGATCGGGCGGTCCCTGGGCCTGCCCGGGCCGGTCCGGACGGCGCAGGACGTCCTCGCCGTGTTCGACGAGGACGTCCTGCCGCGGGGGCCGTGGGTCGTGGACCCGGCCGGCTGGGCGGTTCAGCGGGCGGTCTGAGCCGCGCGGGGCAGGACCTCCTGGGGCTCGTGCGGGTCCTCCGGCTCGGCCAGGAACCGCTCGTAGGCGGGGGTGGTCAGGAAGGCGGGGTACTCGTCGGCCAGGGCCACCTCCTCGAAGATCGACCGGGCGTCGTCGAAGCGGTCGCCCTCGGCGCGCTCGAGGGCGGCGAACTCCTCCTCGAACAGCTCCCGCACCCACTCGCGGGTGATCTCCTCGCCCTCGTCCGTGATGGCGCGGGTGTTCACCCACTGCCAGATCTGGGACCGGGAGATCTCCGCGGTCGCGGCGTCCTCCATGAGGTTGTGGATCGCGACGGCCCCGCTGCCGCGCAGCCAGGCCTCGATGTAGCGGATGCCGACCTCGATGTTGTTGCGGATCCCGGCCTCGGTGATCCGGCCCTCGGCCGAGGCGACGTCGATGAGCGCCTTGTCGTCGGGCACCACGTCCTCCCGCCGCCGGTCGAGCTGGTTGGGCCTGTCGCCGAGGACCGCGTCGAAGACCTCCTGGCACACCGGCACGAGGTCGGGGTGGGCCACCCAGGAGCCGTCGAAGCCGTCCTCGGCCTCGCGGGTCTTGTCGGCGCGGACCTTCTCGATGGCGGTGCGGTTGACCTGCTCGTCGCGCCGGCTCGGGATGAACGCCGCCATCCCGCCGATGGCCATGGCCTGGCGGCGGTGGCAGGCCCACACCAGCTGCTCGGTGTAGGCGCGCATGAACGGCTGCGTCATGGTCACCGCGGCGCGGTCCGGCAGGATGAACCGGGGCCCGCGGGTGCGGAAGTTCTTGATGACGGAGAAGATGTAGTCCCAGCGCCCGGCGTTGAGGCCCGCGGCGTGCTCGCCGAGCTCCCAGAGGATCTCCTCCATCTCGAACGCGGCGGTGATGGTCTCGATGAGCACGGTCGCACGGATGGTGCCGCGGTCCACCCCGAGCATGGACTCGGCGCGGGTGAAGATGTCGTGCCACAGCCGGGCCTCGCGGTGGCTCTCGAGCTTGGGCAGGTAGAAGTACGCCCCCAGGCCGAGCTTCTGGAGCCGGCGGACGTTGTGGAAGAAGTACAGGCCGAAGTCCACGAGCGCGCCGGCGACGGGCTCCCCGCGCACGGACAGGTGCTTCTCCTCGAGGTGCCAGCCGCGGGGGCGGACGACGATCGTGGGGTTGGCCCGGGCGTCCTTGTTCTCGAGCGCGTACTTCCTCCCGTCGGGGCCGGTGTGCTCGATGGTGCCCTCGAGGGCGTCGACGAGGTTGAGCTGGTTGGTCACGACGTTGGTCCAGTGCGGGGTGTTGGCGTCCTCCATGTCCGCCAGCCACACCTTCGCCCCGGAGTTGAGCGCGTTGATGGTCATCTTCCGCTCGGTGGGGCCGGTGATCTCGACCCGGCGGTCCTCGAGGCCGGGCGGGGGCGGCGGGACCCGCCAGCAGTCGTCCTCGCGGATCTGCCGGGTCTCCGGCAGGAAGGCCGGGTCCGTGCCGCGGGCGATCGCCCGGCGCCGCTCCTCGCGGGCGGCCAGCAGACTGCGCCGGCGCGGCTCGAACTCCCGGTGCAGCGCCGCCAGGAAGCCGAGCGCGTCGGGGCTGAGCACGCTGTTCTGCCGGGGCACGTGGTGGCCGGTGAGGGTCACGCCGTTGATCGTCACGGGGTCGCTGCTCATCGTCATCATGGCTTGTTCCTCGCCTGTTCCTCGCCTGGTGGACTCTGGGGTGGTGGGTGGCGCCGCGCCCGGCGGCGTCGTCGCCCTGCCGGGTGCGGCGCGGCCGGGGGCCCGTGCGGGGCCCCCGGCCGGCCGGTCCGGCCGGGCGGGCCGGACCGGGGTGGGTGCTCAGTGGAACTGGGCGGTCTCGGTCGAGCCCGCCAGGGCCGCGGTGGAGGAGGCCGGGTTGAGGACGGTCGTCACGAGGTCGAAGTAGCCGGTGCCGACCTCCCGCTGGTGACGGGTGGCCGTGTAGCCGCGCTCCTCGGCCCCGAACTCGCGCTCCTGCAGGTCCACGTACGCCTTCATCTGCTCCCGGGCGTAGCCGTGGGCGAGGTCGAACATCGAGTAGTTCAGCGTGTGGAAGCCGGCGAGGGTGATGAACTGGAACTTGAAGCCCATCGCGGCCAGCTCGCGCTGGAACTTGGCGATCGTGTCGTCGTCGAGGTGCTTCTTCCAGTTGAACGACGGCGAGCAGTTGTAGGCCAGCATCTGGTCCGGGTGCTCGGCGTGGATGCCCTCGGCGAACTTCTTCGCCATCTCGAGGTCGGGGGTGCCGGTCTCCATCCACAGCAGCTCCGCGTACGGGGCGTACGCGTTGCCGCGGGCGATGCAGGCCTCGAGCCCGTTGCGGACCTTGTAGTAGCCCTCCGCCGTGCGCTCCCCGGTGATGAACGGCTGGTCCCGCTCGTCGACGTCCGAGGTGATCAGGGTGGCCGCCTCCGCGTCGGTGCGGGCGATGACCACCGACGGGACGTCGGCGACGTCGGCCGCGAGCCGGGCCGCGCTGAGGGTGCGGATGTGCTGGGCGGTGGGGATGAGGACCTTGCCGCCGAGGTGGCCGCACTTCTTCTCGGAGGCCAGCTGGTCCTCCCAGTGCACGCCCGCCGCGCCGGAGGTGATCATCGACTTCATGAGCTCGTAGGCGTTGAGCGAGCCGCCGAAGCCCGCCTCGGCGTCGGCGACGATCGGCACCAGCCAGTCCTCGACCGTCCTGATGCCCTCGGCGTGCTCGATCTGGTCGGCGCGCAGCAGGGCGTTGTTGATCCGCCGCACGACCGCCGGGGCGGAGTTCGCCGGGTAGACCGACTGGTCGGGGTAGGTCTCCCCGGCCAGGTTCGCGTCCGCGGCGACCTGCCAGCCCGAGAGGTAGATGGCCTTCAGGCCGGCCTTGACCTGCTGGACGGCCTGGTTGCCGGTCAGCGCGCCCAGCGCGTTGATGAAGTCGTTGTCGTGCAGCTTCTGCCACAGCTGCTCCGCGCCGCGGCGGGCGAGGGTGTGCTCCTCCTGCACCGTACCGCGCAGCTTCACGACGTCCTCGGCGGAGTACTCGCGGGTGATCCGCGCCCAGCGCGGATCGGCGTCCCACTCCTGGCGGATCTCGTCGGCGGTCCTGGGGGTGTTCTGGGTGGACATGTCAGCTCCTCGTTGAGTGGTCCGGGGTGGTGCTCGGTGGCGTGACGGTGGTTCTCGAGGTCATCCGGAAGTTCGCGCTCCCGAGGTGACACACACCACTTTGCGCCCTCGCGGACCCCGTGAGCCCCACATGTCACCATGAAATTCCGGGATATTTCGTCTATCGTGAAGAAATGGTGACGAGCGCGTGGGGATACGAGGAGCAGGCCGGGACCGACCAGGCCGGGACCACCGATCTGATCGGGCTCGGCCGGCGCATCCGGTCGCTGCGCAAGGAGCGGGGGCTGACGCTGGCCGAGCTGGCCGGCCGGGCGGGCACCGCGACGTCGCAGCTGTCCGTGATCGAGAACGGCCGGCGCGAGCCGCGCCTGAGCCTGCTCCGGCGTCTCGCCGACGTCCTCGGCACGAGCGTGGACGCGCTGCTCGGGGCCGAGCCCGCGAACCGGCGCGAGGCGCTGGAGATCCAGCTCGAGCGCACCCAGCGCTCCCCCTTCTACGAGCAGCTGGGCCTGCCCACGGTGCGCGTGAGCTCGGCGCTGTCCACCGAGGTGCTGGAGGCCCTCGTGGCCCTGCAGGAGCGGCTGGCGCAGTCCCTGGAGCGGAACTCGGCGACGCCGGAGGAGGCCCGGCGGGCGAACGTGCAGCTGCGCCGGCTGATGCGGGAGCAGGACAACTACTTCCCGGACCTGGAGCAGTCGGCCAAGGAGCTGCTGGCCCTGGGGGGCTACACCTCGGGCCCCGTCTCCAACTCCGTGATCTCCGAGATGGTCGGCCGGCTCGGCTACAGCATCCACCACGTCACGGACCTGCCCCACTCGACCCGCTCGGTCACCGACCTGCTCAACCGGCGGATCTACCTGGTGCACAGTCCCCGCGCCGACCACGACCCGCGGGCCGTGCTGCTCCAGGCGGTGGGCCACCAGGTGCTCGACCACCAGCCCCCGAAGGACTACGCGGAGTTCCTGTTCCAGCGGGTGCAGGCCAACTACTTCGCGGCGGCCGTGATGCTGCCCGAGGACAAGACCGTCCCGTTCCTCACGGAGGCGAAGAAGAACCGGGATCTCTTCCTGGAGGACCTCAAGGACCGCTTCTCGGTCTCGCACGAGACCGCCGGGCACCGGTTCACCAACCTCGCGACCCGCCACCTGGGCATCCGCACCCACTTCCACAAGGTGGCCTCCTCCGGCGTGATCCACAAGGCCTACGAGAACGACGGGCTCGTGTTCCCCACCGACCACACGGGGGCGATCGAGGGCCAGATGTCCTGCCGGAAGTGGTCCGGGCGCACCGTGTTCGACCAGCCCAACCAGTTCACGGCCTTCGCGCAGTACACGGACACCCCGTCGGGGACCTACTGGTGCTCCACGCGCACCGAGCTCTCGGGCCAGGGCGCGTTCTCCATCGGCGTGGGGGTCGCGTTCACGGACGCCCGCTGGTTCCGCGGCCGTGACACCCCGCACCGGACCGTCTCGACGTGCCCCGACCCGTCGTGCTGCCGCCGGCCGCCGGAGGAGCTGAGCCGGGTGTGGGCGGGCCACGCCTGGCCCAACACCCGGGCCCACTCGCACGTGCTGGCGGCGCTGCCGGAGGGCGCCTTCCCGGGCGTCGACGAGCGGGAGGTCTACGAGTTCCTCCAGGCCCACGACCGCGCCTGAGCCGGGACCCGGGCCGTGCGGCGGCGCGGCCGGGCTCAGTAGCCGATCGTGGACAGCGTCCGGCGGATCGCCTCGGCGGAGCGGTGCAGCAGCGTCAGCTCCTGGGCGTCCATCGGCACGGGCAGGAGCTCGACGACGCCCTGCCGGGCCACGACCGACGGCACGGACAGCGCCACCCCGCTGATCCCCCGGTAGTCGTCCAGCACGGTGGACACCGGCAGCACCGCGTGCTCGTCGCCCAGCACCGCCTCGGCGACGCGCGCGCCGGCGAGGCCGATCGCGTAGTTCGTGGCGCCCTTGCCGGCGATCACGGCGTAGGCGGCGTGGACGACCTCGTCGGCCAGCTCCGCCAGGCGCTCCTCGGTGAACGGGCGGCGCCCGTCCACCGCCCACTCCCGCAGCGGGACCTGGCCGATGTTCGCGCTGGACCACAGGGGGAACTCGGTGTCCCCGTGCTCCCCCACGATGCTCGCGTGCACGCTCGTGGTGGACACCCCGCCCTCCTGGGCGAGCAGCCAGCGCAGCCGGGAGGTGTCCAGCACCGTCCCGGAGGCCAGCACGCGGCCCGCCGGCAGGCCGCTGATCCGCTGCGCCACGACCGTGAGCACGTCGCACGGGTTGGTCACGAGCACGAGCACGGCGTCGGGGGCCTGCTCGAGCAGCCTCGGGACGAGGGACTCGAGGATCGACGCGTTCGCCCCGGCGAGGTCCATCCGGGTCTGGCCCGGCTGCTGCTTCGCCCCGGCGGTGACGACCACGACGTCGGAGCCGGCCAGCACCGCGACGTCGTCGGAGCCGGTCACCCGGGCCCCCGGGGTGAACATGGTGCCGTGGGCGAGGTCCAGGGCCTCCGCGCGGACCTTGGCCGCGTCGAGGTCGAACAGCGCCACGTCCTGGGCGGCGCCCCGGATCAGGGCGGCGTAGGCGAGGGACGTGCCGACGGACCCGGCGCCGACGACGCCGATCCTGGTCCTGGCCGGTGCGGGCTGCCGGGTCATGGGGTCTCCTCGGGGTCGGTGCCGGGCTCGCTGCCGGGCTCAGCGCTGGG
Organism: Kocuria sp. U4B; assembly: GCF_054875615.1. The sequence goes on from NZ_CM142180.1 coordinate 1,215,757, forward strand.
CGGGGCGGCCGGACGGTCGGCGGCGCGGTCGGCGGCGCGCAGGAAGTCCAGGGCGATCGGGGCGCCGGTGATCGCGCCGAGGTCGCCGTCCTCGACGAACACGGCGACGGCGAGGTCCTCGTGCTCGGCGACGACCCAGGAGTGGGTGCGCGGGGGGTCCTCGGTGCCGTACTCGGCGGTGCCGGTCTTGCCGATGGCGGTGTCCGGGTCGAGCTCCTGCAGGGAGTCGAGGTATCCGTCCGTCACGACCGCCCGCATGGTCGTGCGCAGCTGCTCCGCCTCCTGCGCGGTCAGCGTCCGGTCCGTGGCAGGGCGCGCCGGGTCCTCGTCGAGGAGGCCCTCGGTGGCGACCAGGCGGGGCGTGACCAGCTGCCCGGCGGCGGCCGACGCGGCGAGGTTCGCCATCGTCAGCGGGGACACCAGGGTCCGGCCCTGCCCGAACAGCGCCGCGGCGTGCTCGGCCCCGGTCTCCTCGGCGGGGATCGAGCCGAAGAAGGCCGGCACGCCGAGGTCCGTCTCGAGCCCGACGCCCAGGGCCGCGGCCGCGTCCGCGAGCTCCTGCTGGCTGATCCGGTCGTGCTGGGCGACGAAGCTGGTGTTGCACGAGTGGGCCATCGCCTCGCTGAGGGTGATGGACCCGAGGAACGCCGGGTCGTAGGACTCGACGTTGCTGAACCTGGCGCCGTCGACCGTCAGCGAGGGCGGGCACTGCACGACCGTCCCGGCCGTGTCCCCCTCGCGGACCATGGCGAGCGCGGTCGCGAGCTTGAACGTGGAGCCGGGCGCGTACTGGCCCAGCAGGGCCGTGGAGTAGCCCTCGGAGCCCGGGCCGTTGGCGGCGACCACGACGTCGCCGGTCGAGGGGCGGATCGCCACGATCGCGGAGGGCGACTCCACGTCGGCCAGCAGCCCGCTCGCGGCCTCCTGGAGGCCCGGGTCCAGGGTCAGCTCGACCGGCTCGCCGGCCACGGGCTCGATCTGCACCAGGGGCGTGCCGGAGACGGGATCCACCCCGCCGTCCTCCTGGAGCTGGACCTTCTGCACGATGGTGCCGGGCTCGCCGCGCAGCCGGTCGTCGAAGGCCTCCTGGACGCCTCCGCGGCCGATCATGGACCCCGGCTCCAGCTCGCCCCCGGCCTCCTCCAGATCCTCCGCCGTCGCCTCGGCCACGCTGCCGAGCACGTCCGCGGCGAAGCCCCGGGAGGGCGCCAGCGGGAGCTCGTCCTGGACCACGCGCAGCCCCGGCACCGCGTCCATGCGCTGCGCGTCGAGGGCCCGGAAGTCCGCCTCCCGCAGCGGCAGGGCCTCGACGAACGCCTCGGGCCCGGCCTGCTCGACGGCCTCGGCGTAGGCGTCGGCGTCGATCTCCAGCACGGCCGCGAGCCGCCGCGCGGCGGCGCTCGCCTGCCCCTCGTCCAGCTCCGACTTGTCGATGCCCACGCGCCGGATCGGCCGTTCCGTCACGATCGTCCGCCCGTCCGCCCCGAGCACGTCCCCCCGGTCCGGGAACAGGGCGAGGCGCTGCAGGCCCTGCCCCGGCGCCAGCGACGGCTCGACGACGTCCGGGGCCCACTGCGGGAGCCACCGGCCCTCCTCGTCCCGGACCAGCTCCAGGCGGGACTCGTACTGCCAGTCGTGGTCGACGCCGGGCAGGTGCCAGGACCAGGAGAGGGACGCCGCGCGGCGGTCCTCCTCCCCGGTGTCCGCCACGGGGCCCGCCTCCACGGACGCCGTCAGGCCGCTGAGGTTGCGGGTGACCCGCTCGAACTCGGCCTGGGCGGCGGAGCCGTGGACGTTGGCGAAGCCCAGCTCCCCGAGGCTGCCGGCGCTCAGCGCCGCGGCGACCTGCTCCGCGGTCCGCCGCCCGTCGTCCGGGGAGAGCGCCGAGCAGCCCGTGGTGAGCAGGCCGGCGGACAGGGTCAGCGCGGCCGTCGCCGCCGCGCGGGTGACCGGCCGGGACGTCGCGGGGCGGGGAGCAGGGAGGCGCGGGGGTGTCTGCACCCTGCCCAATCTAGTTCCGCCGTCCGCGCCGGCCCAGAGGTTGCGGGACGTGTCCGGGAGCAGAACCGGTGGGGCCGCGTCTGCACGGCCCCACCGGTTCCCCGGGCGCGGGCAGGGGGTGCGCCGCCCGCGCGCAGCGGGGCCGGCCACCGGCCCCGCACCACCGGATCAGCAGTGGTACGTGTCGGTCGGCGCCTCGAAGTGGACGTCGTAGCCCTCGGGCACGGTCAGGCCGAAGGCCGCGGCCAGGCCGAGGATCTTCCGGGCGCGGGCGAGCCGGGGCAGGTCGGAGCCGTTGCGGATCTCGCCGCCGTCGGCGTCGAAGCCCTGCAGGAACTCCGTGGCCCAGGACAGCTCCGACAGCGAGGGGCTGAGGCCCTCGTTGACCGTGGCGGTCTGCTCGGGCATCAGGCACAGCTTGCCGGTCATCCCGAACTCGAGGGTCACGGCCGTGGCCTCGGCCAGCTTGGGCCCCAGCGCCCCGACGGCGGGCCCGTCGATGGGACCGGGCAGGTTCGCGGCGCGGGAGGCGATGGTGAACTGGGAGCGGGTGTAGGCCAGCGTCATGGGGTTCTCGCCGAAGCCGGTGTCGCGGCGGAAGTCGCCGAGGCCGAAGCCGAGCCGGTACGTGGAGCGCGCCCCCGCGATGGCCTGGAGGTTCTGCACCCCCCGGGCCGTCTCGACGAGCGCGACGATCCGGGTGTCCTTGAGCAGCTCCGCGGTACGGGTGACGTGCTCCGGGGAGTCGACCATGGCGAGCATGATCCCCTCGAGGCCGCGCACGCCGGCGAGGGCGCGCAGGTCGTCCTCCCACCACTGGGTGCCGAAGCCGTTGACGCGCACCCACGCGCGGTGCTGCCCGCCGTGCTCGTCCGGGGCGTCGAGCCAGCGGATGACGTTGCGCCGGGCGCGCTCCTTGTCCTTGGGCGCCACGGAGTCCTCGATGTCGAGCACGACGACGTCCGCCGCGCTCGCCGCGGCCGCCGCGAACCGCTCGGCCTGGGCGCCGTTGACGAGCAGCCAGGAGCGGGCGAGCTCCGGGCCGACCGCGGGCGCGGCGACCTGGGCGACCAGCGGCAGGGACGAGGTGGTCGGGGCGGACGTCGCCGTGGAGGACTCGATCGAGGTGGCAGTCATGAGTGCGTACCCATTTCCGTGTGGCGCTGCGCGCAGCAGTGCAGGAGCGTGCCGGGGCACCCGGTCAGGGGCGGGTGTCCTCCGGCGGAACCGTGACCGGGCCCGGGCCCGCGGGAACGATCGCGTCGCGGGGCCGTGCGGTCCATGCCCCGGGACCGGGGACCGCGAGGTGGGCGGGCCGGTCCCGTGCGTGCTGGATCAGCGCGCTCGGCAGGTGCGGTGACCTCATCGTAACGTGGATCACAGCCGGGCACCACCGGGCCCGGCCGCGTCAGGCCCGGCGCGCGGTCCTGGCGGTCGCGCGCGCCGTCCACGGGTCCTCGGGCCAGGGGTGCTTCGGGTAGCGCCCCCGCATCTCGGCGCGGACCTGGGCGTAGGGGCCCGACCAGAAGGAGGCGAGGTCGTCGGTGACCGCGAGCGGGCGCCCCGCGGGGGAGAGCAGGTGGAAGAGGATCGGCACGCGCCCGTCCGCGACCGTGGGCGACGCCGCCCAGCCGAAGCACTCCTGGAGCTTGACGCTGACCACCGGCCGCCGGCCCGGGTCGTCGGCGGGCGGATAGGCGATCCGCACCCGCGAACCGCTGGCGACGGCCAGGCGCTCCGGGGCGAGCTCGTCGAGCCGCCCAGCCTGCGGCCACGGGAGCAGCCGGCGCAGGGGCGCGGTGAGGTCGACGCCGGCGGTGCGGGCGCCGCCGGCGAGCGCGTCGAGCTCCGGGGCGAGCCACTCCTCGAGCCGGGCGGCGAGGGCGGCCTCGGAGACGTCGGGCCACGGCGCGCCGAGGTGGTGGTGGAGCAGGCCCAGCCGGCGGCGCAGCCCCTCGGCCGCGTCCGACCAGCCGACGAGGCCGGTGCCGTGCTCGGCGAGCGCGGCCCGCACGGCGGCGCGGGCGGCCTCCCGCGGAGCGCGCACGGGGGTGGCGGAGAGCTCGACCGCCCCCAGCGCCCGGACCCGGCGGGCGGTGACCCGGTCGCCGTCGAAGCGCGCGCGCACCTCGTCGGTGAGCAGGTGCTCGGCGCACTGCTCGGCCAGGGCCCGGTCGAGGGGCGCCGCGGCGCGGACCACCGCGCCGGTGCCGGCGGCCGCCGCCCCACCGGCCCGCGTGACGTCGGCGACCGCCAGCCACTCGTGGCCGGCGAGGGCGCTGCCGGCGGGCAGCCCGGCGCGGGTGCCCGAGACGAGCAGCCAGCTGTCCCCGGCCCTGCGGGCGATCCGCTCGGGCAGGGCGAGGGCCACGACGGCGCCCACCACCGCGTCCCCGGGCACCCCGTTCCCGCCGGCGGGTGCGGCGGTCCCGGGCGCGGGGCGCCCGGAGCGCAGCAGCCCCGCCGCGATCCCCTCGAGGCGGCGCGCCTCCTCGGCCCAGCGGCGGGCGTCCGGGGCCCGGGCGGCGCGCAGGTCGCCGAGCAGCCGGGACAGGTCCCCGCCGGGCGGGCGGTGGTCGTCCGAGACCATGGCGACGACCTCGGCCGCGGGGCGGGCCCCGACGAGGCGGGCGCCGTCGAGCAGGCCGCGGGCCAGGCGGGGGTCCACGGGCACCGTCGCGAGCAGCCGCCCGGTGGCGGTGGCCCGGCCCTGCGCGTCGAGGGCCCCGAGCCCGTGCAGGACCGCGACCGCCTCGGCCAGGGCCGCGGGGGGCAGCGGGTCGGGCAGGGCCATCCCCCGCCCGCCGGGAGCGCCCCAGCAGGCGAGCAGCAGGGCCGCGCCCGTGAGGTCGGCGGCGGCGAGCTCGGGGGTGAGGTGGGCGGGCATGGCGGCCCAGGTCCGCTCGTCGTAGCAGCGCACGACCTCCCCGGGGCCCAGGCGGGCCGCGCGGCCCGCGCGCTGCTCGGCCGACGCGCGCGAGGCGGCCACCGTGACGAGGCCGGCCATGCCGCGGGCGGCGTCGCGGCGGGGCTCCCGGGACAGCCCGGAGTCCACGACGAGGCGCACGCCCGGCACCGTGAGGGAGGACTCGGCCAGGGACGTGGCGACCACGACGCGGGGCGGGTCCCCGGGGCCCCGCCCGGCGGTCGCGCGGTCCTGCTCGGCGGGCCCGACCCGCCCGTGCAGCTCGACCACCTCGACGCCGCGGTGCCGTTCCCGCAGCCGCCGGGCGACCTGGGCGACCTCCCAGGCGCCGGGGACGAACACGAGCGCGTCCGTGGCCGCGTCCCGGGCCAGGACCTGCGCGTGGGCGGACGCCGCCGTGCGGGCGACGTGGTCGAGGAACTCCCGGGTCACGCCGCGCTCGTCCGTGCGGCGCCCCGGCGCCGGGGCCCAATGCACGGCGAGCGGGTGCAGGGCCGCGGGGCAGTCGACGACGGGGGCGGGGGCGCCGTCGCCGAGCAGGCCCGCGAACCGGGGCGCGTCGAGCGTCGCGGACATCGCCACGAGCACGAGGTCCTCCCGCAGCTGGCGCACCTCGGCGAGCATGCCGACCAGCAGGTCCGACTCGAGGCCGCGCTCGTGGACCTCGTCGAGGACGACGGCGCCGGTCCCGGTCAGCTCCGGGTCCTCCAGCAGGCGGCGCAGCAGGACCCCGGGCGTGACGAACTCGACGAGCGTGCGCGGCCCCGCGCGGCGGTCCCCGCGCACGGTGTGGCCCACGAGCTCGCCGACCCGGGTGCCGCTCAGGTGCGCCAGCCGGCGGGCCGCGGCGCGGGCGGCGACCCGGCGGGGCTGGGTGACCACGACGCGGGCCGGGCGTCGGTCCCCGGAGCGGTCGTGCAGGTGCCCGGCCACGAGGGGCGGCACGAGCGTGGTCTTGCCGCTGCCCGGCGGCGCCTGCACGACCGCGACCCCGCCGGCCAGGGCCGCGCGCAGCTCGCCGGTCACCGCGGCGACGGGCAGCCCGGCGCCGATCCGGGACAGGTCGAAGGGGGCGGGGTTCACCCTCCCAGTCTCTCACCGGCCGTGGGAACCCCGGTGCCGGGACTCCTCCGGCGCCCGCGGGCCGCGCGGGGGCCCGACGTAGACTCGGAGGCGTGAGCGAACCGGCACAGCACCCCACCGACCTGCCCGAGCGCGTCTCCGAGATCTTCGACCCCACCCGGTGGCGGGCGGTCGAGGGCTTCGCGGACCTGCAGGACATCACCTACCACCGCGGCGTGGAGCGCGACGGCAGCGGCGCCGTGGTGCGCGACCTCCCGTGGGTGCGGATCGCCTTCGACCGGCCGGAGGTGCGCAACGCCTTCCGTCCCTCCACCGTCGACGAGCTCTACCGCACGCTCGACCACGCCCGGATGAGCTCGGACGTGGGCGCGGTGATCCTCACCGGCAACGGCCCCTCCGCCAAGGACGGCGGCTGGGCCTTCTGCTCCGGCGGGGACCAGCGGATCCGCGGCCGCGACGGCTACCGCTACGCGCAGGGCGAGACCGCCGAGACCATCGACCCGGCCCGCGCCGGGCGGCTGCACATCCTCGAGGTGCAGCGGCTGATCCGCACGATGCCCAAGGTCGTCATCGCGGCCGTCTCCGGCTGGGCCGCCGGCGGCGGGCACTCCCTGCACGTGGTCTGCGACCTCACGATCGCCTCGCGCGAGCACGGGAGGTTCAAGCAGACCGACGCCACCGTGGGCTCCTTCGACGCCGGCTACGGCTCCGCGCTGCTCGCCCGCCAGGTGGGCCAGAAGGCCGCCCGCGAGATCTTCTTCCTGGCCCGCGAGTACGACGCCGAGCGGATGCGGCAGATGGGCGCCGTCAACGAGGTCGTCGACCACGCCGAGCTCGAGGCCGCGGCGATCGGCTACGCCCAGGACGTCGCCCGCCAGTCGCCGCAGGCGATCCGGATGCTGAAGTTCGCGTTCAACCTGCCCGACGACGGCATGGTCGGCCAGCAGGTCTTCGCCGGCGAGGCAACCCGCATGGCGTACATGACCGACGAGGCCGTCGAGGGCCGCGACGCGTTCCTGGGCAAGCGCGAGCCCGACTGGTCGGGCTTCCCCTACTACTTCTAGGAAGTGCCGCCATGGCCGAGCTGCACGTCCCCGGCGACGCCGTGGTCCTCGACGGGCCCGTGGCCGGCGACCCCCTCGACCTGCTGCCCGGGCTGACGCGGGCGCTGGGCCGGGCGGGTCCCGCCGTCGTGGTGCGCACCTCCGGGTCCACCGGGCGCGCCAAGCGCACGGTGCTCACCACGGACGCCCTCGCCGCCTCCTCGATGGCCACCGCCGTGCGCACGGGCGGCGTGGGGCAGTGGCTGCTCGCCCTGCCCGCCCACTACGTCGCCGGCCTGCAGGTGCTGGTGCGCTCCCTCTACGCCGGCACCACCCCGGCGGTGCTCGACCCCGCGGACCGCTTCACGCCCGAGGCGTTCGCGGCGGCGGCCGCGGAGCTGGAGGACCCCGTGCGCTTCACCTCCCTGGTGCCCACCCAGCTGCAGCGGATCCTCGAACCGGCCTCCGGGGTGCGCAACGGGGACGCGGTCTCCGCGCTGAAGAGCTTCCAGGCGGTCCTGCTGGGCGGCTCCGCGGCCCCGCCGCGCCTGCTCGCCGCCGCCCGGGACGCCGACGTGAACGTCGTGACGACCTACGGGATGTCGGAGACGTGCGGCGGCTGCGTCTACGACGGCGTGCCCCTCGACGGGGTGAGCGTGCACATCGCCCGAGACGACGACGCCCCAGGCGCGGGCGGTCCGGGCCGGATCTGGCTGGGCGGCGGCGTCGTCGCCGCGGGCTACGCCGGTGACCCCGGCCAGACGGCCCGGCACTTCCGGGAGGCCGCGGGCACGCGCTGGTACCGCACCGACGACCTCGGGGAGCTCTCGGCGGAGGGCGTGCTCAGCGTGCACGGGCGCGTCGACGACGTGCTCAACACCGGCGGGGTGAAGGTCTCCGCGGGCCTGGTGACGGCCGTGCTGGCCGCTCACCCCGCGGTGCGGCAGTGCCTCGTCGTGGGCGTGCCCGACCCGGAGTGGGGGCAGGCCGTGGGCGCGGCGGTGGTGAGCGCCCCGGGCACGGACCGGGAGGCCCTGCGCGCCGAGCTCGCCGACGCGGTGCGGGCCGAGCACGGCGCCGCGGCGGTCCCGCGGCGCTGGGCGTGGCCGGAGGAGCTGCCCCTGCTGCCCACGGGCAAGCCGGACCGGTCGGCGGTGGCCCGGCTCCTCGGCTGAGCGGGGGCCCGGCGGGGGCGTGACACAATGATCCCCGCCCGCTCCCCCGCGGCGGGCCCCGTCCCGCGTGCGGCGTCCGCCGCCGTCTTCCCGTCGTCTCCCCGGAGGTAGCCCGTGGCCACGCCCGCACAGTGGATCGAGGGGGCCCGGCTGAGGACCCTGCCCATGGCCCTGGCCCCGGTCCTGGCCGGATCCGCCGCCGCGCAGGCGCTGCACTCCTTCGAGCCCGTCCGTGCGCTGCTGGCCCTGCTGGTGGCCCTGTTCCTGCAGATCGGCGTGAACTACGCCAACGACTACTCCGACGGGATCAAGGGCACCGACGACCACCGCGTCGGCCCGCTGCGCCTCACGGGCTCGGGCGCCGCCCGGCCCGGGCAGGTCAAGGCCGCGGCGCTGGTGTGCTTCGGCCTGGCCGCGGTCGCCGGGGCGCTGCTGGTGCTGCTGAGCCGGCAGTGGTGGTTCATCCCGGTCGGCCTCTCCGCGGTGCTCGCGGCCTGGGGCTACACCGGGGGCCGCACGCCCTACGGCTACCTGGGCCTGGGCGACCTCTTCGTCTTCGTCTACTTCGGGCTCGTGGCCGTGCTCGGCACGACCCTCACCCAGGCGGGCACCCTCAACCTCGAGGCCTGGATCGGGGCCCTGTCCACGGGGCTGATCGCCTGCGCGCTGCTGATGGCCAACAACCTCCGGGACCTGCCCACGGACCGGGAGGCCGGGAAGCTGACCCTGGCCGTGCGGCTGGGCGACCCGCTGGCCCGCGTGGTGTTCGCGGCCGAGGTCACCGTGGCGCTGCTGCTCGTGCTGTTCCTGGCGCCCTACAACCCGTGGATGCTGATCGTGCTGCTGCTCGCCCCGGCGGCGTGGGCGCCGGTCGCGACGGTGCTGCGGGTCCGGGACCGGCGCCGGCTGATCCCCGTGCTCAAGCAGTGCGGGGTGCTCAACGTCGGCTGGGCGGCGCTGTTCCTGCTGGCGGTGCTGCTGCGGCAGTGGCTGTGACCCGCCGCTGAGGCCCCGGGCTCAGAGCTCGCGGCCGTCCTCGCGCAGCTTCCGGTCCACGTAGGCGTCCTCGACGGCCTGGTCCTCGAGGGCCACCCGGTTCTGCGGCCGGGGGGCGCGGGCGGTCCAGCGGTGGAACTCCTCGCCGGCCGCGGTGTGCAGCCGCGGGAAGAAGAGGTAGGAGACCGCGAAGGAGACCACCACGGCGGCGATCCCGGACAGGACGATCCCCACGCCCAGCCACAGGCACAGCAGGAAGGCCAGCACGAGGACGACGAGCCGCAGCAGGGAGTACTTGAGGAAATTCACCCGCCCAGTCTACTGAGCCCACCTGGGAGGAGCCGCCGGGCTGACGTCCAGGCTGCTCCCCTAGGATTGTCGGCATGGGTCGAGCGATTCTCATCATCGGCACCGCCGCCTTGGCGGTCGGCGTCATCGTCTACTCCCTCATCGAGTGCGCCCGCACCGACAGCACCGAGATGCGGGGACTGCGCAAGGGCGGGTGGATCGTCGTGATCCTCCTCCTGCCCCTGATCGGCGCGCTGCTGTGGCTGTTCCTCGGGCGCCCCAAGGGCACCCCCGACGGCGGACGGACCGCGCGCGCCAAGGGTCCCGACGACGACCCCCAGTTCCTGCGCAACCTCGAGGAGCGGCGCCGGCAGCAGGAGCAGGCCGAGAAGCTGCGGCGCTGGGAGGAGCAGCTGGAGCGGGAGGGTGGTCCCGGTGCGGCCGGCAGCACGGGCAGCACCGGGAAGCAGGGGAAGGGGACGCAGGGCAAGCAGCGGGTGGACCGGCCCGGGGAGGACCCCGCGGACGGCTCCTCCGGGCACCCCGACGGCCTCCCGGGCGACGCGCCCGGGACGGAGCGCCCGCCGCGCGACTGAGCGCCCCGCGCACCCCGGCCGGCTCCGCGGGTCCCCGGTCCCGCCCCGCCACCGACGACGAACGGCCCGCACCGATGCCGGTGCGGGCCGTTCGTCGTGGGACCGTCGTCGGGACCGTCCTGGGTCCTGGGTCTCAGAGCCCGGAGTAGGAGTGCAGGCCGGAGAAGACCGTGTTGACCACGGCGAAGTTGAAGATCACGCAGAGGTAGCCGACGATCGACAGCCACGCCGAGCGGTTGCCGCTCCACCCGCGGGTGGCCCGGGCGTGCATGTACGCGGCGTAGACCACCCAGATCACGAAGGTCCACACCTCCTTGGTGTCCCAGCCCCAGTAGCGGCCCCACGCCTGCTCGGCCCAGATCGCGCCGGCGGCGAGGGTGAAGGTCCAGAAGGCGAAGCCGACCGCGTTGAGCCGGAAGGACAGGTTCTCGAGCGCCTGGGAGGAGGGGACCATGCCGAGGAACGCCATCCCGGGCGTCTCGCCGGCCAGGATCGCCTTCTCCCGCCGGGCCTGCAGCAGCTGCAGGACGGCCATGGCGAAGGTGATGGTGAAGACCCCGGAGGCGGCCACGGCGATGGACACGTGGATCACGAGCCACCAGGACTGCAGCGCCGGCTGCAGCGGGCCCACCGGGGTGGGGAAGCCGATGGTCGCCGCGCACAGCATGATCACCACGAGCCCGGACACGAGGGTGCCGACGAAGCGCAGGTCCCGGGCGAGCAGGGACAGCAGGTACACCCCGGCCACGACCAGGGCGCCCGTGGTGCAGAACTCGTACATGTTGCCCCAGGGCACGCGCCCGGCGGCGATCGCGCGGCTGACCACCGCGGCGGCGTGGACGGCGAAGGCGAGGACCATGACGGCCACGGCCACGCGGGCCGCGGGACGGCGCTCGCCCGTGTAGCGCATCTCGGCGTCGGCGACGTGCCCGGACAGCCGCGACCCGCCGGTCGTGCGGAACCCGCTCCCCGCGGCCCCGGCGGCACCGGTCCCGGCGGCACCGGACGCGGCGGCGCCCACGAGCTCGGCCTCCCCGCCCCGCCCGGCCGGGCGCAGGGACTTGGAGTGGGACGCCATGTCCCAGGCGAAGGCCACGAAGCTCACCAGATAGGTCATGGCGGCCAGGAGCATGAACAGCTCGCTCCAGGTGCCGAGGGTCTCGTTGACGGGCATGGCCCTATCCTCTCACTCGTTGCCGGGCCGGATCCCGGCCCGGGTCGTGCCGGCGGCCGCGGTGGCGGCGGCACCGGCGCCGGTGGTGGCGGTGGTCTCCCGCACGCCCGCGGCCTCCCACTGCCCGGTCCACAGCTCGGCCAGCCGCTCGGCCTCCGGGCGCAGGCGCGGGTCCTCGCCACGGGCCAGCAGCCCGTACTCCAGGACGGTGGCCGGCCGGCCGTCGTCGTCGGCGCCTTCCACGGCCCGCACCCACACGCGGCGGCGGGAGATGAACATGGACATCAGCAGCCCGGTGAACGCCGCCAGGAAGGACACGAAGGCGCCGGTCTTGCCGGGGTCGTAGTGGATGTCGAGGCCCACGTAGCGCTTGACGTCGAGGAACTCGACCGTGCCCTTGCCCTCGGGCAGCTCGTAGACGCGGTCGGCGGCGTCGAGGGTGACCGCCCCGTTGGCGTTCATCATGGCGTTGAGCTCGGTGAGCGGCTCGACGTCGAGCACGAACACGTTCTGGGGCTCCCCGGTGTCCAGGCCGAGGTCCCCGTAGTAGGAGGACAGGATCAGCCGGGGGTTGGCGAGGCCGGGGTCGACCGAGCGGGGCATCTCGCCCTCCCCGCCCACGGCGGTGGGCAGCAGCAGGCCCACGAAGCCGAGCTGGTCGGGGCGCGCGTCCGGGACCTTGAGCACGAGCGAGGACGTGTAGACGCCGTCGGTCGGGACGGTCACCACGGGGCCCTCGAACGCGACGTCCCCGTTGCCGTCGGTCACCCGGATCACCGGGGCGTAGCCGTTGCCCACCAGGTACGTCTTCACCCCGCCGACGTTCAGGGGCTGGTTGACCTTGAGCACCTCCTGGCGCGGCTCGGCGCCCGGCTCGTCCTGCACCGTGACCTCGGCCGTGAAGTCCAGCGGCGCCCCGTAGTTGTCGGGGTTGGTGGTGTCGCGGTTGAACTCGGCCTCGAAGCGGTCCAGCCGCACGGAGAAGGGCTCCAGCCAGTCGGCGTCGTAGTTGGTGCCCGGGGTGAAGGAGTCGTAGCCGATGAGGGTGTTCACGAAGGACTCGCCCTCCACGACCACGCGCTGGCCCTTGTAGCCGAACAGGGAGCCCACGGCCACGGACACGAGCACGCCCAGCAGCGCCAGGTGGAAGACGACGTTGCCGACCTCCTTCCACATCCCGCGCTCGGCGGCCACGGAGGGCGCGGCGGTGCCGGCGTCGCGCACGGCCACCCGGTAGCCGCGCTTGCGCAGCAGCCGTGCGGCGTCGGCGACGACGTCTGCGGGGGCCGGCGCCGCGGCGCCGTCGCGCCCGCCCAGGGCGAACGCCCGGTGCTCGGGCAGCCGCTCGAGCCGCCGCGGGGTGCGCGGGGGCTCGGCCCGCCACGCGCGCCAGTGCTTGGCCGCCCGCGGGATCACGCACCCCACGAGGGAGACGAAGAGCAGGAGGTAGATCGCGGAGAACCACGCCGAGGAGAAGACGTCGAAGAACTGGAGGCGGTCCAGCCACTCCCCCAGGACCGGGTTGTTCTCCATGTAGTCGCTGACCTTCGCCGGGTCCTGGATGCGCTGCGGGAAGATCGACCCGGGCACCGCGGCGACCGCGAGCAGCAGCAGCAGGAACAGCGCCGTGTTCATCTTGGTCAGCTGCGTCCACGCCCACCGGAGCAGCCCGAGGGGCCCCAGCGCCGGGAGCTCGACGTCGGGCCCGCCCGTGCGGGACGCGTCCGGGGACGCCTCGGGCGGGGGACCCGACGACGGGGGCGCTGAGGTGCTCATGCCGGCCTTTCGGTTGTCGGTGACGGGGCGGGGCTCGGAGGTGCTCAGATCGGCATCACCCAGTCGGTGACGAGCTCGGCCTGGACCCAGGAGACGAACGCGGTCCACGCGCCCGTCATCATGAGCAGGCCCACGAGGACGAGCAGCCCCCCGCCCGCCCGCTGGATCGCGAGGCGGTGCCGGCGGAAGAAGCCCAGGGAGCCCATGCCGCGGTGCAGGGCGAGGGCCAGGAGCAGGAACGGCACGCCCAGGCCCAGGCAGTAGGCCACCGTGAGCACGGCCGCCTTGCCGGTCGAGGCGCCGTCCACGTAGACGAGGGCCTGCACGGCGGCGAAGGTCGGGCCGATGCACGGCGCCCAGCCCAGCCCGAAGGTGACGCCGAGCAGGGGGGCGCCCCACAGTCCGGGCGGGGGGCGCCGCTCGATCTTGCGGTCCCGCTGGAAGAAGGAGAACCCGCCGAGGAACACGATGCCCATGAGCACGACGAGCCCGCCCAGGGCCACGGTGATCCAGCCCTGCCCCAGGAACCAGGCGTAGGCGCCGAGCTGGGCCAGCAGCACGGACATCAGCAGGAACACGGCGGAGAAGCCGAGGACGAAGAGCAGGATGCCGCCGACCACGCGACCGCGGCGCTGCTCCTGCAGGTCCGCGCCGGTCAGCCCGGTGACGTAGCCGAGGTAGCCGGGCACCAGCGGGAGCACGCACGGGGACGCGAAGGAGACGAGCCCGGCGAGCAGCGCCACCGGCAGCGCGGCGAGCAGGGACCCGTCGAGGACGATCTCGGCGAAGGGGTTGCCGGCCGTCATGCCGTCCCGGCCACCGTGTCCTCGAGGAGGGTCTCGAGCACGGAGCGGTCCGCGACCCCGAGGATGCGGGCGGCCACCCGCCCCTCGGCGTCGAGCACCAGCGTGGTCGGCACCGCCTGCGGGGGCACGAACTCGCTGAGGGCCATGAGCACGCCCCCGTCCTTGTCCTCGAAGGACGGGTACGGGATCCCGAAGTTGCGCTCGAAGGCCTCGGCGGTGGCCCGCTCGTCGCGCAGGTTCACCCCGTAGAACGCGGCCTGGCCGTCGAAGCGCTCGGCGAGCTCCTTGAGGTCCGGGGCCTCGACCCGGCACGGGGCGCAGCCCGCGTACCAGAAGTTCAGCAGGGCGGGCTTCCCGCGCAGGTCCTCGGCGGTGAGCGCGGTGCCGTCGAAGAGGGCGCCCTCGAACTGCACGGGCTCGCCCCGCTCCCCTGCCGGATACTCGGAGACGGTGCCGTCGCCGGCGATGTAGCCCTTCCGGTCGCCCGAGTTCGCCTGCTGGGCCAGCGAGTCCTCCTCGGCGCACCCGGCGAGGGCGAGCCCGAGGACGCCGAGGCCCGCGAGCGAGAGCACGCTGCGGCGGGACGGGCGGGGGGAGGCAGGGGGACGGGAGGTCACGGGCGGATCACCTGGTGCTCTGGAGGGGACGGGGACGACGGCGGCGCCCGGTCATTATGAACCGGGAAGCTGGTTGACCCCTGGGTAGTACCGGGCGGCGGGCTCGCTGTAGAGGACCCGGGGCGGGCGCCCGGCGTGGAGGTCGTCGAAGACCAGCGTGGTCAGCGACGCGAGGTTGCACTGGCGCCGGCGCGGGTCGTGGGGCAGGGGCCGGCCCTCGGCGGAGCGGCGGGTGAGCCAGATGGGCAGCTGGTGGGAGACCACCACGGCCTCGGCGCCGTCCCCGCCCCGCTCCACGGCGGTGCGGCCGGCGTCCAGCACGGCCTCCGCCATGCGGGCGACCTGCTGCCGGTAGGGCTCCCCCCAGGACGGGCGCAGCGGGTTGAGCATGTGCGGCCAGTGGCGGGGCTTGAGCAGCTCCCCCGTGCCGACGTGCAGGCCCTCGAAGTGGTTGCGGGGCTCGATGACGCGCTCGTCGGGGTGCACCGGCAGCCGCAGCTCCCGGGCCACCGGCGCGGCGGTCTCCCGCGCGCGCTGCAGCGGGGAGGAGACCAGGTGCACGATCCGGGAGCCGGTGCCCACGCGCCGGACGAGCTCGGCCGCGGCGGCCTCGGCCATCCGCGCGCCCAGCTCGGTCAGGCCGTAGTGCGGCAGCCGCCCGTAGACGAGGCGGTGGGGGTTGAGCACCTGGCCGTGGCGCAGCAGGTGGACGGTCGTGGAGGGCATGGTCCCCATGTTCCCAGAACCCGCGCGCCAGGCCCAAAAGGAGCCGCGGGCACGACGGCTCAGCCGTCCAGGCGCTCCCGCAGCAGCCGGGCGAGGCGCCGCTCGTCGATGCTCCAGAAGTCCCGCGGGACGCCGTCGACGAGCACCACGGGGATCTCCTCGGCGTGCCGGCGCAGCAGCTGCGGGTCCGTGGTGATGTCGACCTCGGCCCAGCCCAGGCCGAGCGCGGCGGTGACGCGGCCCACGGACTCCCGGGCGGCCTCGCACAGGTGGCAGCCCGGCCGGGTCAGGAGGGTCACGGCGGGAGGGGTGGAGGAGCTCATGGGCCCATGCTACGGTCCCGCCCCCGGACCCCCGGAACGCACCGGGGCCGCCGTCCCGTGGAGGACGGCGGCCCCGGTGGTGCGCTCAGCGCAGGGTCACTTCTTGTTGCGGCGCTGGTGGCGCGTCTTGCGCAGCAGCTTGCGGTGCTTCTTCTTGGACATCCGCTTGCGGCGCTTCTTGATCACTGAACCCATAGGATCCCTCGCATCTTCATGTCTCGGTGGTGTCCCCCGGGGGCGTTCCGCGCGGCGGGCACCAGGGGTGCCGGGCCGCGCACGGTGACGGCCGGGCAAACGTTCACTGACACCCTACCGTCTCGGGGGGAGATTGCTGTATTCGGGGGCGGGGACGTCCCCGAGCACCCCGCTCAGGCGCTGCGCGGCACCTGTCGCGGCACGTCGTCGGGGGCCTCCTCGGCGACGTCCTCGGCGTGCACCGGCAGCTCGGCGGGCAGGTCCGGGACGGGGCCGGGGCTGCGCTGCTCCTGGTCCGGGTCCACGCCCGCCTCCCGGTACTGGTACTCGATGTGCTCGGCCACGAGCCGGGCCGCGAGCTTGCGGTCCCCGGCCGCCACCGCGGAGTAGATCGCCTGGTGCTCGGCGCGCAGCCGCTCCGAGGTGGCGCTCCACAGGGGGACGTGGCCCACGAGCGCCATCGTGTACTCGTAGATGGAGTCCCGCAGGGACGACATCAGCGCGGAGACCACCGCGTTGCCGGCCGTCTTGCACAGGGCGATGTGGAAGCTGACCTCGAGGTGGTGGAACTCCTTGAGGGACAGGTCCTCCCGGGCCATCTGCTCGAGCAGGCCCCGCAGCTCGGCCATGGCCGGGTGCTGCGGGTCCGAGCGCTCCAGCGCCCAGGTCTCGAGGAGCACCCGGGTCTGGACGATGTCCCGCAGGGGGTAGTCCGAGGTCGCCATGTGCAGCTGCAGGGCCGGGCCCGCGGAGGCCGCCGGCTCCCGCACCAGCATGGGCAGGATCGACTTGCGCGGCCCGTCGAAGAGCCGCACGATGCCCTGCGCCTCGAGGGTCTTGAGCGCCTCCCGCATGTTGTTGCGGGAGACGCGGTGGATGGCCGCGAGGTCGCGGTCCGACGGCAGTTGTTGGCCCAGCACGAGGTGGCCGTCGAACAGCTCGTTCTCCAGCCACTGCAGGACCTGTCGATGCGTTGCCATAGTCTCCAGGGTAGGACCTCCGGGCCGCCCGTGAGGACGTTCCGGGGTCCGGACGTGTCGTGGGGTGGACGGGACGCCCGTGCGGGCCCGGCGGGCGCCGGACCCGCACCGGCTCAGATGAGGCCCTGCGCCATCATGGCGTCGGCGACCTTCATGAAGCCGGCGATGTTCGCGCCGGCGACGTAGTTGCCGGGCATGCCGTACTCCTCCGCCGTGGCGGCGCAGGTGTCGTGGATCGAGCGCATGATCTGCCCGAGCCGCTCCTCGGTGTACTCGAAGGTCCAGGAGTCGCGCGAGGCGTTCTGCTGCATCTCCAGGGCGGAGGTCGCCACGCCGCCGGCGTTGGCGGCCTTGCCGGGACCGAAGAGCACCCCGGCGTCCTGGAACAGACGGGTCGCCTCGGCGGTCGTGGGCATGTTGGCGCCCTCGGCGACGGCGACCACGCCGTGGCCGAGCAGCTTCCTGGCGTGGGAGCCGTCCAGCTCGTTCTGCGTGGCGCAGGGCAGGGCCACGGTGCCGGGGACCTCCCACACGGAGCCCTTGGCGACGAAGCGGGCGCGGCCGCCGCGGCGCTCGGCGTACACGGAGATGCGGGCCCGCTCGACCTCCTTGACCTGGCGCAGCAGCTCCAGGTCGATGCCGTCCGGGTCCACCACGTAGCCGCTGGAGTCCGAGGCGGTGACGACCGTGGCGCCGAGCTTCTGGGCGCGGTCGATCGCGTAGGTCGCCACGTTGCCGGAGCCCGAGACGAGCACGGTCTGCCCGTCGAAGGACTGCCCGCGGGTGCGCAGCATCTCCTGGGCGAACATGACGGTGCCGAAGCCCGTGGCCTCGGGGCGCACGAGGGACCCGCCCCAGGACAGGCCCTTGCCCGTGAGCACGCCGGACTCGTAGCGGTTGGTGATCCGCTTGTACTGGCCGAAGAGGTAGCCGATCTCGCGGCCGCCCACGCCGATGTCGCCGGCGGGCACGTCCGTGTACTCGCCGATGTGGCGGTAGAGCTCCGTCATGAAGGACTGGCAGAAGCGCATGACCTCCGCGTCGGAGCGCCCGCTCGGGTCGAAGTCGGACCCGCCCTTGCCGCCGCCGATGGGCATGCCGGTCAGGGCGTTCTTGAAGATCTGCTCGAAGCCGAGGAACTTCACGATGCCCAGGTAGACGGAGGGGTGGAACCGCAGGCCGCCCTTGTAGGGCCCGAGCGCGGAGTTAAACTCCACGCGGAAGCCCCGGTTGATGTGCACGCGGCCCTGGTCGTCGGTCCAGGGGACGCGGAAGATGATCTGGCGCTCCGGCTCGCAGATCCGCTCGAGCACCGCGGCGTCGAGCAGCTCGGGGTGGCGGGCCACCACGGGGCCGAGGGAGTCGAAGACCTCGTCCACCGCCTGGTGGAACTCGTCCTCCCCGGGGTTGCGGGCCAGTACGGTCTGCCGGATGGGGATCAGGTCCTCGTGCATGGTGCTCCTCGTTCGGGTCGCAGCGGGTCGGGCGGAGTGGGGTCGGGCGGAGCCGGGTCGGTCACCGCCGCGCGTTCCTGCCGCGGCGGCGGAGCCCGGACAGGGTGGAGAGGAGGTCGGCGGCGCGGGCTCCCGCGCCGCGGGCGGGCCGGTCGGCCGCGGTGCCGGGGTCCGGCCCGGGACCGGGCGCCAGCGGCACGGGCGGCGCCGCGGGCACCTGCCGGGCGGGCGGCCCGCCGGTGGTCCCGTCCGGGGCGCCGTCGGCGATGTCGTCGGCGGTGCCACCGGTGCGGGAGCCGGTGGGCGCCCCGGCGCCCACGTCGGCGGCCGGCCCGGCCGGCGCCGGTCCGGCCGTCCCCCCGGCCCCGACGACCTCCCGGACCCAGTCGGTGACCGCGGCCAGGGGTTCCGGGGCCACGGCGTAGAGGCGTCGCTGCCCCTGCGCCTCCATGGACACCATACCGGCCTCGCGCAGGATCTTGAGGTGCTTCGAGACGGTGGGCTGCGAGACGCCGAGCTCGGCCACGAGCTCCCCCACCGACCGCTCGCCGTCCTTGAGAGCGGTGAGGATCGCCCGCCGCGTCTTGTCGGCGATCACCGCGAACACGTCGCTGTTGCCCATCCGGTCACTGGCCATTCGATCACTGTAGACGCGATGCGGCGCGCCTCCCGGCACCGGCACGGTCCCCTGCACGACCACGGCCGCTCAGTCGAACCAGGGGTCCAGCCCCCACTGGGGGAAGACCTCCTTGCGGGTGGCCATGATCGTGCGGTCGGTCTCGTCGTTGGGGTCGAAGCCGACCTCCCACGAGCGCCACCACAGGTCCACCTCGTCGCCCATGACCCGCGGGGCGTCGGCCCCGTACTTCTCGTGGACGTAGTCCCGCCACCGCTGCGGAACGCTCGCGCCCACCTCGACCGGGTGCCCGGCCACGACGCCCACCAGGTGGGTCCAGGACCGGGGCACCACGTCGTGGCAGTTGTACCCGCCCCCGCCCGTGGCGATCCAGCGGCCCTCGCACAGCTCGTCGGCGAGCGCGGCGAGGGCCACGGCGGTCTGCCGCTGGGCGTCGACGCTGATCCGCAGGTGGGTGAGGAAGTCGGCGAAGTGCGAGTCGCAGCCGTGCTGGCTCACGATCACCTCGGGGCGGAACTGCTGCAGCAGGGCCGGGACCACGGCGTCGAAGGCGCGCAGCCACATGGCGTCGTCGGCGGTGGTGGGCATGGCGACGTTGACGGCGGTCCCCACGGCCTCCCCCCGGCCCGTCTCGTTGGCGAAGCCCGTGCCGGGGAACAGGGACAGGCCCGTCTCGTGCAGGGAGACGGTCATGACCCGGGGGTCGCCGTAGAAGATCGACTGGGTGCCGTCCCCGTGGTGGCCGTCGACGTCCACGTAGGCGACCCTGCGCACCCCCTGGTCGAGCAGGTGCTGGATCGCCACGGCGCAGTCGTTGTAGACGCAGAACCCGCTGGCCTTCTCCGCGGAGGCATGGTGCATCCCGCCCCCGAAGTTCACGGCGCGCACGGCGTCGCCCGCGAGGATCGCCGCGGCGCCCTGGTAGCTGCCGCCGACGAGCCGGGCGCTGGCCTCGTGCACGCCCGGGTAGGCCGGGGTGTCCTCGGTGCCGAGCCCGGAGTCCGGCAGCTGCAGGGAGGGGTCGGCGCTGACGGCGCGCACCGAGTCCACGTAGTGCTGGGGGTGGACGAGGTTGAGGACCCGGTCGGGGACCACCCCGGGGGCCTCGACCGTGACGTTGTCCCGGCGGTCGAGGCCGAACTCCTGGACGAGGCGGTATGTGACCTCCAGCCGGGACGGGTGCATCGGGTGGTGGGCCCCGAAGTTGTACTCGAGCAGCGCGGGATCCCAGAACAGGCGCGTCGGGTACGGGCCACCGGTGCCGGGTGTAGCAGAAGTCACACAGACATTGAACCACTTGCGGCCGGCCCCGACGGGCCCGCCCGCCCTGTGTGTCCTCGCCCCGCCGGGGACGGCACGGGGCCGCGGTGGGATACTGTCAGCGGTCGCGGCACCCGCCGCCCCCGTCCCCGCCGCACCGGGACGGCCAGCCCGCCCCGGAGGAGGGTCGTTGAGCGTTCCGCAGCACCGCCCCTGGATCACCCAGGAGGAGCGGGGCCGCTTCTGGCTCCTCGCCTCGCTGCGCGACCTCGTGGACCGCATCGCCGCGGGCTCCCCCGCCCGGCTGGCCGTGTTCTCCTTCGCCGGGGTCGTGGGCCTGTTCTCCGTGCTCCTGATGCTGCCCGTCGCCTGGGCGCCGGGGGTCCGCACGAACGTGGTGGACGCCGTGTTCACGGCGACCTCCGCGGTCACCGTCACGGGCCTGACCACGGTCTCCACGGCCACGAACTGGTCGTTCTTCGGGCTCGTGGTGATCGTGGTCGCCATGCAGATCGGCGGGCTCGGCACCCTGACCATGACCTCGATCCTCGCCCTGGCGATCGGGCGCAAGCTGGGGCTGAAGTCCCGGCTGATCACGCAGGAGGCGCTCAACATCGGCCGCCTGGGCGAGGTCGGCTCGCTGCTGCGGATCATCGTGGTGATGTCCATCTCGATCGAGGCGGTGCTCGCCGTCGTGCTGACGGCGGGGTTCCTCGTCGCCGGGGAGCCCCTGCACACGGCCCTGTGGCACGGGGTGTTCTACTCCGTCTCCGCGTACAACAACGGCGGGTTCACCCCGCACTCGGACGGCCTCGTCCCGTACACCGACGCCCTGCTGATCCTCCTCCCGATCGCCCTGGGGGTCTTCCTGGGCTCGTTCGGCTTCCCGGTGGTCCTGGTGCTGCGCCAGACCGGGCTGCGCTTCTCCCGCTGGAACCTCAACACCAAGCTCACCCTGGTGACCACCACGATCCTGCTGTTCGTGGGCTGGGCGCTGTTCCTGGCCTTCGAGTGGTCCAACCCCGACACGCTGCGGGACCGTCCCCTGGGGGACAAGATCTTCGAGGGCTTCTTCCACTCGGTCATGGTCCGCTCCGGCGGGTTCAACCTCCTGGACATGAACAGCCTGGAGCCGGTGACGCTGCTGCTCACGGACGCGCTGATGTTCGCCGGCGGCGGCCCGGCCTCCGTGGCCGGGGGCATCAAGGTGACCACGCTCGCCGTCGTCTTCCTCGCGATCCTCTCGGAGGCCCGCGGGGACAAGTCCGTCATCGCCCACTTCCGCACCATTCCCGACGACGCCCTGCGGATCGCGATCTCGGTGATCATGATGGGCGCCACCGTCGTGCTCCTGGGCTGCGGGCTGCTGGTCTCCGTCTCGGGCGAGCCCCTGGACCGGGTGCTCTTCGAGGTGATCTCCGCCTACGCCACCTGCGGGCTCAGCGTGGGGCTCTCCGGCGAGCTGCCCCCGGCGGGCAAGTACACCCTGGTCGTCATCATGCTCGTGGGCCGCATCGGCACCACCACCGTGGCCGCCGCGCTGGCCCTGCGCTCGCGCCGGCGGCTCTACAAATACCCCGAGGAAAGGCCCATCATTGGCTGAGCACCCCGCGCACAACGTCCCGGTCATGGTGATCGGGCTGGGCCGCTTCGGCACCGCCACGGCCCTCCAGCTGGCCCGGCAGGGCCGGGAGGTCCTGGGCGTGGAGCGGGACCCGCAGCTGGTGCAGAAGCTCGCGGGCCAGCTCACCCACGTGGTCGAGGCGGAGGCCACGGACATCGACGCCCTGCACCAGCTCGGCGCCGCCGAGTTCAGCTCCGCCGTGGTCGGCGTCGGCACCTCCATCGAGTCCAGCGTGCTGATCACGGCGAACCTCGTGGACCTCGGGGTGAGCCGGATCTGGGCGAAGGCGATCACCCCCTCCCACGGCAAGATCCTCTCCCGCATCGGCGCCCACCACGTGATCTTCCCGGAGGCGGACGCGGGCCGGCGCACCGCCCACCTGGTCTCCGGGCGCCTGCTGGACTACATCGAGTTCGACGACGACTTCGCGATCGTCAAGATGTATCCGCCGCGGGAGGTCCAGGGCTTCACGCTGGGCGAGTCCAACGTCCGGGCGAAGTACGGCGTGACCGTGGTGGGGGTGAAGTCCCCGGGCGAGGACTTCACCTACGCCCGCCCCGAGACGAAGGTGACGTCCCGGGACCTGCTGATCGTCTCCGGGCACGTGGACCTCATCGAGCGCTTCGCGTCCCGCCCCTGAGCCCGGGGGCGCGGCGCTCAGTCGCCGCTGAGCTCCCGGGTCAGCTCGGCGGAGCGGTCCGCGGAGGCCTGCGCGGCCCGGGCGACGAGGTCCTCGAAGCCGTTCTCCCGGAACGTGCGGATCGCCCGGTCGGTGGTGCCCTTGGGGCTCGTGACCGCCCGGCGCAGCCCGGCGGGGTCCGCGTCCTGCGGGCGCAGCAGCTCCCCCGCCCCGGAGACGGTCTCGCGGGCGAGCACCCGGGCGACCTCGGGGGGCAGGCCCATCCGCTCCCCCGCCTGCTGGAGGGCCTCGGCGAGGAGGAAGACGTAGGCGGGCCCGGAGCCGGAGATCCCGGTGACGGCGTCGACCTGCTCCTCGGGGACCTCGACGACGGTCCCCACGGCCTCCAGCACCCCGCGCACGACCGCGGTCTGGTCGGGGCCCGCGGCGGCGCCCGGGGTCACGGAGACCACGCCGCGGCCCACGCTGGAGGGCGTGTTGGGCATGGTGCGCACCACCGGCTGGCCGGCGGGCAGGGCCCGCTCCAGGGCGGCGACGGAGATCCCCGCGGCGACGGAGGCCACCACCGTGCCGGGCCGCAGGGCCGGGGCGATCTCGCGGGCGAGGTCGAGGATCCCGACGGGCTTGACGCCCAGCAGGACGACGTCGGCCTCCCGGGCGGCGGTGCGGTTGGCCTCGGGGTCCTCGCCGGTGACGGAGGCGCGCACACCGGTCTGCTCCTCGAGGCGGCGGGCGCTCTCCGCGGAGCGCACGGTGGCCCGGACCCGGTCCACGGGCACCCCGGAGGCCAGCACCCCCCGCAGGATCGATCCGTTCATGGAGCCGCAGCCCAGGAAGGCGAGCACGGGAGTCATGGGGTCCTCTCGGGGTGGTGTCGTGACGAGGTCATCGGCATGTCGTGGGCCTGTCACGGGTGGCGTGGTGGGGCCCGGCGGCGGGGCGGCCGTCCCGGGCGGGTGCGGTCAGCCCTCGGCGGAGGGCACGGGGGTCGTGTGGCGGCGGGCGAACTCCAGGGACTCGGCGAGCCACGCGGTCCGCTCCTCGGCGCTCTTCGAGCGGCGGGTGGAGACCTCCACGCCCACCACGCCCTGCCAGCCGGTCGCGGCGAGGTGCTGGAGGCACTCGGCGACCGGCTGCACCCCGTGGCCGGGCAGCAGGTGCTCGTCCGCGGTGGTCTCGCCCGAGCCGTCCGTCAGGTGCACGTGGCCCAGCCGCGGGCCGAGCTCGCGGATCGCGGCGAGGGAGTCCATCCGGGCCGTCGCGGCGTGGGAGAAGTCCCACGTCACCCAGTCGTAGTCCTGCCCCAGCGGGCTGTAGTGCGGGGCGTAGACGACGGTGTCGCGCCCGCGCACCCGCCACGGGTACATGTTCTCCACGGAGATCTTCACGCCGCTGGCCTCGGAGACCACGCGCACGCCCTCGACGAAGTTCGCGGCGTACTTGCGCTGCCACCGGAAGGGCGGGTGGACCACGACGACCTCCGCCCCCACCTGCTCGGTGAGCTTCGCCGCCATCTGGATCTTCGTCCAGGACTTGCCCCAGACCTGCTGGGTCAGCAGCAGGGTCGGCGCGTGGATCGTGGAGATGGGGATCTGGTGGCGCTGCACCAGGTCCTCCAGCTGGTGGGTGAGCTGGCTCATCCGCTCGTGGGTGACGAGCACCTCGACGCTGTCGTAGCCCAGCTCCACGGCCGCCTCGAAGGTCTCGGGCACGCCCAGCGGGTAGAGGGAGCTCGTGGACAGCGCCACGTGCGCCCGGTACGGCTCCGCGGCCGGTCCGGCCGGGCGCTCCGCCGCCCGCTCCTCCGCCGCCGGGCGCCCGTCCGGCTGCCCGCTCACGCGGCACCCACCAGGTGCCGGGGGTCCACGGTGCGCACGTCGGCGTTGCCCGTGAGCTGGTCGAGGCGGCGCAGGATCAGCCCCTCGCGCAGCGCCCACGGGCAGATCTGCAGGGACTCGACGCCGTAGGCGTCCATGGCCGCCTCGGCCACCACGGCCCCGGCCAGGATCTGCCGGGCCCGGGCCGGCGAGACGCCGGGCAGCTCGGCGCGCTCCTGCACGGTCATCGCCTCCATCCGGCGGCTCCACAGCCGCAGGTCCTCGACGTGCAGGGTCCGCCGCACGTAGGGCCCCATGGCGTAGGGGGCGGCCCCGCAGATCCGGGCGAGGGAGCGGAAGGTCTTGGAGGTGCCGGCCACGACGGTCGGCCGCCCGGCCGCCCGCACCTTCTCGACCGCCGGGCGCAGCTCGGCGCGCACGTGCTTGCGCAGCGCCTTCATCTCCTTCGGGGTGGGCAGCTCCCCCGCGACGAAGCTGCGGGTGAGCCGCCCGGCGCCGAGCGGGACGGAGACGGCCACGCTGGGCAGGGCGTTGTCGCCCAGCGCCATCTCGAAGGAACCGCCCCCGATGTCGAGGTCCAGGACGGTGCCGGCGCCCCAGCCGAACCAGCGGCGCACCGCGAAGAAGGTGACGGCGGCCTCCTGGTCCCCGGCGAGCTCCGTGAGGGCGACCCCCGAGCGGGCCTGGACGTGGTCGAGGACCTCGGCGCCGTTGCCCGCCTCGCGGATCGCCGAGGTGGCGAAGGCGAGGAGGTCCTCGGCGTCGTGCCGGACCGCGAAGTCGCGGGCCTCGAGCACGAAGTCGGTCAGGGCGTCCCGGCCGGTGCCGGTGATGTTGCCCTGCGCGTCCTGGTGCTGGACGAGCTGGAGGGGCATCTTGTGGGACGCGTACGGCTCCGGGCGCGCGCCCGGGTAGACGTCCAGCAGGAGGAGGTGGACGGTGTTCGATCCGACGTCGAGGACTCCGAGCCGCATGCTGTGGTGCTCCTTCGAGTTCCGTGTCCGGTCCGCGCGGGCCCGTGCGTCCGGCTCAGCCCTGGGTCCCGGCCCGGGCGGGCTTCTTGGCGGCCGGCTTCGTGGCGGAGGACTTCTTGGCGGGCGTCTTCCGGGCCGCGGGGGCGGCCGCCGCGGTGCGCGCCGTCTTCTTGGGCGCCGGGCCCTTGGCGCGCTTCTCCGCGAGCAGCTGGCTGGCCCGCTCCGGGGTGATCTGCTCGATCGTCTCGGAGCGCGGGACCGTCACGTTCGTCTCGCCGTCGGTGACGTACGGCCCGAAGCGGCCGTCCTTGATCACCATGGGCCGCTCCGTGATGGGGTCGGCGCCCAGGTCCGCGAGCGGGGGCTTGGCCGTGCCCCGCCCGCGCTGCTTGGGCTGGGCGTAGATCGCCAGCGCCTCGTCGAGGGTGACCGTGAACAGCTGCTCCTCCGACTGCAGGGACCGGGAGTCCGTGCCCTTCTTCAGGTACGGGCCGAAGCGCCCGTTCTGCACCGTGATCTCCTCGCCGTCCGGGGCGGTGCCGAGCACCCGCGGCAGGGACAGGATCTTCAGCGCGTCCTCGAGGGTGACGTCCTGCAGGCTCATGGAGGACAGCAGGGAGCCCGTGCGGGGCTTGGCCTTCACCGGCTTCTTCGGGGGCTTGGGCTTGCCGTTCTTGTAGTACTCGACCGGCTGGGCGGCGAGCTCCTCGGCGGTCGGCTCGGGGATCACCTCGGTGACGTAGGGCCCGTAGCGGCCGTCCTTCGCCACGATCGTGCGGCCGCTCTCCGGGTCCCGGCCGAGCTCCCGGCCGTCGGCTCTGCCCGTCTCGATGAGCTCGCGGGCCTTCTCGGCGGTCAGCTCGTCCGGGGCGAGGTCCTCCGGCACGTTGGCGCGCACCGGCTCGGCGATCTCCCCGGTCTCCGGGTCCACCGACCCGGAGGTCTCCAGGTAGGGGCCGAACTTCCCGACGCGCAGGGTGATGTCCTCGGTCACGGGGATCGAGTTGATCGCGCGCGCGTCGATCTCGCCGAGGTCGTCCACGATGGGCTTGAGCCCGTTCTCGTGGCCCTGGGCGCCGAAGTAGAACTCCTGGAGCCAGTCGGTGGAGTCCTCCTCGCCGCGGGCGATGCGGTCCAGGCCCTCCTCCATCTCCGCGGTGAAGTCGTAGTCCACGTAGTCGGAGAAGTGCTCCTCGAGCAGGCGCACCACGGAGAACGCCGTCCAGGAGGGGATCAGCGCGGAGCCGCGGACCCGGACGTAGCCGCGGTCCATGATCGTGGAGATCACGGCCGCGTAGGTCGAGGGGCGCCCGATGCCCAGCTCGTCGAGGGCCTTCACGAGGGACGCCTCGGTGTAGCGCGGCGGCGGGGAGGTGCGGTGCCCGTCGGCGCGGACCTCCTCGGCGCCCAGGGCGTCGCCCTCGCTCATCCGCGGCAGCCGCTTGTCCCCGTCCTTGCCGTCCTTGCCGTCGGCGGGGTCCTCGTCGCGGCCCTCCTCGTAGGCGGCCAGGAAGCCGCGGAACGTGATGACGGTGCCGGACGCGGAGAACTCGGCGTCCCGCCCGGTCGAGGACGTCGCCCCGAGGCGGACCGTGGCCGTGGAGCCCTTGGCGTCGGCCATCTGGGAGGCGACGGTGCGCTTCCAGATCAGCTCGTAGAGCTTGAACGCGTCGGCGGAGAGCTCCCCGCGGACCTGGGCGGGGGTGCGGAACGAGTCCCCGGCCGGGCGCACGGCCTCGTGGGCCTCCTGCGCATTCTTCGACTTGGAGGTGTAGACGCGGGGGGCGGAGGGCACGAAGTCGCCGCCGTAGAGCTCCGCGGCCTGCCGCCGGGCGGCCGTGACCGCCTGGTCGGACAGCGCCACGGAGTCGGTGCGCATGTAGGTGATGTAGCCGTTCTCGTACAGCTTCTGCGCGACCTGCATGGTGGTGCGGGACGTGAAGCGCAGCTTGCGGGCGGCCTCCTGCTGCAGCGTGGAGGTCGTGAACGGGGCCGCGGGGCGCCGGGTGTAGGGCTTGGTCTCCAGGGAGCGGACCGCGAACGCCGCCCGCTCCAGGCCGGCGGCCAGCTCCCGGGCGGCCTGCTCGTCCAGGTGCACCAGCCGCGACGGGTCGCCGCGGAGCACGCCGTCGTCGCCGAAGTCCTTGCCCCCGGCCACGCGCCGGCCGTCCACGGAGGAGAGCCGGGCGGTGAAGGCCACGCCGGCGTCCTCGCCGTGGGCGCGGGCGAAGCTGCCGCTGAGGTCCCAGTAGTCGGCGGCGACGAACGCCATGCGCTGGCGCTCCCGCTCGACCACCAGGCGGGTGGCCACGGACTGGACGCGGCCCGCGGACAGGCCGGAGGCGATCTTGCGCCACAGCACCGGGGAGATCTCGTAGCCGTAGAGGCGGTCGAGGATGCGCCGGGTCTCCTGCGCGTCCACGAGGTCCTGGTCGAGCTCCCGCAGCTCGCCGAACGCGCGCTCGATGGCCTCGCGGGTGATCTCGGGGAAGGTCAGCCGGTAGACCGGGACCTTGGGCTTGAGCACCTCCAGCAGGTGCCACGCGATGGCCTCGCCCTCGCGGTCGCCGTCGGTGGCGAGGTAGAGGGCGTCCGCGTCCTTGAGCTTGCGCTTGAGCTCCGTGACCTTCTTCTTCTTGTCCGGGTTGACCACGTAGTAGGGCTCGAAGCCGTGCTCCACGTCCACTGCGAACTTGCCGTAGGGCCCCTTCTTGAGCTCCGTCGGCAGCTCGGAGGGCTGCGGGAGGTCGCGGATGTGCCCCATGGAGGACTCGACCTCGTAGGCGTCGCCGAGGTACCCGGCGATGGTCTTGACCTTGGACGGGGACTCCACGATGAGCAGGCTCTTGCCCGTTCCCGGGCTCTGGGTGGCCTTCGTTGGCACGGTACTCCTTGCTGCGGTCCGTGGTGCACGGGCCGCGGCGCTGCTGGACGTCGGGCGGGCGGAGGTCTCGCCCGTTGTTGCGCTCCACCATAACGCGGACCGCCGCGAACGCTCGCGCCCCGGCGGACACGGTGGAGGCCAGGACCCGGCCCGCCCCTCGCGCTCCGCCCGTTCCGGGCCGGGCGGACGGGCGGGCGGGCGGGGGCCTCAGTAGGCGAAGCGCTCGGGCTCGTCCGCGATCGTGAACTCCCGGCCCGTGGCGGTCTCCACGTCGATGACCACGAAGTTGTACTTGAGCGTGGGCGCCCAGGCCTTCAGGCCCAGCTCCTCCGCGGCGTCGATCTCCGCCCGCGTCTCGAGCCGGCGGGCCTTGCCGTGGACCACGACGGAGCGCACCACGTGGTCCTCGGAGAGCTCGTCGATCTCGAAGGCGACCTGGTCGTTGACGATGAGGCTGGAGAGCTTGGACCCCTGGGCCGTGCGGAAGTAGATCTTGTGCTGGTGGACGACGTAGTTCACCGGGAAGATGTCCACGAGGCCGGCCGCCTCGACGGCCAGGCGGCCGTAGGGGTGTTTCTCCAGCAGCTGCCAGACGGTGTCGCGGTCGAGGGTCTTGATGGGGTTGAGGTTCTCGCCGATGCTCATGGTCCCAGTCTTCCACCCGGCGCCCGCGGCGCGCCCTTCCTACGCCCCGGTAACGACTGTTACGCCGCCGGGTCCGCCGGCACCAGGAAGCCGTCGACGACGAGGTGGCGGACCTCCTCGGTCAGCCGCCGCTGCTCGTCGCCGGCCCAGCCGAGCAGCGCCGCGAGCGCGCCGAGGATCTGCCGGGCGGTGAGCTCCCCGTCGCAGGCGCCCGCGAAGCCGGCCGCCTCGCTGGAGAGCACCACGGTCCGGCGCAGGCCCGCCCCCTGGCGCAGCAGGATCACCCCCGGGTGCTCGGCGCCGGGGCGCTGGTGGCGCTCCTCGGTGACGTCCTCGGGCGCGACGAGGTGGGCGTCCAGCCAGTCCCCGGGATGCTGCGCGAGCCAGTCCTCCCGCGCCCACGTGGCCGCCAGCGCCGGGGCGAGCGGCTGCTGGACGGGGTGCGGGACGTGCTCGAACCGGCGCAGCGCCCCCTCCGGGCGGGGCCGGGCGGGACGGCGCAGGCGGATCATCCCGAAGCCGACGGCCTCGACCCCGCGGGCGGCGAAGTCGTCGAGGTAGGCGCGGTAGGCGCGTTCGTAGTGCTCGGGGTCGCGGGACTCCGAGGCGTCGCGCAGCCAGGTCTCCGCGTACTCCTCCGGCGGGAGGACCTCCCGCTGCACCCACCATGTGTCGATCTCCGCGGGCACCCAGCTCCCGGGCCGGCGCATCCACCGGTCGGCCACGGGCGCGTCGTCCCCCGCGGCCGCCGGGACCTCCCAGTTGCCGAGCAGGTGGGCGGTGCCGCCGGGGGCCAGCACACCCGGCAGCCCGCGCACCAGGTCGGCGACGATCCGGTCCCCCGGCAGGCCCCCGTCCCGGTAGGTGAAGCGCTCCTGCGGGTTCTCGCCGGCGGGCCGCGGGGTGATGACGAAGGGCGGGTTGGAGACCACGAGGTCGTACTCCTCGCCCTGCACGGGCTCCAGCAGGGAGCCCCTGCGCAGGCTCACGCGCTCGCCGAGCCGGTCCGGGTCGATCCCCAGGGCGGCGGCGTTGAGCAGCAGGTTGAACCGGGTGAAGCCGAGCGCCCGGTCCGAGACGTCCGTGGCGGTGACGTGCTGGGCGTGGGCGAGGAGGTGGAACGTCTGGATGCCGCAGCCGGTGCCGAGGTCGAGGGCGCGGCCGACGGGGCGCCGGTCCGTCGTCTGGGCCAGGGTCAGGGAGGCCTCCCCGATGCCCAGCACGTGGTCGTGGCGCAGCACGCCGGGCCGCTGGGACGCGCCGAGATCGCTCGCCACGTACAGCTCCGTCCCGTCGTCGGCGGCGTGGGGGCGCAGGTCGACGGTGGAGCGCAGCCCGGCCCCGGCGCGCTCCACGAGGCCCAGGGCCACCAGCTGCTCCGGCGTCACGGGCGCCAGGGCCCGCGCGAGCACCTCCTCGGGGACGGTGCGCCCCAGCAGGAACAGCACGACGACGACGGCCAGGGCGCGGTCCTGCTCCGGCGCCTCCCCGGGCGTCTGCCCGGGCGCCGCCAGCAGCGGCTCGAGCACCCGCAGCGCGGGCACGGCCTGGTCGCGTCCGAGCGCCGCCGCGGCGGCGTCCCCCAGCAGCGCCGCGACGCGGTCGTGGGTGAACCCGGCCAGGCGCAGGGCGTCCTGCAGGGCCGCCAGCAGGGGCGGGTCGTCGGAGGCCGGGGCGTCGGGCACACGGGCGAACTCGGGCACCCCGGGCCCCTCCTGCGCGGTCATCGGCGCACCGCCCCGCCGGCCGGCGCGGTCGCGCCCAGGAGCACGCCCGGGGACGCGCCTGCGGGGGTGCACCCGTGCGGGCACGTGAGCTCGGGCTGTTCCGCGAGGCAGGCCGGGCAGGCGAGCACGAGCGCGCGGCAGGCGGGGTCCGCACAGTTGACGAAGCGGTGGGCGGGGGCGTCGCAGCGCTCGCACCGGCCGGGGGTCGCGGCGTCGGGCGAGAACTCCAGGTGCATGCGCCGGTCGAAGACGTACACGGAGCCCTCCCACAGGCCCCGGTCCCCGCGCTCGCGGCCGTACTCCACGATGCCGCCGTCCAGCTGGTAGACCTCCTCGAAGCCGCGCCGGCGCATCAGCGCCGAGAGCACCTCGCAGCGGATCCCGCCGGTGCAGTAGGTGACCACGGGGCGGGTCTTGAGCTCGTCGTAGCGGCCGGAGTCCAGCTCGGCGACGAAGTCGCGGGTGTGCGCCACGTCCGGGACCACCGCGCCGCGGAAGCGGCCGATCCGGGCCTCGTAGGCGTTGCGGCCGTCGAAGAGGACGACGTCGTCGCCCCGCTCGGCCACCAGCGCGTCGAGCTGCGCGGGGCTGAGCCGGGTGCCGCCGCCGACCACGCCGTGCTCGTCGACCTCGAGCTCCCCGGGCGCGCCGAAGGAGACCAGCTCGTCGCGCTGCTTCACCGACAGCCGCGGGAAGTCCTCCGCGGAGCCCTCCGACCACTTGAACACCGTGTCCCGGAAGCCGGGGTAGGAGCGGGTGGTGCGCACGTACTGCTTGACCGCGCCGACCTCCCCGCCGACGGTGCCGTTGAGCCCGTGCGGCGAGACGAGGATCCGCCCGCGCAGGCCGAGGCTCTCGCACAGCGCGCGCTGCCAGAGCACGACCGCGGCGGGGTCGGGGAGGGGCGTGAAGACGTAGTGCAGGACGATCCGGTGCTGGGCCACGGCTCCAGGCTACAAGCCGCCGGGCGGCCGGGCCGCCGCGAGCGGGCCCGCGGGGTGGCCGGGGTCAGGGGCCGGGGTCAGTGGCGGGAGTGGGAGATCCGGCCGAACCGGGCGCTGTCGAGGTGGTCCCGGCGCTGCTCCTCGGTGGGCTCCGTGGCGGGCGGCCGGTGCGCGCACCTCCTTCTCCGGGGTGTGCCCGGAGATGTTCCTGGGGTTGCGCACGGTGTCCCTCCGGCACGCGCCCTTCCCGGACGCGACGCACGTCGTGCCGGGAACCCGGCCCCGGACGTCGTCGTCCCCGGTCCCGGGCGGGGGCTCACCGCACGCGCCCGGCGCCCTGCGCGGGGGCGACCACGAACGTCGCGGGCGCCCGGTGGCCCGCCCGCGCGAAGGCCTCGGCCACGGCGGCGGCGACCCGGTCCGCCTCCGCGGCCCGGACCAGCGCG
Source organism: Kocuria sp. U4B (assembly GCF_054875615.1). Next base: position 1,247,535 of record NZ_CM142180.1, read on the forward strand.
ATCGCGCTGCCCCCGAAGCCGCCGCCCGTCATCCGGGCCCCCACCGCGCCGGCGCCCGTTGCGGCCTCGACGGCGAGGTCCAGCTCGGGGCAGGAGACCTCGTAGTCGTCCCGCAGGGAGACGTGGGAGGCGGCGAGCAGCTCCCCGATCCCGGCGACGTCCCCGGCCCGCAGGCGCTGCACGGTCTCGAGCACGCGCGCGTTCTCGGTGAGCACGTGGCGGACCCGCCGGCCCGTCTCCTCGTCGAGCACCCCGAGGTCGGCGTCGTCGGCCACGTCGCGCAGGGTGGTGACCCCCAGGGCGGCCGCACCCCGTTCGCAGGAGGCGCGGCGGGCGCCGTAGCCGCCGTCGGCGTGGGAGTGGGCCACCTTCGTGTCGACGACGAGCACGGCCAGCCCGTGCCCGGCCAGCGGCAGGGGCACGACCTCTGCGTCCAGGGTGCGGCAGTCCAGGAACAGGGCCCCGCCCGCCCGGCCCATCAGGGAGGCGGACTGGTCCATGATCCCGGTGGGTGCGCCGACGAACTCGTTCTCCGCCCGCTGGGTCAGCCGGGCCATCGCCGGACGGTCCAGGCCCAGGCCCAGCAGGTCGTCGAGGGCCACGAGCGTGGCGACCTCCACGGCGTGCGACGACGACAGCCCCGCGCCCACCGGCACGGTCGAGTCGAGCAGCAGCTCGAAACCGGGCACCTCCACCCCGTCCAGGGTCCCCAGGACCTGCGCCACCCCGGCCGGGTACGCGCCCCAGCCGGCCACGGAGCCGGGGGAGAGGTCGGCGACCCGGAACCCGGCCCGGGACAGCCCGCCCCCGTCGGGGGCGTAGGTGGAGGCCAGCGCCACGACGTCGTGGCCGGCCCCGCCGTCGCGGCGCAGCCGCACGGCGACCATCGCCGCGCGGTCGATGGCGAAGGGCAGCACGAAGCCGTCGTTGTAGTCGGTGTGCTCCCCGATGAGGTTCACCCGCCCCGGGGCCCGCCACACCCCGTCCGGGGCGTGGCCGTAGACCTCGGTGAACCGGCGCGTGAGGTCTCCGGCCCGGGCGTGTTCGTGGTGGTCGATCTGCTCGGCGGTCATCGTCCTGCCTCCCGCAGCCGTGCGGCGGTCTGCTCCGCGGTGACGTCGTTGATGAACGCGCCCATGGCGGCCTCCGAGCCGGCCAGGAACTTCAGCTTGTCCTCGGCCCGGCGCGGGCTCGTCAGCTGCAGGTGCAGCCAGCCGGCCGCGCGGTCGGCCGTGTTCACGGGCGTCTGGTGCCAGGCGGCGATGTAGGGGGTCGGGGTCGCGTAGAGCCGGTCCACGCGCCGGACCAGGTCCTGGTAGACCACGGCGAGCTCGTCGCGCTCCTCCCCCGTCAGGGCCGCGAGGTCGGGGACCCGGCGGTGCGGGACGAGGTGGACCTCCAGCGGCCAGCGCGCGGCGTAGGGCACGAAGGCGGAGAAGTGCCGCCCCTCGAGCACCATCCGCTCCCCCGCGGCGGCCTCGTCGGCCAGCAGCTCCCCCATCAGCGCCCGCCCGGTCCGCTCCAGGTGCGCCCGGGAGCGGGCGGCCAGCCGGGCGGCGTGCGGGGCGGGATAGGGGTAGGCGTAGATCTGCCCGTGCGGGTGGTGCAGCGTCACCCCGATCTGCTCGCCGCGGTTCTCGAAGGGGAACACGTGCCGGACGCCCTCCAGCGCGGACAGGGCCTCGGTGCGCTGGGCCCAGGCCTCGACCACGGTGCGCGTCCGCTCGAAGGGAAGGGACGCGAAGGAACCGTGGTGGTCGGGGGTGAACACCACGACCTCGCAGCGCCCGTAGGCGGGCGACGGAGTGCCCCACAGCGCCCGCTCCTCTGCCGGCCCGGGCGCCGGCAGCTCACCGAGGTCTGGGCCCAGGGACGGGAAGCGGTTCTCGAAGACGACGACGTCGAAGTCCCCGGCCGGGATCTCGGAGTCCCGGCCGTCGCGGGACGGGCACAGCGGGCACTGGTCGGCCGGGGGCAGGTAGGTGCGGGCCTGCCGGTGGGCGGCCACGGCCACCCACTCCCCGGTCAGCCGGTCGAAGCGCACCTCGCCGTGGCCCGACCGGGCGTCCAGCGGCCGGCGGTCCTCGACGTGCTCGACCGGCCGGGACCCGCGGTCGGCGAAGAACACGGCCTCCCGGCCGTCGGCCAGGTGATGGGTCCGGTGCGCGACCAGTGGTGCAGCGGCGCGCTCGGCGGGGGCGGAAGAGGTCATCGGACGGGCTCCAGTCGCAGGTCGGGGACGTGCTGGGCGAGGATCTCCCTCGAGGCCGGGGCGAGGCCGGCGTCGGTGACGACGGCGTCGACCTCCTCGAGGCCGGCGATGCGGTGGAGGCCGGCCAGGCCCCACTTGGTGGAGTCGGCCAGCACCACGCCGCGGTCGCAGCGTTCCAGGAAGAGGCGGTTGATCTCGGCTTCCATCATGTTCGGCGTGGTCAGCCCGTCCCGCTCGGACAGCCCGTGCACCCCCAGGAAGCACAGGTCCACGTGCAGCGTCCGCAGGGCCGCGGTCGCCAGCGGGCCCACCAGGGCGTCGGAGGGGGTCCGGATCCCGCCGAGGAGCACCACGGTCTGCCGGGGGGCAGGGGCGTCGTAGAGCACCCCGGCGATGCGCGGAGAGTTCGTCACCACGGTGAGGTCCGGAGTCCCGCGCAGCGTCCGGGCCAGGGCGTAGGTAGTGGTGCCCGAGTTCAGCGACACCGACATCCCCGGCTCCACCATCGACCCGGCCGCCGCGGCGATCGCGGCCTTCTCCGGCAGCTGCAGCTCGGCCTTGTGCGTGAACCCCGGCTCGGCCGCCGAGGAGCCGGCCGGCAGCCTCGCGCCACCGTGCACCTTCTGCAGCTCGCTGTCCCGTGCGAGCCGGTCCAGGTCCCGCCGGACGGTCATGTCGGAGACGCCGAGCTCCGCCGCGAGGTCCGAGACGCGGACCGCGCCGGCGGCGCGCACCCGGTCCAGGATCGCGCGCCGGCGCTCCTCGGGCAGCAGCTCGGGCACGGGGTCTCCGTTCGCGGTGGTCGGGCCGAATCCAGTGTCCGGTCCGGCACCGGGGAAGTCAAACATTTTCGAACAGAGTCTTGTTCGGAAATGCACATGACCTGTTCGGTGCTGTGGTGCACGGGGCCGTCCGAGACCTTCCGAGCTTCCTGCTCCTGCTGCTCCCCCTCGCAGCCGACGCGCGGACGGCTGCGGGGAGAGGGCCGGCCCCCTTCCCCGAGGGGGCCGCGAGGACCGGCGGCGGTGGCACAATGAACCGGTGCCGTCCTCCGACCACGCCTCCCTGATCCCGCTGCTCGGCCGCGGCGACGCGCCGGAGCAGGTGCGCCACGTCCGGGAGCTCCCCGACCGGGACGCCGTCACCGCGCCGTGGCCGGAGCACCTGCACCCGGACGTGGTCGCCGCCTACGAGCGGCTCGGCGTGCACCGGCCCTACCTGCACCAGGTGCAGGCCATGCTGGCCCCCCGCCACGTGGTGGTCGCCACGGGGACGGCGTCGGGGAAGTCCCTGGCCTATCAGGCGCCCGTGGCCGACGCCGTGCACCGCGGCCGCCTCGCCGCCCTGGCGCACCCCGGGACGGTCCACCACCCCGACGAGGCGACCGCCCTCTACCTCTCCCCCACCAAGGCCCTGGCGGCCGACCAGCTCAAGGGGCTGGAGGCGCTCGGGCTGCCGACCCTGCGCGCCGCGACCTACGACGGCGACACCGACCCCGGCGAGCGCCGCTGGGTGCGCGACCACGCGGACGTGGTGCTGTGCAACCCGGACATGCTGCACTACGGGGTGCTGCCCAACCACGCGCGGTGGTCCCGGTTCTTCCGCCGGCTGAAGTACGTGGTGATCGACGAGGCGCACTCCTACCGGGGGGTCTTCGGGTCGCACGTGGCCAACCTGATGCGCCGGCTGCGCCGGATCTGCCGCCGGTACGGGGCCGACCCGGTGTTCATCGGGGCGTCCGCGACGTCGTCCGGGCCGCACGCCTCCTTCGCGCGGCTCATCGGCGCCGCGCAGGTGGACGTCACCCCGGTGACCACCGACTTCTCCCCGCACGGGCCCGTCACCGTGGTGCTGTGGGAGCCCGAGCAGACCGGTGGGGCGGGCGAGAACGACGCCCCGGTGCGGCGCACGGCCGTCGCCGAGGCCGCCGACATGCTCACCGACCTGGTGCTCCACCGGGTCCGCACGATCGCGTTCATCAAGTCCCGGCGCGGCGCCGAGACGATCGCCCAGATCGCCCACCGCCAGCTCGAGGAGGTCGACCCCTCGCTGGCGCACCGGGTGGCGGCCTACCGCTCCGGGTTCCTCCCCGAGGAGCGCCGGGCCCTCGAGGAGGCCCTGCGGGACGGGCGGCTGCTGGGCATCGCGAGCACCTCGGCGCTCGAGCTCGGCATCGACGTCGCGGGCCTGGACGCCGTGGTCGTCGCAGGGTGGCCGGGCACGCGGGCGTCCTTCTTCCAGCAGATCGGCCGCGCCGGCCGGGCCGGGCAGGAGGCGCTGGCGGCGTTCGTGGCCGGTGACGACCCCCTCGACACGTACCTCGTCAACCATCCCGAGGCGATCTTCGACGTGGACGTGGAGGCCACCGTCTTCGACCCGTCCAACCCGTACGTGCTCGCCCCGCACCTGTGCGCCGCGGCCGCCGAGCAGCCCCTGCGGGCCGAGGAGGTCGCCGCGTTCGGACCCACGGCCGCCGAGGTGCTGGACTCCCTCGTGCGCAGCGGGCACCTGCGCCACCGGCCCACCGGCTGGTTCTGGACCGACCCGCAGTCCGCGGCCGGGATGGTCTCGCTGCGCTCCGACGGCGGCGGGCCGATCCGGATCATCGAGACGGACACCGGCATGGTCCTCGGCACGATGGACTCGCCCCAGTCGCACTACCAGGCGCATCCCGGGGCGGTGTACGTCCACCAGGGGCGCACCTACATCGTGGACGAGCTCAACGAGGCCGACTCCTACGCCGCGGTCACCCGCGCCCACCCGGACTTCTACACGACGGCCCGCGACATCACCCAGGTCACGGTGGTCGCCGAGGAGCGCACGGAGCGCTGGGGCCCGGTGACCGCCCACTTCGGGCAGGTCCAGGTGACGACGAAGGTCGTCTCGTTCCAGCGCAAGGCGGTGATCTCCAACGAGGTGCTCGGCGAGGAGCCGCTCGAGCTGGAGGCCCGCGACCTGTTCACGAAGTCCGTGTGGTTCACGGTGCCGCAGCAGGTGATGGCCGCCGCGGGGATCGAGGAGCCGGACGTGCCCGGCGCCCTGCACGCGGCCGAGCACGCCGCGATCGGCCTGCTGCCGCTGGTGGCCTCGTGCGACCGGTGGGACGTGGGCGGGCTGTCCACCGCCCTGCACGCCGACACGGAGCTGCCCACGGTCTTCGTCTACGACGGTCACCCCGGCGGCGCGGGCTTCGCCGAGCGCGGCTACGACACCGCGCGGGCGTGGCTGCGCGCGACCCGGGACGCGATCTCGGCCTGCGAGTGCGAGCACGGGTGCCCCTCGTGCGTGCAGTCGCCCAAGTGCGGCAACCGCAACAACCCGCTGGACAAGCAGGGCGCGGTGAAGCTGATCGACGCGCTGCTGGTCGGCGCCCCGGCCGACCCGGCACGCGCCGCCTCCTGAGCGGGCCGGGCCCGGTCGGTCACGGGGCCGCCTCGGGCGGGCCCGCCCGCGAGACCCCGACCGCGGGACCGAGCCGCGCGAGGGGCCCGCGGAGCCCGACGCTGGTCCGCACGTCCACGACGACGCGCTCCGGCTCGAGCGGGCGGCACAGCTCCAGCGCTGCCCCGTTGTCCCGGGCGACGCGGGCGGCCGTCGCACAGGGATCGCCGGCGACCAGTCCGCGGGCGACGTCGGCGGCGGCGAGCGCGGCGAGGTCCGCGGCCTTGCCCGCCCGGTGGGTGGCGATCCCGGCCTGGGCCAGCAGGAGCACGGCGAGCAGCAGCACGCCCAGCAGCATCGTCAGCGTCAGCGCGTGGACGGTGGCGCTGCCGCGGTCCCGGGCGCCGGGGCGCGCGCGCTCAGCCACCGGACCCGCCGGGACCCTCGGGGCCGGAGGACTCCGTGCTGGCGGACGCCTCGGCGCGCAGCTGCCAGCCGCCCCAGGTGCCCAGGACGCCGGGGGCGGGTCCGGTCACGGTGACCGTGGCCGTGCCGGGACCGTCGGCCAGCCGCACGGCGGCGTCGTCCCCGGCCACCCGGGCGGCCGCAGCCCGGACGGCGGCGGCGCTCTCGCCGCGCGCCGCGGCCCGGGCGGAGGCCCGCGCCGCCTCCTCGTAGCGGATCAGGGTCATGCCCGCGGCCGCGGCCGCGAGGAGCACGGCGAGCAGCAGCACGAGCCCCGGCAGGAGCACGGCCGTCTCGGCGGTGACGGCGCCGCCGTCGGGCGCGGCACCGTTGTCGGGCCCGGCGCCGTTGTCGGGCCCGGCACGGTGGGCGCCGGCGCGGCGGCACGGCCCGCACCGGGAGGACGGGGAGCGGGACGGTGGGACGCCGGGGGGCACGGGGGCCGGTGCCGGCGGCGGGCAGAGCAGGATCACGGGGAGCTCCTCGCGGGTGGCGGCGGTGACGGAGGACGGGCCCGGTGGGGGCGCGGGACCGTCCCCGCGCCCCCACCGGGCGGCGGCGCTAGACGTTCAGCGCCTTGGTGATGATCGCGGTGAGCAGCTCGCGGACCTGGCCGGAGGCCAGGACGGCGGCCATGACGCCGCCGAACGCGGCGGCCGCCAGGACGACCATGGCGTACTCCACGGTGCTCGCGCCGAGGTCGGCGTCGGCCGCCGACAGCAGCCGGCGGGACGGGACGACCGCCTCGGCGGCCGCGGGCTCCGCGGCGGGTGCGGCGGCGACGGCGCCGTCGAGGGATCCGGCGGTGGCGGACGGGAGGGTGGGCTGGTGCTGGGACATGGTGGGGCCTTCCGGTGCGGGGTGGTGGGGTGGTCGGATCGGTGGACATCGGACGGGTCGGCGCGCGGCGCAGCGCGCAGCGCGGTCGGGGCCGAGGAGGGCCGCGGCTCCGGCCGGGAAGGGGACGGCCGGTCATCGGAACACCTCCGGGACGAGGCCCATCACGACCGGCAGCACGCCCCAGCAGACGAAGGCCGGCAGGGAGCACAGTCCCAGCGGCAGGACGAGCTGCACGGACAGCGCCTCGGCGGCGCGCTCGGCGCGCCGGTACGCGGCGCGCCGCACCTGCGCGGCCTGGGAGCGCAGGCTGCGGGCCGAGGGAGCTCCCGAGGTCGCGGCGAAGGACAGGGCCTGCCGGTAGTCCTCCAGGTGCGGCGGGAGGTGCCCCGCCGAGGACCAGGCGGTCTCCCACGGCAGACCCAGCCGCAGCCCCGACCCCACGCCGCCCAGGACGGCTCCGGTCGCTCCCTCACGGGTCCCGGCCAGCACGGCCACGGCCTCTGCCAGCGGCAGCCCGGCGTCGAGCATCGAGGCGGTCAGCTCCACGAGCACGCCCGCGGACACGCAGGGCTGCGGCGGGCGGGAGCGCGCCGTGGACGGCCGCGCGGGGGTGAGGCGCCGCGGCGGGAGCAGGACCACCGCCGCCGCGGCGAACAGGAGCAGGCCCGTGGCCGGCGCGGCGAGGACGGTCATCGTGCCCCCACCGCCTCCGCCCGGGCGATCAGCGCCCGGGTCCACGTCCGGCCGGCGGCCGTGAGCGCAGCGCCGGCGGCGAGAGCGGCGAGCCCCCACCCGGTGGTCAGCAGCGTGCCCAGCGGGTCGACCCCCATGAGGATCCCCAGCCCGATGCCGAGCGCGGGCAGCCAGGACAGGATGCGGACGGTGGAGCGGGGCCCGGCCAGGGCGCTGCTGCGGGCGGCGTCGGCGTCCAGCTCCGCCTCGAGGGCGTCCGCGAGGCCCTCGAGCAGGCCCGACAGGGGCGCGCCGGTGCGCTCGGAGACCTCCCAGCACAGGGCGAGCTCGGCCGCGGTGGCGACCGCGCGCCGCTCGAGGGCCCGGTGGGCCAGGGCCGGGGCCGGTGCGGCCGCCAGCGCCGCCGAGGCGGTCAGGCCGAGGCGGGCCGCCGCCGCGACGGACGCGCAGACCCGCCCGACGTGCCGGGCGGTGGGGGTGGCCGCGCCCCGGGGGCCGCAGGGACGAGCGCCGTCGAAGGCGTCGGCCGGGGACCGGCCGGCCTCCAGCAGCGCCGCGAGCCGACGGAGCAGGCCGACCCACTCGGCCGCCTCCGCGGCGGCGTCGCGGGAGAACCGGGAGCGCAGCCCGGCCACCGGGCCGTCGCCGGCCGCCCGCCGGGCGCGCGGTGTGCCGGTGCGCAGCCGGTCGGCGGGGACACCGGTGAGCAGCGCGGCCCCCAGGCACAGCCCCAGGGCCAGGCCCGCTACGAGGGCGGCGCTCACGAGGACCTTCCCGGGGCCGCTGCGCGCGGGGCGAGCGAGCGGTCCAGCACCGCGCACAGGGCGTCCCACCCCGGCCCGGGACGGACCCGGCCGTCGTGCTGGAGGGCCGCGGGCACCGTGCCGAGGACCCCGTCCCGCTCCTCGAGCAGGGACAGGGCCCGCACCTGCCGGCGCCCGCCGGTGCGGGCGACGTGGACCACGAGGTCCAGGGCGCTGCCCGCCTGGAGGGCGACCGCCTCCCGGCTCATCCCCGCGAGCGCGCCGAGGGCCGCGAGCCGGGCCGGGACCGCGTCGGCGGAGTTGGCGTGGACGGTGCCGGCGCCCGCGTGTCCGGTGTTCAGGGCCGTGAGCAGCTCGCGGACCTCGGCTCCGCGGCACTCCCCCACCACGAGCCGGTCCGGGCGCATCCGCAGGGCCTCCCGCACGAGCTGCGCCAGGTCGATCCGTCCCGCCCCCTCCGTGTTGGCGTGCCGGGCCTGCAGGCCGACCACGTGCGGGTGCTCGGGGCGCAGCTCGGCGGCGTCCTCGATGAGCACGAGCCGCTCGTGCGCCGGCGCGCCGGAGAGCAGGGCGTTGAGCACGGTGGTCTTCCCCGCCCCGGTCGCCCCGCTGACCAGGAAGCTGGCCCGGGACTGCACCGCCCCGACGAGCAGCTGGGCCATGTCGGGGTGGACGGTCCCGGCGGCCACGAGGTCCTGCAGGGACAGGGTCGCGGCGCTGCGGAAGCGCACGGACAGCAGCGTCCCGCCCGTGGAGATCGGCGGGAGCACCGCGTGCACGCGGTAGCCGGCGGCCGTCTGGACGTCCGCGCACGGGTGGGCGGCGTCGAGCCGGCGCCCGGCGGCGGTCACGAGCCGCACGGCCAGGGCGCGGACGTCGGCGTCCGAGCCGAAGGGCGAGGCCACCCGGCGCACGCCGTCCTGGGTCTCGATCCACACCTGGTCGGGCCCGTTGACGTAGACGTCGGTGAGGCCGCGGTGCGGCAGCAGCGGCTCCAGCGGCCCCAGGCCGGTGAGCTCCGCGCGGACGGCGCCCACGGCGTGCAGGGTGCCGGCCGCGCCCAGGACCCGTCCGCTGGCGCGCACGGCCTCCGCGATGTCGGCGTCCGTGACCGGTCCGGGCCGGGAGAGCAGCCGGTCGCGGACGTCGTCCAGCAGCGCGGCGTCCGGCTCGCCGGCCGCCGCGCTCACGGGGCCACCCCCACGGCCTCGAGCAGGCGGGCGACGTCCCGGGCGGGGCGGCGGGAGCGGCCCGCCGCGAGCAGCCCGCACGTCTCGGCGGCCTCCGGCACGGAGCCGTCGAAGCGCACCGAGCCCGCGACGGCCAGGCCGGTCGTGGTCGCGGCGAGGGCGTCGTCGAGGTCGGCGACGTTGAGCCCGGCCGGCACGAGCCGCGCCGGGACACCCGTCAGCAGCTCGGCGGCCCGGCGGGCGGCCAGAACGCCGCGCACCGTCCGCGGCGCCACCACGAGCACCTCGTCGCACAGGGCGGCGGTCTCCGCCGCCCGGGGCCCCGCCCGCCCCAGGTCCACGACCACGACGGCCGCGGCCCGGCGCAGCGCCTCGAGCACCGCCGGGTACGGGGCGGGGGCTCCCTCGGGCAGCGAGGGGTCCGGCAGCGACCGGTCCCACGAGAGCCAGCGCAGGCGGCCGCTCGCCGCCAGGGCGGGCCACAGCTGCTGCGCGTGCACGGCCCCGGCGATCCGCAGCAGGTCCGGCCAGCGCAGGCCGTCCTGGTCCTCGAGCCCGAGCAGGACGTCGATGCCGCAGCCGTCCCGGTCCGCGTCCACGAGCACGGCCGGCCGCTCCTCGCGCGCCGCGCGGTCGGCCAGCCAGCACGCCAGCGTGGAGGCGCCCGCGCCGCCGACGGCCCCGAGGACGCCGAGCACCCGCCCGGTGCGGCCGGGCCCGGCTGCACCGGCCAGGGCGGGCGTGAGCCGGTCGGCCAGCCACGCCGCGGCGTCCGGGAGCACGGCCACGGCGCAGCCGCCGAGCTCGGCGGCGCGGTCCCACAGCCCGGCGTCCTCGGGCCGGCCCAGCAGCACCGCGCCCGCCCGGAGGTGCCCGGGCACGGCCCGGCGCACGTCCACCAGGTCGGTGTCCGCAGCCGGTGCCCGCGCCGCGGGCGGTCCGCCGGCGAGGACGGCGGGCGGGTCCGGCAGCAGCTCGGCACCGGCCGAGGCGCAGACGCGCTCCACCGTGGCGCGCAGGGCGGCGTCGTCGCTGACGAGCCGCACGGTGCGGCGGCGGGCGGGGGCCGGGGACGCGCCCGGTCCGGCGGGGAGGTGGGATGCGGTGCTCATGGGCCCACTCTCGGGGCGCGGCCGCGCGCCCGGCCGGACGGGCCGGCCGATGTGGACGGGACACCGCGCCCCGCGCCGCCGCGGGTCCGTGTGCAGTCCGGGGGCCGGGGCACCATACGATGACGGACCCGTGCAGGACAATGGCCTCGTGCACATCGTGATGGGAACGGCGCCGGACGGCGGGGACGGCCACCGGGCCCAGCTCCTGACGGGCGCCGGCACGCCGGCCGGGGCGGAGCTCGTCGTGCCCGCGGGGGAGCTCGCGGCGTTCGTCGCCGAGCGGGAGGAGTCCGCCCGCCGCGCCGGGACGACCCCGCCGCGCTGGACGTGGGAGCGGACGGCCGGGCTCTACCCTGAGCTGCTCGCGGCGGGCGTGCGCGTGGAGCGCTGCCACGACCTGCGCCTGTGCCAGGCGATCCTCGCGACCGCCGCCACCGCCCACGGCTCGGGGACCGGCGGTCCCCTCCCCTACCGCCCGGCCCTGGCCCCGCTGCCCGGCGACGAGGCGCCCGGCCTGCTGCCGCCGCCGCGGCCCGCGCCGGGCCAGTCGAGCCTCTTCGACCTGCCGCGGGCGGCCGGCCCGGGCACGGCGGAGCTCGCCGCCGAGCTGCGCGCCCAGTTGGCCGCGGTGGCGGGGGCGGCGGACCCGCGCCGGATGACCCTCCTGCTGGCCGCCGAGTCGCAGGGGGCGCTGATCGCGGCCGAGATGCAGCACGCGGGGGTGCCGTGGCGGGAGGACGTCCACCGCGCGCTCCTGGAGGCCGCGCTGGGCCCGGAGCCCCCGCCGGGGGAGCGTCCGGAGAAGATGGAGCGCACCGTCCGGCGGCTGCGGGAGGTCCTCCACGCGCCGGGGCTGAACCCGGACTCCCCGCAGGAGCTGCTCAAGGCCCTGCGGGCCGCGGGCGTGGACGTCACGAGCACGCGGCAGTGGGAGCTCGTGGAGTGGGCGCGCGCCGTGCCGGGGCTCGCCGCGCAGCGCCAGGAGCTGATCGAGCCGGTCCTGGAGCACAAGAAGCAGGCGCGGCTGCTCAGCGCCAACGGCTGGCACTGGCTGGACACCTGGGTGCGGGAGGGCCGGTTCCACCCGGAGTACGTGGTGGGCGGCGTGGTCACGGGCCGGTGGGCGGCCCGCGGCGGCGGGGCCCTGCAGATCCCGCACGTGGTGCGGGACGCCGTGCGCGCCGACCCGGGCCGCGTGCTCGTCGTCGCCGACGCGGCCCAGCTCGAGCCGCGCGTGCTCGCGGCCCTGGCCCACGACGACGCCCTGGCCGCGGCCTCCCACGGGCGCGACCTCTACCAGGCGATCGCGGACCTGGGCGAGGAGCGCGGCACGGAGCTCACCGAGCGCCCGCAGGCGAAGGTCGCCATGCTGGGGGCGATGTACGGGGCGACGACCGGCCAGTCCGGGCGGCTGATGCCGCACCTCGCCCGGATGTTCCCGCGGGCCGTGGACTACGTGGAGCGCGCGGCCCGCGTCGGGGAGACGGGCGGGCAGGTGCGCACGCACCTCGGCCGGTGGTCACCGCCGCCGGGACCGGCGTGGGAGGCCGCCCAGCGGGATACCGCGACCGCGGAGGCCGAGCGCCGGGCCGGGGCGATGGCCCGCGGCCAGGGCCGCTTCACCCGCAACTTCGTGGTGCAGGGCACCGCGGCGGAGTGGGCGATGTGCTGGATGGGCAGCATCCGCTCGGCCCTGGCCCGGGAGGGCCTCGACGCCGAGCTCGTCTTCTTCCTGCACGACGAGATCGTCCTGCACTGCGCGCAGGCGGACGCCGCCCGGGCCTCCGACCTGGTCCGCGGCTGCGCTGAGCAGGCGGGACGGATCGTCTTCGGGCGGATCCCGGTGGAGTTCCCGGTGAGCGTGGCGGTCGTGGCGTCCTACGCGGACGCGAAGTGAACGGCGCTCAGCACAGCGGCCGGTAGGGCGCACCGGGCACGTGCCGTCCCCACTCGGTCTCCGTGACGGGGTCCCCGCGGTGCGCGCACACGTGGGCGGCGGCGGTGTCGGCGTCGACGATCCAGCTGCGGACCACGCCGTCGTCGCCCGCGGCGATCAGGCGGTCCCCGGCGAAGCGGACGTCGTTCATCCGCTCCCCGGACGCGGACAGGGCCCCGACGACCTCGATGCCGCCGTCCCCGACCTCCCACATCCACACGAACTTGTCCCCCGCGGCACCGGCCAGGCTCGCGCCGTCGGGCGAGAACTGCATCCCCTTGACGGAGGACAGCGCGTCGGCGGCCTGCGCGACGGAGCGGGGTGCGGCCGGGTCCGTGACGTCCCACAGGTGCACCCGCCCGCTCTCGGTGCCCACCGCCATGAGCTCCTCGGCCGGGGAGAACGCCAGCGAGGTGACCACGGAGTCGAACCGGAGGGTCGCGCTCCGCCGCGGCGCCTGCGGGTCGGCGACGTCCCACAGGGTGACGTGCCCCGTGTCGTCGGCCGCCGCCAGCAGCCGCCCGGAGGGGTGGAACTGGGCGGCCTCCGTGCCGGCCACCGGTAGCGCGGCCACCCGCCGGACGGTCCCGTCCCCGGCCCGGCGCAGCAGCGCGACCTCGGTGCCGACCTCCGACCACGCCGCCAGGGTGGTGCCGTCCGCGGTGATGCCGGCGCCCGTGATCGCGGCGTCGAGGGCCGGGGTCCGCGTGGGCTCGCCGGGGCGCCCGTCCTCGAGGGGCCACACGAGGAGGTCCCCGTCCTCCGTGCCCCCCGCCACGAACGAGGCGTCGGGGGCGACGGCGCCGGCGAACCACAGGGACTCCCCGCGCGGTGCCTGCGGGGCGGGCAGCTGCCGGGGGTGCTCCCCGGTGAGGTCCAGCAGCGAGACGACGTCCTCGCCGACGCCGACCACGCTCAGGACGGTGTGGTCCCGGTCGGTCGAGAGCTGGTAGACGGGCTCGCCGCGGCGCTGGACGACCGGCCCGTACCGGTCCCATGCCCGCGTGGTCCCGTCCTGGGAGGTCGTCAGCACCCGGTCCCCCACGCCCAGGGCGCTCGTCACGCGCGACGGGGTGGGGTAGACGTCGACCGTGGACCGGTCGGCGAGCCGGTGGACGTAGGCGTGCTGGTCGTAGCTGGCGGAGACGATGCGCTCGCCGTCCGCCGAGAAGTTCACGTCGCTGACCCAGCTGTCGAAGCCCCCGATGACCCCGGCCTCCGTGACGCGGTCCCCGGAGACCTCGAAGAGCCGCAGCTCGCGGGCGGCCAGGCCCGCGGCCAGCCGCTCCCCGTCGCCGGCGAGGTCCAGGGACAGCACCTGGCGCCCGGTCGGGACCCGCTCGAGGCGGCGCGGCTGGCGCTCCCCGGCGGCGAACCGGTCAATGCCGGTGGCGGCCCCGCCCACGTAGACGGTGCCGTCGGCCGCGGCGGCGAGCGCGGTGACGGCGCCGGGGTCGTCGAGCTCCAGGGGCGGGAGGGCGCCGGGGGCCCGCAGGTCCTCGAGCGACCACCGCAGGACCTCGCCCGCCCCGCCGGCCAGCAGCTGCCGCCCGTCCGGGGAGAGGACCACGGCGTTGACCGGCGTGTCCGCGTCCACCGCGGCGTCGCCCAGCCGCTGCGCGGGCTGCTCCGTGACGTCCCAGAGGCTGACGTGGCCCTCCCCCGCCACTGCGGCGAGAACGCGGCCGTCCCGGACCACCAGGTCGACGTCCCGCAGCCCCGGGTCGTCGTCGACCACGGCGACGTCCTCCCGCCCCGTGTCCAGGCGCCCGGTGCCGCGCCACACGGACAGCGTGCCGTCACCGGCGGCGCGGGCGACCACCGACCCGTCGTCCAGGGCCGCGAGCCGGGAGGCCCCCTCCGGCCCGATCAGGCGCTCGGGGCTGGCCACCGCGGTCGCGTCGACGAGCGCGGAGATCCCCTCGCGCGTGGGCTCGATGCGGTAGGCCGCCAGGCTCAGCTGCGCGGCGAGGTCGGGCGTCTCCCCGCGGATCCGGGAGGCCTCCAGCGCCGTCTGGCGGGAGAGCGCCTCGTCGCGGGCGTCCTCGGCGGCGGCCTGGTAGCGCTCGGCCCGCACCCCCAGCACCCCGGCGACCACGGCGGCGCACACGGCCAGGGCCAGCAGGACGAGGGCCACGCGGCCGCGGCGCTCGATCTCGCGGGCGCTGCGCTGCTGGCGCGCCAGGGCGTCGTCGTAGTGGCGCTCGCTCTCCTCGAGGTACTCGCGCTCGGCCGGGCTGAGCAGGGCCTGCTGGCGGGGGTCCCCGGTCCAGTCCCGGAAGGACGCCAGCTGCCCCAGCGGGATCAGCGCGAGGGGGTCGCGGTCGTTGGCCAGCCACATCTGGGTGGCGCGCTGCAGCTGCTGGCGGACGTAGAGGTCGCGGCGGCTGTCCTCGATCCAGCGGTTGAGCCTCGACCAGTGGTCCAGCAGGGCCTCGTGGCCGAGCTGGATCTCGTCCCGGTCGATGGTCAGCAGCCGGGCGCGGGCGAAGTGCTCCACCACGGCCGCCCCGCCCTGCGGGAGCTCCTCCCGCAGCACGGGGGTGCGCACCACGGTGGCGGAGGAGCCCGTGCCGACCACGCGCACGAGGCGCAGGAGGACGGCGCGGGCCACCTCGCGCTCGTGCGGGTCCAGCTCGGCGTAGGCCTCCTCGGCCCGCCGGTCCAGCGCCTCCGTGATCCCGCCGGCCGCGTGGTAGTCGGCCACGGTGAGCTCCCGGGTGCGGGCGTGCTCCCAGGTGCCCAGCAGCGCCTGGGACAGCAGGGGTAGCAGCCCGACCCCGACCTCGGTCCCGCGCGGGGCGGCGTCCCGCAGGACCACCCCGACCAGGTCCGGGGACACGCGGGCGCCGACCGCCTCGGCGGGGCCCACGACGATCCCGCGCAGCTGCTCGCGGCTGAGCGCCCCGAGGAGCACGGGCCGCTCCAGGGCCGCGCGCAGCTCGGTGTGGCGGCTCGCGGTGCCGAAGAAGTCCGCGCGCAGCCCGACCACGACCACCCGCCCGCGGCCCGCGGCCGCCAGCCGCTCCAGGAACCGCGCGGCGCGCTCGGGGTCGGGGGAGCTCGTCCACAGCTCCTCGAGCTGGTCGACGACGAGCAGGTCGGGATCGTCCGTGAGGACCCCGGAGAGGCGCTCCTGCGGGTCGAGCCCCGGCGTGGTGGTGACGGCGCTCCACCCGTGCAGGGGCTGGCCCTCGGCGCGCAGCCGGCCGAGCAGGCCGGCGCCCAGCAGGGAGGACTTGCCCGCCCCCGAGGCCCCGACCACGGCCAGGATGCGCGGGCCGTCCGCCGCGGCGAGCGCGGTGACGCGGGCGCCCAGCTCCGCGACCTCCGCGGCCCGCCCGAAGAAGTGCGCCTCGTCCTCGGGGCGGTAGGCGCGCAGCCCGACGTACGGGGTGGTCGTCGGCTGGACCGGGGTGCGGGAGCGGTTGACGTCCGCCCACCACTGCGCGGCGGGACGCTCCTCGGTCAGGCCGAGGGCTTCCAGCAGGACGGTGAACTCGCGGCGCAGGGCGGGGCCGGGCAGGTGCGCACCGCTGAGCCAGCCCTGGATCGTGCTCGCGGGCAGGCCGCAGGCCGCGGCGAGCGCGCGCACCGACAGGCCGCGGCGGTGCCGTGCGGCGCTGAGCTGCTCGGCGAGCCGGGGCCGGCCGGCGCCGGAGCGGGGCGTGGTCACCGGGGCCTCCTCTGGGGTCGGGGTGCAGGGAGCGGGGCGGCAGGACGGGGCCGCGGGGCACCGCGGGAGTCCCCACCGTAGTCCGTTCCCCCCGTCGGCGGCACGGCGCGTCTCGACGGGAGGCGGCGCCGCGGCGCGGGGGCGCCGCCGGCCGCGGGCTCAGAGCGGGGCGGGCAGGACCCGTGCCGTGTCCCACGGCACGGACCAGCCCAGCGCGGCGAGCACCCGGTCCAGGAGCACGCCGGTGAACCCCCACACCGTCACCGTCTCCGCCGTGCCCGCCACGGGGACGGTGAACGCGGGCGAGCGGTAGGTCTGCCGGCCCCGCGTCACGCTCGCGTAGTGCCGGCGGGCGGGGTCGACGAGGTCGAGCACGGGGACGCGGAAGACCAGCGAGGACTCGGCGTGGTCGACGACGTCGACCGGGGAGGACTCCCGCCACCAGCCCAGCACGGGGGTGACGAGGTGGTTCGAGACCGGCAGGGGCACGGGCGCCAGGGCGCCGAGCACCTCGACGCCCCGCGGGTCCAGACCCGTCTCCTCCTGCGCCTCGCGCAGGGCGGCGCGCACGTGGGCCGCGCTGACCTCGCCGCCGGGCACGCTCAGCAGCTCGTGCAGGTCCCCGTCCCCGGGGTCCAGGCGGCCGCCCGGGAAGGCGACCTGGCCGGGGTGGGAGCGCAGGGTCGCGGCCCGCTGGACGAGCAGGACGTCGAGGTCCCGGCCCACCCCTGCGGCGTGCTCGGGCGAGCGGGCGGGCAGGGCGTCGAGCGCCCCGAAGAGGATGAGCACCGCCGAGCGCCGGTAGTTCTCGTCGATGCGCCCGATCCGCCAGGGCTCGCGGTCCTCCATCCGCAGCCGGTGGCCCTCGCGGGCCACCCGCAGCAGGTCCCGGTAGGCGTCGCCCGGGCCCGTTCCGTTCCCGTCCGGCGCGCTCACGAGCTCAGCGGCCAGCCGTCGGCGCGCAGCTGCGCCCGGGTGCGGCCCGCCAGGTACGCGTCGAGCAGCTCCTCGCGGCCGGGGGCGAACTCGTACTTGAGCAGCGCCGCCGCCTCGGCGGCGTCCGTGGGCCCCGTCCCGTAGGACGGGCACAGGTCGGCGACGGGGCAGACCCCGCAGGCCGGGCGCTGCGAGTGGCAGATGCGCCGCCCGTGGTAGACGAGCCGCTGCGACAGGTCCGTCCAGTCCTTGGGCTCGAACAGCGCCGCGACGTCGCGCTCGACCTTGACCGGGTCCTCCTCCTCGGTCCACTCGAAGCGCCGGGCGAGGCGGCCGAAGTGGGTGTCGACCGTGATGCCGGGCACCCCGAAGGCGTTGCCGAGGACCACGTTGGCGGTCTTGCGGCCCACCCCCGGGAGGGTCACCAGGTCCTCGAGCCGGCCGGGGACCACGCCGTCGTACTCGTCCACGATCTTCTGGGCCAGCGTCTGGATGGAGCGCGTCTTGGCGCGGTAGAAGCCCAGCGACCGCACCACCTCCTGGACCTGCGCCTCGTCGGCCTCGGCCAGCGCCCGGGGCGTCGGGTAGGCGGCGAACAGGTGCGGGGTCACGGAGTTCACCCGCACGTCCGTGGTCTGGGCCGAGAGGACGGTGGCGACGAGCAGCTGGTAGGGGTTCTCGAAGTCCAGCTCGGCGACCGCGTAGGGGTACGTCCCGGCGAGCACCGCGTTGATCCGCCGGGCCCGCCGCTTGCGCGCCAGCGGGGACTCGGGCCGGCCCGTCCGCCGGCGCCGCGCGGCACCGGCCCGGGCCTTCGCGGGGTCCACCACGCGCAGGTGGGCGGGCGGACGGGGCACGGAGGAGGAGGCCATGCCCCGATTCTAGGGCGAGCGCCCGCTCCGGCTCCGTGACCGCGTGCGGCGTGGGTCTGTGGAACCGGGTGGGCCGATCGTCTAGGGTGAAATCGACACTTTGTGAGCTGCGACACGGGCGCCGGGGCCCCGGGGCCCGTGCGCGGTGCCTCATGAGAAGGGAACCCCACATGGCTTCGGACGCCACTCCTGTCGAGACCAAGACCTTTGCCCCCAGCGCCGAGTTCACCGCCCAGGCCAACGCCACCGCGGAGCTGTACCGGCAGGCCGAGGCGGAGGGCACCGAGTTCTGGGCCCGCCAGGCCCGGGAGCTGCTGAGCTGGGACAAGGAGTTCACCGAGGTCCTCGACTGGTCGAACCCCCCGTTCGCGAAGTGGTTCCAGGACGGCACCCTCAACGCCTGCTACAACGCCGTGGACCGCCACGTCGAGGCCGGCCGCGGCGAGCGCGTCGCCATCCACTTCGAGGGCGAGCCCGGCGACAGCCGCAGCTACACCTACGCGCAGCTCAAGGACGAGGTCTCCAAGGCCGCCAACGCCATGGAGTCGCTCGGGGTCGCCAAGGGCGACCGCGTGGCCCTCTACCTGCCGATGATCGCCGAGGCGGTCATCGCCATGCTCGCCTGCGCCCGCATCGGCGCGATCCACTCCGTGGTCTTCGGCGGGTTCTCCGCCGACGCCCTCCTGTCCCGCGTCGAGGACGGGGAGGCCAAGCTCGTGGTCACCGCCGACGGCTCCTTCCGCCGCGGCAAGCCCTCGCTGCTGAAGCCGGCCGTGGACGAGGCCCTGTCCAAGGGCGGCGCCTCCGTCCAGCACGTGCTCGTGGTGCGCCGCAACGAGGCGGAGATCGAGATGACCGAGGGCCGCGACGTGTGGTGGCACGAGGCCCTCGACGCGGCCTCCCCGGAGCACACCCCGTCCGCGCAGGGCGCCGAGGACCCGCTGTTCGTGCTCTACACCTCCGGCACCACGGGCAAGCCCAAGGGCATCGTGCACACCACCGGCGGCTACCTCACCCAGGGCGCGTTCACCCACAAGAACGTCTTCGACCTCAAGCCGGAGACCGACGTCTACTGGTGCACCGCCGACGTCGGGTGGGTCACCGGCCACTCCTACGTCGCCTACGCGCCGCTGGTCAACGGCTCCACCCAGGTGATCTACGAGGGCACCCCGGACTCCCCGCACCGCGGCCGGTTCTGGGAGATCGTGCAGAAGTACGGCGTGACGATCCTCTACACCTCCCCCACGGCGATCCGCACCATGATGAAGTGGGGCGAGGAGATCCCCGCCGAGTACGACCTCTCCTCCCTGCGCGTGCTCGGCACGGTGGGCGAGGCCATCAACCCGGAGGCCTGGACCTGGTTCCACCGCGTGATCGGCGGCGGGCGCTGCCCGATCGTGGACACCTGGTGGCAGACCGAGACCGGCGCCATCATGATCTCCCAGCTGCCCGGGGTGACGGTGGCGAAGCCGGGCTCCGCGCAGGTCCCGATCCCGGGCATCAAGGTCGACGTCGTCGACGACGCCGGCCACTCGCTCGGCAACGAGGCCTCCGGCTTCCTGGTGGTCCGGGAGCCGTGGCCCTCGATGCTGCGCACCATCTGGGGCGACGACCAGCGCTACGTGGACACCTACTGGTCCCGCTTCGGCGAGATGTACTTCGCCGGGGACGGCGCCAAGCGCGACGCCGACGGCGACGTGTGGATCCTGGGCCGCGTGGACGACGTCATGAACGTCTCCGGCCACCGCCTCTCCACCCCGGAGATCGAGTCCGCCCTAGTCTCCCACCCGGCGGTCGCGGAGGCCGCCGTCGTGGGCGCCACGGACGAGACGACCGGCCAGGCCGTGATCGCGTTCGTCATCCTGTCGGACCAGGCGGAGGCCGAGGGCCGGGACAAGGCGGAGCTCGCCGAGGAGATGCGCGCCCACGTGGGCAAGGAGATCTCCCCGATCGCCAAGCCCAAGAAGGTGCTCATCGTCCCCGAGCTGCCGAAGACCCGCTCGGGGAAGATCATGCGCCGCCTGCTCAAGGACGTGGCGGAGGACCGCCCGGTCGGCGACGTCACCACGCTCGCGGACCAGACCGTCATGCAGCAGATCGTGGACTCGCTCGCCAAGTAGGCGCGCCTGCCGTCCCGGAGGGCGGCGTGCGGGCGGGGACCCGGCCGGGGCCCCGCCCGCACGCCGCCCTCCGGCGTTCGAGCAGGCGTCCGGGCGGGTGGGGCGGCGGACGGGACGGCGCGCCGGCGTGTGAGGATGGGTGCCATGCGCAAACCGATCTACGTGCTCAACGGCCCCAACCTGAACCTGCTCGGCACCCGCAAGCCCGAGGTCTACGGCACGACGACGCTGGCCGACATCGAGGCCGCCGTCCGCGCCCGGGCCGCAGCCGGCGGCTGGGAGGTCTCGTTCCACCAGTCCAACCACGAGGGCGACGTGGTGGACCGGATCCAGGAGGCGCGCACGCAGGGCGCGGCGATCCTCATCAACCCCGCGGCGTTCACCCACTACTCGATCGCGATCCACGACGCCCTGGAGGCCGCCGACGTCCCCGTCGTCGAGGTGCACATCTCCAACGTCCACCGCCGGGAGCCGTTCCGGCACACGTCCTACGTCTCCCTGCAGGCGGACGCGGTCATCGCCGGCGCGGGCGCGTACGGCTACGAGCTGGCCGTGGACTGGCTGCTGCGCACGCTGGAGGGCTGAGCCTCAGGCCGCGCAGGCCCCCGTCGGCACGGCCTGCGTGCTGCCGGCCGCGGCGGCCAGCGCGCCGCGCAGCTCGTCGAGGGTGAGCGCGTAGCCGACCTGCCCCTCGAGGGCCTTGGCGAACACGACGCCCACCACGGACCCGTCCTGCGCGACCAGCGGGCCGCCGGAGTTGCCCTGCTGCACCGCCCCGGCCAGCTGGATGATCTCCACGGCCCCCGTCCCGCCCTCGCCCACGTCCTGCAGGGGCGCGAGCGCCGTGCCCTGCACGGTGGCGGGCTCGGCGGTGAAGGGCCCGCCCAGCGGGTAGCCCATGAACGCGACCAGGTCCCCCGGCGCCGGGTCCTGGCCCAGGGGCAGCGCCGGCGTCGGCAGCGTCGGCACGGAGAGCACGGCGAGGTCCGCGGCCGCGTCGTAGTGGACGACCGCGGCGGGGTGCACCTGGCCGTCCCGGGTCTGGACCACGGGCTGGTCCACCCCGGCCACCACGTGGGCGTTGGTGACCACCTGGCCCGGCGCGGTGGCGAACCCGGAGCCGGTCTGGGTCTGCCGGCAGGCGACCGCCGTCCCGTACACCTGCACCACGGAGCGGCCCGCCTCGGCCAGGGCGGGCGTGTCCACGTCGTCGGCCGGGGCCTCCTGCGCGGGGAACAGCAGGGCGTCGAGCTCCCGCATGCCGGTGGCGCCGTCGACCGCCTCCCGGGCGCTGGTGACGGCGGAGCGCACCGGGCTTGGGGTGTGCTCGTCGATGGCGCGCAGCACCGCGGAGGCCGCGACCTGCTGGGAGACGGCCGGCAGGCCGAGCTGGCCCACCAGGGAGGCCAGCAGGGAGATCGCGAGCGCCGCCACGGCGACGTCGAGCGCGGCCCCCGCGATCCGGTTCAGCAGCCCCAGGCGCATCCGCTCGGTCACCGCCGACAGGGCGCGGCCCACGACCCCGCCGAGCATCTGCCCGGCGACGAGCAGGACGAGCACCGTGGCGAGCACCGCGCCCACCCGGTACTGCGGCCCGACCTGCGCGCTGACCCACGGGGCGGCCGAGAACGCCGCCACGGCCCCGACCACGAGGCCGGCCAGGGAGAACAGGGAGTTGAAGAACCCGCGGCTGAACCCGTAGAAGAGGTAGCCCAGCAGCACGACGACGAGCAGGACGTCGAGCAGGTTGAGGGACGGGGGCATGGGCATCCTCTGGGTGGGTCGGCGCGGCCGGGGCGGGAACGAGCCACCAGCATAGGGAGTGCGCCTGGGAGAACCGTGGAGCGCCGCCGCGCGGAGGCCGGGGCCCGTCCTTGGGAATCGCGCGCCGGAGACACTACAGTGAACGTCAGGTACGTTAGGCCGCTCACACGTGCGTGCACGGCCCCCGTTGACACCGCCCCGCCGGGCCCGCCCGGACGACGGCGAGACCCTGAGGAGAAGCATGGATATCGACGTCCTCCGCCGCGCCCCCCTGTTCGCGTCCCTGGACGACCAGGCGTTCGCCGCCCTGACGGAGGAGCTCACCGAGGTGGAGCTCTCCCGCGGCTCCACCCTGTTCCACGAGGGGGACCCGGGCGACCAGCTCTACTTCATCGTCTCCGGCAAGATCAAGCTCGGCCGCACCGCCCCGGACGGCCGCGAGAGCCTCGTGGCGATCATGGGCCCCGGCGAGCTGTTCGGCGAGATGGCGCTGTTCGACCCGAGCCCGCGCTCGACCTCCGCGACCGCGGTCTCGGAGACCCGCCTGGCCGGGCTCAAGCACGAGAACCTCAAGAAGGTCATCGAGCGGTCCCCGGACGTCTCCGCGCAGCTGCTGCAGGCGCTGGCCCGCCGGCTGCGGCGCACCAACGAGTCCCTCGCGGACCTGGTCTTCTCCGACGTGCCGGGCCGTGTGGCCAAGGCCCTGCTGGACCTGGCGGACCGCTTCGGCCGTCCGGCCACCGACGGGATCCTCGTGGCGCACGAGCTGACCCAGGAGGAGCTCGCCCAGCTGGTCGGCGCCTCCCGCGAGACCGTCAACAAGGCCCTGGCCGAGTTCGTCCAGCGCGGCTGGATCCGGCTGGAGGCCCGGGCCGTCGTGATCCTGGACCTGCAGCGGCTCAAGCAGCGCAGCCGCTGACGCCCCCACCGCCACGTGCCACGGCCCGGGTCCCCGCGGGGACCCGGGCCGTGGCGCGTCCGGGGTGCGGCGCGGCCGCGGTGCGGGCGGCTCAGGAGAGGTCGATGCGCAGCACGGGCTGTCCGTCGCGCACCTCGAGCACCGGGTTGCGCAGCGCGACCGTCCGCTTCCGGGCCAGGAAGGCGATCGCCGAGGAGCACTCGGCGATCGACTCGAGCACGCACTGGACCCCCGGGGAGACGAGGTCCGCGAGCCGGCGGCCCGCGGTGTCCTCCTGGCCGACGAGGTCCCCGAGCCACGTGCCGCCGGGCTCGGCGGTCGCCTGCCCGGCGTCCACCCAGCGCCCCCAGATGCCCCTGGACTCGAGCAGGGACGCGGCCTGCCCGTCCGGGACCACTGCGGCGAAGTAGTGGATGTCGTAGCGGCGGTGGACGAAGTCGGAGGTCACCCAGTGCGCGAGGGGCCGGAGCAGGTCGGAGCGCAGCAGGAGCCGGCGACGGCCCAGCACCTGGGCGAGGGACACGTCCCCCAGCGCCAGCGCCTCGCGCGAGCGCATCCACTCGGCGCCCTCCACGGACTCGACCGTGCTCATCGGGTCGGCCCCGGCCAGCAGCACCCCGGTCTCCTCGAAGGCCTCGCGGGCGGCGGCGACCACGGCGCGGCGGGCGCGGCCGACGTCGTCGGTGCCCAGCCTGCGGGCCCACTCGACCGGGGTCGGCCCGGCCCAGTCGAGCGGGTCGTCGTCGTGGGCCTCCACGATCCCGCCCGGGAAGCCGATGGTGCCCAGCGGGGACGTGCCCGGGCGGTAGGTCAGCAGGGTCTCGACGCCGCGCTCCCCGTCCCGGACGAACACCACCGCCGCCGCCGGGGCGGGCGTGCTGCTCGGGATCCCGGCGCCGCGCTCCAGCCACGCCTGCGCGGCCTCGCGGTGGCGCTCCGGCACCTCGAAGTACCGCACCACCGGCGGGCGGCCGGTGCCCGAGGTCCGCTCGGGGTGCTCAGCTGAACTCGGCAACCAGCTCCACCTCGACCGGGGAGTCGAGCGGCAGGACCGCCACGCCGACGGCGGAGCGCGCGTGCACGCCCGCGTCGCCGAAGATCCGGCCCAGCAGCTCGGAGGCGCCGTTGACCACGCCGGGCTGGCCCGTGAAGGCCGGGTCGGAGGCGACGAAGCCGACGACCTTGACGATGCGGACCACCCGGTCCAGGTCGCCGATGCGGTCCTTGACGGCCGCCACGGCGTTGAGCGCGGCACGGGCGGCGAGCTCGTGCGCCGTCTCCGGGGAGACGCTCCCCTCCGCGCCGTCGGCGGAGACCTTGCCGGTCGCGGGCAGCGCCCCGTCCACGAACGGGAGCTGGCCCGAGGTGTGCACCCACGAGCCGGTGACCACGGCGGGCACGTAGGCGGCCACGGGGGCCGCCACGGGAGGGAGCTCGAGGCCGAGCTCGGCGAGGCGGGATTCGACGGTGGAGCCGTTGCTCATGAAGTCCTCCGGGATCTCTGCGCGGTCCGGTCCGCGTCAGTTCGTGGGCCGCTTGAAGTAGGCGATGGGGTTGGTCTGGACGGGTGCGTTCATGTTGCCCGCGGGCACGTCGGCGGGGGTCGAGCCGGGCAGGACGGTGACGAGCTCCCAGCCGTCCTGGCCCCAGTTGTCGAGGATCTGCTTGGTCGCGTGGATCATCAGCGGCACGGTGGCGTATTCCCAGGTAGTCATGCGCCCAGCGTAGCCACCAGCGGCGGGGCGCGCGGCACCCGTGACCGTCCCCACATCAGGGTCCACCACGGTTGCGCTTGTAGACTGCACCAATGGCTTCCCGCAAGAACTCTGCCTCGCAGGCACCGTCGGCCCTCGGCAACGTCGTGGCGTTCATCGCCACCAGCATCGTCGCCGGCATCGTGGCCGCCGGTCTCCTGGTGCCCCCCGCAGCAGCCACGGGCCTCGCCGCCAACGCCTCGATCGGGTGGTTCAAGGACCTCCCGGCGCAGATGGAGACCGGGCCGATGTCCCGGGCCTCCACGCTCGTCGCCCGCGACGGGACCGAGATCGCGTCCTTCTACGCGCAGAACCGCACGCCCGTCCCGCTCCAGGAGATCTCCCCCCACATGGTGGACGCGCTGCTGTCCATCGAGGACCGGGACTTCTACGAGCACGGCGGGGTGAACCTCAAGGGCATCATCCGGGCGCTGGGCAACAACATCATCCGCCCGGACGCCCGCCAGGGCGCCTCGACGATCACGCAGCAGTACGTGAACAACCTCATCATCGACGCCCAGGACCGGGCGGGCGAGGAGGCGTCCACGCTGGGCGCCAACAAGGGCTACGCGGACAAGATCAAGGAGATCAAGCTCGCGCTGTCCATGGAGCAGGAGCTGTCCAAGGAGCAGATCCTGGAGGGCTACCTCAACATGGTGCTCTTCGGCGGGCAGAACTACGGCGTGGAGGCCGCCGCCCAGTACTACTGGGGCATCCCCGCCTCCGAGCTGACGATCTCCCAGTCGGCGGTCCTGGCAGGGATGGTCCAGTCGCCCAACTACTACGATCCCGCCGCGAACCCCGCCGCCGCCACGGAGCGGCGCAACGTCGTGCTGGACACCATGCTCCTCACCGGGTCCATCACCCAGGCGGAGCACGACGCCGCGGTCGCCGAGCCGGTCGAGGTGGACCTGCACCCCACGAACTCCGGGTGCTCGGCCGCCGAGATGGCCCCGTACTTCTGCGACTACGTCGAGAACGCCATCCTCCAGGACTCCACCTTCGGCGAGACCCCCGAGGAGCGGCTCATGACCCTCCAGCGCGGCGGGCTGACGATCACCAGCACCCTCGACGCCGACGCCCAGCGCACGGCCGAGGAGGAGGTCAACCGCACGCAGCCGCGGGACGAGAACCCGGACAAGGTCTCCACCGCGCTGGTCTCCCTCGAGCCCTCCAACGGCGACATCGTGGCCATGGCGCAGAACACCTACTACTCCACGGGCGAGGGCGACTCCAACACCACGTACAACTTCAACGTGGACTCGTGGATGGGCGGCGCCGGCGGCTTCCAGGTCGGCTCGACCTACAAGCCGCTGACCCTGGCCACGTGGATCGACGACGGCAAGGGCGTCAAGGACGTCGTCGACGCCTCCCAGACCCGGTGGCCCGCGGACTACCGGTGGGACGCCTCCTGCCTCGAGGGCGGCTACAAGATCGAGCCCGGGGACAACTCCCAGGGCTACGAGATCCAGAACGCCTCCCCCGGCTACACCCGGTCCATGCCCGTGGACTACGGCATCTACAACTCCATCAACACCGCGATCTACGCGATGGCGGAGGAGATGGACCTGTGCCACATCGGGGAGATCTCCCAGGC
This sequence comes from Kocuria sp. U4B, assembly GCF_054875615.1. Next base: position 1,273,766 of record NZ_CM142180.1, read on the forward strand.
GCTGGGCATCGTCAACGGCAAGACCGGCGACCCGGTGGACACCACCGTGCTCTCCGCGCTGCTCGGCGGCTCGGTGGACATCTCCCCCATGACGATGGCCCGCGCCTACTCGGCGTTCGCCAACCGCGGCGAGATGTGCGAGCCCCGGGCCCTGGCGAAGGTCGTGGACTACACCGGCAAGGAGTACGACATCCCCGGGACCTCCTGCGAGCAGGTCATCAGCGAGGACGTGGCCGACGGCGTGAACTACGCCCTGGAGCAGGTGCTCGTGCGCGGCTCCGGCTACAAGCGCGGCATCGGCCTGCCGGGGGCCTCCGCGGCGAAGACCGGCACCACCGACAACTCCACGCAGACCTGGATGGTCGGCTACACCCGCGGCCTGGCCACGGCGTCGTGGGTCGGCAACTACGAGTTCGGCTCCCGGTCCCTCAACGGGCTGTCCATCGGCGGCCAGCGCGGCGGCTCGGACACCGAGTGGGTGGACGGCTCCACCTACGCCGGCGCCCAGTGGCAGCGGTTCATGGAGGACATCGCCCGCGACTACGACACGGAGGACTTCGAGAAGCCCTCCGAGCGGGTGCTCGAGGGCCGCAACGGCAGCACGGCCATCGGCTAGGTGGCGGCCTCCGTGAGCCCCCGGCACGCGCCCGGAGGGGCCGGCCTGCTGCGCGCGGCCGCCGCCACGGCCGGGGCCGGCGCCGCCGCGGCGGCGGGCCTCGGCGCGTGGGGCGTCCTCGTCGAGCGCCGGCGCTTCCAGCTGCGCACGGAACGGCTGCGGCTGCTGCCCGAGGGCAGCGCGCCGCTGCGGATCCTGCACCTGTCCGACCTGCACGTGTGGCCGGGGCAGCGCTCGGTGCGGGAGTTCGTGCACTCGCTGGCCGGGCTCCAGCCGGACCTCGTGGTGGACACCGGCGACAACCTCTCCCACCTGGACGCGCTGCCCTGGCTGCTGGAGATCCTCGAGCCGCTGCTCCGCTTCCCCGGCGCCTACGTGCCCGGGTCCAACTGCTACTTCGCGCCGCGGCTGAAGAACCCCGTGCGCTACCTGTGGCGGGACACCTCCGGGGAGTCCCGCGACGAGGCGCCCCGCCTGCCCACGCAGGCCATGCACGACGCCTTCGACGCCGCCGGCTGGACCCCGCTGATCAACCGGGCCGCCCGGCTCGAGGTCGCCGGGCGGGTGCTGGACCTCTCGGGCGTGGACGACCCGCACCTGGGCTACGACGAGCACCCGGGGTTCGTGGACCCGGCCACGGCGGACCTGCGGATCGGGGTGGCCCACGCCCCGTACCTGCGCACCCTGGACCGCTTCGCCGAGGACGGCGCCCAGCTCGTGCTGGCCGGCCACACCCACGGCGGCCAGGTCTGCCTGCCCGGCGGGCGGGCGCTGGTGAGCAACTGCGACCTCGAGCCCGCCCGCTGCAAGGGGCTGATCACCCAGCGCGGCGTCCCGGTCAACGTCTCCGCCGGGCTGGGCACCTCCCGCTTCGCGCCGATCCGGCTGTTCTGCCCGCCCGAGGCCGTCCTGCTCACGCTCACCGACTGAGCGCCCGCCCCGGCTCGGGGCCGGCGCAGGTCAGGACCCGGCGGGTCGGGTGAGGGCGTCGAGCACGACGGGCAGGCGGCTCACGCCGTCGGAGCCGCAGAAGTGCCCCGCGCCGGGCACGACCCGCAGCTCGGCCCCGAGCCGGGCGGCGAGCTCCTCGGTGGCCGCGGCCGGCACGGTGGGGTCGTCGTCGGAGCGCAGCACCAGGCGGTGGCGCGTGTTCGCGCGCACCGCCGCGAGGTTCACGTCCTCGGCGAGGAAGTCGTCGAGCAGCGGGACGCTCTCGAGCCGGCCCGTGAACCCGGCGACGAGCACGATCCCCCCGAGCGTCCACGGCTGCGGCAGCCGGGCGAGGTGGCGCAGCACCGTGATGCACCCCAGGCTGTGGCCGACCAGGTGCGTGTGCTCGTCCACCCCGCCCACGGCCCGCCCCACCGCGTCGAGCCACGCCCCGGCCTCCGGGAAGGACGGCTCCGGCAGCTCCACGAGCACGACCTGCACGCCCCGGGCCGCGAGGCGCTCGCGCAGCCAGGGGAACCAGTGGCTGTCCGGGGCGGCGTCGTAGCCGTGCACGACGGCGACCCGCCGGACCGGTGCGGCCGGGACGGGAGCGGTCATCCGCTGATCTCGGGCACCGCCACGATCACCCGGTGGTTCGTCCTGTCGCACAGGTACATCTCGACGGTGCCCTCCGGCACCGGCCCGCCCTCGGGCCACTGGTCCTCGGGGATCTGCCGCAGGGGGCCGCCGCAGGACGGGCAGATGGGGTCCATGGTCGTCTCCTCGGTCGGTGGGGGCCTCCGGGTGCTCGGAGCCCGTGGCCCGAGCATCCCGCAGATCGCCCCGGGACACAATCCCCGCCTCCCGGGCCACCGCCGGTGACCACTTGTGTTGTGCACAACTGGGTTGTGTGCGACAGTACTGGCATGGATCCCGACCTCCGGCTCGACGAGCAGCTGTGCTTCGCCCTGTACGCGGCCTCCCGCGCCACGACCTCGGCGTACCGCGAGCTGCTGGCCGAGCTCGGGCTGACCTATCCGCAGTACCTGGTCCTGCTCGCCCTGTGGGAGCAGGACGGGCCGACCGTCTCCGCCCTCGGCGCGCGCCTGCACCTCGACAGCGGGACGCTGTCCCCCCTCCTGAAGCGGATGGCGGACGGCGGCCTGCTCGAGCGCCGCCGGGACCGGGCCGACGAGCGGCGGGTCACCGTCCACCTCACGGAGGCCGGCACGCGGCTGCGCGAGCGCGCACCGCAGGTGCAGCGCCGCGTGCTGGAGTCCGCGGGACTGACCCCCGAGGAGATCGCCACGCTGCGCCGCCTCGCCCGCAAGATCAGCGCCTCCACCCGCACCACCACCACATCCACCAGCCCCGCCCCCACCCCCATCCCCACCGAGGAGTAAGCCCCATGCAGACCGTCTACACCGCCGAAGCGCTCGCCACGGGCGCCGGCCGCAACGGCCGCGCCCGCACCACGGACGGGCGGGTGGACCTCGCCCTGGCCGTGCCCCGGGAGATGGGCGGCTCCGGCGACGGCGCCAACCCCGAGCAGCTGTTCGCCGCCGGCTACGCCGCGTGCTTCCACTCCGCCCTGCAGATGGTGGCGCGGCAGCAGAAGGTGGAGCTGGGCGACTCCAGCGTCGGCGCCCGCGTGGGCATCGGCCCCGACGGCCAGGGCGGGTTCGGCCTCGAGGTCGCCCTCGAGGTCGTCATCCCGGACCTGGACCCGCGGACCGCCGCGGACCTCGCCGAGCAGGCCCACCAGGTCTGCCCCTACTCGAACGCGACCCGCGGCAACGTCGAGGTCGTCCTGACCGTCGTGGAGGACTGATGAGCGCCCCGGAGAACACTCCCCCCGGCACCCCCCGGAGCACCCGCCAGATCGTCCTGGCCTCCCGCCCGCAGGGCTGGCCCACCCCCGAGAACTTCCGGCTCGAGCAGACGGACCTCCCCGAGCTCCTGCCCGGGCAGGTCCTCGTGGCCAACCGGTGGATGTCCGTGGACCCCTACATGCGCGGACGGATGAACGACGTGAAGTCCTACGTCCCGCCGTTCCAGGTGGACCGGCCCCTCGAGGGCGGAGCCGTGGGCGAGGTCGTCGCCTCGGCCAGCCCCGACGTCGCCGTGGGGCGGATGGTCCTGCACGGCGCCGGGTGGCGCGAGCACGCGGTGCTCGACGCCGGCTCCGTCACCGTCGTCGACCCGGCCCTGGCCCCGGGCTCCGCCTGGCTCGGCGCGCTCGGCATGCCCGGCCTCACCGCCTACGCCGGTCTCATGGCCGCGGCCCGGTTCCGGCCGGGGGACGTCGTGTTCGTCTCCGGCGCCGCCGGGGCCGTGGGCTCCCTCGTCGGGCAGATCGCCCGGCTCAGCGGCGCCGCGCGCGTCATCGGCAGCGCGGGCTCGCCCGCGAAGGTCGCGCGCCTGCTGGAGCTCGGCTTCGACGCCGCCTTCGACTACCACGACGGGCCGGTGCTCGAGCAGCTGCGGGCGGCGGCGCCGGAGGGCATCGACGTGTACTTCGACAACGTGGGCGGCGACCACCTCGAGGCCGCCATCGACGTGCTCACCACCGGCGGGCGGGTGTGCCTGTGCGGGGCGATCGCCCAGTACAACGCGACGGAGCCGCCGGCGGCCCCGCGCAACCTGGCCCTGGCGATCGGCAAGCAGCTGAGCCTGCAGGGCTTCCTGGTGGGCGCTCACCAGGACCTGGTGCCCGGGTTCCGCGAGAAGATGGCCGGCTGGCTGGCCGCCGGTCGGATCGCCCGGGACGAGACCGTGCGCGAGGGCCTCGACGAGGCCCCGCAGGCCTTCATCGACCTGCTGGCCGGGGCGAACACCGGGAAGATGGTCGTCAGGCTTTGAGGCCGTCCGCGCCGGCGCCGAGCCGGGCCGCGAGCTGGACGAGGTCGCAGACCCGCAGGTCCGGGGTGCGCGCGTACTGCGGATAGGGTGCGCCGTGGCGGTCGATCCACGCGGTGTGCATCCCGGCCCGGGCGGCGCCGTGCAGGTCCCACGGGTTCGCCGCGACCATGAGGGCCCGCTCCAACGGGACGCCCCAGACGCCGCTCGCCCAGGCGTAGGACTCCGGGGCGGGCTTCCAGCAGGGGGCGTCGTCGACGGAGAGCACGTGCTCGAAGTGCTGGCGCACTCCCCCGCGCTCGAGCAGGCCCTCCGAGGTGGCCTCGGAGCCGTTGGTCAGGGCCGTGAGCCGGAAGCCCGCCCCGGCCAGGACCTCGATGCCGGGGGCGACGTCCGGGTGGACGGGCAGGCGCTGCATGCCCTCCCGGATGTGGTCCACCGCCTCGTCCACGTCCCGGTCGGGCGCCTGGACGGCGAACAGCGAGCGCGCCACGGCATCGCCCAGGGCCGCGAAGGGCCGCGACTCCCCGTGGACGGCGAGCGCGAACCCCTCCCGCAGCACGGCCGCGAACCAGGTCTGCGCGAGCGGGCCCGGCAGCCCCAGCTCCTCGAACGTGCCGTGCATCGGGCGCATGTCGGACAGCGTCTCGTTGACGTCGAAGACGAGGACGGGCTTGTCGTCGGAGGTCATGGCGGCTCCCCCTTCCGGGCGCGATAGCTCAGAGGATACGACCGGGCGGCGGGCCCTCCCCGACCGCGGCGTAACGAAACGGTCGGCAACGCGGCCATTGTCACGAAACACTGGGCGGCACACGTAGCCTGCCAAGCAGCGATCCTTCTTCTCCGAGGCCCTCGCTGCGGCGGCTGAGGACCCGGTTCCACCTCGAGGCAGAAGCCAGAGGCGGCCGGTGCATGTCGTTGACCTCAGCTACCCGATGCGCACCGAGCTGCAGATCCTCCCGGGGATTCGCTGGTGCGCACGCACACGGCGGCGACGGCAGCTCAGGACGACTTCCGTGTGGCGGGGCTGCACCTCGAGACGCATTCCGGGACCCACATGGATGCCCCTCGCACACAGTCGAGGATGGCGCCGGCATCGACGACCTGGACCTCACCTCCCTGACGGGCCCGGCCCCAGATGTGGCGTTCCCGGGCCGGGCGCCCCGCGGACTCATCGGCTGGCCGGATGTGGCCGGTCAGTTGGAGGACCTGACCCCCAGCACAGTCACGCTCTTCCACACCGACTGGGCCCAGCGCTTCGGGACCGCCACTTTCTCGAGCACCCCTCCCTGGACCCCGAGATCGCGGACAATCTCATGGCCGCAGGGGTCACCGTGATCGGGGTCGACATCCTCAGTCCCGCCCCGGCGCCAGCCGCGGACGCCGGCTCACCTCGCCTGCAATGATCAGGGCGACGCCCTGACTTCTGGCGGTTGAGCATCCTGGGATCCCACCGATTCAGGAGAGTTCCCTTCGTCGACGCCCATGTCGGGGCGCGACAGGAAGAGCCAGTAAAGCGACAGACAGGTCACCGCGAACGCCAACAGCGGAACAGTCTCGTCTCGCATCATCATCACGATGGATGTGTGGAGCAGCACACCGACCACCGCGGCACGTCGACGCATGACGGGGCTCCACAGACCGATGGCCAAGTAGAGTTCCACAGCCACCGTGGCGACCGCCATGAGCGTGAATATCCACCACGGCAACGGCACCCATACCCACAGAGACAGCGGCACGCCCGACAAGAACAGGACGTTGACCTTGGTGACCGCGGCGAAGAAATAGCAGACCGAGAGCTGAGTCATCATCAGGAGCTGCGGCCACCAGGGCGCGGTGCCTCCTCGTCGGGAGACCGACCACGCTGCATCGGCGCGGGCGAAGACCAGGTACGCCACCAGCAGGGTCATGAGGAGACGGTGACTGCTGTACGTTTGCTGGTCCCACATCAGGACCCAGATGTTTAGCCCAGTCGCAAGAAGCGCCGCACCCGCTGTCCGCCAACCGATTCCTATGGCGACACCTGCAACCACAGCTGCCACAAGAAAAGCGGACACGGCGGGCACCGTCGGAGCCGGTAGTAGATCGTGGACGGGCAGACGTAGCTTCCCGCGTGCAATCTCGTGGAGAAGGCCGGCGCTCTCTACCGCATTGAGGACCGTAACCACGCCTAGTGCAATCCGCACCACGGCGACAGGGCGTGGATCGACTTGAATGTCCGTCAATCGCACCGAAGAACTCGCGTTCGCTCGGGCTGTTCGACCGTGGCCTGGACCGCGCCGGGAGTAAGTGCGCAGATCCGCTCGGGCAGTCCCTGCGTCCAGTCGAACTCCGGTCGTAGGGATCCAGCGATGACTGAGTCTAGATTCACTTCTATCGATTGGCCCTCTGCGTCGACGGACTCAACCTTGACCCCTCCTTGGGCCGAGTACATCTGGAACCCGAATCGAGTCGGTGGCTCGTCCAAAAGCGCGATCGCTGGCACCGCGACCTGTACCCCGATCACCGCGGCGACCACCCACCCCTTCGGTCCCGAAAAGGACAGGCTTCGAAGCTCACGCCTCATGCTCATAAGGGCCATTATCAACGAACAGGGATGTTTTTCTCTTTAGCAAACATCCCCGCATGTCCTCAACTCACTGGAGGGCGGGTCCCGAGGTCAGCCTTCGGCGAGGAGGCGGGCGAGCGGGCTGTTACCGAAGTCCTCGAGCAGGTCTTGCGGGTCGGCGTAGACGGCGACCGCCCCGGCCTCGCGCAGCTCCGCGTCGCTGATCCCGCCGCTGCCCAGGCACACGGTGTCCAGGCCGAGCTTGCGCGCGGACACGACGTCCCAGCGGGCGTCCCCGACCACGATCGCGTTCTCCGGGCGCAGGTCCCCGGCCTCGAGCGCCGCGGCGAAGATGTCCGGGGCGGGCTTGCTCTCGTCGGCGTCGGTGGCGGTCGTGACGGCCGTGAGGATCTCGTCGGAGCCCAGCACCTCGCGCATGGCCGCCACCTCGGTCGCGTTCGACGACGACGCGAGCACGACCACCAGCCCCTCGTCGGTGCAGCGGCGCAGCAGCTCGGCCGCGCCGCGGGTGGGCTTGAGCCCCGCCCAGTGCACGGAGAACAGGGTGCCGTGGGCCTTGCCGATGGCGTCGTCCTCGCTCCTGTCGCGGTCGGCCGGCAGCAGCTCGTCCACCAGCTGCTCGGTGCCCATCCCGATCAGCCGGTGGATCCGGTGCATCGGGACGTCGTAGCCCTTCTCGTTGAAGGCGTGCCACCAGGCGACGGTGTGCAGGTAGCTGGAGTCGATGAGGGTTCCGTCGACGTCGAAGAGGACGCCGCGGCGGGTTCCGGTCGCAGTCATGCGCCCCAGCATGGCACTGATAAGACTGCTGATCCATCAGGTCCTCGCCGACGACGCCCGCGGCGCCGAGCCCCGCGGTGGTGTGCCGGCCGGGGCTCGGCCCGGGAGCAGGTCAGGAGGCCGCGCGCTCGTCGGCCCAGGACTCTGCCCCCTGCCCCTGGTCCCGGGTGCCCGCGTCCCCGGTCGCGTCCTGGTCCGGCGCGGCGGCCCCGTCCTCGAGCTCCTGCACGGACGTGGCGAAGCGGAGCACGACGGCGGCGGCCGCGTCGGTCATCTCCTCCAGGCCCTGGGAGTTGACGTTGCTGACGTCGTCGCAGGGCAGGTGGTAGCAGAAGTCGTAGGCGATGCCGGCCCGCCCGCCGAACAGGGCCGCCTGCTCCACGGTCTTGATCCCCTCGGCGCCGGTGAACAGTCCCCCGGCGGGGACGCCCTCGGCGATGAACGGGCCGTAGTCGCTGCGGCCGCTGAACTCGGTCTCACCCGAGGCCAGGCCCACGGAGCCGAAGTGCTCGTGGAACGCGGCCTCGATGGCCGCGGACCCGGCCGGCGCGGTGACCGTGCCGCCCTCCGGGGTCGGGACGGGCGCGAAGGCGGAGTGGTCGCCGTCGTAGACGAAGCGGCCGTAGTTCGGGGAGCCGATCATGTCGAAGTTCAGGTACAGCGCGATGTCCTCCAGCGCCGAGGGTTCGCCGGCCTTGAGCCCGGTGACGTAGTGCGTGGAGCCGAGCAGCCCGGACTCCTCCGCGCCCCACCAGGCGAAGCGGACCCGGTTCGCGGTCTGCTCCCCGGCCAGGGCCTCGGCGATGGCGAGGATGCCCGCGGAGCCCGTGCCGTTGTCGTTGATCCCCGGTCCCTCCGGCACGCTGTCCAGGTGCGCCCCGACCATGACGGTGTTCTCCGGGCTGCCCGTGCCGGTCTCGGCGAGCACGTTGTACGTGGTGCGGGACTCGGAGACCGTCTGCGCCGCCACGGTCACCTCGCCGCCGCCCAGCAGCGCCGTGCCCGCCGCGTAGCTGAGGCCGACCACGGGGATCGACACCAGCCCGGGCTCACCGAGGGTGCCGGCGACGACGCCCTCCTCCTCCGGCAGGCCCGTGTTGAAGATCAGGACCGCACTGGCCCCGGCGGCCTGGGCGTTGGCGGCCTTCTGCGCGAAGGAGCAGGTGCCGCGCTGCAGGAGGGCGGTGCTGCCCGCGGTGAAGGCCGCGAAGTCCTCGGCCTCGCACCCGCTCGTGCCGGCCATCCGCTCGCCGGTGGTGTCCACGGCCTGCACGGGCGCGGTGACCGTGCCGGAGCCGGAGAAGACCATGACGGCCGCCTCCTCGGGCGAGAGCGTCCGGGGAGTGCCCCCGGCGCCGGGCACCGTGACCGTCGTCGGCACGGCCTCGGCGAAGTACGGGAAGTCGAAGGCCTGCACCTGCGGTGCGTAGCCGGCGGCCCGCAGCCGGCCGACCACGTAGTCGACGCTGGCCCGGTAGCCCGGGGTGCCCGAGGCGCGGGTGCCGGCGTTGGCGGTTGCGACCGCCTGGAGCACCTCGAGGTGGGCCGTCACCTGCTCCGCGGAGACCGCCTGGGTGATCGCGGTGCCGCTCGGCCTGGCCCCGCTCTCCGGGCCGGGCGCGGCGACGGCACCCGGGGCGGCGAGCGCCAGGGCGCCCGCCAGGGCCGTGACGGCGGCCCGCCGGCTGGTGTGGTGGGACATGGGTCCTCCCGGGGCAGGGGCCGATCGGGGGCTCGACCGTGAGCGGTCCACGAGCACCGGTTGATGCGGTGACACGCACAGAGTCCCACCTGACCAGGGGCGACGCAACGGTTCCGGCGGTTTTGGGAACGGGAACGGCCCCGCCGGGACGAGCGGAGCCGGAGGTGCGACACGGTGGCGGGGCGCCGATTTCGCACCCGTGCGGGCGGACCGCTATGATGGAGCAGTTGTTTCCGGCAGGACGCCGGATGCTTCACGGGATGTGGCGCAGCTTGGTAGCGCGCGTCGTTCGGGACGACGAGGTCGCAGGTTCAAATCCTGTCATCCCGACCAGTGTGATGTCTCAGGACATCGGCAAGGCCCGAACCCACATCCGTGGGTTCGGGACTTTTGTCATGCTCGGGCTTGGCAAGTCCGGGTGGGATCAATGGTGAGTTCGCGCAGCAGTCTTCGGCGCGGGGCGGGTCAGTCCGGCGCGGGTGCGGCAGCCGCTGATCGTGGTGTGGGAGATCTGGTAGCCGTGGTGGTGGTACAGGCGCCAGGCGATGGTCTCCGCGCCGGTGGAGGACGCGTCGGTGCCCTCGGCGCGGTAGCGGGCCAGGAGGGGACTGAACCAGCACACTGCCATCCCGCCCAGTGGTGAAAGGCCCCTGACCGAAGCGACCCAGACCTGTTGCGTGTCCGCTCCCCGCACGGCCGACGACGGGCGCGGCCTTCGAAGATACTGTTCCCCGCAAGAAGCGACAGTTCCCGCCCATAAAGTCACAAATGCATGAATTAGGCTTCCTATGACGGGCTCGACCGCCCGGCTGCAGGGGTGTTCGGGCAATCCACCGCTCCCCCGCCTGCCGTCGCGACGCCCGTGGCACGGGCGTCGCGAGGGCGCCGGGCACCAGATCGCTCCGGGGAGAGAACTTTATGGATTCCGACATCGACCGTGTCCTCGATGAGACCGGCAACGGCGTGCTGAGCGCCGCGCTGCAGCTGTTCACGGACTGGTCACTGTGGCTGGGCGTCGCCCTGATCGTGGCAGCTGTCGTCAGCTCCGCGCTGACGAAGAAGGTCCCGTGGACCCGCGAGGCCTCCGTATGGCTGTATTCGATGGCCGCCACGGCGTGCTTCGCCGTGCGTTGGGCGAACGGCTCGGCCTGAGCTGAGCGCAGAAGGGGCCGGGTCGCGCCGTACCGGATGCGGCGGGACCCGGCCCCTTGCCGTCCGTCTCGCCCCGGCCCACCCTTTCCGATGGGGTCGGGGGCGGCGGGCTACTTCGCCCGGACGGGAGCGAGGGACAGCGTCTCGTTCCCGCCCTGGACCTTCCGGTCGGCCAAGGCCCACCCGGAGGGCAGGAACTGCTCGGCCATATCTCCGGTGAGCGCCGCGTCTGCACCGGCCCGCACCAGCTCCTCCTCGAGGGCGCGGGTGAGCGCCTCCTCGGAGAAAGGACCGTCCGGACCGGCCAGCTCCGGGGCGGCAAGGTCCCCCAGCACGCAGAGCCCCTCGCAGGTGAGCTCGACCACCAGGCCCGCCTCGAGCCGGGTGGAGGTGGTCGTGGTGGTCGACGTCGTCGTCCGCTCGGTCATCCGTCCGGAGATCTCGCCCGCGGCCGGTGCGGCCGGGGCCTGCACCGGCGCCGCCACGGGAGCGGGAGCAGGGGCGGGAGCCGCCACGGCTGCCGCGGCCTGGGACGAGCCGGCGCCGCCCGTGGCGGGCGTCCCGGTCGCAGCGCTCCGGTCGCCGCTTCCCTCTGCGGAGCCGGAGGACGGGGCTTCTGAAGCCGGGGCGGCCCGTGAGGTGCGCTGCGGCTCCGGGGTCGCGGACGGAGTCGCCGTGCTCAGCGGCGGGAGCGGCTCGTAGGTGTGCGCGGACCGGGCCTCGGCGGCGGCGCCGCCGCAGCCGGTGAGCGCCGCAAGCGCAAGCGCGGCCAGGGCGAGGAGGCGGGTCTGCTGGGTCATCGGGATCTCCGGGAGCGAGTGGGTGGGGGCGGTCAGAAGGTCGGGTCGGAATCGGCGGGCCGTCGGCGGTGCAGCACCCAGGACCCGAGGCCAGCCCCCACGGCAAGCACGGCCAAGAGCACCGTGGTGGGCTCCTGCGGGGCGGCGGCGGGCTGCACGGCTCCTGTGCCGGTGTTCGCCGTGACGGCGTCGGCGTACAGGGAGTCGTAGCCCGCCCCGTACCCGTCCCCGGAAGCCGCGCTGCCGGAGACGGTCGTGGTGGTCTCCGTGACGGTCTCGGTGTGCATGCTCGTCGACTCCTCGAAGAGCACGAAGGCGTCCAGAGTCGCATCCACGCGCTGCACGGTCTCCGGGGCGACGACCACGACCGGCACGTGCTGCTCGGGCACGGTGTCGTCTCCGGCGGCGGGATCCGGCCGCAGCACTGCGTCCTCGGCAGGCCCCCGCTGGGGCTCATCGGCACCGTCAACGATGTCCCGGTCCTCGGCGGTGCCGCCGTTTCCGGCCGTCGAGTCGGCGCCGGGGGTCGACCCCGCCCCACCGTCGTCGGGCTCCTCCTGGTCCCCGGCGGGCGCGCCGGGATCCGGATCGGGAGTCTCCTGAATTGTGAAGGCGGCACTCGCGGACCAGTTCAGCTCGCTGTCCTGGCCGGCGATGAGCAGATCACGGTAGCGGTCGTCGGCGAGGACGGTGAGCTCGGTAGAGGGCGTCGTGACAGCCACGGTCGCAGTGAGCTCGCCCTCGGTGGTGCCGGCAGGCACGGCCAGATGGAGCACCTGCTGACGGTCGCCGCCGGTGAACGTCCGCTCGCGGGTCCCGTCGGCGAAGGTCACCGGCCCGGCGAGGGTCACGGTCGCGGTGTCGTAGATCTCCGGTAGCTGGACGAGCAGGCGGTCGGGACTGCCGTCGGGGGCTTTGGCCACGGAGATCGCGTAGCTCTCCTGCGCCACGAGCACGGGCACGTTGAGGCGGGCGTCCTTGATCATGACGTCCGCGCGGTCGAGGTGGGACCGCTCCAGGCCGGACAGCTCCGGATCAGGGACCTTGGCACTCGCCAGGGAGCGCACGGCCCAGTGGACGGCCAGCGCCTCGTGCGCGTCCGCGGTGGCCCCGTGGACGGAAAGGATGTACCCGGCGAGGGCGGCGTTGTCCGGTTCCCAGTAGACGGGGTCGTCGCCGACCTTCTCGCCGACGACCTGCGTCCATCCGCCGGCGGGGTCGTCGGCGGGCTGGGCCAGGGTGTAGTTCGCGTCGTCGAGGACGTCCTCCCCCACCGGGGCCAGGCGCTGGTCCTCGTGGATCCCGTAGGCGGTGTCGCCGTTGCTCAGCGTGACGGGGGTGAAGTAGTGCTCCGGCCCAGTGGTGGGCGTGCCCTCGGGGACCTGCACCGCGGTGCCGTTGATCCCCACGGGTGCGGCGGCGGCCGGCAGTGCTGTCAGCAGCGGGCCGGCGACCGCGGTGGTGCCGGCGAGCACCGCGGCGGCGAGCAGCCGCGGGCGTCGGGCGGACGGGGTGGAGGGCATGGCTGTCTCCTGGAGAGGGGGGATCGTGACGGATCGGCGAGGGAACCACCGTCGTTTACCAATGTAATTGCATGGGGTGCCGGCGTCCCGTGGAAGACGCCGCGCGGCGGGCGGTGTACCCGCAAGAGCGGACATTCTCACGTCGCGGACCGTCACGGGACGGGCGCCGTCTCGGGGTCGAGGGCGAAATCCACCACGAGGTTGTTGGTGTAGGACCACGTGGGCGAACCGTCGGGCCTGACGTAGTCGCCGGAGCAGGTGATCAGGGACAGCCCCGGCCCGCCGGTGAGCTCGAAGACGTCCTGCGGCAGAGCGGTGCGCGGGGTCGGCTCCCGCACGGTGACCACCGTGTAGGAGTGAACCGCACCCGAGCCGTCGGAGACCCACAGCCGCTGTCCCGGGTGCGCGGTGTGCAGCGTACCCAGAGCCGGGGCCTCGGCGGGGTGGTCGACGTGGCCGGCCAGCACGGCGTTGCCCTGGGCGGCGCCGATCGGGGCTGATTTCTCGTACCAGCCGATCGCCGCCCGGTCCGCGTGGGTCGGGACGACCATGGCCCCCGTGCCGTCCGTGCTGACGGGCTCGAGGGCCGCGTCCACCCCGATCGACGGGGAGCACACCCGCGCCCGGGTGAGCAGGTCGCCGCAGGTCTGCGGGCTGGTCACACCGGGACCGGGACCAGGGTCACCGGCCGCCCGGGCGTCGTCCGCGGTCAGCGAGGCGGCGGCGAGCGGGCCGGGTGCGCTCACCGAGGCAGGGCCCGGGTGCTGGACGTCCCCGCCGACGACGATGGGACCGCCCAGTTGCTGCTGCACGAGAAGGCCGGCCGCGGCGAGGGAGACGAGAGCGAGAAGGGCCGCGAGGACAGAACGCATCTTCGGCATCGTGGGATCGATGGTCTTCAGCATTCCCGTCACATCTTCAGGACGTTGAGCACGGTCGGCCCCAGCACGGTCAGGAAGAGCACCGGAAGGATGAACAGCATCAGGGGAATGAGGATCTTGGTCGGGATCTTCTGCGCCGCCTCCTCCGCCCGCTGACGACGCTTCACCCGCATCTCGTTCGCCTGCGTGCGCAGCACCGTGGAGATGGAAATGCCGTAGGCGTCGGCCTGGATCACCGCGCGGGTGAACTGCCGCAGGTCGGGCACGTCCGTGCGCTGCTCCAGCGCCAGGTAGGCGTCGCGGCGAGGAATGCCCACGCGCATCTCCTGCAGAGTGCGCACGAGTTCCTCCGCGAGCGGGCCCTTGCCGTTGTGCCCGGCACGGGCCATGGCCGACTCGAATCCGAGACCCGCTTCCACGGCGATCATCATCTGGTCGAGGGTGTCGGCGAGTTCCAACCCGATGGCCTTCTGCCGTTCGATGCCGCGGGAGTGGAGCAGCAGTTCCGGCAGGAAGTACCCCACGGGCACCATGATCACGGTGATGAGCAGGATCATGCCATTGCCGCTCGTGACCGCCAGGAGCAGGAGGCCCACGAGCAGGGCGGCGCCCAGGGCGTACACCTTGTAGGCCAGGAGCCGCGAAACCGGCCACTCCGCCGGACGGCCGGCCTTGGAGTAGAGGGTCTCGAGCCGCTCCTGCCCGCTGCTGGTCGTGAAGCGGCGCGCCCAGCCGAAGTCCGGGGCGTCGCGGGGCGTTCCGGCTTCGACGGTATCGAAGCCTGCACGCAGGTTCATGCGGACCAGCCGGTCCCCGCCCCAGCGCACGCCGACGGCGAGCCAGATGGCCAAGGCCGCGGCACCGGCGAGGAGCAGCAGGCCGAGGAAGAGGGGAGTCATGGGGGCCGTCCTTGGGGTCAGGGCAGGTGCTCAGAAGGTGATCTTGACGATCCGTGACATCCAGAAGCCGCCGATCGCGAACATCAGCAGCGCGACGACGATCATTGCGTAGCCGAAAAAGCCACTGGTGAGAAACTGGGAGATGTAGTCTGGGGAGATCAGGGTCAGGATCCCGGCGATCAGTACGGGCAGCGCCATGAGGATGTAGGCGGACATCTTGCCCTCCGCCGAGAGCGTCTTGACCTGCCGCCGGATCTGGTTGCGCTCGCGGATGGTCCCCGCCACGCGGTCGAGCACCTCGGCGAGATCACCGCCGACCTCGCGGTGGATGCCGATCGCCTGGGCGACCCAGGAGAAGTCCTCGGATCCCATGCGCTTGGCGGCCTGGTTCATGGAGTCGTCGAGGTCCATGCCGAGGCGGGTTTCGTTGACGATCCGCGTCAGCTCTTCTGAGGTCGGCGCTTCGGATTCCTTTGCCACCGCGTCAACAGCTCGCAGCAGCGAGTGGCCGGCCCGCAGGGAACCGGAGAACAGCTGGAGGGTGTTGTCGAGCTGATCGGCGAAGATCCGCTTGCGCCGGTTCGTGAGGACACCGATCACCAGCTTGGCCACGATCGGAGCCGCCAGGAAGAACAGCAACCCGAGCAGGAGGCCCCCGGCGAGCGTTCCCATGGCGGCTGCGACCACCGACCCAATGACCACCAGGACTAGGAAGTCGGCCGGCGAGAACTTGATCCCGGCGTGCTCGAGCGCCGCGCCGACCTTGCGAGTCCAACCCTTGCGCTCCAGGAACTCCGCGACCGCTTCAGTGGTCGCGCCCGAGAGCCGGGACAACTGAGATGTTTCCAACTCCCGAGGCCCGCGTGGGGGCCGGCGCCGGTCCATGGGCAGCCGCGGGGTGCGGGAGCGGAACACCACGAACAGCCCGAGCACCCCGGCGAGCACTAGCAGGCCGACGCCGACCAGCAGCGGAGCCATCAGCGCCGCCCCGGGTCGAAGACGGAGGGGTGGAGCTTGATGCCGTAGTCCTCGAACTTGTCCACGAAGCGTGGCCGTACTCCGGTGGAACGGGTCGTGCCGCGGAACCGGCCGGTGCGCGGGTCCACACCGGCGTCCCAGTCGAAGAGGAAGGCGTCCTGCAGCGTCACGGTCTCCCCCTCCATACCCTGGATCTCGGTGATGTGAGTGACGCGGCGAGTGCCGTCACGCAGGCGCGAGAGTTGGACGACCACGTGGATGGCCGAGGCGATCTGCTCGCGGATCGCCCGCTGCGGCAGGTCCATGCCGGCCATCATCACCAGGGTCTCCAGACGCGAGATGGTGTCTCTCGGGGAGTTGGCGTGGATGGTCGACAGCGACCCGTCGTGGCCGGTGTTCATGGCCTGGAGCATGTCCAATGCTTCCCCACCGCGGCACTCCCCCACCACGATCCGATCGGGACGCATGCGCAGCGAGTTCTTGAGTAGGTCGCGGATGGAGATCTCGCCCTTGCCCTCGATATTGGCGGGGCGGGACTCCAGCTGGACCACGTGCTCCTGTTGCAGTTGCAGCTCCACGGCGTCCTCGATCGTGACGATGCGCTCGCCGTGCGGAATGAACGACGACATCACGTTGAGCATCGTGGTCTTGCCCGTGCCGGTGCCGCCGGCGACGAGGATGTTGAGGTGCGCCTCGACGCACGCGCGCAGCAGCTCGGCCATCTGGGGAGACACCGACCCGAAGCGGATGAGGTCCTCGACCGTGAGCGGGTCCTTGGCGAACTTGCGGATCGTCAGGGACGACCCCTTCACGGCCAGCGGCGGGATGACGGCGTTGACGCGGGAGCCGTCGGGCAAGCGGGCGTCGACCAGGGGCGAGGACTCATCGATGCGCCGGCCCACCTGGGTGACGATCTTCTCGATGACGTGGCGCAGGTCCTGCTCGGAGGCGAAGGTCGACTCGGACAGGGTCACCTTGCCCTTCTGCTCGACGAAGATCTGGTCCGGTCCGTTGACCATGATCTCGGTGACCGAGTCGTCGTCGAGCAGCTCCTGCAGCGGGCCGTAGCCGAGCACGTCGTCGCTCACGGAGCGGATCAGACGGACCCGCTCCTCGGAGGACATCGGCACCTGCTCCTCGGCGACGATCCGTGTGAGCTCCTTGGTGGCGAAGTCCTTCAGCTGGACGTCGGAGAGACTCGAATCGGACTGTCGGGAACCGATACGGTCCAGCAGTTCCTGCTTGACTCGGTGCTTCAGCCCGGCCAGCGCATCGTACTTCCCGGACTGCATCCGCTGGGCCGGCTCGGCCGGGGCCTCCGGCGCCGGGGCGGAGAGCACGAGCGAACTGAGAACCGGCGCGTCGGCAGCAGCCGGAGGAAAGGTCTCGGCCGCCGAAGTGACCGACTCCGCCTCCAGCGGAGACGCGGAACGGTCCTGGTCTTCTGCTGCCTCGGCAGCAGGAACCGAAGCAGCGGGGGTCGGCGGGAGGGTTTCACCGCGGGCGGCAGCGAGGCGTTCAGCGAGCTTCACGAGCGGACCAGAGCCTTCCGGTGCAGGCCCCGCCGGGCGGCGGGGCGGTCGGGGGCGAAGGAGTCGACGAGAGCCTGCAAATGCCGGGCGGCCTTGTCCTTGGGTGCGTGCAGCAGCAGGGGCTCACCGCGGTTGGTGGCGTACGCGGCCATGCGGGAGCGCGGGACCACGTGGTCGACCGAGGCGCGGATCGTGGCCTCGATGTCCTGCACCGACAGCCCGGTATTGCGGTCGGCGGCGTTGACCACGACCTGCGCGCTGGGGGGCACGAGGTCGATCTCCCCCAGCAGATCCATCTGCTTGCGCAGCCCGCGCACCCCGGGAACGTCCATCCCGGTGAGGAAGACGACGTCGGTGGCCGCCTCCAGCGCGGCGAGCGCCTGCTCCCCCATACCTGGGGCGGTGTCCACGACGACGTACTGGAATTGACCCGAAAGCTGTTCGAGCAGGTGTGCCACTTGGGACCCGCCCACCAGTTCGCCCTCGGCCGGATTGGCCGGGGTGCACAGGGCGTAGATCGAAGCCGGGTGGACGGTGAGGAAGGTCTTGAGCACCAGGGCGTCGTCGACGGACGGGCCACTCACGGCCTCGGTCAGCGAGTGCTCGGGGGCCAGTCGCAACGCGGCGGCGACGTCGCCGAACTGGACGTCGAGATCGACGATCACCGTGCTCATGGGCGCGATCCGCCCCAGCCCCACGGCCAGGTTGGTGGCCACCGTGGTCTTGCCGACCCCGCCCTTGGGTGAGGTAACGACGATGGTGCGCGAGTCGTCGCGGCGGGCCGACGGCACAGCGTGCAGGCTCCCTGTCGTGGGACCACCGGATGGCAGGACGCGGCGGCGGGACTCTGCGGCGTCCAGGACGCGGGACAGGGTGCCGAGGATGCCATCGGGGTCGGCGTCGAGGTCGAGGACATCGCGGAAGCCGGCGCGCATCGCGGCCACGGCCAGGGACATGTCCCCCGGCACCACCAGGACGAGGGCGACCTCGGGGCGCTGGATGTCGAAGACGCCGCTCAGGCGCATGGCTTCGTAGAGATCCACGCCGGGACCGAGGACGACCACGGAAGGGAGCTCGCCGATGGAGCGGCCGAGCAGCTCGTCCGGGGTGGAGGGCAGCGAGGTGCCGAGCACGGTCTGCACCTCGCCGGGCAGCCGGCCCTGGACGGCCTGGCGGAAGCGGGCGTCATAGGCATGATCGCCGGTAATCAGCAGCAGGCGGCTCATGAGAAGTCCTCCCGCGTGGCGCCGTTGGCGTTCTCCTCGGCGTCCTCGGGTTCGAGGGAGAGCCAGATCCGGCCGAACTCGGAGGCGTAGACGATCTTCTCGGCCGTGTCCGCGTTGACGGCGAAGGTGACGAGCATCGAACCCTCCGGCACGGCTGGGGATTCGGAGCCGGTGGGCGCCGCACCGCTCTCGTCCGCCGCAGGCGCGACCGTCGACGGTGCGCCCTGCACCGAGGTGACGAGGATCTTGTCCAGGTCCTTCGCGGTCCGGGACTGGCGGTTGTCGTCCCCTTCGAAGGAGACGAAGAAACCGACGCGGTCACCAGCCGCGAGCTGGCCGCCGACCACGCGCGGCGCGTCCAGCTGGATGGTCACCTCCTGCAGCCCGTCCGGGACCGGCACGGTCCCCGGAGCCTCGAGGACCTCGGGCTCGACCAGGCGCGAGTCGAGCAGCTGCTCCCCCGGCTGGAGGTCGGCGCCGGCGACCTTGCCGCTCTGACCGTCGAGGGAGGACAGTGCGCCGTCCGGCACGACGGCGGCGGGCACCGTGTGCAGGGCCACGGACTCGGCGAACTCCTTGACCGGGGTCCCCTCGGGAATCGGCGCGGTGACGAGGTAGACCTCGCGCGGTTCCTGGTCGTTCAGGGCGCGGGCGTCGGCGGCACCGACGTAGGTGGTGACGAGGACCAATCCGGCGATGGCCAGGACCGCCATCACGAAGCCGGCGAGAATACGGATCTTCACGGGAGTGTCATCCTCAAGAGTGAGTAGTGCACGAGGGCTGAAAGGAGAGGGCGCGGTTGGTCGACGAGGACAGATACGCTGCCGCTGGTCGCCGGTCCATGTCATTCACGGAGGTCGACGACGGACACTCCGAAGGAGGAGGGCGGGCCGATGGTGAAGCCTTCGTCGAAGGAGGTGAACCGGACGAAACGTCCATAGATGCCGTCGCAGCTGCCGTTGCAGAACTGCGTGACCTTCTGAGGTTCCCAGCTGACGTTGCCCGTAAAGGTATAACCCTCGATGTGGAAGGCGGCCCATCCGCTGATGTCGTAGTAGCCGTTATTGCCCTGTCCGACCTTGTCGTCGTAGACGGGGATGAGGATGGTCCGATTCTCCAGCTGTTTCGCAAGCGTGGCGTTGCAGTCCTGGGGCAGGCTCGTACCGGTGGACTGGATCTGGCTGCCCACGCTGACCTGTTGCGAACAGGACCCGTCCTTGTCGTCGCCGATCCAGCCGAAGCCGCCGGGCGGATTGAGGTCGCCGTCAAGGGCGTACTTCGAGCACAGCGTCCCGCCCTTGGCACCGAGGGTCAGCGCCTGCGGCTTCCCGGAGAGGTCGAACTCGCACTCGGCGAAGGCAACCGGCCATATGGCGATGCCGCTGAGCGGGGCGCCCCACGCGGCGGAGGCGGTCGCCGAGACCGTCCTCCGCCCGCCACCGCCGATGACAGGCGCAAAGGCAAGAGCCAGAGACCCCGCCCCGCTCTTGTCTCGGGTCGAGACCGTAGTCCGCACGGTGTTCCCGTCGAACACCGGCGTGGCGGCTGATGCCTTTCCGTCGCCCGCATTCTGATTGGCCATCTGCTGGGCGATGGGCGCCGCCAGGTACGGGTTGCAGTTGATGCCCTGCCCGCAGTCGCGAGCAATGGCGAGGGCGGCAGCGTCGGCTCCGGACTGCAGCTCCGCGCGCTCGGCGTAGAGCAGCCCGACATCGACGGCCAGCGCCACGAATCCGAGGAGCACCACCAGTGTCAGGGCCGTCAACACAGCGACGGCTCCGCGCTCGCCAGTCCCGCGGTGGACGGCAGCAGAATGCTGGAGGTGATCGATCAACCGCCGCATCGCTGGGCCGCCTTTCCGACAAGTTTCCTGTTCTTGACGATCCCGGTGTAGGAGTCGAACTCGTACGTCACCGTTACGCTCACGGTGGCACCCGGACTGCATGTGAGCGGATCTCGCGTCAAAGCCACCAGGGACTGCTTGAGCGTGGGCGAAGCTTTGCGCCCGGCCTCTTCCGCCTTGACCCAGTTACCCGTGATTGACATCGTCCGCGCTGCTTCACGCGCGGCATGGGTGGCGGAGATTTGCACGTTGAAGTAGTGACCGAACTCAATGACCCCCAGCAGAAGCGTCAGGAGAAGCGGCACGACGAGGGCAAACTCCACGGCAGCTGCGCCGCGTTCCGAGCCCCACGCATTCATAGTCGTGCCTTTCAGTAAGCATTGGATGAGTCACTAGTTAGAGCGTTATGGCATCCTTGGGATAGCGGGTCCCATACGAGGAAGCGCCGCGGCGCCCCGGACGGGACGCCGCGGCGCTTTTTGCTGTACCAGCCGAGCTCAGGGGTTCTGGACCGGGGCGGGGGTGCCACCCGGCAGCTGGGTAAGGATGTTCTGGAAAAGGGTGTTGAGGCGAGGCCCGAGAAGAACCAGGGTTCCAATGATGGCCACGGCGATCAGGCCCACGATCAGGCCGTACTCCACGGCGGTGGCGCCCTTCTCCTCGCGGGTCAGGCGGTCCACGATGGAGTTCTTGGCGTCGGCGACGTACTGCAGGGTGACGAGAATGGGCAGCATGATGTGTCCTCAGGGTAAGAGAGAAAAGGGGGTTGGGTCGTAGGACGAGCCCTTGGCATTCGCGTCTTGCGGGATCTGTCTGCCGCTTGCCTACCGACCTGTAGAAAAGATAGCGGTAGCGATCGCAAAGTCACAAGCATTCGAACGCATGCACTTTGGGGGACGTCAAACAGCGACGCAATGCCTAGTGAGGCGGTTCATTTATCCGCATGGACCCTGGTGAAGGGCGACCTGTCCCCCGAACGGCGTCAGTACAGTCCCGGAAGCAGGTACTCCCGGGCCACCCGCTCCCCCACCACCACGGCCAGCAGGGCGCCGGCCAGCATCGACGGACCGAACGGGACGTCGCTGCGCAGACCACCGCAGCGGGACGCCAGCACGGCCAACCCCACGACCGCCCCGATCACCGAGGCCAGCAGCGCGCCGACGAACAGCGCACCCCACCCCTGGTAGCCGAGGAACAGGCCGAGCACGGCGGCGAGCTTGACGTCGCCCATGCCGAGACCGGCCGGCGAGATCAGCGCCAGCACGAGATACAGGACGAAGAGCACAATGGCGCCGAGCACGGCCCGCACCAGGGCCCCCCATGCGTCCTCACCTGCGGCGGCGCAGGCCAGGAGGACGAAGCCGATGCCCAGCGCAGGCAGCACCACGGCGTTGGGCAGGAGGTGGTGACGCAGGTCGATCACGGTGAGGACCACGGCGACCGCGGCGAAGAACAGATACGCCGGCAGCTCCCACGAGAGGCCGAGGACCACGGCCACCAGGACGAACAGGGCGGCCGTGGTCGTGGCGAGCATCGGCCGGGACAGGACCGGCAGCGACTCGTCCTCGGAGGGGCTGTAGCGGACGACTGCCCGGGGCAGGAACGCTCCGAGCACCGCGCCGGCCAGCCCGGTGGCGATGAGCAGCCAGAGCGGTGCGGCGTTGACGACGGTCTCCATGGACGGGCCCCTCGGGTTCGTGGGCGCTTCGGCAGTCGCCCGGTGGACTGCTGTCCCCACATGAAAGGTGCTGTACGGCACAGACCGTAACCGAGCACGGGCCGTTTCCGGTGTCACGGCAGGTCGCGCGGCATTTCTCGGAAAAGGAATTAGAGCGTCCGAGAATGTGAAACAGCACTCATGACGAGTTGTCACGAGTCCACAAAGGTCAGCACCAGCTGCCGACAACAACAGTCAGCATTCTGCGAATGTCCCGGTTCAGCTTGAGAGCACGATGTCGAGCGCCGTCTGCAACCCGCGCTCCCGCCGGATCTCCCGTCCCACCCGCTCGGCGGTGGTCGCGCAGGCGAGCGTTTCGACCATTGCTGCGGTGAGACGCTCCGTCGTGAACTTCCTCCGAGGAATGGGCGCCGCGGCGAGCCCGTGCCGGTGCAGCTGCCGACCCCAGAAGGGCTGGTCGGCCAGGAAGGGCACCACCACGGAGGGCACGCCCGCCCGCGCGACGGTGTGCACCGTGCCCGCCCCGCCGTGGTGGACGGCGAGCGCCGCGTGCGGGAGCACGGCGTCGAGCGGGACCGACGCCGCCGCGAGGACGTCCTCCCCCCGGCTGTCGTCCGGCAGCGCGAGCCCGCCCCACCCGGTGAGCAGCAGGGTCCGCAGCCCGTGCGCGCGGGCGCTCCGGAGGACCGCCCGCCCCCGCCCCACCGGGTCACCGGCGACCATGGAGCCGAAGGTCGCCACCAGCAGCGGACCGCCGCGGACGAACTCCTCCACGGCCGGGTCGAGGTCGGGCACGGAGCCCTCCTCGCGCCAGGCCCCGGTCAGGTGCACCGTGTCGGGCCAGTCCGCCGGACGCGGCAGCAGCTGCGGGCTGACGGCGACCAGGGAGGCCCGGGGTGCCGAGGCGGGAGACGGCGCCCTGCCGCCGGGCAGCTGCGCGCACGCCCGCTCGACGTCGCCCCGGAACATCCGGCCCGCCAGCGGCGCCGCCGCGTAGGTCCACCGGTTGAACCGGCCGAGGTCGCGGTTCACCACGCCCGGCGCGGGGAACTCGCGGGTGGGCGTGGCCACGGGGACGAGCTCGGCCAGCACGTGCGGAATCTCCAGGGCGTCCGCCACGGACGGCGCGGTGAGGACCTTGGGGTGGTGGACGACGAGCTCGGGGCCGAAGGCGAGCGTCGCCCGCACGGCGGCGGAGAGCATCCGCCGCATCCCGGGGCCGACCTCGGTGCGGAAGTGGCGCACCGCCGTCCAGGGCGAGACCCCGTGCGTCTGGACCAGGGCCCGGAAGTCCACGTCGAGGCCCACGGCGTCGATGCCGGCGAGGTCAACCCCCGAGTTCTCCGGCACGCCGAGCCGCACCTCGTGGCCCCGGGCGGAGGCGTGGCGGGCCAGTGCGGCGAACGGCTCCACGTCCCCGCGGGAGCCGGCGGTCAGCAGCATCATCCTCATGGTGGGGCCTCTTCTCGCACGAACGACGTGGTGCACGCAGTACAGACCCGCCGGGCCACCGGTGCAACCGGTCGGCGACGACGCATTTGCGGGCACTTCCTTAGCGCGTCCGGGCCGGGTCCTAGCATCGGAGGTGTCGGAGGTCACAGCACGCGGCGGGGCGAGCAGCACGCCGCAGGCCTCCGTCAGGACCGTTCTCCATGCTCCCGGAAGGACCCGTCTCATGACCACGAACCCGAACCCCTGGCCCGCCGGCACGCCCTGCTGGGTGGACCTCATGGCCGGCGATCTGGAACGCACCCAGACCTTCTACCGGGACGTCCTGGGCTGGACGTTCACCGAGTCCCAGGCCGAGTACGGCGGATACTGCAACGCGCTGGCCGGCGGGGAGGTCGTGGCCGGTCTCTCCCCCACCCCGGAGGGCATGGAGGCCGCCCCGCACGTGTGGTCGGTCTACCTGGCCACGAACGACATCGGCGCCGACGGCACCAAGGCGGTCGAGGCCGGGGCCACGCCGGTGTTCGAGCCCATGGAGATCGGGCCCTTCGGGTCCATGGGGGTGTGGACCGACCCCACGGGGGCGGAGTTCCGGCTGTGGCAGTCCCACGAGCACACCGGTTTCAACCGCGTCGAGGAGCCCGGCGCGGTCACCTGGTGCGACCTGATGACCGCGGATCCCGCCACGGCCCAGGACTTCTACCGGACGGTCTTCGGCTACACCTACCAGGACATCGGCGACGAGAACATGCCCTACGCCCTGTTCACCGTCCCCGGGGGCGAGCAGCCCGCCGGCGGGATCGGCGGGCCCGCCCCTGACGCGGCAGACGCCCAGCCCGGCTGGTCGGTCGCCTTCCAGGTGGAGGACGTCGACGCCGCCGCCGAGCGCGTCCGCCGGGCGGGGGGCTCGGTGAGCTCGGAGCCCTCCGACTTCGAGTACGGGCGGATGGCCGTGGTGGCCGGCCCGGACGGCGAGGTCTTCGTGGTCATGACCCCGGCGGAGACCATGTAGCGGAGGCGCCCTGCGTCGCGCCCGGCCACCACCCAGTGACCGGGCGCGACGCGGCTGCCGCCGGACCGCTCCGGTCAGTCCAGCAGGATGACGTTCAGGGTCCGCGGCCCGTGCACGCCCTCGACCCGCTCGAGCTCGATGTCCGAGGTCGCGGAGGGCCCGGAGATCATCGTGACGGGCGCGGTGGGGGTGATCCGGGACAGCGCCTCGGGGATCAGCTCGACCACCGAGGCCAGCGGCACCACGCAGATGTGGTGGTCGGGCACCAGGGTGATGGCGCGCCTGCCCTCCTCGGGACGGCCGGTGAGGAAGATCGTGCCGGTCTCCGCGCACGAGACGGTCGAGGACGTCACCACGGCGTCCACCGCGTTGAGCTCGCGCACTCCCAGGGTCGTGGGCTCGCGGGCGTCGTCGAGGTCCACGATCGCGCACCGGGCGGCGGTGTCCTGCGGCAGCCAGGAGGGGTCCAGCCCGGCGGGCACCACGTACCGGGCGGAGGCCCCGAGCAGCTGCGCGATCCTCCCGGGGAGGGACGCGGCGGTCTCGTGGTGGACGCCGGCCTTGTAGTCGAGCAGCCGGTCCTCGAGCATCCCGACCACCTCCGCGCGCGGGCGGTCCGAGCAGACGCGGTAGTCGCGCGGCACCTCGGGGACCGCCGGGGCGTCGTGCAGCGCCCCGCGGATGCGGGCGAGGATCTCGATCTTCGCATCGGTGCTCATCGCTCGCTCTCCTCGTCGGCCGCGTGGTCCCGGAACCCGTCCTGCTCGGCGCGCCGCTCGGCTTCGCCGGCGTGGTCGGCCCACCAGTTGCGGAAGGACTGCCTGGGCGGGGCGGGGAGGTCCCGCTGCTCGGTCCAGCCGCTCACCACCCCGGGCAGCCACGAGATCGCCCGGTCCCGGCCGGCCACCGCCCGGCCCAGGGGCAGCCCCTTCTCGGCGAGGCCCATGCGTTTACCGGAGGACATCACGAAGGAGGCCCCCTTCATCATCAGGTCCATCTGCGACGGGACCCGCGGTGAGGGTTTGCTGCGCACGTCTTCGTCGCGCAGGTGGACGAGGATCTCGGGGATGTTGATCTTCACCGGGCAGACGTCGTAGCAGGCCCCGCACAGCGAGGACGCGTAGGGCAGGGACGCGTTCTGCTCGGAGGTGATGCCGGTGAGCTGCGGGGACAGGATCGCCCCGATCGGGCCCGGGTAGGTCGAGCCGTAGGCGTGGCCGCCGGTCTGCTCGTAGACCGGGCACACGTTCAGGCACGCGGAGCAGCGGATGCAGTGCAGCGCCGAGCGCCCGGCGGGGTTGGAGAGCACGGCGGAGCGGCCGTTGTCGAGCAGCACCACGTGCACGTCCTGGGGCCCGTCGCCGGGGGTCACCCCGGTCCACAGGGAGGTGTAGGGGTTCATCCGCTCCCCGGTGGAGGAGCGCGGGAGCAGTTGGAGGAACACCTCGAGGTCGGCGAAGGTCGGCACGAGCTTCTCGATGCCCATCACGGTGATCAGGGTCTCGGGCAGGGTCAGGCACATCCGCCCGTTGCCCTCGGACTCCACCACGGCCAGCGTCCCGGTGGCGGCCACCCCGAAGTTGGCCCCGGAGATCGCCACCGAGGTGGAGAGGAACTTCTCCCGCAGGTGGGTCCGCGCCGCCTCGGCGAGGTCGCGCGGCTCGGCCGTGAGGGTCTCGTCGGTCTCGGGCATCTCGGCCAGGAAGATGTCGCGGATCTCGTGCCGGTTCTTGTGGATGGCCGGGACGAGGATGTGCGAGGGCTTGTCGTGGGCGAGCTGGACGATGAGTTCCGCGAGGTCGGTCTCGGTCGCGGTGATCCCGTGGGCCTGAAGGTGGGCGTCGAGGCCGATCTCCTGGGTGGCCATGGACTTGATCTTGATGACGTCCGTGGACCCGGTGGCCTGCACGAGCTCGGTGACGATCCGGTTGGCCTCCTCCGCGTCGCGGGCCCAGTGGACGGTCGCGCCCCGGGCCGTGGCGTTGCGCTCGAACTCCTCGAGCAGCTCCGGCAGGTTCGCCAGGACCTGGGCCTTGATGGCGGAGCCGGCGGCGCGCAGCGCCTCCCAGTCGGGCAGCTCCGCCACGACGGCCGCGCGCTTGCCGCGGATGATGTGCGTGGCGTGGCGGATGTTGGCGCGCATCTGCGCGTTGCCCAGCTCGGCCTTCGCGGCCTCCGGGAACGGCACCGACGCGTGCAGGCTGCCCTGCCCGTGGACGGGCCGGAGCCCGGGCATGCCCAGTGCGGTGCGGCTCACCGGGCACCTCCGGCGGAAGCGGTGGTCGACGACGCCGTGCGGCGTCTCCGGGGCGCGGCGGGGATGGACAGCTCGACCGGCCCGGAGACCTCGAGCGGGTTCGCCCGGGTGGAGGCGAGGATCTCGGCGAAGTGCACGGTGCCCACGCCCGTGCCCCGGCGGGCCATGACCCCGCCCAGGTGCATGAGGCAGGAGGCGTCGCCGCCGGTGCACAGCTCGGCTCCGGTGGCGACGATGTTGCCGATCTTCTCCTCGGCCATCGCCGCGGAGACCTCGGGGACCTTGAAGGAGAAGGTCCCGCCGAAGCCGCAGCACTCCTCGGCGTCGGGCAGCTCGACGAACTCGAGCCCCGCCACGGAGCGGACGAGGTCCTTCTGCCGGTCGCCCAGGCGCAGCAGGCGCATCCCGTGGCAGGAGGGGTGGTAGGTGACCCGGTGCGGGAACCAGGACCCGAGCTGGCCGGCCGCGTCGGTCACGCCGAGCACATCGACCAGCAGCTGGGACAGCTCGTAGGTGGTGCCGGCGACGGCCGCGGCGGCGCGGGCCAGGTCCTCGTCGCCGGCCGTACGGGCGATCATCGGCTGCTGGTGGCCCAGCGAGGCCACACAGGAGCCGGAGGGGGCCACGGCGACGTCGTAGTCGGCGGCCGAGAACGCCTCCACGTGGTTGCGCACCACGGGCAGGGCATCGGCGAAGTAGCCGCTGTTGACGTGCAGCTGGGCAGCAGCCCTGGCCGGGCGGGAACACGACCTCGTGGCCCAGCCGCTCCAGCACGCGCACGGTGGCCAGCGCGACCCGGGGGTACATCGCGTCCACGATGCACGTGGCGAACAGTGCGATTCTCATGCGGCCTCCGGGGACGGGGACGAGCGGGGAACCCGGGCGGCACCGAGCGCACCGCCTGTGGTCTGACCATAGTAGGGCGGTGAGCCCCGTCACACAATCGGGCTCGCCGACAGGGGCTCCCCACCCCGCGCCCGGCCTCGAGGCGCCGGCGTCGCACCGGGGGTGGGCCCGGCAGGCACGGCAGGGCCGCCGGTGGTGTCCCTAGAATGAACCGCACCCGTCCGTCCCCTCAGGAGCTGCCCGTGCCCGCGGCCTCACGCACGTACACCGTCGTCCTCGACTGGCTCGAGGAGCGGCTGCGCTCCGGGGAGATCTCGGTGGGCGACAAGCTGCCGGGGGAGCGCCAGCTCGCCGAGGAGTTCGCCATCTCCCGCGCCTCGGTCCGGGAGGCGATCCGCATCCTCGACGCCATGGGCCTGGTCCGGTCCTCGACCGGCTCGGGGCCCAGCGCCGGGGCCATCGTCATCTCCGAGCCCTCCGCGGCGCTCGCCTGGGCCCTGCGGATGCACGTGGCCACCCGGTCCCTGCCCGTGCGGGACCTCGTCCAGACCCGCCTGCTGCTCGAGACGCAGTCTGCACGGGAGGCGGCCGCCGCCCCCGACACCCCAGAGCGCACGGCCGCCCTCGAGCACGCCGCCGCCCTGGTCGCGGCCATGGACGACCCCGGCCTGCCGGACGAGCGCTTCCACGCCCACGACGCCGAGTTCCACGTGCTGCTGTCCTCGCTGGCCGGCAACCTGGTGGTCGGGACGATCATGTCCTCGCTGCGCCAGGCCACGATCGGCTACGTGCAGGAGACCGTCGCGCGCCTCGAGGACTGGCCCCGGGTGCGCCGCACCCTCCAGCAGCAGCACCACGAGATCCTCCGGGCGTTCCGGGAGCGGCGGGGCGAGGACGCCGCGACGGCGCTGCGGGAGCACATCACGTGGTTCTTCGGCCTGAGCGGCAACGGCTGAGCGACCTCACCGGACCCCTGCCCCAGCACGACGGCGGCCCCACCGGGATCCGGTGGGGCCGCCGTCGTTGCTCACGTGGTGCACGGTAGGGGGCCCAGGGCCGAGGGGTTGCAAGGTGATCCAAGCCTTGCGCGGCCGCTTCCCGGTACAGGGGGGACGGTCCCGGGGCGGCCCCCTACCGTGAGCAGGTCGGTGGACCATCCGGTCCTGCGCGGAGCCCTGAGGGGGGACTCGGGCCGCGCCGCGCCGGACGGATGTCTCTCATCCCGTCCACCGACGTTCTTCTCTGCTCGCACCACTGATTCTGCCGGACACCACAATGCAATTGAATGCACTTTTGTCCACTCCGTGGTGGCCGTTCGTCCCGGCCTGCGGCAGGTCCTCCGCAGCCGGGCGGAAGGCCTCAGAGATCCCGCAGCTGGGGGTCCACGAGCCCGCTCTGGTACGCCTTGATCAGCGCCTGCACGCGGTCCCGCACGCCGAACTTCTCGCACACCCGGCCGAGGTAGGCCTTCACGCTGCCCTCGGAGACGTGCATCTGCTCGGCGATCTCCCGGTTGCTGAGCCCCTGCGCGAGGAGGGAGACGGTCTCCATCTCCCGCTCGGTGAGCAGGGACCGCAGGCCGTCGTCCGCCGGCCGCTGCTGCTGGTCGGGGACCGAGATGACGTTGTCGGCGAGCGCACGGGCGATGGCCGGGGACAGCGCGATCTCGTTGTCGAGCACCTGGTGCACCGCCGTGATGATCTCGTCGGGCCGGGCGTCCTTGACGAGGTAGCCGGCGGCCCCCGCACGCAGGGCGGGCACGACGAACTCCAGGGTCGAGAACGTGGTGAGCGCCAGGACCTTGGACCGGGGGCTGCTCCGGGTGATCTCCCGGGTCGCCTCGATCCCGTCCATCACGGGCATCTTCATGTCCATCAGCACCACGTCCGGATCCGAGGCGCGGCACCGGTCCACGGCCTCACGGCCGTTCGCGGCCGTCCCGATCACCTCGAACCCCGGCTCGGCGGAGAAGAAGGACTTCAGGGCCTCCAGCATCAGCGGCTGGTCGTCCACGACGAGCACTCTGCAATCTGTCACTCCTGCAGTCTATTTTTCGATGCGCCTACATGCGCAACACGACGTCCCCATATCTGCAGTGCGTCATCTTCGACTTAAGTCACAAAAGGACTGGACAAAGGTGAATGGACCCGTTTGGTTCACTTTGGCAAAGTAAAGGGCAGCAGGACAGCACACCCCCCCCCTCGGCAGGGACACCTCTCCCCCACGGTCCCCGCCATCCCCCCGATCCGGTGCCGTCCGCGACCTTCATAGGAGCCCCCCATGAGCAAGAAGAAGCTGACCACCGCCATCGCGTCCGTCACCCTCGCCGCTTCCTTCATCATCGCCCCCGTCGCCCCCGCGACCGCCGGCCCGATGATCAACGTCAACATGGGTCCCCGCGCCACGATCTGCTACTACGTGCCCTTCTGGTGCTAGTCCCCCGGGCCCTGTGCTACACCTCTTTGAGTGAGCGCCATAACTGAAATCCCGCAGCGAGCACCGCGCACAGCCGAGAAGAGTTCGTTCTTCCACGCCGAGCCCCTGGCCCGGTGGCTGAGCACGGTGCTCCTGCTGTTCGCGGTCTTCGGCGCCATCGACGACCTGCGGAACCTGTTCCAGGGGTGGCTGAACGGTTCCATCAACTCGGGCGACAAGGAGGAGGCGCTCGACAGCATCCTGGCCTACGCCGCGATCGGCATGCTCGCCACACGCGCGCCCTGGGCCTCCCTCGTCTCCATCGGCTGCCTCGTGTTCTCGTGGCACATCGACGAATACCCCATGGCTGCGCTCAGCACCTGCATGGTCACCGTCGCCGTCGTGGCCACGGCCACGCGCCGCTTCATCGCCGTCCACCTGACCGTCTATGGCGTATGGATCGTGCTGTCGTCGCTCAAGCACCCCGACGACTCGATCATCTTCTGGAGCCTGATCGCAGTCACGATGGCCGGCGCGCTGATCGGGGCGGCCGTGCGGTACTTCCGGACCCAGCGGCGGCGCAGCGAGGAGCGGGTCCGGGACCTCGAGATCCTCAACGAGCGCCTGCGGGAGGACGAGCGCCAGGCACTGGCCCGCGACCTGCACGACGTCGTCGCCCACGAGCTGACCCTCATCACGATGCAGACGATGAGCCGCCGGCGCTCCGGGGACGTCTCGGAGCTGCACCAGGTCCTCGAGACCGTGGAGGGGGCCGCCCGCTCGGCGCTGCACGAGCTGCGGGTCCTGCTGCGGCTGCTGCGCAACGAGAACGACGGCGACCACCCGCGCGACGTCACGGGGGCGGGCCTGTCGATCGGCAGCCTCGAGCACGTGGTGACGTCCCTGGCGGGCAGCCTCAAGGACCTGCGCTTCGACCCGCAGGTGGTGATCACCGGGGACATCGAGTCCGCGCCCACCACGGTGCGGGGCACGGCCGCGCGCATCCTGCAGGAGGCGGTCACCAACATCATCAAGTACGCCCCGCGCGGCGCGGTGGTCGGCATCGAGGTGACGGCCGACGCGCAGGAGCTGAGCCTGGTCGTGCGCAACCCCCTCTCCAGAGCCGGCACCGGCAGCCGCTCCTCCGAGCTGTCCTCCGGGCTGGGCCTGCGCGGGATCACGGAGCGCGTGTCCCTGCTGGGCGGGCAGGCCGAGAGCGGGCCCCGGGACGGGCACTGGGTGCTGTCGGTGTGCCTGCCGGTGAACGGCAGCGAGGCCCTGTGAGCTCACTGGCCGAGCGCGTCGCGGCGGTCGTCGCGACGATCCCGGCGGGGCGGGTGCTGAGCTACGGGGACGTGGCCGAGCTGGCCGAGTGCCGTTCCGCCCGCGCCGTGGGCACGGTCATGGCGCGCAACCCCACCGGCGCGGCCCTGCCCTGGTGGCGCGTGGTGGACCGGGACGGCGTCCTGGCCGACCACCTGCAGGCCGAGGCCCGCCGGCGCTACCGCGACGAGGGCACCCCCCTGCGCGAGGACGACCGGCACCTGGTCCGCGTCGACATGGACCGCGCCCGCTGGAGCCCGGACCCCGGCGCCGGGACCGATCCCGGGAGGGCTCAGTAGTCGGCGGGGCCGGCCACCTCGAAGAAGTTCCCCTCCGGGTCGAAGCTCTTGCCCGTGAGCCGCTCGAAGGCCTCGACGTAGCGGGCGCGCGTCCTCTGGACCACGTCCTCCGGCAGCGGGGGCACGGGCCCGGACCCGCTCCACCCGGAGGCCTCGGAGCGCAGCCAGTCCCGCACGTACTGCTTGTCGAAGGACGGCTGGGCCCGGCCGGGGTCGTAGGTCTCGGCGTCCCAGAACCGGGAGGAGTCCGGGGTCAGCACCTCGTCCCCGAGGGTGATCGCCCCGCGGTAGGAGTCCAGGCCGAACTCCACCTTGGTGTCGGCCACGACGATCCCGCGCTCGCGGGCGATCTCCTCCGCGGCGGTGTAGATCTTCAGCGTCAGCTCGCGCAGCCGTTCCGCGACGGCGCGGCCCACGGCGTCGGCCATCTCGTCGAAGGTGACGGGCATGTCGTGCTCCCCCACGGCGGCCTTGCCGGTCGGGGTGAAGATCGGCGGGGCGAGCCGGGAGCCGTCGACGAGCCCCGGGGGCAGCTCGATCCCGCAGACCTGGCCCGTGGCGCGGTAGTCCTTGAGCCCGGAGCCGGTGAGGTAGCCCCGGGCGATGCACTCCACCGGGAACATGGACAGGTTCTTGCAGATCACGGCCCGGCCCCGCACGGACTCGTGGACGTCCGTGGACAGGACGTGGTTCGGGATCTCGGCGAGCTGCTCGAACCACCACAGGGACAGCTGCGTGAGGATCTTGCCCTTGTCGGGGATCTCCGTGGGGAGGATCTCGTCGAACGCGCTGATCCGGTCCGTGGCCACCACGAGCACGGAGCCCGCGCGGTACTCGGCGTCGTCGTAGATCGCCACGCCCGTGGCGCGCAGCCGCGACTCGTCGGGGACGTAGAGCTCGCGGACCTTGCCGGAGTAGACGTGGGTCCACCCGGGGATCTGCGGCGGGACGGTGACGGTGCTGTGCTCGCTCATGCCTGCTCCTGCCGGGGGGCGGAATCGGAAACGGTGGGGAGGTCGACCTGACCGCGGGACGCCTTCAGGGCGATGTCGGTGCGGTGCTGGGAGCCCTCGAGGGCCACGAGCTCCACCCCGTGGTACGCGCGCTCGCGCGCCTGGTCGAGGCCGGCCCCGAGGGCGACGACGGCGAGCACGCGGCCACCGGCCGAGACGACGCGACCGGCGTGCTCGCCGTCAGAGGCCACGGCGGTGCCGGCGTGGACGACGTGGACGTCCTTGAGCGCCTCCGCCGCCTCGAGCCCGCCGATCGGGTCGCCGGTGCGGGGGGTGCCCGGGTAGTCCTGCGCCGCGACGACGACGGCCACGGCGGACTCGGGGCGCCAGCGCAGCCGCTCGGCCTCGTCGAGCCGGCCGGTCGCGGCGTCGAGCAGCAGCCGGCCCAGCGGGGTGGCGAGGCGGGCCAGCACGGCCTGCGTCTCGGGGTCCCCGAACCGGGCGTTGAACTCGATCACCCGCAGGCCCCGGCGCGTGACGGCGAGCCCGCAGTAGAGCACGCCCACGAACGGGGTTCCGCGGCGGCGCATCTCGTCCACGGTGGGCCGGGCCACCCGCTCCACGACCTCGTCCACGAAACCGTCCGGCAGCCACGGCAGCGGCGTGTAGGCGCCCATGCCGCCGGTGTTGGGGCCCTCGTCGCCGTCGAAGATGCGCTTGAAGTCCTGGGCGGGGCTCAGCGGGATCACCCGGGTGCCATCCGTGAGCACGAACAGGGACACCTCGGGACCGTCGAGGTACTCCTCGATCACCACGGACCCGCCCGCGGCGAAGCAGGCGGCGGCGTGGGTGAGGGCCTCGGTGCGGTCGGAGGTGACGACCACGCCCTTGCCCGCGGCGAGCCCGTCGTCCTTCACGACGTAGGGGGCGCCGAACCCGTCGAGGGCGTCGGCGGCCTCGGCCTCGGTCGTGGCCACGCGCGCCATCGCGGTGGGCACGCCGGCCGCCGCCATGACCTCCTTGGCGAACGCCTTGGAGCCCTCGAGCCGGGCCGCGGCACGCGACGGTCCGAAGACCGGGAAGCCGGCCTCCCGCAGGGCGTCGGCCACGCCCGCGACGAGCGGGGCCTCCGGGCCGACGACGACGAGGTCGGCCCCCAGCTCGCGCGCCAGCCCGGTGGCCGCCGCCGGGTCGTTCGCGTCCACGGCGTGCACCGGGACGATCTGCGCGATCCCGGCGTTGCCCGGCGCGCAGTGCACCTGCTCGACCTCCGGATCGGCCAGCAGGGCACGGATGATTGCGTGTTCGCGGCCGCCGGGGCCCAGTACCAAAACCTTCACGCCCCCAGGCTAGTTCTCGGCAGGGGGCGTTGACACATCGTCGCCGCGCCCGGGCCCAAACCTCCAGGATAGCTAAGCACCCTGATCTCTCCCAGGGGATGGCCCGGGACCCGGAAATCCGCGCCGGCACCCCCGTGAGGCCCGTCACACCGGCCTACCATGGCCGCATGGACACGAGCACACGCATGCTGGCGGCCTCGGCCGCCGCGGTCGCCGGCCTCCTCCTGGCCGGCTGCGACAACACCGAGACGGAGCAGACGCCGGAGGCTCCCGCCGGGACCTCCGCCGCGACCACGGCGGACACCGGCGCCACGGCCGGCACGGGCGCGCCCGAGGCCACGATGGGTGCCGGCACCGGCGACGAGACCAGCGACACCGGCGCCGACGGCACCGTGCCCGAGGGCGGGGCCGGCGGCGAGGGCGGCGGCGCCGGCGGAGCCGCCGGCGGCGAGGGCGCCGAGGGCGGGGCCACCGGGGGCACCGGCGGCTGAGCCCTCCCCGGGGCGGCCCCGGCGGGGGTGACATCGGGGCTGACATACTGGGGGGATGCAGACCTTCACCTCGGAGCGCGCCGTGGACCTCGCCGTGATCGAGCGCAGCGGCTTCGTCGAGTCCCGCCACCGCGGCTCCGCCGTCGTCCTCGCCCCCGACGGGGCGGTGGCCGTGGAACTGGGGGACGTCTGCGCGCCGATCTTCCCCCGCTCGACGCTCAAGCCGTTCCAGACGATCGCCGCCATGAAGGCCGGCGTGCCCTTGCGCGGGGCGCAGGTGGCCATCGCCTCCGCGTCCCACATCGGCTCCTTCGAGCAGCTCGAGGCCGTCCGCTCCATCCTCGACGCCGCCGGGGTGGACGAGGACGCCCTGCAGTGCCCGCCGGACTGGCCCGAGGACGAGGACGTGCGCGCCGAGCTGGTGCGCACCGGGCACGGGCGGGCCCGGATCTGCATGAACTGCTCCGGCAAGCACGCGGCCTTCCTCTGGGCCTGCACGGAGAACGACTGGCCGACCGAGGACTACCTCGACCCGGAGCACCCCCTGCAGCGCACGGTCCTGGAGACGGTCGCGGAGTTCGCCGGGGAGCCCGTCGCCCACGTGGGCGTGGACGGCTGCGGGGCGCCCCTGGCGGCGATCTCCCTCACCGGCCTCGCCCGCGCCTACTCGACCCTGGGGCGCGCGGCCGGCAACCTGGCGGCGGACGCCCGCGCCGCCACCGTGGCCCAGTGCATGCTCGACTACCCCGAGTACGTGCACGGGCGCGGGAAGTACAACACCGTGGTCATGGAGGAGCTCGACGTCGTGGCGAAGCTCGGCGCCGAGGGCGTGCTCGCGCTCGGCACCCGCGACGGCTGGTCGGTGGCCCTCAAGGTGCTCGACGGCGGCTCCCGCGCCAACGCGCTCGTCGGGCTGAGCCTGCTCGCCCACGCCGGGGCCGTGCCCGCCCCGGCCGCCGCCGCCGTCATCGGGCAGGTCGTGCGCCCGATCACCGGCGCGGGCCGCCCCGTGGGCCGGATCCGCCTGGCGGACCCGCTCGTGGAGCTGCTCGGCCCGGAGCTGGTCCGGGCGCTCGGGCAGGAGTAGGCCGTGGCCCGCCGCCGGATCGACCCCGCGGACGGCACCCTGGCCCTGAGCGCCTGGCGGGCGGACCCCGACGGGGCGCCGCGCCGGACGGTGGCCACCGCCGTGCGCTACGCCCTCGAGGAGCTCGCCGAGCGCGTGCCCGGCAACAGCGTGGAGGTGCGCGTCCCGCCCTTCGGCGTGACCCAGTGCGTGACCGGGCCGCGGCACACCCGCGGCACCCCGCCCAACGTCGTCGAGACCGACGCCCGCACCTGGCTGGGCCTCGTCACGGGCTCGGTGGCCTGGGCGGACGCCGTCACGGCGGGATCCGTTGTGGCCTCCGGCACACGGACCGACCTCGCGGAGGTCCTCCCCCTGTTCTGCCGGTAACCTGGAGGGCATGAGCTCCGCACCCTCGACCCCTTCCCCGCGCCTGCCCTCGGGGAGGTCCTCGCGGCGGCGCCGCCGGGGGCGGGCGGCCGTGCCGCTCGCAGCGTCGGGCACCCAGCCGATGACGCTGCGCCGCGCCCCCAACATCTGGGCGTTCGTGGTGCTCGGGGGCGTCCTCGGCGTCGTCCTCGGCCTGCTCGTGGGGCTGCTCGGGGCGGGCAGCGCCCAGTTCACCCCGGGGGCCGTGGTCATGTTCATGGTCTCGGTCTTCGCCATCCTGGGCCTCGCCGCCGGCGCGGCGGCGGCCCTGGTGCTGGACCGGATCTCCGTGGCCCGCGCGCGGGCCGTCACCACCGAGGTCGTGGACGGGGACGCCGACGCCCCTGACGGCCCAGAAGCATGAGAGAAGGCCGATCTACGTGATTCGCCCTGATGGACAACTCAGCCACGACCTCCTCCCCGGCGAGAAGGGCCCCCAGGACGCGTGCGGCGTCTTCGGCGTCTGGGCCCCCGGCGAGGACGTCGCGAAGCTGGCCTACTACGGCCTCTACGCCCTGCAGCACCGAGGCCAGGAGTCCGCCGGCATCGCCGCGAGCGACGGCGAGCGCATCGCCGTCTACAAGGACATGGGCCTCGTCTCGCAGGTCTTCGACGAGACCACCCTCAACACCCTCACCGGGCACCTGGCCGTGGGCCACTGCCGGTACTCCACCACGGGCGGGTCCCACTGGGCCAACGCCCAGCCGACCCTGGGCGCCACCCCCCACGGGACCGTGGCGCTCGCGCACAACGGCAACCTCACCAACTCCGCGCAGCTCTACGACCAGCTCATCGACAAGTCCGGCTTCCCCTCCAGCGGCGAGATGGCGCAGGGCAACACCACGGACACGGCCCTGGTCACGGCGCTGCTCGCCGAGCACCCGCACGGCTCCCTCGAGGAGGCGGCCATGCACCTGCTGCCGCAGCTGGTGGGCTCCTTCTGCCTGGCGTTCATGGACGAGCACACGCTCTACGCCGCCCGGGACCCGCAGGGCATCCGCCCGCTGGTCCTCGGCCGGCTCGACCGCGGCTGGGTGGTCGCCTCCGAGACCGCCGCGCTGGACATCGTCGGCGCGTCCCTGGTCCGGGAGATCGAGCCCGGCGAGTTCATCGCCATCGACGAGCACGGCCTGCGCACGCAGCGCTTCGCCGAGACCCGCCGGGCGGCCTGCGTGTTCGAGTACGTCTACCTGGCCCGCCCGGACACCACGATCAACGGCCGTTCCGTCTACGAGTCGCGCGTGGAGATGGGCCGCCGGCTCGCCCGCGAGCACACGGTCGACGCCGACCTCGTGATGCCCACTCCCGAGTCCGGGACGCCCGCGGCCATCGGCTACGCGGAGGAGTCGGGCATCCCGTTCGGCAACGGCCTCGTCAAGAACGCCTACGTGGGCCGGACCTTCATCCAGCCCTCGGACACCATCCGCCAGCTCGGCATCCGGCTCAAGCTCAACCCGCTGAAGTCCGTGGTGGCGGGCAAGCGCCTGGTGGTCATCGACGACTCGATCGTGCGCGGCAACACCCAGCGCGCCCTGATCCGGATGCTCCGGGAGGCCGGGGCCGCGGAGATCCACGTGCGCATCTCCTCCCCGCCCATCAAGTGGCCCTGCTTCTACGGCATCGACTTCGCCTCCCGGGCCGAGCTGATCGCCAACGGGCTGGGCGTCGAGGAGATCCGGGCCTCGCTGGGCGCGGACTCCCTGGGCTACATCTCCGAGGACGGCATGATCGACGCCACCCGGCAGGAGCGCGCCGAGCTGTGCACGGCGTGCTTCTCCGGCACCTACCCCACGCGCCTGCCGGACGCGGACAAGCTCGGCAAGAACGTGTTCGAGTCCCGCCGCCCCGCCGGCTCCTCGGCGCAGCGGGACCAGGCCGCACCGGCCGTTCCCCGGCGCCCCGAGCACGCCTCGGCGGTGTCCATCGAGACCCACCCCTCCGCCACGGACGGGCGGGTCCGCGCCGCCGGCAGCGCCTGCATCTCCGACGAGGACAGCGGCATCCAGGACAGCTCCGTGGGCTGCGACCCGGGGCCCGACTCCGACCTCGAGGACGTGCTGCTGCCCGAGGACCGGGTGCCCGCCCGGTCCGGCGCCGCCCCCGTGCCCACCGCAGAGCCCGCCCCCCAGAACGAGACCCCGAAGGACGCCTGACATGGCCCAGCAGCCCGCCCCCGACAACCGCACCGTCACCTACGCCAGCGCCGGCGTGGACGTCGAGGCGGGCGACCGCGCCGTCGAGCTCATGAAGAGCGCGGTCAAGGCCACCCACACCGCGAACGTGATCGGGGGCGTGGGCGGCTTCGCCGGGCTCTTCGACGTCTCCGAGCTGCTCGCCTACCGCAGGCCCTACCTCGCCACCTCCACCGACGGCGTGGGCACGAAGGTCGCGATCGCCCAGACCCTCGACGTCCACGACACCATCGGCTACGACCTCGTGGGCATGGTCGTGGACGACATCGTGGTGGTCGGCGCCAAGCCGCTGTTCATGACCGACTACATCGCCACGGGCCGCGTGGTGCCCGAGCGGATCGCGGACATCGTGCGCGGCATCGCCGGGGCCTGCCGGCAGGCGGGCACCGCCCTCGTGGGCGGGGAGACCGCGGAGCACCCGGGACTGCTGCGCCCGGACGAGTACGACGTCGCGGGCGCGGCCACCGGCGTGGTCGAGGCCGACGAGCTGCTGGGCCCGGACCGGGTGCGGGCGGGCGACGTGGTCATCGGCATGGCCTCCTCCGGGCTGCACTCCAACGGGTACTCCCTGGTGCGCAAGGTCGTCAACGTCGCCGGCTGGTCGCTGGACCGGCAGGTCACCGAGCTCGGGCGCACCCTGGGCGAGGAGCTGCTCGAGCCCACCCGCGTCTACGCCGCCGACGTCCTCGACCTCGCCGCGGCCTTCCCCGTCAACGGGCCCGACCGGGCGACCGGCCACGGCGTGCGCGGCTTCAGCCACGTCACCGGCGGCGGCCTCGCCGCGAACCTGGCGCGCGTGCTGCCCGCCGGCCTCGAGGCGACCGTGGACCGCTCCACGTGGGAGCTGCCCGCGATCTTCCAGCTCATCGGCCAGCTGGGCAACGTGCCCCTGCCCGACCTGGAGCGCACCCTGAACCTCGGGGTGGGCATGGTCGCCGTCGTCGACCCGGCCGTGGCCGACGACGCGGTGGCCCACCTCGGTGCCCGCGGGCTGGGGGCGTGGATCATGGGCACCGTCGGCGCGATCGACCCGGAGTCCGACCACAGCGGTCCCGACTGGGTGCAGGGCGCCAAGGGCGTCGACGGCGGCGCGGTGCGCCTCGTCAACGCCTACGCGGGCTGAGCCTGCCCCGGGCGGCCGTCGAGGGGCGGGGCCGAGCGTCGGCGGGCTCCCCCGCGCCGGGACGGCGCCGCCCCTCGGCGCCGTCCCGGTCCGGGCGGGGTGCGCAGGAACGCAAAGGAGGTGCCCGTCCGTGACGGGCACCTCTGTTGCGCTGATGCAGTTGAGACGAGCGGATCTCCCGGGTGGTTACCGGCGGTAGTCCTCGTCGTAGTCGTCGGCGTACTTGTCGACGTAGACGGAGTAGTCGTCCTCGTCCTCGTCGATGCGGTCCTGGACCGGCTCCTCCACGGGGGAGGACTGCTCGCTGCCGCGCAGCTCGCGCTGCAGAGCGGTCAGATCGGTCTGCGGGCTGAAGTACTTCATCTCCCGCGCCTGCCGTGTCGCCTTCGCCTTTTGACGGCCGCGCCCCATGGCGTGACCCCCTCTGTCTCTTGGTCCGGGTGGCGGTACACAGGCACAGAGTACGGCCCCGGAAATGTCTTATGAATGGTTCGTGGGTCCAGGGTACATGGTTTGCCCGCCCGGTGCGCCCGCCCGGGCTCCGGCACGGCGCTCTGTCGGCAACGTCACGGGAAGCACCCGGGCTCCGCCCCGGGCCACGCGCGCGAACAGGCGACCGAGCCGCGGCGGGACGCCGGGGAGGACGCCGGCGGGCCGCCGCCGGGAGCGTTCCCGGCGGCGGCCCGTCGGCGGGCGGGGGCCGCGTCAGCGCGCGGCGTGCGCCTCCTCGCGGACGGCGGAGACGGTGAGCCCGTCCGCCACGACGTCGGCGTCGACGTCCACCCGGACCGTGTCGCCGTCCAGGACCGCCCCGGAGAGGATCGCCCGGGCGAGCTTGTCGCCGATCTCGCGCTGCACCAGCCGGCGCAGCGGCCGGGCGCCGTAGGCG
Source organism: Kocuria sp. U4B (assembly GCF_054875615.1). The sequence goes on from NZ_CM142180.1 coordinate 1,313,818, forward strand.
GGGTCGTAGCCGGTGAGGCCCAGCCACTCGGTCGCCGCCGGGGTGACCTCCAGGGTCAGCCGGCGCTGGCCCAGGCGCTCGGCCAGCTGGGCCACCTGGATGTCGACGATCTTGGCCAGGTCCGCCGTGGACAGCGGGTCGAACAGGATGACGTCGTCGAGGCGGTTGAGGAACTCGGGCTTGAACGAGGCGTTGACCACGTTCATCACCGCCTGCTTCTTCGCCTCCTGGTCGATGGTCTGGTCCACGAGGAACTGGCTGCCCAGGTTGGAGGTGAGGATCAGGATCACGTTGCGGAAGTCCACGGTGCGGCCCTGGCCGTCGGTGAGCCGCCCGTCGTCGAGCACCTGCAGGAGGATGTCGAAGACGTCCGGGTGGGCCTTCTCGATCTCGTCGAGCAGGACCACCGAGTACGGCCGGCGCCGCACGGCCTCCGTGAGCTGGCCGCCCTCCTCGTAGCCGACGTACCCGGGAGGCGCGCCGACGAGGCGGGAGACCGTGTGCTTCTCGCCGTACTCCGACATGTCGATGCGGACCAGGGCGCGCTCGTCGTCGAACTGGAACTCCGCGAGCGACTTGGCCAGCTCGGTCTTGCCCACGCCCGTGGGGCCCAGGAACAGGAACGAGCCGATCGGCCGGTTCGGGTCCGAGATGCCCGCCCGCGACCGGCGCACGGCGTCCGCGACGGCCTGCACGGCCCGGTGCTGGCCGATGAGCCGCTTCCCGAGCACCTCCTCCATGTGCAGCAGCTTCTCGGTCTCGCCCTGGAGCATCCGCCCGGCGGGGATGCCGGTCCAGGCGGAGATCACCTCGGCGACGTCGTCGGCCGTGACCTCCTCGGAGACCATGGTGTCGTGCGGGACCGTGGAGTCCTCCTGCTCCTGAGCGGCGTCGAGCTCCTTCTGCAGGGCCGGGATCTCGCCGTAGAGCAGCCGCGAGGCCTCCGCGAGGTCGCCCTGGCGCTGGGCCATCTCCGCCTGCGAGCGCAGGTTGTCGATGCGCTCCTTGAGGTCGCCGACCCGGTTCAGCCCGGCCTTCTCCGCCTCCCAGCGGGCGTTGAGGGCGTCGAGCTCGGCCTTCCTGTCGGCCAGCTCCTGCCGCAGCGCCCCCAGGCGCTCGACCGAGGCGGGGTCGGTCTCGCGCTCCAGGGCGAGCTCCTCCATGGTCAGGCGGTCCACGGCGCGGCGCAGCCGGTCGATCTCCTCCGGGGCGGAGTCGATCTCCATCCGCAGCCGGGACGCGGCCTCGTCGACGAGGTCGATGGCCTTGTCCGGCAGCTGGCGGCCGGGGATGTACCGGTTGGACAGGGTGGCGGCCGCCACCAGGGCGGAGTCCGCGATCTGGACCTTGTGGTGGGCCTCGTAGCGCTCCTTGAGCCCGCGCAGGATCGCGACGGTGTCCTCCACGGAGGGCTCGCCGACGTAGACCTGCTGGAAGCGGCGCTCCAGCGCGGCGTCCTTCTCGATGTTCTCGCGGTACTCGTCCAGGGTGGTGGCGCCGATCAGGCGCAGCTCGCCGCGGGCCAGCATGGGCTTGAGCATGTTCCCGGCGTCCATCGAGCCCTCGGCGGCGCCGGCGCCGACGACGGTGTGGATCTCGTCGATGAAGGTGACGATCCGGCCCTCGGACTGCTTGATCTCCTCGAGCACGGCCTTGAGCCGCTCCTCGAACTCGCCGCGGTACTTGGCGCCGGCCACCATGGACCCCAGGTCCAGGGAGATCAGCGTCTTGCCGCGCAACGACTCGGGCACGTCCCCGGCGACCATGCGCTGGGCGAGGCCCTCGACGACGGCGGTCTTGCCGACACCGGGCTCGCCGATCAGCACGGGGTTGTTCTTGGTGCGGCGGGACAGCACCTGCACCACGCGGCGGATCTCGGAGTCGCGCCCGATCACGGGGTCGAGCTTGCCCTCGCGGGCCATGGCGGTGAGGTCGGTGCCGAACTTCTCGAGCGCCTGGAACGTGCCTTCGGGGTCGGGACTGGTCACCCGGCGGTCTCCTCTCACGGAAGGGATGGTGGTCCTGAGCTGGTCGGGGCCGGCGCCCGCGCCGCGGAGGATCTCGCCGGCCCTCCCCTCCTGCTGGGCGAGGCCGTACAGGAGGTGCTCGGTGGAGATGTACTCGTCGCCGAGGGACTTGGCGAACTGCTCCGCGGCCTGGATGACCTGGAGGGCGCCGCGGTTGAACTGGGCCTGGGCGGTGGAGGACCCGGACGCGGACGGCAGGGACTTGATGGCCGCGCTGGCCTGGGCCGAGACGGCGTCGACGTCGGCGCCGGCGGCCTTCAGGACGGCGACGGCCACGCCCTCGCGCTGGTCCAGCAGGGCCTTGAGGACGTGGGCGGGCTCGATCTGCGGGTTGCCCGCGGTCGAGGCGTTGGTCGAGGCTGCGGAGAGGGCCTCCTGCGACTTGGTGGTGAACTTGGTCTCCACGAGGGCTCCTTGTCGGTGGACGAGCTGGTGCGAACTGACCCGGCCGCTGCTCCACACCGAGTGCGCTCCAGCAGTTCAGCTAACCTGAGTCTATCTCACTCAACCCTGGCCGACCAGAGATTATTTCCCGGACCGCGCCCCGGAGCCCGCCGTCCACGGGGCAGCCCTCGCTCCCCGGCCGGGCTCGTGCCCGGAGTACAGGGAACGGTGTACCGTTCGAGCATGACCACGGTCACCCGCACGCACACCACGGCGCTGTCCCGGCTGGGCCAGGCCCTCTCCGACGGGACGCGGGCCCGGGTCCTGCTGGCCCTGCGGGACGCCCCGGCCCGGCCCTCGGAGCTGGCCCGGGCCCTGGGGGTGTCCAAGCAGGTGATGTCCAACCAGCTGGCCTGCCTGCGCGGGTGCGGACTGGTCGCGGCCACCCCGGAGGGGCGCAGCACCTGGTACCGGCTCGCCGACCCCCGCCTCGGGGACGTCCTGGAGAGCCTGCTGGAGCTGGTGGTCGCCGTGGACCCGGACTGCTGCACCCCGGAAGGATGCACCTGCTCATGACCTCCGTGTCGATCGGGCCCCCGCCCCTCAGCGCGGCCCGCCGGGCGGTCCTGCACCGGAGGGTGCGCCGGATCGTGGCCGCCACGATCGCCTACAACGCGCTCGAGGCGGTCATCGCCCTCACCGCCGGCACCATCGCCTCCTCCTCGGCGCTGATCGGCTTCGGGCTGGACTCGATCGTGGAGGTCCTCTCCGCGGCGGCGGTGGCCTGGCAGTTCGCCGCCCCCGACCCGCACCGCCGGGAGAGGGCGGCCATGCGGGTCATCGCCTTCTCCTTCGTCGGCCTGGCCGCCTTCGTCACCGTCGACGCGGTGCGCACCCTGGCCGGGGCGGCCGAGCCCGAGCACTCCCCGGTGGGGATCGCCCTGGCGGCGGTGAGCCTGGTAATCATGCCCCTCCTGTCCTGGTTCGAGCGCCGCACCGGCCGGGAGCTGGGCTCGGCCTCGGCGGTGGCCGACTCCAGGCAGACCCTGCTGTGCAGCTACCTCTCCGCCGTGCTGCTGGTGGGGCTGCTGCTCAACAGCACCCTGGGCTGGTCCTGGGCCGACCCGATCGCCGCCCTGGTCATCGCCGCCGTCGCGGTCAAGGAGGGCCTGGAGGCCTGGCGCGGGGACGCCTGCTGCACCCCCCTGCCGGTGCTCCTCGACGGGGACGAGGGCTGCGCCGACGGGTGCGCCTCCGGCTGCTCCTGCTGCGCCCGCTGATCCGCCCGGCCCGTGGCCGACTAGGGTTCGGAGCATGGACTCCACGGGACCCGGCACAGGACCGGCAGGAAGGCCGCCGGCGCCGGCCCGCCGACGGCGTCGAGGCCTGCGCGTCGTCCTCGTGGCCGCGCTCGCGGTGCTGCTGACGGTCCTGGGCGCACCGGCGGCCACGGCGCACACGGAACTGGTCGGCACGGACCCGGCCGACGGGCAGGTCCTGCAGAGCACTCCCAGCACGATCACCCTGTCCTTCAACGAACCCGTCGGCGCCACGCCGGAGGCCGTCCGGCTGCTCGCCCCCTCCGGGGACCGGATCCCGCTCACCGCCCGGGCCCTGGACAGCACCGTGGGGCTCACGCCGTCGACCGCCCTCGGGGACGGGACGCACACCGTCCTCTGGCAGGTCACCTCCGCCGACGGCCACCCCGTCTCGGGCTCCTTCACGTTCTCGGTGGGCGAGCCCACCGCCACCACCGTCGAGGCCCAGCAGCACGCCCCGTCGGCGGCGACCGCCCACTACGCGGCCCAGACGCTGACCTACGCCGGGGTGCTCGCCACCTCCGGCCTCGTCGTCTTCGACCTCCTGCTGTTCGCGCCCCGGCCCGGCACGGCGCTGCGTGCCCGCCGCCGGCTGCACCGGCTGATGCACCTCGGCGCGGCGCTCGCGGTGGCCGGGACCGTCGTCTCGGTCCTGGCCTCGGTGCTGTGGCAGGCCGGGGCGGCCCCGGTGTCCCTCACGGACGGCGCCCTGTGGCGTGCCGCCGCCGGCTCCGGCTCCGCCCTGGCCGCCGTGCTCACCACGGCCGGAGTCCTCACCGCGGCGCTGGCCGCGCCCCGGGCCGCCGGCCGCGGCGGCGGGCGCCTGGCCCGGGGAGCGGCCCTGGGCGGGGCCGGGCTGGCCGGCGCCTCCCTGGTGGTCATCGGCCACACCCGCAGCGCCGAGCCGGCATGGCTCGTCGTGCCCGCCGATGCCGTGCACGTCGCCGCCGGGCTCGTGTGGGTCGGGGGGATCCTCGGGCTGGTCACCGTCCTGGGGCGCACCTCCGACGCCTCCCCCCGCCAGGCCACCCTGACGCTGTCCCGCTTCTCCGCCGTCGCGGGGTGGGTGGTGCTGGCCCTGGCCGCCACCGGTCTGCTCCTGGGCTGGCGCATCCTGGGCGGTCCCGGGGCCCTGGTGTCCACCGGGTACGGCCGGATCCTGCTGCTCAAGATCGCCGTCGTCCTGGGCGTGGTCGCCGTCGCGGCCTGGAACCGCTTCGTCCACCTCCCCCGCGTCCTCACCCGGCCCGACTCCCGGGTCCTGGCCGACCTGCAGTCGACGATCCAGGGAGAGGGCGCCCTGCTGGTGCTGGTGCTGGCCGTCACCGGCGTGCTCACCTCGCTGAGCCCCTGACGGCCTGCGCGCCGATCCCGATCCGCTCCGCCAGGTGAGCGGCGGGGGGACAGCAGCGGTCCGGCCGGGACGCACCCGCGCCGGTTCCCCGTTTCCGCACGGCGGAGACCTACGCTGGAACTCCCCGACAGCACCACGCGAAGAGGCACCCCCATGAGCAAGCAGATCGTCTTCACCGCCCTGGCCCTGGCGTCCGGCCTCGCGCTGGCCGGCTGTTCCGGCTCCCCCCAGGCCGAGGGACAGAGCCCGACGACGCCCCCGGCGGCCTCCGCGACCGCCTCGCGGGCCGGTGCGGCCACCACCGCCGCCGAGACGCCCGGTGACGAGGCCACCGCCGCCACCGGCACCCCCGGCGACGAGGCGACGACCGCGACCGGCGCCCCCGAGGAGGAGGCCCCCGCCGCCACCGGCGCCCCCGGCGACGCGGGCCAGGTCCCGGGCTCGGCCGGTGCCCCCGACCCGTCCGCCGAGGTCGACATGCCCGGTGCGATGCCGGACCAGAACTTCACCTACGAGGAGGCCTACGCGGCCTGGCAGAACGGGATGCCCTACTACGACGCCTTCTGCCTCAACTACGACCCCACGACCCCGGCCGGGATCTCCCAGTGCGAGGGCATCGAGCTCGGCACCGTCGACAGCATCACCGGCGAGTACATCGGCGGGTGACGGCCGCCGCCGGGGTCCCCGTGCCCAGGACGCGGGCACGGGGATCCCGTCGTCGGGCGGGGCGGCGTGGCATCCCTCACCGTCGGCACCGGAACCTGGGCCTGACCTGGTCCTCCGCTCGCCGGCCGCGCGGTGTGACCAATCAGATAGTGCCCCGACTGGGGAGTACGGCCCCGTCCGCCGGAAAATGGAGAGGAAGGCGCGAGCGACGCCGGACCCGCGCGGCAGTCAGGCACTGCCCGGGACCCGGCACGCCGCACCGGCGCCCCGTGCGGATCCGGGCGCCGCGCCAGGCCCGTCGACAGCCGCCTCCGCCTGCCTCCCCTACTTCCGCGCGTCAGGAGCATCCTCATGAGCTCGCAGCAGTCCCTCGACGACCACGACCGCACCCGCACCGCTCCCGTCCCCGTGCGGGTCTTCGACGACGTGGCCGACACCCCCTGGACCCCCGCCCCGCGGTGGTGGAACCACCCCATGACGGTCGCCGTGACCGCCACGCTGTGCGCGTGCGTGCTCACGGTCGTCCCCTCCCTTCCCCCCATGACCGGGTTCCTCGTCGCCCTCACCGGCTACGTCGCCGCCCTCGGCCTCGCGATCAGCCGCTGGTGGTGGTCGACCAGCCGTGACCGCGCCGGCGCGGAGGCCGCGTGGGTCGCCGGCCAGAGCGGCTACGCGCTGTCGGTCGCCGAGGGCGCGCTGCGCTGGACCGACGAGGACGGGACCAAGTCGGCCCGGCTCGACCACCACCGCGGCGGGTGGCGCCTGAGCCTCTACGACGTCCACGCCCCGGCCCTCCAGCACGGCGCCTGAGCCAACGCCGCCCGGCGCCGGCCGGGCGCCCCGCGCCGGTGCGCCCCGGGACCGGCGCCGGGAACCATCAGGGGACTGCGCACTCCGCTAGGGTGGACGGCTGGTCCGTGCGGCTCCGCGCCGCCGACCGTGCCCGTGCCCCCGACGGAAGACAGCTCCATGCCGACACAGACCTCCCAGCCGCCCCACCAGCCGCACCCCCGAACCAGCGCTCCCGCGGCCCGGACCCGCCCGAGACCGCGCCGCTTGCGCGTGAGCGACGTGAACGTCGTCGACGAGCGGATGCTGCGCCGGGCGGTCGCGGGAACGGTGGTGGGCAACGCCATGGAGTGGTACGACATCGGCGTGTACGGCTACCTCGCCGTCACCATGGGACAGGTGTTCCTCTCGGACGCCGAGAGCTCCGTGCAGGTCCTCTTCTCGCTGGGCGTCTTCGCCGCCACGTTCATCGCCCGCCCGCTGGGCGGGGTGTTCTTCGGACGCCTGGGCGACCGGCTGGGCCGGCAGAAGGTGCTGGCGACCACGCTGATCCTGATGGCCGCGTCCACGTTCCTGATCGGCGCCCTGCCCGGCTACGCCACCCTCGGGTTCCTCGCCCCGGTCCTGCTGCTGGTGCTCAAGCTGCTGCAGGGCTTCTCCACCGGCGGTGAGTACGCCGGCGCCACCACGTTCGTCAGCGAGTACGCCCCCGACAAGCGGCGCGGCTTCCTCGCCAGCATCCTCGACCTCGGCAGCTACCTGGGCTTCGCCGCCGGCGCCGCCGTGGTCTCCGTCCTGCAGCTGAGCCTCACCGACCAGGCCATGCTCGAGTGGGGCTGGCGGATCCCCTTCCTGGCCGCGGGTCCGCTGGGCCTGATCGCCGTCTACTTCCGGCTGAAGATCGAGGAGTCCCCCGCCTTCCAGGCCACCCTGGACGCCCAGGAGTCGTCGAACGGCCAGGACGCGGACGGCGTCGCCCACGGCACCGTCTCGCTGGTGCGCACCTACTGGCGGCAGATCACGCTGGCGGTCGTGCTGGTGGCCGCGGCCAACACCGTCGGCTACGCCCTCACCTCCTACATGCCGACCTACCTCACCGACGCCATGGGCTACGACCCGGTGCACGGGACGCTGCTGACGATCCCCGTGCTGGTGGGCATGTCCCTGTGCATCCCGCTCGCCGGCCGCCTGTCGGACCGGATCGGGCGCCGCCCGGTGCTGTGGCTCGGAGCCGGGTGCACCATCGTGCTCTCCCTGCCGGCCTTCCTGCTCATCGGCGTGGGCGAGGTGTGGACCACCCTGGCCGGCCTGGCGCTGATCGCCCTGCCGGTGACCTTCTACGTCGCGAACCTGGCCTCCGCCCTGCCGGCGCTGTTCCCCACGGCCAGCCGCTACGGCGGCATGGGCATCGCCTACAACTTCGCCGTCGCGATCTTCGGGGGCACCGCCCCGCTGATCATCGAGAGCCTCATCCAGCTCACCGGCAACGAGCTCATGCCGGCGTTCTACCTGATGTTCACGTCGGTGGCCGGAGCGATCGCGATCCGGTTCATGCGCGAGTCCGCCAACCGGCCCCTGCCCGGGTCGCTGCCCAGCGTGGCCACCGAGCAGGAGGCGCACGACCTGGTCGAGACCCAGGACTCCAACCCGGACCTGGACGTCGCGGCGCTGCCGCTGCCGCCCGAGCCGGAGGCCGCGGCGTCCAGGGCGCGGTGAGCCGGGACCGGATGGCAGGAGCCGCCGCGGACGACGTCCGCGGCGGCTCCTGCCATCACGGCCCGTCCCCGGGGCCGCACCGGGGGGCGGCCCGGCACGGCGCCGGGGAGAACTCGTGGTGCCTCGACCCGTCCGGCACCCCGCCGGCTCCGAACTCCTGGTGACACGGCAGGCACGCACCCGGAGCAGGGAGAGAGACACCATGGCTTTCGACATCGACAGATACGCCCGCGAGTCCGTGAGCATGAGCTGGGAGGACCTGGGGCTGGAGGCGTTCCGCGACGATCCGCTGCCCCCGGACACGCTGCGCACGCTGCGCTACATGTGCGACATCGAGTTCCACACCGTGTGCTATCTGCGGGACATGCTCGTCAGCCCCTCCCGACGGGACCCCGAGGTCAGCACCTTCATGACCATGTGGAACCACGAGGAGTTCTGGCACGGGGAGGCGCTGGCCCACGTCCTGGCGCTGCACGGCGTCACCGTCGCCTTCGACGAGGTCAAGGCCAGGCGGGTCAAGCTCGGCTGGCGCGACCGGATCAGCCCGGTCAAGCAGTCCGTGCTCTCGAACCTCGTCGGCAAGGACTTCGTCGCGGTCCACATGCTCTGGGGCGCGGTGAACGAACGGTCGGCCCACGCCGGGTACAAGCGGCTGGCCGCCCTCGAGGACCACCCCGTGCTGGCCCCCCTGCTGCGGCGCATCGCCGCCCAGGAGACCAAGCACATCGCCTTCTACACCACGCAGGCCCGCGCCCGACTGGAGGAGAGCCCGAAGGCGCAGAAGCTGGCCCGTCTCGCGCTGCGCACGGCGTGGCAGCCCGTCGGGTCCGGGGTCTCGGACGAGGACGAGGTCACCCACGTGATGGCCCACCTGTTCTCCGGCCCGGAGGGGCGCAAGGAGATCGAGGCCATCGACCGGCAGATCGCGAAACTGCCGGGGATGGAGGGACTTACCGTCGTCGCCGACGCCATGGACGCCCGGGGCGTGCCGGCATGAGCGCCGGCAGCGGGTTCGACGTGCGCGCCTACATGCGCGCCCCGCACGTCCTGCGCCCGTCGCACCTCGACCCGCAGGCCGTGCCCACGCCCGCCCCCGCGACGCTCGCGACGCTGGCGCACCTGTGGTGCGCCGAACGCGGCCTGCTGGGGCGTCTGCGGGACGTCCTGCTCACCCCCACCCATGCCGAGTCGCGGGTGACCGCCTTCCTCACCACGTGGTCCTACGAGCAGTACTGGCTGGCCGAGACCCTGCGCGCGGTCCTGGCCGCCCACGGCCCCGCCCCGCAGGAACCGGCGGACACGGCTCCCGGAGGGCTGCTGCGCGCGTGGGACGAGCGGCTGCGGCCCACCGTGGACGCGGTCGGCACCAACCTCCTGGGCGCGGACGTCACCGGCGCGCACATGGTCACCAGCTGGCTGGACACCGCCGTCCTGGCCCTGCACTACCGCCGGCTGGGCTCGGCCGAGCCGGCGCTGGGCGAGCTGACCGGTGCCGTGGCCGCCCTCAAGGAGCGGCACCTGGCGTTCTACGCCGAGGAGGCCGCGACCCGCCTGGCCGCCCGCGCGGGCGCACGCCGGATCGCCCGGGTCGCGACCGCGCGGTGGTCCTGGCCGGGCACCCGCTACGCCGGGCCCGCACCGGCCCGGGCCGGTGCGGGCCTCCTGCTCGCCGACCCGGCGTGCCGCGCCCGCGTGGCCGAGATCGACAGCGGCGCCGCCGCGTTCCCGGGCCTGGCCGGGATCCGCCCGGTGCGCACCGCGCTCGGGCGCCTGGCGCCCCGGTCCGCCGAGGGTCCCGCGCACGCGGTGCGCGGGACCCTCGTGCTGCCCTGACCCCGCCCGCGGGACGGCCCCTGGGGCCGTCCCCGGGCGGCGCGATCAGCTCCGGCGTCGGGTGCGGACCAGGGCGAGCGCGCCCGCGGCCAGGCCGAGCAGGCCGGCGACCAGCGCCGACCAGCCCAGCGCGGTGCCGGTGGACGCCTCCTGCGAGACGGTCTCCTGCGCGCCGGCCGCCGGCGTGGTGCCGTGGTCGTGGCCCGTCTCCTCGGCGGCGGTGGTGGTCAGCGAGGGGGCCGGGTGCTGCGGCTCCTCCTGGCCCTCGACGGCGGGCTCCTCCCAGGCCACGGTCCGTCCGTCGGTGTAGCTCTGGGTCACCGGCAGGAGGATCTCGGTCCCCTCGGCCGGCAGCGGGCCCACCGAGATGGTGAAGGTCTGGAACTCGTCCGGGCCGATCGTGTGCTCCTCGTCCGCGGTCCAGGTGATCGTGGAGACCGCCTCCGTGATGGCGCCCTCCCCGACGGTGGCGGGGCTCGCCAGCTCCTCCTCGGCGAGCTCGGCGGTCCAGCCCTCGACGGGCCTCACGCGCACGGAGGCGAAGGGCGTGCCGGCGGGCAGCTCCAGCTCGAGCTTGTTCGTGGAGGCCGTGTCGGACTCGTTGGGCACCGAGAAGGTGACCTGCGTGTAGCCCCCGGCCGCCGTGGTGGTCGAGGTGGCCGTCACGTGGGCGGCGGCCGGGGACAGCCCGAGGGCCGTCAGCCCGGCCGCGACCGAGAGGGCGCCGGCGCCCTTAACCAGGCGCGCGGTGGTGGTGTTCGTCATGGGAGTGCCTTTCAGCTCCGCCCCGGGGACCCCGGGGCGCGTAGGAAGTTCAGGGGGCAGCAGGGGCGCCCGTCGCGGAGCCGGCGGGCTCACGCCCGCCCGGTCTCCCACGGGCCCGCCGGGACGGGCGGTCCGCGCCCGCGCTCCGGGGACAGGCCCCGCCACACCGGTGCGGGAGGCTCCGGCGGGGGCGGGCAGGGCCTCGGGGTCCCGAGCGGCAGCCGGGGTGGGCGGGACGGGGCGAGCAGGGGCCGCAGCCACTCCAGGGCCCACCACAGGCCGGCCTCGGCCCGGGACAGCAGCACCGCGGTGACCGCGGCCGCCAGGACGTGCCCGCCGAGCATGGCCAGCCCCGGCCCCGTCAGCTCGTGGCCCCCGGCTCCGGGGGCGAGCCCCGGTAGGCACGACGGGGCGGTGGGATCCACCGGGTGGCTGTGCCCGCCGGCGGAGCAGGCCGTGGGGGCGGAGAGCACGGTGAACGCCTCGTGCAGGCCCAGCTGGGCGATGCCCACGATCGCCAGCATCCGGGCCGGCGTCAGCCGGTGCCCGGCCAGCCAGGCCACCGGGCCCAGCACGCACGACGCCACACCGAGCAGGAGGAGCGGGGGCAGGAGGGTGCCGCCGCCGAGCAGGTGACCCGCGACGGCCAGGGAGGTCACGGTGGCCGTCACGAGCAGCGCTCGGAGCAGTCGCACAGGGGCACGCCGCCTCATCCGCTGCCCTCCACCGTGCGCGTCACCAGGTCCGGCGGGAACTCGCACCGGTCCCGCCCCCACGAACCTACCCGCAGCCCGCCGCAGCGGGAAAAGCGGCCACGTGCACTCCCGGGCACGGGGCCCCGGCCGGAGGGCCTTCGCTAGCCTGGCGGCATGGACTTCCTCGCGATCCCCACGCTCACCGGTGCCCTCACCACGCTCGAACCGCTGGCGCCCGAGCACGCCGGGGAACTGGCCGAGGCGGTCGCGGAGGAGGACCTGCACGAGCTCTGGTACACCCGCCTGCCCTCCCCCGGGGGGATGGTCGCCGAGATCGAGCACCGGCTGGACCGGCACGCCGCAGGCCAGGTGGTCCCCTGGACGATCCGCCGCACCAGTGACGGCCGGGCCGTCGGCATGACGACGTTCCTCAACATCCGCCCCGACCACCGGCGCCTGGAGATCGGCTCCACCTGGATCGCCCCCAGCGCCCAGGGCACGGGGGTCAACACCGAGGCCAAGCTGCTGCAGCTGGCCCACGCCTTCGAGACCCTGGGCTGCATCGCCGTGGAGTTCCGCACGCACTGGCACAACCAGCGCTCCCGCCGCGCCATCGCCGCCCTGGGCGCCAAGCAGGACGGGGTGCTGCGCAACCACGACCTGTGGCGTGACGGGACCGTGCGCGACGTCGTCGTCTTCTCCGTCATCGACCGCGAGTGGCCCACCGTGCGGCTGTCCCTGACCGAGAAGCTGCGGGCCCGACGGGCACGGGCGGTGCCCCCCGCGCCCTGAGCAGGCCCCGCCCCGGCGCCTGCGGTCCCCGGAGGACGGCCCTGCTCGTCCCGCGCCGCCAGGACGGCGCCGCCCGCGTTCCGGCGCGGGCGGTGCCGTGTCGGTGCGCCGGTGCGCCGCGACGGTGCTATCCGGGCGGGGCCTGCCGGCCGGTGACCTGGCGGAAGTACTGCACGCCGGCCACCACGTGCAGCACGGCGGCGACCTGGACCAGGACGCGGCCGACGTCGACCACCGTGGCGCTGGAGAACGCGGGGCCCGCGAGGATGAGCACGGACCCGACCATCAGCGCCGCGGTCTTGACCTTGCCGGCCTTCGTCACGCGCAACGCGCCGAACGAGCTGTACCGCCACGCGGCGATGCCCACCACGACGTCCACGGCGACGACGACGACGAGCACCCACCAGGGGAAGAGCCCCACGACGCTCGCGGCGACCGCGATCGCCACGGTCCCCAGGCGGTCGGCGATGGGATCCATGATCTCCCCGACCCGGCTGCGCTGGTTCAGGGCCCGGGCCAGGACGCCGTCGACCCAGTCGGTCAGGGAGAAGGAGGCGACCAGCACCAGGGCACGGACGGGCTCGTCCTGGATGTCCAGGACGGCGAACACGGCCGGGACGATGAGGCAGAAGCGCACCACCGAGACGACGTTCGGCAGCGTGAGCCGGCGGTGGTAGTACGGCGACTCCACCGGCTCGGCCGTGTCCTGGTGCTCCATGGGTCCGTCCCGTTCCTCCCGCCGTGCCGCGCGGACCGGTCGGGGCCGCGCAGGCCCTGCTTCCGAGGGTAGGCCATGGGCCGCGCGCTCCGCCCGTCCGCGCCCGTCGGCGACGCCGGGCAGACCCGGCACCTTCCCCCAGCTCCGCTCCGGCGCCGGTCCGGCTCCGTCCTCCTCGCCCTTGTCGTCGTTGTCGTCGATGCTCACCTGAGGCTAGGGTTCGAGGGGCCCGCGGCCCGCCCCGCCCTCCCCTCGTCCCCAGGAGCTCCTGCATGTCCGCTGTCGCAGCGAACCGCCCGGTGGGCGGCCCCCACGCCCCCTCGCCGGAGCAGCGGCAGTCGGTGCGGGCCACGCTGAGGAATCCCCGGTGGTTGAAGACCGAGGTCCTGGCCGGGCTCGTGGTGGCCCTGGCCCTGATCCCGGAGGCGATCGCGTTCTCGGTCATCGCCGGGGTCGACCCCCGGCTGGGGCTGTTCGCGTCCTTCACCATGGCGGTGACCACCGCCGTCCTGGGCGGGCGCCCGGCGATGATCTCCGCGGCCACCGGGGCGGTGGCCCTGGTGATCGCCCCGCTGGTGGCCTCCCACGGGCTGGACCACTTCATCGCCGCCGTCATCCTCGCCGGGGTCCTCCAGATCGTCCTCGCCCTGATCGGCGCTGCGAGGTTGATGCGCTTCGTGCCCCGGTCGGTCATGGTCGGCTTCGTCAACGCCCTGGCCATCCTGATCTTCACCTCCCAGGTGCCCGAGCTGATCGGGGTGCCCTGGGTGGTGTACCCCCTGACGGCCGTGGGTCTGCTCATCGTGTTCGTCTTCCCGAAGCTCACCACCGTGGTGCCGGCACCGCTGGTGGCCATCGTGGTGATCACCGCCATCGTGGTGCCCCTGGGCCTGGAGGTGCCCACCGTCGGGGACAAGGGCGAACTGCCGGACTCCCTGCCCTCCCTGGTCCTGCCCGACGTGCCCTTCACCCTGGAGACGCTGCGGATCATCGCCCCCTACGCCCTGACCATGGCGCTGGTGGGGCTGCTGGAGTCGCTGATGACCGCCAAGCTCGTCGACGACGTCACCGACACCCGCTCGGACAAGACCCGCGAGTCCTGGGCCCAGGGCGTGGCCAACGTCGTCACCGGGTTCTCCGGGGGCATGGGCGGGTGCGCGATGATCGGCCAGACCATGATCAACGTGCGCGCCTCCGGGGCCCGCACCCGGATCTCCACGTTCCTGGCCGGGGTCTTCCTGCTCATCCTCGTCGTCGCCCTGGGCGAGGTCGTCGCCGCCATCCCCATGGCCGCGCTGGTGGCGGTCATGGTCTTCGTCTCCTGGGCCACCTTCGACTGGCACTCCATCCGCCCGGCCACCCTCGCCCGGATGCCCGTGGCGGAGACCCTGGTGATGGCCTCCACCGTCGCCGTGACGGTGTGGACCCACAACCTCGCCCTGGGCGTGGTGGTCGGGGTGCTCGTGGCGATGGTCGCCTTCGCCCGCCGGGTCGCCCACCTGGTCTCGGTGGACCGGACCGTCGAGCAGCGCGACGGGAAGGACACCGCCGTCTACACCGTCCACGGGGAGCTGTTCTTCGCCTCCTCCAACGACCTCTACACGATGTTCGACTACGCCAACGACCCGCAGCAGGTCGTCATCGACCTCACCGGCTCCCACCTGTGGGACGCCTCCACCGTCGCCGCCCTGGACTCGGTGACCGGCAAGTACGCCCGCTACGGCAAGGACGTGCGCATCGTGGGCCTGAACCAGCCCAGCCGCCGCATGCGGGCACGCCTGTCCGGGACGCTCCACACCGGCGGCCGCTGAGCCCGGGGCGAGCGCTCCGCCGAGCGTGCCCGACCGCCCGCGGGCGGCGGGGGGGGGCGCCCCCCTGACGCCGAGGGGCGGCCGCGCCCTACGCTGGGTCGTCAGGCGCCCTGCGCCCTCGTCCCGGCCCGATGCGACACCCCAGGAGCCCGCCATGGATCCCCGCGTCCACTTCGTCACCCTCGCCACCCCGGACCTCGACGCCGCCCGGGACTTCTACGGGCGCGGACTGGGCTGGGCGCCCCTGCTCGACGTCCCCGGGGAGATCCTGTTCTTCCAGGTGGCGCCCGGCCAGGTGCTCGCCCTGTTCGACGCCGCGAAGTTCGCCGCTGACCTCGGCCGTCCCGCCGGCGTGCCGGCCGGTGCGTCCGGGGTGACGCTCGCGCACAACGTGGGCGGACCCGACGAGGTGCGCGCCGTGGTCGAGGCGATGGCGGCCGCGGGCGGGACCGTGTTCACGTCCCCGCGGCCCGGGGCCTTCGGTGGCGTCTTCCACGCCCACGTCGCGGATCCCAACGGGGTCGTGTGGGAGATCGCGCACAACCCGGGGTGGCGCGTCGACGACGACGGGACCGTGCACCTGGGCTGACCGCCCGCCGGGGTGCGCCGGGACCTCCCCGCCGGCTCAGCCGCGGACGTCGAAGCGCAGGTGGTGCTCGACGTCGTGCAGGAAGTAGGCGGCGAAGCTGGCCACGGTGAAGTCCTTGCCGTCGCCGCGGCGGGCGGGCCGGGACCACTGCTCGTCGCCGACGGCGTCGAAGGCGTCCGCCGTGGCGCGCAGCTCCTGGGCCAGCTGCCCGGAGACCTCGTAGGGGTCCTGCAGGTTGTACCGGTCCGCGACCGCGGCGGCGTCCTGGTCCCAGTCGGGGAAGACGGGGTCCTCCTCGGTGAGCATGAGCCGCAGCCGCTCCCGGAACACGCGGCAGAGGTCGCGGACGTGGCACGCGTACTCGAGCGGGGACCACGTGCCCGGCCGGGGACGGTCCGTCATGCCGAGCCGGTCGAGGACCGCGGCCCACCGCTCGGTCGTGGCGCGCACGCGCTCTCCCGTGGTCGTGACGTCGAACCCCGGGTCGAAGCCGCAGTCGGCGCACCCCTCGGTGAGGACCACGGTCCAGTCCTTGGTCTCGGTCGGAACGGGCGAGGTGTCGGGGATCTCGGGTCGCTCGGCGCTCATGCGGCCAATCTACCGGGACGTCCGCCGGGTGCCGAGCGGCAGGAGCCGGGACGGGCGGCGCCTCCCGGCCACCGCGGCCATGAGCGAGGCGAACGCCATGAGGGCGGCGCTGAGGAGCAAGGACTGCCGGCCGTCGAGGCGGACCAGCCCCGCGCACGGCCCGGCGAGGCGGGCCGGGCCGCTCACCACCCCTGCCGGTCCAGGATCTCGTCCTCGGTGAGCGGTTCCCCGCGCTGGATGCGCCGGGTCCGGCGCCGGTCGGCCGCGGCGAGGACCAGGGCGGCGCTCGCCGCCACGAACGAGAGGATGCCGAGGGTGTTGGCGAACCCGGCGGACAGCCCCAGCAGCCCGGGGCCGGTGACCCGGGTGAGGAGGGAGGCGCCGGTGCCGCCGACCCGGTCGGGCAGCACCGCCCCGAACGCGAGGACGACCCCCCACGCCGTGAGCGTCGTGAGCGTCGAGCGCAGGGACGCGGCGGCCGGCGCGTGCGCCCGGGCGTCCCCGCGCAGGACCACGGCCGCGGCCGCGAGCAGGACGGTCAGCGGGGCCGCGAGCAGCGCGGCGTAGAGGAGCACGAGGTCCCCGGCCGCACCGGCCAGCCCGCGCCCGGCGGCGACCCAGACGCCGAGCACGAGCGCCGCCGGCAGCGCGAGGACGGGGACGGCCCGCTGCACGCCCGAGGAGCGGCGCGGGACGGGGTCGAGGGGTGCGTGCACGCGCGCCAGTCTACGTCCGGCCCCGCGCGCCCGGCCCGGGCCTGCCGGGCGCGGGCCGGGGGCCCGGGAGGACGCCCCGCTAGGCTGGAGCACATGTCGTCCCCCGCCTTCCCGCACGCCGTCCTCTTCGACCACGACGGCACCCTCGTCGACACCGAGCCCCTGTGGGACCGCGCCAAGCAGAACCTCGCCGCCGAGCACGGCCTGGTCTGGACCCCCCAGGACACCGACGCGACCCTGGGCCGGCCGGTCGCCGAGACGATTTCCCGGATGCAGCGGATCGGGGTGCCGCTCGATGACCGCGCCCTGTTCCAGGCGGTCTTCGAGCACAGCATCCGGGTCCTGGAGGGCGCGGAGCTGTCCTTCATCGAGGGCGTGGACGCCCTGCTGCAGGACCTGGCGGCCGCGGGGATCCCGGCGGCCATCGTCACCAACGCGACCTCCGCGATGGCCCGGCACACCGCGTCCACGGCCCCGGCAGGCCTGTTCCGGGTCCTGATCGGCACCGACGAGTACGCGCAGGGCGTGCGGCCCAAGCCCGATCCGGACGCCTACCTGACCGCCGCGCGGCGGCTCGGGGTGGATCCCGCCCGGTGCGTCGTGGTCGAGGACTCCCCCGCGGGGGCGGCCGCGGGCGTCGCGGCGGGCATCCCCACGGTCGTGGTCCCCGGCGAGCAGCCCGTCGAGCCCGGCGCCGGCGTGCTGCACCTGTCCTCCCACCGGGAGCTCACCCTGGAGCTGCTGCGGTCCCTGGACCCGCAGGCCCCGTCGTCGCCCTTCCACCCCGCCCAGGAGGCCCGCCCGTGAGCTCCCCCGGATTCCCCGCCGCCGTGCTCTTCGACCACGACGGCACCCTCGTGGACTCCGAGCCGCAGTGGGCGGTGGCCAAGCGCGCGGTCGCCGCCCGCTACGGCGTGGGGTGGAGCACGGAGGACGACCTCGCGACCCTGGGCAAGACCGTCCCCACGTCCGCGGAGCTGATGGTCCGGCGCGGCGCGGCCGGCACGGTCGAGGGCATCACCGCCGAGCTGGGGCGGGAGGTGGCGGCCGCGCTCACGGGCGAGGTGCCGTTCCTGCCCGGGATGCGCGAGCTGCTGGCCGAGCTGGCGGAGGCCGGGATCCCGGGCGCGGTCGTCACCAACGCCCTCACCGTGGTCGCGGAGGGCACGGCCTCCGGGGCGCCGGGCGTGCTGGGCGTGGTCGTCTCCCAGGAGGACGTCGAGCACGCGAAGCCGCACCCGGAGCCCTACCTGCTCGCCGCCCGGCGGCTCGGCGTCGACCCGGCCCGGTGCGTGGCGGTCGAGGACTCGCAGACCGGCGCGGCCAGCGCCGCGGCCGCCGGGATGCCGGTGGTCGTGGTGCCGGGCGAGCTCACGGTGGCCCCCGCGCCGGGGCTCGTGCCCGTCCGGTCCCACACCGAGGTCACGCTGGCGTTCCTGCGCTCCCTCGACCCCTCCGCCTGACGGAGCCCGTCACCGGGCCCGCGGCCGTCGCGAGGACCCCGCCCGCCGCGTCGAGGGCGTCCCCGGTGTCCCGGACGACCGCGAGGGCGCACCTCCCGCTCCGGCGTGGTGCCGGTCGGCGGGTGGTGCGCCCTCGCGGACGCAGCGGGCTCAGCGCGTCGCGGTGCCCTGGGGGGCCGAGGCGCGGCGCGGGCTGCGGCTGCGGCGGCGCGCCGCCGCGGCCTGGGTGGCGCGGTCCGGCATGGACTCGGTGGAGTACGCCGGTGCTGCGGAGCGCGACGAGGCCGAGGAGCGGGACGGCGCGGAGGAGCGCGCCGGCGCCGCCGAGCGGGAGGCCGAGCCGGTGCCGGGGCGGGAGCCGCCGCGGTTGCCGCCCTCGGAGCGCTGGTCGCGGGAGGCGCTGCGCGGCTGGTCGGCACGGGTCTGGCCGCCGCGGCCGCGGCCGCCGCCCGAGCGGGCGCGTCCCTGGCCGGTGCGGGCGCCGCCGGAGCGGCCGCCGCCCTGGACCTGGACGGGCTGGGGCACGTAGTCGACCTTCTCGGCGCGCTCGCCGATCAGGTCGGCGACGACCTGCGAGCCGAGGGTCACGGCGTCGAAGTCCGCCGTGACGCCGGCGGCCTTCATGAGCTGCGTGACCTCGCGGCGCTCCTCCTTGGTGGCCACCGTGACGACGGAGCCGGAGGCGCCGGCGCGGGCGGTGCGCCCCGAGCGGTGCAGGTAGGACTTGTGCTCGGTGGGCGGGTCGATGTGCACGACCAGCTCGACCTCGTCCACGTGCACGCCGCGGGCGGCGACGTCCGTGGCCACGAGCACGCGCACCTCACCGGCGGAGAACTGGGCGAGGTTGCGGTCCCGGGCGTTCTGCGACAGGTTGCCGTGCAGGTCCACGGCGGGGATGCCCAGCTGCGTGAGCCGGCGGGCCATCTTCTTGGCGCGGTGCTTGGTGCGCGTGAACATCACGCGGCGGCCCGTGCCGGAGGCGAGGGCCTCGACGAGCTCCTGCTTCTCGTCCGCGTCCACGACGAGCACGTGGTGCTCCATGGTGGACACGGCGGCCTGCGGGGCGTCCACCGAGTGCTTGACCGGGTTGGACAGGAACTGCTTCACGAGCTTGTCCACGCCGCCGTCGAGCGTCGCCGAGAACAGCAGCCGTTGCCCACCCTGCGGGGTGCGCTTGAGGATGCGGGTCACCACGGGCAGGAAGCCCATGTCGGCCATGTGGTCGGCCTCGTCGATGACCGTCACCCGGACGTCGTCCAGGGTGAGGACGTTCTGCTTGAGCAGGTCCTCGAGGCGGCCGGGGCACGCGATGACGATGTCGGCGCCCTTGGCGAGCGCCTTCTCCTGGTTCTTCTGCGAGACGCCGCCGAAGATCACGGTGGTGGTCAGCCCGGCGGCCTCGGCCAGCGGGGCGATCGTCCGGTCGATCTGGGTGGCGAGCTCGCGGGTGGGGGCCAGGACCAGGCCGGTGGGCCGGTTCGGGCGGCGGGCGGCGCGGGCGCCGTTGCCGGTGAGCCCGGCGAGCCGGGACACCAGCGGCAGCGCGAACGCCACGGTCTTGCCGGAGCCGGTCCTGCCGCGGCCGAGCACGTCGCGCCCGGCGAGGGAGTCGGGGAGGGTCTTCTCCTGGATCGGGAACGCCGACTCGATGCCCTGCTGGGCGAGGACGGCGGAAAGGGCCTTGGGCACGCCAAGGTCGGTGAAAGTAGCCAAAACTGGGATACGTCTTTCGATCGGATGTCCCGGCAAGGGGGTAGCGCGCCGGGTTGCGCCGAATGACTCCTGGAGCCCCTAGGAGCGGGCAGAAACCGTCTGGAACGGTGCCGCGCGAAGAAGAACGGGGTGCTCGACGCCTGCCTGTTCCCCCGTCGTCGGGGCAACAGTGCCATGTGCAATACCGCCCACCCTACAGCACCGGCCGGTAACCGCTGCGGAAGTGTGGGCGAGAGCACGGTGGCGACCCCGTTCGGGCCCCGCCCGGACCCGCCGGGCCGGGCCGGGCCGGGTTTCTCCCGGCCCGGGGAACAACGCCCCTGATAGTGTCGTTGACGTCTCCACGAGCCCGCCCCCCTCCTGAAAGGACCCGACCATGAGCCTCTCCAACGCGATCCTGCGCGGCGTCTCCGGCGCCTACCTGCTCCAGTCCGGCTACGGCAAGAAGGACCTTCCCACCGAGGCCGCCGAGGGGCTCAAGCAGTTCGCCGCGACCGGCGTGCCGCAGTTCAAGGAGTGGGACGCGGACACCTTCGGCAAGTTCGTGGCGTACTCCGAGATCGGCATCGGCGCCGCCCTGCTGACCCCCTTCGTCAGCAAGCGCCTGGCCGGCCTGGCGCTCGGCGCGTTCTCCGCCGGGCTGCTGTCGCTGTACTTCAGCAACCCGGACATGACGCAGGAGGACGGCGTCCGCCCGAGCGAGGCCGGCGTGGGCCTGTCCAAGGACGTCTTCCTCGCCGCGATCGCCGCGGCCCTGGTGGTCTCCAAGTAGGGTCCTCGCCCCGCGCCGCCACGGGTGCCGCTCGTCCTGCGGGACGGGCGGCACCCGTTCTTCCGCGCTGCGGGCCGTGGCCCGGGACGCCGGAGGCGGCGGGAGGACGGCCCCGGACCCGCCGCCGTTCCGACCGTCCGGGTCGCACCGTCCGGGTCGCACCGTCCGGGTCGCACCGTCCGCGTCAGGCCGGCGACGCGCCCACGTCCCCGGCCGTGGCCTCGACCGACACCCGGTAGCCCATGGTGTGGGTCCGGCCCGGTTCCAGGTGCACGGCGTTGGCCAGGGCGTTGGCGCCCTCCACGCACACGAAGTCGGTCCAGCCGTCACCCACGTCGGGCTGCCCGGCGGCCTTCTCCGCCCACGGGTTCCACACCACGGCGTTCGCGGAGCCGGTCCTGCGGATCCGCAGGACGCGGCCGAGCTGCTCGTCGACGACGGCGACCTCCCCGGCCGAGTCGTAGACCCGGTCGGTCTCGCCCTCGAACGTCACCTCCCCCTCCTGCACGCACCCGTCCTCGCCCGTGACCTTGTCCCGGTAGGTCGCCCCGTCCAGCCCCTGGATCCGCACGTGCCGGATGTCGCCCACCACGAAGTAGGTGTGGAGCGCCTCCTCGAAGTCGAACGCGTGGTCGTCGGTGTTGGTGACGCTCAGCTCGAGCACGAGCTCGGGCCCGAAGCGCACGACGTACTCGGCCTCGAAGCGGTGCGGGAACAGCTCCCGGTGCGCCGGGTCCGTGACGTCCGCGTCGGAGAACCCGTAGACGACCACGGCCTCGTGGTCGGAGGACTCCCGCGTCAGGACGTGCCAGGGCAGCGTCCGGGCGAAGCCGTGCTTGGGCTCCGTCCCGCCCGAGGGCCCGTCGGCGAACCACGGGAAGCAGACGGGGACGCCGCCGCGGATGGGCCGGCCCCGCTCGAGGGCCGTGCTCGGGGACAGCCACAGCACCGGGGCGTGGCCCGTGGGGATCCATTCGACGACGTGGGCGCCCTGGTCGTGGACGGCGCCGGTCGCGTCCGCGCAGGAGAAGGGGCGGGGCTCGGGGAGTGGGTTCATGCCCCCAGGCTAGACGGAGGGCCCGGCCCCCGTCAGGAGGCCGGGCCCTCGGGCGCCCGGCGGTGCGGCGGTCGGCGCCGCCGCGCCCGGGCTCAGACGCCGGTGCGCTCGTAGGAGTCGATCGCCCCGGGGTGGCCCTCCATGAAGGCGTCGACCTGCCGGCGGTCGGCGCGCAGCTTCGGGTCGTTGCTCAGATAGTGCTTGGTCTCGCGGGCGACGAGGCCCGAGAGGATGAGCAGGCCGATGAGGTTGGGGATCGCCATCAGGCCGTTCATGACGTCGGCGAAGTTCCACACGACCGCCAGCGGGACGGTGCAGCCCACGTAGACGACCAGGGAGAACACCACGCGGTAGGGCATCACCGCGGCGCGGCCGAAGAGACGCTCCATGCACCGCTCGCCGTAGTAGGCCCAGCCGAGGATCGTGGAGTAGGCGAACATCACGAGGCCGACGGTGACGACGACGTGCCCCCACTGGCCGGGCAGGCCGTGCGTGAACGCGTCGCCGGTCATGGTCGCGGCGAACTCCCCGCCCTGCTCCCACACGCCGGTGGTGACGATGACCAGGCCGGTGCAGGAGACCACGATGATGGTGTCGATGAAGGTCTGGGTCATGGAGACCAGGCCCTGGCGGACCGGGTGGGTGGTCTGCGCGGCGGCGGCGGCGATGGCCGCGGAGCCCATGCCGGACTCGTTGGAGAAGATGCCGCGGGCCACGCCGTAGCGCACGGCCAGGGCCAGGGTGGAGCCGATGAACCCGCCCGTCGCGGCGGTGCCGGTGAACGCGTCCGTGAAGACGAGGACCAGCGCGGCGGGGATCTCCGTCACGTTGACGATGAGGATGTAGAGCGCCCCCAGGACGTAGAACAGGATCATGACCGGCACGAAGCCGGCGGTGACCTTGCCGATGGACTTGATCCCGCCCACGAGGACCACCAGGGTCAGGACCGTGAGCACGACGCCGGTGAGCCAGGTGGGGACGCTGAAGGAGCTCTCCAGGTTCGTGGCGATGGAGTTGCCCTGGGTCATGTTGCCGATCCCGAAGGCGGCCAGCGCCGCCGCGATCGCGAAGAACAGCGCCAGGAACTTCCCGAAGCCGTTGCGGATGCCGCGCTCGAGGTAGTACTGCGGGCCGCCCGAGATCTCGCCCTTGGCGTCCTTGGTGCGGAAGCGCACGGCCAGGAACGCCTCCGAGTACTTCGAGGCCATGCCGAACAGGCCGGTGACCCACATCCAGAACAGGGCGCCGGGTCCGCCGATGGAGATCGCGGTGGCCACGCCCACGATGTTGCCGGTGCCCACGGTCGCCGCGAGCGCGGTGGTGAGGGCCTGGAACTGGGAGACGTCGCCCTCCTCGGCGCCCTCGTCCTTGCGGTCGAACAGGGCCAGGCGCAGGGCGGAGCCCAGCTTGCGGAACTGGACGCCGCCGAGGCGCACCGTCAGGTAGACGCCGGTGAGCAGCAGCAGGGGGATGAGGACGTAGGGCCCCCAGATGATGCCGCCCAGCGTGCCGAGGGCGGTCTCAATGGTCTCGAGCATGTGGTCTCCCGTGGGTGTCGGGTGGATCGGGGAAGCGGGAACGGAACGGCTGTGATATCCGTCTCAGCCGCAGGCATTGAATCACACGTTGGGCCGTGCGCCGGACACCGGCCGGCCGGAACCCCCACATTCTGGTCCCGCGCCGTTTCCCGGCTGTTACGGCCGGACCCGGGACAATGGCCCCATGAGACTCGCCGTGTACACCGGGGCCTCCTTCGGCTCCGACCCCGCGTTCACCGAGGCCGCCCGGGCCTTCGCCACCACCCTCGCCCGCCGGGGCGTGGGCGTCGTCTACGGCGGCGGCCACGTGGGCCTGATGGGCGTCGTCGCCGACGCCGCGCTCGCCGCGGGCGGGGAGGTGATCGGGGTGATGCCGCAGTCCCTGGTCGACGACGAGACCGCCCACACGGGCCTGACCGAGCTGCGGGTCGTGCGGACGATGCACGAGCGCAAGGCGGAGATGGCCGCGCTCGCCGACGGGTTCGTCGCGCTGCCCGGCGGGCTGGGCACCCTCGAGGAGATCTTCGAGGCGTGGACCTGGCTCCAGGTCGGCGTGCACGCCAAGCCGGTCGGCTTCCTCAACGTCTCGGGGTACTGGACGCCGCTGCTGGAGGCGGTGGGCTCCATGGCCGCCGCGGGGCTGGTGCGCCCGCAGTACCGGGACGCCGCGGTGGTCGCCGAGGACGCCACCGGCATCCTCGCCCGGTTCGCGACCTGGGAGGCCCCGCGCCGGCGCTGGGCGGAGCCGCCCGTGCCCGGGGCCGCCTCCGGCGCCCGGGGCCCTAGGATGTAGGGCGATGACCGAGCAGACCCCCTCCCCCGCCGAAGAACCCGCCGACGAGCCTGCGCAGGAACCCGCGCAGGCGCCCGTCCCGGGTGCCGTCCCCGAGGCGTTCCACCGCCAGCCGTACTCCTTCGTCCGCCGCGGCGACCGCCTCACCGCCCGCCGGCAGAAGGCCTGGGACGACTGGGCCCCCACCCGTGTGCTGGACGTGCCGCGGGTGCGCACGGACACGTCGGTGCACCCGGACCACGACTTCGACGCCGCAGCGGCCTTCGGTCGCGAGGCACCCCTGGTGGTGGAGGTCGGCTCCGGGCTGGGCGAGGCGATCGTGGCCGCCGCCGCCGCGCACCCCGAGCGCGACTTCCTGGCCGTCGAGGTGTACAAGCCCGGCATCGCGGACCTGCTGCTCAAGGCCGGGCAGGCCGGCGTGGACAACGTCCGGGTGGTGCAGGCCAACGCCCCGGAGGTCCTGGAGCACCTGCTCGGGCCGGCCTCGGTGGAGGAGCTGTGGGTGTTCTTCCCGGACCCCTGGCACAAGACGCGCCACCACAAGCGCCGGCTCGTCTCGCCCGCGTTCGCGGAGCTCGCCGCCCGCGTGCTGCGCCCGGGCGGGCTGTGGCGGCTGGCCACCGACTGGCAGGAGTACGCCGTGGTGATGCGGGAGGTCCTCGACGCCTCCCCCCGCTTCGAGAACCTCCACCCGGGGCCGCTCGCCGACGACGAGCACCCCGACGTGGGCTGGGCCCCGCGCTGGGAGGGCCGGGTCCTGACCAGCTTCGAGCGCAAGGCGCAGGAGGCCGGCCGGATCCCGCGGGACCTCACCTACCGCCGCCTGCCGTGATCGCCGCGGCACCGGAGGGGGACGGCTTCGCCGCCGTCCCCCCAGCTGCTCCCCGCGCGGAGGCCCGGCGCGGGGGTCTGCGCGGCGTGCCTCCCGGCCCGGGCAGCCGGGCCCGGTCCTCTCAGCGCTCCTGCCGGCGCTCCGGCAGCGGGGGCCGGTAGAGCACGACGGCCTGGGAGACCTTGCGGGCCCGCGGGCGCGAGCCGCGGGCCATCCGCACGATGTCCCCGCCGACGCCGGCGGCGAAGATCCGGGAGGACTCCTCGGCCCGCTCGCGGGACTCCTCCAGCTCCTGGCTCAGCTCCGCGACCCTCGCCTGCAGCGCGGCGACCTGGTTCTCGAGCTGCAGGATCCGCCGGATGCCCTCGAGGGACACGCCCTGCTGGGAGAGCACCTGGATCTGCTGCAGCTTCTCGATGTCCCGCTGCGAGTAGCGGCGGGCCCTCCCCGGCGCCCGGGACGGCTTGACGAGGCCGAGCCGGTCGTACTGGCGCAGGGTCTGCGGGTGCATCTCGGCGATCTCCGCGGCCACGGAGATCACGAACAGCGGCTGGTCGGCGTCGAGGGCCATCTCAGACCCTGGCCTTCCGCGCCAGCTCCGCCCGCGGGTCCTCGCCCGCGGTCGCCTCGGCGAACGCCCGGACGGCGGCGCGGGCCGGCTCGTCCAGCTCGGCCGGCACGTGCACCTCGACGGTGACGATCATGTTGCCCGTGCCCTTGGCGGTGGCGAAGCCGCGGCCCTTCACGCGGAAGCGCCGGCCCGACGACGTGCCCGCGGGCACCTTGAGCTTCACGGCCGCGCCGTCCAGCGTGGGCACCTCGATGGTCGCGCCCAGGGCGGCCTCCGGGAACGTGATCGGCACGGTGAGCTCGACGTCGTCCGTGCCCTCCACGCGCGTGAAGACCGGGTGGGGGCTCACGTGCACCGTGACGTAGAGGTCACCGGGCCCGCCGGGGCCGGAGTGGCCCTTGCCGGCGAGCTTGAGCTTCTGCCCGTCGCGCACGCCGCGCGGCACGCGCACCGTGGTCTCCTGGCCGTTGCCGCGGCGCAGCTTGACCGTGGTGCCCTGGACCGCGGAGCGGAACGGGATGGTGGTCTCCGTGCGGATGTCCTCGCCGCGGGCCGGCGGGGCCTGGTAGCCGCCCGGGGCGCCGTAGCCGCCGGCGCCCCCGAACTGCGTGAACAGGTCCTCGAAGCCGCCGCCGCCCCCGAAGCCGCCGCCGGGGGTGCTGTAGGTGGTGCGGCGGCGTCCGCCGCCGCCGCTGAAGAGGTCGCCGAAGAGGTCCTCGAAGTTCGCGGACCCGCCGCCGCCACCGGGGCCGCCCGCGGTGAAGCGGGCGCCGGAGCCCATGGCGCGGATCGCGTCGTACTGCTTGCGCTCCTCGGGGTCGGAGAGCACGGAGTTCGCCTCCGTGATGTCCTTGAACCTCTTCTCGGCCTCCGCGTCGCCCTGGTTCTGGTCCGGGTGGTACTGGCGGGCGAGCTTGCGGTACGCCTTCTTGATGTCGGCGTCGGACGCGTCCTTGGAGACGCCGAGAATGCTGTAGAAGTCCTTGTCGATCCAGTCCTGGCTGGCCATGACGCCTCCTTTCTGGTGGGCCGGTCGGGGGCCCTGGGGACAGGGCCCGGACGGGAGTCCTGGGGTGGGTGCCGGGACGGCGAGGGGAGGCCCGCTGCCGGACCTCCCCTCCCGTCGCCCGGATCAGGCCGTGCCCGGCCTCACTCGGCGACCGCGACGGCGACCTGGGCCGGCCGCACGATGCGCTCGCCGATCTTGAAGCCGGAGCGCAGCACCATGGAGACCTGGTCGGGCTCGACCTGGCTGGTGGGCTGCTGCAGGACGGCCTCGTGGACGGTCGGGTCGAACTTCTCCCCGACCGCTCCGATGCGGGACAGGCCCTGGCGGACCAGGATCTCCTCGAGCTTGTTCGCGATGGACGCGAACGGGCCCTCCGAGAGGTCACCGGCCTGGCGGGCCGCGTCGATGTCGTCGAACACCGGCAGCAGCGCCTGCAGCAGGTCGCCCGTGACGAACGTGCGCAGCTGCTCCTTCTCGCGCGCCGTGCGGTGCTTGAAGTTCACGAACTCGGCCTGCAGCCGGCGCAGCTCCTCCAGGCGCTCCGCGGCGAGGGCGTCCGCCGCCGGCGCGCCCGCGGCCTCCGCGGACCCCGTCCGGTCGGCCGACTCGGCGTCGGAGGACTGGGGGGTGTCCAGGATGTCGTCGACGGTCAGCCCCTCCGGGCCGGCCTCGCCCCGGGGGGCCCGGTCGGCGCCGGAGTCCTGCGCGGCCTCGTCCGCGGCGCCGGGCGCCGGGTTCTGGTCGGGATCGGGTGTGGGGTCGGCCATGCTCACTTCTTCTCGTTCTCGTCGTCGACGACCTCGGCGTCGACGATGTCCTCGTCGCCGGCCGCGCCCGTGGCACCCGCACCGGGGGCACCCTCCGCGCCGTCGGCGGAGGGCTGCGCGTAGAGCGCCTCGCCGAGCTTGGTCTGGGACTGCTGCAGCTTCTCGTAGGCCGACTTCACGGCGTCGTCGTCCTCGCCCTCGAGCGCCTTCTTCAGGGCGTCGACGTCGCCGCGCACCTCGGACTTGACGTCCTCGGGCAGCTTCTCGTCGTTGTCCTTCAGCAGCTTCTCGATGGAGTAGGCCTGCTGCTCCGCGTTGTTGCGCAGGTCGGCGGCCTCGCGGCGCACCCGGTCGGCCTCGGCGTTGGCCTCGGCGTCCTTGACCATGCGCTCGATGTCCTCCTTCGACAGCGACGAGCCGCCGGTGATGGTCATCGACTGCTCCTTGCCGGTGCCCTTGTCCTTGGCGGACACGTGCACGATGCCGTTGGCGTCGATGTCGAAGGTGACCTCGATCTGCGGCATGCCGCGCGGGGCCGGGGCGATGCCGGTCAGCTCGAACGTGCCCAGGTTCTTGTTGTCCCGGGTGAACTGGCGCTCGCCCTGGAAGACCTGGATGGACACGGACGGCTGGTTGTCCTCGGCGGTGGTGAAGGTCTCGGACCGCTTGGTCGGGATGGCCGTGTTGCGCTCGATGAGCTTGGTCATCACGCCGCCCTTGGTCTCGATGCCCAGCGACAGCGGGGTCACGTCGATCAGCAGCACGTCCTTGCGGTCGCCCTTGAGCACGCCGGCCTGGATGGCGGCGCCGACGGCGACGACCTCGTCCGGGTTCACGCCCTTGTTGGGCTCCTTGCCGGCGAGACGCTGCACGGTCTCGGCGACGGCGGGCATGCGGGTCGAGCCGCCGACGAGGACCACGTGGTCGATGTCCGCCACGGAGATCCCGGCCTCGGCGATGACGTCCTTGAACGGCTTCTCGGTGCGCTCCAGGAGGTCGCGGGTGAGCTCCTCGAACTTGGCGCGGGTGAGGCGCTCGTCCAGGTGCACCGGGCCCTCGGGGGTCACGGAGAGGTACTGCAGGGAGATGTTGGTGCTGGTCGCGGAGGACAGCTCCTTCTTGGCCTGCTCGGCGGTCTCCTTGAGGCGCTGGAGGGCGATCTTGTCCTTGGACAGGTCCGCCCCGGTCTTGGACCGCACCTGCGACAGCAGCCAGTCGACGATGCGCTGGTCCCAGTCGTCGCCGCCCAGGCGGTTGTCACCGGCGGTGGCGCGGACCTGGATGGTCGAGAACTGGTCCTCGTCCTTGCCGACCTCCAGCAGGGAGACGTCGAAGGTGCCGCCGCCGAGGTCGAAAACGAGGATGAGCTCGTCCTCCTTGCCCTTCTCCAGGCCGTAGGCGAGCGCCGCGGCGGTGGGCTCGTTGACGATGCGCAGGACGTTCAGGCCCGCGACCTCGCCGGCCTCCTTGGTGGCCTGGCGCTCGGCGTCGTTGAAGTACGCCGGGACGGTGATCACGGCGTCGGTGACCTTGTCGCCGAGGTAGGACTCGGCGTCGGTCTTGAGCTTCATGAGGATGCGCGCGGAGATCTCCTGCGGGGTGTACCGCTTGCCGTCGATCTCCTTGGTCCAGTCGGTGCCCATGTGGCGCTTGACCGAGGCGATGGTGCGCTCCACGTTGGTCACGGCCTGGCGCTTGGCGATGTCGCCGACGAGGGTCTCGCCGTCCTTGGAGAAGGCGACGACCGAGGGGGTGGTGCGGTTGCCCTCCGCGTTGGCGATGACGGTGGGCTCGCCGCCCTCGAGCACCGCCACGCAGGAGTTGGTGGTGCCGAGGTCGATTCCTACTGCACGGGACATGCGAGTGTTCTCCTTCGTGTCGAGCTGAACCGGGCGGGCCGGGGGCCCGGGACCCGGAGGTCTCACTGCTTGAGTTTTCCTGGCTCAAGTCTGTCACATGAGCGCCGATTGTCAACCTAAGTTGAGTCGGGTCCGCTCAATTCAGGGGTCCGTCCCCGTCGACGGCCCCCACTCTTCCCGACGGCGCGCGGCGCGGCTTACAATGCCCGCTATGTATCCGATCGCACCCGTGCGCGTGGACGGCCCCCGACGTCCGCGCGCGGTCGCCGCCCGCCCCCGGGGACGCGACCGCAGGTGATCGACGTCGACCTCCAGCTGGACCCGGCGCTCGCCGCGTCCAACGCCGCAGGCATCGACCTGGCCCGCCTGCTCCCCAGCCCGAGCCGCCGCCCCTATCTCGTCGGCCTCGACGGCCGCTCGGGCGCCGGCAAGACCACCCTCGCCGAGCAGCTGTGCACGGTGCTGCGGCCCGTCCGGGACGTCACCGTCTTCCACCTGGAGGACCTCTACCCCGGCTGGGATGGGCTCGAGGCCGGGACCCGCGCCTACGTCGAGACCGTCCTGGCCCCGCTGCGGGAGGGCCGCGACGCCGAGTGGACGGCCTGGGACTGGATGACCGGCACCCCCGGCACCCCGCGGCTGACCCGCGTGGCCGAGGTCGTGGTGCTCGAGGGCGTGGGCGCCTGCAGCGCCGCGGCCCGCGAGCTGCTGGACGTCTCGGTGTGGGTGGAGCTGCCCACGGCCCTGCGCTACGACCGGGCCCTGAGCCGGGACGGCCACTACTACGCCAAGCACTGGGACCGGTGGGCGGCCCAGGAGGAGGCCTACCTCGCGGAGGACCCCGTGTGGGACCGGGTCGACATCCTGCACCCGGGCCCCGTGAGCTGAACGACCGGACGCACCGACAGGAGAGCCCGTGACCAGCACCGTCGTCGTCCTCGACGCCGCCCGCCCCGAGGGGGCCCTGGTCGACCCGGCCGTCCCGCTCGTGCGGATCGACGACCAGGGCCTCACCCGCGGGGACGGGGTGTTCGAGACCATGCGCGCCGTCGACGGTCGGGTGCAGAAGTTCGAGGCCCACTACCAGCGCCTGACCGCCTCCGCCCGGCTGGCGCAGCTGCCGGTGCCGGACGCGGCGGTGTACCGGGCGGCGGCCGGGCTGGCCCTCGCCCACGCCGCCCCCGGCGGGGAGGGCGGTCTCGGCGCGGAGCACAGCGTGAAGATCGTGGTCAGCCGCGGCACCCCCGAGGACGGCCCCTGGTCGTGGATCGCGGTGACCCCCGTGCCGGAGTCCACGTTCCGTCAGCGCCGCGAGGGCGTCGACGCGGTCCTGCTGCCGCGTGGGCACGACCCCGCCCAGGACGCCGGGTACCCGTGGCTGCTGCCCGGCGCCAAGACCCTCTCCTACGCCGTCAACATGGCCGCCCTGCGCCACGCCCGCTCGCTCGGGGCGGACGAGGCGGTCTTCA
Organism: Kocuria sp. U4B; assembly: GCF_054875615.1. Next base: position 1,344,423 of record NZ_CM142180.1, read on the forward strand.
CCGCGGAGGACCGGCGGGTGCTGGAGGGGGCGACGTCCTCGGTCATCTGCGCCCGCGTGCGCGAGGGCGCGCGCACGCTCGTGACGCCCGAGCCCTCGCACGGGATCCTCCCCGGGACCACCCAGGCCAAGATCTTCGCGGCCGCCCGCCGGGACGGCTGGGAGCTCGGCTACGGGCCGCTGTACCCCGCGGACCTCATGACGGCGGACGCCGTGTGGCTCGTCTCCAGCGTGCGCCTGGCCGTGCCGGTGCGCCGGCTCGACGCGCAGCCGCTGCCGGTGGACCCGCAGCTCACCCGCCTGGTCACCGCCTGGGTCACCGGGGACGCCCCGGCCGGCTGAGGGCCTAGGCGTCCCAGATGAAGCGGTGCTCCCCCAGCAGCACCGACACCCCGAGGGCGCCCGCCGCCAGGGCGAGGCAGCCGCCGAGCACCACGGCGTCCCGCCACGAGTAGCTCGGCACCCGGGCCCACGTGCGCGGCCCCGCGCCGAAGCCGCGGGCCTCCATCGTCACGGACAGGCGCGTGGCCCGGCGCAGCGACTGCACGAGCAGCGTGAACGCCTGCCCGCCGAACTCCCGCAGCGCCCCGGCCGGGCCGTGGCCCGCGCCGGCGCCGCGGGCGCGGCGGGCCATCACGAGGGTGTTCCACTCGGCGACCATCACGCCCACGAGGCGCAGGGCCGCGAGGGAGGCGAGGACGAAGCGGGCCGGCAGGTGCACCGTCTGCGCGAGGCCGTCGGCCAGGTCCGTGGGGTCGGTCGTGAGCACCACCACGAGCCCGGGCAGGGCGAGGGCGAGCCCGCGCAGGGCGATCGCCCCGCCCGCGGCGACCGACCCGGCGGAGAGCTCCGTGACGCCGAGGTCCGCGAGCACGGGCCCGGAGTCCTCGGCGAGCAGCGCCGTGCCCCACCCGCTGACGAGGGCCGCGACCACCACGGGCCACGCGCGGGCGAGGAGCGCGAGCGGGCGCCGTCCGGCCAGCCCCAGGAGCACGAGCTCGCCGAGCAGCACCACGCCCGAGGTCACCGCGTCCGCGCTCACCACGAGCACCGCCGTGAGCAGCAGCGCACCGGCGAGCTTCGTGACCGCGCTGGTGCGGCCCAGCAGCGAGGCGCGGGCCGCCGGACCCAGGAGCTCGGTACTCACGGGCCCTCCTCCGCCGGCCGCGGGGCCCGGACGCCGTGCGGCGGGCTCCCGCCCAGGTCCAGCACGTCCGCGCCCAGCGCCCGGACGAACTCGGCGTCGTGGGTCACGGCGAGCACGCACGTGCCGGCCGCCACGAGCTCGACGAGCAGGTCCACGAGCTCGGCCCACGTCAGGGCGTCCTGGCCGAACGTGGGCTCGTCGAGGACGAGCAGGTCGGGCGCCGTCGCGAGCACCGTGGCCACCGACAGCCGGCGCTGCTCGCCGCCGGAGAGCGTGAAGGGGTTGGCCTCGGCCACGTGGGCCAGCCGCAGCCGGGCGAGCAGCTCGTCGGCGCGCCGGCGCCGCTCCTCGGGGTCCGCGCCGGCCAGCCGCGGCCCGTGCTCGAGCTCCGCGCGCACGGTGGGGCGCAGGAACTGGTGCTCGGGCTCCTGGAAGACGGTGCCGATCCGGGCCACGAGCTCCCGCCCGTCCCACGCCAGCGGGTCGGGCCCCGCGCCGCGCGCCAGCGCCGGGTGGGCCGTCACGCTCCCGCGCACGGGCGCGAGCAGCCCGGCGAGGGTGAGGGCGAGGGTGGACTTGCCGGCCCCGTTGGGTCCGGTGAGCGCGAGGGCGCGCCCGCGGCGGAGGGTCAGCGCCACGCCGTCCACGGCCGTGGGCAGGTCCCGCCCGGCCACGGCCTCGGCCGCGGGGCGCCCGCTGCGCAGCCCGCGGCGCCGGGCCCGCAGCTGCCGCCGCGTGGGCTGCCGGCGGGAGACGGCCAGCTCCTCGGCGCCGAGGAGGGCCTCGCCGGGTCCCCCGGGGCGGGGGGCGGGGCGGGTCGGGGGCACCCAGCCGGGCACCCACACCCCCGCCGCGCGCAGCTCGGCCCCGGCGGCGCCGAACACCTGCGCGGGGGGCCCGTCGTGGGTGATCCCGCCGTCGCGGCCCAGGACGACGACGCGGTCCACGGCGTCGGCCCACACCGCCGTCCGGTGCTCCACGACCACGAGGGTCGCCGCGCTGCGCTCCAGGCAGGCGAGCACGGCGTCGCGGACCTGCTCGACGCCGGCGGGGTCGAGGTTCGCGGTCGGCTCGTCGAGCAGCAGCAGCCCCGGTTCCATGGCCACCGCCCCCGCCAGCGCCAGGCGCTGCTTCTGCCCGCCGGACAGGGCCGAGGTGGGGTGCTCGAGCGGCAGGTCCAGGCCCACCCGGTCGAGGGCCTCCCGCACGCGCGGCCAGATCCGCTCGCGCGGCACGGCGAGGTTCTCGAGCCCGAAGGCGGTGTCGTCGCCGATCCGCGAGAGCACCACCTGGGACTCGGGGTCCTGCTGCACCAGCCCGGCCCGGCCGCGGGCCTGCTCGGGGGGCACCCCGTCCAGCAGCAGCTCGCCGAGTCGGGACTCGCCGTCGTCGTCGTGGAGCACGCCCGCGAGGGCGTGCAGGAGGGTGGACTTGCCCGCCCCGCTGGGACCCAGCAGCAGCACCCGCTGCCCGGGCTCCAGGACGAGGTCGACGCCGTGCAGGGACGGCTCGGCGCGGCCGGGGTGGTGCCAGCCGAAGCCGCGGGCCTCGACGCGGGCTCCGCGGGCGGGCGCCGGGGCCCGGGACGCCGCGGCGGGCGCGGTCACCGCCGCGCGGCCCGGCCCGAGGCCAGGCCGTCGAGCACGCCCGTGGCGGCCAGGGCGCGGACGGCGGCCCACATGAGCAGGCCCGCGAGCACGGCCCCGGACACCGCCGCCAGGACCACGTAGACGACCTGGTGGGAGAACGCCCACTCGTAGTTGTAGAGGATGTTCTCGTTGACGCCCAGGAAGATCCCGCTCACGGCGCCGGCGGCCGCGGCGGCCAGCGCGTCGAAGCGGCGGTAGCGGAACGCGGCGAAGGCGAGCTCGGCCCCGATGCCCTGGAGCAGCCCGGAGAGGACCACGAGCCAGCCGAAGTGGGTGCCCAGGAAGCCCTCGATGACCGCCGCGAGCAGCTCGACGAACAGCGCGGCGCCGGGCTTGCGGATCACGAGCCCGCCCAGCACGCCCGCCACGAGCCAGCCGCCCGCGATGAGGCCCACGGACGGCGGGTAGGCGACGGAGGCGGTGCTGATCAGCGGGTAGAGCAGGTTGGACCACGCCCAGAAGACGACCGCGCACACGGCGGCGAGGACGGCGGCCACGACGATGTCGACGACGCGCCAGGACCGCTGCCGGGACGCGCGGGGGGCGGGGCGGTGGGTGGTGGTGTTCACGGTGGGTTCCTCCTGGGCTCTGCGAGCCGTCGGTGCCAGGAGGGGAAGGATCCGGGCGGGCGCGGGCGGTGCCCGTCCGCGAGGACCCCTGAGGTGCTCGACTCCCTTCGCCGGTGCTAACCGGAGCAGGTTCGAGGGTCTGCGGTGATCCGCACTCTCAGCGCCTTGCCGCCGTCGCCGGCGGGGTGCGCTCCCCTGTCGTTCAGTGGCACCGAGTCTACCCCTCCGGGGCGGTTCCCGCCGACCGGTCCCGCGCAACGGGCGGAGGGGCGGCGGCGCGTCCCTCCGGGGTGCCGGAAGGGGCGCGCCGCCGCCCCTCGGCGGCGTGCGGAACGGCTCAGACCTCGGCCTGGCTGGCGGCCTTCGGCTTGGCCTCCCACTTGGCGATCTGGCGGGTGATCCCGACCTTGATGACGGTGCCCACCAGGCCGGTCACGAGGGACCAGATGATGATGCCGGTCCAGGCCTCCTCGGGGTCGGGGTTCTTGGCGGGCGGCGGGTTGCCGGTGACGCGCTCCCACACCGTGCCGAGCGCCCGGTGGGACAGGGCCACGCCGCCGAGCGAGGCGCCGGTGCCGAGGAGGTTGAGGATCTGGCTGTTCATGGACTGCTGCTCCTTGTCGTCGGGGCGGCGCGGGTGCGCCCGGGGATCCGTCCCAGCCTAGCGCGTCCCGGCGGGTCCGTCAGTCTGCTGTCCGTCGGCGGAGGGCGCGCCCGCGGCCGCTCCGGGCGCGGCGTCGCCGCTCGTGCGGTTGAGCACCTCCTGCAGGTCGTCCTGGGTGAGCGTGGCCCGGTTGAGGTGCTTGGTCCGGTAGGTGGACCGGCCCACCATGTGGGCCGAGACGGGCACCGTGAGCAGCTGGAAGAGCCAGCCCAGGGCGATCAGCGGGGCCATCACCGGCTCTCGGTTCTCCAGCGCCACGGCCGTGAGCATCAGCAGCAGGCCGAAGACCTGCGGCTTGGTGCCGGCGTGCATGCGGGTCAGCAGGTCGGGGAAGCGGACTAGGCCGATGGCGGCGCCCAGGGACATCAGCGCGCCGACCACCAGGCACACGGCCGCGGCGGCGTCCAGGACGGTGTCGACCACGGCGCTCACCGCCCGTGCTCGGCGGTCTGGGTGGCGAAGCGGGCCACGGTCACGGAGCCGATGAACCCCACCAGCGAGACGATCACCATGAGAATGAGGTTGTTGAGGTGGCCGTGGTAGGTCATCTCCACCGCGAGGCCCGCGGCGACGATCGCGAGCAGCACGTCGGCGGCCACGACCCGGTCCAGCAGGGACGGGCCCTTCGCCAGCCGGTACAGGGTTCCCGCCGCGCCCGCGCTCAGCAGCACGACGGCGACGACGACGGCGATCTCCATCACGGGCGCTCCTCCTCGGGGGGTCCTCCGGCCGGCGGCGCGCCCTCCCGGCGGGCACCGACGATCTGCTGCTGGGCGGTGACCGGGGAGCCGATGGCGGCGGTTCCGCGCTCCTGCTCCCCCGCGGCCCCGCCCCGGCGGCGCTCGGCCCGCAGGGCCGCGAGCTCCTCGCGGGTGCCCATGATCCGGATCCAGGCGGCCTCGATCCGCCGCACGGCCCGGCGGAACGCCTCGGCCTCCTCCGGGGTGCGGATGTTGAGGGCGTGGAAGTACAGGGTGGCGGTGGAGCGGTCGACCTCCACCACGAGCGAGCCGGGGATCAGGGACATCGTGTGCCCGGTCGCGGTGATCAGCAGGTCCGAGCGGGTGCGCAGCGGGACGCCGATCACGGCGTTGCGCGCCCGCGGCCCCACCAGGATCGCCACGAGCATGACCTCGACGCTCGCCTTCGCGACCTGCCACACGAAGGTGGCGGCGAAGAGGACGAACTGCAGCGGGTCGAACCGCCCGGACAGCTGCACCGGTGGCAGGTACAGCACCCACGTGACGAGCAGGGCCAGCAGGAGGCCGAACACGAGGTTGCCCGCGCCGAAGTCGCCCCACAGCGCGCCCCACACGAGCACGAGCCAGACGAGCAGGGGCAGCTCGACGAGCAGCGGGTTCTTGGGCCGGGTCACGGGGCTCCCTCGACGGCGGGGCGGGAGGAGCCGGGGTCCAGGACGGCCCCGACGTAGCGGTCGGGACGGACGAGGTTCTCCGCGGCGTTGTCCGCGAGCTGGAACAGGGGCTCGGCGAAGACGGTCAGGGCCACGCCCACGGCGACCAGGGCGGAGGTCGCCCCGAGCATGGACGGGGACATCAGGCGGACGTCGCCCTTGCCCGCGAACCGTCCGTCCTGGCCGTCCACCGACCCGGAGGAGCGCAGGAAGCGCGCCCCGGCCGGGACGGGGGCCAGCAGGATGGGGTCGGGGTACTCGGCGTCCTCCGGGGCGCGCAGGAAGACGCGGTTCCACACCCGGATCAGGGCCATCAGCGTCAGCAGGGACACGAGCACGGAGCCGGCGACCAGCACGTAGGACAGCCAGTCCCCGCGGTCCACGCCGGCCTGCAGGAGCCCCGTCTTGCCCAGGAACCCGGAGAACGGGGGGATGCCCCCCAGGTTGAGGGCGGGCACGAAGTACAGCAGCGCCAGCACGGGGGCGATCCGGGCCAGGCCCGCGAGGCGGTCGACGTTGGTGGACCCGCCGCGGCGCTCCACCAGCCCCGCCACGAGGAACAGGCTGGTCTGGATCACGATGTGGTGGGCCACGTAGTAGACGGTCGCCGACAGCGCCTGCTGGCTGCCCACGGCCACCCCGAAGACCATGTAGCCGATGTGGCTGATGAGCACGAAGGAGAGCATGCGCTTGATGTCGATCTGGGCCAGCGCGCCCAGGATCCCCACGACCATCGTCAGCAGCGCCACCCACATCAGCAGCCCGTCGAGCCGCTCCCCCGGGAACAGGAGGGTCTCCGTGCGGATGACGGAGTAGACGCCCACCTTGGTGAGCAGGCCCGCGAACACGGCCGTGACCGGGGCCGAGGCCGTCGGGTAGGAGTCGGGCAGCCAGAAGGACAGCGGGAAGACCGCGGCCTTGATCCCGAAGGCGATGAGCAGCATGAGGTGCAGCTGCAACTGGGTGCCCACGGGCAGGGCCTCGAGCTTGCCGGCGAGGTCGGCCATGTTGATGGTGCCCGTGGCCGCGTAGATCATCGCGATGGTGATGAGGAACAGCACCGAGGAGATCACCGAGACCACCACGTAGGTGACGCCCGTGCGGATCCGCTGCGCGGTCCCGCCCATGGTCATGAGCACGTAGGACGCGGTGAGCAGGATCTCGAAGCCCACGTAGAGGTTGAACAGGTCGCCCGCGAGGAAGGCGTTGGACACGCCCGCCACGAGGATGAGGAAGGACGGGTGGAAGATCGAGATGGGCCCCTCCGCGTCGCCGTCGGCCACGCCCTGGCCCGTCGCGTAGACGAGCACGGCGAGGGAGACGACCGTGGAGACCACCAGCATCAGGGACGAGAGCTGGTCGACGACCATGACGATGCCCCAGGGCGCCGCCCACCCGCCCAGGTGCACGGCCTGCGGGCCGAGCTCCCACGTGCCGGCGAGCACCGCGGACTCGACCACGAGGCTGAGCACGAGCGAGCCGATGGCCACGATCCGCTGCAGGTTGGTGCGCCGCAGCAGCACGAGGCTCAGGGCCGCGCCGAGGAACGGGATGATGACGGCCAGGGGGGCGAGCTGGGCGACGTGGACGGTCATCGGCCCTGCCTCCGCTCGGCCAGGGGGTGCCCGGGGGCCTCTACGGCCTCCTCCGGGTCGTGGCGGCGCGGGGCCTCGTCGAACTCGGTGGTGTCCTCGGGCACCTCGGCGTCGTCCTCGACGTCGTAGGACGACTGCCGCGCGACGCGCCGGTCCTCGACGTCGTCCTGGATCTCGTCCCGGCGCCCGAGCACCCAGGAGCGGTAGATCATCCCGAGCAGGAACGCCGTGACGGCCAGCGAGATGACGATGGAGGTGAGGATCAGCGCCTGGGGCACCGGGTCGCTGTAGTCCTCCGGGGCGATCGCCTTGTCGTAGAGGGGGGCGAAGCCCGGCACGCCGCCGGTGTGCAGGATCAGGATGTTGGTGCCGTTGGTGAGCAGCATCAGCCCGAGCAGCACGCGGGTCAGCGAGCGCTCGAGCAGCAGGTACACGCCCACGGCGTAGAGCACCCCCATCACGACCAGCAGGGTCAGGTTCACGCTCATCGGCTCTCGCCCCCTCCGTCGATCACTGCGCCGCCGGGCGCCCCGGCGGGCACGGCCCGTCCGGCCGGGGCGCCCGCGGCCGGGCGCTGCCGCGAGACCCGGATGCGCGTGCCGCGGGTGCGGCGGCGGCGCAGCACGGCCTCCTCCTCGATCCGCTCGTCGATCCGCCCGCCCAGCGAGCGCAGGATGTCGAGGATGAGCCCGACGACGATGAGGTAGACCCCGATGTCGAAGACCAGCGCGGTCACGAACTTCTCGTGGCCGAACAGCGGCAGGTCCGCCTCGAAGGTGTAGCTCTGCATCACGGCGCCGCCGAAGAACACCGGGGCCAGGGCGTAGAGGGCCGCGATCGCGAGCCCGGTCCCGAGCATGGTGCCCGCGTTGATGGGCGTCGCCCGCTCGAGCTCGTAGCGGCCCCCGGCGAGGTAGCGCACGGCGAGCGCGAGCCCGGCCATCAGCCCGCCGGCGAACCCCCCGCCGGGGTCGTTGTGCCCGGCGATCAGCAGGTAGAGCGAGACCATCATGAACGTGTGGAACAGCAGGCGGGTGACCACCTCGAAGACGATGGAGCGCCGCTCCGGGGCCAGGGTGCGCCCGGCCAGCAGGTAGGGGTCCTCCCCGGGCTGCTCGGACTGCCCGAACCGGCGCGCGAGGTCCATCTCGGGCTCGCGGCCCCTGCGGTCGACGGCCACGGCGTTGCGGCCCCGGATCACGCGCAGCTGCTCGGTGTCGGGGCGGTCGCCGGAGCGCACGATGCGATCCCCGCGGCCCGTGACGAAGATCAGGGACGCCACGCCGGTCGCGGCGAGCACGAGCACGGAGATCTCGCCGAAGGTGTCCCACGCGCGGATGTCCACCAGGGTCACGTTGACGATGTTCTCGCCGTCGCCCTGCTCGTACGCCAGGCGGGGGAACTCGAGGGAGATCGGCTCGGCGCTGCGGGAGGAGATGCTGAACGCCGCGAGCGCCATCATGAACAGCCCGAAGGCCACGGCGATGGACCCGCGCAGCAGCCGGCGCCCGGTCGGGTTGCGCTGCCACAGGGGGGCGGGCAGGGAGCGCAGGGCGAGCACGAAGGCCACGAGGGAGACCGTCTCCACGAGCGTCTGGGTCAGGGCAAGGTCCGGGGCGCCCTGCAGGGCGAAGGTGAGGGCGACGCCGTAGCCGGTGACGGAGACGAGCAGGACGGCGAGGAAGCGCTTCTGGGCCAGCGGAACGAGCAGGGCCGCGACCACCATGACCGCGCCGGCGAGGACCTGGCCGGGCCCGTCCGCGATCCGCAGCTCGCCCAGCGGCGGGGTCTCCTCCCAGTAGAGCGCCACGGCGGGCACGGCGATCGCGGTGACGAGGATGACGGAGAGGTAGTACATCAGCGAACCGCGCTGGGTGCGGCCGGTGATCCACACGGCCACGAGGTCCAGGACGTTGATGACCCGGCGGTAGACGAGCTCTCCCGGGGGCAGGGCGGGCAGGGCGCGCTGGAGCTCGCGCAGGGGGCGCTTGCCGAGGTGCAGCAGCGCACCGGCGCCGATGATCAGCGCGGACAGCCCGAGCGCCGGGCTCAGCCCGTGCCACAGGGCCAGGGAGAAGTGGTGCTCCCCCGTGCCGGGGAACTGGTCCACGTAGGGCTGCAGCATCGCGGCGACGGGGGCCGGCCACAGCCCGTACGCGACGGTGAGCGCGGAGAGCACGAGCGGGGCCGCGAGGAACGCGGGCTCCACGCGCTGCATGTCGCTGATCACGGACTTCCCGCCGACGCCGGCCTCGAGCTCCGAGAAGCGGGCCGACTTGTGGGCGAACCCGCCCCACACGAAGCGGGCGCTGTAGGCGAAGGTCAGCACGGAGCCCAGCACGAGCCCGGCGAGCACCACGACGCCCGCGGGGTCCTCGGCGGCGTGCACGAACGCGGCCAGCACGGCCTCCTTCGCCACGAACCCGGCCAGCGGCGGCACCCCGGCCATGGAGGCGGCGGAGACGAGCGCGACGGCGAAGAGCACCGGCACCCGGCCGGCGAGCCCGGACAGGCGGCGGATGTCGCGGGTGCCGGCCCGGTGGTCGATGATCCCGACCACGAGGAACAGCGCCGCCTTGAACAGCCCGTGCGCCAGCAGCATCGCCATCCCGGCCTGCGCGGTGTCGGCGGTGCCGTGGCCGACGACCACGACGAGGAAGCCGAGCTGGCTGACGGTCCCGTAGGCGAGCACGAGCTTGAGGTCGTAGTGCTTCAGGGCCGCCCAGCCGCCGAACAGCATGGTGCCCAGGCCCAGGACCGTGACGGCCGGGGGCCACAGCGCCGTCTCGGCGTAGCCGGGCGCGAGGCGGGCCACGAGGTAGATCCCGGCCTTGACCATCGCGGCGGCGTGCAGGTACGCGGAGACCGGGGTCGGGGCGGCCATCGCCGAGGGCAGCCAGAAGTGCAGCGGGATCAGCGCGGACTTCGTCACGGCGCCCACGAGCAGCAGCAGCACGGCGACGTCGACCACGGTGCCGCGCCGGGCGAGCTCGGGGGCCGCGGCGAGCAGCTCGGAGATCCGGTAGGTGCCGGCGGTCTGCCCGAGCATCACGACGCCGACGAGCATGGCCAGCCCGCCGGCCGTGGTGAGCACGAGGGCCTGCAGGGCCGCGCGGCGGGCGGAGAGGCGGGTGCGGTTGTAGCTGATGAGCAGGAAGGACAGGACGGTGGTGATCTCCCAGAAGACGAACAGCAGCAGCAGGTCGTCGGCGGTCACCAGCCCGAACATGGCGCCGGCGAAGGCCAGCAACTGCGCGCCGAAGGGGCCGATGTCGTCGGCGTCGGACTTGAAGTAGCGGGCGCAGTAGAAGAGCACCAGGGAGCCCGCGCCGAGCACCAGCAGGGACATCGACCAGGCGAGGGCGTCCATCCGCAGCACGAGGTCCAGGTGCAGGGAGGGGATCCAGCTCCCGCCCTCGGTCCAGCCGCCCTGCGGCCCCGCGGCCGGCCCGTACACCCGGGGGGCGGAGGCCAGCAGCCAGACGAGGCCGGCGAGGGGGACGGCGGCCAGGACGTAGAACGCCGCGCGGCCCAGCCGGTCGAAGATCAGGGGCGCGACCGCGGCCATCACTGCGTGGAGCAGGAGCACGGCGGTCATCGGGCGCCTCCGGGGGTCGGGGAAGGATGATCGGCGCGTAGCGCGACCTCGGCGGTGGGCGTCATGCGGGCGCCGCCGCGGGCGGCGCTCGCGACGGTGCGGGGGTTCCCGGTCGTCCCCGGGAGGTTCCACCCTATCAAAGGCGTTTTTCCGGCCCGTCTCCCGCTCCCGGGGCCGGCGCGCGCCTAGCATGGCAGCCATGGACGCCGCACCCCCCGCCCCCTCGTCGGCCCGCCCCGCCGCCCCCTTCGTGCCCGACCGCCGCCACGTGTGGGCGTGGAGCCTGTGGGACGTGGGCTCGGCGGCGTTCAACGCGGTGATGACCACGTTCGTGTTCACCGTCTACCTCACGGGCGAGCCGTTCGGCGGGGAGGACCACGCGTCCGAGGTGCTGGGCTACGGGATGGGCGCCGCGGGGGTGCTCGTCGCCCTGCTCGCCCCCGTGGTGGGCCAGCGCAGCGACGGCGCCGGGCGGCGCAAGCTGTGGCTGGGGGTGAACACCATGCTCACGGCGCTGCTCACGGCGCTGTGCTTCTTCGTCTACCCGCAGTACCCGTTCCTCTGGCTGGGCGTGGGCCTGCTGGCGCTGGCCAACGTCTTCGACGAGTTCGCGGTGGTCAACTACAACGCGATGCTGCCCGGCCTCGCGGGCCGCGAGCACATCGGCCGCGTGAGCGGGCAGGGGTGGGCGATGGGCTACTTCGGGGGCATCGTGGCCCTGACGATCGTGCTGTTCGGCTTCATCACGCCCGGCCTGCTGGGCCTGCCCGAGGAGGACGCCCTCAACGTGCGGGCGGTCGCCCTGTTCTCCGGGCTGTGGATCGCCCTGTTCTCGGTCCCCGTGCTGCTCACGGTGCCGGAGGCCCGCCCGGTCCGCACCGGGCCCCGCCCCTCCGTGCTGCGCTCCTACCGGCAGCTGGGGGCGACGCTGCGGGAGCTGTGGCGGGACTCCCCGCAGACCCTGCGGTTCCTGCTGGCCTCCGCCGTGTTCCGGGACGGGCTCAACGCGGTGTTCACCTTCGGCGGCGTGCTCGCGGCCGGCACCTTCGGCTTCAGCCTCACGGACGTCATCGTCTTCGCGATCGTCGGCAACGTGGCCGCCGGGGCGGGGGCGCTCGTGGGCGGGCGCCTCGACGACCGCGTGGGCCCCCGGCGCGTCATCGTCGTCTCCCTGGTCGGGGTGATCGCGGCGGGCACGCCGCTGCTGGTCCTGGACGGGACGGCCGCGTTCTGGGTCTGCGGGCTGCTGCTCTGCCTGTTCGTGGGCCCGGCGCAGTCGGCCTCGCGCACGTTCCTCGGCCGGCTCACGAGCGCGGGGCACGAGGGCGCCCTCTACGGGCTCTACGCCACCACGGGCCGGGCCGTGAGCTTCCTGGCGCCCACCCTGTTCGCGGTCTTCGTCTCCGTGCTGGGGGCCCAGCGCTGGGGGATCCTGGGGATCCTGCTCGTCGTCGCCGCGGGCACGGTCCTGCTGCTGGGCGTGCGCCCGCCGGAGGACCGGCGGGACTGAGCTCAGATCGGGGTGCGGGTGAAGCCGAGGTGGCTGCGCGACGCCGTCGGCCCCCGCTGCCCCTGGTACCGGTTGGCGTAGGCGCCGGAGCCGTACGGGTGCTCGGCCGGGGAGGACAGCCGGAAGAAGCACAGCTGGCCCACCTTGGAGCCCGGCCACAGCTTGATCGGCAGCGTGGCCATGTTCGACAGCTCGAGGGTGACGTGGCCGGAGAAGCCCGGGTCGATGAACCCGGCGGTGGAGTGGGTCAGCAGCCCGAGCCGGCCGAGGGAGGACTTGCCCTCGAGCCGGGCCGCGATGTCGTCGGGCAGGGTCACCTTCTCGAAGGTGGCGCCCAGCACGAACTCCCCGGGGTGCAGCACGAACGCCTCCTCGGGGTCGACCTCCACGAGCCGGGTCAGCTCCGGCTGCTCCACGGACGGGTCGATGTGCGCGTACTTGTGGTTGTCGAAGAGCCGGAACCAGCGGTCCAGCCGCACGTCGACGCTGGCGGGCTGGATCATGGCGGGGTCGTAGGGCTCGAGGACGACCCGGCCGCCGTCGAGCTCCCGGCGGATGTCGTGGTCAGAGATCAGCACGGTCCCCAAGGTAGCGCACGGGCCCGGCGCCCCACCGGGCCCGTGCGGTGGTGTACAGTGTTCTGGTGTCCCCGTCCGGCGCGTGCGCCGAGCGGGACCGAGGACGCGCGGCCGTAGCTCAATGGTAGAGCGCACGCTTCCCAAGCCTGATACGCGGGTTCGATTCCCGTCGGCCGCTCTCGAGACCGAACGCCCCGTGCCCCCGGCACGGGGCGTTCGTCGTCCCCTCCCCCGGGGCGGGCCCCTCCGGTAGAATCGCCCCGGCGCCCGCCCGGGCGACCTCCGCACCCCGCTTCCGAGGAGCCCTGCCGCGTCATGCTGCGCACCATGTTCAAGGCCAAGATCCACCGGGCGACCGTCACCCAGGCGGAGCTGCACTACGTCGGGTCGGTGACCGTCGACCAGGACCTCCTCGACGCCGCCGACATCCTGCCCGGCGAGCTGGTCGCCGTCGTCGACGTCACCAACGGCGCCCGGCTCGAGACCTACACCATCGCCGGCGAGCGCGGGACCGGCGTGGTCGGGATCAACGGCGCGGCCGCCCACCTCGTGCACCCCGGCGACCTCGTCATCCTCATCAGCTACGCGCAGATGGACGACGCCGAGGCCCGCGCCCACGTGCCCACCGTCGTCCACGTGGACGGGGACAACCGGATCGTGGACCTCGGCACGGACCCCGCGGAGGCCCTGCTCGAGGGCGTGTCCCGCCCCCCGCACTCCCGCCCGCTGGCGGACGCGCAGGCCGAGCTGCCCACCGGCTGAGCCCCTGCCGCCCGGACCGGTCCCCCGGATGGGATAGAACTGTAGGGGCCCGAACCCGCGGGCCCCCACAGCGCGAGGAGGGCCCGTGACCGGAGTGTTCTCGGGGTTCTTCATCGTCTGGGCCATCATCATCGCGGGCTACCTGGTGGGCCGCCGCGGCGTGCTGGGCCCGCACGGGCAGGAGATCCTCAGCAAGTTCTCCTTCTACGTGGCCAGCCCGCCGCTGCTGTTCCTGACGATCTCCGAGGCCGACATCGCCCGGATGTTCTCCGCCCCGCTGCTCGTCGCCGCGGTCTCCGCCCTGCTCACGACCCTCGCCTACGCCGGCCTCGCCCGGTGGCTGCTGCGCCGGGACCTCGCGACCACCGTGATGGGCGCGCAGGCAGCGTCGCAGGTCAACTCGGCGAACCTGGGCATCCCGATCGCGACGTTCGTGCTCGGGGACGCCACCCAGGTGGTGCCCGTGCTGCTGTTCCAGCTGGCGATCAACACCCCCGTCTACCTCACCGTCATGGACACCCTCACCGACGGGCGGCGCCCGAGCCTGGGCTCGGTCCTGCACAACGTGGTCACCAACCCGATGATCGTGGGCTCCGCGCTCGGGATCCTGTTCGCCGTCACGGGCTGGCAGCTGCCGGAGGTCGTGGAGCAGCCCGTGCGGCTGGTCTCCGGGGCCTCCATCCCGGCGATGCTCATGGCGTTCGGCATCTCGCTGGTGGGGGCCTCGCCCCTGCGCCGCGGCGCGGGACCGCGCCGGGACGTGGCGCTCGCCGCCGCGTTCAAGCTCCTGCTGCACCCGCTGCTGGCGTTCGTGTTCGCCCGCTTCCTGCTGGGCCTCGACGGGCACCTGCTCTACGCGGTGGTGGTGATGGCGGCCCTGCCCACCGCGCAGAACATCTACGTGGCCGCGGTCCGCTACGGCCGCGCGGAGGTGCTGTGCCGCGACACGGTGCTCGTCACCACGGTGGTCGCGATGCTCACCATGGCGGGCGTGGCGCTGGTCCTGTCCTGATCCGCCGGGCGCCGCCGGGCCCGCGCGGCCCCGCGCGCCGCGTTCAACGACTGCAAACCATCAGGTTACTGGTCTGTGAGGTAAGCCACCCCTAGACTGAAGATCCGCGGAGGAGCGGTCGCCCCGGGCGCAGGTCCGGCCCCGGCCGTCCCGCCGGCCGGGGCCCGCAGGGGTCCTCTCCCGACGGCCTCCGCGGGCCCGCCACACCGTCGAAGGGGAGGAACAGACCGTTGACCACCACCTCACAAGCCCACCCAGCCCGACGGCGGCGGCGGCTCAGCGCCGCCGCCGCCGTCGGGGCCGTGGGAGCCCTGGTCCTCACCGGCTGCGGCGACGCCGACGCCGGCGCCACCCCGACCCTCACCTGGTACATCAACCCGGACGCCGGCGGACAGGCCGAGATCGCCCAGCAGTGCTCCGAGGCCTCCGGCGGCAGGTACAACATCGTGACCGCGCTGCTGCCCCTCGACGCCGCCGGGCAGCGCGAGCAGCTGGCCCGCCGCCTCGCCGCCGGGGACACCTCGATGGACATCATGAGCCTCGACCCGCCCTTCATCCCCGAGCTGGCCGAGCCGGGCTTCCTGGCCCGGCCCCCGGCCGAGGTGGTCGAGGCGACCACCCAGGACGTGCTCGCGGGCCCGCTCGAGGGGGCCCGCTGGAACGAAGAGGTCGTGACGATCCCCTTCTGGGCCAACACCCAGCTGCTGTGGTACCGCGAGTCGGTGGCGGAGGCCGCCGGCCTGGACATGGACCAGCCCGTGACCTGGGACCAGATCATGGACGCGGCCCGGGAGCAGGACAAGAACCTCGGCGTGCAGGGCACCCAGGCGGAGTCGATGACGGTGTGGGTCAACGGGCTCATCGAGTCGGCGGGGGGCTCCATCGTGGAGAACCCCGAGGCCCCGGCCGACGAGGTCTCGATCGGCATGGACTCCGCGGCGGCGGCGAAGGCCGCCGAGATCGTGGGCACCATCGGCCGGGACGGACTGGGCGGGCCGGGCCTGCCGACCTCCACCGAGAACACCTCGATGATCGACTTCCAGTCGGACAACGGCTCGTTCATGGTCAACTGGCCGTTCATCTACGCGGCCACGGCGGCCGCGGTGGAGGAGGGGACGGTCGAGCAGTCCGTCTACGAGGACATCGGCTGGGCCCTGTGGCCGCGCGTGGACGCGGACCAGCCCTCCGCTCCCCCGCTGGGCGGGATCAACATCGGGGTGGGCTCCACCTCGAAGCACCAGGACCTCGCCTGGGAGGCCGTCGAGTGCATCGTCGCCCCCGAGAAGCAGGCGCAGTACTTCGTCACCAACGGCAACCCCGCCGCGTCCGAGGCCGCCTACGAGGACCCGGCGGTCCGCGAGGCCTACCCGATGTACGCGACCATCCGCGAGTCCCTGGACCAGGCGGCCCCGCGGCCCCAGACCCCCTACTACAACGAGGTCTCCAGCGCGATCCAGCAGCAGTGGACCCCGCCGGCGTCCGTCAACGAGAACACGCCCCGGAACACCGCCGAGTTCATCGAGGCCGTCCTGAAGGGAGACCAGCTGCTATGAGCACCGTCGTCAACCCCAACGCTCCCGGCACCGATCCGCGCTCGCCGGCCCCGGCGCCCGTGACCGGGCGGCGCAGCGCCAAGCAGGGCCTGTCCGACCGCGCCAAGTCGGAGCGCAAGCTCGGCTGGATGCTCGCCGGCCCGGCGTTCGTCCTGATGCTGCTGGTCACCCTCTACCCGATCCTGCAGGCCCTGTGGGACTCCCTGTTCTCGTTCCGCCTCACCGACCCCGGCAACCGGGAGTTCGTCTTCCTGGGCAACTACGCCACCGTGCTCTCCGACGGCCTGTTCTGGCAGGACCTCGGGGTGACCGTGCTGATCACCGTGGTGACGGTCGTGGTGGAGCTCGTGCTGGGCTTCGCCCTGGCGCTCGTGATGAACAACGCGATCCGCAACACCCGCGGCCTGCTGCGCACCGCGATCCTCGTGCCCTACGGCATCATCACGGTCGTGTCGGCCTTCGCCTGGTTCTACGCCTTCGACATCACCACCGGCTACATCAACAACTGGTTCTCCTGGCTGCCGGGCATCGGCCCCGACTTCAACTGGTTCGCCTCCCAGTGGCCGGCGCTGTTCGTAATCATGGCCTCCGAGATCTGGAAGACCACCCCGTTCATCTCCCTGCTGCTGCTCTCCGGCCTGGCCCAGGTGCCCACCGAGTTCACCGAGGCCGCCAAGGTCGACGGCGCCACCTGGTGGCAGCGGATGTCCCGGGTGATCATCCCGAACATGAAGGCGGCCATCATGGTGGCGGTCGTGTTCCGCGCCCTGGACGCCTTCCGCATCTTCGACAACATCTTCATCATGACCCAGGGCCAGTACGGCACCGAGACCCTCTCGCTGCTGGCCTACCGCACCTCGATCGGGCGCCTGGAGATCGGTCTCGGCTCCGCGATCTCCGTGATCCTGTTCGTCTGCGTCCTGCTGATCGCCTTCGTCGCCATCCGGGTGTTCAAGGTCGACCTCGCCGGCTCCGGAAAGGGAAGGTAACCGCCCATGTCCACCAAGCAGAAGGTCGGGTGGGCCGTCGTCTCGGTCCTGGTCCTGGTCTACGCCCTGTTCCCCGTCCTCTCGATCCTCATGACGTCCTTCAAGACGCCCTCGGACCTGACCTCCGGGAAGTTCCTGCCGACCCAGTGGGTGGGCGAGAACTACGCGTCCATCTTCGTGGGCGACGCCAAGGACCTCTTCGTCCCGTCGCTGATCAACTCGATCGGCATCTGCCTGATCTCCACGTTCATCGCGGTGGTGCTCGCCACGTTCTGCGCGTACGCCATCGCCCGGCTGGACTTCCCCGGCAAGAAGATCATCCTCACCACCGCGCTCGCGGTGTCCATGTTCCCGGTGATCTCCCTCGTGACCCCGCTGTTCAACCTGTGGCGCCAGATCGGGCTCTACGACACGTGGCCCGGCCTGATCATCCCCTACCTCTCCCTGACCCTGCCGATCTCGATCTGGACGCTGACCGCGTTCTTCCAGCAGATCCCGTGGGACCTCGAGCGGGCCGCGCAGGTGGACGGCGCGACCACCTGGCAGGCGTTCCGCAAGGTCATCGTCCCGCTGGCCGCGCCCGGCGTGTTCACCACCGCGATCATCGCGTTCTTCATCGCGTGGAACGACTTCGTCTACGGCATCGGCCTCACCTCGACCGAGCGCGCGCGGCCCGTGCCCGCGGCGCTGGCGTTCTTCACCGGCGCCTCGCAGTTCGAGGACCCGGCCGGCGCGATCTCCGCCGCCGCGATCGTCGTCACCATCCCGGTGGTGCTGCTGGTGCTGCTCTTCCAGCGCCAGATCGTCTCCGGCCTCACCCAGGGCGCGGTCAAGGGCTGAGCCCGCGCGCTCCCGAACCTCTTCCGAACCGAACGAAGGACTGAGCCCAGATGGCAGCCATCACCCTCAACCACCTCGTCAAGCAGTACGGCGACGGCTTTCCCGCGGTCAACGACGTCTCGATCGACATCGCCGACGGCGAGTTCCTCATCCTCGTGGGCCCCTCCGGCTGCGGCAAGTCGACGCTGCTGCGGATGATCGTGGGCCTGGAGGACATCACCTCCGGGGACCTGCTGATCAACGGCCAGCGGGTCAACGACAAGGAGCCCCGCGAGCGCAACCTCTCGATGGTGTTCCAGAACTACGCGCTCTACCCCCACCTGACGGTCTACGAGAACATCGCGTTCCCGCTGCGCCTGTCCAAGGGGAAGTTCTCCGAGGAGGAGATCGACCGCAAGGTCCGCCACGCCGCGGCGACCCTGGACCTCGACGAGCACCTCGAGCGCAAGCCGGCGAACCTCTCCGGCGGCCAGCGCCAGCGCGTGGCGATGGGCCGGGCCATCGTGCGGGACGCCGACGCGTTCCTCTTCGACGAGCCCCTGTCCAACCTCGACGCCAAGCTGCGCGGGCAGATGCGCGCGGAGATCGCCCAGCTGCAGCGGCGCATGGGCATCACCTCCGTCTACGTCACCCACGACCAGACCGAGGCCATGACCCTGGGCGATCGCGTGGCGGTGCTCAAGAAGGGGCTGCTGCAGCAGATCGCGTCCCCGCGGGAGCTCTACGAGCAGCCCGCGAACCTGTTCGTGGCCGGGTTCATCGGGGCGCCCTCGATGAACTTCATCCCGGCGCACGTGCGGGGCGACGTGTTCTCCACCCCGCTCGGGGACATCCCGGTCCCGGCGCAGGCCCGGGGGCGGATGTCCAAGGCCGGCGACATCGTGCTGCTGGGCGTGCGCCCGGAGCACTTCGAGGACGCCAAGTTCGTGGACGACGCGAAGCTGCCCTACGGGTCTGTCTTCGACACCGAGTTCACGCACACCGAGTGGCTGGGCAACCAGCAGTACGGCTACATCCGCTACCGGCCGGACGACGCCGTGCAGGCGAAGCTCAACGAGCTGGCCCGGGACCTCGACGGCGACGAGATGCAGCCGCAGCTCGTCGTGGCCTTGGACGCCTCCTCGCGGATCCGCGGGGGCTCTCCCGGCCGGATCTGGCTGGACACCCGCCGGATGCACGTCTTCGACCCCGAGACCGGGGAGAACCTCACCCGGGACGTCGAAGCCGGGGCCGAGCTGACCCGCGAGGCCGCCGAGGAGCGCAAGGCCGAGATCGAGCGCGCCCGGCAGCAGCAGGTGGCCGCCACCGGCTGAGCCCTCCCGCACCGCGCGAGGAGCCCGCCGCCCGCACGACCCGGGCGGCGGGCTCCTCGCCGTGCGGGCCCGCGCGGGCCGCTCAGGCGCCGGTCTGCTGGGCGAGCGCCGACCAGAGCACGAGGGCGACGACGGCGACCAGCGCGGCCGAGGCCGCCGCGGAGCGCAGCCGCGGGTGGCGCAGCCGCCACGGCACGAGCCGGGGCCAGCGCCGGACGGCGTCCCGGACGGTGGCGGAGTCCAGGTGGGTGCGCGGGCGGCCGAGCGAGCGGGCCACCTCCTCCAGCGTGCGGGCGTCCCAGACCGTCCCGTCCAGGGCGAGCACCGCCCGGCCCGCCGGGTCCGCGGCCCACAGGTGGGGCCGGCCCGCCCGGCGCGGGCTGTCGGCGGAGCGGTGCAGGGCCCCGACCGTGACCACGTGGTCGACGTCGGCGAGGGGTGCCGCGGCGAAGCCCACCGTGCGGGAGCGCAGGAGGTGGCTGTCGGTGCGGGCCACCAGGGCCGGGCGCAGCCGGGTCCAGCAGACCGCCGCCGCGGCGAGCACGAGCGCCGCCACCACGGCCGCGGTCCCCGCGGCCGGGCGGCGCCAAAAGAGGGTGAGCAGGCCGGCGGCGGCCACCAGCAGCGGGAGGGTGCAGGAGAGCAGCCGGGGCCCGTAGGAGCCCAGCCGGGGGTGGAAGGCCTCGCGGACGGGGCCGTACTTCTCGGGGACCTGCCGGACGGCGTCGGCCATGGGCGGAACTCCAGACGGGGTCGGGGACGGGGGATGCCGGGGCGGCAGGGGAAGCGTACCCGCCGCGGGGCAACGGTGGGTGGACGGGGCGGATCGGATAGCGTGGACGGATGGAGTCGAACGTGCGCGTGCTCAAGGCCATCGGGGCCTGGCTGTTCCTCGTGCTGCTCGGGGTGGCGGCGGCGGCGGTCACGATCGCCCTGGTCAACAAGTACATGTACGGGCCGGAGACGGACGTCAGGGCGTACTTCGAGGACCTGCGCGACGGCGACGGCGGGGAGGCGCTGGGGCTGCTCAACGCCCGGGTCCCGGACTCGAACGCGGCCATGCTGGACGGCGAGCCGCTCGAGGCGGCCGCCGGGGGCCTGGAGGACGTCGAGGTCTCCACCGTCTCCGACGACGGCGAGCGGGCCGTGGTGCGGGCCGTGTACACCCTCGACGGCACCGAGCACAGCTCGGAGTTCTCCCTCCACCCCGTGGACACGCAGTGGGGCTTCTTCACGGTGTGGGCGTTCGACGAGACCGAGCTGCCCACCGTGGCCGTGTCCCTGCCGGGCGCCACGTCGGTGGACCTCAACGGCACGGCGGTGGCCCTGCCGGAGTCCGCGCGGGAGTTCTCCGCGTTCTTCCCGGGCGTCTACACGGCCTCCTACACGTCCGAGCTGGTGGAGACCGACCCGGTGAGCACCGTCGTCACCGCCCCGGGCCAGCGCGCCGAGATCGAGCTGCGGGCCCGGCCCACCCCGAAGCTCGAGGACGAGGTGGACCGGCAGCTGCGGGAGCACCTCGACGGCTGCGCCGGGCAGAACACCCTCTACCCCGCCGGCTGCCCGTTCTCGTTCGAGTTCGACGGCCGCGTGGACGGGGAGGTGCAGTGGGACATCGAGGACTACCCCGACCCGGAGATCACCGTGGGCGAGGGCCCGGGCGGCTGGTCGATGGCCCCCGCCCAGGGCACCGCGCGGATCGCCTTCGACTCCCTCGACCTGTTCACCGGCGACGTCGAGCGCGTCGAGCGGACCGTGCCGTTCGAGGTCTCGGCCGACCTGCGGGTCGACGACACCACGGTCACGGTCACCCCGCGCGGCTGAGCCGGGCCCGTGCGGCGGGCCCGGCTCAGCCGCGCTCAGTTGACGCCGCGCAGGTCGAGGACCAGCTCGGCCTCCCCGTCGGCGTCCAGCACGAAGGGGATCCCCCAGTCCTGCTGGTACAGGTGGCAGGCCGCGTGGTCGGGGATCTCCCCGCCCGGCTCCCCGTCGCACGCCGCGGCGCGGGCGGTGATGTGCAGGACGCCCTCGATGACGCCCTCCGCCAGCACGAGCTCCCGGCGCAGCCCCTGGGCGGTGCCCGCGCCCTGCGCGAGCGCGTGCTCCGGGGAGGAGGAGATCTTCAGCTGGGTGGGGTCGCCCCACCGGTCGTCGAGCTTCTGCCCGGTGGGGGCCGCGAACCGCACCTCGATCCCCAGCGCGCCGGGGGCCAGCCTCGTGCGGGGGCGCTGGGTCTGCGACGCGCCCTCGTCGACGCGCTGGGCGGCCGCCGGGATCGGCACCCGCACCAGGCGGTGCGCGTTGGCCTCCACGACGACCAGCAGCGGCTCGTCGCCGGAGACGTCCAGCAGGACGTCGGAGGGCTCGGCCAGCCCGCGGGCCAGCGTCGCGACCTGGCGGGTGCGCGGGTCGTAGTGGCGCACGGCCCCGTTGTAGGTGTCGGCCACCGCCACGGAGCCGTCGGGCAGCTGGGCCACCCCGAGGCAGTGCTGCATCCGGGCCTGGCCGGCGTCCCCGTCGCGGAAGCCGAAGTCGAACAGCCCCTCGCCCACGGCGGTCTCCACGGTCACGGAGCCGTCGTCGGCGAAGCGCAGGACGCGCAGGGCGGAGGTCTCCGAGTCGGCGACCCACAGGTTGCCCAGGTGGTCCTCGGCGAGGCCGGAGGACTGGGCGAACCACGCCTCGGCCGCCGGGCCGTCCTTGAGCCCCTCGTCGCCCGTGCCCGCGAGCACGGCGAGCTGCCCGGTGCGGGGGTCGAAGGAGAACAGCTGGTGGGTGCCGGCCATCGCGACGACGAGCCGGTCCGCCCTCGTGGACCACGCCACGTCCCACGGCGAGGACAGGGCCACGCTCAGCGGGTCCGCGCCCTGCGCGACGTGGTCGGGCCCGGCGCCGCGGGCGCGCTCGGCGTCGAGCAGTCGCTGCACGCCGCTGCCGGCGACGGTGCGGACCTCGCCCGTGGCGAGGTCCACGCCCCGGAGGCGGTGGTTGACGGAGTCGGCCACGACCACGTCGTAGCCGGCGGCCGCGCGCACGGCCTCGGGCAGCAGGGTCAGGCCCTGCGGCTCGGTGAACTGCGCGGCGGCGGCGTCCCCGTCCCGGTGGCCCTTGGTCCCGGAGCCGATGACCCGCTGGACCGTGGCGAGGTCGTTGCCCAGCTGGACGAGGCGGTGGTGGCCCGTGTCGGAGACGAGGAACGACCCGTCGGGCAGGGGCAGGACCTTGCCGGGGAAGCGGAGGTCGCCCTCCGGGGCGGGGCGCGGGACGTAGGGGCCGTCGCCGCGGTGCAGGGTGCCCTTCGCCTCGTGCTCGGCCACCAGCTCCTCCACGAGGGGGACGAGGCCCTGGACGTGGCCCTCCCCCGAGAGGTGGGCCACGATGTAGCCCTCCGGGTCCACGACCACGAGGGTCGGCCACGCGCGGGCCGTGTAGGCCTGCCACGTCGTCAGCTCGGGGTCGTCGAGGACCGGGTGGTGGATCTCGTAGCGGTCCACGGCCGCGGCGAGCGCGGCCGGGTCGGCCTCGTGCTCGAACTTCGGCGAGTGCACGCCCACGGTGACGAGGACGTCGGCGAAGCGCTCCTCCAGCGGGCGCAGCTCGTCCAGGACGTGCAGGCAGTTGATGCAGCAGAAGGACCAGAAGTCGAGGAGCACGATCTTGCCGCGCAGCGCGGCGAGGTCCAGCGGCTTGTCGCCGGTGTTGAGCCAGGCCCGGCCCTCCAGTTCGGAGGCGCGGACGCGGGAGGTGAGGCGCATGGGGTCGGGTCCTTTCGGCGGCACGGGCGGTGCGGCGGACGGTGCGGCAGCGGGTGCGGCAGGTGGTGCGGGCAGGGTGGTTCCGTTCCTGGTCAACGCGGTGGGCGGGCGGGTATTCCGGGAGCCCGGCGGCGGCGGTGTGAGAATCGGCTCAGCGGCGGGCGGAGCGGTCGTCGCGCTCCGCGAGGCCCGCCATCATCTCGTTGTAGGCCCTCAGCTCGGCGTCGCCGGTGCGGTCCGCCGCGCGGTCCACCCGGCGGTTCTCCCTCGTGCCCTCCATCGCCCACATGATCGCGACGACGACGGCGACGACGACGGTCGGGAACTCGCCGATGCCCCACATCAGGGCCCCGCCGAGCTGCTGGTCCTCGATGGCGCTGCGGCCCCAGTCGCGGCCGGTGTTGCCGAACCAGGAGGCCTGCAGCAGGTTGTCGGAGCCCATGATCGCCACGCCCACGAACGCGTGGTAGACCATCGTGGCCAGCAGCAGGATCAGGCGCATCATGTGCGTGGGACGCCTCGGGATCGGGTCGATGCCGATGAGCACGAGCATGAACAGGTAGCCGGTGAGCAGGAAGTGCACGATCATCAGCACGTGCCCCACGTGGTAGTGCAGGGTGAAGTGGAACAGCGGCGTGAAGTAGAACACCACGATCGAGGCCGCGAAGTTCACGCCGGCGACGACCGGGTGGGTGACGATCCGGCCCCAGGTGGAGTGGACCAGGCGCAGGATCCACTCGCGGGGCCCCCGGGTGCCGTCCTGGCGGGGCTCGAGGGCCTTGAGCAGCAGGGTGACGGGGGCTCCGAGGACCAGGAAGATCGGGACGACCATGGTGAGCATCATGTGCTCGACCATGTGCGCGGAGAACAGGACCCGGCCGTAGACGGCGACGCCGCCCGAGGTGATCCAGAACAGCACGGCGAGACCCGTCAGCCACGAGAGCCCGCGCAGCACGGACCAGGAGCTCCCGCGGCGGCGGACCCGCACGAGCGCCCACACGTAGCCGAGCGCCAGGAACGCGCACACCGCAAGCCACAGCGGGTCCACCCGCCACGTGGTGAACCAGGACGCGGCGGTCGGCTCGGGCGGCAGCTCGTACCAGGTGAGGATCAGCGCCGGGGAGGCGTCCGGGGCCAGCTCCTCGGGCACCGGCGGGGCGGTGCGGGACAGCGCCACGGCCAGGCCCATGACGGCGCCCATGACCAGCACCTCGCCGAGCACGAGCTGCCACAGCGCGCGGCGCGCGGCGAGCCGGCCGGCCTCGAGCGCGGGGACCAGCCACCGGCGGTGGGCGAGCCCGGCGAGGCCGAGCACCAGCGTGAGCGCGGCCTTCACGAGCACCAGGCGCCCGTAGGGGCTGAGCAGCTGCTCCCAGGTGCCGATCCGCACGGCCGCGTTGAGCACGCCGGAGAGCAGCACCAGGAAGAAGCTGCCGAGCGCCACGGCGGAGAAGCGGCGCAGCACCACGGCGGCCATCGGCACCCGGCGCCGCGCCCCGGCGCCGCGGGCGGCGCCCTCGGGCAGGGTCCCGGTGCCGGCGTCCCGGGCGCTCAGCTGCGGGGAGAGCCAGGCCAGCACCACGAGCCCGCCGGTCCACAGGCTCACGCCCAGCAGGTGCAGGCCCAGGGAGTTGACGGCGCCCATGTGGTCGTCGCCGCCGGCGGCGTGGCCGGTGAGGGCCATGGCGACCAGCGCCACGCACGCGAGGGCGAAGGTGAGGAGCAGCCCCAGCAGGGCCCGCACGCCGAAGACGAGGGTGGTGACCACCGCGGCGACCACCACGACCGTGGCCTGGGCCTGGCCCGCGGGGATGTCGGTGGTGTAGTGGAGCAGCTGCTGGGTGTAGGTGGCGTCCCCGCCCACCGGCACGCCGGCCACGTCGGAGTAGGACAGCACGAGGACCGCGACGGCGGCCACCGTCCACACCGTGGACGCGGCCTCGGCCAGGCGCAGCGTCGCCGTGAACAGCGGGTGCTCGACCGCCTCGCCGTCGTCCCGCCCGTCCGGGCCCGTGCGGCGGCGCAGCCCGCCCCGCGTCCTCGGCACGACGCCGACGGCGAAGAGCAGGGCGCCCATGACGACGACGAGCGCGCCGTCGTGGAGCACCTCCGCCACCGGCAGGCCCCAGCGCACCAGCGCCCCGGGGTCGGCGGCGAGCGGGGCCGTGCCCGAGCCGCTGTAGAGCATCGCCACG
This sequence comes from Kocuria sp. U4B, assembly GCF_054875615.1. Next base: position 1,369,565 of record NZ_CM142180.1, read on the forward strand.
ACCAGGGCGGTGAGCGCCACCACGGGGGCCGCGGCGAGCAGCCACGGGTCGACGCCCCGGGCGCCGGCGGCCTCCGCGTCGGGGGCGTCGCCCCGGGCGGGGCGGCGGTCCGTCCTCGTGATCATTCCCGTTCTCCTTCGCCCGCCCCTCGACGACGGGGCGGCTGCGTCCATTGTCCCCCGCGGCGCAAATCGACCCCGGTGAGGGTTCCCGGGCCCGGCTCAGCGGGTGCGGTCCGGCGGGTGCGCCTCAGCGGGCGCGGCGGCGGGAGGCCAGGCTCACGGCGCCGAGCACGGCGAGGGAGACGCCCGCTCCGGCGGCGGCGACCAGCCACAGCGGGACGTCCCCGCCGGCGCCGGCGCCCGCGGCCGCGGGCTCCTGGGCCTGCGCGCCGGCGGAGGCGGTGGGCCCGGTGCCGGAGCCCTGGCCGACCTCGTAGTCGAAGGTCCCCTCGATGGGGTGGCCGTCGCTGGAGACGACCCGCCACACGACGTGGTAGGTCTCGTCCTCGGTGCCCTCGTCGGTCAGCGGCTGGCTGACGCGGGTACCGTCCTGCTCGAGCGGGCCGTCGGTCACGGACCGGCCCTCGGAGTCGGTGACGCTCACCCGGGGGCCGATGTCCAGGACCTCCCCCGTGAAGGTGAGCTCGATCTGCTCCGGGGCGGTCTCCAGCACGGCGCCGGGCTCCGGTGAGACGCCGACGAGCTCGTCGTGGGCGGAGGCGGGGGGCGCGGACAGGACGGTCAGGGCGCCCGCGGCCAGGAGGGCGGCGGTGCGTCGGGTGGTGCGCATGGGGAGGGGCTCCTTCGTTGCCGGGCAGGGCATCGGTCGACCGTGGGGACGGGCCGCCGGGCCGGGCGGCCCGCGGCGCTCGGGGTCGTCGTGCGCCCGGCTCCGCGCCCGGCGCCGGCGCGCACGGGACCGTGCGGCCGGGTCAGCCGGCGGGCAGCGGGGCGGGTCCGCCGGGGAGGGCGGAGCGCCGGGGGCCACGACGACGGACGGGCGGCGGCCCCCGGTGGGAGCGCACCGGGCGCAGCAGGGACTGGTCGGTCAGCACGTGCGGGCGCCCGCCGGCCGCGGCACGGGGCCGGGGCACGGCGAGCGGGACGGACAGGGCCTGCCACAGCCGCCGCACGCGCAGCCGCAGGGTGTCCAGCAGGACCACGGCCGCGACCTCGCCGTGGCGCACCAGGGCGTAGCAGGCCGCGGCGGCCAGCACGTGCGAGAGGACCATGGCGGGATCGGCGTGCCCGGCGTGGGACTCGACCTGGAGCACGAGGGCGGGGCCGGCGTGGGCGGCTCCGTGGAGGCCCGCCGGCCGGGTGGCGTCGACGACCGTGGTGACGGCGCCGGTCCCGGCGAAGAGGGCGTGCAGGAGGCCCTGGCTGAGCAGCACGCCGGCCAGCAGCGAGGCCCGCGAGAGCATCCGCCCGGCCAGGGCGACGCACAGCGGCCCCGACAGGGCCAGGGAGAGGAGCACCAGCACCGCGGGCGGGGCCGGCCCGTCCGCGGCGACGTGGGACGCGGCGGCGAAGGAGGTGGCGAGGCCCGCTCCGGTCCAGCCGCGGGCGAGGCGCTGCGCGCGTGGGCCCACGCCGCCACCTCCCCTCGGACCGCCGGCCGGACGGCTCGGCGCTCCAATTATGCGCCGCGCCTGCGGGGCCGGGCCAATCGCGGCGGGCCGGGGCGGGCGGCACCGGCGGGGCCCCCGGAGACGCCGAAGGGGCGGTCCCCGGTGCGGGGACCGCCCCTTCGGACGAAGCCGGTGGACGAGGTCCGGGACGGACCTGCGGAGGCGCTCACTTGTTGGAGACAGCCGCCTTGAGCTTGGAACCAGCGGTCAGCTTGACGCCGTGGCCGGCCGGGATCTCGATGGTCTCGCCGGTCTGCGGGTTGCGCCCGGTGCGAGCGGCACGGTCGGTGCGCTCGACGGCCAGCCAGCCCGGGATGGTGATCTTCTCACCGGCGGAGACGGACTCCTCGAAGACCTGGAACAGCGCGTCCAGCACGCCGTTGACGGCGGCGTTGGTCGTGCCGGCCTTCTCGGCGACCTCTGCGACGAGTTCACTGCGGTTCTTAGCCATGTTCATGTCCTCCTGGACTTGGGGTCGTGGGGGAGCACGGCGTCAGGGACAGCCCGCGCTCCTGCGTCAGAAACTACCAGCTCGACTTGGAGATGCCGGGCAGTTCGCCGCGGTGCGCCATCGCGCGGAAGCGGACGCGGGAGATGCCGAACTTCTGGATCGTGCCGCGGGGGCGGCCGTCGATCTGGTCGCGGTTGCGCAGGCGGACCGGGGAGGCGTCGCGGGGCAGCTTCTGCAGGCCCAGGCGGGCCTCCTCGCGGGCCTCGGGGGTCGCGTTCTCGTCGACCAGGGTCTTCTTGAGCTCGGCACGCTTCGCGGCGTAGCGCTCGACGACGACCTTGCGCTGCTCGTTCTTGGCGATCTTGGACTTCTTGGCCATGGATTCAGCGCTCCTCGCGGAAATCGACGTGCTTGCGGACGACCGGGTCGTACTTCTTGAGCACCATGCGGTCCGGGTCGTTGCGGCGGTTCTTGCGGGTTACATAGGTGAAGCCCGTGCCGGCGGTGGACTTCAGCTTGATGATGGGACGAACGTCCTTGTCCTTGGCCATGTCAGATCTTCTCCCCACGTGTGAGCATGTCGGTGACGACGGCGTCGATGCCACGGGCGTCGATGACCTTGATGCCCTTGGCGCTGACGTTGAGCGTCACGTTGCGGCGCAGCGAGGGCACCCAGTAACGCTTCTTCTGAATGTTCGGGTCGAACCGGCGCTTGGTACGGCGGTGCGAGTGCGAAATGCTGTGGCCAAAGCCCGGCTGAGCTCCGGTCACCTGGCAGTGCGCTGCCATAGTGTTCTCCTCCAATGTTGACGAAATGACGGCACGCAGTGGGCGCCGCGGATGATCCCTCACCCGCGGCCGAGCGTCCCGTCACCTGAGAAATGCCACCGTTCGCCAACCGGGCCCTCTCGTAAGGCCCGCGGCGGGAACCGGCGGGGCCTCGCCACGATGAAGACGGTGAGAATCAAGGTGCCGGAAGGTGGACTCCACCACACGACAGCCTTGAATTCTAGGCCCGCACGGGCTCCCCCGCAACTTGACGTCAGGCGTGACCAGCTTCGGGTCAGTCTACCGGCTCCCCCGGGGGCCGCAAACCGGGCGGCTCCCCGACCATCCGCACGGGGGCGGGCCGGGCCCCGGGATCCCGGCCGATCGGGTAGCGGCAGTCGATCGCCGCGTACGAGTGGTGGCGGCCGATGGGGACGATCAGCGGGGTGCGGGAGACGGGGTCGAGCACGATCCGCGCCCGCAGCCCGAACACGTCCGTGAGGAACCTCTCGGTGAGCACCTCGGCCGGGGCGCCCTGCCGGGCGACCTCCCCGTCCTTGAGGGCCACGAGGTGGTCCGCGTAGCGGGCGGCGAGGTTGAGGTCGTGCAGGACGAGCACCATGGTGGTGCCCTCGCGCCGGTTGAGGTCGGTGAGCAGGTCCAGGACCTCGACCTCGTTGGCGACGTCGAGGAACGCGGTGGGCTCGTCCAGCAGCAGGATCTCGGTCTCCTGGGCCAGGGCCATCGCGATCCAGACGCGCCGGCGCTGGCCCCCGGAGAGGTCGTCCACGGCGCGCCCGGCCACCGGCTCCAGACCGGTCAGGGCGATCGCCCGGCGCACGGCCTGCGCGTCCTGCGGGCCGTAGCCGCCGAGCAGGCCCCGGCGGTGGGGGGTGCGTCCGCGGTAGACAAGCTCGGCGACGGTCAGCCCGGAGTGCTCGGGGGCGTCCTGGGGCAGGAGGCCCATCACGGTGGCCACGTACTTCGAGGAGCGGGAGTGGATGTCCTTGCCGTCGAGCAGGACGAGGCCCGTGGTGGGGCGCAGCATCCGGGCGAGGCTCCGCAGCAGGGTGGTCTTGCCGGAGGCGTTCGCGCCCACGATGACGGTCACCCTCCCCTCGGGGATCTCCACGGAGACGTCCCGCAGGACGTGCTCCGCCCCGTAGGCCAGGCTGAGGTCGACGGTGCGCAGGGAGGTCACGGGCGGGTCTCCTCGCGGCCGGGGCGCTCCGCGGGCCCGGCGGGGACGACCTCGCGCGGGTGCAGCGCCGTGTACTGCGGGTACCGCGGGGCGACGGCGTCCCCGGACGACGTGCCGCGCAGCCGCCGCCCGATCCACGGCAGCAGGTACTCGCGGGCCCAGTACAGGTCCTCCTTGAGCACGCCGGGGGTCGCGGTGACCGGCAGCCGGTCGGTGGCGGGCAGCTCGAGCGCGTGCTCCACGCCCAGCAGCTCCAGCATCCGGGCCGCCACGAACGCGTGCCCCGCGGCGGACATGTGCAGCCGGTCCACCGCCCAGTAGCGCCAGTCCTGCAGCGTGCGCATCCGCCAGTAGTCGAGGACCAGGCACCCGTGCCGGTCGGCGATCTCCCGCACGTGCTCGTTGTAGAGGGCCTGGCGGGGCCGGGTCCAGGAGGTGGGGGCGTCGCGGCCCGGGTCGAAGGCCGTGAACAGCACCACCCGGGCGCCGGAGGCCCGCAGCCGCGCCACCGCCGCCTCGTAGTCCTCCATGAGGGCGTCCACGTCCGCCCGGGGGCGCAGCATGTCGTTGCCGCCCGCGTAGAGGCTCACGAGGGTCGGCTCCAGGGCCAGGCACGGGTCGAGCTGCTCCTCGACGATCCCGCGCAGCAGCCGGCCGCGGACCGCCAGGTTCGCGTAGCGGGTGTCCGGGCGGGCGGCGGTGAGCTGCTCGGCCACGAGGTCGGCCCAGCCGCGCACCCCGTTGGGGCGGGCGGGGTCGGGATCGCCCACGCCCTCGGTCATCGAGTCGCCGATGGCCACGTAGCGCACGGGGTGCGCGAGCAGGTCGGTCGTCGTCGTCACGCGCTGCGCCCCCCGGCGTCGGGCGCGGCGCGGTCGACGCCCTGCGGCTGCTCGGGCTCCCCCACCTGCCGCAGGCGGGGCCGGATGCCCAGGGCCTCGTTGACGGCGCGCACCAGGGAGTTCGCGCGGTCGTTGTCCGGGAGGGTCTCGAGCAGGACGGGGTTGCCCGCGCCGTCGGCCAGGGGCACCCGCCAGTTGGGGTACTCGTCGCCGGTGCCCGGCTGGTTCTGCATCCGCCGCTCGCCGACCGCGTCCACGAGCGAGACGTTAAGCAGCAGCGCCGGGGACTGCGCGAGGTAGCGGTGCAGCGCCTCGATCCTGCCCTGCTCGTCCGTGGCCTCGCCGTGCGGGAGCAGTCCCTTGGCCGCGACCGCCGCGAAGAACGTGTCCAGCTGCTTGCGGGCCTCGGCGCGCTCCTCCTCGGCGGGGCGGGCCAGCAGCCCGAGCTGCTCGCGGACGTCCACCTGGACGCCCTCGAGGAACCCGGCGGTGGGCGGGAAGTCGTGGGTGTTCACCGAGGCCATGCTCAGCTCCCGGTACAGGGACGGGTCGAGGGGCTCCTCCCCGTCCTCGTCCAGCTCGAACCACAGGATGGAGGTGCCCAGCACGCCGCGCTCGGCGAGGTGCTCCCGCACCCACGGCTCGAGGGTGCCGAGGTCCTCGCCGACGACCACGGCACCGGCGAGCTCGGCCTCGAGCGCGAGGATCCCGACCATCGCCTCGTGGTCGTAGTAGACGTAGGCGCCGTCGGAGGCCTCCTGGCCGTCCGGGATCCACCACAGCCGGTAGAGGCCCAGGATGTGGTCCACGCGGATGCCCCCGGCGTGCCGGAAGATGGTGCGCAGCATGTCCCGCCAGGGCAGGTACCCGGCCTCGGCGAGGCGCTCGGGGTGCCAGGGGGGCTGGGACCAGTTCTGGCCCTTCTGGTTGTACATGTCGGCGGGCGCGCCCACGCTGACCCCGGACGCGAGGACGTCCTGGAGGGTCCACGCGTCGGCGCCCTGCTTGTGCACGCCCACGGCCAGGTCGTGGATCACGCCGATGTCCATCCCGGCGAGGTGGGCCGCGCGCTGGGCGGCCTCGAGCTGCTCGTCGAGCAGCCACTGCATCCACACGTGGAAGTCGATCCGGCGGGACAGCCGGGTGCGCGCCTCCACCGCGTACGGGGAGTCGGGGGTCGCGGCCGCGTCGGCCCACTCGGGGGCGTCCTCCCCGAGCTCCTCCCGCAGCGCGCACCACAGGCCGAAGTCCTGCAGGCCCTGCCCGCCCTCGGCCACGAAGCGGCGCAGCTGCTGCTGGCGGTGCGGGGAGCGGCGGACCGTGAACAGCAGCTCGAGGCTCTTGAGCTTCGCCGCGTACGCCTTGTCCCGGTCGATGGAGGTGGTGTCGAGGTTGTCCCTGCGCTGGATGGCGGCCAGCGTGCTCACGACCTCGAGGTCGGCCGGGCGCAGGTAGGCGTACTCCGGGACCTCGGCGATGCGCAGGTAGAGCGGGTTGAAGAACCGGCGGCTGGTGGGCAGGTACGGCGAGGGCTCCACCGGAGGGGTGGGCTCGGCGGCGTGCAGCGGGTTGACGAGCAGGTAGTCCGCACCCTGCTCCCCCGAGATGGCGGCGAGGCTCGCGAGGTCGGAGACGTCCCCGACCCCCCACGAGCGCCCGGACGTCACCGAGTAGATCTGCGCCATGTAGCCCCAGCGGCGCCGGCTGTGGAGGCGGTCCGTGGTCGACAGCCGCCGGGGGGTCACCGCCAGCGGCGCCGTGGCGGGGCGCCCGCCGTCGACGTCGGGGCACTCCGCCCGCAGCTCGTACCAGCCTACGGCCAGGTGCTCGGGGACCTCGAAGGTGGCCTGTCCCGTGAGCACGCCGTCGACGTCGCGCGGGGAGCGCCAGTTCTCGACCTGCCCGGCGGTGGTCGTCCTGCCGTCCTCCGCCACGACCGTCACCCGCACCGGGGAGCCGTGGGGGACGTGGACGGTGAAGCGGGTCCGGGCGCCGGCGACGGCGACGACGACGGACGGCAGCAGCCGCCGCCACGGCGCGCGGTCGCGCTCGGCGAGCGCCGCCTCGACCGCGGCGTCGTCGGAGGCGTCGGCGCCCAGGGCCGTGAGCACGGCCCGCAGGGTCGGCTCCGGGACCTCCCGCTCCTGCCCGTCGAACCCGGAGTAGGTCGTGGAGACCCGGTGCGCCTCGGCGAGCCGGCGCAGCGCGTCGCTGGTGGTGGTGGTGTCGGCCATGGGCCCCACTCTAACCAGTGCGCGTCGCGACGCGCAGTGGGCTGACGGTCCGCCCCGGGCGGGCCCCGCGCTATGCGAGGGTGCGGGCGACGTCGACGACGAACCGGTAGCGCACGTCCGAGGCGACGACCCGGTCGTAGGCGGCGTCGACGTCGTCGGCGCCGATCAGCTCGATCTCCGCCTCGACGCCGTGCTCGGCGCAGAACTCGAGCATCTCCTGGTGCTCGGGGAGCCCGCCGACCATGGAGCCGGTGAGCACCCGCTGGGTGCCCACCAGCGCGCCGGGGCGCACGCTGTACGGCTCGGTGGGCAGCCCCACCGAGCACAGCACGCCGTTGACCCGCAGCAGTGACAGGTACTGCTCGATCGGCAGGTCCGCGGAGACGGTGTTGAGGATCAGGTCGAAGCGGCCCCGGTTGCGGGCGAACGTCTCCGGGTCCTTCGTGGCGAAGTAGTCAACCGCGCCGAAGGCGAGGCCGTCGTCCTGCTTGGACAGGCTCTGGCTGAGCACGGTCACCTCGGCGCCCATGGCCGCGGCGATCTTCACCGCGACGTGGCCGAGCCCCCCCATCCCCAGGACGGCGACCTTGCGGCCGGGCCCGGCGCCCCAGCGCTTGAGCGGGGCGTACGTCGTGATCCCGGCGCACAGCAGCGGGGCCGCGCGTGCCGGGTCGAGGGCGTCGGGCACGTGCAGCACGAAGCGCTCGTCGACGACGATCCCCCGGCTGTAGCCGCCCTTCGTCACGGTGCCGTCGGGCAGCGGGGCGTTGTAGGTGCCGACCACGCCCTGCGTGCAGAAGTTCTCCTGGCCGGTGGTGCAGTACTCGCAGCGCCCGCACGAGTCGACGAAGCAGCCGACCCCCACGGTGTCGCCGGGGGCGAAGCCCTCGACGGCCTCGCCCACCGCGAGCACGCGGCCGACGATCTCGTGGCCGGGGGTCACGGGGTAGCGGGTGCCGCCCCACTCGTCGCGGGCGGTGTGGATGTCGGAGTGGCAGATCCCGGCGTAGTCGATGCGGATCTCGACGTCGCGGGGACCGACCGCGCGGCGCTCGATCGTGGTGCGGCGGAAGCCGGAGCCGGCGGAGGTGGCCTCGAGGGCGGGGACGGTGCTCATGCGGTGCTCCTGTCGTGGGGCGGGTCGGACGGGGACGGACGGGACGGGACGGGCCGGGCCGGGGGGCCGGCGGCTCACCAGGCCTGCGCGACCAGCTCGTAGGAGCGGGCGCGGACCTCGGGGTCGTGGGCGTAGCTGTTGAGCATCAGCTCGTCGGCCCGGGTGATCTCCACGATCTGCTCGAGCTCCGCGACGACGTGCTCCGGGGTGCCGACCGCCGAGACGGCGAGGTGCTGCTCCACCATGGCCGCCTCGGCCGCGGTCAGCTCGACCCGGTCCACGGGCGGGCGCAGGGGGCCGCGGTCGTTGCGGGCCAGCCCGCGCACGAGCAGCTGGTGGGTCGTGAACTGGTGCCGGGCCTCCTCGTCCGAGTCGGCGGCGAGGACGTTGGCCGCCACCATGACGTGGGGGCGCTCGATCGTGGCGGTGGGGGCCCCGGCGTCGAAGCGCTGCCGGTACAGGGCGATCGCGTCCATGATCATGGCCGGGGCGAAGTGGGAGGCGAAGGCGTAGGGCAGGCCCAGCCGGGCGGCGAGCTCCGCCCCGCCCGTCGAGGAGCCGAGGATCCACAGCGGCACGTCCGTGGTCCGGGCCACCGGCGCGCGCACGACCTCCTGCTCCTGCCCGCCGAACAGCCGCACCAGCCGGCGCACGTCGGCCTCGAAGGTGTCGTGGCCGGCGGAGCCGCGGCGCAGCTCGAGCGCCGTGCGCATGTCGGTGCCCGGGGCGCGGCCCAGCCCGAGGTCGACGCGCCCCGGGTAGAGGTTGGCGAGCGTGCCGAAGGCCTCCGCCACGGTCAGCGGCACGTGGTTGGGCAGCATGATCCCGCCGGAGCCCACGCGCAGGTGCTCGGTCGCGGCGAGCGCCTGGCCGATGAGCACGGCGGTCGCGGAGGACGCGAACGCCTCCGTGTTGTGGTGCTCGGCGTACCACAGCCGCCCGTAGCCGGCGGCCTCGAGCCGGCGGGCGAGGGCCGTCGCCTCCCGCAGGGCGTCCGCGGTGGAGCGGCCCTCGGACAGGGGGACGAGGTCGAGGGCGGACAGCGGGACGTGGGAGGGGGCGGGCACGGGCGGCTTCTTCCGGTTCGGGGATGGGGTCGGGGAGGTCGTTCGGTGGCGGCAACACCCGGGACGGGGGGCGTTATTCCGTGCCCCGCCGCGGCGTCGTCCTGCTCACACGGCGGCCCGGGGACCCCCGGGGTGGGGCACCATGGGAGCATGACCTCTTCTGCGCACCCCGTCCCCTCCCCCGCAGGACCCTCGGCGGTCCTGCCCGCGCCGGCCCCGGAGTGGGTCCCGGCGTGCGTGGTCTTCGACTGCGACGGCATCCTCATGGACACGGAGGCGAACTGGGCGGAGGTCCAGCGCATCGTCTCCGAGCGCAACGGGCTGGAGTACACGGACGCCGACCAGCGGAGGATGATGGGCTGGTCGGCGGCGGACGTCGCGGACGCGATCGCCGGCGCCGCCCACGCCGACCGCGCCCTCGTCTACGCCGACGTCCTGCGCACCGAGGAGCAGATCCTGTCCGGGCGGCTGGTCCCGATCGAGGGCGCGCTCGAGACGGTGCGCGCGTTCGCGCAGCGCGTGCCGGTGGCGGTGGCCAGCAACTCCACGCGCACGATCCTCGGGGTGAAGCTCGAGTCGGCCGGGTTCGCCCCCTACCTCACCACCTGGGTCTCCTCCGACGACGTGCCCCGCGGCAAGCCCGCCCCGGACATCTACCTCGAGGCCGTGCGGCGGCTGGGCTTCGCCCCCGGCGAGGCGCTCGCGGTGGAGGACTCCGCGGCGGGGGCCGCGTCGGCCGTGGCCGCAGGGCTGGTGGTGACCGCGGTGCCGTCCCTGCCGGACGGGGACCCCGTGCCGGCGCACCTGCGGGTCACGTCGTTGACGGATCCGGCGTTCCGGGAGCTGATGGCCCGCTGGCTGGGCTGAGCACGACCGCCCGGCCCGCGGAGGCGGACCGGGCGGTCGTGGCGGGCGCGCCGGTGGCGCTGCGGGGTCAGCGGTTCCAGAGGCCGTAGGTCTGCGCGAGCTCCGAGACCTTGCGGGCCCGGGCGAGGCGCGGGAGGTAGCTGCCGTCGCCCACGGTGTGCCCGGAGTCGTGCTGCTCGATCAGCTCCCGCGCCCAGGTGATCTCCTGGTCGCTCGGGGCGAGGGCCCGGTTGATCCCGTCCGTCTGGGCCGGGTCCAGGCACAGCTTGCCGGTCATGCCCATCGAGTGGGTGACCTCGCACGCCTCCGCGAGCTCCGCCCCGGAGGCCCCCACGGCGGGGCCGTCGATCGGCCCGGGCAGCTCGCCGACCCGGGAGGCGACCACGAGCGTCGAGCGCGCGAAGGCCAGCGCCATGGGGTCCCCGCTGGCGCCGGTGTCGCGGCGGAAGTCGCCCACGCCGAAGGCGAGGCGGAAGACCCCGGGGGCCCGTGCGATGGCGTTGGCGTTCATGATGCCCACGGCGGACTCGATGAGGGCCACGACGGGGGTGCCCGCGGCGGCCATCATGGCGGTCTTCGTGATGTGGTCGGGGTGCTCGGTCTTGGCGAGCATGATCCCGCGCAGGTGGTCCACGCGGCTGAGGGCCGCGAGGTCGTCCTCCCAGTACGGGGTGGAGATGTCGTTGATCCGCACCCACGCGCTCGCGCCCGCGTTGAGGGCCTCGACCACGTTGTTCCGGGCCTCGGCCTTGCCCTCGGCCGGCACGGCGTCCTCGATGTCGAAGATCACGGAGTCGGCCTCGGAGGCCAGCGCCGCGGGGAACTTCGAGGGGTCGGCGGCCGAGGTCAGCAGCCACGAGCGGGAGAGGCGGGCGGGCAGGGCGGCGGCGCGCTGGTTGCGGTAGGGGGCCACGGGGGTCCTTTCCAGGGGTGCGGCGGGCACGGACGGCCCCGGGTGCAGGTCGTCGTGGGCGGACCCGCCCGGGGCGCTCAAGCTGACCATTCTAGGGCCGGCGCCGGGGGCGGGGGAACCTCAGGCCGGCAGCGGGGTGTGAGCTTGGTCAACCCGCTCGTCCGGGCGCACCGGCCCGGGGGCCGTGCCGGTCCCGAACGGGGAACCCCCGAGCGCCTCGCGCCCGTGCGGGGAGACCCAGTTGCCGAGCGCCGGGCCCACCGGCACGATCTGCGACGGGTTGATGTCCTCGTGGACCACGTAGTAGTGCTCCTTGACCTGCTGGAAGTCCACGGTGTCGCCGAAGCCGGGGGTCTGGAACAGGTCGCGGGCGTAGCCCCACAGGTGGGGCATCTCGGTGAGCTTGTTGCGGGAGCACTTGAAGTGGGAGTGGTAGACGGGGTCGAAGCGCACCAGCGTCGTGAAGAGCCGCACGTCGGCCTCGGTGATGTGCTCGCCCATGAGGTAGCGGCGGGTCGCGAGGCGCTCCTCGAGCCAGTCCAGCGCGGCCCACAGCCGCTCGTAGGCCTGCTCGTAGGCCCGCTGGGAGCCGGCGAAGCCGCAGCGGTAGACCCCGTTGTTGACCTCGGTGTAGACGCGGCGCATCACGTCCCGCATCTCGTCCTCGAGGGCGGCCGGCCACAGGTCGGGCGCGCCCTCCCGGTGGAACGCCGTCCACTCCTTGGCGAGGTCCTCGGTGAGCTGCGGGAAGTCGTTGGTGACCACCTGCCCGCTCGCGATCTCCACGACCGCGGGGACGGTGATGCCGCGGGGGTAGCCGGGGAAGCGGGCGAAGTACGCCTGCTGCAGGCGCTCGATCCCCAGCACGGGGTCCTTCCCGTCCGGGTCCAGGTCGAAGGTCCACGACCGGGCGTCGTGCACGGGCCCGGGCAGGCCCACCGAGAGGGCGTCCTCCAGACCCAGCAGGCGGCGCACGATGAGGGTCCGGTTGGCCCAGGGGCAGGCGCGGGCGGCCACGAGCCGGTAGCGGCCCGCCTCGACGGGCCACGCCCGGGCGCCCTCCGCGACGACGGCGCGCTGCGGGTCGCGGACGATCCGGTCCTCGATGTAGGCGGTGTCGCGGGTGAACTCCTCGCCGGCGTGCACGTAGGCGCCGGCGGTGCTGTGCTCGGAGTGCTTGGTGCTGCGCTGTGACATGGTGGCTCCTCGGGCGCTCGGCGGAACGGGGCGCCGCTCGACGGCGGGACGACCGGGGCGGAACCCCGGGGTTTGATGATATGTCCATTACCCCCGGGGCGCCAGGAAGTCCTGTCGGGGGCGAGGTCTACAGTGGAGGTGTCCCCACCCCCGCGACCCCGGAACCACCGACCATGAGCCCCCACGGCAACGAGCCCGAGTACGGACGGCGCCTCTCCCCCGAGGAGCTCTCGGCCCGTGCCCGGCGGCGGCCCGCGACCGCCCCCGCCGGCCCGCCGCGCGCCGCCCGGCGGATGGCGCGCGGACTCTCGTTCACCCTCGTGATGCTCGGCGTGCTGCTGGGTGCCGGGCTCACGGCCCTGGGCCTGCGCTGGGGGTGGACGGCCGGGACCCTGCTCGTGCTGCTGGGGATCGCCGGCTTCGTGAGCGTGCAGGCCCAGCTGAGCCCGGCCTTCCGCGACGCCTCGGCCCCTCCGCTGCGGAGCCTGTCCAGGCTGTGGCTGATCCCCTCGGCACTGCTGCTGCTGGGCCTGGTCGCGCTCGGGGCGGTGTTCGCCGTGGAGCCGGTCCTCGCCGGCACCGCCCGCGCACACCTGGTCGCCCAGTGGGTCACCGTGCTGGTCGTCTCGGGGATGACGCTCGTGGTCGCCGCGGCCCTGGGATTCGGGCTGGTGGCGATGGCCTCGTTCACCCTGCGCGACGACGACGACTCACCGCTGCGCCCCACCGGCTACGCCGAGCAGCTCCGGCGGCGCGAGCGGCGGGACCCAGGCCCGCCCGGACCGGACTACTACGACCCGGGGTGGGTCCACCACCGCCCTCCCCCGCGCCACGGCCCGCGGGGAACCGCTCGCCGCGGCCCGGACGCCGGGGAGGACACCGCCCCCCCGCCCTCCGGCGGCACCGCGCCGGGGTGAGCCGCCCCCCTTGACATTTGTTGACACGTCAATATATGCTGGGGGTTTCCGCACACGAGAAGGGACCACCGCATGAGCGCGCCGGAGACGACCGAGGTCAACTGGCTCACCGACGAGGAGCAGCGCGTGTGGCGCGGCTTCCTGCTGCTGAGCCGCAGCATGCAGACCGCGATCGACCGCCAGCTGGCCCGCGACAGCGCCCTGTCCGGCTCGGAGTACGAGGTGCTGGTCCTGCTCTCCGAGAGCAGCACGGGCGTCGCCCGCTCGCGCGACCTCCTCAACCAGCTCGGATGGGAGCGCAGCCGGCTCTCCCACCTGCTCTCCCGCATGGCCAAGCGCGGGCTCCTCGAGCGCCTGCCCTGCGACAGCGACGCGCGCGGGCTCGACGTCCGGATCACCCCGGAGGGGCGAGGCGCCATCGAGAACGCCGCCCCGGCCCACCTGGCGATGGTGCGGGCCGCGCTGATCGACCACCTGACCCCGGAGGAGATGGACGCGATCCTGTCCGTCTCCGCCAAGGTCGCCCCGCGGCTCAAGGAGCTCGGCCTCTGCTGAGCGGCCGGGCGCACCGGCGGGACGGTGGCGAACGAGCCGGGAAAGGGACGAACCCCGCCGGTTGGGGGGTTCGGCGGGGTTCGTCGGGCATCCCGATCGGGGGAATGGGACACCAGACGTCGGCGGGGATCATCCGGACGCCGATGGGGGGATCGCGTCCGGGCCATCGCCGACGACGGATTCACTCTAGACCGAGTGATCTGCATGAGCAAGCGGGTCCACGCAATTTCATGATCGGAGCGTCACGGCGGTCACTGCTTGATGTCGGAGGGGTGCTTGGCCAGCGGCACCACGGTGATGTCCATGTACGGGAACAGCGGCAGGTTCTGCAGGATCTCGTGCAGCTCGTCGTGCGAGTCGACGTCGAAGACGGAGTAGTTGGCGTACTCGCCGACCACCCGCCAGATCTCGGGCCACTTGCCCGCCCGCTGCACCTCCTGGGAGTAGGCCTTCTCGGTGGCCCTCAGCTCCGCGGCCTCCTCGGCGGGCAGCTCCGGGGGCAGGTCGATGTCCATGTGGACCAGGTACTTCACGGTGACGTCCTTCCGTTGCGGGTGGGTGCGGGGTCCAGCGGCCGGCGCGGGGATCAGGGCACGGCGCCCTCCGGGGCGACGACGAGGTCCAGGAAGTTGTGCAGCAGCGCGGAGCGGTCTCCCCGGCGCCAGGCGACGGCGAGCTCGATCCGGGGCGAGTGCTCGATGTCGCGGTAGAGCACGCCCTCCAGCTGGAACGCGCGCACGGTCGCGGGGACCACGGCCACGCCGCCCCCGGCCGCCACGAAGGACAGCAGCGTGGCGGTCTCCGCCGCGACCTGGGCGATCCGGGGCCGGAAGCCCGCCTGCCGGCACAGGTCGGCGACGGTGCGGTAGAGCACCGAGTCCGGAGGGTAGGTGATGAACTCCTGGTCGTGCAGCTCGTGCAGGGCCAGGGGCCGGTCCCCCGCGAGGGCGCTGAAGGAGGGCAGCGCCACCACGAGCGGCTCCCGCGAGACGGTCCGGTAGTCGAGGTCCGGGGAGGCCACCGGCGGGCGCAGCAGGGCCGCGTCGAGCGTGTGCTCCCGCAGCCCGACCTCCATGGCGGGGGTCAGCATCTCGCCGTGCAGGCTCAGCGACAGGCCGGGCATGGCCTCCTTGGCGCGCCGGACGATCCCGGGCATGAACCCGTAGGTCGCCGATCCGGAGAAGCCCACCCGCAGCACGCCCGTGGCCCCCTGCCCCACCTGGTACACGTCGGCCCGGAGCGCCTCGAGATCGTTGACGATCCGCCGCCCCCGGTCCAGGAGCACCTGGCCGGCCGCGGTCAGGTCCACCCGGCGGGTGGTGCGGTCCAGCAGGCGCACGCCGAGCTGCTCCTCGAGCTGGCGGATCTGCTGGGACAGGGGCGGCTGGGCCATGTGCAGGCGCTTGGCGGCCCGGCCGAAGTGGCGCTCCTCGGCGACGGCGATGAAGTAGTTGAGCTGCCGGATCTCCATCGTGAGCGCCCGTCCTCCCGGTCCGCACGGCGGTCCTCGTCGGCCACCGGCTGCTTGTTGGTCCACAGGCTACCTCCGGGCAGATCGATCCGGGCGCGGTGCGGACCGGAGCGTGGCGCTGCGGGCCGTGACCGGAGCGGGCACAGGTGGTGCAATGGGACCCATGCGCACCGACATCCCCGCCGACCGGCGCGGCTCCTTCGCCCGGGCGGTGAAGGCCCTGGTCGTCCCCCGCCCGATCGCGTGGGTGAGCTCGCTCTCGGCCGCGGGCCTCGACAACCTGGCCCCGCACTCGTTCTTCACGGTCGCCTCGCTCACGCCGACGATCGTGCAGTTCGTCTCCAACGGGGAGAAGGACAGCCTGCGCAACATCCGGCGCACGGGCGAGTTCGTCGTGAACCTCGCCCCTGCGCAGCTGTTCGCGCAGATCAACGCGACGGGCACCGACTACCCCGCGGAGATCAGCGAGTTCGACGCCGTGGGGCTGACCCGGGAGCCCTCCCTCACCGTGGCCGCCCCGCGGGTCGCGGAGTCACCGGCGGCCATCGAGTGCCGGCTCCACCGGGAGCCGATGCCGATCGGCGACAGCTTCCTCGTGTTCGGGGAGGTGACCCACGTGGCCGTGGACACGGCCGCGATGGGCGAGCGGGGCCCCCTGGTGGAGGCCCTGCGGCCCATCGCCCGGCTCGGCTACGACGAGTGGGCGGAGCTGGGGCGCGTGCGCACCGTCCGGCGGGTCCCGTACCGCGACGCCGCCCCGGAGGCCGACCTGCCCTGAGCGGGCCCGCCCGGGCTCAGACCCGGACGCCCGTCTCCTGGAGCTGCTCGCGCACCTTGCGGCGCAGCGTCTTGCCGAGCATCGTGCGGGGGAGGTCCTCGACGGCCACGATCCGCCGCGGCACCTTGTAGCGGGTGACCTCCGCGTAGCAGTGCTCCCGCAGCGCCTGCTCGTCCAGGCGGGCGCCCGGCGCCAGGACGACGGCGGCGACCACGACCTCGTTGCCGCGCGGGTCGGGCAGGCCGACCACCGCGGCGTCCTCGACGTCGTCGTGGAGCCTCAGGGCGTTCTCCACCTCGGTGGGGGCCACGTTGAACCCGCCCGTGATGACGACCTCCTTGATCCGGTCGACGACCCGCAGGAACCCGTCCTCGTCCACGGCGACGATGTCCCCGGTGCGCAGCCAGCCGTCCTCCACGAGGGTCCGGGCGGTCTCGTCGGGGCGCTTCCAGTAGCCCTGGAAGACCTGCGGGCCGCGCACCCACAGCTCGCCCTCCTCGCCCGCGGGCACGTCCTCGGAGGTCTCGGGGTCCACCAGCCGGATCTGCGTGGAGGGGAAGGGGATCCCGATGGACCCGGCCCGGCGGGAGTCGTTGAGCGGGTTGCACGCCACGAGCGGGGAGCACTCGGTGAGCCCGTAGCCCTCGATGAGCACGCCGCCGGTGGCGTGCTCCCAGCGCTCGACGAGCGGGACCGGCAGGGTCATGGCGCCGGAGACGGCCACCGTGATGCCGCTGAGGTCCGCGCCGCGCTCCTCGGCCGCGTCGAGCAGCTTCTGGTAGACCGGCGGCACGGCGGGCAGGACCGTGGGCCGTGAGCGCTTCATCGCCTTGAGCACCAGGTCCGTGCTGACGGTGGGGAACAGCACGAGCTTCGCCCCCAGGGACATCGCGAAGGTCACCCCCAGGGTGAGGCCGAACGCGTGGAAGAGGGGCAGCACGCCGTAGACGACCTCGTCCTCGGAGGAGTCGAGCCAGTGCCGGCCCATCGTGGCGTTGGACTCCAGGTTGCGGTGCGTGAGCATCGCGCCCTTGGGCAGCCCGGTCGTGCCGGAGGTGTACTGCAGCAGGGCGAGGTCGCGGGCCGTGGGCCGTGGGTGGTCGACGGCGAGGGGCTCGGCGGACAGCAGCCGCTGCCACGGGACGGTGCCGGGGGCGGGGCCGGTGAGCTGGTCGCGGGACGCCCGGGCCTTCGGCAGCGGCAGGCGCAGGGCCAGGCGCATCGAGCGCGGCATCGCGGCGGTGATGTCCACGGAGACCACGGCGTCGATCTGCAGCTGCGCCGGCAGCGACCGGACGCGGCCGGCGACCTTGTCCCACACGATCGCGACGCGCGCCCCGTGGTCCTCGAACTGGTGGCGCAGCTCCGCGGCGGTGTACAGCGGGTTGTGCTCCACGACGACCGCGCCCAGGCGCAGCACCGCGTAGAACGCGACGACGTGCTGCGGGCAGTTGGGCAGGACGATCGCCACGCGGTCCCCGGCCTGCACGCCCAGCCGGCGCAGTCCCTCCGCGACGCGCTCGACCTGCCGGCCGAGGACGGCGTAGGAGGTGGTCGCCCCGAAGAACTCGAGGGCCGTCCCGGCGCCGTTGCGGGCGACCGAGCGCTCGAGCATGTGCACGAGCGAGGTCTCGGGCAGCTCCAGGTCCACGGGGACCCCGGGGTCGTAGCTGGCGGTCCAGGGGCGGGCGCCGAGGAGGTCGCGCGCGGGTTCAGCAGGCATGGCTCCGACCTTACTCGGCGGCCTCGACCGCTTCCCAGTCCGCTTCGGCCCGGCGCCTCGAGCCCCGTAGACTTCGATGACATGACTCCCTCCTCGACCCCCGGCACGTCATCCTCCTGGGACGACCACGGCGACCCGGTGCCGTGGGCGGACACGGATCCGCACGGCTCCGCCGACGCCACCCGGCCGCTGCCCGCGGTGAGCAGGCTCCCCGCGGCCCCGGCCGCCGGCGACGAGGACTGGAGCTGGTACGACACCGACGACGACGCGCAGCACACCCGGCCGCTGCCGCCGGTCGCCGCGCAGCGCTCCCGGGGCGAGGACCTGCACCCGCGCACCGACCCGACCCCCACGGCGCCCCTGGCCCCGCCGGCCCCGGCGCCGATGCCGCCGCTGTCCTCCGCGCCGCCGCTGTCCCGCGAGCGGGCGGTGCCCGCCGACCACGGGACGCCGGGCTACGGGGTGCAGGGCCACGGGACGCCGGGCTACGGGGTGCAGGGCCACGGGGCCACGGGTGCCGGTCCCGTCCCGGGCCTGCCGGTCGACCCCGCCACCCGCTACGCGCGCCAGCGGGAGGAGTTCGGGGGCCTGCAGCTGGTCCCCGGCTTCTTCGGCTGGCTCAGCGCCCTGGCCCTCACCTGGTTGCTGCTGGCCCTGGCGGGACTGGCCGCCTCGGCCGCGGGGCTGCGGCTCGACGACGGGATGGGCGGCGTCGTCGACGAGCTCGCCTCCGGGTCGCCGGCCGCCTGGACGGGCGCTGTCGTGCTCGGCGCCGCCGAGTTCCTCGCGTTCCTGGGCGGCGGCTACGCCGCGGGCCGGATGGCCCGGTTCTCCGGGGCCCGCCAGGGGGTGTCCGTGTGGCTGTGGTCCCTGCTCGGCCGCTCCGTCGCCACCGTGGCCGGCCTCGTGTGGGCGGACACGATCGGCCTCGCGCCCGTGGGGGTCTCCGCCCAGGCGCTGATCGGCGACCTGCTGGCCCCCGGCCTGCTCGCGGTCGCGGCCGTGCTCCTCGTCGACCTGCTGGGCGCGGTGCTCGGCGGGCTGTGGGGCACCCGGTACCACCGCCGGGTCGACCGCTGGGGGGACACCGGTCGGTAACGTTGTGCCACGAAGGCCGTGTCGGATTCGTCTCCCGCGGCGGCAGGGGTCACAATCGGAGCACCTCGGTGGGTTTTCCGTCACCCCCACGCAGAAACCTGCGGGCCGGCCACCGAGCAGCACCCGGAGGAAGCCCCATGCCGTCCACCCTTGTCGCCGTCGTCGATGACCACGAGGTCGTCCGGGAAGGCGTCCGTCTCGTCTCCATGACCTCCCAGGCCGACGTGAAGCTGGTGGGGTCGGCCTCGACCGTCCCCGACCTGCTCGACCAGCTGGGCCGCGACCCGGAGAACCCCGCCCTCACCGGCCAGGGCGCCAAGCGCATCGAGTGCGAGGTCGTGCTGCTGGACCTCTCCCTCAACGACATGTCCCGCCCCTCGACCAACGTCGAGCTGCTGCGCGCCGCCGGGATGAAGGTGCTGATCTTCAGCATCGGGGAGAACGCCGCCCTGATCCGCGAGGCGCTGCGGGCCGGCGCCCTGGGCCTGGTGCGCAAGTCGGACCCGCTCGAGCACGCCATCGAGGAGGCCCGCAACATCGCCGAGGGCCGGCCGGTGATCACCAAGGAGCTGGCCGCCGCGATCGACGGCGACGTGGAGTTCTCCCGCGCGAACCTCTCGCCGCGCGAGCAGGAGACCCTGCGCCTGTACGCCTCGGGCTTCGCCCAGGTCCAGGTGGCCCGCCGGATGGGGATCAAGCAGAGCGCGGTCAAGACCAACATCGACCGCATCCGGGAGAAGTACGCCCGCATCGGCCGCCCGGCCCCCACGAAGATCGACCTGCGGATCCGCGCGATCGAGGACGGCCTCGTGGAGCCCACGGCGGACATCACCACGGCGGAGAAGCACCTGTGAGCCGCCCCGGCCCCCTGTGAGGAGCCCCGCTCCGTGAGCCCCGCAGTCTCCCGGCCCCCGCTCGCCTACCGGAAGGTCCCGGCCCGCCGCCGCCGCACCGGCCTCCTGGTCCCGGCGACCCCGCAGGAGCTGGGGATGAACTCCTACCGGATCCACCTGCTCGCCAACATCTGCCAGGGGCTCGTCGCCGTCGCCCTGTTCCTGGAGTCCCTCACCATCCTCGAGGACCAGCTGCGGGCGTTCGAGCGGTGGCACCTCGCCTTCCTCCTCGCCCTGCTGCTCGACGCGGGGGTGCTGCTCCTGCAGGGCGCGCGGCAGCGGGTGCGGACGTGGCCGGTCGTGACGGCCCCGCTGCTCGTGGCGCTCGCCGTGCTGGCCCTGCCGCTCGCGTGGACCGGCACCCCGCCGCCCCAGGACCCCTGGGTGGAGCCCTTCATCCTGCTCGCCGCGGCCGCCGTCGCGGTCGTGTGGGGCCCGGAGCTGGCCGTGGGGTACCTGGTGGCGGTGACGGGCGTCTACGTCGCCGTCATGGTCCGCACGGCGGCCGCCCCGGACGTCATGGACGTGCTGTTCGACGCCACGAGCCGGGTCGCCTTCGGGGTGATCATCGTCCTGCTCATCAGTCTCGTCGCCCGGGGCGGGCGGAACGCGGACCGGGTCTACGCCGACGCGATCGCCCAGGAGCTGCAGCTCAACCGCTCCCGCTCCCAGGCCGGGGAGCAGGAGCGGCTGGACCGGCTGATCCACGACAACGTCATGGCCGCCCTCCTGGACGCCGGCCGGGCCCCGGGCCCCGTCCAGCGCGGCACCCGGGTGCTGGCCCAGCGGGCCCTGGACGTCCTCGCGCTCGAGGAGCGCCGCGCCCGGGGCCAGGGCACCACCATGGTGCACGTCCTCCTGGACGACCTGCTGGAGTCCCTGTCCCCGTGGCGCACCCGCGTGCGCTTCAACAGCATCACGCCCTACATCCGGCCCCCGGGCGAGCCCCGCCCGCTCATCCCGACCGAGACCGCGCAGGCGCTCGTGCAGGCCATCACCGAGGCCGTGTCCAACAGCGCCCGCCACTCCGGCACGGACGTCACGTTCGTCACCATGGACGGCGGCATCTGCCCGCCCACCCCCATCAACCCCGAGGGCTTCTACCTGCGCTTCCAGGTCGTGGACCGGGGCCGCGGGTTCCAGGTCCGCAGCATCGACTCCCGCCGGCTGGGGGTGCGCGTGTCCATCCTGGGCAACGTGGAGCAGGTGGGCGGCGCCGTGGACGTGGACGCCGCCCCCGGCCGCGGCACCCGCGTCACCGTCCTCTGGCCCCGGGACGCCCAGCCGTGATCTTCCGGGCCCTCTTCCACCCCCTGACCGTCGTCGCCACGGCCGTCTTCTTCCTCATCCCCGTGGTGCTCGGCGTGCTCCTGACCCGGGAGATGGACAAGCCGGACCTGATGCAGGCCGCGCTCGTCACCTACGTGGTGGCCGTGGCCCTGGTCGTCCACCCGTACGGGCGTCGGCGGCTGCCCGACCTGCCCGTGCTGCTGGCCGTGCTCCTCATGCTGGTGTCGATCCAGCGCTCCTACGACGCCCTGGACCCGCGGGCGGAGCTGTTCGGCGGGCAGTGGTTCACCCTCGGCTTCGACGGGTTCCTGGTGGTGCTGGGCATCCGCCGGCGCGGCGGGTGGGGCTGGGCCACGCTCGTCATCGCGGTGGCGATCTCGATGACGTGGGGCGCCCGTTCCGGCCTCGGGGCGTGGGACGCCGCCCTGAGCAACGCCGCGGCCGCGGCCCTGCTCCTGGCGAGCCAGCTCATCGCCCGGGAGTACGACCGGGCCTCCACCGCCTTCGCCGAGGCCCGGGAGATGGTGATCTCCGCCCGCACGCACGACGAGGCCGAGCGGGACGTCGTCAACGCCTCCGTCCAGCGCGTCCAGGAGGTGCGCCGCCTCGCCGGCGGGCTGCTCGAGCGGATCGCGCACGACGCCTCCCCCGTCACGGATTACGAGATCGACCAGTTCCGGCTCACCGAGGCGCAGCTGCGGGACTCGATCCGCGGCCGCGCGCTGGCCACGTCCTACCTGCTCGAGATCGCCCGGGCGGCCCGGGCCCGGGGGGTCCAGGTGGACATCCTCGACGAGCGCGGCAAGCCCCTGCCCACGGCCGTGCTGCGCGCCGCCACCCGCCAGGCCATGGAGGTGCTCAACGCCGCGACGTCCGGGTCCGTCACGATCCGGGCCTTCCCCGAGGGGGACCCCACGGCGGTGTTCATCGTGCACGACGGCAACACCGCGGACGAGGAGCCCGTGGCCATCGAGATCGCCGACGGCACCGGCGAGGTCTCCCGGTTCTGACGGCGTCCGCACTGCACCGCGGGCCGGCCGCCGCGGCCGGGCCCGCCCCGTCCACAGCGCTCCGCCCCGGCGCCGCCCCGGACCGGGGCCGTCCCTACGGTGGGGCCATGGACAGCCCCGCCGACGGCCACGCGCCGCACCCCGACCCCACGCCCCCGTCCGCGCCCCCGGCCCCGCCCGGGGCCGGCCCCGCGGCGGTTCCCGGGAGCACCGCCGCCGCCGACGCCTTCCGCGCCGTGCTCTGCGGCGACGGCCTGCGCCGCTGCCCCTGGGCCGCCACCGGCCCGGAGGTCCTCGAGGAGCACGACCGGCGCTGGGGCACCGCACCCCGCTCCTCCGCCGGCCTCTTCGAGGCCCTGTGCCTCGAGATCCTCCAGGCCGGCCTGGCCCGCTGGAGCATCGCCCAGCGCCGGGACGGGCTGCACCGGGCGTTCCGGGGCTTCGCCCCGGAGGAGGTCGCCCGGATGACGGAGGACGACGTCGACGAGCTGCTGCTCGATCCCGCGGTGATCCGCAACCGGACCAAGATCGCCGCCGTGGTGCACAACGCCCGCGCGTGCGCGGAGCGGGGCCCGGGCGAGTGGGCCGAGCTCCTCGAGGGCCTGCGGCCGGTCCGCGCGGAGCCGCCGCGCACCGTGCTGGAGCTGCCCGCCCGGTCCCCGGAGGGCGACCGGCTCGCCGCCCGGCTCAAGGAGCGGGGCCTCGTGTTCGTGGGCCCCACGACCGCCCACCAGTTCCTGCTGCGCACCGGGGTGCTCCCGGGACACCTCGCGGAGTGCTTCAGGGCCGGGCCTGGAAGCGCAGGATCCGCCTGATCGCCTCCTCCACCCGGTCGGGCCCCGCCGCGAAGGAGAGCCGGACCGTGCGGTGGCCGCGGGCCGCGTCGAAGTCCAGTCCGGGCACGACCGCCACGGCCTCGGCCTCGAGCAGCCGCCGGCACCACTCCAGCGAGCTGCCGTGGCGCTCGAGCTGCTCCCCGAGCTCGGCGTAGAGGTAGAACGCCCCGTCCGCCGGGGCGTTCTCCCCCCAGCCCAGGGCGGGCAGGGCGTCCAGGAGCAGCCCCCGGGAGCGGGCGAAGCCCTCGACCGCGCGGTCGGCGGCGGCGTAGGACTCCTCAGAGAACGCCTCGACGGCGGCGTGCTGCGCCGCGGCCGGCGGGCAGAGGCTCACGTTGCCGGCGAGCGCGTCGACGGGCGCCACCAGGTCCCGGGGCAGCAGCGCCCAGCCGAGGCGCCACCCGGTCATCCCCCAGTACTTGGAGAACGACGAGATGACCACCGCGTCCCGGTCGTGCTCCCAGGCGCTGGCCCCCCGGTACGGCCGCCCACCGGGTCGGCCGGCCCCCTCCGGGGCCGCGTGCACGATCCCGTGGTAGATCTCGTCGCTGATCAGCCGGGTCCCGTGCTCGGCGCACCAGCGCGCGAGCGCCGCGAGCTCCTCCGGGGCGAGCAGGGTGCCGGTGGGGTTGGCCGGGCCCGCCACCACGAGGCCGCGCAGCGGTCCGTGCCGGGCGGCCGCGGCGTCGAGCATCGCGGGCGTGGGCTGGAAGCGCGTGGCCGGGCCGCAGTCGAGCTCGACCACGTCCGCGCCGAGGGCGGCCAGGGTGTTGCGGTAGGCCGGGTAGCCGGGCCGGCACACCGCGACCCGGTCCCCCACGTCGAACGCCGCCAGGAAGGTCAGCACCAGCGCCCCGGAGGCCCCCGTGGTGATCGCGACGTCCTCCGGAGAGACCTCGAGGCCGTACCACCGGGCGTAGTGGCCGGCCACGGCCCGGCGCAGCGGCTCGGCGCCGAGGGCCGGGGTGTACCCGAGGCCCTCGTTGCGGGCGTGCACGCGCGCGGCCGCCCGGGCCACGGCCCGGGGCGCTCCGCCGGAGGGCTCGCCCGCGCACAGGGAGACGACGTCCCGGCCCTCGGCCCGGAGCCGCTCGACGGCGGCGAGGATCTCCATCACCCGGAAGGCCGGGACGGCGGAGCGGGTGGAGGGGCGGGGCGGGGCGGGGCGGGGCATGGCCCCAGCCTACGGCCGGGACCCCGGAGGTGATGTCCGTCACGCCAGGTCATGCGCACTTCGGGGGACAGACTTTCGTCCAGGCCTGGGACATACTGGTGCCAGTCCTGGACGTCAGGGGGGCGCGCTGAGGCGGCCGCCGGGCGTGGGGGGACAGGTCGCCGGTGCGAGCACCGGGGGCCGACCGGGTCGGTCGCCACCGCGGCTCGTGTCCCGCGGTGATCCATCGTGAATGAGATGTGTGATTGTGTCTGGGGGGATTTCAATCGCGGATCCGTACCGGTGGGACACCGGGCGCGGGGAACGACCACCCGCCGTCCGTGGAGTGCGGTGCCGGGCCGAGGGCCCGGCGGGGAGAGCCGCAGGCCGCGGAACCGCCCGTCGACGGCGGAGCAGACGGCCCCGTACCTTCCGGTACGGGGCCGTTGCCGTGCCCGCGGCCGCGGCTCAGTCCAGGAGCAGGGCCGGCTCCTCGAGGATCCGGGCGACGTCGGCGATGAAGCGGGCGGCGAGGTCCCCGTCGACCACCCGGTGGTCGAACGATCCGCCCAGGGTGGTCACCCAGCGGGGCACCACGGCGCCGTCCACGACCCACGGCTTCTGCTTGATGCTGCCGAAGGCGACGATGGCCACCTCGCCGGGGTTGATGATCGGGGTCCCCGTGTCCAGGCCGAGGGGCCCGATGTTGGTGATGGTCACGGTCCCGCCCTGCATGTCCGCCGGCTGGGTGCGGCCCGCGCGCGCCGTGCGGGAGAGCTCGTCCAGGGCCACGGCGAGCTCGCGCAGGCTCAGGTCCTGGGCGTCCTTGATGTTGGGCACCATGAGCCCCCGGGGCGTGGCCGCCGCGATGCCGAGGTTGACGAAGTGCTTCACGAGGATCTCCTCGTCCG
This sequence comes from Kocuria sp. U4B, assembly GCF_054875615.1. Next base: position 1,394,490 of record NZ_CM142180.1, read on the forward strand.
TCCACGTCGCGTTGACCTGCGGGGTGCGGGCCACCGCCCACATGACCGCCTTCGCCAGGACCAGCAGCGGCGTGACCTTGACCCCCGCGTAGTCCGGGGCGGCCTTGAGCCGCTGGACGAACTCCATGGTCCGTGAGGCGTCGAGGTCCACGAACACCGATGCGTGCGGGGCGCTGAAGGCGCTGCGCACCATGTTCTGCGCGGTGGCCTTGCGCACGCCCTTGACCGGGATCCGCTCGATCCGCCCGTCCTGGCCCGGTGCCGCGGCCGGGCGCCGGGCGCCGGCCTCGCGCAGCCGCGCGGCGTGGGCCAGCAGGTCCTGCTTGGTGATCTGGCCGGCGGCCCCGGTCGCCGGGACGTCGGCGAGGTCGATGCCCAGGTCGCGGGCGGCCTTGCGCACCGGGGGCTTCGCGAGCGCCGGCCGGCGGGGCGGGGTCGCGACCGGCGGGGTGCCGGGCTCGTCCCCGCGGCCGGGCCGGCGCCAGACCCCGCGGTCCTCGGCGAGGCGTGCCGCGCGGTCGGCGAGGCCCTGCGCCGCGCTGCCGAGGCCGTTGCCCAGGCCGCTGCCGAGGCCGTTGCCCAGGCTGCCGCCCAGGGAGCCGCCGAGCCCGCCGACCAGGGCGCCGCGGGAGAGCTTCTCCGTCCACCCCGCCGAGCGGGCGGGCTCCGCGGCGGCCGGCGCGGCGGGGACGGCCTCCGGGGCCGGGGCGCTCCGGCGGCGGCGGCGCACCGGGTCCGCCTTGGGCCCCGAGCCCACGAGCGGACGGGACTCCTCGGCCTGCTCCTCCCGCGCCGGGGCGGACGCGGCTGCCGCCCGCGGACCGGCGGCCGGGGCGGCGCCCGCGGTCTCCCCGGGAAAGGCCACCGCGATGATCGGGGTCCCGACCTCGACGGTGCCGCCCTCGGGCACGAGCAGGTCCAGGACCGTCCCGGCGTACGGGGAGGGCAGCTCGACGACGGACTTCGCCGTCTCGATCTCCACGAGCACCTGGTTGACCGTCACGGTCTCCCCCGGCGCGACCTTCCACGCCAGGATCTCGGCCTCGGTCAGGCCCTCGCCCACGTCGGGCAGCTTGAAGATCTGGGGCATGTTTCCACTTCCTCTCTCACGGGCCCCCGCGGCGGCGGCGGCCCGGGCCGGCGACCGGTTCGGCGGTCGCCGGCACGCGTCGGCAGGCGCCGACAGGGCTCGGCAGGGCTCGGCTGGGCTCAGTAGGCGAAGGACCGGTCCAGGGCCTCCAGGATCCGGTCGAGGTCGGGCACGTACTGGTCCTCGACGGCCGCCACGGGGTACGGCATGTGGAACGCACCGACGCGCAGCACCGGGGCCTCCAGGGAGTAGAACGCCCGCTCGGTGATGCGCGCGGCGATCTCCCCGCCGAGCCCGCCGAAGGTCGGCGCCTCGTGCGCGACGACGAGGCGGCCGGTCCGGCGCACGGAGTCCTCGAGGGTGTCGAAGTCGATGGGCGAGAGCGAGCGCAGGTCGATGACCTCCACGCTGCGCCCGTCCTCCGCGGCGGCCTCCGCCGCGGCGAGGGCGACGGGCACGAGGGGCCCGTAGGCCACGACGGTGGCGTCCTCGCCCGGGCGGACCACCTGGGCGCAGAACGGGTCGGCGGTGGGGCGCTGCGTGTCCACGGCGCCCTTGAGCCAGTAGCGGCGCTTGGGCTCGAAGACGATGACCGGGTCCTCGCACGCGATGGCCTGCTGGGTCATCCAGTACGCGTCCTGGGCGTTGGACGGGGTGACGATGCGCAGCCCGGCCGTGTGGGCGAACAGCGCCTCCGGGGACTCCGAGTGGTGCTCGACGGAGCCGATGACCCCGCCGTAGGGGATCCGGATCGTCACCGGGACGGTGACGTCCCCGCTGGTGCGGTTGCGCATCTTGGCGAGCTGGGTGGTGATCTGGTTGAACGCCGGGAACGAGAAGCCGTCGAACTGGATCTCGCACACGGGCCGGTAGCCGCGCATCGCCAGGCCCACGGCGGTGCCCACGATCCCGGCCTCCCCCAGCGGGGTGTCGAGCACGCGGTGGGCCCCGAAGTCCCGCTTCAGCCCCTCGGTGACGCGGTACACCCCGCCCAGGGACCCGATGTCCTCGCCCATGAGCATGACCTTGGGGTTGTCCTCCATCGCCCGGCGCAGGCCGGCGTTGACGGCCTTCGCGAGCGTCAGGGTCGCGACGTCGTTCATGCGAGGTCCTCCTGGGTCCCCGAGGCGGTGCCCTCGGCGGGGTGGTCGGGATCGGCGGCGACGGTCAGGCCCGACGCCTGCGTGCCGCGGTCGGGACCGGCCGGACCGGCCCCGTCGCCGCCCTCCGCGTCGTCGTCCGCGAAACCCGCCTGGTAGGCGGCGTACCAGGCGCGCTCCTCCTCGACGAGGGGGTGCGGCTCGGCGTAGGGCTTGTCGAAGAACTCCTCGAACCGGGGCGGGGACATCGCCAGCACGTGGGCGCGGGCGGCGTCGGCGAACACCTGGGCGTCGGCGGCCACGGCCGCGAAGAAGTCGTCGCCGGTGCCGTGGCACTCCCGCAGGTGCGTCTCGAGGCGCACCAGCGGGTCGAGCTCGGCCCAGCGCCGCTCGTCCTCCCGGTCCCGGTACTTGGTGGGGTCGTCGGCGGTGGTGTGGGCGCCGAGGCGGTAGGTCTCGGCCTCCACGAGCACGGGGCCCTCACCGCGGCGCGCCTTCTCGAGGGCGTAGCGGGTGACGGCCAGGACGCCGAGGACGTCGTTGCCGTCCACGCGGATCCCCTCGAACCCGTAGCCCGCCGCGCGCTCGGCCAGGGGCACCCGGGACTGGGTGCTGAACGGCACGGAGATCGCCCACTGGTTGTTCTGCACGAAGAAGACGACGGGCGCGTCGTAGGACGCGGCGAAGACCATGCCCTCGTGCACCTCGCCCTGAGTGGAGGTGCCGTCGCCGAAGTACACCAGGGCGGCGCCGGGCGCGGCCTCGCGCCCTTCGGCCTCGGCGGCGCGGCGGTCCAGGTCCATGCCCATGGCGTAGCCGACGGCGTGCGGGACCTGGCAGCCCAGCACGATCGAGTACACGCCCATGTGGTGCTCGCTCGGCTTCCACCCCCCGGCGGCGTGCCCGCGGAAGACGGTGAGGAGCTCGGCGGGGTCGACGCCCCGCTCGATCGCCACCGCGTGCTCCCGGTAGGTCGGGAAGACGTGGTCGTCCGGGAGCACCGCGCGCACGGAGCCCACCTGGGCGGCCTCCTGCCCGCGCATCGGCGCCCACAGCACGAGCTCGCCCTGCCGCTGGAGGTTGTGGGCCTCCTCGTCGAAGCGGCGGGCGAGCGCCATCGAGCGGTAGAGCCCGCGCAGCTCCTCCGTCCCGATGTCGCCGACGTGGGGCGAGAAGACGGGGTCCTCGCCGAGACGGCCGTCACGGTCCAGCAGGCGCACCAGGCGGGTGCGCACCTGCGGTGCGGCGGCGGCGCGGCCCGGCGCGTGGGCGGCCGGGGACGATGGGGCGGCATCCATGGTCAGGACGTCCTTTCGGATTGCTCGGCTCGGAGCAGGTCAGGGGCGTGCTCGGGTCAGAGCACGGGCGGGTGGGGGAACTGCGCGCACAGCTGCAGCAGCCGGGTGTTGGCCTCGGGCTCCCCGATGGTCACCCGGACCCCCTCGGCGCCGAAGCGGCGCACGGCGAGGGCGTGGGCGTCGCACAGCTCGGCGAAGGCCCCGCTGTGCTCGCCGAGGTTCAGCCACACGAAGTTGGCCTGGGTCTCGGGGTACGGCCAGTCGAGGGCGTCGAGGCCCGCCAGGACGCGCTCGCGCTCGTCGACGACGCGCTGGACCCGCTCCGCGACCTCGTCGTAGTGGCGCACCGACGCGATGGCGGCGCGCTGGGCGAGGTCCGTGACCGAGAAGGCGGGCGCGGCCTGGCGCAGGTACTGGGTGATCTCCGGGCGGGCCACCGAGTAGCCGATCCGCAGCCCGGCCAGCCCGTGCGCCTTCGAGAACGTCCGCAGCACGACGACGTTGGGGTGCCGGCGGTACATCTCGATGCCGTCGACCAGGTCGTCCCGGCGCTGGAACTCCTGGTAGGCCTCGTCGATCACGACGACGACGTCGCGGGGCACCGCGGCCAGGAAGTCCTCGGCCTGGGCGGTGGTGAGGCTGGGGCCCGTGGGGTTGTTGGGCGTGCACAGCAGCACGACCTTCGTGCGCCCGGTCACGGCCGCGGCCATCGCCTCGAGGTCGTGGGAGCCGTCGCGGCGGTTGGGCACCGGCACGCCGAGCCCGCCCGAGAGCCCGATGCTGATGGGGTAGGCCTCGAAGGAGCGCCACGCGTGGACGACCTCGTCCGGGGCGCCGTCCTCGCCGGCGCCCACGAAGGCGCCGAGCAGCTGGTTGAGGGCGCCGAGGCTGCCGGCGCCGGTGACGATGTCCTCGGCGGGCACGCCCAGGAACTCGCCGAGGACCTCGCGCAGCTCCGCGGAGGTGGTCTCGGGGTAGCGGTGGACGTCCTCCCAGCGGGCCAGGACGTCGCGGACGGCCGGGACGGGCCCGAACGGGTTCTCGTTGGAGGAGAGCTTGTAGGAGGCGAAGCCCTCCACGGCGACCGGCGGCTTGCCGGCGGCGTAGCGGGGCAGGCGGGACAGAGCGGGGCGCGGCCGGACCGCCGGGGTGGTGGCGGTGGTCGTCCCTCCGGCCGCGGGTTCTCCGAGCGGCGTGCGGGCAGCGTCGTTGGCACTCATGGAGGTCATGCTATCCCCGCTCCCCCCGGGGTTCCCCGGTGGATGACGCCGCTCCGGACGACCCGGTGCTTTTCGGCGCGAAAGCTACAACCGGGTCCTGCCAAAGTTGGCGACGGACGACAAATCGTCCGCCCGGGAGGGCCCGGGGACCGTGGGAGAATGGGCCCATGCCCACCACGAACCGCATCCTGTCCTCCGGGCGCGCCGCGCTCGCCGCCGCCGTCCCGCCCGTCGCGCTGGGCCCGCTCGACGGCCGCTACCAGCCCGTGGTCGCCCCGCTGGTCGACCACCTCTCCGAGGCGGCGCTCAACCGCAACCGCGTGCACGTGGAGGTCGAGTGGTTCGTCCACCTGGCCGAGCGGACCGTGCTCCCCGGGCTCTCCCCGCTCGACGAGGAGCAGAAGGCCGGGCTGCGCCGGATCGTCACGGACTTCGACACGGACGCGGTGGCCGAGCTCGCCGGGATCGAGGCCGTCACCGTCCACGACGTCAAGGCCGTCGAGTACTACATCGGCCGCCGCCTGCCCGCCCTCGGGCTCGAGCACCTCGTCCCGCTGGTGCACTTCGGCTGCACGTCGGAGGACATCAACAACCTCGCGTGGGCGCTGGGGATCAAGGACGCGGTGACCGACGTGTGGCTGCCCGCCGCCCGGGGCCTCGTGGCCGACCTCGAGGAGCTCGCCCGCTCCGCGGCGGGCACCCCGATGCTCTCCCGCACCCACGGCCAGCCCGCCACGCCCACGACCCTGGGCAAGGAGATGGCCGTGGTCGCCCACCGCCTGTCCCGCCAGCTCGCCCGGATCGAGCGCACCGAGTACCTCGGCAAGATCAACGGCGCCACCGGCACGTACGCCGCGCACTACGCCTCCGTCCCGGACGCGGACTGGACCGAGGTCTCCCGCACCTTCGTGGAGGGCCTGGGACTGACCTGGAACCCGCTGACCACCCAGATCGAGTCCCACGACTGGCAGGCGGAGCTCTACGCGGACGTGGCCCGCTTCAACCGGATCCTGCACAACCTCTGCACGGACGTCTGGTCCTACATCTCCATCGGCTACTTCCAGCAGATCCCGGTCGAGGGCGCCACCGGCTCCTCGACCATGCCGCACAAGGTCAACCCCATCCGGTTCGAGAACGCCGAGGCGAACCTGGAGCTCTCCAACGCCCTGCTGGACACCCTGGCCGCCACGCTCGTGACGTCCCGCTGGCAGCGCGACCTCACGGACTCCTCCTCCCAGCGCAACATCGGCGTGGCCTTCGGCCACTCGCTGCTCGCGGTCTCCAACGTGGTCAAGGGCCTGGCCCGGCTCGACGTCGCCGAGGACGTCCTGGCCGCGGACCTCGACCAGAACTGGGAGGTGCTGGCCGAGGCGATCCAGATGGTGATGCGCGCCGAGGCCGTCGCGGGCGTCGCGGGGATGGACAACCCCTACGAGCGGCTCAAGGACCTCACCCGCGGGCAGCGGGTGGACGCGGCCCGGCTCAAGGAGTTCGTGGCCGGGCTGGGCCTGCCCCCCGCGGCGGAGCGGCGGCTGTCCGAGCTCACGCCCGCCACGTACACGGGCATCGCGTCGCAGCTCGTGGACTACCTGGCCTGCTGAGCCCCCGTCCCGCGCGCAGGGCCCCGCCCGGTCTCCCGGACGGGGCCCTGCCGTGTCCCCGCGGTGCCGCCCTCCCCGCCGGCGGCAGCGCTCACCGGCTCAGGGTGGGGGCGCCCGTGAGCGCGGAGCCCGTCCACTGCAGGACCTCGGCGGGCCGGTTGGTCGTCAGCTCCTGGACGCCCAGCGCCTGGCACAGCTCCACGTCCCGCCGCTCGTCGACCGTCCACACCCGCAGCACGGAGCCGTCCGCGTGCCACTGCCGGACCAGCTCCGGGTGGGCGCGGACGAAGTCGATGCCCGGGCCGGCGAGGCCCACGAGCCCGCCGCTGATCACCGGGACGGCCGGGGGCACGACGAGGCGCATGCCCGCGTGCAGCACGGCCGCGGCCGCCCCGCTCACCCGCAGGCTCTCCCGCACGGTGCGCCGGGTGGTGGTCTCCACGAGCTGGCACACGAGCCGGGGCGGGACCGACTCCAGGAGGTAGCGCACGGCGTCGGGGTGGAAGCTCATGAGCGAGACGTCGATGTTGTCCAGCCGGCCGGTCTCGGGGTCCCAGCCCTCGCGCATCAGCAGGGCCAGGAGCTCCTCCTCGAGCCGGTGGCCGTACGGGCTCGGGTGCTTCGTCTCGACGGCCAGGCCCACGGGGCGGCCGGCGTCGCGCAGCAGCTCCAGCAGCTCGGGCAGGCTCAGCAGCTGCCGGTCCGCGGCCCCGTGGGTGGGCGGGACCTCGACGCCCTTCCAGGAGCTCCAGTCCAGGCCGCGCAGCTCGGCGAGCGTGCGCGCGGAGACGGGGCCGCGGCCGTCGCTGGTGCGCCCGAGCTGGGCGTCGTGGTGGAGCACGAGCTGCCCGTCGCGGGTCAGGTGCACGTCGCACTCGACGCCGTCGGCGCCGTCGAGCAGGGCCTGGACGTAGGCGGCGCGGGTGTGCTCCGCGTAGGCGGCGCTGGATCCGCGGTGGGCGTAGACGGTCGGTCGCACGGCGCTCCCTCGGCTCGGGGCGGCGGTCTCCGCCGCTCGCTCCCGAGGCTAGGGAGCGGCGGTGAACGAGCGGCCAACGAGGGGCACGTCGGGGTGAAATGCCGACGACGCCCCGCGGGCGGGCCCGCGGGGCGTCGTCGGCCGGAGCGCTCCGGGAAGCGGTGGGGCTACTGCTGCTCGCCCTGGATCTCGCCGCGGGCGGTGTCCTTCCCGCCCGTGCGGTCCCGGAACCGGGGGGCGCGCCTCGCGGTGGCGAGATCGGCCGGGAAGCTCGCCGGCAGGGGGCCGAACGCCTCGTGGGTCGCGGCGATGACCTGCTTGGCCATGGCGAGGTTCGCGCCGCCGCCCACGATCGCGCCCACGCCGAACGGCAGGGCGCGGCCGAAGACCGCACCGGTCTGGCGGGCGATGAAGCGCTTGACGAACATGTTGCGGATGGTGCGCCCGACGTCGAAGGTCTTGGAGTCGTCCCTGCCCATCATCAGGCCCCACGAGGAGACGAGGCCCTTGCCCTTGGTGCCGCTGGCCAGGATCTGGTTCATCACCTGCTTGCCGTCCTCGCCGAGCATGAGGGCCATCACCATGGTGCGGGTCCGCTCGGGGTCCTCGGTGTGCACGCCGTGCAGCTCCGCGATCGCCTGGGCGTAGAGGGCGGTGGCCTCCAGGTAGCCGACCACCGCGAAGGAGGACAGCCCCAGCGACGCGATCGTGCCGACGCCGGGGACCACGGCCGTCGCGCCCACGGCCCCGCCGCCCACGGTCACGGAGCGGAGGTAGATTTTCTCGAGCCGCTCGGCGAGCTGCTGGGGCGTCTCGTCCGGGTGCTCGGAGCGCTCCTTCTGCACGAACTTCAGCACCACCGGCCGCTGCACGCGCAGTACGGTGTCGAGGACCTTGTTCATGGCGGGCTTCGGCCTGCCCTGCTCGTCGAACGCCTTGTTCAGGGGGTTGAAGTCCATGGGACGTGCTCTCCTTGGGGCCGGGGACGGCGGTCTCGGCCCCACTATAGGCACGGCGCGCAGCGCAGGACCGGGGATTCGCCCACGGCGGAGGCGCCCGGGCTCAGCCGCCGGGCAGGCGCGAGACGGACGGGTCGACGTGCTGGAAGGAGTCGGGGAACTCGGCCCGCAGCCGCACGAGCTCGCGGGCGAAGGCGTCCAGGTCCCGGTCCTCCTGGCTGACGGGCTCCCACGGCCGGGCGGGCAGGGCGCGGCCCTCGTCGTCGAGGGCGACCATGACCATGAGGCAGTTGGTGGTCAGCCGCAGCTCGCCGGTGGTGGGGTCCCCGGACCAGCAGTTGACGGAGACGTGCAGGCCGCGGGCGGCGGTGTGGATGAGCCGGGCCCGGATCTCGACCAGGTGGCCGATGTGCATGGGCCGGTAGAAGCGGACCCCGCCGGCGTAGACGGCGATCACGGGCCGGCCGGCCCACCGGGACCCGCACACGTAGGCGGCCTCGTCGATCCAGCGCATGGCCGTCCCGCCGTGCACCTTCCCGCCCCAGTTGACGTCCGTGGGCGCGGCGAGGAAGCGCAGCACGGTCTCCTCGGCGGTGCCCTCGTCCGTGTACCTCTGCTCGGCCATCAGCGCCTCGATGCGGTCGCGCAGCTCGATCCGCCGCTGCGTGATCGCCTGCTGCCGGCGCTCGTACTCGGTCTCCGGCGCCCACTGCGGGACGGGGACGGGCCGGCCGTTGCCGTCGACGGCCACCATGATGATCAGGCAGGTGTCCTTGAGGGTGACCCCGGGCTCGCGCGGGTCCGCGGAGGCGACCTCCACGCGGATGTGCATCGAGGAGCGGCCGGTGTGGACGATCTTCGCCGCGACCTCGACCATGTCGCCCACGCACACCGGGCGGTCGAAGTGGATGTTGCCCACGTACGCCGTCACGCTGTACGAGCGGGACCAGCCGACCGCGCAGGCGTACGCGGCCCGGTCGATCCACTCGAGCACGCGGCCGCCGTCCACGGTGCCGGTGCGCCCGGCGTCGGTCGGGGCGGCGAGGAAGCGGAGGACGGCGGTGTCGCGGGCGGCCATGCCACCAGTGTGCCACGGGCGTGGCGGGGCTCACCCTGCGCGGTCAGTCGACGAGCGGGGCCCAGGCGCGGAGCCGCCGGAGCATGTCCGACTTCTTCTCGGCGTGGCCCTGCATGCGCACGAGGATGTCGTCGAGCGCCTCGATCGCCGCGACCACGAACGGGCCCTTGTTGAGCATCACGCACTCGGCGCGCTGGCCCATCGCCGCGTCGGTGACCTCGGCCCGGGACGGCAGGCCCTTCTTGGCGAGGGACTCGAGCACCTGGGTGGCCCACACGACCGGGACGTGCCCGGCCTCGCACAGCCACAGGATCTCCTCCTGCACCTCGGCCAGCCGCTCGAACCCGGCCTCGACGGCGAGGTCGCCGCGGGCGATCATCACCCCCACGTCCTCCCAGCGCATGGCCTCGAGCAGCATGAGGGGCAGCGCCTCGAAGCCGCCGACCGTCTCGATCTTCAGGGTGACGTCCAGGGCGTGGTCGCCGATGGCCTCCAGCTCCCGCAGCAGGTCCGCCACGTCCTCGCGCGAGCGCACGAAGGACATGCTGACGATGTCCGCGTGCTCGGCCACGAACGACAGGTGCGCGCGGTCCTCCGCGGTCAGCGCGGCGATGCCCAGGTCCGTCTCGGGGAGGTTGATGCCCTTCTCGGCCCGCAGCCGCGTGCCGCCGGGCCCGGCCTGCAGCACCTCGAGCTCGATCTCGTCGGGGGTGACGGAGCGGATCCGGCCGTGGATCTTCCCGTCGTCGATCCACACGGGCTGGCCCGCGCGGGCGTCGTCGAACGCCTCCGGCAGCGAGCAGCCGATCCGGTGGGGTCCCGTGTCCCGCACGGGGGCGGGGGACATGTCCCGGGTCAGCACCAGCGTGTCCCCCGTGCGCACGCGCACGGACTGCTCGACGGCGGGCAGCTCGCCGAGGGTGCCCCGCGACCCGTCCTCGCCCTCGACGCCCAGGCCCGTGGCGAAGTAGACGGTCCGGGAGCACTCCACGAGCACGCCGGGACCGGTGGCCTCGAGCACGCGAAGGCTCCGCCCCGAGCCGCGGGCGTCCTTGAGCCGCAGCCGCTCCCCCGGGGTGCGCGCGGCGGTCCAGGCGGGCTCGACGACGGGGACGGCCGGGGCGTCGTCGTCGACCGCGGGGTCCGGCTCGCCCAGCCACAGGCGGGCGGGGGCCGTGACGTGCCCGGTGGCGTCCCGCGCGGGCTTGATCTTCCGCACCCGCGGGCCCGGCTCGAGGGGACCGGTGCGCAGCTTGGGCCCGGCCAGGTCCATGGCCACGCGCACCTCCCGGCCGAGCGCCCGCTCGGCCGCCCGGACGTGGCCGATCATCGCCGCCCACTGCTCCGGACCGTCGTGCGCGCAGTTGATGCGGGCCACGTCCATGCCGGCGCGGACCATGTCCTCCACGAGCCGCGCGTCCCCGGCGGCCTCGGAGGGGAAGGTGACCATGATCCGGGTGGCCCGGTCCTCCCGGCCCGGGCCGAGCAGCGCGGCGGTGTTGCGCCGCAGCACCTCGGCCCCCGGCAGCTCCGGCTCCCCGGCCCCGTCACCGGCCCGGTCCCCCGCTCCGGCCAGGACCCACCCCTCCCCCGTCCGGCCGGCGAGCACCTGCAGGGTCTCCACGACGGCGCGCAGGTGCGGCTCCACCCCGGCCTCCATCCGGCCCAGGGAGGACAGCCCCAGCGCGCGCAGCCGCTGCTGCAGGTCGCGGACGTCCTGGCTGCGCACCGCCACGTAGTCCACGAGGTTCAGCGCCGAGGGCCGGTGCCGGGGGTTGACCTGCCCGACCTCCCGCGCGGCCCGGCGGCGGGCGCGGGCGACGACGTCGACCAGCTCCAGGACCCGGTCCAGCAGCGCGGAGGCCTCCTCCTGCCGGGAGGGGGTCATCCCCGGCCCCCGGCGGGCAGGGCAACGTCCACCCAGACGGGGCGGTGGTCGGAGGTGGGGAACGGGTGCTCGCCGGTCAGCTCCGCGCCGGGCTCGCCCGGGGCGGGCCAGAACACCCCGGAGCCCACGACCCGCAGGTTCTCCGACGGGAGCACGTAGTCGGCCCGGAGGTTGCCGGGGGCGGGGTCGTCGCTGAAGTCCGCGGTGTCGTGGGCCGGGTCGGAGACGTGCCGGAGGTTCGCCCCGCCCTGCCGGGCGGCGGCCTCGGGGCCGCCGGCGGAGGCGGGCAGCGGGTCCTGCACCCGGGGGTGCCCGAGCAGCTGCTGGACGGCCCCGGGCCACGAGTCGCCGTCGTGCGGGTCGGCGTTCTGGTCGCCCATGACCACGAAGCGGGCCCCCGGCTCCAGCCCGCCGCGCCAGCCCTCGTCGTCGTAGACGTACGACGACGCCGCGGGGCCGCCCACGTAGTCGGCCCAGAACCGGATCTCGTCGTGGTTGCGCCGCCCGTTGCGGTCCTCCGGCCCGTCGAACGTCGGCGGGGTGGGGTGTGAGGCCAGCACGTGGACGGTGCGGGAGCCGATCCGCACGGGCACGTCCCAGTGGGACTTGCTGGACAGGCGCAGCTGCTCCGCCTGCTCAGGGGTGTAGTAGTCGGCGGGGAGGAGGTTGCCGGGCATGTCCGCCCAGCGGAAGTCCCGGAACGTGCGCACGCCGTGCGTGTCGACGGGGTGCTTGGAGTACACGACCATGCCGTACTGGCCGGGGAAGAGCCCGAAGCCCCAGGCGTCGCCGCGCCCGCCCACGGCGCCGTCCTGGTCGAGGTCCAGCCCGGAGGGCACGCCCGTGTTCACCGGGGCGGTGTAGACGTAGGGGTAGTCCACGGGGTCCTGGCCGTTCTGGCCGACGGCGAGGTAGCGGGTGCGGAACAGCTCGGCGGAGCGGGCCCCGGCGTCGAAGTCGAACTCGTTGACCAGCAGCACGTCCGGGTCGGCGCGCTGGATCACCTCGGCCACCGCCTTCGCCTGCGGGTCGTCCGGGGCCGTGAGGTCCGCCCGGAGCCGCCCCTCGGTCCCGCGGTTCAGCGAGGCGTTGTAGGTCATGAACCGCACCGGTTCCTGCACCGCCTGCTCCTTCCGGTGCTCCGCGTCCCGCCCGTGCCCCTGCCCCGCCGTGGCCGGCGCCGCCGCGCCCGCCGCCAGGGCCGCGGCCAGTCCGGCCGCCGTGATCGCCTTGCTGCTGCCCATCATTCTCCTCGTCCCGGGGACCGGCCGTCCACAGTCCGCGGGACCGGACGCCCGCGCTCACCGGTCACCGTAGCGGGGCCGGGCGAACACCGGTTGAACGACCCGCCCGCCCGGCCGGCGGGCTAGGCTCGTGAGCACGTCCGCCGTCGGAAGGAACGACCGTGATCAGTTCGGAGAACGTCCAGGCCTACGTCGAGCGCATGGCCTCGGGCGAGCCCGCCCCCGGGGGCGGCGCCGCCGGGGCCCTCCAGGCAGCCCTGGGCGCGGCGCTGCTCGCGATGGCCGCCCGCTACACCACCGGCCCCGACCACGCCGAGCACGCACAGGACGCCGAGCGGGCGGCCGCGCGCGCCGAGGAGCTGATCCCGGACGCGCTGCGCCTGGCCGACGCCGACGCCGAGGCCTTCGGGGCGCTCGCCGAGGCCTACGCCCTGCCCGCCGGCTCCGAGGAGGAGCGCACGGAGCGCTCCCGGGCCATCCAGGAGGCCACGGCGGGGGCCGCCCGGCCCCCGCAGCAGCTGATCGGCGTGGGCGCGGAGGTCGTCGGCCTGGCCCGGGAGCTGACGGGCTGGTGCAACCCCAACGTCCTCAGCGACGTGGCCGCGGCGTCCGAGGCGGCGCGGGCCGCCGTCGCCACGGCGCTCGTCACCCTCGAGATCAACCTGCGCTCCCTCAAGGACCCCGCCGTGCAGGAGGAGCTGCGCTCGGAGGTGGGCCGCGCGGAGCAGGCCGTCGAGGACGCCGCGGAGCTCACCCGCCGGATCCGGGAGCGCGTGCGGGGCTGAGCGGACGGATCCCCAGCGCCGTGGACCTCACCATCCACCACCTCCGGTGCTTCCTGGCCGTGGCCGAGGAGCTCCACTTCGGCCGCGCCGCCGCACGGCTGCACCTGAGCCCCTCCTCGCTCAGCGAGCAGGTCTCCGCCCTGGAGCGGCGGCTCTCCCGCCGGCTGTTCCGCCGCTCCTCCCGCCGCGTCGAGCTGACCGCGGACGGCCGCGAGCTGATCCCGCGGGCGCGGGCGGCCGTGGCGGCCATGGAGGACGTCGTGGGCTGGGCCGAGGCCGTCGCGGGCGGGCAGCGCCTGCGGATCGGGCTGATGGTCTCCAGCCCCGGCTTCCGCACGATCATGGCGGCGGCGGCCCGGCGGATGCCGCAGGTGCAGTGGGAGATCCGGCAGCTGGGCTTCCTCGGCTGCCACGGCGCGCTCGCCCGGGGCGAGGTGGACTGCGCGTTCGTCGCCGAGATCGGCGAGGCACCGGCCCAGCAGTTCCCGGCCCTGCGGCTGTGGGAGGAGGGGTGCGTGCTCGTGGTCCCGGAGCAGCACCGGTTCGCTGGCCGGGGGTCGGTGCGCCTGGCGGAGCTCGCCGGGGAGACCTTCGTGTCGGTCGAGGACGGGGCGGTCGCCGGGCGCTGGTTCCCGGCCCTGGCCTCCGCGGACGGCGCCGCCCCCCGGCTGCTGCCGGTGGCCCGCAGCTTCGAGGAGGTCCTGGAGCTGTGCGGGGCCGGGCTGGGCGTCAACATCGCCGGGGAGTCCGCGCAGGCGAGCTACGCCCGTCCCGGCGTGCGCTTCGTGCGCGTCGAGGACGCGCCCCCGGCCACCAGCTACCTGTACCTGCGCCCCGGTCCGCGGCCCGGCCCGCTGGAGGAGTTCGCGCGGCTCGCCGCCGAGCTGGCGCACCCCTGAGCCGCCGGACCGTTCGGCGCGGCCGAACGGCCCTGCGGGAACTCCCGCTGGCCGCCCCGCGGCGGACCGCACAGGATGGAGGGCATGCCCCAGAACCCTCCCTCCTCCGTCGCGGCCGTGCGCGTCGACGCCGGCCTCGTGTACGCCCGCCGGGGAACCGGCGACCTGCTCCTGGACCTCCACCGACCGCCCGCCACCGGGGCGCCCGTGCCGGTGGTGCTGTGGCTGCACGGGGGCGGCTGGTTCACCGGGGACCGGACCCTCGCCCCGGACCTCGCCCGCCACGCGGCCACCACCGGGTGCGCCATGGCGAGCATCGAGTACCGGCTCTCCGGGCAGGCGCTGTTCCCCGCCCAGCTGCACGACGTCCGCGCCGCGATCCGCTTCCTGCGCGCCTCCGCGGGGCAGCTCGGTCTCGACCCGCGGGCGGTGGGGCTGTGGGGCTCCTCGGCCGGTGGCCACCTGGCCGCCCTGGCCGGGCTCACCGGCCACCTGCCGGGCCTCCCCGGCGAGGAGGACACCGCCGGGGACGCCTCCGTGCAGGCCGTCGCGGAGTCCTACGGCCCGGCCGACCTGACCGCCGGGGCCGACGCGGCGCAGACCACCCTCCCCGGCGCGGACAGGACGAGCACCCCCGAGGCCCGGCTGCTGGGCGGGCCGGCCGCCGGCCGCCCGGACCTGGCCCGGGCGGCGAGCCCGCTGGCCCGGGTGAGCGGTGCCGCTCCCCCGTTCCAGATCTCCCACGGCACCGGTGACGTCCTGGTCCCGCACCGGCAGAGCGAGCGGCTGCACGAGGCCCTCGTCGCCGCCGGCGCGGCCAGCGAGCTCTACCTGGTCGAGGGCTACAAGCACGGGTTCCTCAACCCGGCCGGGCGCCTGGACGTCGAGCTGGCCCGCGTGATGGACGACGGGCGCCTCGCCGCCGAGGGACCCGCCCCCGCCCGCTACCGCACCTCGGAGCGCCCGGGCGCCCCCGACGAGGACCGCGGCTTCGGCTTCGAGCACGTCGAGGCCTTCTTCCGCCGGCACCTGACCACCCGCCCCACGACAGGAGACTCCCTGTGACCGCCATCGACCTGGAGGCCGTGCACGGCCTCGCGCCCGTGATCGACGCCCTGCCCGGCGAACCGGTCCCGTACTACCTCGCGTCCGGCGAGGGCCTGCGCTTCGAGACCGACGGGCAGCTGTGGACGGTCGTCGCCCGCGGCGCGGACACGGGCGGACTCTTCGACGCCGCGTTCGTGCTCGGCCCGCGGGGAGCCGGGACGCCGTTCCACAGCCTGCCCTCCCACCAGCGCTCCTACTACGTCTTCGACGGCAGCGTGCAGTTCTGGCTGCCCGGGCAGTCCCGCGTGCTGGTGCCCGGGGACTCGATCCACGTCCCGGCGGGCACCCCGGTGGCCTACCGGATGCTGTCCCACCTGAGCAGGCTGCTGTTCTTCTCCGCCCCCTCCGGGGCCCTGGACGCCCTGGTCGGCTCGGACGCGGCGGTGGAGCGCCACGTCTACTCCGCTTCCGGGACCTCCACGGGCCAGCTGCTGCTGCCCGGCGACGCCCGGCTGCACGAGCTGCCGCAGGTGGACCCGCAGGACGTGTGGGACGACGAGCTGCCCGCCGGCGCCGAGGGCTACTTCCTGCGCCACCGCGGCGGGGACCGCCGCGCCTGGCCCGACGCCGTCAACGCCTACGCGGCCCGGGGGCGCCACACGGGCGGGCGGTACTTCGCGGTCAGCACCCTGGCCGCCCCGCAGCCCTACATCGTCCGCCACTTCCACCGGCTGCACACCGAGAACTTCCTGTGCCTGTCCGGGCGGATCTGGCTGTGGGTCAACGGCCAGGAGGTGCTGCTGACCCCCGGGGACTTCCTGCACGCCCCGGCCGGCACGGTGCACAGCTTCGCCGTCGCCGCGCACAACACGCAGATGCTCGGGCTGCTGACCTCCGACGTCTTCGAGCCGTTCTTCGACGTCACCGGGGTGGCCACCGACGACCTCGTGCACACCGAGGGCCTGATCGACCCCACGGCCGTCATGGGCGGGATGCAGGCCCACCCGGACCTGGACGTCGTCGTCGTGGGCGGGCCCCCGCAGCGCGTGCGGGCGGCGGGCCTGTAGGGGCGGGCGTCCCACCACGGACACGGGGCGGGCCCCGGGCGACCACGGATGCCGTGGTCGCCCGGGGCCCGCCCGCACTCGGTCCGCGCCGCCGGCCTAGTGGGCCGCGCCCGGCGGCAGCGTGGTCACGCCCGCCGCGGGGCGGCGCACCCAGAAGGACCCCACGACGGCGAGCAGCGAGACGACCGCCCCGCACAGGAACGCGGCCCGGACACCGGCGGCGGTGGCCTCGACGCCGGGTGCCCCGGACGCCTCGGCCCCGATGGCCATGACGGCCACGAACAGGGCCGTGCCGGCGGCGCCGGCCACCTGCTGGACCGTGCCGACGACGGCGGAGCCGTGCGAGTACAGCTTGTGCGGCAGCGCACCCAGCCCCGAGGTGAACAGCGGCGTGAACATCAGGGCCAGCCCGGTGCTCAGCACGACGTGGGCGAGGAGCACCAGCAGGATCGGCGTGGTCGCCGACGCGAGGGTGAGCCCCCACAGCACGGCGCTGACGAGCAGCGCTCCGGGCACGAGCAGCACGGTGGGGCCGGCGGCGTCGTAGACCCGCCCGACGACGGGCGCGAGCAGGCCCATCACGAGCCCGCCGGGCAGCAGCAGGAGCCCGGTGGCCAGCGGCTCGAGCCCGTGCACGGTCTGCAGGTAGATGGGCAGGACGATGAGGGTGCCGAACAGGGCCATCATGCTGATCCCGAGCACCACGGTCGCCGCGGTGAAGGTCCGGGACGCGAAGGTGCGCAGGTCCAGCAGGGCGCGGTCGCTGCGCTGCAGGCGCGTCTGGCGCAGCACGAACAGGGTCAGCGCCACGGCCCCTCCGGCGAGGGGGGCCCACGCCGGGACGGCGGCGCCGCCGCCCTCGCCCAGGGCGCTGAGGCCGTAGACGAGCCCGCCGAAGCCCAGGGCGGACAGGACGACGGAGAGCAGGTCCAGGGGCGCCGGGCGCGGCTCGGTGACGTCCTGGATCCGCATCCCGCCGAGCACCAGCGCCGCGAGCGCGATGGGGAGCACCACGATGAACATCCACCGCCACTCGAGCACGCTGAGGATCACGCCGGAGATCGTCGGGCCGATGGCCGGCGCGACCGAGATGACGACGGAGATGTTGCCCATCACCCGGCCGCGGCGGGCCGGGGGCACGAGGGTCAGCACGGTGGTCATCAGCAGCGGCATCATGATGGCCGTGCCGCACGCCTGCACGACGCGGCCCACCAGAAGCACGCCGAAGCCCGGGGCCGCCGCGCAGACGAGGGTGCCGAGGCTGAACAGGCCCATCGCCGTGAGGAACACGGGGCGGGTGGCCAGCCGCTGCAGCAGGTACCCGGTGACCGGGATGACGACGGCCATGGTGAGCATGAACGCGGTGGTGAGCCACTGGGCGGCGACCGCCGTGATCGCCAGGTCGCTCATCAGCCGCGGCAGGGCCACGCCCATGATCGTCTCGTTGAGGATCACCACGAAGGCCGAGACCAGCAGCACGCCGATCACGACGCGGTCGCGGTCGGCGACCTGGTCCGGTGCCGCGGGGGCGGGGGGGCTCGTGGGCCCCGGGGGCGCAGTCGGGTCGGTGGCCATGGGCAGGTCTCCTTCGGGCGGGAGGGCGGACGTCACCGGTAGAGCATAGGGGTGGCGCCCGCGCGTCCCCGAACGGGCGGGCGCCGGAGCCGTCGCCGCGGCCGGCGCCGGATGCTCACGGGCGCCCGCGTCTCGCGGCGCGGGCGTTGCCGGAGGCCTCCCTGAGCCCGGAGGGGTTCCGGCTGGCTCACGACATGATGCTCATCAATGGCTTCCTGGGCCAGGTCGTGGGCCTGGAGAACGTGCTCAACGAGTTCAGCTACGACATCGCCCTCCACGGCACCCCGCATCCCACCGCCCCGTGGGGGTGGCAGCTGTCCGGCCACCACTGCGCGGTCAACTGCCTGGTGGTCGAGGGCCGCAGGAGCCTTGGCCCGGTGTTCTTCGGCGCCGAGCCCAACGAGATCGACGCCGGCCCGCACGCCGGCACCGCCGCCTTCGGCGACCGGATCCGCCTGGGCACCGAGCTGATGGCCGCCCTGCCGGAGCACCAGCGGGCCGCCGCCACCGTCTACGAGCAGATGGTCGACCCCGCCATGCCCGAAGGGCGGGTGCACCCCGGGCGACGAGCGGCACCTGGCCGGGGCGTTCCAGGACAACCGGGTCATCCCGTTCGAGGGCATCCGGGTGGCCGAGATGCCGGCGGACGCGCAGCAGCTGGTGCTGGCGGTCGTGGAGCAGTTCGTGCTCCCCCTGCCCGCAGGCCCGCGGGCGGCGCGGATGCGGGAGATCGCCGAGCACCTGGACGAGACGTGGTTCTGCTGGATCGGCGGCCACGAACCCGGGGACGTCTTCTACTACCGCATCCAGTCCCCGGTGGTGATCGCCGAGCTGGACCACCACTGCGGGGTCTTCCTCGACCACGACACCCCGAAGCACCTCCACGTCCACACCGTGCTGCGCACCCCGCACGGCAACGACTACGGCCGCGCCTGGGTCCGCCAGTGGCAGGAGGCCCGCCCCGGCGCGCACTGAGCGCGGTCGCGTCCGCCCACGGGACGGATCGGCAGGGCTCTCCTCACGGTGCCCCCTCGCGATCAGGGCGCGCCGGCGCTCCGCGTGCGCGCCCGCGCGCGCCCGGCCTCGAGCCGGGCCAGCAGGTCGACGGCCTCGTCCAGGCCGGAGCGGTCGCCCTCCAGCGCCTCCTCGAGGGCGCGGCGCCACAGCGCGTGCAGCCGCGCCAGGTTGGTCTGCGCCAGGGGGGTGGGGTGCAGCCGGACGGAGCGCCGGTCCCGGTCGTCGCCCGCGCGCTCGACGAGCCCCTTGTGCTCCAGGGCCCGCAGCGCGGCACTGAGGTTGCTGCGCCGCAGGCCGGTCGCTGCGGCCGCCTCGCTCGGGGTGGCGCCCGGGTGGCTGTCGAGGAAGCGCATGACGTTGGTCTCGGTCGCGGTCAGCTCGATGATCCCGGGGTCCTCCCCCTGGCAGACGTGGAACTCGCGGGCGGCCGTGAGGAGCAGGTCGACGAACACCGCCGGGTCCGAGCCCGACTGTGGGCTCGACGGCGAGCCCGACAGCGTGGGCGGTTGCGAGGGTGACGAAGAGAACACCGGCATGGGCGTGGACACTCCTTCCTGGTGCATACGATTATACAAACAGAACTATGTTGGGAGCATCCATGCACAGCACACCACCCGACGAGCGCCTCTTCCCCGCCGCAGGGGCCAGCACCGGCCCGGCCGCCGCCCCCGCACCGAACGGTGAGGACGTCCCCGAGGGGAGCCGGAGGATCACCGCGGGCCTGCTGGTGGTCCTGGGGCTGCTGTCGGCCATCGCCCCGTTCGCCACCGACCTCTACCTCCCCGCGTTCCCGCTCATGACCACGGCGCTGGACACCAGTGCGACGTGGGTGCAGCTGACGCTCACCGCCTTCCTGACCGGGGTGGCGGCCGGGCAGCTGGTCTTCGGCCCGCTGTCCGACCGCGTCGGCCGGATGCCCCCGCTCGTGGCCGGGGCCGTGCTGTGCGTGGCCGCCAGCGTCGTGGCCGCCCTCGCCCCGACCGTGGAGGTCCTCGTCGCCGCCCGCTTCGTGCAGGGCCTGGCGGGGGCCGCCGGCATGGTCATCGGCCGGGCGATCGTCTCGGACCTGGCCACCGGGCGTGCCGCGGCGCGGGCCTTCAGCCTCATGATGATCGTCGGCGGCATCGCCCCCGTCGTGGCCCCGGTCGTCGGCAGCCTGCTCATGGGACCGCTGGGGTGGCGGGGGCTGCTCGGGGTGGTGCTCGCCCTCACGGTGGTGATGCTCGTGGCGGTGCTGGCCGTGGTGCGGGAGACCCTGCCCCGCGGGCGGCGCACGGCCCGCGCCGCCCGCGCCGGCGCGGGCCGCGGCGGGCTGCGCTCGCGCACCTTCTGGGGCAGCACGGTGGCGTTCACCTTCGCCTTCGCCGTGATGATGGCCTACATCTCCGCCTCCCCGTTCCTCTACCAGCAGATGATGGGCCTGGGCGCGGTGCAGTACGGCCTGCTGTTCGGGCTCAACGCCCTGGCCCTGGGCGTGGTCAGCGGCGTCTCCGGGCGGCTGACCGCCACCCGCTCCGTGCCGGGCCTGCTGCGCGCCGGGCTGGTGACCGTCCTGGTCGCCACGGTCGCGCTGGCCGTGCTCGTGGCCGCCGGCGTGCCCGCCGGGTGGTACGCCGTGCCGATCTTCGTGGCCGTGGCCGCCCTGGGCCTGGTCATGGGCAACGCCACCGCCCTGGCCCTGGGCGCCGTCCCGCACGCCGCAGGCACCGCCTCGGCCCTGCTGGGCGCCGCGCAGTTCGCCCTGGCCGGGGCCGTCTCGCCCCTGGTGAGCGTCGGCGGGGAAGGCACCGCCGCGCCGCTGGCCGCGGTCATGGTCACCGCCGCCCTGATCGCCCTGGCCGGCCACCTGCTGTCCGGCGCCGGCCGCGGGGACGACGCCGCGGCCCGCGCCTGACCTGCGCAGCGCCGCCGGCAGCACCGGCTCCTGGGGGCCGGTGACGGCGGGGGCCTAGTGCAGGAGCAGGCTGATGAGCAGGATCGCGGGGAAGGACAGGATCGAGCTGAGGAAGATGATGTCGCGGGCGGCGTTGGCCGGCATGCGGAACTGGGACGAGAACAGGAACACGTTCTGGGCCGTGGGCAGGGCGGCCATGACGACGACGCCCAGCAGCTCCGTGCCGGCCAGCCCGAAGCCGAACCGCCCGACGGCCCAGGCCGCGGCCGGCATCACCGTGAGCTTGATCAGGGTCCCGCCGAGGACGTCCGGGACCAGCGCACGCTGCTCGAAGGGGCGCCGGCCGTGCAGGCTCATGCCGAACAGCAGCAGCAGCATCGGCACCGAGGACTCGCCGAGCATCTCCAGGGGGATCCAGAGCACCTCCGGCACCTGCGCGCCGGTGGCCGAGAGCACCACCCCGGCGGCGGTGCCGATCGTCACCGGGTTGGCCACCGACCTGACGACCGTGCGCAGGGTCGACGGGCCCTCCCGTTGCGGGGCCGCCGTCCCGGTCGCCGTCGCCGCCCCCGGCCCGGTCCGGCGGGAGGGGCGGGTGGCCAGGGAGAACACCACCAGGTACAGCGGGGCGACCACCAGCAGCTGGGCCAGCAGCACCGAGACCACGGGCGCAGCGCTGCCCACCGCGTAGAGGGCGATGGGCAGCCCGATGTTGCCGGCGTTGACGTAGGAGGAGGCCATGGCCCCCACGGCGGTGCGCGCGGCCCCGCGGCGCAGGAGCAGGCCGCTGAACAGGGCGAAGAGCGCCCCCGCCACCGCGGCGGTGGCGAGGGCGATCGGGGTGTAGACCCCGAGCACGGCCCCGAGATCGGTGCCCGCGACGAGCACCAGCATCAGCGCCGGGTTGGTGAGGTAGTAGATGACGGGGGTCAGGCCCGCGCGCATGGTGCGGGCCTCACCGGGCAGCAGCGCGGCGGTGGCGAAACCGGTGGCCGCGATCACGGCCACCACGCCGAAGCCCAGCAGCACCCCCGTCATCCGGTCGTCTCCCGTCCGGTCAGCGGACCAGGCAGGGGCGCTTGGGGTCGAAGCTCCAGCCCTCGATCAGGTACTGCATGGCCGCGGCGTCGTCGCGGGCGCCCAGCCCGTGCTCGAGGTAGAGCTCGTGGGCGGCCGCCAGGCGGTCGCGGTCCAGCTCGAGGCCCAGGCCCGGGGCGGCGGGCACCTGGATCTCGCCGTCGCGGATGGCCAGGGGGTCCCGGGTGAGGCCCTGGCCGTCCTGCCAGATCCAGTGGGTGTCCAGCGCCGTGATCTCGCCGGGGGCGGCCGCACCCACGTGGGTGAACATGGCCAGGGAGATGTCGAAGTGGTTGTTGGAGTGGGAGCCCCAGGTCAGCCCGAACTCGTGGCACAGCTGGGCCACGCGCACCGACCCCGCCATGGTCCAGAAGTGGGGGTCGGCCAGCGGGATGTCCACGGCGCCGGCGCGCACCGCGTGGGACATCTCCCGCCAGTCGGTGGCGATCATGTTCGTCGCCGTCCGCAGGCCGGTGGCCCGCCGGAACTCGGCCATCACCTCCCGGCCGGAGAACCGGCCCTCGGCCCCGCACGGGTCCTCCGCGTAGGCGACGACGCCCTGCATCCGCCGGCCCAGCCGGATCGCCTCCTCCAGCAGCCAGCCGCCGTTGGGGTCGAGGGTGACCCGCGCCTCCGGGAAGCGCTCCTTGATCGCGGTGACGGCGTCGACCTCGACGTCGCCGGCCTGCACCCCGCCCTTGAGCTTGAAGTCCTTGAACCCGTACCGCTCCCGGGAGGCCTCGGCCAAGCGCACCACGGCCTCCGGCGTCATCGCCTCCTCGCGGCGCACCCGCTCCCAGGCGTCCGCACCGTGCGGCTCCCGCAGGTAGGGCAGGTCGGTGCTGTCCGGGTCGCCCACGAAGAACAGGTAGCCCAGCATGGGCACGGCCGTGCGCTGCTGGCCGTCCCCGAGCAGCTCCGCCACGGGCACGCCCAGGAACTGCCCGTGCAGGTCCAGCAGGGCCGACTCGATGCCGGTCACGGCGTGCACGGTGGTGCGCAGGTCGAAGGTCTGCAGGCCGCGCCCGCCGGCGTCGCGGTCGGCGAAGGTAGCGGCGACCCGGCGCAGCAAGGTGCGGAACAGGGCCACCGGCTGCCCGGTGACCAGGCTCCCGGCCTCCTCGATCGTGGCGCGGATCTTCTCCCCGCCCGGCACCTCCCCCAGGCCGGTGCGGCCCTGCGAGTCGGTGACGATCACGACGTTGCGGGTGAAGTAGGGACCGTGCGCCCCGGAGAGGTTCAGCAGCATGGAGTCGTGGCCGGCGACGGGCACCACCTCGACCCGGGCGATCGTGGGCTGGGTGCTCATGCGCGGTCTCCTTCGGCGGTCCCCGCCAGCTGGATGCGGCCGTCGACGCGGCGGTTGAGGCGCCAGGGGTTGGCGTCCTGCAGGGCGGCGGGCAGCAGGGAGCCGGGGATGTTCTGGTAGGCCACCGGGCGCAGGAACCGCTCGATCGCCAGCGTCCCCACGGAGGTGGTGCGGGAGTCGGAGGTCGCCGGGAACGGGCCGCCGTGGACCATGGCGTCCCCGACGTCCACGCCGGTCGGCCAGCCGTTGGCGAGGATGCGGCCCACCTTGCGCTCGAGCACCGGCAGCAGCGGGGCCGCCGTCGCGTGGTCCTCCTCGGACAGGAACAGGCTGGCGGTCAGCTGGCCCTCCATCCGGGCCGCGGCGGCGAGCAGCTCCTCCACGGAGCCGTAGCGGATGGCCAGGGAGGAGGCGCCGAAGATCTCCTCCTGCAGCACCGGGTTGGTCAGGAAGGTGGGCACCTCGGTGCCGAACACGACGGGGGCCGGGGCGTTGGCGGTGGAGCCCTCGCGGCCGCGGGCCACGACCTCGACGCCCTCCTGGGACCCCAGCGCGTCGATGCCGGCGCGGCAGGAGTCGGCGATGCCGGGGGTGAGCATGGTCGCGCCCTCGGCGTCGGCCAGGGCGCGCCCGACGGCGGCCAGGAAGGCGTCCCCGGCCTCCCCCGAGGGCACGAACAGCAGGCCCGGGTTGGTGCACAGCTGCCCGGAGGAGCCGGTCAGGGAGGTGACGTAGGCGCGGGCGAACTCGTCGGCGTCACCGCGCAGGGCGGAGTCGAAGAGGAAGACCGGGTTGATGGAGCTCATCTCGGCGTACACCGGGATGGGCTCGGGACGGGCGGCGGCGGTGGCCATCAGCGCGGTGCCGGCGCCGCGGGAGCCGGTGAAGCCCACGGCCTTGATCACCGGGTCCTTCACCAGGGCCTGGCCGATGCTCGCGCCGGGGCCGTAGACCAGCGAGAAGACGCCGGGGTGCAGGCCGCACTCGGCCACGGCGCCGGTGAGCGCGCGGCCGACGATCTCGCCCGTGCCCGGGTGGGCGTTGTGCGCCTTGAAGATCACCGGGCACCCGGCGGCCAGCGCGGAGGCGGTGTCCCCGCCGGCCGTGGAGAAGGCGAACGGGAAGTTGCTCGCGCCGAACACCGCGACCGGGCCCAGGGGGATCCTGCGCTGGCGGAGGTCGGGGCGGGGCAGGGGGGTGCGCTCGGGCAGGGCGGGTTCGATGCGCACGCCGCGGTGGTCGCCCTGGCGCACGACCGACGCGAACAGCCGCAGCTGGCCGGTGGTGCGGGCCAGCTCGCCCTGCAGGCGCGGGCCCGGCAGGCCGGTCTCGGCCGAGGCGCGCTCGACCAGTTCGGGGCCGACGGCCTCGATGTTGGCGGCGATCCTCTCCAGGAACGCGGCGTGGGACCCGGGGTCGAGGCTGCTGAAGGAGGCGACGGCGTCCTCGGCGGCGGCGGTGGCCTCGGCGAGCTGGGCCTCGTCGACCAGGGTGTAGGCCGGCTCGAGCTGCGCGTTGGTGGCGGGGTCGATGCCGCGGGTGGTGCCGGCGTTGCCGGGGGTCTCACGGCCCGCGATGATCGAGTGGCCGGAGAGGGTGATGGTCTGGGTGCTCATGGGCGTGGATCCTCTGCTGGTTCGGGGGCGGGGCGCTCAGGCGGACTGGAGGATGTTGGCGTCGATGAGGGCCTTGAGGTCGGCGAGGTCGGCCTCGGTGAGGTCCTGCAGCGGCGGGCGCACCCCGCCGGCGTCGCGGCCCACGGCCTTGAGGCCGCCCTTGACGATCGAGACCCCGTAGCCCTTCACCCGGTCGCGGATCTCGATGTAGGGCAGGACGAAGCGGTTGAGCTTGTCGGTCACGGCGGCCCGGTCCTGGGCGCGGACGTCGCGGTAGAACGCGAGGGCGAACTCGGGCATGAAATTGTACAGCGCCGAGGAGTAGGTGCTCATCCCCAGCTGCAGCAGCGGCAGGGCGAAGGTCTCCGCGGTGGGCAGGCCCCCGAGGTAGAAGAGCCGGTCGCCGTTGCGGGCGTAGACCTTGGTGAGGTGCTCGATGTTGCCGACGCCGTCCTTGAAGCCGATGAAGTTCTCGTGGCGCTCGGCCAGGCGGGCCACGGTCTCGGCCGAGTAGATCGCGTTCGCCCGGTTGTAGACGATCACGCCCAGGCTCGTCGCCGAGCACACGGCGTCCGCGTGCGCCTCCAGTCCGCGCTGGTCGGCCTCGGTGAGGTACGGGGGCAGCAGCAGCAGGCCCTCGGCGCCGGCGGCCTCGGCGTCCTGGGCGTTGCGCACGGCCTGGGCGGTGTTGCCGGCCGCCGGGGCGAGCACCGGCACCTGCTCGCCGACCTCCTCCACGGCCACGCGCACGACGGTGGCGATCTCCTCCGGGGCCAGGGAGAAGCCCTCCCCGGTCCCGCCGGCGGCGAAGAGCCCTGCCACGGGGAAGCTGGCCTGCCAGGCCAGGTGCTCG
Organism: Kocuria sp. U4B; assembly: GCF_054875615.1. The sequence goes on from NZ_CM142180.1 coordinate 1,420,086, forward strand.
CGGTAGGCCGTCTCGTCGAAGAGCAGGTCGCGGTCGAACGCGGTGACGGGGAAGGAGAGCAGGCCCTCCTTGAGCCGGGACGCCAGTTCCTGCGGGGTGTGGTTGGCCATGGTCGTGGTCCTTACGTTCGGTCCCGCGCGGCGGCGGGGAGGCAGTGGTTCGTCAATGAGCCTAGGAAGGCGGTCTATGCCTGTCTAAGCCTTTTTATGGATGGTGCGATGCGGTGCGGGTATTGATGGAGGGGCGGTGCCGCCGGCGCTCCGGTCAGCGGGCGAGCAGGGGGACCTCGTCCAGCAGGCGCTTCAGGGCAGGGTTGTTCGTGCCGCGCACCCAGAGGGCGTGCAGCTGCACGGCGTCCGGCGCGTGGTTCTCCAGCGGCAGGTAGGAGACGCCGGCGAGACCGAGCGCGCGGGCGGACTCGGGCACGAAGGCGACGCCGCGGCCGGCCGCCACCAGCGCCACCATGGTGACGATCTGGCCCACGGTGTAGGCCACGTTGCGGTGGTCGATCTCGACGGTGCGCACGGCGAGGTCGTAGAAGTACCGTGCCGTGGTCGGGGAGTGCATGATCAGCGGCACGTCCTCGAGGTCGGCCGGGGTGATGGGCCGTCCCCGGGACGCCAGGCCGTGGGTCTGCGGGACGGCCAGGCAGAGCGCCTCGGAGAGCAGCAGCCGGGACTCGAAGACGTTCCGGTCGAAGGGCGGGCGGGCCAGGCCGAGGTCCAGGTCACCGTCCAGCAGGGCCTGCAGCTGCTCGTCGGTCACCATCTCCTGCAGGTCCACGTCCACGTCGGGCAGCACCTGCCCGAGCTCGCTGAGCAGCGGGCTGAGGACGCTGAAGCCGGAGGCCGCGGTGAAGCCGACCCGCACCATCCCGGCCCGCCCGGCCGCGATCCGCTGGGCCGTCGCCGGGGCGCGGTCGGCGGCCACCACCAGACGGCGCGCCTCCGCGAGGAAGGCCACGCCGGCCGCGGTCAGGGCCACCCGGCGGTTGTCCCGCTCCAGCAGCTCGACGCCCAGCGCCTTCTCCAGCTTCTGGATCTGGCGGCTCAGCGGCGGCTGGGTCATGTTGAGCCGCTCGGCGGCGCGGCCGAAGTGCAGCTCCTCGGCCACGGCGATGAAGCTGCGGGCCTGGTCCAGCGTGAACATGGTGTCCTCCGGGGGTGCGGGAATCGGCGGGCAGCTGGATGCGGGGCGGATCCGGCGGGCGCCCCGTGGCGCGGGTCCGGTCCGGCGACCGCGCCGCCGGACCGGACCCGCCCCCGTCACGCCTTCACGGCGAGGACGGGGCAGGTCGCCTCCAGCAGGATGCGCTGGGCGTCGCTGCCCAGCAGCAGCTTGCCCACCTGGGAGCGCTTGCGGATGCCGATGACCAGCATGTCCGCGTCCTCGGCGTGGGAGGCCTCGATGAGGGCCTCGGGGCCGTCCGCGCCGGCGCTGCGCTCGGTCCGTGCGGCGACGCCGGCCTCACGGGCACGGGCCACCAGGGCCTCGAGGTCCGACTCCGCGGCCAGGCGGGGGTCGATGTGGGAGTGCCGGCCGCTGCTGTTCATGATGACCAGCTCCTGGCCGAGGCCGGCGGCCAGGGACAGGGCCTTGGCGTAGGCGGCCTCGCCGCGCTCGTTGGGGACGTATCCGATGATGATGCTCATGTTCACCTGTTTCCGTTCGGGGGTTCGGGGGCGCGGCCGTCGGCTCAGTCCTGGTAGGCCTGGGCGTGGGTGTGCAGCGTGGCGTCGGTCCTCGCCTGCTGGCGCCTGAGCAGCCAGGCCATGACCGGCGCCGCGGCGATCGCCACGACGATCGCGACGACCAGGGTGACGGCGATCGGGCTGGCGACGAAGATCGCCAGGCTGCCCTCGGAGAGCCGGATGGACTGGCGGAAGGAGGTCTCCAGGAGCCCGCCGAGCACGAAGGCCAGCACGAGGGGCCCGGGCGGGAAGCCGGTCTTCTTCATGAGGTACCCCACCACGCCGAAGGCGATGACGAGGAACATGTCGAAGACGCTGTTGCGCACGGTGTAGACGCCGATCATGGTGATCAGCACGGTCAGCGGGTTGAGGATCGTGGCCTTGACCCGCAGCAGCCGCACGAAGATCCCGATCAGCGGGATCGACAGCAGCAGCAGGAAGACGTTGCCGATGTACATGGAGTCGATCACGCCCCAGAACACGTCAGGGTGCTCGTTGATCAGCCCCGGGCCCGGGGTGATCCCCTGCAGCATCAGCGCGCCGAACATGATCGCCATGGTTCCGTTGGCGGGGATGCCGAGGGTCAGCAGCGGGATGAAGGAGCTGGTGGCGGCGGAGTTGTTGGCGGTCTCCGGTCCGGCCACGCCCTCGATCGCGCCGCGGCCGAAGCGCTCGGGCCGCTTGGCCAGCTTCTTCTCCGTCGCGTAGGCCACCAGGGAGGCGATCGTGGCCCCGCCGCCCGGCAGGACGCCCAGCACGAAGCCCGAGACGGAGCCGCGCGCGATGGCCCCCGAGGACTGCTTCAGGTCCGCGCCGGTGGGCAGCGCCCGCCGGAACTGCGGGGTGCCGGAGGTGGCCGAGGGCGGGGTGGCCATGTTGTAGAGGATCTCCCCGACCCCGAACAGGCCCATGGCGATGATGACGAAGTCGATGCCGTCGGCCAGGTTGTCCGAGCCGAAGGTGAACCGGCTGACGCCCGTGACGGGATCGCGGCCCACCGTGGCCAGGAGCAGGCCGATGGTGGCGGCGACCGCGGCCTTGCGGGCCGAGCCGTTGCCCAGCGAGGACACCAGCAGGATGCCCAGCAGGGCGAGCAGGGTGTACTCGGCGGGGCCGAAGTCCAGGGCGAAGGAGGCCACCAGGGGCGCCAGGAACGTCAGCCCCACGATCGCGATGGTGCCGCCGACGAACGACCCGACCGCGGCGATGCCGAGGGCGGCGCCGGCGCGGCCCTGCCGCGCCATCTGGTAGCCGTCCAGGGCGGTGACCACGCTGGAGGCCTCACCCGGCAGCCGCAGCAGCACCGAGGTGATGGTCCCGCCGTACTGGGCGCCGTAGAAGATGCCGGCGAGCAGGATGATGGCGCTGGCCGGCTCCATCGTGTAGGTGATCGGCAGCAGGATGGCGATCGTGGCCGCCGGGCCCAGACCCGGCAGGACGCCGATCAGCATGCCCAGGGTGACGCCGAGCAGGCAGAACAGCAGGTTGGCCGGCTGCAGCACCACGTCGAAGCCGCCGAGGGCGTCGTTGAGGATATCCATTCCGGGTGTCGCTTCCTAGAAGAGGTGCGGGAGAGGGACGGCGAGCAGGAGCACGAACAGCCCGTAGACCACCGCGGTGGCCACCAGGGACACCGTGACGGCGGAGCGCCAGCCCTCCCGGCCGAGGATCTTGATCCAGAAGAACAGGAGCAGGACCGTGGGGATCTCGAAGCCGACCATGGGCAGCAGCGCCGCATAGGCCAGGAGGCTGACCACGCTGAGGACCACGGTGAGGATGCCGCGGTCGAACGCCTCGACGTCGTCGTCCTGCTTGGCCTTGAGCAGGGCCGTGGCCGAGGCCGTGATCATGAGCAGGGAGATGACCAGGGGCCACAGCCCCGCGCCGGGGGCGCCGAGGGAGCCGATGCCCAGCCCCGCGGACACGACGGCACCGGACACCCCCAGCACCAGGGGGACGAGGGCGCCGAGGCGTGCGGTGGTCGCCCCGCCCCGGGGGGCCTCCTCCTCGAACTCGAGCTCGTGGTCCTGATCGGGCTCCCCGCGGGCGACGGCCGACGAGCTCACTGCTGGCCCCCGATGCCGTACTCCTGCGCGAGCTCGGTGTAGGTCTGGAGGTCCTCCTCGACGGTGCTGGTCACGTCGGCCGGCGCGCCGTCCCACTCGCCGATGAGGTTGGTCTTCAGGAAGTCCTGGAACTCCTGGGAGTCCTTGGCGGTCTCGACGGACTCCGTCAGCTTGGTGACGACCTCCTCGGGGGTGTCCTTCGGCACGGCGATCCAGCGGCGCTGGACGACGTCGACGTCGTAGCCGGCCTCCTCGACGGTCGGCACGTCGGGGAAGTACTCGCTGCGCTCGGCCGTGAAGACGGCCAGCGGCACCAGCTCGCCCGCGTCGATCTGCGGCTTCACCTCGGCGAGCTGGGTGGCGGTCGCGTCGGCGTGGCTGCCGAGCACGGCGGTCACGGCGGCGGAGCCGCCGTCGAAGGGCACGTCGGTGGCCTTCTTGCCGGCCAGCGAGAAGAGGGCCGCCTGCCCGAACTGCCCGCCGGTTCCCGCCCCGGAGGTGGCGTACTTGATGTCGTCCTTCTCCAGGAGATCCTCCAGGGTGGAGATGCCGGAGTCCTTGTTCACGACCAGGATGTACTCCTCCACCGAGACGGGGGCCACGACGGCCATGTCCTCCATCGTCGCGGCCTCGGGGTCCTCGACGAACAGCGGGGTGATGGCGAACAGGGACTCGGCGGCCAGGACGGTGCTGTAGCCGTCCGCCTCCGAGTTCAGGACCTCCTTGGTCCCCACCGCCGTGTTGGCACCGGGCTTGTTCTCCACCACGACGCTCTGGCCCAGGGGCTCCTCGAGGGAGGAGGCGAGGGCGCGGGAGATGAGGTCGGTGCTGCCGCCCGCACTCGAGGGCGCGGTGAGGTTGACGGACTTGGTGGGGTAGTCGGCGGAGCCGGAGGCCGTCTCGACACCACCGCACCCGGTCAGGACGAGCGACAGGATGCCGAGGCCGGCGACGGCGGTGACTGCGGGCTTCTGGGAGTTCATCGTGGAGCGTTCCTCTGCTGGAAGGGGCCGGATGGCGCGGGCGACCGAGGGGGCGGAGCCGGACCGGCGGTGCGGGACCGCGGGAACCGTGATCCCCGATTCGGTCTTGTCCGTGGAATCTGTCTATATATGTAGACAAGAGTTCGTGATGGGACTCATAGTTGTGTATGAGACACATCACTGTCAAGGGTCGCCAGGCCCGACCGAGGGAGATCCAGATGGAGCAGCAGGAAGCGACCGCAGGCCCGGCAGCGGGCAACGGGGTGCGCGGGGTGAAGTCCGCCGCCCGCACCGTGGAGGTCCTCGAGGTGCTGGCCGCCCGGGGCAACGAGCCCGTCACCGTCCGGGAGCTGTGCGAGGCCATGGGCGCTCCGCGCAGCAGCATGTACGCGCTGCTGCGCACGCTCAGCGAGCTGGGGTGGGTGCGCAGCGACTCCACGCACTCGCTCTACAGCATCGGCATCCGGGCCCTGCTGGCCGGCACCACCTACCTGGACACCGACCCGCTGCTGCAGGTGGTCCAGCCCCACGTGGAGCAGGTGAGCAGGCGCCTGGAGGAGACCGTGCACTACGGGCGCCTGGACCGCACCGACATGGTCTACCTGGCCACCCACCAGTCCGCCGCCTACGAGCGCACCCGGAACCGGGTCGGCCGGCGCCTGCCCGCGTACTCCACGTCCCTGGGGAAGGCCGTGCTGGCGCACTTCGACGAGGAGGAGCTGGAGGCCCACCTGCCGGCCGTGCTGACCCCGCTCACCCCGCGCACCATCACCTCCCGGTCGGCGCTCAAGGAGGACCTGGCCGCCACCCGGGAACGGGGCTACTCGGTCGACGACGAGGAGAACACGCCGGGCCTGCGCTGCTTCGGCGTGGCCCTGCCCATCCGCTCCGGCATCACGGACGCCCTCAGCTGCTCGGTGCCGATCGAGCGGCTGACCCCCGAGCACGAGCAGGAGATCATCGCCGCCCTGCGCTCGACCGCCGACGTCACCCTCCAGATCGTCCGGGGGCTGGGCGGCCTCCTCGCCTGAGCAGGACCCCGGAGTCCGCTCAATACCTTTTATGGATCGTTCAGTGCTTTTTTTGGCTTGGACTTGTATTACGCCGGATGTCTACGCTCGGCGCAGGATCCGGCGGCCCGGTGCCGCCCGCCCGTCTCTCCCTCCCACCAGAAAGTCCCGCCCGTGACCCCGCACATCATTCAGGAAGAACTCCTCGGCCAGGTCTGCGTCTCGGGGGTCACCATCACCCCGGTGGCCTTCAAGGACCCGCCCCTGCTCAACGCCGTGGGAGTGCACGAGCCCTTCGCCCTGCGCGCGATCGTGGAGGTGCACACCGACGCCGGGATCAGCGGCCTCGGGGAGACCTACGGCGACGCGGGCCACCTGCAGCGCCTGCGCGTGGCGGCCGAGGCCGTCACCGGGACGGACGTGTTCAACACCAACCTCCTCCGGCAGCGGGTCGCGGCCGCGCTGGCCCGGGACACCGTCCAGGGCGGGCACGGCATGAGCGGGATGGTGACCGGCTCGTCCACCGCCGACCGCGTGCTCTCCCCCTTCGACGTCGCCGCCCTCGACATCCAGGGCAAGCTGCTCGGCCGCCCGGTCAGCGACCTGCTCGGCGGGGCCGTGCGCGGGGCCGTGCCCTTCAGCGGCTACCTCTTCTACAAGTGGGCGGGCCACCCCGGGCACGACGAGGACACCTGGGGCGCCGCCCTGGACCCGGAGGGCGTCGTCCGGCAGGCCCGCAGGATGGTGGACGAGTACGGGTTCACCGCCCTGAAGCTCAAGGCCGGCGTCCTCCGCCCCGACCTGGAGGTCGCGGCGATCAAGGCGCTGCGCGAGGAGTTCCCCGGGCTGCCGCTGCGGATCGACCCCAACGCCGCCTGGTCCGTGGAGACCTCCATCCGGGTGGGCCGGGAGCTCGACGGGATCCTGGAGTACCTCGAGGACCCCACACCGGGCATCGAGGGCATGGTCCAGGTGCGCCGGGCGGTGTCGATGCCGCTGGCGACCAACATGTGCGTGGTGAGCTTCGACGACGTGGCGCCGGCCGTGGCCGCCGGCGCCGTGGACGTGGTCCTCTCCGACCACCACTTCTGGGGCGGGCTGCGCCGCTCCCAGGCCCTGGCCGGGATCACCGAGACCTTCGGCCTGGGGCTGTCCATGCACTCCAACTCCCACCTGGGGATCAGCCTGGCCGCCATGGTCCACCTCGCCGCCGCCACCCCGAACCTCGACTACGCCTGCGACACGCACTGGCCGTGGAAGGACGAGGACGAGGACGTCGTGCTGCCCGGCGCCCTCCGCTTCGCCGGCGGGGCCGTGCCGGTGCCGACCGCCCCGGGCCTGGGCGTGGAGCTGGACCGCGACGGGCTGGAGAAGCTCCACCGCCAGTACCTCGAGTGCGGCCTGCGCGGCCGGGACGACACCGGCTACATGCAGCGGATCAACCCGGAGTACGAGCTGATCACCCCTCGCTGGTGAGCGCGGCCCGGCAGCGGGCCCGCTCGGGCGGCGCCGCGCTGCCGGCTTGACGCCCGTCCCCGGCACGCGCGGCCGAGGCCGGCCACGGACGCCTCCCGCCGGCGCTGCGTCCCGGGCCCCGTCGGGGCGGGAGCGCCCGGGCGGCCACGACCTCCCCCTCCCCCGCCGACGGTGATCGCCCAGGCGCCGTGGGGGGGGGCCGACGACGGCCCCGACGCGGCCCAGCGACAGGGCCCAGCCCGGTGGCCCGCACGGCCGCGGGGTGGTGCTGGGCGATGTGGTCGTTGACCATGCTCTGCGTGCCCATGCCGCCGAGGCCGGCGACCGGGATCGCCGCCGTGAGCACGGCGGGCGAGGAGGACGGGGAGGCGATCAGCAGGGCGGTGGCGGCGGAGACGAAGCCGACGACGACCATGGCCTTCGGGGCCGTGCGCTGGACGATGACCGCGGCCACGACGGTCCCGGCCAGCGCGCCGATCGAGTACGTGAGCAGGAAGGAGACCGCCGAGCCCGTCGCGGAGCCGGACCGGTCCATGATCTGCGGCAGCCACGTGGTGAGGCCGGACATGGAGAGCAGGCTCAGCAGGCACATCACCCGCATCCCGGCCGTGGGCGCCAGGTCGCCGGCCCGGAACAGCGCCCCCGCGGAGCCCCGGGACGCCGGCACGGCGGAGGCGCCCTCCGCCGGCGCGGCCGACCCGTGGCGGTGGGCGACCGCGGCGGCGTCCGCGGGCCGGCCCGCGGGCCGGTGGGTGGCCGGAGCACCGGGGCCGAAGAGGCGCCGGGGAGTTCCCTGCGGGAGGATGGGCCCATGCGCAGATTCCTCAAGGACGCCGGCGTGCACGCCGAGATCACCCCGGACGGGTTCACCGAGGGCGGGTGGGTGCTGTCCATCGGCGGGGCCGAGCAGTCCCACGTGGACCTGGCCCGGCCGGAGGAGATCTTCTACGAGTACCTGCGGCGCATCGGCAACGTCGTCGACCTCGTGGCGCCCGCCGGGGAGCCCGTGACCGCCGTGCACCTGGGCGCGGGCGCCCTGACGCTCGCCCGCTACGTCGCCGCGACGCGGCCCGGGTCCGCCCAGGTCGCCGTCGAGCTGGAGCGGGAGCTGCCCGCGTTCGTGCTCGAGGCCCTCCCCCTGCCGGCGGGGGCGGACGTGCGGATCGTCGTCGACGACGCCCGGGCGGCGCTGCCGCACGTCGCCGCCCCCGGGACCGTGGACCTCGTGGTGCTCGACGTCTTCACCGGCCGGGACGACCCCGGCCACCTCACGGAGCCGTCGTTCTACGCCGAGGCCGCCGGGCTGCTGGCCCCGCACGGGGTCATGGCGGTCAACGTCGGCGACGACCCGGGCCTGGCGTTCTTCGCGGCCCAGGCCCGGGCCGCCCGGGCCGTCTTCGCGGACGTGTGGTGCCTGGCCGACCAGCGCCTCCTGACGGGCCGCTACCCGGGCAACCTGATCCTCGTGGGCGGGCGGCGGCCCCTGCCCCGGCCGTGGGCGGAGCACTTCGCGGCGGCGGGCCCGCACCCGGCGGGCGTGCTGGACGGGCTGGGCCTGGAGGAACTGCTGTGCCGGCTGTAGCGTGGGTCGCACCGCCGAGCCCGTGCCCGATACCGAGGAGCGTACCGTGGAGAAGACCGACCGGACCGAGCAGACCGGCGTCCTGGACTCCGCCCCGGCGATCGAGGGCGAGACGTTCTCCCGCGTGGCGCTCACCCCGGCGGCGGTCGAGCTGCTGGGCACGCTGCGGGAGGTCCACGGGCAGCTGATGTTCCACCAGTCCGGCGGGTGCTGCGACGGCTCCGCGCCCATGTGCTATCCGGCCGGCGAGTTCCTCACGGGCCCCGCGGACGTGCTGCTGGGGGTGTTCACGCTGCCGGGCGATCCCGCGACCGCCCGGCTGGAGTTCTGGATCTCCCGGGAGCAGTTCGAGTACTGGAAGCACACGCTGCTCACCGTGGACGTCGTGGCCGGACGCGGCTCGGGGTTCTCGGTGGAGGCCCCCGAGGGCAAGCGCTTCCTCATCCGCTCGACCCTGCTGGGCGGCTAGGGCACCGGTTCACGGGGCCGGGCGCAGCCGGCCCCGCTCGTCGAAGGACGGGCCCCGGTCGTGGACCGGGAAGGTGTGGAAGGCCGGGACCTCGTAGGGGTGGGCCCGGGCCATCGCCCGCAGGACGTGCTCGCGCTCGGCCGCGGAGTAGATCACCTCGATGCGCACCTCGTCGACCTCCTCGGGGCGGCCCACCTCGCCGAGCACGGGGTCCGCCCCCGGCAGGGGGGTGAAGCGGCCGGTGCCGCGGCTCACGAAGGCCACGTGGGAGTAGTGGCCGAAGCGCCCGGCGCCGGCGTCGCCGAGGGCCTGCAGCACCGCCTCCGCGTGGGTGGCGGGGACGTAGACGACCAGCGCGTGGGTGTCAGTGGTCATGGGGGGCGCACACCTCGGGTTCGACGTGGTCGGCGGGCTCGAGCTGGATCGTGGAGTGCTGGACGGAGACCGGGAAGTGCTCGGCCACGCACCGCTGGATCCGGCCGAGCGCCTCGGCGGAGCCGCCGGAGTAGAAGTACTCGTCCTCGAGCACCACGTGGGCGGTGAGCACCGGCAGGTCCGAGGAGATGCGGGAGGCGTGCAGGTCGTGGACCTCCACGACGTGCGGCAGCTCGAGGATGTGCCCGCGCACGTCGGCGAGGTCGAGCCCCGGCGGTGCGCTCTCCATGAGCACGGACAGGGACTCCACCAGCAGCCGGATGGTCCGCGGGACGATGAGCACGCCGATGAGCAGGGCGACGACGGCGTCCGCCTGCACCCAGCCGGTGAGGGTGATGACCACGGCCGCGACGATCACGGCGACCGAGCCGAGGGCGTCGTTGAGCACCTCGAGCACGGCCGCGCGCAGGTTGAGGTTGGAGCGCCGCCCGCCCACGAGCACCGCCATGGCCACGAGGTTGCCGGCCAGGCCCAGCACGCCGAAGACGATCATCTCGACGGAGGCCACCGGCTCCGGCTGCACGAACCGTCGCACGCCCTCGACGAGCACGAACAGGCCCACGGCCAGCAGCACCCCGGCCTGCAGGGCCGCGGCGACGATCTCGGCGCGCCGCCAGCCCCACGTGCGCCGCGCCGTGGGCGGGCGCAGGGACAGCTGTGCGGCGATCAGCGCCAGCAGCAGCCCGCCGGCGTCGGTGAGCACGTGGGCGGTGTCGAAGAGCAGGGCCAGCGACCCCGTCCACAGGGCACCGGCCAGCTGGGCGACGAACAGTCCGGCGGTGATCCCGAAGGCGGTGGCGATCCGCCACCGGTCGGTGCCGGGCCCGGCGTGGGCGTGCCCCGGGCCGTGGTCGTGGCCGCGGTCGGTGTCGTGCCCCGCGTGCCCGTGGGCCCGGGCGTGGTCGTGCGCCATGCCTCCATCCTAGGCCGGGGCCGCGGCCCCGGCCGGGCGGGTCAGCCCGTGACGAACTCGCTGAACTGCCCGGTGGCGGGGCCGAAGTGGGAGTCCACCCGCATCACGGCGCCGGGGGTGTCGTTGCCGTTGAGCGCCTTGAGCAGGTCGCCCACGGCCCACCGCGGGCCCTCGGCGATCACGCCCACGGTGCCGTCGGCGTTGTTGACCACGGAGCCGTGCAGGCCGAGCTTCTCGGCGTGGCGCCAGGTCCAGTAGCGGAAGCCCACCCCGTGCACGGTGCCGTGCACCACGGCGGTGAGCCGCAGCGGCTCGTTGAGGTCCAGTTCGTCGGCGGAGCGGTCGTCGGAGGCGCTCGGGTGGATCGGGGGCAGGCTCACAGCTCCACCACCGTCGACTCGCCGGCGTCGATCTGCTCGCCGGTGACCCGCGCCCGGGCCCAGCGCAGGGCGGTGGCGAGCGTGCCGGGGCTGCGCCACAGCTCGGCGGTCTCGGTGCGCACGCGCAGCACGACGAGCCCGGGCGTGGCCGGGCCGTCCGGGTAGAAGGGCCTGAGGGCGTCCGACCACAGGCCCTCGACCACCGCGGGGTCCTCGACCACCTCGGCGGCCCCGGAGACCGAGACCCACTCGTGGGGACCCACGAAGGCGACGTTGACGGCGTCCTCGCGCCGGACGTCCTCCACCGCGGACGTGGAGCGGTCGGTGAAGAAGTGCAGATCCTCCCCCGGCGCGACGTCCACGACGGTCATGGGCCGGCTCACGAGCTTGCCGGTCGCCTCCCGCGTGGTCAGCATGCCGACCCGGGTGCGGTTGACGAACTCGACGATGTGCTGGATGTCATCCTGGTGCGTGCTCATGTGGTCAGATTAGGGGACCGACCGTCGCTCGCGGCACGGTCGGAGCCCGAGAATTCGTCGTGGGCCGAACCCCCACGCACCGTCCGCCGGTCCGTCCTCCCCGGGACGCCGGCGCAGAAGAGGACCGGAGCACGCAGATGGACCACGCAGCACAGGCCCCGGAGGAGACCGCCCCCGGGACGCTCAGCGCCCAGGACAGGATCGAGATCACCGAGATCCTCAGCTTCTCGTCGCACCTGCTCGACAACCGCCAGTGGGACATGTTCGGGGAGGTCTTCGTCCCGGAGGTCGAGCTCGTCACCCCGCGCGGCGAGTTCACCGGCACCGCGGGCGTGCGGCGCTACCTCGAGATGATCGACCTCTCCCGCTTCCCGGCCACGCACACGCTCAACACGATCATCGAGGCCGTCGACGAGGACACCGCCGTGGCCTGGTCGCGGATGCTGCTGCTGACCTGGGACCGCAAGGCCGTCGGCGGGGACTTCATCGACACGTTCCGCCGCACCGGCCCCGGCTGGCGGATCACCCGGCGCACGGTCGCGCCCCGCAACGACCAGGACTCCGTGACGCTCGCCGAGGGCGGCTACGCCCCGGACCCGTACTCGTACGCGCTGTTCGACGACGCCGTGCTCGCCGCGACCGGACGGGCCCGCCGGTGAGCGCCGCGCCCGGGGCGGGCCCGTCGGCGGGCTGGGAGCGGGTCCCGGCGGACGACGCCCTGGCGATCGGCACCGTCCTCGTCCGGTGCGCCCGGCTCGTGGACGTCGCCGCCTGGGACGACCTGGACCTGGTGCTCACCGGGGACGCGGTCGTGGCCTCGACGCACGGGACCGCGCACGGCACCACGGAGTTCGTGGAGGTCGTCGAGCGCGCCCGGGCCCACGGCCTCGGCCCGCACCACATCACCGACACCGTGCTGCGCCGGCTGGGTGCCGACCGCGTGCGGGCGTGGAGCAAGTGGTTCACGGTCGCCGCGGACGGGACCGTGCGCGGCGGCGAGCAGCTGGACCTGCTCGTGCGCACCCCGGAGGGGTGGCGGATCACGGAGCGCCGCACGACCCGGACGCAGCCGGGGGCCGGCACCCGGCTGGGCGTGGAGGCCTTCCTGGGCTGAGCCCCTCCCCCGCCCGCCGCCGCGCCGCAGCACCGGCGGCGGGTTCGTGCCGGTCCCGCTACTGCTGGGCGGCGAGCGCCTCGCGGATCGGGGTGCCGCCGTCGGAGAAGTCGATCCTCCGCCCGATCGTGGCCGGGTCGTCCAGCACGGCGGCGACCACGAGCGCCACGTTGGCGCGGGAGGTGCGGCGCTCGCCGTCGCGCTCGCCGCCGGCGGGCACGTCGATCGCGCCGGTGGCCTCCTCGAGGGTGAGGGCTCCGGGGCCCACGATGGTCCAGTCGAGGCCGGAGGCGCGCAGGTGGTCGTCGGCGTCGGCCTTGGCCTGGGCGTAGGCGTGGAAGGGGTCGTCCTCGGGGATGCCGTGGTCCTGCCCGGCGCCGAAGTAGGAGACCATGACGAAGCGCTTCACGCCGGCCCGCTCGGCGGCGTCCATGGCACGGATCGCGGCGTCCCGGTCGACGGCGTAGGTGCGCTCCGGGCTGCCGCCGCCGGCCCCGGCGCTCCAGACCACGGCGTCCTGGCCCTGCAGCAGCCCGGCGATCTCGTCGACGGAGAGCTTCTCGACGTCGGCCACGACGGGCTCCGCCCCGGTCTGCTGGACGTCGGCCACGTGGTCGGGGTTGCGGAAGATGCTGGTCACGGCGTGGCCGGCGCGCACGAGCTGCGGGGCGAGGATCAGGGCGACCTTGCCGTGGCCGCCGATGATGGTCACGTGGGACATGCGGGTGCTCCTTCGGGTGCGGGGATGTTCGCGTTCTCCCCCGACGCTAGACCCGTCGCGGGCGCCGCGACACGCCTCACGCGCAGGGCGAAACCGGGAATGCCCCGCCCTGCGCGCGGGGGGCGGCTACTCGGCGGCGTCCTCGATGCCCGTGACCGCCGTCAGCAGGAACACCGCGTCCTCCAGGGCCTCGACGGAGTGCCGCGCCAGCGGGAGCTCGTGCAGGTGCCCGGCCTCGAGGACCAGCTCCTTGCCGGACCGCACCCGGATCCTCCCGTGCAGCACCTGCAGGCTGCCGGCGTAGGGGGCGTTGTGCTCGGAGAGCTGGGAGCCCTCCCGCAGGGCGATCAGGGTCTGGCGCAGCACCTTCTGGTGCAGCAGGCGCTCCGAGCTGCGGCCGTGCTCGCCGTGGCGGGCCTCGTTCAGGTGCTGCATGGCGATCTCGTTCAGGTGCTGCATCGTTCTCCTCCTGGTTGCGTGCCTGGATGGGTGCCCGGGTAGGTGATCCGGTCCCCGTCGACGACGGCGAAGTCCCGCAGCGCCGCCGGGGTCTGCTGGCCGGGCCCCATGATGTGCCGGACGTCGTGCCCGCGCACCAGCAGGGCCTCGGCCACGAGCGAGCGGTGGCAGCGCCACCAGACGGCCTCGGCGCACATGATCGCGGCGACGCGCTGCGCCGCGAGCTCCTCCAGCCGGGCGAGCGCCGACCGGAACTCCTCGGTCTGCATGTGGTCGGCGTAGCCGCGGAAGGACGCGTTGCGCCAGGCGGTGTTGACCGAGGCGCCCGACGTGGGGCGCAGCCCGCCGAGCCCCTTGCAGTAGGTGTGCCCGATCCCGGCCTGCGCGAGGGTGGCGGGCAGCCGGTCGAGGTCGAACTGGGGGTTGGTCCGCGAGCGCGGCACGGTGCGGATGTCCACGAGCTCCTGCACGCCGAACTCCCGCAGCAGCGCCACGAGCTCCTCGGCGGAGCGCGTGGAGTGCCCGACGGTGTAGACGGTGCCCGGTGCCATGTCCTCAGCCTACTGACCGGCACCGCCGGGCGCGCCGTGGAGGGAACGGTGGAAGAATGCACACCATGAGCGTCGTCATCGCGGGATGCGGAGATCTGGGCACGGAGATCGGGCTGCGGCTGGCCGAGCAGGGCCACGAGGTGCTGGGGCTGCGCCGGCGGGCGGAGCTGGTGCCGCAGCCCCTGGCCGGGGTGCCGGTGGACCTCAGCACCGAGGTGCCGGAGCTGCCGGGCGACCTCGAGCACCTCGTGGTCGCCACGGCCGCGGACGGGCGCTCCCCCGAGGACTACCGGGCGGCCTACGTCGACGGTCTGCGGAACCTGCTCACCGGCGTCCTGGAGGGAGGCGCGCTCCCCCGGCGCGCCCTGCTGATCTCCTCCACCGCGGTCTGCGCGGCCGCCGAGGGCGAGTGGGTCACCGAGGACACCCCCGTCGCCCCCTCCACCCCCACGGCCGAGGTCCTGCTGGAGGCCGAGGAGATCTTCCACGAGCACTTCCCGCACGGCACGGTCCTGCGCCTGGCGGGGGTCTACGGGCCCGGGCGCACCCGGCTGATCGACACGGTCCGCTCCGGGAACGCCGCGAGCGGCGCCGCCTGGACCAACCGCATCCACCGCGACGACGCCGCCGCGGCCGCCGTGCACCTGCTCACCATGGCGGACCAGCCCCTGACGCTGTACCTGGGGGTGGACGACGAGCCCGTGCGGGAGCGGGAGGTCCTGGAGTTCCTGGCGCAGGAGCTCGGCGTCCCGCTGCCCGAGGACGTCCCCGAGGCGGACACGCCGCGGCGCGGCTCGAAGCGGGTGTCCAACCGGCGGCTGCGGGAGTCCGGCTTCGTCTTCCGCTACCCCACCTTCCGCGAGGGCTACCGCGCGGTCCTGGCCGGGCAGGGCGTGCGCCACCCCTGAGCGGGCGGCGCCGCCCGGCTACGGCACCGGCTGGGCGGGCACGTCCTGGCGCACCCGCAGCGCGACGTCGCGCACCTCGTAGGCGGCGATCAGGTCCACCCAGGCCAGCCGGGGCGGTCGCGCCAGCTCCAGCGGCAGCCGCAGCAGGCGCTGCAGGAAGATGTCGCTCTCCTGGATCGCGATGAAGCCGCCGGGGCAGCGGTGGGCGCCGTCGCCGAAGGACATGGCCTCCGGCCGGATCCCCCTGGGCCGGGAGCGCTCCGGGCACAGCTGCCGGGCGTCCTCCCCGAGCGCCTCGGGGTCCGTGTTCGCCTGCCGGACGTAGAGGTCGAGCAGGGCACCGGCGGGCACCGCGTGCCGCTCGTCGCCGTCCTCCAGCACCAGCTCCCGGGTGCTGCGGCGGTAGAGGTGGCCCACCACCGGCTCCAGGCGCAGGATCTCGTGCAGGATGGTGTGCCGGCCCGGCTCGTCGGCGTCCAGGTAGGCGCGGCGCAGCCGCTCGTCCTCCAGCAGGTGCCAGGCCGCGACCGCGATGAACTCCCGGGTGGTGGCCATGCCCGCGGCGGCGTAGGTGAGGCACTCCGTGAGGATCTCGCGCTCGGTGTAGCCCTGCTCGAGCAGGTGCGAGACCACGTCCTCCTGGGGCTGGGCCCTCCGGGCGGCGACGGCCGGGCGCACGTCCCGCACGTGGAACACGCCCATCGCCCACACGGGCCGCAGGGCGGCCAGGGCCGAGCGCACCCGGGCCGCGGGACCCGGCCGCTGCGGCGCGCGGGCGGACGGAACGGCGAAGAAGCGCTCGAGGCGGCGGGCCATCCCGTCCGTGTCCGAGTTCGTCAGGCCCACGACCTGCGCGGCGACCTCCACCGAGTAGCGCAGGGTGATCGCGGACAGCTCACCCCCGCCGTCCCGGCGGATCCGCTGGACCAGCTCGTCGGCGCGCTCATCCATCAGGGCGCGGTAGCGGCGGCTCACGGTGGCCGGGGTGAAGAACTTCGCCGTGGCGGTGCGGTGGCGCCGGTGCTCGGGGCCGTCCATGAACAGCACCGGGGGGTGGCTGCCGGTGAGCCCCTCGCGGGCGGCCTCCGCGTTGAAGCCCGCCTGCACCGTGGCGTCCGCCTCCCGCAGCACCTGGCGGACCAGCGGCAGGGAGCGGACGTGCCAGACCCCGTCGAGCACCTCCACCCGCGGGGCGGCGGGCTCTCCGGGGCGGGCGGTCCTGCGCCGGTCGCCGTGCGGGACGGGGCAGCGGGCGTCGTCGCTCATGGACGCCATGCTAGCCGCCGGGCGTGAGCGGGAACACAGGGGCGCCCGCGGGGCCGGTGCGCTCCGGGGACGTCAGATCCGGTCCGCCAGATGGTTCTCCACCTGGGCGAGGCCCGGGAGGACCAGGGAGGACGCCGGCCCGGCCAGGACGACCAGCAGCACCCGCAGCTCGGCCTCCGAGAGGTAGCCCCCCACCACGCGGTGGGAGGAGTCCAGCACGACGAGCACGTCGTCCGCCCGGTAGGCGGGCACGGTGAGCACCACGGGCTCGTGCTTGCCGGAGAAGTCCTCCCGGAAGCGTCCGATCTTCTCCTGCCGCCCCTCGGGCCACGACCGGGAGGCCGCGTCGGCGACCGTCAGCGGCCGGTGCTGGGGGTGCGACCACTCGCCCGGGTTGCCGTCGGGGTCCACGTGCCAGACCGTGTAGAGGTCCCCGATGTCCTCGCGCGCGGAGAGCACCCGGTCCTCGACGCGGGCGTTCTCCTCGTGGAGCGCGTCCCAGTCGAGCCAGGCCCGGATGCTGTCGCCGAACAGGGTCTTGAAGTCCGAAACGTCCATGCCCTCACCTCACCAGAGTTCCGGTCCCGCCGCCAATCCCCCCGCCCACGGCTCGGGCGCACGGCCCCGGCTCACTTGAGCGCGTTCGTGGCGCGGCGCTTGTTGAGCACGTCGAAGCCGACCGCCAGGAGCAGCACCATGCCCTTGATGAACTGCTGGTAGTCGATGCCGACGCCCATCAGGGACATGCCGTTGTTGAGCACGCCCATGATCAGCCCGCCGGTGATGGCCCCGACGATCGTGCCCACTCCGCCGGTGACGGCGGCACCGCCGATGAACGCGGCGGCGATCGCGTCGAGCTCGAAGAGGTTGCCGGCCCCGGGGCCGGCCGAGTTCAGCCGCCCCGTGAAGATGAGCCCGGCCAGCGCCGCCAGCACGCCCATGTTGACGAAGAGCAGGAAGTCGACCCGCTTGGTGTCCACGCCGGACAGCTGCGCGGCCTGCAGGTTCCCGCCGCGCGCGTAGACGTGGCGGCCGAAGACGCTGCGCTTCATGACCGTGCTGTACGCCACGACGAGCACGCCGAGCACGACGAGCACGATCGGCGTGCCGCTGCGCGAGCTCGCCAGGAGGTAGGTCAGGCCCAGCACGACGACGGCCGCGAAGACGAGCTTCGTGACGAACCACGCGCGCGGCTCGTCGTCGAGCCCCAGGCGCGCCCGCGTCCGGCGCCCGCGCACCTGGCTGCCCACGAGCAGCACCGTGGCCAGCACGCCCAGGCCCACGGTCGTCCAGTCGAGGACGCTGGTCTCGGGCGGGAACAGGCCCGGGAACAGGAACCCGCCGCCGAGCTGGCGGTACTCCTGCGGGAAGCCGGTGATGCGCTGGTTCTCGAGCACGATCTGCGTGAGCCCGCGGAAGACGAGCATGCCGGCCAGGGTCACGATGAAGGCGGGGATGCCCACGTAGGCCACCCAGAAGCCCTGCCAGGCCCCGACGAGCGCGCCCACGGCGAGGGACGCGACCAGGGCGACCCACCACGGCAGGCTCCAGTCCCGGATCATGATCCCGGACATGGCCCCCACGAAGGCCGCCACGGACCCCACCGACAGGTCGATGTGGCCCGCGACGATGATCATCACCATGCCGATGGCCAGGAGCAGGATGTAGCTGTTCTGCACCACGATGTTCGAGACGTTGTCCGGCTGGAGCAGGGCGCCGCCGGTCAGGACCTGGAACAGCGTCACGATCACCAGCAGGGCGAGGAAGATGCCGATCTGCCGCAGCCGCCCGGCCAGGAACCGGCCGGCGTCGGAGAGGGTGGAGCGCGGCGGGCGTCCGTCGGGGGCGACCAGCCGGTGCTCGTCGACGAGGGTGGAAGCCATGGGATCAGTCCTTTTCCTTGGTCATGTGCTGCATGAGCAGTTCTGGGGTGGCCTCGGCGATGGGCACCTCGGCGGTGATCCTGCCCTCGGCGAGGGTGTAGATGCGGTCGCAGATGCCGAGGAGCTCGGGCAGCTCGGAGGAGATCACCAGCACGGCCTTGCCCTGGGCGGCCAGGGTGTTGATGATCTGGTAGATCTCGTACTTCGCGCCGACGTCGATGCCGCGCGTGGGCTCGTCGAGGATCAGCACGTCGGGATCCGCGAACATCCACTTGGAGAGCACGACCTTCTGCTGATTGCCGCCGGAGAGCTTGCCCGTGACGGCCGCCACCGAGGGCGCCTTGATGTTCATGCTCGCCCGGTACTCCTGGGCCACGAGCGTCTCCCTGCCGCCGTCCACCCAGCCGGCCCTCGCGAGCTTGCCCAGGGCGGCCCCGGAGATGTTGCGCTTGATGTCGTCGATGAGGTTCAGCCCGTAGCGCTTGCGGTCCTCGGTGGCGTAGGCGATGCCGTGGCGGATGGCGTCCCGGACGGTGCGCACGGTGACCTCCTGGCCGTTCTTGTACAGCCGGCCGCTGATCCCCGACCCGTAGCTGCGCCCGAAGACGCTCATGGCGAGCTCCGTGCGGCCCGCGCCCATGAGGCCGGCGATCCCGACGATCTCGCCGGCGCGCACGGACAGGCTCGCCCCGTCCACGACCCGCCGCGCGTGGTCCTGGGGGTGGTGCACCGTCCAGTCCTCGATCCGCAGGATCTCCTCACCGACCGCGGGGGTGCGCTGCGGGTAGCGGTGGGTGAGCTCGCGGCCCACCATGCCCTTGATGATCCGGTCCTCGGTGACCGACCCGTCGTGGAGGCTGAGCGTCTCGATGGTCCGCCCGTCCCGCAGGATCGTCACGGAGTCGGCGATGGCCCGGATCTCGTTGAGCTTGTGGCTGATGATGATGCAGGTGATCCCGTCCGCGCGCATGCCGCGGACCAGGCCCAGCAGGTGCTCGGAGTCCTCGTCGTTGAGCGCGGCCGTGGGCTCGTCGAGGATCAGCAGCTTCACGTCCTTGGACAGGGCCTTCGCGATCTCCACGAGCTGCTGCTTGCCCACCCCGATCTCCCCGGCCGGGGTGACGGGGTTGAGGTCGAGGCCCACGCGGCGCAGCAGCTCGGCCGCCCGCACGTTGGTCTCGTTCCAGTCGACGAAGCCCGCCCGCGCCCGTTCGTTGCCGAGGAAGATGTTCTCGGCGACGGAGAGGTAGGGGGACAGGGCCAGCTCCTGGTGGATGATGACGACGCCGTTGCGCTCGCTGTCCTTGATGTCCCGGAAGGAGACGGTCCCGCCCTCCAGGACGATGTCCCCGTCGTAGGTCCCGTGCGGGTACACCCCGGACAGGACCTTCATGAGGGTGGACTTCCCGGCGCCGTTCTCGCCGCAGATCGCGTGGACCTCTCCGCGGGCGACGACGAGGTTGACGTCCTCCAGCGCCTTGACGCCGGGGAAGGTCTTGGTGATCCCGCGCATCTGCAGCAGGGGCTCGCCCATGCGGATCTCCTTGTCTGGTGGGACCTGGTGGGGTGGTGGGGCAGGCGCGCCGGCCGGGCGGAGGAGTCCGCCCGGCCGGCGGCGCTCACTTGAGGTCGGACTCCTCGTAGTAGCCGCTGTCCACGAGGACCTCCTGGTAGTTGTCCTTGGTGACGATCTGCGACTCGAGCAGGTAGGCGGGCACGACCTTCACACCGTTGTCGTAGGTCTTCTCGTCGTTGACCTCGGGCTCCTCCCCCTTCATCAGGGAGTCGACCATGGTGACCGCGCGCTCGCCGAGCTCGCGCACGTCCTTGAAGATCGTGGAGTACTGCTCGTCGGCCACGATGGACTTCACCGAGCCCACCTCCGCGTCCTGCCCGGTGATCACCGGCAGCTCGTCCGCGGAGTACCCGCCCGAGCGCAGGGCGGAGATGATGCCGATCGACAGCCCGTCGTAGGGGGAGAGCACGCCGTCGAGCTTGGCGCCGCCGCCCACGGTGAGCAGGTCCTCCATGCGGTCCTGGGCGGTGTCGGGCAGCCACCGGAGGATGGCGGCCTGCTCGAACTCCGTCTGGCCGCTGGGGACCTCCAGCACGCCGCTGTCCAGGTAGGGCTGGAGGGTCTCCATCGCGCCGTTCCAGAAGAAGGTGGCGTTGTTGTCGTCGGGGCTGCCCGCGAACAGCTCCACGTTGAACGGTCCCTTCTCCCCGGTCTCCTCGCCGTTCTCGTCGAGCACGCCGAGCCCGGTGAGCAGGGACGTGGCCTGCTGCACACCGACCTGGTGGTTGTCGAACGTCGTGTAGTAGTCGACGGTCTCCGACTCGTTGATCAGCCGGTCGTAGGCGATCACCGGGATGTCCTGGGACTCCGCGGTGTCGAGGACGCTGGTGAGCGTCGTGCCGTCGATGGAGGCGACCACCAGGGCCTTGGCCCCGCCGTTGATCATGTTCTCGATCTGGGAGACCTGGGTGGGGATGTCGTCGTTGGCGTACTGCAGGTCCACCTCGTAGCCGAGCTCCTCCAGCTTCGCCTTGACGTTCTCGCCGTCGGCGATCCAGCGCTCGGACTGCTGGGTGGGCATCGCCACCCCGATCCGGGCGCCCTCGTTGGCGGCCGCGTCCTCGCCACCGCCCTCGCCCCCGCCGCCCCGGCTGCCGCCGCAGGCCGCGAGGCCGAGGGCGAGCGTGCTCGCGGTCACGCCGAGGAGGATACGGTTCTTCATCATGGTCGTGCCTTTCGTCGGTCCGGGAGAGCCCGGGAGTCCGTGGTGGCGAGGTCAGGGATGCGCACGAGCCGTCAGGGCGGCGTGGCGGGCCCCGGCGCCGCGGCCCGCGCCGGTGAGGCACCTCCGATCCGGCCGGGACGGGCTCATGCGATGACCTCGTTGTCGTGGTGACGGGAAGTGGGGACCACGGCGCTGCACCGCCCGATCCGCTATGTGAACGATCACATCTGTTATCTGCGTCACCATACCCCGGAGTAACCGGTACGGATCAACAAGGTTTTATAACGAATTTATAACGTCATCCACTTCCGCTCAGCCACCGGGAACGGCACCCGGGGGCGCCGTCGAACGGCGCAGCATGAGCCCGGGTGTGACGTCCCCGGCCGCCGGAACGGGCTGCCCGCGCAGCTCCGCGAGCAGGGCCGCGATGCACCGGCGCCCCAGCTCCGGGAAGTCCTGGCGGACCGTCGTGAGCGGCGGCAGGAAGTGGGCCGCCTCGGGGACGTCGTCGAAGCCCACGACGCTGACGTCCTCCGGGACGCGCAGGCCGGCCTCGTGCAGGGCGTGGACCAGCCCGAGCGCGATGTGGTCGTTGGCGCAGAAGAGGGCGCTGAAGTCGCGGTGCGCCACCAGCTCGAGGCCCACCCGGTAGCCGGACTCGGCGGTCCAGTCGGCGGCGCGCACCACGGGGGCGGGGAGCCCCGCCGCCGCCATCTCCTCGGCGAAGCCCTGCCGGCGGGCGGACGTCTCCACCCACCCCTCGGCGCCGGCCACGTGGACGACGCGCCGGTGCCCCAGCTCCAGCAGGTGCCGGGTGGCGAGCCGGGCACCGGCGAGCTGGTCGACCGACATCCGGTGGTCCCGGCCGCCGGTCGAGTGCACCGTGACGAAGGGGATCCGGATCGGCAGCCGCTCGATCACCTCGAGCGAGCGGACCTGGGGCGCCAGCACCACCAGGCCGTCGACGGCGTGGTCGGCCAGCCGGTCCACGGCGGCCTCGATGGTGGCGGGACCGGCGGGGTCGATGTGCACGATGTCGACGGCGTAGCCGGCGGCGTCGGCAGCGGCCTCGACGGCCTGCAGAGTGGCGGACGGCCCGTACTCGGCGCCGTTGGACAGCAGCGCGCCGATGATGCGGGACTCGCTGGTCACGAGGGCCCGGGCGGCGCGGTTGGGCCGGAAGCGCAGCTGCTCCATCGCGTCCAGCACCCTCCGGCGGGTGGACTCGCGCAGGTTCGGGTGCCCGTTGACCACCCGGGAGACGGTCTGGTGCGAGACCCCGGCCGCGCGGGCCACGTCCCGCATGTTGGGAGCACGTCCGGGCCGCTCGGGACCCGCCCCGCCGCTGACCCCGTCGTCGACGGTCATGACGGGAACGCTACTGCACGGGGCGGGCGACGACCCGCCCGGGTGGCCGTGCCCGACGGCGCCCGGGCGGGCGGCCCGTCAGCGGTCGGTCGGGGCGGAGCTCCCGGCCCGGTGCTTCGCCGGGAGGTTCCCGGCGCGGAAGGCGGAGGAGGAGCGCTCCCCGGTCTCGACGGGGAAGACCACGCGGCCCTCGTCCCACTTGTGCTCGACGTAGGCGCGCAGCCGGTCCGCGAAGGGCCCGTCGCGCCACTCCAGGTACGGCATGTCCTGGCTCGCGTCGAGCAGGTAGTAGCTGCTGAAGGCCCGGACGACCTGCCGTGCGGGCTCGCCGTCCTGCGCACCGCCCGGCGCGGCACCGTCGAGGACGAGGAACAGCGGCGCCCCCGGCAGGCCGTCGTAGACCCGGACCTCCAGGTGCTCGGCCACGGCCGGGTCGGTCCCGCCGAGCACCTTCAGCTGGTGGCTCAGCGTGTCGAAGCCGCGCCGCAGGTCCATGGGCGAGAGGCCGTAGCGGTGGCGGATGTCCCGGAGCCGGGCCGCGAGCGCCGGGGACTTCGGGTCCAGCAGCAGCAGCCGGACCCGCACCCCGGTGCGCAGCGCCTTGTGGATGGCGTCGAGGTCCCCGGCCAGCGTCAGCGGGAAGGTCTCCATCCACCACAGCTCCTGCCCCGGGGCCACGCCCCGGAGCACGTCGACGACGTCGAGCTCCTCGTGCACCCCGGCGAGGCCGTGCTGGGCGCCGGCGGCCGCGGGGCGCCCGGAGGGCTCCTGGTGCGCGCCCTCGGCGGGGCGTCCGGGGCGGCGGGCGCGCCGGGCCGACCGGCCGGACTCGAGGAGCAGGACCACGGCTCCGACGGTGAGCAGGGCGAAGCCGGCGTCCACGGCGACTCCCGACCACGCCTCGCCGAGCACCACGGCGACGAGCACGAGCGCCGCGCCCAGGGCGATCAGGGAGGCGGGCAGCGCGGGAGGCCGCCGGCCCGGCGCGCCGGGTCCGGCGGTGGACGGGGTCTCCCCCACGGGCCTCTCGGCGGTGACGCTTCGTGGATCCAGCACGGCAACTCCCTCTCTGCCCCGGCGACGTGTCTCAGCGTCGCACGGGCGCTGACAAGCACGGAAGCCGCGCGAGGGCTGGCAGTTTTGTTACAGGCGGCCGGCTTCCCGCTCACCGTGCCGTGGCCGCGGCGCACGGAGGACGACGAAGGCCGCGCGGCAGATGACGCGGGGCGCGCGGCAGATGACGGAAGAACGCAAGAGGGACGTCACGGGAATTCATCCGGGGACGCCTTCCGTCGCAGACGTTGGCGGGAGCACCTGCCCTCCCTAGCCTGAGCTGGTCCGGCCCCGCCGGGCGCCGCAGGCCCGTCAACGGAAGGTTCCCCGTGCGCTCTCTCGTCGTTCTCGCCGTGATCGGCTTCTTCGCCCAGCTCGTCGACGGCTCCCTGGGCATGGCCTACGGGGTGACCTCCACCTCCCTGCTGCTGCTGGCCGGCATCGCCCCGGCCTCGGCCTCGGCGGTGGTCCACCTCGCCGAGGTCGGCACCACCATCGCCTCCGGGGCCGCGCACTGGAGGTTCGGCAACGTCGACTGGCGCGTGGTGGCCATCATGGCCGCCCCCGGCGGGATCGCGGCGTTCTTCGGCGCGCACTTCCTGGTGGGCCTGGACGGCGACGCCGCCAAGCCCGTCGTCTCGACCATCCTGCTGGGCCTCGGGATCTACGTGCTGATCCGCTTCCTGCGCATGCCCACCACCCGCCCGAGCTTCCAGGGCCGGCTGCCCAAGCGCCTGCTCGTGCCCCTGGCCGCGGCGGCCGGAGCACTGGACGCCGTCGGCGGCGGCGGATGGGGCCCCGTGGGCACCCCCACCCTGCTGGCCTCGGGCAAGATCGCCCCGCGCAAGGTCATCGGCTCCATCGACACCTCCGAGTTCGTGGTCGCCCTCGGCGCCTCCGCCGGGTTCCTCACCGGCCTGGGCGCCGCGGGCATCGACTTCGCCTGGGTCCTCGCCCTGCTGCTCGGCGGGGTCGTCGCCGCCCCCATCGCCGCCTACCTGGTGCGCCACCTGGACCCCCGGGTGCTGGCGGTGGCCGCCGGCGGGCTGATCATCTGGACCAACACCCGCACCCTGGTGAACACCGACACCGCCCAGGCCCTGCTGGGCCCGGCCGCCGGGACCGTCCTGCTCGGAGCCCTCTTCGCCGCCTGGGCCGCGCTGGTCGTCCGGACCGTGCGCGGCGAGCTGCGCACCCGGGCCGCGGAGCGGGCCGGGGAAGCCGCCGCGGATCGCGCCACCAGCCCGGTCGAGGCCTGAGCCGCGCCGCACGGACGAGGGGTCGTCGCCCGCCGGTGTCCCCGGAGGACACGGGCGGGCGACGACCCCTCGCCGGCAGCGAGCAGGAGCTCAGCCGGCGATCGTCTTCAGCGTCTCCCGGTTGAACGCCTCGAGGTCGCCCGGGTTGCGGGAGGTGACGAGCCTGCCGTCGACCACCACCTCCTCGTCGGCCCACTCGGCCCCGGCGTTGACGAGGTCCGAGGACAGGGAGTGGTAGGACGTGAGGCGCCTGCCCCGGGCCAGCCCCGCCTCGATGAGGATCCAGGGGGCGTGGCAGATGGCGGCGATCGGCTTGCCGGCGGCGTCGAACTCCTTGACCAGGCGCACCGCGTCCTCGTCGACCCGCATGCTGTCGGCGTTGAGCGTCCCGCCCGGCAGGATGAGGGCGTCGAAGTCCTCGGCCGTCGCCTCGGCCACGGTGGTGTCGACCTCGTAGGTCCCGGCGTGCTCCCAGTCGCCCTGCATCGCGGTGATGGTCCCCGGCTCGGGGGACAGCAGCACGGGGGTGCCGCCAGCCTCCTGCACGGCCTTCCAGGGCTCGGTGAGCTCGGGCTCCTCGACGCCGTCGGTGGCGATGAACGCGATCCTCTTGCCCGTGATGTCGGTGGTCATGCGGTTCTCCTTCTCGGTTTCTCGGTCCGTGGTCCAGGCGCCGGCCCCTCAGGGCTCGAACACGGCCCGGACGCAGTCGTCGGTCTTGTGCTTGAACATCTCGTAGCCCCTCGGGCCTTCCGCCAGGGGCATCACGTGGGTGGCCAGGTGCTCGGTGGTCAGTTCCCCGGCGGCCATGCGCTCCAGCAGCATGGGGATGTAGCGCTGCCCGTGCTGCTGCGCGCCGCGCACCGTGAGGCCGTTGTTGATCAGGGCGCCGAGCGGGATCTTGTCCGCGAGTCCCGCGAAGACGCCCAGGACGAAGACGCTCCCGCCCTTGCGGCACGCCAGGATCGCCTCCCGCAGCGCGGTGGGCCGCTCCGTCTGCAGGCGCACCTGCTGCTTGGCCTGGTCGTAGAGGTAGTCGGGGCGGGTGCTGTGCGCCTCCATGCCGACGGCCTCGATGCACACGTCCGGCCCGCGCCCGCCGGTCAGCTCCTTGAGCTCGCCGAGCACGGAGGTCTCGGTGTAGTCCAGGGTCTCCGCCCCGATGTGGGTGCGGACCTGCTCCAGGCGGTAGGCGTAGCGGTCGACGACGACCACCCGCTCCGCCCCGAGCAGCAGCGCCGCCCGGGCCGCCATCTGCCCCACGGCGCCCGCGCCCCAGACGGCGACGACGTCCCCGGCCTGCACCCCGCCCAGGTCCGCGCCCATCCATCCGGTGGGCACGGCGTCGGAGGCGAACAGCGCGCGCTCGTAGCCGAGCCCGTCGGGGATCCGGAACGCCCCGACGTCGGCGTAGGGCACCCGGATGTACTCGGCGTGGCTGCCGGCCCACCCGCCCATGGCGTGGGAGTAGCCCAGGCAGCCGCCGGGCGCGTAGCCCCACAGGGACTCGGGCAGCGCGTCGTTGGGGTTGCCGTTGTCGCACAGCGAGTACAGCTCCTGCCGGCAGTACCAGCACTGGCCGCAGGAGACGAAGGAGCACACGACGACGCGGTCGCCCACCCGGTGCCTGCGCACGGAGGACCCGATCTCGACGACCTCCCCCACGAACTCGTGGCCCAGGACGTCGCCGCTGCGCATCGTGGGGATGTAGCCGCCGATCAGGTGCAGGTCGGAGCCGCAGGTGACCGTCTGCACCACCTTGACGACGACGTCGTGGCTGTTGAGGATCTGCGGGTCGTCCACGTCCTCCACGGCCAGGTCGTTGATGCCTTGCCAGGTCAGGGCCTTCACAGGTTTCCTCCTCCTCGCGCGTGCTTCTCCGCCCGGTCCACCAGCCACCCCGCCGGGGAGGCGGAGCGCTTGCCGTGCGGGCGCGGCTCGTTGCGCAGGATCTCCCCGACCTCCAGCAGCTCCTTGGCGTCGCGCACGGCCCGGCGGATCTGCTCGGGGCGCGGGCGCTTGCGGACCGCTCCCGTCTGCAGCGCCCGGACGGCCAGCTCGGTCCCGCGCCCGCCCGGGGCGGGCGCGGTGCGGATCTCGACGCTGCCGCCGAGCTCCGCCAGCGGCTGCGGACACCGCCCGCCCGGGGCCACCTCCTCCGGCGGCCGGTTCACCGTGACCACCTGCCAGCGCTCCTCGTCGTCGCCCGTGGTGCGC
The DNA here is from genome assembly GCF_054875615.1 of Kocuria sp. U4B. The sequence goes on from NZ_CM142180.1 coordinate 1,447,110, forward strand.
CCGGTGCGCGCCACCGCCAGGGCCTTCCGGGCGAGCACCGCGGCGGCCACGGACCCCGCCCCGATCAGCGCGGCTCTGCTCACCATGTCGTCCTCCTCGGCAGGGATGGGCTCGTACCGAAATGGTAACCATGCTGGCAATCGGGGTCGAGGCCCGGCCGGGAACGCCCAGGGGGTGCCCGCCGCGCCGTGGCCGCCCGGGCCCCGGAACATGCCCGTAACCCTCCGCCGATAGCGTGGGAACCCCGCGCGGCACGCCTCGCGCCGACGCCCTGACGACGACCCCTCTGACGACGACCGCCCACCGCACCGGAAGGCCACCCGTGAGCACATCCCGCCCCGTTCCCCCCTCACCCGCCGCACGGCGCAGCGCCACGACGATCGGTGCGACCGTCGTGGCGCTGCACGTCGTGGGATGGGGCGCGCTGCTCGGCCTGGTCCTCGGCGCGGAGACCGCCGCGGGCGGCACCGGGCTGTTCGTGGGCCTCGCCCTGAGCGCCTACGCCCTGGGCGTCCGGCACGCCTTCGACGCCGACCACATCGCCGCGATCGACAACGCCACCCGGGCGCTCATGGCCCGCGGCCGGGCGTCCGCGGCCACCGGCTTCTGGTTCGCCCTCGGCCACTCCTCCGTGGTGCTGCTCTCGGTGCTGCTCCTGGCCCTGGGCCTGGAGGCCTTCGCGGGCGGGCTCGCCGACGAGGGCTCCGGGCTGCGCCGGGCCGCCGGGATCTGGGGCGGCACCGTGTCCGGGCTGTTCCTCCTGGCGGCCGGGGCCCTGAACCTCGCCGTGCTGCTGCGGCTGCGCCGCGCCCGCGGGGCCGCCCGTGCCGGCGTCCTGAGCGCTGCGGAGCTCGACGCGCACCTCGACCGGCGCGGGGTCCTGCACCGCGTGCTGCACCCCCTGACCCGCGTCGTGGACCGGCCGGCGAAGATGTACCCGGTGGGCTTCCTCTTCGGTCTCGGCCTGGACACCGCCGCCTCGATCGGGCTGTTCGTCATGGCCGGCGGGCTCGCCCCCGAGCTGCCCTGGTACGCCGTGCTGGTGCTCCCGGTGCTCTTCACCGCGGGCATGACGGTGTTCGACAGCACCGACGGCATCCTCATGAACCGCGTCTACGGCTGGAGCTCGGCCGACGCCCGCCGCCGGCTCAACTACAACCTCACGGTCACCACCGTCTCGGTCGTGCTCGCCTTCGTCATCGGCGGCACCGGCCTGCTCTCGGTGCTGGCCGAGCTGCTGCGGCCGGCCGGCGGGGCGCTGGCCGCCGTCGCCGCCGTGGACCTGAACTTCCTCGGCCTGGCCGTGATCGTCCTCTTCGGCGCCGCCTGGCTCGGCGCGCGGGTGCTGGACCGGCTGCGCCGGGACGCCCGGCCGGCGCTCGTGCGAAGCTGGGGCCCATGACCCGTCTGCTCCTGCTCGCCGACACGCACGTCCCCAAGCGCGCCCGGGACCTGCCGGAGCAGGTCTGGCGCGCGGTCGACGACGCCGACGTGGTGCTCCACGCGGGCGACTGGGTCGACGTCGCGACCCTGGACCGGCTCCAGGAGCGGGCGGCACGGCTCGTCGGCGTGTGGGGCAACAACGACGGGCCCGCGCTGCGGGCCCGTCTGCCCGAGATCGCCCGGGAGACCATCGGGGGCGTGCGCCTGGGCATGGTCCACGAGACGGGCGGCGCGCCCGGGCGGGAGGCCCGGATGGACCGCGCCTTCCCGGACCTCGACGTCCTGGTCTTCGGCCACAGCCACATCCCGTGGGACACCACGACCGCGAACGGGCTGCGCCTGCTCAACCCCGGCTCCCCCACGGACCGGCGGCGCCAGCCCTTCTGCACCTACGTCACGGCCGTCGCCGAGGGCGGGCGGCTCACCGACGTCGAGCTCGTGCGCCTGCCGCCGCGGGCCTGAGGCCCCGGCCTGCTCGGACCGGTCCGCCTCAGAGCAGGTCCCGCAGCCGGTAGTACCGCCGGCCCACCACGGTCCCGTTGACCCGGACCACGGCCCACACCGCCACGAACAGCAGCGTCGCCACCACGACGGGCGCCGGGACGAAGATCGCCCACACCATGAGCGCCATGCCGGGCACCGCCAGCAGGATCGGCCACGCGTACTGGACCATCTCCACCGCCATGTAGTCCTGCATCTCCCGCAGCGCCGGGTCCTGCGGGACCGCCCCCCGGCGCACCGACGTGCGCAGGCCCTTGGCCGCCCGGGCGCGGGCGTCCATCAGGTCGTTGCGCGGGGCGTCGTCCGCCCGGGTCAGCGAGAGCACCAGGCCGCTGACGACCAGGGCGGCCCCGCCGGCCGCCGTCCCCCACTGGGCCGGGCTCAGCGGCCCGTCCTCCCCCAGCAGCCACACCGCCGCGATCCCGGCGACGAGCCCGAGGACCAGGCTCAGGACGGCGGCCACGACGACGCGCCGGGCCCAGATCGCATCGAGCTCCCCGAGCCGGGGGATCTGCACGTGCGGGTGCTCGGCCCCGCCGAGCCGGATCTCCTCGTCCATGGCCGCGCCGTCCTCTCGTCGCCCGCCCGCCGCCCGCTGCCCGCGTCGCGGCCGGTCACCGCCCATTGTCCTGCCCCGGGCCCCGCATCTCCACGCCCGCGCCGGGGAGGGGAAGGGCGTTCAGGACCCGGAGGCCTCGGGTAGGCGGGTGATGCGGACGCGTTCGACCCGGTGGCGGTCGGTGGCGAGCACTTCCAGCCGGTAGCCGTCGACCTCCACCGTGTCGCCGGTGCGCGCGACCCGCCCCAGCCGCTCCATCAGGAACCCGCCCACGGTCTCGTAGGGGCCCTCCGGGATGAGGAGCCCGGTCTCGGCCGGGACCTCCTGGATGATGAGCCCGCCGTCCACGAGCACGGCCTCGCCGGAGCGCAGCACGGTGTCCTCGTGCTCGCGGGCTCCGGTGTCGAACTCGTCGTAGATCTCCCCCACGAGCTCCTCGACCAGGTCCTCCAGGGTCACGATGCCGGCGGTCCCGCCGTACTCGTCCACCACCAGCCCGATGTGGTGGCCGCCCTGGCGCATGGACTGCAGGGTGCGCAGCACGGAGTTGGTCTCGGGCAGGTACGGGATCGGGCGCATGATCTCGGCCAGGGTGCGCGGGGGGCCTCGATGATCCCGTCCCCGTCGGCGTCGGCGGCCACCAGGTCGCGGATGTGCACGAAGCCCAGCACGTCGTCGATGTCGTGGCCGGTGACGGGGTAGCGGGAGTGCGGCAGCGACAGCGCCTGCCGGTAGGCCTGGTTGATCGACAGGGACCCGTCGAGGAACTCCACATCGGGGCGCGGGCGCATCACCTCGGCCAGCCGGCGGTCCCCGGCGGCGAAGACGTCGGTGAGGATCGAGCGGGAGACGGGCCCGATCCCGCGGGTGTCCACCACCATCTCCCGGATCTCCTCGGCGGTGACCTCCTCGGTGACCGCGTGCGGGTCCGCCCCCAGCAGGCGCACCACCGTGTTGGTGGAGGCCGACAGCAGCCAGATCACCGGGCGCATGAGCGCGGCGAAGACGCTCAGCGGCGGGGCCAGGACCTTCGTGAACCCCACGGCCCGCTGCATGGCCAGGCGCTTGGGCACCAGCTCCCCGAACACCAGGGAGAGGTAGGCGATGACCAGGGTCATCGCGATCAGCGCCGCGGTCTGCGCCGCCGGCGCCGGCAGCCCGGCGCGGGCCAGCAGCGGGGCGAGGTCGGGGGCGATCGTGGAGGCGCCGTAGGCGGAGGAGAAGAACCCGGCCACGGTCACCCCGATCTGCACCGCGGAGAGGAACAGGTTCGGGTCCCGCACCAGTGCCGCGGTCCGGGTACCCTTCCGGCCGGAGCGCTCGATCCGCTTGATCTGGCTCTCCCGCAGGCTCACGATCGCCATCTCCGTGCCGGCGAACACACCCCCGACCACCACGAAAGCCAGCACGAGCAGGGAGTTGACGAGGGTGTCGGAGTCCATGGGCCCACGCTACCGAGCGGCCGGCGTCCCCAGAACATCACCCCCGCTTCACCCGGCGTTGACCCCGGCGTCGCCCGGCCCGCCTTTCCTGGGGGAGCCCCCTCCCCGACCCGAAGGACCCGCCATGACCGCCCGCCCCACCCCCCGCACGCTGCGCGGCGCCGCCGCCGGCGCCCTTTCCGCCGCCGCCCTGCTCGGCGCGGCGCTGCCCGCCACCGCGGCCCCGGCGGCCGCCGTGCACGACGCCGGGCAGCCCCTCGTGATCGGCCACCGCGGCGCCGCCGGCACCGCCCCCGAGAACACCGTGGCCGCGTTCAAGGACGCCCGCGCCGCCGGCGTCGACTACCTCGAGATCGACGTCCAGCTCAGCGCCGACGGCGTGCCGTTCCTCTTCCACGACGACACCCCCGCCCGGACCACGAACGTCGAGGACGTCTTCCCGGGCCGGGAGAACGACCCCGTCACCTCCTTCACCTGGGCCGAGCTGCAGCAGCTCGACGCCGGCTCCTACTTCGCCGGCCGGTACGCCGGGGAGCGGATCCCGCACCTGGCCGACGCCGCGAGGATCGCCACCGTCAGCACCGGCGTCTACATCGAGATCAAGTCCCCGAAGAACTCCCCCGGCATCGAGCAGGTCGTCGCCGACGCCTTGGCCGGGGACAAGGCGTGGGCGAAGCTGCTGGAGGCGGGGAAGGTCACCGTCATCGGCTTCGACGAGACCTCCAACCGGACCTTCGCCGGGATCGCCCCGGAGGTCCCGCTGCAGCAGCTCGTCGGCACCGTGCCGGACGCCGCCACCCTCCAGCGGTGGAGCGGGGTCGTGGACTCGGTGGGCACCAACTACCGCACCCTCGACGCCGACGACGTCGCACGCGTCGACGCCGCCGGCCTGGACCTGGGCGTGTACACCGTGAACTCCCCCGAGGCCGTCCAGCACGTGCTCGACCTCGGGGTCGACATGGTCACCGGCGACTTCCCGATCCAGACCGACCGGTACCTCGACGGGCGGGACCCCTTCCCCGCGGACCGGGGCGTGGAGATCGCCGGCTCGGTCAACGACGTGCCCGGCGACGACGTCCAGCACGGGACCGGGGAGCACGTGGTGCTCACCAACACCGGCACGACCACCGTGGACGTCAGCGGCTGGCTGCTGCGCGACGCCGCCAACAACGTCCTCACCGTCGGCGAGGGCTACGCGCTGGTCCCCGGCGCGCAGCTGCGCGTGCACACCGGCCCCGGCGAGAACACCGAGGACGCCTACTACAACGGCCGGACCGGGGCCGTGCTCAACAACGGCGGGGACTCCGTGGCCCTGTGGACCGGGGAGGGCAAGCTGCAGGACGTCTTCGCCGACTGAGGCCCGGGCGGCGGCGCCGCAGAGGTCTGGGCCGGTCAGCACGACACGGGCTGCCCCACCGGGGCTGAGGTCACAGCCGTCGAACCTGATCCAGCCGGCACTAGCGAAGGGATGTCGGACGGGCGGGCCGAGTATCCTGGGGCGATCGACGGGCCCGGGGCGGAGCGCCCGCCCCGGGCCCGGCCGCGCCGCGACGGGAGACCGGGATGGACGTGCTGTACACCGCGCTGGGCGTGGGCCTGGTGCTGTTCGGGCTCAACGACGTGTTCCACAACCTCCTGTACCCCAGCGGCCGCGGCACGCTCAGCCACTGGGTGCTGCAGCTCGTCTGGAGGCTCTCCCGGCGCATGCACCACCGCCTCGGCTCGTTCGCCGGTCCGGTGGGGATCGTGATCGTGATCGTGCTGTGGGTCCTCGTCCAGGCCCTGGGTTGGGCCCTCGTGTTCTACCCCCACGTGCCCGAGAACTACCTCTACTCCGAGGGCCTGGACGCCGCCCGCTACAACAACTTCGCCGAGGCCTTCTACGTCTCCCTCGTCACCCTGGGCACGCTGGGCTTCGGGGACGTCGTCCCGGCGGGCCCCTGGCTGCGCTTCGTGGCCCCGGTGGAGGCGCTCGTCGGCTTCGCCCTGGTGACCGCGGCGCTGTCCTGGTTCAGCCAGATCTACCCGGCGCTGGCGGAGCGGCGAGCGCTGGCCGCCCGGCTGAGGGCGCTGCGGGAGGTCGGCTACGCCCACCACGTCGCCGGACTCGGGCCCGCCAGCGCCACCCGGGTGCTGGACCAGCTCGCGGAGGACCTCACCCGGGCGCACGTGACGCTCGTGCAGAACGCGGAGACCTACTACTTCCGCGAGGTCCGGGAGGACGCCTCGCTCGCCGTGTCCCTGCCCTACGCCCTGGAGATCGCGGCGCGGGCGCAGGACTCCGCGAGCCCGGAGATCCGGCTCGCCGGGGCGGTGCTCTCCCTCGCCGCGCACGACTTCGCCCGGCTGCTGCAGGAGGAGTTCCACAGCTCGGGCGAGACCCCGGAGGAGGCCTTCACCACCTACGCCGTCGACCACGGCTACGGGGACCCGCCCCTTCGGCGCTCCGGCCGGCTCGGCCGCTGACCCGCCCCGGGCCCGGGCTTTCCCCGGGCGGGACCGGGCACTAGCGTGGGGCGCACACGGCAGAAGGCGGAGACCAGACCCCATGGACCCGGTCATCGAGATCGACGAGGACGACCTGTACGGGCTGATCGCGGCCCTGACGCACAACGACTGGCAGCCGTCCGGCGGAAGATTCCGGGTCAACGTGGCCTACCGGGGGCACGCCCTCGCCGACCACGACCTGCACACCAGCCTGTACCGCCTCCGGGGCGCCTCGAGCGAGCGGATCGAGCCCCACATCCTGCGCAACTTCCGCAAGTTCGCCGCCCGGGACACGTCCCCCGGGAACTCGGACTGGAACTGGCTCAGCGTCGCCCAGCACCACGGCCTGCCGACCCGGCTGCTGGACTGGTCGAACTCCCCCTACGTCGCCCTGCACTTCGCCACCGCCGACCCGCGCTGCTACGACGAGCCGGGCGCCGTGTGGTGCGTGGACTACGCGGCGGTGCACGAGCTGCTGCCCCCGGGGCTGCACCGGGTGATCGACGCGCACGAGGCCGGGCTGTTCACCACCGACATGCTCACCCGGGTGGCGTACACGCTGGAGGACTTCGACCGGCACCGGGACACCGACGGGCGCCCCGTGCCGCTGTTCTTCGAGCCGCCGTCCCTGGACGACCGCATCGTGAACCAGGCGGCGGTGTTCTCCGCGATGTCCGGGGCGAGCGCCTCCCTCCACGACTGGCTGGGCGAGCACCCCGAGCTCTGCCGGAAGGTGATCATCCCCCCGGGGCTGAAGTGGCGGATCCGCGACCACCTCGACCAGGCGAACATGACCGAGCGGGTCCTCTTCCCCGGCCTCGACGGGCTGTGCCGGTGGCTCACCCGCTACTACGGGCCCCGCCCGGAGATGGAGGCCTCCTCCGCGCCGGCCCCGCCGGCGATGGGCAACGACACGGACCAGCAGCTCGGCTGAGCCCCGGCCGGCTCAGCAGCAGGAGACGGTGAACAGCGTCGCGTCCCCGGACAGCTCCACCGGCGTCGGAGCCCCGCAGTGGAGCAGGGACTCCCCGCCGCAGAGCTCCCAGGTGCCGTCCGGGGCGCCGACCAAGGCGCGTCCGGCGACGTCCAGGAGCACGGCGGTCCCCCGCAGCTCGTCCCGCACCGGCCGGCCGGGGGTGAGCTCGTGGGCGATCAGGACGAGCCGGTCGTCCCACAGGGGGTAGACGCGGCGCCCGTCCTCCGCGGCCGGGGGCTCGACGACCTCGGGGTCCGCCTGCTCGGGCGCCAGCACCGCCAGCAGCTCGGCCACGTCGACGTGCTTGCCGGTCAGCCCGGCCCGCAGGACGTTGTCCGACGAGCACATCACCTCGACCGCCGTCCCGGAGAGGTAGGCGTGGACCTGCCCGGCGGGGGTGTGCAGGGACTGGCCCGGGGTGAGGCGGACGTGGTTCATGCACACGGCCACGAGCAGCCCGCGGTCCCCGGGGTGGCGCTCGCCGACGTACCGGACCAGCTCTGCGACGGGGTCCGCCGGGTCCGCGGCGCGGGCCGCGGCGAGGGTCGCGTCCACGGCGGCGCGGGCGGCGGCGTCGTCGAGGCCCAGGACCGCGTGCAGGACGGGGGCCTCCCCCGCGAGGGCGTCCCGCAGCCAGCCGAGGCCCAGCCGCGCGGCGGTCGCGCGCAGCCGGTCCTCCGGCTGGACGCCGGTGAGCAGCTCCACGTCGGTGAGCGCCACGACGGTCTCGGGCTTGGCGGAGCGGTCCTTGTAGTTGCGCTCGGGGGCGTCGAGCGGGACCCTGGCGCGCTCCTCGCGCTCGAAGCCCTCCTGCGCCTGCTCCGGCGACGGGTGGACCTGGATGGACAGCGGCGCGTCGATCGCCAGGATCTTCAGCAGGAACGGCAGGCGCCCGCCGTGCCCGGCGCCCGGCAGGAAGCGGCCGGGGGCCTCCTCGACCAGCCGGTCCAGCGCCTGCTCCTGCCCGTCCACCAGCACGGCGGAGGGCGCGCCGGGGTGCGCCCCGGCCCACAGCTCGGCCTCCGGTTCCGGGCTGGGGGCCGGCCGGCCCTGGATGCGCGCCAGGACCTCGCGCGAGCCCCACGCGTAGTGGCGGATCGGGTTGCGCATCCGCAGTATCTCTCCCATGGCTGTCATCCAACCACAGCTCACGGGGCGGGCCCGGGACCTCCGTGGCCTAAGATCACCCTTTGTGACTATCGATCTCTCAGCTTCGTTCAAGGCCTACGACGTCCGCGGCATCGTGGGCGAGACCATCACGGCGGAGACGGTGCGGGCCACCGGCGCCGCCTTCGTGGACGTCCTGGATTTGGCGGGCCGGACGGTCCTGGTGGGCGGTGACATGCGCCCGTCCTCCCCGGAGTTCGCGGACGCCTTCGCCGAGGGCGCGACCCGCCGGGGCGCCGACGTCCTGAAGATCGGGCTGATTTCCACCGACGAGCTGTACTTCGCCTGCGGCACCCTGCAGGCCGCCGGTGTGACGTTCACCGCGAGCCACAACCCGGCCGAGTACAACGGGATGAAGATGGCGAAGGCCGGCGCCGTGCCCGTCTCCTCCGAGACCGGGCTGTACGCGATCCGCGACCTCGCCCAGCGCTACCTCGACGAGGGCACGGTCCCGGCCGCCGCGTCCCCCGGCAGTGTGACGGAGCGTGACGTGCTGGCCGGCTACTCCGCGTACCTGCGCTCCCTCGTGGACCTCTCCGGGACCCGCCCGCTCAAGGTCGTGGTCGACGCCGGCAACGGCATGGCCGGGCTGACCACCCCCGCGGTCCTGGGCGGCGCCGTGCTGGAGTCCCTGCCCCTGGAGATCGTGCCCCTGTACTTCGAGCTGGACGGCACGTTCCCCAACCACCCCGCCAACCCGCTGGAGCCGGCGAACCTCGTGGACCTGCAGCGCGCCGTGCGCGAGCACGGGGCCGACCTGGGCCTGGCCTTCGACGGCGACGCCGACCGGTGCTTCGTGGTGGACGAGCAGGGCGGAGCCGTCTCCCCGTCGGCCGTCACGGCGCTGGTCGCCGAGCGGGAGATCGAGCGGGCCCGCGCGGAGGGCACCGAGTCGCCGGTGATCATCCACAACCTCATCACCTCGCGGGCCGTGCCCGAACTGGTCACCGCCCGCGGCGGGCGCCCCGTGCGGACCCGGGTGGGGCACTCCTTCATCAAGGCCGTCATGGCCCAGGAGTCCGCGGTGTTCGGCGGGGAGCACTCCGCGCACTACTACTTCAAGGACTTCTTCAACGCGGACACCGGGATGCTCGCGGCGATGCACGTGCTGGCCGCCCTGGGCGAGCAGGACCGGGCGCTGAGCGAGCTGATGCGCCAGTACGACCCCTACGCGGCCTCCGGGGAGATCAACTCCACGGTCCAGGACAAGGACGCCGCCGTGCGGCGCGTCGCCGAGGCGCTCGCGGGGCCGGACGTGACCGTGGACGCCATGGACGGCACCACGTTCAGCTGCGAGGCCGAGGGCTGGTGGTTCAACCTCCGGCCCTCGAACACGGAGCCGTTCCTGCGCCTCAACGTCGAGGCGAAGGACCGCGAGACCATGGCGCGGATCCGGGACCGGGTGCTGGAGCTGGTGCGCGCCTGAGCCCCGGGCAGCTCGGCGACGAGCTGCCCGGGCATCCCGCGCAGCGGCCAGGAGGCGGCGGAACGGCCGGTGTGCAGCACCAGCACCTGCCGCGGCTCCTGGCGCACTCGACCATCGCGGAGCCCGCCTCGAGCTCGCGCAGGAGCGCGCCCGCGGAGGCGTCCAGACCGGCGGGGGTGGTGGACCCGCCCCCGTGCGCCCGCGGCCGCTGGCCCGGACCTCCCCGTGGTCCCACGCACGCCACGAGGGGCCCCCGGTGCAGGAGGCCCCTCGTGGTGTGCTGCCGGATCCGCCGGCGCGGACGGGTCAGGCCCGGTGCAGGCGCTCCTCCAGCCCGGCGCGCTGCTCGAGGATGGGATCGGGCACGTGGCCGAGCCGGTGGAACCACTCGTCGATGCTGGGCAGCTCGGCCCGCCACTCCTCCGGGTCGACCTTCAGCGCCGCCTGGATCTCCTCGTCGGTGATCTCCAGGCCCGTGAGGTCGAGGTCCTCCTTGGTGGGGACGATGCCGATCGGGGTCTCCTGACCTCCGGCCTTGCCGTCGAGGCGGTCGACGATCCACTTGACCACGCGGGAGTTCTCCCCGAAGCCCGGCCAGGCGAAGCCGCCGGTCGGGGTGCGGCGGAACCAGTTGACGTAGAAGACCTTCGGCATGTCCTCCTCGCCGATGCGCTCCCCGATCTCGATCCAGTGCTCGAGGTAGTCGTTGGCGTTGTAGCCGATGAAGGGGAGCATGGCCATGGGGTCGCGGCGGACGACGCCGACGGCACCCTTGGCGGCCGCCGTGGTCTCGGAGGACAGGGTGGCGCCCTGGAAGACGCCGTGCTCCCAGCCGAAGGACTGGGACACGAGCGGGACGGTCGTCTTGCGGCGGCCGCCGAAGACGATGGCCGACAGCGGCACGCCCTCGGGGTCGTCGTACTCCGGGGCGAGGATGTCCACCTGCTTGATCGGGGTGCAGAAGCGCGAGTTGGGGTGCGCGGCGGGGCGGCCGGACTCCGGGGTCCAGTCGCGGCCCTTCCAGTCTGTCAGGTGCGCGGGGGTCTCCTCGGTCATGCCCTCCCACCACACGCCGCCGTCGTCGGTGAGCGCCACGTTGGTGAAGATCGTGTTGCCCTTGGCGATGGCGCGCATGGCGTTGGGGTTGGTGGGCCACCCCGTGCCGGGGGCCACGCCGAACAGCCCCGCCTCGGGGTTGACCACGCGGGCCTGGCCGTCCTTGCCGAAGCGGATCCACGCGATGTCGTCGCCGACCATCTCGGCCTTCCAGCCCTCGAGCGTGGGCTCGAGCATGGCGAAGTTGGTCTTGCCGCAGGCCGAGGGGAAGGCCCCGGCGATGAACCGGCTGCTGCCCTCGGGGTTGGTGACCTTGAGGATGAGCATGTGCTCGGCCAGCCAGCCCTCGTCGTGGGCGATGGCCGAGGCGATCCGCAGGGAGTAGCACTTCTTGCCCAGCAGGGCGTTGCCGCCGTAGCCGGAGCCGAAGGACCAGATGGCCCGGTCCTCGGGGAAGTGGACGATGTACTTGGCGGGGTTGCACGGCCAGGGCACGTCCTCCTCCCCCGGCTGCAGCGGGGCGCCGAGCGAGTGCAGGCACTCGACGAAGAACCCGTTCTGGCGCGTCATCTTCTCCAGCACGGGGGTGCCGATGGTGGCCATGATCCGCATGGAGCACACCACGTAGGCCGAGTCGGTGATCTCCACGCCGTAGCTGGGCCGGGCCGCCTCGAGGTGGCCCATGACGAAGGGGATGACGTACATGGTGCGCCCGCGCATGGCGCCGCGGAACCTCTTGGTCAGCGCGTCCCGCATCACCTGCGGGTCCTCCCAGTTGTTCGTGGGGCCCGCGCCCTTCTCCGTCTTGGTGCAGATGAAGGTGCGCTCCTCGACGCGGGCGACGTCGTCCGGGTCGGAGAACGCGGCGAACGAGTTGGGGAACTTGTCCTCGTCGAGCCGGACGAAGGTGCCGGCGTCCACGAGCTCGCCGGTGAGCTGCGCCCACTCCTCCTCCGAGCCGTCCACCCAGTGGATGCGGTCCGGCTGGGTCAGCTCCGCCGTCTCCCGCACCCACTCGAGGAGGTGCGCGTGGGTGGTGGGCGCGGTCTCCAGCGCGCTCTTCACAGCCTCGTTCAGCCCGGTGGTCTCCGTCGTTGCAGTGGGGTTGTCAGCCATTGACATGTCTCCTCGTTGAGGCCGTCCGCCGACCGCCCGGGCCCACGTGGTGGTGCTCGTCGTCGAACACCCGGCCCGGGGAGCCCCGGGCCCACAGGAGCGACGGGGAACTGGGCGGCCGGTCTCTACTGTGATGTGCGCTCATCCTATCCCCCCGCCCCTGGCCGCCCCAGCAGCGTTACGGCCGCGCCGTCCCACGGCGGGACGAGGGCGCAGATTTTGCAGAACCGGGACCCGCATGTAAGGTTGAACCCGGCTTGAACGGCGGAGACGCCCGGAAGCCGATGCGCCTGTAGCTCAACGGATAGAGCATCTGACTACGGATCAGAAGGTTGGGGGTTCGAATCCCTTCGGGCGCACCATACGAGGAAGCCCCTTCCGGCCGGAACGCCGGAAGGGGCTTTTTCGCATCCGGGCCCCGACGGGATCCGCCCCCTGCGAGCACGCCGGGCAGCCGGCACGCCCCGCCGCTTCTCCGCGGCGCACCCCTGACCCCTGCCCGTGGTGGGCACCGCCGGCGGCGGAGCGCACCAGCCCGGCACATCGTGCGCCGCTGCCGACGACGCCGGGCCGCCGCCGGCCCGGGCGGACCGGTGAATGCGGCGGTCGATGAATCAATTTGCAAAAAAATGTATTTGGAAAGACAAATAGCCGATTTTTCATCGGAATGTCCGGGGTGGAGAACCGCATCCCTACAGGGACGCCGGCTCCGCGCCGCAAGGCGCCGTCGGCCGCCGTCCGTCTCGGCGCCGGAGCGGGTCCCGCCGGACCGCCACCGGGAGCCGGGCCCGGGGACGCCGTGCGGACGACGGCCACGAACCCCCAGAGCCCCCTCACCGCCCCGAGAGCACCCTCACCTGCGGCGTCACGCAGCAAGGAGTGCAGCACGGCGACGCCCGGAGTGCTCCCGCGCCACCCGCTCTCGCCGCCGCAGGACGCCCTGGGGGACGCCGGCCCCGCGCGCTCAGGGCACGAGCAACCTTCCAATACTCGGGCAGCGGAGCCCCGTTTCAACCCTCTTATGTCTTTTCATAGTCATCGGCGGGATTTGCAAAAAAATTCTTAACTTCTGCGAAATTTGCTTGTGACCACGACGGTGCCGTCCTTAGCCTGGGATCACCTGCTTCACCAATGGGAACCAGGTCACACACACAGGGGGAACACCATGGAAAAGCTGCACAAGACTCTGGCCGGCGCCGCGCTGGCGGGCCTGATCGTGACGGGCGGCGCCTCCGCCCCGGCGTTCGCGGGGGACGACAAGGGCGACGACAAGGGCGGCTACAGCCACAACGACAAGGGCCGCGACCACGACCGCAAGGACGAGCGCAACAACGGCGAGGTCGACGTCAAGGTCAAGTACAAGGACCGTCACGGCAAGTGGCAGGAGAAGGAGTACGAGGACGTCAGCCTCAAGAAGGCCGCCTCCATCGCCAAGGAGAAGGCCGGCGGCAAGTGGGACAAGTACTACCGCGACGCCAAGTACACCGACAAGACGGGCAAGACGGTGCACACGGTGGACAAGTACAAGGTGGACGTCTACTTCAAGCAGGACGAGGACAAGCGCCACGACCACGGCCACAAGGACGAGCGCAACAACGACCAGGTCGACGTCGTCATCAAGTACAAGAACCACCACGGCAAGTGGGAGAAGAAGGAGTACGAGGACGTCAGCCTCAAGAAGGCCGCCTCCATCGCCGAGCACAAGGGCGACGACGACTGGAAGAAGTACTACCGCGACGCCAAGTACACCGACAAGACCGGCAAGACGGTGCACACGGTGGACGAGTACAAGGTGGACGTCTACTTCAAGCAGGACAACGACGACGACAAGAAGGGCCACGGCCACAAGGGCTGAGTCCATGCCCTGACCCGCTGAGGGCGCCCGTCCACCGGACGGGCGCCCTCAGTCATTGTCCGCGTCAGTACCGGGCCCCGACCGGGTCGACGGCCTCCAGCAGCGCGAGGTCCGCGGCCGTGAGCTGCAGCTGCGCGGCCGCGGCGTCCTCCCGCAGGTGCCCGGGGTCGGTGGTGCCGGGGATGGGCAGGACGTGCTCGCCCTTCGCCGTCGTCCAGGCGATGGCGACCGCCGCGAGGGAGGCCCCGTGCCGGTCGGCGACCGCACGGATCGGGCCGAGCACCCGCTCCTCGTTGGCGGCCATGGCCTCGGGGGCGAACCGGGGGTTGCGGGCCCGGAAGTCGGAGGACGAGAAGGTGCGCCCGGCCAGCGCGCCCGTGAGGTAGCCGCGCCCCACCGGCGAGAAGGGCACGAACACCGCACCGTGCTCGGCGCACCAGCCGATGACGTCGCCAGAGGGGTCGCCGTCGGCCGTGGGTCCCGAGCCGTCGGGGTTGCGCGTCCACAGCGAGTACTCGGACTGGACCGCGGCGACGGGGTGGAGCGCGTGGGCGCGCTCCACCTGCTCGGTGCTCACCTCGGACAGGCCCAGGTGCCGAACCTTCCCCGCGGACACCAGCTCGGCCATGGCGCCCCACGTGTCCTCCAGGGGGACGTCCGGGTCCACGCGGTGGAGGTAGTAGAGGTCGACGACGTCGGTGCGCAGCCGCCGCAGGCTGTCGTCGACCGACCGGCGCACGTCCTCCGGACGGCCGCACCGCTCCGTCCGCGGCGGCTCCAGCGACTGCGCGTGCAGCCCGGTCTTGGAGCACAGGAACACCTCGTCGCGGCGCTCGCCGAGGGCGGCGCCGACGAGCTCCTCGTTCGCCCCGCCGCCGTAGAGCACCGCCGTGTCCACGAAGTTCATCCCGAGGTCCACGGCGAGGCGGAGCACCTCGTGCTTCTGCCGCTCCGTCAGCCCGTACCGGTCGTAGACCCAGCTCAGGCCCATGGCCCCGAAGCCCACCGCCCCCACGCGGTCGCCCGAGAGGGTGAACGTCACCTGTCGCATGCTCGCTCCTGTTCGTCCCTGCTGGCGCGCGGCGTGGACGCTCGCGCCGCTCAGCGCCGGCCCGAGGACGGGCGCGGCACCGAGAAGTCCACCAGGCGCGCGTCCGCCCCGTCCAGCGCGGCCCAGGGACCGGGGACCTCGAAGGCGGCGAGGGCCGCGGTGGGGCAGCCGTCGGCCAGCGCCATGACGGCGTCGTAGTCGGAGTCGGGGGTGGCGAGCCGCAGCGCGGCGTCGCGCAGGCCCGGGAGGTGCCCGATGACCAGCAGCGACTCCACGGTCTCCGGCACGTGGTTGACCACGGCCAGGATCCGCGCGTCCCCGGCGGCATAGAGGGAGTCCTCGAGCTTGGCCGTGGGGGCGAGCTCGCCCAGCACGCTGCACAGCCACGTGCACGTCTGCCGGGCCCGCAGAGCGCTCGAGCACAGGATCATGTCGGGGACGTGGCCCCGCTCCAGCAGACGGCGCCCCGCCTCGGCGGCCTCGGCGGCCCCGCTCGGGTCCAGCGGACGGTCGTGGTCGGCCACGCCCTGCGGGTGGTCCGCCTGCGCGTGGCGCATGAGGACGAGCTTCTTGACGTCGTGGCGGTTCATCGGTTCATGATGCCACGCCGCACCCCGGGCACGGGCCGGCCCCGACCCCGCGGTGGGCGGGTCCGGGGCCGGGTGGAGTACGGGTCAGATCGAGTACTCGGGGGCCGCCCAGACGACGACCTCCGGGTGCTCGTAGAAGCGGTAGCCCTGGCCGCGGACGGTGCGCACGGTGTTGGCGAGGCGGCCGAGCTTGGAGCGCAGCCGGCGGATGTGCACGTCGATGGTGCGCTCGTTGGGCACCTCCTCCGCGTCCCGCCACAGGCTGTGCAGCAGCTCGTGGCGGCCCACGGTCCGGGTGCCGTTCTCCACCAGGTAGTTCAGCAGCTCGAACTCCTTGAAGGTGAGGTTGAGGATGCTGCCGTCCAGGAAGACCTCCCGCCGGGAGAGATCGATGAGCACACCGGTGGACTGGTTGGTCTTCGTCTCGGTGGTCGGCGCGGGAGCGGCCGGGACAGCGGGACGGACGGTCCCCGAGGTGGGATCGCCCAGGGCGTTGCGGACGACCTCGAGGTCGGTCCCGGCGGTGTTGGCCGGCGCGAGCGCGACGGCGGCGTAGGAGTCGGCCTCGGGCACGAGCTGCTGGGCGTACGCCCTGATGCTCTGGACCATCTTGACCAGCGAGGTGCCGTTGGCCGCCGCGGTCTCCTCGTTGAGGCCCACGTAGATCACGAACCCGCGCGCCTCGTTCTCCTGGACCTGGGGGCGCGGCGCGGTCTCGCGCGGCAGGCGCGTGGGCAGCGGGGCCTCCCCCGGTGCCGTCGGCAGGGCGCCGACCGCGGTGCGGAGGCTGCGGTAGTCCGCCGGCGCCGCCGGCGAACGGTCGCGGCCCGGCTGGGGGCGGCGAGCACCCCGAAGGTCTCCCGCACGATTGCGTTGGGAGATGTGAACGTATCCCGGCGTACCTGACATCTGGCAGTCCCTCGTCTCTGCGTCGATCGGTGGGCGGACTCCTCGCCCGCCCGGGGCGCCCGCACCGCGGGACGCCCCTGCCACCACCAGCCCACGGATCCGCCGCTCCGTGGCCCCCGGAGTTCTCCCGGAAGCTGAGAAATCCCTGAATGTGGCAACGGCAACATCCTCCCCCACCATTCGCAAGGGTGCAAGAAACAATTAGGCCACTATCTCAGGATGTGAGATGAGCGCACCTGCGGCAGGACCGAACAGACAAAATGAACCTCCTTCACTTCATCGTGCCGGGGGTCGAAGAAGGTTGCGGCCGCGGAATATCAGGGTTCTTACCGCCCGCAAGCGTTCTGAGCAGCCCTAAGCACATCATGGGCAGCACGTCAATCGCCCCACTTCGGTGGACATCCCGTCTCACTATCCGGACGACTGTCCACGCGCACGAGGGCCCGCCGACGATGTCGGCGGGCCCTCGCCGGCAGGGCGTTCCTCGAGCTGCGGTCCGGCGTCAGTCCACCACGCCGTAGAGGCGGTCCCCGGCGTCACCGAGACCCGGCACAATGTAGGCGCTCTCATCGAGGCGTTCGTCCTTCGCGGCCAGGACGATGTTGACCTCCGAGTCGCCGAGCTCCTCCTCGAGGGCGGCGAGCCCCTCGGGGGCCGCGAGCAGGCAGACGCAGGTGATCTGCTCCGCTCCGCGGCGGTAGAGGAACTTGATGGCCTCGCGCAGGGTGCCGCCCGTGGCGAGCATCGGGTCGAGCACGAAGACCTGGCGGCCGGTCAAGTCGTCCGGCAGCCGCTCGGCGTAGGTGATGATGTCCAGGGTGTCCTCGTTGCGGGCCATCCCGAGGAACCCGACCTCCGCGGTGGGGATCAGCCGGGTCATGCCGTCGAGCATGCCCAGGCCCGCCCGCAGGATCGGGACGACCAGGGGCCGCGGCTTCGACAGCCCCACACCGGTGGTCCGGGTGACCGGCGTGTCGATCTCCACGGGCTCCACGCGGACGCCCCGCGTGGCCTCGTACGCGAGCAGCGTCACGAGCTCCTCGACGAGCAGTCGGAACACCGGGGACGTGGTGTCCTTGTCCCGGAGCACGGTCAGTTTGTGTGCCACCAAAGGGTGGTCGAGAACGGTCACTCGCATGGACCAAAATTACCACCGGGGCCGGAACCGCCCGCCGGGTCGTCCCGGCCCCGTCCCGACCGACCGTCCCGGCAGCCAGTCCACGAGAGGACCCGCATGGCCCTGCCCGTCCGCACCCGTCCCCAGGCGCAGGCCGAGGAGTGGATGCGGCTCGCCCTCGACGAGGCCCGGGCCGCGCTCACCACCGGCGACGTGCCGATCGGCGCCGTCGTCGTCGGCCCGGACGGCACCGTGGTCGGCCGGGGCCGCAACCGCCGAGAGGCCGACGGCGACCCCACCGCCCACGCCGAGATCCTCGCCCTGCGCGACGCCGCCCGCGCGCTGGGCAGCTGGCGCCTGGACGGCTGCACCCTCGTGGTGACCCTCGAGCCCTGCGCGATGTGCGCCGGAGGGATCGTCCTGGCGCGCGTGCCGCGGGTGGTGCTGGGTGCGTGGGACGACAAGGCCGGCGCGGCCGGGTCCGTGCTCGACGTCCTGCGGGAGCGCCGGCTCAACCACTGGGTCGAGGTCACGGGGGGCGTCCTGGCCGACGAGTGCTCGCGGCTGCTCCTCGACTTCTTCGCGGGGCACCGGCGCGGCGCCCCGGGGGACGCACCGGGCCCGGCGGCGGACGACGACGCCGGCCAGCCCACCCCCGCCCCCGGCGGATCGCGGGCTTTTGGCGGTTGAGCGGGCCAGCCGGTAGAGTTCTGCGAGCTGGTGACGTGTCCGAGCGGCCGAAGGTGCATCACTCGAAATGATGTTTGGTGTAAAAGCCAACGAGGGTTCAAATCCCTCCGTCACCGCCACCCCGGAAGGCCCCGGCTCCACGTGGAGCCGGGGCCTTCCGCGCGCCCGGGCGCCCCTCCCCTCCCCGCCGCGGTGGAGGACCGCACCGCCCGCCACCTCCGGCCAGGCCCGCTAACGTGGTGCCGACCACAGCGCCCGCCGCCCGGCGGGAAGGCGGAGCATGACGGAGACGGCGCGGCCGGCGGAGGCACCGGGACACCTGGGCGCGGACGGGGAGGACTTCCCGGACGCCTACTTCGTGCGGCTGGACGGGACCCGGTTCCGCTCGACGCTGCACTCGCAGGGCGCGTGGAACGACGCGGAGCAGCACATGGCGGCCGCCTCCGGGCTGCTGGCCCACGCCGTGGACGTGGACCACCCCCGCGAGGACATGCTGCCGGCGCGCTTCTCCTACGACATCCTGGGCTTCATCCCGGGTGGCGAGGTCGAGGTGCGCACCCGGGTGCTCCGCCCGGGCCGCACCATCGAGCTGCTCGAGGCGACCATGAGCCACGGGGGCCGCTCCTGCATCCGGCTCACCGTCTGGCGGCTGCTCCGCGGCGAGACCTCGGAGGCCGCGGGGACCCTGCGCCCGGCCATGCCCCCGGTCTCCGACGCCGTTCCCACGCACATGGGCGACCGCTGGGGCGGCGGCTACATCGGCTCGATCGAGGCCCGCACCGTGCGCGAGCACCGGCCCGGCAGCGCCGCCATGTGGCTGCGGGCGCCGCACGCCGTCGTCGACGGCGAGGAGGCCTCCGTCACCGCGCGGTTCCTCGCGGCGGTGGACGCCGCCAACGGGATCGCGGTGCGGGTGGGCCCCGACGAGCTGGCCTTCCCCAACGTGGACCTCAGCGTCCACCTGGTGCGGGATCCGGTCTCCCCGTGGGTGGGCCTGGACACCCACGTGACCTTCGGGCCCACGGGGGTGGGGCTCACCGAGTCGGCCCTGCACGACGAGGCCGGCTACCTCGGCCAGGTGGCCCAGGCCCTCACCGTGCGGCCCCTGCCCGCCGCCCGCTGAGCCCTGCGCGGGACGCCCCCGGCGCGACCGTACAATGGGCGGCGGGATTTCCGACGTCGAGACCAGGGGCGAGCGCGCCCCGAGGAGGCCATCCAGTGAGCAGCATCCAGATCACCGTGATCGACCGCGAGGGCAACCGCACCGAGGGGGTCGAGTGGAAGGACCACGAGAGCCTGATGGAGGCCCTCACCCGCCACAAGTACCCCATCCTCGCGACCTGCGGCGGCAACGCCTCCTGCTCCACGTGCCACTCGTACCTCGACGCGGCCTCCTTCGCGAAGACCAACGAGATCAACGACGAGGAGGAGGACCTCCTCGACATGCTCGACGACACCCGCCACGACACCTCCCGGCTGAGCTGCCAGGTCGAGTGGTCCGAGGACCTCGACGGCGCCGAGGTCACGATCGCCCCCGAGTGGTGAGCCGCCGTCCCTGCGGGGACGGCCACCAGCACTGATCAGCAGCACCGGACGGACCGGCGAACCCGCCGCGCAGGAAGTGGACCCATGACCGATATCCGAGACGACCTCACCACCCGCGCCGCCTATGTCTCCGACGCGTCCATCTACCGGCGGCTGCCGGAGGCGGTCGCGGAGCCGCGCAGCGTGGAGGAGGTGAGGGAGCTGCTGTTGTTGGCGAAGGAGCGGGGGTGGCCGGTGACTACCCGGGGTGGGGGGACCTCGGTGGCGGGCAACGCGATCGGGGAGGGGCTGATCATCGACACCTCCCGGCACTTCAACCGGATCCTGGCGATCGACCCGGAGGCGAGGACGGCGACCATCGAGCCGGGGGTGATCTGCGACCAGCTGCGGGCGGCGGCGGCCGAGTTCGGTCTGACCTACGGCCCGGATCCCTCGACGCATTCGCGGGCCACGATCGGCGGGATGGTCGCCAACAACGCCTGCGGCTCCCACTCCGTGGCGTGGGGCACCTCCGCCGACAACCTCGTGGCGCTCACCGTCATGCTCGCCGACGGGCGGGAGGTGGAGCTGCACGCCGGCGGGACCTCCGACCCCGGGATCACCCGGGCGCTGACGGGACTGCGGGACCGGCACCTGGCGATGCTGCGCACCGAGCTGGGCCAGTTCCCGCGCCAGGTCTCCGGCTACGGCCTGCACTACCTGCTGGGGGAGAAGGGCTTCGACGCAGCCAAGGCCTTCGCCGGCACGGAGGGCACCTGCGGGATCATCACCCGGCTCACGGTGCGCCTGGTGGCCAAGCCCGCCCACACGGCCCTGGCCGTGCTGGGCTTCACGGACGCCTTCGAGGCCGCGACGGCCGCCCCGAAGCTGCGCGTGCCCGGGGTGTACACGATCGAGGGCATGGGCGCGGACCTGGTGGAGGCCCTGCAGACCCGCCCGGGCCGGGAGCAGTCGGGCTCCGAGCTGCCGGCCGGCGGGGGCTGGCTGTACTGCGAGGTCGGCGCCGACACCCTCGCCGGGGCCGAGGCCAGGGCGCGGCAGCTGCCGGGGCTGGTGCCCGAGCACGTGGTGGACTCGATCGTGGTGGCCGAGGCCCCGCTGGCGCGGGCCCTGTGGGGGATCCGGGAGGCCGGGGCGGGCATCGTGACCCGCCTGCCCGACGGCGGGGAGGCCTGGCCGGGCTGGGAGGACTCCGCCGTGCCCCCGGCGCGGCTGGGGGAGTACCTGCGCGATCTCTACGACCTGCTCCAGGAGCTGGGCCTGACCGGCATCCCCTTCGGCCACTTCGGGGAGGGCTGCGTGCACATCCGCATCTCCTTCGACTTCGCTGACGAGGCGGGGGTGGCCGTCTACCGGGCCTTCATCGAGGCCGCCGCCGAGCTGGTCCACCGCTACGGCGGGTCCGTCTCCGGGGAGCACGGCGACGGGCGGGCCCGTTCCGAGCTGCTGGCCACGATCTACTCGCCGGAGGCGCTGGGGGCTTTCGCGGAGTTCAAGGCCGTCTTCGACCCGGGCAACCTCTTCAACCCGGGCATCCTCGTGGAGCCCGAGCCCATCGACCGGGGGATCCGCCCGGGTCCCGGGGCGCGGACCTTCGAGCTCACCCCGGTGCACGCCTTCGCCGCCGACGGCGGGTCCTTCGCCGGGGCGGTCAACCGGTGCGTGGGCGTGGGCTCGTGCCGCTCCGACGTCGGGGCGATGTGCCCGTCCTTCCAGGCCACCGGCGACGAGGTCCACTCGACCCGGGGCCGGGCCCGCACGCTGGCCGAGATGCTGCGCGGGGAGACGATCACCGACGGCTGGAAGTCCAAGGAAGCCCTCGAAGCGCTGGACCTGTGCCTGTCCTGCAAGGCGTGCGCGACCGAGTGCCCGGTCAACGTGGACATGGCCACCTACAAGGCCGAGTTCCTCCACCACCACTACGGCCAGGGCCTGCGCTCCTTCCTCGGGGCCAACCGCCGCCCGATGGCCCAGTTCACGATGGGCTGGATGCCGCTGCTGATGCGCCTGGTGGAGAAGGTCCCCCTCGCCTTCCGCGCGATCAACCTCGCCGAGTCCAACCGGGCGGTCGAGGAGCTGACGAAGCGGCTGGGCGGGATCGAGCCCAAGCGGCGGATGATCACCTTCGCCGACCAACCCCTCACCCGCTGGTTCCGCAAGCGCCAGGCCCACCCCTCCGGCGGGCGGCGGGCGGGCGAGGACGCCGACGGGCGTCAGACCGTGGTGCTGTGGCCGGACACCTTCACCAACTTCTCCGCCGACGCCCCCGGCAAGGCGGCCGTGGAGGTCCTGGAGGCCATGGGCTACCGGGTGCTGATGCCGATGGGCAGCGTGTGCTGCGGGCTGACCTTCCACTCCACCGGCCAGCTGGAGATGACCCGCAAGGTCCTCACCGACACCCTCGACGTGATGGAGCCGCTGATCGCCGCCGGCTACCCGATCATCGGCCTCGAGCCCTCCTGCACCGTGATGCTCACCCACGAGATCCTCGAGATGCTGCCCGGGGACCCGCGGGCGCGGCGCGTGAGCGAGCTGACGACGACGCTGGGGGCCTTCACCGCCCGCCACCTCGAGCTGGGCCGGCCGTGGCCCTTCGGGCAGCTGGCCGGCGAGACCGGCCCGGCCCAGGCGGTGTGCCAGGTGCACTGCCACCAGAAGTCCATGCTCGGCTACGACCCCGACCTGAAGGTCCTGGCCAAGCTCGGGGTGGACACCGAGGTCGTGGGCGGGGGCTGCTGCGGGCTGGCCGGCAACTGGGGCTTCGAGCCCGGCCACTACGAGGTCTCCCAGACCCTCGGCGAGAAGGCGCTCTTCCCGGCCGTCCGCGCCGCGGCCGAGGACACGATCGTGCTCGCCGACGGCTTCTCCTGCCGCACCCAGATCACCCAGGGCACCGGCACCGACGGCGTGCACCTGGCCCAGGTCCTGCGCTCCGCCCTGCCCCCACAGGAACCCGGCCAGCAGTAGCAGGGTCGTGCGGGGGCCCCTCCGGGCGAGGCGCCGCTCCCGGAGGCGTGTCGGTGCCCCCGCCTAGAATGGAGGACCTGGGAGGCGGCCCGCCTCCTCGGGGCGTGGCCGCCCACGACGTCCGCACGAGGAGGATCGCCCCCATGCCCTCTCCCGCCTCCCACCCCGCACCCGGCGCCGCGGCGGGCGGCGCCGGATCCGTCGTCGTGCCGTCCGGCGCCGGGGCCTGCGGCGCCACGCGAGCCCAGCAGCCGGTGATCCGGGGCTCCGGTGGCTGACGCGGCGCTCGCACTCTTCACCGCACCCACCCGGACCTGGTTCGAGGGGGCGTTCGCCGCGCCGACCGACGCCCAGGAGGGCGCCTGGCGGGCGATCGCGGCGGGGCACCACGCCCTGATCGTGGCCCCCACGGGCTCGGGCAAGACCCTGGCCGCGTTCCTGTGGGCCCTGGACCGCTTCGTGGCCGAGGCGATCCCCCGCCCGGCGCGCCCGGGCGCCTCCGGGGCCTCCCGGGCGGTCGCGACCCCGGGCCCGGGGGCGCAGGACCCTGCGGCCGGGACCACCGTGTCCGGGACCACCGCGGGGGCGGACACCGGCGGGAGCCTGCGGGCCAAGGCCCGCGCGGCGAGCGCGAAGGGCGAGCGCCGCGGCACCCGGGTGCTCTACATCTCCCCCCTCAAGGCCCTGGGCGTGGACGTCGAGCGCAACCTGCGGGCCCCGCTGATCGGCATCACCCAGACCGCCCGGCGCCAGGGCGCCGAGCCGCCCGAGATCAGCGTGGGCGTCCGCTCCGGGGACACCCCGCAGGCGATCCGCCGGGCGCTGCTGACCAACCCGCCGGACATCCTCATCACCACGCCCGAGTCGCTCTACCTGATGCTCACGTCCAAGGCGCGGGAGACCCTCACGGACGTGGAGACGGTCATCGTGGACGAGGTGCACGCCGTGGCCGGCACCAAGCGGGGCGCGCACCTGGCCGTGACGCTGGAGCGGCTCGACGCCCTCCTGGAGAAGCCGGTCCAGCGGATCGGGCTGTCCGCGACCGTCGAGCCGATCGAGACGGTCGCGCGGTTCCTGGGCGGCCGGGAGCCGGTCTCCGTCGTCGCCCCGCGGGCGGACAAGAAGTGGGACCTCGCGGTCTCCGTGCCGATCCCGGACATGACCGTGCTGGGCGGGCCCAGCGCGTCGCCGTCCCTGGCGGGGTCCGGCTTCGGCGACGACGACCTCGACGCCCTCGGGCCCCAGGCCACGGCCTCGATCTGGCCGCACGTCGAGGAGCGGGTCGTCGACCTCGTCCTGGAGAACCGCTCCACGATCGTGTTCGCCAACTCCCGCGGCCTCGCCGAGAAGCTCACCGCCCGGCTCAACGAGATCTACGCCTTCCGCCTCGAGCACGCCGCGCAGGACGCACCGGACGGGCCCGGAGCCCCGGCCGGTCCCGGCCCGTGGGACGGTGGCGCCGGGGGCCCGGCGGACACCGCCCCGCAGCAGGTGGGGGACGTCCTGCGCGACGCCCTGGCCGGGCGGTCCGCCCCCGGGCACGCCACCGGGTCGGGCACGGGGCCGTCGGCGCCCGAACCGGCCGAGCTGCGCCGGCAGACGGGCCGCTACGAGGGGGCCGACCCCGTGCTGGCGCGCGCCCACCACGGGTCGGTGTCGAAGGACCAGCGGGCGCTGATCGAGGACGACCTCAAGACCGGGCGGCTGCGCTGCGTCGTCGCGACGTCCTCCCTGGAACTGGGCATCGACATGGGCGCCGTGGACCTCGTGGTGCAGATCGAGGCCCCGCCCTCGGCGGCCTCGGGCCTGCAGCGGGTGGGCCGGGCGGGCCACCAGGTGGGCGAGATCTCCCGCGGCTGCGTGTACCCCAAGCACCGCGGGGACCTCCTCGACGCGGCGGTGACGGTGGAGCAGATGCTCCGGGGCCGGATCGAGCCCCTGGCCGTGCCCGCCAACCCGCTCGACATCCTGGCCCAGCAGACGGTCGCCGCGACCGCGCTCGGCCCCGTCGACGTCGAGGAGTGGTTCGACACCGTCCGCCGCTCCGCCCCCTTCCTCGCCCTGCCGCGCTCGGCCTTCGACGCGACGCTGGACCTGCTCTCGGGCCGCTACCCCTCCGACGAGTTCGCCGAGCTGCGCCCGCGCGTCGTGTGGGACCGCGAGACGGGCACCGTGGAGGGCCGGCCCGGCGCGCAGCGGCTGGCCGTGACCTCCGGCGGGACCATCCCCGACCGCGGCCTGTTCGCCGTCTACCTCGTGGGCGAGCAGGACGGGAAGAACTCCCGGCGGGTGGGTGAGCTCGACGAGGAGATGGTCTACGAGTCCCGCGTGGGCGACGTGATCGCGCTGGGCGCCTCCAGCTGGCGGATCGAGGAGATCACCCACGACCGGGTCATCGTCTCCCCCGCCCCCGGGGTGCCGGGCAAGCTGCCCTTCTGGCACGGGGACCGGCCCGGGCGGCCCGTGGAGCTGGGCCGGGCGGTGGGCCGCTTCGTCCGCGAGCTCGCCGGGGCCCCCGACGACGACGCACGCACCCGCCTGCGCGGGGCCGGCCTGGACGAGTGGGCGGCCGACAACCTGCTGGCCTACGTGGGCGAGCAGCGGGAGGCGGTGGGGCAGGTCCCCTCCGACACCCTCTTCGTCGTCGAGCGCTTCCACGACGAGCTCGGCGACTGGCGCGTGGTGCTGCACTCCCCCTTCGGGATGCCGGTGCACGCCCCGTGGGCCCTCGCGGTGGGCGCGCGGCTGCAGGAGCGCTACGGGCTCGACGGCTCCGCGCAGGCCGCCGACGACGGCATCGTGCTGCGGGTGCCCGCCATGGAGGACGAGCCGCCGGGCGCCGAGCTGTTCCTGTTCGATCCCGACGAGCTCGAGCAGATCGTCACCGAGCAGGTGGGCGGCTCGGCGCTGTTCGCCTCCCGCTTCCGGGAGTGCGCCGCCCGGGCCCTGCTCCTGCCGCGCCGCGACCCCGGCCGGCGCACGCCGCTGTGGCAGCAGCGCCAGCGCTCGGCGCAGCTGCTCGACGTCGCCCGCAAGTACCCCCAGTTCCCGATCATCCTCGAGACCGTGCGCGAGTGCCTCCAGGACGTCTACGACCTGCCGGCGCTCAAGGCCCTGCACCAGGCGGTGGAGCGGCGGGCGATCCGCGTGGTCGAGACGACCACGGAGCAGCCCTCCCCCTTCGCCCGCACCCTGCTGTTCGGCTACGTCTCCCAGTTCCTCTACGAGGGCGACTCCCCGCTCGCCGAGCGCAAGGCCGCGGTGCTCTCCCTCGACACCGCGCTGCTCAACGAGCTGCTGGGCCGGGCGGAGCTGCGGGAGCTGCTGGACCCGGACGTGCTCGAGCGCACGGAGGCGGAGCTGCAGCGCCTGGCCCCGGACCGCCGGCTGCGCGGCGCCGAGGGTGCCGCGGACCTGCTGCGCCTGCTCGGCCCGCTGACCACCGCGGAGGCGGCCCGCCGGCTCCAGGACCCCGGGGAGCCGGACGCCGCGTGCCCCGAGGACGTGGCCGCCGGGTGGCTCGGCGAGCTGGTGGGCGCGAACCGCGCCCTGCGGGTGCACCTGCGCGGCGTCGAGCACTGGGCGGCGATCGAGGACGCCGCCCGGTTGCGCGACGCCCTCGGCGTGCCCCTGCCGATGGGCGTGCCGCTGGCCTTCGTCGAGCCGGTGGCGGACCCGCTGGCGGACCTCGTCTCCCGCTACGCCCGCACCCACGGGCCCTTCACCGTGGACGAGGCCGCCGGGCGGCTTGGGCTGGGCGTGGCCGTCGTGCGGACCACGCTCGAGCGGCTCGCCGCGGACCGGCGCGTCGTCGAGGGCGAGTTCCGCCCCGCGGAGTGGCTCGCGCAGCGCGGCGCCGCAGCGGCCTCGGAGTGGTGCGAGGCGGAGGTGCTGCGCCGGATCCGGCGCCGCTCCCTCGCCGCGCTGCGCCGCGACGTGGAGCCCGTCCCCGGCCAGGTCTACGCCCGGTTCCTCCCGGCGTGGCAGCACGTGGGCCGGGGGAACCAGCTGCGCGGCGAGGACGGCGTCCTGACCGTCGTGGACCAGCTCGCGGGCGTGGCCGTGCCGGCCTCCGCGTGGGAGCCCCTCGTGCTCGCCGCGCGCGTGGCCGACTACCGGCCGGAGCTGCTCGACGAGCTCACCGCCTCCGGGGAGGTGCTGTGGTCCGGGGCGGGCTCCCTCGCGGGCGACGACGGGTGGGTGTCCCTGCACCTGAGCGAGGCCGCCGCCCTGACCCTGCCGCCCGCCGAGGTCCTCGGCGGGCGCGCCGCCGCCCTGGACTCCGCGCTGGAGCGGCGGGTGCTCGACGCGCTCGGCACGGGCGGCGCCTGGTTCTTCCCGCAGCTGCTGGGCCTGCTCGACGCGACCGGGGACCCCGTGCCCGCCGCCGAGCTGACCACGGCGCTGTGGAACCTCGTGTGGGCGGGGCTCGTCACCAACGACACGTTCCTGCCGGTCCGCGCGCTGCTCTCCGGGGGCCAGGCCGCCCACCGGCACAAGCCCCGGGCCGCGCGGGGCCGCTCGACCGTGCGTCGCGGCGCCGCCCGGCTGCGCACGGGCGGCGCCGCGACGGGCGGGGGCCTGCGCGCGGGCGCGGCGACGCTCGACCGGCACGACTCCCCGCTCGTGGCCGGGCGCTGGTCGCTGCTGCGCCCCGAGCCCCTGGACCCGACGCTGCGGGCCTCCGCGACCGCCGAGCTGCTCATGGACCGCTACGGCGTGGTGACCAAGGGCCCCGTGGCGGTCGAGGAGATCCCGGGGGGCTTCGCCACGATGTACAAGGTGCTGTCCACGCTCGAGGACACCGGCCGGTCCCGGCGCGGCTACTTCGTCGAGGGCCTGGGCGCCGCCCAGTTCGCGCAGGCCGCCACGGTGGACCACCTGCGCACGTTCAGCACCGACGACCAGGTCCGCACCGAGGAGCCCGTGGCGCTCGCGCTGGCCGCCACCGACCCCGCCAACCCGTACGGCGCCGCCCTGGAGTGGCCGGACCCGGTGGCCGCGGCCTCCCCCGACGGCGGGGCCGGCGCGGCGCGGCACCGGCCCGGGCGCAAGGCGGGCGCCGTCGTCGTGCTCGTGGACGGGGCCCTGGCCCTGTACGTCGAGCGCGGGGGCCGCACCGTCCTGGTCTTCACGGACGACGCCGGGGTCCTGGCGGCCGCCGGGCCCGCCGTGGCCGAGACCGTCCGGCGCGGCGCCGTGGACAAGCTCACCGTGGAGAAGGTCAACGGCGCCGAGGTCCTCGGCCAGGGCCCGCTCGAGACCGCGGTGCGGGAGTCCCTGCTGGCCGGGGGGTTCTACTCGACCCCGCGCGGGCTGAGGATGCGCCGGTGAGCGCCGCGGGAGGCGCCCGTGCCCGAGGGTGACACCGTCCACCGCCAGGCCGCGCTGCTGCGCCGCGCCCTGGCCGGGAAGGTGCTCACGCGCAGCGACCTGCGCTTTCCGTCGATCGCGACCGCGGACCTGTCCGGGCGGACCGTGACGGAGGTGGTCCCCCGCGGCAAGCACCTGCTGATCCGCCTCGACGGCGGCCCGGAGGGCCTGACCCCGCTGACCCTGCACTCCCACCTGCTCATGGAGGGGATGTGGCACGTCTACCCGCGGGGGGAGCGGTGGCGGAGGCCCGGTCACCAGGCCCGCGCGGTCCTGGAGACCGCCGGCGCCCAGGCGGTGGGCTTCGACCTGGGGATGCTCGACCTGGTGCCCACCGCGGACGAGGACGACCTCGTGGGCCACCTGGGGCCGGACCTGCTCGGCCCGGACTGGGACCGGGCGGAGGCCCTGGCGCGGCTGGCCCGCCACCCGCGCCGCCGTGTGGGCGCGGCGCTCATGGACCAGCGCAACCTCGCCGGCATCGGCAACGTCTACCGCAACGAGGTGCTGTTCCTGCGGCGGCTGCACCCCTACACCGCGGTCGAGGACGTCGCGGACCTCGGCGCGCTCGTGGACCTCTCGTACCGGCTGCTGCACGCCAACCGGGACCGCTCGCAGCGCTCCACCGTGGGCGGCCCGGCCCGGCGCGGCGAGCAGTTCTGGGTCTACGGCCGCGCCGGCCGGCCGTGCCGCCGCTGCGGGACGCGGATCGCGGAGGCACGGATCGACGACGCCGAGCTCGTCCCCGGGGAGCCCTCCCCGGGGCCTCCCCGGGACCGGGCGATCTGGTTCTGCGGCCGCTGCCAGCCCGTGTCCTGAGGGCCGCGGCGGGCCGCGCCCTCCTATCCTGGGAGCGCCCCGGCGCCCCCAGGACAGGAGACGACCATCGACACCCCCCTGCTCGACACCGCCTATTTCCCCGCGCCCGAGGACGGCGCCGACGGCGACGAGGTCCGCAGCGCGTCCCCCGCCTCCGCCGCGGCCCTCGACCAGCGCCCCGACGTGGTGCGCCACAAGGACCGCTTCGCCCTGCGCCTGACCGACCAGACGCCCTACGCCGTCATGGTGCAGAACCTGCTGTTCGTGCGCGAGGTGCTCGAGGAGGCCGGGATCGACTACCTCCTGGTGCGGGGCAACGACGAGCGGCCCGTGGTCGCGGTGGACGTGGGCGAGCGCGCCCGGCTGCGGGCGGCGCTGGTCGCGGCGGCGGAGGGCGAGCCGTACTACGTCAAGCCCATGGACACGAAGCGGAAGACCTCCGAGCTGCTCGCCGACGGGCAGCTCACGCACCGGCGCGACGCCCGGGTGCTGCGCCTGTACCGGCCGCACTGGTCGAAGCGCTCGAAGCTCTACTACGGCGCGGCGACCGGCGTGCAGATCGAGCTGTGGGAGTTCCGGGAGCAGGAGATCCGGCTGCCCGTCGAGAACTCGCTGACCCGCCGCACCGTCTCGCGCGCGGAGGCCGTGCGCGGGACCGTGGAGCGCTTCGGCCTGCGGTGGCCCACCATCGAGAACATGTTCGCCGACCACGCGAGCGACATCGACTTCGAGATCGACATGGTCTTCTCCTGGGTCGACGGCTCCGACCCCGAGTACCGCCGGGTCCGGGCCTCCTACATGGAGGACGCGGTCGTGGGCGAGGGCGACGACCACGAGGCCCGCTTCCGGCAGCTCGACGAGCTGAAGTACGCCCTGCGCTCGGTGCACATGTTCGCCCCGTGGGTGCGCCGGATCTGGATCGCCACCGACTCCGGGGCCCCGGCCTGGCTGGCCGAGCACCCCCGGGTGCGGGTGGTGCCGAGCGAGGAGTTCTTCGCGGACACCTCGGTGCTGCCGGTCTACAACTCCCAGGCGGTGGAGGCCCAGCTGCACCGCATCCCGGGGCTGAGCGAGCACTACCTGTACTCCAACGACGACATGTTCTTCGGGCGCCC
The DNA here is from genome assembly GCF_054875615.1 of Kocuria sp. U4B. The sequence continues at coordinate 1,477,314 of NZ_CM142180.1, forward strand.
GATCGGCCCGGCGCTGTTCTTCTCCCCCGGCGGGGTGACCAAGTTCGTCGAGGCCACGACCCGCATCGGGCTGGGCGAGGGCCACCCGGAGCGCTCGGGCTTCGAGAACGCCGCCCGCGTCAACCGCCGGCTGCTGTGGGAGCGCTTCGGGCGGGTCACCACCCGGCACCTGCAGCACTGCGCCGCGCCGCTGCGCCGGGGCGTGGTCGAGGAGCTCGAGCGCGAGTTCCCCCGGGAGTTCGAGCGCACCGCGGCCAGCCGCTTCCGCGCCGCGGACAACATCTCCGTGACGAACTCCCTGTACCACTACTACGCCCTGCTCACCGGCCGGGCCGTGACCCAGGAGGCCGCGCGCACCGAGTACGTGGACTCCACCACCCGGGCCGGGCTGAAGCAGATGGACCGGCTGCTGTCCCGGCGGGACCGGGACATGTTCTGCCTCAACGACGGCAGCTTCCCCGAGGTCCCCGCCGCGGAGCGCGCGGAGCGGATGACGGCGTTCCTGGAGCGCTACTTCCCGGTCAAGGCGCCCTGGGAGAAGTGAGCGCGGGACGGGCCCGCCCCGCGGGGCCGCGTCGCACCGGGGACCGGTGCCGCCCGGCGCGCGGCGGGCGTTGTGGCCGGCCGCACCCGCGGGTAACGTCGGTCTCGCCGACGGCGGGTCCCACCACGGACCGTCCACCAGGCAGAACTGCATCAGCCACCACGCAGCGGCCGCCGTCGGCGCACATCCCGGTTCTGGCGCGTCAGAGCCCGCACGCGGCGCCTGCCCCACCCCCGGAGTTGCGCATGAGCACAGACCAGCCTTCCGTCCCGGCCGCGGCCGAGGAGCACCTGCGCGAGGCGGTCGCCCTCGCGGTCGAGAACGTCGGGGCCGACGGCGGGCCCTTCGGCGCCGTCGTGGTGACCGCCGACGGCCGTCGCTTCACGGGCGTCAACCGCGTCACCGCCGAGCACGACCCGACGGCGCACGCCGAGGTGATGGCCATCCGCACCGCCTGCCGCGAGCTGGGCACGTTCGACCTCTCCGGGGCGACCCTCTACTCGAGCTGCGAGCCGTGCCCCATGTGCCTGGCCGCGTCCCTGTGGGCCCGGCTGGACGCCGTGTACTTCGCCGCGGACCGCCACGACGCCGCGGCCGGCGGCTTCGACGACGCGGAGTTCTACGACTACTTCGCCAAGCCGGTGGAGGAGCGCTCCCTGCCGGTGCGGCCCGTCGACCTCCGGGAGCGGACCGCGCCCTTCGAGGCGTGGACCGCGAGCACCACCCGGATCGACTACTGAGGGCCCGGGCCCCGCGGTCGGGCCGGCCGTGCCCACGGCCGGCCCGGTGACGCCCCGGGCGCGTCGGCGGCGGGCGTGACGGGACCGCATGCGCGCCCGGTGTCCGATTCGCGCACGCAGGACCCGGCACCGGTGGGCAGATCCCGGTGCGGGACGGATCCTGGAGGGGCGGAGACGTCCTGCGTCCCGCCGGCCGGCCCCGGGCAACGGCGCCTGCGGCCGGCCACCACGACACGTTCACGACGGGGGAGCGGTGGACACGAACACCGTCCGGGGGCGGCAGGCGCACCTGCCGCCCCGGATGCCCGAACAGGCCGGGCGCGAGGGGGACCGGGTGCGGCGGGGGCCCTCCGGGCCCCGCCGGCGGACCGGGGTGCCCGGGGCCCGGCACCACCGGCAGGAGCGGTGATGCTCTGGGCGGTCACGGCGACGATCCGCACCCCGCGGCGGGTGCATGGGATGGCCCTGAACGCGGTCCAGCAGGAGATCGCCGCCCACGGGTGCCTGGCCCGCAGCAGCGGCGTTCCCGGCGTGTGCGTGCGCGTGCAGGTGCAGGCCGACGACGCTGCGGCCGCCTATGTCGCGGGCCTCGGGGTGCTGGCCACGGAGATCCTCCCGCACCTGCCCGGAGCGGAGCTGACGGACCTGACCGCCGGCCCCGCCGCCGGGCGCACCGGGTGGGGCGAGCTGCCCCGGAGCGCCTGAGCGTCCCGGCCCCGCGCGCCGTCAGTGCGCCGGCCGCCCCGGGGCGGCCAGCTTCGGGAGCAGGTCGGCCGCCACGCTGATGGCGATCACGGCGGGCTCCTTGCCGGCAACGCCGGGCAGGCCGATGGGGCACGCGATCCGGTCGACGACGTCCGCGGCGTGGCCCTCCTCCTGCAGCCGTACGCGGAACCGCGCCCACTTGGCGGCCGAGCCGATCAGCCCCACGGAGCCGAGGTCGTCGCGGCGCAGCGCGGCGTCGCAGAGCACGAGGTCCTCGGCGTGGTCGTGGCTCATCACGAGCACGTGGGTGCCGGGCGGCAGCGCGGCCAGCACGGCCTCCGGGGCGGGGCTGCGGTGGACGTGGACCTGGGCGGGCCCGTCGACCACGCCGGCGAGCCGGTCCGGCTCCAGCCGGCCCTCGCGGCTGTCCACCAGGTGCAGGTGCAGCGGCAGCCGGGAGAGCACCCGGGCGAGCTCGTGGCCGACGTGGCCGAGCCCGAACACCGCGACGGCGGGGCGCGCCCGCTGGGGCTCCAGCAGCACGCTGACGACGCCCCCGCAGCACTGCCGCCCGTGCTGGACCGTGGCGTGCTCGTTGAGCGGGAAGACCATGGTCTCGGGCACGCTCGCCCCGGACGCCAGCATCGCCCGCGCCCGCTCGACCACGGTGGCCTCGAGGTTGCCGCCGCCGACGCTGTCCCAGGTGGTGTCCGCGCCGACGACCATCTTCGCCCCGGCCTCGCGCGGGGCGTGCCCGCGCACCTCGGCCACGGTCACCAGCACGCCCGGCAGGCTCGCGGCGCGCAGGTGCTGCAGCGCGTCCAGCCAGTCCACGTCAGAGGGCGGCCGGCACGGACGCCGGCGGCGCGTCCGCCGGCGCGGCGCGGCGTGCCCGGTCGAGCGCCCAGAACACCGCCTCCGGGGTGGCCGGGCTGGCGAGCTCGACGCTGCGGTCGCCGGGGCCGAAGGCCGCCGCCGCCTCGCGCAGGGCCTCGCGCACGCTGAAGGCCAGCATGAAGGGCGGCTCCCCCACGGCCTTCGAGCCGTAGACCACGCCGCTCTCGGTGGCCTGCTCGAAGAGGTGGACGTTGAACTCCTCCGGCATCTCCGAGAAGCTGGGCAGCTTGTAAGTGCTCGCCGACTGGGTGGCCAGCCGCCCGCGGTGCGGGCCGTCGGAGACGTCCCAGCGCAGGTCCTCCAGGGTCAGCCAGCCGGCCCCCTGCACGAACCCTCCCTCGATCTGCCCCACGTCGATGAGCGGGGAGAGGCTGTCCCCGACGTCGTGGACGATGTCGGTGCGCAGCAGCCGGTACGCCCCGGTGAACCCGTCGACCTCCACCTCGGAGACGGCCGCCCCGTAGGAGAAGTACTTGAACGGCTCGCCCTGCATCCGGGAGCTGTCCCAGTGCAGGCCCTCGGTGCGGTAGTAGCCGGCGGCCCAGAGGGAGACCCGCTGGAAGTAGGCGTCGCGCGCGACCTCGGCGAAGGACAGGCCCGGGTCGTCGAAGCCGATGCCGGTGACCGTGCCCCGGACGAACCGCACGTCGTCGGGGTGGACGCCGAGCCTGCGGGCCGCGACCTCCGCGAGGCGGTCGCGGATCTGCTCGCACGCGTTCTTGATCGCTCCGCCGTTGAGGTCGGAGCCGGAGCTGGCCGCCGTCGCGGACGTGTTGGGCACCTTGTCCGTGCGGGTGGGCGCGAGCCGGACCGTCTCGAGGGGCACGCCCAGGGCCGTGGCGGCCACCTGGCGCATCTTCGTGTGCAGGCCCTGCCCCATCTCCGTGCCGCCGTGGTTGATGAGCACGGAGCCGTCCTTGTAGACGTGCACGAGGGCGCCCGCCTGGTTGAACGCCGTGAAGTTGAACGAGATGCCGAACTTCACCGGGGTGACGGCGAGCGCCCGCTTGGTGTCGGGGTGGCCGGCGTTGAACGCGGCGATCTGCTCGCGGCGGCGGTCGACGTCCGCGCGGTCCAGCAGCAGCCGCCAGATCGTCTGCAGCCGCTCCGCGTGCCGGACGGGCTGGCCGTAGGGGGTGGTCTGCCCGGGGTCGTAGAGGTTGCGGTGCCGCAGCTCGGCGGGGTCGAGGCCGAGCAGGGGCGCGCACCGGCCGAGGACGTCCTCGATGACGAACATCCCCTGCGGTCCGCCGAAGCCGCGGAACGCGGTCTGGGACGTCTTGTGCGTGCGCGCGATCCGGCCCCGGACCTCCACGGCGGGGATCCAGTAGGCGTTGTCGACGTGGCACAGCGCGCGGGCCAGCACGGGCTCCGAGAGGTCCAGGCTCCACCCGCCGTCGCTGGTCAGGGTGGCGCGCAGCGCCTGGATCCGCCCCGCCTCGTCGAAGCCGGCCTCCCAGCGGGCGTGGAAGGGGTGGCGCTTGCCCGTGAGCGTGACGTCCTGGGTGCGGTTGAGCCGCACCCGCACCGGCCGCCCGGTCAGCGCCGCCCCCAGGGCGGCGACGGCGGCGAAGCCGTGGGGCTGCATCTCCTTGCCGCCGAACGCCCCGCCCATGCGCAGGCACTGGACGGTGACCTCGTGGCTGTGCAGGCCCAGGACGTGGGCGACGATCTCCTGGGTCTCCGTGGGGTGCTGGGTGCTGGAGTGCACGAACACCTGCCCGGCCTCGTCCACGTAGGCGAGGGACGCGTGGGTCTCCAGGTAGAAGTGCTCCTGCCCGCCGAACTCCACCTCGCCGCTGAAGCGGTGGGCCGCGGCCGCCAGGGCCGCCTCGGCGTCGCCGCGGGCGATGGTGGGGCTCATGCCCTGGAAGCTCCCGGCCTCGACCGCCTCCCGCACGGTGAGCAGCGACGGGAGGGGCTCGTACTCGGCCTCGACCGCCTCGGCGCCCCGGCGGGCCGCCTCCAGGGTCTCGCCGAGCACCCAGCACACGGCCTGGCCGTGGAACATGACCTCGTCGGGGAACAGCGGCTCGTCGTGCTTGGTGCCGCCGTCGTTGACCCCGGGCACGTCCGCGGCCGTCAGGACCCGCGCCACCCCCGGCACGCCCAGGGCCGGGGCGGTGCACAGGGCGAGCACCCGGGCGTGCGCGTGCGGGGCCTGGACGGGCCAGGCGTGGAGCACGCGGCGGGTGCGCGCGACCAGGTCGTCGGTGTACAGGGCCGCGCCCGTCACGTGCAGCGCGGCGCTCTCGTGGGCGACGGGCACGCCCACCACGGGGTCGACGGGGCGCTCGGCCAGGGACTTCATCGGGGGACCTCCGGGTCGGGGGCGGACGGCGTCTGCGCCCAGAACTTGAGCAGGGCCTGCCCCAGCATGGCGGAGCGGTAGCGGGCGCTGGCCCGCAGGTCGTCGATCGGGGTGCCCTCGCCGGCCATCACGGCTGCGGCGGCGGCCACGGTCTCCCGCGTCCACGGCCGGCCGGTGAGCGCGTCCTCGGTGGCCCGCGCCCGGATCGGGGTGGCGGCCACGCCGCCCAGGCCGATCCGCGCGGAGGTCACGGTCCCCCCGTCGAGGCGCACCGCCACGCCCACGGCCACGCTGGAGATGTCGTCGAAGCGCCGCTTGGCGATCTTGTAGAAGGCGGTGCGCCCGGCCAGGGGCAGGGGGATCCGCACGGCGCGCAGCAGCTCCCCGGTCTCCTTGACGGTCTGCCGGTAGCCGGTGAAGTACTCCGCCAGGGGCACCTCGCGCTCGCCGCGGGCGGAGGCCAGGACCACGGAGGCGTCCAGGGCCAGCAGGGCGGGGGCGGAGTCGCCGATCGGCGAGCCGGTCCCCAGGTTGCCGCCGAGCGTGGCGGCGTTGCGGATCAGCCGGGACGCGAACTGCGGGAAGAGCTGGTCGAGCAGGGGCACCCGCCCCGCGAGGCCGCGCTCGATCTCGGACAGGCTCAGGGCCGCCCCGACCTCGATCCGCTCGGCGCCGACCTCCAGCGTGCGCAGCGGCTCGAGCCGGTCCACGGCGAGCACCAGCGGCGGGCGGGCGTGCCGGAGGTTGACCTCCACCCCGGCGTCGGTGGCCCCGGCCACCAGCTGCGCGTCGGGGGTGCGCTCCAGGTGCTCGAGGAGCTCCTCGAGGGACCCGGGCCGGACGAACTCGGCCCCGTCGGCGCTCAGGCGGGTGGGGCGCGCGGGCGGCGCGGGCTGCTCCTGGCGCCGCCGCAGGGGGTCCGCGTCCTCCGGGGAGCCCAGCGCGTAGGCCGCGTCGCGGATGGGCCGGTAGCCGGTGCAGCGGCAGAGGTTGCCGCTGAGGGCGTGCAGGTCGAAGCCGTTGGGGCCGCACTCGTGGTCGCTCGCGTGCTCCTCCCCCGTGACCGCGGTGCCGGTCTGCACCCGGGCGCCCGCCCCGGAGGCACCGGAGGCGTCCCGCTCGGTCCGGTAGTACTCGGCGGCCATGGAGCAGACGAACCCGGGGGTGCAGTAGCCGCACTGGGAGCCGCCCCGCTGCGCCATCTCGCGCTGGACGGGGTGCAGCCGCTCGCCGGCGCCGGCGCCGCCCGCGCTGCCGAGCCCCTCCGCCGTGACCACCTCCTGGCCGTCGAAGGCGGCGGCGGGCGGCAGGCAGGCGTTCACCGAGGTCCACCGGCTCCGTCCGGCGCCGTCCGGCCGGGCCACGAGCACGGCGCAGGCCCCGCACTCGCCCTCGGCGCAGCCCTCCTTCGCCCCGGTCAGCCCCTCGGCCCGCAGCCAGTCGAGCAGACGGGTGTGGGGCCCGGCGCCGTCGCCGCCGCGCACCTGGCCGTTGACCGTGACTCGGATGCCGTCCATGCCTCACTGCTCCTCAACGTCCTGCGGGCCCGCGCTCCCCGGCCGGCGCGGCGGGGAACCGGGCGGGGCGGAATGCGGTACCCGGCCGAGGCCCGCACTCCGGGGACACGGGCCACAGCGGGCTTCCGGTGTGAGCGCGACTATACCGCTGGGGCGGTCGGCCCGCACGAGGGCACGGAAGCGGACGTCCACGAGGTGGGAGGCGGTCGCACAGGGACCGTCCGGGCCGTTCACACTCTCGACGGCGGCCGATCTGTCAGTAAACTGTGCTTCGCGTCACTTCCCAGTCCCATCGCTCTCACCGATTGGCCGATCCCATGAAGAAGTCCGCTCTGCTCACCCTTCCCGCTCTCGCCCTCGGGGCCGCCGTGCTCTCGGCGGCGCCCGCCGCCGCGGCCGACACCTGGTCCTTCCATGCCCAGCTCGCCCCGGTCAACAACAGCACGGCCGCCGGCCACGCCGTCGTCGACGTCACCGGCGACCAGGCGACGGTCACCGTCGAGGTCTCCGGCGCCCCCGCCCTGTTCCAGGGCGCCCCGTATCCGCACGGCCAGCACATCCACGCCGGTGGGCAGGGCGTGTGCGCGCCCCCCGCCGCGGACGCCGACGCCGACGGCGTGGTCAGCTCCATGGAGGGCGCGCCCTACACGGGCGGCATCGCCGTCTCCCTGACCACCGCCGGCGACGTGAGCCCCGCCTCGGGCGCGGCGGTCGACCGGTTCCCCGCCGGAGAGGCCTACACCTATCAGCGCACCATGACGCTGGACGCCGCGACGCTGGCCGCCCTGCAGGCCGGCAACGCGGTGATCAACATCCATGGGGCGGACCCGGCGGCGCTGTCGGCCGAGGCGCAGGCGAAGGTGAACCCGATGGCCCCGGCGCTGCCGCTGGCCACGGACGTCCCCATCGCCTGCGGCACGTTCCTGCCCACGCAGATGGAGCTGCCGCTGCCCGAGGGCCCGGCGGACACGGGAGTGGAGACGGCCGACGCGGGAGCCGGCGGGGTGGCCGTGCCGGCCGCCCTCGGCGCGCTCGCCGTGGGCACCGCGGGCGCCGCGGTCCTGGGCGTGCGCCGCCGGGCGGCCGGCCGCCGCTGAGCCGCGAGGCCCGGCCGGGCACCACGGCGGGACCTGCTGCCTCCGCGCGGAGGCGGCGGGTCCCGCCGTGGCCCCGGCCCCGTGACGCACGCGGCCCTGCTGCCGGGCCGAGCCCGGCAGCAGGGCCGCGTGCGTCGGCGGACTCCGCCGCTCAGATGATCCCGTCCGTGAGGTGGTTGGGGGTGCCGAAGCGGTGGGCGGTGATGCTCACGGCCTGCTCGTGCAGGAACGGCAGCATCTCCACCCGCCCGGCCGCGGTGACGGGGTGGGCGTAGACGGCCACGTCCGGGCGGGACCCGGTGGCGGCGATGAATCCCGCGCGGTCCCCGCCGATCAGCCGCACGCGCCCGCCGCCGAGGCGCTCGGCCCCGGCCAGCCACGCGGCGTCGTCCTCGACGCGGATCCGCACGCCGCGGCCGGTGAGCACGGAGGCCACCGCGGCGGGCACCTCGCGTGCGGTGGAGACGGTGAGGGCGGAGCCGGCGCGCAGACCGGCCGCGAGGACTCGCAGCAGGTCGGCGAGGTGCTCGCCCTCGGACAGGCGCACCGTGACGTCCACCGGGAGGTAGCGGAAGAGGTTGCGCTCCGCGTAGAGGCCCGAGACGTCCTTGGCGGTGCCGAACTCCTCGGCCCAGGCGGCCTCGTCGCTGCGGGCCGCCTGCTCCAAGGTCTTCGCCTCGCCGGCGGTGAGACCGGCCGTCCCGGAGTGGGCGGCCTTCAGCAGGCCGGCGACGGCGGTGTCCGCCACGGGACGTCCCGGCCCGCGCAGCGGCGCCGGCTCCCACTCGCCCAGGCCCATGAGGTAGTTCGGGCCGCCGGCCTTGGTGCCCGGCCCGACCGCCGACTTCTTCCACCCGCCGAAGGGCTGGCGCTGGACGATCGCCCCGGTGATCCCGCGGTTGACGTAGACGTTGCCGGCCTGGACGTTCTCCAGCCAGTAGCCGATCTCGGCCGGGTCCAGGGAGTGCAGACCGCCGGTGAGCCCGTAGTCGACCTCGTTCTGGATGGCCACGGCCTCCTCCAGGGTCTCGGCCGTCATCACGCCCAGCACCGGGCCGAAGTACTCGACCAGGTGGAACTCGGAGCCGCGCTGCACCCCGGAGCGCACGCCCGGGGACCAGAGCTTGCCCGACCCGTCGAGCTGCTGGGGCTCGATGAGCCAGGACTGGCCCTCCTCGAGGCTGGTCAGGGCGTGGAGCAGCTTGCCGGAGGCCTGCTCGGTGAGCGGGCCCATCTGCGCGGCCGGGTTGGTCGGGTAGTCCACGGTCAGCGACGTCACCGCGTCCACCAGCTGGTTGCGGAACCGGCGGGACTTCGCCACCGAGCCGACGAGGATCACCAGGGAGGCGGCCGAGCACTTCTGCCCGGCGTGGCCGAAGGCGGAGTAGGCGACGTCCTTGGCGGCGAGGTCGAAGTCGGCGCTGGGGGTGACGATGATCGCGTTCTTGCCCGAGGTCTCGGCCAGCAGCGGCAGGTCGGGGCGGAAGGTGCGGAACAGCTCGGCGGTCTCGTACGCCCCGGTGAGGATGAGCCGGTCCACGGCCGGGTGGCTGATCAGCTGCCGGCCCAGGGCCCGCTCCTCGAGGTCGACCAGGGCCAGCACCTGCCGGGGGATCCCGGAGGCGTCCAGGGCCTCCCAGATCGCCTCCGCCACCACCGCACCGCAGCGCTTGGTGGGACCGGCCGGCTTGAACACCACCGGGGAGCCGGCGGCCAGGGCGGCCAGCACGGAGCCGGCCGGGATCGCCACGGGGAAGTTCCACGGCGGGGTCACCACGGTCAGCCGCGACGGCACGAAGCTCGCCCCGTCCACGGTGTCCAGTTCGCGGGCCCGCTCGGCGTAGTAGTGGGCGAAGTCGATGGCCTCGCTGACCTCCGGGTCGGCCTGGTCGAGGGTCTTGCCCGCCTCGGCGGCGGCGACCTCCAGGAACTCGGCACGGCGGGCAGCCAGGGCGTCCCCGGCGCGGTGGAGCACCTCGGCCCGCTGGGCGCCGGTCAGGCCCGCCCAGCCCCGGCCCTGCTCCAGGGCGGCCTCGACCACGCGCTCCAGCTGCTCCTCGGTCTGCACGCGGGCCGCGGTGACGGTCGCGACGCCGGCGGCGGAGCCGGGGACCCGCTCCAGGATGCCCCGGCCCCAGGCGCGGTTGGCGGCCACGGCAGGGTCGGTGTCCGGGGTGTTGGCGAAGCCCTCGCGCGGGGCGGGCGGCTCCGGCCGGGTCCGGTCCTGGACCCGGTTGGGCGCCGGGACGGTGTCGTCGAGGCCGGCCAGGGAGGCGAGGAAGCGGTTCTTCTCCCGGGCGAAGAGCTCCTCGTTGGCGGCCAGCTCGAAGACCGCGGACATGAAGTTCTCCTGGGACGCGCCCTCCTCGAGGCGGCGGATCAGGTAGGCGATGGCCACGTCGAACTCCTGCGGGTGCACCACGGGGGTGTAGAGCAGCAGGGACCCGACGTCGGCCTTGACGGCGGCGGCCTGGCCGGTGGCCATGCCCAGCAGCATCTCGAAGTCGACGGCCTCGGTGACCCCGCGCTCGGAGGCGAGCAGCCAGGCGAAGGCGATGTCGAAGAGGTTGTGCCCGGCCACGCCGATGCGGATGCCGTCGGCGTGGCCGGGCTGCAGCGCGTAGTTGAGGACGCGCTTGTAGTGGGTGTCCGAGTCCTGCTTGGTGGACCAGGTGGCCAGCGGCCAGTCGTGCAGGGACGCCTCGACCTGCTCCATCGGCAGGTTCGCGCCCTTGACCACGCGTACCTTGACGCGGGCGCCGCCGGCGGCGCGGCGGGCCTGCGCCCACTCCTGGAGGCGGATCATCGCCTCCAGGGCGTCGGGCAGGTAGGTCTGCAGGACGATCCCGGCCTCGAGGTGCTTGAACTGGGGCTGGTCGAGGATCCGGGTGAAGACCTCGATGGTGAGGTCCAGGTCCTTGTACTCCTCCATGTCCAGGTTGATGAACTTGGGGGCGGGGAACGAGGCGGCCCGCGCGTAGAGCGGCGTCAGCTTCTCGACGACCTCGGCCACGGCCTCGTCGAAGGCCCACGGGGAGTGCGGGGCGACGGTGGAGGAGACCTTGATGGAGACGTAGTCGACGTCGGGCCGGGCCAGCAGGTCGTGGGTGCCCTGCAGACGCCGCTCGGCCTCGTGGTCGCCGAGCACGGCCTCGCCCAGCAGGTTCACGTTGAGCCGGACGTCGTCCTTGCGGATCTTCGCGATGGACTTCCCCAGCTTGGCCTCGCTGGCGTCCACGATGAGGTGGCCGACCATCTCGCGCAGGGCCTTGCGCGCGGCGGGGATGACGACCTGGGGCGCGGCCGGGGCCAGCGCCCCGCCGGTGCGCACCGCCGCGCGCAGGTACCAGGGCAGGAAGGCGGGGACCTTCGGCGCCAGCCGGGCGAGGTTGCGGGCGGCGACCTTGATGTCCTCGGGGCGGATGACGCCGTCGACGAAGCCGACGGTGAACTCCAGCCCGCTGGGGTCCTTGAGCACGCCCGCGAGCTGCTCGCCGGAGGCGTCCACCGGGAACTGCTCCGCCTCGGTGAGCCACTTGCGCACGAGGGCGATGGCCTGCTCGGGGAGGGCGTCGGGGACGGGGGCGTGCGGGACGGTGCGCCCGGCGCCGGTCGCGGGGGGAGTGGGCGCGGCCGAGGGGGCGGGGATCGTGGTCATGAGAGCAGCTCCGGAAGTGGTGAGGGAAGCGTGGTGTCTACAACTATGGGGCTCAAGTCGATTCGGATAAAGTGATCTTTTGTGACTAATATCCGTCAGTATTTCTGAGCCATAGGAGAGCATCGTGCTGGACGTGCGAAGGCTGCGGCTGCTGCGGGAGCTGAAGCTGCGGGGGACGCTGGCCGAGGTGGCGGCGGCGCTGAACTTCAGCCCCTCGTCCGTGTCCCAGCAGCTGGCCCTGCTGGAGAAGGAGGCGGGGGTCGAGCTGCTGCGCAAGTCCGGGCGCCGCGTCCAGCTCACGCCCCAGGCGGAGATCCTCGTGGAGCACACCGCGGAGCTGCTGCGGACCCTCGAGCGCGCCGAGTCCGACCTCGCGGCCTCGCTGACCGCGGTGACGGGCACCGTCCGCGTGGCCGTCTTCCAGTCGGCCGCCCTCGCCCTGATGCCCGAGATGCTCGCCCTGGTGTCCGGGCGCCACCCGGAGGTGCGCGTCGAGATGGTCCAGCGCGAGCCGGAGACCGCGCTGCGGGAGACCTGGGAGCGGGACTTCGACCTAGTCGTGGCCGAGCAGTATCCCGGCCACGCCGCGCCCCACCACCCCGGCCTGGACCGCCGGACCCTCACCACGGACGCCATCCGCCTGGCGGTGCCGCCCGACTCGGAGGTCCGCCCCAGCGTGACCCTCGAGATGACCCGGGAGCTGCCCTGGGTGATGGAGCCGCGGGGCGCGGCGTCCCGGCACTGGGCGGAGCAGGCGTGCCGGCGGGCCGGGTTCGAGCCCGACGTGCGGTACGAGACCGCCGACCTGCAGACGCAGACCCGCCTGATCGCCTCCGGCAACGCGGTGGGGTTCATGCCGGACCTGCTCTGGGCCGGGGACCGGGCCCCCTGCCGCCTGCTCGACCTGCCGGAGGCGCCGCGGCGCACGATGTTCACCTCGGTGCGCGAGGCCAGCGCCCACCGCCCCGCGATCCTGGCCGTGCGGCGGGTGCTCGAGGAGGTCGCCGCGTCGCGCAGCTGGGTGGCCACGGGGGCCGGCGGCTGAGCGGGGGCTACTGCCCGGAGGCCGCCGGGCCCGCGAGCGCCCGGCGCAGCCGCTCGTCGGCGATCTGCTCGAGCAGCCACGGGCTGAGCAGGAAGGGCGCCGCCTCGGCGGCGGTGAACAGCTGCTTCGGGGTGATCCACGCGGTCTCGGCGACCTCCGAGGCCAGGGGGCTCGGCCGGCCGGTGGCGCGGGCCACGTAGACGGGGCAGAACTCGTTCTCCACGATCCCGGAGGAGTCCACGGCCCGGTAGCGGAACTCGGGCAGCACCTCCGTGACGTCCGTGACCGTGAAGCCGAGCTCCTCGCCCGCCCGGCGCGCGATCGTGGCCGCGAACTCCTCGCCCGGTCCCGGGTGGCCGCAGAAGCTGTTGGTCCACACGCCGGGCCAGGTCTTCTTGCCGAGGGCGCGGCGGGTCAGCAGCAGCCGGCCGTCGTCGTCGAGGACGTAGCAGGAGAAGGCGAGGTGCAGCGGGGTGTCCTCGGTGTGCACCTCGGCCTTCAGGGCCGTGCCGACGGGGCGGTGGGCGTCGTCGAGCAGGACGACTTCTTCGGGTGCCATGGGTCTCGTTCCGGTGGGCGGTGGGGCGGGTGCCCCCATTCTCGCAGGCGCGCCCGGGGAACGGAACGCGCCTCCGGGCCCGCCGGGTGGACAACGGGGTCCGTGCGGTCCACGATCGGGAACCATGCGACGACGTCGGCCCGCCCCCTCCCCCCTGCCCCTGCGGGAGGGCGTGGACCCGGTGCGCGTGCGCGTCCCGGCGGACGACGCCTCGGGGGCGGGCACGGTCCGGGACTGGCTCCTGGCCCGCTTCCCCGCCTCCGCCGGGGACCTGGAGGAGCTGTTCGCCTCCGGCGGGATCGTCGACGACGCCGGCCGGCCCCTCCCCCACGACGCCCCGCTCGTGCCCGGCGGCTCCCTCTGGTACCACCGGGCGCTGCCGGAGGAGCCCGAGCTGCCCGGGGACCTCCCGGTGCTCCACGAGGACGAGTGGCTGCTGGCGGTCGACAAGCCCCACGGCCTGCCCACCACCCCGCGCGGCGGGTTCGTGGCGCAGACGGCGCTGGTGAAGCTGCGCCGGTCCCGCCGCGAGGACCGGCTCTCGCCGCTGCACCGGCTGGACCGCGGCACCGCCGGGGTGCTGCTGCTCTCGCGCGACCCCGCGACCCGGGGCCGGTTCCAGAGCCTCTTCCAGGACCGGGCGCTGGCCAAGGAGTACGAGGCGGTGGCCGGTCACCGGCCCGACCTCGTCCTGCCGCGGACCGTCGAGTCGCGCATCGTCAAGGACCGCACGTCGCTGCAGGCGCGCGAGGTGCCCGGGCCCGTCAACGCGCGCACGCTCGTCGAGCGCGCCGGCGCGCCCTTCGCCGCCGGGGACGGGACGTGGGCGCGCTACGTGCTGCGCCCGCAGACGGGGCGCACGCACCAGCTGCGGGTGCACCTCGCCTCGCTGGGCGCGCCCATCCGGCACGACCCGCTCTACCCGCGGGTCCTCCCGACCGGGGCCGGGGACCCGGCCCGCCCGCTGCAGCTGCTGGCCCGCCGGATCGCCCTCGTCCACCCGCTGACCGGCGAGGAGCTCGTGCTCGAGAGCCGGCGCAGCCTCGGCGGCGGGGAGCCGGCGTGAGCGCCCCGCCGCGCCCCGCCGGGCGGGCCGCCCCCACCCGGCGGCGGGCCCTGGGCCCCGACGTGGCGCGGGGACTGATGCTGTGGGTCATCGCGGTCGCCAACATCACGGTGTGGATCTGGTCGCCGGGCCCGGTGGGCGGGCCCCGCGCCCGTCCCCTGGGCGAGGGTGCCACGAGCAGCGCGTGGACCGCCGACGACGCCGTGAACCTGGGCATGTCGATGCTCGTGGACGGCCGCGGCTTCCCCCTGTTCTCGTTCCTGGTCGGCTACGGGGTGGGCCAGATCGCCGCCCGGGAGACGGCCCGCGGCGCCGCCCCGGCCGTGGTCCGCGCGCTGCTGCTGCGCCGCTACGGGTGGCTGCTGCCGATCGGGGCCGTGCACGCCTGCCTGCTCTTCCCCGGCGACATCATCACCGCCTACGCCCTGGGCGGGCTGGCCCTGGCCCTGCTGGTGGCCGACTCGACCCGCCTGCTCCTGGGCCTGGCGGGCGTGGGAACGGTGCTGATGGCCCTCTACGGCGCGGCCGCCGGCGTGATCGAGAACCCGCCGGCCGCGTTCCCGAGCCTGCTCGCGCCGAGCGCCGGGCAGTGGCTGGCGGACGGGCTGCTGGAGGGCGTCGTGGTGGTCGGCTTCGCCCCGTTCCAGCTGCTCGGCCTGTTCCCGATGATGCTGCTCGGCCTGGCCCTGAGCCGCCGGCGCGTCCTGGAGGACCCCGCGGCGCACCGGCGCGCGCTCGCCGCGGGCGCCGCCGCCGGGATCGCCGCGGGCCTGGTCACCGGCGCGGGGACGGGCCTGCTCACCACGGGGATGCTCGACCCCGCGACGGGGGGCCGGGCCGTGCTGACGGGCGCCGACGCCGTGGCCGGCGCCGCGCAGGGCATCGGCTACGCCCTCGTCGTGGCGCTGGTCTGCGACCGGGCGCTGCGCCGCGGCGCCGCCCCGCGAGCAGGGGGGGCGCGAGCAGCAGGGGCGCAGGCTCGGGAGGAGCTGGCGCCGGCCGCGGTGCGGGCCCGCGAGCACCCGCTCCTGTGGGCGCTGCAGGCCCTGGGCCGCCGGTCGATGAGCGGCTACCTGGCCCAGTCGGTGCTCTACACGCTGCTGCTGCCGCCGTTCGCGCTGGGCCTGGGACGGTCCCTGGACCCGGTGGCCGCCCTGTTCGCGGGCACGGCGGTGTGGCTGCTCACCCTGCTCGGGGCCGTGCTGCTGGAGCGGCGCGGCCTGCCAGGGCCCGCCGAGGCCCTGCACCGCCGGCTGCACCTCGGCCAGCGCATAGGCTCGTAGCCGTCGTCCGCCCGCCCGGTCCAGGAGCCGCCATGCCCACCGTCCCCGCCCCCGATCCGCTGCACCACCTCGCGTCCGGTCCGGCCGCGCGCGCCGACAAGGCCGCCCGCTCGGTGCGCGAGCTGTTCGCCGGCCGGGCCCTCGGCGTGCCCGGCACCCTGCTCGGCGCCCCGGCGCACCCGCGCCCGGAGTCGCGCCGGGCCCCGTGGCACTACTGGTGGCAGGCGCACCTGCTCGACGCCGTGGTCGACGCCGCCGTCCGGCACCTGGCCGCCGGGGACCGCGGCCGGGCGCAGGCGCTCCGGCGGGACGGGCACCGCCTGCTGCGGGGGATCGCGCTGCGCAGCGGCGGGCGGGTCGACGGCAACTCCTACTACGACGACATGGCGTGGCTGCTGCTGGCCGTGGGCCGGCTCAGCGCCCTGGACCACGAGCTCGCCGGCCGCCCGGACACGGCGTGCCTGGACGCGGGCGCCGCCCTGCTCGCCCGGCTCGAGCAGGGCCACACCGGGGACCTGGGCGGCGGGGTCTTCTGGAACGACCGCCACGACTTCAAGAACACCGCGTCCTCGGCGCCGGCCGCCCTCGCCTTCGTGCGCACCCACCGCCCCGAGCAGGCGGCCGCGGTGCTGCGCTGGCTGGAGGACGTGCTGTGGGAGCCGCGCCGGAAGGTCTACCGGGACGGGGTGCGCCTGCTCGCGGCGGGCTCCGGCTCCGAGGTGACCCGGCTCGAGGAGGGCGTGTTCAGCTACAACTCCGGGCCCGTGCTGGGGGCGCTCCTGGAGCTCGCGGACGCCCCCGCCACCGGGGCCGGGGAGCGCGCCCGCCTGCTGGGGGCGGCGGCCGACGTCGTCGAGGGCGCCGCCGGGGCGTTCACCCGCGAGCTCGGCGGGCGGCTCGTGCTCGCCGGCCACGGGGGCGGGGACGCCGGCCTGTTCACCGGGATCCTGGCCCGCTACCTCGCGGACGCGGCGCGGCACCCGGGCCTGCCCGAGGAGTCCCGCAGCGCCGCCGCGGAGCTGGTGGCGGCGACCGCCGAGGCCCTGTGGGCCGGGCGGCGGGAGTTCGACCCCGCCGCGGACTTCCACGCGGCGGGGAGCCCGACGCCGGCGGCCGCGGGCGCGACGGTGGCGATCTTCTCCCCCGACCCGGCCCGCCCCGCCGACGAGGCCCAGCGCCCCGGGGTGCGGGTGGAGCTGTCCACGCAGGTGCAGGCGTGGACCGTGCTCGAGGCCGCCGCCCGGCTGGTCCGGGCGTGAGGCGGGTGCGGGCGCCGCGCGCTCCGCTGTCCGCTGAACCGGCGCTCCGGGCGGCCGGATGCGTGGCCGCACGCGCACTCGTGGGATAGAACAGCACTATGAATTTCCTGCGCACCCCCGATCCGAACCCCGGTTGGCTCAACGAGGAGGACCTGCGCGAGGCCCGGCGCCGGCTGCCCATGGTCTACGTGCAGGCCATCCCGGTGCGCCTGGACCCGCTCGGCTACCTCTCGGAGATCGGCCTGCTCCTGCAGTCCACCCCCCAGGGCGAGATGATGTACACCTTCGTCTCCGGGCGCGTGCTGTACCGCGAGACCATCCGGGCGGCGCTGCTGCGCCACCTCGAGAAGGACCTGGGGACCATGGCCTTCCCGCAGCTGCCGGTCTCCACCACGCCGTTCGCGGTCTCGGAGTTCTTCCCCTCCCCCTCGGAGACGGGCCTGACCGACGACCGCCAGCACGCCGTGGCGCTGAGCTACATCGTGCCCCTGCGCGGCGAGTGCAATCCGCGCCAAGACGCGCTGCAGCTGTCCTGGATGAGCCCCGAGGAGGCGCTCAGCCCCGAGGTGCAGGCGGAGTTCGCCGGCGGCCGCGGGGACCTGGTGCGCCAGGCCGTCGCCCACGCCGGCTGGGGCCGCTGAGCTCCCGCTCCTGCGCGGTGCGGGTGAGGTGGACGACGGCCAGCCCGCACAGCACGCCGACCACCGTCTCGACCGCCCGCGCCTGCAGCAGCTCGCCGGTGGGCGCCGGGTGCGCCAGCTGGGTCATCAGCAGGGCCAGCGGGGTGATGAACAGCAGGGCCACGCAGTAGTTGCGGCCCACGAACAGCTCCGCGAGGAACTGGAAGAGAACCACCAGCGCCACCACGTGCCACTGCTGCAGCGGCACCGCCAGCACCGCCGCGGAGACGCCCACGCCGCCCAGGGTGCCCACCACGCGGTGGACGCCGCGCTGCATCCGCGCGCCCAGGTCCGGGGCCGCGATGGGGGCGGCGGCCGCGACCATGGCCCAGTAGGCGTGCGAGAGCCCGCCGGCCGAGCCCAGCGCCCCGGCCGCGGACGTGGCCAGGAGGAACCGGCCCCCGTGCGCCCACAGCTGCCCCGCCGTGAGCCCGTGGTGCTCCGCGACGGGGGCCACGGGCCCGGTCACCCCCTCCCTCGCCCAGCGGGACGCCGCGCCCAGGGCCACGGAGAGCGCGGCGGAGAGCGCCGCGACCAGCACGGCCTCCCCCACCGGGGCGGCGTGCTCCAGGGAGCCCACGGCGCCCACTGCGAAGACGAAGAACAGGGACCCGGCCGGCTTGAGCGTCCAGTGGGCCGCGGCCACCGCCCCGAGCCTGGCCGCCACCGCGGTGACGGCCAGCACCACCGCCTGCGGGAGCCCGTTCAGCGCCGCGCCGAGCGCGACGCACAGGACCATCAGCAGGCCCGCCCGGCCCTGGTGGCGGACGCGGGCGCGGAGGGGCTCGTGCCGGGCGTAGATCGAGGTGAACGCGCCGAAGGCCGCGTAGATGCCGAGGTCGGCGCGCCCGGCGGCGACGAGGGCGGCCAGGGGGACCGCCACCGACAGGGCGATGCGGGCCGCGGGCAGGTGGTCCCGCTGGGACGGGCGCAGGGCGAAGAACGCACGGATCGGGTGCACGGGGTCGGGGACCACCTCTCTGCGGGGCGACGGCCGGGGCGCCGGTCCGCCGCGCGGCAGGGTGGCCCCACAGCGTCGAACGCGCGCGGGACCGGCACCCTTCCGGGCGGGGTCCATGAGAAGGCTCACAGCGGGTCCGCCGCCCGGGTCCGGCCGCCACCGGGGTGCCGCACAATGGTCGGGTGAGCGCACCTGCCGAGACCCCCCTGTTCCCCGCCGCCCGAACCGCCTTCGGCTTCGCGGTGGACCACCGGCTCCGCGAGACCGCGAGGATCCCCGGCGAGCGCGTCGACGCCAACGGCGGGCCGTTCCTGGGCCGCACCGGGACCATCACGACCCCGCACGGGACGATCAGCACCCCCGCCTTCGTCCCGGTCGGCACCCAGGCGACGGTCAAGGCCGTCCTGCCCGAGTCCGTGCGGGAGCTGGGCGCGCAGGCCCTGCTCGCCAACGCCTACCACCTCTACCTCCAGCCCGGGGCCGAGGTGCTCGACGCCGCCGGCGGGCTGGGCGCGTTCATGAACTGGGGGGGGCCCACCTTCACGGACTCCGGCGGCTTCCAGGTCATGTCCCTGGGCTCGGGGTTCAAGAAGGTCATCGACATGTCGACGGTCGCGGCCTCCGCCGCCGGGGACGACGACGTCGCGACCGGCAAGGAGCGGATGGCCCACGTCGACGAGGACGGGGTCACGTTCCGGTCCCACATCAACGGGGACGTCCACCGGTTCACCCCGGAGATCTCCATGCAGGTCCAGCACCGGCTGGGGGCGGACATCATGTTCGCCTTCGACGAGCTCACGACGCTGCACAACTCCCGCGGCTACCAGGAGGCCTCCCTGGAGCGGACCCGCCGGTGGGCGCAGCGCTGCGTCGCCGAGCACGTCCGGCTCACCGGGGAGCGCACCGGCAAGCCGTACCAGGCGCTGTTCGGCGTGATCCAGGGCGCCCAGTACGAGGACCTGCGGCGCCGGGCGTGCCGCGACCTCGGCGCGATGGACTTCGACGGCTACGGGATCGGCGGGGCGCTGGAGAAGGACAACCTCGGCACGATCGTGCGCTGGTGCAACGAGGAGCTGCCCGAGGACCGGCCCCGGCACCTGCTGGGGATCTCCGAGCCGGACGACATCTTCATCGCCCTCGAGAACGGCGCCGACACCTTCGACTGCGTCTCCCCCACCCGGGTGGCCCGCAACGCGGCGGTCTACACCCCGGACGGGCGGTTCAACATCGACAACGCCCGGTTCCGCACGGACTTCGCCCCGGTCTTCGAGGGCTGCGACTGCTACACGTGCACGCACTACACGAGGGCGTACCTGCACCACCTGTTCAAGGCGAAGGAGCGGCTGTCGGCGACGCTCGCCTCGATCCACAACGAGCGCTTCGTCGTGCGCATGGTCGACGGCGCCCGCGAGGCCATGGCCGACGGGACGTACTTCGAGTACCGGGACGAGGTCCTGGGCCGCTACTACGCCGGCCGGTCCTGACGGCGCCCTGTCCCGCCCCGCTCCCCGGGCCTCCGGGTGCGGGCGCTCCGGGGACGCCGCGAGGCCGGTGCCCGACGGGTCGGGCACCGGCCTCGCGGACGGGAGGAGCTACCGGACGGGCTACCGGACGGGAGCCGCCGCGGTCCCGGGAACCGGCTCGGGCGGCGCGGGAGCGGCCGGCGGGACGGCGCGCAGCGCGGCGATCTCGTGCACGCGGTCCCGGCAGCGGTACCAGCCCAGCACGAGCAGCGGCACCAGCAGCAGCAGGGAGGCCACGGTCCACGTGCCCACCGGGGAGTCGAAGGCCATGAGCACGACGACCGCCACGAGGAACGCGAGGGTGAGCCAGCCGGTGACGGGGGCCCCGGGCATCCGGAAGGACGGGCGCTCGGCCCTTCCCCGGCGGGCCCAGGCGACGAGCCGCATCTGGCACAGGATGATCATGCCCCAGGCGCTGATGATGCCGATCGAGGCGATGTTGAGCACGATCTCGAAGGCCTGGGCCGGCACGAGCGCGTTGAGCACGACGCCCAGCACCGCGACGGCCGCGGTGAGCACGATGCCGCCGTAGGGCACGCCGGCGTGGTTCATCCGCCCGGCGAAGCGCGGCGCGGAGCCGGCCAGGGACATCGAGCGCAGGATCCGGCCCGTGGAGTAGAGCCCGGCGTTGAGGGAGGACAGGGCGGCGGTGAGCACCACCAGGTTCATCACCGTGTCCATCCCGGCCACGCCGATGGAGCCGAAGAACGTCACGAACGGGCTCTCGCCCGCCTTGTAGGCGGTGTACGGCAGCAGCAGGGACAGCAGGGTCAGGGACCCGACGTAGAAGACCGCGATGCGCAGGATGACCGTGTTGACGGCCCGGGGCATGACCTTCTCCGGGTGCTCCGCCTCCCCGGCCGCGGTGCCGATGAGCTCGATCGAGGCGTAGGCGAAGACGACGCCCTGGATCACCACGACGGCGGGCAGCAGGCCGTTGGGCAGGAACCCTCCGTTGTCGGCGATGAGGGTCAGGCCGGTCTCGTGGGCGCCGTCCGGGGTCCCGAAGACCACCAGCCAGATGCCCACCAGCAGGAACACGACCAGCGCCGCGACCTTGATGAGGGCGAACCAGAACTCCAGCTCCCCGAAGACCTTCACGGACACGAGGTTCAGGCACAGCACCAGCAGCAGCGCCCCCAGGGCGAAGACCCACTGCGGGACGTCCCCGATGGGGGCCCAGTACCGGGCGAAGAACTTCATGTACAGCGCCACGGCCGTGATGTCCAC
Source organism: Kocuria sp. U4B (assembly GCF_054875615.1). Next base: position 1,498,389 of record NZ_CM142180.1, read on the forward strand.
GATCGCGGTCATGGCCCAGTTGAGCCAGTACAGCCAGCCGGTGAAGAAGGCCGCCTTCTCCCCGTAGAACTCGCGGGCGTAGGAGACGAAGGAGCCCGACGACGGGCGCCGCACGACGAGCTCCCCGAGCGCGCGCAGGATGAGGAACGCGAAGAAGCCGCACACGGCGTAGGTGACGACGAGGGCGGGGCCCGCGGTGGCCAGCCGGCCGCCGGCGCCCATGAACAGTCCCGTGCCGATGGCGCCGCCGATGGCGATCATCTGGATCTGCCGGGGCGTCAGGCTCTTGTGGTAGCCCTGGTCCTCGGCGTGGAGGAGGTCCAGGGCGGCGGTCGGCGGCTGGGTGGGCGTGGCATGGCGCCGGTCCGGGTGGTTGACGGTCATGGTGTCCTTCGGCTGGGTCCGCTGCGCGGACGGATCATTTCGTGAGGTTGGCGAGGCGCTCGGGGCGCAGGATCTGCGCCAGCTCCTCGGCGGTCAGCAGGCCGCGCTCGCGCACCAGCTCCGCGACGCCGCTGCCCGTGGCCAGGGCCTCCCGGGCGATCGCGGTGGCGGTGGCGTAGCCCAGGTGGGGGTTCAGGGCGGTCACCAGGCCGATGGAGTTCTCCACGGACGCGCGCAGGCGCTCCTCGTCGGCGGTGATGCCGCGCACGCAGCGCTCCGTGAGCGTGGTGCAGGCCGCGCGCAGGTGGGCGACGCTCTTGTGCAGGCTGTGCACGATGACGGGCTCGAAGGCGTTGAGCTGCAGCTGCCCGCCCTCGGCGGCCATCGTGATGGTGACGTCGTTGCCGATGACCTCGTAGGCGACCTGGCTGACCACCTCGGGGATCACCGGGTTGATCTTCCCGGGCATGATCGAGGAGCCGGACTGCACGGCGGGCAGGGCGATCTCGCCCAGCCCGGCGCGGGGCCCGGAGGAGAGCAGCCGCAGGTCGTTGCAGATCTTGGACAGCTTCACGGCCACGCGCTTGAGCACGCCGGACAGGTGCACGAAGGCCCCCACGTCCTGGGTGGCCTCCACCAGGTCGACGGCGGTGACCAGCGGCAGGCCGGTGACGGCGGCCAGGTGGCGGCAGGCCGCGGCGGTGTAGCCCTCCGGGGCGTTGAGCCCGGTGCCGATCGCGGTGGCGCCCAGGTTGATCTCGTGGATCAGCAGGTTCGCCTCGGCCAGCCGCTGGCGGTCCTCGCGGATCATCACGGCGTAGGTGCCGAACTCCTGGCCCAGGGTCATCGGCACGGCGTCCTGCAGCTGGGTGCGGCCCATCTTCACCACGGTGCGGAACTCGCGCGCCTTGTCGGCGAACGCGCCCTCGAGCACCTCCAGCGCGGCCAGCAGCTCCTGGACCCCGGAGACGGTGGCGATCTTCACGGCCGTGGGGTAGGCGTCGTTGGTGGACTGCGAGAGGTTGACGTGGTCGTTGGGGTGCAGCCGGGAGTACTCGCCCTTGGCCGCGCCCAGCAGCTCGAGGGCGCGGTTGGCGATCACCTCGTTGGCGTTCATGTTCGAGGAGGTGCCGGCCCCGCCCTGGATCACGTCGACGCGGAACTGCTCGTGCAGGCGCCCGTCCAGGATCTCCTGGCAGGCCGCGACGATCGCGTCGGCGCGCTCGGCGTCGAGCAGGCCGAGCTCGTGGTTGGTGCGGGCGGCGGCCAGCTTGACGGCCGCCAGGCCGCGGACCAGGTGGGCGTGCCCGCCCAGGGGCTGGCCGGTGATCGGGAAGTTCTCCACGGCGCGCAGGGTCTGCACGCCCCAGTAGGCGTCGGCGGGGACCTCGCGCTCGCCGAGCAGGTCGTGCTCGACGCGGAAGGCGGTGGTGGTCATGGTGTCCTCGGATCTGTCGGGAGCGGGCGGGGTGCGCCGGGGGCGGTCGGCGGAGCGGGGTCGACGGCGGCGAGGGCCCCGACGGGGCGCCCGCCCCCGAGCACCGGGACGACGGCGAGGTCGGCCAGCGCCTCCGTGGCCATCCCGAGGTGCTGCAGGGCCCGGACGGTGACCGGCATCCGGGCGCGGTCGGCGCCGTCGGCGATCTTCACGGCGAGGCCGCGGCCGTCGGGCAGGCCCACGAGCTGGAGGCCCTCGAAGCCGTCCTTGGCGAGCAGGCCGGGCACCCGGCGCATCAGCGCGGTGACGTCGCGGCCTTCCCCGGCCACCTGCTCCGGGTGGGCGGTCATGGCCGCCGCGACCCGCGCCTCGGGGGTGCCCGGGGCGGCGGAGACCAGGCGGGCGAAGGCGGTGGCCATGCCGCGCAGGGTGACGGCGAACAGCGGCGTGCCGCAGCCGTCCGTGCTCCGGGCGCCGAGCGGCTCCCCGGTCAGCTCCGCCACGACCTCGGCGACCAGCTCCTGCAGGGGGTGGCGCGGGTCGGTGTAGCCGGCGACCGGCCACCCGTTGACGAGGCAGGTGGCGACCATGGCCGCGTGCTTGCCCGAGCAGTTCTGGGCGAGGCGGGACGGCCCCTGGCCGGCGCGCAGCGCGGACGCCCGCTCCGCCGTCCCGTAGGGCAGGTCGGGGACGTTCTCCAGGGCGGCCCCGTCGGCGTGGTGCAGGGCCAGGATCCGGCGGGCGCCCTCCTGGTGGGCGGGCGCGCCCGAGTGGCTGGCGGCGGCCAGGGCCAGCAGCTCCGGCGGCAGCTCGAGCCCGGCCCGCAGCATCGCCACGGCCTGCAGGGGCTTGAGCGAGGAGCGCGGGTAGAACAGCGCCCCCGGGTCCCCCGCCGCCAGCAGCACGGCCCCGGAGGCGTCGGTGGCGACCAGCGAGCCGTGGTGGACGCTCTCGACCACGCCGTCGCGGGTCTGCTCGGCGACGGCGACGTGCCGGGGGCGGGCGAGGGACAGGGGCGCCTCGGGGGCGGTGGTCGTCATGCGGGTCCTTGCTCTGTGGGTGGGGGCGTGCGAGGGGGACGGGTCCGGCGGTGGCCGGCGCCCGGCCGGGTGGCTCAGGGACGGGACCGGCCGGGCCCGTCGGCGGTGATGGTCCCCAGGGCGTCGTGGACGGCCGCCAGGTGGTCCCGCATGGCCGCCTCGGCCTCGCCGGGATCGCCCTGCTCGATGGCCCGGAAGATGCGCAGGTGCTCCTCGTCGGAGCGGGGCTGGCGGTCGGCCACGACGTTGAGGGTCTCGGACTGGTGGGTGAGGGCCTCGCGGATGTCGGCGATGACGTTCTCGAACACCCGGTTGCCGCTGATCCGCGCGATGGCGGCGTGGAAGCTGGTGTCCAGCTCCACCCACGCCTGGGGGTCGTCCTCCGCCACCATCGCGCCGACGACGTCGCGCAGGAGCTGCACGTCCTCCTCGGTGCGGCGCCGGGCAGCGAGCCCGGCCGCGGGGACCTCGATGTGCGGACGGGCCTCGTGCAGGTCGCGCGCCGAGTACGTCCCCAGGGCCAGGTCCTTGGCCACCCGCGCGGACACCACGAAGGTCCCCTTGCCGGTGCGGCTCTCCGTCAGGCCGAGGGCCGCGCAGGAGCGCAGGGCCTCGCGGACGACCGAGCGGCTGACGTCGTAGCGCTGGGCCAGGGCCGCCTCCGAGGGCAGCTTCTCCCCGACCGGCAGCTGCCCCTCCTCGATCCCCCGGCGCAGGGCGGAGAAGACCGCCTCGGCGGCACTGACGCGCACAATGGGCTGTCCGGCTGTCCGGCTGTCCGACAGGTTCATGGTCCGAGCATGACGGGGATCACATCGCCTGTCAACCCCGTCCCGGCGATCCGGCCCGGCCCCGGTGACGCCGGGCGAGCACAGGTGTGCGTACCATGCCGGAGTCCGTTCGAGGGGTCCGGCACGGCGCAGTGCTGCCCACCGTCAGCCGCGCACCGGACCCCCTCACCCCCTCATCCCCGGGAGAACCATGTCCCCCTCCACCCCGGCCGGGCCGCCCGCACCCCACGGCGGCCTCGCCAAGACCCTCAAACCCCGCCACCTGTCCATGATCGCCATCGCCGGCGTCATCGGCGCGGGTCTCTTCGTCGGCTCCGGCGTGGCCATCCAGCAGGCCGGTCCCGCCATCCTGCTCGCCTACGCCGCCGCCGGCGTCGTCGTCGTGTTCGTCATGCGGATGCTCGGCGAGATGGCCGCCGCCCACCCCGAGACGGGGTCCTTCTCCGCCTACGCCGACAAGGCCCTGGGCCGCTGGGCCGGGTTCAGCATCGGCTGGCTCTACGCCTGGTTCTGGATCATCGTCGTCGGCATCGAGGCCACCGCCGGAGCCGCCATCGTGCACCGCTGGGCGCCGGGCGTGGAGCAGTGGGTCTGGGCCCTCCTGCTCATGGTGCTGCTGACGCTCACCAACGTCGTCTCCGTGAAGTCCTACGGCGAGTTCGAGTTCTGGTTCGCCTCCGTCAAGGTCACGGCGATCGTCCTGTTCCTCGTCCTCGGGGTGCTGGCCATCGCCGGCCTCGTCCCCGGCGTCGCGGCCCCCGGCACGGACCACCTCGTCGGCCACGGCGGGTTCGCCCCCAACGGCTGGTCCGCGGTGGCCAGCGGCATCCTGGTCGTCGTGTTCTCGTTCTTCGGCGCCGAGATCGCCACCATCGCCGCCGGGGAGTCGGAGCAGCCGGAGAAGGCGGTCAAGAAGGCCGTCAACTCCACCGTCTGGCGCATCCTGCTCTTCTACATCGGCTCCATCGCCGTCGTCGTCACCCTGCTGCCCTGGGACGACGCCTCCGTGGCCAAGAGCCCCTACGTGGCCGTCATCGAGCGGCTGGGCATCCCGGGGGCCGCCACGATCATGGACGTCGTGGTGCTCACCAGCGTGCTCTCCTGCCTGAACTCTGGGCTCTACACCGCGAGCCGGATGCTGTTCTCCCTCTCCGAGCGCCGTGACGCGCCCCGATCCCTGTCGGGGATCTCGCGCTCCGGCGTGCCGGTCGCCGCCGTGCTCGCCGCGACCGTGGTCGGGTTCCTCACCGTGGGCCTGAACTACCTCGCCCCGGAGGCCGTGTTCCTGTTCCTCGTGAACACCTCGGGCGCGATCGCGCTGTTCGTCTGGCTGGTCATCTGCCTGTCCCAGCTGGTCCTGCGCCGCCGGATGGACGCGCAGGAGCAGGCGCGGCTGCCCGTGCGCATGTGGGCCTTCCCGTACCTGACCTGGGCCACGGTGGCCGCCATCGGCGCCATGCTCGTCGGGATGTTCGTGCTCGACGCCACCCGCGAGTCCGCGTGGGCCTCCACCGGCCTGGCGGCCGTCGTCGTCGCCCTCGGCGTGTGGCAGCAGCGCCGGGCCGCGCGGCCCGCGGCCCTCTCCCCGCACGCCGCCCCGGCCGAGGAGACCAGCGGCGCCCGCCGCTAGCGCCCCGGTGCCGGGGCGCCCCGCGGGGCGCCCCGGCACCGCCGTCCGGCCGGCCTACGCGGCCGTCCCGCCGTCGGAGGCGGTGGGCTCCTCCCGCCGCGACCGCCGCCACGCGAGGACCGCCACGACGACCACGACGGCCCACGAGACGGCCACGGCCGCGAGCGTCGGCCCCGACGGCCGGGAGGTGAACGCGCCCACGGCCGCGAAGCTGATCTGCCCCGGCATCCCGCCGAGCAGGGTGGCCCCGAGGTAGTCGCGCTGCGGGATCCGCACCAGCCCGGCCCCGTAGCTGAGCGTCCAGTTCGGCACCACCGGCCGCAGGACGAGCACCGTGAGGAAGCCCTTGCCGTCGAGCTTGGCCTCAACCGTCCCGACGCGGCTGCCGGCGATCCGGTACAGGGCGTCGCGGCCCAGGAACCGGGCGACCCAGTAGCCGAGCCAGGCCCCGGCGGTGAACGCGACGATGCTGAGCGCGCTGCCCTGGGCCACGCCGAAGAGGAAGCCGCTGGACACGGCCATGATCGTCACCGGCACGGGGCTGGCGGCCACGAGGACGTAGGCGGCGCCGAAGACGAGGGGCGCCCACGCCCCGAAGCCCTCCACGAACGTGCGGACCTGCTCCACGGTCGGCAGCTCGTGGCCCACGAGGTACCAGACGGCGAGGCCCAGCAGCAGCACCAGCGCACCGCCCTTGAGCAGGGCGACCCACCCCGGCCGCGCGCCGGGGGCACCCGGGTCCCGCGCAGGTTCGGTGCTCACGTGCGCCACTGTACCGACCCGGCGGCCCCGGGACCGAGGACAATGGTGCCCATGGACGTCACCGATCTGGACCCCGCGGAGGTCTTCTCCGTCTCCCACGACCTCGCCCACCCCCCGGCCGCGGTCTTCGCCGCGTTCACGGACCCGGACCGGCTCGCCGCCTGGTTCGGCCCGCAGGGCTGGAGCGTGCCCCGGGAGTCCGTGCTCCTCGAGGTCCGGCCCGGGGGGCGCCAGCACTTCCGGATGGTCAACGACGCCGACCCCGCCCAGGTCTCGCCCGTGCACGCGACGTACGTGCGCGTCGAGCAGGACGCGCTGCTCGAGGGCCGCGAGGCGCTGCCGGGTCCGCACGGCGAGCCCACGGGGGTCACCATCCTGCTGCGCGTCGAGTTCCTGGCGACCGGGGACGGCGGGACCCTGCTGGTCGTGACGCAGGGACCGCTGCCCGAGAGCGTGCACGGGGGCGCCGCGGCGGGGTGGCGCAGCTCCTTCGTCAAGCTCGAGGCGCTGCTCGCCGGACGCTGAGCCGGGCCCCGGCCGGCTCGGATAGTCTGCCCGCATGACCGTCCCCACCCGCACCACCGTGCTCACCCGCCGGCTCACCGCCCCGAACCCGGGGCCGATGACGCTGGACGGCACCAACTCGTGGCTGGTCGGGGCGCCCGGGCAGGAGGACGCCGTCGTCGTGGACCCCGGGCCCGCCGACCGGGGGCACCTGGCCGCGCTGGCCGCGGCCGGCCGCACGGTGCTGACGCTGGTTACGCACCGGCACGGCGACCACACCGAGGCCGTCGACGACTTCCACGCGCTCACCGGGGCGCCGGTGCGGGCGTTCCTCCCGCAGTTCTGCCGGGGCGCCGGGCCGCTGCGCGACGGCGAGACGGTCGAGGCCGCCGGGACCCGGATCCGGGTGCTGCACACCCCGGGGCACACCTCCGACTCGGCGTGCTTCCACCTGCCCGACGACGCCCCGCTCGCGGAGGACCCCGGGGCGGCCGGTCCCGCCGCACCTGGCGCGGCCGCCGACGGCGCCGGCCCGGGCAGCGTCCTGACGGGCGACACGGTCCTGGGCCGCGGCACCACGGTCCTCGACCACCCGGACGGCACGCTCGGCGACTACCTGCGCTCGCTGCACCGGCTCGCCGTGCTCGGCGGGGCGCTCGTGCTGCCCGGGCACGCCGGGGTGCGGGAGAACCTGGAGGAGCTCTGCCAGGAGCTCGTCGAGCACCGGATGGAGCGCCTCGCCGAGATCCGGGAGGCCGTGCGCGCCCTGGGCCGCGGCGCCACCCTCGAGGCGATCACGGCCCGCGTCTACGGCGACGTCCCGCAGCACGTGCACCCCGCCGCCCGCCTGTCGGTGGGCGCGCAGCTGGCCTACCTGGGGTTCTGAGCCGCCCGGCCGGGCCGTCCCGCCCGCGGGGCCGTCCCGTTCAGCGCACGGGCGACGACGCCGGGGCCTCCCCCGCCAGGCCGGCCACGCCGTAGGTGGGCTCGTGCCGCTTCAGCCACCGGATCGCGGCGTAGGTGACGGGCAGGACGACGATCTCGACGGCGACCTTGTAGGCGTAGCCGATCAGCGCGTAGTTGAGGAAGTCCCCGAGCGTGGTGATCCCGATGACGGGGGCGGCCACGGTGCAGAAGATGAGGGTGTCCACGAGCTCGCCGAGCGCCGTCGAGGAGATGAGCCGGGCCCACAGGTGCCTCTCCCGGGTGCGGGCCTTCAGCCGGACCAGCACGAACGCGTTGAGCAGCTGCCCCGCGAGGTAGCCGAGCAGGGAGCCGGCGACGATGAGCGGGACGAGCCCGAGCACGGTCTCGAGCGCCGCCTGGCCCGTGTAGAACTCCGCCGGGGGCAGCGCGATGACGATCCAGAACACGACCGACGCGAGCAGTCCGGCGGCGAAGGAGCTCAGGATGGCGCGCCGGGCGGCGCGGAAGCCGTAGACCTCCGAGACGACGTCGCCCAGGACGTAGGCGAGCGGGAAGAGGAAGAAACCCCCGTCGGTGATGACCGGCCCAAACGCGACCCCCTTGGTCGCGGCGACGTTGGAGAGCACGAGGACCACGCAGTAGGCCGCCACGATGAGGTCGAACCAGGTGCGGGGCCGGCGGGCGAACCCGGCGGGCGCGGCCGGGGAGGCGGGAGAGGACACGGTGGATCACCAATCTGTCGTGACGCGGCACGTCGCCCGGCGGGGCACGCCGGGGTGCGAGCTGGGAGGTGCGGCGGGGCCTCCCGCCTGCCACCCGGGAGGCCCGCCGCCGCGGAACCCCGTGCGGGGACGTCGCGGCGGCCGGAGGCCGACGGACAGTCTACCGCCGCCCCGGCGCCCCGGCCCCGGCGGTTGGCCCCCGGCGCGGGCCGGGGCGCACAATGGCTCCCATGACCGACACCACCGCTTCCTCCCCCGCCCCCGACCGGGCCGCCGCGGCCCAGCCGCCCGTCGCCCTGACGATCGCCGGCTCCGAGGCCACCGGCGGCGCCGGCGCGCAGGCCGACCTCAAGACCTTCCAGGAGCTCGGCGTCTTCGGCTCGCTCGCGCTCACCTGCATCGTCTCCTTCGACCCCGCCGAGGACTGGGGCCACCGCCTGTTCCCCGTGCCGCAGGACGTCCTGCGCGAGCAGCTCGAGGCGATCACCGCCGCCCACGCGCTCGACGCCGTGAAGATCGGCATGCTCGGCAGCCCGGAGACCATCGCGACCACGGCCGAGGTGCTGGCCGAGCTGAAGCCCCGCCACCTCGTGCTCGACCCCGTCCTCATCTGCAAGGGCCAGGAGCCCGGGGCCGCCCTGGACACCGACGAGGCGCTCAAGGCGAAGATCCTGCCCCTGGCCACGTTCGTGACCCCCAACCACTTCGAGTCCCTCTCCCTGTCGGGGATGGACGAGATCAGTACCGTCGAGGACCTCGAGGAGGCCGCCCGCCGGATCCACGAGAAGTCCGGCGCCGTGGTGCTCGCCAAGGGCGGGGTGCGCATCGCCGGGCCCGACGCCGTCGACGTCTACTTCGACGGGACGACCCTCGAGGTGCTCTCGGAGCCCAAGGTCGGCGAGGTCCCCGTGGCCGGCGCCGGATGCACCCTCGCGGCCGCCGTCGCCGCCGAGCTCGCGAAGGGCGCCGAGCCGCTCGAGGCCGCCCGCACGGCCAAGGCCTTCGTCTCCGCAGGCATCCGGCAGCGGCTGAGCTCGCGGGCCCCGTTCGACTCCCTGTGGCAGGGAGGCTCCGCCGCCGAGCGCTGAGCGGGCGCGGCGGTCCCCGCCGCGCCCGCCGCAGGAGCACCGGCCGCGTCCCGCCCCGGAATGGGGCGGGACGCGGTCATGTTGACGCGTACATGACTCTGCAGATCGACATCTGGTCCGACATCGCCTGCCCGTGGTGCCTCATCGGCAAGCGCCGCTTCGACCGCGCCCTGGCCGCCTTCCCGCACCGCGAGCAGGTGCGCGTCACCTACCGCAGCTTCCAGCTCGACCCCTCCCTGCCGGACTCCTACCCCGGACGCGAGGCCGACTACCTGGCCGGCGCCAAGGGGCTCGCCCCGGAGCAGGTGCAGCAGATGCTCGCACAGGTGAGCGCGGTCGCCGCCGGGGAGGGGCTGCACTACGACTTCGACGCCCTCGTCGTGGCGAACTCGCGCAAGGCCCACCGCCTGCTGCACGCCGCCCGCCGGGAGGACGACCTCGCCACCGGCGGCCCCGTGGCAGCACGCCTGAAGGAGGCCCTGCTCACGGGCCACTTCGAGCGCGGCCTCGACCTCGGCGACGACGACGCGCTGGTCGCCCTGTCCGCCGCGGCCGGGCTGCCGGAGACGGTCGCGCGCCGGGCGCTCGCCGATCCCGCCCTGGACACGGCCGTGCAGGAGGACGTCGCGGCGGCCCGGCGGCTCGGCGTCCAGGGCGTGCCGTTCTACGTGCTGGACGGTCGCTACGGGATCTCGGGCGCCCAGCCGACCGAGACGTTCGCGCGGGCCCTGGACCGGGTGTGGGCGGAGGTCGGGCCCCTGGCCGACCTCGGGAGCGCGGGCCCAGCCTGCGGACCCGACGGGCGCGGCTGCTGAGTGCCGGTCGGACGTTTCCTGGACGTTGCCCCAGACCTTTCTCCCCGAAGGAGCGTTCCGGGCGGAAGGGTGGTGTCATAGTCGGACACACCGTCACCAAGGCTCATTAAAGTGTGCATACTTTGATGACATATAGAGATAAGGTGTCATCATGCCCCGCATTTCAGCTGCCAGCAATGCCGCGCAGCGCGAGAACACCAAACGAGCGATCCTCGACTCCTTCGGCCAGCTGCTCTACCAGCAGGGCCTCACCGGGCTGACCATGACCCACGTGGCCAAGAACGCGGAGGTGGGCCGCACGGCGGTCTACAACTACTTCGCGGACATGGGCGAGCTCCTCGTCGCCTACGCCCTGGACGAGACCGAGCGCTTCATGGCCGACCTGCGCCGCGACCTGGAGGGCGTCGAGAACCCGGTCGACCGGCTGGCGGTGTACATCCGCGCCCAGATCGAGGACCTCACCCGCCGGCACCTGCCGCCCGGGCCCACCATGCGCACGGTCCTCTCCCCGGAGGACTACCAGAAGCTCGGGGAGCACGTGGGCGAGCTGCAGGGACTGCTGGCCGCGATCCTGCGGGACGCGATCGGCCAGGGCTGGCTGCCCGAGGGGGACATCTCCGAGCTGGCCGCCCTGGTGCACGGCTCCCTGACCGCCGCCGCGGACCGGGGGCAGACCTCCGACCAGGACCGTGCGGCGCGCGAGCGGCACATCCGCTCCACCGTCCGGTTCATCCAGCAGGGCCTGGGCGCGCAGTTCGACGCCGAGGGCCGGCCCGTGCGCCTGGCGCCGGGGCGCCCGGCGCTCAGCGCGGCGTCCTGAGCGGGCGCCCCTCCTGCGCCGGGCGGGACACCGGCGCCCTGCCGAGCTCGAGCACGCGCGCGTACAGCACGGTGCGGTGGTGCAGCGCGGTGCGCAGCGCCCGGTGCAGCCCGTCCTCGAGGTAGAGCTCCCCGGCCCAGCGGACCACGTGCGGGAACAGGTCGCCGTAGAACGTGGAATCCGCGTCCAGCAGCGTCTCCAGGTCCAGGGTCGTCTTCGTGGTGATCAGCTGGTCCAGCCGGACCTGGCGTGGCGCCACGCCGGACCAGTCCGAGGGCGTCACGAGGCCGTGGTCCGGGTACGGGCGCGAGTCGCCCACGGCCTTGAAAATCATGCGTCCATCCTAGGGTCCGCCTCCGCGCCGGCCGTCCGCGCCTCGCGGACCCCTCCGGCGGGTCCCCCGCGCCGAGCCCCCACACCCGCGTCGTTCCCCCACGTCCAGGCATGGGGAGATGCGACCGGCCCGGGGACTCGTGGCGCCAGGACGGGCGGTGGTGCCAGAGCGGTCCGGAAACACGAAACGCCCCGGACCAGGTGGTCCGGGGCGTTTCCGATGTCCGGGGACATCTTCCGTGCGGAGGATGGGGGATTTGAACCCCCGAGGGCGTGAACCCAACACGCGTTCCAGGCGTGCGCCATAGGCCGCTAGGCGAATCCTCCAGGCACGCACGTCGCGATCGCCTCACGGCGGCCGAACATGCGGAGTCCAGCATAACCGACCCGCCCGCCAATGCCGAATCGGCCGCTTCCGGCGCCGGTTTCGACGCGGCCGCCGCATCCGCTAAACTGTGGGACAGCCCCTCGCGTGGCGTCATCCTGTTGAACTCCCCCAGGACCGGAAGGTAGCAAGGGTAGACGGGCTCTGGCGGGTGCGCGAGGGGTCTTCTCGTTCCCGGACGGGCCGGCCCTCCCCAGCCGCCACCACCCGCCCGGCCTGTCGGATTCCGCCGCTAAGGTGACAGTTGTGACTACCGCCCTGTACCGCCGCTACCGCCCGGAGACCTTCGAGGACGTCATCGGCCAGGAGCACGTGACCGAGCCGCTGATGACGGCGCTGCGCAAGGACAGGGTCAGCCACGCGTACCTCTTCTCCGGCCCCCGCGGGTGCGGCAAGACGACCTCCGCCCGCATCCTCGCCCGCTGCCTGAACTGCGCCCAGGGACCGACCGCCACCCCCTGCGGGCACTGCGACAGCTGCCGGGACCTCGCCCGCGACGGCGCCGGCTCCCTCGACGTCATCGAGATGGACGCGGCCAGCCACGGTGGCGTGGACCACGCCCGCGACCTCCGGGAGCGCGCGACGTTCGCGCCCGTGCGGGACCGGTACAAGATCTTCATCATCGACGAGGCCCACATGGTCACGCGCGAGGGCTTCAACGCCCTGCTGAAGATCGTCGAGGAGCCCCCGGAGCACATCAAGTTCATCTTCGCGACCACGGAGCCGAGCAAGGTCCTCACGACCATCCGCTCCCGCACGCACCACTACCCCTTCCGCCTGGTCCCGCCCGAGCCCCTCGTGCACTACCTCGAGCAGCTGTGCACGGAGGAGCACGTGCCCGTGGCCCCGGGCGTGCTCTCGCTCGTGGTCCGCGCCGGCGGCGGATCCGTGCGCGACACCCTCTCGGTGCTCGACCAGCTCATGGCCGGCTCCGACGACGGCGGCATCGGCTACGACCTCGCCGTGGCCCTGCTCGGCTACACCCACGGCGCCCTGCTCGACGACGTCGTGGACGCCTTCGCCTCCGGGGACGCCGCCACGGTGTTCCGCGCGGTCGACCGGGTGATCCAGACGGGCCAGGACCCCCGCCGGTTCGTCGAGGACCTGCTCCAGCGGTTCCGGGACCTGATCATCGTCAACGCGGTGCCGGAGTCCGCGGGCAACATCCTGCACGGGATGCCGCAGGACCAGGTCTCCCGGCTGCGCAACCAGGCCTCCCAGCTCGGGGCGGCCGAGCTGTCCCGCGCCGCGGACATCACCAACACCGCCCTCACCGAGATGACCGGCGCGACCTCCCCCCAGCTGCACCTGGAGCTGCTGTGCGCCCGGATCCTGCTGCCCTCCTCGGAGGACACCACGCGCGGTGTCACCGCCCGCGTCGACCGCCTGGAGCGGCGGCTGAGCATCCCCCGCGGCAGCGTCCCCGCCGGGGCCGCCGCGCCCGAGGAGCCCGCGGACGCACCTGCGACGGCGCCCGCCGCCCAGCCAGCTTCCCCTGCCGCGCCCGGGGCCCCCGCACCGGGCGGGACAGCTGTTGCGGCACGCGAGGAGCCCGCGGAGCGGCCGCAGCCGGCCGCGGCTCCCGAGCAGCCGGCCGCAGCGCCGCGTCCGGCGGACGAGCCCCGTCCCGCGGACGCGCAGCGCGGCGGGGACCGGCCGCAGCGCGCCGAGCAGCACCCCGGCCCGGCCCCCGAGCCGGCCCCCGGGCCGGCGTCCCGGCAGGACACCCCCCGCGCGGGGGAGGGAGCGGGCAACGAGATCGACCTGCTCCGCGCCTCCTGGCCGGAGATCGTCAACGCCCTGGCGGACATCCGCCGCGTCGCCTGGTTCACCGTCCAGCGCGGCACGCCGCAGTCCTTCGACGGCAAGGTGCTGCGCATCATGTTCGACGCCGAGGGCGACCTCATGAACTTCCCGCGCTTCGAGGACGACCTGCGCCGGGCCGTGCACCAGGTCCTCGGCATCGACTGCCGCGCGGAGGCTGTCCCGCCGGGCGGCGGGCACGGCCGCGGCGGCACCCCGCGCGGCCCGGAGCCGTCGACGCCCCCGCGCGGACGCCCCACCGACCCCCGCCCGGACGCCGGCCGAGGTGGCCCGGAGCGCCAGGGCGGGCCGGAGCGCCAGGAGCAGCGCGCGCCCCGCGAGGCGGACACCCCGGAGCACAGCGGCCCCGGACCGAACCGGGGACCGGCCGACGGGCAGTGGTCGCAGGACGAGCCGCGCGGGGCCCACCGGGCGTGGGAGGCCCACGGCCGGCCCGCCACGGACAGCGCCCCGGAGTGGGCCGACCCCGCCTGGGCGGAGGAGCCCGTGCACAGCTGGTCCGTGGCCTCCATCCCGCAGGGCGGCCCCGCGCCCGCCCCCGCGCCGGAGCGCCCCAAGGAACCTGCACCGGAGCCCGCGAAGCGCTCCGGTGCGCCGGAGCAGGCCTCCCGCCCCTCCTCCCCCGCACCGGCCCGGGCTGCCGCACCGGCGCCCGCGCCGCGCCCGGAGCCGGTCCGGGCGCCCTCCCGGGCCCCGGGCTCCCGGCCCGGCCCGCAGGACCGGGACGTCCCGCCCTCCGACGACGACGTCCCGCCGCCCGAGGAGCCCCCGTACCCGGACGAGCCGCCCTATCCCGACGAGCCGCCCTATCCCGAGGAGCCCCCGCACCCCGACGGGCCCCCCTCCGCGGGCGGGCCGGCGGACCCGGACGAGGCACCGCCCGAGCAGTGGCGGCCCAGCCCCGCGGCCCGGCGGGAGGCGGCACCGGCAGCACAGGTCCCGGCGGCGACCCGGCCGGGCCCGGCCCGCGCCGAGGCACCCGCCCGACCGGCACCGGCTCAGCAGGCCGTTGCCGGGGACGACGCCGGTGCCCGCCAGCGCCTGAGCTTCCGCGAGCGCCACGCCGCGCAGATCGCCGCCGGCCGGCAGGTCCCGGAGCAGGCCGCGCCGCCGCGGGACGACGGCGTAGAATGGGACGATTCGTTCGTCCCCAGCTCGGACGACGAGGCGCTCGAGGACTCCACGCTCTACGGCCGTGCCGCCATCGAGCGGATCCTCGGCGGGATGCTGATCGAGGAGCGGGACCTGCACGCCGGGGAGTGACCGGCCGCGCCACCCGTCCCGGTCCGTGCGGTGCGGACCCCGGCGAGGACCGCGGCCGTGGACGAGCAGAGGGGCCCGCGACGGCCCGGAAATCGAGGAGAACGTGTACGAAGGCGCTGTTCAGGATCTGATCGACGAGCTGGGCCGGCTGCCCGGCATCGGGCCGAAGTCCGCGCAGCGGATCGCGTTCCACCTCCTCGACGCCGACAAGGAGGACGTCCGCCGCCTGGCCGACGCCATGACGACGGTCAAGGAGAAGGTGAAGTTCTGCCGGATCTGCGGCAACGTCGCCGAGATGGACGAGTGCGCGATCTGCCGTGACGCCCGCCGGGACGCCACCGTCATCTGCGTGGTCGAGGAGTCCAAGGACGTGATGGCCATCGAGCGGACCCGCAGCTTCCGCGGCCGCTACCACGTGCTGGGCGGGGCGATCAGCCCCATCCAGGGCATCGGGCCGGACCAGTTGCGGATCCGCGAGCTGATGACGCGGCTGTCGGACGACACCGTCCAGGAGGTCGTCCTGGCCACCGACCCCAACCTGGAGGGCGAGGCCACCGCCACCTACCTGTCCCGCATGCTCAAGACCCTGGGGGTCCGGGTGACCCGGCTGGCCTCCGGGCTGCCCGTGGGCGGGGACCTGGAGTACGCGGACGAGGTCACGCTGGGCCGGGCGTTCGAGGGCCGCACGGTCGTCGCCTGACCGGCCCGGTAGACTGTCCCGGGGCCGGGCCCGGGAGCCCGCACGGGCCCCCGGCCGCCCATCGGACCCGGCCGCCACCGACCACAGGAGTTGAACCCATGAGCCTCATCGTGCAGAAGTTCGGTGGCTCCTCCGTCGCGGACGCCGACGGCATCCGCCGCGTCGCACGGAGGATCGTCGAGACCCGCAACCGCGGCCACGACGTCGTCGTCGTGGTCTCCGCCATGGGCGACACCACCGACGAGCTCCTCGACCTCGCCAACGAGGTCACCCGCAGGCCCCCTGCCCGCGAGCTCGACATGCTCCTGACCGCCGGTGAGCGCATCTCCATGGCCCTGCTGGCCATGGCCGTCTCCGGCATGGGCGCCCCGGCGCAGTCCTTCACCGGGTCGCAGGCCGGGATGGTCACCGACGGCGCCCACGGCGCGGCCCGGCTCGTGGAGGTCAACCCGCAGCGGGTGCGCGAGTCCCTCGACGAGGGCAACATCGCGATCATCGCCGGGTTCCAGGGCGTGCACCGGCAGACCAAGGACATCACCACGCTGGGCCGCGGAGGCTCGGACACGACCGCGGTGGCGCTGGCCGCCGCCCTGCAGGCCGACGTGTGCGAGATCTACTCCGACGTGGACGGCGTGTTCACCGCCGATCCCCGCATCGCCCCCCGGGCCCGGAAGCTGGAGCAGGTCAGCAGCGAGGAGATGCTCGAGCTCGCCGCCAACGGCGCGAAGATCCTGCACCTGCGCTGCGTCGAGTACGCCCGCCGCTTCGGCGTGAAGCTGCACGTCCGCTCGTCCTTCACCCAGAACGAGGGCACCTGGGTCATCCCGAGCCCCGAAGACGCCGCCACCTCCCCGAAGGAGATCCCGTTGGAACAGCCGCTCATCTCCGGCATCGCCCACGACCGCACGCAGGTGAAGGTCACCGTCGTCGGGGTGCCCGACAAGCCCGGCATCGCGGCCCGGATCTTCCGGCTCCTGGCCGAGGCGAAGGTCAACGTGGACATGATCGTGCAGAACGTCTCCACCGGCGACGACCCCCGGACGGACCTCTCGTTCACCGTGGACGAGTGCCAGGGCGAGCTCGCCGTGAGCCTGCTGCGCGCGGCCGAGGAGAAGATCGGCTACGCGGGCCTGGACTACGACGACGAGGTCGGCAAGCTCTCCCTCGTGGGCGCCGGCATGAAGTCCAACCCCGGCGTGACGTTCACCTTCTTCGAGGCGCTCGCCGCCGCGAACATCAACATCGACATGATCTCCACCTCGGAGGTGCGGATCTCGGTCATCACGGCCGCCGACCGCCTCGACGAGGCCGTGCGCGTGGTGCACACGGCGTTCGGCCTCGACGCCGAGCAGGAGGCCACGGTCTACGCCGGGACCGGCCGCTGACCGTCGTGCCCTCCGCGCACCGGCCGGTCGGCGACGGGGCGGGTCCCGCGACCCGCCCCGTCGCCGTCCTCGCCCGCGGGCAGTGGGCGCCCCGCGCGCACGCCCACGAGCAGCGCGCGGCGCGCTACGCGGACCCGTTCGTCCAGCGCCGCCACCACGGCCGGAAGCACCCGGTCGAGGACTTCCTGTTCACCTACTACACGCTCAAGCCGGCGCAGCTCAAGCGCTGGCACCCCGGCGCCGGGGTCGTGCTCCTGGACGCCGCGGAGCGGGCGGCGGAGAAGTTCTACCGGCCGCTGCGCGCGGACGAGCTCTCCGCGCTGGGCCTCGGCCCGGGCGCGGGGGCGGTGACGGTCGACGACGGCGCCTTCCGGGCCCGGCGGGCCGCCGCGGTCGACTTCGCCCGGGTGGTGCTGGGCTCGCACGCCGCCCAGCCCGGCTTCTTCGGCTGCTTCGGGCTGCACGAGTGGGCCATGGCCTACCGCTCCCAGGAGAACGACCTGCGCCACGAGTACCTCGAGCTGCGGCTGGGCGCGCAGGGCACGGACGCCGTGGTCGAGTCCTCCCGGATCCGGTGCACGCACTTCGACGCGTTCCGCTTCTTCCAGCCGCAGGCCGTCCCGCTCAACGAGCTGCAGCCCACCCGGGAGGCGCAGCGCCGGCTCGAGCAGCCCGGGTGCATGCACGCGACCATGGACCTCTACAAGTGGGCGTACAAGCTCCTCCCGACCGTCCCCTCCGAGCTGCTGATGGACTGCTTCGAGCTCGCGTGGAACGTCCGGGAGACCGACATGCAGGCCGCGCCCTACGACCTCTCCGGGTGGGGCTACGCGCCCGTGCGGATCGAGACGCCCGAGGGCAAGGCCGAGTACGTGCGCCGGCAGCGGGACTTCGCCCGCCGCGCCGCGCCCCTGCGCCGCCGGCTGGCCGAGGCCCTGGACGTCCTCGACCCGGGCCGCAGCACGCGGGGAGCGGCGTGAGCGGGGAGCCCGCCGCGGACCGGGCGACCCCCGGGGACCGGCAGCGGGCCGGGGGCTGGGAGCGGATCGTCGAGGCCACCGCCGTGCCCGGGCCGCTCGACTTCGTGACGGCTCCGACGAGCACCGGGCCGGTGCTCGTCACGCGGGACGCCGAGGGGGGCCTGCACGTGCTGCGCAACACCTGCACGCACCAGCAGGCCACGGTGTGCCGGGCGGCCGCAGGACGCGCGGAGACGTTCGAGTGCCCGAACCACTACTGGGTGTTCGGCCCCGACGGGCGGTTCCTGGGCTCGCGCCTCGCGCTCGACGCCGGCCGGACGGCCCCGCCGGACCCGGCGAAGGACCTGCCCGCGGCGGCGGTCGACGTGGTCGACGGCTGGGTCGTGGCCCGCTTCTGCTGAGCCCCTGCGGCTCAGGGGCTCAGTCCCCGGGCCGTTCGGCCGCCGCGGCGGCCGCGGCGGCGTCGTCCGCGGGCTTCTCCCGCCCCGCGAGCCACGCCTGGACGTCGGCGAGGCGGATCCGGCGGTGCGTGCCCCGGTACTGCACCGGGATGACGCCCTGGGTGGTGAGGTTGCGCAGGTAGGTGTGCGAGATCCCCGCGAGCGCGGCCGCCTGGGAGGTGGTCAGCAGCTCCTCCACGGAGGTCACCGTGACCGTCTCCCCGCGGGCGAGGCGGGCGAGGAGGTCGAGGACGGCGTCGTGCGCCCCGGCGGGCAGGCGCAGGGAGGTGCCGTCCACGAAGACCGTCACGTCGCGGGCGTCCAGGGCCTCGGCGAGGCGCTCGGCCTGCGCGCCGCTGAGGCCGGCGGTGGTCGTCGGGGGGTGCTGGGTCATGGGCCCATTCTTCCAGCCCGGCGACGGCCCCGGCGACGGGGGCCCGGGGCCGTGCCGGGGGCAGACAACGCCCGGTTCGGCTCCTACGCTGGAGCACACCGGAGCGTCAGCCCGCTGATGGACAGGGTTCACCGACCAGGAGGAGCGACCATGACGAAGGCACGCGAGATCATGAGCCCGGGCGCGGAGTGCGTCGGGGAGAACGAGACGCTCGAGGAGGCCGCCCGGAAGATGAGGGACCTGGGGGTCGGGGCCCTGCCGATCTGCGGGGAGCACGACCGGCTCATGGGGATGGTGACCGACCGCGACATCGTCGTGAAGTGCCTGGCCGTCGGCACCGACCCGCGGGCCGTGAAGGCCGGGCAGCTGGCCCAGGGCAAGCCGGTGACGATCGGCGCCGACGACAGCGTCGAGGAGGCCATCCGGACGATGACGGAGCACCAGGTGCGGCGGCTGCCGGTGATCGACGGGCACGACCTCGTCGGGATGGTCAGCCAGGCCGACATCGCCCGGTCCATGCCCGAGGACCGGGTGGGAGAGCTCGTGGGGCTCCTCTCCTCCGACCGGTACTGACGCCGGGAGCCGGCGCCCGGGTCAGCGCTCCGGGCGCCGGTCCGCCTCCTCGAGCGTGAGCGCGGCGGTCAGCAGCGCCAGGTGGCTGAGGGCCTGCGGGAAGTTGCCGAGGAAGGAGCCGTCCTCCGGGTCGATCATCTCGGTGTAGAGGCCCACGTCGTTGCCCAGGGCCAGCGTGTCGTCCATGAGCTCGGCGGCCTCCTCCGCGCGGCCCACGTGCACGAGCGCCGCGACCGCCCAGAAGGAGCACGCCACGAACGCCCCCTCCTCGTCGGGCATCCCGCTATAGCGGTGCAGCAGCGGCCCGCGGCCCAGCTCCTCCCGCAGGGCGTCGATGGTCGAGCTCATCCGCGGCCCCCGGTCGAGGCCGCTGACGGCGTGCAGCAGCACGGAGGTGTCCAGCTCGTCGGTGCCGGGGTACCACACGTAGGCGCCGCGCTCCTCGGACCAGCAGTGCTCCGCGATCCACGCCGCGATCCGGTCCCGCTCGGCCCGCCAGCGGTCCGGGCTGCCCGGGATCTGGCCGGCCTCCGCCAGCCGCACGGCGCGGTCCAGCCCGTGCCAGCAGCCCATCTTGGAGCTCGTGTAGTGCCGGTGCTCGGGCAGCTCCCACATCCCGGCGTCGCGGCGGCGCCACAGGTCGCAGATCCGGTCGGCGATGTCGGCGAGCATCCGCCCGGTCGCGGCGTCGAGCACGTTGCCGCCGCCCACGTAGAGGTCGACCATGTCGAAGAGGTCGCCGTAGACGCCGAGCTGCAGCTGGTTCGCCGCGGCGTTGCCCGCCACCACGGGGCCGATGCCCTGCCAGCCCGGGGCGTCGAAGACGGTCGTGCCGTCGCCGGGGACCTCGCCGTTGAGCCGGTTGAGGACGTGCAGCTCGGGGGACTGGGCGCGGGCGATGCGCAGCAGCCAGGACACGGCGGCGTGCACGTCCTCCTGCTCGCCCAGCCGGATGAGGGAGTGCAGGGTGTAGGTCGCGTCGCGCACCCACGCGAAGCGGTAGTCGTAGTTCTTGGTGCCCGCCCGGTTCTCGGGCAGGGACGTGGTGGCCGCGGCGGCGATGGAGCCGGAGGGGTCGTGGCTGAGCAGCTTGAGCGTCAGGGCGCTGCGCTCGACGTCGGCCCGGTACGGCCCGTCGTAGTCGAGCAGGTCCACCCAGCGCCGCCACATGTCCAGGGTGAGCTCCACGTTCTTGCGGATGCTCGCGGGCGTCGGCAGCCGCAGCGGCTCGCTGTGCGTGGCCACGACGGCGAGCAGGTGCTCCGAGCCCGGGCGCGTGCGGAAGCGGCCGGTGATCTGCTGCTCGCCCACGGTGCACTTCCCCGTGTGCTCCGTGCGCACCCCCAGCGAGACCGCGTCGGCGCGCAGGACGGGGCCCTGCTCGGTGTCCTGCACCCAGGGGGAGACGGTGTTGAACATGGTCCCGGGCGCCACCCGCCACGCCATGGGCACCTCCCCGCTCACGCCCTCGACGCAGCGGGCGAGCTCGTTCCAGGGCAGCCGGCCGGTGGAGCCCACGTTGAGGGAGTCCGTGACCCGCACGACGCCGCCGGCGGTGGTGTAGGTGCTCTGCAGGACGTTGGTGCCCGGCACGTAGCGCCGGGTGACCTCGAACGCCTCGGCCGGGCACAGCTCCACGCACCCTCCGCCGTCGGCGTCGAGGAGCCGGGCGAAGGCGGGGGCGGAGTCGAGGTCGGGGATCGGGTACCAGTCCACGGACCCGTCGTGGGCGACCATGGCGACGGTGCGCCCGTCGCCGATGGCCGCGTAGGAGCGCAGCTCCACGTAGCCGTTCCGGCGAGGGGACAGCTCGTGCAGCGCACGCCGGGGACGTGCGGTCTCGGGGCGTGCGCTCACGCGGTGGTCCTCTCGCCGGAACGGTCGTGGGCTCGGGGTGCGGTGCTCAGAGGATGGGCTGGCCGCCGGTGACGGCGACGCGGGCGCCGGAGATGTAGCTGCCGTCGTCGGAGGCCAGCAGGACGTAGACGGGGGCGAGCTCGGCGGGCTGGCCGGGCCGGCCCAGCGCGGACTGCTCCCCGAACGAGGCGACCTTCTCCGGCGGCATGGTCGCCGGGATGAGCGGGGTCCAGATGGGACCGGGGGCCACGCTGTTGACGCGGATCCCCTTCTCGCCGAGCATCTGGGCCAGGCCGGCCGAGAAGTTGGCGATCGCGGCCTTGGTCGCGGCGTAGGGCGCCAGCTCCGGGGAGGGCTGGTCGGACTGGACCGAGGAGCTGCCGATGATGGCCGAGCCCGGGCCCATGTGCGGCAGCGCGGCCTTGGTGAGGTGGAAGTACGCCCCGACGTTGAGCCGGAAGGTGTAGTCCCACTCCTCGTCGCTGATCTCGTCGAGGCTCTCGTGGCTCATCTGGTAGGCGGCGTTGGAGACGAGCACGTCGACCTTCCCGAACTCCTGCACGGCCCGCTCCACGACGGCCCGGCAGTGGGCGGGGTCGGAGAGGTCGCCCGGCACGAGCACCGCCCGGCGCCCGGCCTGCTCGACCCAGCGGGCGGTCGCCTGCGCGTCCTCGTCCTCGTCGAGGTAGGCGATCAGCACGTCGGCGCCCTCGCGGGCGTAGGCGATCGCCACGGCACGGCCGATCCCGCTGTCCCCGCCGGTGATGATCGCGGCCCTGCCCTCGAGCTTGCCCGAGCCGCGGTAGCTCTCCTCCCCGCAGTCGGGGACGGGGGTCATCTCCTTCTGGACGCCGGGGACTTCCTGCTGCTGTTCTGGCTGGCTCATGACGTGGTCCTTCCAGGTGGTGACGGATCCTTCAGGGTCTTCCGGGACGGTGCCCGCACCGGCCACCGGGCCGCGGCCGCGCCGCCGTCCGATGATCAGCACACTGGCCATCCTAGGGCCTGCGGCGGGACCCGTCGCGGCTCCGGCGCGCCCCGGGGCGGGATCAGGCCCCGCGGTCGCGCCACCCGAGGACCGCCAGCCACAGCAGCACCCCGGCCAGGCCGACCATGCCGGGAGCCAGCAGCGGCGAGGCGCCCACGGCACCGCTGGCGGCCGCCCACAGGTGCGACGCCGCCGGCATCGAGGCCCAGGACTCCGCGTACCGGGCGCTGGACGGGCCGGCCGCGAGGTTGCCCTTGAGGTGCTCGTAGACCCCGTACGCGCTGCCCAGCGCGGTGACCGCCGCGACGGTCCGCAGGGCCCGGGCGGTCGCGGTCGAGCGCCGCACCAGCCAGGCCGCCGCCGCGCCCAGCAGCAGGACGAGCAGCGCCCACGGCACCAGCTGCCCCGGGCCCTGCCAGTGGCGCAGCATCGCGAGCTCGGCGCAGGCCCCGAGCGCGGTCCCGGCGCCCAGCCACGTCAGGACCTGCCGGTAGGCCGCCACGAGCTGCGCGGCGTCGGGGCGGGTCTCGGCATCCGGAACGTTCGTCATGGGTCGAGGATGTACCGCAGGGAGCTTGGAGAAACCCGGGCGCCGGGGTTCCGGCCCGCGGCGTCCCGGTGGCAGAGTGGGGCGCACACCCGCGCCGGCCGCGCGTGCCGGGCGCGGGACCGGGCACGGCAGGAGGACGGGCATGGGCAACGTCGCGGACGGGATCGTCGACCGGCTGAGGGCCTGGGGCGTGCACCGGGTCTTCGGCTACGCCGGGGACGGGGTGGACCCGCTCCTCGCCGCGCTGGACCGGGCCCGGCAGGACGTCGAGTTCGTCTCCGCCCGCCACGAGGAGGCCGCCGCGTTCATGGCGACCGGCCACGCCAAGTACACCGGGGAGGTCGGGGTCTGCCTGGCCACCCAGGGGCCGGGGGCCGTGCACCTGCTCGCGGGCCTGTACGACGCGAAGCTCGACAGCAAGCCGGTCGTGGCGATCGTCGGGCAGGTCGTCACCACGGCCCAGGGCAGCGGCTACCAGCAGGAGGTGGAGCTGGCGACCCTGTTCAAGGACGTGTGCGCCCAGTACGTCCAGCCCCTCGCCACCCCGGAGCAGCTCGCCGCCGTGGTCGACAACGCCTTCCGCACCGCGCTCGCCACCTCGAGCCCGACGTGCGTGATCGTGCCCCACGACGTCCAGCAGGCCGAGGTCCCGGGGCTCGAGCACGCCCACGGCGTGGTGCCCAGCGCACCGGTCACCGCCTCGCCCCGGGTGCTGCCCGCCGAGGCGGACCTGGACCGGGCCGCGCGGCTGCTCACCGGCGGCCGGCGCGTGGCCCTGCTCGTCGGCCAGGGCGCCGCCCGCGCCGCCGCCGAGGTGCAGGAGGTCGCCCAGCGGCTGGGCGCGGGGGTGGCGACGTCGCTGCTCGGCAAACCGCTGGTGGACGAGTCCCTCCCCTGGGCCTGCGGAGTCATGGGCCACCTCGGCACCACGGCGGCGGCGGACCTCATGGCCGGGTGCGACACCCTCCTGATCGTCGGCAGCAACGACCCGTGGACCGAGTTCTACCCGGCCCCCGGCCAGGCCCGCGCCGTGCAGATCGACGCCGACGCCCGCAACCTGGGCGCCAAGTACCCCGTGGAGGTGGCCCTGGCCGGGGATGCCGCCGAGACCCTGCGGGCCCTCCTGCCGCGGCTGGGGCACCCGGAGCGCACGTGGCGCGGGGAGGTCGAGGCCATGGTCGGCACCTGGCGGGACGTGGCCGCGCAGCGCTGCGCCGAGCCGGCCGAGCCGCTCAACCCGCAGGCCGTCGTCGCCGCCCTGTCCGCGCACCTGCCGGCGGACGCCCAGGTGGCCGTGGACGTCGGCTCGGTCGTGTACTGGTACGCCCGGTTCCTGCGCCTGCCGCCCGGGGTGCCGGCGCACCTGTCCTCCACGCTGGCCTGCATGGGCTCGGCGATGCCCTACGGCCTGGCCGCCAAGCTCGCCCGCCCGGACCGGCCCGTGGTGGCGCTGGCCGGGGACGGGGCCATGCAGATGAGCGGCAACGCCGAGCTCGTCACGCTCGCCGCCCGCTGGCGGGACTGGGCCGATCCGCGCTTCGTGGTCCTGGTGCTCGCCAACGGCGACCTCGCGGAGGTCTCCTGGGAGCAGCGGGAGATGGAGGGCGACGCCCGCTTCGCCGCCTCCCAGGACGTGCCCGCGTTCCCCTGGGCCGACTACGCCCGCCTGCTCGGCCTGGACGGCGTCCGGGTCGACCGGCCCGAGGACGTCGACGACGCCTGGCGCCGGGCGCTCGCCGCCGACCGGCCGGTGGTGCTCGAGGCCGTGGTGGACCCGGCCACGCCCCTGCTGCCGCCGCGCGCCGCGCCGGCCCAGGTGGAGAGGATGCTCACCGGCCTCGCCCTGGAGGGCGCCGACCGGGCCGCGCAGCAGCTGCGGGCCCAGCGGGGCCACGAGGACGGCACCGGCAGGGCCTGAGCGCCGCGACGGCGGGGGGAGCGACCGGGCCCCCGGGGCCGGCGTGTCCTCTACCACACCGCTCCCGGTCTGCACCGGCGCGGCGGGACCGGTGTGTCCGAGCCGATAGAATGGCTTCCGTTCGCCGGATCCCGGCCCCCTGCTCGACCTTCAGGAGTTCCCCGATGGCCCGCATTGTTGTCGACGTCATGCCCAAGCCCGAGATCCTCGACCCGCAGGGGAAGGCGATCGCCAACGAACTGCCCCGCATCGGCCTGGACGGGTTCGCGGGCGTGCGCCAGGGCAAGCGCTTCGAACTGACCGTCGAGGGCGAGCCGACCGAGGACGTGCTCGCCCAGGCCCGCGAGGCCGCCGAGAAGCTGCTGTCCAACCCGGTCATCGAGGACGTCGTCCGCGTGGCCGTGCTGGAGGAGACCGAGACCCAGGGCGAGGAGAACTGAGCATGCCCGGACCCGAGACCCCGCTGATCGCGGACCTCTCCGCCCCCGGCCCGGACGCCGCCCTCGCGGGCGCGCGGATCGGCGTCGTGACCTTCCCCGGCACCCTCGACGACCGCGACGCCGCGCGGGCGGTGGCGCTCGCCGGCGGCACCGCGGTCCCGCTGTGGTACGCCGACGAGGACCTCCAGGACGTCGACGCCGTGATCCTGCCCGGCGGCTTCTCCTACGGCGACTACCTGCGCGCCGGCGCCATCGCCCGGTTCGCCCCGATCATGGACCAGGTGATCGAGGGCGCGACCGCCGCGGGGACCTCCGGGTCCTCCCCCCTGCCGGTGCTCGGGATCTGCAACGGCTTCCAGGTGCTCACCGAGTCCCACCTGCTGCCGGGCTCCATGGTCAAGAACGACCACCTGAAGTTCCTCTGCCGCGACCAGCGCCTGCGGGTCGAGAACAACGGCACGGTGTGGACGGGCGAGTACGGGCAGGGCGAGGAGATCGTCGTCCCGCTGAAGAACCAGGACGGCCAGTACGTGGCCGACGAGAAGACCCTCGACATGCTCGAGGCCGAGGGCCGCGTGGTGTTCCGCTACGTGGGCTTCAACCCGAACGGCTCCCGCCGGGACATCGCCGGGATCTGCAACGCCGGCGGCAACGTGGTGGGCCTCATGCCGCACCCGGAGCACGCGGTGGAGCCGGGCTTCGGCGCCGACTCCTCCGCCGCCGGCGAGGTCGGCATGCGCGACGGCACGGACGGGCTGGGCCTGTTCGTCTCCGTCCTCAAGGCACTGGTCAAGTAAGGAACACGGCACCTCGATGAGCGACAAGCACTTCAACCTGGACACCGTCGAGCACGCGACGGCCACCCCCGACACCGAGCTGCCCTGGGCCGCGCTGGGGCTCAAGGACAACGAGTTCGAGGAGATCCGCAGGATCCTCGGCCGCCGCCCCACCGCCGCGGAGCTGGCCATGTACTCGGTGATGTGGTCCGAGCACTGCTCCTACAAGTCCTCCAAGGTCCACCTGCGCCAGTTCGGCGAGAAGGTCACCGAGGAGATGAAGAAGGACCTGATGGTCGGCATCGGCGAGAACGCCGGCGTGACCGACATCGGGGACGGGTGGGCCGTGACCTTCAAGATCGAGTCCCACAACCACCCCTCCTACGTGGAGCCCTACCAGGGTGCGGCCACGGGCGTGGGCGGGATCGTGCGCGACATCATCTCCATGGGCGCCCGCCCGGTGGCCGTGATGGACCCGCTGCGCTTCGGCGCGATCGACCACCCCGACACCGCGCGCGTGGTGCACGGCGTCGTCGCGGGCGTGGGCGGCTACGGCAACTCCCTGGGCCTGCCCAACATCGGCGGCGAGGTGGTCTTCGACTCCGTCTACCAGGGCAACCCGCTCGTCAACGCGCTGGCCGTGGGCGTCATGCGCCACGAGGACATCCGCCTGGCCAACGCCTCCGGCGTCGGCAACCGGGTGGTGCTCTTCGGCGCGCGCACCGGCGGCGACGGCATCGGCGGCGCCTCCGTGCTCGCCTCGGAGTCCTTCGACGACGCCAAGCCCTCCAAGCGCCCGGCCGTGCAGGTGGGCGACCCGTTCGCCGAGAAGGTGCTCATCGAGTGCTGCCTCGAGCTGTTCAAGAACTCCCTCGTGGAGGGCATCCAGGACCTCGGCGCCGCGGGCATCTCCTGCGCGACCTCGGAGCTGGCCTCCAACGGCGAGGGCGGCATGCACGTGGACCTGTCCTCGGTGCTGCTGCGCGACCCCACCCTGACCCCGGGCGAGATCCTCATGTCCGAGTCGCAGGAGCGCATGATGGCCGTGGTGACCCCGGAGCAGGCCGAGGCCTTCGAGGCGGTCATGGCCAAGTGGGACGTCGAGTACTCGTGGATCGGCGAGGTCACCGGCACCGGCCGGCTCGTGATCGAGTGGGACGGCGAGATCATCGTCGACGTCGACCCGCGCACCGTCGCCCACGAGGGCCCCGTCTACGAGCGCCCCTACACCCGCCCCGCGGACCAGGACCGGCTCCAGGGCGACCACTTCGCGGGCTCCCCCGCCGACGCCGGCCGCCCCTCGGGCGCCGGGCTGAAGGCCGCGGTGCTCGAGCTCATGGCCTCCCCCAACCTGTGCGCCAAGGACTGGGTCACGGACCAGTACGACCGCTACGTGCAGGGCAACACCGCCATGGCGATGCCCGACGACGCGGGCGTGGTCCGCGTGGACGAGGAGACCGGCCTCGGCGTGGCCCTGTCCACCGACTGCAACGGCCGCTACGCCTACCTGGACCCGTACCAGGGCGCGCAGCTGGCCCTGGCCGAGGCGTACCGCAACGTGGCCACCTCCGGGGCGCGCCCCGTGGCCGTCTCCGACTGCCTGAACTTCGGCTCCCCGGAGGACCCCGAGACCATGTGGCAGTTCGCGGAGGCCGTGCGCGGCCTCGCCGACGGCTGCCAGGAGCTCGGCGTGCCGGTGACCGGCGGCAACGTCTCCCTCTACAACCAGACCGGCGGGGTCGCCATCCACCCGACCCCGGTGGTCGCGATGATGGGCGTGCTCGACGACGTCCGCCGCCGCACCCCCTCCGGCTGGCGCGAGGACGGGCAGGCGATCTACCTGCTCGGCACCACCCGGGACGAGCTGGACGGCTCGGAGTGGGCGAACCTGCGCGGGCACCTCGGCGGGCTCCCGCCGGCCGTGGACCTGGCCCGGGAGAAGCTGCTCGGCGACCTGCTGATCAACATGTCCCGGGACGGCATGATCGACGCCGCCCACGACGTCGCCGAGGGCGGCCTCGCCGCGACCCTGGCCGAGATGGCGCTGCGCTTCGACACGGGCGCCCGCATCGGCCTCGGCGAGGTCTGCGAGCGGGACGGCGTGGACCTGTTCACGATGCTCTTCTCCGAGTCGCAGGGCCGCGCGGTGGTGGCCGTGCCCCGCAGCGAGGAGGTCCGGTTCAAGGACATGTGCACCACGCGCGCCTACCCGCACGTGCGGATCGGCGTGGTGGACGCCGAGAACCGGGCGCTGGATGTGCAGAGCGAGTTCGGCATCGGCCTGGACGAGCTGCGCGCCGCCCACGAGGGGACCCTGCCGAAGCACTTCGGCTGAGCCCCGGCCCGGCGCTCCCCGCCACCGCCGCCACCCCGTCCATCGTCGATCCCCGCGCCCGTCGCGCCCGCAGGAAAGCAGCACACGCATGACCGAGGACCTCGAGACCCTTCGCCCCGCCCCCGTCCTGGAGACGGAGCGCCTCCTCCTGCGGCCCTTCACGGCGGAGGAGCTCGACGCCGTGGCGGCGGGTGAGCCGGCGGAGCACTTCGCCGACGGCTTCCCCACCGCGGAGGACATGGACTTCGCCCGCGAGTCCCTCGTGGCGGGGGGCTACTTCTTCACCGAGTCCTTCTACGCCCGGATGGCCGTGATCGAGAAGGGGTCCGGCCAGGTGATCGGCACGGCCGGCTTCGTGGGCCCGCCCATCGACGACGAGCTCGAGGTGGTGGGGTCCCTGGCCGCCGGCCACCGCAACCACGGCTACGCCCGGGAGGGGGTCGGCGCGCTGCTGCGCATCGCGTTCACCGACCCCGCGGTGACCGGGGTGCGCGCGAGCGTGCCCGGGGACAACGCCCCCGCGGAGCAGGTGCTTGTCGCCGCGGGGTTCGTCCACCGAGAGACCCCCGGCCTGGAGACGGACTACTTCCTGCCCCGCCCGCAGTGACGGGGGCCAGGACGGCCCGCCGATAGGCTGGACCGGTGGACATCACGATCTTCCCCTTCGACCTGCTCCCCCTGGACGGGATCCCCCGGTGGATCGTGGTGGCCCTGTTCGTGCTCGACTGGGCCGTGCGCCTGCTCGCGCTGGGCTGGATCCCGCACAACCGCCGGCCCTCGGTCGCGCTCGCCTGGCTGCTCACGATCTTCCTGATCCCCCTCATGGGCATCGTCCTGTTCCTGCTGATCGGCTCCGCCAAGCTGCCCCGCAGGCGGATGGAGATGCAGGCCAAGATGAACGAGGTGATCCGGGAGAACACCCCCCGCGCGTACATCCTGGGCAACGAGCACGGCGAGCTGCCGGAGTGGATCCTCTCCACGGCCGAGCTCAACTACAACCTGGGCGCCCTGCCCATGGTCGGCGGGAACGCGTTCGAGATCCTCACGGACAACCACGAGTCCATGCAGGTCATGGCCGCCGCGGTGGACCGGGCCCGGGACTACGTGCACTTCGAGTTCTACATCGTGGCGATCGACGACGCCTCCCGGGGGCTGCTCGACGCGCTGGTGCGGGCCCACCAGCGCGGGGTGCGGGTGCGGGTGCTCATCGACCACCTCGGGTCGGTGGGCTACCCCGGCTACCGCGAGATGGTGCAGGAGTTCGACCGCGTGGGGTTCCCGTGGCAGCGGATGCTCCCCGTGCGCCCGTGGAGGGGCGAGTGGCAGCGGCCGGACCTGCGCAACCACCGCAAGCTGCTCGTGGTCGACGGAGAGGTCGCCTACACGGGCTCGCAGAACATCATCCACCGGTCCTACAACAAGCGGAAGAACCTCCGCAGGGGCTTCGAGTGGAAGGACCTGATGATCGAGTGCCGGGGCCCGGTGGTCGCCGAGCTCAACGCGCTGTTCACGAGCGACTGGTACTCGGAGACGGGCGACCTGCTGCTCGACGAGGCCACCCGGGAGCTGCCCGACATCGAGGGGCCCGTGTTCGCCCAGGTGCTGCCCTCCGGCCCGGGCTTCGAGACGGAGAACAACCTCCGGCTGTTCAACCACCTCATCTACAACGCCAACGAGCAGATCGTCATCTCGAGCCCGTACTTCGTGCCCGACGAGTCCCTCATGCACGCGCTGACCACGGAGGCGCAGTCCGGAGTGGAGGTGAAGCTCTTCGTGGGCGAGACCTCCGACCACTTCCTCGCGTACCACGCGCAGAACTCCTACTACCAGGAGCTCGTGGACGCCGGGGTGAAGATCTACCGGTACCGCTCCCCCACCGTGCTGCACGCCAAGTTCGTGCTGGTCGACGACTACGTCTCGGTCATCGGCTCCTCCAACATGGACGAGCGCTCCTTCGCCCTGGACCTGGAGGTGTCCGTCTACATCGTGGACAGGGAGTTCCGGCGGCGGATGGACGAGGTCGTGGAGGAGTTCCACGCGGCCAGCACCCTGCTCGTGCCCGACGAGTGGGAGCAGCGCCCGGTCGGCCAGAAGTACCTCGACAACGTCGCCCGGCTGACCTCCGCCCTGCTCTGAGGCCCGCCCGGCGGGGCCCGCCCCGCGGGGCCCGCCCCGCTCACACGTCCAGGGTGCCGCGCACGATGGAGTCGCCGGAGTGGGTGGGGTCGCCGTCGACCGGTTCGTTCGAGACGTCCACGACCGGGAACTGCGCGACGTCCACGTTCTCGGGCAGCACGAACACGGCCTCGTCCCCGGCCATCACCCCGAGGCTGAGCATGCCCTGCGCGTCGGGCGCGAGCAGCCACACCTCCTTGAACCCGTCCACGTCGGCGGGATCGGTGCGCACCACGAGCCGGCGGGTGCCGTCGGGGCGCTGGTCGACCTCCGCGGTGCCGCGGGCGCTGTACCCGGCGAGCGGCTCCAGCTCCGCACGGGCCAGCACCGCGGGCTCCGGCTCCGCCCGCTGCAGGGCCCACATCCCGCCGGCGCCGACCAGCAGGGCGGCCGCCGCCGCGGCGGCGGCCGCGGGATAGGGCACCCCGCGGCGGGACCGGCGCCGCCGGGCGTCGAGGTCGACGACGGCGGACGCGCCGTCGCCCTCGGAGCCGCCCGGGGCGTCCGCGGACGGGCCGGTCCCGGAGGAGCCGGCCGTGAGGGGGTCGGCCGCGACGGCGGGCGAGAGCCCGAGCTCGGCGTGGATCGCCGCCCAGACGCCGGGACCCGGCGCCGCCGGGGCGGGCGGCTCGGCGCGCCCGGCGCGCACGACGTGCTGCAGGGACGCGAGCTCCACCGCGCACTCCGCGCAGTCCGCGAGGTGGTCCCGGCCCCGGGGGTCGATGGGCTCACCCAGAGCCAGGAGCGTCAGCGTCTCCTCACTCAGGTGCGCCATGTCCGTCCTTCAGTCGTGTCCGCAGGTTGATGAGGCCGCGCCTCAGGTGGCTCTTGACCGTGCCGAGGGGCAGGTCCAGCCGCTCGGCGATCTGCTGGTGGGTGAGCTCGTCGTAGAAGGCGAGCGCCAGGATCGTCGACCGCGGCGGGCCCAGCCGTTCGACCTCCGCCCGCACGACGAGCCGGTCCACCAGCAGGTCCGCCTCCTCGTGCCCGGGCTCGCGCTCCTCGACGGCGGACGCCTGCCGCCGCTCCGCCTCGCGGCCCGCGGTGCGGGCGGCGTCGACGATGCAGTTGCGGGCGATCCCGACGAGCCAGGCCGGGGCCGAGGACTGCTCGGGGCGGTACCCGGAACGATACTTCCACGCCCGGATGAAGACCTCCTGGACCACGTCGTCCGCGGCCGCGTCGTCGCGCAGGGTCCGCAGCGCGAGGCCCCGGACGATCCCGGCGCAGTGCCGGTACGCCGCGCTCAGCGCCTGCTCGTCCCCCGCGGCGAACGCGGTGTCGAGCTCGGGCCCCCACTCGGAGGTCGTCATCGGCATCGGGGAACGGCTCCTCCCCGGGGTCGTCGTCGCGGGCGCAGCCCGCCGGGTGGTGCCCAGCCTAGTGGACGCCGTGGCGCCGGTCATCGGTGGCCCGTCGCGCTCAGCCCACCGGGACCGCGCGGAGCACCACGTTGTCCTCGTAGTCCCCGGTCTCCTCGAGCCACTCCCCGCCGCAGGTGACCAGGTGCAGGACCGGGGCCCCGGTGCGGCGGAAGAGGTCGGCGTCCTCGAGGCTGCGCTTGTGCACCCGCTCGACCGTCTCCGTGCGGTAGCGCAGCACGGACCCGTCCGCCCGCTCGACCGTGACCTCGGCGCCCGGCGCCACGTCCTGCAGGCGGGCCATCGGTGTCACCTCGGTCAGGGTGTCCACGTGCCCGGCGATCACCGCGGCTCCCTCCTCGGCCCCGGGGGCGGGTCCGTGCCGGTACCAGCCGAGCTGCACGTGGTTGTCCGGGATGGTCATGGCCCCGCCGTCCTCGATCCCCACGGGCACCACGGGCATGTCGATCGGCACGCCGTCCACCTCGACCCGCACCGGGGGCGGGAGCGGGGCGACGGGGGCCTGCGTGGCCGGCGCCACCGGCACCTCGCCGGGATCCGGGACCCGGTCGGGGTCGGGCGGTGCCGGGGGCCCGTCGCCGAGGCGCTGCCCGCTCAGGGAGGGGGCGGCCGGCCCGAGCACGGCGGTCTGGGCGACCGGCGCCGTGGCGGGGGCGTCGTCGCCCTCGGCGGGGAGGACGGCCACGGCTGCCGCCGCGGCGAGGAGTGCGGCGGAGAGGAGGGCCCCGGCCCCCAGCGCCGCCGTCCGGCGGCGCTGGGGGCCGGGGGCCGGGAGGACGGGGGCGCGGTGGGCAGGGGCCCGCCGCGCGTCCCGTCCCGGTCGGGCGGAGGGGCTCACGGCCGGCGGGCTCCCGCGAGCACCCGCCGGGCGCCGAAGGCGACCCCGACGAGTCCGAGCGCGCCCGCGGCCGCGAGCCCGGCGCTCAGCAGCGTGCGCTGCTCCTGGGCCGCGAGCCCGGACTGCCCGCCCGGCACCGCGCCCGGGGCCTGCTCCATGCCCCCGAGGGTCTGCACCGCGAGCTGCAGGTTGCCCGCCTCGAGGGAGCCCCACGCGTAGACGATGTTGTGGGTGCCCTCAGCGAGCGTCAGGTCGGCCGGGCCGATGACCGGGTCGGTCGTGCCCGCGGCCGCCACGGAGGCGGAGACCGTCCCGGCGTCGACCGGCAGCGTCTGCTCGTTCGGGTTCTCGAGCCCCTGGATGATCGGCTGGCCGCCGGCCAGGACGTCCACGGCCGGGGCCGCGGCCACGTGGCGGACGGTCAGGTGCGACTTCCCGGCCGCCACCTCGGACATGTCGTTGGTGAACAGGGCGGCCGTGGGGTTGCCCTCGGCGTCGAGGTGGGCCGCGGCCGTGTAGTTGCCGCCGCTCTCGAGCTGGGCGGTCACGGGCCCGATGATCGGCGCCGAGGCGTCGGCGGCGTCGGGGGCCGTGACGGCGAGGTCGTAGCTGCCGGCCGGCAGCTCGAGCGGGCCCGCGAGCGTGCCCGGGGCGAAGTCGTCGAGCGTGAGCTCACCGTTGACGTAGACGTCCACCATGGTGTCGGGCACGCCGTGCAGCACGGACAGCTGCGCGTGCTCGGCGGCGGACGCGGGCGCCATGGTCAGGGCACCGAGGCCGAGGCCGAGGACTGCTGCGGCGGAGAGGGTCTTGCGCATGATGACTGCTCCTTGAACGGGCTCCCGGAGGAGGCGGAATCGACCTTGCACCCCTACTACCGTCCGGGACCCGCCACTGGATGCGGCACCGGTCACATTTTTCCCGGCACGTCCTCCCGGATCCCTCCGCACCCGTCCGGGGGCGCGGGTCCGGCCGGTCCCCCGCGAGGAGGACCGTCCGGACCCGCACCCCCGGCTCACTCCTCCTCGAGGGTCGAGCCCACCTCCCGGTCCTCGAGGACCACCTCCTGGTCCTGCTCCTCGAGGTCGGCGGGATTCGCCTCGAGGGAGGACGCCTCCGACCGGTCCCGGTGCGCCGGGGTCTCGACGTCCTGGTCGTCCATCTCCGGTCGCTCGGCGTCGATCGACTGCTCGAGCCGGTCCGCCTCGTTGAACTCGAAGCTCGTGCCGGGGGCCTCGCTCATGGCTACCTCCTGGGTCGTGGGACCAACGGAGCCCCCAGTCTAGTGACGCCCCCGACGGGTCCGGCCGAGAAGGTCCACAGCACGGTTCACAGCCCTCCTGCCCTCCGATAACGTGGCGTGCACACGCACGCAGGAAGCACCGCTCAACACCAGGGGGTTACCCACCATGACGAGCCGATTCCACCGCTACGCCGAGCTGTTCAAGCAGCCGGGGCCGTGGTGCACCGTGTACACGGACATCAGCACCGGCACCGTCGACTCGCTGCACGCGATCGACGTCCAGCCCGAGAACGTCCGCCGGGAGCTGGAGGGCCTCGGGGCGAGCAAGGCCGACCTCGACGCCGTGGAGCAGGCGATCCGTCCGGCGGAGGGCCTGCCGGACCCGGTGAGCCGGTTCGTCGTGGTCCGCGACGGCACCGTGGTGATCGACGAGGTCCTGCCGGGTCCGCTGGCCGGGCCCAGCAGGGTCAGGGTGGAGACCGTGCCCGACCTCACGCCGCTGTTCCGCCACCGCCCCGAGGACTTCCCCTACGTGGTGGCCGAGGTCAGCCGTGACGGAGGAGAGATCCGGCTGCAGTACGCCAGCCGGGGCCGGGCCGAGTCGCAGCAGCAGATCGAGGGCGAGACGGAGCACCTCAAGAAGTTCGGCGGCGGCGGCTGGGCGCACGCCCGGTGGCAGCGGCACACCGAGGACGTGTGGCGGCGCAACACCGAGGAGGTCGCCGAGCAGATCGACCAGGTCGTGGCCGACAGCGGCGCGCAGCTGGTGGTCATCGCCGGGGACATCCGCGCCAGGGTGCTCGTCGGGGAGCAGCTCGCCAAGTCCACCCAGCCGCTGGTGAGCATGGTCAACGCCAACACCCGCGCCGACGGCAGCGACGCCGCCGAGCTCGAGGAGCAGGTCGACCGCAGCGTGGGCGAGGTGATCGCGCGCCGGCAGCAGGAGCTGCTGGAGCGGCTGGCGGAGCAGGAGAACCGCCCGGACCACACGGCCGTGCACGGGATCGGGCCGGTCGTGGCGGCCCTGCAGCAGGCACAGGCCGAAACCCTGCTCATCGACGAGACCTCCCTGGACACGGAGGCCGAGCTGCTCGTCCTGGAGGCCGAGCCGTGGATCGCCGCGGACCAGTCCGAGGCCGAGACCCTCGGGGTGCGCGTGCTCGACCGGGTCCCCGCCCACGCCGCCCTGCTGCGGGCCGCCGTGCTCACCGACGGCCGCCCGGTCTTCCTCCCGCACGGGGCGCTGCCCGACGGCACGGAGGTGGCGGCCCTGCTGCGCTGGAGCGCCACCCCGGCGGGCTGACCCGCGGAGCACGCACGGACGGCTCCCCCGAGGTCGCGGGGGAGCCGTCCGTGCGTGCGGAGCCGTGGCCGCGGCTCAGAAGCGGGACGCCCCGCCCCGGTCGTGGGTGCCGCGGCCCAGGAAGGACAGCCCGACCATGCCCGCGCCCAGGACCAGGTGCAGCCAGTCGTCGGCGGCGTTGAGGGGGACGAAGTTGGCCTCCGACGTCTTGTCGATGAGCAGGCCGTAGAGCCACAGGACGATGTAGACCACCCCGCCCCAGAGCAGGTAGCTGCGTGCCGCGGGGGCCGAGCGGGCCATGGCCAGGCCGGCGACGCCGTAGAGCAGGTGGACGACGTTGTGCAGGACGGAGACCTGGAAGATGCCCAGGAGCATCGCCTTCGACTCGTGGCCGTAGAGGGCGATCGAGCCGGAGCCGGTGGTGATCCCGGGGACGAAGCCCAGGAGTCCCACCAGGAGGAAGACGGCGCCGACGAGCAGGGCGGCGGTCTGGACGAGCGAGCGGCGAGCCGTGGTGCGGTTCCCCGAGCGAGCGGTGGTCATGGTGTCCTCGATTCGGACGGGTGGGACGTCGTCGGGTCCCGAACCACCCGA
Organism: Kocuria sp. U4B; assembly: GCF_054875615.1. The sequence continues at coordinate 1,533,986 of NZ_CM142180.1, forward strand.
CGACGGGTGGTGGCCGGTGAGCATGCCTACCGCTCTTAACTGTACTGCCCGGTCGGTCCCGTCGGTATCCCCTCTTCCGCCTTCCCGGGTCCCCTGCGTCCTGCGCCGCCCTCAGACGAGCGCGCGGGCGGGCGTGTCGGCCGCCGAGGGCTTGCCGGCGTAGGCGCCGCGGTACCGCGCGGCGGGATGGGTGTCCAGCACCTTGGTCCGGCCCTTGCCGTAGAGGTTCTCGCGCAGCGTGGTGCCCTCGTACTCGGTGCGGTAGCGGCCGCGCTTCTGCAGCTCCGGCACGACCCACTCCACGAAGTCCTCGAACGAGCCCGGGGACACGTGGTAGGCGAGGTTGATGCCGTCCAGCCCGCCGTCGTCGATCCACCGCTCGAGCTCGTCGGCCACGGTCTGCGGGGATCCGACGATCGGCACGCCCATGCCGCCCATCGAGATGTGCTTGGCGACCTCCTTGACGGTCCACTTCTTGTGGGGGTCGGCGGTGGTGAACGGCGTGAGGAAGGACTGGATGGAGTCGGTCTTGATGTACTCCAGGACGTCGTTCTCGTCGTACCGGCCCAGGTCCACCCCGGACCAGCCGCCCACGAGCCCCAGCGCGCCGTCGGTGTCCGCGTACCGCTCGTAGTCGCGGCGCTTCTGCTCGGCCTTCGCGTCGGTCTCGTCGACGATCACGTGCAGCATGGCGAAGATCTTGAGGTCCTCCCGGTTCCGTCCCTGGGCCTCGGCCTCGTCGCGCAGCTTGTCGGTGACCACGCGGGTGAGGTCCGGGCGGATGCCGCCCACGAACACGGCCTCCGCGTGGCGACCGGCGAACGCCCGCCCGCGGGACGAGGCACCGGCCTGGAAGATCAGCGGGGTGCGCTGCGGGGACGGCTCGGTCAGCCCGATGCCGGGGACGTCGAAGTACTTGCCGTGGTGCTGGATGGGGTGCACGAGGGACGGGTCGGCGAAGATCCCGTTCTTGCGGTCGCGCTTGACCGCGCCGTCCTCCCAGGAGCCCTCCCACAGCTTGTAGCAGACCTCCATGAACTCCTCGGCGATCTCGTAGCGCTCGTCGTGGGAGATCTGGTCCGTCAGCCCGTGGTTCTCGGCCGCGGACTTCAGGTAGGAGGTCACCACGTTGAAGCCCATCCGGCCCCGGGTCAGGTGGTCGAGGGTCGCGAACTTCCGGGCCAGCGGGTACGGCTGCTCGTAGGTGATCGCGCTGGTCACCCCGAAGCCGAGGTGCTTCGTCACGGCCGCCATCGCCGAGATCTGCATGAAGGGGTCGTTGACCGGGATCTGGGTGGCGTCCTTGATCACGGGCGCCGCGGAGTTCTGGTAGACGTCGTAGTACCCGACGACGTCGGCGAGGAACATCGCGTCGAACAGGCCCTTCTCCAGGACCTGGGCGACGTCCGTCCAGTACTCGAGCGTGTTGTACTCGTCCGCCCGGGAGCGCGGGTGCTTCCACAGGCCGGGGGCCTGGTGGCCGACGCAGGTCATGTCGAAGGCGTTCAGGGCGATGCGCTTGCTCATGGGTGGACCTCTCGGTTCGCTCATGACCCGCGCCCCGTGCGCCGCACCGCGTGCGGCCTCTCTGCGGGTCCGACGCACTGCTGGGCGCCGTACTTGCCGTGGCGCGTGTGCGCCGCGGCCCGATGTTCATCTGGGGCACCCCGCTACGGGAGAGGGTTGCCGCCCGACCAGCCAGAGCTTCGCGTCGGGACTCGTCATCGTTGTCCGCGGAACAGCCTACCGGCCCCCCCGGGGTCCGGTGCAACCCCCGTCACGTCCCGCCCGCCCGGCGCGCCGCGGCGGACGCCCCCGCTCAGGCGGGCCGGGCCAGCGGGGGCGTCCGCCGGGGATCCAGCGTCCAGCCCCGGCGCAGCCGCTCCCGCAGCTCGATGAGGGGGCAGGTGTCCATGACCACGTCGAGGCCGGCCGCCGTCGCCCGGGCCGCGGCCTCGTGGTCCACGACGCCGAGCTGGAGCCACACGGCCGCGGCCCCCGCGGCGACGGCCTGGTCCACGACCGGGCCCACCCGGCGGGAGTTCACGAAGCAGTCCACGACGTCGAGCGGCGCGGGGACCTCCGCGAGGGTGCGGAAGCCCGGCTCGCCGTGCACCTCCTCGCCCTTCGGGTTCACCGGGACGATCACCATGCCGAGCTCGTCCCGGATCTGCCGCGCCACCGGGTGCGCGGGTCGCATCCGGTTGCCGGTCAGCCCCACGACGGCCCACCGGCCGGGCCCGGTGAGCAGACGGTCGATCACGGCAGGGTCGTTGACGTGGCGCTGAGGGCTCATGCCTCCAGCGTGGCACGGAACGTCGTGGCCCGCGAGGCTGCGGCGACCGGCGGCCTCGCGGGTCAGGAGAACTCGCGGGTCAGGAGAAGAGGGGCAGGCGCAGGGAGGCCTCCCCCAGCTGCGCGCGCTCCTCGTCCGTGAGCTCGGCCCGGCCGGTGCCCAGCCGCGCGAAGTGCTCGTCGCTCCAGTGCTCGAGGGGCTCCCGGTCCCACAGCTCCGTGAGCACGCGCCGGACCTCCGCGAGCCCGCCGGAGGACGGACCCGGGCTGCCCTCCAGGTGGCGGATGAGGTCCAGGTGGTGCACCGTGGCCTCCACGGCGAGGGTGCTCAGCAGGTCCTCGACCGCCAGCACGTGCCCCTGGGTGCGGACCGACCCGGGGGTGCGGGCGTGCTCCGCGGCGTGCACGGCGGCGCGCGCGGTCTCCTCCCAGAGCCGGCGCAGCCGCTCCCAGCGCAGGAACAGGCTGGCGACCACGCGGCTGTAGCGGCGCCCGTCCGCGTCGGCCTCCGGGTCCGCGCCGGCGTCGGCCCAGTAGCTCACCGCGTCCCGGTCGGGCCGCGCCGTCGTGGGGGTGTGCAGGGCGACGAGCGCCCGCTGGGCGTCCAGGACGCAGTGCTGGACCAGGTCGCGGACCGCCCAGCCGGTGCAGCCGGTCGCGGCCCAGGAGTCGTCGTCCCCCAGCCCGTCGAGGGCCGCCCCGAAGGCGGCGTAGGCCTCCCGCACGAGCTCCGCCCGCTCCGGGCTGTTCCGGGTCGTCATGGGTCCATGGTGGAGCACGAGCGGTCCCGGTGCCACAGGTTTCGGCGGCGGTCGTGCGCGGGCCGGATTTGCCACGCCCCGCACGGCCGTCGTTCAATGAGCGCGTAACCATCCGGAGCGGCTGAGAGACCTGGCTCGTCGACGTCGCAGCAACCGGCACGGACCCGTCGGTCCCGCGTGCGAGGTGCTAATGCCAGGACCGATGGAGTTGATCATGACCGGTTCCCTGGTGAGTCCTGCGCCGTCCCCGGCCACTGCCGTGCCCGCCAAGCGCGCGTTCTCCGTGGCGTTCCAGCACGTCGGCAAGGCCTTCACGACCGGCCGCGAGGTGCGCCCCGTGCTGGAGGACGTCGACTTCACGGCCCGGTCCGGCGAGGTCGTCGCCGTCCTGGGCCCGTCGGGCTGCGGCAAGTCCACGCTGCTGCGGGCCGCCGCCGGCCTCGACACCGCGTCGAGCGGACGCGTGCTCATCGACGGCACCCCGGTCTCCGGCATCGACCCGCGCTGCGCCGTCGCCTTCCAGGAGCCACGCCTGCTGCCCTGGCGGTCCGTGCGCGAGAACGTCCGGCTGGGCCTGCCCGCGGGCACGGGCCGGTCCGAGGGCGACGCCGTGGTGGACGACCTGCTGCGGCTCGTGGGCCTGTCCGCGCACGCCCGCCACCGCCCGCGGGAGATCTCCGGCGGCATGGCCCAGCGCGCCTCGCTGGCCCGAGCCCTGGCTCGCAACCCCGGGGTGCTGCTGCTCGACGAGCCCTTCGGCGCACTCGACGCCCTCACCCGCCTGAAGATGCAGGACCTGCTCCTGACCGTCCACGCCGCCCAGCCCACGACCGTACTGCTCGTGACCCACGACGTCGACGAGGCCCTGCAGCTCGCCGACCGGGTCCTCGTCCTGGGCCGGGCAGGCTCGACCGCGCCCGCCTCCGTGAGCACGGTCCTCGAGGTCCCCGGCGAGCGCCCGCGCGACCGGGCCTCCGAGGTGCTCGCCGAGCTGCGCGTGCAGCTGCTCGGCCACCTGGGCGTCGACGCCCACCACCCCGCGGCGCGCTGACGCGGCCCCTCCCGCTCCCGCCCCGCTCCTCCCCGGACCCCGGGCCCGCCGGCCGCGCCGCGTCCCCACGATCCCGCCCTCCTGCCCCGAAAGGCTCCGCCATGCCCCAGCTCCCCGCCCTGAAGCTTCCCGTCCTCGCGGCCGTCCTCGCCCTCGGCCTGACCGGCTGCATGGCCGGTGAGGGCTCCGGCGACGCCCCCGCCCGGGCAGCGGGCGACGACGGGACCGTCTCCGTGGACTACGCGACCTACAACCCCCTGTCCCTCGTCATCAAGGAGAAGGGCTGGCTGGAGGCCGCCCTGGCCGAGTCCGGCACGTCCGTCGAGTGGGTGCAGTCCGCGGGCTCCAACAAGGCCAACGAGGCGCTGCGCGCGGGAGCCGTCGACATCGGCTCCACCGCCGGCTCCGCCGCCCTGCTCGCCCGCAGCAACGGCACCCCCATCAAGGTCGTCGACCTCTACTCCCAGCCCGAGTGGTCCGCGCTCGTGACCACGCCGGGGTCCGGCATCGGGACGGTCGCCGACCTCGAGGGCAGGACGGTCGCGGCCACCAAGGGCACCGACCCGTACTTCTTCCTCCTGCAGGCGCTGGAGGAGGCCGGGGTGGACCCCGCCGACGTCACCGTCCAGAACCTCCAGCACCCCGACGGCCGCTCCGCCCTCGAGAACGGCCAGGTCGACGCGTGGTCCGGCCTGGACCCGATCATGGCCGCCGCCGAGCAGGACGGCGCGAAGCTGTTCTACCGCAACGTCGACTTCAACACCTACGGCTTCCTCAACGCCACCGAGTCCTTCCTCGAGGAGCAGCCCGAGACCGCCCAGACCGTGGTGGACGTCTACGCCTACGCCCGCGACTGGGCCCTGCAGCACCCCCGGGAGACCGCGCAGATCCTCGCCGACGGCGCCGGCATCGAGCTGCCGGTGGCCGAGCAGGTCCTCGAGCGCACCTCCCTCGACATCGACCACGTGCCCGGCGACGAGCAACTGGCCGTCCTGGAGAAGGTCGGCCCGATCTTCGTCGAGTCCGACGACGTGGCCGACCAGGAGCAGATCGACGAGGCGCTCGCAAGCATCGTGGAGCCCTCCCTCGCCGAGAACGCCGACGCCTCGCGCGTGGCGGAGGCCCTCGAGGAGGCGAAGTGACGCAGCAGCTCGCGCCCCGGGGCGCCACCCCGCCCGACGACGTCCCCGCCGCTCCCCCGACGCCCCGGCCCCGGCCGCTGCTGCGCACCGGGCTGGGCCTGATCCTGCCCGCGGCGCTGCTCGCGCTGTGGCACGTGCTCTCCTCCACCGGCGCGTTCAGCGCCGTCCAGCTTCCCGCGCCGCTCGCGGTCCTCGAGGCCGGCGCCGACCTGCTGGCCCGCGGGGACCTGTGGACGCACGTGGGCATCTCCGCGCAGCGCGTGCTCGTCGGCTTCCTGATCGGGGCCGGGCTGGGCCTCGCCGCGGGGTCGTTCATCGGCCTGTCCCGCCGGGGCTCCGCCCTGGTGGGACCGACCATCGGGGCGTTCCGGGCGGTGCCGTCCCTGGCGTGGGTGCCCCTGCTGCTGCTGTGGATCGGGCTGGGCGAGGACTCCAAGGTGACTCTCGTGGCCATCGGCGCGTTCTTCCCCGTCTACACGACCGTCTCCGCCGCCCTGCAGCACGTGGACCGCAACCTCGTGGAGGCCGCCCGCGCGTTCGGCGTGCACGGCCTCCGGCTGCTCACCACGGTCCAGCTCCCGGCGGTCATGCCGTCGGTCGTCTCCGGACTCCGCCTGGCCCTCGCGCAGGCGTGGCTGTTCCTCGTGGCCGCCGAGCTGCTGGGCGCCTCCATGGGCCTGGGCTTCCTCCTCACGGACTCGCAGAACAACGGGCGCACCGACCGCCTGCTGCTCGCCATCGTGCTGCTCGCCGTGCTGGGCAAGCTCTCCGACGCGCTGCTGGGCGTCTTCGAGAAGTGGTCCGTGAAGAAGTGGGCGTGAGGAAACGGCCATGACACACGGACCTGGAACAGTGGGCACGACCGGCGCCACCGCCGGCGCAGGAAGGACGGCAGCACCGTGAGCCCCAGCTGGAGCGACCCCCACTCCCCCACCCCCAATCCCGCGCTCGAGTCCGACGCGGCGCGGATCGCGTTCTGGGAGGCCCAGGCGTCCCGCCTGGAGTGGGCCGAGCCGTGGACCACCGCGCACCGCTTCGACGGGCCGCGGCGGATCGGGGAGGACCAGGACGGCAACCCCACCTGGTCGGTGCCCGAGCTGGCCTGGTTCGAGGGCGGGAAGCTCAACGTGGCCCACAACTGCGTGGACCGCCACGTCGCGGCGGGCCGGGGCGCCCACGTGGCCCTGTACTTCGAGGGCGAGCCCGGCGACCGCCTGGTCTACACCTACGCCGACCTGCAGCGGGAGGTCTGCCGGGCCGCCAACGCCCTGCTCTCCCTGGGCGTGCGGCAGGGCGACCGCGTGGTGATCTACCTGCCGGTCATCCCGGAGACCGTCGTCATCACGCTGGCCTGCGCCCGCATCGGCGCGGTGCACTCCCTGGTCTTCGGCGGCTTCTCGGCGGAGGCCCTGAGGTTCCGCGTCGAGGACACCGGCGCCAAGGTGTTGGTGACCACCGACGGGCAGCACCGGCGCGGGGCCGTGGTGCCCGTCAAGGCCACCGCCGACGAGGCCTGCAGCGGCGAGAACGCGATCGAGCACGTCGTCGTGGTCCGCCGCACCTCCCGGCCCGGCCGCACGGACCTGCCCCGGGGCACCCGGGGCACGCGCTCCAAGGAGGAGGACGCCGTCCCGTGGACGCGCGGCCGGGACGTGTGGTGGCACGAGCTGGTCGCCGGCCAGCCGGACGTGCACGAGCCCGAGGCCTTCGACGCCGAGACGCCGCTGTTCATCATCTACACCTCCGGGACCACCGGCAGGCCCAAGGGCCTGGTGCACACGATGGGCGGCTACCTCGTGCAGACGGCCTACACGCACGCGCTGCTGTTCGACCTGCTGCCCGACGTCGAGGACCCGGACGGCGGGCTGCGCCCCGACGAGCTGTCCGTGGTCAACGACCCCGCGAAGGTCGACTCGACCGTGCACTGGTGCACCGCCGACCTCGCGTGGGTCACCGCGCACACCTACGAGATCTACGGTCCGCTGGTCAACGGCGTCACAGAGGTGATCTACGAGGGCACCCCGAGCACCCCGCACTGGGGCCGGCACTTCGAGGTCATCGAGCGCTACGGGGTGACCAGCTACTACACCGCGCCCACCCTGGTCCGCTCTCTCATGGGCGCGTTCCCGCGGGGGGTCCCGCAGATCTACAACCTCAACTCGGTGCGGCTGCTCGGCTCCGTGGGCGAGTCGATCAACCCGGAGGCGTGGCGGTGGCTGCGGGCCCAGGTGGGCCGCGACGAGGTCCCGTTCGTGGACACGTGGTGGCAGTCGGAGACCGGCTCCACCGTGATGTCCCCCCGCCCGCACGACCCGCAGTTCGCCCCGCCGGGCACCTTCGACGACGGCGCCCCGCACACCGCGCTCAAGCCGGGCTGCGCCACGCGCGCGGTCCCGGGGATCTCCACGCGCGTGGTCGACGAGGACGGGGCCACCGTGCCGGCCGGGGTGCAGGGCTTCGTGGTGGTCGACCGGACCGGCCCCTCGATGGCCCGCACGGTGTGGGGCGACCCGCAGCGCTACCTCGACTCCTACTGGGCGGCCTACGCCGAGCAGGGCTGGTTCCTCGCGGGGGACGGCGCCCGCTACGACGAGGAGGGCGACATCTACATCCTCGGCCGGGTCGACGACGTCATCAACGTCTCCGGCCACCGGCTGTCGACCATCGAGATCGAGTCCGCGCTCGTCACCCACCCGTGGGTGGTGGAGGCCGGCGCCGCGCCGGTGCGCGACGAGGTGACGGGGCACGCGGTGCTCGCGTACGTCGTCCTGACCCCCGAGGCGCAGGGGCTGCCGGCCGGCGAGCTGACCGCCGCGCTGCGCGAGCACGTGGCGCACGAGATCGGGCCCATCGCCAAGCCCCGGGCCGTCGTGGCGGTCCCCGACCTGCCCAAGACCCGCTCCGGGAAGATCACCCGGCGCCTGCTCGCGCAGCTGTGGGAGGGCGCGCCGCTGGGCGACCGCTCGTCGCTGCAGAACGAGGAGGCGCTCGAGCAGATCGCCGCGGTGCTGGCCGCGCGCGGCTGAGCGGCCCCGGGCGCGGCGGAGGGGCGGGCCCGCGGGCCGGCCCCTCCGGTCCGTCACCGCCCGGGTGCGGCGCTCACCACATGCCCAGCAGCTTCGTCCACAGACCGCCCGCGACGGTCCAGATCACGATGTTGACCACGCTCATGAGGAAGCCGACCCGGAACCACTCCCCCGTGGGGACGTAGCCGGAGCCGTAGACCACGCCGGCCGGCCCGGAGGAGTAGTGGGCCAGGCCCCCGAAGAGGTTGCCGGTGAACCCGAACGCCAGGGCGGCCAGCAGGGGCGGCGTCCCGGCGCCCACCGCGGCGCCGAGGAAGACCGCGTACATGGCCACGACCTGGGCCGTGTTGGAGGCGAAGAAGTAGTGCGCGTAGAAGTACACGAGCGCCAGGACCGCGAAGGCCACGACCCACGACATGCCGCCCACGAGCGCGGTGGCGGAGGCCCCGACCCAGTCGATGACGCCCAGGTCGTTCAGGTGCGAGGCCATGCCCACCAGCACGGCGAAGAACAGCAGCGTGGACCAGGCGCCGCTGTTGGCCGCCATCTGCTTCCAGCTGAGCACCCGGGTCACGAGCAGGATCGAGATGCCCACGAACGCCACGGCCGTGGCGTTGAGGTCGAGGACCGAGCCCAGGCACCACAGCACGAGCAGCAGCAGGAACGTCCCGGCCATCGTCTTCTCGTGGAAGGACATCGCGCCCAGCTGCGAGAGCTCCTGCCGGGCCTGCACGGGGGCCTCCGGGGTCTGCTTCAGGGTCGGCGGGTAGATCTTCGCCATCACCCACGGCACCGCGGTCAGGGAGAGGAGCCCGGGCACCAGGGCGGCCAGCGCCCAGGTGCCCCACGAGACCTCGATGCCGGCCTGGGCGGCGAACTCGGCGGCGAGGGGGTTGCCCGCCATGGCGGTGAGGAACATGGCGGAGGTGACGGTGTTGACCTGCACGGCGGTCATGGCGAGGTAGGCCCCCAGCCGGCGCCGGGACTGCTCGGTCTCCGGCGTGGACCCCTGGACCTGCGCCAGCGAGGAGATGATCGGGAACACCACGCCGCCCGCGCGGGCGGTGTTGGAGGGGGTGGCGGGCGCCAGGAGCAGGTCGGTCACGGCCATGCCGTAGCTCAGGCCCAGGCTGGAACGGCCCAGCCGGGCCACGAACCACAGGGCCACCCGGCGGCCCAGCCCGGTGACGAGGAAGCCGTCGGCGATGAAGAAGGCCGCGACGATCAGCCACACCGCGCTGTTGCCGAAGCCCTGGAGGGCCTCGGTGGAGGCGTCCATGGTGCCGGTGATCATCGCCACGGCGAGCCCCACGACGGCCACGGACGCCGTGGGCAGGGGCTGGAGGATGAGCGCGAGGATCGTCCCGAGGAAGATCGCCGCCATGTGCATCCCGCGCGGGTCCATCCCGGCGGCCGGGGGCACGCACCACACGGCAGCCGTCACGGCCACGATCACGAGGACCTTGAGGGCCATGGCCGGCGGGCGGCGGCGGGCGGGGGCGGTGTTCCGGGCGGATCGCGCCGGGGAGAGGGTGTCCATCTCGATCATTCCTGTGTGTCGGACGCGGACGGGCCGGATCGGACCCACACGAAGCCTAGAACCCTCCCGTGGAACGTGTGGCTTCATGTGGCAGCGCGTGGGCCAGAAGTGACGCTTCTCTCGTCCTCGGCGTCCCCGGGACGGCCTCGCCCCCGGGGGCGTGCGTCCCGTGTGACCCCACGTTGAGACGTGTGACGTCTGGCAGGATGGACTCCTAGGATGAATGCCGTGACCCCCTCCCCCGCCGCCCCCGTGAAGGGCCACCGCCCCGCGCCGTCCCGGCTGCCCGGCCTCTCCCGGCTCCGCGAGCTGCCCGAGCTGCCCGAGCTGCCCGAGCTGCCCGAGCTCTCCAACACCGACCTGAAGCTGGCGATGGCCGGCTCCGGTGCGCTGTTCTCCGGCTACGTGCTGGTGCACATGCTGGGGAACCTGAAGGTCTACCAGGGCGAGGAGAAGTTCAACGCCTACGCCGAGTTCCTCCGCACGGCCGGCGCACCGGTGCTGCCGCGCGGGACCGTCCTGTGGGCGGCCCGCGGCGTGCTCACCACGGGCCTGGTCGCGCACGTGGGCGCGGCCGCGGTGCTCACCGCGCGGTCCTGGCGGGCGAACGGGACGCTGCTGCCGCGGCGCGGGCGCCGGCCCCGGGGGCGCCGCCGGTCCCCGTGGGCGGTCGCGAAGCGCTCGATGCGCAGCACGGGCGGCGTGCTCGGGCTGTTCACCGCCTTCCACGTCCTGGACCTCACCCTGGGCGCCCGGCCCGCCGCCGCGCGGGACTTCGAGCACGGCAGCGCCTACGCCAACCTCGTGGCCAGCCTCTCCCGCCCGCCCGTGGCCGCCGCCTACGCCCTGTCCATGGCCGCTCTCGCCGCGCACCTGGTCCACGGCATCCCGGAGATCGCCAACGACGTCGGCGCGAGCTACGACCGGGCCTTCCAGCGGCGGCTGCGGATCGGCGCCAGCGTCCTCGGCGCCGCCGTCGCCGCCGGCAACACCACGATCCCGGTGGCCGTGCTGACCCGCGCGGTGCGCTGACCCCTCCCCCTACAGTTCAAGGACCCGCCTCGTGACCACCCTGCACCTGACCGTCGACGTGTGGCGCCAGCCCTCCCCCGGCGAGCCGGGGGACTTCGTGAGCTACGACGTCCCCGACGCCCACCCGGACATGACCGTGCTCGAGCTCCTGGACCGGCTCAACGAGCAGCTCGCCGCCGCGGGCGAGGACCCCGTCGCCTTCGACGACGGGTGCCGCGAGGGCGTGTGCGGCAAGTGCGGGGTCACGGTGGACGGCGTGCCGCACGGCCCCGAGCGCAACGCCGCGAGCTGCATGCAGCACCTGGGCGCGTACCGGGACGGGGACCGCGTGCGGATCGAGCCGCTGCGCGCCGCGTCCCTGCCCGTCAAGCGGGACCTCTCCGTGGACAAGAAGGCCCTGCGCCGGGTGGCGAAGGAGGCCAAGTTCCCGGTCGCCATGAAGGCCCTGGCCAACGGCGGCTGCATCAGCTGCGGGGCGTGCATCGCCTCCTGCCCCAACGGGTCCGGGCAGCTGTTCGTGGGCACGATGCTGCGGGAGCTGCCGCCGCTGGCCAAGAACGAGGACGAGCGCCGCGAGCGGGCCACCAAGGTCATCGCCGCCGCCGAGGAGGAGTTCGGCCCGTGCTCCCTGCTGGGCGACTGCGTGGAGGTCTGCCCGGCGGGCCTGCCGATCGAGAACCTCTCCGCCGTGGCGCGGGAGAACCTGCGCGCCCGGTTCGGCCGGCCCGCCCAGGACTGAGCGGCCCGGCCGGACCTCCCGCCGGACCGGCACCGGGTGGCGCGGAGCGCTCCGGGGCACCACAATGGAGGACAGCCATCCCGAGCGGCCGAGAGACCTGGATCGACGACGCCGCAGCAACCGTGGTCGACGTCGCAGGCCGCACGGTGCTACCGCCAGGACCGATGGAGCAGCGCACTCCCGGCACCCCGCCGGGCCCTCCTCGCCCGGGACCGATCAGCGGCACGACTCGCACGAGGAGCACCCCTCCATGGCCGACCACCAGTTCGGGTTCCGCACCCGCGCCCTGCACGCCGGGGGCACCCCCGACGCCGAGCACGGCGCCCGGGCCGTCCCGATCTACCAGACCACCTCGTTCGTCTTCAAGGACGCCCAGGACGCCGCGAACCTCTTCGCGCTGCAGAAGTACGGCAACATCTACTCCCGCATCGGCAACCCGACCGTCGCGGCGCTCGAGGAGCGCATCGCGTCCCTCGAGGGGGGCATCGGCGCCGTGGCCACCGCCTCGGGCATGGCCGCCGAGTTCCTTACCTTCGCCGCGCTCGCGCAGGCCGGGGACCACATCGTGGCCGCGGGCCAGCTCTACGGCGGGACCGTCACCCAGCTCGACGTGACCCTGCGCCGCTTCGGGATCGAGACCACGTTCGTGCACGGCACGGACCCGGAGGACTACCGGGCGGCGCTGCGCCCGAACACCAAGGCGGTCTACACCGAGGTCGTCGCGAACCCCTCCGGGGAGGTCGCCGACCTCGAGGGCCTCGCCGCGGTCGCGCACGGGGCCGGTGTGCCGCTGGTCGTGGACTCGACCATGACCCCGCCCTACCTGCTGCGGCCCCTGGAGCACGGGGCGGACATCGTCATCCACTCCGCCACCAAGTTCCTGGGCGGGCACGGCACCACGCTGGGCGGCGTCGTCGTCGAATCCGGGCGCTTCGACTGGGGCAACGGGAACTTCCCGTCCATGACGGAGCCCGTGGCGTCCTACAACGACGTCTCCTGGTGGGGGAACTTCGGCGAGTACGGGTTCCTCACCAAGCTGCGCTCGGAACAGCTGCGGGACATCGGCGCGTCCCTGTCCCCGCAGTCCGCGTGGAACCTGCTCCAGGGCGTGGAGACCCTGCCCCAGCGCATGGACGCCCACCTGGTCAACGCCAAGGCGGTGGCGCAGTGGCTGGACGAGGACCCGCGGGTCTCCTACGTCAACTACGCGGGCCTGCCCGGCCACCCGCACCACGAGCGGGCCCGGAGGCTCCTGCCCCTGGGCGTGGGCTCCGTCTTCGCGTTCGGCGTGACGGCGACCGCCGAGCTGAGCGGGCGGCAGGTGGGCGAGCGGTTCATCGGGAGCCTGCAGCTGGCCAGCCACCTCGCCAACATCGGGGACGCCCGCACCCTCGTGCTGCACCCGGCCTCGACCACCCACCAGCAGCTGAGCCCCGAGCAGCTGGAGGTCGGCGGGGTCGCCGAGGACCTCGTGCGCATCTCCGTGGGCCTCGAGGACACCGAGGACATCCTGTGGGACCTCGACCAGGCCCTGACCGCGGCCACCGGGCTCTCCCGGGAGACCGCCGACGCCGCCGCCATCACCGAAGGAGCGCTCCGATGACCGCCGAGACCCGCACCTGGATCGGCCCCTCCGCCCCGGAGCGGCTGAGCATCCTGCGCAACACCGAGTCCATCGCCATCGTGGGCGCGTCGAACAAGCCGTCCCGCGCGTCCTACTTCGTGGCGACCTACCTGCAGTCGTCCTCGCCGTACCGCGTGTACTTCGTCAACCCCGTGGTGGACGAGATCCTGGGCCGGCCGGTGTACAGGTCCCTGGCCGACCTGCCGGAGACCCCGGACCTGGTCGACGTCTTCCGCAAGCACGACGACCTGCCGGACGTGGCCCAGGAGGCCGTCGACGCGGGCGCGAAAACCCTGTGGCTGCAGTTGGGCTCCTGGAACGAGGACGCCGCCGCGATCGCCGAGGACGCCGGGCTGGACGTGGTCATGGACCGGTGCGTGAAGATCGAGCACGCCCGCTTCCACGGCGGCCTGCACCTGGCCGGCTTCAACACCGGGGTGATCTCCTCGAAGCGCCAGGTCCTCGCCTGAGCCCCCCACGACGACGGCGCCCCGCCTCCTCTGCACGCAGGGGGCGGGGCGCCGTCGTCGGTGGGCCGGGTCAGCGGGACTTCTGGAGCTCCTGCTCCTCCCAGTAGGCGCGGGTGGTCACCACGTCGGTGCCGTCCCACGCGCCGAGCCCGGACAGCCCGGGGATGTCGCCGCTGTGGAAGACCGGCTCCACGCCCTGCCGGCGCTGGGCTTCGTAGTTCTTCAGCACGCGCCCGGCCACGCCGGCGAGCAGCACGAGGGCGACCAGGTTGATCGTGGCCATGAAGGCCATGAACAGGTCCGCCAGGGACCACACGAGGTCCAGCGCGAGCACCGCGCCGGCGAAGACGAAGGCCAGCACGAGCACCCGGTAGCCGGCCATCACGGCCTTGGAGCCGCTGAGGAAGCGGATGTTGGACTCGCCGTAGTAGTAGTTGCCGATCACCGAGGTGAACGCGAAGAGGAAGATCGCCACGGTGAGGAAGTGCACCGCCCAGTTGCCCAGCTGCAGGGCGAGCGCGGACTGGGTGAGGGACGCGCCCTCGCGGCCGCCGAACTCGGGGTTCGACAGCAGGACGATGAACGCGGTGATCGAGCAGATGATCCAGGTGTCGAAGTACACGCCGAGGGCCTGGACGAAGCCCTGCTTGGCCGGGTGGGAGATCGACGCGGTGGCCCCGGCGTTGGGGGCCGAGCCCATGCCGGCCTCGTTGGAGAACAGCCCGCGCTTCATGCCCTGGATGATCACGCCGATCAGCCCGCCGGTGACGAACTCCCGGATGCCGAAGGCGCCCCCGAGGATCTGGCCGAGCACCACCGGGACCTCGCCGATGTTCAGGACCACCACGAGCAGGCCGAGGAAGATGTAGAGCACCGCCATGACCGGGACGACGATCTCGGAGACCGCGGAGATGCGGCGGATGCCGCCGAAGATGATCGCGGCGGTGAGCCCGACCAGCACGGCGCCGACGAGGACGCGGAACCACAGGGCGTCCGCGGCGGTGATGTCGATGCCGAAGGACCCGCCCAGGGCGTCGACGATCGAGTTGGACTGCACGGAGTTGAACACGAAGCCGTAGGTGAGGGTGATGACGACCGCGAAGAGCAGCCCCATCCACCGCGCGCCGATGCCGCGCTCCATGTAGTAGGCCGGTCCGCCCACGTAGCCGGCGGGGGCCTTGATCTTGTAGAGCTGGCCGAGCAGGGACTCCACGAAGGCGCTGGCCGCGCCGATGCCGGCGATCACCCACATCCAGAAAACGGCGCCGGGGCCGCCGAGGCTGATCGCGATGGCCACGCCGGCGATGTTGCCGGTGCCGACCCGGGCCGCGGCCGAGACGGTGAACGCGCGGAAGGAGGAGATCCCCTTCTTGCCGTCCTCGGCCAGGCCCGGCTTGTCGTTGAGCACCCGGACCATCTCCGGGAGCGACCGGAACTGCACCGCTCCGGTGCGCACGGTGAGGTAGAGGCCCACCCCGACGAGGATGGCGAACACCACGTACCACACCCAGGTTCCGAGGGTGCCCACGAACTCGGTCAAGAGATCCATTCCAACTCCGAACTGTGACGGACGCGGTCCCGGACGTGGGTCTGCGGGGGCCGCGTGAACGACAGGAGCGCCCTGTTGGGCGTGTTATCGGCACACTCTAGTGGAGGCCGGGCACCGCGCCGTTCCCGTGCGCGCACCGAGGTGGCAGAAGAGCGCCACCGGGACGCTGCCGGTGGCGCTCTTCCGTGCCCTCACGAGGGCGAGACGGGCTCAGACGACGCGCACCGCGCCCTTGTCCGCGGAGGTCACCATGGAGGCGTAGGCACGCAGGGCCTTGGACACCTGGCGCTCGCGGGGCTTGGTCGGGGCCCAGGGCAGCGGGCCCTTCGCCTGGCGGCGGGCGGCGAGCGTCGCGTCGTCGACGTTCACCCGCAGCACGCGGTTCGCGACGTCGATCTCGATCTCGTCGCCGGTCTCGATGAGGCCCACGGCGCCGCCGGAGGCGGCCTCCGGGGAGATGTGCCCGATCGACAGGCCGGAGGTGCCGCCGGAGAAGCGGCCGTCGGTGATCAGCGCGCACTGCCGGCCGAGGCCGAGACCCTTGAGGTAGGAGGTCGGGTAGAGCATCTCCTGCATGCCGGGCCCACCCCGGGGGCCCTCGTGGGTGATCACCACGACGTCGCCCGGCTGGACGTTCTTGGACAGGATCTCGAACACGGCCTCGTCCTGGGACTCGACCACGAACGCCTTGCCGACGAAGTGGAATAGCTCTTCGTCGATGCCGGCGGTCTTGATCACGGCGCCGTCCTCGGCGATGTTGCCGTAGAGGATGGCCAGGCCGCCGTCCTTCGTGTAGGCGTGCTCGACGGAGCGGATGCAGCCGTCCACGGCGTCGAGGTCCAGGGACTCGAAGCGGTTGGCCGTGGAGAACGCCTGCGTGGTGCGCACCCCGCCGGGGGCGGCGAGGAACAGCTCCTGCGCCCGCGCGGAGGCCTTGCCGCCGCGCACGTCCCACTCGTCGAGCCAGGTGGCCAGGTCCGGGGCGTGGACGGTGTGCACGTCCTCGTTGAGCAGGCCAGCGCGCCGCAGCTCGCCGAGGATGGCGGGGATGCCGCCGGCGCGGTGCACGTGCTCGATGTGGAACTTCGTGGAGTTCGGGGCGACCTTGCACAGGCAGGGCACCCGGCGGGAGAGGGCGTCGATGTCCGGCAGGGCGAAGTCGATCTCCCCCTCCTGGGCGGCGGCCAGGATGTGCAGGATCGTGTTGGTGGACCCGCCCATGGCGATGTCCAGGGCCATGGCGTTCTCGAACGCGGCCTTGGTCGCGATGCGGCGCGGCAGCACGGACTCGTCGTCCTGCTCGTAGTACCGGCAGCACAGGTCCACGATCCGGCGCCCGGCCTCCAGGAAGAGCTCCTTGCGGGCGACCTGGGTGGCCAGGGTCGTGCCGTTGCCGGGCAGGGACAGCCCGAGCGCCTCGGTGAGGCAGTTCATGGAGTTGGCGGTGAACATCCCGGAGCAGGACCCGCACGTGGGGCAGGCGTTGCGCTCGATCTGGCCCAGCTGCTCGTCGGTGATGCTCTCGTCGACGGCCATGGACATGGCGTCCACGAGGTCCAGGCGGTGCTCGACCACGCCCTCGACGGCCTCGCCGGACTCCATGGGTCCGCCCGAGACGAAGACCACCGGGATGTTCAGCCGCAGTGCGGCCAGCAGCATGCCCGGGGTGATCTTGTCGCAGTTGGAGATGCACACGAGCGCGTCCGCGCGGTGGGCGTTGACCATGTACTCCACGGAGTCCGCGATGATGTCGCGGGAGGGCAGCGAGTAGAGCATGCCGTCGTGGCCCATCGCGATGCCGTCGTCGACCGCGATGGTGTTGAACTCCTTCGTCACGCCCCCGGCCTCCCGGACCGCGGAGGCGACGAGGTCGCCCATGTCCTTGAGGTGGACGTGGCCCGGGACGAACTGCGTGTACGAGTTGGCGATCGCGATGATCGGCTTCCCGAAGTCGTCGTCGCCCATGCCGGTGGCGCGCCACAGGGCGCGGGCGCCGGCCATGTTGCGGCCGTGGGTGGAGGTGCGGGAGCGGAGCTGGGGCATGGCGGTGCTCGTTCTCCTTGCTTGAGCGCGGCGGTGGGGGCGGCCGGACGGGGCCCTGCACGAGGCCCGTGCGCGGGGTCGGCCGCCTGGATTCCATCCCCGAGAATACGCCGGTCCGTGCGGCGGCATGTGTTTCCGGACGCGCGTCTCAGCATGTGGTCGCTCGTCGGCCGCCGGCCCGCCCGGGACGGCCTCCGACGAGAGCAGGACGCGGGGGCCGGACCACGGGTGGAGTTCGCGGTCGGGCCCCCGCGGTGGGGTGCGTCAGCTCCGGGATCCGGCGCCGATCAGCTCGCGCTCCGGTTCCGCGGGGTCCGCGGGGTCCGCAGGCACGTGCTCGCGCCGGAGGGACTCGCCCTCGACGTCGACGTCGGGCAGGATCCGGTCGAGCCAGCGGGGCAGCCACCAGGCCTTGTCGCCGAGCAGGTGCATGGCCGCAGGGATGAGCATCATGCGCACGACGAAGGCGTCGACGAGCACGCCGAAGGCGAGGCCGAAGCCCAGGGGCCGGATCATGGCCATGTGGGAGAACATGAAGCCGGCGAACACGGAGATCATGATGATCGCCGCGGCGGTGACCACGGTGCGGCCGGCGTCGAGCCCTTCGCGCACGGCCGCGCGGGCGGAGGAGCCGTGGACGTAGGCCTCGCGCATGCCGGAGACCAGGAACAGCTGGTAGTCCATGGCCAGGCCGAACAGGATGCCCACCAGCAGCGTGGGCAGGAAGCTGAGCACCGGCCCGGGGTCGTGGACGCCGAAGACCGCACCGGCCCAGCCCCACTGGTAGATGGCGACCACTCCGCCGAAGGCGGCGAAGAGGGTGAGCATGAACCCGGCGGTGGCGATGACCGGGACGAGGAGGGAGCGGAAGACCAGCACCATGAGCACCAGGGACAGGCCCAGCACCACGGCGAGGTAGCGGGGCAGGGCGTCGGCGAGCTTCTGGGAGACGTCGATGTTGCCGCCGGTCTGCCCGGTGACGCCGATGCTCACCCCGTGGTCGTCCTCCAGCGCCGGGGAGAGGGCGCGGAGGTCGTCGACGAGGCGCTCGGTGGACTCGGCGGCCGGCCCGTCGGTGGGGGTGACTTGGAAGACGGCCGTGCGGCGGTCCTCGGAGAGCCCGGCGGGCACCACGGAGACGACGTCCTCGCGCGCCATCAGCTCCTCGCCGACGGTCACCTGCAGGTCGGCCGCCTCCGCGGCGCCGGTGCCCTCGGGCAGGTCGGCGACCACCAGCAGCGGGCCGTTGGTCCCGGCGCCGAACTCCTCGTCGATGATCCGGTAGGCCTGGTAGGCGGTGGAGTCGGCCGGCTCCGAGGAGGCGTCGGGCAGGCCCAGGCGCATGGAGGCGGCCGGCAGGGCGATCGCCACGAGCGCCACCAGTCCGGCCAGCAGGGTCAGCACCGGGCGGCGGGTGGCCACCCCGGGGCGGTCGGGCCCCCGGTGGGCGGGGGTCCGGGCAGCCCGCTGCCGGGCGCGGGCCGAGAGCAGGCGGTGCCCCACGAGGGACAGCAGCGCCGGGGTGAGGGTGATGGCGATGAGCACGGCGACGGCCACGCAGGTCGCGGCGGCGGTGCCCATCATCCCCAGGAACGGGATGCCGGTGACGTTGAGCGCGGCGAGGGCGATGATGACGGTCAGCCCGGCGAAGACGACCGCGTTGCCGGAGGTGCCGGTGGCCAGGCCGATCGACTCGTGCAGCTCGACGCCGGACAGCAGCTGCTGGCGGTGGCGGTTGAGGATGAACAGGGAGTAGTCGATGCCCACGGCTAGCCCCAGCATGAGCCCGAGCATGGGGGTCATCGAGGTCATCTCCACGACCCCGGAGAAGGACAGGGTGGCCAGCGCACCGGCGCCCACGCCGGTGAGCGCGGTGACGATGGGCAGCCCGGCCGCCACGAGCGTGCCGAGCATGACCAACAGCACGATGCCGGCGACGGCCACGCCGACGGCCTCGGTGGGGCCGAACAGCTGGGAGACGTCCTGGGAGATCTCGGTGGAGTACTCGACCTGCACCCCGTCGATCCGCACTCCGTCGACGGCGTCCTGGAGCGCCTGCTTGTCCTCGGCGGTGACGGCCTGCTGCTCCTCCGTGAAGGTCACCACGGCCACGGCCGCGGTGCCGTCCTCGGAGACGGTGCGGGTCCCCTGGGCCAGTGCGAGCAGCTTCTCGCCGCGCGCGAGCTCGGGCGCGGCGTCCTCGAGCTCCTCGCGGTTGCGCTCCAGCTCCGCGCGTCCGTCGTCGAGGGCCTCCTGCTGGACCTCGAGCTCCTCGAGCACGGGGTCCGGGGCCTTGGCCCTCTCGGCCCGGGCGCGGGCGGCGTCGAGCTTGGCCTGGTTCTCGTCCAGGGCCGCCCCGGCCTCCTCGAGCTGTTCCTGTCCGTCCGCCAGCTGCGCCCGGGCGTCGGCCAGCTGCTGCTCCTGGTCCTCGCGCTCCTGCTGGGTCGCGAAGGGGTTCAGCACGGCGTCGACCCCGGAGGAGCCGCCGGCCGCCTCCAGGGCGGCGTCGATCTGCTCCCGCTGCGCGGCCGTGAAGGGCTCGCCGCCCTCGGTCCGGAACACGACGCGTCCCGTGCCGTGGCCGGCGTCGGGCAGCTCGCTCTGCAGGCGGTCGGCCAGGCGCTGGGTCTCGGTGCCGGGGATGGTGATCGCGGTGGTCAGCTGCCCGCCGGCCACGGCGAAGGCGCCGCCGGTGAGGACCAGGACCGCGACCCAGGCCGCGACCACGGCCCAGGCGCGCCGGGCGGCGAAGCGCCCGAGTCGATACAACAGGTGTGCCATGTCTCTTCTCTGTCAGTTCTGTGCGGAAGGGGTCCCCGCGGGGGAGGAAGGGGGTGGAGCGGCAGGCGCGGGAGCTCAGGAGGCGGGGCGGGCGAAGCCGTGCCGCAGGTGGTCGATGGCCGTGCGCACCAGCCGCTGCCAGGCGGCCCGGCCGTCGGGGGTGTCCACCCCGCCGGTCTCCTCCACCCACTGCTCGAAGGCGACGGCGAGGGCGTTGATGAGCGAGCTCGCCAGCAGCGTCACGGTGAAGGAGCCGGCCTCGGGGTTGCGCTGGGCGACCTCGGCCGTGAGCCGTGCGGTGACGGTCTGCAGCACCTCGTGGGCCCACATCACGGTGGTGGGGTGGTTCTCACTGGTGGCCAGCAGCCGGGCGATGTGGGACAGGGGGCGGACCAGCTCGGTGCGCTCGATGACGTCGGCCAGCTGCTCGAAGACCGCGCCGGTGCTGGGGGCGGCCGGGGGCGGGGTGGCGTCGGCGATCTCCACGAAGTCGTCCACGATCACGCCGAGCAGTTCGCTGAACCGGGCGTAGACGGCGTCGTCGGCCGAGGAGAAGTGGTTGAAGATCGTCCGGCGCGACACCCCGGCCCGTTCGGCGAGGTCGCTGACGGTGAAGCCGCCGATGCCGCGCTCCTCGGCCAGGGCCGCGGCGGCGTCGATGATGGCCCGCCGGTTGAAGAACTTCAGGGCCTCTCGGCGGTCGCTCGGGGGCCGGGCGGGGGACGCATCGCTGGGGCACCGGATCACAGATGGTTACACTAGGTGCAACACTGCACTCAGTGCAACGTTGCCTTCGGTGCGGTGGATCACCGCATGCCCGGCGCCGGCAGGCCGGCCCGGCACGGCGGCAGCCGCACCGAGTTCCTAGACTGGGCCCGACCGACGCCCACGCCAGGAGGAACCCCCGATGAGCACCAGACCGCAGCCCCCGCGCCCCGGGGACGGCACGGCCTTCGGCATCGAGCTCGAGGACGCCCTCGATCCGCTGGTGATGGCCCTCGACGTCGGCTCGACGGCCAGCCGCGGCAGCCTGCACGACGCCACCGGCACCCCCGTGCGCGGCTACCGGCACAAGATCGAGCACCGGTTCACCACGGCCGCGGACGGGACGTCCGTGATCGACCCCGACCAGGTCGCCGACGAGCTCGCCCGGATCCTCGACCTCGTCGTGGCCGGGCCCGAGCTCGCCGGGCGCGTCGCCGGCGTGGCACTGGACACCTTCGCGTCCTCCCTCGTGGGCGTCGGCGCCGACGGCGCGGCCCTCACGCCCTGCTTCACCTACGCCGACGCCCGGTGCACCCCCCAGCTGGCGGACCTGCGCGAGGAGCTCGACGAGGCCGAGGTCCAGCAGCGCACGGGGGCGCGCCTGCACACCTCCTACCTCGCCCCGCGGCTGCGCTGGTTGCGCGAGACCGACCCCGGCACCTGGCACCGGGCGCAGCGGTGGATGTCGCTGGGCGAGTACGTCCACCTGCGCCTGCTGGGCACGGCCCGTGCGGGGACCTCCGTCGCGGCGTGGACGGGCCTGCTGGACCGCCGGACCGGACAGTGGGACGAGCCGCTGCTCGCCGCCTGCGGCCTCGACGCCTCCCGGCTGCACGAGATCGCCGATCCGCACGACCCGCTGTTCGAGGTCGCCGCCGCGGTCGGGCGGCGGTGGCCGGCCCTGGCCGCCGCCGCGTGGTTCCCGCCCGTGGCCGACGGGCTGAGCGCCAACCTGGGCTCGGGCGGGGCCGACGCCACCACGACGGTCGTCTCCCTCGCCACCTCCGGGGCCGCCCGGGTGCTCCTGCACGAGGTCCCCGACGAGCTGCCGACCGGGCTGTGGTGCTACCGGGTGGACGATCGGCGGTGCCTGCTGGGCGGGGCGCTCAACGACGTGGGGCGCGCCGTGGAGTGGCTGGAGCGCACGGTCGCCCTGCCGGAGGGCACGACCGTCGACGACGTGGCCCTCGCGGACGCGACCCGCGGCACCCCGGTGGTGCTGCCGTTCCTGACCGGCGAGCGCTCGACGGGCTGGGCCGGCGGGGCGCGGGCCGTGCTCGCCGACGTCACCGCCGAGCACGACGGCGCCGCCCTGGCCCGTGGCGTGCTGGAGGGGGTCGGGCTCTCCTACGGGCGGGTCGCGGACCAGCTCGCGGAGGCGGCCCCGGGCGGGCAGCGGGTGGTGGCCTCCGGCCGCGTCTCCCAGGCGGTCCCCGGCCTGCTGCAGATCCTGGCCGACGTCCTCGGCGCGCCTGTGGTCCGCGCCGACTTCAAGCGGGCGACGCTGCGCGGGACCGCGCTGCTGGCCCTGGAGACGCTGGCGCAGGGCGTGCCCCCGGCCGATCCGCCGTACGGTCCGGAGCACCGCCCGGCGCCCGAGCACGCGGAGCACTACCGGGGGGCGCGGGCACGCTTCGAGAGGCTCTACGAGGCGCTCGTCGGCTGACGCGGCGCCGTCGTCCGAGGGGTTGACCCCGTCCTCGGACGGTGCCACGCTGATGCGCATTGGAAGCGGGCTGACGAACCGAGGCGGGTCACGTGAAGGCGATGGTGTACCGGGGGCCGTACAAGGTCCGCGTCGAAGAGAAGGACATGCCGAGGATCGAGCACCCCAACGACGCGATCGTGCGGGTGACGATGGCCGCGATCTGCGGCTCGGACCTGCACCTCTACCACGGGATGATGCCCGACACCCGGGTCGGGACGACCTTCGGGCACGAGTTCGTCGGGGTGGTCCACGAGGTCGGCCCCTCCGTGGAGCGGCTGAAGCCCGGGGACCGGGTGATGGTGCCGTTCAACGTCTACTGCGGCTCGTGCTGGTACTGCGCCCGCGGGCTGTACTCCAACTGCCACAACGTCAACCCCAACGCCACCGCGGTGGGCGGCATCTACGGCTACTCCCACACCTGCGGCGGCTATGACGGCGGCCAGGCGGAGTACGTGCGGGTCCCGTTCGCCGACGTCGGCCCCTCGATCATCCCGGACTGGATGGACGAGGAGGACGCGGTGCTGCTCACCGACGCCCTGGCCACCGGCTACTTCGGGGCCCAGCTCGGGGACATCGCCGAGGGTGACACGGTCGTCGTGCTGGGCGCCGGCCCGGTGGGCCTGTACGCCGCCAAGTCGGCCTGGCTGATGGGCGCGGGCCGGGTCATCGTCGTCGACCAGCTGGAGTACCGGCTCGAGAAGGCCCGCGAGTTCGCCCACGCCGAGACGTTCAACTTCGTGGAGTACGACGACATCGTGGTGGAGATGAAGAAGACCACCGACTACCTGGGTGCGGACGTGGTCATCGACGCGGTGGGTGCGGAGGCCGACGGCAACTTCACCCAGCACGTCACCTCCGCCAAGCTGAAGCTGCAGGGCGGGTCGCCGATCGCGCTGAACTGGGCGATCGACTCGGTGCGCAAGGGCGGGACCGTGTCGGTGATGGGCGCGTACGGCCCGGTCTTCAGCGCCGTGAAGTTCGGCGACGCCGTGAACAAGGGCCTGACGCTGCGGATGAACCAGTGCCCGGTGAAGCGCCAGTGGCCGCGATTGTTCGAGCACATCCGCAACGGCTACCTCAAGCCCAGCGACATCGTGACCCATCGCGTCCCGCTGGAGCACGTCGCCGAGGGGTACCACATGTTCTCGGCCAAGCTCGACGGCTGCATCAAGACTCTCGTCCTGCCCGGCGCCGGGTAGGACGATCCCGGAGAGGAACCACCAGCATGTCGCACACCCCCGACGACTCCTCGGACGTCTCCCGGCACGCCGCTTACGTCCCCGGCCCGGCCCGGCGCGCCGTCGACCGCGAGGCGCTGCGCGCCCGCATCCCCGGCTGGGGGGCGGACCTGGACCCGGCCGACCGCCCGGCCGTGCCGAGGCTGCGCTACGACCCGGCCGCGTCCGGGGCGCACTGGGAGTTCCCGGAGCGCCAGGAGGAGAAGTGGCCGCGGGAGCGTTCGATCGAGCACGCCGGCCTGCCCCCTGTCTTCGGTACGTCGTGCCCGCCCAAGGGCCTCTCCGGGGCGCTGCGCAAGTACGCCTACCGGACCTACAGCGAGGCCCGCGCCGCGCACTGGCTGCTCCTCATCGCCGCCGACCGGGTGGATGCCTGGGAGAGCCACCTCGCCTCGTTCGCGACCCGGCGCCCGGACAACCCGGTCACCGAGACCGGGGTGCTGGCCGAGCCCGCCCGGCCCGGGCTCTCCTCCCGGTTCGGGACGAAGCGCGCCGACCTCTCCCACCAGTGGCTGGACCCCGTCGTCGTCGCCGGCCCCTGGGTCCTGGCGGGCGGGGCCGGCGTCGCCGTCATCCGCGCAGTGCTGAGGCGCCGCTCCTGACGGCGCCACTGCTGACGGTGCCGGGGACGGGCGCTCAGGCGGCGGACCGGGGCCGTGGCGGCGCACTCCCGAGGCGCCCGGCCGCCGTGCCCACAGACAGCACAGCCGGACGCCGCCCGGGCCACCACAAGGAGTCGTGGTGGCCCGGGCCGCGTGGGGACCGGCCCGCGCCGAAGGGGTCAGTCGCGGTAGAGCAGCAGCGCCTCCCCCTGCCCGCCGCCGCCGCACAGGGACACCGCGGCCTTGCCCGTGCCGCGGCGGGCCAGCTCGAACGCCGCGTGCAGCGCCAGCCGGGCCCCGGAGGCCCCGATCGGGTGGCCCAGCGCCACGGCGCCGCCGTGGATGTTCGCCCTCTCCAGCGGGTAGTCGAGGTCGCGCAGCGACTGGATGAGCACGGACGCGAACGCCTCGTTGATCTCGATGAAGTCGAGGTCCTGCACGGACCACCCCGCCTTGGCCACGGCGGCCTCGATCGCCCGGGACGGCTGGGAGTGCAGGGAGGTGTCCGGACCGGCCACCTGCCCCGGAGCACCGACCACGGCCAGGTACTCGAGGCCGTGGCGCTCGGCGTAGTCGCGGGTGGTCAGCACGACCGCGGCCGCCCCGTCCGTCAGCGGGGAGGAGTTGCCGGCGGTGATGGTGCCGTTCTTGTCGAACGCCGGGCGCAGGCCCGCCATGGACTCCGCGGTGGCGCCGGGTCGCACGCCCTGGTCGGTCGCGACGACGAGCGGGTCGCCCTTGCGCTGCGGGACCTCCACGGGGGCGATCTCCTGCTCGAAGACGCCCTGCTCGGTGGCCCGGGCGGCACGCTGGTGGCTCTGGGCCGCCACCTCGTCCTGTTCCTCGCGGGGGATCCCCCGTTCGGCGTTGCCGGACTCGGTGAGCGAGCCCATGGACACGCGCGCGGCCACGTCCACCAGCCCGTCCTTGGCCACGGCGTCCTCGAGGGTGAGGTCCCCGTAGGACTTGCCCTGGCGCACGCCCACGGCCAGGTGCGGGGCGTTGGTCATGGACTCCTGACCGCCGGCGACGACGATCTCGGCCTCGCCGCCGCGGATCAGGCGGGCGCCGTGGGTGACGGCCACGAGCCCGGACAGGCAGACCTTGTTGACGGTCTCGGCGGGCACGCTCAGCGGGATGCCGGCGGCCACGGCCGCCTGGCGCGCGGGGTTCTGCCCGGCTCCGGCCTGCAGGACGTGACCCATGACGACGTAGTCGACCTGGTCGGGAGAGACGCCGGAGCGCTCGAGCGCGGCCCGGATGGCGTGGGCGCCCAGCTCGGCCGCGCTGAAGGAGGCGAGCTGGCCCAGGATCTTGCCCTGGGGCGTGCGGGCGCCGGACAGGATGACGACGTCGGTGGCGGTGCTCATCGGTTCTCCTCGGCGGGAACGGGCTCGGCGGGAACGGGCTCGGGGCTGGTGGCCCCGGTGGGCACGGACTCGGGCGTGACGTCCTGCAGGTCGGTGCGGAAGGGCGCCTCGGTCTTCTCGCGCACCTCCTCCTCGGTGATGCCGGGGGCGAGACTGCGCAGCACGAGCCCGTCCTCCTCGACGTCGAAGACGCACAGGTCCGTGACGATGCGGTCGACGACGCCCACGCCGGTGAGCGGGAGGTCGCACTCGGTCCTGATCTTCGCGGCCCCGTCCTTGGCCACGTGGTCGGTCAGGACGATGACCCGCGGCGTGCCCGCCACGAGGTCCATGGCCCCGCCCATGCCCTTGACCATCTTGCCGGGGATCGTCCAGTTGGCGAGGTCCCCGGCGCCGGAGACCTGCATGGCGCCGAGGATGGCGACCTTCACGTGCCCGCCGCGGATCATCCCGAAGGACGTCGCGGAGTCGAAGATCGACGCCCCGGGCAGGAGCGTGATCGTCTGCTTGCCGGCGTTGATGAGGTCCGGGTCCTCGTCGCCCTCGTAGGGGAACGGGCCCATGCCCAGCACCCCGTTCTCCGACTGCAGCACCACGTCGACGCCCTCGGGCAGGTTGTTGGCCACGAGGGTGGGGATGCCGATGCCGAGGTTGACGTAGTCGCCGTCGGAGAGCTCGGCGGCGGCGATGGCCGCCATCTCGTCGCGGGTCCAGCTCATGCCTGGCCTCCGTTGCGCTGGTGGGACGCGGCGGCCGCCGCCGGGCGGGGACGGACCGTGCGCTGCTCGATGTCCTTGGGCGCGCCGCTGTACTGCACGACGTGCTGGACGTAGACGCCCGGGGTCACGATGTGGTCGGGGTGGAGCTCGCCGGCCTCCACGAGGTGCTCGACCTCGGCGAAGGTGACCCTCCCCGCCGTCGCGACGACGGGGTTGAAGTTGCGGGCGGTGTAGCGGTAGACGAGGTTGCCGTCGGTGTCGCCCGTCCAGGCGTGGACCAGGGCGACGTCGGCGACGATGCCCCGCTCCTGGACGTAGGTCTCGCCGTCGAACTCGGCGAGCGGCTTGCCCTCGGCCACGAGAGTGCCCACGCCGGTCCTCGTGTAGAACGCCGGGATGCCCGCGCCGCCGGCGCGCAGCCGCTCGGCGAGGGTGCCCTGGGGGTTGAACTCGACCTCGAGCTCGCCGTCCAGGTACTGCCGGGCGAAGAGCTTGTTCTCGCCCACGTAGGAGGCGAGCACCTTGCGCACCTGGCGGTTCTCGAGCAGCACGCCGAGGCCCTTCCCATCGACGCCCATGTTGTTGGAGACCACGGTGAGGTCCCTGACCCCCGACTCCCGCACCGCGTCGATGAGGTCCCGAGGGATCCCGCTGAGGCCGAAGCCGCCGACGGCCACCGTCATGCCGTCCCGGAGCGTCTCCGCCAGCAGCTCGGCGGCGTTGTTCCTGACCTTGGACACTCGCGTGCCTTTCTGCTCGATGGACTGTGACCCAAGACTCAATCTAGGAATCCACCACATACCGGTCAACCGCATCCGCACCGGTGCAGGGGAGGAGCTCACCATCCGGCCAAATCGGCGGAGGCTGTCCATATAGTGGAGTACATGACGGAGAAGGGCGCGGACCGGGACGCCGGCGGCGGGACCCAGGTGGTGCACCGGGTGGCCCGGCTGCTGCGGGCGGTGGCGGCGCGCGAGGAGGGCGGCACGGTGGCCGAGCTGGCGGCGGCCACGGGCCTGACCCGGCCCACCGTCCACCGCCTGCTCACGGGGCTGGCCGAGGAGGGCCTCGTCGACCGCCCCGGGGGCACGGGCGCCTGGCAGCTCGGCCCCGAGCTCTACGTGCTCGGCTCGGTCGCGGCCCACCGCTACCCGATCCGGGAGCTGGCCGGCCCGTCGCTGCGCCGGCTCGCCGAGGCCACGGGTGAGAGCGCGTTCCTGTCGGCCCGCCGCGGGCTGGAGACCGTGTGCCTGGCACGGGTGGAGGGCGCCTTCCCCATCCGTTCGCACGTCCTCTACGAGGGCCTGCGGCTGCCGCTCGGCGTGGCGTCGGCGGGCCTGGCGATCCTGGCGCACCTGCCCGACCCCGAGGTGGACCGGGTGCTGGAGGCCACGGCCGAGGCGCGGGCCGGGTGGGGGCCCCTGCACACCCGGGAGCGGATCCGGGAGCTGCTCGCGGACGTGCGCCGTCAGGGCTGCGCGGTGAACCCCGGCATGATCGTCGAGGGCAGCTGGGGCATGGCGGCGGCCGTCTTCGACGCGGCCGGGGCGCCGGTCTACGCGCTGAGCCTCACCGGGATCGAGACCCGCTTCGCCGGGGAGCGCCGCCAGCTGCTGGGACGGGCCCTGCTCGCGGAGGCCCACCGGCTCTCGCGCGAGCTGGGCCACCGCTGAGCGGGGCGCGGACCGGGGCGGCTCAGCGCGCCGTCCAGCCGCCGTCCATCGAGTAGGAGGCGCCGGTGACCATGCTCGCGTGCGGTCCGGCCAGCCATGCCACCAGGCTGCCCACGTCCTCGGGCTCCACGAGCTTCTTGACCGGGGTCTCGCCCAGCATGATCCGCTCGACGACCTCGGACTCGGGGATCCCGTGCACCTTCGCCTGGTCGGCGACCTGCTTCTCGACGAGCGGGGTGCGGACGTAGCCGGGATTGATGCAGTTGCTGGTCACCCCGTGCGCCGCGCCCTCGAGCGCGACGGTCTTGGACAGGCCCTCGAGCCCGTGCTTCGCCGAGACGTAGGCGCTCTTGTAGGGCGAGGCGCGCAGGCCGTGGACGGAGGAGATGTTGACGACGCGGCCCCACCCCTGCTCGTACATGTGCGGCAGGGCGGCCCGGACCAGCAGGAAGGGGCTCTCGAGCATCAGCACGAGGATGCGGTGGAAGTCCGCGGGGTCGAACTCGTGCAGCGGAGCGACCTTCTGGATCCCGGCGTTGTTGACGAGCACGTCCACCTCGAGGCTCAGCCGCGCGAGCGCGGCGGTGTCGAGCAGGTCGACGGCCCACGCGCGCCCGCCGAGCTCGCCGGCGACGCGCTGCGCTCCGGTCTCGTCGACGTCGGCCACCACCACGTGCGCGCCGGAGCCCGCCAGGGCCCGGGCGGCGGCGAGACCGATGCCGCTGGCGCCGCCGGTCACGAGCGCGGTGCGCCCCTCGAGGTCGTTCTGCTGGGACATGGTGTCCTCTCCTCCGCCGCTGGCCCGGTCTTGATGTGCTGACGGGAATCCGAGCCCTGGTCACCGCCACGGTATGTGATCGGCGCCACGAAGGCGAGGAGGCTTCCGACCCGTTGTGTGACGCCATGTGTCGTCGCGTCGTCACGAAGGCGCCGAATGGCGCAACATGCGCGCGTGCGATTGGATGACAGGGTCACCATCCAGAGCGGCCGAGAGATCTGGCTCGACGACGCCGCAGCAACCCGGGCGGACGGACCCCGTCCTCGCCCCCCGGTGCTACCGCCAGGACCGATGGAAAGGACGTAGCCCCTTGCTGCGCAGCGCCGACCGCATCCTCACCACCCACGCCGGGTCCCTCCCCCGCACCCCCGAGCTGCTCGCGGCCAACGAGGCCCGCACCTCGGGCGCGGCGAGCCCCCAGGAGTTCGACGCCCTGCTGCGCGAGGCCGTGGTCGACGTCGTGCGCCGCCAGCGCGAGGCGGGCATCGACATCGTCAACGACGGCGAGTACGGCCACGCCATGACGCACTCCGTGGACTACGGCGCGTGGTGGACGTACTCCTTCGACCGCACGGGCGGGCTGTCGATCGTCGACGACAACGAGGCCGACGTCCCCAAGCGCTCCACCCCGGGCAGCGTGGTGCTCACGAGCTTCCTGGACCGGCGGGACTTCGCCACGTTCCACGACGCGTACACGGATCCCTCCTCCGGCATCCACCTGGCCGACCCGGACCTGCCGCCGCCCGTCTTCCCGGCGGCGACCGGCCCGCTCTCCTACACCGGCCAGGCCGCGGTGGCCTCCGACGTCGCCAGCCTCACCGCCGCCCTGGAGGAGACCGGCGCGGCCGAGGGCTTCGTCGCCGCCCTCTCCCCCGGCTCCGCTGCCCGCATCGGCAACCACCACTACGGCAGCGAGGAGGAGTTCCTCTACGCCTGGGCGGACGTGCTGCGCGAGGAGTACACCGCGATCCTCGACGCCGGCCTGGTGCTGCAGATCGACGACCCCTCGATCGCCGAGTCCTGGGACCAGGTCAACCCCGAGCCGGCCGTCGAGGACTACCAGCGGTTCATCCGGATCCGCGTCGAGGCCCTCAACCACGCCCTGCGCGGTCTGCCCCAGGACCGGATCCGCTTCCACCTGTGCTGGGGCTCGTGGCACGGGCCCCACACCACGGACCTCGAGTTCAAGCACCTCGTGGACCTGCTGCTGTCGATCGACGCGGGCGGCTACTCCTTCGAGGGCGCCAACGCCCGCCACGAGCACGAGTGGAAGGTCTGGCAGGACCACCGGCTGCCCGAGGGCAAGGTGATCATCCCGGGCGTCGTCTCCCACGCCACCAACGTGGTGGAGCACCCCGAGCTCGTGGCCGACCGGATCGAGCGCTACGCGCGGCTCGTGGGCCGCGAGAACGTCCTGGCCTCGACCGACTGCGGCCTCGGCGGGCGCGTGCACCCGCAGATCGCCTGGGCGAAGCTCGAGACGCTCGCCCGCGGCGCCGAGCTCGCCTCGCGCCGGCTCTGGGCCTGAGCGGCCCCCCGACCATCCGCCCCACCCCAGGAGGACCGTCCTTGACCATGCAGAACACCGACCGCGTCCGGACCACGCACGTGGGCTCACTGCCCCGCACCCCGCGGCTGCTCGAGGCCAACCAGCACTACGCCGACGGCACCCTCGCGTGGGAGCAGCTCGTGGCCGAGCTGGAGACCGGCGTCGTCGACGTCGTGCGCAAGCAGCGCGAGATCGGCGTCGACGTGGTCAACGACGGCGAGTACGGGCACACCATGTCCAGCGCCGTGGACTACGGCGCCTGGTGGAACTACTCGTTCTCCCGCCTGGGCGGGCTCACCCCCACGGACGAGGACCGGTGGGCGTCCACCGCGCGGCGCCGCTCCTCGCCCGGCAACGTGGTGCTCACGAGCTTCCCGGACCGCCGGGACCGTGAGCGCTTCCGGGAGGCCTACGAGGACCCGGCGTCGGGCATCCTCACCGGCCGGGCCTCGACCAAGCAGCCCAAGATCACCGGGCCGCTCAGCTACACCGGCCACGAGGCCGTGGCCTCGGACATCCGCAGCCTCCGGGCCGCCATGGAGGCGACCGGCGCGCAGACCGGGTTCATCGCCGCCCTCTCCCCCGGCTCCGCCGCCCGCGTGACCAACGAGTACTACCCGACCGACGAGGAGCTCGTCTACGCGTGCGCCGACGCGATGCGCGAGGAGTACCTGGCGATCACGCAGGCCGGGCTGATCGTGCAGATCGACGACCCCTCCATCGCCGAGTCCTGGGACCAGGTCAACCCCGAGCCCACGGTCGAGGACTACCTGCGGTTCACGCAGCTGCGCGTCGAGGCCCTCAACCACGCGCTGCGCGGGATCCCCGAGGAGCAGGTGCGCTTCCACCTGTGCTGGGGCTCGTGGCACGGCCCGCACACCACGGACCTCGAGCTGAAGTACATCGTGGACCAGATGCTGAGCATCAACGCCGGCGGCTACACCTTCGAGGGCGCCTCCGCCCGCCACGCCCACGAGTGGAAGGTCTGGCGGGACCACGCGCTGCCCGAGGGGCGCGTGATCATCCCCGGGGTGGTCTCCCACTCGACGAACGTGGTGGAGCACCCCGAGCTGGTGGCCGACCGGATCGAGCAGTTCGCCTCCGTCGTGGGCCGGGAGAACGTCGTGGCCTCCACCGACTGCGGCCTCGGCGGGCGCCTGCACCCGCAGATCGCCTGGGCCAAGCTCGGCTCCCTCGCCGAGGGCGCGCGCCTGGCCTCGGAGCGGCTCTTCGGCTGAGCCGTCACCCCCGCCCGTGCGGCCCCGGTCCCTCCGCGGAAGGACCGGGGCCGCACGCGTCGGCGCCGGGGCCCCTCCGGCGGGAGGCGGGCCACGTCACACTGCCGGCATCTCGTTCGGCCACATGGCGCCGGGGTGACAGGGATCACTTCGACCCGTAGGATCACCGTGCATACCGAACGTTCGGTTATCAGCTGCTCGGTTCCCGAGGACGCCGCCGTCCCCGACCCCACTGGAGTTTCCCATGGCCCATTCTTCCTCCGCCCCGGCCCGGCGGCACGAGATGACCCGCGAGGAGCGCAAGGTCCTCGCGGGCACGCTCGTGGGCACCACCATCGAGTGGTACGACTTCTTCATCTACGCCCAGGCGGCGGGGTTCGTCCTGGCCGCCCAGTTCTTCAATCCCCTCGGGCAGGACAACGCCGGGCTGGCCCAGGTGGTGGCCTGGGCCTCGCTGGGCATCAGCTTCCTCTTCCGCCCCTCGGGGCGGTGGTGGCCGGTCACCTCGGCGACAAGTTCGGCCGCAAGATGGTCCTGGTCCTCACCCTCGTGGGCATGGGCGCGGCGACGATGCTGATCGGGCTGCTGCCGACCTACGCCACGATCGGGGTCTGGGCCCCGGTCCTGCTCGTCGTGCTGCGGATCATGCAGGGCTTCTCCGCCGGCGGGGAGTGGGGCGGGGCGGCCCTGATGGCCGTCGAGCACGCCCCCCGCCACAAGCGCGGGCTGTTCGGCGCCTACCCGCAGATCGGGGTGCCCCTGGGCATGCTCCTGGCCACCGGGTTCATGTTCGCCCTGACCTCCGCGCTGAGCCCGGAGCAGTTCGAGGCCTGGGGCTGGCGCATCCCGTTCCTGTCCTCGGTGGTGCTCATCGTGGTCGGCTACCTCATCCGCAAGACCGTCGACGAGTCCCCGGTGTTCCAGCAGATGCAGCTGCGCAAGAAGGAGTCCTCCGCGCCGCTGGGCCAGCTGGTCCGGCACCACAAGAAGGAGGTCACCCTCGCGGCGCTGATCTTCGCCGCGAACAACGCCGCCGGCTACCTGGTCATCGCCTTCTTCGCCTCCTACGGCGCCAAGGCCCTGGGCATGGACCGCTCCGCGACCCTGATCGCCTCCCTCATCGGCGGCCTCGGGTGGCTGGTCTTCACGATGCTCGGCGGGGCGATGTCCGACACCGTCGGGCGGGTGCGCACCTTCCAGATCGGCTACGCGATCATCATCGTGTGGGCGATCCCGATGTGGTGGCTGCTCGACACCGCCTCGCTGCCGCTGTTCGCCGCCGCCATCGTGGTCCTCACCATCGGGCTGGGCCCGTCCTACGGCCCGCAGTCGGCGCTGTACGCGGAGATGTTCCCGGCCCGGGTGCGCTATTCCGGGGTCTCGATCGGCTACGCGTTCGGCTCCATCATCGGCGGGGCCTTCGCCCCGATGATCGCCCAGCTGCTGCTCAACGAGACCGGGATGTCCTGGACCATCGGCGCCTACATCTCCGCCCTGGCCCTGGTGTCCTTCATCGCCGTGTCCCTGGTCCCGACCTCCCTCCAGGGCACCGACCTGCACGTGGCCGACGGGCACCAGGACCACGCCGCCCACCCCGAAGCCACCGAGGCCGCCGGGGCCGCCGAGGCCACCGGGGCCGCCGAGGCCGCCGGGGCCGCCGGGGCCGCCGGGGCCGCCGGGGCCACCGGGGCCGCCGAGAAGCGCAACTGAGCGCCGACCCTGCCGGCGCAGCCGTCGGCCGCCACCCCGCGCGGGTGCCGGCCGACGGCTGCGCCGTGCGCACCCACGGCCCGGAGGAACGGAAAGACCCCATGCGCGAGCACGACCACGACACCCCGATGGAGACCACCCGGACCCCGCCCCTAAACCCGGCAGCCCTCGACGACCTCAGGGGCGCGCTCGGTGACGCGCTGAGCGTGGCGCCCGCGGTGCTCGAGGAGCACAGCCGCGACGCCTCCCGGGCGGAGCCCGCCGGGGCCCCGGTCGCCGTGGTCCGGGCCCGATCGGCCGCGGACGTGCAGGCCGCCCTGCGCTGGGCCACCGCCCACCGGGTGCCCGTGTCCGTCCGCGGGGCCGGCACGGGCGTCAGCGGCGGGGCGCTGGCCTACGCCGGGGGCCTGGTCCTCTCCCTGCGCGCCATGGACCGGCTCCTCGAGGTCGACCCGGCAAACCGGACGGCCGAGGTGGAGCCGGGGGTCGTCGTCGAGCGGCTGGACCGGGCGGCGGCCGAGCACGGGCTGATGTACGCCCCGGACCCGGTGAGCTACCAGAGCGCCACCATCGGCGGCACCGTGGCCACCAACGCCGGAGGGCTGCGGTGCCTGGCCCACGGCGTCACCCGGGACGCCGTCGCCGGGCTGGAGGTGGTCCTGGCGGACGGCCGGATCGTCCGCACCGGCTCACGGACCCGCAAGAACAGCACCGGCTACGACCTCACCGGCCTGTTCATCGGCTCCGAGGGCACCCTCGGGGTGATCACCAAGGTCATCGTCCGCCTCGAGCCCCGGGCGGCCGGGGACCCGGTCACCTTCCAGGCGCAGTTCCGCTCCATGGGCGACGCCGGGGCCGCGGTGGCGGCGGTCATGGCCTCCCCGACCACCCCCGAGATCCTGGAGCTGATGGACCGTAACTGCATCGACCTCGTCCGGCGGCACTTCCCCTCCGCCGCGGTGACCACGGGCGAGGCCCTGCTCGTGGGCCAGACCGTGGGCCCCGACGCCCGGCGGGAGGCCGAGACCGTGCTGGCCGCCTGCCGCGGTGCCGGCGCCCTGGTGACCGAGGCGGGCGACGACGACGAGCTGCTGCGCACCCGGCGCATGGTGAACCCGGCGCTCAACGCCGCGGGCCTGGCCCTGTCCTGCGACGTGGCCGTCCCGCCGGGCCGGCTGGCGGAGATGTTCGGGCGGATCAACGAGATCGCGGCCCGCACCGGCGTCCAGGTCAACACCTGCGCCCACGCCGGGGACGGCAACCTGCACCCCGCCGTGCTGGCCCCCGGGAACTCCCCGGAGGAGGTCGCCGCGGCGGAGCGCGTGCTCACCCTCATCACGGAAGCCGCCCTGGAGCTGGACGGGGTGATCTCCGGGGAGCATGGCATCGGCTCGCTGAAGACGGGGATGCTCGCCCGGCAGTTCGATCCGGACACCCTGGCGCTGCAGCGCGAGCTGAAGGCCTTCTTCGACCCCGCCGGCATCCTCAGCCCCGGCCGCGCCGTCTGAGCCCCGGGACGCCGGGAGCTACGCGTCCCCGGCGGCGCGCCGCAGCAGCTCCGTCAGCCGCAGCGGCATCACCTCGAGCAGGGAGATCGAGGTGTTCGTCCGCAGCACGCCGGGGATCTCCAGCATCCGGCTCGTGACGCGGTGGAGGTCGGCCGTGTCCTGCGCCACGACCCGGACCAGCAGGTCCGCGTTGCCGGTGGTGGCGTGGATCTCGATGATCTCCGGGATGGACCGCAGCCCGTCCAGCGCCTCGTCGCCCGCTCCCTGGCGGATGGACAGCTCCACGAAGGCGGCCAGGTCGTAGCCCAGGGCGCGGGGGTCCACCCGGCGGCTGAAGGGCCGCAGGACCTCCCCGTCCGCGAGACGGCGCAGACGGGCGTGCACGGTGTTGCGCGCGACGCCGAGCGTCTGCGCCAGGGCCAGGACGGTGGCCGAGGGATCGCGGTCCAGGGCGAGGATGATGCGGGCGTCCAGGGAGTCGATCCGGTGCATACCGGGCATTGTGGCACGCCGTCCCGGACCCCGGCCGCCGGTGCCGCCCCGCGAGCAGCGGACCGCCCCTGTCCCCCGCCGGAGACAGGCCCCCTGGGCATTCTGCGCTCTGACGA
Source organism: Kocuria sp. U4B (assembly GCF_054875615.1). The sequence goes on from NZ_CM142180.1 coordinate 1,569,505, forward strand.
GTTCCTCACTGAGCACCTGTCGCATTCTCCGGAGCACATCTGGCGCAGGTGCGCAGCGCTCCGACACGATCAGGACACGGCCGGACCGCACGGCACCGGCCCTCCGGACGCACCACCGGCCCGATCCCGTCGGAAGGACCACCGCCTTGAGCACCCAGCTCCCCACCACGAGCGTTCCCGCCGCTCCCACCGTCACCCCGACCACCGCCCCGACCGTCTCGACGGCGGTGGCGGAGGTGATCGCCGCGCGCACCGACCACCTGTTCGGGCTGATGGGCAACGGCAACGCGCACCTGATCAGCTTCCTCACCTCCGCCGGGTTCGGCTTCACCTCGGCCCGGCACGAGGCCGCCACCGTGGCCATGGCCGACGCCTACCACCGGGCCACCGGGCGCGTCGGGGCGGCCACGACCACCTACGGGGCCGGGTTCACCAACACCTGCACCGCCCTGGCCGAGGCCCGTCTCGCCCGCATCCCCCTGGTGCTCGTCGTGGGCGACGCCCCCACCACGGGCCGGCGCCCCTTCGACGTCGACCAGACCGCCGCCGCCGCCGCCGTCGGGGTCACCACCCTGGTGGCGAGCCCGGACAACGCCGCGGCGATGACCCACCGCGCCTTCGACCTGGCCGTGCGCACGGTGCAGCCGGTGGTCCTGGCGATCCCCTACGACCACGCCACCGCCGCGCTCACCGCACCGGTGGAACTGGAGCCGCTGCCGGCCAAGCCCACCTTCACCGCCCCGCCCGAGGAGCTGGACCGGGTGGCCGGCCTTCTCCGGCAGGCCGAGCGGCCGCTGATCCTGGGCGGGCGCGGGGTGCTGCTGGCCGACGCCGCCGCCGCGCTCAAGGAGCTCGGGGACCGGCTCGGGGCGCTGTTCATGACCTCGGTGATGGCCACCAACCTCTTCGACAGCCCCTGGGACCTGGGCGTGGCCGGGGGCTTCACCCGCGACCACCGCCTGGCCCTGGCCCGGACCGCCGACGTGGTGCTGGTGGCCGGGGCGAGCCTCAACGCCTTCCAGTCCCGCTACGGCACCCTCTTCGCCGAGGGCACCCGCGTGATCCGCCTCGACAACGAACCCGCCGAGGCGATGGCCCACCCGGCCGTCACCGACTACGTGCGGGCGGACCTGGCCCCCTTCCTGGAAGCCCTCACCGGACGGGTCCCCGTGGTGGAGGAGGCCCGCACCTGGCGGGCGGCCGCCCCCGAGGTCGCCGGGGCCGAGTTCCGCTCGGCGGCCCCGATCGAGGACCCTGCCGAGTTCGGCGCGGACGGCCGGCTCAACCCGAGGGCCGTGGTCGCGGCCCTGGAGCACATCCTGCCCGCCGAGCGGTCGGTGGTGATGGACGGGGGCCACTTCATCGGCTGGGCCCCGATGTACCTCTCCGCCCCCGACCCGCAGGCCATGGTCCTGGTGGGCACCGCCTTCCAGTCCATCGGCCTGGGCTTCGGCTCCGCGGCCGGGGTCTCCGTGGCCCGCCCGGAGCGCACCACCGTGTTCGTCACCGGGGACGGGGGCGGGCTCATGGGGCTGGCGGACTTCGAGACGTTCCTGCGCGCCACCGCCCGCGGGGTGGTGGTGGTGCTCAACGACTCCGCCTACGGCGCCGAGCTGCACCAGTACGCCTCCCAGGGCCTGGACCCCACCGCCATGCTCATCGACGAGGTCGACTTCGCCGCGATCGGCCGGGCGCTGGGCGCGGCCGGGGCCAAGGCCACCGCCCTGGCCGACCTCACCGTCCTGGAGGACTGGCTGGCGACCCACGACGAGGGCGTGTTCGTCCTGGACGTGGCCATCTCCCAGAAGGTCGTCGCCGAGTTCATGACGGCCTCCCTCACCGCCGGCAGGAGGCTGTGACCCGGTCCGCCGTGGCTCCGCGGCCCGCCGCCGGAGGGCCGGTCCAGTGCGTCACGGATGCGGCAGGCACCCGTAGCTGTTGCGGTAGGTCCTGCCGGGCCGGGGACGGGTGAACTTCAGGGCCGACCAGATGGCGTCCACGCTCACGGTGGTGCTCTCCACGAGCCCGTGGCTGTAGCCGATGCGGATGACCTCCGGGAGCGCCAGATCCGTGCCCAGCCGACCGCCCTTGGGCCAGGAGACCCAGAGCATGCCGCGGGGCGCCAGGTGCGACGCGCACGCCGGGAACAGCTCGTCGAGCTCGGTCCGCGCCGTCGCGAACAGGTGCAGGTAGTCGAACTCGCCCACGAGCTCCGGGGAGACGTCGAGGGGCGGGAGCTCCAGCGCCGCCGGCGCCGGGGCGGGGAGGTGCCCGAGGAAGGCCCGTGAGCCCTCCCGGACACCCATCTTCTGCGCGACGGACCGTGGCATCACGACCTCCTGCGTCGGGAAGGGGTGCTGTGCGGGCGGCGGATCAGGCGGAGCCGTCCCGGACGGCGGGGGCGACGCCCGGCCCCGCTGCCGGCTCGGCCGCCTCCGCCGCCTTCTGCCACGGCCACCGGCCGGTGATCTCCAGCTCGAGCGACCAGCTGAGGAACGTCCGGATGAGCACGATCAGCGCCAGCACCCCCACTGACTCGAAGGTGGGCGTGACGGCGACCGTGCGGATGATGTCCGCGGCCACGAGCAGCTCCAGGCCGAGCAGGATGGAGTGGCCCAGCCGGCGGCGGTACGTCTCGTAGGTGTCGTGGCCGGGGCGGTCCCGGCGCAGCAGGGCGTAGGCGGCGAGCAGGGTCGCCACCACCGCCCCGACCACGATGGCGACGACCCCTGCGGCGTCGACGGCCTCTCCGACGATCTCCATGGTCTCCTGGAACGACATGCGCACCTCCGGGTGTCCCGGCGGCGGGCGCCGGATCGACTGCGATCAGGACGCCAGGATCTCACGGGACGGGGCGCCGCCCGGCCGCGGCGGCGGGCGCCTGTTGACCCGGCGGGCGGCGGCGTGGGATTGTTTGATGAACGAACGGTCGGTAATTGTTGGGCGCCGTCGTCCGCGCCCGCCCATCCCGTCGCGACAGGAGCTCACCCATGTCCTCTACTCCTCAGGCGTTCCTCGTCGGTGGTGCCCGCACCCCGGTGGGCAGGTACGGCGGCGCCCTGGCGGGCGTGCGCCCGGACGACCTGGCCGCCCTGGTGGTCAAGCACGCGGTGACCGACGCCGGGATCGACCCCCACGACGTCGACGAGGTGATCCTGGGCAACGCCAACGGCGCCGGCGAGGAGAACCGCAACGTGGCGCGCATGGCGTGGCTGCTGGCCGGGTTCCCCGACACGGTCCCCGGGATCACGGTCAACCGCCTGTGCGCCTCGAGCCTGTCGGCGATCATCACCGCCTCCCACATGGTCAAGGCCGGGGCCGCCGACCTCGTCGTCGCCGGCGGCGTCGAGTCGATGTCCCGCGCCCCGTGGGTGATGGAGAAGCCGGCCACGGCGTACGCGAAGCCCGGGGAGGTCTTCGACACCTCGATCGGCTGGCGGTTCACCAATCCGAAGTTCACGCAGATCGACAAGCTGACCTACTCGATGCCCGAGACCGCCGAGGAGCTCGCCGCCGTCGACGGCATCACGCGGGAGGACGCCGACGCGTTCGCGGTCGCCTCCCACGAGCGCGCCATCGCCGCGATCGACGCGGGCCGCTTCGCCGGCGAGATCGTGCCCGTGACCGTCCGGGGCCGCAAGGGCGCGGAGACGGTCGTCGACACCGACGAGGGCCCCCGCCCGGGCACGACCGCGGAGGTGCTCGCCAGGCTCCGCCCGGTGGTGAGGACCGACGGGATCGTCACCGCCGGCAACTCCTCCTCCCTCAACGACGGCGCCTCGGCGCTCCTGGTCGCCTCCGAGCGGGCCGTGGAGAAGTACGGCCTGGCCGCCCGGGCGCGGATCGTCGACGGCGCCTCGGCCGGTGTGCCCCCGCACATCATGGGCATCGGCCCGGTCCCGGCCACCCACAAGGTGCTCGAGCGCACCGGGTGGAGCATCGACGACCTCGGGGCCGTCGAGCTCAACGAGGCCTTCGCGACCCAGTCCCTGGCCTGCATCCGCCGCCTCGGGCTCGACCCGGGGACCGTCAACAACGACGGCGGGGCCATCGCCCTCGGCCACGCCCTGGGCTCCTCCGGGGCGCGGATCACCATCACCCTGCTGGGCCGGATGGAGCGCGAGGGCGCCGGACGCGGCCTGGCCACGATGTGCGTGGGCGTCGGCCAGGGCACCGCGCTGCTCCTGGAGAAGATCTGATGACGGCCCTCACCGGCGACTTCACGGCGCTGCGCCTCGAGGAGCGGGAGGACCGGCTGCACGTGGTCCTGGACCGCCCGGCCGTGCGCAACGCGATCGACGCGACCATGGTGGGCGAGCTGCACACGGTCTGCGCCCACCTGGAGCGCACGCCCAAGATCCTCATCCTCTCCGGCACCGAGGCCGGCGGCCGGGGGATCTTCGCCTCCGGCGCGGACATCGCCCAGCTGCGCGAGCGGCGCCGCGACGACGCGCTGGCCGGGATCAACTCGCAGGTCTTCGACCGGATCCACAAGCTGCCCATGCCCGTGATCGCCGCGATCGACGGCTACGCCCTGGGCGGGGGCGCGGAGCTGGCCTACGCGGCCGACTTCCGCATCGCCACCCCGCACCTGAAGCTCGGCCAGCCCGAGACCGGCCTGGGCATCATCGCCGCCGCGGGCGGGCTGTGGCGGCTCAAGGAGCTCGTCGGCGAGCCGGTCGCCCTGGACATCCTGCTGGCGGGCCGGATCCTCGACGCGGACGAGGCCCTGGCCCTGCACCTGGTCACCGAGCTGCACGAGCCGGCCGAGCTCGTGCCCGCCGCGCACGCGCTGGCCGACCGGATCGCCGCCCAGGACCCGCTGGCCGTGCGGATCTCCAAGCGGGTCTTCGCCGCGCCGCCGAGCGCCCACCCGCACATCGACGAGCTGGCCCAGGCCGTGCTCTTCGAGTCCCCGGCCAAGTTCGACCGGATGCAGGCGTTCCTGGACCGCAGGGAGGCCCGCAGGAGCACGGCCAGGCAGAGCCCGACGCAGCAGACGCAGCAGACGAAGCAGACGAAGCAGACGAAGCAGACGAAGTAGGAGCACATGAGCGAGAAGCACGCACTGGCCGTCCCCGCCGCCGTCGGCGTCCTGGGCGGAGGCCGCATGGGCGCGGGCATCGCCCACGCCTTCCTGATCGCCGGGGCGCAGGTCACGGTCGTGGAGCGCGACGGGCAGGCCGCGGAGGCCGCGCGGGAGCGGATCGAGCGGAACCTGGCGAAGTCCCTGGAGCGCGGCACCGTGGAGGCCGCCTTCGAGGAGCTGACCGAGCGCCTCACGGTCGGCCTGGACCACGCCGACCTCGCACCGGCCGAGCTCGTCGTCGAGGCCGTGCCGGAGGTGTGGGACCTGAAGGTCTCCGCCCTGCAGGAGGTCGAGCGCCACCTCGCGGAGACCGCGTGGCTGGCCACCAACACGTCGTCGCTGTCGGTGGACGGTCTGGCCGAGCAGCTGGCCCGCCCGGAGCGGTTCTGCGGTCTGCACTTCTTCAACCCGGTGCCGGCCTCGACGCTCGTGGAGGTCGTGCTCTCGGAGCACACCGGCGAGGAGCTGCGGGCGCTGTCCGTGCAGTGGGTGAAGGGGCTGGGCAAGACCCCGGTGGTGGTCCACGACGCCCCCGGCTTCGCCTCGTCGCGGCTGGGCGTGGCGATCGCCCTGGAGGCCATCCGCATGGTCGAGGAGGGCGTGGCCTCCCCGGAGGACATCGACAACGCCATGGTGCTCGGCTACCGGTTCCCGGTGGGCCCGCTCGCGCTGACGGACATCGTGGGCCTGGACGTGCGCCTGGGCATCGCCGAGTACCTGGAGTCCACGCTCGGGGAGCGCTTCGCACCCCCGCAGCTCATGCGGGACATGGTCGCCCGGGGCGAACTGGGCCGCAAGACCGGCAAGGGCTTCTTCAACTACGACCGGTAGCGGCGTCCCGGCGTCGTCCCCGGGAGGCCGTACGGTGGGGGCATGGACTCGACGCCTGGGACCGCGGTGGGCTGGGACGGGGCGATCAACGCCCGGCGCCTGGCCGGGGACGTCTACCGGATGGGGCGCGCCGAGCGGCTGACGCCCGCGGGCTGGCGCGCCGCCGCGGCGGACGGCGTGCGCACGGTGGTGGACCTGCGCAACGCCGGCGAGCGCCACCGCCGGCCCACCGACCCCGTGGACGAGCCCGCGGCGCGGGCGGGCATCACCGTGCTGCACCGCCCCACGGAGGACCCGGCCCACCCGGAGTTCGCCCTCGTGGGCACGCCGTACCTCAACCACCCGCGGGGCTACCCCGACTACCTGCGGCTGTTCCCCGGGCCGATCGCGCAGGCCGTGCGCGCGGTCGCCACCGCCGACGGGGCGGTGGTGGTCCACTGCTCGGCGGGACGGGACCGGACCGGGGTGCTCGCGCTGCTCCTGCTGCGGCTCGCCGGCGCGGGCACGGCCCGGATTGTCGCGGAGGACGAGGCCGCCGCCCGCGGGATCAACGAGTGGCACCGCGTCTCGCCCGTGCCGCACCCGGTCGAGCGCCACCACCCGGAGGAGGAGCTGGCCGCGCTGCTGGCCGGGCGCAGGGCGGCCCTCGAGGAGCTCAGCGCCAAGCTCGACGCCGAGGCGTACCTGCGGGACGCCGGCCTCACCGGCGAGGAGCTCGCGGCGCTGCGCCGCCGGCTCGGGGGGACGGACCGGCTCGGGGGGCTCAGCCGGCCGGCCGGTCCTTGAGGAAGTTCGTGATCCGCACGGTGCACAGCCGGGAGCCGTCCTCGTGCTCGATGACCACCTCGTGGCAGGTGAGCGAGCGGCCCAGCTGAAGGGCGGTGGCCGTCGCGGTCACGGTGCCCGAGCGCGAGGAGCGGTGGTGGGTCGCGTTGACGTCCACGCCCACGGCGACCTTGCCCATCGTGGACGCGTGGATGACGGCCGCCCAGGAGCCCACCGCCTCGCCGAGGGCGACCATCGCGCCGCCGTGCAGCAGGCCCAGCGACTGCCGGTTGCCCTCCACGGGCATCGTGGCGACCACGCGCTGCGCCGACTCCTCCAGGACGGTCACGCCCATCTTCTCGTCCAGCTCCCCCAGCACGATGCGCCAGGGCTCGTGGGGTCCGTTCCGGGTCATGGCTCTCCTCGGTGGGCTCGGCCGGGGCCGGGTCCACCCGGCGGTCCGGGACCGGCCCGGAAAGCTCCCCCGGACGGTGGCCCCTGGGTGTGACGTACGTTATCGTGGTCATAATACCGAACGATCGGTCAGGATGCCGGGAGGGGCCTCGCCCCGCCCGTGCGCACCCGAGGGAAAGGACCACGCACCGTGGCAGCACAGACCCAGACCATCCTCCCCAGCTACCTCTGCGGGCAGTGGTGGACGCCGGAGCACCCGCAGAAGGTCGTGGACGTCACCGACGCCTCGACCGGCGAGGTCGTGGCGCGCGTGTCGACCGACGGCATCGACATCGCCTCCGCCGTCGAGTACGGGCGGACCGCGGGCCAGCGCTCCCTCGGGGAGCTCACCCTCCACGAGCGCGCGCTCAAGCTCAAGGAGCTCGCCCAGTACCTCACGGAGCGCAAGCAGGAGCTCTACGACATCTCCTACTCGACCGGGGCCACCCTCCGGGACCACTTCGTGGACGTCGACGGCGGCATCGGCACCCTCTTCACGTTCTCCTCGAAGGGCCGGCGCGAGCTGCCCAACGCCAACGTCATCGTGGACGGGGCCGTGGAGCCGCTCTCGCGGGACGGCTCGTTCCTGGGCGAGCACATCTACTCCCGGATGCCCGGCGTCGCCGTGCAGATCAACGCGTTCAACTTCCCGGTGTGGGGCTTCCTCGAGAAGTTCAGCCCGGCCTTCCTCGCCGGCATGCCGACCATCGTGAAGCCCGCGACGCCCACCGGCTACGTGACCGAGGCCTGCGTGCGGCTGATGGTCGCGTCCGGCATCCTGCCCGAGGGCTCCCTGCAGCTGGTCTCCGGCTCGGCGCGGGACCTCGTGGACCACCTCGACTACCGCGACCACGTGGCGTTCACCGGCTCCGCCGGCACCGCCCGGTCGTTGCGCGAGCACGACAACGTCGTCAACGGCGGGGTCCGCTTCACCGCCGAGACGGACTCCCTCAACGCCGCGATCCTGGCTCCCGACGCGACCCCGGAGACCCCGGAGTTCGAGGCGTTCGTGAAGTCCGTGTTCGTCGAGATCACGGCCAAGGCCGGGCAGAAGTGCACCGCGATCCGCCGCGTGATCGTGCCGCAGGAGCGCGTGGAGGACGTGGTGGCCGCGGTCGCCGAGCGCGTGCAGCAGCGGGTGGTGGTCGGCGACCCCCGCACCGAGGGCGTCACCATGGGCGCGCTCGCCTCCAAGGAGCAGCAGCGCGAGGTCCGCAGGGCCGTCGAGCGCCTCGTCGCCGCGGGCGGCACGGTCCGCCTCGGCGGCCCCGACGCCCCCGTGGACGGGGTCGACGCCGAGACCGGGGCCTTCTTCCCCGTGACCGTCCTGTCCTTCGACGACCCCGAGACCCCCGAGGTGCACTTCGTCGAGGCCTTCGGGCCCGTGACCTCGGTGATCGGCTACACCGACGTCGACGACGCCGTGCGGCTGGCGGCACTGGGCGGCGGGTCGCTGGTGGCCACCGTGTGCACGAACGACGGACCGACCGCCGCCCGCTTCGCCGCCGGCATCGGCTCCCACCACGGCCGCGTGCACTTCCTCAACCGCCAGGACGCGAAGACGACCACCGGCCACGGCTCGCCCGTGCCGCACCTGGTGCACGGCGGCCCCGGGCGCGCCGGCGGCGGGGAGGAGCTGGGCGGGGTGCGGGGCGTCAAGCACTACATGCAGCGCACGGCGATCCAGGGCTCGCCCGACATCCTCACGGCCGTCACGGGAGTGTGGCACCGGGGCGCCGCGGCGAACACCGTGACCCGGGAGGACGTGGAGAGGGGCACGGGTGAGCACCCGTTCCGCAAGTCGCTGGAAAGCCTGCGGATCGGCGACCAGTTCGCCTCCGAGCTGCGCACCGTGACCCTGGAGGACATCACCGACTTCGCCGAGCGGACCGGCGACAGGTTCTACGCCCACACGGACGAGGAGGCCGCCACCGCCAACCCGTTCTTCCCGCGCCGGGTCGCCCACGGCTACCTGCTCGTGTCCTGGGCCGCCGGACTGTTCGTGGAGCCGGCACCGGGGCCCGTGCTCGCCAACTACGGGCTGGAGAACCTGCGGTTCCTCACCCCGGTGACCTACGACGACGCCGTGCGGGTGACCCTGACCGCCAAGCAGATCACCCCGCGCGTCACCGACGAGTACGGCGAGGTCCGCTGGGACGCGATCCTGCACAACCAGCACGACGAGATCGTGGCGACCTACGACGTGCTGACCCTGGTCGCGAAGACCTGGCCCGCCGCCTGACCCCTCCGGCCCTCGCGCCGAGCCCCCGAAAGCAACGCGATCCCCCACGCCACGGCGTGGGGGATCGCGGGCATTCTGGGGGCTCGGCGGACAGTCCGCACCAGCCCGCGGGGGCTCGGCGGCAGCGGGTCAGGGGGCGCGCAGGCCCGAGAACGCGAGGGTGACCACGGCGTCGGCCAGCGCGTCCGTGGACCTGCCCCCTTCGGGCTTGTACCAGTCCACGATCGAGTTGATCATGCCCAGCAGCAGGCGCGACGCGGAGCGGCCGGTGAGGTCGGCGCGCAGGGCGCCCTCCTGCTGGGCCTGCTCGATCAGCGCCGCGACCTGCCGGGTGATGGTGCGGCGCCGCTCGAGCGCCCGCGTCTCGACCTCCGAGTTGCCCCGCAGCCGCAGCAGCAGGGTCACGTAGGGCATCTGCTCGACCAGCACGCGCACGGTCCCCCGGATCACGTGCTCGAGGCGCTCGACCGCCGGCGCGGACATCTCCTCCCCGGACGCGATGACCTCCTCGAGGGCGTCCAGGGCACGGGCGAGCGCCTGCTCGAGGATCTGCTCCTTCGACTCCACGTGGTGGTAGATGGCCGACTTGGAGATCCCCAGGTGCTTGGAGAGGGTGCCCATCGACGTCGCGTCGTAGCCGTGGACGTTGAACACCTCCACGCACACGCTGAGCAGCGTCTCGCGGTCGTAGCCGGGCCGGCCGCGGCGCGGCGTCTCGGTGGCCGCGGCGGCGGGCGCCGGAGCGTGGGACATGGGGACCTCGATCTCGGGGCGGACACGGGAACAGCGATCTTACAACGCAGCACGTCCCCGGGCGGTCCCGGGGGCTGCGGCGGGCCGGCTCAGGCCCCGGGGATCACGACTTGTCCCGGAGGTCGTAGACGCGGCGGAGCTTGCCCGAGGAGCGGGCGAGCGTGCCCGGCTCGGCGATCCGGACGGCGGCGGAGGAGCCGATCTTCGTCTTGATGGCGTGCAGCAGCCTGCGGCCCCCGGCCTCGGCCGCCTCGACGGTGACCTCCTCGCGCCGCTCGATGTTGACGGTCATCTCGTCCATCCGGTTCGGGCGGGTGATCTCGAGGGTGAAGTGGGGGCTCAGCTCGGGGATCTCCAGGGCGAGCTCCTCGATCTGGGACGGGAAGAGGTTCACCCCGCGCAGGATGATCATGTCGTCCGAGCGGCCCGTGATCCGGCCCATCCGCCGGTGCCCGGGCCGGTCCGTGCCCGGGAGCAGGCGGGTGAGGTCGTGGGTGCGGTAGCGGATGATCGGCAGCGCCTCCTTGGTCAGCGCCGTGAACACGAGCTCGCCGGGCCGGCCCGTCTCGAGGACCTCGTCCGTGAAGGGGTCGACGATCTCGGGGCGGAAGTGGTCCTCCCAGATGTGGGAGCCGTCCTTGGACGCGGCGGACTCGCCGGCCACGCCGGGGCCCATGACCTCCGAGAGGCCGTAGATGTCGCACGCGTCGACCCCGAAGACGCTCTCGATCTCGCGGCGCATCTGCTCGGTCCACGGCTCCGCGCCGAGCACCGCCGTGCGCAGGGAGCTCTCGCGCGGGTCCAGGCCCAGCCGGCGGAAGCCGTCGGCGATGGTCAGCAGGTAGGTGGGCGTGGACAGGATGGCCTGGGGCTCGAAGTCCCGGATCATCTGGACCTGCTTCTCCGTCTGCCCGCCGGACATCGGGATGACCGCGCAGCCGAGCCGCTCGGCGCCGTAGTGCGCGCCGAGCCCGCCGGTGAACAGCCCGTAGCCGTAGGCGTTGTGCACCCTGTCCCCGGGACGCACCCCGGAGAGCCGGAGACAGCGGGCCACGAGAGCGGCCCAGGTCTGCAGGTCGTTCTCGGTGTAGGCGACCACGGTGGGCTGGCCGGTGGTGCCCGAGGAGGCGTGGATCCGGCGGACGTCGCTCATGGGCACGGCGAGGGACCTGAAGGGGTAGGCCCTGCGCAGGAACTCCTTGTCCGTGTACGGGAAGAGCCGCAGGTCCTCGAGCTCCTTGAGGTCGCCGGGGTGCACCCCGTGGCCGTCGAAGAGCTCCCGGTAGGCGGGGACGTTCTCGTAGGCGTGGTGCAGCGTCCACCGCAGCCGCTCGAACTGCAGGGACTCGATCCGGTCCCGGCTCATCGTCTCCTCGGGGTCGGGCTGCGACCGGTCGGCGGCGGGAGGCGAGGGAGCGTAGGGGTTCGGCACGGAGGTCACGGTCATGTCAGGCTTCCTCGGGCTGCTGGACGGGCTGCTGGGCGGACTGGAGCACGGGCTTGCGGGCGGGGTTCGGCACGGTGCGGCTGCGGCCGCGGAATTCGGCGACGGGCACCCCGTCGGCCAGCACCTGCACGTCGTAGACGCCGCTGCGGCCGGCCTGGGCCCGCACCGTCCCGACCGCCGTGAGGACCTGCCCGGAACGGGCCGAGGAGAGGAAGTTGATGTCGCCGCCGGAGGCCACCGTGATGGTCGCGCCATCCCCGGCCGGGTCGTTGCACGCGAGGGCGAAGCACGTGTCGGCGAACGCGAAGATCATCCCGCCGTGGGCGATGCCGAACCCGTTGAGCATCTCCTCCCGCAGGGTCATGCGGATCCGTGCGTGGCCGAACTCCGCCCGCTCCACCTCGATGCCCATCCACCGGGACGCGTGGTCCCCGGCGAGGATGGGATGGTCCTGCGGCATGTCGCCCTCCTCACATTTCACGACCGAATGTTCAGTAGACAATCCCACAACGCCGCCCGTGTCAACCCGCCCGGAGGTGACGATCGGGCCTGCCGGACGTGTTGACGGGGCCCGGCGGTGCTTATATTCTGAACGAACGGTCAGTTAGTCGCGGGGCGGCCACCCCCTCCGCGGCGCCATCACGTTCGGAAGAGGGACACCATGACGTCGCAGAACACCGGGCTCCACGCGGTGCCCGCCGCGGACGCGGCCGAGCAGGCCGAGCAGGAGCGCGCGGGGCAGGAGCACTTCGACCGCATCATCGCGCAGGACTCCCGGATCGAGCCGCGCGACTGGATGCCCGAGGCCTACCGCCGGACGCTCGTGCGGCAGATCTCGCAGCACGCGCACTCCGAGATCATCGGCATGCAGCCCGAGGGCAACTGGATCAGCCGCGCCCCCTCCCTCAAGCGCAAGGCCATCCTCATGGCCAAGGTGCAGGACGAGGCCGGCCACGGGCTCTACCTGTACTCCGCCGCCGAGACCCTGGGCACCCCCCGCTCGGAGCTCACCCAGCAGCTGCTGGACGGCCGGGCGAAGTACTCCTCGATCTTCAACTACCCCGCCCGCACCTGGGCCGACATGGGCGCCATCGGCTGGCTCGTGGACGGCGCCGCGATCGCCAACCAGGTGCCCCTGTGCCGCGCCTCCTACGGCCCCTACGGCCGGGCCATGGTGCGCATCTGCAAGGAGGAGTCCTTCCACCAGCGGCAGGGCTGGGAGATCCTCTACGAGCTCTCCCACGGCACCCCCGCGCAGAAGCAGATGGCCCAGGACGCCGTGGACCGCTTCTACGGCCCGGCCCTGCAGATGTTCGGCCCGCCCGACGACGACTCGCCCAACTCGAAGCAGTCGATGGCGTGGAACATCAAGCGCTTCTCCAACGACGAGCTGCGCCAGCGCTTCGTGGACATGATCGTCCCCCAGGCCGAGGCGCTGGGCCTGACCCTGCCGGACCCGGACCTGAAGTGGAACGAGGAGCGCGGCCACTACGACTACGGGCCGCTGGACTGGGACGAGTTCAAGGCCGTGATCTCCGGCAAGGGCCCGTGCAGCGTGCAGCGCATGCAGCGCCGCCGCCAGGCCCACGAGGACGGCACCTGGGTGCGCGAGGCCGCCGCCGCCTACGCCCGCAAGACCGCCGCGGAGCGCGCCTCCGCCGCCCTGATCGGAGCCTGAGGCCCATGAGCGAGAACACCGTGACCCCGATCGGCCCGACGGACGAGTGGCCCCTGTGGGAGGTGTTCGTGCGGTCCTCGCGCGGGCTCTCCCATGTCCACGCCGGGTCCCTGCACGCCCCGGACGCGACCATGGCCGTGCGCAACGCCCGCGACCTCTACACCCGCCGCAACGAGGGCACCTCCGTGTGGGTCGTCCCCTCCGACGCGATCACGGCCTCGGACCCCGACTCCAAGGGCGGGTACTTCGAGTCCGCGCAGGGCAAGAGCTACCGGCACGCCACCTACTACACCAAGAGCGAAGGGGTGAAGCACCTGTGAGCTTCGCATCCCACGACTCCGCGACCCGGATCAGCGCGGGCAGCGCCATCACCGCGGAGGACATCGGGGCGAGCGGCGCGAAGGCCCCCGAGGACGTCGCCCGCTACGCCCTCTACCTGGGCGACGACGCCCTGGTGCTCGCCCAGCGGCTGGGCTGGTGGATCGCCCGGGCCCCGGAGCTCGAGGAGGACGTCGCGCTGGCCAACATCGCGCTGGACCTGCTCGGCCACGCCCGCTTCCTCCTCACCTACGCGGGCACCGCGTGGGGGAGGAGCGAGGACGACCTCGCCTACTTCCGCGACGAGGAGGAGTTCCGCTCCTGCCGCCTCGTGGAGCAGGAGAACGGCGACTTCGGGCAGACCATCGCCCGGCAGCTGATCTTCTCCTACTACCAGCACGAGCTCTACCGCCGCCTGGTGCGCTCCACCGACGCGACGCTCGCGGCCGTCGCCGCCAAGGCCCTCAAGGAGGTCCAGTACCACCAGGACCACGCGAGCCAGTGGACGCTGCGCCTGGGCCTGGGCACCGAGGAGTCCCGGCGCCGGATCCAGGAGGGGCTGGCCACCATGTGGCCCTACGTGGACGAGCTGTTCCACGACGACGAGCTCGTCGAGTCCCTCGGCGACGTGGCCGTGCGCCCCTCGACCCTGCGCGCCGGCTTCGACGAGCGGATCGCGGCGATCCTCCGGGAGGCCGGCCTCGACGTCCCCGCCGTCGCCGGCGCCTGGGGCGGGGACCGCTCCGGGCGGTTCAGCGAGCAGCGCGGCCACATCCTCGCCGAGATGCAGGTGCTGGCGCGCCAGCACCCGGGGGCCACCTGGTGACGGGGCCGACGACGACCGGCGGCGAGCGGATCACGGGCCGGGAGCTGCGGCCGGACGACCCCGCCGCCGCCCGCATCTGGGACGTCGCCGCCACCGTGAACGACCCCGAGGTGCCCGTGCTGTCCATCGCCGACCTCGGCATCCTGCGGGACGCCCGCGCCGAGGGCGAGCGGGCCGTCGTGGTCATCACGCCGACCTACTCGGGGTGCCCGGCGATGGGGACCATCACTGCCGACGTCACGCGGGCGCTCAACGCGCACGGCTGGGACGACGTGCGGGTGGACCTGGTGCTGCAGCCCGCCTGGACGACCGACTGGATGAGCGACGCGGGCCGCCGCAAGCTCGACGAGTACGGCATCGCCCCGCCCACCGGCAGGACGGCCGCCGGACCCGTCCGGCTCGGCCTCACGGTCAAGTGCCCGCGCTGCCACTCCCTCGACACCCGGGAGCTGACCCGCTTCGGGTCCACGGCCTGCAAGGCGCTCCACGTGTGCAACGAGTGCCTCGAACCCTTCGACTACTTCAAGGTGCACTGATGACCGACACCACCACCGCCCCGGCCCGGCGCCGGGCCACGTTCACCTCGCTGGAGGTCACACAGGTCCGCCGGCTCACGGCGGACTCGGTCGAGGTCGCCTTCGCCGTGCCCTCGGAGCTCGTCGAGGACTACGACTACCTGCCCGGGCAGTACGTGGCGCTGCGCGCCGTCATCGACGGGCACGAGGTCCGCCGCTCCTACTCGATCTGCGCGGAGCCGCGCCCGGGCGAGCTGCGGGTGGCGATCAAGAAGGACATCGGCGGCCTGTTCTCCACGTGGGCCAACGAGTCCCTCGCGGCCGGCGATCGGCTCGACGTCATGAACCCCCAGGGGGCGTTCACCTCCAGGCTCGGGCTCACGTCCATGAACGACCCCGAGCGGCTCGCCGCGGAGGAGGTCGCCCGCAACGCCTCGGTGCACCTCGTGGCCTTCGCCGCGGGCTCCGGCATCACCCCGATCATGGCGATCGCCAAGGCCGTGCTGCGGGCGTCGGAGTCCTCCACGTTCGACCTGGTCTACGCCAACCGCTCCGCGACGGACGTGATGTTCGCCGAGGAGCTCGGGGACCTCAAGGACAAGTACCCGGCCCGCCTGGCCGTCCACCACGTGCTGTCCCGCGAGCAGCGGATCAGCCCGCTGATGTCCGGGCGCATCGACGCCGACAAGCTCGACGACATCCTGGACGAGGTCGTCCAGGTGGAGCGGACCGACGAGTGGTTCCTGTGCGGGCCGTTCGAGCTGGTCCAGATGTGCCGGGACGCCCTCGCCGAGCGCGGGGTGCCCGAGGAGCGGATCCGCTTCGAGCTGTTCACCACCGGCCGGCCGGAGACCCCGCAGGGCCAGCAGGGCCGCGCGGTGCCGGTCGACCCCTCCGGCGAGAACCACGAGATCACCTTCACCCTCGACGGGCTCTCCAGCTCGATCGAGTCGCCGGTGAGCGCCCGCGAGACCGTCCTCAACGCCGCGCTGCGGGTCCGCCCCGACGTCCCGTTCGCGTGCGCCGGCGGCGTGTGCGGCACCTGCCGCGCCAAGGTCGTCTCCGGTGAGTTCGAGATGGAGGAGAACTACGCCCTGGAGAAGGACGAGGTCGCCAACGGCTACGTGCTCACGTGCCAGACCCGGCCGACCTCCCAGGAGCTCGTCGTCGACTTCGATGCCTGAGCCGCCCGGGAGCCCGGCACCGCGCAGGTGCCGGGCTCCCGCCGTCCCGGCCCGCGAGACCCCACGCCCAGACCCGCCCCAGGAGGAGCACCCGTGATCGACCTGACCATCGACGGCGCCGTGGCCGAGGTGGTGCTCGACGCACCGCAGAGGATGAACGCCCTCGACGAGACCGCCCTCGGGGAGCTCGGCGAGGCCTACGCCGAGGCGGAGCGCGCCGGCGTGCGGGCCCTCGTGCTGCGCGGGGAGGGCCGCGGGTTCTGCGCGGGGCGCGACATCTCGGGGGTGGACCCCGCGACCGACGACGCCTACGGGTACCTCGCCGGGAAGGTCACCCCGCTGCTGCGCACGATGAGCCGCTTCCCCGCCCCGACGTTCGCGGCCGTCCAGGGCGCCTGCCTGGGAGTGGGCCTGGGCCTGGCGATCGCCACGGACGTCGTCTACGTGGCGGCGACCGCGAGGATCGGCTCCCCGTTCGCCAACCTCGGCGCGACGCTGGACTCGGGCGGGCACGCCCTGTTCACGGAGCGGCTCGGCGCCCACCGCACCCTCGACCTGATCTACACCGCCGAGCTGATGAGCGGCGAGGAGGCCGTGCGCTCCGGGCTGTTCAGCCGCGCCGTGCCCGCGGAGGAGCTGCTGGAGTTCACCCGGGCCCGGGCCGCCGCCGTGGCGGAGGGCGCCACCGGGGCGTTCCTGGCCTCGCGCGAGCTCGTCGCGCAGATCCGCGACGAGCGGATCGGCCTGTGGGAGTCGGTGGAGCACGAGAACCGGGTGCAGGGCGAGCTGTGCCGCAGCGCCGACTACGCGGAGGGCTTCGCGGCGTTCCAGCAGAAGCGCCGGCCGCGGTTCACCGGCCGGCGGGACTGACCGAGCGCGGTTAAGCGGTCGGGGAACACTCCCGCGGGCGCGGGCCTCCCCCGGTTAATGTGGTCCGCATGACAACTTCGGTGACTGCCTCGGTGTTCGACCTCGCCGGTTTCGACCGCTCCGTGCGCCCCCAGGACGACCTCTACCGCCACGTCAACGGGTCCTGGCTGCGCCGGACCGAGATCCCCGACGACAAGCCCTCGGTGGGCGCGTTCATCGAGCTGCGGGACCAGGCGGAGGCCGCGGTGCGCGAGCTCATCACCACCGCGCGCGCCGGGGACCCGGGCGACGTCGAGTCGAAGATCGCCGACCTCTACGCGTCCTTCATGGACGAGGAGCGGATCGAGGCGCTCGGCGCCGCCCCCCTCGCGCCGGACCTCGCCGAGGTCGACGCCGTGGCGGACGTCCCCGGGCTGGTCCGCCACCTGGGGCGGATGATCCGCCGGGGCGTCGGCGGGCTCGTCGACGTCGACGTCGACTCGGACCCGGGCGACCCCGAACGGTACCTGGCCTTCGTGGGCCAGTCCGGCCTCGGGCTGCCGGACGAGGAGTACTACCGGGCCGACCAGCACGCGGGCATCCGGGAGAAGTACCTCGCCCACGTGCGGACGATGCTCTCCCTGGCCGGCGTCGACGACGCCGACGAGCAGGCGCGCGCCGTCGTGGACCTGGAGACGCGGATCGCCGCCCACCACTGGGACAAGGTCACGGTCCGCGACCTCACGAAGATGTACAACCCGATGTCCTTCGAGGAGCTCGCCGCCGCCACGCGGACCCTGGACTGGGAGCTCCTGGCCGAGGGCGCGGAGCTGCCCGTCTCGGCGCTCGCGACCGTCGTCGACGCCCAGCCGAGCTTCTTCACGGGCGTCGAGGAGCTCCTGACCGAGGAGCTGCTGCCGGCGTGGCGGTCCTGGGCGCGCTGGCACCTCGTCTCCGCCCGCGCCTCCTACCTCTCGGCGGAGTTCGTCGAGGCGGACTTCGCGTTCTACGGCACCGTGCTCTCCGGGACCCCCCGGCTGAAGGACCGCTGGAAGCGCGGCGTCGAGCTCGTCAACGGCGTCCTGGGCGAGGCCGTGGGCGAGCTCTACGTCGCGGCCCACTTCCCGGCGTCGGCGAAGGAGCGGATGGACGAGCTCGTGGCGAACCTGCTCGAGGCCTACCGCGTGTCGATCACCGAGCTGGACTGGATGACGGAGGAGACCCGCCAGGAGGCGCTGAAGAAGCTCTCCCAGTTCACCCCGAAGATCGGCTACCCCGAGCAGTGGAAGGACTACTCGTCCCTGGAGATCCGCCCCGACGACCTCGTGGGCAACCGGGTGCGCACCACGGCGTTCCGGCTGGCGGAGCTGGTCCGCAAGGCCGGCCGGCCGGTAGAGAAGCACGAGTGGCTGATGACCCCGCAGACCGTCAACGCGTACTACCACCCGCTGCGCAACGAGATCGTCTTCCCCGCCGCGATCCTCCAGCCCCCGTTCTTCAACGAGGAGGCCGACGACGCCGTGAACTACGGCGCCATCGGCTCCGTGATCGGCCACGAGATCGGCCACGGCTTCGACGACAAGGGCTCCACGTGCGACGGCGACGGCCGGCTGCGCAACTGGTGGACCGACGCCGACCGGCTCGCGTTCGAGGAGCGCACCGCGGAGCTCGTGCGCCAGTACGACCGGTTGGTCCCGGAGCAGCTCGAGGACGAGGGCACGACCGTCAACGGCGAGCTGACCCTGGGCGAGAACATCGGCGACCTGGGCGGGCTGTCCATCGCCCACAAGGCCTGGCGGATGTCCCGGGAGGCGGCCTCCGCCTTCGGCGCCGGCGAGCTGGTCGACGGCTACACCCCCGAGCAGCGGCTGTTCCTGTCCTGGGCGTACGTGTGGCAGCAGAAGTCCCGCGACGAGGCGCTGCGCCACCGCATCGCCACCGACCCGCACTCCCCCAACGAGTTCCGGGCCAACCAGGTGGTGCGCAACATCCCCGCCTTCTACGAGGCCTTCGGGGTCGTGGACTCGGACGCGCTGTGGCTGCCGGAGGTCGAGCGCGTCAGCATCTGGTGAGAGACCGTGCGGGGCCCCGCCCGGGTGTCCCCGGGCCGGGCCCCGCCTCAGTCGCCGGACGTGCCGGCCGCGTCGCGGATCGTGGAATTGGGCGCGAAGCGGCGGTTGGCGAGCACGGGCACGACCTCGCGGACCTCGTCGATCCGCTCCCGCGTGGCCTCGGTGGTGAGCACCGTCTCGTCCTCACCGGCCTCGGCCACCACCACGCCCAGGGGGTCCAGGACCGCCGAGCGCCCGATCGTGTGCGCCGCACAGGTGTCCGCCGCGGCGACCCAGACGGTGTTCTCGATGGCGCGGGCCTTGAGCAGCGCCTGCCAGTGGTCCACCTTGTGCTCCCCCGCGAACCAGGCGGCGGGCACCGCGAGCAGCTCGGCGCCGGCGTCCACGACGGCCCGGCAGATCTCCGGGAAGCGCAGGTCGTAGCAGGTGATCATGCCGACGGACAGCTCCCCGATCCGCACGACCGTGATGCCCCTGTCCCCGGGCCGGATCCGGTCGGACTCCCGGTTGCTGAAGGCGTCGTAGAGGTGGAGCTTGCGGTAGGTGCCGAGGATCGCCCCCCGCGCGTCCACGGTCACCAGGGTGTTGTAGGGGCGCCCGTCGGCGGAGCTCTCGTAGCCGCCGGCGATCACGGCCACGCCCGTCTCGGCGGCCAGGAAGGACAGCTGCTGGACGAAGCCGGACCAGCCGTCCATGACCAACTGCTCGAAGCCCTCCTCGACCAGGTGCTCGGAGAGCATGGCCTCCTCGGGGAAGACGACCAGCTCCGCGCCGGAGGCCGCGGCCTCCCCGGCCAGCCGTCGCATCGTCTGGAGGTTCTCGGCGGTGTGCGCGGTGGGCGCGAACTGTCCGACGGCGATCTTCACGGGGCCTCCTCGGCGGGACGCGGCTGGGGGTCCCGGCCCATGCGCCGGGCCGGGACCCCCACTGTATCCGGGGTGCGGGCGCTCCGTGGAGCCGCCCCGTGCAGCTGTCCCGTGCGGGTGCTCCGTGCGGGTGCTCTGCTCCTGAAGGCGGTGTCGACGGACCCGTCCGCGAGCGCCCGGGTCTCGGGCCGGGGCGTTCGGCGGTCCTCTCTCATCGGGGTCTCCTCGGTGGGGGGTGGAGGTGGTCCCAGGCCGGGTCAGGGCTGGGCGCTGCACCGCGGACGCGCCGTGCGCGGTGCAGCGGAGCGGAGCGGAACGGCGGAACGGAACGGAACGGCGGAACGGACCCGCGCGGGCGTGCCAGGATGGACGCGGACACGGCCGGCGGCGCGCCGGCACCGCCGCGCGAGCGATGGGCAGGGCATGGAGGAGAAGTCGGGGACCCCGCGACGGGGGCGGCTCGCGCAGCGGGTGCTCGGCGGCGGGCAGGAGCCGGACCCGCGGTTCACCCTGGCCAACGAGCGCACCTTCCTCGCCTGGATCCGCACCGCCCTGGCGTTCCTGGCGGGCGGCATCGCCGTGGAGGCGTTCACGGCGGACGTCTTCGACGAGCCGGTGCGCACGTTCCTGGCCGTGGTGCTGCTGGCGCTGAGCATGCTGGTCAGCGCCGGGGCCGCGCTGCGCTGGATCGGGGTGGAGCGCAGCATGCGCCACCGGGCCCCGCTGCCGCTGCCCCTCATCGCGCCGCTGCTGGCGGTGGGCGGGGCGGTCGCCGCCGGGGTGCTCGTCGTCGTCGTCCTGCAGGACTGAGGTGCCGCACCCCCGCCCGGGACGGACCGGGCCGCCGCACCGGGACCCCGGACTGCAGCCCGAGCGCACCACCATGGCGTGGGGCCGGACGATGCTGACCTTCGTGGTGGTGGCGGCGCTGTTCCTGCGCTGGGTCCCGCGGCACGGGCCGTTCGTGCTGGTCCTGCTCCTGCTGGCCGTGCTCACGGCCGCGGCCGTCTGCCTGACGCAGCGCCGGCGCTACGCGCGCAGCGCCCGCGGGATCACCCGGGACGAGCCCACCCCGGAGGTCGGCGCGGTGCTGGCCACCGCGGCGGCCGTGCTGGTCCTGGGCGCGCTCGGGCTCTGGGTGGTGCTCGTGCTCGCCTGAGACCGCCCCGGCGCGGATTTCCCCGGGCGCGGGCCCTGCTCCATAATGGATCGATCGTTCGGGGGGACGGCACTCCCCCCGCCTCCTCCCGCCGCGCCCGTCCATCCACCGGAGGAGGAGTCCCACGTGGCCACCGCCGCACCACCGCAGCCCGTCCCGCAGGTCCCGGGGCAGCAGCCCCACCAGCACCTGCGCCGCACTCTCAAGTCCCGTCATCTGACGATGATCGCGATGGGCGGGGCGATCGGCACCGGCTTGTTCGTGGCCTCGGGCAACACCATCGCCACCGCCGGGCCCGGCGGGGCGCTGCTGGCCTACACGGCCATCGGCGTGATGGTCTTCCTGCTCATGCAGAGCCTGGGCGAGATGGCGACCTACCTGCCCGTCTCCGGGGCCTTCGAGGAGTACTCCACCCGCTTCGTCAGCCCCTCCTTCGGCTTCGCCATCGGCTGGAACTACTGGTACAACTGGGCGATCACCGTCGCCGCCGAACTCGTCGCCGCCGCCCTGATCATGCGCTACTGGCTGCCCGAGGTGCCCTCCTGGACCTGGTCAGCGCTGTTCCTCACCGTCCTGTTCGGCCTCAACGCCTTGAGCACCCGCGCCTACGGGGAGAGCGAGTTCTGGTTCTCCCTCATCAAGGTCGCCACCGTGGTGGTCTTCCTCGCCCTCGGGGTGCTGATGATCACCGGCATCCTCGGCGGGACCTCCCCGGGGACCGCGAACTGGACCACCGGGCAGGCCCCCTTCGTCGGCGGCGGGGCCGGGGTGCTGTCGATCTTCATGGTCGCGGGCTTCTCCTTCCAGGGCACCGAGCTCGTCGGCGTGGCCGCCGGCGAGGCCCAGGACCCCGAGAAGACCGTGCCCAAGGCCATCCGCACCGTGTTCGTGCGCATCCTGCTGTTCTACATCGGGGCCATCGCCGTCATCGGCTTCCTCATCCCCCACACCAGCCCGCACCTGCTGGGCAGCGGCGTGGAGGACGTCTCCATCTCCCCCTTCACCCTGGTCTTCGACAACGCCGGGGTCCTGGCCGCGGCCTCGGTGATGAACGCGGTGATCCTCACCGCGATCCTCTCCGCCGGCAACTCCGGGCTCTACGCCGCCACCCGTATGCTCTGGGCCCTGGCCGAGAGCGGCAAGGCCCCGCGCGCCCTCGCCCGCCTGGACCGCCGCGGCGTGCCGATGACCGCGCTGGTGGCCACCACCGCGGTCGGGGCCGCCTGCTTCCTCACCACCTTCATCGGCGACGGCGCCGCCTACGTCTGGCTGGTCAGCGCCTCCGGGCTGGCCGGGTTCATCGTGTGGATGGGCATCGCTTGGAGCCACTACCGCTTCCGCCGGGCCTACACCATCCAGGGCCACGACCTCGCCGACCTGCCCTTCCGCGCCCGGTTCTTCCCCCTGGGGCCGCTGCTGGCCCTGGCCCTGTGCGCGGTGGTCATCCTCGGGCAGAACTACCAGGCCCTCACCGGCGACCTCGACCTGCTCGCGGCCCTGTCGGCCTACCTCGGCCTGCCCCTGTTCCTGGCCCTGTGGGCCGGCCACCGCCTCCT
Organism: Kocuria sp. U4B; assembly: GCF_054875615.1. The sequence goes on from NZ_CM142180.1 coordinate 1,592,108, forward strand.
CACCGGCAGCCGCACCGTCCGCTACCAGGACGCCGACCTCACCCGCCCCTGACCCCGCCCCCACCGGGGACCACCCACGGCGAAGGCCCCGGACCGTGCCGGTCCGGGGCCTTCGCCGTGGGTGGGCGCGGTCAGTCGATGAGGTCGCGCACCACGATGGTGTCGTCGCGGTCCGGGCCCACGCCGATCGCGGACATCCGGGTGCCGCTCATCGCCTCGAGCGCCTCGACGTACGCGCGGGCGTTGGCGGGGAGGTCCTCCAGGGTGCGGCAGCCCGTGATGTTCTCGGTCCAGCCGTCGAAGTACTCGAGGATCGGCTTGGCGTGGTGGAACTCGGTCTGGGTCATGGGCATCTCGTCGTGGCGCACGCCGTCGACGTCGTAGGCCACGCACACCGGGATCTTCTCGATGCCGGTGAGCACGTCCAGCTTGGTGAGGAAGTAGTCGGTGAAGCCGTTGATCCGGGAGGCGTGGCGGGCCATCACGGCGTCGTACCAGCCGGTGCGGCGGGGACGGCCGGTGTTGACCCCGAACTCGCCGCCGGTCATCCGCAGCTGCTCGCCCATCTCGTCGAAGAGCTCCGTGGGGAACGGCCCGGCGCCCACGCGCGTCGTGTAGGCCTTGATGATGCCGATGGCCCGGGTGATGCGGGTCGGGCCGATGCCGGAGCCCACGGACGCGCCGCCGGCCGTCGGGTTGGAGGAGGTCACGAACGGGTAGGTCCCGTGGTCGACGTCGAGGAACGTCGCCTGGCCGCCCTCCATGAGGACCACCTTGTCCTCGTCCAGGGCCCGGTTGAGCAGGTAGGTGGAGTCCACGATCATCGGGGCGAGCCGGTCGGCGTACTGCAGGAAGTAGTCCACGACCTCCTCGACCTGGATGGCCCGGCGGTTGTAGAGCTTCACGAGCAGCTCGTTCTTCTGCCGCAGCGCGCCCTCGATCTTCTGCCGCAGGATCGACTCGTCCAGCACGTCCTGCACGCGGATCCCCAGCCGGCCGACCTTGTCCATGTAGGTGGGGCCGATGCCGCGGCCGGTGGTGCCGATCGCCCGCTTGCCGAGGAAGCGCTCCGTGACCTGGTCCATGGTCTGGTGGTAGGGGGCGACCAGGTGGGCGTTGGCGGAGATGCGCAGCCGGGAGGTGTCGGCCCCGCGCGCCTCCAGGCCGTCGATCTCCTCGAACAGGGCCTGGGGGTTGACGACGACGCCGTTGCCGATCACGGGGACCGCGTTGGGGCTGAGGATGCCGGCGGGCAGGAGCTTGAGCTCGAACTTGTCACCGCCCACGACCACGGTGTGCCCGGCGTTGTTGCCGCCGTTGGGCTTCACGACGTAGTCGACCCGGCCGCCGAGCAGATCGGTGGCCTTGCCCTTGCCCTCGTCACCCCACTGGGCGCCGACGATCACGATTGCTGGCATTGAACGACTCTCCTGCCTGGCTGGCGCGGGACCTCTCCCGCGGTGTCCGGGGCCGGGAGCGCCCCGACCGGACACGACAACGCCCCTGCGGCGGCCCGCTCCTGTGCGCACGCTCGCGCGGCGCCGTACCGGCAGGAGGAGGCCCAGGGGCTCGTACCGTGCAAGTCTACCGGTCCGTGACCCGCCGCACGCGGAGGACCTCCCGTGCGGGCCCGGCCGGCGTGCGCGGGGGCGGGCGGCGTCCGATAACCTCGGTGCTCATGAGCACCCCTTCCTCCTCGGCCCGGCCGTCCGCCGAGCCGGCCGTCCGGTCGTCCCCACCGGGGTCCGGCCACCACCTCAAGGCCCGTCACCTCGTGATGATGGCGCTCGGCAGCGCCATCGGCACCGGCCTGTTCATCGGCAGCGGGGCGGCGATCAGCACCGCCGGGCCGGCCGTGCTGCTGTCCTTCCTCGTGGCCTGCGTGCTGCTGGTGCTCGTGATGCGGGCGCTCGGGGAGATGGCCGCCGCGGACCCGTCCCCGGGGGCCTTCTCCACCTACGCCGAGAAGGCGATGGGCCCCACCGTGGGCCGGACCCTGGGCTGGCTGTGGTGGGCGCAGATCGTCGTGGTGGTCGCCGCGGAGGCCACGGCCGCGGCGCAGCTGCTGACGGAGCTGTGGCCGGTGGCCGAGCAGTGGGTGGTGGCGCTGGTGTTCATGGTCGTCTTCACGGCGATCAACCTCGTGAAGGTCAGCACGCTCGGCGAGACGGAGTTCTGGTTCGCCCTCATGAAGGTGCTCGCCGTCGTGGCCTTCCTCGGGGTGGGCGCCGCCCTGCTCCTGGGCCTGCTGGAGCCGCCCTCCCCGGGGTGGAGCAACCTGACCGCGCACGGGGGCTTCCTGCCCAACGGGCTGACCGGGGTGGCCGCGGCCCTGCTCGTGGTGATCTTCGCGTTCGGCGGCACCGAGCTCGTGACCATCGCCGCCGCCGAGACCGAGGACCCGCAGCACAACGTGGCCCGGGCGATCCGCACGATCCTGGTGCGCATCCTCGTCTTCTACGTGGGCGCCGTGACGGTCATGGTGCTCGTCCTGCCGTGGAACGACGAGCAGCTCTCCGTCAGCCCCTTCGTCGCCGTGCTCGACGCGGCGGGCGTGCCGGGGGCGGACGTGGTGATGGCCGTGATCATCATCCTGTCGCTGCTGTCCGCGCTCAACGCCAACATCTACGGCTCCTCGCGCATGCTCTACTCCCTGGCCCGCCGCGGCTCCGCGCCGCGCACCTTCGCCACCGTCACCGACCGCGGGGTGCCCCGCACCGCGGTGGTCGTCTCCGTGGTCTTCGGCTTCCTCGCCGTGGTCCTGAACTACCTGTGGCCCGAGACCGTGCTGCTGTGGATGCTCAACACCGTGGGCGCCACGTGCCTCGTGGTGTGGGGGCTGGCCCTGGTCTCCCAGATCGTGCTGCGCCGCCGGGCGGACCGCGCGGGCACCGAGCTGCCCCTGCGGATGTGGGCGTTCCCCTGGCTGTCCTACCTGGCCCTGGCCATCCTCGCCGCGATCCTCCTGCTGGGCATGCTCGACGACGCGGTGCGCGTGCAGCTGCTGCTCACCGGAGGCCTCGTGCTGCTCATCGCCCTGGCCGCCGGGCTGCTGGGCCGGCGGCAGGCCCCGGAGGCCGGCTCCGCTCACTGACCGCCCGGTGCGTGACACGCGTCACTCCGCGCGGTTGAATGGGACCACGGAGCCGGAGCGCCGGCGGAACCGAGATCCCACGGGCACGTGCCCGGGCGCCCGACCCTTCCGAGGGGAGAAGTCCGATGGCACGGTGGTCCGGCAGGCACGGCACGGCGGCGGGGGCGGTGGCGGGGCTCCTCCTGCTGAGCGCCTGCGGCGGTGCGCAGGAGGAGCAGGGCAGCACGCTCTCCCAGGCGCGGGAGGAAGGCTCCATCACCGTGGGCTTCGCCGGTGAGGCGCCCTACAGCTTCGAGGAGGACGGCGAGCTGACCGGCGCGGCGGTGGATCTGCACCGGGCGATCTTCCAGGAGCTGGGGATCCAGGAGCTCGAGGGCGTCAACACCGAGTTCGGCTCGCTCATCCCGGGACTCTCGGCCGACCGCTTCGACGCGGTCAGCGCGGGCATGTCGATCCTGCCGGAGCGCTGCGAGCAGGCCGCCTTCGGCGATCCGGAGTTCATGTACACGACCGCCCTCCTGGTCCCCGAGGGCAACCCGCGCGGACTGCAGACCCTCGACGACGTCGCCGCCGACCCCCAGGTGCGGCTGGTCACGATGACGGGCGCCATCGAGGGGGACTACGCCGACGCCCTGGGCATCGAGAACACCGAGGTCGGCGGCCCGCAGGACGGCATGGACGCCGTGGTCAACGGCCGGGCGGACGTCTTCGCGCTGGGCGGGATCGCGCTCAACTGGATGGAGCAGCAGAACCCGGACGCCCCCATCGAGGTCACCGAGTCCTACGTCCAGGAGATCGACGGCGTCCCGCAGGTGGGCGCGGGCGCCACGGTGTTCCGCACCGAGGACCAGGAGCTGCGGGACGCCTACAACGAGCAGCTCGCCCGGATCGTCGGCGACGAGGAGCGCTACCTCGAGCTCATGAGCCCCTACGGCATCACCGCCCAGGAGCGTCCGGACGGCTCCGTGACCACCGAGCAGCTGTGCGCCGGCGAACTCGAGCAGGAGGCCGGCCCCACCGCCTCGGCGGGGTGAGACCGTGGACGGCAATCTCGGGGTCCTGCGGGAGTCCCTGCCCCGGCTCGCCGAGGGCGTGCTCGTCACCCTCCAGCTGACCCTGGGCGGAGCGCTGGGCGCGTTCGTCCTCGCGGTGGTCCTCGGACTGCTCGCCCGCTCGGGCAGCACCCTCGTGCGGGCGCTCGTCCGGGTGGTCGTGGAGTTCTTCCGGGGCACGTCGCTGCTCGTCCAGCTGTTCTGGCTGTTCTTCGTGCTGCCGCTGCTGGGGGTGGAGCTCGAGCCCATGACCTGCGGCATCCTGGCCCTGTCCCTGAACTACGGGGCGTACGGCGCCGAGGTGGTCCGGGGCTCCGTCGCCGCGGTGGACCGGGGCCAGTGGGAGGCGGCGCACGCCCTCGGGATGTCGGCGGCGCACCGGATGCGCCGGATCATCTTCCCGCAGGCCTGGGCGCTGATGCTCCCCTCGCTGGCGAACCTGCTGATCCAGCTGCTCAAGGGCACCGCGGTGGTCACCTTCATCACCCTGAGCGACCTCACCTTCCACATCGAGCAGCTGCGGCAGTCCACGGGCAGCACGCTGTTCGCCTTCACGGTGGGCCTGCTCCTCTACTTCGTCCTGGCCTACCTGCTCAACCTCGGGATGAACGTGCTCGAGATCCGGGCCAAGCACACCCTGGGCCGAGGGCGGTCGATGCGGGAGATCTGGTTGCCGACCCGGCCGAAGCCCGTCGAAACGGGCGGTGAACAGCCGTGATCTGGAGCTGGGAGCGCGCGGCCGAGGCCCTGCCCCTGCTGCTGGAGGGGTTCAGGATCACGCTGCTGGCCACGGTGCTCGGCACGCTCATCGCCACGGTGCTGGGGCTCGCCATCGCGGTGCTCAGACGCGTGCTCCCGGGCCCGGCGCGCGCGGTCCTCCACTGGCTCACGGAGTTCGTCCGGATGACCCCGCTCGTGGTCCAGCTGCTGTTCGCCTACTACCTGCTCACCGGCGTGTCCGGGCTGGTCATCGGGATCGCCGTCATCGGGATCCACTACTCGACGTACATGGCGGAGAGCTACCGGGCGGGCATCGAGGCCGTGCCCAAGGGGCAGTGGGAGGCCGCGGCCGCTCTGTCCCTGCCGACCTCGCGCACGTGGCGGGACGTGGTGCTGCCGCAGGCGCTGCGGGCGACGATCCCCTCGCTGGGCAACTATGCCGTCGCCATGTTCAAGGACACCCCGTTGCTGTTCGCCATCTCCGTGGTGGAGCTCGTCACGGCGGCCCAGCAGTTCGGGGCCCGCAACTTCGCCTACACGGAGGCCTTCACCCTCGCCGGCCTGATCTTCCTCCTGGCCAGCTACCCGACCTCCCTCCTGGTCCGACGATTGGAGAAGCACCTTGCCCACTACTGACCGCGGGGACGAGGTCCTCGACCCGTCCGCCGACGGAACGCCGGCGGACCGTCCCGCAGGCTCCCCGGACGCCCCGGCCGTCGAGTTCCGGAACGCCGTCAAGCGCTTCGGCGAGCACACCGTGCTCGACGGGCTGGACCTCACGGTCCGCGGGGGCGAGCGCGTGACCCTCATCGGCCCCTCCGGCTCCGGCAAGACGACGATCCTGCGCCTGCTCATGACCCTGGAGGAGCTGACCGACGGCTTCGTCCTCGTGGACGGGCAGCCTCTGACCCACGAGCTGCGCGACGGGCGGCGCGTGCCCGTGCCGCCCCGGCGGCGGAAGCAGATCACCCGTCGGATCGGCATGGTCTTCCAGCAGTTCAACCTCTTCCCCAACATGAGCGTGCTCGGGAACATCACCGAGGCGCCGATGCACGTGCTGGGGATGAGCAGGGCAGAGGCCCGGGAGCGGGCCATGGACCTGCTGCGGCAGGTGGGGCTCGAGCAGAAGGCCGGCGAGCACCCGTCACGGCTGTCGGGGGGCCAGCAGCAGCGCGTGGCCATCGCTCGCGCGCTCGCGATGGACCCGGCGATCCTGCTCCTCGACGAGGTCACCTCGGCCCTGGACCCGGAGCTCGTGGACGACGTGCTCAATGTCCTGCGCCGGGTCGCCGGGACCACGGACATCACCATGCTCATCGTCACGCACGAGATGCAGTTCGCCCGTGACGTCTCCGACCGCGTGCTCATGTTCGACGGCGGGCGGATCATCGAGGACGGGTCCCCGGAGCAGATCTTCACAGCACCCGGCAACGAGCGCACGCGATCCTTCCTGCGCGCGGTCCTGTGACGGCCCGGTCCGGGGCAGCCGCGAGGCAACCGACCGAGATCCCCGGGCTGCGGCAGGGTCGCCGCGACCCGCGCTCAGCAGCGCGGGATCAGCGGCTCGTCGGCGCGCGCCCGCAGCTCCTGCACCGTCCACGTGTTGCCGTCGGGGTCGCTGAAGCCGAAGAACGTGCCGCCGTCGCGCTCGTCGACGACCTCGAGCGCGCCCGCCTCGACGCCCCGGCGGAGCAGCTGCTCCCGGGCGGCCCGGGCGTCCGAGACCACGAGCTGGAGGCCGCGCACCGACCCCGGGGCCATCTCCCGGTGGGCGGGGAGGTTGCCCACCACGATCGAGCAGCCCGACCCGGGCGGGGTCAGCTGGGCGACGTCCATCCGCTCGGTCGTGGTGTGGTGGTCCAGGTGGAAGCCCACCCGGTCCCGGTAGAACTCCACGGCGCGGTCGATGTCCCGCACGGGCAGCAGCACCACCTCCAGTGTCCAGTCCACCGTCAGCCTCCCTGTCCGCCCAGCACCTCGGCGAGCAGCTCCTCGAGCCGCTCGTAGCCCTCGGACATCCCGGCCTCCATGTCCTCGGACAGGTAGCGCCCGCGCGCCTCGAGCGTCGGGTACACCGACCGCCCGATGAGCCGGCACCGTCCGCCGGGCAGCTCCTCGAAGCGCGCGTACTCGAGGGTGACGACGTCGGGCCAGCCCTCGTACTCGAAGGTCTGGACGATCAGCTCGTTCTCCCGCACGGTGTGGAACACCCCGCGGAACGCGTACTCCGGCGCGTCCTGCTCCTCGTCCGTCCCGCGCTGGACGAAGCGGTAGGCGCCGCCGGTGCGGCAGTCGTGGACGTCGATGCGGGTGCTCAGGCCACGGGGTCCGATCCACTGCCGGTACAGCTCCGGGTCCGCGTGGGCGTGGAAGACCTCGGCGGCGGGCAGGTCGAACTCCCGCACGTAGTCGACGAGGGGCGTGCCCTCGGGCGCCGTGAGGCGCAGCGCGTTGGCCATGGCGGTCTCCTCGGTGCTCACCGGGTCCGCGCGGCGGCGAGCAGCTCCTCGAGCCGCTCGTAGCCGTCGGACATCCCGGACTCCATGCCCGAGGCGGCCATGCCGTCGCGGGCCTCCAGGGAGGGGTGGATCGTGTGGCCGCGCAGCCGGCAGCGGCCGTCGCCGAGGTCCTCGAAGGCCAGGAACTCGAGCTCGACGCTGTCGGGGTAGCCCCCGAACTCGAAGGTCTGGACGACGAGCTCGTTCTCGCGGACGGTGTGCAGGACACCGCGGAAGGAGTAGGAGACGCCGTCGGGCCCCGTGTGGTGGTAGTGGTAGCCGCCGCCGGTGCGGAAGTCCCAGTGGTCGACCTCCACGTGGGTGCCGCGCGGGCCGAGCCACTGGCCCAGCAGCGCCGGGTCGGCGTGGGCGCGGAAGACCTCCGCGACCGGGAAGTCGAACTCGCGCTCGAAGTCGATGTAGGGAACGCCGTCGGGGACGGCCAGGTGCAGAGGATGTCCCATGGTTCAGTCCTGGGTGTGCTCGCCGCGGTCCGCGGCTCGGGTCTCGAGCACGGCGTCGAGGCGGCGGAACTGCTCCTCGCGGACCAGCCGGTACCGGTCGATCCAGGCGGTGAGCGCCTCGAGCCGTGCGGGGTCCAGGTGGACGGGCCGGCGCTGGGCGTCACGGGTGCGCGTGACGAGCTGTGCCTGCTCGAGGACCTGGATGTGCTTCGAGATCGCCTGCTTGCTGATCGCGAAGGGTTCCGCCAGTTCCGTGACCGTGGCGGGCCCCCGGCTGAGCCGGGCGACGATGCGGCGACGGACCGGGTCGGCGAGGGCCAGGAAGGCCTTGTCGAGCAGCTCGTCGTCGTCCACGGTATTTGTCAACCAATCCTTTGATCAACGAGTTGGTTGACAACAACGCTACGCCCGCGCGGGCCCCGGAGGAAGGGGGTGCGGCTGCTCCGTGACCGTGTTGCGGAGTGTGACGCGGCGCCCGTCACAGTCGGCGGCGGGACGTCTTCTCGGGGTTCCGGGTTGGCTTTCGGGCGCGCGACCGGTGCAATGGGCAGTGCATCTATCCAGAGCGGCCGAGAGACCTGGCTCGTCGACGCCGCAGCAACCATCCGCCACCCCGAGAACGTCCGGGGGCCGGCGGAACGGTGCTCCCGCCAGGACCGATGGAGCAGCAGCAGACTGCCCGGGCCCAGCCCGTGCTCTCTGCCGCCCTCCCTCGGGGTGACCCCAGGAGGACCCGTGACCCCACCACCCGACCGGACGGCCCCGCCGTCGCTGTCCTACGAGCTCTACCCGCCGCGCTGCGCGGCGAGCGCCGACATCCTGCTGCGCACGCTGGACGAGCTCGAGCCCACCCGCCCCGACCACGTCTCCGTGACGTACAGCGGGGACGAGGACCGGCGGTCCCGCTCGCTCGCCCTGCTCGACCACCTCCTCGCCCGCACCGGCCTGCGGCCCCTGGCGCACCTGACGTGCGTGGGGGCCGCCCGGACGGAGCTGGAGGAGACCGTGACCACGCTGATCCGGCGCGGCGTCCGCGGTGTGCTCGCCCTGCGCGGGGACCTGCCGGAGGACCCGGCCGCCGACCGCGGCGAGCTGTCCTTCGCCACGGAGCTCGTGGAGCTGGTCCGGGAGGTCGAGCGGCGGCACACCGCGACGCTGGCCGCGGGCCGGCTGGCCGTGGGCGTGGCCGCCTATCCGACCCGGCACCCGGAGTCGCCGTCGGCCCGGCACGACGTCGAGGTGCTGCTCGCCAAGCAGCGCTCCGGCGCGGACTTCGCGATCACGCAGGTCTACTTCCGCCCCGAGCGCTACGAGCGCCTGGTGGCCGCGGCCCGCGCGGCCGGGGTGACGATCCCGATCGTGCCGGGGATCATGCCCGTGACCGACCCCCGGCGGCTGCGCACCCTGTGCCGGCTCGCCGGCCTGGAGCCCGACCCCGACCTGGCGGCGGCGCTCGAGAACGCCTCCGGGCCCGCCGAGCGGCACCGGGCGGGCGTCGGCTTCGCGACCGCGCTCAGCCGCGCCGCCCTCGACGCCGGCGCGCCCGGCCTGCACCTCTACACCTTCAACGAGCACCGGGCCGCCCTCGACCTGCTCGAGCGCGTGGACCTGCCGCGCCCGCGCCCCGAGCCGGCGCCCGCCCTGCTGACCGCCTGACCGCACCCTTCCACCACTGCACAGGAGCATCCCCATGACCAGCACCCCGACCACCCCGTTCCCCGCCGCCACCATCACCGGCTATCCCCGCATCGGCCGGCGCCGCGAGCTCAAGAAGGCCCTCGAGGCCTACTGGGCCGGGCGCTCGTCCCGCGCGGAGCTCGAGGCCGTCGCCGCCGAGCTGCAGCTGGCCACGTACCGGAAGCTCGTGGAGCTGGGCCTCGGCGCGCAGGACGCGTCGCTGCCCGCCGCCTTCTCCCTCTACGACCAGGTGCTCGACACGGCCACCGCCCTCGGGGCGGTCCCGGCCCGCTTCGCGGACCTCGCCGACGCCGAGGGCCGGCTGGGCCTCGACGCGGGCTTCGTGCTGGCCCGCGGCGACGCCGGGCGCCCGCCCCTGGAGCTGACCAAGTGGTTCGACACCAACTACCACTACCTCGTCCCCGAGATCGGCCCGGGCACCCCGTTCCGCGCCGATCCGGCTGGGCTCGTCGCCGACGTCCGCCGCGCCGCCGAGCACGGCTTCGCCGTCCGCCCCGTCCTCGTGGGCCCGGTCTCCTTCCTGCTCCTCGCCAAGGCCGACGACGACGCCCCGGCCGGCTTCGACCCGCTCGAGCGCCTGCCCGAGCTGGTGCCGGTGTACGCCCAGCTGCTGCGCGAGCTCGCCGCGGCCGGGGCGCAGTGGGTGCAGCTAGAGGAACCGGCGCTCGTGGCCGACCAGCACGTCCCCGCCGAGCGCCTCGCGGAGGCCGTGTGGGATGCCTACACCGCGCTCACGGCCGCGGCGGAGCGCCCGCAGGTGTTCGTCACGACGCCCTACGGCTCCCCCGGTCCCCTGCTGCACCCGCTGGCCGCCTCCGGGATCGAGGCCCTGCACCTGGACCTGGTGGCAGGCACCGCCCCGTCCGCCGAGGAGCTCGAGCTGTTCCAGGAGGAGGACGCCCCCGTGCTCGTGGCCGGGGCGGTCGACGGGCACAACGTGTGGCGGACCGACCTCGCGGGCCGGCTCGCCCAGCTCGCCGGCCTCTCCGGGGCCAGGGTGGCGGTCTCCGTGGCCAGCTCCACCTCGCTGTTCCACGTCCCCCACGACGTCGCGGAGGAGACGCAGCTCGACCCGCTGCTGCGCAGCTGGCTCTCCTTCGCCGACCAGAAGGTCGCCGAGATCGTGACCCTCTCCCGCGGCCTGGCCGACGGCGCGGAGGCCGTCGCCGGGGAGCTCGCCGCGGCGACCGAGGCCCGGCGCACCCGGGCGGGCGCGCCCGGGGTCCGGGACGCGGCGGTGCGCGAGCGGGCGGGCGCGGTGACCGGCGCCGAGATCGGGCGGGCGCCGGCGGAGGTGCGCCGCCGGGCGCAGGAGGGCCGGTCCTTCACGGCCTCGGGGCCCCTGCCCCCGCTGCCGACCACGACCATCGGCTCCTTCCCGCAGACCCCGCAGGTGCGGGCGGCGCGCGCGAAGGCCCGGTCGGGGCGGATCGGCGCGCAGGACTACGACCGGTTCCTGCGCGAGGAGATCGAGCGCGTGGTGCGGCTGCAGGAGGAGCTCGGCCTGGACGTGCTCGTGCACGGTGAGGCCGAGCGCAACGACATGGTCCAGTACTTCGCCGAGCACCTCGACGGCTTCGCGACCACGGTGCACGGCTGGGTGCAGTCCTACGGCTCCCGCTGCACGCGCCCCTCGATCCTGTGGGGCGACGTCAGCCGCGAGGGCGGCGGGGTGCGCGGCGAGGCGTTCACGGTGCCGTGGATCGGCCACGCCCAGTCGCTCACCGACCGGCCCGTCAAGGGCATGCTCACGGGCCCGGTGACGATCCTGGCGTGGTCCTTCGTGCGCGACGACCAGCCGCTGGCCGAGACCGCGGAGCAGGTCGCGCTCGCGCTGCGCGACGAGGTCGCCGACCTGGAGGCCGCCGGGATCGGGATCGTCCAGGTGGACGAGCCGGCACTGCGCGAGCTGCTGCCGCTGCGCCGGGCGGACCAGCCCGCCTACCTCGACTGGTCGGTGCGCGCGTTCCGCCTGGCGACCTCCGGGGTGCGGGACGAGACGCAGATCCACACGCACCTGTGCTACTCGGAGTTCGGCGAGGTGGTCTCCGCGATCGACGGCCTGGACGCCGACGTCACGAGCATCGAGGCGGCCCGGTCCCGGATGGAGGTGCTCACCGATCTGGAGGCCGCCGGGTTCTCCCGCGGCATCGGCCCGGGCACCTGGGACATCCACTCCCCGCGCGTGCCGTCGCAGGAGGAGATCGAGGGGCTGCTCGAGCGGGCCCTGGCGCACGTCCCGGCGAGCACGCTGTGGGTCAACCCGGACTGCGGGCTGAAGACCCGCGGCTACGCGGAGACCCGCGCCTCGCTCGAGCACCTCGTGGCCGCCGCCCGGGCCGTGCGCGAGCGGATCACGGAGCCGGCGGGCGTGCCGCTGCTGGTCCAGCACGGCCTGGAGGGCTGAGCCCGGGCCGCACCGGACGGGGCGCGGGGAGCCCCGGGCACCACGGTCCTCCGTGGTGCCCGGGGCTCCCCGCGCCGGGGCCTCAGCAGTCCTGGTCCTGACCGAGCTCCACGACGAGGATCGGCAGCTTCACGCGCTCGGCGGTGAAGGACACCACCCGGGCGTGCGGGATGCCCTTCTCCCGGACGAAGCGGCAGGCGACCAGCCCGTGGTCCCGGTTCTGGCCGATCATCAGCAGCCAGTGGGTGCCGGTCGCGTCCAGCGCGTGGGCCTGGCGGTCCAGGTCCTTCCCGGCCGGGTCCTGCTTGCTGCTCCGCTGGGCGAAACGGGCCGCGTAGGCCCTCATGTCCTCCTCGGTGCGCAGCATCCCGGCGGCGACCCGCCGGACGTCCTGGGTCCTCAGCTCGGGCGCGATCTGCTCGTCGCGGACCTCGCGGATGCGGCTCCCGGGCTCGTCGCCGATGACCGGGTGACCGGTGTAGGTCGTGCGCTCGATCCGGCGCAGGCGGGCGTCGTCCTTGTGCAGCTCCTGGTAGTCGCTGATCAGCGCGACGAGCTCGTCGTCCAGACCGCCCTTCTCGGGCTCCTGGGGGTCGTGCGAGTCGCGCGCCGGTCGTGACGGGGACATGCGTTCCTCCTGGACTCCGGAGTCCCACCACCAACGGTGGTACCCCCGATCCTATTCCTCCTCCCCCGGCCGGCACGGTCCCGGCGATGCCCGGGCGGATTCCTCCGCCGACCAGGGCGGGCAGGACCACCAGCGGGTGCAGGCTGCAGGGCCCGGCCGTCGCGCTGGTGGATGGCGGCCACGACCCCCACGGCGATCAGCACCGCCACGGGCAGCGCCCGGGGGACCCGTACCACCAGGGGGTTCTTCGATGACCACCGCCTCCGGCAGGGCCACGACGGCGGTGCCGCACACGCAGCAGCCCAGCACGTGCAGGGTCGTGGTGCCCGGCAGCAGGAGCTCGCTCAGGGCCTCGCCGTGGAAGCGTCCCGGGAAGACCCCCGGACCCGGGCCCCGGGTCAGAGCCGGTCGAGGAAGTCCCCGACGTTCTCCCACGTCCAGGCCTCGCACCGGGCGGCGCCCATCGCGTCCGGCTTCACCCGGAGAGCGGGCTCCAGCCACAGGCCCATCAGCGGTTTGCCCTCGGCCACCGCGCACCGGATCTGCCACAGGGCCGCCTCCGAGGCCCGGGTGTCCCCGCCGATCAGCGCGATCACCCCGTCGCAGCCGCGGATCCGCTCCCGCACGTCCTGCTTCCACTCCACCGGGCACGTCCTGTCCCCGGGCGGGTCCAGGAACCGGGCCTGGGCCCCGGCCCGGGCCCACTGAGTGGTGAACAGGTCCCGGAACAACTCGTCCTGCTCTGCGCATGCCAGGAACACGGTCTTCGGCGCCATTGCCGTCAACTCCCAAGAGATCGAGCGTCAGTGTTGATCAGTGTTGATGAGGGCCACGGTATCGTCCGGGCCCGCGGGCACGGGCAACATGACTTAACACCACGGACGCGGCCCCGGGGGGAGAGCCCCTGACCGGTCCGGGGCCGGTGCGGCACGGGCCGGGGCGCCGTCACCGCGCATTGCCGCGGGGTGCTCCCCGGACCTACTTTGGACGAGAAGCTCGACCAGACGACCGTCGTGTCCGCCGTGCCGACGAAGGACCCCTCCGATGCCTCGCCCTGATCCTCCCGCCCACGCCTCCGCCTCGCCCGGCGGCCGGCCCGTGCCCGGCCGGGGAGCCCCCGGGTGCCCGGTCGACGAGGCGCCGGGGTTGCAGACCCTGCGCTTCAGCACCTGCGACCCGGTCGAGGGGCTGGAGGTGCTCGGGCGCGTCTACGCGGTGAAGAGGATCCGGGTGGCTCCGGACGCGCCGTTCTCCATCGCGCAGGAGGCCCGGAGCATCCCGAACGTGGGCCTGGAGCGGGCCCGGTTCGCCGGGGCCCCGGCGGCCGCACTGGTCGAGGCCCCCGAGACCGTGCGCGTCGGCCGGGTGCTGGGCGGACGGCTGGCTGTCGCCGAGGCCACCACCACCGCCCCGGGGGCCGGCCCGTTCCTCTTCCCGTCCCTGTCCTACACCGCCGCGTGGGGTGACCTGGACCTGCTGACCGTCTCCCTGGACGTGGCCGCGCTCCGGGCCCATGCCGCCGGCCTGCTCGGCGTGGAGCACCTCGGGCTGCGCTTCACCGGCACAAGCCCGGTGAGCCCGGCCATGGCCCGCCACCTGGCGGCGGCCGTGACCGCTTTCGGCCGCGACCAGCTGGGCAATGCCGAAGCCATGGCGTCCCCGCTGATCCGCGCCGAGGCCTTCCGGTGCCTGGCCACCGCGGTGCTGCACACCTTTCCGAACACCTTCCTCGACCAGCCCCCCGCCCCCGGCCAGGACCGCCCGGTCCCGGCCGGGGTGCGCCGTGCCGTGGCGTTCATGGAGGAGCACCTGGCCGCCGACATCGGCCTGCCCGAGATCGCCGCCGCGGCCCGGATGAGCCCGCGCGGTCTGCAGGCGGCCTTCCGCCGCGAGAAGGACACCACTCCGCTGGAGTACCTGCGCACGGCCCGGCTCGACGCCGCCCACCGGGACCTGCTGGCCGCCGACCCCGCGACGGGAGTGACGGTGGAGGCCGTGGCCCTGCGCTGGGGCTTCACGCACCGGGGACGGTTCGCCGCCGCCTACCGGGACCGCCACGGGCAGAGCCCGGCGACGACCTTGCGCACCTGAGCGTCGCCGCCCGATCCCCGGGCCCTTCCGCGTGGCGCCGCTCCACGGCCCCGGAGCTTCCGGGCCGGGCCGCGTCCGTGGCCGGTGGTCCGGGGAGAGCAGGGATGGTCCCCGCAGCGCACGATCACGGCCCTGCGGTGGCGGGCTCCCCCGCCACCGGCTGACGATGGAGGGGTCGGGGGCGTCGCGCACGGGCCCGGGACAGCGTCGTCCGGCGCCCGTGCGCGACGGCGAGGTCACGAGGAGGAGCCCGTGGACGAGGACGCCAGCGGCAGCCGTCAGGCACGCCGGGTCCAGCAGGCGCTGGCCGCGGCCGGGGTCGAGACGGTCCAGCTGTGGTGGGAGTACGTCGGCCTCGGCGGGGAGGCCACCGCGATCGACGTGGAGGCCTATCTGCGCCGCCGCGTGCGGCTGCCGCGGGAGCAGCGTGAGCTGCTGGTCCTGGCTGCCGCCGGGCTCCTCGGTCCCGGGCCCCGCGCCGCCGCGGGATGACGCCGGGCAGCGGTGGCACCGCAACGACTGCAGCCCGCTGCTGATGGGCCCGGTCCTGGAACGGGCCACCGCGCGGGACGCCTCCGGGGGCCCGGCCGCCCGCCGCCAGTACTGGTGGTGGGTCGACACCGCCCGTGCGGGCCGCTTCTACGCCCGCGGCAGCATCGGGCAGTTCGTCCACGTCGACCCCGCCGGGGTCGTCGTCCGCCTGGGCCCGGAGTCCGGCCGGGGGGACTGGCCGGCGATCCTCCGCGACGTCGCCGACCAGGTCGAGCGCCTGCCCGCAGGAGGATGAGCGTGCTCCTCGCGGCGGCGGGTGTGCTGTGCACCACTGCCCTGACGGTCATGCCGTGTGGGCCAACGTCGAGATCACCGGCTCCCGCCCGGTGGAACCTCTTCCACGCCGTGCGCACCGCGCTGACGGCCCTGGCCCCGGTCTGCCCGCTCACCCCCGTGATGCCGACCGCCCCGCACGGGCGCGCGGACCCCGGGGCGGGCGCGGTCAGGACGGTGCATGAAGGTCCGGGACCGTGACGTCGGGCTCCGGTGCGGTTACCTCCTGGTACAGTTCTGCCGCCGGTGTGCCTCCACACCGGTCTCGGGCGCGGCGAGGGGGTCCGCGCAGGACACAGAACGGTGGTTGGACCCATGGCGGATCTGACGGTGATCAACGCACGCGCCCTGGAACTGGAGGAGCTGCTGCGGAGCTCGACGGATCTGACCGACTTCCTCCAGCAGTTCGTGGCCGGCACGGCCGCCGCCCTCGCCGAGGGGCCGAGGACCTGTGGTGCTCGATCACCGTGCTGCGCGGGAGCACCGCGGCCACGGTGGCCACCAGCCACGAACGCGCCGCGGCCCTGGACGAGGTCCAGTACGCCTTCGACGGCGGCCCGTGCCTGACGGCCGCGGAGGAGCAGCGGCTGGTGCTGCTGGCCGACAGCCGCAGCGACGACCGGTGGCCGCCCTACGCCCGGGCCGCGGCCGGCACCGGGATCCGCTCCGTGCTGGCCGCCCCTTTCGACCTCGACGGGGAGGCCAGGGCCGCCCTGAACGTCTACTCCGAGTCCCTCCGCCAGTTCGACCCCACGACCGTCGCGGCGATCGAGCGCGAGGTCGCCCTGGCCTCCCGCGCGATGCGGCTGGCCGTGCGCCTGGCCCGTCACCACGACACCGAGGCCGACATGGGCGCGGCCATGCAGTCGCGGAGCACCATCGACCTGGCGGTGGGCATCGTCATGGGCCGGCAGGGCTGCACGCACGACGAAGCGGTGGAGCTGCTCAAGTCCCTCTCCAACCGGCGCAACATCAAGCTGCGGGAGCTGGCCGCCGAGCTGGTGACCCGCGCCAACAACGGGCCGGTGACCGCCCACTTCAACCCCTCCACCCCGCCGGCCACCGGCGGGGCCGTGGCGTGACCCGATCCGGCCCCGTGCTGGGCGCCCACTCCGCCAGGGCACCCCGGGCGCTGAGCGCGGAGGAGATGCTCTAGGCTGGCAGACGCGTCGGGTAGTCGGCCACGACCTTGTCGTAGCCACCGAAAGAAGCTGCTGTGCATCCTGCCCCCGACCACACCGCCCAGGAGCCGGCCTGCGGTCGGCGCAGCCCGACCCGTCGCACGGATCCTCCCGTCCTGGTCCCGGCCACGCTGCTGGCCCCGGACCAGGACTTCCCCGACGACCTGGAGCACCTGCCTCTGGAGCAGGTGCAGCTGCTGCACAGCCGCCTCACCCGTCAGCTCGAGCACGAGCACCTCTCCCCGGCCGGGCCCCACCCCGTGACCATGGAACGGCACCGGGACCTGAGCGTCGAACTGGACTACCGGGAGTGCACCGGCCGCCCCTGACCCTTCCACGAGCCCGGACCCGGCCGGGGCGCCGATACCGTCCAGGGGAGCGCCCCTGGAGAAGAAGGGCGGCAACCGCCGGAGCTCCTCCGCGGCCCGTGCCTCCCGGCGAGGTGCCCTGACACCGCAGCACCTCCGTGGACAGGGTCTCCAGGGGCTTCTCGGGACGGTCCCGAGGGGATCACCGAGAACTCGCCGGCGTCGCCGGGACCGGACCCTGCGGCAGGCCGGGACGAGGTGCGCTCTCGACGCTGGAGAGGGAGACGGCGAGGACGGCGGCGAGCACCAGGGCGGAGGCCGGGCCGAGCACGGTCCAGGGGGCGCGTTCGACGTAGCCGATGCCCTCGGCCAGCAGCAGCCCCCACTCGGGGGTGGGGGGCTGGTGTCCGAGCCCGAGGAAGCCCAGGGCGGCCAGGGCCAGGGCGATGCCGGGCAGGCGCAGGATCGCGTGGCGGCTCACCTCCGGCAGCAGGGAGGGCAGGACGGTGCCGAGCAGGACCCGTGCCCGGCCCACGCCCAGCAGCGGCAGCACCCGGACGTAGGGGCGGCCGCTGATCTCGGCGGCCAGGGCGGCGGTGTGGGCGGCCAGCGGGGCCCAGCTCACCGCGGTCACGGCGAGCGCGGCTCCCGCTCCGGAGGGCCCGGCGACGGCCACCACGAGGATGCCGGCGACGATCGGGGGCGCGGCGTTGGTGACCTCGACCGGGCCGGTGGACCAGCGTCCGGTCAGCCCCACGGCCAGGCCGATGACCAGGCAGGCGGCGGCCACCAGCAGGGCCAGCCCCAGGGTGTCCACCGCGCCGTGGCCGACCCGGGCCAGGACGTCGCGCCCGGCGGCGTCGGCCCCCAGGGGCAGGGCGGGCGACGGGGCCTGGAGCCGGTCGTGGGCGGAGCTGTAGGGATCGCGGAGGAGCCCGGTGAGGACCAGGGCCGCCAGGGCGGCGGCGGAGGCCGCCGGGACCGCCCACCACCGGGGGCGCGGCACCACAGGCGGGCGGGGCACGGGCAGGTGTCCGGTCCGGGCGGCGGGTCCGAGCAGGACCCGCTGGGCGGTCACCGCCAGCGCCCCACAGACCGTGGCCAGCACGAGCAGGACCAGGGTTCCGGCCTGCAGGGTGGGCAGGTCCTGGGCCGCGGCGGCCCCCAGCAGGGACCGGCCCAGGCCCGGGACGGCGAAGACCTCCTCCACGGCCACCGCACCGCCGGTGAGGCCGATGACGACCAGCCCGATCTGTCCCACCACCCCGGGCAGGGCCCGGCGGGTGACCGCGGCGGCGATCCGGGTCCGGGGGTGGCCGGCCACGGCCCAGGTCTGCACCCAGGGCTCGGTGAAGGCCCCGGCCAGGGCGGTCCCGGCCAGCCGCCCGATCAGCCCGCCTGCCGGGATCCCCAGGGCCAGGGCGGGCAGGACCACGTGCTCGGGTCCGCGCCACCCGTACGGGGGCAGCCACCCCAGTCCCACCGCCACGACCACCAGCAGCACGGCGGCCAGCAGGAACTCCGGCAGGGCCGTCAGTGCCGCCGCCGCCGTGCCCGCGCCCCGGGCGGGCCGCCCGTCCAGCCCGGCCCGCACCGCGGGCAGGCACAGCAGGGCGGCGAGCACGAGGGCGACCACCAGGGCGGCCCCCATCAGGGTCATCGACACCCCCAGGGCCTGCACCACCCCGGGCAGCACCGGGTGCCCGGAGATCCACGAGGTTCCGAGGTCTCCGGCGAGGATCCCGGAGGCCCAGTCGGTGAACACGCCCAGGGGGCCGCGGTCCAGGCCGAGCTCGGCACGGATCTGGGCGAGGACCTCCGGGGTGGGCTCCCGGTCGGCGTAGCGGGCGCGCAGGATCGTGTACTCGGGGCTGTTGCCCGACAACCACGGCAGCGCCCCGATGAGCACCACCACCGCGGCCAGCGACGCGGTGCGCGAGATCAGGGCCGCGGCCCAACCCCGTCCCCTCATCCGGCCACGGTGGTCTCGGCGGTGACCAGCTCGCGTTCGCGCGGATCACGGGCGGCACCGGCCACGCCGCTCTGCTCGCCCTGGATCACACGCTCGTGCAGCAACGGGATCGCGGCGTCCTCGGCCAGGATCGCCGCCTCTGCCTCCATGATGGCCGCGCGCCGCTCCTCCCCGGGGGTGGCCTTCTCGGCCCGGTCCAGGGCCGCGTCGACGGCCTCGGAGCAGAACTGGGAGAGGTTGAAGGAGCCCTCGCAGCCGAAGTCGCTGACCAGGTAGGCCACCGGGTCCCCGGAGTCCAGCACGGTGGCCCGGGAGAGGACGAACGCGTCGAACTCGCCCTCGAGGGCGTCGGCCTCGATGTACTGGTACTCGCGCACGTCCAGGTCGACCTCGAAGCCGGCGGCCTCCAGCTGCTGCTGCAGCTGGACCGCGACCTCCGGCAGTTCGGCGCGGTCGGTGAACGTGCCGATGGTGATCTTCCTGCCCTGGGGGTCCTCGGGCTGGGCCCGGTCCGCCAGGGCGGTGCGGTAGGCGCCGGTGTCCCGGCCGGCCGCCGCGTAGGGGATGGCCGGGCCCAGCAGGCCGGCAGCCTCATCGGCCCGGCCCTCGTAGACCCCCTCGACGACCGCCCCGGGGTCCAGGGCCTCCCGGGCGGCCGCCCGGATCGCGGGGTCGGCGAACGGGCCCTGCTCGGTGTTGAGGTAGACGGTGTTGGTGCGCGGCATGGGCACCTCCTGCAGGAGGTCCTGCTCGATCCGGGCGGCCTGGCCGACGGGCACGGCCTCGACGACGTCGGCCTCCCCGGTCCGCAGGGCCGCGGCCCGGGCCGTCCCGTCGGGCACGAAGGACACGTCGATGCCCGCCGCCGCGGCCGGACCGTTCCAGTGGTCCTCGTAGCGGTCGAGGGTGGCCCCGGAGGTGCCGTCCACGCCGGTGAGCTCGAAGGGCCCGGTGCCGTGACCGACCGGGTCCACCGCGGTGCCCTCGTAGGCGGCCGGGGCCAGGATCGCCAGCTGAGGACTGGACAGCCGCTGCGGGACCAGCGGGTCGGTCTCGGCAGTGGTCACCCGCACCGTGTCGCCCTCGGCGTCCACCTCCATCTGCACCCCGTCGAGGATCCGCGGGGCCGGGGACGCGCTCGCGGCGTGCTGCAGGGCGGCCGCGGCGTTGTCGGCCGTCAGCGCGGTGCCGTCGTGGAAGGTCACCCCGTCGCGGATGGTGAAGGACCACGTGGTGCCGTCGAGCTGCTGCCAGTCGGTGGCCAGCTGCGGCTGGGCCTCACCGGCCTCGTCGAGGCGCACCAGCGTCTCGGCGGTGGACCACCGGGAGAGCTTGAACGCGTCGTCGCTGAGCGGGGACAGCCCGGAGCGGGGCGGCTGGAGCATGGCCACCTCGATCCGCCCCCCGGTGCCGCCGTCTCCGCCGGCGGCACCGGGGTCCGCGGAGAAGCATCCGGTGAGCAGCACGGCGCTGGCGCCGGCCACACCGGCCGCGCCGAGGCGGCGGGCGGAGCGGGAACGGGACGGAGGCGGGCGGAGGATCATCGAGGGGTCCTTTCGGAGGAAGATGGTGCGGACAACGGACCGGCGAGGGCACCCAGGGCACCGGCCGGGAACGCGACCACGGCGTGGACGCCGTGGTCGGCCACCGGCTGGGCGCCCGGTGGTGTGCGGGCCTCAGGCGGGCAGGCGCGGAACAGCATCCACCAGCTCCCGGGTCAGCCGGTGACGAGGAGCGTCGAGGAGCCGGCCGGTGGGCCCCTCCTCGACCACCCGTCCGTGGTCCAGCACCAGCGCCCGGTCGCACAGGAACCGGATCGCGGCCAGGTCGTGGGAGACGAACAGCAGGCCCAGCCCCGCCTCGGTGTGCAGCCCCCGCAGCAGCTGCAGCACTTGCCGGCGCAGGGGCACGTCGAGCCCGCTCACCGCCTCGTCGGCCAGCAGGATCCGGGGCCGGATCACCAGGGCGCGGGCGATGGCCACCCGCTGGGCCTGCCCCCCGGACAGCTCGTGGGGGCGCCGGTCCAGGTGCTCGGCGCCCAGCCCCACCCGCTCCAGCGCCTCCCGGACCATGCGGGCATGGTCGCCGTCCACGCGGAACCGCCGCAGCGGCTCCCGCAGCTGCCGGCCCACGGACCGGCGGGGGTCGAGGCTGGAGGCCGGATCCTGCGGGACGTACTGCACCGCCCGGCGCAGCCGGCGGATCCGCTGCCGACCGGCCGCGGGCGCGCCGTCGAACAGCACACGGCCCCGGTCCGGGCGCTGCGCTCCGAGGAGCACGGACAGCAGCGTGGACTTCCCGGACCCGGACGGGCCCACCACCCCCAGGGCCGTCCCCTCACGGACGCTCACGTCCACGTCGACCAGCGCCGAGGCGGTTCCCGAGGGGCCGCGGTACGACTTGCCCAGTCCCACACCGCGGAGGGTGACCGGCTCGGGCGGCGGGGTCACGAGGCCACTCCCACCGGTGCCGCAGCAGGCGGCTGACCGGCCTGGGCGGCGGCCACCAGAGCGGCGGTGAACGGCGCCTGCGGGGAAGCGAGGATCCGGTCCATGGGCCCGGACTCCACCACCCGTCCGCGCTCGAGGACCACGGCGTGCTCGCACAGGCCGGCCGCGACGGCCAGATCATGGGTGATGAACAGCAAGGAGCTGCGCCCCTCCCCCGTGCACCGGCGCAGCGCGTCGACCACGTGGCGCTGGCTGATCATGTCCAGGGCCGTCGTCGGCTCGTCGGCCACCAGCAGCCCCGGGGAGGCCGCCATGGCCCACGCCAGGCACACCCGCTGGCGCTGACCACCGGACAGCTGCGCGGACCGGCTGTCCAGGATCCGCTCCGGGTCCTCGAAGCCCACCTCGGCCAGCAGCCCCTGCACGAGGTCTCTGGCGTTGCCGGCGGTGAGCCCCCGCCGGCGGGCGATCGGGGGCAGCAGCTGCCGGTCCAGGCGGACCACCGGGTTCAGGGCGGTCGTCGAGTCCTGGAAGACCGCCGCCACCCCGGGACGCCGTCCCGGCGCCTGGCGCCACGGCAGCTCGTGGCCGTCCACGCGCACGGTGCCCTCCACCTGGAACTGCGGGCCCAGCAGCCCCAGCAGGGCCAGGGCGGTCAGCGACTTGCCCGACCCCGAGGCCCCGAGCAGAGCCGTCCGCCGGCCGGGCTCCACCCGGAAGCTCACGTCCTGCAGCACAGGCGTTCCGCCCACGGTGACACCCAGATCCACCACGTCCCACCGGGCCCGAGCGCGCACGGACTCTCCCTCGTCAGAGTTTCATCAGCAGGCTCCCATGCTAATGAGTATCATTCGCATTAAACAAATGGGCGTGCCCTTCGGGGCGCGCCGGCTTCCGGGAACCGCCCACCACTGCCGCGCCCAGCGTCCGAGGCAGGCGACGACCCCCTGCCGCCTCTGCGCAGGATCACCGGGGCCGTGGTGGCGCCGGCCGGATGGAGGACCGCCCTCGGCCACCGGCACTGCGGGACGGTGCCTGCGTGCGGTGGACGGGTCCGGCTCAGGGCCGGCGGTGCAGCGCCACGACCGTGACGTCGTCCTCCAGGCCGCGCTCGAGCGCGAACGCGGTGGCACGGTCGACGAACTCCTGCGGGTCGGCGGTGTCGGCCATCAGCTGCGCGGCCGCCCGGATCGCCACGGTGTCGTCGGAGAAGTAGTCCAGGAAGCCGTCGGAGACCACCACCAGGGTCTCGCCCGGGGCCAGGACGTCGTCGTGGGCCTCCCAGCGCAGGCCGGGCAGGACCCCGATGGGCGGGCCGGAGTAGCGCAGGCGCCGGTAGCCACCGTCGGGCCGGTAGATCGCCCCGAGCCCGTGGCCCGCATCGACGCAGCGCAGGCCCCCGGTGCCCGGGTCCAGGCGCACGCAGATCGCGGTGACGAACGCCCCGGCCTCCTCCAGCACCGGCGCGATCGTGGCCGCGGCCTCGTCGACCGCCTCGGGCAGGCCGAGGAACCCGGACGCTCCGCGCAGGGCGGTGCGGGCCGAGGAGGCCAGCAGGGCCGCCGGCACTCCCTTGCCCATCACGTCGGCGACGTTGACCTGCAGCTGGTCACCGAGCGGGAACCAGTCGTAGAAGTCCCCGCCCAGATCCCGGGTGGGCGTGCAGCGGCCCGCCAGCTCGTAGCCGTCCAGCCGGGGGGTGGACTGCGGCATGATCAGGCGATGGACCTGGGCCGCGCGGTCCATCTCGTCCTGGGCGGCGAGCTCGCGCTCGACCCACCCGGCCATCTCGGCCAGCAGGCGACGCTCCCGCGCGTCCAGCTCCCTGGGACGGTCATCGACCAGGCACAGCGAGCCCACCGGCTCCCCGCCGGGGGCGTGCAGCGGGTGCCCGGCGTAGAAGCGCACCGGGTCCGGCCCGGCGATGAAGGCGCTGCCGGCGAACCGCGCCTCGACCACCGCGTCGGGCACAATCAGCGGGGCGTCTTGATCGACGGTGCGGGCGCACAGCGAGTCGGTGCGGGCGGCGTGGACCAGCCCGTCCAGCCCGGTCTCGGCCTTGGTGAACTGCCGGTCGGCGTCGATGAGGTTCACCGCGGCGGCCTTCACCCCGAAGACCTGCTGGGCGATGCGCACCACCCGGTCGTAGCGCTCCTCCTTGGGGGTGTCGAGGACGTTCAGCGCGTGCAGGGCGCGCACCCGGGCTGCCTCCTCGGGGGTCCCAGCATCCACTGTCATGGCCCCTACGCTACCGGCCCCCGCGAGCACGGAGCCGGCACCGCACTCCCGGAGACCCTCGACGGGGCCTGCCCGGAGGCCGGGACCTGCCTCCGGTTCGGCGCCGGCCAGGAGCCGAGCACGTCGTCGAACTGCACAGGCTGGGCGAAGGGCATCCCGCGACCTGCCCCGGCCAGGATCTCGACGCGGCCGTCGGGGAGGTAACCGGCATGCGCGGCACGCTCCTGTGGGGCCACTCGCTGCACGACCCGTCGATCGGGATGGTGGTGCTCGGGCCCGTCCTCGCGGTCGCGGGACCGGCGCCACGCTCCGAGCAGCACCAGGACGGATGGGCGGTCCAGGCGGAGGCGCCGCTGCGGTCCCGGCAGCACGGCCGGGGCCTGCGCCTCATCGCAGGCCCGTGAGCGGGGCACGGCCGCCGGAACGCACGCCCCCCTTCCGCAACGACGCGGACCTGTCCAGAATCGTGAGAAGAACAACCGCGTGACGTAGGACCTGACCGTGAGAGCCATCATCTGCGGCGCCGGCATCGCCGGTCTCAGCTGCGCCCTGCAGCTCCACCGTCAGGGCTGGGCGGTCACGGTGGTGGAGAGCGCCGCCGGACCCCGCGCCGAGGGCTACATGCTCGACTTCTTCGGTCCCGGGTACGCGGCCGCGGAGGCGATGGGGATCCTGCCGCGACTGCGCGAGCTGAGCCACCCCATCTCCGAGCTGGTCTACGTCGACGACCACGGCCGGCGTCGAGCCGGCGCCGGCTACGCCCGCTTCGCCCGCGCGCTGGACGGCCGGCTGATGAGCCTCATGCGCCCCGACCTCGAGCTCGCCCTGCGCGAGCAGGTCGCCGGCAGCGTCGACCTGCGCTTCGGGTGCACGGTGGACCGGATCGACGACGGGCCCGGCTCGGTCCGCGGGGTCCTGGACGACGGGACCGTCCTCGAGGCGGACCTGCTGGTGGGCGCCGACGGCATCCACTCCCGAGCCCGATCACTGGTCTTCGGCCCGGAGGAGCAGTACATCCGCCTCCTCGGGCTGCACACCGCGGCCTTCACGTTCACCGATCCGCACCTGCCCGCTCTGCTCGGGGACCGCCTGCACCTCACCGACACCGTCGATCGGATGATGGGCCTCTACGCACTGCGCGACGGCCGGACCGCCGTCTTCACGGTGCACCGCACCCCGGAGGCGGCCAGGCCCGACGATGCCCGTGCGGCGCTGCGGACCGCGTTCGCGGGCCTCGGCTGGCTGGTGCCCACAGCGCTCGACCGCTGCCCGCCCTCCGGCGGGATGTACTACGACGTCGTCGCCCAGGTGGAGGTCCCCCGGTGGAGCGCCGGCCATGTCGTGCTGGCAGGGGACGCCTGTCAGGCCGTGTCGCTCGTCGCCGGCCAGGGCGCCTCGCTCGCGGTGGCCGGCGCGTCCGTGCTCGCCGCCCAGCTCGCGTCGGCGCCCACGGTGCCGGACGGGCTGTCCGCCTACGAACGGCGCTGGAGGCCTGTCGTCGCCGAACGACAACGAGCCGGACGATCCGGGGTCGAGTGGTTCCTCCCGTCGAGCAGCGCGACGCTGCGGAAGCGGCACGCGGCCCTCCGCCTCCTCGCGCTGCCCGGGTTGAACCGTGCGCTGGCGGGTTCGCTGCTCGGGCGCACCCGCGTGCCGGCAGCCGGCCCGGGACCCGACCCGATGGACGCCGTGAACGGGGCCGAGGCCCTACGATGGCGCCGTGGCACGAACTGACACCGCCTCCCGGGTGGTCGCCGCCTCCCCGGACCAGGTCTACGCCGCCCTGGTCGACCCGGACGCGCTCGCGGCATGGTTGCCCCCGGAGGGGATGAGCGGTCGTTTCGAACGGTTCGACGCCCGGCCGGGAGGGTCCTACCGCATGGTCCTCACCTATGCCGGCACCCCGGCCGTTCCCGGCAAGGCCACCGCCGACTCCGACGTCGTGGACGTGCGCTTCGTCGACATCGTCCCCGGCGTGCGCATCGTGCAGGCCGTGGACTTCGTCTCCGACGACCCCGCCTACGCCGGCACCATGACCATGACGTGGGAGGTCGCCGAGGTCGACGGCGGCACCCGCGTGGACATCCGTGCCGACGACGTTCCCGCGGGGATCTCCGCGGACGCCCACGCGGCCGGTCTCGCCTCGTCCCTGGCGAACCTGGCCCGCCACCTGGAGCCGTGAACCCGCCGCCGGAGCGGCCCCGTCGTCCCCGGCAGGGCCGCGGCCAGGGGCGCGGTCAGGAGCGGGGAACGGCGGCGGGGCGGTCGGCGGCCCAGGAGGCCAGCAGCCGCAGCCGCTCGGCCGAGGGCGAGCCGGGCTCGGCGGTGTAGATCATGAGCACGTGCCCGGGCTCGGCGGTGACGGCCAGCTCCTCGTAGGCCAGGACCAGCTCCCCCACCACCGGGTGGTGGAAGCGCTTGGTGCCGGCCCCGTGGGTCCGCACGTCGTGCGCCCCCCACAGGGTGCGGAAGACCTCGCTGCGGGTGGACAGCTCCCCCACCAGCTCCTGCAGCCGGTGATCGTGCGGGTCCCGGCCGGCCTCGGCGCGCATGATCGCCACGCACATCCCCGCGAAGGCCTCCCAGTCGGGGTAGAAGTCCCGGGAGGCCGGATCCAGGAACTGGAACCGGGCCAGGTTCGGGGTGCGCCCGCCCGCCCCGATCAGCGGGGCGTAGAAGGCCCGCCCCAGGGCGTTGACGGCCAGCAGGTCCTGGCGCGCATCGCGCACGAAGGCCACCGCCTCGGTGCTCGCCTCCAGCGCCCACTGCAGGGAGGGCCGGGCCGTCACCGGCCTGACGGCCCGCCGCCGGGGCCGTCCCGAGGCGGGCACACCGTCGGCGGCCCGGGCCAGGTCGAACAGGTGGGCCCGCTCGGTGTCGTCGAGGCCCAGGGCGGCGGCGATCGCCTCGAGCACCGAGGCGCTGGCCCCGGCGACCTGCCCGCGCTCGAGCTTGGCGTAGTACTCCACGCTCACCCCGGCCAGGGCAGCGACCTCGCTCCGGCGCAGCCCCGGCACCCGCCGGGTGCCCCCGGCCGGCAGTCCGGCGGCCTCGGGGGTGAGCTTGGCCCGGCGTGACATGAGGAACTCGCGGACCTCGGTGCGGTTGTCCATCCCGCCAGGATAGATCTGCTCCGCCACGCCAGGGACACCCTGCCGGTACACCACTCAGCAGGGACTCCCTGCCGGCCATGAGGGCTGACCGGGGAGCATGCCCGCCCGGTGCACACCGGGGTGGCCGTCTGCGCCCTCACCTCGCCCCACCTCTCCTCCGCTGCCGCCCCTCCGCCGACGGAGCATCGACCACCGCACCAGGAGGAGCGCCCCCTGGCCGGGGTCGTCATGCACCTCCTCGGCGACGTCCGTGCCGGTGACCGGCAGGACCCGGCCACCGTCGAGCCGCCCGACGGTGACCGGGGCCCGCGGCGGCGGGAGCTGCGGCGGGGGCTCAGGCGAGCGGTGCGCCGGCGGGCCCGGCCGGGGCGTGGGCGCCGATGCCGCTGGGGGGTGCGCCCATCCAGGTGCGGCACGTCCAGGGGCGTGCGCCCTGGGGGGTGGCCTGGAGGACCACCACGCCGGTGTTCTCCAGCGGGCGCCGTTCCAGGGTGGCGGCGTCGAGGTTGTCCGCCCGCCGGGCGCTCCAGCAGCGGATGGCCGTGCCGTGGCCGACCACCGCCACGGTGTCCTGCCCGGCCGCCCGGGCGGCGCGCACGGCCTCGTCGACGACGGCGTCGTAGCGGGCGAAGAACTCCTCGCCGGTCTCCCCGCCGGGCATCGGCCGCTGCAGCTGCCCGTGGGCCCAGGAGAGCACGACGTCGTAGTAGGCGTCGAGGTGGGCGGGGTCCCCGGAGAGCTCCCAGTGCGGGGCCTGGATCTCGTGGAGGCCGTGGCGCTCGACCGGGCTCAGCCCGTGCGCCCGGGCCAGGGGCGCGGCGGTCTGGTGGGTGCGGAGCATGCTCGAGACCCACAGCGCCCCGAGGTCCTCCCCGGCCAGGACCTGCGCCAGGGCCTCCGGCAGCGCCGCCGCCTGCCGGGTTCCCAGGGCGGTCAGCGGGGGCCCGGGGATCCGGGTGTCGATCACCTCGTCGGCGTTGGGCTGGGTCTGGCCGTGGCGGATGAGCAGCAGTCGCATGGTTCCCATCCTACGGAAGTTGATCGATCAGTCGAGCGAATGTGATCGAACGATCACATGGGCATAGACTGCGCGCATGGGAACACTGGAACGGCGGGAAGGCATCCTGCGCCTGCTCGAGACCGCCGAGAACGTCAGCGTGGCCGAGCTCGTGGACAGGCTGGGAGCCTCGGAAGCGACCGTGCGCCGGGACCTGGTGCAGCTGGACAAGGAGGGCGTCCTGCGGCGCACGCACGGCGGCGCCCGCCGGCTGTCCCTGCGCGGTGTCACCACGCCGTTCGCCGCTCGCACCTCGGTCAACCCCGAGGCCAAGCGGCGCATCGCCGCTGCCGCCGCCGCGCTGCTGGCTCCCAGCGAGAGCGTCGTGCTCGACGGAGGCACCACCTGCCTGGAGGTGGCGCGCCACCTCCAGGACCCCAGCCTGCGCGTGGTGCCGCTGTCCCTGCGGGCCGCGACCGTCCTCGGTGACGCCGGCGTCCCGATCACCGTGTGCGGCGGGGACATCCGCCCCGACGAGCTCTCCGCCACCGGGGCCCAGGCGCTCAACAGCATCACGACCATGCGCTTCGACACCGCCGTGATCTCCTGCTGCGGGTTCTCGTTCCCCGAGGGCGTGACCTCCTACGACGCCGAGGACGCGGCGATCAAGACCGCCGCCATCCGGTACTCCGGCCGCGTGGTCCTGCTGTGCGACGAGACGAAGTGGGGCAGGACCACCTTCGGGTGGGTCGCCGACGCCGACGCCCTCACGACCGTCATCACCGACCACGTGCTCTCCCCCGACGAGCAGGCCCGCGCGGCCGAGCTCGGCCTCGAGGTCATCACGGTCTAGGCAGCACGGCCACGCCGGCGCTCCCGACGGGCGGGGCCCTCGGGCCCCGGCGGACGCTCAGGTGACGAGGTTGGCGGCGGCCTCGTCCATGTGGGAGAGCATGTAGTCCGCGGCCGCGGCCGCGTCGCCGGCGGCGATGACGTCGACGATGGTGGTGTGCCGGTCCACGCGCATGTTCCCGACGGCCCGTTCCATGCCGGCCCACATGAACGACATCCGGATCGATCCCTCCAGGGACTGCCACGAGTGCAGGAGCATGGCGTTGCCGGTGAGCTGGCACAGGGTGCGGTGGAAGTTCAGGTCGGCCTCGATCCGCTCCTCCATCGTGTGCTCGACGGCCTCCTCCATGGCCCGCACCGCCTCCCGCAGGGTGGCCACGGCCGCGTCGCGGTTCTCCGCCTGGCTCAGGGTCCGGACGGCCAGGGCCTCCAGGGCCGCGCGGACGGCGAAGATGTCCAGGATCTCCTTGGCGTCCAGGCTGCGCACGGACAGCCGGCCGCGGGCCCCGGCGGAGATGAGGCCTTCCTGCTGGAGCTGGCGCATGGCCTCGCGCAGGGTGCCGCGGCTGATCTGCAGCTGCTCGGACAGCTCCGTCTCCACCAGGTGGGTGCCGGGGGGCAGCTCTCCGGTGGTGATGGCACGACGCAGCGCCGTCAGGGCCTGCTGGCGCAGGTTCACCTTGGCCAGGCCCGCCAGGGCGGCTGTCTGAGTGGTCATCGGGGTCGTCCTTCGAGAGCGGGGGCGAGAGAGGTCTGTGGCCCTGTGGTCTGCGGTCACGGCGGGCCGGTGCCGTTCTCATGACGCGGCGCTTCCAGCGCGGCCCCGGTGCAGACCCCTGCGGGTTGCCGCGGCCGATCCGGCCATGCCTCGATCATACGTGCCGGTTAACCGTTGACGGAGGACGATCCGCTCAGCCGGACCGGAGGTCCCCGGTGCACGGATCCTGCGAGGCGCCTCGTCCGCCCGCCGGCGGACACGGGTGCGGCCCGGTCCCGCCTGGGGACCGGGCCGCACCCGCTGCTTCCCGGCCGCCGGCCCCGGGCTCCGGAGCCGGCGAGCGCGCGTCGCTCACGAACCGGCAGGCACGGGCTCCTGGACGGAGGCCTCCTCGGCGAGGCGTCGCTCCGCCGGCCCCCAGGTCTCACGGGTGAGCAGGGCGGCGAGCAGGCCGATCACCGCGTAGGCGGAGAACAGCAGGGCCGGGCCCGTCCAGCCGAGCTGGATGAAGAGCAGGGTGGTGATGAAGGGCGTGAACCCCGAGACCATCGCGGAGATCTGGTAGGCCAGCGACGCCCCCGAGGAGCGGGTGTTGGCCTGGAAGAGCTCGGGGAACCAGGCGCCCTGGGCCCCGGCCAGGGAGTTCTGGCACACCGCGTAGGCGATGACGATGGTGGCGATCACGGCCAGGAACGCGCCGGTGTTGGCCAGCAGGAACATCGGGATCCCGAAGGCGGCCGCGAAGGCGCAGGAGGCGATGTAGAGCGGGCGCCGGCCGATGCGGTCGGTCAGTCGCGCCCAGGCCATCGTGGCGAAGATGCCGATCGCGGAGGCCACGCACAGGGCGGTGAGGGTCTCGGTCTTGGTGGCCAGCTCGGCGGTGTGCAGGTAGGAGATCATGTAGGTCACCGACACGGCGTAGCCGGCCGTCTCGGCCACGCGCAGGCAGATGCCGCGCACGATGTTGCGCCAGTCGTCCCTGATCACCTGCACGATCGGGTTCTTCACGATGTCGCCGTGGTCCTTGACGTCGTCGAACACCGGGGACTCGGGCACCTTGGAGCGGATGATGAGCCCCACGACGACCAGCACGATGGAGGCCAGGAACGGGATGCGCCAGGCCAGGTCGCCCGCGAGGTTCGCGCTGGCGAGGAACACCAGGTTGGCCAGCAGCAGCCCGACGGGGAAGCCGGCCTGGACGATGCCGGTGTACTTGCCCTTGGACTTCCAGGGGGCGTGCTCGTAGCTCATCAGGATGGCCCCGCCCCACTCGGCCCCGAAGGCCAGGCCCTGGACGATGCGCACGACCACCAGCAGGATCGGGGCGATGATCCCGACCTGGGCGTAGGTGGGCAGCAGGCCGATGAGGAAGGTGGCCAGGCCCATGACGATCAGCGACGTCACCAGCACCGGCTTGCGGCCCACCTTGTCGCCGAGGTGCCCGCCGATGATCCCGCCCAGCGGGCGGGCGGCGAACCCCACGCCCAGGGTGGCGAAGGAGGCCAGCGTGGCGGTCACGGGGTCGGCCCCGGGGAAGAACGCCGGGCCGAAGTAGAGGGCGGCGGCGGTGCCGAAGCCGATGAAGTCGTAGGTCTCGATGACCGCGCCCACACCGGAACCGACGGCCACGCGCTTGGCGTCCTTGGTGCCGTGCACGTGGCCGCGCATCTGGAGAGCATCAGTGCTCATGATCAACCCTTCCGGTGTTGACTGTTAACAACAGGTGCGTCCAGTGTGAGTCACACCACAGTCACTGTCAACAGTCAGCAGTGAACCGGTGCACGGCGGAGGGACACGCTCCTCCGGCCCCTCCGCGAACCGAACCCCCTCTTGCCAGCGCCAACGTGACCTGCTTCACTGTTAACTGTCAACGTTGGAGGTTCCGGCGGACCGGAGGCCTTCAGCCGCGGGCTCGGCCCGTGAAATGCCCCGATCGACGCGAGCCGGCTCGGGGCGGGAGAGCCCTGGTGCGCACCGGCCGGCACAGCAGGTGCGCGGTCCTCGCACGGCCTCCCCGCCGCCCACCGTCCGCGCCACGACCCACATCACTCGAGGTGAAACCCATGCCAACAACCACCGAACCAGCTCCGGTCGAGACCGAGCGCCTGCAGCGGATCAAGGAGGCGGCCTTCCGGATCCGCACCAATGCGCTGATCCAGGCCGAGGTCCAGGGCCAGGGCTACATCGGCCAGGCCCTGGACATCGCCGACGTGCTGGCCGTGCTCTACGCCGACCAGCTCAACCTGCGCCCGGAGGAGCCGGAGTGGGAGGGCCGGGACCGGTGCCTGCTCTCCATCGGCCACTACGCCCTGGCGCTCTACGCGGCCCTGGCGGAGGCGAAGTTCCTCCCGCTGGAGGAGCTGGAGACCTACGCGACCGACGACTCCCGCCTGCCGATGTCGGCGATGGCCTCCTACACCCCGGGGGTGGAGATCTCCGGCGGGTCCCTGGGCCACGGCCTGGTGATCGCCAACGGAGTGGCCCTGGGCCTGAAGCGCAAGGACAACCCCGCGTTCGTCTACAACATCCTCTCCGACGGGGAGCTCAACGAGGGCTCCACCTGGGAGGCCGCCGCCGTGGCCGCCCACCACGAGCTGGACAACCTGATCGCGATCGTGGACTTCAACGACCAGCAGGCCGACGGCAAGAGCCAGGCGATGCTGGGCATGGAGCCCATCGAGGGCAAGTTCGAGTCCTTCGGCTGGATCACCCGCCGGGTCGACGGCAACGACGTCGCCGCCGTGCTCACCGCCCTGGAGGAGCTGCGCGCCCTCGAGGCGCCGCAGCCGCGGTGCCTGGTCGTGAACACCAAGCTCGGCAAGGGCGTCGACTTCCTGGAGAACCGCGAGAAGCTGCACTTCATGTCCGTCGCCGCCGACGAATGGAAGAAGGCCCACGACCGACTGAAGGAGTCGTCCCAGGCATGAACACCACCCAGAACACCAGCGCCGCCCCCAAGCAGAGGCTGACCTCCGACGCCATGAGCGCCTCCCTGGCCCGTGAGGGCCAGCGCACCACCGCGGCCCCGCTGGGTCACGCCCTGGTGGAGCTCGCGGCCCGCGACGAGCGGATCGTGGGCCTGTCAGCGGATCTGGCCAAGTACACCGACCTGCACATCCTGCGCGACGCCATGCCGGACCGCTTCTACCAGATCGGCATGGCCGAGCAGGCCCTGCTCGGGGCCGCCGCCGGCCTGGCCATGGAGGGCTTCGTCCCCTTCGCCTCCACCTACTCGGTCTTCGCCACCCGCCGGGCCTACGACTTCCTGTGCCTGGACATCGCCGAGGCCGACCTCAACGTCAACATGGTCTGCGCCCTGCCCGGGCTCACCACCGGCTACGGGCCCTCCCACCAGGCGACCGAGGACATCGCGATCCTGCGCGGGATGCCCAACCTCACCATCGTGGACCCGTGCGACGCGGTGGACATCGAACAGGCCGTCCCGCAGCTGGCCGCCCACGACGGGCCCACCTACACCCGCATCCTGCGCGGGAAGGTGCCCCGGGTGCTCGACGAGTACGACTACACGTTCGAACTGGGCAAGGCCAAGATGCTGCGGGACGGGGCGGAGGTGCTGCTGATCTCCACCGGGCTGATGACCGAACGCGCCCTCGAGGCCGCCAGGGCCCTGGAGGCCGACAAGGTCGACGTCGCGGTGCTCCACGTGCCCACCCTCAAGCCACTGGACGAGGACACCATCCTGCGGGAACTGGGCCGGGACCGCCTGGTGCTCACCTGCGAGAACCACACCGTGATCGGCGGGCTCTTCGACGCCGTCGCCCACGCGGCCGTGCGCGACGGCATCCTGCGCCAGATCACTCCCGTCGGGCTGCCCGACGCGTTCCTCGACGCCGGGGCCCTGCCCACCCTCAACGACCGCTACGGGGTCTCCACCACCAAGATCGTCGAGAGGATCAAGACCCTCCTCCACCCCCGCCGCACCGAACGCGCGGACTGATCGCGGACGCACCACAACACGGCTGTGGGCCGGACGGGGACCGCTCCGTCCGGCCCACAGCCGTGTGCGGCCGCTGCCGCTGCGCCCACGGCACGGGCACCAGCCTCCGCGAGGGAACGGGGCGGGGACGCGAGGAAATCGGGCGGGGAGATGCCGGGCCGGCGCCCCACCGGCACGACGGCGCCCGGGCCCCTCGGTCCTCCGAGGGGCCCGGGCGCCGTCGCACGGGCGGTGGATGTCAGTGCATGTGGCTGCCGCCGTTGATGTCCAGGGTCACACCCGTGAGGTAGGCGGCGTCCTCGGAGGCGAGGAAGGTGATCGACGCCGCGACCTCCTCGGTGGTCGCCGTGCGCCCCACGGGAACGCTCGCAGCAATGGCGGCCTCCTGCTCCGGGGTGCTGCCGACCCGGATGTTGGTGTCCACCGCACCCGGGGTGACGGCGTTGACGGTCACCCCCGTCGGGCCCAGCTCACGGGCCAGGGCCTTGGTGAAGCCCAGGACGGCCGCCTTCGCCGAGGAGTAGGGCACCTTCCCGAAGACCCCGCCGCCGCGCTGGGCGGAGACGGAGGACATGTTCACGATCCGGCCCCAGCCGTTCTCGATCATCTCGGGGAGGAAGGCCTTGGTGACCAGGTAGGTGCCGGTGGCGTTGACGTCCATGACCTTGTGCCACAGCTCCAGGGTGGTGTCCAGGAAGTCCACCGGGGAGGTGATGCCGGCGATGTTGACCACCGCCCCCACGGGGGGCAGGTCGCCCGCGGCGACCTCGGCGGCCACGGCGTCGTGGGCGGCGGTGACCGAGGCCTCGTCGGACACGTCGACCGCGTGTCCGAAGGCCGGCACACCGCACTCCTGCGCGATGCCCCGGGCGACCTGCGCGGACTTCTCACCGTCGAGGTCCAGGATCACGACCCCCCAGCCCTCGCGGGCGAAGCGGCGGGCGGTGGTGACGCCGATGCCCTTCTCGGAGGTGGCGCCGGTGATGACAGCGGTGCGTTGAGTGCTCGACATGATGCTCCTCGAATGGGTCAGGGATGAACGGGTCTCGGGCTGCGACACGGCCGGGAACCCCGGGAAGGGTTCGTCCTGGAGGGCGCTCCTGCCGTGCAGAGCAGCGCCCGCAGTGGTCGGCGCCATCGGCGTGGCCTCGACGTGCAGCGTCGGACTGTGTGCCATGTCACGCTATCGCAGTTGACTGTTGACAGTCAACGGTCACTCCGCGAGGATCTGTTCCGGGAAGTGACTCAGGACACAGCCGAGGAGAGCACGTGGTGGAGAGGGCGGGAAGGATCTGATGAGCGCCGTCAGCATCGACCCCGGGCGGGCAGGTCCCGACGCCTCGACGCTGTCCATGGCCGCGAAGGCGGCCCTCGTCCTGGCGGCCTTCTCCGGCGGGCCCGGGTCCGCGCGGTGCTCCGAGCTGGCCCACCGCACCGGCCTGTCGCTGTCATGCGTGCACCGCATCGTCAAGGAGCTGGTCGAGCAGGGCCTGCTGGAGCGGCGGGGCTACGAGGTGCTGCTGGGCCTGAAGATGTTCGAGCTCGGCGCGAGGACGCAGCGGCCCCACGAGGTGCGCCGGCTGGCCCTGACCACCATGGTGGACCTGCACCGGGCCACCGGCCGGCCCGTGCAGCTGAGCGTGCTGGAGGGACGCGAGGTCCTGGTCGTCGAGGCCCTGAGCGGTCCGAGCCGACGGCCGGGGGTCCCGCAGGCCGGGGACCGCCTGCCCGCCCACGCCACCGCGGCCGGCAAGGCGATGCTGGCCCGCTACCCCGCCGAGTGGCTGTCCCTCTACCTCAGGAGCCCCCTGGAGCGGGCGGGGCCGCGGACCATCACCTCCGGCGCCGCCCTGGACCGCGAGCTCGACGGCGTGCGGGCCCACGGCACCGCCTGGGACCTCCAGGAGTCCGGCCCAGGCCTCAGCGCGGTCGCCGCCGCCCTCCGCCGGGCCGACGGCCTGCCCGTGGGAGCCCTCAGCATCACCGGCCCCGCCGGGGCCCCGCCCACCCCCCGAGCCGCCACCGCCCTCCAGGCCGCCACCGAGGACCTCAACCGCCGGCTCCGCACCGACCCTCACCTGGTCTCCCCGTGACGGACGAAACCTGCAGGATCACCGCACCGGCAGAATGAGCGCGCACGGGCTTCCGCTTCCCGCCGTCGCCCGGTGGCCTTCCCCGGCCGGATCATCCGGGAGCGGACAGCCTCCCCGCCCGGCCTCCCACCCAGCCCCGGTCATGGCCGTGGGCGCGAAAGGACCGATCATGAGCGCACGTTTTCTGGTGACCACCCCCATCCCCGATCCTGGCCTGCCGCTGCTGGAGGAGGCCGGCACGGTCACCGTCCTGCCCGCACCCCCCGACCACGCCCGCCTGACGCAGCTGTGCGCCTCGGGGGACTACGACGTGGTCCTCACCCAGCTGCGGGACCGCGTCGACGCGGAGCTGCTGGCTGCGGCGAAGCTGCGGGGGGTGTCCAACTACGCGGTCGGGGTCAACAACATCGACGTCGCCGCCGCCACCGGCCGCGGCATCCTCGTCGGCAACACCCCCGGGGTCCTCACCGACGCCACCGCCGACGTGGCCCTGGCCCTGATCCTGGCCACGGCCCGCCGGGTCGTGGAGGCCGACCGCATGGTCCGCCAGGGCCGGTTCACCGGCTGGGAGCCTCAGCTGCTGCTGGGCCACGACGTCACCGGGGCGGTGCTGGGCCTGGCCGGCTTCGGGCGCATCGCCCGGGCCACCGCCCGCCGGGCCCTGGCCTTCGGCATGACCGTGCTCTTCGCCCCCCGGCCCCCGGCACACCGCGAGGTCACCGAAGAGGAGCTGGGCGAGTTCGCCGGGCGGGTCGCCCAGGTGTCCTGGGAGGACCTGGTGGCCCGCAGCGACTACCTCTCCCTGCACGTCCCGCTCACCGAGTCCACCCACCACCTCGTGGACACGGACGTGCTGGCCCGGATGAAGCCCTCGGCCGTCCTGATCAACACCGCCCGCGGCCCCGTCGTGGACGAGACCGCCCTGGTCACCGCCCTGCGGAACGGGACCATCGCCGCTGCCGGGCTGGACGTCTACGAGCACGAGCCCGCCCTGGCTGCGGGCCTGGCCGAGCTGGACAACACCGTGCTGCTGCCCCACATCGGCTCCGCCACGGTGCCCGTGCGCGCCGAGATGGCCCGGCTCGCGGCGCTGAACGCCATCGCCATCGCCGCAGGACGCACCCCACCCCACCTGGTCAACCCCGAGGCGCTCCGCTGACGGTCCTCCTCGCCCACCGGCTCACCCACCGCCCGGGGCAGCCCGCGGACGCGGCCGCTGAGCGCGGCCTGGGAGGACCTGGCGGCCTGCGGAGGCACGTGGCCGGGACGGGGCGGGGCGAGCCGGTGCTCCACGGCTTTGCCCGGCACTGGTGGGAGTGGCGGGAGGGGATCCCCGGTGGCGGCCACCCGTCCACGAACAGCCCGAGGCCGTGCCCGCGAGCTCCACGGTCCTCGACCTCCGGGCGGACGACGTCGGCGCCGCCGGGGACGTGCCGTCCGTTCCGCAGGAGGAGCAGCGCCGCCGCGCGGGAGCAGGGCCGGACAGGACGCAGGTGCGTGCTGCCCGGCCCCCCGGCGGGTGCGGTCAGCGGTCCACCGCCGCCATGAAGCCCCGGGGCCGTTCGCGCAGGCCGGCGATGCGGTCGGCGATGTGGGCGTCCATGTCGAAGCCCTTGTACGGGGAGGGCGGGCGCTTCCGGACGTTGGCCGAGCACTGGAAGCCCTCACAGATCAAGGTGCCCACGGTGGAGCCGTCCCGTCCGGCCGCGCCGGACCGGCGGGCCACGTACATGACCACGGGGTGGGGCAGGCGCACGTCCTGGCACCACGCGCACATCGCCTGCTTGCCCGGCCCCGCGGGCCCGGAGGTCTGCAGGACGATGCCCTTCGGCCCCTCCTCGGTGGGGACGACGGCGAATCCGCGCCGCGGGGACTGGGGATCGCGCCAGCCCAGGTAGTCCAGGCGGTCCCAGTCCACCTGATCCAGTTCAGGGGGCACGGGCAGGCGGGCGGCGTCCCGGCGGGAGCAGTTGATGAAGCTGGAGCGGATCTCTTGTTCGGTCAGCGGGTGCATGGGAAGTCCTTCGGGGGTGCAGAGGGACTCCCGCACGCGCGCAGCAGGGCGCCGGCCGGGGCCGGAACGGGCCCGGGGGGCAGGAGCACCCGGTGCGGCAGCGCGGGAGGGGATCAGGCGGTCGGGTCCGCGAAGCAGGATGGCCGGCACACGCCCAGGACGTGCCCAGGACGTGCCCGGGCGCTCCACGGAGCGCAGCGCTCCTGGAGCCGCCGAGGCGGCATCGGCCAGGAGTCCGGCGCGGGCACGCCTATCTCTGACCGGCGGAGAAGCCGCCGACGTCCTCCTGAGCGATCGAGGCGCTGCCTGACGACGGCCGGACAGGGTGGACCAGCGCTCGCGCCGCACTTCCCTGTTCGCCCATGCCACCACCCTAGAGGGGAAGCGGCAGGGCTGCCACCGCACCCGCCCGTCGGCGCGGCCTGCACGGCCCCGCGCTCCGGGCCCTTCAGCCCAGCTGCGCCGGCAGGTCCGGGAACGCGGCGGCCACCCCCGCGTGGCGGATCGTCCCGCCGGCCACGTTGAGCCCGGCCGCGAACTCCGGGTCGGCGCCCAGGGCCTGCTGCGGGCCCCGGGCGAGGCGGCGGAGGTAGGGCGTCGTGGCGTTGGCCAGCGCCCGGGTCGCGGTGCGGGGCACGGCACCGGGCATGTTGGCCACGCAGTAGTGGGTGATGCCGTCGACCTCGAACGTCGGGTCGTCGTAGGTCGTGGGACGCGAGGTCTCGAAGCACCCGCCCTGGTCGATCGCCACGTCCACGAGCAGGGCGTGGTCGTGCAGCATCCCCAGGTGCTCCCGGCGCACCAGCTTCGGCGCCGCCGACCCGGGGACCAGCACCGCGCCGATCACCACGTCCGCCCCGGCGATCTCGTCCTCGAGCACGTGCTCGTCGCTCATGAGCACCCGCGCGCGGTGACCGAGCAGGTCGGTCAGCTCCCGGATCCGCACGCCGTCGGCGTCCAGCACGGTCACGTCGGCCATGAGCCCCGTGGCCGCGAGCGCGGCCTGGGTGCCGACCGTGCCCCCGCCGACCACCACGACCTTCGCGGCGGCGACGCCGGGGACCCCGCCCATGAGGATGCCGGGTCCCCCGGCGTTGGACTGCAGGTGGTGGGCGGCGGACTGGGCGGCGAGCCGTCCCGCGATCTCGGACATCGGCCGCAGCAGGGGCAGGGTGCGCCCGGCCCGCACGGTCTCGAAGGCCACGGCGGTGGCACCCGAGGCCACGAGGGCCTCGGTCAGCGGGCGGTCGGCGGCCAGGTGCAGGTAGGCGAACAGCGTCAGGTCGGGGCGCAGGAACCCGTACTCGGCCTCGACCGGCTCCTTGACCTTGACCAGCAGCTCGGCCCGCGCCCACACGGCCTCCCGGTCGGTCACCTCCGCCCCGGCGGCGGCGTAGGCGTCGTCGTCGAACCCGGAGCCCAGCCCCGCGCCGGTCTCCACGAGCACCTCGTGGCCGTCGCGCACGAGCTGCGCGACCCCGGCGGGCAGCAGGCCCACGCGCTGTTCGGCCGGCTTGATCTCCCGGGGGACTGCGACGCGCATGGGACGGTCCTTTCGTGGCGGGGGCTACCGCCGCAGCTGTTCGGCGGCGGTGGGGTCGGAGTCGTTGAGGAACTTCTGGATGCGCTCGGCCTCGTCGAACTCGCCGATCGCGGCCGCGGCCCGGCCCAGGCACGCGAGCGCGCGCAGGAAGCCCTGGTTGGGCACGTGGGAGAACGGGACGGGCCCGTGGCCCTTCCAGCCGTGGCCGCGCAGGGCGTCGAGGCCGCGGTGGTAGCCGACGCGGGCGAAGGCGTAGCCCTCGAGGGTGCGGCCCTCGGCGAGGGCGTCCTCGGCGCACAGGGCCCACGCCAGGGGCGCCTTCGGGAAGCGCGCGGCCAGGTCCTCGGCCTCGTCGCCCGCCTCGATGCGCTCGGTCAGGCCCGGCTCCTCGGTCAGGTAGGTGGGCTCGGGGCCGTCGAGGAGGTTCTTGCCGGCAAGGTTCACGGGGCGGGTCCTTTCGGTGCGGGAAGCGGGGGAGGTGGTGCGGGGAGGACGACGGCGGCGCCCCGCACCGGGCAGGACGCCGCCGTCGGGCTCCGCGGGCGCGGAGCGGGGAGGACCTACTTGACGGAGGTCCCGGCGGAGCCGAGGTTCTGGCAGGCCTCGACCACGCGGGCGGCCATGGACTCCTCGGCCAGGGCGCCCCACACGCGCGGGTCGTACTTCTTCTTGTTGCCGACCTCGCCGTCGACCTTCAGGACCCCGTCGTAGTTGGCGAACATGAACCCGGCGATGGGGCGGGTGAAGGCGTACTGGGTGTCGGTGTCGACGTTCATCTTGACCACGCCGTAGGAGACGGCGTCGGCGATCTCCTGGGCGGAGGAGCCGGAGCCGCCGTGGAAGACGAGGTCGAAGGGGCGGTCCTTGCCGATCTTCGCCCCGACCTCCTGCTGGATCTGCTGGAGCAGCTCGGGGCGCAGCTTGACCCCGCCGGGCTTGTACACGCCGTGCACGTTGCCGAAGGTCAGGGCCGTGATGTAGCGGCCGTTCTCCCCGGCGCCGAGGGCCTCGACGGTGGCCAGGCCGTCGGCGACCGTGGAGTACAGGTCCTCGTTGATCTCGTTCTCGACGCCGTCCTCCTCGCCGCCGACGGCGCCGATCTCGACCTCGAGGATGATCTTGGCCTTGGAGGTGCGCGCCAGCAGCTCCTGGGCGATCCGCAGGTTCTCGTCGAGGGCGATCGCGGAGCCGTCCCACATGTGGGACTGGAAGATCGGGTCCTCGCCGCGGGCCACGGCCTTCTCGGACTCCGCCAGCAGCGGCAGCACGAAGGAGTCGAGCTTGTCCTGCGGGCAGTGGTCGGTGTGCAGGGCGATGTTGACGTCGTAGTTCTTGGCGACCTCGCGGGCGAAGGCGGCCATGGCCAGCGAGCCGGTGACCATGTCCTTCACGGAGGCCCCGGACCAGTAGGCGGCGCCGCCGGTGGAGGCCTGGATGATGCCGTCCGAGCCGGCCTCGGCGAAGCCGCGGATCGCGGCGTTGAGCGTCTGGGAGGAGGTGACGTTGATCGCCGGGTAGGCGAACCCCTTCTCCTTGGCGCGGTCGATCATCTCGGCGTAGACGTCAGGGGTGGCGATGGGCATGCTGGCTCCTTCGGGTCGGGTGTGGCCTGGCTCCCACTCTAGCCAAATCGGCGCCGGGGAACGACGACCGGACGCGGCTCCGTCAGGGGACGGTCTGGCCGAACACGTGCCGCCGCACCCAGGCGTGCATGGCCACGGCGGCCGCGGCGGAGGCGTTGACGGAGCGGGTCGACCCGAACTGGGCGATGGACAGGGTCACTTCGGCGGCCGCGTGCATCTGCGGGCTGAGCCCGGGGCCCTCCTGGCCGAGCACGAGCACGCACCGCTCGGGCAGGTCGTAGGTCTCCAGCTGCTCGGAGTCGGGGAAGTTGTCGATCCCGATCACGGGCAGGCCCTCGGACCGGGCCCACGCGACGAACTCCTCGACGCTGCCGTGGTGGCGCAGGTGCTGGTAGCGGTCCGTGACCATGGCGCCGCGCCGGTTCCAGCGCCGCCGTCCCACGATGTGCACCTCCCGGGCGAGGAAGGCGTTGGCGGTGCGCACCACGGAGCCGATGTTGAGGTCGTGCTGCCAGTTCTCGACGGCCACGTGGAAGCCGTGCCGGCGGGTGTCGAGGTCCGCGACGATCGCGTCCATGCTCCAGTACCGGTAGCCGTCCACGACGTTGCGCCGGTCCCCGTGCGCGAGCAGCTCGGGGTCCCAGTGCTCGCCCTCGGGCCAGGGGCCCTCCCACGGGCCGACGCCGACCTCCGGGGCCCCGTCCGTGCCGGGCGCGGGATCAGTCAAGCCCCAGCTCGTCCTTCGTGAAGGCGTAGAGGCAGGGCACGCCGGCGGTCTGCTCGATCCGCTCCTTGGCGCCGGTGCGGCGGTCGACGATGATCGCCACGGCCACGACGTTGGCGCCCGCGCGCTGCAGGGCCTCCACCGCCGTGAGCGCGGAGCCGCCGGTCGTGGAGGTGTCCTCGACGACGACGACGTTCCGGCCCTCGACGGACGGGCCCTCGACCTGCCGGCCCATCCCGTAGCTCTTCTGGGCCTTGCGGACCACGAACGCGTCCACGGCCCGGCCCTGGTCCCCGGCGGTGCGCATGATCGCCTGGCCCACGGGGTCGGCGCCCATCGTGAGCCCGCCGACGGCGTCGAAGGAGATCCCGGCCTCGTCGAGCAGCGCGAGCATCACCTGCCCCACGTAGCGGGAGGCCTCGTGGTGGAGGGTCACCCGGCGCAGGTCCACGTAGTAGTCGGCCTCGATGCCGCTGGCCAGGGTCACCTTCCCGCGCACGACGGCGAGGTCGACGATCAGCTGGCGGAGGCGGTCGCGGGCCGTCGCGAGGTCGACGGGCGAGAAGTCGGTGGTCATGCCGACCAGTCTAGGGCCGCGGCGATCCGTCCCCGTTCCACCGCCCGCGCGGGCGGACCGGCGGGACGCTCAGCGGGGGGCCATGCGCAGGGCGCCGTCCATCCGCACGGTGGTGCCGTTGAGGTAGTCGTTGTCCACGAAGGTCGCCACGAGCTGCGCGAACTCCTCCGGCCGGCCCAGCCGGCGCGGGAAGGGCACCCCGGCGGCCAGCCCGGCCCGGTACTCCTCGCTCACGGTCGCGAGCATGGGCGTCTCGATCACGCCGGGGGCGATGGTGTTGACCCGGATCCCGGAGCTCGCGAGATCGCGGGCCGCCGTGAGGCCCAGGCTGTGCACCCCGCCCTTCGACGCCGCGTAGGCGGCCTGGCCGACCTGGCCCTCGAACGCGGCGACGGAGGCGGTGTTGACGACCAGCCCGCGCTGCCCGTCGTCGTCGACGGGCCCGGTCGCGGCGATCAGCTCGGCGGCCAGCGCCAGCACGGTGAAGGTGCCGATCAGGTTGACGCGCAGCACGGTCTCGAACAGGTCGAGGTCGTGCACGCCCTGTCTCCCCAGCACGCGGGCGGAGGGCCCGATGCCGGCGCAGTTGACGACGGTGCGCAGGGGACCGGCGTCGGCCGCGGCGGCCACGGCCTCGCGCACGGCGTCGCGGTCGGTGACGTCGGCGGGCACGTAGCGGAGGCCGTCGACGGCGGGGGCCCGGTCGATCGCGGCGGGGAGGTCGACGGCGGTCACGCGCACCCCGCGCGCGGCGAGCATCGCGGCGGCGGCGGCGCCGAGGCCGGAGGCGGCGCCGGTGACGAGGGCGGAGGTGTCGGTGACGTCCATGGAGGTCCTTTCGGGCGGGGACGGGAGGGGCTCAGACGAAGGCGGAGACGCCGGTGACGGCGCGGCCCACGATGAGGGAGTTGATCTCGTAGGTGCCCTCGTAGGTGTAGAGGATCTCGACGTCGTTGAAGAGCTTGGCCATCTCGTGGTCGGTGACCACGCCGTTGCCGCCGAGCAGGGCCCGGCCGGCCGCGGCGGACTCCCGCGCCAGGGACGTGGTGGTGGCCTTGGCCAGCGCCGCGTGGGGCATGTCGAGCAGCCCGTCCTCCTGCAGGCGGGCGATCTGGGTCATCAGGCCGAGGGACGCGGTGGCGTGGCCGAGGATCCGGGCCAGGGGCTCCTGCACGAGCTGGAACGCGGCGAGGGGCCGGCCGAACTGGTGGCGGGAGATCGCGTAGGCGCGGGCGACGTCGAAGATCCCCAGCTGCACCCCGGCGGCCTGCCAGCCCACCCAGGCGCGGGAGTTGCGCAGCATCTCGTTGGCGGCCGCGAAGCTGGTGGCTCCGGGCAGGAGGGCGTCGGCCGGGACGCGGACCTCATCGAGCACGATGTCGGCGTTCTGCATGATCCGCAGACCGGTCTTGTGCTCGATCCTCGTGGCGGACCAGCCGGGGCGGTCGGTCTCCACGAGGAAGCCCTTGACCTGCCCGTCGGCGGTGTCCCGGGCCCAGACCACGGCGACGTCGGCGACGGTGCCGGAGCCGATCCAGCGCTTGGCCCCGGAGAGCACCCACCCGCCCCCGTCGCGGGCCGCGGTGGTGGCCAGGCCCCCGGCGATGTCGGAGCCGTGCTCCGGCTCGGTCAGGGCGAAGGCGCCCAGCGCCCGGAACCGGCGCAGGCCCGGCAGCCACCGGGCCTTCTGCTCCGCGGAGCCCAGCGCGTCGATCAGCCCGAGGACGAGCTCGTTGTGGATGCCGACCAGGGCGGACAGGGAGACGTCCGCGCGGGCGACCTCGGCGTAGGCCAGCCCCCGGAACAGCCGGCTCGCCCCGGACAGCTCGAGCTCGCCGAGCCCGTGCTCGGCGAGCGCGGGCAGCAGGTGCGC
This sequence comes from Kocuria sp. U4B, assembly GCF_054875615.1. The sequence continues at coordinate 1,635,779 of NZ_CM142180.1, forward strand.
CGGGAACTCCTCGCGGTTCCAGTGCTCCGTGACGACGGGACGGATCTCCGCCTGCAGGAACGCGTGCAGGGCCGCGAGCCGCTCGCGCTCGGGCGGCACGAGGAGGGATGCGAAGGAGAAGAGGTCGGCGTCCGGGAACGGGATGCCGACGGCGTGCTCCACGGACGGGGATTCCCCGCGCAGGACCGGGATCATGGGATGTCCTCTCGTCGGTCCGGGGCGGAGGGGTGGCCCGCGCGGACCGGGTCGAACAGTACGGTTGTGAGTACGATCGTACTGTGACGGACCTCACCCGGCCAGCCTCCGCGCACGGGGCGCCGGCGCGCACGCCCCGCCAGCGCCAGCTCTTCGACGAGCTGCTGGCGCTCTTCCTGCGCGAGGGCTTCCGCGACTTCACCATGGACGGCGCGGCGGCCCGGCTGCACTGCTCCAAGGCCACGATCTACGCCCTGGCCGGCGGACGGGAGGAGCTGGTGCGCGCCGTGCTCGTGGCCTTCTTCAAGCAGGTCAGCCGGGGCACCGAGGAGGCCCTGCGGGGACCCGGCGGGGCGGCGCAGCGGCTGCTGGCCTACCTGGAGGCGATGGCCGAGCAGCTGCGGCCGGCCTCGCCGCGGTTCCTCCAGGACGTGGCCCGCTCGCCCGTGGCCTCGGAGGTCTACGAGCGCAACACGCGCATCGCCTCGGCGAAGCTGGCCGCCCTGGTGGCCGAGGGAGTGGCCACCGGGGAGTTCCGGCCGGTGCCCACGGGCTTCATCGCGGAGGTGATCTCCTCGGCCATGGACCGCATCCAGCAGCGCACGGGGATGGGCGGCCTGGAGGGCCCGAGCGCGTACCGGGAGCTCGGCCTGCTCATCGTGGGCGGCGTCCGCGCCGGGTGAGCCCGGCCGGGCCGGCGGGTCAGGGCCCGGGCAGGACCCTCCCGCGCTCCAGGCGCACGACGGCGTCGGCGAGGGCGCCGACGTCGGCGGGGTCGTGCGTGACGATCACGGCCATGCGCCCGGCCAGGACCCGGCCCAGGAGCTCGCGCAGGGCGGGGGCCGCGGTCCGGTCGAGGGACGCGAACGGCTCGTCGAGCAGCAGCAGGCGCGGGTCCGCGGCGAGCGCCCGCGCCACGGCGACGCGCTGGGCCTGCCCCCCGGAGAGCTCCGCGGGGCGGCGCCCGGCCAGGGGGCCGGCGTCCACGGCGTCGAGCCACTGCGCGGCCGCCTCGCGGGCCCCGCGCCGTCCCGCGCCGCGGGAGCGGGGCCCGAACGCGACGTTCTCGAGCACGCTCAGGTGCGGGAACAGCAGGGGGTCCTGGGCCAGGAGGACGACGCCGCGGTCGTGGGCCGGCACCCAGGGCCCCCGGCCGCGCGCGTCCAGGTCGAACAGGACGCGGTCGTCAAGGACGGCCCGGCCGGTGTCGGGCACGAGCAGGCCCGCGACGATCCCGAGCAGGGAGGACTTGCCGGCCCCGTTGGGCCCGGTCACCGCCAGGGTCTGCCCGTCGGCCATGGACACGGCGAGGTCGAGACCGCGGGCGCGCAGCCGGGCGGTGACGTGCAGGCTCATGCCCCGCCCCCGCCGCCGTCGGCGCTCCGCGCCCGGGCGCCCCGGCGCCGGCCCGGCGCGGAGACGCCCACGACGAGCACGGCGACGAGCACGAGCACCAGCGACAGGGCGATCGCGGCGTCGGGGTCGGTCTCGCGCTGCAGGTAGATCTCGAGCGGGAGGGTGCGGGTGACGCCCTCGAGGCTGCCGGCGAAGGTCAGCGTGGCCCCGAACTCCCCGAGGCTGCGGGCGAAGGCCAGCACGGCCCCGGAGGCGAGGCCGGGCAGCGCGAGGGGCAGGCTCACCCGGCGCAGCACGGTGCCGGGGCCCGCGCCGAGGGTCGCGGCGACCCGTTCGTAGCGCTCCCCCGCCGTGCGCAGCGCCCCCTCGAGGCTGACCACGAGGAACGGCAGGGACACGAACGTCTGGGCGAGGACCACCGCCGCGGTCGAGAAGGCGATGCTGACCCCGGCCAGCTCCAGGTGGCGGCCGACGAGCCCGTTGCGCCCGAAGGTGTGCAGCAGCGCGAGTCCCCCGACGACGGGGGGCAGCACGAGCGGGAGGAGGACGAGGGCGCGCAGAGCACGCCGGCCCGGGAACGCGGTGCGGGCCAGGAGCAGCGCCAGCGGCACGCCCAGGAGCACGCACAGGGCGGTGCTCGCGGACGCGGTGCGCAGGCTCAGCCCCAGCGCGTGCAGGGCGGAGGGCGAGGTGACCAGCCGGGGGAAACCGGCCCAGTCCACCCGGGCGAGCATGGCGAGCACGGGCAGGACCACCACGCCTGCGCCCAGTGCCGCCGGGAGCCACACCCATCCGGGGACGGTGCCGAAGCCGCGGGGGCGACGCCGGGTCACGGTGTCACGAGCCGCTCGGCGGGCCCGGCGGATACCCCCGTGGAGGCGGAGTCCCCGGCGCGCACGGCCGCCTCATGCCCCGGGGGTCTCGACGACGACGTCGGTCGACTTGACGACGGCCGTGGCCACGCGCCCGGGCTCCAGGCCCAGGTCCCGGACGGCCTCGGTGCTCATGAGCGAGACCACGCGGTGCGGACCGCACTGCAGCTCCACCTGGGACATCACGGTGTCCGAGACGACCTCGGTGACCAGCCCCACGAAGCGGTTGCGCGCCGAGCTGGCGACCCGCGCGGGGTCCTCGGGCCGCACGGAGCGCTCCTTGAGCAGGCGGGCCAGCTCCAGCCCGTCCACCACGGTCTGGCCGGTCGCGCTCCTGGCGCTGCGCAGGGTGCCCTGGTCGATCCAGCGCCGGACGGTGTCGTCGCTGACGCCGAGGAAACGGGCGGCGTCAGCGATCCTGAGCTCGGTCACGGAGCCATGCTATCCGCGTCTGCGGATCGTGCCCAGCCGAACAGGCGCAGGTGCGGCACCCGGCCGCCCGCAGGGACCGTTCCACCGGGCCGGGCCCCGGGGTCCACGGGAGTCGTCCGCACGGTGGACGCGCGGGGGAACGGGCGAGGGCGGAGCTCAGGCGCCGGCGACGACCTGGCGGACGGACTCGCCGTAGCGCTCCAGCTTGGCGTCACCGACGCCGGAGACGGCGCGCAGCTCGCTCAGCGAGTCCGGCCGCGCCTGCGCGATCGCGGCGAGGGTCGCGTCGGTGAAGACGACGTACGCCGGCACGCCCTGCTCCTTCGCCACGCCGGAGCGCCAGGCCCGGAGCCGCTGGAAGAGCTCCTGCTGGGGCTCGTCCAGGGCCGGGGCCGCGGCACCGGTCCTCGACGTGCGGGGGGCCTTCCTCCGCTCGGACTCGCGGCGCAGGAGCACCTGCTGCTGCCCGCGCAGCACCTCCCCCGCCGCGCCGGTGATCCCGAGGACGCCGTACTCCCCCTGCACCTGGAGCAGGCCCCGGGCGAGCAGCTGGCGCACCACCCCGCGCCACTCCTGATCGCTCAGCTCGGTGCCGATGCCGAACGTGGTGAGCTCGGTGTGGCGCATCCGCACCACCCGCTCGGTCTGCCGGCCGAGCAGGATGTCCACCAGGTGCCCGGCGCCGAACTGCTGGCCCCGCTCCCGCTGCAGCCGCACGATCGTGGACATGAGCTTCTGCGCGGGGACCGTGCCGTCGAAGGCCTCGGGCGGGTCGAGGCAGGTGTCGCAGTTGCCGCACGGCCCGCTCGCCTCGCCGAAGTAGCGCAGCAGCTGCTGACGGCGGCACTGCACCGTCTCGCACAGCGCCAGCATCGCGTCCAGGTGGAGGGTCTGGGCGCGCTTGCGCTGCCGGTCCCCCTCCCCGTCCTCGATCATCCGCCGCTGCTGCACGACGTCCTGCAGCCCGTAGGCCAGCCACGCGGTCGACGGCAGCCCGTCGCGCCCGGCGCGACCGGTCTCCTGGTAGTAGCCCTCGATGCTCTTGGGCAGGTCGAGGTGGGCGACGAAGCGCACGTCGGGCTTGTCGATGCCCATGCCGAAGGCGATGGTCGCGACCATGACCACGCCGTCCTCGCGCAGGAAGCGGGTCTGGTGGCGCAGGCGCGTCTCGGCGGACAGGCCGGCGTGGTACGGCAGCGCGTCGACGCCCTGGGCGGCCAGCCACTCGGCCGTGCGCTCGACCGAGGCGCGGCTGAGGCAGTAGACGATCCCGGCCTCGCCGTCGTGCTCCGTCCGGACGAGCCGCAGCAGCTGCCGGCGGGCGTCCTGCTTGGGCCCGACACGGTACTGGATGTTGGGCCGGTCGAAGCCGGAGACGAAGACGCGGGCCCCGTCCAGGCGGAGGTTGCGGACGATCTCCTGGCGCGTCTCCTCGGTCGCGGTGGCGGTGAGGGCGATGCGCGGGACTCCGGGCCAGCGCTCGTGCAGGATCGTCAGGCCGAGGTAGTCGGGGCGGAAGTCGTGGCCCCACTGGGCCACGCAGTGTGCCTCGTCGACGGCGAAGAGCGCGACGCGGGCGCGGTCGAGCAGCCCGGCCGCCACCGGCAGGCGTTCGGGAGCGAGGTAGAGCAGGTCGAGCTCGCCGGCCAGGAGACGGCGCTCGACGGCGCGGCGCTCCTCGGCGGTCTGGCTGGAGTTGAGGTAGGCGGCGCGCACACCCAGCTGCTCGAGGGCGTCGACCTGGTCGTGCATGAGCGCGATGAGCGGGCTGATGACGACGCCGGTGCCCTCCCGGACGAGCGCGGGGACCTGGTAGCACAGGCTCTTGCCGCCGCCGGTGGGCATGAGCACGAGCGCGTCGCCGCCGCGGGTGACCGTCTCGATGATCTCGGCCTGACGGCCGCGGAAGGCGTCGTAGCCCCAGACGCGGGTGAGCACGTCGAGCGGGGCGGACGGCGTCGCGCGCGTGGCTCCGGACGCATCGGCGCCAGGCGTGCCGGGGTCGTGCGGGCCCCGCTCGCCCGGCGCCTCCGGCGGAGGCCCCGTCCGGCCGGGCTCGGGCTCGCTCCACGTCTTCCCCACACGGCCAGGGTAGCCGGTGCGGGCCGGACGGCGGATCGCGGGTGTGCGCGGCGGGGTCTCAGCGGTGCGTGAACCGGGGGTCGCGCTTGTCCGCGAAGGCGGCCATGCCCTCCTTCTGGTCGGCGGTGGCGAACAGGGCGTGGAAGAGCCGGCGCTCGAAGAGCACGCCCTGGGCCAGGGTCGTCTCGAAGGCGGCGTTGACGGCCTCCTTGGCCGCCATCGCGGCGGGCAGCGATTTCTCCGCGACGGTCTGCGCCACGGCCAGCGCCTCGTCGAGCAGGGCCTCGGCGGGCACGACGCGGGAGACCAGCCCCGCCCGTTCGGCCTCCGCCGCGTCCAGCTGCCGGCCCGTGAGGACCATGTCCATGGCCTTGGCCTTGCCCACGGCGCGGGTCAGCCGCTGGGAGCCGCCCATCCCGGGGATCACCCCGAGGTTGATCTCCGGCTGCCCGAACCGGGCGGTGTCCGCGGCGATCAGGACGTCGCACATCATGGCCAGCTCGCACCCCCCGCCCAGCGCGTAGCCGGCGACGGCCCCGACGACCGGGGTGCGCACCCGGGTGAAGGCGTCCCACCCGGCGAACCAGTCCGCGAGGTACATCTCCGGGGCGGTGCGCCGGGCCATCTCCTTGATGTCGGCCCCGGCCGCGAAGGCCCGCTCGGAGCCGGTCAGGACGATCGCCCCGATCCCCGGGTCCGTGTCCAGGGCCCCGGCGGCGGCCACGACGTCGTGCAAGGTCGCGGCGTTCAGGGCGTTGAGCGCCCTCGGCCGGTTCAGGGTGAGGACCCCGACCCGCCCGCGCCGGTCGACGAGGACGTTCTCGTACGGCTGCTCCTGCGACTGCTCGCTCATGCTCGTCTCCCTGGGTTGGTGTGCTGCGGTGGTGCGTCGTCGTGCGGGGTGCTCACCCGTCGGGGGGCCCCGGAGGCCCGAAGCCGGCCTGCGCCAGCCGTTCCCGGCCGGCCGGCCCGGTCACGAAGGCCACGAACTGCTCGGCCCGCTCCCGGTCCCCGCCCTCGACGCCCACCACCGCGTAGGGGTTGGTGACCTGCGCGGCCGCGGGGAGGGGCACGCCGTCCACGTCCTGCTCGTGGGCGGCCACGTCGGTGACGTAGACCAGCCCGGCGTCGGCCTGCCCGGAGCGGACCTTGCCCAGCACGTCGGTGACCGCGTTCTCCTCGCTGACCGGGTCCAGGAACACCCCGGCCAGGTCCTGCACCGTCCGGGCGGCCTGACCGCACGGGACCTGCTCGGCGCACACCACGGTGCTGAGGTCCTCCCGCCGCAGGTCGGCCAGCGAGCGGACGCCCTCGGGGTTGCCCTGGGCCACCGCGATCGTCAGCCGGTTGGTGGCCAGGGGCTGCGGCGTGCCGGCGGCCCGCCCCGAGTCCAGGACCCGGTCCAGGGTCCGCTCGTCCGCCGCGGCGAAGACGTCTGCGGGCGCGCCCTCGGCGATCTGGACGGCGAGATCGGCGGAGCCCGAGAAGTTCAGGGCCACGTCCACCCCGGGGTGCTGCTCCTCGAACCGGGCGGCCAGGTCGGTGAACACCTCGGTCAGCGACGCCGCGGCGTAGACGTCCACCCGCTCGGCGCCCGCGGGCGTCCCGCACCCGGCCAGCACGGCGCCCAGCGCGAGCGCGGCCCCGGCGGCGCGGCAGCACGCGGCGGCCTGCGGCCGGCGCGAGCGGGCCGGCCGGACGGGTCCGGCGTCGTGCAGGGGCATGCCCCGATCCTATCCGCGGGTCCCTTGCCGCCGCGCGAAGGCCCGGCACTAGCATGAGTGCATGCGGAAACTGCAGGCAGCAATCATCGAAGAGATGGGCGTCAAGCCCGAGATCGACCCGCAGCAGGAGGTTGATGCACGCGTCCAGTTCCTCTGCGACTACCTGAGGGCCAGCCGCACCCGGGGCTTCGTCCTGGGCATCAGCGGCGGCCTCGACTCGACGCTCGCGGGCCGGCTCGCCCAGCTGGCGGTCGAGAAGCTCACCGAGGAGGGCGCCGAGGTGCAGTTCGTGGCGATGCGGCTGCCCCACAAGGTCCAGCACGACGAGGAGGACGCCCAGGCGGCGCTGCGCTTCATCGCCCCCGACCGCACGGTCACGTACGACATCGGCACGGCGGTGGAGGGCTTCGACCGGGGCTTCTCGGACGCGACGGGCCGGGAGATCTCCGACTTCAACCGGGGCAACGTCAAGGCCCGCGTGCGGATGGTCGCCCAGTACGCGGTCGCCGGCGAGCACAGCCTGCTGGTGGTCGGCACCGACCACGGCGCCGAGTCGGTGACCGGGTTCTTCACCAAGTACGGCGACGGCGGGGCCGACGTCCTGCCGCTGTTCGGGCTGAACAAGCGGCAGAACCGCCTGCTCCTGCAGTGCCTGGGCGCCGAGGAGCGGCTGTGGAGCAAGGTGCCCACCGCCGACCTGCTCGACGAGAAGCCCGGCCAGGCCGACGAGGTCGAGCTGGGGCTGAGCTACGACGAGATCGACGACTACCTCGAGGGCCGCGAGGTCGACGACGCCGTGGCCGAGCGGATCGAGGCCCAGTACCTGAAGACCCGGCACAAGCGCACGACCCCCGTCACGATCCTCGACGACTGGTGGCGCGGCTAGCACCACCGCAGCACAGCACCGGGCCGGGGGCCCGGGACCGGCACGGTCCCGGGCCCCCGGCCCGGTGCTGTTGACGTCCCCCGGAGCGGAGCGGCGTCGGGCCGGGGCGTCAGAGCAGGGGGTCGGCGCGGTAGAGGAACGCGGCCATGACGCCGCGGGTGACGTCCAGCCCGGGCCGGTAGGTCACGCTCCCGTCCCCCGCCACCCACCCGGTGGAGATCCCGCGCTCGGCCAGCCAGGCCATCTCGTCGTAGAACACGTGGCCGGTGCGGACGTCCCGGAACGGGGAGACCCGGGGCGGGGTGTAGGCCGGGGAGCCGGCCGCCCGGTAGAGGAACGCGGCCATCTGGGAGCGGGCCACCGGCTGGGCGGGCCTGTAGGTGCGCACCCCGGTGGCCGAGACCCAGCCGGTGGAGATCCCGCGCTCGGCCAGCCACGCGATCTCCTTGTAGAACACGTGGCCGGTGGGGACGTCCCGGAACGGGGAGACCCGGGGCGGGGTGTAGGCCGGGGAGCCGGCCATCCGGTAGAGGAACGCGGCCATCTGGGAGCGGGCCACCGGCTGGGCGGGCCTGTAGGTGCGCACCCCGGTGGCCGAGACCCAGCCGGTGGAGATCCCGCGCTCGGCCAGCCACGCGATCTCCTTGTAGAACACGTGGCCGGTGGCGACGTCCGCGAAGGGCGGGATCCGCGGCGGGGCGTAGGGCGGGACGAACCCGTCCGCGGGCCTCGCGTACGTGCCGGGCACGTGCTTGCCGGCCGGATAGGCGTAGAAGTAGATCGTCACGTAGGTCTCCCACCCCGGTCCGGCCGGGCCGGTGGTGGGGACGCTGGCGACCCCGATGCCCAGGTGGGTGAGGTCCCGGGCGAACTGGTCGGTGCCGTTGCGCGGGAAGAAGTCGAGGAGGTAGTGGGTGATCGCCTCGACGGCGTCGGGGCCCGCGAACGTCCCCGTGAACTCGCCCTTGCCGTAGTACTGGTCCATCCGCAGCGCCCCGGCGGGGGCGCCGGTGTAGGGGCCGGGGTTGTACAGGGGGGTGCGGGCGCCCGCCATCGACTCGGCCCACTGCTGGGCGTTGCGGGACAGGGCGGTGTTGTAGGCCAGCGGCGCCCGGTTCCCCTGGCGGCGGTGGTCGTTGACGATGTCGAAGACCTCGGTGATCTGCTGGACCGTGGTCGGCAGGGGGGTCGCCGCGGCGGCCGCGCCGGGACCGCCGGAGCCCTCGGGAGCCGCTGCGGCCCGGCCGCCGGGCAGCTCGGCCGGCAGGTCGGCGGGCACGCCGCCGACGCTCCTGCCGCCGCTCAGGGCGCCGGCCGGCGCGGTGCCGGGTTCGGACGCTGCCGGGGCGGGGAGCTCCGCCGCGGGTGCCGCCGGAGCACCGCCGAGGACGAGGGCTGCCGCGGTGGCCACCGCGAGGACGGACCGCCTGAGGTTCATGGTGCTCTCCCTGTCGGGTGTCGGCGCCGCCGGGGGTCGCGGGCCACGAACAAATTAGCATTTGCAACAAAAGGAGGGGGCCCGGCCGGGAAGCCCCAGGTGGGCCGGCGCGGCGTCCGTCCGTCCCGGTACCAACGCCCCGGCATGAACGGCCCGGCGGGGCGCCCGCGCCCGTCGGCGCCCGTCCGGGCCAGCCGGTAACGTGGGGGCCATGAGGATCGCCACCTGGAACGTCAACTCCGTCCGCGCCCGTGCCGACCGCGTGGAGGCGTGGCTGCAGCGGTCGGACGTGGACGTCCTGGCCATGCAGGAGACGAAGACGAAGGACGAGAGCTTCCCGTGGGAGCTGTTCGAGTTCATGGGCTACGACGTCGCCCACTTCGGGCTGAGCCAGTGGAACGGCGTGGCGATCGCCTCCCGCGTGGGCCTCGACGACGTCCGGCGCACCTTCCCGGACCAGCCCGCCTTCGGCAAGCCGGGCGAGGAGCCCGTGCAGGAGGCCCGGGCGATCGGGGCCACGTGCGGCGGGGTGCGGGTCTGGTCCCTCTACGTCCCGAACGGGCGCGGCCTGGAGGACCCGCACATGCCCTACAAGCTCGAGTGGCTGCGCGTGCTCAAGGACCACGCCCGGCAGTGGGTCGAGGAGGACCCCGGGGCGCAGGTCGCCCTCGTGGGCGACTGGAACGTGGCCCCGCAGGACGAGGACGTGTGGGACATGGACTTCTTCCTGCAGAACGGGCTGACGCACGTGAGCGAGCCCGAGCGCGCGGCGTTCCGGGCCTTCCTGGAGGAGGCGGGCTACCAGGACGTGGTGCGTCCCCGCCACCCGGGCCCGGGCGTCTACACCTACTGGGACTACAAGGGTCTGCGCTTCCCCAAGAAGGAGGGCATGCGCATCGACTTCCAGCTCTACTCCCCCGCCCTGGCCGCCCGCGTCACCGACGCGGTGATCGACCGGGAGGAGCGCAAGGGCAAGGGCGCCTCGGACCACGCCCCCGTGATCGTCGAGATCGCCTGAGCGCCGTGGCCCAGCTGCTGCAGGTCGGGCGGACCTTCCGCTCGGCCACCGGGATCCCCCACCAGTTCTCCCTCCGGGTCTACGTGCCCGGCGAGGAGCTCGACGCCGTCTACGCCCCCCTGCTGTCCCGGGCGCTGCCGCCCGAGGAGGCCGGGGTGAACGAGCTGACCGAGCAGCTCGCCCGCCTGGCCGAACCGGGCGAGGACCCGCTGCCCCCGGCCGTGGAGCCCCTGTGGGTCCTGCCGTTCTCGGCGGCTCCGGCGGGGCGGCGGATGCTGGCCGCGGGCGTCGGGGACTTCCCCGTCTACCACCCGCCGCAGCGGCTGCGCCGCTCCCTGCGGCTGGTCGCGTTGGCGGAGGAGGACGGGGGCCAGCCGCTGCCGAACCTGCTCATCCCCGAGGAGGCGGTCCGGGCGGCGGGCGAGCGGGTCACCCGCGAGCACTTCACCCCGGTCCACGCCCGGCAGTCCGCCTTCACCGTGCCCATGGCCTGGTTCGCCCTGTTCACCCCCGAGGACCACACCGAGAGCTTCCACCACGGCAACCGCGTGCACCGCTGCGCGGTGCCGGTCGACGTCGCGACCCGCCGGGTGGTGCGCGCCGCGCAGGTCGTGGAGGACACCGCGGGCGAGGACCTCGAGGAGCTCGCCGAGGACCTCACCCACCTGGGCCGGTGGCTGGGGGCGTTCTCCGCCAACTCCCTCGTGGTCCTGCACTACGGGGCGATCGCGGACCGGTTCCAGCCGGACGAGAGCCCCGAGGACTTCCAGGACGCCGTGGAGCTGCTGGCCGCCCAGGACGCGACCGGGGCGGCCGTGGCGTTCCGGCGGCTGATGCACCGCTGGCTGCCCCTGGCCCACCTGGAGAGCGCGAGCTGAGCGCTCCCCCGCGCGCCCGGACTTCGCTAGGTTGGGACGCACATCCTCCGACCCGGAAGGCCCCGAGGAGAACCCCATGACGCAGCAGGCCAGCACGCCCCCCGCGACCGCCGACGCCCCGTGGTGGCGGTCCGCGGTGATCTACCAGATCTACCCCCGCTCCTTCAACGACTCCAACGGCGACGGGATGGGCGACCTCCCCGGCATCGTCGACCGGCTCGACTACCTCGCCGACCTCGGCGTGGACGCCCTGTGGCTGTCCCCGTTCTACGTCTCCCCGCAGAACGACGCCGGCTACGACGTCGCGGACTACCGCGACATCGACCCGCGCTTCGGCACCCTCGAGGACTTCGACCGGATGCGGCAGCGGATGGCCGAGCTGGGGCTGAAGCTCATCGTGGACCTCGTGCCCAACCACACCTCCAGCGACCACGAGTGGTTCCGCGCCGCCGTCGCCGCCGGGCCCGGCAGCCCCGAGCGGGACCGCTACGTCTTCCGCGAGGGCCGCGGCGAGCACGGGGAGCTGCCCCCGAACAACTGGCGCTCCGTCTTCGGCGGGGAGGCCTGGACCCGGCTGCCGGACGGGCAGTGGTACCTGCACCTGTTCGACAGCACCCAGCCCGACCTCAACTGGGAGAACCCCGAGGTGTGGGAGGAGTTCCGCTCCGTCCTGCGCTTCTGGCTGGACCGGGGGGCGGACGGCTTCCGCGTGGACGTCGCCCACGGGCTGGTCAAGGCCGAGGGCCTGCCGGACTGGGACCACCAGGTGCGCATGGTGGAGGGCGAGCACGCGGCGCGCGAGCACGACCAGCCGGACACCCCCATGAGCACCGGCAGCCCCTACTTCGACCAGGACGGGGTGCACGAGGTCTACCGCGACTGGCACCGGGTGCTCGCCGAGTACGACGGCGACCGGATGATGGTGGCCGAGGCCTGGGTCGAGCCGGCGCACCGGCTGGCGATGTACGTCCGCTCGGACGAGATGCACCAGGCGTTCAACTTCGACTTCCTGATCGCCGGGTGGAGCTGGGCGCGGATGTCCCGGGCCATCGAGGACTCGCTGGCGGAGTCGGCGAAGGTCGGCGCCCCGACCACCTGGGTGCTCTCCAACCACGACACCGTCCGCCACGTCTCCCGCTTCGGGCTCTCCGACCCGATCGCCTATCCCAAGGGCATCGACGCGGACGCCGAGCAGCCCGACCACGACCAGGGCCTGGCCCGCGGCCGCGCCGCCGCCCTGGTCGAGCTCGCCCTGCCGGGCTCCGCGTACCTCTACCAGGGGGACGAGCTGGGCCTGCACGAGCACACGACCCTGCCCTCCGCACTGCGCCAGGACCCGACGTTCGCCCGCACCCGCGGCGAGGAGATCGGCCGCGACGGCTGCCGGGTGCCGCTGCCCTGGACCGCCGGGGAACCGGGCCACGGCTTCGGCCCCGAGCCGTGGCTGCCGCAGCCGGAGGCCTTCGGCGAGCTCGCCGCGGACCGCCAGGTGGGCGTCCCGGGCTCCACGCACAGCCTCTACCGGACCGCGATCCGGCAGCGCCGGGAGCTGGGTCTCGGCCGCGGCTCCTTCGCGTGGCACGGCGCCCATGACGCCGCCACCCGCCTGCTCGCCTTCGTCAACACGACGCCCGCGGGCGAGCGGGTCCTCGTGGCGGCGAACATGGGCGACGCCCCGGTCGCGCTGCCCGAGGGCGAGGTCCTGGTGCGCAGCCGCGAGGACGCCCTCGCGGACGGCCTCCTGCGGCCGGAGGCCGCCGTGTGGGTGCGCCTGGGCTAAGCCCCGCGCACGGACGGCGGGTGGGCCGGGGCGGTGCACCGGCCCGCCCGCCGCTCGTGCGCGCCCCGGCCGGGGCGCGGCTCAGTGGCTGGTGCGCCCGCGGGTGGAGGCGAGGACGGGGGGCAGCGCCCGGTCGGCCACCGCGCCCGTCACGAACGAGTACACCGCCTTGTGCACGACGTCCACGGCCTTCTCGCCGGGCGGCCAGGACGCGGGCGGGGCGCCCACGCCGGTGGCGTTCTCGACCGTCTGGTCGAAGGCCAGGCGCACCACGGTGTGCCACGCGCTGGCCCGGGCGCCGCGGATGCCCGTGACGGCCCAGACGCCGCGCAGCGCGCCGAGCGCGGCGCCGGTGCCGTAGTGCATGGCGTGGTTCCAGAGCAGCGGCCTCGCGTCGTCGCCGGGGGACCGGCCCAGCAGGGTCAGCAGGGCGCGGGCGGGGACGTAGGAGTCGGGGCGGTGGGTGAGCGCCTGCTCGGCCTTCTCCCCCAGGGTCATCACGCCGGCGCCCACGAGCCCGGCCACGGCGCCCCGGCCGGCCGCGCCCGCGACGCCGCCCAGGCGGGACCCGCCGCTCACCCCTCCTCCCCCTCCGCGGGGAGGTCGTTGCTGCGGAGGTCGCGGTCCAGCTCGGCGTCCGGCTCGACGACGAGGCCGTCCTCGCGCTGGTCCTCGCGCTGGTCCTCGATCGCCCCGCGCTCCGGTTCCTGATCGGTCATGGTCGCTCCTTCCCTTCCGCGGCCCGGGCCGGGGCGCGTGCGCCCAGTCTAGACAGGATGCTGATCATCCGGCGGGGGTCGGCTCCGCGCAGTGCCGCTGCAGCCAGTCGCCGACGGGGGCGAGCGCCCCGTGCAGCGCGGCGAGCTCGGCGGGCTGCACCGATCCGCCCGCGGAGCGCAGGGCCTCGACGGCGTCGTCGAACGCCGGCCGCAGCTCGGCGGGCATCCGGGAGGCGAGCTCGCGCACGGAGGCGACCGTCTCCCGGGGGCGGAAGTCCGGGTCGGTCTCGTCGGTGGACAGCGGGACGAGGCCCAGGGCGGTGTATGCGCTGGCCACGTCGAAGCAGGTCTCCGGGTCGGCGGGCGGGGCGGACGGCGGGGAGGCGGTGGCGGAGCCGGCCGACGGGTCGACGTCGAGGCCCCGGCTCTGCGGTCCGGGTCCGCAGCCCGTCAGGGCGAGCAGGCCCAGCGCGCACAGGGCGAGCGCCGCCCCTCGGGGGCCCGGGCGTCGGAGAAGGCGGATCACGGTCCCAGACTAGGGTCCCAACCTCGGGACCGGCTGGCAGCCGGGTGCGGGGCAACCGGGCGCGGGACGCAAAAAACCGCCGGCCCCCTGGGGGATCGGCGGTTTCCGCGGTGGCTCCGACCGGCGTCGATCCGGTGACCTTACGATTTTCAGTCGTACGCTCTACCAACTGAGCTACAGAGCCCCGGCACATCCTCGGATATGCCGCGACGGCGCTGCATCAGCGGAAGTGCCTTCCGGTGTGAACGCCGCCTGAGCGACCCTGACGGGACTTGAACCCGCGACCTCCGCCGTGACAGGGCGGCACGCTAACCAACTGCGCTACAGGGCCTTGTTGTTTCCAACGAGGACTGATCTTACCAGCATCTCTGCCTCGTTGTGCAAATCGGCGGCAGGACCGCCGTTCCGCGTACCCCCAACGGGATTCGAACCCGTGCCGCCGCCGTGAAAGGGCGGTGTCCTAGGCCGCTAGACGATGGGGGCCAGAACGCCCGCATCGGCGACCACGACCTGAACGACCAGGGTCTGGACACGGGAGAAACCGAGTACAGCTTAGAGGCTGGCGCGGATTCTGCACAATTCCCGCCCCCGCCGGTCCCCCGCGCGGCGGGGGCGGCGGTGGGGTAGGAATGGGAGGGTGATCGAGATGACGCACGCAGAGTTCGACGACGCCGTCGACGACGCGATCGACCTCATCCCGGACGAGCTGTTCCGGGCGATGGACAACGTGGCGATCCTCGTCGAGGAGGAGCCGCCCGCCCACTGCCCGGGGCTGCTCGGCCTCTACGAGGGCGTGCCCCTGACCGCGCGGGACGGCGGCTGGGGCGCCGGCTCCCTGCCGGACCGCATCTACGTCTACCGCGGGCCGCTGCAGCGGATGTGCGCGGACCGGGAGGAGCTCGTGGAGGAGATCACGGTGACCGTCATCCACGAGGTCGCCCACCACTTCGGCATCGACGACGACCGCCTGCACGAGCTGGGCTGGGGCTGAGCCACGCCCTCAGACGTCCCAGGGGCGCACGTCGTCCCGGTCGAAGTCCTTGCGGGTCTCGATCCGCTCGTCGTAGCGGTCCGGGACGATCAGCACGGGACCGGCCGCGTTGTGCAGCACGCCCTGGGACGTGGAGCCCAGGAGCATGCCCGCGAAGCCGCCCCGCCCGCGCGTGCCGAGCACGACCAGCCGGTTCCGGCGCGTCTGCTCCACCAGCACCTGCACCGGGGAGCCGTCGGCGAGCTCCGAGCCGATCTCGAGGTCGGGGAACCAGCTCTGCAGCCACGCCACCCCGCCCCGGAGGGCTCGGGCGACGTCGTCGAACATCAGCTCGAAGTCCACCGCCGTGGGCATCCAGGCCAGGGCCCCGCTCACGGGCGGCAGCGCGCACACCACGGTCAGCGGGACGCCGAGCAGCTGCGCCTCCTCCGCGGCGTGGAGCATGGCCGTGCGGGCCTGGGTGGAGCCGTCGGAGCCGACGACCACGCCCTCGACGAGCGCCTGCGTGCTCGTGAGCTGCTCCTCGCCCAGGTGCTCCGCAGCCCACGGGAGGGGGACCACCCCGGTGGGGCACTGGGCGTGGGCGGGCACGGCCGTCGAGACGGTGCCGAGCAGCCGGCCCAGCAGGCCGCCGCGGCCCCGGGAGCCGAGGACCATCAGCTCGGCCGTGTGGCTGAGCTCCAGCAGGGCGCTGGACGGGTCGCCCGTCTCGACCGTGGCCCGCAGCTCGACCCCCGTGGCCCGGACCTGGTCCGCGGCGTGGTTGAGCAGCTCCTCGACCCCCTGGACCAGCGCGTCCTCGTCGACGGTCGCGTAGCCGGTGTCGAACCCGGAGCCGGAGAAGACGGGCACGCTGTAGGCGGTGACCATGCGGACGGGCCGGCTGCGGCGCCGGCCCTCCCGGGCGGCCCAGCGCAGGGCCCCGAGGCTCTGGTCGGACCCGTCCACGCCCACGACGATCTCCCCCGTGGCGTCCAGGGAGCGGCTCTGCCCGCCGCCGGACGGCACGCGCCGGCGCACCGCCTCCGCGCCCAGCGTGGGCTCGCTGCCCTCCGCGGGGCCCTCTTCACGGTCCGGTGACGGTCGGTCGGTCATGGCGGTCCTCCTGTGCGCGGGGCCCGGGCCCGGCCCGCGGGGGAGCCGGTCCCGGGCTTCGCCTTCGATGGTACGCGCGCGCGCCTCCCGCGCGCCCTCGTGCGGCGCGGGCGCGCGGAACGGAGTGAGAAGATGGGGGCGCACAGCGCATCCGACGCCGAGGAAGGACGGTCCCGCCGATGAGCGAGATCCCGTTGTCCGACACCCTGCCCGGGGAGACCGGGACGAGGGAATGGGCCACCTGGGGCAGGACCCACTCGGTCGTGCCCCGGCACGTGCTCCTGCCGTCCTCGGTCGCCCAGCTGGCGGAGGGCGTCGCCGCCGCCGCGCGCCGCGGCCTGGGCGTGCGCGCCGTCGGCTCCGGCTGCAGCTTCTCGGCCCTGCCGCTGGCCCCGGACGTCATGGTCGACCTCAGCGGCCTCGCCGGGCTGGTCAGCGTGGACACGACCCGGCACCGGGTCACCGCGCTGGCGGGCACCACGATCGGCGAGCTCAGCCGGGCCCTGGACGACTACGGGCTGGCCGTGAGCAACCTGCCGGACAGCAGCTGGCAGACGCTCGCCGGGGCCGTCTCGACGGGCACCCACGGCACGGGCCTGGCCTTCGGGTCCCTGTCCGAGCAGGTGGTGGCCCTGACGCTGGTCACCCCGGAGGGCGAGCTCCTGGAGTGCTGCGCCGAGCAGCGCCCCGAGGTCTTCCAGGCCGCGCGGGTGGGCCTGGGCGTCCTCGGGGTGGTCGTCGGCGTGACCCTGCAGTGCGAGCCGGCGTTCCGGCTGCACGCGGCGGAGTTCCGGGAGCCGCTCGGGCAGCTCGTGGACACCCTCGGGGAGCGGATGGCCGGGGCCGACCACTTCGAGTTCTTCTGGATGCCCGGCACCTCCACGGCGCAGACCCGCATCCTCTCCCGGCTGCACAAGCTCCCCGACTCCTACACCCGCCCCGGCTCGCCCGTGGCCCGCACCGTGCGCCGGATCGACGACGCCCTGCTGCGCAACACCCTCACCACCGGGCTCAACCAGCTCGCCACGGTCCTGCCGCGCTCCACCCCGGGGGTCAACCGGCTGGACGCGTTCACCAACAGCCCGCGGGCCTACAGCGACCTCTCCCACCGGGTGTTCACCGTGCCGCGGCGGGTGCGGTTCGTCTCTGCCGAGTACGCGCTGCCGGTGGAGGACCTGCCCGTGGCGTTCCGGGAGCTGCAGACGCTCATCGAGCGCCGCGGCTACGCGTTCTCCCTGCCCGTGGACGTGCGCTGCTCCGCCGCCGAGCAGGCGCACCTGTCCCCCGCCCACGGCCGGGACACCGGCTGGATCGCGCTGCGGCAGTACTGGCGCCGCTACGAGCCCAAGGCCTTCGCCGCGGCCGAGGAGATCTTCGTGGCCCACGGCGGACGCCCGCACTGGGGCACCGTGCACACCCGGGACGCCGCGTACCTGCGCTCGGTGTACCCGCGGTTCCAGGACTTCCTCGACGTCCGCGCGGCGCTCGACCCGGACGGGGTGTTCCTCAACGACCACACCCGGGAGCTGCTGGGGCTGTGAGCCCCGGTGCCGCCTCCTCCGTCCCGGACGGCGCCGCGCCGCGGGACGGAGGAGGGGGTGGTGCGGATCAGGCGTGCGTGCCGACCGGCTCCGCGACGCCCTCGCGGGAGACGCTCACCATCTCCTCGCGCTCGACGACCTTGACGCGCTCGCGCGGGTTGCCCTCGGCGTCGTGCGAGGACTGGCCGAGCGCCTGCTCGTACTCGTCGAGGGCCAGCCAGCCCTCCCACGTGGTGTACTCGACGCCGCGTGCCTCGAGCACGTCGTTGACGGACTGCGGGTCCGGGTGGCTCAGCGGCGGCAGCAGCGGCCGGTCCTCGAGCAGGTGGTTGACCGTCTCGAGGGCGTCGGACTTGGTGGCGCCGATCAGCCCGACCGGGCCGCGCTTGATCCAGCCGGTGGCGTAGAGCCCGTGCAGCACGGTGCCGTCCTCGGCGAGCACGCGGCCCTCCGCGTTCGGGATCACGCCGCGGGCCTCGTCGAACGGCAGCTCGGGCAGGCGGGAGCCGTGGTAGCCGACCGCGTGGTAGACGGCCTGCACCGGGTAGTCGACGTACTCGCCGGTCCCGGACACGGAGCCGTCGCCGTTGAGGCGGGTGCGCTCCATGCGCAGCCCCACGACCTTGCCGTCCTCGCCGAGGACCTCGCGGGGGCTCTGCAGGAAGTGCAGGTGCAGGCGCCGGGAGGCGGTCTTCGGGCTGTCGTCGGCCCGCCACTTCTCGAGGGTCTTGACCATGACCTTGATCTGGTTGTTCTCGGCCATGGCCTGCTCGGAGCCCTCGTCGTACTGGAAGTCCTCGTCGTAGACGACGATGTCGACGTCCCGCGACTTGGCGAGCTCGCGCAGCTCCAGGGGGGTGAACTTCACCTGGGCGGGGCCGCGGCGGCCGAAGATGTGCACGTCCGTGACGGGGGACGCCTTCAGGCCCTGGTAGACGTTGCCGGGGATCTCCGTGACGAGCATGTCGTCGGCGTGCTTGGAGAGCACGCGGGCGACGTCGAGGGCCACGTTGCCGTTGCCGACGACCGCGACCTCCCGGGCCTCGAGCGGCCAGGTGCGCGGGAAGTCGGGGTGGCCGTCGTACCAGGCGACGAACTCGGCGGCGCCGTGGACGCCCTCGAGCTCGATGCCGGGGATGTTCAGCGGGGCGTCGTAGACGGCGCCGGTGGCGAAGATCACCGCGTCGTAGTGGGCGCCGAAGTCGGCCAGCATCAGGTCCTTGCCGTACTCGACGTTGCCGAAGAAGCGGATGTCGCCGCGGCCCAGGATCGAGCGCAGGGCGGTGATGATGCCCTTGATGCGGGGGTGGTCGGGGGCCACGCCGTAGCGGATGAGCCCGAAGGGGGTCGGGTAGCGGTCGAACAGGTCGATGCTGACCTCGAGCTCGCCGCTCTTGACGGGCTCGGACTTGGTCAGCATGTCGGCGGCGTAGATGCCGGCGGGGCCGGCGCCGATCACGGCGACGCGGAGGGGTCGGGTGGTGGTGTCAGCCACGGGATTCCTTTCGAGTGCACGCGCGGTGTGCTCCGCGCGCATCATGGACCGGTTCCAACGTTAGTGAGGTTGTCGCAGGATTCCCCTGCGGAGAGACGCAGCTCACGCCCGGGGGCCGAGCAGCCCCCGCCCGCGCAGCAGCCGGCGCTCGACGGGGTTGAAGAACAGCAGCTCCACGAGGATGCCGACGGCGAGGATCGCGATGACCGCGGCCATCACCACGGCCATGTTGGAGACCGTCCGCCCCTGTTCGAGCAGCGAGCCCAGGCCGAAGCCGATGGAGCCGCCGACGGCGATGAGCTCGGCGCCCATCAGCGAGCGCCACGAGAACGCCCAGCCCTGCTTGAGCCCGGCCACGTAGCCGGGCAGGGCGGCGGGCAGCACGATCCGGCTGGCCATGGTCCAGCCGGACGCCCCGAGCACGTGCCCGGCGCGGCGCAGCTGGGGCGGGATCTGGTCCACGCCCGCGAGCATCCCGTTGACGATCGACGGGACGGCGCCCATGAGCACCACGAAGTACACGGTGGCGTCGGAGAGGCCGAACCAGATGATCGCGGCGGGCACCCACGCGACGGACGGCAGCACCTGCAGCCCGGAGATGAGGGGCCCGACGGCGTTGCGCAGCCCCTGCCGCTGCGCCACGAGCAGGCCCAGCGGGGTGGCGACGGCGACGGCGATCAGGAAGCCGCTGAGCCCCCGCCACAGGCTGGTGCCGAGCGCGCCGAGCACGGTGCCGTCCGCGAGGAGGGCGCCGAACTGGCGGGCGACGTCGAGCGGGCCGGGTACCACGTCGGGGCGGGGGCCGAGCAGGGCGACGAGCAGCTGCCACAGCAGCAGGGCGAACAGCAGGGCGACGACGGGCGGCGCGACCTTGGCGCGCAGCATCTCCCCGACCGGGGCGCGGCGGGTGCGCTCGGTCTGCAGGGCGTCGAGGCCGGCCAGCTCGTCGGCCGGGGCGTGCGGGCGGGCGTCGGCCCGCGCCGTGGGGGCCGGGGCGCGGTCGGCGCGGGCACCGGTCACGGCGGGCAGGGCGGCGGTCTCAGGCGGCATGGCGGCTGATCTCCTCCCGGAGTCGTCCGGTGATGGTGCGGGTCAGCTCGCCGAGGGTCTCGTCGAGCGACTGGGCGTTGCCCTCGAAGCCGTAGGCGTCGGGGTCCTTCCAGGGGCGGGTGTCCCACTCCTGGACGATCCGCCCGGGCCGGGAGGACATGAGCAGCACGCGCTCCCCCAGCCGGACGGCCTCGCCCACGTTGTGCGTGATGAACACGATCGTGCGCCCGGTGGCGCGCCAGATCCGCAGCAGCTCCTCGTGCAGCAGGTCCCGCGTGATGGCGTCCAGCGCGGAGAACGGCTCGTCCATCAGCAGCACCTCCCGCTCCTGGGCCAGCGCCCGGGCCAGGGCCACGCGCTGGCGCATGCCGCCCGAGAGCTCGTGGGGGCGCTTGTGCTCGGCGTGGGGCAGCCGGACGAGCTCGAGCAGCTCCCCGGCGCGCCCGGCGCGCTCGGCGCGGGGCACCCCGCGCAGCTCGAGGGCGAGTTCGACGTTGCGGCGGGCCGTGAGCCAGGGGAACAGCGCGGCGTCCTGGAACATCAGCGCCGCGCCCTCCTCGGGCACGGCCACGGACCCGTCCGTCGGCTCCTCCAGGCCCGCCACGATGTTGAGCAGCGTGGACTTGCCGCACCCGGAGGCCCCGAGCAGCGCCACGAACTGGCCGCGCTCGACGCTGAGGTCCACGTCCTCCAGCACGGGCCCGTCGCCCGCGGCGAAGGTCTTGGTCAGGTTCTCGATCCGGATCGCGGGTCCGGGGGCGGCCGTGCGCGCGGGCACGGGCGTCGCCGTCGTGCTCATCGGTCCTCCTCGGCGCGGACGCGGTCCAGGAGGGTGGTGTCCACCAGGCCCTCCACGGACGCGTCCTGGGTGGTGCCGGCGTGCACCGCGTGCTCGAGCAGCGCCGGGTAGGTGTCGGGCAGGGGGTCGACGGTCCACTCGATCGCGTCGAGCGCGCCCACGAGCGTGGCCTGCGGCAGCGGATCGGTGCGCGCGGCCTCGAGGCCGCTATTGAGCACCTCGGCGACCCCCGCTGGGTCGTCCTCGTGGGCGTGCAGCCAGTCCACGGACTCGTCGAGGCCGGCGATGAGCTTCTCCACGGTCTGCGGGTGCTCGGCCAGGAAGTCCTGGCGCACCACGAGCACCGTGGTGGGGTAGCGGCCGCCGGGCCACAGGTCGCGCTCGTCGACGAGGACCTTCGCGCCGCCCTCCTGGACCAGGCGCGTGGCCCAGGGCTGCGGCAGCCAGCCGCCGTCGAGCCGGCCCTGCCGGATCGTCTGGAAGGCCTGCCCGTTGGCCATGGGGGCGATGGCCACGGCGTCGTCCCCCTGCCCGTCCACCGCGTAGCCGTGCTCCTGCAGCCACACGCGCAGCGCCACGTCCTGGGTGCCGCCGAAGTCGGGGGTCGCGAAGGTGCGGCCCGCGAGGTCGTCGGAGCCCCGGACGTCGTCGGTCACGACGAACTGGGCGCCGCCGGAGGCCGCGCCCGCCACGACGGTGAGGGACTCGCCGCGGGACTGGACGTAGGAGTTGATCGCGGGGTTGGGGCCCACGAACGCGGCGTCGAGCTCCCCGGCGTTCATGGCCTCGACGGCCGTGGGGCCGCTGCCGAAGACCTGCGTGGACAGCTCCGTGTCCCCGAGCTCCTGGGCGAAGAGCCCGTTCTGCACCCCCACCAGGGCCGGGCCGTGGGTGAGGTTGCCGAAGTAGCCGAGGCGCAGCCGCTCGGCGTCGGACGTCTCGACCGCGGTGCGCTCCCACGCCGCGAGCGTCCCGTTGGCCCGCAGCGCGGTGGCGACGACCGTGAGCACGGCCAGCACCGCGAGGGCCCCCAGGACGAGCGGCCAGCCTCCCGGTCGACGACGCCGCGCCACCTCAGGCATCCCGGGCGAGACCCGCCCCGAGCGTGTTGCCGGTGGCCGGGTCGACGATCAGGAAGGCGCCGGTGCGCCGCAGCCGGTCGTAGGGGTCCACGGGCAGCGGGGAGGCCAGGCGGAGCCGGACGCGGCCGATGTCGTTGAGCTCCAGGGCCGTGGCGTCCTGCAGCACGAGCTCGTCGAGGTCCAGCCGGCCCTCGAGCTCCTGGACCATGGCCTGGACCGTGGCCGTGCCGTGCTTGACGAGCACCCGGGCCCGCGGCTGCAGGGGGCGCTCGCCCAGCCACGCCACGGAGGCCGTGAGGTCCTGCGTCGGGCGGGGCAGCTCCTGGTCGACGCCCGCGAGCAGGTCGCCCCGGGCGATGTCGATGTCGTCGGCGAGGCGCAGGGTCACGGACAGCGGGGCCGCCGCCTCCTCCAGCTGCACGCCGGGCAGGGGCTCCCCGGGGCCGGGGGCGGTGCCCGCGACGTCGATGCCGGTCACCGTGGTGCGCCGGCCCGAGGGCAGGACCACGACCTCGTCGCCGACCGCGACGGTGCCGGAGGCGATCTGACCCGCGTAGCCGCGGTAGTCGCGCAGCGCCTCGGCGTCGGCCCCGGGGGCGGTCCCGCCCTGGGGGCGGATCACGTACTGGACGGGGAGGCGGAACGGGCGGGCGGCGCCGCGGCCGGACTCGTCCACGGTGGGCAGCTCCTCGAGCACCCGCAGCAGCGGGCGGCCCGTGTACCACGGGGTCCGCTCGGAGCGCTCCACGACGTTGTCGCCCTCGAGGGCCGAGACCGGCACCACGTGCAGGTCCTCGATCCCGAGCCGGGCGGCGACGTCGGTCGCGTCGGCGGCGACCCGGTCGAACACCTCCTGGGACCAGTCCACGAGGTCGATCTTGTTCACGGCGACCACGACGTGCGGCACGCGCAGCAGGGCCACGACGGCGAGGTGCCGGCGGGTCTGCTCGACCACGCCGTGGCGGGCGTCCACGAGCAGCACGACGGCGTCGGCGGTCGAGGCGCCCGTGACCGTGTTCTTCGTGTACTGGACGTGCCCGGGGCAGTCGGCCAGCACGAAGGAGCGGCGGTCGGTGGTGAAGTAGCGGTAGGCGACGTCGATGGTGATGCCCTGCTCGCGCTCGGCGCGCAGCCCGTCCGTGAGCAGGGCCAGGTCGATCCGGCCGGTGCCGCCGCCGAAGCCGCGCTCGGCGGAGGTGCGGCCCACGGCCTCGAGCTGGTCGGCCAGGATCGCCTTGGCGTCGTGGAGCAGCCGGCCCACCAGGGTGGACTTGCCGTCGTCGACGGAGCCGGCGGTCGCGAAGCGGAACAGCGACCCGGGGTCGATGGTGGGGGCGTGCTCGGGCGCGGAGCCGTGCGAGCTCACGGTGCTGGGGGAAGTCATCTCTAGAAGTACCCGTCCTTCTTGCGGTCCTCCATGGCGGCCTCGGAGATCCGGTCGTCCGCGCGGGTGGCCCCGCGCTCGGTCAGTGTGGACACGGCCACCTCGGCCACGACGTCGGAGACCGAGCGGGCCTCCGAGAGCACGGCGCCGGTGCAGGACATGTCGCCCACGGTGCGGTAGCGCACCGTGCGCAGCTCGACGTCCTCGGCCTCGGTGGGCAGCGAGAACTCGCCCACGGCCATCCACATCCCGTCCCGGCGGAAGACCTCCCGCGGGTGGGCGTAGTAGATGGGCGGCAGCTCGATGTTCTCGCGCTCGATGTAGCGCCAGATGTCCAGCTCGGTCCAGTTGCTGATGGGGAACGCCCGCACGTGCTGGCCGGCGGTGTGCCGGCCGTTGTAGAGGTTCCACAGCTCGGGGCGCTGGTTGCGGGGGTCCCACTGGCCGAACTCGTCGCGCAGGGACAGGATCCGCTCCTTGGCGCGGGCCTTGTCCTCGTCGCGGCGCCCGCCGCCGAACACGGCGTCGAACCTGTGCTCGGCGATCGCGTCGAGCAGGGGCACGGTCTGCAGGGGGTTGCGGGTGCCGTCGGCGCGCTCGAGCAGCCGGCCGTCGTCGATGTAGTCCTGCACGGAGGCCACGACCAGGCGCACGCCCAGCCGCTCGACCGTGCGGTCCCGGAAGTCGAGGACCTCGGGGAAGTTGTGCCCGGTGTCCACGTGCAGCACGGGGAACGGGATCCGCCCCGGCCAGAAGGCCTTCGCCGCGAGGTGGAGCATGACCACCGAGTCCTTGCCGCCGGAGAAGAGCATGGCCGGGCGGTCGAACTCGGCGACGACCTCGCGGATGATGTGGATGGACTCGGCCTCCAGCGCGTCGAGGCTGCTGTGCGTCGTGGTCGTGGTCATGGTCCCGTCCGTCGTGGTGCTCGGCGTCGTGGTCGCTGGTGCGCTCACAGGTGGATCCCGCACTCGATCTTGTTCTTCCCCGCCCAGCGGCCGGCGCGGGGGTCCTCGCCCGGGGCGACCGGACGGGTGCAGGGCGCGCAGCCGATGGAGAGGTAGCCCTCGGACATCAGCGGGTTCACGGGCAGGCCGTGGCTCTCCGAGTACTCCAGGAGCTCGTCGAGGGTCCACCGCACCATGGGGTTGACCTTGATGAGCTTGTGGGTCTCGTCGAACGTCACCATCGGGGCGTTGGTGCGGGTCCAGGACTCGTCGCGGCGCACGCCGGTGAACCAGACCTCGTAGCCCTCCAGGGACTTCTTCAGCGGGTCCATCTTGCGGATCGCGCAGCACCGGGTGGGGTCGGTCGCGAAGAGGTCCTTGCCGATCTGCGCGTCCTGCTCGGCGACGGTCAGCTCGGGGAGGACGTCGACGACGTTGATGTCCAGCACGTGGGCCACGGCGTCGCGGGTGCCCAGCGTCTCCGGGAAGTGGTAGCCGGTCTCGAGGAACAGGACGTCCACGCCGGGCAGCTGCTCGGCCACGAGGGCGGGCAGCACGGCGTCGGCCATCGAGCACGCGACCGCGACCTTGCGCAGGTCGAAGTTCTCGGCGACCCAGCGGATGGCCTCGGCCGGGGAGGCCTCGCCCTCGGCGGGCACGCGCCCCTCGGCGTCGAGCTCGGCGTGCAGGTGGGCGGCGCCGGCCGCGGCCAGCGCACGCAGCTGCTGCTCGTCGCGCAGCGTGGTGGTGGTGGTGGTGGTGGTCATACGAGTTCACTCTCCTCGACCCGAAGGGTCCACTCGGCGAAGGTCTCGTTGTCGGCGCGCTGGTCCAGGAAGCGGCGGACCAGTCGTTCCACGTAGTCGGGCAGTTCGTCCGCGTAGACCTTCAGCCCGCGTACGGTGCGCCCCAGTCCGGCCTCGGCGCGGTCGTCCGCCGCGAGCCCGCCGCCCAGGTGGACCTGGAAGCCGGGCTTCTGGCCGCCGTCGTCGGTGGGCAGCAGCTGGCCCTTGAGCCCGATGTCCGCGGTCTGGATCCGGGCGCACGAGTTGGGGCAGCCGTTGACGTGCAGGGCCAGCGGGTGCGGCAGCTCCACGTCGGCCAGACGGCGCTCCAGCTCGTCGATCGTCTCGGAGGCCGTGTGCTTGGTCTCCACGATCGCCAGCTTGCAGAACTCGATGCCGGTGCAGGCCACCGTCGAGCGGCGGAACGCGGAGGGCCGCGCCTGCAGGTCCAGGGCGTCGAGGTCGGCGACGACGGCCTCGACGTCGCCCTCCTCGATGTCGAGGAGCACGAGCTTCTGGTGCGGGGTGGTGCGCAACCGGTCGGAGCCGTACTTCTCCATAACGTCGGCGAGCTCCAGAAGCTTCCGCCCGGAGACGCGGCCCACGCGCGGGGCCACGCCGATGTAGTACCGGCCGTCCTTCTGCCGGTGCACGCCGATGTGGTCGCCCGGGGTGGCGGCCTTCTCGGGCGCGGGCCCGTCCGCGAGCTCGTAGCCCAGGTACTCGTCCTGCAGCACCTGGCGGAACTTCTCGGGGCCCCAGTCGGCCATCAGGAACTTCAGGCGCGCGCGGTTGCGCAGGCGCCGGTAGCCGTAGTCGCGGAAGATGCTGGTGACCCCGGCCCACACCTCGGGGGCCTGCTCCTCGGTCACGAAGGCCCCGAGGCGCTCGCCGAGGCGCGGCACCACGGACAGGGCGCCGCCGACCCACAGGTCGTAGCCCGGGCCCAGCTCGGGGTGGACCACGCCGACGAGCGAGATGTCGTTGATCTCGTGGACGACGTCGAGGGAGGGGTGGCCGGTGATCGCCGTCTTGAACTTGCGCGGCAGGTTGGAGAACTCCGGGGAGCCGATGTAGGTGGACTTGATCCGCTCGATCACCGGGGTGGGGTCGATGATCTCGTCCTCGGCGATGCCGGCGAGGGGGGAGCCCAGGAGCACGCGCGGCACGTCGCCGCAGGCCTCGATGGTGTCCAGGCCCGAGTCCTCGAGCCGCCGCCAGATCTCGGGGACGTCCTTGACGTCGATCCAGTGGTACTGGATGTTCTGCCGGTCGGTGATGTCGGCCGTGTCCCGGGCGAACTCGGAGGAGATCTGCCCCAGCACCCGCAGCTGCTCGCGGGTCAGGGCCCCGCCGTCGAGCCGGACGCGCATCATGAAGTACTCGTCCTCGATCTCGGCGTCGGACAGGGACCCCGTCTTCCCGCCGTCCACGCCCGGCTTGCGCTGGGTGTAGAGACCCCACCAGCGGAACCGGCCGTGCAGGTCGTTCGGGTCGATCGAGGCGAAGCCCTCCTTCGAGTAGACCTCCTCGATGCGGGCGCGCACGTTGAGCCCGTCGTCGGCCTGCTTGAAGACCTCGTTGGGGTTGAGGGGCTCGCGGCCGTCGACCTTCCACTGCCCCTCGGGCTTGGGCTTCCGGGCAGCGCGGGGCGCACGGGTCGTCTGAGTCATGCCCTCGATTGTTCGCCGCCGCCTCCGGTCCGTCACCTCGGCCGTCATGAAACGCCACATTGCGTCGCCGACGATTAACACACTTGACACAGCCCCCGGAACATGAGATGACCCCCGGGCCCGCTCCTCGCGGAGGGAGGCCGGGGCCGGGAACGGGATCAGGCGGTGGGGCGGGCGCCGCCGAGCTTCGCGGCGGCCTCGTCGATGTACTCGGCCTCCACGAGGACGTCGTAGGCCTCGGCCTCGAAGCCCTGGACGCTGCGGAAGTCGCGGCGCCCGCCGGTCGCGGCGTGGCCGACCAGGCCGAACAGCAGGCCCCAGAAGGCGCCGAGCAGCACGCCCCACAGGACCACGGCGAACCAGCTGCCCACGGTGAAGATGCCGAGCAGCAGGCCGACGAACAGGCCCAGCCACGCGCCGGAGGCGGCTCCGTAGAGCGCGGCCCGGCCGTTGGTCAGCCGGCCGGTGACCTGCTCGACAGAGCGCAGACCGGTGCCGACCACGCGGACGTGCTCGACGGGGAACTGGGCGTCGGAGAGGCTGTCGACGATGCGCTGCGCCTCGTCGTAGGTGGGCACGGTCCTGAGGACGCGGTAGTTGCCCGACGTGGTGGGAGGGATCCGGGAGGGCTGGGACATGGGATTCGTCACTCCTGTTCGAGAGCTCGGGGCCGCGCGGGCGCGCTCCGGACGCGTCGTCGCCCGTCGTGGTGCACAGCACAACGCGCCGCGCCCGCGGCCTGTTCCGGCCGGGAACGACCTCCCGGGCCCCTCCCGGAGCGCCCGGGGCGCCGTTAGGCTCGTCCCCAAGGCCCGCGCCCCAGCCCCGCGCGTCCCGGTCCCGCACCCGCGGTGAGCGCCTGCCGGCACGCCGCCACCGCCGTAGACTCCCCTCGGCCCACCTCGTGCCGAGCCCTCGTCCCGTCGACCGCCCAAGGACCACCATGGCCTCCTCCACCCCCGTCTCCGCCGAGACCTCCCCGCCCCGTCCGCCGCGCAACGGCCTGGACCGCTTCTTCCGGATCACCGAGCGCGGCTCGTCCGTGCCGCGCGAGATCCGCGGCGGCGTCGCGACGTTCATCGCGATGAGCTACATCGTGGTGCTGAACCCGCTGATCCTCGGCTACGGCCCGGACGGGGCGGGCAACGTCCTGGGCGGCGAGCGCGTCGCCGCGGTGACCGCGCTGATCGCCGGCGTGATGACCATCCTCATGGGCCTGGTGGCGCGCTCGCCGTTCGCCGTCGCCACGGGCCTGGGCGTCAACGCGTTCCTCGCCGTGACCGTCGCGACCACCCCGGGCATCACGTGGCCCGTGGTCATGGGCCTGGTGGTGTGGGCCGGGCTCATCATGTTCGGGCTGGTGCTCACCGGCTTCCGGACCGCCGTGTTCAACGCCGTGCCGGCGTCGCTGAAGACCGCCATCGTGGTCGGCATCGGCCTGTTCATCGCGCTGATCGGCTTCGTCAACGCCGGGTTCGTGCGCCGGATGCCGGACGCGGCCGGGACCACCGTGCCGGTCCAGCTGGGCAACGGCGGGACGCTGCTGGGCTGGCCCACGCTGACGTTCGTCGTCGGGCTGCTGCTGATGGTCGCCCTCATGGTGCGCAACGTGCCGGGGGCCATCCTCGTCGCCGTGGTCCTCACCACGGTCCTGGCGCACGTGCTCGAGGCGTTCGTGCCCTCCGGCTCCTCGGTGGACAGCCCCGCCGGCTGGTCGCTCGTGGTGCCCTCCGCCCCGGCGTCCCTGTTCGCGCTGCCCGACCTCTCCCTCGTGGGCTCGGCCGCCCCGCTCGAGGCCTTCGCGAACCTCGGCGCCCTGGCGGCGCTGCTGCTGATCTTCACGATCCTGCTCTCGATCTTCTTCGACGCGATGGGCACGATGGTGGGCCTGTCGGAGCAGGCGGGGCTAGTGGGCCGCAACGGGCAGATCGAGAACGTGGACCGGGTGCTGCTCGTCGACGCCGCGGGGGCGATCGCCGGCGGCGCGGGCTCGGTGTCCTCCAACCAGATCTTCGTGGAGTCCTCGACCGGCATCGCCGACGGCGCCCGCACCGGCCTGGCGAACCTGGTCACCGGCGTGCTGTTCCTGCTGGCCATGTTCATCACCCCGCTCGTGAACGTCGTGCCGTTCGAGGCCGTGGCCCCGGCGATGGTGATCGTCGGGTTCCTCATGGCCCGCCAGGCGGTGCGCATCGAGTGGGAGGACTGGGGGCTGGCCATCCCCTCGTTCCTGACCTTCGCGGTCATGCCGTTCACCTACTCGATCGCCGACGGCATCGGCGCGGGCTTCGTCTCCTACGTCTTCATCCGCCTCGTCCAGGGCCGGGCCAAGGAGGTCCACCCGCTGATGTACCTTGTCGCGGCGGCCTTCGTGGTCTTCTTCGGCAAGGGCGTGGTCGAGGGCTGGATGGCCTGAGCCCCGCCCCTGCTCGCGCGAGCGCAGAAGGCGGCCGCCGGAGCGCTCCGGCGGCCGCCTTCCGTCATCCCGCCGGGAGCGGACGGTGATAGGACAGGAGCATGATCGACGACGACGCCCGCTGCCCCTGCGGCACCGGGGAGACCTACGGGGCCTGCTGCGGGCGGTTCCACGCCGGCCGCTCCGCGGCCCCCACCGCCGAGCTGCTCATGCGCTCTCGCTTCAGCGCGTTCGCGGCCGGGGACGCCGCCTACCTGCTGGCCGCCTGGCACCCGCGCACGCGCCCCGAGCACCTGGAGCTGGACCCGTCCCTGCGCTGGTACCGGCTCGACGTCCACGGCACCGCCGCCGGCGGGCCCTTCGACCGGGAGGGGCACGTGGACTTCACGGCCCGCTGGCGCAGCGGCC
Source organism: Kocuria sp. U4B (assembly GCF_054875615.1). Next base: position 1,665,351 of record NZ_CM142180.1, read on the forward strand.
CCGGGACCGCCGGGCGGGGGGAGCAGCGGGAGAACTCCCGGTTCCTGCGGGAGGACGGCCGGTGGTACTACGTGGACGGCGTGGTGGGCTGAGCCGCTCCGGGCGGCGGGAGCCCGGGCTCAGTCGTCCTCGAGGTCGGCCAGCACGCAGAACTCGTTGCCCTCCGGGTCGGCGAGCACCACCCACGTCACGTCGGAGCCCTGGCCCACGTCCGCCCGGCGGGCGCCCAGGGACTCCAGGCGCGCCACCTCCCCGGCCTGGTCGCCGTCCGCGGCGCGCAGGTCCAGGTGCAGCCGGTTCTTGACGGTCTTCGGCTCCGGGACGAGCAGGAAGTCCAGGCGCGGCCCGGCGGCGTCCTCGGGCGGGGCGATCCCGACGTAGCCCTCGGCCTCGCCGTGGACGACGTAGCCCAGGGCCTCGCACCAGAAGCGGGCCAGGGCCTCGGGGTCGCGGCAGTCGACGGCCACGGAGTACACGGTGCTGGTCATGGGGCCAGCCTAGGCACGCCGGCGCCGCCCCGGGAAGCCCCGCGGCACCGCCTGCAGCACCGGGGTGAGCGCGCGCAGGACCGGCCAGTAGGACCCCGGGAGCAGCCGGGCCAGGGCGGCGGGCAGCACGGCGGTCGGGGCGACCAGCAGCCGTCCCCGGCGCTTCTCCACGGCCCCGAGGATCTCGGCGGCCGCCCGCTCCGGCGGATAGCCGAGCAGGGCGGCGAAGCTCTCCCGGTCCGCCCGCGCCCGGTCCTCCGGCACCGTGGCGGGCCGGCGCGCGGACTCCGCGATGCGGGTGCGCACCCCGCCGGGGTGGACCACGGTGACGCCGACGCGCCCCGCCAGCTCGTGGCGCAGCCCCTCGGTGAAGCCGCGCAGCGCGAACTTGCTCGACGAGTAGGCCACCTGCCCCGGGGGCGCCACGAGCCCGAAGAGACTGGACACGTTGACCAGGTGGCCGCCGGGGGCGCGCAGCAGGGCCGGCAGGAACAGGCGGGTCAGCGCCACGGGCGCCCGGAAGTTCACGTCCATCACCCAGTCGAACTCCTCGGCCGAGACCTGGTCGAAGCGCCCGCCCAGGGCGACCCCCGCGTTGTTGACCAGCAGGTCGATCCGGGGGTGCTCCGCCAGCACCCGCTCGGCGACCGCGGGCAGCGAGGAGAGCTCCGCGAGGTCGACCACCACGGTCCGCAGCCGCACCTGCGGGTGCCGCTCCCGGATCGACGCGGCGACGCCGTCCAGGCCGGCCGCGTCGCGGTCGAGCAGCACCAGGTGGGTGCCCCGCGCGGCGAGCCCGCGCGCCAGGTGCTCCCCGATCCCGGAGGCCGCGCCGGTGAGCACGGCGGTGGCGCCGGGGAAGCGGAAGGGGGCCGAGGGGGACATGGGCTGCTCCTGGGTGGTGGACGGGGACCGCCCCCAGTCTGCGCGGGCGCGGCGGGCTCGCGCTTGACCCTCCACGACAGGAAGTTGACGCCCCGCGACACGCTCAGGACGCCGCGGGGCCCCGGCGCCGGACCTCGCGGGGCGGGACGCCCCACCACCGCCGGGCGCAGCGGGTGAGAGCGGAGGCCTCGGACAGGCCCACCAGCCCGGCGATCTGGCTCACGGGGACGTCGGTCGTCGTGAGCCAGCGCAGGGCGGCGCCGCGCCGCGTCTCGTCGAGGACGGCGCCGTAGGTGGTGCCCTCGGCCGCGAGCCGGCGCTGGAGGGTGCGGGGGTGTAGGTCCAGCACCCGGGCGACCGCCTCGATCTCGGGGGCGGCCGTGCCGAGCAGCTGCGCCAGGACGCCCCGGACCCGGGGCGTCCACGCAGCGCCCCCATGGGGGAGCTGGGTGTCGAGGAAGGCCAGCGCCACCTGCCGCACGCGGGCGTCCCCGTGCAGCGGGCGGGCCAGGGTGCTCGTGGGGATGCGCAGCAGCGTCCCGGGCCGGTCCGTGCGCACGGGCACCCCGAAGAACTCCTCGTAGGCGTGGGCCGGTGCGGCCGGGCGGTGGGCGAGCTCGACGGTGCGCAGCCCGTAGCGCCCGCCCACCAGCGAGACCAGGGCCCGGTGCAGCAGCCCCAGGCCGAGGTCGGTGCCCTGGGGGCTGTGCATCGCCTCCGCGGAGCTGCCGTAGCGCACGGCCGTCACGCCGCGGGCGCCGTAGGGGTCCGCCCCGAGGGACAGCTGGAGGAAGGACGCGTGGACGAACAGGTAGCGGGAGGTGCACTCGAGGGCGTCGCGCACCGTCTCGGAGTGCCGGGCGGCGAGCGCCAGGGGCCCGAGCACGCCGGGGTCCTGGCGCGCGGCCACCCGCAGCCCGAGGTCGGGGCAGTCCCGCTCGCGCGCGGCGGTCTCGAGGACCCGCCCCACGGCCTGCGCCGGGACGAGCAGGTCGTCGGTGTCCAGGGCGGCGCGGGGCAGGCCGGCGGCGTCGGCGAGCGCCTCGGCGTCGCCGCCGAGCTCGGCGACCGTGGCGCGGAACCCCCGCAGCGCCGCGGATCTGATGACGGACACGACTTCTCCCTTCTGTCGCCCAGGGTCAAGCAATCGTCGTCCAGCGTCAAGCACGGCGGGGCCGGCTCGGCGATCCTGGAACCATGCCCGAACTCGACCCCTCCTCCGGCGGCGCCCCTGCGGCGGAGCACCGCGACGTGGTCGTCGTCGGCGCCGGCCTCTCCGGGATCGGCGCGGCCTACCGCCTGCAGACGGAGTGCCCGGAGCACTCCTACGTCGTCCTGGAGGCCCGGGACTCCGTCGGCGGGACGTGGGACCTCTTCCGCTACCCCGGGATCCGCTCCGACTCCGACATGTTCACCCTGGGCTACCCGTTCAAGCCCTGGCGGGACCCGCAGTCGATCGCCGACGGCCCGTCCATCCTCGCGTACGTCCGCGAGACGGCGCAGGAGTTCGGCATCAACCGGCACATCCGCTTCCGCACCCGGCTCGTCTCGGCCGACTGGTCCGGCGGCGAGCACCGCTGGACCCTGGGCCTCGAGGAGCGCGGCGAGGACGGCTCCGTGCGCCGGCGCTCCCTGACGTGCTCGTTCCTGTACTCGTGCGCCGGCTACTACGACTACGAGAGCGGCCACGCCCCCGGCTTCCCGGGGGCCGAGACCTTCCGCGGGCGCGTGGTGCACCCGCAGTTCTGGCCCGAAGACCTGGACTGGGCCGGCCGGCGGGTGGTGGTGATCGGCAGCGGCGCGACCGCCGTGACCCTCGTGCCGGCCATGGCGGACGAGGCGGCGCACGTGACCATGCTCCAGCGCTCCCCCACGTGGATCAGCGCGGTGCCCGGCCGGGACAGGCGCGCGGACGCGCTGCGCCGGGTGCTGCCGCCGCGGACGGCCCACCGGCTGATCCGCACGAAGAACATCCTCTTCGGCACGGCGTTCTACCAGTTCTGCCGGCGCCGCCCGGCCCTGGCGCGCGCCTTCCTCACGGGCAGGGCCGCCCGGGCCCTCGGCTCCGAGCAGCTGGTCGCCGAGCACTTCACCCCCTCCTACGACCCGTGGGACCAGCGGCTGTGCGCGGTCCCGAACGCGGACCTGTTCAAGGCGCTCAGGAAGGGCCGCGCGGAGGTCGTCACGGACGCGGTCGACACGTTCGTGCCCGAGGGGATCCGGCTGCGCAGCGGGCGGGTGCTCGAGGCCGACGTCGTCGTCACCGCCACGGGGCTGAAGCTGCGGTTCTTCGGCGGGGTGGTGCCCTCGGTGGACGGCACGCCGGTGGAGCTGTCCGAGCAGTTCGTGTGGAACGGGGCGATGCTCACGGGCGTGCCGAACTTCGCGCTGTGCATCGGCTACACCAACGCGTCCTGGACCCTGCGGGCCGACCTGACCCACCGGCTGGTCTGCAAGGTGCTGCGGCACATGGACCGCCACGACGCGGTGGCCGTGGTGCCCCGGCGCGCCGAGGGGATGCGGGAGCACCCGCTGCTGGACCTGAGCTCCGGCTACGTCCGGCGCGCGATCGCGGGCTTCCCCCGCCAGGGGGACCGCCACCCGTGGCGCGTGCGGCAGAACTACCTGCTGGACTCCGTGACCACCCTTCGCACCCCGCTCTCCCGCACCCTCGACCTCGTCCCGCGCACCGGCCGGCGCCGCGGCACCCGCCACCAGGAGGCCCTGGCATGAGCGAGCACCCTGCCCCGGACCCCCCGGCGGAGACCACGAACGGGACCACGACGACGGTGCCGGTGGCCGGGCGCCCGGTGCGCATCCGCCTCTCCGGGCCGGCGGACGCCCCGCCCGTCGTGCTGCTGCACGGCATCGGCCGCAGCCTGGAGGACTGGTCGGCCGCCCACGAGCTGCTGGCCCGGGACCACCGGGTGCTCAGCACCGACCTGCCCGGCTTCGGCCTCACCCCGGCGGGGGCGGAGAAGCCGGGGCTGGCGGCGTTCGCGCGCGCCGTGGTCGGCGTGCTCGACGCCGTGGGCGAGGACCGGCCCGTGCACCTGATGGGCAACTCGCTGGGCGGGGCCGTGGCCATGACGGTCGCCGCCGAGCACCCCGAGCGGGTGGTGGGGCTGTTGCTGGCCAACAGCGCGGGCTTCGGCCGCGAGGCCAACGTCTCGCCGATGCCGATGCTCTGGGCCGCGCTGTCCCGGCTGCCCGTGCTCGGCCCCCGCTTCCGGCCCCTCTCGAGGGCGGCCGCGGTGCGCTCCAACCAGAACTGCTTCTTCGACCCGGCCCTCGCCACCCCCGAGCTGCTGCGCCACGCCGCGACGGTGGGCTCCCAGCCGGACTTCCGCGCCACGTTCCTCGGCACCTACCGCAGCATCGGGCTGCCGGTGCTCGGCGTGCTCCCCGGCTGGCGCAAGGACCTGCTGGAGCGGATCCGCGCGTCGGGCGTGCCCGTGCTCGTGGTGTGGGGCGACTCCGACGCCGTGCTGCCCGCTCACCACGCCCGGGCCGCGGCCGCCGCCCTGCCCGCCGCCCGGCTGCACGTCTTCCCGGACACCGGGCACATGCCGCAGATCGAGCGGACCGAGGAGTTCGTGGCGCTGGCCCGCGAGTTCGTGGCCGCGGTGGAGGAGTCGCGCCCGGCCGGGTGACGGGTCCGCGCTCCCCAGGGCGCGGCCCCTCGCGCAGGGGAGGGGCCGCGGATCAGGGGTCGTGGCGCGGCGGGGTGCCCCCGGCGAACGCGCGCGCCCACGCCGCGTCCTTGTACTGCGCCGGGACCGCCCCGCCCAGCAGCTCGCGCGTGAGCGCCGCGGCCTCCGGTGAGCCCTCGGCCGGCAGCGCCGCGTGGGACGCGCCCAGCACGATGTTGCCGTAGCGGCGGCCCTTGAGCATCGCCGGGTCGGCCACGGCCGCGACGTGCTCGAACACCGCGGACAGCGCCGCCAGCTCGGCCCGGGCCCCGGCGAGGTCCCGGGTGTCGCCGCAGTTGAGCACATACAGCCCGCCCGGGGCCAGCACCCGCTCCACGTGGCGGACGAACTCCACCGTGGTCAGGGGCTCCGGCGTCACGGCGCCCGCGAACACGTCCCGGACCACGACGTCGCGCGTGGCGGGGGTCAGCGACTCGGTCACCGCCCGGGCCTCCCCCACCCGGATCCGCAGCAGCGGGGCGCGCGGGAGGTCGAACCACGTCCGGACCAGCTCGGCGAGCCGGCCGTCCAGCTCGACCACGACCTGGCGCGCCGCCGGGTGGGCGTGCGCGAAGAAGCGCGCCAGCGAGCAGGCGCCCCCGCCGAGGTGCAGCACCCGCAGCGCCGCCGGGTCCAGGTGCGCGGCGACGTGGGCGTCCACGAGCGCGGCGATCCAGCGCATGTACTCGAAGTCCAGGCGCTCGGGGTGCTCGGGGTCCACGTGGGAGGAGGGCACGCCGTTGACGTGCAGCACCCAGGAGCCGGGCGCGTACTCGTCCGGGACGAGCTCGGCGGTGCCGGTGGAGATCTCGTAGGTGCCGGCCGCGGGGCCGGCGGACGGCGGCGCGTCCGGCGCCCGCCTGGACCGGCGGTTCACGCGGCGCCCGTCCGCACCATCCGGTGCATGTGCTGGCCCGCCCAGGGCCCGCCGGCCGGGAACGACTCCTTCAGGGGACGGAAGCCGTGCTTGGCGTAGAACCGCTCGGCGCGGGGGTTGCCGTCCATGATCCACAGGTAGGCGTCCGCCGGGCCGAGCGCTGCCTCCAGCAGAGCCGCGCCGAGGCCCGTGCCGTGGGTCGCCGCGAGCGTGTAGAGCTGGAACAGCTGCAGCGGCAGGACGGGGGCGGGCACCCCGGCCCTGGCCTCCCACGCCGCGGGAGCCGGTCCGGCCGCGGCCAGGCCGAGGGGGGCGCCGTCGTCGCCGACGGCCAGGAGGGTGCGCACGCCCGGGTCGGCGAGGAGCGCGCGGTCGTAGCCGGCCGCGCGCCCGGCCGCGGCGTGCTGCCGCTCGGCGAACGCGTCGCCGAAGAGCGGCCGGTAGGTCTCGTCGAGGCAGCGCCGGTGCAGGGCGGACCACGCCGCGGCGTCGGAGGCGTCCGCGGCCCGCACGTGCACGGTGGTCGCGGAGCGGGTCAGGACTCGATCGCCTGCCGCTGGATCGCGGCCTCGAGCCGCTCGACCTTGCCGCTGAGCTCGCCCGTGCGCCCCGGGCGGATGTCGGCCTTGAGGACGAGGGAGACGCGGGGGCCGAAGGCGCCCACCGCCTCGGTGGCGCGCTTGACGACGTCCATCACCTCGTCCCACTCCCCCTCGAGGGTCGTGAACATGGCATCGGTCTGATTCGGCAGTCCGGACTCGCGGACGACGCGGACGGCGGCGGCGACGGCGTCGTGCACGGACCCGCTCGAGTCCGCACCGCCCGTCGGGGAGACGGAGAAGGCAACCAGCATGCCCCCAGTCTCCCACCCGGGGCGGGTCCGCGACACCCCGCGCCGCACCCCGCGCGGAGTCCCGGGGACGGCGACGGCCCCGTCCCCGGTCCGGCCGGTGGGCGGACCCTAGACTGGGACCAGCACGCCCGCCCCGAGCCCGCCCATCGGAGGACGCCCGCCATGACCCAAGGCATCTACGTCAGCGCCATGACACCGCAGTCCGGCAAGTCGCTCGTGGTCCTGGGGCTCGCCGACTCCCTCTTCCGCAAGACCGACCGCCTGGGCTACTTCCGCCCCGTCCACCTCGGCGCGACGCCGGCGGACGACCCCATGCTCCAGCTGATGAAGCGCAACTTCGGGCTCAAGGACGAGCGCTGCCGCGGGGGCCTGTCCCTGGCACGGACCCGTGAGCTGCTCGCGGCCGGGAACCACGACGAGCTCGACGCGACGGCCGTGAGCGTCTACGCCGAGATGGCCCGGCACTGCGACGTGGTCGTGGTGGACGGGACCGACATGCTGGCCCACAACGCGGCCACCGCGGAGTTCGACATGAACGCCCGGATGGCCAACAACCTCGGCGCCTCCGTCCTCGCCGTGATCGGCGCCGACGAGGCGGAGAGCCCCGACGACGTGCTCAACGCGATCGAGGTCTCCCGCGCCGAGCTCCACCAGGCCGGGTGCGACATCTACGCCGTCATCGTCAACCGGGCGCGGCCCGAGTGGGTGGACCGGCTCACCGCCCACGCCGCGCGCGGGGTGCGCGGTCTGCCGGTCTACGTCATCTCCGAGAACCCGGCCGTGGCCGCGCCCACGGTCGCCGAGCTGCGGGACGCGCACGGGTTCGGCACCGGCCCGGCGCAGGTCTCCCTGGACCGCGACGTCAGGGGCGTGAAGGTCGCGGCCATGACCGTGGGCCACTACCTCGACCAGCTCGCCGACGGCGACTTCGTCATCACGCCCGGGGACCGGGCCGACATCGTGGTCGCCTCCCTGGCCTCGGCCCTCTCCCCCGCCCTGCCCGTCCCCTCGGGGATGCTCCTGACCGGCGGCTTCACCACCGAGGGACGGATCCAGGAGCTCACGGCCGCCGCACCCTTCCCCGTGCTGACCACGGAGCTCGACACCTACAGCGCCGCGCGGGCGGTCTCCCGCGCCCGCGGCACCCTCTCGGGCGCGCACCCCCGCAAGGTGGCGGCCGCCCTGGGCGAGTGGGCCCGCCGCGTGGACGGCCAGGAGCTCGTGAGCCGGCTCGACCTGCCCCGTCCCGCCCGGCGCACCCCTCTGCGCTTCCTGCACGAGCTCGTCGAGGCCGCCCGCGCCGACCGGAAGAACATCGTCCTGCCCGAGGGCGAGGACCCCCGCATCCTGCGCGCCGCGGAGATGATCCACCGCCGCAACTTCTGCGACCTCACCGTCCTCGGCGACCCCGGGAGGATCGCGCAGCTGTGCCAGACCGAGGGCATCAACCTCGACTTCGACGAGGACGGGCTCACGCTCATCGACTTCGAGCACGACGAGGTCCTGCGGGAGAAGTACGCCGACGAGTACGTGCGGTTGCGCGCGCACAAGGGCGTGCAGAAGGAGGCGGCGCTCGAGCGGATGCTCGACGGCTCCTACTTCGGCACCATGATGGTGCAGACGGGCGACGTGGACGGCATGGTCTCCGGGGCGGCCCACACCACCGCCAACACCATCCGCCCGGCCCTCGAGTTCGTGAAGACCGCCGAGGGCGTGAAGATCGTCTCCTCGGTGTTCTTCATGCTCCTCGCCGACCGCGTCCTCGTCTACGGCGACTGCGCCGTGAACCCGAACCCGGACGAGCAGCAGCTCGCGGACATCGCGCTCGCCTCCGCCCGCACCGCCCGCCGGTTCGGGGTGGAGCCCAAGGTCGCGATGCTCTCCTACTCGACCGGCGGCTCGGGCTCCGGCCAGGACGTCGACAAGGTGCGCGCGGCCACCGAGATCGTCCGCAGCATGCACCCCGACTTCGAGGTCGAGGGCCCGATCCAGTACGACGCCGCGGTCGACGCCTCCATCGCCGCCTCCAAGCTCCCCGGCTCGGCCGTGGCCGGGCAGGCCACCGTGTTCGTCTTCCCGGACCTGAACACGGGCAACAACACGTACAAGGCCGTCCAGCAGTCCGCGGGCGCCGTGGCCGTCGGCCCGGTCCTGCAGGGGCTGCGCAAGCCCGTCAACGACCTCTCCCGCGGCTGCACCGTGGACGACATCGTCAACACGGTCGCGATCACCGCGATCCAGGCCCAGAGCATGTAGCCCACCGCCCGCCGTCCCCGCCCCGCCGTCCCCAGGGAGTTCGCCCATGCTGGTCCTCGTCGTCAACTGCGGCTCGTCCTCGCTCAAGTACCAGGTCCGGGAGGTCGTGGCCGTCCCGGACGTCGAGCCGCAGCCCTACACCTCGACCATGCCGGCCCTGGACGAGAACGTCCCGCTGGAGGTCGCCACCCGGGGGGAGGTGGGCGGCGAGGTGCTGGCCTCCGGGCTGGTCGAGAACATCGGCGGGCCCGGGATCCGCGACCACACGCAGGCCCTCGAGCTGCTGGCCGAGCGGCTCGAGGAGGAGCTGGCCGGGCGCACGATCGACGCCGCGGGCCACCGGGTGGTGCACGGCGGGGAGCGCTTCTCCGCCCCGGTGCTGGTCAACAACGAGATCATCCGGGAGATCGAGCGCCTGGCCCCGCTGGCCCCGCTGCACAACCCCGCGGCCGTGCTGGGGCTGCGCGCCGTGCAGCGGACGTGGCCGCACCTGCCGCAGGTCTGCGTGTTCGACACCGCCTTCCACCGCACCATGCCCGAGCACGTCTGGCGCTACGCCATTCCCGAGGACATGTACACCCGCTACGGGATCCGCCGCTACGGCTTCCACGGCACCTCCCACGACTACGTGACCGGACAGGCCGCGCAGTTCCTGGGCGTCCCGCGTGATCAGTTCGCCGCCGTCGTCGCCCACCTGGGCAACGGCGCCTCCGTGACCGCGATCAAGGACGGGCGCTCCTACGACACCTCCATGGGCTACACCCCGCTGGCGGGCCTCGTGATGGGCACGCGCTCCGGGGACCTCGACCCGTCCGTGGTCACGGCCATCATGCGCCGGGACCCCGCCGCGGACCCGGAGACGCTCGACGCCATGCTCAACAAGGAGTCCGGGCTCAAGGCGATCGCCGGCGACCACGACATGCGCGCCGTCCAGGAGGCCGCGGACGCCGGTGACGAGCGCGCGGAGCTGGCCCTGGAGATGGCCGCCTACCGCCTGGCGAAGTACGTCGGCGGCTACCACGTGGCCGTGGGCGGGGCGCAGGCCCTCGTGTTCACGGCCGGGATCGGCGAGAACGCCGCCCCGTTCCGCCGGCGCGTGTGCGAGCGGCTGGGCGCCCTCGGCATCACGGTCGACGACGACGCCAACGCCGTCCGCTCCCCCGAGGTGCGCCGCATCTCCGCCCCGGGCTCCGCCGTGGAGGTGCTCGTGGTGCCGACCGACGAGGAGCGGGCGATCGCCGAGGCGACCGCGGCCCTGGTCGACCGCCGCCGCGGCCGCTAGCCGGGCGTCCCCAGGACGGCACGCCGCTGACCGGACCGGCGGCGTGCGCCCCGTGGACCGTGGACCGGGGCCCGCGGCCCCGGGGCGTCAGCGCGAGGCGCTGGAGGCCCGGCCGCCCCGACCGCCCGGCCGCCCCGGTGATGAACACCGGCTTGCGCCCGACCCGGTCGGCGACCCTGGCCGCCGCGGGGATCGCGAGCAGGGCCACGGCGTTGGCGATGACGGAGACCCAGAGCATGGTCGAGCGCTCCAGGCCCACCACGGAGGTGGCGAAGGACAGCGACCACACCAGGAAGACCACGTTGACGGTGTTGATCATCGCGGCCGCGGCCACGCGGAGCACCGCGGTCTTGTGGTACTTGAACATCAGGGACAGCGGGGTGGCCGGCTTCTCGCTGGGCAGCTCGGCCCTGGTCAGCTCGAAGGCGGGCGGCTCCTCCAGGTGGCGGCGGATCAGGTAGGCCACGACCACCACGACGGCGGAGAGCCAGAACGGCACCCGCCAGCCCCAGCTGAACAGCTGCTCCTCGGTGAGGACCAGGGTGAAGGGGATGAACACGGCCGTGGCCAGCAGGGTGCCGAACTGGGTGCCCTGCAGGGTCCAGCCTGGTGGTGAAGGCCCGCTGGGGCTCGTTGGCGTGCTCCAGGGAGACGGAGATCGCGCTGGCTTGCTCCCCGGAGGCCGACAGCCCTTGGATGATTCGACAGGTCACGAGCAGGGCCGGGGCCAGCAGCCCGGCCTGGTCGTAGGTGGGCAGGCAGCCCACCGCGAAGGTCGCCCCGCCCATCAGGAACAGGGTGAGCATGAGCACGAACTTCCGCCCCAGCCGGTCCCCCAGCGGGCCCATGACCAGCGCGCCCAGGGGCCGGACGACGTAGGCCACGCCCACCGTGCCCATGGACAGCAGGATCGCCACCCCGGGGGAGGTCTCGGCGGGGAAGAACAGGTGGTTGAGCACCAGCGCGGCGGCGGTGCCGTAGACGGCGAAGTCGTAGTACTCCAGGGCCGAGCCGATCCAGCTGGCCAGGGCCGCCTTCCTCGGCGTCTTGACATGGGCGGCCGGGGGTGAGGCGTGGGCCATCACAGGACCCTTCACTCGGAGGTCTGGTGGTCGGGAAGGAGGGGCGGCAGGAGGCCCGGCGCTCACGCCCGGGAGCAGGAGAGGCGCCCGGAAGCACCTTCCACCTTGTTCTCATATGTTGGCAATAATTGCTGTAGATTGGACTATCGGAATGATCCACATCACACCCGGCGTCAAGGGAGGAACCGCGATGACGGACAGGACCGGCACGGTCGGCAAGGCTCTCGGGGTGCTCACGCTGCTCGGCGAGTACCCCCGGGGGGCTACAGCGGGCCAGATCGCCGAGGCGGCGGGGTACCCCTTCAGCACGGCCTACCGCCTGCTCAACACCCTGGTCGACGCCGGTTTCGCCACCTACGACCCGCAGGAGAAGCGCTACGGGCTGGGCCTGCGGATCTACCAGCTGGGCCAGAAGGTCGCCCACCAGCGGGGCTTCGAGGGGGCGGCGGTCCCGGTCCTGCAGCAGCTGACCGACCTCACCGGGGAGAGCTCGATCCTGGCCGTGCTCGACGGCGACCGGTTCCTGACGGTGCACAAGGTGGACGGACCGCAGTTCCGCATCACCACCGACCCCGGCGACCGCGGACCCCTGCACACCTCCTCCCTCGGCAAGGCCCTGCTCGCCTTCGCCGATCCCGCCACGCGCGAGCACCTGCTGGAGACCGTCGACCTGACCCCGCGCACCGAGCACTCGGTCACCGACCGCGACGAGCTCCGGCACCAGATCGAGCAGGTCCACCGACAGGGCTGGGCCGGCCAGTCCGAGGAGAACGACATCGGCATGGCCGCCGTCGCCGTTCCCGTCCTGTCCCCGTCGAACCGGCTGATCGCCGCGGTCTCCCTGGCGGCCCCCGTCTTCCGGACCGATCTGCGGGGACTGCAGGGCCACCTGCCCGAACTGCGCCGGGCCGCCGCCACCCTCGCGCTGGAGCTGCCGCTGCGGCCGTGACCGTCCGCCGGGCGCCCCGTCCGCCCCGGGGCACATCCCTCGCAGGCCGCGCCCCGCGGCTTCGCCGCCGGACTCGCCACGCAGCTGCCCGAGGTCCCCCGGGAGCACGTGGTCCGGATCGGCACCGGCGGAGCCGGCTCCGCGGTGGCCTCCGCCCTGCTCTCCTCAGGCGTGCGCACCCTGCACCTGTTCGACCTCGACCCCGCCCGCGCCGCCGAGCGCGCGGCGGCCCTGGCCGCGCTGCACCCCGACCGGCAGGTCACCGCCGCCGCCGCCGAGACCCTGCACGTCCAGCAGGGCTGAGCCGCGGCCGCGCGGAGGGGACCCGCGCGAGGACAGCGTCCCCGTGCTACCCCCTTGACGCCACGCAGCAGCCCCGGGGGCGGGACCACCCGCTTCCGACCAGGGCTTTCGTCGAGCCCTTCCGTCCGTGACCCCGGCGGGGCGCCGCCGGTCGGGTCGCGCTCCTGGAGCCACCTGCATCCGGACCCATGCGGTACGAGAGGTGAGCACCCCGATCACGGTCACCATGAACAGCACCGCGCTCCGCGAGCTGGAACGGCAGGTCCGGGCCGCGCCCGTCCCGGCCCGGGAGGGCCGCACCCGGCCGGCGGTCCCCGCCGGAGCGGTCACGAGCTGCACGACCGCCCGAGCCCCCGGACCGTCAGGACCGGTGGCCGGAGGAGTCCCGGCGCAGCACCCACACGTTGTCGTTCCCGTGGCGCTCGAAGACCACGGTGCTCACCAGCGCCTGGATCAGGGACAGGCCCCGGCCGGACTCCCCGTGCACCCCGGCGTCCGCGCCGGAGGTGAGGTCCACCTCGACCGGGGCGGCGTTGAGCTCGTAGACCCTGGCCTCCAGCCGGAAGGCTCCGGCGGTGAGCTCCACCTCGAGCTCCAGGGGCGCCTCCGCGGCGGGCACCGCGTGCGCGACGACGTTCGCGGCCGCTTCCACGACCGCCAGGGTGAACGCCATCCGGTCGGCCTCGGGCACGAAGTCCGCCTCCGCCCACATCCCGTCGAGGTCGTCGTGCACGGCCTCGACGGTCGCGGCGGTGGCGGGCCCTCGGCGGACCCGCCGCACCACGCTCTCAGGCACCGGCGAACGCCTGGTCCGGCGTGTCGTACGGGGTGAGCACCCGGTGCATGCCGGTGAGCTCCAGCACCATCCTCACCTGCGGGCCCACGCCGGCGATGCGCAGGTCCCCTCCTGCCGCCCGGGCGACCTTCAGGCAGCCGACCAGGGCCCCCAGCCCGGAGGAGTCCATGAACTCCACCCCGCCCAGGTCGACCACCACGCGGTTGGACCCGCCGTCCACCACCTCGGCCACGACCTCCCGCAGCCGGGGGGCCCCCACCATGTTCAACCGGCCCGTGCCGGTGATCAGGGCGTAGCCCGGCCTGTGCTCGACGGTGAACTGCATCGACATTCCTCTCCTGGACGGCGCCGCCCGCGCGGTCCGCGGCGACGGTCACCACGCGGGGCACGGGCCGATCGCACGTGTTGCGGGCGACACCGACCAGCGTACCGATCGCCGCGTCCGATCGGCCGACCGGCGCGGGCCGGGCCGCGCCTCAGCGGGGGATGATCCCGAACAGGAACCTCTTCTTCACCATGACCCACAGCAGGCCCAGGACCACGACGTAGGCGGCGGTGTTGAGCCACAGGTTGCCCTGCTGCAGCGCGGGGACGTTGGTGACGGCCAGGATGACGAACACGTGGACGACGAAGACGTAGAGGGTGGCCTGGCCCAGGGGGATGAGGAACCAGCCCAGGGCGCGGTGGAGGGGCCGCCAGCAGACGCTGAGCAGGGTGTACGCGGCGACCACGACCAGCAGCACGTTCAGCAGCCGACCGACGCCCAGGTAGGTGCGCCCGAAGAAGCGGTCGTAGACCGCGCGGAAGGACGTCTCCGGGAGCAGCGTCAGGCGCACGTCGTAGGCGTTGGTGAGGTAGGGGCTGGACCAGGAGAACAGGGCGAGGGCGGCTGCCAGCACCAGGCAGGCCACCAGCAGCACCCGCCGCGACGGGGCGGCGAACCACGCGACGATCTGCCGGCGGTAGTAGCCGCCGACCATGCCCAGCACGAACAGCACCTGCCACACCAGCAGCGGGAAGGAGTCCTCGAACTGGGACGGCAGGAGGCGGATCCGCAGGAGGGATCCCCCGGCGTAGAGCGCCAGGCTGACCCCGAGGACCGCCCACGCCCGGCCACGGGCCAGGGCGGTCAGCACCAGGGGGCTGAGCAGCAGCAGGATCACGTACAGGCCCATGATGTTGAACTGCCACGGTCCGATCTGCAGGAGGAACACCGCCGGGATCGCGTGCGCCGAGACGGGGTACGCGACCAGGCCCTCCATCCCGGCGTAGAGGTCGTAGACGGCGCCGGCCGCACCGGCGCCGGCGGCACCGGTGCCCTGGTCGGTGAAGGTCGTGACGGCCGTGGCGTCGAGGAACGGCAGCCGGCTCAGCGCGAAGACGAGCAGCACCACGACCAGGGCGGTGACGTAGAGCTTCCGGGCCCGTGAGGTCGTGCGGTCCAGGACCTCCCCCAGCTCGTCCCGCGCCCGGGGCCCGTACACCAGGCCCAGGACGGCCCCGGACAGCAGCACGAACAGCTCCGCCCCCGAGACCACCCCGACGGTCTCCTGGGTGAGCAGCTGGAACAGCGAGGCGAGGCCGACGTGGTTGACGACGACGAAGACGATGGCCACCCCGCGCAGCATGTCGATCCGGGCGTCGCGCGGCGACGGGTCCGTGTAGGCCCACCCCGTGACGGGACGCCGGGAGAACAGCAGGCTCAGGAGCACGACTGCGGTCAGGACCGCCACCGCGCTCGCCCAGGCGGCCGGGCCCTCCAGCACGGTCCCTGCCGCGGCGGAGCCGCCGCCGTGCAGCACGGTCCGCTCGGGGTCGGCGGTGATCCGCCAGTCCACGGTCGCGGCCCCCTCGCCGCGCTGCTCGACGGTCTCGTTCCACACCACGGCCGCGATCCGGTCGTAGTCCCCGCCGGATGCCGCCGCGAGGACCTGGTCCCACCAGCCGCTCTTGATCTCCCGCTCCGGTGCACCCTCCGCACCGGGGCTGTAGAAGGCGGACGTCTCGACCATCAGAGGTTTGTCGCGGCCGGCCGCGTAGGCGGCGTAGAAGTCCTCTCCGGCGGGCGGGCCGGTGGCGCGGGCCGGGCCCAGCTGCGCCTCGAAGGCCCCGGGGGCTGCGACGGTGTTGCGGACCGGCCCGTCGCCGGTGTCGTCGTGGTAGGCGGACAGCCCCACCCAGTCCACGACGTCGTCACCGGGGTAGTAGGGGCGGTAGGCGTCGTCGTCCTGGTTCCACACCCCGTTGCCGTCGGTGTCCAGCGCGCCCAGATCCCCGCCCGACGGCGGGACGGTCGAGGCGGCACGGAAGGGGTAGTCACCGCCCACGGTGGGCGACCACACCATCACGGGGTCGCCCAGCTCGGCGTCCATCGCCTTCGCCACGGCGCGGAAGGCGTCGCGGTACGCCTCGGGCTGCTGCCCCCAGGGCACCCAGGAGACGTTCATCTGCGGGACGAACCGGACGAACACGGTGCCCTCGTACCCCTCGGCGACGTCCGCCACCTGCGCGGCCAGGACCGCGGCCCGGGCGTCGTCCACCTTCTCCAGGAACACCTCGGGCCGGACGGTGAGCAGCGCGTGCGCCCCCTGGCCGGCGACCTGCACGAAGAAGTCCCGGAGGTAGCCCTGCTCCTGGTCGCTCATCGGCAGCTGGACCGGGCGGCCGTAGACGGCGGCCGGGGCGCCCGACCGTTCCGCGTGAGCGGCGGCCGAGTCCGTGGCCCAGTCCAGCAGCGCCCCGAGGTACGGCCCCCCCCCCGGACGGGCTCGAGCCGGCGGGCGCGTCGTCCGCCGCCCGCGCCGAGGTGGCCGGGAGGACCAGCGCGGCCAGCGCCAGCAGGACGACGGCGAGCAGCGCAGCACGCACGGATCGGTGGGCGATGGAGTTCACGGTGTTCCTCCGCGCTGGGGGGGGGTGACGGGGGCAGGACCCATTGTGCCGCCCCGGGGCCCGGGCACGACGCCACGGCGCGGCCGGGCAGGACAGGATCCCGCAGGGCGGGTCGCTGACGGACGAGCGAGCACGGTGGCGCCGTCGGTGACTGCACCGCGCCGCGGCGTCCCCTAGTCTGGTGTCTCGGTCCCGCGGCGCGGTCGTCGCCCCGGGTCCCCGACGAGGGAGGACTGGCTTTGCACCGCTTCTGGATTCGCCTGTTGGTGGTTCTGACCGTTGTGCTGGGCGTCAACTACGTGGCGTGGCGGTGGCTGGAGTCGCTGAACTGGTCCGCGTGGTGGATCGCCGTGCCGCTGGTGCTGGCCGAGACCTACAGCCTGATCGACGTGACGCTGTTCGGCCTGACCATGTGGCGGTTGAAGGAGCGCACTCCACCGCCGGCGCCGCCGGGGATGACGGTGGACGTGTTCATCACCACCTACAACGAGCCGCTGGAGATGGTGCTCGAGACCGCCCGCGCCGCGCAGGCGATCCGGTACCCGCACAATACGTGGATCCTCGACGACGGCGCCCGGGCGGAGCTGCGCGAGCAGGCCCGGCGGGAGGGCATCGGCTACCTCACCCGCAGCGCCGACTGGGCGGACCGGCCCCGCCACGCCAAGGCCGGCAACCTCAACAACGCCCTGATGATGACCCAGGGCGAGTTCCTGCTGATCCTCGACGCCGACCAGGTCCCCAAGCCCGAGATCCTCGACCGGACCCTGGGCTACTTCAACAACCGCAAGGTCGCCCTGGTCCAGACCCCGCAGTGGTTCGTCAACGTGCCCGAGAGCGACCCGCTGGGCAGCCAGGCCCCGCTGTTCTACGGCCCGCTCCAGCAGGGCAAGGACGGCTGGAACGCGGCCTTCTTCTGCGGCTCCAACGCGATCCTGCGCCGGGAGGCGCTGATGCAGCTGGGCCTGGTCGGCTACGTGGACGAGGTCGAGCGCAACATCCGCCGGGCGCTGAAGGGCTCGCGCTCGGCCGTGCGCAAGGCGCGCAAGTCCGGCCAGGCGGCCGATCCCGTGGTGGCCCGGCTGCTGGACGAGGTCGAGCGGGTGACCCACCAGGCGGAGGTCGACCTCAAGCGCGGCCGGTCGCTGAGCGAGATCACCTACGAGGTCCGGCGCACCGTGGACTCCGCCGTCCAGGAACTGGTCGCCGCGGACTTCTCCGCCCTGCAGGCGGACCTGGCGGAGATCGCGGCCATGGGCCTCGACGCCGGCCACGGCCCGCTCGCCCCCGACGAGGTGGACGAGGCCGTGGCCCGCCTCTCCGGCCGGGAGTGGTCCCCGCTGGGGGCCCTGGAGTCGGTCCAGGCCGTCCTCGACGCGATCTCCGTGGAGCGCGGCAACGAGGCCCAGCCGATCATGCCGCTGGCGACGATCTCGGTGACCGAGGACATGGCCACCTCCATGCGCATGCACGCCATGGGCTGGAAGAGCGTGTACCACCACGAGATCCTGGCCATCGGCCTGGCCCCGGAGGACCTCAAGACCATGCTCACCCAGCGCCTGCGCTGGGCCCAGGGCACGATCCAGGTGCTGCTGCGGGAGAACCCGCTGACCAAGCGCGGCATGAAGTGGACCCAGCGCCTGATGTACTTCGCCACGATGTGGAGCTACCTGGCCGGCTTCGCGGCCGTGGTCTACATCGCCGCGCCCATCATCTACCTCGTGCTGGGGGTCCTGCCGGTCGCCAGCCTGAGCACCGAGTTCTTCATCCGGTTCATCCCCTTCATGGTCATCAACCAGGTCCTGTTCGCGGTCGCCGGGCGCGGGGCGAAGACCTGGCGCGGGCAGCAGTACAGCCTCGCGCTGTTCCCGACCTGGATCAAGGCCTGCACCACGGCCGCGCGCAACGTGTGGTTCGGCCGGCCCCTGGGCTTCGCCGTCACCCCGAAGGTGAAGGAGGGCACCAGCCGCGACTGGCACCTGATCCGCCCCCAGCTGATCGCCATGGGACTGCTGACCGGCGCTCTCGTGGTGGGCCTCGTGCGCCTGGCCGTGGGGCTCAACGAGCCCGTCGGCACCCTGGTGAACGTGGCCTGGGTGGTGTACGACCTGGTCGTCTTCAGCGTGCTGATCCAGGCCGTGCGCTACGACGGCTACGCCCCGGAGGAGAAGACGACCGACCCGGTGCCGAGCTGACGGGCGCGAGGACGTCCCCGTGGCCCGCCGGACCGGCTCGCGCACGACCCCGGACCACCGCAGCCGCGCGGCCCCGGGCACGGGGCGCAGCGGCGACCGGAGCGCCGCCCGCCCCTCCCGCCGCGCCGTGCTGGCCGGGGCCGGAGCACTGACGCTGGCGGCCTGCACCGAGCGGAGCACCATGCGCAACACCATCGAGTCCATCCCCCCGCACCACCGCATCCGGCCGCTGGAGCACGGGGTGTTCCTCCCCGGCGGTCCGCAGGAGGGCCCGGCCTACGCCGCGCTGACCGGTTCCGCCCCGCGGTGGATGCTCCTGTTCCGCGACTGGACCCACGAGACCCCGCCGCTGGGGGTCCTCGACGCCGTGCTGGCCCAGGGCGCCACCCCCGTGCTCACCTGGGAGCCCTGGTACGCCCCCTCCGGCGGCGCCGGGTCCGCCGGAGGGGCCCGGCAGCCGCCCTTCGCCCTCGACCGGCTGCTCGCGGGCGACCACGAATACCGGATCCGCACCTGGGCGGAGGCCCTGGCCGGGTGGGGCCGGGACGTCGTGCTGCGCTTCGCGCACGAGATGAACGGCGACTGGTACCCCTGGGGCGCCGGGGTGCAGGCCAACACGGCCGAGCAGTACGTCCGGGCGTGGCGGCACGTCCACGACCGCTTCGCCGCGGCCGGCGCCGACAACGTCCGCTGGTGCTGGGCCCCCAACGTCCCGGCGCCCACGGGGGAGGGTCCCGGCGGGACCGGGCTGGCGGACTTCTTCCCGGGCCCTGACGTGGTCGACCTCCTCGGGATCGACGGCTACAACTGGGGCTCCGCCACGCCGCCCCTGGCCTGGACCGGCCCGCAGGACCTCTTCGGTCCCGGCCTCGAGGAGCTCCGCGCCCTCCGGAGCGGCCTGCCGGTCCTCGTGACGGAGACCGCCTCGGCCGAGGGGACCCGGGACGGGGAGTCGAAGGCCGGGTGGATCGCCCAGCTCTTCGACTTCCTCGACCGGCAGGGGGACGTGCGCGCCGTCGTCTGGTTCCAGGAGGACAAGGAGCGCGACTGGAGGGTCGACTCCTCCCCCGCCGCCCTGGCCGCCTACCGCCAGGCCCTGACCGGCACGCGCTGACTCCCCGCCCTGTTCACCCGGTGTTGCGCAGCCCGGCGGACACCCCGTTGATCGTGATCAGCAGCGCCCGCTGCAGCCCCTCGTCCGGCTCCTCCCCGGCCTGCCGGATGCGGCGCAGCAGCTCCACCTGCAGGTAGGAGATCGGGTCGAGGTACTGGTCGCGGACCACGAGCGTCTGCTTGAGCGTGGGGTTGCCGCCCAGCGGCTCCTCCTCCCCGGTGAGCCGGGCCAGCTCGGCGCAGGTGAGCTCGAACTCCTCGCGGACGGCGTCGAAGACGTGGCGCAGCCGCTCGGGCACGAGCGCCCGGACGTAGTGCGCGGCGATCTCGAGGTCCGTCTTCGCCACGGTCATCTCCACGTTGGAGACCACGGAGCGGAAGAAGTGCCAGCGCTCCAGCATGGCGCGCAGGTCCTCCTCCATCCCCGCCTCGCGCGCGGCCCGCAGCCCCGAGCCCACGCCGAACCAGCCCGGGACGATCTGCCGGGACTGGGTCCACCCGAAGACCCACGGGATGGCCCGCAGCCCCTCGATCCCCGTGTCCGACGACGGGCGCTTGGCCGGGCGGGAGCCGATGTTCAGGGCCCCGAGCTGCTCCACGGGGGTCGCGGCCACGAAGTACTCGGGCAGGTCGGGGTCCTCCACGAGGCCGCGGTAGGCGGCGAAGGCGGCGTCGCTGACGGCGTCCATCACCTCGCCCCACCGGTCCAGCTCCTCCTCCGTGGAGCGCGGGTCCTGGTGCAGGGCGGTCGCGCGCAGCACCGCGGCCAGGGACAGCTCGAGGTTCTCGCGGGCCAGCGCGGGCAGGGAGTACTTGTCGCTGATCACCTCGCCCTGCTCCGTGAACCGGATCTCCCCGGCCAGGACGCCGCTGGGCTGGGCGAGGATCGCGTCGTGGGTGGGCCCGCCGCCGCGGCCCACGGAGCCGCCGCGGCCGTGGAACAGGCGCAGCCGGACCCCGTGGCGGGCGGCGACGTCGCGCAGCCGGCGCTCCGTGCGGTGGATCTCCCACCGGCTGGTCATCACCCCCGACTCCTTGTTGGAGTCGGAGTAGCCGAGCATGACCTCCTGGAGGTCCCCGCGCGCCCGCACCACCTGACGGTAGGCGGGGTCGGAGAGCAGCTCGTCGATCACCTCGGCGGAGCGGCGCAGCTCGTGCACCGTCTCGAGCAGGGGCGCGAAGCCGATGGTGGCGCGGGCGCGCTCGCCGGTGAGGTCCACGAGCCCGGCCTCGCGGGCCAGCACCACGGGGGCCAGGATGTCGTCCGCCCCGCGGGTCATGGACACGATGTAGGTCTCCACGACCTCCTCGCCGTAGATCGCCTGTGCGCGGGCGATCTCCCGGAAGACGGCGAACGTGCGGTCGGCGTCGCCGTCCAGCTGCACGGCCCCGGTGGCGAGCCCGGGAGGGGCGAGCGGTCGGCGCCCGGCCAGCTCCCCCGAGAGCACCCGTGAGCGCCCGGCCCGGTCGAGCTCCGCGTACGGCCGGTCCAGCTCCCCGAGCCGGTCGAGGAGCTGGCCCACGGCCTCGTGGTGGGCGTCGGCGTGCTCGCGCACGTCCAGCGTGGCCAGGGCCAGGCCGAACCCGGCGATGGTGCGGGTGGCGGCCGCGAGGGACCCTCCGGCGGCGAGCTCCCCCGCGTGCCGGCGCAGGGAGCGTGCCACCACGTCGAGGTCCTCGAGCAGCTCGGCCGTGGTGCGGTAGTCCCGGCCCGGCTCGTGGGCGGTCTCCTCGGCGAACCGGCGGCGGGTGTTGAGCAGCTTGGCCTTGATGCACGTGAGTTTCAGCCGGTACGGCTCCTGCGTGTTGAGCTCCAGCACCCGCGGGTCCAGGCCGGGCAGGTGCGCCACGTCCTCCGCCAGGGACGCCAGCAGCTCGGGCTCCACGTCGACGATCGCGGTGGAGGAGGACAGCCGGGACACCAGCACGTCGAGGAAGCCCAGGGCGACGTCGACGGCGGCCTGCCCCTGCAGCTGCAGCACCCGGCGGGTGATCTCCGGGGTGACGTTGGGGTTGCCGTCGCGGTCCCCGCCGATCCAGGAGCCGAAACGCAGCGGCGGGATCCCCGCCGGCAGCGCCACGTCGTGCTGTCCGAGCAGGTCCTCGAGGTCGGCGAGCAGCACGGGCATGGTCTCGGTGAGCACCTCCCGCAGGTAGTAGAGGGCGTTGCGGGCCTCGTCCAGCGGGGTCGGGCGGTTCTGGCGCAGCTCGTCCGTCTGCCACAGGAGCTCGATGAGCTCCGCGAGGCGCCGGTCCTGGCGGCGGCGGGCCGCGGAGCCCTCGGGCGGGCTCTGCGCCAGGAGGTCGGAGAGGTGGCGGATCTTGGTCAGCACCGACCGGCGGGAGGCCTCGGTGGGGTGGGCGGTGAACACCGGGCGCACGTCGAGGCGGTCGACGGCCGCCCGCAGCGTCCCGGGCCCGGCCTCCCGGACGACGTCGGCGACGGCGGCGGCGAGCCACCCGTCCTCCTCGGGGCGCTGCTCGAGCAGGCGCACCCGGTGCACCTGCTCGGCCGCGTTGGCGAGGTGGAAGTAGTGGGCGAAGGCCCGCACCAGGTCGGTGGCCTGCTCCAGCGGCAGCGACCCGAGCAGCTCGCGCACGCGGCGGGCGGCGTCGTCTCCCGGGGAGGCCTTCGCCTCCTTGGTGAGCAGGCGGACCTGCTCCACCAGCTCGAGCAGCTCCGGGCCGCGCTGGCGCACCAGGGTCTCGCCCAGCAGGGTGCTGATCCGCCGGACGTCCGCGCGCAGCGGCGCGTCGATGACGTGCGCGTCGGCGACCTGGGCGTCGGTCCGGTCCTCGGTGGGGGCGGCGGTGCGGTGGTGCTGGGTCATGGTCGACGGCTCCTGCCTGGACGGTCGGCGGCGTTCCCGCGCACGACCGTCGGCCGGTCGCGCCGTCGGTGCCTTGCGCCACAGACTACCCCGGTGCCGCGGCGCCGCACGGATCCGTCCCCACTGTGGCGCGCACCGGGGAGCACACCGGGAAAACCCGTGCCGCCCGGGCGCCGGGGCGGTAGGTTCGGCGGTGAGCAGCACCGTCCGCCCCGCTCCAGGAGGCACCCGCCATGACCCAGAACCCCGACGGCGCTCCGGACCCCGGCTTCCAGGGCCCCGGCGCCCCGCGGCCGCCCGGCGGCGGGCAGCCGCCGCTCCACCCCGGCGGTCCACCGCCCCAGCACCCCGGCGGGCAGCGGCCCTATCACCCCGGGGGCGGACGGCCCCCGCAGTGGAGCGGCCCGGGCGGGCCGACGGTCCCGCCGCGGCCGCCGATGACCGGCCCGCTGCGGCTGCTGCTGAAGCTGACCCTCGTGTCCTTCGCGGTGGGCGTGCTCAACAGCGTCGTGGAGACCCTCGCGGGGCCCACGCTCCCGGGCACGGAGGGCATGGGCCCGGCGGTGGGGACGCCGGGGGGCGGGCTGGTCGCCATCGCCCTGGTGATGGGGCTGGTGCTGACCGCCGGGCTCTACGCGCTGGTGTACTTCCCGCTGCGCGACCAGCGGCAGTGGGGCTGGGTCCTGGGCCTCGTGTTCTGCTCGCTGGCCGTCCTCGGCGACGCGTTCAGCCTGGTGCTGCAGCTCGTGGGCGGGCACCTGCTGCCAGGCCTGACCACGCTCGTGCTCGTGGGGGTCAACGTCGCGTGGCTCGCGGTCGCGAGCAGGCCCGGGGTCCGGGCGGCGCTGCGCTGAGCGGGCCCCGGGGACGGAGCGCTAGGACCCCGCCGTGATGGGCGGAGCGGCGGACCAGGGGAAGACGATCCACTCGTCGGTGGCCTTCCACACGTAGTCCGGCTCGATGACGGAGCGGGGCTTGCTGTAGATCACCGCGGAGCGCGCCTCGGCGCCGAAGCCGCGCAGCAGCTCGAGGACGAGCGCGAGGGTGCGCCCGGAGTCGGCGACGTCGTCGACGACGAGCAGCTTCTGCCCGGTGATGGACTCGGTGTCGAGCATCGGGGCCAGCAGCACCGGGTCGGGCAGGGTCTGGTGCACGTCGGTGTAGAACTCCACGTTGATCGCGTCGGAGAGCTTGACCCCCATCGCGTAGGAGAGGGCCCCCGCCGGCAGGAGGCCGCCGCGGGCCACCGCGATGATGATGTCCGGGACGAAGCCGCTGTCCACGACGCTCCGGGCGAGCTCCTGGGTCGCCTCGCCGAAGCGCTCCCAGGTCAGGATCTCCTTGCCCTCGAGCTCGAGGGCATCCGCGTGATAAGCCATGCGCCTCAGGCTACCCGAGCCGCGGGGGTGCCCCTGCCGGTGGAGGATTGCACCCCGAAGCAGTAAGTTTGCTGATCGGATCCTCCGCGGCCTCCTGTGCCGCGACCGAACAGAGAGGGGCACCATGCGCGAGCACCGCGCCGAGGGCCGCACGGCCCTGCTGGTCATCGACATGCAGAACTCCTACTTCGACTTCCCCGAGCTCGAGGAGCAGCGGGAGTCCGTGACGGAGAAGGTCAACGAGCTGATCCGCTGCGCCCGCGGCGCCGGCTGCCCGATCCTGCTGATCCGCACCCAGCACGAGCGGGACCGCTCCACCTGGACGGTCAACATGCAGGACGACGACCAGGGCTTCGCCTACCCCGGCACGGAGCAGGCCGAGTACGTCGCCGGCCTCGACACCGAGGACGGGGTGGGCCTCGTCAAGACGCGCGACAGCGCGTTCTTCGACACGGACCTCGCGGCGCGGCTGCGCAATCTCGGCGTGAGTCACCTCGTGCTGTGCGGGATCTCGACGCACAGCTGCGTGGCCCAGACCGCGATCGACGCGTTCGCCCACAACTTCCGCGCCGCCGTGGCCCGGGACGCGGTCGCCTCCGAGAACCCGGACCTCTCCCGGGCGCTGCTCGCCTTCCTCGAGGACGAGATGCGCCAGGACGTCCTGCACCAGGCCGACGCCCTGGCCCGGCTGGAGGGCTGAGCCCCGCAGCGCCCCCCGGCCCGATGTGACGCGGTGCGTCGTACCGGTGCGCCCCGTGCCCGCCGCCCGCGACGCGGCGGGCACGGGTGCCACAGGGTTTTCTCAAGTGTGCTTTCGCATATTCACGCTGTCAGCACCATCGCTTCTTGAGGAGACATCATGAGCACCTCCACCGGTCCCCGCGGGCTGCGGC
This sequence comes from Kocuria sp. U4B, assembly GCF_054875615.1. The sequence goes on from NZ_CM142180.1 coordinate 1,690,114, forward strand.
GGGATCCACCACGGCGTTCTCGCGGTCGCCGCACGATCGCCGCGTCCGTCGCCCTCCTGCTCGGCGCCACCGGAGTCAGTGCGTCGATCGCCGCCACCGAGGTCACCCAGCGCAACCCGGGCGGCCTGACCGCCGTGGGGCCCGTGAACACCGACCACGGGTACCCCGCCTGGTACGAGGACCGCACCAAGACCCGGACCGAGCTGTGCCTGGACGCCGACAACCCGCTGTGCGGCTTCCTGCCCGGAGACGTCCCCGATCCGGCGAAGCCCATCTCCTTCCCGGGCAACTTCCCCGGGGAGGCGTTCTACATGCTGGCCGGGTCCGAGCTGGAGCTGCCCGGCGGGGGCCGGGCGGTGCTCGTCCTGGCCCTGGAGGCCGCCTTCGCCAACGAGAACCCGGTCCCCGGGGACCAGGTCGTCTTCGCCCGTCAGCGCATCACCGTCAGGGACGCCCCGCCCAACACCACCCTGACGTTCACGCATCCCTACGGCACGATGACCATCGACACCGACGCCGAGGGCGCGGGCAAGCTGGTGGAGGACGTCTCGCCGGCCATCGGGAACTTCCAGACGCCCCTGAAGGGCGATGTCGGTCCGTTCCTGAAGTGGGACAGCGGCGCCCCCGAGGGCTACCTCGGCAACCCGGACGTGGAGCACACCATCACGGGCAGCCCGTTCGGCACCAACTTCTTCTCGGTGAGCGGTGGCGGCCTGGACGTCAGGAACGACCTGTTCTCCGTGATGGGCAAGATCTCGACCAACACCGGGGTGCAGGCCGACCGGGCGGTCGTCAACGGGGAGTACATCGACGTCTTCGCCACCAGCCGCGGGGACCAGCTCGAGGTGGCCGGCCAGGACGGCGTGTTCGAGACCACCCCCATGGAGAAGGAGGACGGGGACTCGGAGCGCGCCTACGCCCGCATCAAGTTCACCGGGACCGCACCGGCGAGCGTGACGGTCCGGAACCTCGGCGACAAACCGGTCAGCAGCAGCCAGGTCGCCGTCACCGACGTCTCGGTCGCCACGGCCGCCACCTACGACGGCACCGCACTGACCGTGGAGGCGACGTCGTCCTCCGGGGTCGCCCCGACGGTCGCCGGCTTCGGGAAGCTGGCCGCAACGGGCACCGCGAACGTCTTCAAGGCCTCGTTCAACACCGTGGCCCCGCCGGTGGAGGTCACGGTCTCCACCTCGGAGACGAGCAAGGCCACGGTGCCCGTCGGTGTGACCGGCGGCGCGGCCAGCCCGGTCGGCGAGGACCCGATCGAGCCGCAGCCGGACCCGGGCCCCGTCACCGAGGGCACGACCCCGGACAACCCGGGCACCGGTGACCCCGCCCCGGTGGAGCAGCCGGCGGCGACCGCGGCCGTGGCGGCCCTGCCGGGCTCGGTGGCCCGCGGCATCCCCACGGAGCTGGACGGCTCCGGTTCGGTGAACGCGACCGCGTACGAGTGGTCGCAGGTGAGCGGACCCACCGTGACGTTCAGCAGCAAGACCGCGGCCAAGCCCAAGGTCACCGTGCCGTTCTTCACCACGGCCGGCGCCACGGCACCGAAGGACGCCGACGCGGACCCGGTGCTCCAGCTGGTGGTCACGAACGCCGCCGGGGTGAGGAGCGCACCGGCGACGGTCACCTTGAAGAGTGACGACGAGGTGGCCGTCGCGGCGGTCTCCCGGCACCGGGTCGGCAAGGAGCTGCGCCTCACGGGCACGGCGCTCGTGCCCGGCGCCCCGGCCCTGCTGAACCCCGCCTCGCAGGTCAACATCTACAACACCACCTCGGGCACCCCGGTGAGGATCGCCTCCGTGCCGGTGGACTCCCTGGGCAACTGGGAGTACCGGGCCAAGCCGGGGCCCGGCCAGCGCATCGCCAGCGTGCAGGTGCAGTCCACGCGCGGCGGGGAGGCCAGGGGGGTGGTCGCCGGATAAGAACAGCACAGGCAACTCCTTCTCCCCGGCCGGCCCGCGCTCCAGTTCCTCGGAGCGCGGGCCGGCGCCTGTGCGCGCCCGGTCGGCAGGATGCCGCCGTGGGCGGACGGCCTGCGCCGCCGGGCGCGCCCGGCGCCCGGGACCGCCGTGGCGGCGCCCGGGCTCCCCACGAGGAGGCCCCCGGACCTCGAGGGTCCGGGGGCCGCGGAGCGCGCGCTCGGGGCGCTCAGTCCGTCTCCTCGACGTGCTCGTCCTCCGGGTGCTCGTCCTCGGGCAGCTCCTCCCGCTCCGGGTCCTCGTCCTCGTTGCCGGTGGGCATGTTCTCGAGCGCCCCGGCCATCCGGAGGAAGTCGCCGCAGGCGAAGGGGGTGGCTCCCGGCGTCCACGGGGTGGCCGCGTTGAGGAACGACGAGCGGTCCAGGGAGAGGATTCCCAGGATCACCTCCGCGACGATCCGCCCGCCCACGGGGCCCAGCGTCCGCCCGCCCAGCAGCTCCGCCTCCTTCAGCACGTAGAACCACAGCGGGGCCCGGCCGTTCCAGCCGGGCTCGGTCAGCCCGAGCCGGTCGTTCGAGATGGGCGCCACGCCCATGGCCCGGGCGACGTCCTGCCCGGCCGGCAGGCCGAGCCGCTTGCCGCGCAGCAGGTTGCGCTGGGCCAGGTTGAGGATGGCGCCGTCGACGTGCTGGACCACGGTGGGCGGGAGCTCGGCCAGGGGCAGCGCCAGCTTGGTGTCGATGAGCCGGGTCAGGTTGCGGTCGTCCGGTGCGCTGACGCCGGGGAGGTCGAAGAAGTAGTTCCAGTCCGCCCGGGCGGCGGCCGGTATCGGCCGGGAGCCCCGGAGGTCGTTCGACGGCGAGCCGAAGAACGGGATCGTGACCTCGTCGTTCATCTCGTACTCGGCGCGGACCATGCTGTGCCCGAACCGGTAGGCGCCCACGGAGTACTCGACGGGCATCATGGGGCGGGCGGGATTGCCCGGCTTGTAGAACCGGCGGTCCACGGCCACCGGGCCCTTCCCGCCGGCCCCGAGCATGCTCCGCACCAGGGGCCGGCCCACGATCCGGGGCAGGAAGTCGTGGACGATCAGCCACTGGAAGTGCCAGCGGGTCAGGCGCTGCGCCTCCTGGAACGACGCCCCGGAGTCCACGAACCTGTTGTGCGCCTGGAGGAAGGCCAGGTGGAACTGGGCGATGATCAGGTTCTCGTCGTTGCGGTGGTCGCCGATGACCGCGGTCCCGTCCGCACGGCGTGGCAGGTCCGGCAGGCCGTCCGGGGTCCGTCCGATGCGCATCCTCCGCGGGTCCGCCGGGTCGTAGAGCTGGGGGTCGGCCGCCGGTCCCCGGCCGTACACGGAGCCGAGGTCGAAGAAGGGGGTGTCGAAGTTCGTGAGCCCCTTCGGGTCGAGCTCCTGCGCGGGCAGCGGCGTCCGGTCGAGGGTCATGTCGTGGTCGATGAACTGCCCCAGGTAGGCGAAGCCGGCCGGGATGTCGGGGTTGTCGAAGCCGTCGTTGCTCAGCGAGACGTCCTCCAGGGGCGGCGTCCGGTCGATCATCCGCTGGGCGAGGCCCACCAGGAGCGCGTCGTCGGGCGAGAAGGCGGGTAGCTTCGGGAACATCACCCCGAAGCGGCCCTCGGCCTTCCGGCCGACCGTGACCGCGATCCCGGATCCCCGCAGCTCGCCCGCGCCGTGCCCCGTTCCCCGGGACAGGACACCGGGCGCGGCGGCCGGGGCCGGCCGGCGCGGGGCGGCCTGGGCGCCCGTGGCGCCCACCACGGGCAGGGCGGCGAGTCCTGCGGCGAGCCCGGCGAGGGCGCCGCGGCGCGAGACGCCGGGGCGCGACGGGGACGAGGATTCCATGGTGCTTCCTTCCGGAACGGCCCGGTCTGGCGGGCGCGGAGTTTGCTCCAGTGAATCCAGGGGTTCTTGGAAAAGTCTTGGATCCCGGACGGGCCGGGGCCGGCGGTCACGAGCTGCGGGGCAGCAGGACCGTCGCCTCGACGGCGGCGACGGGCACGCTGCCGTAGTCGCGGGAGTCCACGGACGGGGACCGGTTGTCCCCCAGGACGAAGACGTGGGCCGGGGGGACCGTGACGGGCCCGAACCAGGTGGCGTCGATCCGGCTGTGGTCCACGAACGGCTCGGGGACCGGGTCGCCGTCGACGACCAGGACGGAGTCCTCGATGGCCACGGTCTGCCCCTCGGCGGCCACGACCCGCTTCACGGTGGTGTGGCCGTCCTCGGGGCCGGCGAAGACCACCAGGGACCCCGGCTCCGCCCGCCGGTCCGGGGAGCCGGCCTTCAGCAGGAGCACCACGCCGCCCTCCGGCAGGGTGGGCTCCATGCTGTCGGAGCCGACGACGAGGGGCTCGACCAGCCACAGCCGGCAGCCGAGGACCGCCACCGCGCCCAGCAGCACCGCGGCGGCCGTCCTGCGGCGGACCGGTGCGCCCATCACCTGCCGCCCGGTTTTCCTCCGGGGGTCTTGCGGACCTTGGTCGGCGTGGGCGTGGGCGTGGGCGTGGGCGTCGGCGTGGGCGTCGCCGTGGCGGAGCGCGACGGGCTCGGAGCCGGCGAGGCGGACAGGGACGAGGACGGCGTGGGGCTGGGGCCGACCACCGGCGCGGAGCCGTCGTCCCACTTCGCGGGCGCGGCCGTCATCGGGTCGTCGGGGTCCGGGTCATTCTCCTTGAGGCCCACCCGGAACTGGACCATCATGTCGTGGTCCTCGTGGGAGAGGTTGTGGCAGTGGATCATGTACCGGCCCTTGTGGGGCCCGAACTTCATGAGCAGCCGCACCGTCTCCCCCTCCCCCACGTAGACGACGTCCTTGGGGCCGCGCTCGTAGTTGAACGGGGACCGGCCGTTGCGGCTGAGGATCTGGAAGTCGACGAGGTGGATGTGGAGCGGGTGGTACCACCCGCCGGAGTTGTTCTCGAACTCCCAGATCTCGACGGCGTTCACGTCCACCTCGGCCGCGACCTTCTTGTAGCCGCTGGCGACGACCTCCTGCCAGGTGACGTCGTTGACCGTCCACATCCCGTTGGTGCGGTCGAGCTCGAACCGCCGGGTCCGCGTGGACTGGCCGGCCGTCAGGGCCATCACCTCGTTGTGCGTGCTCAGCTGCGCCGGGATCCGGTTCCAGGTGGGATCGGAGGTGTCCACGGGCTCGTCGACGACGTCGAAGGCCATGATCTGGTGGGTGTAGTCGTAGTCCACGTTGTTGTCGTTGGAGAGGTTGCGCAGCTCGACCCGCTGCCCGGTCCGGTACTTGCGGAAGTCGATGAGCAGCTCGTAGCGCTCCGCGCCGGCGTGGCGGTAGTTGTTCACGAACTGCGTCGTGGGCACCAGCCCGCCGTCCGTGCCGACGACCGCGATCGGGTCTCCCGTGCTCAGGGTGGGGCGCAGGGACCGGGAGATGCAGGCGTTGAGCACCCGGAACCGGTAGACGCGCTTCTGCACCTTCATGACCGGCCACGGCCGCCCGTTCACAAGGATGACGTCCCCCCACAGCCCGGAGTGGCTGTTGTCGTCGTAGCCGAGGGAGCCGTCCTCCGCGAACATCGCGTCCGAGATCGTGACGGCCACGTCGAAGCGGCCCTGCGGCAGGAGCGCCCGCTCCAGGGGATCGTGCATGTGGTACTGCGCCGCCAGGCCGGAGTAGGCGTTGAGCGCCGTGTAGTGGACGCCGTGGTCGTGGTACCAGAGGGTCCGTGCCGGCTGGAAGTTCGGGTAGTGGTAGTCCTTGTAGAACCCGGGGTTCGTGACGTCGTTGGCGTAGCCGTCGTACTGCGGCAGGGACGCGGACCCGTGCAGGTGCGTCGAGGTGGACAGGACGTGCCCGTCCAGCGGGTGCGTGGCGGGCAGCTGGTTGCGCACGCGGAGCACCGCCTTGGTTCCCTGGTCGAGGCTGATGGTGGGCCCGGGGAAGATCCCGTCGTAGCCCAGGATCGGCGTGGTCAGCCCCGCCCGGGGCAGGATCTGGGCCCGCGCCGCCCGCTCGGTGACCACGTAGTGGTGCACGGGCAGCCCGTCCACGGGGTCGACCGTCCGGGCGCGGGGCTGCAGCACGGGCGGCTCGACGAACGGCGTCCGGAAGGGCCGGGGCATGTCGGCGTCGCGCAGGGCGCTGGCGGACTTGGCCTCCACGGACCGGGTGGGCACCGCGAGCGCTCCGGCGCCCACGGCCCCCAGGCCGCCGAGCAGCAGGACGTTCCTTCGCGAGACGGTCATGGGTGTTCTCCTTCGAGCTGGTTGTACGACGTCGGGCCGGGTTCCCGCGGCACCCGGTGGAGCAGCGCGGCGGTCACGGCCGGCCGCGTCGAGGAGGTCATCGCGGACCGCCGCCGTGGTGGTGGTCCGCCCCGAGCGACAGGCGCGCGCGCTCCGGGCCCTCGAGGGTCAGCTCGAGCGCCCGGTCGGGGACCTCGAAGAGGAGCTCGGCCTGCAGGACCTCGCCCTGGCCGATCGACCGCTCCTGGACGGACGCCCGCACGGCCTCGGACTCGCCCCCGCCGAGACGGTCCACCGTCCAGTCCGCGGCGTCGAAGTCGACGCCCTCGGCCTCGAGGGCGGTGAGCTCCAGCAGCACCCGCACCCGGTGGGTGCCGCCCTCGGCGGGCTCGTCCTGCGCGGCCGGGCCGCCCCCGTCCTCCACGGGGAGGACGCCGTTGATCCGCGCGAGTCCCCCGGGCACCGGGGCCACCGCACCCAGCGGGGCGCTCGGCGCCTCGTCCTGCCCCAGCACGGCGACGCCGAGGATCCCGGTGAGTCCGAGCAGGAAGGCCGCCGGGACCAGCCAGCGCCGGCGGGCCGCCCTCGGGGGGCGGTCCGGGTCGGCGGAGCCTGCGTCCGGGAGCACGGTGGAAGTGGTCATGCCAGCACGATGGGGAGCGGACCTTGGAGAAAAGTTGGCACCCGGAGGACGAATGTCCAGGTCCGCGCCGGCGGGGAAACAGAGCGTCATCCGCCCTTCCGCACCCCCCATTTTGGGGAGGCTCCCACCCCCCATCCGGGGCTGACCCCATCCTTCCCCCGGCTCCAGACTGGTATTCACTTTCGGGAAGGGGGAACCGTGACCACGACAGGTGACGACAGAAGAGCCGGGGGGCGCCAGGTGCGGCTGTCGGTGCGCGTGCTGGGACCGCTGGAGGTGCGCCGGGGGGACCGCACCCTGACGGCCCAGGAGCTCGGCGGACCCAAGCAGCGGCAGATCCTGGAGATCCTGCTGCTGCAGCTGGGCACGCCCGTGTCCAAGGACCGGCTCGTCGAGCTGCTCTGGGGGGACCGGCCGCCGGCGGCGGCGCTGCAGAACCTCGAGAGCTACGTCAGCGTCCTGCGCCGCGGCCTCCAGCCAGGCGCGGGCCGGAGCGGGCCCCTGCGGACCGCCAACGGCGGATACGTCATGGACGGCGCCGTGGTGGACCTGGACCTCCACCGGTTCGAGCTCGCCGTGGAGCGAGCCCGCCGCAGCCGCGCAGAGGCGGCGTATCGGCTGTGGTGCGCGGCGCTCGAGCTGGCGTCGGGGCCGTTGCTGGAGAACGAGCTGCGCTGCGAGTGGGCGGAGCACCAGCGCGAGCTGCACGGCGCCCGCGTGGTCGAGGCCCGCGTGTCGGCCGCCGAGACCGCCCTCGAGCTGGGGCTCCACCGCGAGGCCGTGGAGCACGCACGGGCCGCGCTCGCCGGGGACCGGCTGCTCGAGCGTGCGTGGGCGGTGCTGGTGCTGGGCCTCGAGGGGCTCGGGCGCCCGGTCGAGGGCCTCCAGGCCTACGAACGCTGCCGCCGGGTCCTCGACCAGGAGCTCGGCTGCGCCCCGTCGGCCGCACTGCAGGCGGCCCACACCCGGATGCTGCACGCCACCGCGTCGACCGGCAGCGAGCTGGGGCAGGTCCTGTCCGCCCTGCTGGTGCTCCACGGCCAGGCCGGCGCCCCGGACGGGCTGCCCGGCGACCCGGTGCCGCTCGCCCGCCACGAGGCCGCCACGGTCCTCCAGGCCTTCCTGGGGCGCACCCTGAGCCCGGCCGCCTAGGGCCGGATCCATGAGACGGTGCACGCGAGGTCGGCCGGGGGCGCAACCGGCTGCCGACCGCGGAAGTGGCCACACCTTCCCGCTTGGTCACCCGGGTTTGCGGTCGCCATACTACTGGTACGTAGTACGGGGGTTGCCGGGGGGCGAGTCTGGAATGACCGATGGAACGGAGGGGGTGCGTGATGCGCGCACCTCGATACTGGTGGTCGACGACCACACGACGTTCGCGGAGCTGCTGACCGGCGCGCTGCGGCGGGAGCCCGATCTGCGCAGCGTCGGGGTGGCCCACGACGTGGAGTCGAGCGTGCGGCTGTGCGCGGCGCTGCGGCCCGACGTGGTCGTCATGGACTACCACCTCTCCGGGGGCAACGGCGTGGCGGCCTCCGCCCGGATCCTCGCGGACCGGCCGGGAACCCGCGTCGTCATGCTGACCGGCGACCCGGCCCAGCACGTCCTGGAGGCCGCGGCGAGCACCGGGATCTGTGCCTTCCTGCCGAAGGACGGGTCGCTCGCCACCCTGCTCGAGACCGTCCGCAGCGCGCGGTGCGGCACGATGGCCGTCCACCCGTCGCTGCTCGCGGCGGCGGTCCCGGACCGCCACCGGGGCGCGACCGCGCCGGCGCTGACCCAGCGCGAGATGGAGGTCCTGCGGCTGATGGCGCAGGGGCACAGCGTGGGGACGAACGCACGGCTGCTGAGCATCACCCCGAACACGTGCCGGGGCTACGTCAAGGCCATCCTCGCCAAGCTGGGCGCGCACTCCCAGCTCGAGGCGGTCGCGGCGGCGTCGCGCCTCGGCCTGCTGGCGGACCACCGGTGAGGCACCTCCTCCCCCGCGCGGAGCGCACCGTTCCGGAGGCCGCGACCCTCGCCCTGGACCCGCCGGACCCTTCGGCACGGACCGTCACCGGGCGGTCCGAGGTGCACGCCGCCGTGCGCAGGTTCCTGCTCGCGGGGCTGGTGGTGGTGCTCCTCGCCGCGGTGCCCGCGACGTGGTGGATCCGGGCCGTCGCCGAGCAGCACGCCGTGGAGCACGTCCTGCGCGTGACGCAGCGGCTCGCCAACCACGCCGTCGCACCCCTCATCACCGAGGACCTCCTGGCGGGCGGGTCGGCCGCCACGGCGCAGCTGGACGTCCGGATGCGTCCCTGGCTGGAGGACGGGACCATCCGCCGCATCAAGATCTGGGACGACGACGGCACGATCGTCTACTCCGACGAGCACGAGCTCATCGGGCAGAACTTCGGCCCGACGTCGTGGGACGACGGACTGGTCGCCCGCGGCGAGGGGGTCGCGACCATCGAGCACCAGCAGGACGCGGAGAACTCCCACGAGGCCGGCGCCGGGCGGCTGGTGGAGGTCTACGTCGGGTTCGTCCCCGACGCCGGGCAGCAGCTCGTGCTCGAGGTCTACTACGACGACTCGATCGTGCGGGAGGAGCAGCGCTCCGTGCTCATGAGCCTGGCTCCCGCCTTCCTCCTGACCCTGGTGCTGTTCCAGCTGGCCCAGCTCGCACCGGCCGTGGGCCTCGCCCGGCGGATCCAGGACCACCGCTCCGCACGCGCGCGCCTGCTCCAGCACGCCGTGGACGCGGCCGAGCTGGAGCGGGTGCGGGTCGCCCGGGACCTGCACGACGACGTGATCCAGGACCTGGCCGGCCTGTCCTACTCCCTGGAGGCCCAGGAGATGACCGCGGACGACCCGGAGCAGCGCCGGGCCCTGGTCCGGTCCCGCACGATCCTGCAGGGCAGCCTGCGCACCCTGCGCGGAATCACCACCGCCCTGTACTCCCCGGACCTGCTGACCCTCGGGCTGCCGAAGGCCCTGGCCCGGCTCGCGGACCCGCTGGCCCGGCGGGGGATCGACACGTCCGTGCGGATCAGCCCGGCGGTCCTCCTGACGCCGGAGCAGGAGGGGATGTTCCTGAAGGTGGCCCGGGAGGCTCTCGCCAACATCTCGAAGCACGCCCACGCGTCCACGGTGACCCTGCACCTGGAGGTGGAGCACGGCGCCACGGTGATGTCCATCAGCGACGACGGCACCGGCTTCGACGACTCCCGGGGCTCGCCGGAGGGCCACCTCGGGCTGCGGATCATGCGGGACGTCGCCGACGCCGCGGGGGCCGCGCTCGAGATCAGGTCACGGCCCGGGACCGGCACCACGGTGCTCGCGGTCCTGCCCCCGGGCGCCGTCACCGTGCGCCCCTGAGCCGCTCCTACCGGGCGGCGCCGTCGGCCGTGCCGTCGGCGAGCATGTCCTCGACGTAGCGGCGCACCTCGGTGCCGAACAGCTCGATGCTGCGCGTCATCCGGGCGTGGTCCAGGGTGCCCACCGCGTACTTGAGGTCGAAGCGGGAGGCGCCCAGCGCCGTCGAGGACCGCACGATCTTGCGCGCGACGGTCTCGGGCGAGCCCACGAAGTAGGCGCCCTCGGGCCCGCACATCGCGTCGAACTCGCCCCGGGTGAGCGGGCCCCAGCCCCGCTCCTTCCCGATCCTGGCGTGCGTGTAGGCCTGGTGCGGGAAGAACTCCTCGCGGGCCTGCTCGTCGGTCCGCGCCACGTAGCCCGGGGAGTGGAACGCCACCGGCTGCGGCTCCCGGCCGAAGTGCGCGAGGGCCTCCCGGTAGTAGTCGGCGAAGGGCTGGAAGGCGGCCGGGCGCCCGCCGATGATCGCGAAGATCACGGGCAGCCCGTAGTGGGCGGCGCGGACCACGGAGTTCGGGGACCCGCCCACGGCGATCCACGTGCGCAGCGCCCCGGACTCGGTCTTGGGGAAGACCTCCAGGCCCTCGAGGGGCGCGCGCAGCCGGCCGGACCAGGTGATCTCGCCCTCGGTGCGCAGCCGGTCGAACAGCTGGAGCTTCTCCTCGAACAGCGCCTCGTACTCGTCCAGGGGGTAGCCGAAGAGGGGGAAGGACTCGGTGAAGGAGCCGCGCCCCAGGATGACGTCCGCGCGCCCGTGCGAGAGCGCGTCGACCGTGGCGAAGCGCTGGTAGACGCGCACGGGATCGTCGGAGCTCAGCACCGTGACCGCCGAGCCCAGCCGGATCCGCTCCGTGACCGTGGCGATGCCGGCCAGCACGGTCTCCGGCGAGGAGACCGCGAAGTCCTCGCGGTGGTGCTCCCCGACGCCGAAGAAGTCCAGGCCGACCTGGTCGGCCAGCACCGCCTCCGCGACGACGTTGCGGATCACCTGGGCCCCGCTGAGCATCCGCCCGTCGGGACCGGGGTAAATGTCCCCGAAGGTGTTGAGGCCGAGCTGGAGGGTCATGGGAGCTCCTGGTCGCAGTTTTGTGGACGTGTCCCTATAAGCGCTCCGCGGCTGCGGTTATTCCGGGGCGGCTCCCCCGCTCAGCGCGTGAGCCACTCCCACGCCGTGTGCTTCTCCGGGCCGGGCACGCCGCTGACGATCCAGGCGATGTCGTCCGTGGAGAGCGGGAAGGGCGCCCGGCCGTCCTGCTCCGGCCCCGGGTCGAGCTCGTCCCCGTGGTCCAGGCTCCACAGCTCGGCGAACACCTGCGTGGGCCCGCGGCGGGCGAGGAGGCGGTCCCGGACCTCGTCGGCGAGCTCGTCCAGGTGGTCCTGGAGGAACCCGGAGACCTCCGCGGCGAAGCCGGCAGGGTCCTCCTCGGCCTCCTGCGGGTCGATCTCCCACGTCCGCCGCACGACCGCGAGCGCCTCGTCGTCCTCCAGGGGGGCGCCGTCCCGGCGGGGATCGGGGACCTCGGCCGGCACCGGCTCCCCGGCGGCGACGGCCCGGAACCGGTCCCGGAGGGCGAGCAGCGCCGCCACGGCGAGCAGGTCCTGCGCCCGCCGGCCCGGACCCGCGGCGGCGCCGGACCCGGCGTCGTCGTCCGGTTCCGGGCCGGGCGCCGGCTCCCGCAGGAGGTCCTCCCAGGCGTGGCGCACCCACGCCCAGGTGCGGCCGGGGTCCGCGGACCGGATCGAGGACGGCCGCCAGCCCGCGGTCGCGGCGCGCCACCGGGCGTCCAGGGCGGGGTCCCCGAGGGCGGCGTCGGACGGGCTGGGGCGGTCGGCGGGGGCGTGGCTGAACACGGGCTGCTCCTGGGTGGGGCGGGACGGGTGCGGGACCGGGGCCGGGCTCCGGCGCAGGCCCGGCGCACGACGGGCGAGGGGGCCGGTCCGGCGGGCTACCATTCTCCCAGACCCCGCCCCCGTCCCGAGGATGCCCCATGCCCTTCGCCGTCCGCGCCCCGGAATCCGCGCCCACCGCACCCCGCCCCGAGGACGAGCGGCTGCCCCTGGGACGCACCGCCGTCCACGCCGTGCAGCACGTCCTGACCATGTACGGCGGCCTCGTCGCCGTGCCGCTCGTCGTGGCCGGCGCCGCGGGCTACGGCCCCCAGGAGACCGCGCTGCTCGTGGCCGCGGCCCTGTTCGTGGGCGGCTTCGCCACGTTCGTCCAGGCCTGGGGGCTGCCGCGCATCGGTTCGCAGCTGCCGCTGGTGCAGGGCGTGTCCTTCACCGGCATCGCCACCATGCTCTCCGTGCTGGCCTCCGACGGCGGGATGCCCTCCGTCATGGGCTCGATCATGGTGGCCTCCCTGATCGGCTTCCTGGCCGTGCCCTTCTTCGCCAAGGTCCTGCGCTTCTTCCCGCCGGTGGTCACCGGGACGATCATCACGACCATCGGCATCACCCTGGTCCCGGTCGCCGCCGGCTGGGCCATGGGCGGCGACGCCGGGGCGCCCGACCACGGCTCCCCGGCCAACATCGCCCTGGCCGGGTTCACCCTCCTGCTGGTGCTGGTGCTGTCCCGGTTCGGCGGGCCCGCGGTCTCCCGCCTGGCCATCCTGCTGGCCGTCCTGGGCGGCACCGTGGTGGCGTGGCTGCTGGGGGTCGCCGACTTCTCGGCCGTGGGGGAGGGCGCGTGGTTCGCCCTGCCCTCCGTCCTCCACTTCGGCGCCCCGGCCTTCCAGCTCGCCGCGGTCGTGGCCATGACCATCGTGATCTTCGTCAACATGGCCGAGACCACCGCGGACATCATGGCCCTGGGCGAGATCACCGGATCGCGGGTGGACGCCCGGCGCATCGCCGACGGCCTGCGGGCGGACATGCTCTCCTCGGCGGTGGCCCCCGTCTTCAACTCCTTCACCCAGACCGCGTTCGTGCAGAACGTGGGCCTGGTGGCCATCACCAAGGTGCGGTCGCGGTACGTGGTGGCCCTGGGCGGGGCGTTCATGGTGGTGCTGGGCATGCTGCCCGTGCTGGGGCAGGTCATCGCCGCCATCCCCCTGCCGGTCATGGGCGGGGCCGGCGTCGTGCTCTTCGGCACGGTGATGTCCTCGGGGATCCGCACCCTGGCCCGCGTGGACTACCGCGGCGGGGCGAACCTGGTCGTCGTCGCGGTGGCCCTGTCCTTCGGCATGGTGCCCATCGTGGTGCCCGCGTTCTACGCGCAGTTCCCGGACTGGGTGGAGGTCATCTTCTCCTCCGGCATCTCCTCGGCGGCCGTCATGGCGCTGGTGCTCAACCTGCTGTTCAACGAGCTCGGCGGACGCCGCCGGACGGAGGCCATGGGCATGGGCGCCGTGGGCCTGCGGGTGCTGAGCCCCCGGGAGTTCGCCGCGCTGCAGGACGGGGACACCTTCGTGGACGGACGGCTCGTGGACGCCCACGGCCGCGAGGTCCCGCACGCCACGAGCCAGGAGCAGTACGAGGCGCTGCGGGCCCGCATCGAGTCGGGCGAGCTGTCCAGCGTGGAGCAGGTCCGGGAGGCCTGCCGGCAGGACTGACCACGGCGGAGGCGCCGGGGCGGGCGCCCGTCCCGGCCGGTGCCGGCCCGGCGCCCCGGACCGGCGCTCCCGGTCAGCGCTCCCGGTCCGGGCGGACCACCATCGCCGAGCCGCCGTAGCCGCGCTCGGTCTCCGCGGCGGAGGTGAACCGGCCTCGCTCCAGGATCCGGATGGCCGAGGCGTTGCCGATCCACCGCCGCGGGGGCGGGACGAGCTCGTGGCCCAGTCCGCTCAGCTGCCGGCCGACCGCCGAGTCGGCCAGGCCGAGGTCGGCCTCCTCCGGGCCGTTGCGGGAGCTCAGCCGCGGCGCGGCGATCGTGTCCACGAGGGGCAGGTCCCGGTCGACGTGCCCGGTGATGATCTGGCCCACGGTGGTGATGATGGTCGCCCCGCCGGGGGTGCCCACGGACATCCACGGCTCGCCGTCCCGCAGGATGATCGTGGGGCTCATCGACGAGCGGGGCCGCTTGCCGGGGGCCGGCAGGTTCGGGTCCTTGACGCCCTCGGTGACGGGGGCGAAGTTGAAGTCGGTGAGCTCGTTGTTGAGCAGGAACCCGTGGTCCGGGACCGTGATGCCGGAGCCGCCGGTCTGCTCGATGGTGAGTGTGTAGGAGACCACGTTGCCCCACCGGTCGGCCACGTTGAGGTGGGTGGTGGAGACGCCGCCGGCCGCTTCGGGCTGTCGGGCCCCGGACGGCGCGCAGGCGGCGTAGTCGCCGTCGGGCTCCCCGAAGGGGATGGGCCGCGGCAGCGCCGCGGCGGGGTCGAACAGGCAGGCCCGCTCGTCGGCGAACTCCTGGCTCGTGAGCTCCTCGACGGGCACCCCCGCGACGTCCCCGACCCACCGGTTGCGGTCGGCGAAGGCCGTCGCGGTGGCCTCCGAGAAGCGGTGCAGGTACTGGGCCTCCGAGACCTCCGAGAGGTCCTCACCGGTGCGCTCGTCGTAGGCCTCGAGCAGGTTCAGCGTCTCGGCCACCGCGATGCCGCCGGAGCTGGGGACGCCCATCCCGTAGACGTCCAGGCCGCGGTACTCGGTGGAGACGGGGTCGCGGAACACCGCCTCGTAGGCGGCCACGTCGTCCTCCGTCAGCTCGCCCGCGAACACGTCCACGCCCTCGGCGGTGGTGGGGTCGCGGACCTCGTCCACCACGGCCCGCCCGATCGAGCCCTCGTAGAAGGCGTCGACGCCGTGGGTGCGGATCGTGCGGTAGGTGCGGGCGAGGTCGGGGTTGCGGAACACGGTCCCGACCTCGGGCGCCTCGCCGTCGCGCAGGAACACCTGTGCGGTCTCGGGGAACATCCGGAAGCGCTCGGCGTTCTGCGCCGTCTGCTCGGCGAAGTTCTCGTCGACCGCGAAGCCGCGGGCCGCGATCCGCTCCGCGGGCCGCAGCAGCCGGTCCAGGTCCATCGTGCCGAACTCCTCGCTCGCGGCCTCCCACGTGGCCGGGGTGCCGGGCACGCCCACGGACTTGCCCGAGCTGACCACGGTGGCGAAGTCGAGGGGCTCGCCGTCGGCGCCCAGGAACTCGTCCTCCGTGTACGTGGCCGGGGCCGTCTCCCGCCCGTCGATCGTGCGGACCTCCCCGGTGCCGGCGTCGTAGTGGACGAAGAACCCGCCGCCGCCGATGCCCGCGGAGTACGGTTCGGTGACGCCCAGGACCGCGGCCGCGGCCACGGCGGCGTCCGCCGCGTTGCCGCCGCGCTCGAGGACGTCGATGCCCGCCTGGCTGGCGAGGGGGTCCACCGAGGAGACCGCGCCGCCGCTGCCGGTCATCGTGGGCACCTTGGGCGGCTCCGCCGCGACGGGCGGCCCGTGGCGCTCGTGCTGCCGCTCCTCCCGGGCGACGGCCGCGGAGCCGCCGAGTGCGGTGCCGGTGACGCCGAGGGCCCCGGCCAGCCCCAGTGCGAGGTACCTCAGGGATGCACGCATGCCCTCATGCTGGCACCGTCCTCCGGGCCCCACCAGGGCGGGCGGTCAGGTTTCCGATGGTTGCACGGGCATCCCCACGGCCGACGGGACGGCGATGAGGTGGCGCACCACCGTCTCGGCGTCCGTCGAGGGGTTGCCGAAGCGGTGCATCGTGACGGAGACGGACTGCTCGGCGAGCATCGGCAGCATCTCGACCCGCGAGGCGCCCACCACCGGGTCCGTGAGCAGGGCGACCTCCGGCCGGTCCGCGAGCGCCTCGGCGAGGCCGTGCCCGGTGCCGACCACCCGGATCCGCCCGCCCCCGCCGGGGTCGGACCAGCCGGCCGCGACCCGGGCGAAGGCCTCGTCCCCGCTGGGGGCCAGCACGGAGCGGAACAGCTCACGGACCTGCGGGGGCACCTCCGCGGCCGGGGCGAGGACGACGCGGGAGCCCGAGCGGGCCGCTGCCAGTCCCACCCGCGCCACGTCCGTCAGGGACGCGTCCTCGGCGGCGCGCACGACGACGTCGCGGGGGCGGTAGCGGAACACGTTCGCCTCGCACCCGAGGCCGGCGGGGTCGTGGGCCCGGCCGAACTCCTGCTCCCACCAGGCCTGGTCCTGCTCCGCGCACGCCCTCAGCCAGGCGGCGTCCGCCTCCGGCAGCAGCGGCACCAGCTCCTCGAGGTGGTGGGCGAGCCGCGGCTCCAGCGCCGCGCCCGCGACGGGCGCGGCGAACGGGGCCTTCTCCCACGTGCCGAGCTGGACGAGGTAGTTGGGCCCCCCCGCCTTGGCGCCGAGGCCCACCGCGGACTTCTTCCACCCGCCGAATGGCTGGCGCCGGACGATCGCGCCGGTGGTCCCGCGGTTGACGTAGAGGTTGCCGGCCTGCACGAGGTCCGCCCACGTGCTGATCTCCTCCGGGTCGAGGGAGTGCAGCCCGGCCGTGAGCCCGTACTCCACGGCGTTCTGCAGCTCGATGGCCTCGCCCAGGTCCGCGGCGCTCATCAGCCCGAGCACGGGCCCGAAGCACTCGGTGCGGTGGAAGAAGGAGCCCGGCGCCACCCCGGTCCTGATCCCGGGGCGCCACAGCCGTCCGGTGCCGTCGAGGGGGCGGGGCTCCAGCAGCCACTCCTCCCCGGGGTTGAGCCGGGTGAGCGCCCGGCGCAGCCTGTCCCCGGGCTCGGAGATCACCGGGCCGACCCGTGCCTGGAGGTTCTGGGGCCAGTCCACGACCATCGAGGACGCGGCGTCGAGCAGCTGCCGGCGGAACCGCCGGGACCCCGCCACGCTGCCCACGAGGATGCCGAGGGACGCGGCCGAGCACTTCTGCCCGGCGTGGCCGAACGCGCTGGTCACCAGGTCCCACACCGCCCGGTCCCGGTCGGCGCTCGGGGTGACGACCACGGCGTTCTTGCCGGAGGTCTCCGCGGTCATCGCCCGCCCGCCCCGCCAGGAGCCGAACAGCCGGGCCGTCCCGAAGGCGCCGGTGAGCACGATCCGGTCCACCCCGGGGTGGGCCACGAGCGCCCGGCCGGTCTCCCCCTCGGCCGAGTCGACCAGCTGCAGCACGTCGCGCGGGACGCCGGCGTCCCACAGCGCCTGCACCACGGCGGTCGAGCAGCGGCGGGTCTCGGGGGCGGGCTTGTGCACGACGGCGGCGCCGGTGGCGAGGGCCGCGACCGTGGACCCGGTGGGGATCGCCAGCGGGAAGTTCCAGGGCGGGGTGACGAGCACGAGCCGGTCGGGGACGAAGCGGGCGCCGTCGACGCCCTCGAGCTCGAGGGCCCGGCGGGCGTACCAGCGGCAGAAGTCGACGGCCTCGGAGACCTCCGGGTCGCCCTGGTCCAGGGTCTTGCCCGCCTCCGCCCCGGCGACGGCGAGCAGGTGCGCGCGGCGCTCGGCCAGGACGCCGGCGGCGCGGTCGAGGATCTCGGCGCGCTCGCGGGCGCCGCGGGCGCGCCAGGCCTCCGCGGCGGCCCGCCCGGTCGCCACCACGCGCTCGACGTCCCCGGGTCCCAGCGGGTCCGGGACGGGCAGGGCGTCGAACCACTCGCGGTCCGCGATCCGGGCGGCGACCCGCTCGGCCCACGCCCGGTTGGCCGGCACGGACACGTCGGTGTCGGGCTCGTTGCGGAACGGCTCGTCGAGCGGCAGGCGGAGGGAGCCGGCGCCGGCCGCCGCCCGGTCCTGGACGCGGAAGGGGGCCGGGACGTCGTCGTCGGCGGCCAGGGCGTCGAGGGCGGCCCGGAAGCGCTGCTCCTCGCGCCGGAAGACCTCGTTGTCGGGGCGCAGCCCGAAGATCCCGGACATGAAGTTCTCGGGGGAGGCGTTCTCCTCCAGCCGCCGGACGAGGTAGGAGACCGCCACGTCGAACTCGACCGGGCGCACGGCCGGCACGTAGAGGAGCAGCTCGCCCACGTCGGTGCTGACCGCCCGGGCCTGCTCCACCGCCATGCCCTGCAGCATCTCGAACACGATCCGCCCCGTCACCCCGCGGCGGTCGGCGAGCAGGTGGGCGAAGGCGAGGTCGAAGAGGTTGTGCCCGGCCACGCCCAGCCGCAGCCCCGCCATCCGCTCGGGCACGAACAGCCAGTCCAGCACGCGCTTGTAGTGGGTGTCGGTCTCCCGCTTGGTGGACCAGGTGGCCAGGGGCCAGCCGTGCAGCTCGGCGTCCACCCGCTCCATGGGCAGGTTCGCGCCCTTCACCAGCCGGACCTTGATCCCGGCCCCGCCGGTCGCCACCCGCCGCCCTGCCCACGCCGAGAGCCGCTGGACGACGGCGAGCGCGTCCGGCAAGTAGGCCTGGACCGCGATCCCCGCCTCGAGCCCGCGCAGCTCCGGGCGCTCGAGCAGGCGGGTGAAGACCTCGGTGGTCAGGTGCAGGTCGGAGTAGGCCTCCATGTCGAGGTTGATGAACTTCGTGCCGGCCGGGGCCCCGGCCGCGGAGCGGTAGATGGGGACCAGCCGGTCGACGATCTGTTCCACGGTGCCCTCGAAGCCCCAGTGGGAGAGCTGGGGGACCACGGAGGAAATCTTCAGGGAGACGTGGTCGACGTCGTCCCGGTCCAGCAGCGCGGCGGCGTCGGCGAGGTGCTTGTCCGCCTCCGCCCGGCCGAGGACCTCCTCGCCCAGCAGGTTGATGTTGAGCCGGTGCCCCTGGGCCCGCAGCCTCCTGACGGCCTCGCCGAAGGGCGTGGGCCGGGCGTCCACGATCATGTGCCCCACCAGCCGGCGAAAGCGGGTGCGGGCGGCCGGCACGACGATGCGCGGGGCGGTCGGCGCCAGGGCCGCGCCGGCGAGGAGCTCGGCGCGGTCGGCCCGGGGCATGGTGCGGGGCACGATCTCGGCGAGCGCGTGCAGGGCCTTGGCGGCGGCCTCGACGTCCTCGGTGCGCACCACCCGGTCCACGAAGCCGACGGTGAAGTCGAGCCCGTGGGGGTCCTGGAGGACGGTGGCCAGGCGGGCCGCGGCCGGGTCGCGGTGCCGGCGCCCGTCGCCGGCCCGGGTGAGCCAGTCGCGGACGAGGGCCACGGCGTCGTCCGCCAGGGCATGGGAGTCGGGGACGGACGGGGCGTCGGCGGACATGGCGGCACACTCCTGCAGGCTCCGCCCGGCGGCGGTGCCGAGGCCCACCCCCGGCCGCCGGCCGCTTCCACCGGGCGCCACAGTGGCCGGTGAGACCACGCTACGACCGCACCGGTCCGGGCGGAAGAGGCTCAGGAGCCGGCGTGCCGCAGGACGTCCCCGGCGAGCCGGCCGAGGACCACCCGGTGCGGGACGAGCATCCCCCACCAGTAGGCGTGGCCTGCCGCCCCGGCGGGCCGGAACACCGTCGTCTGGCGGTAGAGCAGCGTTGCTCCGGGGCCGGGATGGAGGCTGATGTCCAGCCAGGCCTCCCCCGGCATGCGCACCAGCGAGCGCAGCCGCAGCCGCCGCGGGGGCTCGAGGGCCTCGACCGTCCACCAGTCCAGGCGCTGCCCGACGGCCAGTCGCCGCGGGTCCTCCCGGTGGCGCAGCCGCGAGGGCGGCAGGTGCAGCCGGTTGGCCGCGGCGCGGGCGAACCACACCGGGTCGGTGCTGTACCAGCCGCGCTCCCCGCCCAGGCCCTCGACCACGGCCCACACGGCGTCCTGCCCGGCCGTGGTGGTGCGCTCGACGGTGTCGACGTAGAACCCGCGCGTCCGTGCCATGCGCTCATCCAAGCACGTGCGCCCCGGCCTCGTCGCGCGCCGAGCAGCGCACGCCCTCACCGCCGGGGTTCCTCCGGGGCGGGCAGGACCCCGAAGCGCACGAGGTGCGCCAGGAGCCCGTCGGTGGTCTCCAGCGCCCGGAGCTCGTCCGGGGCGACCCAGCGGACGGCGTCGGCGTCGTCGCCCGCCCGCAGCGTGCCGCCGAGGTATGTCGCGGCGACGTCGTGCACCTCGTACACGACGTCCCGGCCGCCGGGAACCCGCACGACGCCGAGCTCGCGCTCCGCGCGCACCCGGGCGCCGGTCTCCTCGAAGGTCTCGCGGACGGCGGCCTGCTCGACCGTCTCGCGGGGCAGCACCGAGCCCCCCGGCACGGTCCACCGTCCGCGCTGGGGCTCCTTGCCCCTCCGGACCAGGAGGAACTGGCCGTCCGTCCCCACGACCACCGCTGCGGCGGCCAGCACGACGCGCATGCCCCGACGCTACCAAGGGCTCCGGCCCGCTCCCACCGTCCCCGCTCCCGGACGGATGCGGTGGACCGGGCCGCGCCCGGCCCTGGGAGCACCCCCGGCGGGCCGGACCCGTCCCGGGCCGAACGAGGAGGTGCCACCATGGAGCGGTCCTCGTGGCGTTCCCGCGCCGCCTGCCGCCGGGGCGGCCGGTGCGCCGCCCCCGTCGCCGCAGCGGATCAGCGGATCAGAAGTGTCCGTCCCGCGCGTAGGGCCGGGACCACAGACCGATCTGCAGGGTCACGGCCTTGAACCAGGCGTCGTGCATCCGGGCCACGTCGGCGGCGGATCGCCCGCTCTTCTCGAGGAAGGGCCTGATGGTGGCCGTGATCGGGTAGATGAACGCGATGAGGTAGCGCAGCGGGACGACGGGCGGGGCGTTGCGGGCACCGTCGGTCTCGTTCTTCCTGCTGGTGTGCCGCAGCGCGATCTCCTCCTGGTAGTCCAGCCACGCCTGGTCGTAGGGACGCCGGCAGGTGTCCAGGATCCACTGGGCGAACCGTGCCCGCACCCGCGCGAGGTACTCGGCGTCCGGTTCGCCCGTGCGGGCGTCGGCGAAGTAGTGGAGGAGGTGGGGGTGGTCCCCCACGAATCCGTACCACACGTCGAGGACGTCGTTGGTCTGCCCCTCGAGGGCCTCACCCGCCATCCTCAGGTACTTCTCGTCCTCGTCGGTGAGGAGGACGGTCCGACGGAGCAGTCCGAGCTCCTCCGTGGTCACGGGCGACCGCGGGATCCTCGCGGATCCGTAGTCGTAGCCCGGGATGCCTTCCTGCGGTTGTGCACTCATCGCCGCTGCCTCGTCTCTGCCTCTCGGCCCCACGGCGGCCCTGCCGGGAGTGCCCAAAATAGTCGAGTCGGCGGGGGCGAGCACGGGATCGCCCCGTGCGAAGCAGGTGTTACGGGCGCGGCGGCGCCCCGTCCCCGGAACGGCCGACGGCGGGCCGGCCGCGGACCACCCGGACGGTCCGGGGATCCCGGTGCGGGAGTCCTAGTAGAGTGCGAGGCCCGCCCGTTGCGCCGCCATCCTCCGGAAGGAATGCCGTGACCGAGACCCCCTTGACCCGTCTGCACGACCCCGCCCGCAAGGGCTTCGCCAGCGACAACTACGCGGGGGTCCACCCCGAGGTGCTCCAGGCGCTGGGGACCGCCAACGAAGGGCATGTGGGCGCCTACGGCGCGGACCCCTACACCGAGGCCCTCCAGGACGTGGCCCGCCGCCACTTTGGGGAGCAGGCGGTCTGCTACCCCGTGTTCAACGGGACGGGAGCGAACGTCGTCGCCCTCTCTGCCATGACGGACCGGTGGGACGCGGCGATCTGCACGGCCACCGCCCACGCCCACGTCGACGAGTGCGGCGCTCCCGAGAAGGTCGGCGGCGTGAAGATGCTCCCCGTGCCCACGCCCGACGGCAAGCTCACGCCCGAGCTGATCGACCGCGAGGCCCACGGCTTCGGCTTCGAGCACCACGCCCAGCCGCGCGTCGTCACGCTGAGCCAGTCCACCGAGCTCGGCACCCTCTACACGCCGGAGGAACTGCGCGCGGTGTGCGAGCACGCGCACGGGCTGGGGCTGACCGTCCACCTCGACGGCGCGCGCCTCGCCAACGCGGCGGCGGCCCTCGACGTCTCGTTGCGCGAGCTGACGGTCGAGGTCGGGGTGGACGTCCTCTCCTGGGGCGGGACCAAGAACGGGCTGATGGGGGCGGAGGCCGTCGTCGTGGTGAACCCCGACGCCGTGCGGCAGCCCCGGTTCGTGCGCAAGCTCTCGACGCAGCTGGCGTCCAAGATGCGCTTCGTCTCCGTGCAGCTGCTCGCCATGTACTCCGGGGACCTGTGGGTGACGGCCGCCCGGCGGGCCAACAGCATGGCGCAGCGGCTCTCCGACGGCCTCGCCGACGTGCCGGGGGTCCAAGTCACGCAGGCGCCGCAGGCCAACGCGGTCTTCGCCGTGCTGCCGGCGGACGTCGCCGCCCGGATGCAGCAGCGCTACCCCTTCTACGTGTGGGAGGAGACCACCGGGGAGGTGCGCCTGATGTGCTCGTGGGACACATCCCCGCGGGACGTCCACGGGTTCCTGGAGGCGCTGCGGGAGGAGTCCTCCCGCTGACGGGGGTGCGTCGTTGTGCACCCCCGGTTCCCGTGCTGATCCTGGGGCCGGGGTGCCCCTGCCGTGCCGTCCGGCCCCGTGACGGGGGCTCCCCGGCCCGGAGGAGACGTGATGGCGGTGCACGACGGTGGAAGTCCGGAGCTGGACCAGTGGGCCCAGCGGTTGGCTCAGGCGCTGCAGATCCTGGATCTGCAGGTGGACACGCGGCAGATCGTCGCCGTGGCGGCGGGAGGAGGCGCCCCGGGCTTCCACCGGAACGGGTCAGGGGCCCACCAGGGCCCGCCACGTCCGCCGCAGGAACGCCACGAACCCCTTCTCGGCGACCGTGCGCTCCAGCCGGTCGATGCGCTCGGCCTGCTCGCGGGCGAGCGCGAGCAGCTCCCGGACGAGCAGCTCGGAGTCGTCCAGCCGCCGGTGGAGCCGGCCGGCCTGGTCCTGCGCCTCCCGGCTCAGGTACAGCGGCAGACCGATGCCGTTCTCGGAGGTCCACTGCCTGAGGTGGCGCTCCCGCACCAGCAGGTCCTCCCGGCGCCGTGCCTCCGCCCGCGCGGGGGGCTCGTCGGGGAGCGCGCCCCGGAGGGCGAGCGGGCGCCCGTCGAGCAGGCCCGCGGTGAAGGTCTCGAGGAACCGGAGGAGGAACTCCCACTCCCCCGCCCCGGTCAGGGACTCGTCGTAGTCCCCGAGCACGCCGTGCACCGCCCGGCGGTAGAGGAACGAGCTGGGAGCGGTGGCGTCACCGCGCAGGAGGTCCGCGAGGGTGACGTCGCGCCGTCCGGGCCACAGCAGCTCCCGGTCGAGCTCCCGGATCCGGTCCTGCTCGACCTGCTCGTGCACGACCTCCGTGCGCACCAGCACCCCGTCGTCGGAGACCAGCGGGTTCTCGAGGTGGGACACGGCGCGCTGCAGGAACGTGGGGTGCCACTGGTCGTCGTCGTCGTGGAGGACGACCAGTTCCGAGTCGGCCGCCCGCAGCCCCCGGTTGGCGGCCGCCCAGGCTCCCAGGGGGCGGCGGTGGTGCAGCACGGTGACCCGGCCGGCGAGGGCCTCGCGGCGCTCCTCCAGGAGCGCCGCCACCGCACCGGCGTCCCCGCCGTCGCCGACCACCACCAGCCTCCAGTCCGTGAACGTCTGGCCCAGCACGTCGTCGAGGGCGCGGCGCAGGAGCACGGGGCGGTCGTGGGTGCGCAGGACCACCGCCACGGTGGGGCGGGCCCCGGCCGCCTCGGGCACCGTGTACCGCCGCCGGAGGGCGCGGGCCACGGGAGCGCCCACCCCGCGCGGAGCGGCTCCGGGCTCGGGGACGTCGCCGGGGGCGCCGCCGCGGAGGGCGCGGGCGACGGCGTCCCACCACTGCGCGGCCGCGGCGCGGCGGGCCGGGGCGGCCGCGGCGAGGGCGGAGCGGACCGCCTCCCGGCGTCCGACCGTCTCCTCCGCCCACTGCTGGGCCGCGGCCCGCGTGTCCCAGGCGGCGTCGCCGGGGGTGAGCAGCGCGGCGAGGGGCACGGCGTGCTCCACGAGCCCCCACCCGCTCAGCGCCCCTTGCATGCGCTGCTCGGCATATGCACTGGTCGGGACGGGCAGGACGGCGGCTCCGCCCGCTGCGGCGAGGGCCGCCGCCCGGGGGCGGGTGGTCACGACGTAGTCGGCGGACGCCGTGCGGGCGACCACCTGGTCCGCGGTCCCGGCGGCGCGCTCCTCCTCCGGGCCGCGCCGCGGCGCGGTCAGCTGGGCGGCGACGCGGTCGTGGAAGGCCGAGTCGGGCCCGGGGGGTCCCGCGGCCCCCGGCAGGAGCTCGACCGTTCCGCCCGTGCGGTGCACGAGGGCGTCGAGCAGCGCGGTGAGCACCGGGGCCGCCTCGTCGGGGGTGAACGGGCCCGCTGCGGGCGTGAGCGCCACGACGATGCGCGGCCGCCCCGCCCCCTCCGGTGCGCGTGCGGGATCCGGAGCGGGTTTCGGCGCAGGCCCCGGCACGGCGAGGAGGGCGGTGGCGTCGCCCCCGACGTGCAGGGCGGGGTGGTCGGGGCACAATCGGCGGGCCACGGCGAGCGAAGCAGGGTCGCGCAGGCCCACGAAGGAGGCCGCCCCGAGCAGCTCCCGCACCCGCTCGGCCCGGGCACCGGCGCAGCCGGCGTCGAGGGCCAGGCCCGTGACGACCACCGGCCGGCCGGCCCGGGCGGCGGCGCCGGCGGCGTCGGCCCAGCGGGTGAGCGGCGCCCCGGCGAGGGGCTCGTCCGCCCCACCGCCCACGATCAGCACGGCCTCGGCCGCCCCGCTGCCCGCGGGCGGGGCCGGCTCCCCGGCGGTCGTCCGCACGTCCTCCGCCAAGGGCTTCTCGCCGGGCTCGCCGGAGGGCTCGTCGGCGGGCTCGTCGGCGGGCTCCCCGACCGCCTCGACGCCCCGCGCCGCCAGCTGCTCGAGCACGGCCCGCAGCTCGGCCTCGGCGACGACGTCGCGCGGCGCCCCGTCGAGCTCGGTCAGCACTGCTGCGCGCATGGGGGACGACCTCTCCTCGGACGATCCGGACGCCTCCATTGTCCTCTCCGCC
This sequence comes from Kocuria sp. U4B, assembly GCF_054875615.1. The sequence continues at coordinate 1,715,092 of NZ_CM142180.1, forward strand.
GCGCGGTGGCCGCCCCCGGCCCCGCACGGGCAACATTGCTCCCCGCGACGCCGTCGCGGACATGCTGACGCCGCAGGTCAGAGCGCGTTCCGTGTACGAAGTTGCAGGTCCGCACGGATCCGCCTTGCCCTTGCGCGTGCCGATCCTGGATCGTGGGAGGACACAGCGCACCATCCCCGCCGGCGGCACCCGCCCGGAGGACCAGTGCTCCGGGGTCGGCCCCTCCCGCCCGAGTATGCCACCTCAGGCATATTCAGGGTGGCGGGCGCATCGACCGCGGACCCCCGTCCACCGGCCGCCGGAGCAGGCCGGGCGCCCGGCCGGCCCGGGAGGCCCCGCCCTCATCGCGGGCGGGAAGAGTCGAGGAGCCCCCACCACATGTTGAACGCCGCCGTCATCAGCCCCCAGCCCATGACCCGCATCGCGATGCAGCGGGAGTCCCTCGAGCACCCCGAGCACGGCGTGCGGATCGGGACCGTGGCGGGCACCGTCCCGGAGTTCCTGGAGCAGAACGCGGCGGACGCCGCCGTCGTGCTGCTGAGCATGAGCACCCTGGACGGGCGGACGCTGGCGCAGAACATCATGGAGCTCACCGCCCACGAGCACACGGTGGTGGTGCTGACCCCGCCCGGCGACGTGGTGCGGGTCCGCTCCGCCCTGGCGTTCGGTGCGAGCGGGGCCGTCGGCAAGTGGGAGCCGATCAGGATGGTCTTCCGGACCATGCGCCTGGCCCGGCAGCTGGGCCACTTCGTCAGCGACAGGCTGCAGACCGCCCTGGCGGAGCTGCCCAGCAAGGATCCCGCGAAGCTGTCCGCCCGGGAGCGCCAGGTGCTCGCGCTCTACGTCGACGGCATGCAGGAGCAGGAGGTGGCGGCCGAGCTGGAGATCGCCGAGTCCACGGTCGAGGAGCACCTCAAGCGCATCCGCCGCAAGTACGCGCTCGTGGAGCGCCCGGCCCGCACGAAGCTCGAGCTCTACAAGCGCGCCATCGAGGACGGGATCATCCCGCCCATCCTCCCCCTGTCCTGAGCACCGCCCCGGGCGCCACCGGAGCACCGCCGGCGGGCGTGCGGGCGCCCGTCGAAGAAGTCAGGCCGCCCCGAGCAGCCGCAGCACCGCCGCCGTGACCGCCCCGAGGGCCACCACGAGGAGGAACGGGGCGCGCAGCCACAGGGCGACCCCGGCCACGAGCAGGGCCCCCAGCCGGGCGTCCAGGACCAGGGCCTGTCCGGAGCCGAACGCGTTCATCACCACGAGGGCGGCCAGCAGGCCGACGGTCACCGTACCGGCCATCCGCCCGACGCGGGGGTCGTCCAGGACCCTGTCGGGCACGAGGTAGCCCACGAGCTTCAGGGCGTAGGCGAGCGCGCACGCGGCCAGGACCCAGAACCACAGGCTCATGCGCCGGCCCCCGTCCCGGCACCCACGGGGCCCGCCGCGGCGGGCCGGGGACCGCGGGTCCGGCCCAGCACGGCCGCCACCACGGCGGCCACGAGGATCGGCACCCCCGGCGGCAGCAGCGGGATGGTCAGGGCCGTCACGAGGGCGCACGCCACGGCGACCGCCACCGGCTCCCGGGCGCTCAGCCGCGGCCACAGCAGGCCCAGGAACGCGGCCACCGCGGCGCCGTCCAGGCCCCACCGCGCGGGGTCGCCCAGGGTGTTGCCGAGCAGGGCCCCCAGGACCGTGAACGCGTTCCACAGCACCCACACGCCCAGGCCCGCCGTCCAGAACCCCCGCCGCTCCTCGAGCGGATCGGTCTGGGAGGAGGCGGCGGCGTTCGACTCGTCAATGGTCACGTGCGCGGCCAGCAGCCGGCGCCACCCGCGCGGGCGCACCAGGGCGTTCATGCTCATGCCGTAGACGGCGTTGCGCACGCCGAGCATGGTCGCCGCGCCGAGGGCCGAGGCGCCGGCCCCGCCCCCGGAGAGCACGCCGATGAACGCGAACTGCGACCCGCCCGTGAACATCAGGGCGGACAGGGCCACGGTCTGCCAGAAGGTGAGGCCGGCCGCCACCGACAGCGCCCCGAAGGAGATCCCGTACAGCCCGGTGGCCACGGACAGCGACAGCCCGATCCGCACCGCCGGCGAGGCCCGCCAGGGACCGGGGGTGCCACGGCTCATCCGGCGCCCCCCTCGGCCCCGGCGGGCGCGACCGGACGGCCCTGGGCGGCGTCGAGCGCGTCGAGGGCCTGGACGAGCGCCAGGTGGGCGAAGGACTGCGGGAAGTTGCCGGTGAGCCGCCGCTCCGCCGGGGAGTACTCGGTGGACAGCAGCCCGAGGTCGTTGGCCTTGGCCAGGACGAGGTCCACGAGCTTCTCGGCGCTGTCGGCCCGCCCGGAGCGCGCGTACTGGGCGGCGAGCCACAGGGAGGCGCCCAGGTGCGGGTTGTCCTGGGCCGTGAACCCGTCCACGCCGATCACCCCGGAGTACGCGTCCGGGTCCTCGGGGTGATCGGGGCCCAGGACGTTGCGGTAGCGGTGGATGAGCCCGCAGGGGTGGCGCAGCTCCTCCTCGATCCGCCGGACGGTCCCCAGCATCCGCTCGTCGTCGTAGGCCACGAAGCCCACCTGCGGCAGCTGCAGCAGGGAGGCGTCCACCGCCTTGGAGCCGTAGTACTGGACGAAGGAGCCGACCTCGGGATCGTAGCCGGAGGTCCAGATCTCCTGGGCCAGGGCGTCGCGAAGCTGCTCCCACAGCGCGGCGTCGCCGGGCAGCCCGTGCACGCGCACGGCGTCGACGCCGGACTGCAGCGCCGCCCACATCAGCACCCGGGAGTGCGTGTAGTACTGCCGCTCGCCGCGCATCTCCCACAGGCCCTGGTCCTTGACCTCGTAGTGCTCGACGACGGAGCGCAGCATCGCCTGCTGCAGCGGCCAGGAGAGGTGGTCCTCCACGGCACCGCGCCGGCGCAGCTTCTCGAACACGACCATGACGTGGCCCACCGCGTCCGTCTGGTGCTGGCCCGCGGCGCCGTTGCCCTCGCGCACCGGGCGGGAGCGCTCGTAGCCGGGCAGGTCCAGCTGGTGCTCGCGCCCGCGGCGCTCCCCCGAGACCCCGTAGAGGTTCTGCAGGTCGTGCGGGTCGCCCGCGACGGCGCGCAGCAGCCAGTTGCGCAGCTGCGCGGCCTCCCGGTCGTGGCCGTGGTCGAGCATGACCTCGAGGGCCATCGCGGCGTCGCGCAGCCAGGAGAAGCGGTGGTCCCAGTTGCGCTCCCCGCCGACGACGTCCGGCAGGGACGTGGTGGGGGCGGCCACGAGCCCGCCGGTCTCCTGGTGCATGAGCGCCCGCACCACCAGCAGGGAGCGCCGGACGATGTCGGAGCGCTTCGCGACCGCGTGGCCGCGCACGGGCACGATGTGCACCCGCTCGCCCGCCGGACCGCCGGGCGGGGAGTACAGGCCGGACCACTCCTGCCACAGCTCGACGGTGCGGGTGAGCTGCTCGTTGACGTCGATGGGCGCGGGCGGCGGGCGGTGGGACGGGAAGTGCGTCAGGACGAAGTCCCGGGCCTGGCCGGCCGAGACGGTGAACGTCCCGCGGTGGCGGCGCTCGGCGTCGTCGTCCGTGGCCTCGGGCAGGGGCTCGCCCCGCAGGACGACGGCGTCCGGCCCGGCCATGCCCACGAGCACGGGCGGGACGGGCTCCCCCTCCCCCGGGTCCTCCTCGCCCTCGAAGCGGCTCACCCAGGGCACCACGGCGCCGTAGTCGAAGCGGATCCGCAGCTCCTGGTACATCTCGACCTCGCCCGTGAGGCCCTCGACGCGGCGGACCACGTCGGTGCGGGAGGTCAGGGGCATGAAGTCGGTCACGCGCACGGAACCGGCGTCCGTGACCCAGACCGTCTGCAGCACGAAGGTGTTCTCGACGTAGAACCGCTCGGCGACCTGGGCCCCGCCGTCGTCGTCCTCGAGGAGCTCGCCGTCCGCGCCCTCCCGGACGGTGCACGCGGGGGCGAGCAGCCACCGGCCGTGGTCGGCCTCGCCGAGCAGGGCGCCGAAGACCGAGGGCGAGTCGAACCGGGGAGCGCAGAACCAGTCGACCGACCCGGTGCGGGAGACCAGCGGACCGGTGCGCATGTTCGAGAGCAGGGCGTAGTCCTCGATCAGTGAAGCCATGCCTCCAGATTCCCACACTCCGCAGGGACCGCCGGACGGACCGGCGGCCGGGCGGGCGCCGCGTCCTTCCCCGTCGCACGCCCGGGGGATCCGGGCGCGGAGCCCTCGTGACCGGCTCCCCGGCCCGCAGCCCCCGCGGCGTCCCCCTCCGCCGGAGGGCACTTGAGGGATACCCCGGAGGGGTATAAGCTGGAGGCCGACGACCCAGGAGGACGCATGAGCCAGACCCTTCCGCCGCACGGCTACACCCAGGACAAGGACGCCTACCTGAAGCGGCTGCGCCGCATCGAGGGCCAGGTCCGCGGCATCCACCGGATGGTCGAGGAGGACAAGTACTGCATCGACATCCTCACCCAGATCTCCGCGATCCAGTCCGCGCTCAAGGCCGTGAGCCTGGGGCTGCTCGACGAGCACCTGAGCCACTGCGTCGTGGGCGCCGTCGAGGCCGCCAGGGAGTCCGGGGACGCGGCCCGCGTCGACGACAAGCTCCAGGAGGCGTCCGCGGCCATCGCGCGCCTGCTGAAGAGCTGACCCCGGCGGCACGCCCCGCGCCGGAGCACCGAAGAACCCCACCCCAGAGGAGAGCACCGTGCAGACCACCGTCAACGTTTCCGGGATGACCTGCGGCCACTGCGTCATGTCCGTCACCGAGGAGCTGAGCGAGCTGGCCGGCGTCGAGTCCGTCGACGTCGAGCTCGTCGCGGGAGGCGTCTCCCCCGTCACCGTGACCTCCTCGCGCGAGCTGGGCGACGACGAGATCGAGGAGGCCGTCGAGGAAGCGGGGTACTCCGTTGTCTGAGGCCGGCACCCGCGCCCCCGTCCCCACCGAGGCCGCCGGACCGCTGCGCACCCTCGAGCTCGGCATCACGGGCATGACGTGCTCCTCGTGCGTGAGCCGCGTCGAGCGCAAGCTGGGCAAGCTCGACGGCGTCGACGCCTCCGTGAACCTCGCCCTGGAGTCGGCGACCGTCCGGGTGCCCGAGGGGGTGAGCGACGAGGAGATCGTCCGGACCGTCGAGAACGCCGGCTACGGGGCCGTCCTCAGGACCGCGCCCCGCCCCGGGGGCGCCCAGGGCGGCGACGGCGCGCCCGCGGGCAGCTCCGACGCCATGACGAAGGTCGCCGGGCGCGAGGCGTCGTCGCTGCGCTCCCCCGCGTCGCTGCGCCGGCGCCTGGTCTGGGCCGCCCTCCTCTCCGTCCCGGTGCTGCTGATCTCCATGGTCCCGGGACTGCAGTTCCCCCACTGGGCCTGGGCGGCCGCGCTGCTCTCGCTGCCGGTCGTCACCTGGGCGGCCTGGCCGTTCCACCGCTCGGCGGCCGTCAACGCCCGGCACCTGACCTCCACCATGGACACCCTCGTCTCCCTGGGCGTGTCCGCCGCCTACCTGTTCTCGCTGTGGAACCTGCTGCGGGACCCCGGCATGACGGGCGACGCCGTGCCCGGCCACGCCATGGCGATGGGCGAGCACCCGCTCTACTTCGAGACCGGGGCGCTGGTCACGGCGTTCCTGCTGCTCGGGCGCTGGCTCGAGGCCCGGGCGAAGGCGAAGTCCGGCGAGGCGCTGCGCGCGCTGCTGGAGCTCGGCGCGAAGGACGCCGTGGTCCTGCGCGACGGCGAGGAGACGCGGATCCCGGCCGAGCGGCTGCAGCCCGGCGACGTCGTCGTCGTGCGCCCGGGCGAGAAGATCGCCACCGACGGGGTGGTCCTCGAGGGCCGCTCCGCCGTGGACGCCTCCCTGCTGACCGGGGAGTCCGTGCCCGTCGAGGTGGGCCCCGGCGACACCGTCACGGGCGCCACCATCAACACCGACGGACGCCTGCTGGTCGAGGCCACCCGCGTGGGCGCGGACACCACCCTGGCCCAGATGGGCCGGATGGTCGCGCAGGCCCAGACGAGCAAGGCCCCCGTGGCCCGCCTCGCCGACCGGATCTCCGGGGTCTTCGTCCCCGTGGTCCTGGCCGTCGCGCTGCTCACCCTGGCCGGCTGGCTCGTGGCGACGGGGGACGTCGACGCGTCCTTCGTGGCCGCCGTCTCCGTGCTGGTCATCGCCTGCCCCTGCGCCCTCGGCCTGGCCACGCCCACGGCCCTGCTCACCGGCACCGGCCGCGGCGCCCAGCTGGGCATCCTCATCAAGGGCGCCGAGGTGCTCGAGGACACCCGCACCGTGGACACCGTGGTGCTCGACAAGACCGGCACCGTCACCAGCGGGCAGCTCGCCGTGACCTCGGTGACGCCCGTGTCCACGTACTCGAAGGACCAGGTCCTGGACCTCGCGGCCTCCGTGGAGCAGCACTCCGAGCACCCGATCGCCCGGGCGATCGCCGCCGCGACCCCGCACCGCTTCGCGGCCACCGGCTTCGCCTCGACGCCCGGCGGCGGCGTGCGCGCCAACGTGGCGGACGGGATGCGCTCCCGCTCGATCGTCGTCGGCCGCACCACCTGGCTGGAGCGGAACGGCGTGCGCCTGGACGAGCTCCAGCGCGAGGCCCTACGCCGCGCCCAGGAGGGCGGGGTCACCACGGTCCTCGTGGCCGTGGACGGGGCGCTCGCCGGGTTCGTGGACCTGCGGGACACGGTCAAGGGAGGCTCCCGCGCCGCGGTCGAGGAGCTCAGGCGGCTGGGCCTGCGCCCGATGCTGCTGACCGGGGACAACGAGGCCGTGGCCCGGGCCGTGGCCGAGGAGGCCGGCATCCCCGCCGGGGACGTCGTCGCCGACGTCAGCCCGGAGGGCAAGGTCGCGGTCGTGCGCGACCTGCAGGACGACGGGCACGTGGTGGCCATGGTCGGCGACGGCGTCAACGACGCCGCGGCCCTCGCCCGGGCCGACCTGGGGATCGCCATGGGCTCCGGCACGGACGCGGCCATCGAGGCCGCGGACATCACGGTCGTGCGCGACGACCTCCGGTCCGTCCCGACGGCGATCGCGCTGTCCCGCCGGACCCTGGCCGTCATCAAGTCGAACCTGTTCTGGGCGTTCGCCTACAACGTGGTGGCCATCCCCGTGGCCGCCGCGGGGCTGCTCAACCCCGTGATCGCGGGCGCGGCGATGGCGTTCAGCTCCGTGTTCGTGGTGCTGAACTCGCTGCGGCTGCGCGGTTTCGGCCGCTGAGCCCGTCCGGGGACCCGGCGCACGGCAGCGGCCCGGGAGGGACCCCAGGTCCCTCCCGGGCCGCTGCCGCGGCGGCGCGCGGTGCTCCGCTCAGGCGTCGGTGCTGCCGGGATTGGCCAGGATGTCGTCGCGCTGCTCCAGCACGGGCAGCTCGGACTTGCTCATCTCCTGCGGCGACTGGGTGCTGGAGTCCTCCGGTCCCGCCTCGGCCTGGTTCTCGACGAGGCGCCGGTCGACCTCCTCCTGGAACGCGTCGGAGTCCATGGCCTCCGCGCCCTGCCACTCGTTGCCGGTGCCCCGCTCCTGGTCCGCCCCGGAGGGGTCGGCGCCGTCGTCGGTCGGTGGGGTGGACTGGTTGCTCATGCTGGCTCCCGCCATCGGGTCTCGAACAGGGCGCGGTCCGCTCCTGCTGCTTCAGGTGCAGTTCAATCTACCGAGGCCCCGGGGAGCGGCCAAGGACGCCGGCGGCCGGGGCGCTCCGCCGCTCAGGCGTTGGCGCCGCCGGGGGTGACCGGGGCGTCGTCCTGGTCCTCCGGGCGGGGCTGCGTGGTCCCGCCCTCGTCCTGCCCGTCGCGCTGCTGCCCGAGGCGCTGGTCCACGACATGCTGGAGGCCCTCGGTCCCCGTGCCCTCGGGCTGGCCGGCGGAGTCGACGGGCGGGGTGGACTGGTTGCTCATGCTGGCTCCCGTTCTCCGGTCCCGCGCAGGGCGCGGTCCGCTCCTGCTGCTTCGGACGGGTTCCAATCTAGTGAGCCGGCGCCCCGCTGCCAAGCATGCTGTGCGTCGGCCGGCGGGCGGGCCGGGTCAGGCGCGCGGCGCGGTGGGCCCGTCGTCGCCGGGGCGCTCGGAGCCCTCCGCGGAGCGGCGGCCCAGGAGGTCCTCCCCCTCGGTGTCCGGGCGGAGCCGCTGGCCGAACTGCGCCTCGTCGGTGCGCTGGGCGGCGGCCTCGCGCTCCCGCTTGGCGCGCGCCTCGGCGTAGAGCTTCGCGGAAGAGCGGTTCACGCCGGTGCCCTGCCCGAGGTGCGCCTCGTTGGGCTTCTCGACGATCATGAGGGTCGCGCTGACCACCACGGCGACGATGAACACGATGCCGGCGGCGACGAAGGCGAGGTCCAGGCGCAGGGCGTTGTCGGTGCCGCCGCTCGCGAAGATCGCCACGGCGACGAACGCGACCGCGGCCAGCACGGCGGAGAGCATGAGCGGTCCCTTGACGTCGGCCCGGGAGCCCTTGCGCTGTGCCACTCGTCCTCCTGTGTGGTGTTCCTGCGGGCGCTCGCCGGCGGGGTCGCCCCCGGCGTGCGGTAGCCCAGTCTACGCCGTCCCCGCGGGGGCCCGTCCCTGCCGGTCCTCGTGCCGGAGGGTCAGCGCGGCCAGCAGGTGGGCCACCCCGATGACGACAGCCGCTCCGCCCACGACCCCGAACAGCGCCTTGGCGCCGAGGTCCACCACGAGCACGAGCCCGGTCGCGGCGAGCACCGTGACGAGCCCGGCGATGGTCCAGTCGCGGCCCAGGGGGAAGCCGGTGCGGAACTTCAGGCCCAGGGCCAGCTCCGTGAGCCCGGCGACGCCCATGATCAGCGCGGCGTAGAGCACGAGACCGCTCGCGGTGTCCCCGCCGAGGACCGTGAGGATCCCGCCCACCGCGTACAGCACGCCGTAGGACTGCGGGACCTGCCGGCTGGGTCCCATGTCGACGTGGTCGTTGCCGTTGAGCCGCAGCTGCAGGAAGACGCTCGCCGCGCCGGTCAGCAGCAGGTACAGCCCCACCCCCCACGCCACGACGGCGAGCGAGGGCTGCTGCCAGAAGATGGTCACGGCGCCGAAGGCCAGGGCCACGAGCGCGCGCAGCAGCGTGGGCGCGAACAGGTCGCGGTGGATGCCGGTGCTCGGGTCGGGGATCACGGTGCGCCTTTCGGGAGGGGAGCCGGTCGGGCCGGAGGACAGTCTAGCGAGCCGCTCCGACGGACGGCCGGGCGGGCCCGGCGAGCACGCGGGCCAGGACGGCGAGGGCGTCGGGCAGCGCGTCGGCCCCCCGGGCCGCCCCGGTGGCCCCGAAGCCGACGACGACGCCGCGGCGCCCGCCGCGGGCGGCCTTCGCCCAGTAGGAGCCCAGCGCCGCGACCCGCACCCCCGCCGCGGCGGCGCGGGCGACCACGTCCTGCTCCTCGAGCGGGACCTCGCCGGTGAACTCGAGCACCGCGTGCAGCCCGCCGTCCATGGGCACCGCCCGGATCCCGGGCACGCCGGTGAGCGCGGTGGTGAGCAGGTCCCGGCGGCGCCGGTACTCGCGCCGCATCCGGGCGGTGTGCCGGCGCAGCCCGCCGCCGGCGAGGAAGCGCGCCATCGCGTCCTGGACCACCGCGGAGGCGGGGTTGCCGAGGTCGGTGCGCAGGTGCAGCAGCTCGTCCCGCAGGGCCGGCGGGGCCAGCAGGTAGCCCACGCCCAGCCCCGGGGCGAGGACCTTGGTGAACGAGCCCAGGGTGGCCACGTGCCCGCCGGCGCCGAGCAGCCGCCCGGGCGCCGGGGCCTCCGCGGCGGCGCCGGGAGCCCGGTCGAGGGAGGCCAGGGCCGGCAGGGGCTCGCCCACGTAGCGCAGCTCGGAGTCGTAGTCGTCCTCCACGACCAGGGCGTCGTGGGCGCGGGCCCACCCGAGCAGCTCGAGCCGCCGGGCCGCGGGCATCGACGCGCCCAGCGGGTACTGGTGGCTCGGGGTCACGACGACCGCGTCCGGGGCCCGCTCGACCTCCCAGGCACCGCCCCGGGACCAGGCGCCGGCGGGCAGGCGGGCGGGGTCGAGGCCGTGGTCGTCGATGGGCACGGGCAGCACCTCGTGGCCGAGCCGCTCCGGGACCCGGCGCAGCGAGGGGTAGCCCGGGTCCTCGACGGCGACGCGCAGGGGCCGGCCGGCGTGGCCCTGCAGCACGGCGAGCAGCAGCTGGAGGCCGTCGCGGGCGCCGGTCGTGACGAAGAGATCGCCGGGGTCCCGGACCACGCCCCGCATCAGCCGCAGGTGCTCGGCGATCTGCTCGCGCAGCGCCTCGGAGCCCTGGGGCGAGGGCGGCGCGGCTCCCGCGGCCGCCGCGGCGGCGTCCCGCCAGGCGGCGCGCCACTGCGGGGTGGCCAGGCGGGCCGTGTCGGGCCGTCCCGGGGTGAGGTCGATCATCGGCCGCCCCCGCGCCGGGCGCCGCGGCACCGCCGGCGGGGCGGGCTCCGGGCGGGCGGCGGGGGACCCGGCCCCCGGGCGGGCGAGGTCGGGGTGGACGACCGTGGCCCCGTTGGTCGCGTGCAGGTATCCCTCGCCGTGCAGCTGGTCGTAGGCGGCGACCACGGAGCCGCGCGAGATCCCCAGCCGCGCGGCCAGCCCGCGGGTCGAGGGCAGGGGGTCGCCCGGGCGCAGGGTGCCGGAGACCACGAGGCCTCGCAGCTGCTGGACGAGCTGGGCGGGCAGCGGCGCAGGGTCGTCGCGGTCGACGTGCACGGGCAGCTCGACGTCGTGGGGATGGCGCACGGGCTTCCTCCTTCCGGACACAAGTGGTCCATTGAATTCTACCTTTGGTGGACCTGGGAATGGACCACTTTCGGCCCGAGGATGGAGTCCATGACCGATCTGCAGACCTCCCCTGCCCAGACCACCGCCGCCACCCCGCTCACGGGCTCCCCGCTCGTCAAGCGCGGCCTCGCCGACATGCTCAAGGGCGGCGTCATCATGGACGTCGTGACCGCCGAGCAGGCCCGCATCGCCGAGGACTCCGGCGCCGTCGCCGTCATGGCCCTCGAGCGCGTGCCCGCCGACATCCGCGCCCAGGGGGGCGTGGCCCGCATGTCCGACCCCGACCTCATCGAGGGCATCCAGGCCGCCGTCTCGATCCCCGTCATGGCGAAGGTGCGGATCGGCCACTTCGTGGAGGCCCAGGTGCTCGAGCACCTGGAGGTCGACTACATCGACGAGTCCGAGGTCCTCTCCCCCGCCGACTACGTCAACCACATCGACAAGCAGCGCTTCACCGTCCCGTTCGTGTGCGGGGCCACCAACCTGGGCGAGGCCCTGCGCCGGATCGCCGAGGGCGCCGCCATGATCCGCTCCAAGGGCGAGGCCGGCACCGGTGACGTCTCCGAGGCGACCAAGCACATCCGCACCATCCGCGGGCAGATCGCCGAGCTCCAGGCCATCCACAAGGTGTCCCCGGACGCCCTCTACGTGAAGGCCAAGGAGCTCGCGGCGCCCTACGACATCGTGCTCGAGGTCGCCCGGACCGGGAAGCTGCCGGTCGTGCTGTTCACCGCCGGCGGCGTGGCCACCCCGGCGGACGCCGCCATGATGATGCAGCTCGGCGCCGACGGCGTGTTCGTGGGCTCCGGGATCTTCAAGTCCGGCAACCCCGCCGCCCGCGCGCAGGCCATCGTCAAGGCCACCGCCTTCTACGACGACCCCGAGAAGATCGCCGAGGCCTCCCGCGGGCTCGGCGAGGCCATGGTCGGGATCAACGTGGGCGACCTCCCCGCGCCGCACCGGCTCGCGGAGCGCGGCTGGTGAGCTCCGCTCCGCGCGTCGGGGTGCTCGCCCTGCAGGGAGGGGTCGCCGAGCACGCGGCCATGCTGCGGGAGCTCGGCGCCGAGCCGGTGCTCGTGCGCACTCCGGAGCAGCTCGCCGGGCTGGACGCGCTCGTCCTGCCCGGCGGGGAGTCCTCGACCGTGGACCGGCTGCTGAGGCTGTTCGGGCTGCGGGAGCCGCTGCGGGAGGCGGTGCTCGGCGGCCTGCCCACCCTGGGCACGTGCGCGGGGCTGATCCTGCTGTCCGGGGGGATCGAGGACCCCGCCCCCGGCCAGCAGACCCTCGAGGTCCTCGACGTGACGGTCGCCCGCAACGCGTTCGGCACCCAGACGGCCTCCGAGGAGGCCGAGCTCGCCTGGGGCGGCGAGGGGGCCCCCGTGCGCGCGGCATTCATCCGGGCCCCCGTGGTGACCCGCGTCGGGGACGGGGTCGAGGTCCTGGCCCGGCACCGCGGCGAGGTGGTCGCGGTGGCGCGGGACCACGTCCTCGGGATCTCGTTCCACCCCGAGCTCACCGGGGAGACGGCGGTGCACGAGCACCTGCTCGCCCTGGTGGCGGCGCGGCGGGCGGCCCCCGCCGCGCCGTGAGCGCACCCCGGGGACCCGTCAGTCCTTCTTGCGGGCCGGGACGATCATCACCGGGCTCTCCCCCTCGTTGAGCACCGCCTGCGAGACCGAGCCCATGAGCAGCCCGCGGAACCCGCCGTAGCCGCGGCTGCCCACCACGACGAGCTCGGCCGAGCGACTGGCCCGGACCAGCTGGTCCGCCGGGACGCCCGAGAACACGAAGGTCTCGACGTCGAGCCCGGGGCGCTCGGCCCGCACCGCGGCCGCGACCTGGTCGACCAGGGCGTGGGCCGGGGCGGTGAGCTGCTCGCGCACCGCGCGGTCCAGCTCGGCCGAGCCCGTGGGCACGTTCGCGGCCTCGGGCACCACGGTGACCAGGGCCAGGCCCAGTCCGTGGCGCCCGGCGTACCGGGCGCCCGCGACGACGGCGGGGTTGTCCCCGCCGAGCCGGTCCACGCCGGCCACGACGCGTCCCGCGAAGGGACCGGCCCCCCGGCGCCCGGCCCGGGCCTCCGGGTCCCAGCGGTCGGGCAGCACGATCACCGGGCACTTCGCGTGCGCCGACACGGCCGCCGAGACCGAGCCCACGCGCCCGCGCACGCCGTGGCGCCCGCGCTTGCCGACGACCAGCGCCGACGCGGGCTCCGACGCGTAGACCAGCACCCCGGCGGCGTCGCCGCGCTCCACGACGCCCACGGCCCGGACACCGTGCTCCTGGGCGCGGGCGACCGCACGGCCGGCGACCTTCTCCGCCTCCTCCTCGATGGCCTGGAGGAAGGGCCCGTACAGGCTGGGGTCCACGGCGACGGGGCGGCCCACGGAGACCACGACCTTCAGCTCGGCCGAGAGCGCGGCCGCCTCCTGGACGGCCCACTCGAGGGCGCGGTCGCTGTACTCGGAGCCGTCGTAGCCGACGACGATCTGCTCTGCCATCTCGCGCTGCTTCCTCCTCCGCTCGTGATCGGGGCGTGCCGGCGCGGCCGGCGGGACCGGGCCCGGCTCAGGCGGGGTGCGACGGCACGATCATGACCGGGCCGGTGGCGTTCTCGAGCACGGCCTGGGACACCGAGCCGAGCAGCAGCCCCCGGAACCCGCCGATGCCGCGGGAGCCGACGACGACCAGCTCCGCGGAGTCGGTGGCGTGCATGAGGATGCGCGCCGGACGCCCGACGAAGATGTGGTGCTCCACGGTCAGCTCCGGGTGCTCCTCGGCGATCTCCCGGGAGATCTCGGCGAGCCGCTCGTCCGCCTCGTGGAAGTACCGGGCCTGGTTGAACTCGTCCTGGAACCAGGTGGGCGTCCCGGACAGCGCCCCGTTCACGGACAGCAGCGCGAGCTTGCGGCCGTGCCGCTGCGCGTACTCCACGGCCTTCCACAGGGCGGGGTTGCGGGAGCCGAGGGCGTCCACGCCGACGACCACCCGGCCGGCGAAGTCGACGTCGTCGACCGAGACGGGCCCGCCGGGCTCGAGCGCGACGTCCGTGGCGCCGCCGACGTGCCGGGCGTGGCGCCCCTCGCCGGCCTCGGGGACGATGATCACCGGGCACTTCGAGTGGGCCGCGACGGCCGCGGAGACCGAGCCGAGACGTCCGCGCAGCGCTCCGCCCCGCCCGCGCTTGCCCATGACGACGAGCGCGGCGTCGCGGGACTGCTCCACCAGGGCCTTGGCGGCGTCACCGGCGGCCTCGACGACCTCCACGGGCAGCCCGGCCCGCTCGACGAGCTCGCGCGCCTCGGCCAGGTGCTCGGCGTTCTCCTTCATGACGGCCTCGGTGAAGCGCGTCTCCAGGCCGGGATCCCCCACCCCGATGACGGGATAGGCGCCGACCAGACGGACCGACATGCTCTGGGCCCGGGCCTCCTCGACGGCCCGTTCGAGGGCGTGCCGGGCCTGGTCCGAACCGTCGACGCCGACGAGCACGGCGCCGCGCCCGGCGCCGTCGCCGGTGGCCTGGTTCTCTGCGCTCAGCTCACTGTCCATGGTGAAATCGTAGGTGATCCGCGCCACACGGGCCGGTGGAATTCGGCTTGTTACCGTGCGTTGACCAGCAGCCACGTGTCGCCCCGCGCGCGCAGCCCGAGGGTCAGCGCGCGGGCCCCCAGGTAGCCGCCCGCGTAGGCGCTCCACAGCCACACCAGCCCGGCGGCGCCCGGACCGGCGAACGCCGCCACAAGGCCCAGGAGCGGCAGGTACAGGGCCAGGTTGAGCACGCCGGCCACCGCGAGATAGCGGGCGTCGCCCGCGCCGATGAGCACGCCGTCGAGGACGAACACGTAGGCCGCGAGCGGCTGGCCCACGGCGACGACGACGAGTGCCGCCGCGAACAGCGCCTGCACCCCGGGGTCGGGGCTGAGCAGGAAGCCCAGGCGCGTGCCGAGCAGGCCCACGAGCACGCCCGTGACCACGCCGAAGCCGAGACCCCAGGCGAGCAGCCGGTTCATGAGGTCGCGCAGCGCCCGGCGCTCGGCCGGGTCGGTGAGGTCGCGGGCGCCCATGTCCCGGCCCAGCAGGGCCTGGGCGGCGATGGCGAGGGCGTCCAGGGCGAAGGCCAGGAAGTTGAACACCGTCATCACGAGCTGGTGCGCGGCGAGGTTCTGGGCGCCCTGGCCCGTGACCACGAGGACGGTGGCAAGGATCGCGATCCGCAGCGACAGGGTGCGGAGCATGAGCCATGAGCCCACGGTCAGGTGCTCGCGCACGCGCGCCCACGACGTCGCCGCGCCCACCCCGTGCGCGCGGGCCAGCCGGCGCAGGATGCCCAGGAAGGCCAGGGCCATGGCCCACTGCACGGCGGACGTGCCGATCGCGGCGCCGGCCACCCCGAGCCCGGCCCCGTGGACGAGCACGAGGTTCAGCCCGGCGTTGGCGGCCGCCCCGGCCCCCGCGATGAGCAGCGGGGTCCTCGTGTCCTGCAGCCCCCGCAGCACGCCGGTCGCGGCGAGCACGACGAGCATGGGGGTCAGCCCGGGCAGGGACCAGTGCAGGTACGTCACCGCGTGCTCGAGGACGTCGCCGCGGGCGCCCATGAGCTCCAGCAGCGGCCGGGCGAGGGCCCAGCCCGCGGCGGAGAGGACCGCGCCGAGGCCCGCGGCGAGCCACAGGCCGTCCCGGCCCACCGCGACGGCCTCGGCGAGCCGGCCGGCCCCGAGGTGGCGGGCCACCGCCGGGGTGGTGCTGTAGGCGAGGAAGACCATGAGCCCCACCACGGTCTGCACCGCCGTCGCCGCCACGCCCACGCCCGCGAGCTGGGGCGTGCCGAGGTGGCCGACGATCGCGGAGTCCGCGAGCAGGAACAGCGGCTCCGCCACGAGCGCCCCGAAGGCCGGGACGGCCAGGGCGAGGATCTGGCGGTTGAGGTCGCGGGCGCGGGAGGTCGTGGTCACCGGACCAGGCTACCGACGCCCGGTCAGGCGGGCCCGCCGCCGCGGAGCCGGTCCATCTCCCGCCGGTCCTTCTTCGTGGGCCGGCCCGCGCCGCGGTCGCGCCGGGGCACCGCGGCGTGCAGGGGTGCCGGCGGGGGCGGGCTGTGGTCCACGTAGGCGGTCGCGGCCACGGGCGGGCCCACCCGCTTGACCAGCAGGCGCACGACCTCGAGCACCTGCTCGTGACCGGGGCGGCGCACGGTGACCCGCTGGCCCGGGCGCACGGGCTGGGCGGCCTTGACCGAGGTGCCGTCGATCCTGACGTGGCCCGCGCGGCACGCGGCCGTGGCCGCGGAGCGCGTCTTGAACACGCGCACCGCCCACAGCCACACGTCGACGCGGACGCTCGCGGGCTCCTGGGCCGTCATCACGGCCTGCCCGCAGGGGCAGGGACGCCGGGGGGGTCGATGGTTCCGGCCCGGTGGGGGACGTCGATGCAGGTCATGCGCTCCATTGTGCCCAACCCCGGCCCGGGCGGTCCGCGCCGGCGGCGCCGGGCCCACCGGGCAATGTGCTACCGACCGGTGTTCCGCAGCACATGTGCGGCGCGAATGCCCCTACACTGAGGCACATTCAGCGGTCGGCCGCCCGCGGGGCACGACGTCGCGTCCCGGAGCGGTCACCCACCTCCTGAGGGAAGGACAGATCCATGAAGAGCAGGTTCCGCGGGGCGGGCACCCTGTCCGTGCTGGCCGTCTCCGCACTGGCGCTGAGCGCGTGCTCGAGCACCGGGGGCGGCGAGCAGGCCGGCGGCGACGCGAGCGGCGGGGAGATCAGCCTGGTCACCCCGGGCACGCTCACGGTGTGCTCGGACATCCCCTACCGCCCCTTCGAGTACACGGAGGACGGGCAGACCGTCGGCTTCGACGTCGACCTGGTGAACAGCATCGCCGAGGACATGGGGGTGCAGACGGAGTTCATCCGCACCGGCTTCGAGGGCATCCAGTCGGGCGTGGCCCTGGACTCGAACCAGTGCGACCTCGCCGCCTCGGGGATGACCATCAACGAGCAGCGCGAGTCCGTCATGGACTTCTCGGACCCCTACCTCGACGACAACCTCGCCCTGCTGGTGGCCCCGGACGCCGACATCGACTCCTTGGCCGACGTCCAGGGCAAGCGCGTGGGCGTGCAGCAGGCCACCACGGGCGAGACCCAGGCCGAGGAGAACAACGCCGAGGTCGTGCAGTACGAGGACTCGGCCCTGATGATCCAGGGGCTCAACACCGGCGACGTCGAGGCCGTGATCGGCAACATCTCCGTGATGGGCCCGGCCATCACCGACAACCCCGAGCTGCGCCTGGTCGAGGAGATCGAGACCGGCGAGCAGCTGGGCCTGGCCGTGAAGACCGGCAACACCGCCCTGCTCGACCAGGTCAACGAGTCGCTGGCGGCCATGAAGGAGGACGGCACCCTCGAGGAGCTCGAGGGCAAGTGGCTGGGCACCGGGGAGGCCGCCGGATCGGCGAGCCCGGAGCCGTCCGCGAGCTGACGCACGGCACCACCCCGCGGGCCGAGCCGGGGCGGTGTGAGGAGCACCACGGACGCCGTGGCCCGCGCGGGGCGGGCCACGGCGTCGTCGTCCGTAGGCTGGGCGCAGGACGCGGCCCGCTCGGACCGCGAGACCCATGACCCCACGACGACAGGGGATGCGCCCGTGACGACCGCCTCCGGCCTCGAGCTGCAGCACGTCCACCCCGGTGTCCGCCCGCAGGACGACCTGTACCGCCACGTCAACGGCGGGTGGATCGAGGCCCACGAGCTGCCGGACGACCGCTCGGCCGACGGGGCGTCCGCGATCCTCACGGACCGCAACACCGAGCGGGTGCACGAGATCATCCAGGAGGCCCCGCCCGGTTCCCGCATGGGCGCGCTCTACCGCTCCTTCCTGGACGAGGAGGAGATCGAGCGCCGCGGCCGCGCCGCGCTGGAGCCCGACCTGGCGCTGCTGGACGCCGCCCGTGACAAGGACGGGCTCGCCCGCGCCTCGGCGGCCCTGCAGCGCACCGGCGTGGACGGGCTGCTGTCCTTCTTCGTGGAGAACGACTCCCGGGACTCCTCCCGCTACTCCTTCTTCCTGTGCCAGGACGGGCTGTCCCTGCCCTCGAAGTCCTACTACACGGACGCCGTGCACGAGCGGCTGCGGGCGGCGTTCACGGACCACGTCGCGGCGATGCTCGCGCTCGCCGGCCTCCCGGCGCACTGGGGGGTGGACCCCGCCCAGGCCGCCGCCACGGTGATGGCCATGGAGACCCAGCTGGCCGCCGCGCAGTGGGACACGGTCGCGGCCCGGGACGTCGAGGAGATGTACAACCCCGTGGACGTGGCCGGCCTGCACGCGATGGCGCCGGGCCTGCCGTGGGCCGCGTGGCTCGAGGGCATCGCCCCGGGCCGCGGCACGGGGATCTTCGACCGGATCATCGTGCGCCAGCCCTCGTTCGTGGCCGGGCTCGGCCGGCTGTGGCAGGCGTGGTCCGAGGAGCAGATCCGGATCTGGCACGCGTGGCGGATCGTGTCCAAGCGCGCCCCCTTCCTGCCCGGGACGTTCGTCGAGGAGAACTTCCGCTTCTACAGCACCGCGCTGTCCGGGATCACCCGCCCCCGCGAGCGCTGGAAGCGGGCCGAGTTCCTCGTCACCCGGATCCTGGGCGACGACGTGGCCCGGGCCTACACGGCCCGCTGGTTCCCGCCCGCGCACAAGGCCCGCATCGAGCAGCTCGTCGAGCACCTGCTGGCCGCCTACCGGGAGCGGATCGGGCGGCTGGAGTGGATGTCGGAGGCCACCCGGGCGCGCGCCCTCGAGAAGCTGTCCACGTTCACCGTCAAGGTCGGCTACCCGGAGACGTGGCGCGACTACTCCTCGCTGCGCCTGGACCCCCGGGACCTGCTCGGCAACGTCCGGGCCGGGCTGGCGCTGGAGCACGACCGGACCGTCGGGAAGATGGGCACCCCGGTGGACCGGGGCGAGTGGTTCCTCTACCCCCACTGGGTCAACGCCTACTTCCACCCCGTGCTCAACGAGGTCGTCTTCCCCGCCGGGATCCTCCAGCCGCCGTTCTTCGACATCGACGCCGACGACGCCGTCTGCTACGGCGCGATCGGCTCCGTCATCGGCCACGAGATCGGCCACGGCTTCGACGACCAGGGCGCCAAGTACGACGCGGCCGGCCACCTCGAGAACTGGTGGACCGAGGAGGACCGCGCCGAGTTCGCCCGGCGCACGGCCGCACTGGTCGCCCAGTACGACGGCTACACCCCCGGCGGACTGGACCCGGCCGAGCACCACGTCAGCGGCGCCTTCACCGTGGGGGAGAACATCGGGGACCTCGGCGGGCTCGAGATCTCCCTGGTGGCCTACCGGATGGCCCTGCGGGAGCGGGGGCTGGACCTGGACACCGCCCCGGTGCTCGACGGGCTGACGGGCCGGGAACGGTTCTTCTACGCCTACGCGGCGCTGTGGCGCTCGACCGCCCGGCAGCAGGAGCTGGTCAACCGGCTCGCCACCGACCCGCACGCCCCCGAGGAGTTCCGCTGCAACGGCGTGGTGCGCAACATGGACGCCTTCCACGCGACGTTCGCGACGTGCCCCGGGGACGGGCTGTGGCTCGCCCCCGGGGAGCGGGTGCACATCTGGTGACCTCAGTGCGCGGGCCCGGCACCGGTCAGCACCCGATCTGCCCGAGCAGGCCCGTGCCGGCGGCTCACCGCACCGGCACGGTCACCCCTGCAGGGGCGGGGTGCGCGGCGGGGCGGTGCGGCGGGCGCCGGTGGCCTCGAACGCTGCCGCCAGGCGCAGGAGCTCCGTGTCGTCCCAGGCGCGGCCGGCGATCGTGAGCCCGACGGGCATGCCGATGTCGGCCATCGTGCCCATCGGCACGGTCACCGTGGGGATGCCGAGGTGCCGGGGCACGAGGTTGCCGTTGGCCACCCACACGCCGTTGCGCCACGCGAGCTCCGCGGACGCCTCGTCGACGTCGGCGTCGGCCGGGCCGACGTCGGCGACGGCCGGGAAGACGACGGCGTCGAGGCCGCGCTCGTCCATCCACTGCTCGAGGTCCACGCGGCGCGTCCGCTCGAGCCCGCGCAGCCCGTCCTCCAGGCCGGGGATCCCGGTGAGCACGGGGACGCCGTGCTCGCGCACGAACACCGGGTAGTCGGCGATGTCGTCGTCGAAGCCGTCGTAGCGGTCGGGCAGCGCGCCGGCCGGGTGGGGGAAGATCCTGGCGCCGTCGACGTCGGCGAGGTGGTGCAGGGCGGGGTCGCCGTTGGCGGCGAGGAAGTCGTGCCAGGACCAGGCGGAGAGGTCGAGGATCTCCCGGCGCAGGTACTCGGGGCTCACGAACCCGCGGGTGGCGATGGTCGGGGCGCCGGGGCGGTCGCCCTCGTAGTTGGTGACGGCGGGGAAGTCGACCTCGACGACCTCGGCGCCGGCGGCCTCGAGGTCGCGGCGGGCGGCCTCCCAGAGGGCGAGCACCGACGCGCGCGGCTCGATGCGCCGCCCGGTCGGCCCGCCGATCCCCGGGTGCTCCGCGGTGCCGGCCTCGGGGTCGGCCCCGATGTACATGCGCGGCACGCCCAGGCGCACGCCGGTCAGGACCCGGGCGGCCGCGGCGGCGTCGGCCACCTCGAGGGCGCGGTAGGAGGCGGGGCGCACGGCCGACGCCGTCGGGATCTCGACCCAGGGCTGCACGCGCCAGAAGTCGCCGCGGGTCTCGGCGTCGTCGGCGACGACCACGTCGAGCACCTCGAGCAGGTCCGCCATGGTGCGGGTGTGCGGCACGACGACGTCCATCGTCGGCACGAGCGGCCAGTTGCCGCGCACGGAGATGATCCCGCGCGAGGGGGTGTAGGCGCACAGCGCGTTGTTGGAGGCCGGCGCCCGGCCCGAGGACCAGGTCTCCTCGCCGAGGCCGAACGCCGCGAAGGAGGCCGCCGTCGCCGTGCCCGAGCCGTTGGAGGAGCCCGAGCCGAAGGCCGCGGTGAGGTGGTCGGCGCTGTACGGGCTCTCGGCGCGGCCGTAGACGCCGCGCTGCATGCCGCCGTTGGCCATCGGGGGCATGTTGGTCAGCCCGATCAGCACCGCGCCTCCCGCGCGCAGGCGCTCGATCGTGAACGCGTCGCGCTGGGCGATGAGATGCTCGAACGCGGGCGAGCCCGCGGCCACGGTGAGCCCGCGCACCTGGTAGCTGTCCTTGGCGGTGTACGGGATGCCGTCCAGCGGGCCCAGCGTCTGCCCCCGGGCGCGGCGGGCGTCGGAGGCGCGGGCCTCGGCCAGGGCCTCCGGGTTGTCCACCACCACGGCGTTGAGGCAGGGGCCGCCCCGGTCGTAGGCGGCGATCCGCTCGAGGTAGAGCCGGACCAGCTCCTCGCTCGTCGTGCGCCCGGCCTCCAGGGCGGCGCGCAGCTGCCCGATGGTCGCCTCGACGACGTCGACGGTGCTCATCGGCGGCCCTGCCCGTGCCCGGCGCCCGTGCGGGCGGCCGGCTGCTGCTGGGTGATGCAGTGGATGCCGCCGCCGAAGGCGAAGATGTCGCGGGCGTCGACCAGCTCGACGGCCCGCCCGGGGTAGGCCTGCCCGAGGATCCGGGCGGCGACGGCGTCGTTCGGGTCGTCGAAGGCGCACAGCACGACGACGCCGTTGGCGACGTAGTGGTTGATGTAGGAGAAGTCGACGAACCCGTCGCCGGCGTCGAGGACGGTGGGGGCGGGGACGTCGACGACGCGCAGCCGGCGGCCCTGCGCGTCGGTGGCCGCCTCCAGCACGGCGCGGATCTGCCGGGACACCTCGAAGTCCGGGTGGGCCGGGTCGTCCTGGCGGTGCACCAGGACGGTGCCCGGGCCGGCGAAGGCGGCCACGATGTCGACGTGGCCGCGGGTGCCGAACTCGTCGTAGTCGCGGGTCAGCCCGCGGGGCAGCCAGATCGCCCTGGTGGTGCCCAGCCGGGCGTGGATCTCGGCCTCGACCTGCTCCTTGGTGGCGCCGGGGTTGCGGCCGGGGTCCAGCTGCACGGTCTCGGTGAGCAGGACGGTGCCCTCGCCGTCGACGTGGAAGCCCCCGCCCTCGTTGACCAGGGCGCTGGGGACCACCTCCGCACCCGACCGCTCGGCGACGAAGCGGCCCAGGTGCTGGTCGCTCCCCCAGGCGGCCCACTCCTGGGCGCCCCAGCCGTTGAACACCCAGTCCACGGCGGCCACCGACCCGTCGGCCCCGTGGGCGAAGGTGGGCCCGGAGTCGCGCAGCCAGGCGTCGTCCAGGGGGGCCTGGACGACCTCGATCCCCTCCCCCAGTGCGGCCCGGGCCGCGGCCGCGTCGACGGGGTCGGCCACGACGGTCACGGGCTCGTGGCGGGCGATCGTGCGGGCCACGGCCGACCAGGCGCGGCGGGCCCGCTCCAGGGTGTCGGACCAGGCGGGGCCGAAGGTGTCGTTGGGGGGCGGGAAGGCCATCCAGGTCCGCTCGTGGGGAGCCCACTCGGCGGGCATCACGGTGGCCGTCGTGGCGGCCGCCGCGGCGGGGTCGGCGGCGGGGCGGGTGGCAGGGTGCATGGTCTCGGTCTCCTGGGGTCGGTCGGTGGTCGGGGTCGGGGGCGCGGCGCTCAGGCCACCGCGGCGGCCGCGGCGAAGGCGATGCGGCCGCCGACGGCGGTCAGGCGCGCCCGGTTGGTCAGCAGCCGGGCCGCCTCGGCGGCGAAGGGGTCGGCCTCGAGGACGGTGAAGTCGGCGAGGTGTCCGGCGAGGATGCGGCCCTCCTGGTGCTCGGCGCGGCAGGAGAAGGCGGCGTCGCGGGTGGCGTGGCACAGGGCGTCGGCCAGGTCCAGGGCGTAGCCGGGCACGTTGGCGGGCAGCGAGGGGTCCAGCGCCGACCTGCGGGTGGTGGCCACGTACAGGTTGGGCAGCGGCTGGTGGGGGGCGGTGGGCGCGTCCGTGCTGATCGCCAGGGTGGCGCCGGCGGCGAGGAACTCGGTCCACGGGTAGGCCCGCTCGGTGCGGGGCCCGCCCAGCACGGCCCGCCAGTTGTCCTGGATGGCCGGGTCGGCGTGGACCGGCTGCACGGAGGCCACCACGCCGAGGGCGGCCAGGCGGCGCACGCTGGCCTCGGTGACCGTCTCCAGGTGCTCGATCCGGTGGCGGCGGTCCCGGGGGCCGTTGATCCTGTGGGCCTGCTCGAGGGCGTCCAGGGCGATCTCGGAGGCCTCGTCGCCGATGGCGTGCAGGGCGACCTGCAGCCCGGCGGCGTCGGCGGCGACCACCACCGGCGTCAGCGACTCCCGGTCCCAGATGGGCTCGCACGTGCTGCCGTCGGCGTAGGGCTCCTTCATGGCCGCGGTGCAGCTGTCGATGACGCCGTCGACGACGAGCTTGATCCCGCAGATGCGCAGCCACTCCCCGGAGAGCTCCTGGGCCAGCTGCGCCGCCCGGGCGACCTGGGCGAGGTTCTCCGCGTCGCTGCCGCGGCGGTGGACGAGCCAGTGGCCCTTCACGCGCAGGGGCAGGGAGCCGCCGTGGCGCTGGGCGGCACGGCGGAAGGCGGCGAGGTCGTCGTCCTGGACGGCCATGTCCACGGCGCCGGTGACGCCGACGGCCAGGTAGTGCTCGAACGCCGACTCCAGCTGGGCGTCGCGGTCGGCGTCGGTGGTCGCCCGGGCGAGGGCGGGCCAGACGATCTGCTGGGCGGCGGTCTCATAAAGCATCCCGTCGGCGGCCCCGGTCACGGGGTCGCGGCTGATCCGGCCGCCGATCGGGTCCGGTGTCGCGTCCCCGATGCCCAGCTCCGCCAGGGCTGCGCTGTTGACCCACACCGAGTGCAGGTCGTTGGCGTCGAGGTAGACGGGGCGGTCGGGGACGGCCTCGTCGAGCAGCTGCCGGGTCGGCGCCGCGCCGCCGAGGGCGCTGTAGAGCCACCCGGCCCCCAGGATCCGGGGCGCGTGCGGGTTCTGCCCGGCCGCCCGGCGCAGCCGCCGCTGGAGCTCGGGAAGGTCCGCGGCGTCGCGCAGCGCCACCTTCTGCAGGGCCTGACCGGTCATCAGCAGGTGGGTGTGGGCGTCGATGATCCCCGGCAGGACGAACCCCCCGGCGAGGTCCACCTCGGCGGCGCCGGGTCCTGCGGCGCGCCGCGCTCCGGCCTCGTCGCCGACGTACAGGAAGCGCTGGCCCTCGACGACGAAGGCCGCGGCGTCGGCGCCGTCGGCGGTGAACACGGTGGCGTGGGTGTACAGGGTGCGTGTGGGCACGGGACTGCTCTCCGTTCGCGGGGAGGAGGACGGTGGAGTGGGGGACATCAGACGATCGCCGCCTGCGGGAACCCGGGCTCCGGCACCGGCCGGGCGGCGGCCTCGACCCGCACGGAGCGGCGGGAGATCAGGACGAGGGGGACCAGCAGGACGAACGTCATCCCGGCGAGGACGACGCCCAGCACGGGGTAGCCGGCGGCGGCCGAGAGGGCGGTGCCGAGGACGGGGGCGAAGGAGGACCCGATGAGGTAGACCCCCAGCACCGGGGCCGACCACTTCCCCGAGGCGTCCAGGGCGGCGGCGACAGCGACGATGTAGATGAAGGCCAGCATGTAGATCGTGTTCCAGGCGATGACGACCACCATGTACCACCCGGGATCGGTCACCGTCCCGGCCAGCAGCTTCAGCACGCCCCCGGCCACCAGGGCGACCGCCAGCGGCACCGTGCGGCCCAGGCGCGGCCCGGCGAGCCCCACGAGGGCCGAGGCGATCAGCCCGCCGAGGGTGGACAGGCTCAGCACCAGGCCCATCCCGGTCTCGTCGAGTCCGGCCTGCTCGGCCCCCATCGTGGCCGCGACCGCCCACAGCGAGTCCTCGCTCAGCGCCCACAGGGCGAAGCAGACCAGCAGCCCGATGCCGGTGACCGTCGTCGCCCGGGACGTGGTGGCCGGCGCGGCGGCGGAGGCTCCGGCGGTGGTCGCGGTGGTGGCGGCCGCCTCCGGTGCGGGGCGGTCGGGCAGCCACCCCGCGGTGAGCAGCGCGGCCAGGGCCAGGCCCGCGAGCAGGCCGAAGGCGCTGCCCGTGCCCGCGCCCAGCACGGGGATCACGAACAGGACCACCGAGACGATCGCGCGGTTGGCGAATCCGCTGATGCCCGAGGCGCGGTCGGGGTTGCGCAGCGCGCCCAGGGCCGCTCCCCCGGCGGAGACCGCCCCGCCCGCGCCCAGGCCCCCGACCACGACGCCGGCCACGGCCACCGGCACGGAGGGAACGAAGGCGGCGGCGCCGAAGCCCAGGGCGGTCAGGGCCAGGCCGGCGCGGGCCACGGCGTGGCGCCCGGACCGGGCCGCCCAGCGGGAGGTGGCCAGGCAGGACGCGGCGCAGGCCAGCAGCGCCACCGTCATCAGCGTCCCGGCCCCCGTGACGGAGAAGCCGAGGTCACCGGTGAGTGCCACGATCATCACCGGGACCAGGTTGGCGGTCATGAAGCCGACCACGCTGATCCCGAAGACGGACACGGCGCGGGCGGCCGTCAGCGGGACACGGCCGGAGTCGTCCGGCACAGGGCGGTTCTCGGGCATGGTCTTCCCCCGTCGGTGGAGTCGGAAGTGAGTGCCGTCACATTAAATGAAAGGCTTTCATTAGTATGTGGGCGGCCCGGCGGCACGGCAAGGGTTTGATGAAAGGCTTTCAGTGAAGTTCGTGCAGCACCTGCGCCCGCAGTCCGGCGATCAGCACCTCGAGCCCGAAGGCGAAGGCCGCCTCGGCGCGCTCCTCCACGGTGCCGAGGCGCTCGATGACCCGGCTCAGGACGGGGAAGCCGCCCTCCGGCGGGGCCCAGACCACCTCGGGCGCCGTCAGGTCGAGGGCCGAGCCCAGGGCCAGGTAGTCGATCGCCGAGACGGCCGGGACGATCGCCTCGCGCGCCAGCCCGGCGCGCTCGAGGACGACGGCCATGTCCTCGTACACCGCGATCACCCCCGGGTCCTGGACGGTCTGGGTGATCAGCAGGGGCACCAGGCGCGGATGGGCGACCATGCAGTCCCGGTAGGCCCGCACGAGCGCCCGCAGCGCGTCCTCCCACGGCAGGTTCTCGACGTCGACCGGCGCCGGGTCCGCGAACACCCGGCCGCGCATCAGCTCGACGATGTGCTCCCGGTTGTCGATGTGGTTGTACAGCGCGGACTGGCTGACCCCGAGACGCCGGGCGATCCGGGGGAAGCTGAAGTCCCCCGTCTCGTCCACCAGGGCGAGGGCGGCGGTGACGATGGCCTCGACCGACAGCAGCGGTGAGCGGGGACGCGGCATGGTGGGGCTCCTCGGGTAGCGCGGCTGCTGACGAATCTACCGAGGATCCGCCCACGGCACCGCGCGGCGGACCGGGGCGCCCCCGGACCGCCGCGCGGCCCCCGATCGCCGGCCGGGCTCAGTCGAGCACCGGCAGCTCCGTGGTCTCGAAGCGCTCCCGGAAGAAGGACGGGTCGCGGCGGTACTGCAGGAGCATCACCACGAGGCCCAGCAGCAGGATGCCCACCCCCAGCACGAACACGAGGCCCACCCCGCCGATCTCCGAGCCGGAGCCGTACTCCGGGTCCATCGAGTCGTAGGACGTCTGCACGAAGAAGACCAGCAGCAGGATCCCGCCCAGCAGCGGCGCCAGGAACTTCGCCAGGAAGTCCTTGGCGCTGCGCAGCGCGTCGCCGCGGAAGTACCACACGCAGGCCAGGGCGGTGACGCCGTAGTAGAAGCACACCATCATGCCCAGCGTGGTGATGGTGTCCCACAGGACGTTCTCGGAGACCACGCGCATCACCGCGTAGAACACGGAGGCGATCACGGCCGAGGCCACGGTGGCGTAGCCCGGGGACCGGAAGCGGGAGGCGATCCGGGCGTACTTCGCCGGCAGGGCCCCGTAGTGGCCCATGGCCAGCATTGTGCGGGCCGGGGAGATCATGGTCGACTGCAGCGAGGCCGCCGAGGAGGACAGCACGGCGAGGGACATGAGGATGGCGAACGGGCCCATGACCGGTCCGGCGAGCGACGCGAAGATGTTCTCCTGGATCTCCTCGTTGCCCAGGCCCAGGCCCTCGGCCGAGATCCCCGAGTACGACAGCACGGCGAGCGCCACGGCCATGTACAGGGCGACGATCACGAGGATCGTCGCGATGGCCGACTTCCCGGGCGTGGTCGCCGCCCCCCGGCTCTCCTCGTTGAGGGTGAGCACCACGTCCCAGCCCCAGTAGATGAACACGGACAGGGAGACCCCGGCGGCGAACGCGGAGAAGGAGTCGATGCCGAGCGGGTTGAACCACTCCGGGCGCAGGGTCAGTCCGTCGAAGGCCGTGCCGCCGGCCACGTGGCCGAACGCCGCGACGGAGAACCACAGCAGCACGAGCAGCTGGAAGGCCACGAGCACGTACTGGACCACCTTGGTGGCCTCCATGCCGCGGTAGGAGACCCACGCCGCGACGGCCACGAACGCCAGGCAGGTGGCGACGTTGACGGGCACGTTGCGGGTGAGCTCGGCGATCGCGTCGTTGCCCGTGAGCTGGGCGAGCGCCAGGTAGAAGAAGTCCACCGCGATGCCCGCCAGGTTGGACAGCACCAGGATCGTCGCGGCCAGCAGCCCCCAGCTGCCCATCCAGCCCACCCACGGGCCGAAGGCCTTGGAGACCCAGGTGAACGTCGTCCCGGAGTCCG
This sequence comes from Kocuria sp. U4B, assembly GCF_054875615.1. The sequence goes on from NZ_CM142180.1 coordinate 1,742,510, forward strand.
GCATGGCCCGGTTGAGCTGCCGGTAGCCCACGGCCACGAGGAGCATGGGGAGGAAGCCGACCAGCAGGATCGCCGGGAGGTGGGTGCCCACCTCGGCGGCGGTCGGGCCGAGGGCCCCGGAGAGGGTGTAGGCCGGGGCGATGGTGGACACGCCGATGACCACGGAGCCGAGCAGGCCCACGGAGCCCTTGCTGAGCCCCTTGTCGTGCCCCGCGACCTGCCGGTCCGTGCGGGCTGCTTCGTTGGTGCCTGCGCTCATGACGCGGCCTCCTTGTCCTGGACCGGCCGGGGCGCGACGGCCACCGGCACGGGGAGCTGGCTGAGGATGCGGGCGGGGGCCCCGCCCGGGGCCGCCGTCATCGCGACGCGCCCTCGAGCACGGCGGTGCCGGCGGTCGGGGTGGTGGTGCCGAGGACCTCGGACGCGGCGAGACGGCCCTGGCGCAGGGCGCCGTCGACGTGCTGGTAGCCCTCGGCGGCGAGGTCGGAGCAGGCCCAGCGGATCGGGCCCACGGGGGTGCGCTGGTGGGCTCCGTAGCGGTGCAGCCCGCCGAGGTCGTAGCTGGCGGCGTAGGCGCCGCGGGTCCACTCCTCGGAGCCGAAGTCGGACTCGTAGTAGACGACCGGTTCCAGCGCCTCGTCCCCGAGGTAGCGGGCGATGGACTCCAGGATGGCCCGCCGGCGCTGCTCGGCGTCCAGCGCGAACACCTCGTCGGCCTTCTCGTCGGAGACGAAGCCCACCAGGGTGCCGCGGGGGTCGGCGTGGTTGGTGTTGTCGTAGACCTCCTGGACGAGCTCCCCGGCCCCGAACCCGGTGCCGGACAGGCCCGCCTCCCGCCAGAACGGCCTCTCGTAGACGGCGTGCACCTTGATCACCAGGCCCAGGGACTGGTGCTGGTGCATCTGGTGCTGCAGCCGGGGCAGGGGCGGCTCGAAGGAGATGCGGGAGTAGAGGTTCGGCGGGACCGCCACCACCACGTCGCGCGCCTTCACGGTGAGCCGGTCGGACCACACGGTGACCGGGGTGCCAGGCACGTGCTCGGCGTAGGTGTCCTCGGGCCCGCCCCAGCGGATCGTGCGCACCGGGGTGCCCAGGAACACCACGTCCTCGCCCAGCTGGGCGGCCATGGTCTCGGAGACCGACTGCATGCCCCCGACCACGCGGCGGTCGAGGATGAAGTCCTCGTCCACGAGGTTCGAGAAGGACCCGGCGGAGGCGGCCATGAGCACGGCCTGCAGGGCGGAGAACGCGTGGGAGGGCTTGGTGAGCATCGCCCCGGCGATGAACATGCCGATGTTGGTGCACGCCTCCTCGTCGTCGGACTGGGCCCGCAGCCAGTGATGGAAGGAGACGGTGTCCAGCTCCCGGGCCAGCGGGTGCGCCCACGGCTGGGCGACGCCGATCTGCTCGACGAGGTCGTCGAGGATGCCGATGAGCTTCTCCATCTCGGCCACGGTCCGCTCGGACGCCGGGAAGAGAGAGCCGGAGTAGGTCCGGCGCACCCCGTCCGAGCCGATGTAGACGGAGGCGCCCTCGCGGTAGCGGGCGAAGGTCTCCAGCCCCAGCTCCTCGACCAGGCCCAGCAGCTCCGTCTGGTCCGGGGAGATCCACTGCCCGCCGATCTCGAGGAACGCCCCGTCGACCGTCTTCGACCAGGTGCGCCCGCCCACGCGGTCGCGGGCCTCCAGCACGGCCACGGACTTCCCGGCTGCCACGAGGGTGCGGGCGGCCGTCAGCCCCGCGGGCCCGGCGCCCACCACCACGACGTCGCGCTCGATCGCCGTCTCGCTGCCCAGGGTTCTCTGGTCGGTCACTGTGTTCTCCTTCACACTCAAAATGAATTAGATTCATTAAGAGGCACGGGGGCGCTGCCCGTCAAGGGGCGAAACGAAGTGTTCACACGGCGCCCCCGGCCCCGGACGCCGCACGGGGGCGCCCCGGACCGGGGACGGGGGCGGGGATCGGGGGACGGCCTACTTCTTGGTGCGCCGGCTCCCGGCGTGCCAGTCCTCCTGCACGCCGGCCCCCTCGGGCTCCACCCCGAGGCCGCGCAGCCGGGGCCGTTCCCGCAGGCTGCGCTTGAGCTCCGCGAACCCCGGGAACCGGGCGAGCGCCACCACGTGGTCCCACAGCTCGACGGCCTCCTCCTCCCGCGGCAGGCGGCTGATCACCGGGCCGAAGAAGGCGACGCCCTCCGGGGGCTCGAAGTGGATGACGGGCGTGCCGACGTCCTTGCCCGTGAGCGCCAGCGCCTCCTCGGTCTCCGCGCGCACCACGGCGTCCAAGGAGTCGTCCTCGAGGGCCTCGGCGAGGCCGGCCGGGAGCCCCGCGGCGGCGAGCACGGGCTCCAGGAACGGCCGCGTGCCCCGGCGGTCCTTGCGGGGGTCCTCCTCCGCCGGCAGGGGGTCGGAGTCGAAGATGCGGGCCCCGAGGGCGGAGTACAGGGCGCCGACGGCCTCGCGCCCGTGCTCCTCGCGGGTGCGGGCGGCCACCCGCAGCAGGCGCAGGCCCGCGGTGTGGCCGGCCTCGTACTCGGGCGGGAACCACGCGTCGTAGTCGACGTCCGCGTTGAGCAGGCGCAGGGAGATGAAGCGCCAGTCCACCCGGTGGTCCCGCTGGTCGCCGACCGTGCGGACCCACTGGCTGGTCATCCAGGCGAACGGGCAGACGGGGTCGAAGTAGAAGTGGATGTCGGCGGGCCTCATCGCCCCCACGCTAGGAGCGGCCCCGGCGGCGGTCAAGGAGGACCGGAGGTCGCCGCGGCCCTAGACTCGAGGAACCCGCGCCCGCCCCGCAGCCCCGCTCCCAGGAGGACCCGACCATGGCATCCGCCAGAACCGCTCCTCGCCGGCGCGGCCGCCCGACCCAGCCGGTGCTGTCGGTGGAGGGGATCACGGACGCGGCGATCAGGATCGTCAGCACCCGCGGCTACCAGCACCTGACGATGACCGAGCTCGCCCGCGAGCTGAAGGTCTCGGCGTCGGCGCTGTACAACCACACGCCCTCCAAGCGGGACGTGCTCATCCGGGTCCAGGACCGGATCAACGGCGGCATCGACCGCTCCGGCTTCGGCGAGCTGCCCTGGGACGAGGCCCTCGAGCAGTGGGCGCGGTCCTACCGCGACTGCTACGCCCAGCACACGCCCCTGATCCCGATCATGGCCGTGCTGCCGGTCGCGAACTCGCCCCACACCCTCCAGATGTACGAGACGGTGGCCCGGGGCCTCGCCGACGCCGGCTGGGACCGCTCGTGGATCGTGGACGCGATCGTGTCGGTCGAGTCGCTGGTCTTCGGCGCGGCCTACGACGCCACGGCGCCCGCGGACATCTTCGACCCGGGGGACCGGGCCGACCTGGCCCCGGTGTTCGCGGACGCCGTGCGCGCGCGTCCGGCCGACGCGCGGGAGGCCGCCGACCAGGCGTTCGACGTCGCCCTGCGCGCGATGCTGGACGGCTTCCGGGCGCGCCTCGCGGCCGGGCGGGACTGAGCCCGCCCGGCCGCGCCCGGCAGCCCGCGGACCGCTCAGACGTCCAGCGCGTGCATGACGTGCTTGACCTGCGTGTACTCCTCGACGGAGTAGAGCGAGAGGTCCTTGCCGTAGCCGGAGTTCTTGAACCCGCCGTGCGGCATCTCGGAGACGAGCATGACGTGGGTGTTGACCCACACGCAGCCGAACTCGAGCTCGCGCGAGACGCGCATGGCGGTGCCGTGGTCGGTGGTCCACACGCTCGAGGCGAGGGCGTAGTCGACGTCGTTGGCCAGCTCGAGGGCCTCCGCCTCCGTGGCGAACGGCTGCACGGTGAGCACGGGGCCGAAGGTCTCGTCCTGGACGAGCTCGTCGTCCTGGTGCACCCCGGTGACCACCGTGGGCTCGAAGAAGTAGCCGGGGGAGCCCTCGACCGGCTTGCCTCCCGCCACCACCGTGGCGTGCTCGGGCAGCTCGGCGAGCTTGCGGCAGACGGTCTCGAAGTGGTGGACGTTGTTGAGCGGGCCGTAGAAGTTCCTGGAGTCGTCCGGGTCCCCCGTGACGATGTCGCGGGCCGCCGCGGCGAGCAGCTGCACGAACTCGTCGTGGACGCTGTCCTGGACGAGCACGCGGGTCACGGCGGTGCAGTCCTGGCCGGCGTTGAACGTGCCGAACTCCACGAGGGCCTTCGCGGCCGCCGGCAGGTCCGCGTCCGCGAAGACGAGGGCGGGCGCCTTCCCGCCCAGCTCGAGGTGGCCGCGCGTGAGGTTCTGCGCGGCGGCGAGGGCGACCGCGCGCCCGGCGCGCACGGAGCCGGTGATGGAGACCATCGCCGGGACCCGGTGCCCGGTCATGAGCGCGCCCGTCGAGGCGTCCCCGAGCAGGACGTTGACCACGCCGGCGGGGAAGATCCCGTCGATCAGCCGGGCCAGGACGAGGGTGGACTCGGGGGTGGTGTCCGAGGGCTTGAGCACGACGGTGTTGCCGGCCGCGAGCGCGGGACCGAGCTTCCAGATCGCCATGAGCAGCGGGTAGTTCCAGGGCGTGACCTGGGCGACGACGCCGACCGGCTCGCGCCGCACGTACGAGGTGTGCTCGCCGAGGTACTCCCCCGCGGCCTTGCCCTCGAGGGTGCGGGCGGCGCCGGCGAAGAAGCGGAGGTTGTCGGCGCCCGCGCCGACCTCCTCGTCCGCGATCATCTGGCGGGGCTGGCCGGTGTTGCGGTGCTGGGCGTCGACGAGCTCGGCACTGTGGGCCTCGAGCGCGTCCGCGAGCTTGAGCAGCATCATCTGCCGTTCGCTCGGCGTGGTGCGCCGCCAGGTCCGGAACGCGCGCTTGGCGGCGGCGAAGGCCTGGTCGACGTCCGTGGCGTCGGAGACGGGTGACACCGCGGCGGTCCGGCCCGTGGTGGGGTCGACGACGTCGATCCGTCCGGTGCCGTGGGCGTCGACGAAGGCGCCGTCGACGTAGTTCTGCAGCACGTCGCTCATGGTGTGTCCTCTCTGCGGGGCGTGCACGTGGTTGCCGCCACTCTAAATGAGTGGCATTCATTTTAGAAGAGCTCCGCGTGATCCCGGGCACGGCCCGGCCCCGGCGGGCCGGCGCCCGGGCGGGCACGGGGTCGCCCCCCGCCCGCCGCGGGTGCGGTGGCCAGGGGGCGACGGGACGTGCGGAGCGGGCTACTTGGCGTGGCGGGCCAGCAGCTCCTCCACGACGCCGGGATCGGCGCTGCGGAGGTCCCAGCTGCCGGAGGTGTCGTGGTAGTCCTGGGCGGCCTCGGTGATCTTGAACGCGCTGGCATCGCGCGGAGGGGTCGAGGTCTCGAGCACGTGGATCAGGTGGGTCTCGGCGGCGGCCAGGGCCTGGGGGTCGTACATGGCGGTTCCTTTCACAGGGGCGGTTCTCACGGGGCGGTCCTGAGCGCCCGCGGGCCGGGCGCGGGCCCGGGGGCGGGTGGAGTCAGCGGTCGACCTTGAGCACGGAGCCGTTCTCGACGTTGACGTACACGTCCACCGAGGTGCCCTCGGGGTCGTCGACGTCGACCTCCCACACCGTCGTCCCGCCCTCGGTGTCCAGCTGGGCGCCGTCCAGGGTGCCGTCGACCTCGTCCAGGGCGGTGCGCACGGCGACCTCCAGGGGGACCTGGACCTGGGCGAGGTTCTCCCGGTCCGCCTGGTCCAGGGCGTCGTCGCCCTCCTGGGGGGTGACATCCTGCCCGTCGGCGGAGACCTCCACCTCCTGCTCCCGGTCCTCCACGGCCAGCTTCACCTCCCAGCCGTCGCCGTCCTCCTTGCGGTCGATCTCGAAGACCTGCCCGCCGGTCACGGACTCCTCGGCGGCCACGATCGCCCCGGCCACCGCGCCGGCCTCCGCCCCGGCCCCGGTCGTTCCGGAGGCCGAGGGGGACGCGGTGCCGGTCCCGTCGCCGGTGGCCGTGTCCGACGGGGACGCGGTGGCGCTCTCGTCCGCGGTGGCGCTCTCGTCCGCGGTGGCGCTCTCGTCCGCGGTGGCGCTCTCGTCGGCGGTGGGGCTCCCCTCCGCCGTGGTGGTGGCCTCGCTCGTGGTGGTGGCCTCGCTCGTGGCGGTGGCCTCGCTCGTGGCCTCCCCGCCACCGCCCTGGCCGCCGCCGTCGGCGCAACCGGTCAGCAGGAGCGCGGAGAGGGCGAGAGCACCCAGGGACAGGACGCTTTTATCAGTGTGCTTCATAAATAGTCATTGTTCCGGGGACCGCCACCCGGCGCAAGAGGGAGCGCACGCGCAGGATCGTGCCGGCGGCCCACCGGCGCGGCGGCCGGCCACGCGGGCCCAGGAGGTCCCGCCGGGGCCGGCGCAGCCCGGCCGCCCCCGCCCTCCGGAGCGGGGCTGCTCCTACGCGGGGGCGTGCGGGCGGGAGCCCCGGTGGAAGAGCTCGGCCTGCTCCACGAACCACTGCAGCGCCTCCGGGTTGGCCACTGACATCGGGTTCACGGCCCGGTCGGGGGCGACCCCGGAGAACAGCTTCTTGATCGGCACCTCCACGCGCTTACGGGTGTGCGTCACGGGGATGGCCGGGGCCTGCAGGATCCGGTCGGGCACGTGGCGGGCGGAGGCGCGCTCCCGGATCCGCCGCCGGATCCGCCCGGCGAGCTCGTCCGTGAGCTCGGTCCCCTCGGCCAGCACCACGAACAGGGGCATGAAGTAGCCGCCGTCCGGCTGCTCGGCGCCCACCACGAGGGCGTCCTGCACCTCCGGCAGGCCCTCGAGGGCGGCGTAGATGTCGGCGGAGCCGATCCGCACGCCCTGCCGGTTGAGGGTCGCGTCCGAGCGCCCGTGCACCACGAAGGTGCCGTGCGGGGTCTCCGTGACCCAGTCGCCGTGGCGCCACACGCCCGCGTACGTGGCGAAGTACGCGGCCCGCTGCTTCTCGCCGTCCGGGTCGTCCCAGAAGAACACCGGCATGGCGGGCATGGGGCGGGTGACGACCAGCTCCCCGAGCTCGCCGACCACCCGCTCCCCGTCGTCGTTCCACGCCTCCGCCGCCACGCCGAGGACGGGTCCCTGGAGCTCCCCCAGGTGGACGGGCTCGAGCGGGTTGGAGCCGATCAGCCCGCCGCACACGTCCGTCCCGCCCGAGTCGGAGCCGAGGTGGACGTCCGCCTTGACGGCACGGTGGACCCACGCCCACGTCGAGTCCGGCAGCGGGGAGCCCGTGGACAGGATCGAGCGCAGGGCGGACAGGTCCCGGTCCCGGCCCGGCTCCAGGCCGGCGCGCTCGACGAGGGACAGGTACGCCGCCCCCACCCCGAACATCGTGGCGCGCGTCAGCGCGAGGACGTCGAACTGCCGGTCCGCGCGCCCCGCCGTGGGCGAGCCCGCGCTGGTGACCACGGACGCGCCGACGAGCAGGTTGTGCGCCAGCGTGTTCCAGACCATCCAGGACGTGCTGGCCGCGACGTAGTAGCGGTCGCCGGGGCCCATGTCCTGCTGCAGGCCCACCCCCTTGTGCGCCTCGAGGGTCATGCCGCCGTGGCCGTGGACGATGCCCTTGGGGCGGCCCGTGGTCCCGGAGGAGAACAGCACCCACAGCGGGTGGTCGAAGGGCACCCGCTCGTAGGCGGGCACCGCCTCCCGGGCCAGCAGCTCGTCGAAGGCGATCCGCCCCTCCCCCGGCGCGGCCCCGGGACGGAGACCGCGCACGACGACGACCCGCTCCAGCCCCGGCAGCCCGGCCACCACCTGCGCGAGGTGCTCGGAGCGGTCGAGGGCCCGGCCGGCGAAGACGTACCCGTCGGAGCCGATGAGCACCTTCGGCGCCAGCTGGCGGAGCCGGTCCAGGGTCGCGGCCGGCGAGAGGTCGGGCGAGCTGATGCTCCACACCGCCCCGACCGACGCGGCGGCGAGCAGCCCGACGAGGGCCTCGGGAACGTTGGGCAGGACGGCGGCCACCCGGTCCCCCGGGCGCACCCCCCACGCCCGCAGGGCCGACGCGACCGAGGCGACCTGCGCCTCGAGCTCCCGCCAGGTGAGAGCGTCGGTACGGTCGTCCTCGTGGACGGCGAGCACCGCGGCCGTGCCGGCCAGGGCGGGATCGCCCGCGTGGCGCAGGACGTTCTCCGCGTAGTTGAGGCGGGCCCCGGGGAACCAGACGGCCCCCGGCATGCGGTCCTGCGCGAGCGCCGGCCCCGCCAGCCCCTCGCCCACCACGCCGCAGTACGCCGCGACGGCCTCCCAGAAGGCGGACAGCTCCGTGACGGACCACCGCCACAGCTGCCGGTAGTCGGCGAGGTCCACCCCGCGCTCCCGGCGCAGCCACGCCAGGAAGTCCCACAGGCGGGTGGCGCGCACCTGTTCGGGGGTGGGCCGCCACGTGACGGGGCGGGCCGGGGGCCGGGGGCTCACCGGGCCGCCGCCACCGAGGGCCGTCCGGCCGCGGCGTCCCGCCCGTCGCGCTTGCGGAGGGCGGGGCCCAGCAGGAAGGAGCACACGGCCGAGAGCACGAGGGGGATCGCGAACAGGTAGAAGATGTTCTGCGGCTGCAGCCCGCCGGCCAGGAGGTAGCCGACCACGATCGGGGCGATGATCGACACGAGGCGGCCGACGCCGATCATCCAGCCGAAGCCGGAGGCGCGGGCCTTGGCGGTGTAGATGGGCGGGACGATCGTGTAGTAGCCGACCACGCCGGAGTTCGTCAGCATGCCCAGGAAGATGCCGACGACCAGCGCCAGGCCCACCTGGTTGAAGGAGGACGCGAAGACCACGTACATCACGGCGGAGGCGAGCAGGCCGAGGACGTTGAGGGTCCGGGGGTTGATCCAGGAGGTCAGCAGGCCGAAGCCGAGGGAGCCGACGATGCCGCCGAGGCTGACCAGCACGCCGGCGGTCACGCCCGTCTGGGGGTCGCCCGAGGCCTCGGCGAGCAGCTTCGGGGTCCAGGTGTTGGCGAAGTAGAACGAGGCGATGAGGAAGGCGTAGCCGAACCACATGAGGACGGTCTGCGAGAGCACCCGGGCCCCGAAGACCTCCTTGACCACGGTCTCGGACGCGGCGTCCTGCACGGGGGCGGGCGGCAGCTCCGTGAGCGGGGCGTGGCCCATCCTGCCCAGGATGCGGTTGAGCTGGGGCAGGGACTTCTCGTCGCGCTTCTCGATGAGGTACTCGAAGGACTCCGGGAGGGTGAAGAAGCAGACGACGAGCATGAGCACCGTCATGCCGGCGCCCAGGGCGAAGGCGGACCGCCAGCCGAACTCCGCGATGAGGAACCCGGAGAGGAAGCCGCCCACCGTGGCGCCGATGGGGTAGCCCGCGGCGTAGACGCCCATGGCCAGCCCGGCGCGCTTGCGGTTGGAGTACTCGGCGACGATCACGGAGAGGTTGGCGATCATGCCGCCGATGCCGACGCCTGCGAGGACGCGGGAGGCCAGCAGGGACGTGGTGTCCCAGGAGAAGACCGACCACAGCATGCCCGCGGAGATGATGACGAGGCAGATGAGGGTCAGCGGCCGGCGGCCGATCTTGTCCGCGACCGGCGTGAGGAAGATCGAGCCGAACGCCATGCCGAACAGCCCGGCGCTGAGCAGGTAGCCGAGCAGCACGGGCTCGATGCCCCACTCCCGCGACACGGTGGGGGCGGCGAAGGACATCACGAGGACGTCGAAGCCGTCGATCATGATGAGGATCAGGCAGATGACGACGGCCCGGACCTGGAAGGAGGTCATGGGCGCGTCCTTGAAGGCCGCTTTGAGGTCCATCGGGAGTTCTCTCTCTGGTGGTGCCGGCGGGTGCGTGCCGGACTATGACGTGCGTCACAGCACGAGAGCCACGATAGTGGACGATCTCAATGAAGTCACTATGCGGGTAGTTATTTTGCGTCCGGGCTTCCCCGCGGCCCCGGCGGGGGAACGGTTGTGCGCACGGACGCCCGGCCGCATGCTGGGGCGGAGGTCCCCGCACCCCGCTCGGGGACCCGTCGACATGCCGGAGGCCCCCGTGCGACGACCCCGCCCCGCCACCCCCGGCCCGGGGCAGGAGTCCGTCTGGGACTACCCCCGGCCGCCTCGCGTGGAGCCCAGCCGCGAGCACGTGGAGGTGTGGCTGGGCGGGGAGCGGATCGCGGCCACCTCCGCGGCGCTGCGGGTGCTCGAGACCAGCCACCCGCCCACGTACTACCTGCCCCGGGACGCGTTCGCCGACGGGTGCCTCGTGCCGGCGGAGGGCGCCACGTGGTGCGAGTGGAAGGGCGAGGCCGCGTACTTCGACCTGCGGGGCGGGGGGCGGACGGCGCCGCGGGCGGCCTGGACCTATTACGCCCCGCAGCGGGGCTTCGAGGTGCTGCGCGAGCACGTCGCGGTGATGCCCGCGGCCGTGGACCGGTGCCTGGTCGACGGCGAGGAGGTGCTCCCGCAGGAGGGCGGGTTCTACGGCGGCTGGATCACCTCGCGCGTCACCGGCCCCTTCAAGGGCGGACCCGGCAGCCACGGCTGGTGACTCCGGACCCTTCGGGCGCCGATCCGACAACTTTTGTTGCACAACGGGAAACAGAGCGCCACACTTGTGCTCCGGACCACACGGCGCCGTCCGGCTCGGCCGCGTCGGCCCCGGCCGCACACCCCTCAGGAGAGAACCCCATGCAGATCGCGATCCTCCAGGCCCAGGCGGACGTCCTGGACATCGAGGCGAACCTCGCCACCATCGACCGGGCGGCCCGGCAGGCCAGGGAGGAGGGCGCCGAGCTGCTGCTCACCCCGGAGCTGTTCACGTGCGGCTACAGCCCCGAGCGCGTGCGGCGGGAGCTCACCGCCGGGGACCTGGACCGCATCGCCGAGCGCGCCGCGGGCATCGCGCGCCGCCACGGGATCTCCCTGGTCTACAGCGCGCCCCGGATCGGCGACGGAGGGGACTGGCACATCTCGGCCGTGCTCCTCGACGGCGCCGGGCGGCGGCTGCTCGCCTACGACAAGGTGCACCTGTTCGGCGAGGAGGAGCGGCGGGCCTTCGCGCCGGCGTCGGCCGGGCCGCGGACCGTCGCCCACGGCGGGCTGCAGGTCGCCCTGCTGATCTGCTACGACGTGGAGTTCCCCGAGAGCGTGCGCGCCGCCTCGGACGCGGGGGCGCAGCTCGTGCTGGTGCCCACCGCGCTCGGCGCGGGCTTCGCCGCGGTCTGCGACGTCCTCGTCCCCGCCCGGGCGCTCGAGAGCCAGGTGGTCGTCGCCTACGCCAACCACTGCGGCACCGAGGACGGGCTGGAACTGGGCGGGCGCAGCGTGGTCGCGGCCGCCGACGGCACGCTGCTCGCCCGCGCGGGCGGGCAGCCGGAGCTCCTGCACGCGAGGGTGGACGCCGCGGACGTCGCCGCCGCGCGCGAGCTGGTCCCCTATCTGCGGGACCGCCGCCCGGACCTCTACGGGCAGTGGAGCGGCCCCCGCCCCGCCTGAGCCCCGGCCCGCTCAGGGCTCCTCGGGCACGAACTGCAGGGCGATCAGCAGCTCGGCCCGCTGGCGCGCGTCGTCGAGGTCCACGTGCAGCAGCTCCGCCACGTGGCCGACGTGCCGGCGCACGCTGTTGCGGTGCAGCCCGAGCTCCCGGCCGCAGGCGTCCCAGCTGCCGTGGGCGCCCAGCCAGGAGCGCAGGACCGTCAGCAGCAGCCGGCGCCGCTCCCCGGGCAGGGCGGCGAGCGGGGCGAGGAGGCGTTCGGCGACCAGCCGGCCGGACTCCGCCCCGAGCAGGCCGGCCACGGAGCACGGGACGTCCTCGACCCGGGCGCTGGCGCCGTCGGCCCGCAGCCGCCGCCGCACCGCCGCCACCCGCTCGCCGGCGCGCGGCAGCTCGGCCGGGCCGACCGGCTCCCCGACCGCGACCAGCCAGCCGGAGCGCTCCAGCGCCGCCACCAGCCGGTCCGGGACCGCGGAGCGGGTGATGGTGACGAACCCGTAGTCGGTGAGCTCCACCAGCCGCGTGTCGAACAGGCGCCGCAGCTGGATCAGCTCGTGCAGCTCGTCCGCGGCGGGCGGGGGCCAGGAGGGCTCGTGGTCCTCGCGGCGCACGCCCTGGACGACGCGCACCGGGTCCCGCTCGGCGCCGGACATGCTCTGCGCCAGGGACCGCGCCAGCGCCCGGCCGTCCCCCGGGGAGCTGCGCAGCAGCGCCTCCGGGTCCAGCAGCAGGGCGGTGGCCAGGCGGCTGGGCCCGAAGTTGCCCACCGTGCGCTGGCGGAGGAGGACCTCCAGGAGCCCGACCGCGAGGGAGACGGCCGTGCTCTGCGGCGGCGTGAAGCCGCTGCCCGAGCCCAGCACCAGGGTGCCCAGGTTGACGTCGCGCTCGCTGCGCAGCGGGTGGCCCACGACGTGGCCCGCCCGGGGCGCCTCGAAGCCGGCGACCTCGACCCGCGGGCCCCTCCCGGCCAGGATCCGCTCCTGGAGGGGCTTCAGCTGCTCGGCGGGCACGGCGCGTTGTCCGGCCGAGGCCGTGGTCCGCCCGTCCGCGTCCGTGAGCACCACCCAGGCGCCCAGCTCCCGGGCGAGCACGGCGAGCAGCTCCCGCTCCGGGCTGCCGGAGAGCACGGCCCGCAGCATCCGGCGGTTGATCCGCAGCAGGTCGTGCGCGGCGCGGGCGCTCTCGGCCTCGAGCAGGTCGGCGAACCGGCGGGTGACGGCCACGAAGGGCGTGCGCTCGCCGACGCGCAGCAGGGGCAGCCCCTGCCGCCGGCACTCCTCCAGCAAGCCCGGGGGCACGACGTCGTGCACCGGCGAGAGACCGAGGCCGAGGGCGGTGACCCCTGCGGCCACCAGGCGGCGCACGTAGGCCTCGGCCGTGCGCGCCGGGCCCCCGGCGAGGACGACGCCGGCGGTCAGCAGCAGCTCCCCACCCAGCAGGAAGGGCGTGGGGTCCTCCAGCTCGCTCGTGGCCACCCAGCGCACGGTCTCGGACAGGCTGCCCCCGGGGGCGTGCAGCACCTCGAGCTCGCCGGGCATGCGGGCGACGAGACGGTCGAGCGGCAGCCGGGCGGCGACCGGGCCGACCGCAGCGTCTGGTGCACTTTGTCCCATGAGAGGTGATTCTAGGGCACATCGTCCTGGATGAGATCGGCGTCACACTCGTAGGGTCGGGGGTGACACGCAGGCCGCTCATCGAAAGGGACGCCTCCATGACCATGTCACCGCCGACGCAGCAGCGCCGGAGCACGGAGCTCACGCTCAGCCGCCAGCTCACCCGCCGGAAGCCGCTGCGGCAGATGATGCGCGAGTCGGGCACGGAGCACACCGGGCTGCTCCGCAGCTTCGGGCTGCTGCAGCTCACCATGATCAGCGTGGGCGCCACGCTCGGCACCGGCATCTTCGTGGTGCTCGGGGACGCGGTGCCCATCGCGGGCCCGGCGGTGTGGATCTCCTTCGTCGTGGCCGGCGTCGCCGCCATGCTCTCGGCGCTGTCCTACGCGGAGATGGCCGGCGCCGTGCCCGTCTCCGGCTCCAGCTACTCCTACACCTACGCGACGATGGGCGAGGGCCTGGCCTGGATCTGCGGCTGGTGCCTGCTGCTGGAGTACGCGGTATCCGTGGCGGCCATCGCCGTGGGCGCCGGCGAGTACCTCACCGAGATCGCGGACACCTTCGGCGTCGCGCTGCCGGCGGCGTTCATCCAGCCGCCCGGGGACGGCGGGCTGTTCAACGTCCCGGCCGTCGCCGTCGTCCTCCTCGCCACCGTCCTGCTGATCCGCGGCTCCCGCGAGAGCGCCCTGGTCAACACCGTGCTGGTCGCCCTGAAGGTGGCCGTGCTGCTGCTCTTCGTGGCCGTGGCCTTCACCGCGTTCGACTCCCGCAACTTCGCCCCGCTGCTGCCGATGGGCTCCGCCGGCGTCACCGCGGCGGCGTCGCGCCTGTTCTTCTCCTACATCGGCTTCGACGCGGCGTCCACGGCCGGCGACGAGGCGCGCAACCCGCAGCGCGACCTCCCCCGGGCCATCGTCCTGTCCATGGTGATCATCACCGCCCTCTACATCCTCGTGGCCCTGGCCGCCGTCGGCGCCCGCCCCTGGGGCTGGTTCGACGGCCAGGAGGCCGCCCTGGTGCGGATCCTGGAGGAGATCACCGGCAGCCCCTGGGTGTCGCTGGTCTTCGCCCTCGGGGCGGTCGTGGCGATCGTGAGCATCGTGCTCGTCGTCCTCTACGGGCAGACCCGCATCCTCATGGCGATGTCCCGGGACGGGCTCGTGCCGCCGGTCTTCGCCCGCGTCTCGCCCCGGACCGGCACGCCCGTGGCCAACACCCTGATCACCGGCGGCGTCATCGCCGCCGCCGCCGGGCTGGTGCCGCTGGGCGAGCTCGCCGACGCCACCAGCATCGGTACACTGTTCGCCTTCGGCCTGGTCAGCGTGGCCGTGATCCACCTGCGCAGGACCCGCCCGGAGCTGCCGCGCACCTTCCGCGTCCCGCTCTACCCCGTGACCCCGGTCCTGGCCGTGCTCATGTGCGTGCTGCTGATGGTCAACCTCGGCAGCAGCACCTGGGTGGTGTTCGTGCTGTGGATGGCCGTCGGCTCGGCGGTCTACCTCGGCTACGGGCGCCGGCACTCGACCGTGGCCGCCCTGACCGACGAGGAGTACGCCCGGGCCTCCGCCGAGGCCCTTCCCGCCCCCGGGACGTCCGAGACGTCCGTGACCCCCGAGATCCTGGAGACCACGAAGTGACCATCGCGACCGACATCGACCACTCGGGCCCGGGCACCGCGCCCGTGACCATGCTGAACCCCGACTTCCCGTTCAGCTACGACACCTACCTCCAGCACCCGGCAGGCCTGGGCAGCGTGCCCGAGGCCGCGCACGGCACGAAGGTCGCCGTGATCGGGGCGGGGCTGTCCGGGCTGGTGACGGCCTACGAGCTGATGAAGCTGGGCCTGCACCCGGTGGTCTACGAGGCCGGGGACATCGGGGGGCGGCTCAAGACCGCGTCCTTCGCCGGCGCCCCGTCCGTGACCGCCGATCTGGGCGGGATGCGCTTCCCGGTCTCGGGGCGGGCCTTCTACCACTACGCGGACACGATGGGCGTGGCCACCGAGGCGTTCCCGAACCCCCTGGCCGACGTCACCTCCAGCACCGTGATCGAGCTCGGCGGCAAGGCCCACTACGCCCGCACCCCCGAGGACCTGCCCCCCTTCTTCCACGAGGTGGCCCGCGCCTGGCGCGACGCCGTCGACGACGGCGCCTGCTTCAACGAGATGCAGGAGGCCATCCGCGCCCGGGACACCGGGCGGATCAAGCAGCTGTGGAACCGGCTGGTCCAGGACCTCGACGAGCAGACCTTCTACGGCTTCATCGCCGCCAGCAAAGCCTTCCAGGAGGCCGGCTTCGAGCACCGCGAGGCCTTCGGGCAGGTCGGCTTCGGCACCGGCGGGTGGGACACCGACTTCCCGAACTCAATCCTGGAGATCCTGCGGGTGGTCTACACCGACGCCGACGACGGGCACCGGCGCATCGTCGGGGGCGCCCAGCGCCTGCCCGAGGCGCTGTGGCAGCACGCCCCCGAGGACCTCGTCCACTGGCCGGCGGGGACCTCCCTGGCCTCCCTGCACGCCGGCTCCCCGCGCGGGGCGGTCGCCCGGATCACCCGTCCGCCCCGGGCCGACGGCGGGGTGGGCGACTTCCGCATCGAGGAGAAGTGGGGGCGCGCGGCGGAGTACCCGATCGTGGTCTCCACCTGCCAGTCGTGGCTGCTGTCCACCCGCATCCACACCGAGGAGGCGCT
This sequence comes from Kocuria sp. U4B, assembly GCF_054875615.1. Next base: position 1,758,188 of record NZ_CM142180.1, read on the forward strand.
GTTCTCCGCGCCGATGTGGACGGCCATGGAGCGCTCCCACTACATGCAGTCCTCCAAGACCTTCGTCATGGTGGACCGCCCGTTCTGGAAGGACGTGGACCCCGCCACCGGGCGCGAGGTGCTGAGCATGACGCTCACCGACCGGCTGCCGCGGGCGACGTACCTGCTCGACGACGGGCCGGACAAGCCCGCCGTGATCCTGCTGTCCTACACCTGGAACGACGACGCCCTGAAGTGGCTGTCCCTGGACGCCGACGGGCGCGTGGAGCTGATGCTGCACTCCCTGAAGCAGATCTACCCGGACGTCGACATCGCCTCCCACATCCTCGGCGAGCCGATCACCGTCTCCTGGGAGGCCGACCCCAACTTCATGGGCGCGTTCAAGGCCAACCTGCCCGGGCACTACCGCTACCAGCAGCGCCTGTTCACCCACTTCGTCCAGGACGGGCTGCCCGAGCACCAGCGCGGGATCTTCCTGGCCGGGGACGACATCTCCTTCACCGCCGGGTGGGCCGAGGGCGCCGTCACGACCGGCCTCAACGCCGTGTGGGGCGTCGTGCACCACCTCGGGGGCGCCAGCGCCCCCGGCAACCCCGGCCCCGGCGACCTCATCGACGAGCTCGGGCCCGTCGCCCTCGACTGAGCCGGGCGGAGCGGGAGGGGCCGGGGGTCAGGGGACGTCGACGGTCACGACGGCGGCGGAGCGGCTGCCGGCGTCCCCGGCCGCGCCCGAGACGGCGCGGGAGACGCAGCAGCACATCCTCGTGTTCGGCGCCTTCTGCCGGTCGGAGTAGAAGACGTCCCGGTGGTCGACCGTGCCGTGCAGGTCGAGGACCTTCACCTGGCACAGCCCGCACTCGCCCCGGCGGCAGTCGGACATCATGTCGACGCCCTCCCGCTCGAGGGCCTCCAGCATCGACTCGTCGGAGCCGACGACGGTCTCGACGCCCAGCCGCGGGACGCGCACGACGAACGGCTCGGCCTCGAACCAGCCGCTGTTGCCGAAGGTCTCGTAGCGCAGGTTCGTGGGATCGAGCCGGCGCTCGGCCCAGCCGCGGCGCACGGCGTCCATGAGCCGGATGGGCCCGCACATGTAGAGCTCGGCGTCCCGGGGCACCCCGGCCAGCAGGGCCCCGACGTCCAGGGACGTGCCCTCGTCGTCGACGTGGGCCTCCAGGCGCTCGCCGTGCAGGGCGGCGAGCTCCTCGGCGTAGGCCATCGCGGCCCGGGAGCGGGCCACGTAGACGAGCCGGTAGTCCGCCCCGAGCCGGCGCAGCAGCGCGGCCATCCCGGCGATCGCCGTGATGCCGATGCCGCCGGCGAGCAGCACGTAGGAGGGGGCCCCGACGCGCAGCGGGAAGTTCTGCAGGGGCTGGGTGATCTCCAGGACCTGCCCGGGCACCAGCCCGTGCATGAACACGGACCCGCCCCGGGAGGTGGGAGTGCGGAAGACGCTGATGGCGAGCCGGCCGCCGTCGTCCGTGGCGTCGACCACGGAGTAGGAGCGCACGGCCTGCTCGCCGTGGATGAGCACGCGCACGTCGACGTGCTCGCCCGGCTTCGCGGGGCGGGGCAGCTCGGGGCGCAGGACGATGCGGCGGATGCCGGCGGCGACCTCCTCGACGGAGTCCACGACGGCGTTCTGCCACACCTCGGAGCGGGAATCGGCCACGGTGGTCCCTCCTGCCTCAGGCCCGGCCGGAGGCGGCCGGGGCCGCCGCGTCCACGGCGGCGAGACGGCCCTCGGCCTCGAGCGCCCGCTCGAGCAGGCGGCGCACCCACATGCCGCCCATGTCGATGTTGAGGTTGTAGAACTCGTAGTCGGGGTTGGCGTCGATGGCGGCCTGCTGGGCCTGGAGCATGGCCTCGTCCTCGCCGAACACGCCGTGCACGCCGTTGCGCAGCTGCGTGGTGATCAGCTGGCTCTCCAGCCGGTAGTTGCGCATGAACGCCCAGAAGTAGTGGCAGGAGCGCTCCGTCTCCGGCGTGATCGTGTTCATCACGTAGCCGTTGACGCCGCGGGAGCGGTCGCCCTCGGGCGCCCCGGTGCCGGCCTCGGCGACCCCGACGTCGATGCAGATCGTGGACGGGAAGTAGTAGTGGATGATCTGCCAGCGGTCGACCCTGCCCTCGAAGCCGGGGAACTTGTCCCGCATGTTCTTCAGCCAGAAGGGCGGGGCGTCGATGTCGCGCATCCACCGCGTGACGGTCACGGAGTGCTCGTCGTGGGTGACCTCGAACTCCGACTCGGACAGCTCCTCCTGCCCGATCGAGGAGGAGTGCACGAACTCCTCGTGGGTGAGGTCCATGAGGTTGTCGAGCACCAGCTGGTAGTTGCACGGCGCGTGGATCGTCTCGCCGTCCCCAGCCCACTCGGGGCTGTCCAGCTGGTGCATGTCGGGGACCAGCGCGGGGTCGGCCAGGGTGGGGTCGCCCAGCCAGACCCAGACGTAGCGGTAGCGCTCCAGCACGGGGAAGGACGGCACCGTGGCGGACGGGTTCAGCGTCTCCTGCGCGGGCATCGAGGTGCAGCGGCCGGCGGCGTTGTAGCGCAGGCCGTGGTAGGGGCACTGGATCTCCCCGCGGCCCACCAGCTTGCCCTGCGACAGCGGGGCCAGCCGGTGCCAGCAGGCGTCCGCCAGGGCGACGGCTCGGCCCTCCTCGGTGCGGTACAGGGCCAGCGGGCGGCCGGCGACGGTGCGGGCCAGGATCCCCTTGCTGGTCAGCTCGTGGTCCCATCCCGCCACGTACCAGGCGTTGAGCGGGTGGGACAGGAGCTTGGCGGTCGTGGTGGTCTTCGTCGCGGCGACGGTCATGGCGCGGTCCTCTGCTGAGCGGTCCGGGGAGAGCACACTGTACTCACTATCTACATAGATAGTTGGTGACGTGGAACACACAATACCTAGGTTCATAGTGAGTGCCAACCCCTGGAACGGCGGGCCTCCGGCTAGGCTCGTCCTACGACCGACCCGCCCGCTGCGAAAGGACCACCCCGTGAGTCTCCGCTCGGCCCTGCTGGCGCTGCTGTCCTCGGGCCCCATGACGGGCTACGACGTGGTGAAGCAGTTCAGCACCTCCGTGGGCCACGTGTGGCACGCGCCGGACTCCCAGATCTACCCGGAGCTGCGCAAGATGCACGCCGAGGGCCTACTCTCGAGCCGCGCCGTGCCGTGGGGCACGCGCGGGGCCACCAAGACGGAGTACACGATCACCCCCGAGGGCGAGCGGGCGCTGCGCGCGTGGCAGGACCAGCCGCTGACCTACGTCCGGGAGCGGGACCCCGCCCACCTGAAGGCCGCCTACTTCGAGTGGGCCGCACCGGGCGCCGCGGCGGAGCAGCTGCGCGCGCACATCGCGCACTACGAGGAGCAGCGGCGCCAGGCCCTCGAGCAGATCGCGGGGCTCCAGAACCGCACCAGTCCCACGCTGGCCCGCCGCCTGGCCGCGAACCCCGAGGAGCAGTGGGAGCGGATCACCCGCTTCAAGGTCTACGCCTACGAGGGCCAGATGGCCCGGGCCGAGCAGGAGATCGCCTGGGCGCGCTCCGGCCTGCGCCTGCTCGAGGAGCTGGGCGATCCGGACCCGGCCGCGCACACCCCCGCCCAGGACGCCCGGTGAGCCGCCCCGCCCCGCGCCGCCTGCTCGCCGTGCTCCTGAGCGCCGGGCTGCTGCTGGCCGGCTGCGCCCCGGACGCCGGGAGCGGCACCGCCGCGCCGGGACCGGCCGGCGCGGCGGCGTCGCCGTCCACCTCCTCCGCGTCCTCCCCCGAGCCCACGCCGAGCCCCACGGAGGAGCGCGCGGAGCTGGTCGGCGGGGGCACGGAGGTGTTCCCCGGCCGGCGGATGGTCGCCCTCTACGGCCGGCCCGGCATGCCGGCGCTGGGCGTGCTCGGCGAGCAGGGCCCGGAGGAGTCGGTCGCCCGGGCGAAGAAGCTCGCGGCGCAGTACGAGCCGTACAGCGCCGAACCGGTGGTCCCCGCGTTCGAGATCATCACGACCACGGCGTCGGCGGAGCCGGGTCCCGACGGCGACTACTCCGACGAGATGACGGTCGACGAGCTGCGCCCGTTCGTGGAGACCGCCGCGGAGCACGACGTCTACGTGGTGCTCGACCTGCAGCCGGGCCGCCAGGACTTCACCAGCCAGGCGCGGCAGTACGAGGAGCTGCTGAAGCTGCCCAACGTGGGGCTCGCCCTGGACCCGGAGTGGCGCCTGGGCCCGGACCAGGTGCACCTCGTCCAGATCGGGACCGTGGACGCGGCGGAGGTCAACGCGACGACGGCCTGGCTCGCCCGGCTGACCCGCGAGCACGACCTGCCGCAGAAGGTCGTGGTCCTGCACCAGTTCGCGGAGTCCATGATCACCGACCGCCACCTCGTGGACACCACGCACCCGGAGCTCGCGCTCGTGCTGCACGCCGACGGCCACGGCACCCCGGAGCTCAAGCGGGGCACGTGGGAGCGGCTGAAGCAGGGGCTGCCCAAGGGGATGCGGATGGCGTGGAAGAACTTCTACGACGAGGACACGCCCACGTTCACCCCCGAGCAGACGTTCGCGCTCACGCCGAAGCCCTGGTTCGTCTCCTACCAGTGATCCCGGCGCCGCCGGGCACCGGGCCGTGGAGCCGGCCGTCCGGGCGGACCGGGCGGTTGCTAGCGTGGGGGCCGTGGGCAACGACAGACTCCAGAGCGACCGGCAGCGCAGGACCATCGACCGGCTCGCCCGCTGGCTGACCCGCACCCACGGCGCCGAGCCCGGCTGGGACGCCCTCGTGCTCGACGTGCTCAGCGTGGGCCGCGACGTGCGCCTGCAGGTGCGCGAGGTGCGCGGCGGCACCACCACCTCGCACGCCGTGGACGTCACGGGCCGGCGCAGCAGGCCCCGCCGGCTGGTCCGCGCCCTCCAGGAGGACTACGCCGACCTCGTGGACGGGACGTGGCTGTCCGCCACCCTGATCGTCACGGTGTCCGGGCGGCGCTGGGCGCACCCGGGGGTGGAGCTCATCCTCAACTACGACGACGAGCCGCTGCTGCCCGCGCACGCCCCGCACCCGGTCGCGGCCGAGGAGTACCGGCGCCACCTCGCCCGCCACCGGCGGATGGACCGCAGGATCCCCGGCTGGCTGCGGGAGCGGGTCGCCGGGGCGGGCCTGGAGGTGCCCGAGCGCTGACCCGGCGCGGACCGCTCATCCGTTCGCCCAGCGGATAACCCGGCGCCGGCCCGTTCCCCCGGCACGCCGCGAGGTCTAGTCTTGAGTGACCTGTTCACCGACCGGAGGGAGAGCCCATGGGACTCGGAGACAAGATCAACAACGCCGCGGAGAAGGCCTCCGGCACCGCCAAGCAGAAGCTCGGCGACGCCACGGACAACCGGGATCTGCAGGCCGAGGGCACTGCGGACAAGGCCTCCGCCGACGCGAAGCAGGCCGGTGAGAAGGTCAAGGACGCGGCGAAGAACTTCACGGACGGCCGCTGACCACAGTGCCGTCGAGGAGCCCCGGTGCCGACCACGGCACCGGGGCTCCTCCCTGTCCGGCCCCGCCGCGACGCCGGACGGGCCCGGTCAGCCCAGCGAGTGCAGGCTGAACGCGGCCAGGAAGCCCAGCGTCGCGATGAGCCCCGAGTACAGCGCCGCCTTCTCGAAGGCCTCCGGGATCATGGTGTCCGTGATCATGGCGAGGATCGCACCGGCCGCGAGCGCGTTGACGAAGGCGAGGGTGGCCGGTGCGGCGCCGTCCAGCAGCAGGTACCCGGCGAGCGCGGCCAGGCCCGAGGCCACCGCGATGGAGCCCCAGATGCCGAAGACGTAGCCCGGTCCGCGCCCGGCGTTCTTCCACCCGGCGGTGCTGGAGAGCCCCTCCGGGACGTTGGAGATGAACACCGCGGCGAACATCGGCAGGCTCAGGCCGGACCCGCCCAGGAAGCTCAGCCCGAGCACCATGGACTCGGGCACGCCGTCGAGCAGGGCGCCGATGGCGATGGCCCCGCCGCTGCCTCCCTGCTCGGCCGGGGAGGGCTGCTGCGTCCCCGAGCGCTTGCGGTGGCGCGCGCCGTGGCGGGCCAGCAGGACGTTGAGGGCCACGTAGACGACCGAGCCGGCCAGGAAGCCCCACGCCGTGGGGGCCAGGCCGCCCTGCGCCACGGCCTCCTCCACCAGCTCGAAGGACAGCGCGGAGATCAGCACGCCGGAGCCGAACGCCATCACGGCGGCGACGAGCCCGGCCGGGACGGCGACGAACCAGGCGATGAGGCTGCCCAGCAGCAGCGCGCCTCCGGCCAGCAGACCGGCACCGCCTGCGGCGAGCCACTCGGGCACGGGGATCCTCCTGCACGGGACGTCGGGTGTCGTGGCCAGCTCACACCCGTAGCGCAGCGGGGTCAAATTGCCGGGTCCTGGCGGGCCGCGTTCCGGCGGTGCCGGCCCCGGGGCCCACCGTCCGCTGCCGGGGGGCGGCGACCCACGACGGCGACGTCGGGGCCGTGGGCCCCTGACGCGGGGCCGCTCCCGGGGTCCGCCCCCGGGAGCCGGCTCAGGGGGCGGACGCGGCGGTGCCGGGGCGGAGGACCGGCGGGACCCCGGCCGCACCCGTGGCCAGGTCGGCCGCCAGCACGCCGATGAGCGGGGCGAACTTCGCGCCGTGACCCGAGCACGCCGAGACCACGGTGACGCCCTCGGCGGTGTCCAGGACGAAGTGCTCGTCCGGGGTGGTGGTGAACAGGCACGTGGTCTCGGCGTAGGGCTCGGGCACCACCCCCGGCAGCCACCGCCGCACGTACTCGACGACACGGTCCCGGTTGCCGGGGTCCACCACCCCGGTACGCCGGGCCGCCGAGGCCATCACCCGCCCACCGTTGTACTCGGCGACCTTCAGGCCCGCGAAACCGGCGTCCCGGCCGCCGGGGAGGCCGTAGACGGGCATGGCCGCGTCGTGGATGAGCGTGGGCCAGGCCTGCTCGAGGTCGCGGTAGGGGAAGTGGAACGCGTTCTCCTCCCGGACCGTGAACTGCGGCAGCGCGCCGAGGAAGGCCGGGGGCAGGGAGAGCTCGCCCAGCAGGTCGGGCAGCCAGCCGCCGGCGGCGACCACCACGTGCCCGGCCTCCACCGTGGCGCCCTGCGGCCCGTGCACCGTGAAGCCCGCGCCGGTGCGCCGGATCCGGGACACCGGCCAGTCCGTGCGCAGCTCGGCCCCGGCGGCCACGGCGAGGCCGACCAGGGCCTCCACGGTCGACCCGGCGTCGAGCACCCCGGCGGTCGGCTGGTACAGGACGGGGGTGTCGAAGAGGAGCTGCGGCCACCGGGCCGCGGCCTGCTCGGCCGTGCAGAGGACGTGCTCCACGCCGGCGTCGTCGAGGACCCGGGCGAGTTGTTCCGGGTCGCGCCCGGGCCCGTGGTCCACCGCCCCGCAGCGCAGGAGCAGCTCCCGGCCGGACTCGCGCTCCACCTGCTCCCACAGCCGCTCCGAGCGCACGACGAGCCGGGCGTAGAACGGGTCGGCGTAGGCGTAGCGGAAGATGCGGGCCGACCCGTGGGAGGAGCCCTGGTCGTTGCCGGGGACGGTGCGCTCGAGCAGCACGACCTCCTCGCCGCGCGAGGCCAGCTGCCATGCCGTGGCGGCGCCCATCAGTCCGGCGCCGATCACCGCGTAGTTGCCCATGGCCGCCAGCCTAGTGCGGAACGCCTGAACGCCCCGGCCGGGGGCATGTTACAGCGGAAGAACGCCCTGTGGACGACGTGTTTAATTTCACCGGCCCTGCGGGACCCGCGCCACATCCCCCGCCCTCCGTCCCGGCAGAGGCAACCGCCGGAGGTTGCCCGCCCGGAGGGGTGTGACGGATCTCAACAGCCCCCGCACCGAGTGGCCGCGTCCCGGAAATCTCCCGGCCACACAACGGCCTCATCATGGAGGGGTCAGCACGACGCTGACCACGACACGCATCAGGACAGGAGGTGGCGTCATGACCGCTGCTGAGAAGTGGACGACCGATCTGAGCCAGGTCCGATCCGGGGACCGGGTCGAGATCTGGGACGAGGACTACGAGCGCTACATCGGCACCGTGGGGCAGGTCGCGCCCCACCTGGGCGTCCTCTGGATCCTCGAGGCCGGCACGGGGGTGCGCCGGCTGTTCCCCTTCGAGGGGTGCCGCCTGCGCCACGCCCCCCTGGCCCTCGCCGCCTGACCCCCACGGCCCCGATTCCCGCGGCCCCGATTCCCGCGGCCCCGATTCCCGCGGCCACGGCCCGGCCGCCCCGGCACCCACCGGGGCGGCCGGGCCGTTCCCCTACCCTGAACGGGTGACCACCCTCGCCTCATCCCCCGGCACGAAGCTGCGTCCCACCCTGTACGTGCTGGCCGCGGTCGTCTCCGTCCAGTTCGGCGGCGCCCTGGCCGCCGTGCTCGTCCCGCTGATCGGGGCCTCGGCCACGGTGACCATGCGCCTGCTCATCAGCGCCGTGCTCATGGTGGCGGTGATCCGTCCCCGGCTGCGCGGGCGGAGCGGGCAGGCCTGGCGGGCGGGCCTGTTCTTCGGGGCGTCCCTCGCGGGGATGAACTTCGCGTTCTACCAGTCCCTCGCCACGCTGCCGCTGGGCGTCGCCGTGACCATCGAGTTCCTGGGCCCGCTCGCCCTCTCGGCGGTGCTGTCCCGGCGGCTGCGGGACATGGCCGCCGTGGTGGCGGCGCTCGCGGGCGTCGTGCTCATCTCGCAGGCGCTCACCGTGCCGTGGCGGGAGCTGGACCTCGGCGGCATCGCCTGGGCGGCGCTGGCCGGCGCGGGCTGGGCGGCCTACATCCTGGGCAGCCGCTCGGCGGGACGGCACTTCGACCAGCTGGACGGGCTCGCCGTCGCCCTCGTGGTCGCCGCCGCCCTCGTGACCCCGGTGGGGATCGCCACCGCCCACGCCCCCGCGCTGACCGGGAGCGTGCTGGCCGGGGGCGTGGGCATCGCACTGCTGTCCTCGGTGCTGCCCTACTCGCTCGAGCTGCTGGCGCTGCGCAGCATCCCCCCGGCCGTCTTCGGGGTCCTGCTCAGCCTGGAGCCCGCCGTCGCCGCCCTGGCGGGGCTCGTGGTCCTCCACCAGGTCCTCGCCGTGCCGCAGCTGCTGGGCATGGCCCTCGTCGTGGCCGCGAGCGCCGTCGTCATGGTCGGCGGCACCCCGGAGGCCGCACCCGCGGACCCGTCCTCCCCCGGCGGCTCCCGCTAGGTCGGGGTCATGACACGGACTGCGGTGATCGGCGCCGGGATCGTCGGGCTCTCCACGGCGCAGGCCCTGCACCGCCGGGGGGCCGACGTGACGCTCTACGAGTCCGGGACCCCGGGCGGCGGGCAGTCCGCCGGCCGGTCCCGGATCTTCCGCCACGCCCACGAGGACCCCCGGCTGGTCGCCCTGGTGGCGCACAGCCGCTCCCTGTGGCGGGAGTGGGGACGGGAGTTCGGCGTCGAGCTGATCTCCCCCGACCGCGCCGTGGTGATCGGCGACGGCGTCGAGGACAAGCTGCGGGCGCTGGAGGAGGTCCCGGAGGTCCGCGCCCGCCGCCTGGCGCCCGAGGAGCTGCACGAGCGCCTGCCCCTGCTCGCCGGGTGGACGGGCCCGGCCATGCTCGACGTCGACGGCGGCGCCATCCGCACGCTCGCGGCCGTCGGGGCGCTCACCGGGCGCCTGCGCGACGCCCTGGTGCAGGACCACGTCCTCGCGGTCGGGCGCGCGGGGCCGCACCGCGTGGAGGTGCGCACCGGCACCGGCGTCGAGGCCTACGACCACGTGGTGCTCTGCGCCGGCCGGGGCACCGCTCCCCTGGCGCGCGGGGCGGGACTGTCCCTGCCCGTGGCCCCCGCCGCCCACGCCCGCGCCACGTTCGCCGTGCGCTCCGGCACCGCCCACGGGCTGCCCACGTTCCAGGACGGCAGCGGGGCCTTCGGCGAGACGGGCGTGTACGCGGCGCCGTACCCCGACGGCCGCCACTTCTCGGTGGGCCTGAGCGGGACGACCGGTGTCCACCCCGACGGGGGCGTCGCCCACCCCGGCGCCCTGGCCGCGCTGGTCGAGCGGACGGTCGCCTACGTGGAGCGCGCCCTGCCCGGGCTCGACCCGGCCCCGGTCGGCCACGTGCACTGCTGGGTGACCCGGCTGCCGTGGGGCGACGACGGTGTGGGGATCTGGTCCGAGGACGGCGTCACCGCGCTGGCCGGGCACAACCTGTTCAAGCAGGCCCCGGCGCTGGGCGAGGCCCTCGCCCGGACGGTCGTCGAGGGCGCGGTCCCCGGGGACCTGCACCACGCGTGCGAGCTCGGCCGGTCCGCCGGGTGGCCTCCCGCGCGGCCGGCCCGTCTCCGGCGGTCAGGGCACCGGTCGTCAGGGCGCCGGTGGTCAGGGCGCCTGCGGGATGATGATCCAGAGGGCGATGTAGACGAGCTCCCCGACACCGACCAGCCCGAAGACCACGAAGCCGAGGCGGACGAGGAACGTCGGCAGGCCGAGGCGCGCCGCCAGGGCCGCGCAGACGCCGGCGACGAGCTTGCCGTGGCGGGGGCGAACCAGTGCACCAGTCATGGCCGGATCCTACCGCCGGCCCCCGTGCCGGCGCCGAAGATGACTGCGCACGACGTTCATCAGCCCCCTGTCGAAAACGGAGGATCCGTGGTTGGCTGGGAGCATGGACGCCAACGAGATCATGGACCGCATCCGCCAGGCCCGGGACCACGCCCTGGAGCAGGAGAAGGAGGAGCGTCAGCGCATCGCGGACGCCGACACCGCCGAGCTGCAGAGCGCCGCGAGCGTGCGCCTGGCCACCCGGCAGGCCGTGCGCGAGGCCTTCGACGACATCCTGGGCGAGAGCACCGACCCCGCCCAGGACGCCTGAGCCCAGCCCCGCACCGGCCGCGGCCGCCCGGTCCCGCGGGACCGGGCGGCCGCGGCCGGTGCGGGCGGGGACGCTCAGAGGTCGACGACCTCGTTGTCGCCCTTGAGCCGCCGACCGGTGACCGAGGCCTTGAGCAGGTTGGCCACCTGCGTGAGCTTGTGGCCCCCGGGCTGGTCCCAGTACTCGGCCGTGTCCGGGGTGACCTCGATCAGCACGTTGTTCGGGTTCTCCGGCCCGCCCTCGAGCCACGCCCCGGTGAAGGTGTCCCACAGCTCCCTGAGCTTGGCGACGTCGTCCACCACGCGGGCGGCGCCGGCGAGGGAGACCCACGCCCCGTCGCCCGCGTAGGCGACGTTGACCGCAGGCCGCTGCTGGAGGTGCTGCACCTGGTCGGAGTCGCGCTCGGCGATGAAGTACACGGTGCCGTCGAAGTCGACGTCCTGGGTGGCCATCGGCTTGGCCACGAGCCGGCCTTCGGGGTCCACGTGGGTGAGCAGGGCGATGCGGGTGTTCTTGATGATGGCGCGCACCTTCGCGGTGCCGTCGTCGGCGCCGTCCTTGCGGTGGGTCATGGCAGTCCTCTTCTCTCGGGCTCTCTCGGATCGGGGTGCTGCGGGACGGCCAGCCTACAAGCCGCGGCACGGCTCGCACGAGGGTGTCCCCCAGGAGCGTCTGAGACGATGGGGGCACGGACGACGACGGAAGGCGACCCCATGGACTTCGAACTGGACCCGCAGGTGCGCCACGCGGTGGAGCACCCGGCCGAGACCGTGCGCGGCCCCGAGGACGCGCAGCTGCGGATCCGCCTGGCCGGCGAGCCCGCCCGCCGGGCGCTGGCCGCCCACTGGGACGGCACCGCGCAGGGCCCCGCCGGCGAGGCGGACCGGTTCGCCGCCGCCGTGCTGCTCGCGACCCTGTTCGACGACAGGCACTACCTCGAGCGCGCCGCGTCGACGCCGGGCGACGTGCCCGGCTGCCCGTCGGCCCCGCCGCGCGGGCTGCTCGAGCTCACCCGCGTGCCGGGGGCGCGGGCCGCGGCGGCCCCCGTCCTCCAGCGGCCCCTGCTGACCGGCCTGCTGGAGTGGGCCACCCGCCCCCTGCCGGACCAGCCCCCGATCGCCGTGGCGGAGGCGGCCCGCGACCTGGGGATCGACGACGACGGCCGCGTCTTCCGCGAGGTGCGCCGCCGCGCCGAGCGGCTGATGTCGGGACAGTACGACGGCTCCCCGGCGCTGGAGCGCTTCGTGGCCGTGCTGCGCGAGGCCGAGAAGCGCACGCGGGCCGACGGGCCGGCCCTGTCGGGCGAGGTGCTGCCGGGAGCGGCGGGCCCTGCGGGCCCTGCGGGACCGGCGGCCGCCGCGCCGCCGTCGGCGCCCGCGGGAACGCCCGAGGCCCCCCGCTGGGCCCCGGGCGGCGTGCCGCCCGTCGGGGGCCCCGCGGGGCCGTCGGCGCCGCGGGCGCCGATGTACGGACCGCCCGCCGGCCCTCCGGCCCCGCACCCGGGCCGGGTCGAGGACGACGATCCGGGCGCCCTCAAGAACTGGGGCATCTTCGGCCTGGTCATCGTCGGGATCATCCTGCTGCTCGTGTTCCTGCTCTGACCGAGCGAGCCGGCGGCCCCACCCGAGAACATTTGCTTGCACCGGAAACCTTCGCGGCGCTACTCTTGAGGATGTATCAACAAGCGGGGGCGCCGTCGCCTCCGGTCCTCACCACGGAAAGCCGTCCCATGCCGATCTTCGCCCAGCACCCCGACCCCCGTTCCCTGCAGCCGCGTCCGGCCGAGGACCTGCTGTCGGCCGGCACCCGGATGGGCGCCGTCGAGCTGCTCGTCGCCGACCTGGACACGATGCTCGCCTACTACACCGGCGCGATCACCCTGGAGGTGCTCGAGCACGCCGGGGACACCGCGGTCCTGGGCCGCCATGGGCGCACGGTCGTGCGGCTGCGCCAGGTCCGGGAGCTCCCGCCGGCCCGGCGCGGGCAGGCGGGGCTGTACCACACCGCGGTCCTCTTCGAGGACGAGCCCGCGCTGGCCGCGGCCCTGGCCTCGGTCGCCGCCGTGGCGCCGACGTCGTTCACGGGCAGCGCCGACCACCTCGTCAGCCAGGCCTTCTACTTCGACGACCCCGAGGGCAACGGGGTCGAGCTCTACGCCGACCGCCCCCGGGACACGTGGCGGCGCGAGCCCAGCGGCCTGGTCACCATGGCCTCCAACCCCCTGGACCCGACCGTCTTCCTGAGCACCCACCTGCGCGAGCAGGACCTGGGCCGCCCCACCGCCGCGCGGGCGAGCCTCGGGCACGTCCACCTGCAGGTCGGGGACATCCCCCTCGCCCGGCGGTTCTACGTGGACATCCTCGGCTTCGAGGTCATGGCCGACATCGGCTCGGCCCTGTTCGTCGCCGCCGGCGGCTACCACCACCACATCGGGCTCAACACCTGGCACAGCGCCGGGGCCGGCCCCCGGGCGGCCTCCCTGGGCCTCGGGCAGGTCAACATCGACCTGCCGACCGCCGACGACGTCGCCGCCCTCGAGGCGCGGCTGAGGGACCACCGGATCACCACACGCCACGACGGGGCCGTGCTGCGCCTCGAGGACCCCTGGAGCACCCTCATCCAGGTGGGCGTCGCGGCCTGACGCCCCGGGCGGGGCTCATCGGCGCCCGGGAACGGCCCGCCGGCCGGGCAGGAGCCGGGGCACGAGCCGGACCAGGACGACCATCCCCACCAGCTCGACGAGCGTCTGGGCGACGACGACGAGCGGCGTCAGCGCCAGCCGCTCCGGCAGCGCGAGCGCCAGCGGCAGCACCACGAGCGAGTTGCGCGTGGCCCCGCCGAACACCAGGGCCCGGGCCGAGGGGACGTCCAGGCGGGCGGCCCGGGCGGCCAGCAGGCCGAGCGGGACCATGAGGACCAGGAACCCGGCGTAGAGCGGCAGCACCGCCGCGAGCTCGGCCACCCGCTCCCCCACGCCGCGCACCTGCGAGGCGACCACGGTGAACAGGGTCAGGACCATCAGCGGCACCATCCCGGCGCCCATGACGCGGTCGACCCGGCGGGCCAGGAGGAGCCGCGGCGCCGCCCGCTGGACCGCCGCGGCCACCAGCAGGGGCAGGACCACGAGGACCAGGAACGCCTCCGCGAGGGGGCCCGGGTCGACCGTCGCGACCGCGGCCGGGCCGGCGAAGAGCAGCAGCCAGAGCGGGAGCAGCAGCGTCTGCGCCAGCATCAGCAGCGGCGAGGCGGCGAGCAGGCGGTCGGCCGCGCCCCCGGCGAGGCCGGTGAAGACGATGACGTAGTCCACGCACGGCGCCAGCAGCACCAGCAGCACGCCCAGCAGCAGGGCCTCCCGGTCGGCGACCGCCCGCGAGAGCACGAACACCACCGCGGGGACCACCAGGAAGTTCAGCCCGAGCACCGCCCCCAGGAAGCGGAGGTCGGCGAAGGCCCGGCCCAGCGCCGTGAACGGCACGGCGAGGAACGTCGCGAACAGCAGCAGCCCGAGCACCGGGGTGATCGCCGCGCCGAGGGCCTCCGCGCCCGGGACCGTCCAGCCGGTCAGCACGGCCGCCGCGATCGCCGCGAGGTACAGGGCGACTTGGTGGCGCTCCAGCCAAGCCACGGTCGTCGTCGAGGTCATCAGCCCACCCTACGGTCCCGGGCCCACGGCCCCGGCCGGCGGGGCGGCTGCCGTGCGGCGGTCAGGTCCGGTCGATCCGGCGGTAGCGGGACGGCGTCGTGCCGGTGGTGGCGCGGAAGTGGCGGTTGAAGTTGGAGAGGTTGGTGAAGCCGACGCGGTAGCAGATCTCCGCGACGGACAGGTCCGTGCTGCGCAGCAGCCGGGAGGCCTCCGTCACGCGCATGCGGATCACGGTGCGGCTGAAGCCCACGCCGGTGGCCTTGGCGAAGAGCCGGGAGAAGGCGGGGCGGCTCAGGCCCACCTCGTCGGCGACGTCCTGGACCAGCATCCGGTCCGCGAGGTGGTCGGTGATGTAGCCCAGCGCCCGGTTGAACCGCTCGGCCTCGCCGGCGTCCAGCCGGTAGGTGCCGCCGTGGCTGTCGAGGTAGCGGCGCTCGGCCTCGGGGGACTCGGCCAGCACGCCGAGCAGCTCGGTGACGGCGGCCAGGCGCCGCAGGCCGAAGGTGCCCTCGACGGCCTCGAGCGCGGCCGCCCCCTCGGCGGCCGTGCGGCCGAGGAACTCGATGCCCCGGGCGGCGGCCCGCAGCAGCGGGCGCAGGGACTCCAGCTCCGGCAGCGCCTCGGCGGCGGCGAAGAAGCGCTCCTGGTCGAACTGCAGCACGGCGTCCCGGTTGCGCACCACCTCCGTGTCGTCGCGGTGGGAGATCCAGTTGTGGGGCAGGTAGGAGCCGATGAGGCTCAGGTGGCCCGGGTCGAAGGGCCCGGCGTAGTCGCCGACCATCGTCGTGCCCGAGCTCTCCCGGACGAGGTGGACCTCCACCTCGGGGTGGTAGTGCCAGCGGGCCAGCGGGTGCGGCCAGTCGTGCTGGTGCCACCGCACGGAGCTCGACGGGTCCGGGACCACGAGCTCCCGCACCGGGGAGGTGGTCTCGTCCGCCGAGCTCCGTGCGGTGGCGTTCACGTCAGGCGCCCGCCACGCGGATCTGGATCTTCGTGTCGGTGGACCGGCCCTCGGCACCGCGCTCGAACGCGGCGACGGCCTCCTCGAGGGGATAGGTCGCGCTGATCAGGGCCTTGAGGTCCACGGCCGGGGAGGCCGCCAGCTCGATGGCCCGCTGGTAGGAGTTGGCGTAGCGGAAGACGGTCTCGATCCGCAGCTCCCGGGCCTGGGCCGCGGCGATGTCCAGGGGCACCGGGTCCACCGGGATCCCCACCAGCACGACCGTCCCGCCCGGGGCGGGGACCTCCCACAGGGAGCCGAAGACCCGCGGGCTGCCGCTGGCCTCGAACACCACGTCGGCGCCCCAGCCGCCGGTGGCCTCGCGGACCACCTCGCCGAGGTCCTGCCGGGTGGCGTCGACCGGGTGGATCGTCGGATAGGCCTCGACCTGGGCGAACTTCTCCGGGGCCACGTCCGAGATGTACACGCGGGACGCGCCGCTCGCCGCGGCCGCGACGGCCGTGAGCACGCCGATCGTGCCGGCGCCCACGACGGCGACGACGTCGCCGGGCGCGATCCGGGCCTTCGTCGCCGCGTGCACCGCCACCGCGAAGGGCTCGATCAGCGCGCCCTCCTCCAGGGAGAGCTGCTCGGGCAGCCTGTAGGTGAAGTCGGCGGGGTGGAGGATCTCCGGCTGCAGGCAGCCGTGCACCGGGGGCGTGGCCCAGAACTGCACGTCGGGGTCCACGTTGTACATGCCGAGGCGGGAGGCGCGGGAGCGGGGGTTCGGGATGCCCGGCTCCATGCAGACCCGGTCGCCCACGGCCAGGTGCGTGACCCCCTCGCCGACCTCGAGCACCGTGCCCGAGGCCTCGTGGCCGAGGACCATCGGTGCTTCGACGACGTAGGGGCCGATCCTCCCGTGCGTGAAGTAGTGGACGTCGCTGCCGCAGATGCCGACGGTGTGCACGCCGATGCGCACCTCGCCGGGGCCCACGGGGCGCAGCCCGGGGACGGGCCGGACCCGGATCTCGTGCTGGCGTTCGAGGACGACGGCGTCCATGGTGCTCTCCTGCGGGGTCGGGACGGTGGTGGGGCTGGTGGGGTTCGTGAGCGTCGTGGGGTTCATGGTCTCAGGTCCTTTCAGGCGGCGGCGAGGCGTTCGCGGCGCGGGAGCATCCGGCCGTTCTCGGCCGTGATGCCGGGCTGGGGCGGGTGGATGAAGAAGGTGGTCACGGTGCCCAGGACCATCAGGCCGGCGAAGACCCAGCACACGCCCACCGGGCCGAGGACCGGCAGCAGCAGGGTGGCGATGCCGGGGCCCATGAACGTGGTGAGCCCGGAGGCGAGGTTGTGGGCCGAGATCGCGGCGCCGCGGTGCTCGGGGGCCAGGGCCGGGAAGATCGCGCCCATGGGCACGAAGGCGGTCACCGAGAGGGCGAAGACCACGGCGGGGACGACCATCATCGGGAAGCTGGGACCGAACCAGACGGGGAAGTAGGCGAAGGCCAGGGCCGCGAGGGCCATGCCGCCGAAGCCGAACCAGCGCATCTGGCGCATCCAGCCGTAGCGGTCGCCGAGCCGGCCCCAGACGATGTTCGCGCCGATGGTGATGGTGTTCATGATCGCCCAGAGGGTCATCCACTCGGGCAGGGAGAACCACGCCTGGCCGCCGATCTCGCCGGTGGTCAGGTAGAGCGGCATCATCATCGGGAAGGCGTAGAGCGTGAGGTTGCACAGGACCCGGATGACCACGGAGAGCGCGATCTGCCGGTTCTCCACCAGGATGGTCACGCCGCGCAGCAGCTCGCGGGTGCGCTCCTCGCCGTGGAGCTTCTGGGAGAGGTCCACCTCCCTGGGCGCCCCCGGGACGAGGAAGGCGCACATCACCGTGCCCGCCGCGACGAACAGCAGCGAGGCCCACAGGGTGGCGTACTCGCCGATGCGCGGGACCAGGAGGCTGGGCACGTAGGCGCCCATGACGCCGATGCCCAGGGAGAAGGAGGCCCAGAACCACCCCATGGCCGAGGCCAGGCGACCGGGGTGGACCGACTGGGCGATCAGCACCACGAAGGAGTACATGAACAGCGGGTAGGCGACCCCGCGCAGGCTGTAGATGAGGATGGTGCCGACGACGCTCTGCAGCCCCACGGTGAGGAACAGGACGTGCAGGACCATCCACAGCACGCCGCCGAGCACCATCAGGCGCTTGGCGCCGACGACCTCGGCCAGCACGCCGGTGGTCCAGGCGGAGAACGCGACCACCAGTCCGTAGACGGTGAAGACGAGGCCGGCCTGGGTGGGCGAGAAGCCGTTCTCGACGAGGAAACGGGACAGGAACGTGAGCTCAAAACCATCACCGGTCATGAAGACGGCGAGGGCGAGATAGCCGAAGAGCAGGCGGCGCGGCATGCCGAACATGCGGAGGCACTCCTTCGTGGACACCGGGTGGAGAGGCACCTGACGAGCGGAAAGATGTTCCGGTGGTGCCCGGTGCCCTCAAATCTACGAAGGTGTGACCCATGACACTAGCCGGGAAATCCCCGGCGAACTGATACTTCTGTGCACCATCCCCGCCCCTGCCCGGGTGCCGCCCACCGGTCGTGGACCGTGCCGCCGGCCGATCGGGTGCTTGCGGCGCCTGGCCGTCGTGCCCGCCCGGCCCGCTCAGGCCGGAGCGGATCGAGGAGAGCCCGCCCCGTGTGCGGGGCGGGCTCTCCTGCGGCGCCGGGATGTGGGGGCAGGCCCGGGTCGGGTGGGGTCAGGAGACGACTTCGGTGCGGTCCCCGGACCACAGGGTGTGGAACACGCCCTCGGCCTGGTCCACGCGCCGGTAGGTGTGGGCCCCGAAGTAGTCGCGCAGCCCCTGGGTCAGCGCGGCGTTGAGCCGCGGCCGGCGCAGGGAGTCGTAGTAGGCCAGGGTCGAGGAGAACACCGGGGCCGGGATCCCCCGCTCCACCGCCCGGGCCACCACCCGCCGCCACGCCGGCAGGGCCTCTTCGATCGCGGTGACGAACTGCGGGGCGAACAACAGGTTCGCCGGCGCCTGCTCCCCGGCGTAGGCGGCCATGATGACCTCCAGCAGCTGCGCCCGGATGATGCACCCCTCCCGCCACAGCGACGCGATCGCCCCCAGGTCCAGGTCCCACCCGTAGGCCTCCCCGGCCATGGTGAGCATGTCCAGGCCCTGGGCGTAGGAGACCAGCTTGGAGGCGTAGAGGGCCTTGCGCACGTCCTCCACGAACCCGGGGTCACCCACCACGTCCTCGGTGGTCCCCCCGATCCCGGCCGGCAGCACCTGCTGGGCCTGCCGGCGCATCGCCGGCTCGGCCGAGGACAGCGCCCGGGCGAAGACCGACTCGGCGATCGCGGTCACCGGGGAGCCCAGCTCCAGGGCCTCCTGCACCGTCCAGCGCCCGGTGCCCTTCTGCCCGGCCGCGTCCACGATCACATCGACCAGCGGGCCCTGCGTGCGGGCGTCGACCTGGGCCAGCACGTGGGCGGTGATCTCGATCAGGTAGGAGGCCAGCTCCGTGGTGTTCCACCGGGCGAAGACCTCCGCCTGGGCCCCCGGCTCCAGCCCGGCCACCGCCCGCAGCAGCTCGTGGGCCTCCCCGATGACCTGCATGTCGGCGTACTCGATGCCGTTGTGCACCATCTTCACGAAGTGCCCGGCCCCGTCGGGGCCGATCCACGCGCAGCACGGGGCGCCGTCGACGGCCTTGGCCGCGATGTCCTCCAGCAGCGGCCCCAGCGCGTCGTAGGACTTGGCCGGGCCCCCGGGCATGATCGAGGGCCCGTTCAGGGCGCCCTCCTCCCCGCCGGAGACCCCGACACCGACGAAGTCGATGCCCTGGGCGGCCAGCTCCCGCTCGCGGCGGCGGGTGTCCTGGAAGTAGGAGTTGCCGCCGTCGATGATGATGTCGCCCTCCGCCAGCAGCGGCACCAGCGCCTCGATCACCGCGTCCACCGCCGCCCCGGCCTGGACCATCACCAGGATCCGGCGCGGGGACTCCAGGGCGTCGACGAGCTCGGCGAGGGTCTCGGTGCGGATGAAGGACCCCTCCGACCCGTGGGCGGCCAGGAGGGCGTCGGTCTTGCCGACGGAACGGTTGTGCAGGGCCACGGTGTAGCCGTGCCGGGCGAAGTTGCGGGCCAGGTTCGCCCCCATCACCGCAAGGCCGGTGACACCGATCTGAGCTTTCTGTTCAACAGGCATGCCCCCAGCCTATCGAGCCCCCCGGCGGGCAGGCCCGAGCAGCGGGCCGCTGCTGCCACGGCCCGTCGCCGGCCGCGAGCCCCTCGTCCGTGACGGGGGACGGCACGGGAGGGTCCGCGCCGGGGGGAGACCTCGCCCCTAGAGTGGGGTGGGGCGGAAGCCGGCGCCCCCTGCCCGCCACCGCGATCCCGGAGGGAGTCCCACGATGACCCAGGCCCCGTCCGGCCGGAGACGGCCGCCGGTGGAGCAGCACTCCTACGGCCCCCACCCCGACCAGTGGGGCCGGCTGCACCTGCCGGACCGCGGCGGGCGCTCCTCCCGGGGCACCGTGGTGGTCGTCCACGGCGGCTACTGGCGGGACAAGTACACCGCAGAGCTGGGCGTGCCGGTGGCCGAGGACCTCGTGGAGCACGGGTTCGCGGTGTGGAACCTCGAGTACCGCCGCGCCGGCACCGACGGGGCGACCGGCGCCGGCGGGTGGCCCCGGACCTTCGAGGACGTCGCCGCCGGCATCGACCACCTCGCCGCGATCGCCGGCCGCTGCGGCCTCGACCTGGACCGGGTCGTGGCGCTGGGGCACTCGGCCGGCGGGCACCTGGCGGTGTGGGCGGCCGGACGGCACACGCTGCCCCCGGACGCCCCCGGAGCCCGGCCGGCGGTGACCCTGGCGGGTGTGGTGAGCCAGGCCGGCGTGCTGGACCTCGCCACGGCCGAGCGGCTGGGCCTCAGCGAGCAGGCCGCCCGGAACCTGATGGGCGGCACGTCCGCGCAGCTGGAGCGGCCCTTCGCCCTGGCCGACCCGGCGCGCGCGCTGCCGATCGGGACCGCCGTGCACGCCGTGCACAGCCGCACCGACGACGCCGTGCCCTTCGCCCTGTCGGCGGACTACGTGACCGCGGCCCGCGCGGCCGGCGATCCCGCCGAGCTCCACGAGGTGGGCGGGGACCACTTCGCGGTGATCGACCCGGACCAGGAGGCCTACCGGACCTGCCGGGACCTGCTGGAGCGCCTGCTCCCCTGAGATCCGGCGGCGCTCTCGGGACCGGTGCCGATTTGTTGTAGGAAACAATTCCGCCAACGGTTCCACCGCCCGGCCGATCGGGGAATGCTGAAGGGGTCAGACCGTTCTTCCCGCTGCACGCCCGGAACCGTTGCCGGTGCCTCCAGTAGACCCCCTTCCTCCTGCTCGTACCGTCCGCGCTCCACGCCGCCCCGGCGGAGGAACCGGTCCTCCTACGACCGGTGAAGGAGGCCCCCGATGGGCTCGGAAGCACAGCTCCCCCGGCTCCTGCGGCAGGACAGCATCCAGGAGCGGCGCCAGGACCACGACGCGTCGTCGGCACCGGGCACGAGCCGCTCCGCGTCCCGCCTCGCGGGCACGGACTGCGCGACCGTCCGGCGCGCCTGGGACCTCCACCCCGGTGACTGCTTCCACGGCCGCGTCATCGTGGCCGTCCGAGGCGTGGTGGGGCTCGGCTCCAACCCGGTCTCGGTCCTCTTCTTCGCCGGCGAAGGCCCGGAGCACCCGGCCCAGACCCGCATCGGCGCGGCCCACCCGGAGGTCGAGGCCGGCTGCGACGAGGTGTGGCGCGCCGCCCGCGCCTGGGTCCGGGCGCACGGGCTCCACGAGGGTCAGCCCGTGGACCTGGACCGGCTCCGCGCCGAGGTCCTGGACGCCGTCGGCCGCAGCTAGCTGTACTGACCGGACAGGTTGGTCAAGCGGGTGATGGGTGGTTTGTTTCCGCAGGCGGTGTGGGGGCGGTGGTGGTTGTACTCGTGGAGCCATCCTGCCAGGGCTTGTCGACGCTCTGCCTCGCTGGTGTAGCAGCGGGCATAGCCCCACCCGTCGGCCAGGGTGCGGTGGAACCGCTCGATCTTGCCATTGGTCTGCGGCCGGCGCGGCCGGGTGCGGATGTGCCGGATCTTCAGCTCGGCGCAGGTCTCGCGCCACCGGTGCGAGACGTAGGCCGAGCCGTTGTCCGATAGCACCCGCCGGGTGGTGATCCCGCGATCGGCGAACCAGGCCACGGCCCGGGCCAGCACGGCGGTAGCGGTCGCGGCGGTCTCGTCGTCGTGGACCTCGGCGTAGGCCACTGAAGGAGTGGTCGTCGATGACGGTGTGCACGAACGCGTGCCCCATCTTCGGGTGGTGGTACCGGTTCTTCGGCTTGTCCGGGGTGGCGACCCGATTCTTCTTGCCCTGGGCGCGGCCCACGAAGCGCCAACCACCGCCGTCGGGAATGTTGCCGAGCTTCTTGACGTCCACGTGCAGCAGCGCCCCCGGGGTGACGTGCTCGTAGCGGCGCACGGGCTCGCCGGTGGCTCGGTCGACATGGGTCAGCCGGTGCAGCCCGCACCGGGTGAGCACCCGGTGCGCGGTCGAGGGAGCGACCCCGGTCGCGGCCGCCAGCTGGACCGGGCCGATCCGCTTGCGCAACCGCAGCGAGACGATTCGCCGCGTGAGCGCGACCGGGGTCTTCCGGGGCATGGACCGGGGCCGGCTGGAGCGGTCGGTCATCGGTTCCCCGGCGGCGTACCGGGCCGCCCAGCGCTTGACGGTCGGCCAGGAGCACTGGAACCGGGCGGCGACCTCGGCGATCGGAACGCCTTGATCGATGACGAGCTGGGCGACCTGCAACCGGTGACGCGGGGTCAGCGCGGCGTTAGCGTGGGACACGAGGGCCTCCTGTGCGTGAACGGATACCTAGGCAGTTCCACTCCACCGCAGGAGGCTCTCCCCGCGCCACTGATCAGATCAACGGATCACAACTACTCAACCAACGTCCCCGGTCAGTACAGCTAGCGGCCGCCCGCCCCCTCCGGGGAGCGGGGACCGCGGGCCCCGCCGGTCAGAGGTCGTCGGAGCCCTGGACGTGCTCGAACACCAGGCTGGTCTGGGTCGCGGCCACCGCCGGGTTCGAGGAGAGGTGCTCGAGGACGAACTGTCGGATGTGGTCCGTGTCCCGCGCCGTGACGTGGATGAGGAAGTCGTCCGCGCCCGCCAGGAAGAAGAACTGGGAGACCTCCGGGACCTTCTTCAGCCCCTCCCCGAAGGCGGCCATCAGGTGCCGGGCGCCCGCCCGCATCCGCACGCTGATCAGCGCCTCGATGTTCTGCCCGAGCGCCCGCGGGTCCACCTCGACCGTGAAGCGGCGGATCACCCCGGAGCGCTGCAGCCCCTTCATCCGGGCCAGGCAGGTGGAGGGCGCCACCCCGAGCGCCTCGCTGAGGGCCTGGTTGGTCATCCGGGAGTTCTGGCGCAGGAGTCCCAGCAGCCGCCGGTCCAGCTCGTCGAGCTCGGGAACCGGCCGCAGATCCTGCGACGGAGGGCGCGTGGGGTAGGTCACTGTGCGTTCCATTCTGCGAGTTCGGCGGCACTTGCCGAAGGATCTGCGGCGACCGTCACAAAGACCGTGCGGAAATCTACCGTTGACGCATCCAGTCTACGATTTCTGCGGAAGGCCTCCGATGATCATCTCCGTTCCCCGTGAAGTGAAGAACAACGAGCACCGGGTCGCGATCACCGCCTCCGGCGTCCACGAGCTGGTCGCCCACGGGCACCAGGTACTCGTCGAGGCCGGCGCCGGGACCGGCTCGGGCATCCCCGACCTCGAGTTCGCCACCGCCGGCGCGCAGCTCGTGGCCGACGCCGACGAGCTGTGGGCCCGGGCCGACATGGTGCTGAAGGTCAAGGAGCCGGTGGCCGAGGAGTACCACCGCTTCCGCGAGGGCCTCGTCCTCTTCACCTACCTGCACCTGGCCGCCGAGCCCGAGCTGACCCGGGCCCTGCTGGAGTCCGGGGTCACCGCCATCGCCTACGAGACGGTCCAGACCGCCGACCGGCGCCTGCCGCTGCTGGCCCCCATGAGCGAGGTCGCCGGGCGCCTGGCCGTCCAGGCCGGAGCCTCCGCCCTCACCGCCCCCGCCGGCGGCAAGGGCGTCCTGCTGGGCGGGGTGCCCGGGGTGCGCCCCGCCAAGGTCACCGTGCTCGGGGCCGGGGTGGCCGGCACCAACGCCGCGGCGATGGCCGTGGGCCTGGGCGCGGACGTGAGCATCCTGGACATCAACGTCGACCGGCTCCGTCAGCTCGACGACCGCTGGGCCGGGCGCCTGAGGACCATCGCCTCCAACGCCTACGAGGTCGAGCGGGCGGTGACCGAGGCGGACCTCGTCGTCGGCTCCGTCCTGGTCCCCGGGGCCAGGGCCCCGAAGCTGGTGACCAACGCGATGGTCGCGGCGATGAAGCCCGGCAGCGTGCTCGTGGACATCGCCGTGGACCAGGGCGGGTGCTTCGCCGACTCCCGCCCCACCACCCACGAGGACCCCGTCTTCGGCGTGCACGAGACCCTGTTCTACTGCGTGGCCAACATGCCGGGCGCGGTGCCGTCCACCTCCACCTACGCCCTGACCAACGTCACCCTGCGCTACGCCGTGGCCCTCGCCGACAGGGGCGTCGCCGCTGCCCTGGAGGCCGACCCCGCCCTGGCCGCCGGCCTGAACACCGCCGCGGGCCGGGTCACCCACCGCTCGGTCGGGGAGGCCCACGGCCTGGAGTTCACCGAGCGCCCGGAGCTGCTCCCCGCGTGAGCGGGCGCCGGCCGCGGGGTCAGGCCGGCGGCAGCTGCCGGGTGAGGGAGCTGGCCTTCTCGGGCACGTAGTCCGGGTCCAGCTCCACGATGAGCAGGCGCAGGAAGTCGAGCAGCAGCGGCGCCTGGGGCCGCCCGACCGGGGTCTGCAGCTGGGCGCTGCGCTGGCCGAAGACGTAGTGGTCGACCCGGACGTGGACCAGGCCGTCGTCGGGGCGGGGGCGGGCGCCCAGCTCGCTGATGAAGCCGACGCCCTCCCCCGAGCGGGCGAACTCGTAGATCGGCGCGACCCTGCTGCACTCGAGGACCGCATGCAGGGTCAGGCCCTCGCCGCGGGCCGCCGAGTCGAGCAGCTGGCGCTGGCTGGTCTCGCGCATCGCCAGGGCCAGCGGGTGGTGGGCGAGCTCGCCCAGCGTCACCGTCTCCCGGCCCGCCAGGGGGTGGCCGGTGCTGACCACCGCGAACAGCGGCCACGTGGAGGTGTGCTCGACGCGCACCCCGTCCGTGTGGCCCAGGGAGTAGGTCGCGGCGATGTCCACGGCGCCCTCCACCACCATCCGGGTGGCCTCGTCGGCGCTCACCACGTGGAGCTTGAAGGACGCCTGGGGGTGGACCCGGCGCAGCCTGGCCATGGCCGCCGGCACGAGCCGGTGGGCGAAGCCCTCGGTGGCCGCCACGACGATCTGCTGGGAGCGCGGCGAGGCGCCCGAGCCGAGGGAGGCCAGCAGGGCGCCGGTCTCGATCTCGGCCCGCCGGGTGTAGGCCAGCAGGCCCTCGCCGGCCTCGGTGAGGGCCATGCCGCGGGCGTGCCGGGTGAACAGCGGCACCCCGAAGGCGGCCTCGAGCTTGGCGATCTGCCGGCTGATGGCCGACGGCGCCACGCGCAGCGCGCCGGCGGCCTCGGTGACGGAGCCCGTCCGGGCCACCTCCGCGAAGTACTGCAGGTGCGTGGGCAGCAGCTGGACCACGGTCATCGCCTCCTCCGCCCGGGCCTCCAGTATGGCCCGGGACCGCTCAGGACCGGGACGGGCCCTCCGCCGGACCTGCCGGGGAGAGCTCCGGGGAGAGCCCCGCGGCGAGCACGCCCCGCACGAACGCCGCGGCGGGCCCGGCGTGGGTGTCGCGGATCCGCAGGAACAGCTGGACGCCCTCGGCGCCGGGCCAGTCCGCCGGCAGGCACTCGGGGGGCAGCCCCGGGTCCAGGTAGGGGATCACCCGCCAGTGGTCGATGCACCGGACGTAGTCCGCGAAGGTCCCGGCGGTGGGCGCCGGGGCCGTGGCCGGCACGGCCGAGCACTTCTCGAGGAAGCCGCGGTGCAGCGCGGCCAGGTGCTCGAGGTCCCACCACTGGGCGATCGCCCCCGGCAGGTCCGCCGCCGCGGGCAGGCCCCGGGTGGTGAACAACACCGCCCGGTCCGCGAGCCCCAGCTCCGCGAGGATGTCCTGGACCTCGTCCCGGAGGAAGTCCGGGCAGATCCACACCCCGGGCGAGACGGTGCCGCAGCCGACCCAGCGCAGCCGCCGGCGCAGCTGGTGGCGGCGCTCCCGCTCCTCCTCCGGGACGGAGAACACGATCACGCACCAGTCGTCCCCCGGGCCCATGCTGCGCGGCTCGTCGATCCGGCGGTCCCCGCGCTCCAGCATGGGCCGGGCGCCGTCGGCGAGCGCGAAGCCGGGCAGGCCGTCGCGGGCCGCGGCCACGAGGACGCCGCGCTGCTTGACCCGGCTCAGCGCGGTGCGGGCCTGGGGCGCGGGCGCCCCGAGCGCCGCCATGAGCTCCAGCAGCGCCCGGGCGGGCATCCAGCCCCCGGCGTCGCGCAGGTAGAGGCCCACGACGGTGCGCAGCAGGGACACGGTGCTCCCGGGGCGGGAGACCATGTCGTCGAGGACCGTGGTCACTGCACCTCGAGCAGGGCGTCCCGCACGGCCTCCATGCCCGCCTGCAGCTCGGCGAAGGAGGTGCTCAGCGGGGACAGCCCGATCCGCAGCCCGTGCGGGGGGCGGAAGTCGGGGATGACGCCGCGCTCCCACAGGGCGGCGGTCACCTCGCGGAAGCGCGGGTGGTTCACGGTGATGTGCGAGCCGCGCTCGGCGGGGTCCCGGGGGCTGGCCAGCTCGGCGCCGAGCGGGGCGAGCAGCTCGTCCGCGAGCACGACGGCGCGCTCGGTGAGCAGCACCGACTTCTCCCGGACCGCGTCCATGCCGGCCTCGGCGATGAGCTCCACCATGTGCTTGAGCGGCTGCATGGCCAGGATCGGCGGGGTGCCGGTGAGGAAGCGGCGCACGTCCCCGGCGGGCCGGTAGTCCGGGGACATGCCGAAGGGCTGGTGGGCGCCCATCCAGCCCCAGATGGGCTGCTGGAGCTGCTGCTGGAGCCCGGCGCGGACGTAGCCGAACGCCGGGGCGCCGGGGCCGCCGTTGAGGTACTTGTAGGTGCAGCCCACGGCGAGGTCCACGCCCCACGCGTCGAGCTCCACGGGCACGGACCCGGCGGAGTGGCACAGGTCCCACAGCACCAGGGCCCCGGCGTCGTGGACGAGGGCGGTGATCGCGGGGGCGTCGGCGAGGAAGCCGGAGCGGTAGGCCACGTGGCTGAGCAGGACCACGGCGGTGCGGGGACCGACGACGGCGGCGACGTCGTCGGGGCGCACCCCGGTGGCCGGGTCGGCCTGGATCCACCGGATGCGGGCGCCGCGCTCGGCGGCGATGCCCTCGACGAGGAAGCGGTCCGTGGGGAAGTTGTCGCGGTCGACGACGATCTCGTCGCGGCCCGGCCGGCCGTCGAGGGCGGCGCGCAGCAGCTTGTAGAGCATCACCGAGGTGGAGTCCGCGACGAGGGTCTGGCCGGGCCCGGCGCCCAGGACCACCGCGCCGAGCCGGTCGCCCAGGGCCGTGGGCTCGTCCATCCAGCGCTCGTCCCAGCTGCGGATCAGCCGCTCGCCCCACTCGGTGCCGATGAACTCGGCGAGCCGGGCGGGGGTCTCCGCGAGCGGGCGACCGAGGGAGTTGCCGTCGAGGTAGGCGACGACGTGCTCGCCGGCGGGGTCGAGGAAGCGGTCGCGGAAGCCGGCGAGCGGGTCGGCGGCGTCGAGCTGCGCGGCGGACGCGGTGGCCGGGGAGGCCGGGGTGGAGGTCATGGGCGGGCCTTCGGTCGGGGCCGGCGCGGGGCCGGCGGGCGAGCGGGGAGGGTCAGTTGCCGATCTCGGTGCGCACGGCGTAGAGCTCGGGGAAGAAGGTGAGGTCCAGGGCACGCTTGAGGAAGTCGACGCCGGAGGAGCCGCCGGTGCCGGTCTTGAAGCCGATGGTCCGCTGGACGGTGCGCAGGTGACGGAAGCGCCAGGCCTGGAAGTTGTCCTCGAGGTCCACCAGGTCCTCGCAGGCCTCGTAGTAGCCCCAGGGGGTGTCCTCGGACTCGTAGATCTCCCGGAACACGGGCACGAGGTCGGCGCGGAAGGTCCACGGCTGGGTGACGTCGCGCTCGAGCACGTCCTGCGGCACGGCGTAGCCCTCCCGGGCCAGGGCCCGCAGGAACACGTCGTAGACGGTGGGCTCCTCGAGCAGGGTGGCGAGCAGCTCGTGCGCCTCGGGCTCGCTGGAGAACACCTCGAGCATGCGGCGGTGCTTGTTGCCGAGGATGAACTCCACCGCGCGGTACTGGTAGGACTGGAAGCCCGAGGAGCTGCCCAGGGCGCCGCGGAACTGGGCGTACTCGCGGGGGGTCAGGGTGCCCAGCACGGACCACTGCTCGGTGAGGGTGCGCTGGATCGCCTTGACGCGGGCCAGGCCCTTGAGCGCCTTGCCGAGGTCCCCGGCGTCGATCAGCCGGCGGGACTCCCGCAGCTCGTGCAGCACGAGCTTGAGCCACAGCTCGGTGGTCTGGTGCTGGATGATGAACAGCATCTCGTCGTGGTGCTCGGGCCGGCTCACGGGGTGCTGGGCCCCGAGCACGCGGTCCAGGTCCAGGTAGCGGCCGTAGGACATGGCGTCCCGGAAGTCCGTCCGCACGGAGTCTTCGATCTGTCGTACGCCGCCGGAGACGGGGCCCTCGTGCTGTGTCATGCCCCCCACCATATCAATTCCGTGACGCCCGTAAAGGTTGTGATGTGGGCTACTCGGTGCCCGGGGCAGCGGCCCGGGCGGTGGTTCGTCACCAGCACGGTGTTGGGCACCACGGCCCCGGCGCGCAGAGCAGCACGCCGGCCGGCGGCACGACCGTGAGGGCGAGGAGGACCACGGCGGCGTCCTCGAATCAGGTGCGGCGGAGGACGGACGGCGGCCGCGCCGGGTCCCGGAGCGCTCCGGGGCCCGGCACGGCCGCCTCGTCGGGGCGGGTTCCGCTCAGCGGATCCCCCGCACGCGCACGGCGGCCAGCAGCGCGCTGATGCTGATGATCGAGACCACGAGCAGGTAGTAGCCCGGGGCCACCTGCTGGCCGGTGAGGGTGATCAGCGCGGCGGCGATCGTGGGGGTGAACCCGCCGAAGACGGCCGTGGCGGTGTTGTAGCTGAAGGCCAGCCCGGTGGCCCGGGAGCGCACGGGGAAGACGTCGGCCATCACCGAGGGCAGGGCGGCGAAGTACAGGGCCTTGAGCGTGCCGAGCACGATCATCACGCCCACCAGGGTCCCGAACGCGGGCCGGGCGATCAGCCAGGCGAACAGGGGGACCACCGAGACGCCGATCAGCAGCGCCGAGGGCAGCATGATGCGCAGCCGCCCGACCCGGTCGGACAGCGCCCCGACCACGGGGGTGAGGAAGGTGAGGATCACCCCGGTGATCATCAGCGCCGTGAAGGACAGCGACGGGTTCAGGCCCAGCTGCTTGATGCTGAAGGTCGGCAGGTACTGCAGGATGAAGTTCAGGGCGGTCGAGACGACGAGCACGCCGGCGGCGATGAGGATCCCGCCCCACTGGTGGCGGAACAGGTTGCGGACGGGCTGCAGCTCCGCCTTCTGCGCGGCGGCGTCGTCGGCGCTCATGGCCGGGGACTCGTCGACGTAGCGGCGGATGACGTAGCCGACCGGCCCGACGAGCAGGCCGAAGACGAACGGGACGCGCCAGCCCCAGCCCACCATGTCCTCCTCGGAGAGCACCGCGGTCAGCCCGGCGGCGAAGGAGGCGGAGAGCAGGGTGGCCAGGCCCTGGCTGGCGAACTGGAAGCTGCCCAGGAACCCGCGCCGGGTCCCCTGCTCCCCGTCCTGCTCCACGAGGAAGGACGTCGCGGCGCCGAACTCGCCGCCGGCGGCGAAGCCCTGGATCAGCCGGGCCAGGATGATGCCGATGGGGGCGAGGATGCCGATGGTGTCGTAGTCGGGCATGAAGGCCAGCAGGGCCGTGCCCAGCACCATGAGGCGGATGGTCCACACCAGGGCCGCCTTGCGCCCGTGCTTGTCGGCGTAGGACCCGAGGACCAGCCCGCCCAGGGGGCGGATGAGGTAGGAGACGCCGAAGACGGCGAAGGTCTGGATCAGCTCGACCCCGGGGTCGTCGGCGGGGAAGAAGTTCTGCCCGATGTAGACCGCGAACAGGGCGTAGATGGCGATGTCGAACCATTCGAGGGCGTTGCCGATCGTGGCCGCGGCCACGGCCCGGACGCGGCGCCGGCCGGAGAGGCCGGGCGGCGGGGAGGATGCGGCGCGAGGGGCGGTGGTGGTCATGTGCGTCTCCGTGGTGGTGGGTCGGGAAGGGCCGCCGGACGGCGGGGCGGGCTAGGAGGCGGGCCGCGGTGCGGGCCGGCCCGCGGGGTCGCCGAGGTCGTCGAAGAGGCCGAGGGCCATGGCGAAGCCCTCGCGGGCGAGGGGCTCGAGCAGGTGCTCGTCGGGGGCGTGCTGGTTGCAGCCCGGGTAGGAGTGCGGCATCCACACGGTCGGCAGGCCCAGCACGTCGGTGAAGACGTGGTTGGGCAGGGAGCCGCCGATGTTGGGCAGCACCGCCAGCCGGTCCCCGACCCGCCGGCGCACCGAGTCCGCGGCCCACTGCACCCACGGGTGGTCGGGATCGGTGCGCGACGCCGGGAAGGCGGTCCCCGCGCGGACCCGGACCATGGGATAGCCGTGGGCGTCGAGGTGGGCCTGGACCCGCCCGGGAAGGCCCTCGAGGTCGGTGCCCACCACGAACCGCAGCTGCAGCACGGCCCGGGCCCGGCCCGGGATGGCGTTCATGGGGGCGTCCGCGTCGCCGGCGTCGAGGGCGAGGACCTCCAGGGTGTTCCAGCCGAAGACGCGCTCGGCCGCCGCGAGCCCCGGGTCCCCCCAGTCCCGGTCCACGGCGGGGCCGCCGGCGCGGGCCTCGACGTCGACCGTCGCCAGCGCCGCGCGCACGGACGCCGGGAGCTCCGCGGGCAGCAGGGCCTCGCAGGTGATCCGGCCGTGGCCTTCCACGAGGGTGCCGATCGCGGCGGCGACGGTGGTGGCCGCGTTGCGCAGCAGCCCGCCCCAGTTGCCCGAGTGGTGCTGGCCGGCGCGCAGGTCGGCCTCGAGGGTGAGGTTCACCCCGCCGCGGGCGCCGAGGAACAGGGTGGGCACGTCCGCGTCCAGGCGGGGGCCGTCGGAGCCGACGAAGACGTCGGCCCGCAGCTCCTCCCGGTGGGCCGCCGCGAACTCGGCCAGGCCCGGGGAGCCGACCTCCTCGCCCGTCTCGATCAGCACGGTCAGGTTGAAGCCCAGACGGCCCTTGTGCTGGACGAGCATCCGCAGGGCCGCGAGGTTGATCAGGTGCTGGCCCTTGTTGTCGGCCGCGCCGCGGCCGTACCAGCGCTCGCCCTCGGCGCGCAGCGCCCACGGGTCCCGGCCCTCGCCCCAGTGGCCGGCCTGGCCCGCCACGACGTCGGCGTGGCCGTACATCAGCACCGTGGGGACGTCCTCGCCCTCGGTGCGGCGGGCCACGAGGAAGGGGGCGGAGGGGCACACCTCGTTCTCGAGCACGCGCCAGGTGCAGCCGATCTCCTCGAGGAGCGGGCCCATCCTGTCCTTCAGGTATGCCCTGCACGCAACGCTCGCGTCCTCCCCGGCGCTCTCCGTGCGGGCGGCCACGAGGTCGGCCAGCTCGGCGAAGAACGCCCCCGAGGCGAAGTACCTCTCCTGTGTTTCCGCCAGGTGACGGGGCTCGAGGGCGACATCGTGTGCGGCGGGTCTCATCATGGAGTCGAGGGTAGACGGGCGGAATGTGCGGGAACCAGTCTCGTTTTCGGACGCCAGCGTTGCCGGAATGCGAAACCCTTCCGGGCGGAGCGGCGGCCAGTGCCGGACCGTCCCGCCCGGCGGGCTCAGGCGGCGTGCACGTAGTCGTCCAGCGCCCGTCCCATGCGCTGGAACCAGGGCTTCGAGTCGTCGTAGCCGGACCAGCCGTCCGTCAGCACCGCCACGACGTGCTCCCGCCCGTCCTGCCGCACCATCCCGGCGTCGTGGGAGACCTGCTCCAGCAGGCCCGTCTTGTGCGCGAACTCCACGTCCGCGGACAGTCCCGTGGACAGCGCGTAGGTGAGCTCCTGCGCGGTGAGGAACCCCAGGAGCAGATCGCCCGACGGGCCCGAGAGCAGCTCGCCCGTGCGCAGGCGCTGGAGGAGGTCCGCGACGTCGTCGGGCGTGGTGGTCATGTGCACGATGCCGCCCGCCGCGTCGGGGTCGTAGGTGGTGGACTCGAAGCCGCTCGCCCGGGCGAAGGCCTCGACCTCCTTCCAGCCCAGCCACCGCCCGAGGGCGGCCCCGGAGACGTTGTCGGACCAGGTGATCGTCCGCCGCACGGCGTCCTCCACCGTGAAGCTCGTGCCGGGCACGGTGTCCGACAGGGCGATCAGGCCCCGGTCCACCCGGTCGAGGACCGCGTGGGCCACGAAGAGCTTGTAGAGGCTTGCGCTCGTGAAGGAGCGGTCCGCGTTGTGGGTCAGCACGGGCGCGCCGTCCGGGCCGAGGAGCACGAAGCCCAGCTCCCCCGGCACCTGGGCCGCCAGGGCCTGCAGCTGGGTCTCGAGGCGGACGGCGGCAGGGCCGGGAGCCTCGGCCGCGGCGGCGGGCGCGAGCGCACCGGCGACCCCTCCGCCCGCGGCGAGCGCCAGGGCGACCGACACGGCCGCGAGGCGCCGGCCCCGCGGGCGGCGGCGGTGGGTGGACGGCCGAGAGCTGCGCTGCATGGTGCCTCCGTTTCCCCCGGGCACGACGACCGGCCGCTGCCGGCACGGTGTCTCCGTGATCAGCTCGACGGTCGTTCCGCTCCCCCTGAGCGGCTTCCGAGGACAGGCCGACAGTAGCCGACCTGCCGCCCTGCCGCTACCGCGCGGCGACGCCCACGCGGTGTGCCTGCAGCGCGGTGCCGACGATGCCGGCGGCGTTGCGCAGCTGCGCGGGCACGACGCGGGCCCGCAGCCTCAGCTGGGGCAGGAACTGCTCCTGCCGCTCGCTGATCCCGCCGCCCAGGACGATGAGGTCCGGGGAGATCAGGCCTTCGAGGTGGGACAGGTAGCGCTGGACCCGGTCCGTGTAGGTGGGCCAGTCCAGCTGCTCCGCGATCCGGGCGGAGGCCCCGGCCCAGCCGTCGACGTCGCGGCCCTCGAACCAGATGTGCCCCAGCTCGGTGTTGGGCACCAGCACCCCGTTGAGGAACAGCGCCGAGCCGATCCCGGTGCCCAGCGTGATCAGCAGGACGGTCCCGCCCGCGCCCCGGGCGGCGCCGAACTGCATCTCGGCCAGACCGGCGGCGTCGGCGTCGTTGAGCACGGCGACCTCCCGGCCCAGGCCCTCGGCGAGCAGCCGCGGGGCGTACACGCCCAGCCAGGAGTCATCGAGGTGGACGGCGGAGCGCACCACGCCGTCGTCGACGATGCCCGGCACGCCGACCCCCACGCCGGCCAGGGACCTCCCCGGCTCCAGCTCGCCCTCCAGCGTCTCCAGCACCCCGCGCAGGGCGCCCACCACGGCCGAGGGCGTGGCCGGCGACGGCGTGGGCACGCGGCGCACCCGTCCGACGGTCGTTCCGCGGACCGGGTCCACGAGCGCGTACTTGATCGCGGTCCCGCCGATGTCGAGCCCGGCGCAGAGGGGCGCATCCCCGTTGTCGTCGCGAACGGGCGGGAGAGCGGGGATCGTCGGGAAGGACGACGAGGTGCAGGTCATGTCACGGT
The DNA here is from genome assembly GCF_054875615.1 of Kocuria sp. U4B. The sequence goes on from NZ_CM142180.1 coordinate 1,791,546, forward strand.
CCTGGATCAAGGGGCAGAGGACGTGTCCTCGGCGGGACGGCGTCTGCACGACTTTACCGCCGAGCGGCAGCAGCGCGGGAGCCGGGAGGGGCGCTCCCCGGCGCAGGCGTTCCGGGGATCGGCCGGGGCGGGCGGATAGGCTGGGCCGATGCTGTTCTCCTCCACACCCGGCTCGCGCCCCCTCCGCACGCTCGCCGTGCGCTCCCTCGTGGGCTTCGGCGCCGTGCAGGCCGCCGTCGTGGCGGCGCTCGTGGGCACGGACGCGGTCCAGCGCCGCAAGCGCGCCCGGCGCACGGGCTTCCCCCGCCCGGGAACCTTCGAGGGCACGGTGGCCGGCACCGGCACGACGGCGTACACCTACGGGGAGGACCTCTACCGGGACATGCTCGCCGCGATCCGGGGCGCGCAGCGGCGGATCCTGCTGGAGACCTTCATCTGGAAGGGCGACGAGGTCGGCCGGGCCTTCCGCGACGCCCTCAACGACGCCGCCGCCCGCGGCGTCGAGGTGTACGTGATGTACGACGGCTTCGGCAACCTCGTGGTGCCCGCCTCGTTCTACCGCTTCCACCCGGACGTGCACGTCTACCGCGTCCCGCCCGTGCGGGTGCGCCGGCTGCTCACCCCGGTGCAGGCCAGCGGGCTCACCCACCGCAAGATCCTCGTGGTCGACGACGAGGTCGGGTTCGTGGGCGGCTACAACATCGGCTCGCTCTATGCCACGGAGTGGCGCGACACCCACGTGCGCCTTACCGGTCCCGAGGCGTTCGAGCTCAGCCACTCCTTCGCGGCGGTGTGGAACCACCCCTCCTCCCGGCGGCGCCACCGGCTGCCGCACCTGAGCCCCGGCGAGTGGGACTCCCGGGTGCGGTCGATCAACAACATCCCCGCGAGCCTGGTCTACCCGATCCGCAGCGTCTACCTGGACGCGATCCACCGCGCGCGGCACCACATCCACCTCACCACGGCCTACTTCATCCCCGACCAGCAGATCCTCGAGGCGCTGGTCGAGGCCTCCCGGCGCGGCGTGGACGTGCGGGTGATCCTGCCCGAGAACTCCAACCACGTGCTCGCCGACTGGCTCGCCCACGGCTTCTACTCCGCGCTGCTGGCCGAGGACATCACCCTGCTGCTCTACCGCAACGCGATGATCCACGCGAAGACCGCCACCATCGACGGGCAGTGGTCCATGGTGGGCACGGCCAACATCGACCGGCTGAGCCTGGGCTTCAACTACGAGACGACCCTGGAGATCCACGACGAGACCTTCGCCGCGGACATGGAGCGGATCTTCGCCGCCGACAGCGAGAACTGCCGGACGCTGACGGCCGAGCAGTGGCACGAGCGCCACCCCGCCGCCCGGTTCGCGGAGCTCGTACTGAAGCCGCTGCGCCCGTTCCTCTGAGCCAGGGCGGGCATTACCTCCTCGTCACGCCATGAGGCCCTGTCTCAGTCGAGCTCCACGACGGTGATGGGCAGGGGCAGGGTGGCGGCGTCGAAGGTGGTCTGCTCCGAGAACGGGGTCCCGTCCTGGTCGCGGCCCACGCAGAGCGCGAGCACCACGCCGGGCTCCGCGCCGAGGATCAGGGTCCAGTGCTGGCCGGAGGCGTCCACGGCGTGGGCCTGGTGGTCCTCGTCCACGCCCCCGTCCACGTCGGCGAAGCGGGCGCGGTAGGCGTCCAGCTCCTCGGGGGTGTGCAGCACGCCGGCGGAGACCACCGACTCCTCGTTCGCCGTGACGGCCGGCGCGATGGGGTAGGCGATCCGGAACGGCGGCTCGAGCACCTCCAGCAGCTCCCGGGCGGGGGTGGCGTCGTCGCCGCGCAGCCAGATCCGGCCGGTGCCGTCGAGGAAACCCTCGTACTCCTCGTCGTTGGGGTAGTAGCAGAGGAACCCGGAGCCGGGGATGCGCGCCGACAGCCCGGTGAGGTCGGCGGCGTGGTCCACGGCCAGGAAGCGGATCAGGGGTTCCAGCGGTTCGGGTTCCACGGACGGTCTCCTTGTAATGCGGCAGGGCGGTGGGACGACGACGAGGTGGCGGCGCCCGGACGGTCTAGGGTACGCCGCCGGATGCCGACTGCAGGTTGACCTAGCCAGCCAGGGGTTCGTCCCGCAACCGAGGCAAAGCAAAAATCCTGGGCCTATCGCCTTACCCATCCCCAGAAAAGTTTGCCCTTGCGGCGTCCTCCAACTAGGGCGCTCTCGCCGAGCACCCTATTCCACCTAAGACTCAAGTCACCGCCGCTGACCCCTTGAACACTGGAGCCAATAAGAGCAGGGGTCCAGGACCCAACCTTAAGTGCTCAGTCCAATGGGGGGCCACGTAGTTCGGCAACACCACTTGTGTGGTACCGCAGGCTACTAGAAAGCGGCTTTTGGCGTTTACTTTTAGGTAGAATTTACATACAACTTATTGATGCGCAACCTTCTAGGCGGCCTTACGAAAAGCGTCGTATGATTTTTCCAAAAGCTCGACCGAGGGCCACTCATTTCGCCGTTCAGGACGCACACGCAGGACCTCCCCATGAAATTCCTGCAGTCCATGTCGAAGCATCGGGCCGTCTTTTTCCAACAGCAGATCAGCGCGGATTTCCACGACATAATCGGGGCGTATGCCCAAAAAGTGCTTGTCATAGGCGGAGTGGTGGATTTTGCACAGCGCGATGCCGTTCGTAACGGCAGCAATGCCTTGTTCATGAGCATCCGGGACGATATGCGCTGCATCGAGCAACTCCACGTGGTGAAGTGCGCAGATAGCGCAGTGCTCGTCATAGGCCCGCATTACCATGGACCGAAACACTGGCTGATGGAGACGTTGTCGGGCCATGCGCTGAGCGTACCGCTTCTGGATCTGGTCCAGCGACGGGCCGTCATAGAGGATGGGTGCGTCCTCGAACACTCGCTGAGCATCATCAATTAGGACGACGAATTGCTTCTCAGCCTTTTCCTCGCCCATAAGGTAAACAGGAAAAAGTACCTGATAAACACTCGGCTGGATGCCGATAAACCACATCAGGGGTAGACCGGCTTCGCAGGCTCGACGCAATGCTCGGTTGTCAGCGTGCATCGGATCATCACCGCGCCATTTATAGCGGAGGTGTCCGTCAGCCCCCTCAGCATCCTCATAAGGACGCTCCTTACCAGGTGGCGTGTATGCCGTCATGATTGACAATGCCGCCTGCAATTGGCGGGGTTTCCAAATGCCTCGCTGCCTGTCCTTGAGTCGGAGCGGAGCGCCTTCAAAGCTGAAGTCAGCTATCTCATCGTTATGAAGAGCATGGAGACCGTCATGGGTCCGTACGGCCAGCCAGCGCATGGCCTCCTGCCGTAACCGGAGTTCGTCATCGAAAGAGAATTGCCCGCTGCTAGCCACGGACTCATCCTAGGGATGTGCCGCACCTTGTACTGGCGCGACACATCGGCATCTCCGAGCTAGAACTCGATGATCTGCCGCACCGCCCGACCCGCGTCCAGCTCGTCCATCGCCTCGTTGATCTGCTCGAGCCGGACGTGGGAGGTGATCAGCTTCTCCAGCGGCAGCACGCCGTCGCGCCACATCCGTTCGTACTTGGGGATGTCCACGGCCGGCACGGCCGAGCCGAGGTAGCTGCCGATGATCTGCCGGGCCTCGGCGGTGATCTTCAGCGGCTCGATGGTGGACATCGCGCCCGGCGCCGGCAGGCCCACCGTGACAGTCACGCCGCCGGCCGCGGTGGCGTTGAACGCCGTCTCGAACGCCCGAGGGTGCCCGGCCGCCTCGATGACGACGCGCGGCTTCTCCTCCAGGGCCACTAGCTCGTCCGGGGTGAGCGCCTCGTCGGCGCCGAACTCTCTGGCCAGTTCCAGCTTCTCCGCGAGCGCGTCCACCGCGATCACGCGGCGGCAGCCCACCGCCTTGGCCACCAGCAGCGCGGCCAGCCCCACGCCGCCGAGGCCGACCACCGCCACGGCGTCGTCGGGCCCGGCCTTCGCCGCGTTGATCACGGCCCCTCCCCCGGTGAGCACCGCGCAGCCCATGACGGCCGCGACGGCGGCGGGGACGTCCTCGCCCACGGGCACCACGGAGCGCCGGTCGACCACGGCGTGGGTGGCGAACCCGGAGACGCCCAGGTGGTGGTACACCTGGCCGCGCTGGTCGGAGAGGTGCATGGAGCCTTCCATGAGGGTGCCCGCGGTGTTGGCCTTCGTGCCGACCGTGCACGGCAGCAGCCCCTCGGTCCGGCACGCGGCGCACTCCCCGCAGCGCGGCAGGAACGCCATGACCACGTGCTGGCCCTCGGCCAGGTCGGTCACGTCCGCGCCCACGGCCTCGACGACGCCGGCCGCCTCGTGGCCCAGCAGCATCGGCAGGGGCCGCGGGCGGTTGCCGTTGACCACGGAGAGGTCGGAGTGACACACGCCGGCCGCCGTGATCCGCACGCGCAGCTCGGTGGGCCCGGGCTCGCCGAGCTCGAGCTCCTCGACGCGCAGGGGCTGTGACTCGGCGTACGGGGCGGAGGCCTCCATGGTCTCCAAAACGGCTCCACGAATCTTCACGACGACCTCCGCAACGAGAACTGGGCTATGACGCCGTTCACGGTACCGCTCGGCTCCTCGGTTATCGAGGGCACTCGCGGCCGGGCCTCCCTCCAGAAGCTCAGGCTGCCCCAGGACCCAGCCGCTGCCTTTGCGGCAAGGACGGTTCCACCTGGCGGGACCTGGCAGCCGGGTCCTGCGCCGGCGAGCCATTGCCGCACCTGCCGCTGTCATAAACGACATGGCGGCCCCCTAAAGAGAGGACATAACTCGATTTCGTGAGGCTGCCACCCATCGGGCGCTGAAAGCACACGCTTCTGACAAGGGTTTTTGGAGAGCACTTGCCAAGCGCAGGCAGATGGCCCCAGCCCGCCGGTCCCCGCTCATGTCCCTCGAACCTCGCGGTGAGGCCAATAGAAGGAGGAGTGCGGATAAAGTGATTGCTTAAGTAATTACACGCATTTGGGGGAAACCTCCATGACGTCCACCGTCTCGCTGCCCGAGTTCCTACCGGGCCTCCTGCCGCTCATCCGACCCTTGGGCATGTTCTTCGGCGCCCTGGGTGTCGTCGTCCTGACCCTGCGGCTCCTCTTCGTCGCCGTCAACGCCTTGATCACCTCCCTGGAGGACCAGCGGAAGAGGCGGATCGAGGAGAAGACCTTTGTCCCCGCTCGGCGGGCTGGGGAGGAGGACATGCGCATGGCCTGGCTTCAGTGGCACCTCAGACCGGGGACGACCACCCACAAGAAGATGCGGGACATACCGTCGGTCTCCAAGACGCTGGCCGTGATGCCCCGGGCCGACTGGACCATCGACCAGTTCCGCCATCACGGCAGGGAGGTCTGGGCCGTCCGGCAGCTCGTTGTCGCACCCAGCACGCGCCAGAAGATAGACGACCGTCTGGACTGGTTGGCCGCCATGATCTCCGACTTGACCGACGATCCGTTCAACGCCACTGCTGGACGGGCGAACGATCGCTACCTCTACCACCAGGATCCGGAAGTCCGTGAGGCGTACTTGATCGGTCGGTCCACGGCCACGGAAAAGATCATGGGGACCATCACCGCCGCCCGGGACCGGGCCCGACAGGATGTAGCCACCGAGGGAACCGCGGAGTTCCTGGCGCAGCAGAGCAACGCCGCGTTCAAGAAACTGCGGGAGACTTACCGCCCCACCAAGACCCGGGACGCCCACGCCGCCTGGGACGCCGAGGCCGAAAACATCGACCGGTGACCCGATCACCGCATGCGATGAGCTGCCGTGTTCAAGCGCTCGGCATCCAGCGATTTCCCACGTCGTCCGTTGTTCCGCAGGAGAACCATGAGCTACGCCCCTCCGTCACCCCCTGACCCGGGGAACGCTGCCTTCACCTCCCGTCGCAGCTTCAAGCTCGGCAAGTGGCTCGTGGCCGTGCCTGCACATCTCACCTTGGTGGGCACCGTGCTGGTCGGCCTCACCTCCGAGGTTGCATTCTCCGAACCGGTCGCCGGACCGGTTCCCTCGCCGTCGACGTCCACACCCAACGTCTCTCCGTCACCGTCGGCAACCACCCGCGCACCAGCTGCATCCCCCTCGCCCTCCAGGACCGTCGGCAGGGTGGTCACCGCCTCGCCGACGCCGGAGCCCACCAGGACCTACCCTCCGTCTGCGGCCATGGACGCCCTGGAAGCTCTGACGGTGGCCGCCCCTGGTCCCATGGAGGACTATGATCGCGAGGCTCAGTTCGGCGACTGGATCGATGCCGACGGGGACTGCGAGGACACGCGCAACGAGGTCCTCAACCGGGAGCTGACCGACCTGGACTCCGACGACGGCTGCACGGTGGCCTCCGGGAGGTTGGACGACCCCTACACGGGCACCACGGTCTCCTTCACCCGCGGGGTCGCCACCTCCTCCGACGTGCAGATCGACCACGTCGTGGCAGCTGGAAATGCCTGGGCCTCCGGAGCGCGAGAACTTTCTCAGGCGGAGCGGGTGGAGTTCTACAACGACCCCCTGAACCTCTTGGCCGTGGAGGGCTCCATCAACGCCGTGAAGTCCGATTCCCCGGCCGACGAGTGGCTGCCCCCGGAGGAGTCCTTCCGCTGTGAGTACGTGGCCACCCAGATCGCTGTGAAGGCGAAGTACGAGCTGTCGGTGACCATCCGGGAGAAGGATGCCATGGCCGACACCCTGGCTGACTGCCCGGACCAGGAGCTGCCCACGGGAGCTCCGTTCGGCGACATGACCGGCAGCTCGGGCACACAGGACCCCTCCTGGGCAACGGAAACGCCGGCCCCGGCCACGGAGGGCGTCTTCGTCAACTGCACTGAGGCCAGGGCGGCGGGAGCGGCTCCGCTCTACCGTGGCTCCCCGGAGTACGCGTCGGACCTGGACGGTGACCTCGACGGCGTGGCGTGCGAAGACTGATGCAAGGAGCCGACATGAAGACGACCCACCGTGCCCCGACCGGCGGCACATCCCTTGCCAGAGATCGAAGGAAACAGCGAGGCCGGAGAAATCCGACCGACGCCTGGCTGCTCTGGATGTTCTTCGGCTGGATCGGTCTGCATCGCTACTACATCGGCGACTGGAAGCAGGGCATCGTCATGACCCTCACCCTTGGAGGGCTCGGCGTCTGGTCCTTGCTGGACGGATTCCTCCTGGGCCGCCGACTCCGACGGATCAACACCGGCCGGGTGTAGCCCGCCCCGACGCTCCCGGCCACCACAGACCCGTCAGGACACGGCTGTCAGCGAGAGCGGCCGGTACTGGTTGATGCACCGGTCGCCCGGGGTGCCGCGAGAAGCTCGTCCCGCATGTCGTCCACGGCCGCCCGGATCGCGGCCGTCACGGCCTGCACCGCGGGCCGGCGCAGCAGGTCGGCGCGCGAGACGACCCAGTAGGAGACGGGGAAGGTCAGCTCGTGCGGGAACAGCCGCACGAGGTCCCCCGCGCGCTCGGCCAGGAAGCACGGCAGCAGCCCGATCCCGGCCCCGGCGCGGGTGAGCTCCACGTGCACCACGGAGGACGTCGCCCCGACCGCCTGCCGCATCCGGGGGAAGTGGGCGCCCGGGATGGCCAGCTCCGCGACGTCCTGCATGGACTCCACGAAGTAGATCAGCGGGTGCTCCTGGACCTGCTCGGGGAACTCGATGGCCGGGTGGGCGGCCAGGTAGTCCGGTGAGGCGTAGACGCCCAGGGAGTAGTCGGCCAGGTGGAAGGCCTCCTTGCGGGAGACGTCCGGGCGCCCGACGACCACCTCCAGGTCGATGCCCACGGGGTTGGTCTGCGCCCGGCGGGCGGCGTTGATCATCTCCAGCCGCACCCCGGGCTGCTCCTCGATGAGCCGCCGCATGGCCGCGCCCATGACCACGCCGCCGAAGCCGTCGGGGGCGATCGCCCGGACCACGCCGCTCACCGAGCTCCCGCGCCCGCCCGGGGCCAGCGGCAGGGAGCCGAGGGCCAGCTCGATCTCCTCCCCGGCCGCCACGAACGTCCGGCCCAGCTCGGTGGGCTCCCACATGTCCCCCGAGCGCACGAGCAGGCGGGCGCCCACGGTGCGCTCCAGGCCGGCCATGCGCCGGGAGACGGTTGTGTGACTGAGCCCGAGGGCGCTCGCCGCGCCCGAGTAGGACCCGTGCCGGACCACGGCCAGCAGCAACAGGAGGTCATCTGCACCGTGTGACAAGGCCATACCCTCCCTGATTCGCCGACTGCCGGAGACCGACGCGCACTACCGACCAGTATGTGCGTTTCTGCACAGGCGGGGCGAGGTTCTGGTCATTGAGATCCACATCACAGCGTCGCACACTGGACGCACCGTGGCCTGATCGGACGCACGGGGCATTTCACCTGGGAGGACGAGCATGAGCACTGAGGACAGGGTCGCCGCCGTCGCCGACCCGAACGACTCTCCCGAGAACCGGGGCGGCCTGAGGAAAGTCGTGGCGGCCTCCATGGCCGGCACCGTCGTGGAGTGGTACGAGTTCTTCCTCTTCGCCACCGCGTCCACCCTGGTCTTCGGCCCGCTGTTCTTCGTGGACACGGGCAACCCGCTGGACGGCATCATCAAGGCCTTCCTCATCTACGCCGTCGGCTTCGTCGCCCGGCCCCTGGGCGGCATCGTCTTCGGCCACTTCGGCGACAAGTACGGCCGCAAGCACCTGCTGCAGGTGGCTATCGTCCTGGTGGGCGTGGCCACGTTCCTCATGGGCTGCCTGCCCACCTTCCAGCAGGTCGGCTACTGGGCGCCCGCGCTGCTCGTGGTCCTGCGCTTCGCCCAGGGCTTCGCCGTCGGCGGCGAGTGGGGCGGCGCCGTCCTGCTCGTGGCCGAGCACTCCCCCAACAAGGAGCGCGGCTTCTGGGCGAGCTGGCCGCAGGCCGCCGTGCCGCTGGGGAACCTGCTCGCCACCATCGTGCTGCTGATCCTGTCCTCCGTCCTCACCGACGAGCAGTTCCTCTCCTGGGGCTGGCGCGTGGGCTTCTGGCTGTCCGTGATCATCGTGGCCGTCGGCTACTACATCCGCACCCACGTCACGGACGCCGCGATCTTCAAGGAGACCCAGGAGGAGGTCATCGAGGCCAAGGGCGCCGCCTACGGCGTGGCCGAGGTGTTCCGCCGCTACCCGCGCGGCGTCTTCGGCGCCATGGGCCTGCGCTTCGCGGAGAACATCCTCTACTACATCGTGGTGACCTTCTCGATCACCTACCTGAAGACGCAGCTGGAGATGGACACCAGCCGCGTCCTGCTCCTGCTCCTCGTCGCCCACGTGATCCACGCGATCACCGTGCCGATCGTGGGCCGCTTCACCGACAGGCTGGGCCGCCGCCCGGTCTACGCCGCCGGTGCCACGCTGGGCATCGTCTGGGGCTTCATCGCCTTCCCGATGTTCAACACCGAGAACGACTGGATCATCCTCGCGGCCATCGTCCTGGGCCTGATGATCCACGCGCTGATGTACGCCGGGCAGCCGGCCATCATGGCGGAGATGTTCCCGACCCGCATGCGCTACTCGGGCGTCTCCCTGGGCTACCAGGTCACCTCGATCGTCGCCGGCTCGCTGGCCCCGATCATCGCCACCGCCCTGCTGCGGCAGTTCGACTCCTGGGTGCCGATCTCGATCTACATCGCGGCCGCCTGCGTCGTCACCCTGGTCGCCGTGGCCACACTGAAGGAGACCCGCGGGATCTCCCTGCAGTCGGTCGACGCCGAGGACCGGCGCCGGCTCGACGCGGAGCGCGCCGAGGGGCGCAGCCGCTGACCGCCGACGGCCCGCGCGACCGCCCCGGGACGGACCGAGCCATCGGTCCGTCCCGGGGCGCGCGCCGCGCCCCGGGACGGAGCGCAGGGAACCAGCCGGTGCAGGCATTGGTGAGGACTCCAGTGAAGACACCAGAGAAGCAGCAGTCAGAAGGGACTCGACCATGACCACCATCACCTGGATCGGCCTGGGGCACATGGGCAACCCCATGTCCGCCAACCTCGTCAAGGCCGGCTACGACGTCCGCGGGTTCGACCTCAGCGAGGCGGCCATGAGCGCGGCGGAGGCCAACGGCGTGCGCACCTGCCGCTCCATGGAGGAGGCCCTCCAGGGCGCCGACGTCGTCTTCACGATGCTCCCCAAGGGCGAGCACGCCCGGGCGGTGTACCTGGGCGAGGAGGGCATCCTCGAGTCCGCCCCCGAGGACGCCCTGCTCATCGACAGCTCCACGATCGACGTCGAGTCGGCGCTCGCCCTGCACAAGGCCGCCGACGCCGCCGGGTACGTCTTCGTGGACGCCCCGGTCTCCGGCGGGATCAGCGGGGCGGCCGCGGGCACCCTGACCTTCATGATCGGCGGCCACCCCCGGGCCGTGGAGGCCGCCTCCCAGTACATCGAGCCGATGGCGGGCAAGATCGTCGCCACCGGCGAGGCCGGGACCGGCCAGGCCGCGAAGATCGTCAACAACATGATGCTGTTCATCTGCCTGGAGGCCTGCGCCGAGGGCTCGGTCCTCGCGGACCGGCTGGGCCTGGACCCGCAGGTCTTCTGGGACATCGCCTCGGTCTCCTCCGGCAACTCCTGGGCGCTGCAGACCTGGTACCCCGTGCCCGGCATCGTGGACTCCGCCGCGGCGAACAACAACTTCGAGGCCACCTTCAGCGCGGTCCTCGCCGCCAAGGACGCGGGTCTGGCGCTGATGGCCGGCGAGCAGACCGGCGTGGACCTCCCGGCCGCGCAGCTCGTGGCGGAGCGGCTGCAGCGGCTCATCGACGAGGGCTACGGGAACAAGGACTGCTCCCTCATCGCCAAGTACGCCGCACCGGACGGCAGGATCCGGGGCTGGGATCCGGAGCAGGCCTGAGCGCCTCCCCACGACCGGCCACCGAACAGGACAGGACAGGACCATGCAGGACACTAAGCACAGCGCCGAGAACACCGCCGCGAGCACGCCCCGGGAGACCGCCGAGGGCGTGGCCGAGGGCGTGGCCGAGGAGGTGACCGGCAGCGTCGTCGAGCACTGGATCGGCGGCCGGCGCCACGGCGGCTCCCAGCGGACCGCCCCCGTCTACGACCCCGCGACCGGGGAGGTCACCAAGCACGTGCTGCTGGCGTGCCCCGAGGAGGTCGCGACCGCCGTGGAGAACGCCGCGGCCGCGCTGCCCGCCTGGCGGGCGACGAGCATGTCCAAGCGCACCACGATCATGTTCAAGGTCGAGAACATCATCCGCGAGCGCATCCAGGAGCTCGCGGCGGTCATCACCGCCGAGCACGGGAAGGTCCTCTCCGACGCGGCCGGGGAGGTGGCGCGCGGGCTGGAGAACGTGCAGTTCTGCACGGGGCTGATGCACCACATGAAGGGCGAGTTCCTCGAGCAGGCCGCCACCGGGGTGGACGTCCACCAGACCCGGCAGCCCGTGGGCGTGGTCGCGTGCATCACCCCGTTCAACTTCCCCGCCATGGTGCCGCTGTGGATGATCACCACCGCGATCGCCGCCGGCAACACCGTGATCCTCAAGCCCTCCGAGCGGGACCCCTCCGCCGCGGTGTGGATCGCGGAGGCCTTCACCGAGGCCGGGCTGCCGGACGGGGTGCTCAACGTGGTGCACGGGGACAAGGTGGCGGTGGACGAGCTGCTGACCAACCCGCTGGTGGAGGCCGTGTCCTTCGTGGGCTCCACCCCGATCGCCAAGTACATCTACGAGACCTCCGCCGCCAACGGCAAGCGCGTGCAGGCCCTCGGCGGGGCCAAGAACCACATGGTGGTCATGCCCGACGCCGACCTCGACGGCGCGGCGGACGCCGCCGTGTCCGCCGCCTACGGCTCGGCCGGGGAGCGCTGCATGGCGATCTCGGTGGTGGTGACCGTGGGGGACGTGGCCGACCCGCTGATCGACAAGATCAGGGAGCGGATCGGGAAGCTGACCATCGGCCCGGGCAACGACCCGGCCTCGGAGATGGGGCCACTGATCACCGCCCAGGCCCTCGAGCGGGTCAACGGCTTCGTGAGCGGGGCGGAGGCCGAGGGCGCGACCGTCGTGGTGGACGGCACCCAGCAGCAGTTCGACGCAGGCGGGTTCTTCACGGGTGTCTCGCTGATCGACCACGTGCGCCCGGGGATGAAGGTCTACGACGAGGAGATCTTCGGCCCGGTGCTGTCCGTGGTGCGAGTGGACAGCTACGAGGAGGCCGTGCGGCTGATCAACTCCAACCAGTACGCCAACGGCACGGCCGTGTTCACCCGCGACGGCAAGACCGCCCGGGAGTACGAGTTCGACATCGAGGTCGGCATGGTGGGCGTCAACGTCCCGATCCCGGTGCCGATCGGGGCGTTCTCCTTCGGCGGCTGGAAGAGCTCCCTGTTCGGGGACACCCACATGTACGGGCCGGAGTCGTTCAACTTCTACACCCGCCGCAAGCTCGTCACCACCCGCTGGCCCGAGCCCTCGGAGTCCCAGATCAACCTGGGCTTCCCGACCCACTGACGGTCCGGCCTCCCGGACCCCGACGACGCCGGCCCGCGCCCTCCGCACGGAGGGCGCGGGCCGGCGTCGTCACACAGCAGGCGACAATGTCATATTGTCCATCGCGAAGAATTCAACTCTGCAATATGCGATGAATGAGGAAAGACGAATGGAATAGCTTTGCGCCAGCCAATTCCTGCATTCCCTGAGGGCCGCACCGCTGTGACCAGGAGAAACGGGCGGACCGACCGGTCACGAGCACGGGGGAGAGGCCCGGAGGCCACCGTGCTGGGCGGGGGCCACGGCACCGAATTCAGCGGCGGGCGGGGCCGAGACAGAGCTGTTACGGTGTTCTCCCTGGTCGCAGGCTTGAGGCCCGCGCAGGCACGCTCCTACGGTGATATCACCTGGCTCGCAGTCGGACCTGCGACCCAGGCCGGAAAACAACCTCCCGCGTGCATGGACGTCTCCTTTTCATGCCATTTCCCAGGCCGCGTCATGCATGCCTTTCCTGAGGAAACATCATGGAGAATCTGCGCAGGAATCTTGCGGGCGCCTTCATCGCCGCCGCCCTTCTCGGGGGATCCGCCGCCACTCCGGCCGCCGCAGGCGGTGATTACGACGACGACGTGTACTACTACTGCGATGAGCACGACGAGTACTACGAGAAGGACGAGTACTACAAGCACCACCACGACCACGACGACGACAAGGACGACCACGACGACGACGACCACGGGCACCACCACGGGCAGCACTAGGAAGAGGTGCCCGCAGTCAGTGATCCGGCAGTCACGGGACCGAGCGAGGCGCTTCAGGCGAGGGGCGTGAGTGCCTGACGTCCCCGCGGGCGAACGTCTCGCGGCAGCTCTCCGCACAGCATCGGTGCCCCACCCGTCCGGCGGGTGGGGCACCGATGCTGTGCGCCGCCCGGGAGGACTTCCCCGCTGCAGTCACCCGGACAGCGGCGGCCCCTGCTCCGGGGCGTCCGTGGTGAGCAGGCGGAGCAGCCGCTCCAGCTCGGCGCGGTCCTGTGCGCCCAGCCGCGAGAAGTACTCCTCGGACTCGCGGTGCCGGTCCTCCCGGACCCTCGCGCGCAGGGCCTCCCCCCGGGGCGTCAGCGACACCAGGGTGGCGCGCCGGTCGGTGGGGTCGGGCACCCGTTCCACGAGGCCCTTCTCCTGCAGCAGGTCCACGACCTCGGTGGCCGAGCGCGGGGCGATGTGCAGGACGTCGGCCAGCTGCTTCAGGCGCAGCCCGGCGGCCCCGGAACCGGCGCCGGAAGAGCGGTTCCCGTGCCGCTCGGAGCCGTGCTCCCGCGGCCCCCCGTGCCCGGCGATCGCGTTGAGCGCCCGGAACTGGTGCGGGGTCAGGCCGAACGGCGCCAGCTGCAGCGCCCACCGGTGCCGCAGCCGCCGGAAGACGATGTGCAGGAGCTCGCCGAGGGGGGCCGGGTCGGGATCGCAGTGGGGCATGGCCCCATCCTAATGGTCTTGTCGGCTACCTCATAGAGAGGTAGCCTCCTTAATACTTCTCGAGGAGGCCCCATGACGACGACCCAGGACACCGGCCGCGCCCGCACGTCCCCGCACCACGGCGGCGGGTCCGGTGGCGGCGTGCCCGGCATGCCCGGCGCCGGCCCCTCCGGCGGGGGCGGCGGCCGTCCCGCCCGGCTCGACCCCGCGGACCGCGAGCAGCTGGCCGGCCACCCTGTGAGCCTGCGCCGCATCGCGGCGCTGTTCGCCCCGCACAAGGGCACGATCGCCGTCGTCGTCCTGCTCATCACCGCGTCCTCGGTGATCAACCTCGCCCAGCCGTTCCTGGTCCGCGGCGTCATCGACGACGCCCTGCCGCAGCGGGACACCCGTCTGCTGCTGCTGCTGACCGCCGCGATGGTCGGGATCGCCGCGCTGACCGCCGTGATCGGCGTCGTCCAGACCTGGATGGCCACCGCGATGGGCCAGCGGGTCATGCACGCCCTGCGCGTGGACCTCTTCACCCACCTGCAGGCCCAGTCGCTCGGGTTCTTCACCCGGACCCGCGGCGGGGAGGTGCAGTCGCGGCTCACGCACGACATCTCCGGCATGCAGTCGGTGGTCACCACCTCCGCCACCGGGGTGGCCTCCAACCTCACGACCGCCGTGGCGACGGCCGCGGCGATGGTGGCGCTGTCCCCGGCGATGAGCCTCGTCTCCCTGGTGGTCCTGCCCCCGGCCGTCTGGCTCTCCCGCCGCGTGGCGCTGATCCGGCGCGACGTCACCGACGAGCGCCAGCGGGAGCTCGCCCTGCTCCACACCCAAGTCGAGGAGGGGCTCTCCGTCTCCGGGGTCCGGCTGGCCAAGACCCTGGGCACCACCGCGCGGGACGCCGCCCGCTTCACCGACCGCTCCGGCACGCTCGTGGGCCTCGAGCTGCGCAGCCAGCTGGCCGGGCGCTGGCGGATGGCGACCATGCAGGTCGTCTTCGCGGCCATCCCGGCGGTCATCTACCTCGCCGCCGGCTTCCCGGCCACCAGCGGCGGGATGACCATCGGCACCCTGGTGGCCTTCACCGCCCTGCAGGGCACGATCTTCCGCCCCGTCATGGGACTGCTGAACATCGGCGTGCAGTGGGTGTCCGCGCTGGCCTTCTTCAGCCGGATCTTCGAGTACCTCGACCTCGAGCCGCAGATCAAGCCGCCGGCCGTGCCCGTGCGGCTGGACCCCGCCACCGTGCGCGGGGAGGTGCGCCTCGAGGGCGTGCACTTCGCCTACGACGGCGGGACCGAGGTCCTGCGCGGCATCGACCTGGTCCTGCCCGCGGGGACCACCACCGCCGTCGTCGGCCCCACCGGCTCCGGCAAGAGCACCCTCGGCTCCCTGCTGCCGCGGCTCAACGACGTGACGGAGGGCCGGGTGACGATCGACGGCACCGACGTGCGCGACGTCGACCCGGCGGACCTCGCGCGGATCGTCGGCGTCGTCTCCCAGGAGACCTACCTGGTCCACGCCTCCGTGCGCGAGAACCTCCTGCTCGCCGATCCGGAGGCCCCGGACGCCGAGCTGTGGCGGGCGCTGGGGGCCGCGCGCATCGCCGACACCGTCGCCCAGCTGCCGGACGGGCTGGACACCCTGGTGGGCGCCCGCGGCCACCGCTTCTCCGGCGGGGAGCAGCAGCGCCTCGCGATCGCCCGGACCATCCTGCGCAACCCGCCCGTGCTGGTCCTCGACGAGGCCACCAGCGCGCTGGACAACACCACCGAGGCCCAGGTCCAGGAGGCCCTCGACCGCCTCGCCGCCGGCAGGACCACCCTGACCATCGCGCACCGGCTCTCCACCGTCGAGAACGCGGACCAGGTGGTGGTGCTCGAGGGCGGACGCATCGCCGAGCGCGGCGCGCCGCGGCAGCTGCGCGCCGCCGGCGGCCCGTTCGCCCGGCTCGCCGCGCGCACGGGCCGCGGGGACGGGGACGCCGCCTCCGGAGCCCTGTTCACGCGCTGAGGGGCGCGGCACCGGCCCGGTACGCTGGATCCGCACCCGCCCCACGCCCACGAGGCCCCGGAGAGGACGCCGCCATGAGGACACTCGTCGCCACGCTGCTCGTGGCCGCCCTGGTCATGACCTCGGCGGGGGCGCTGCTGACGTCCGTGGGCGTCGGGGAGTGGCTGCCGGTCGTGCTGCTCGCCGGCCTCGCCTATCTCGGGACGTTCCACCTGTACCGGCGCTGGCGGGAGAAGCTGGACCGCCCGGAGGACTGAGCCCCCGCAGGCCGGTCGGCTCAGGCGAAGTCGGCCTTCTCGAGCACCACGTGCACGCTCGCGGGCCCGTCCCCGGCCGGGCAGGTCACGAACCCGGCCGTGGCCGCGAGGTAGGCGCGGGCGATCGCGCGGTCCATGCCGCGGTCGTGCTCCAGGAAGTCCAGGGCGGTGGCCATGGCCCGGCGCAGCGTCGAGGCCTGCCGGCAGGTCCCCCCGTCGGCGTCGTCCTGGGCGTCCGCGTCCGGCGTCCCGAGGGCGACCCAGCGCTCGCCGGTCTCGGCGAACGCGTGCCGGAAGGCCACCGAGGGCGCCAGCCCGGACCCGGGCCGGCACACGGTCAGGCGCAGCGGCCCGTGCGGGGTCCCGTCGGTGTCACCCTCGCCCGGGACAGGCCCCGTCACGGAGAACACCGCCCCGTCGGTGCGCACCGGCAGGTAGAGCACGGCGCGGGCCGGCGCCAGCGGGTCCTCCGCGAGCGCCTCGACCTTCACCACGTCCCCGGGCCGGGCCTCGGCGAGGAGCACGCAGCCCGCTTCCCCGGAGCGCTCGTCGTCAGCGGGGTCCACGCGGCCCCACGGGATGCTCCCGGGCACGGTCTGCGCGCCGGCGGAGCGCCGCACGCCCACGCCCGAGGAGGGGTGGGCGGCCATCGCCGCGGCGGTCGCGGCGGGCACACCGGCGACCACCCGCAGCGCCGGGCGGCGTCGGGGCCGGGGCGCGGGGGCGCGGCGGCCGGCGTGGTCGGTCATGGTGGTCTCCTCGGGGGGAAGGTCGAGCGCGATGGTCCGACAGTAAGGAGGGCGTGTTTCCGCACGGTCACCCGGTGTTTCCGGGCCGTGACGGGCCCTGCCGTACCCATGATGCAGGGGCCACCCCAACGTGTGACAGTGTTGCGCGCCCCGTCCCGGCCGGCCCTTTGTCCGGACATTTGTGCGGTCAATCTGACCAAGATCACATCCCGGGGGCCTTGGGTGCGGCCGGCAGCGGGCATAGCATCGATCGAGTCCCCTTCTCGGGCTCGATGAAGAGCCACCACGCCCGCTCTTCCCGCCCGGAAGGAATCCCATGTCGGCACCCCGCACCGCCCTGCTCCAGATCGTCAATGCCCCCGGCCCCACCGGCACCCGGCTCGCCCTCCTCGCCCTCGCCCTGGGCGGCTTCGGCATCGGGACCACCGAGTTCGCCTCGATGGGCCTGCTGCCGTTCGTGGCCGAGGACTTCGGCGCCTCGATCCCCGCCGTCGGCCGGTCGATCTCCCTCTACGCCCTGGGCGTGGTCGTCGGCGCGCCCCTCATCACGTCCCTGGCTGCCCGGGTGGAGCGCAAGACGCTCCTGCTCGCGCTGATGGTCGTCTTCACCGTGGGCAACGGCCTGTCGGCGGCCGCGCCCTCCCTCGAGTGGCTCTACGTGGCGCGCTTCCTCTCCGGCCTGCCCCACGGGGCCTACTTCGGGGTCGCCGCCGTGGTGGCCGCCTCCCTCGTCGCCCCCGGGCGCCGCGGCACCGCCGTGGCCCGCGTCATGCTGGGCCTGACGATCGCCAACATCGTCGGCGTGCCCGCCGCCGCCGCGCTCGGCGGCGCCCTCGGCTGGCGCACGGCCTACCTGCTGGTCGTGCTCCTCGGTGCCCTGACCGTCACCGCGCTGGCCCTCTGGGTGCCGCGCACGCGCAGCGAGGGCATGGCCTCGGCGGCCCAGGAGATCCGCGCCCTGAGCCGGCCGCAGGTGGCCCTGACGCTGCTGGCCGGGTCCGTCGGCTTCGGCGGCATGTTCGCGGTCTACACCTACATCTCCCCCACCCTCACGGAGCTCACCGGCCTCGACATCGGCACCGTCCCGTGGGTGCTGGCGGTGTTCGGCGTGGGCATGACCGTGGGCTCGCTGCTGGCCGGCCCGCTGGTGGACCGCTCGATCGAGGGCTCCGCGCTGGGCGCCGGAGCCGTCTCCGCGGTGGCCCTGGCCTTCTTCGGCCTGTTCGTCCACCTCCCGGCCGCGGCCGTGCTCGGCGTGCTGTGGATCGGGATCATGGGCTCGATCTTCACGACCTCGCTCCAGGTGCGCCTGCTGCGCGAGGCCAAGGACGCCCCGTCGCTGACCGCCGCGATGAACCACGCGGCCTTCAACCTGGCCAACGCCCTGGGGGCCTTCCTGGGCGGCGTGGTGATCTCCGCCGGGTGGGGCTACCGCGCTCCGGCCTGGACGGGCGTCGCGCTGGCCGTGGTCGGCCTGCTCATCCTGGGCAGCGCCATCCGGCAGCGCCGGAGTGCCGCGGCCGAGCGCCGGTAGCGCGCCACGGCCTATCGCCGGGCCGTCTTCTCGGCCCCGCTCACCACGAGCACCGCGCACGTGAACCAGATGGCCCCGGCCGGGCCCAGCGGCGCCGCGACGAGACCGGCCAGCAGCGGCATCGCCACCTGCCCCACCCGGTTGCCCACGAGCCGGACCGCGAGCGCCGAGCCGCGCCACGAGTCGGGCACCGCGGTGGACACCAGCGTCATGGTGATCGGCTGCCCCAGGCCCAGGCAGAATCCGCCGACGAACAGCAGCACCGCGGCGAGCCAGGGCATCTCGATGACGGCCGGCGGAAGAGCGAGGGCGAGGCCCGCGCCGTAGAGGCTGACCAGCAGCATGGCCCGCCGGGACATCCGGTGGGCGAGCCAGGGCAGCAGGACGCGGGAGAGGATCGAGGCGCCGCCGCGCACCGCGAGCAGGGCACCCACCCACGCCGGGGAGACCCCGGCCCGCTCCCCCACCAGGGGCAGGAACGCCGTGAGGATGTCGAGCATCGCCAGCAGGGCCAGGGACGCCAGCATGTGCGAGGGAATCCCGGGCACGCGCAGGATCCGCGCCATCGACGCCCGCGGCGCCGGCTCCTGGACCGCCTCGAGCTCGGCCGTGGCGGGATGGGCCTGCACCGCGGCGGCGCCCTCGGTCCGCTGCGCCCGCCCGCGCCCCGCCCCGGCGGCGAGGGCACGCAAGAGCATCACCGGGACCACGAGCAGCGAGAGCCCGGCCCCGATCCACAGCGACAGCGTGATGTCGGCGATCCGCTCGGAGGAGGCGACCCCGTTGCCGGAGCCCAGCAGCAGGCCGGCCAGCAGCGGTCCCGCCAGCTGGCCCGCCGAGAACGCGGCGGTGAACCACCCGAAGCCCTTGTCCAGCTGGCCCTCCGGGGAGTAGCGGGCGACCGCCGCCTGCCCGGCGATCGTGAACACCAGGTGGCCCATGCCCAGCACGGCGCTCGCCACCGCGACGAGCGCCACGCCGGGCGCTGCGGCCAGGCCCAGCGCCCCGAGGCTCAGGACGAGGGCACCGGCGACCACCATGGTCCGCAGCTCCCGCACGCGGTCGGTCATCCGGCCCAGCCACATGGCGGTGGCCAGGGGCAGCACGGCGTAGGAGGCCGTCACCAGGCCGACCGTCACGGAGTCGGCGCCCAGGGCCAGGAGCTTGTAGGTGGTGACCGGGCGGACCAGGTTCAGCGCCGTCTGCGTGAGCAGCGCACCGACCACCAGGAACCACAGCCACGCCCCGGAGCGGGCGGAAGCAGCCGGCGGCATCCCTCAGGAGCGCCGGGGCTTGACCGCGATCACCGGGGCGTTGGCCTCGAGAAGGACCTGCTGGGCCGCACTGCCGAGCAGCAGCTTGCCGACCGGGCTGCGGTGCTTCACCCCGATCACGATCGCGGAGGCGCCGACCTCCTCCGCCGCGTCGAGCAGCTCGCCCACGGCGTCGCGGTTGCGGGCGTCGGGGGTGCGGAAGCTGACGGGCACGCCGTCGAGCTCCGTGGTCTCGGGGTCCAGCTGGGCGCCCTCGAGGTTGAAGACCAGCAGGTCCTCGCGACGGCGGGCGGACTCCTCGACGGCGGCCGCGAGCGCGGCCTCGCCCTCGGGGGTGCTGGTTCGGGCGACGACGACGGTCATGGGGGCCTCCGCAGTGGGGACGGGAATGGGGACGAAAAGCGAGTCCCACCCTACGGCCGAAACTGTGACGGGTCTCTCCTCGCGCGTGAGCAGAACGCGCAGAACCAGCACAACAATCACTACGGTGTGAAACCGAACACAACCCGTGAGAGTGATCCCTGTCACGTTATGTTTCCGTGAGCGGCTCGCCAGAGCCCCACTGTCCATCCCGACACGGAAAGCGACGTCCCCGTGAGCTCATCTCTCGACCCGGCTCCGCCGGAGACCCGCCGGCGCCGCCCGGTCGCCACGGCGGTCTACGGCATCGCCGCCGCGGCGGTCATCGGCACCGCGGCCTTCTTCTCCGTCCAGTCCGCGACCGCGGGCTCGGACCTGCACGCCAACCTCACCCTCATCGCCCCGGCCAGCGCCGGCGGCGGGTGGGACACCTACGTCCGCGAGCAGCAGCAGGCGATGCGCACGAACGGCCTGGTGACCAACGCCCAGGTCGTCAACATCCCCGGCGCGGGCGGGACGATCGGCCTGGGCCAGCTGTCCACCATGACGGGCCGGTCCAACACGATCATGGCCACGGGCACCGTCATGCTGGGCGGCATCGAGCTCAACGACTCCCCCGTGGACCTCGGGGACGTCCGGCCGATCGCCCGCATGGCGGAGGAGTACGACGCCATCATCGTGCCCGCCGACTCGCCGTACGACACGATCGACGAGCTGATCGCGGACTGGAAGAAGGACCCCAAGGCCTTCCCGTTCACGGGCGGCTCGGCGGGGTCGATCGACCACCTGATCATCGCGGACCTCGCCCTCAAGGCGGGGATCGACCCGGCCCAGATCACCTACATCCCGAAGACCTCGGGCGGTGAGGCCCTGCAGACCGTCATGTCCGGCACGGCCAAGGCCGCGACCTCCGGCTACACGGAGTTCGCCGACCAGGTCGCCGCGGGCCGCGTCAAGGCCCTGGGCATCGCCGCTCCCGAGCGGCTCGAGGGCGTGGACATCCCCACCCTCACGGAGCAGGGCTACGAGGTGGAGCTGACCAACTGGCGCGGCATGCTCGCCGCCCCGGGCGTCTCCGACGAGGACTTCGCCGAGCTCGAGGAGCTCATCGCGGATACCGTCCGGACGCCGGAGTGGAGGGACGCCCTGGAGCGCAACCAGTGGCAGGACGTGTACCTGTCCGGCCCCGAGTTCGAGCAGTTCATCGAGGAAGACCAGGCCGAGATCAAGGCCCTCATCGAGGAGTTGGACCTGTGAGCACATCGTTTCCCGCCTCCGAGGTCGCAGGGGTCGACCACGACGCAGCCCCCGGTCGCCGCGCGGGGAGCCCCCGCGCGAAGACGTCCTGGTGGCACGGCCGGTCCGGGCTGGTCCTGCCGCTGATCATGACCGCCTTCAGCACCTACCTGCTGCACGGCATCCTCACCATGGAGGTGCCCGAGGGCACCGACTTCCCGGGCCCGCGCTTCTTCCCCGGCATCCTCATGGTGGCCGGCTACCTCCTGGCCGCCCTGCTCCTGCTCCACTACCTGCGCTCCCCGGAGCCGGCCGAGGAGCTCTCCGACCGGACGCACCGGACCTACACCGACTGGTCGGCCGTGGCCTGGGCCGTCGGCGGGTTCCTGCTCTTCGCCCTCACCCTGGAGTTCCTGGGCTGGATCCTGGCCGCGGCCCTGCTGTTCTGGTGCGTGGCCCGCGGGGTGGGCTCGAAGCGCCACCTCTTCGACATCTCACTGGCGCTGGTCCTGAGCAGCGCCATCTACCTGACGTTCGGCGTCGGTCTGGGCCTGAACCTCCCGTCCGGCATCCTGGGAGGCGGTTTCTGACATGGACACACTGAGCCTGTTGATGCAGGGCTTCGAGGGAGCCCTCACCCCGATGAACCTCCTGTGGGTGGTCGTCGGCTGTCTGCTCGGCACCGCGGTGGGCACCCTGCCCGGCATGGGCTCATCGATGGCGGTGGCCCTGCTGCTGCCGCTGACCTTCTCCCTGGACCCCACCGCGGCGTTCATCATGTTCTCCGGCGTGTACTTCGGCGGCCTGTTCGGCGACTCGACGATGGCCATCCTCATGAACACCCCGGGCCAGGGCTCGGCGATCGCCTCGACCTTCGAGGGCCACAAGATGGCCAAGGACGGCCGAGCCCCGCAGGCGCTGGCCACCGCGGCGATCGGCGCCTTCATCGGCGGCATGACCGCCTCCGTCGTCGTCGTCTTCCTGGCCCCTGCCCTGGCGGACCTCTCCGCGAACTTCGGCCCGGCCGAGTTCTTCGCCCTGGCGCTGTTCGCCTTCGTCGCCACCTCCTCGGTGGTGGCCGACTCCGCGATCAAGGGCCTGGCCGCCCTGGTCATCGGCCTCGGCATCGCCACCGTGGGCATCGACTCCATCTCCGGCGTCGAGCGCTTCACCCTCGGTTCCGCCGAGCTGTTCGACGGCATCTCCCTGGTGACCGTCTCGGTCGCCGTGCTCGCCCTCGGCGAGGCGCTGCACGTGGCCTCCCGCATCCGCCGGGACCCGGCGGCCCACCAAATGAAGCTGACCGGCCGGCCGTTCCTCTCCCGCAAGGAGATCCGCGAAGCGGCTCCGGCGTGGGCGCGCGGCACTGTGATCGGCCTGCCCTTCGGCGTCATCCCCGTGGGCGGGGCCGAGGTCCCGACGTTCATGTCCTACGACCTCGAGCGCCGCCTGGACCGGCGCCGGGCCACCCCGTCCTTCGGCCGCGGCTCCATCCGCGGCCTGGCCGCCCCCGAGGCCGCCGGCAACGCCACCACCGGCACCGCCATGGGCGCCCTGCTGGCCCTGGGCCTGCCGGTCTCCTCCACGGCGGCGATCATGCTCGCGGCGTTCCAGCAGTACGGCCTCCAGCCCGGTCCGCTCCTGTTCGACCGGGCCCCGGACCTGGTGTGGTCCCTGCTGGCCAGCTTCTTCGTGGCGATGATCGTGCTGATCGCCATCAACCTGCCCTTCGCCCAGGTGTGGTCGAAGCTGCTGAAGATCCCCCGCCCCTACCTCTACGCCGGGATCACGGTGTTCTGCGGGCTGGGCATCTACGCGACCTCGGCTTCCACGTTCGACCTGTTCCTGCTGCTGGGCCTGGGCGTGCTGGGCTTCGTGATGCGCCGCCACGGCATGCCCCTGGCCCCGCTGATGATCGGCATGGTCCTCGGCCCCCTGGCCGAGACCAGCATGCGCGACGCCCTGCTGTCCTCCAACGGCGACTATTCGGTGTTCGTCTCCGGGCCCATCCCGCTGGTGCTCTACGGCCTGCTGCTCGTCGTGCTGGCCGTGACGGTGCGCAACAAGATCGTTAACCGCGTGAAGCAGGACGTCTAGTCCCACCCGCTCCACGGACGAACGGCCCGGCCGGAGGATCTCCTCCGGCCGGGCCGTTCGTCCGTGGGCGGGCTCAGGCCACCGTGAAGGCCTGGAGCAGTCCCGGGCACCGCCGGGGCCGCGGCGCGGCGAGCTCCCCGCGCGACGGGCCGGGCGCGCCCGGAGTGGTGTTCGGGTCGACCACCGGGAGCCGCGGGCCGCTCACGGGCGCGCCTCCGCGGCCGCGCCGGGGGTGGCCCCGGCCGGGGCCTCGGCGGTCTCCTTCCAGGGGCCGTGCACCGAGGCCACCCAGTAGATCGCCGCCCCCAGGGCGCACCCGATGAACCAGTTGAACGCGGCCGCCCCGGCCAGGCTCGGCACCAGCACGATGACGAGGCCGACCAGCGCGGCGGCCGCCGTGGCGAGGACCGCGTTGGGGTTGACGCCGTTGCGGTACCAGTACCTCCCGCCGGGGTCCATCGAGTAGAGGGCCTCGACGTCGATGCGCTGCTTCTTGACCACGTAGAAGTCGACCAGCAGCACGCCGAAGAGCGGGCCGATGAACGCGGCCAGGGTGTCGAGCGTGTAGTGGATCAGCTCGGGGCTGCTGTAGAGGTTCCAGGGGGTGATGAGCACCGAGCCCACGGCGGCGATCATCCCGCCCGCGCGCCAGGAGATCCTGCGCGGGTCGACGTTGGAGAAGTCGAAGGCCGGGGAGACGAAGTTCGCCACGATGTTGATCCCGATGGTCGCCACCGTGAAGGTCAGCGCGCCCAGGAGGATCGCCCAGGTGCTGTCGAGCCGGGCGACGGTCTCGATGGGGTCGGTGAGGAGCTCCCCGTAGACCGGGACGGTGGCCGCCGCGCAGGTGACGGTCAGCAGGGCGAAGAGGGTGAAGTTCACGGGCAGGCCCCAGAAGTTGCCGCGCTTCACGTCGGCGAAGCTGCGGCTGTAGCGGGAGAAGTCGCCGAAGTTGAGCAGGGGTCCGGAGAAGTAGCTGACCACCAGGGCCACGGCGGTGAGCATCACGGGCAGCGCCTCCCAGCCGGTGAACTCCACGGTGCCCAGCGTCCAGTTCACGTTCTGCCAGCCGGCGGTGGCCACGAGGTAGATCGCCAGGGCGAACATCACCACGTACACGGCGGGCCCGGCCCAGTCGATGAACCGGCGGATCGAGTCCATGCCGCGCCAGAAGACGAGGGCCTGGGCGACCCACAGGACCGCGTAGCCGACCCAGCCGAGCGCGGAGAGCCCGAGGAAGCCGTGCTGGTCCACGTCGGCGTACGCGCCGAGGGACGGCCACAGCCGGAGCATGACCACGACGAGCGCGTTGGAGGCCAGGTAGGTCTGGATGCCGTACCAGGCCACGGCGATGAGCCCGCGCACGACCGCCGGCAGGTTCGCGCCCCGGACCCCGAAGGCCACGCGCGCCGTCACGGGGTAGGGCACCCCGGCCTGCTGGCTGGGCCTGGCCACGAGGTTGGCGAAGACCTGGACGATCACGATGCCGACGACGAGGCAGACGAGCACCTGCCAGCTGGCCAGGCCCAGGGCGAAGAGGCTGCCCGCGGTGACGTAGCCGCCGACCGAGTGCACGTCGGACATCCAGAACGCGAAGATGTTGTACCAGGACCACTTCTGGTCCTTCAGCGGGGCGAGGTCCTCGTTGCTGAGGCGCTCGTCGTGGCCGGGGCGCACAGCCCCCTGGGCCGGAGCAGGTGCCGCGGCGGCCGGCGGGACGGAATCAGGAGCGACGGTGGACATGGCGTCGGCCTTCCAGAGGGGCGCTCCGCGGCGTGCGCGGGGCACGGCGGGGACGCAGTGGATGAAACGTCGGTATCGACAATTTCAGTCAACGGGCGTCTTGTTTCATCACCGTTTCCGCACGGGGCACAGCCCGTTAACACCGGAACCCACCGGTATCCCGGCGTCCCCGGCGCCCCCCGCGCCGCCCGGCATCCCGGGGCGGCGCCGGGCACGGCGGGTTCCGGCGCGGCACCTCACGTTCCGGCCGCCGCGGACGTCTACGGGGTGATGAAGACGAAACAGCCTTTCGAGACGGTGGTCGCCCGACACGGCCCGGTCGTGTGGCGGGTCTGCCGAGCGGTACTCGGCGGCCACGCCGACGCCGAGGACGCGTGGTCGGAGACGTTCCTGGCCGCGCTGCGCGCCTACCCGGTGCTCCCGGCGTCGGCGGACGTGCAGGCCTGGCTGGTCACGATCGCCCACCGGAAGGCGATCGACGTGGTCCGCGCACGGACCCGCCGGGCGGTGCCGGTGGCGGCCCTGCCGGAGCGGGCCTCGTCCCCGGGCGTTCCGCCCGAGGACGCCGCACCGCTGTGGGCCGCGGTGGCCGCCCTGCCGCCCAAGCAGCGCCGCGTCGTCGCCTACCGCTACCTGGGCGGGCTGCCCTACCGGCAGGTCGCCGAGCTGGTGGGCGGGACCCCCGAGGCCGCCGCCGACGGCCTCGCCACCCTCCGCCGCACCCTGGCGGAGCCCGACCGGAAGGAGCACGAGCGATGAGCACGAACACCGAGGACGGGGCGCTGCAGGAGCTGCTGGGCGCCGCGCCCGCCCCCGAGGACCTCCTGCGCCGGCTGCACGGCCGGCTCGAGGACGACGCCGCCCGGGCGGGGGTCCTCGACGTGGCCTGGACGACCGTCGACACCCCGGTGGGCCCGCTGCTGCTGGCCGCCACGGAGCACGGGCTCGTCCGCGTGGCCTACGAGCGGGAGGACCACGGGACGGTGCTGGAGGAGCTGGCCCGGCGGATCAGCCCCCGGGTCCTGCGCGCCCCGGCCCGCCTGGAGCCGGCCGTGCAGCAGCTGCAGGAGTACTTCGCCGGGACCCGCACCCGCTTCGACCTCCCGCTCGACCGGTCCCTCTCCCGCGGCTTCCGCCGCCTGGTCCAGGAGCACCTGCCCGAGATCGGCCACGGGCGCACGCAGAGCTACGGGGACGTCGCCCGCGCCGTGGGCCGCCCCGGCGCGGGCCGCGCGGTGGGCACCGCCTGCGCCACCAACCCCCTGCCCGTGGTCGTCCCGTGCCACCGGGTGCTGCGCAGCGACGGCAGCCTCGGCGGGTACGTCGGCGGGCCCAGGGCCAAGACCGCGCTGCTGGCGCTGGAGGGCGCAGCCTGACCCGGCACCGGCGGCCTGCCCCGGCCCCAGCCGCCCGGCGCGGTTAAACACGACCGTTACGGAGGAGAAACGGCCGCGCCGCACCCCGCCGATAGAACTTATCTGTCAGATGACAGAAACTCCGCTCGGGCGGAGCCCAGGCTGGGAGAAGCACATGATCATCATGGGGGTCGGCATCACCGTTCTGGCGGTGCTCATCATCGGCGTGGTCGTCGCCCGCAAGGTCGACGGCGACAGCACCAACTACCTCGTGGCGGGGCGGCAGCTGGGCATGCCCCTCGTCGCCGTGTCGCTCACCGCCGCCGCGGTGGACTCGAACGCGACCGTCGGCAACACGGACCTCACCTCCAGCTACGGCTTCTGGGCGGGGGCGTCCCTGGCCCTGGGCCTGGCGCTGTGCCTGCTGCTCGCCGGGCTCTTCCTGGCCAGGCCCATGAACCGGATGCGGCTGTTCACCCTCGGCGACTTCTTCCGGATCCGCTACGGCCGGACCACGGAGGCCACGGCCTCCGTCATCATGATCTTCGCCTTCACGTTCCTGCTGGCCGGCAACCTGGTCGCCTGCGGCTTCCTGCTCGAGTACTTCGCGCACGTCCCGTACTCGCTCGGCGTGGTGGTGGCCAGCGCCCTGGTGCTCAGCTACACCCTCGCCGGCGGGCTGTTCTCCGACGCGTACACCGCGGTGCTGCAGACCGCGATCACCGTGGTGGCCGCCGTGGCGCTGATCGTGTGGGTCGCCCTCACCTACGGCATCGTCGTCCCGGAGGGCATGGGCCCGTTCGACCTCGAGCAGCTCACCTCCTCGGAGGCCGGCGCCCCCGTCAACTGGGCCACGCTCATCGCCCTCGGCGTCGGCGACCTCGTGGCCATCGACTTCATGCAGCGCATCTTCGGCGCCAGGAGCCCGAAGGCCGCCCAGCGCTCCTGCTTCCTGGCCGCGGGCACCACCGCGGCGATCGGCACGGTCTTCGCCCTCGTGGCCCTGACCGCCTCCTCCGTGCTGGGGCTCACCGCCGAGGACGGCCCGATCCTCTACACCCTGCTCGGGGAGTACGCCCCGCCGCTGCTGGCGGTGCTGGTGCTCTCCGGGATCGTGGCGGCGTCCTTCTCCACGGCCTCCGGGGCCATCCTGGCGACGTCCGCCGTGACCGTGCGCAACGTGTTCAACGTGCGCCGCACCGAGATCACCGGCGCCCACGACCCGCTGCTGCGCTGGACGCGCCTGGCCATGCTCCCCGTGGTGGTCGTGGGCATCCTGCTGGCCGTCCGGGTCAGCCAGACCGGCATCCTGCTGACCCTGGCGTTCGACCTGATGCTCGCGAGCCTGTCCGCCTCGTTCCTCCTGGGCACGTTCTGGAAGCGCCCCGGGGCCCGCGCCGCCCTGGCCGCGGCGGGCGTGGGCCTGGTCTCGCGCCTGGTCTTCCTCGTCCTGACGCCCACGATCTACGGGGCGCCCAACGACCTCCTGCACGTGCAGAACCCCGTCTTCACCAGCGCGTTCGACGGCTGGGCCACCCTGGTGGCCGGGGCCCTCGGCTGGCTCACCTACGTCGCGGTCGGCTGCACGGCGCCGCGCCCGCAGGCCGAGACGGACACGCAGCGGATCGAGCTCTACCGCCTGTACCGCGAGCAGACCCCCTCCGGGTTCGCGCCGCGGGTCCGCACGGCCCCGGCCGGTGCTGCACCGCAGGCCGCCACCCCGGCGGAGGAACCGCTCCCGGCGGGCCTCTGAGCAGCGTCCCCCCACACCGCACGGCGCACGGGGCGCCGGTCCGACGGACCGGCGCCCCGTGCGCCGTGGGGCTTCCCGCAGCGGCTACTGCGCGAAGCGCTCCGGCCGGAAGGTCTCGAGCAGGGGGTGCTTCTGGCCGGACAGCACCTCCCCGGCGAGCAGCTCGCCGGCGATCAGGCCCAGCGTGGCGCCCGAGTGCGTGAAGGCCACGAAGCAGCCCGGGACCCTCTCCAGCTCGCCGAACACCGGCTCGCCGTCGCCGGGGATGGGCTTGTGGCCCAGCTTCCAGTTGCCCGGGGCGAGCCGCGGGTTGCCGGCGACCAGCGCGGAGGCCTCGTCGAGCAGCTCCTGGACGACCTCCTCGGAGATGGTGAAGGAGCCGTCCTCGTGCTCGACGATCTGCTCCTCGTACCAGTCGTGGTCCACGGCCAGCGTGCTGCCCGGGTTGGGCCGCACGGCCGCCCGCGGGGTGTTCAGCACCGCCGTGACGCCGTGGTCCACGGGCTCGG
Organism: Kocuria sp. U4B; assembly: GCF_054875615.1. The sequence goes on from NZ_CM142180.1 coordinate 1,820,331, forward strand.
TGACGACGAGCATGGACACCGGGGACCCGTTGTCGATCACGACCCCGTGCTCGGCCACCACGGACGGGGTCGCCGCCCCGCAGGCCACCACCACGGCGTCGGCGGCGTGGACGGTGCCGTCCGCGGTGCGCACGCCCGTGGCGCGGCCGCCGGCGGTCTCCACCGAGCACCGCCCGGCCCCGGTGACCAGCTCTCCGCCGCGGGCGGTGAACTCCTCCATGAGGTGCTCGACCAGGTGGGGCAGGCTGACCCAGCCCTCCCCCGGGTTGAAGACGGCGACGTCCTCCACGGCGGTGGCGTCGATGTTCGGGGTCACCTCGGCGACCTGCTCGGGCTTGAGCAGCAGGGAGGCGTAGCCGTGGGCGGCCTCGTGCTCGTGGCGGGCCTCGGTGGCGGTCGCCTGCCCGGGCACGTCCCAGAACAGGCCGCCGTCGAAGCGCAGCCAGTCCCGCCCGGGGTCCTGGGCGAAGAGGGTGCGGTAGCGGTCGACGCCCAGGGTGCGCAGCCGGTGGTACGGCTCCGACCGGGCACCGGCCGAGTTGAGCCAGGACAGGGACCGGCCGGTGGCCCCGCTGGCGAGCTCCGTCTCGGTGACCAGCGCGACGGAGGCACCGCCGCGCAGGAGGTGGACGGCGGTGGAGACGCCGAGGACGCCGCCGCCGAGGACGACGACGTGCTGGGGGTGGGTTGCGGACACGGTGCACGCTCTCTTTCTGTGGGTTCTGGATCGGGGCCCGCCCCGCCGGGGGCGGGCGGAGGTCAGTTCAGGCCGTGGACGCGCTCGATGACGCGCAGGACCTCCACGGCGTCGGCCGGGTCCACGGGCACCGGCCCGTCCTGGCGCAGGCACGCGGCGAGCCGGCGGTAGAAGGCGGGGTAGTCCCCGCGCTCGGCCGGCACGGGGGCCAGGTCCTCGCCGGCCCCGAGCACCCCCCAGCGGTCCTCGGGCTCGACGCCGTAGCCGGGGTCGGTGGGGGCCGTCCCGGCGTCCAGCGCCGGCTCCTGCCCGTCCAGGCCCCACTTGGTGTACGCGGCCTCGGAGCCCAGCACGTGGAAGCGGGGGCCGACCTGGGCGGCGAGCCCGTTCATCCACAGCCGGGAGCGGACGCCGCTCTCGTGCAGGAGGGAGACGAAGGTGTCCTGGTCGGCGTCGGAGACCCCCGGGTCCCCGTGCCGGGCGGCCTCGGCGTGCACGGCCCGGACCGGGCCGAACAGCTGCAGGGCCTGGTCGACGAGGTGGGCGCCGAGGTCGTGCAGGATCCCGCCGGCCTCGGCGACGGGGGCCTCGTCCTTCCAGGACCCGAAGCCCTTCGGCATCCACCACTCGAAGCGGGACTCGAAGGTGCGCACGTCGCCGAGCGCGCCGGCCTCGACCAGTTTGCGCAGGGTGAGGAAGTCGGCGTCCCAGCGGCGGTTCTGGAACACGGTGAGCACCACGCCGGCCGCGGCCGCCCGCCGGACCAGCTCCTCGCCCTGCGCCGCGGTGGGGACGAAGGGCTTGTCCACCACCACGTGCAGCCCCCGCTCGATCGCGGCGCCCGCCTGGGCGAAGTGGGTGCCCGGCGGGGTGCCGAGCACCACGAGGTCCAGCTCCAGCTCGCCGGCGTCGACCAGGGCGAATAGCTCGTCGCCGCTCGCGACGACCCGGGCCCCCGGGTGCTGCCCGGCGGCCCGGGCGGCCCGGCCGGGATCACCGGTGACGACCGCGTCCAGGGAGTACTGGGGGTCGGCGGCGATCAGGGGCGCGTGGAAGACCCGCCCGGAGACCCCGTAGCCCAGGACCGCGGTGCGGATCGGCGCGGGCATCAGAGCACCTCCGAGAGGAAGCGGCGCAGCCGGTCGCTGCGCGGGTCGTCGAAGATCTGCTCGGGGGTGCCGGCCTCCACGATCTCGCCCTCGTCCATGAACACGACCTGGTCGGCGGCCTTGCGGGCGAAGTTCATCTCGTGGGTGACCACCACCATGGTGATCCCGGTGCGCCCGAGCCCGGCCATGAGGTTGAGCACCCCCTTGACCAGCTCCGGGTCCAGGGCCGAGGTGGCCTCGTCGAAGAGCATGACCTCCGGCTCCATGGCCAGGGCCCGGGCGATGGCCACCCGCTGCTGCTGGCCCCCCGACAGGTCCCGGGGCCGGTGGTCGGCGCGCTCGGCCAGCCCCACCTCGGCCAGGTGCTTGCGCGCCAGGGCGCGGGCCTGGGCCTTGGGCAGGCTGCGGACCCGGGCCGGGGCCAGGGCCACGTTCTCCAGGGCGGTGTGGTCGGGGAAGAGGTTGAAGTGCTGGAAGACCATCCCGATCCGCCGGCGCAGCACGTCGGGCTTCACGCCCAGCACGCTCTGCCCGCCCAGCAGCACCTCCCCGCTGCGGGGCTCGTGCAGGCGGTTGATCCCGCGCAGCAGGGTGGACTTGCCGGACCCGGAGGGGCCGATGATGCAGGTGGTGGTCCCGGCCGGCACGGTCAGGCTCACGTTGCGCAGCACCTCCACCTCCCCGAAGGCCAGGGTGAGGTCGCGGATCTCCAGGGTGGAGCCGTGGTAGGTCTCCACGGGGGCGGTGGCGGCGGCGGTCATGCTCTGCTCCCAACGGTCGGTGCGGTCGTTCCAGCGGTCAGCGGTGCGGCGGCGTCGAGCTCCTCGACTTCCTCCAGCCCGCTGGAGGGGGCCACGGCGCGGCGGCGCCCGGCGCGGAAGCGGTGGTCGAAGTAGTTCACCAGGTGGGTCAGCGGGACGGTGATGATCAGGTAGAACACCCCGGCCATCACCAGCGGGGAGAGGTTGCCGGTGAGCACCGCCGCGTCCTGGCCCACCCGGAACAGCTCGCGCTCGGAGACCAGCAGGCCCAGGAAGTACACCAGGCTGGAGTCCTTCACGATGGCGATGAACTCGTTGACCAGCGCCGGCAGCACCCGACGGATCCCCTGCGGGACCACCACCAGGTACATGGCCCGGAAGTAGCTCATGCCCAGGGCGCGGCAGGCCTCCAGCTGGCCCTTGTCCACGCTCTGGATCCCGGCGCGGAAGATCTCCCCGATGTAGGCGCTGGCGATCAGGGCCAGCGCGGCGATGCCCAGCGGGTACGGGGAGGCCCCGAAGATCGACTGGCTGAACCGGGCGAAGCCCTGCCCGATCAGCAGGATGGTCAGGATCGCGGGCAGCCCGCGGAAGATGTCGGTGTAGATCCGGGCCGGGACCCGCAGCCAGCGGGTGCGGGAGATCCCGGCCACGGCCACGACCATGCCCAGCACGAGGCCGATGGCGGTGGCGCACACGGAGATGATGAGGGTGTTGACCAGCCCGACGGTCAGCAGCTGCGGCAGCACCGCGAGCATCGCGTCGACGTCGAGGAAGGTCTTGGTGATCGTGTCGATCCAGTCCATGAGGTGCTCTCAGACGCTCGGAGGAACGGCGGGGACGGGGCGGGGGTCCGGCGCTGGGCCGGACCCCCGGGACCGTCAGGAGGTGGGCTCGGCGCCGGCGGTCTGCTCGGCCTCGGGCAGGTACTGGTCGGGCATCGGGGAGCCGGGGAACCACTTCTGGTACAGCTCCTTCCAGGTGCCGTCCTCCATCGCCTCGGCGAGGCCCTCGTCGAGGGCGTCGCGCAGGGTGGTGTTGCCCGGGGCCACCGCGAAGCCGGCGGGGGCGTCGAAGGAGGGGATGTCGGCGGCGCTGACCAGGTCGTACTGCTCGATGTAGGACTTGGCGGCCTCGTAGTCGAGGAAGTGGGCGTCCACGGCGCCGCTGTTGACGGCGGAGATCGCGGCGTTGTTGTCCGGGAAGCGCACCAGCTCGGTGCCGGTGAAGTTCTTCACCGCGTAGGCCTCCTGCAGGGTGCCCTGCACCACGCCCAGCCGGCGCCCGGCCAGGTCCTCCACGGATCCGATGCCGGAGTCCTTCGGGGTCACGGCCGAGAGGTAGCCGGCGAGGTAGCCGTCGGTGAAGTCCACGGTCTGCTTGCGCTCCTCGGTGATGCCGATGGCCGCCACGCCGACGTCGAACTGGCCGTTGGCCACCGCCGAGAGCAGCCCGGAGAAGTCCTGGCCGGTGAACACGACCTCCTCGATCCCGGCCCGCCCGGCGACGTCGCGGAAGAGCTCGACGTCGAAGCCGGTGAACTCCCCGCTCTCGTCGGTGAAGGTGTACGGCTTGGAGTCCCCGAGGCTGGCCACGCGGATGGTGCCCGGGTCGATGAGGTTGTACGGGTTGTCCTGCGCGGACTCGGCGGCGTCGCTGCCGGCGCACCCCGTGAGGGCCAGCAGGACGGCGCACAGGGCGGCCACGACGGCCAGGAGGCGGGAGGTGGTGCGTCCCATCATGTTGTTGCTCCAATGCTCGGGAGTCGTCGTCGGGACCGGAGGCCCCCGGACTCGCCAGGTCGAGTTCACCTGCTTTGAGACCGGTCTCAACCGGCGGGTTGAGACCGGTCTCAGAACTGGTATGTTGAGAGAACTTACGGAGTGATCCGCGCCACGTCAAGAGGTGTCACGAAAGGTTTACATGAGCCCCGATCCCGCCCGGCCGCGAGAGGTCACCGTGGCCGACGTCGCCCGGGAGGCGCGCGTCGCCAAGGCCACCGCCGCCCGCGCCCTGGGCGGCTACGGGGCCGTCAGCGACGCCGCCCGCTCCCGCGTGCTGGCCGCGGCGGACGCGCTGGGCTACCGGCCCAACGAACTGGCCCGCAGCATGAACACCGGGCGCTCGCACACCATCGGGGTGGTGGTCGGTGACATCGAGAACCCCTACTTCGGCGTGGCCACCCGGGGGATCTCCGACACCGCCAAGGCCGGGGGCTACGACGTCATCCTGATCAACACCGACGAGGAGGTGGAGGCGGAGGTCGACGCGGTGCGCGTGCTGCTGGACAAGCGCGTCGACGGGCTCGTCGTGGCTCCCTGCTCGTCCTGGAGCACCGGCCACCTCGCCGAGGTGACGGCGTCCGGGCGGCCCCTGGTGCTGCTGGACCGCCGGCTCGACGGCCTCGGGGTCGACGCCGTGGAGGCCGACATGGTGCCCGCGGCCCGGGAGTGCACGCGCCACCTCGTCGAGGCCGGCCACGAACGGATCGCCTACGTCTCCACGGCGGACGAGCCGGCCGGGGGCTACCGCTTCGGCGCGCCCCTGCAGGCCTCCCCGGTGACCGACCGCCTCGCGGGCATGGCCGCGGCGCTGGACGAGGCGGGGCTGCCGCGCCGGCCCGAGTACGTCCGCCTCGGCGCGCGGACCGAGGCGGACGTCCGGCGCGTCACCCGCGAGCTGCTGGAGGCCCCGGAGCCGGTCACCGCCGTCATCGCCTCCGACAGCCTGGTCGGGGTGAGCGTGCTGACCGCCGTGCGGGAGCTCGGCCTGCGCGTCCCGGAGGACCTGTCCTTCGTCATGTTCGACGACCTGCCGTGGACCACCCTGGTCGACCCGCCCATCACCGTGGTCGCCCAGCCGACGTTCGACATCGGCACCGCCGCCGCCGCCGTCCTGCTGGAGCGGCTCGAGGGGCACGGGGGCCCGCCGCGCACCCAGAGCTTCCCGGCCCGCCTGGTGCGGCGCGGGTCCGTGGGCCCCCCGCCGGCCGGGCCCCGCCGGTGACGCCCCGGCGGTGAGGCGCCGCCGGTGAGGAGGGCGGAGCGCGGCCCGCTCAGGCCGCGGACTGCCGGTACGCCGCCCAGCCGCCGTGGGCGGTGATGTCCTCGGCCCCCTCGACGGCGTAGGGCTCCACGAGGAACCCGGGCAGCCCGCGGCCGTCGGCGAGGGCGACCTTGCCGATGGCCATGGGGGCGGGCAGCCCGGCCACGAACGCCCCGAAGGCGGCGGGGGCCAGCGCCCAGACCTCCACGGCCAGGGCTGCCCCGCCGTCCGGGGCGCGGACCACGCCCGGCTTGGGCGGCACGGTGTCCAGGGCGAACATGCGGTACTCGGCGGCCGTGGTGGTGGCCTGCACGAACCGGGCGGACAGCGCGAGCAGCTGGGCGTTGAGCGGCTGGCCGCGCAGGTGCGCGCCCGCGACCACGAGCAGCACCTCCGCGGCCCCGGCGCGAGCGGGGGGTTCAGCAGTCACCGAAGCCGCCCTCCCGCGCCACGTCGACCAGCCGGTCGTCCTCGAACGTGCCGCCGACCAGCTGGACGCCGAACGGCAGGCCGTCCACCCGCCCGGCGGGCACCGCGAGCGCGCTGAGGTCCAGCAGGTTCACGAAGTTCGTGAACCGTCCCATGCGGCTGTTGACGCCCACGGGGTCGGCCTCGACCTCGGCCAGGGTGGGGTGGAACGTGGTGGTGGGCAGCACGAGCGCGTCGACGGTGGCGAACACCGAGCGGGCCCGGCGGGTGCAGCCGTCCAGGAACTCCTGGTCGGAGAACACCCGGTGGGCGGGGATCTGCCCGGCCGCGGCGATGATCCGCCCGACCGTGGGGTCCACCGCGTCCCGGTGGGCGTCGACGAACGCGCCCACGGCCGTGTACCGCTCGGCGACGAACGCGCCGTCGTAGAGCAGGGACGCGGCGGCGAGGAACGGCTCGACGTCGACGGGCACCGCCCGGAAGCCCCGCTGCACGAACTGGCGCACGGCCCCCGCGTACGCCTCGGCCCAGCCGGGGGCGAGCTCCCCGAGCTGCTCGGCGGGGGCGTAGCCGACGACGCGGTCGAGACCGGCCGGCCGCAGCGGGGCGCTGGCCCGGGAGCGGGCGTCGCCGTCGTCGATCCCCGCCATGACGGAGGCGGCGAGGCGGGCCAGGCCGAGGTCCCGGGACATGGTGGTCACCACGTCCTGGGTGCGGCAGGCGGGCACGACCCCGGTGGAGGGCACGACGCCCTTGGTGGGCTTGACCCCGTACAGCCCGTGCAGGGCCGCGGGCACCCGGCCGGAGCCGGCGGTGTCGGTGCCGAGGGCGAAGTCCACGAACCCGAGGGCCACGGCCACCCCGGAGCCGCTGCTGGACCCGCCGGAGATCCGGGCGGGGTCCTCGGCGTGCCGGACGGCGCCGTAGGGGCTGCGGGTGCCTACGAGCCCGGTGGCGAACTGGTCCAGGTTGGTGCTGCCCATGACCACCGCGCCCGCCTGCTTGAGCCGGCGCACCACGGCGGCGTCCTGCGCCGGCTCGTAGCCGAACGCGGGGCACGCGGCGGTCGTGGGCAGGCCGGCCACGTCGATGTTGTTCTTCACCGCGAACAGGGTCCCGGCCAGGGGCAGGTGCTCGCCGGCGGCGCGGGCGGCGAGGGCGCGGGCGACGTCCCCGGCCACGTCCTGCCGGGGGCGCAGCCCGATCCAGACCTCGGGCCGGTCTGCCTCCTCGACCAGCCGGTAGCGCTCGGCCACCAGCTCGGCGGCCTCGCGCGCCGCCGCGGTCGCCGGTGCGCCCGCCGGTGCGCTCGTCGCTGCTGTCGTCGTCATCAGTGCTCTCCTCGCTCCTGGATGCCTTCTCGGCCCGTTGCGGCCGGGGCCGGCTCGGCCGCGTCCGTGCGGACCACGGCCAGCACCGCCCCCGGGCTCACCTGCGCGCCGGGCTCGACGACGATGCGCTGGACCACGCCGTCCGCCGGGGCCTGCACGGGGGCCTCCATCTTCATGGCCTCGACCGCCATGAGGGTCTGGCCCTCGCGGACCCGGTCCCCCACCTGCACGTCCACGCGGAAGACGTTGGCGGCGAACTGGGCCTCGACGCCCTCGCACCCGTCGGGGATCTCCACGGCGACGTCGTCGGGCGCGGCCAGCCCCTCGAGGGCGGCGGCGCGCTCGAACTCGCCGGCCTCGTCCCAGGCCTGGCGCTCGGCGTCGAAGGCCGTCTGCTGGCGGTCCTTGAACGCGTCGATGCTCTCGCGGTTGTCGGCGAGGAAGCGCTCGTACTCGGCCATGGAGAACTCGCCCTCCTCGATCCGCAGGGGCAGCCGGCCCGCGGCCATGTCGGCGCGCATGGTCGCGAGCTCCTCGGAGGAGACGGGGTACCACTTGATCCGGTCGAAGAAGCGCAGCAGCCACGGCGTGCCCTCCTCGTAGGGCCCGCGCTGGCGGTGCGTGGACCAGACCTGCGTGGTGCGGCCCACGAACTGGTAGCCGCCCGGGCCCTCCATCCCGTAGATGCACAGGTAGGCCCCGCCGATGCCCACGGCGTTCTGCGGCGTCCAGGTCCGGGCCGGGTTGTACTTCGTGGTGACCAGCCGGTGCCGGGGGTCCACCGGGGTGGCGACGGGCGCGCCGAGGTAGACGTCGCCGAGGCCCAGGACCAGGTACTCGGCGTCGAAGAGCACGGAGCGGACGTCCTCGACGGAGTCCAGGCCGTTGATCCGGCGGATGAACTCGATGTTCCAGGGGCACCACGGGGCGTCGTCGCGCACGCCCTTCTCGTAGCGGCGGATGGCCTCGCGGGTCGCGGGGTCGTCCCACGACAGGGGCAGGTGCACGGTGCGGCTGGGCAGGCGCAGGTCGTGGGTGGCGGGCAGCTGCGCGTCCACGGCGAGCACCCGCGCCAGCGCCTCGTCCAGGCCGAGCCGGTCCGGGTCGAGGTGGACCTGCAGCGAGCGGATGCCGGGGGTCATCTCCAGCACGCCGGCCAGGGCGCCGTCGTCGACCTGCTCCTGCAGGGCGCGGCGCAGGGCCTCGACCCGCATCCGGGAGGCGATGTCCAGGGTCATCTCGCCGTACTCGACGAGCACGTTGGAGTCGCCGCTGCGCCGCACGGTCAGGGACGGGCGCTCGGCGCTCCCGGGCACCGCGGCGACGATCCCGCCGTCGACGACGGCGTCCCGCCCGGCCACGACCTGCGCCCGCGGGCGGGCGCGCAGCTCGACGGCCTGGGCCTGGGTGATGGGCACGAACCGCACGCGGTCCCCGGCGCGCAGCTGCCCGAGCTTCCACTTCTGGCCGTCGGCCACCGTGGCGGGGCAGGTGAACCCGCCCAGGCTGGGGCCGTCGGGGCCCAGCAGGATGGGCATGTCGCCGGTGTAGTCGACCGCGCCCACGGCGTACGGGGTGTCGTGGATGTTGGAGGGGTGCAGGCCCGCCTCCCCGCCGTCGCGGCGCGCCCACTGCGGCTTCGGCCCGACCAGCCGGACGCCGGTGCGGTCGGAGTTGAAGTGGACCTCCCAGTCGACGGCGTAGAACTCCTCCATGCCGGCCACGGTGAAGAACTCCGGGGCGGCGTGCGGGCCCTCCAGGACGCCGATCTCCCAGTACGCCCCGACCTGCGGGCGCCGGGCGAGCGGGACGTCGGCGACCTCGTGGGGCACGGCGGGGGTGTTGATGCCCAGGACGTCGCCGGGGGCGAGGGCGCGCCCGGCAGCCCCGCCGATCTCGCCCTGCACGAAGGTGGCCGCGGAGCCCAGCACCAGCGGGACGTCGAGGCCGCCCTCCACCAGCAGGTAGGAGCGCATGCCCTGCTCGGCCCGGCCGATCGTCAGGACGGCGCCGGCGGGCAGCTCCAGCACCGTCCACTGCTCGGCGGGGCGCTTGTCGACGAGGACCTCGACGGGGGCGCCGGTGACCACCGCGCGGGTGGGCGTGTGGAAGCGCAGGGTCGGTCCGGCCACGGTGATCTCGAGGCCGGCGGCGCGCTCGGGGTTGCCGAGGGCCTCGTTGCCGAGCCGGAAGGACAGCTCGTCCATGGGCCCCGACGGCGGGATGCCCACCGGCCAGTAGCCGATCCGGCCCGGCCGGTCCTGGACGGTGGTCATCAGCCCGGAGCGCAGCACCTCCACGCGGGGCTGCGCGCTGCGCACCCCCTCGAGGGTGGCGGTGGAGTGCTCGACGGCGGCGACCGCGGGCAGGCCGGTGATGGCGCGCAGCAGGCCCAGGTTGGTGGCCACGCCGTGGACGCGGGCGTCCTCCAGGGCCCGGGCGAGGGCGGCCCACGCCTGCTCGCGGTCCTCCCCGTGGGCGACGAACTTGCTCAGCAGCGGGTCGTAGAACGCGCTGACCTCGGTGCCGACCTCGACCCAGGAGTCCACCCGGATCTCCTCGGGGACCACGAGGCCGGTGACGGTGCCGGCGCTGGGCAGGTTGTCGAGGTCGGTGTTCTCGGCGTACACGCGGGCCTCCACGGCGGCGCCGCGGGCGACGAGCTCCGTGTCCATCATGGAGCGGTCGCCGCCGGCCAGCCGGATCATCCACTCGACGAGGTCCACGCCGTAGACGGCCTCGGTCACGGGGTGCTCGACCTGCAGGCGCGTGTTGACCTCGAGGAACGCCGCCTCCTCCCGGACCGGGTCGTAGATGAATTCCACCGTCCCGGCGGAGCGGTAGGCCACGGAGGCGCACAGCCGCCGGGCGGCGTTGTGGATCGCGGCGCGCACGGCGCCGGGCAGGCCCGGGGCGGGGGCCTCCTCGACCACCTTCTGGTGGCGGCGCTGGAGGGTGCAGTCGCGGTCGCCGACCACGAGGACCTCGCCGAGGCCGTCGCCGAAGACCTGGACCTCGACGTGCCGGGCCCGGTCCACGAGCCGCTCGAGGAAGACCCCGGCGGAGGAGAAGTTGGCCCCGGCCACGCGGCGGACGCTCTCCCACGCCGCGCGCAGGTCGGCGGCGTCGCGGCACTCCTGCATGCCGATCCCGCCGCCGCCGGCGGTGGCCTTGAGCATGACGGGCCAGCCGATGGCCTCGGCCTGGGCGAGGGCGTCCTCGAGGGAGTCGAGCAGCCCGGTGCCGGCCAGCAGGGGCACGTCGGCGGCCACGGCGGCGTCGCGGGCGGTGTGCTTGGCGCCGAAGACGTCCAGCTGCTCCCGGGTGGGGCCGACGAACGCGATCCCGGCGGCCTCGCAGGCCGCGGCGAACCCGGTGTTCTCGGAGAGGAAGCCGTAGCCGGGGTGGATCGCCCCGGCGCCGGTGCGCTGCGCGGCGGCGAGGATCCGGTCGATGTCCAGGTAGCTCTCCGCGGCGGGGGCGGGACCGAGGTGGACGGCCTCGTCGGCGGCGCTCACGTGCAGGGCGCCGCGGTCGGCGTCCGAGTAGACGGCCACGGCCCGCAGGCCGAGCGCCTGGACGGAGCGGATGATCCGCACGGCGATCTCGCCGCGGTTGGCGACGAGGACGGTGTCGAAGGCGCGCACGCTCAGGCCTCCTGGGTTCCGGTGGTGCCGGCGGAGACGATCATCTCGGCGCGGGAGGGGTCGAAGCCGTTGCAGGGGTTGTTGACCTGCGGGCAGTTGGAGACGACCACGAGCACGTCGCGCTCCGCGCGCAGGCTCACCGACAGGCCCGGCGCGGAGATGCCGTCCACGATCCCGAGGGCGCCGTCCGGGTCCACCGGCACGTTCATGAACCAGTTGACGTTGGAGACCTGGTCCCGCTTGCCCATCCCGTACTTGGAGAGCTCGGCCAGGAAGTTGTCGGCGCACCCGTGCTGGGACCACGTGTGGTGGCCGTAGCGCAGGGTGTTCGACTCCTTGGAGCACGCCCCGCCGAGGGTGTCGTGGCGCTCCACGTCCGTGCCGACGACGGTCAGCAGCGGGTCGTGCTCGTTGGTGCGCAGCACCGAGCCCTCGGTGAGGTAGACGCTGCCCTGCCCCTGCAGGGTGGCCTGCACGCTGTAGGCCCGGGACGTGTCCTCGGCGTCGTAGGCGAGGAAGTCGACGGCCTGGTTGCCGTCCACGTCCACGATGGTCAGGACCTGCCCGGCCGTCAGGACGGCGGACCAGGGGGCGCGCGGGGCCACGGTCTCGCGGGAGAGCTCGGGGCCGAAACCGGTGGTGGAAGTGGTGGTGGGAGCGGTGGTGGGAGCGGTCATGGTGCGGTTCCTTCTGTCGTCGCTCGTCGCTGCGGTGTCGGGGGCCCGGCTCAGGCCAGGCCGCGGGCGCGGAGGTACTCGGCGGTGTTCTGGTAGGCGCGGCGGCGCTCGGGGGCCGAGCTCCAGGCGGGCGCCTCGGGGGTGGTGGGCCGGGCGCGCCAGGCGACGACGTCGAGCGGGGTGCTGACGTACTCCTCGCGCGGGTCCAGCGGGTGGGCGGCGTTGGCGATCAGCAGCACGCACGGCATCTCGGTGACCAGGGTCAGGGAGGCGCCGGCCCCGGCCGAGCCGGTGAACACGGGGTGGCCGGAGGGGGCGATCTCGACGCCCTGGAAGAACGAGACGCAGGGCGGGACGTCGCGGCGGGTGAGGCCGTGCTTGGCGCCGGCCAGGACCAGCAGCTCGCGGCCGGCGGGGCTGGGCCCGTGCGCCTGGCCGTCGCCGTAGCGCTCCTCGTTGCGCGCCCGGGAGCTGGCCCCGTACACCGCGTCGTGGCGGCCCGAGCTGTCCTCGACGACCGTGGCCATCGCCCGCCCCTGGTCGGAGAGCAGGACCTGGCCCGCCCCGGAGTAGACCTGCCACTGGATCTTCATGGTGTCGGCCACGTTGAGCCGCTCGAAGGGCTCGGCCGCGTTGTAGAGCAGCACCGAGGCGCAGGCGTCCCCCTGCACGTCGGTGAGCCGCACCGCCACCCCGCGGTCCAGGACCTTGTGGGTGTAGTTGCCGCCCGCGACGCGCTCGGCCCACACGAGGTCCTGCGGGGCCACGCGGGCCGGGGCGCCGGTGTGGTTGGTGGACGGCACGGTGGGGCCGCACTCGACGACAGTCCCCTCCTGGGCGCGGGCGTGGGCCCGGGCCCCGGCGGTCGTGCCCGTCGAGGACGTGGTCTGGGTGTCGGTCATGACCGGCTCCTTCGCTTCTGCGGTCGCGCTTTTCTGTCGCTTGACAGAAATCAAAGCAGGCCGGGATTTCCGCGGGGTGTGGCCCCTGTTTCGGTCGTGTAACCGCCTCCCGGGCCCTGCTTGCGCGGGTTGATAGGTTCGGTGGGATGACGAAGTCCCGAGGCCGCCCGCGCAAGAACCCCGCCTCCCCCACGGGCCGGGGGGCCGAGCAGGACATCCTGCACGCCGCCGGGGAGCTCTTCGCCCGGAGGGGCTTCGGCGGCACGAGCACGCGGGCGGTCGCGGAGCTCGCCGGTCTGCAGCAGGCGAGCGTCTACCACTACTTCAGCTCGAAGGAGGACGTCCTCCTGCGCCTCGTGCTCGGCACCGTGGTGCCGTCCCGGCGGTTCGCGGAGCGCCTCGTGGCCGCGGACGCCCCCGCGCACGTGAAGCTGTGGGCCCTGTGCTTCGCCGACACGCGCCTGCTGCTCGAGGACCCGCAGAACTTGGGCGCCCTCTACTTCTCCCCCGAGCTGCGCGCCGAGGGCTTCGAGGAGTTCCACGAGAACCGCGACGCCCTGGAGGGCATCTACGGGGACCTGCTCGAGCGGACCGCCGGCCGCCCGGCCACGCCGTTCGAGGCGGCCATCGTCATGGGCCTCGCGGAGAACGTCATCCTGCAGCGCCAGCGGGCGCACCCGCACCTGCCGGAGGACGCGGCGGAGCGGATCGCCGACGCCGCCCTGCACCTCGCGGGGGTCCCGCACCTGGTCACGGAGGACAACCGCCGGCGGGCCCGGGCCCTGGTGGAGCACCTGGCCGGGGAGCCCGGCACCGGGGACGCGTAGCATTGGAGGATGTTCCTGCGCCTCGGACCGCCCTGCCCGACCAGCCCGCGGCCCCGGGACGGGGGTGAGCGCTGATGTGCGGCCTCGCCGGTGAGGTCCGCTTCGACGGCGCGGCCGCCGACCCCGGCACCGTCCACCGCATGACGTGCGCCCAGTCCTTCCGCGGCCCCGACGGGTCGGGGGCCTGGGCCCAGGGCCCCGTGGCGATGGGCCACTGCCGGCTCAGGATCGTCGACCTGAGCCCCTCGGGCAACCAGCCCATGGTCGACGCCCCGCTGGGGCTGTCCATGGTGTTCAACGGCATGATCTACAACTACCGGGAGCTGCGCGAGGAGCTGCACGGCGCCGGCTACCGGTTCTTCTCCACCTCGGACACCGAGGTCGCGCTGAAGGCGTACCACCGGTGGGGCATCGGGTGCGTGGAGCACTTCCACGGCATGTTCGCCTTCGCCGTCACCGAGCACGCGACCGGGCGCACGGTCCTCGCCCGCGACCGGCTCGGGATCAAGCCCCTCTACGTGGACCACACCGCCGACCGGCTGCGCTTCGCGTCCACGGTCCAGGCGCTGCTCGCGGCCGGCGGGGTGGACACCTCCGTCGACCGCACCGCCCTGTCCTACTACCTGACCTTCCACTCCGTGGTCCCCGCCCCGCGCACCATCCTGCAGGGGATCCGGAAGCTGCCTCCCGCGACCGTGCGCACGGTCGAGGCCGACGGGTCCGCCACGGACCACGAGTACTGGAACCCCCGGTTCACCCGGGACGAGGACCGCTCCGGGTGGTCCGAGCGGGACTGGCAGGAGGGCCTGCTTGAGAAGCTGCGCACCGCGGTCCGGCGGCGCATGGTCGCGGACGTCCCCGTGGGCGTGCTGCTCTCCGGCGGGATCGACTCCAGCCTCGTCGTCGCGCTGCTGGCCGGGAGCGGTCAGCACGACCTGCAGACGTTCAGCATCGGCTTCGAGTCCGTGGGCGAGGAGGCCGGGGACGAGTTCGAGTTCTCCTCGCGGGTCGCCCGCCGGTTCGGCACCGACCACCACCAGATCGCGATCGACGACGCCCGGCTGGTCCCGGCGATCGACCGCACCGTCGCGGCGATGAGCGAGCCGATGATCAGCCACGACTGCGTGGCCTTCTACCTGCTCAGCGAGGAGGTCTCGAAGTCGGTCAAGGTGGTCCAGTCCGGCCAGGGCGCCGACGAGGTCCTGGGCGGCTACCACTGGTACCCGCCGCTGGCCGGCGTCGAGCGGGAGCAGGCGCAGGAGACCTACGCGGCGGCCTTCTTCGACCGCCCGTGGTCGCGGCTGGCGAAGGTCCTCTCCCCCGAGTGGATGGCCGGCCACGACGCCCCGTCGGCGTTCATCGAGCGCCACTTCGGCCGCCCGGGCGCGGAGACCGCCGTCGACGCCGCCCTGCGCACCGACTCCACCGTGATGCTCGTGGACGACCCCGTGAAGCGCGTGGACAACATGACCATGGCCTGGGGCCTCGAGGCGCGCGTGCCGTTCCTCGACCACGAGCTCGTCGAGTTCGCCGGCCGGATCCCGCCGGAGCTCAAGCTCGCCGACGGCGGCAAGGGCGTGCTCAAGCGCGCGGCGCGCGGCGTCGTCCCGGACGAGGTGATCGACCGGAGGAAGGGCTACTTCCCCGTCCCGGCGATCCGCACGCTCGAGGGCGGGACGCTCGCCCGGGTCGAGGCGGCGCTGACGGACCCGTGCGCCGTGCGCCGCGGGCTGTTCGACTCGGACGTCGTGGAGACCCTGCTGGCGGACCCCAACGAGCACCACACGCCGCTGCGCTCCAACGTGCTGTGGCAGCTGGGCCTGCTGGAGATGTGGCTGCAGGAGAACGGGATCCGCTGATCCGCTCCCGGCCGCCCGGGCCCGCACCCCTGCAGGGCGCCGTCGGGCGGGTGGGGCGGACGGCGGATCCCAAGGACGGGCGGGCGGCGTGGTGAGGCGGACGGTGGACCCGGCCCGGCAGGCCGAGGAGCTCGGCGCGGCCGAGGCGCTGGCGCGCCGGCTGGACCGGCCCATGGGCATCCTGGGCGTGCTGTTCCTGTTCGTGGTGCTGGGCCAGTTGCTCGCGCGGGACCCGGCGCTCTCGGCGTTCTTCGACGTGACGGGCTGGGTCTTCTGGGCCGTGTTCGCCGGCGAGTTCCTCCTGCGGGCGTACATCGCGCGCTTCTCCGCCCGGTTCTGGCGGCGCAACTGGTGGCAGGTGGTGTTCCTGCTGGTGCCGTTCCTGCGCTTCTTCCGGGCGCTCCAGGCCGCCCGCCTGCTCCGGGCGGCCCGGATCGCCCGGCTGGCCCGGGTCGGGGGCGTGCTCTCGGCGGGCGTGCGTAGCTCCCGCTCCGCCGGGAAGCTGCTGTCCAACCGGATCGGCTGGCTGGCGGCGGTCACCGGCGTCGTCGTCCTCGCCTCCAGCCAGCTGCTCTACGTCCTGGGGGCCTACGCCGACTACGGGACGGCCCTGTCCGACGCGGCGATGTCCACGATCACGGGCCAGGCGCTGAGCGCGCAGGGCGCGTTCCCCCGGGTGCTGGAGGTGGTCCTGGCCCTCTACTCGGTGGCGGTGTTCGCGACGCTCGCCGGCTCGACGGGGGCGTACTTCCTGCACGGGGGAGCGGGCACGGCGGCGGGATCCCCACGTGCCCCCGAGCGGGCGGACGAGTAGGATCGTCCTGACCGAACAGATCAGTAGGCTGTCGTTCCGACCGGTGCGGCGGCCCTGAGAAGGAGGATCGATGAAGGCTCTGACATGGCAGGCGAAGCGCTCGGTGAGCGTCGAGGAGGTCCCGGACCCCCGGATCCAGGAGCCCACGGACGCGATCGTGCGGATCACCTCGAGCGGCATCTGCGGATCGGACCTGCACCTGTACGAGGTGCTGGGCCCCTTCATGGACAAGGGCGACGTGATCGGCCACGAGCCCATGGGGATCGTGGAGGAGGTCGGCTCCGCCGTCACGAACATCAAGGCCGGGGACCGCGTGGTGATCCCCTTCAACATCTCGTGCGGGCACTGCTTCATGTGCACCAGCGGCCTGCAGTCGCAGTGCGAGACCACGCAGGTCCGCGAGTACAACAGCGGCTGCGCCATCTACGGCTACTCCCGCATGTACGGCTCCGTGCCCGGCGGGCAGGCGGAGTACCTGCGCGTGCCGCACGCGGACTACGGGCCCATCAAGGTCCCCCAGACCGGTGAGGACGAGCGCTACCTGTACCTCTCCGACGTCGTGCCCACCGCGTGGCAGGCCGTGCAGTACGCCGCGCCGCCCGAGGGCGGGACGCTGGCGGTGCTGGGCCTGGGCCCCATCGGCCAGATGTCGGCGCGGATCGGCCGCCACCTCGGCTACCGCGTGCTCGCCGTGGACCCCGTGGCCGAGCGCCGGGCCATGGCCGAGCGGCACGGCGTCGAGACCCTCGACCTGCACCCCGGCGTCGGCGACGAGCTGCGCGAGCGCACCGGCGGCCGCGGCCCCGACGCGGTGGTGGACGCGGTCGGCATGGAGGCGCACGGCTCACCGGTGGCGGGCGCGGCGCACCAGGCGGTCGGGCTGCTGCCCGGGCCTTTGGCCCGCAAGGCCATGGAGACCGTGGGCACCGACCGGCTCAACGCCCTCAACACCGCGATCGACGCCGTCCGCCGGGGCGGGACGATCTCGCTCAGCGGCGTCTACGGCGGCACGAAGAGCCCGCTGCCGCTGCTCACCATGTTCGACAAGCAGATCCAGCTGCGCATGGGCCAGTGCAACGTGAAGAAGTGGATCGACGACCTGCTCCCGCTCGTCGACGACCCCTCGGACCCGCTCGGCGTGCTCGACCTCGCGACCCACACGGTGCCCCTGGACCAGGCGCCGCTGATGTACGAGAAGTTCCAGAAGAAGGAGGACGGCTGCATCAAGGTGGTGCTCAAGCCGTGAGCCCGTCCGCGCCCCCGTCCGCCCCGCCGGCGCCGCTCGCCGGTGCTAGGGGTGGATGGGGGTCGCGGGGGTGTACTCGTTGCAGCCCTCCAGGCCGTTGTCGTACCCGTTGCTGAGCGCCTCGGTCCGCTCCGCCAGCGTGCCGTGGGTCCGCTGCTCCGACTCGACGTGCGCGATCCGCTGCAGCAGCCCGTTGACGTCCTCGACGTCGTCGGGGTACTCCAGCTGCCCGGCCCGGTCGGCGTAGCGCAGCCAGGCACCGGCGACGCAGTCGGCCTGGTTCTCGACCACCACGGACTCCTGGGGCGTGCGCGGCGCGGGAACCCCCATGATCGTCTGCACGTGGTGGCCCAGCTCGTGGGCGTAGCCCGCCGCGGGCGCGGCGTCGCCCAGCTCCGAGTAGAACTCCCACAGCTGGTCCTGACCGACGTAGACGGAGCGGTCGCCGGGGCAGTACATGAAGGACATGCTGTTGTACGGGGCCGGGGAGCCGTCCGCCGGGTTCCCGCAGCCCGTGAACCCGACCTGGCCCGCGGCCACGTAGTACGTGGCCGCCGGGCGGTTGCCGACGCCGTAGACCTCGTCGAACATGGGCTCCACCATGGCCACGACGTGGCCGAGGTAGACGTCCATGTCCTCGTAGGCGTGGCAGCCCTCGTGGGACCCGCTCGGGCAGCTCGACTCCACCTGCGGGGTGATCACGGCCCCGGCCGGCGCGGGGGCGACCACCCCCACGCCGGCGGCGAGGACGAAGGCGGCCAGGGCGGAGGGTGCGCGGAGCATGACGGACTCCTCGGATCGGCGGGCAGGTTTCTCCGAGGGTAGGACTCCCGGGCCGCGACCGGGGAACGTTACGTGATCGGGTCGGCCCCGGCCGGGTCCGGGCCGGCGCCCCCGGTCACCGGCCCACGGTGATCCGCACCCGCGCGGGCAGCAGCGCCGCGAGGTCGCCGTCGAGGGCGAGGGCCGGCGTCGTGGAGCCCAGGGCCGCGTCCGGGACGCCCCGGGTCGCCATGCGCAGGGCCAGCTCCGCGGTCAGCCACGGGGTGGTGCCGTAGCCCGGGTTGCCCTCCGCCTCGAGCAGGCCCGGGAAGACCGTCCCCTCGCGGGTGGTGAACGTGCCGCGGGTGGTCCACGACCAGCCGGTGAGCACGTCGCCCTCCGGGCCGGTCCCGGCCGCGGGCAGCACCCGCGCCAGGACGTCGGCGAGCCGGGCGCGCACGGGGTGCGGCAGGCGGGTGGCGAGACCGGCGAGCGCCTGGAACGCGGCCACCGCCTCCGCCGCCGCGAACCGCCCGGCGCCCGGGGCCCCGCCCCACGGGCCGAGGGACATGGCCTCCCGGAACGCCAGCGGGTGCGCCGCGGCCCCCGGCACGGGGCTGAGCGCCTGGGTGCGGTGGACCACCGGAGGGTTGACCGCGGCCAGCGGGCTCATGGGCGCGAGCACCCGTCCGCCGGCCGTGCGGGCGCGCAGCCGCAGGGGGCTGGTCCGGCGCACCGCTTCGGGGTCGGCGGCGGTCCCGGTGCCGGGGGCGGGGTGCGGGACGCGCGCGGCGACGTCGCCCGTGCGGGCGGGGTCGGGATCGCGCAGGACCTCGACGAGGCTCTGCACGGTCCCGCCGGAGACCGACTCCGAGAACCGGCTGCCCGGCGGGGTGCGCACGCTCGTGACGAGGTCGGCGCTGCGCAGGGTCTCCCCCGTCGCGGCCGCGTGCCGGCGGGCGGCGTCGACGAGCACGTCGGGCGGCAGGGCCTCGAAGCCCGCCGTGTGCACGAGCGCCACCCCCGCGGCCCGGGCGGCGTCGTGCAGGTCCCGGTCGGTGCGCAGGACGAGCGGCAGCTCCCCCGTGAGGTCGAGGTAGTGGGTGCCCTCGGCGACGCACGCGGCGAGCACGGGCGGGGCGAGGCGGGTGTAGGGCCCGGCGAGGTTCACCAGCACGTCCGCCCGCCGCACGAGCGTCCGCAGGGAGGCCTCGTCCGTGACGTCCGTGGGCACGGTCTCGGGCACGGGGACGGCCCGTGCGGCGCACAGGGCCCGCACGCGCCCGGGGTCCCGGGCGCCGACGACGACGTCCACGCCCGCCTCGGCCGCCCTGGCCACCAGGTGGGCCAGGGCCACCCGCCCGGTGATCCCGGTGGCCCCGAGCAGGCCCACGACGGGCCGGTCGTCGCGCGCTGCGCTCGTCGGTTCGCTCATCAGCCCACTGTAGGGAACCGCCCCGGCCGGGTCGAGAGGCCGGGGCGGGAGGCGGTGCCCTGGGAGCTCCCAGCACCCCGGCCTACGGTGTGGCCAGGACCCGCACCGCTCGAGGAGAGGCCCCGCCGTGAGCACGACCCCCACCCGGACCGGCCACGACGCCGCCCGCGCGACTGCGCGGGACCGCGTCCGCCAGGTCGTCGTCACCCTCAGCGAGATCGCCTGCGTGCTCGGCACGCTGGTCGGGATCGGCCTGTTCGGCACCCGGGTCGAGGAGTCCTCGGGCGGCAGCCTCGCCGCGGACGCCACCCTGCTCGCCCCGGCCGGGCCGGCCTTCTCGATCTGGTCGGTGATCTACCTGGGCCTGGCCGCCTACACGCTCTGGCAGTGGTGGCCGCCGCGGGCCGCCGACCCTCGGGCGCGGGCCACCGGCTGGCTCGCGGCGGCGTCGATGCTGCTCAACGCCGGCTGGCTGCTGGTCACGCAGCAGGGCTGGATCTGGGCGAGCGTGGTCGTCATCGTGGCGCTGGTGCTCGTGCTGGGCCTGCTGGTGCAGCGCCTGGCGCAGGCCCCGGGCCGCGGCAGGCCGGTGGAGCGGCTGGTCGTGGACGGCACGTTCGGGCTGTACCTGGGCTGGGTGTCCGTGGCCACGGCGGCCAACGTGGCGGCCGCCCTGGTGTCCTCGGGCGCGCCCCAGCAGGGGCGGGGCGCCGAGTGGATCGGCGTCGCCGTGGTGCTGCTCCTCGCGGCCGTGGTCGCGGCGGTCCAGCGGCGGGTGGGCGCCCGCTGGGCGGTGGCCGCCGCGGCGGCGTGGGGGCTGTCCTGGATCGCCGTCGGCCGCGCCGCGGACGACCCGCGGTCAGTGCTCGTGGCCGGAGGGGCGGCCGCGGCGGCGGTGCTGGTCGTGCTCGCCACGGCGGCGCTGCGCCGGCCGGGGCACGGCCGGCGGCCGGGCTGACGGTTCCCGGGACGGGGGCTGCTCCCCGCCACGGAGACCGTTGACGGGTCGGTGCGCCCCTTGTAGTTTCGGCACATGCGCCGGGCCCCCGGCCCCGGCCGGCGGCCGCCCGCCGGGCACCGGTCCGGGCCCCACCGCCGAGCGACGGAGGACCGTGACCTCTCCCACCAGCGCATCCGACAGCCGCGACGCCACCGTCGCCATCGTGTCCGTGGACGACGACCCGGGGGTGTCGCGGGCGGTGGCGCGGGACCTGCGCCGCCGCTACGGCGAGCACTACCGGATCGTGCGCAGCAGCTCCGGCGCCGAGGCCCTCGAGGCCCTGCGGGAGCTGAAGCTGCGGGGCAGCGACGTCGCGCTGCTCATCGCGGACCACCGGATGCCGGAGATGAACGGCATCGAGTTCCTGGAGCACGCCCTCGACCTGTTCCCCACCGCCAAGCGCATGCTGCTCACCGCCTACGCCGACACCGGCGCGGCGATCGACGCCATCAACGTCATCGACCTGGACCACTACCTGCTCAAGCCGTGGGACCCGCCGGAGCAGAAGCTGTACCCGGTGGTCGACAGCCTGCTCGAGTCGTGGTGGGCGACGGAGCGGCGCACCGCGCCGGCCACGACCATCGTGGGCCACCGGTGGTCCGCGCGCTCCTTCGCGGTCCGCGACTTCCTCGCCCGCAACCAGCTGCCCTACCGGTGGGTGTCGGCCGAGGACCCCGAGGGCGGGCGCCTCCTGGCCGCGAGCGGGGTGGACGCCTCGGTGCTCCCGGTGGTCGTGACCGAGGCCGGCACCGCGCTGGTGGGCCCCAGCGACTCGGAGCTCGCCCGGCACGTCGGCCTGCGGACCGCCCCGCTGGACGACTTCTACGACCTGGTGGTGGTCGGGGGCGGGCCGGCAGGCCTGGGCGCCGCCGTCTACGGCGCCTCGGAGGGACTCCGGACCGTGCTGGTCGAGCGCAGCGCCACCGGGGGGCAGGCAGGCCAGAGCTCCCGGATCGAGAACTACCTGGGCTTCCCGGACGGGGTCTCCGGCGCGCAGCTCGCCGACCGGGCGCGGCGCCAGGTCTCCAAGTTCGGCGCCGAGGTCCTCACGACGCGCCACGTGACCGGGATCGAAGCGCGCGGCGGGGCCCGGGTCGTGGCCCTCGACGACGGCACCGAGATCGCCGGGCACACGGTCGTGCTGGCCACGGGGGTCGACTACAGGACGCTGGACGGCCCGGGCCTCACCGACCTCACCGGCAGGGGGGTCTTCTACGGCTCGACGACCACCGCGGCCTCGGACTGCCGCGACGCCGACGTCTACGTCGTGGGCGGGGCGAACTCCGCGGGGCAGGCGGCGATCCACTTCGCCCGCACGGCCCGCACCGTCCGGGTGGTCATCCGCGCGGGCTCCCTCCAGGCGTCCATGTCGCAGTACCTGATCGACCAGATCGCCGCGACCCGCAACATCGAGGTGGTCACGGACACCGAGGTGACCGCGGCCCGGGGCGAGGAGCACCTCGAGGGGATCACGCTCGCCGACCGGGTCACGGGCGCCACCGAGGAGGTCCCCACGAACTGGCTGTTCGTCTTCATCGGCGCGACGCCCCGCACGCAGCACCTGGCGGGCGTCGTGGCGCGGGACGACCGCGGATTCGTCCTCACGGGCAGCGACCTGCTCCGGGAGAACCAGCCGCCGGCCGGCTGGCACCTCGACCGCCCGCCGTACTCCCTGGAGTCGAGCACCCCCGGCATCTTCGTCGCGGGGGACGTCCGGTCCGGGTCGGTGAAGCGGGTCGCCTCCGCGGTCGGGGAGGGCGCGCTGGCGGTGACCCTCGTGCACAAGTACCTGGCGGACCGGTGAGCCCGGTGCGCTGCAGCCCCGAGGAGCTGCGCACGCTGTTCCTCTTCGAGGAGCTGGACGAGGACCAGCTGTCGTGGGTCGCGGAGGCCGCGCGCGTGGAGAGCGCCGGGCCGGGCCCCGTCTACCAGGAGGGGATGCCGGCGGCGCAGCTCTACGTCCTGCTCGACGGGGAGCTCGTGCTCACGCGGCGCGTCGGCGAGGACGAGGTGGAGCTCGTGCGGACGTCCCGGCGGGGGGTGTACGCCGGGGCGGTGCACGCCTATCTGGGGGACCGGGTCCCGCAGCGGTACGCCAACTCGATGCGGGCGAGCGCCCGCAGCTCCTTCCTGGTCCTGGACGCGGCCGACTTCGCGGCCATGGTGTCCCGGTGGTTCCCCATGGGCGTCCACCTGCTCGAGGGCCTGCTCTTCGGCCTGGAGAGCACGCGCGAGGCCGTCGGGCAGCGGGAGCGGCTGATGGCCCTGGGGACGCTGTCGGCCGGCCTCACGCACGAGCTGAACAATCCCGCCGTCTCCGCGCTGCGCTCCGCCGAGGCGCTGCGCGAGGTGACGGAGGAGCTGGAGGGGACCATGAGCAGGACGCTCTCGGCGGCCACGCCCGAGGAGATCGCCCGGCTGACGGCCCTCCGGGGCGAGGGCCACCGCCGGGCCCGCTCGGCGTCCCCCCTGCGGCCCATGGACGTGGTCGACCGGGAGGACGCCCTCGCGGACTGGCTGGACGCCCACGGCGTCGAGGGGGGCTGGGAGCTCGCGGCGGCCTTCGTCCAGGCCGACGTCGACGTGGACTGGCTCGAGAGCACGGCCGCGGCCGCCAGCGACCTCGACGGCGCGCTGCGCTGGTTCGCAGCGGCGTTCTCGGCCGCGAAGCTGCTCGAGGAGATCCAGGACTCGGCACGACGGATCTCCACCCTGGTGGACGCCGCCAAGCAGTACTCGCAGATCGACCGGGCGCCCTTCCAGGACGCCGACGTGCGGCAGCTGCTGGACAGCACCTTGGTGATGTTCCAGCACCGGATCGACCGGAGGATCGACGTCGTGCGCGACTACGCTCCGGACCTCCCGCCGGTCCCCTGCTGTCCCGCCGAGCTCAACCAGGTGTGGACGAACCTGATCGACAACGCGCTGGACGCCATGGGCGGGCAGGGGACCCTCACCGTCGGGGCGCGCCGGGAGGGCGACGCCGTCCTCGTCGAGGTGGGCGACACCGGCCCCGGGGTCCCGGAGGGGATCCGGGAGCGGATCTTCGAGCCCTTCTTCTCCACCAAGCCCGTGGGGCAGGGCACGGGCCTCGGCCTCGACATCTCGTGGCGCATCGTCGTGCAGAAGCACCGGGGCGGCCTGCGCCTGGCGGGCGGGCCCGGGGACACCCGCTTCCAGGTGCGTCTTCCCGGCCGCCCGGGCGGTGCGCGCCCCGCCGCTGCGCCGCAGCAGCGGCCCCGGCCGCCGGCCGGGGCCTGAGCGCTACTCGGACTTCGCGCGCGCCCTGACCACCGCGTCCACGGCGCGGATGAAGCCGAGGTGGCTGAACGCCTGGGGGAAGTTCCCGGCGAGCCGGCCGCTGCCGGGGTCGTACTCCTCGGCGAACAGGCCCAGGTCGCTGGCGTAGCCGGTGAGCTGCTCCAGCAGGACCCCGGCGTCGTCGGTCCGCCCGCTGCGCGCGTACTGCTCCACGAGCCAGAACGAGCAGATGAGGAACGGGTACTCGTCGCCCGGCAGCCCGTCCAGCCCGGCCTCGGTGCGGTAGCGGTACAGCAGCCCGTGCTCCCCGCGCAGCTCCTGCTCGATCCGGGCCACGGTGCCGAGCATCCTCGGGTCGTCGTAGGCGATGAACCCGGTGTGCGGCAGCTGCAGCAGGGAGGCGTCCGCCTCGGTGTTGGAGTAGGTCTGGGTGAAGGAGTTGAGCTCCTCGTCGAAGCCGTGCTCCATGATCTCGGCGCACAGCCGCTCCCGCAGCTGCCGCCACCGCTCGACGGGGCCGGAGAACCCGTGCTGCTCGACGGCGCGCACGCCCTGGTCGAAGGCCGCCCACATCATGGCCCGGCCGTGCACGAAGAACTCCGCCGGGCCGCGCATCTCCCAGATGCCGTGGCCCTTCCGGTCGTAGTGGTCCTCGCAGTAGCGCAGCAGGTTCTTCTGCAGCCCCCACGACCAGCGGTCCTCGTGCACCCCGGCGTCGCGCAGGGCCGCCAGCGCGAGCATGACCTCCCCGACGACGTCGGCCTGGAACTGTCCCACGGCGCCGTTGCCGACCCGCACGGGCCGCGAGCCCTCGTAGCCGGCCAGGTGGTCCAGCTCGTGCTCGGGCAGCTGGCGCTCCCCGGCCACCCCGTACATGATCTGGAGGTCCTCCGGGTCCCCCGCCACGGCGCGCAGCAGCCAGTTGCGCCAGTGCAGCGCGCCGTCCGTGAAGTCGTGGGCGACGAGCACCTCGATGGTCAGGGCGGCGTCCCGCAACCACGTGTACCGGTAGTCCCAGTTGCGCACGCCGCCGAACTCCTCGGGCAGGGACGTGGTCGCCGCCGCCACGATGCCCCCGGTGCCCCGGTCGGTGAGCGCCCGCAGCACCAGCAGGGAGCGGAGCACCGCCCGCTCGTGCCGCTTGTGGGTGCCCACGTGGGAGGACCAGTCCGCCCAGAACGACACCGCCCGGTCGAGCGCCCGGGCGGGATCCACCGGGACGGGCTGGGCGTGGTGGGACTCGTGCCAGGTCAGCACCCAGTCGTGGGACTCGCCCGCGGACAGGACGAAGCGCCCGCCCAGCCGGTCGGACACCGCGCCCTCGTAGTCGTCGGGGTGGCCGTCGGCGAGCTCGGCGCCGGAGCCGTCCACCGGGTGGTCCCCCTCCAGCGGCCCGACCTCGGGGGCCTCCTGCGGGTGCAGCATCGGCCCCGTCAGCAGCAGCGCGTCCGGGCCGGCGATCGACAGCAGCCCGCCGACGCCCTCGGTGCCGTCGACGTCGACCCGGCGGGTCCACGGCTTCGCGCGGCCGTAGTCGAAGCGGATCCGCAGGTCGTGCTCGACCTCGACCTCCCCGGACACGCACTCGACGCGCCGGACGAGGTCGGCGTGGTCGGGGTGGCCCTCCCCGGCCTGGCCCGGGGGCAGGAAGTCGGTGACCACCACGGTCCCCGTGGGCGTGCGCCACGTCGTCTCGAGCACGAACGTGCGCGGGAGGTAGCGGCGGGAGACGACCTCGCCGTCGACGGCCGAGAGCTTCCAGCGCCCGTCCTCGGGCGTGCCGAGCAGCGCGGCGAACACCGACGGGGAGTCGAAGCGCGGCAGGCACAGCCAGTCGATGCTGCCGTCCCGGGACACGAGCGGGCCCGTGTGCAGGTCGGACAGGAGGGCGTAGTCCTCCAGCGGGGTGGACCGGGGCCGGGCGGGCTCGTCGCTCATGCGCCCATTCAACCAGCCGGACCGCGGCCCCGGTCCCGCCCCGCCGCGGACACGACGGGCCGGAGCGTCCCGCGCCGGGGTACCGTGCACGCATGAAGAACATCAGGACGCTTGTCATTCTCGGCGCCACCGGCGACCTCACGTCCCGCCTGCTCCTGCCGGGGCTGGGCACCCTGCTGACCTCGTACCCGGAGCTGCGGATCGACGTCGTCGGCTCCTCGCGGGAGCCCGCCGACGGCTGGGAGCGGGTCGTGGGGGGCTCCTTCGACTCGGTCGGCGCCTCCGGCCCCGCCGTCGCGCACACGCGCGGGGCGGCGCGCTACGTGCAGTGCGACGTCACCGACCCGGAGGAGGTCCGGTCCCTGCTCGACGGCGTCGAGGGTCCGGCCTGCCTGTACTTCGCCCTGCCCCCCGCCGTCACGGCGAGCGCGTGCGAGGCCATGGCCGGTCTCGAGCTGCCGGACGACCTGGTGCTGGCCCTCGAGAAGCCCATCGGCTCCGACACGGCGACCGCGCGGGAGCTCAACCGGCTGGTGGCGCGCCTCGTGCCGGAGGACCGGACGTTCCGGGTGGACCACTTCCTGGGCATGCCGGCGGTGCTGAACTTCGTGGGCCTGCGCTTCGCGAACCGGCTGCTGGAGCCGCTGATGAACCGGGAGCACGTGCAGTCCGTCGAGATCGTCTTCGACGAGACCCTGGGACTGGAGGGCCGCGCGGAGTTCTACGACTCGACGGGCGCGCTGCGCGACATGATCCAGTCCCACCTGCTGCAGGTCATGGCGCTCGTGATGATGGAGCCGCCGTCCTCCTTCGATCCGGTGGAGATCCCCACCCTGACGAGCCACGTGCTGCGCGCCGCGAAGCTGTGGGAGGGCGACCCTGCGCGGGCCGCGGTCCGCGGGCGGTACACGGCCGGGGCCGTGGACGGCCGGCGGATGCCCGACTACGCGGCCGAGCAGGGCGTGGACCCCGAGCGCGGGACGGAGACGTTCGCGCAGGTCACGCTCGAGGTGGACACGTGGCGCTGGAACGGTGTGCCGGTCACCCTGCGCTCGGGCAAGGCCGTCGGAAACCCGCGCCAGGAGATCGCGATCACCTTCCGGCGCCCGCCGCACGACTACGAGCAGTTCCCGCGCTCCGGCGAGGTCGCCCCGGCGGTGCTGCGCATGGGCCTCGAGGAGGAGCAGCTGACGCTCGAGCTCAACGTCGGCGGACCCTTCGACTCCCGCGGGATGACGCGCGTGACGCTGTCCTCCGGCATGGCCGAGCCGGGCCTGACCGCCTACGGCAGCGTGCTGCGGGGCGTCCTCGAGGGCGACCCCACCTTCAGCGTCCGCGGGGACGCGGCCGAGCAGGGCTGGCGGATCGTCGAGGAGGTCCTGGCGGCCTTCGAGGACGGCAGCGTGCCCCTGCTCGAGTACCCCGCGGGCAGCGCCGGCCCGGTCTGAGCGGCCCGGGCGGGGCGGGCCGCCCCGGGGCCGCCCCGCCCGGCCGCCGTCGTCAGGACTACAGGTCGCCGATGGCGGAGCCGAGCAGGCGGACCGGTTCGAAGGCCTCGGCGTTGACGTTCTTGGCCTGCGCCCCCCGGAACGCGGCCATGCCCCGCACCCGGCCCGGGGTCATGTACGGCCTGCCGGCCGGGTCGCGGTGCGAGAGCACGGCCTCGACCTTCACGTCCACGTAGCCGTCGATGTCCACGAACACGCTCGGGTCGAAGTCGCGGGTCACCGACGGGGACTCGAAGCACAGGATCGAGTGGTGGGCCCGGGCGGCGCGCAGGGTGGCCCGGTGCACCGCGTAGTGGTCCTGGTCCTGGTCGTGGGCCGAGTGGGTGAAGATCACGTCCGGGCCGAACTCGTTGACCGCGGCCTCGATGGCCCGCACCATGCCGTCGCTGACGGTCTCCAGCCGGGTGTCCGGGAAGTCGTGCACCCGCAGCCCCGACAGTCCCAGGAAGGCGGCCCCGTGGCGGGCCGCCGCCGGGCGCACCCCCTGGTCCCCGCCGGCCTCGCCGGCGCTCATCACCAGCCCGCGGACCTCGTGGCCGGCGTCGACGAGCTTGGCCAGCGTCCCCCCGCAGGCCAGCTCGAGGTCGTCGGGGTGGGCCCCCACGGCCAGGACCTTGCGCCGCTGCACCACCATGGTGGCCGGGATGCGCCGCTCGGCGATGACGAGCCCGAAGGCTCCCGTCGCGAGCAGGGTCGTGACGGCGATGGCGTCCGAGACCATCGCGTGGGTCGCCGCCACGGCGCACCACAGGTTGAGCACCAGCAGCACCGAGTAGACGGCGACGACGGCCCGGCGCAGCGCCCTCGCGCCGATGACGGACCGCTTGTGCCGCGTGGTGGCGGCCTTCGACAGGACGTACGCGAGAACGGCGACGCTCAGCAGAGCGCCGACGACGGATGGCAGCATGTTTCCCCCAGAGATCATCGGCCGGTCGGCGGCTCCCCGCCCCCGGGTCGTCGACGCCGCCGGCCCCCCGGCCGGTTCGACGCCGACCCGGCGGCGGTGGTGCGTGCCACCGCGCCGGGTATCGATCAGTTTGCATGAAGAAATACGTTTTTGCATCGGTCGGCGGCCGTTCGGGTGGCCCCAAAAGCGCCCACAGCGCCCCGGCGGATCAGCGGTCAGGGCGTCGCGGCAGGCCCGCTCGCGGGGGCCGTCCCGCGTGCCCGCCGGTCCAGGCCGTAGCCGAGGGCCGCCAGGCCGAGCATCCCCGCGCCGGCGAAGCGCTCGTCGATCCACACGCCCCGCACGCGGGGGACCAGGCCGGGGAACTCCCCCTGCAGCCCCTGCGTGCCCGGGAAGGCGAACGCGGCGCCCATGGACGCCCAGAAGGCGGCCGGCAGCAGGGCGCCCAGCGCGGCGTCCCGGCCGGGGTCGGAGCCGCGGCGGCCCAGCGCCCACAGGCCCCCGGCGCCGAGCAGCGCGCCCAGGGCGATGGTCTGGGCGTCGTGGAAGCGGGCGTGCGGCGGCCAGGCCGGGTTGAACAGATGGGTGCGGTTCCAGTCGGCCGCGAAGCCCCCGGCAGCCGTGGCGCCGGCGACGAGGCGGAGGATCGTCCGTCCTGCTGACATGGGCCCAGCGTATGCCCCCCGTCGTCCGGCACCCCGGACGAGCCCTTCCCGGGCACGGCCCTCGCCAATATCGTCAGCCTGCTTTTCTATTTGTCCGGATCATGTTTGACTGGGTGGACACGGTTCGATGAACTCACCCTTGCCGGTGACCACGACAGGAAAGAGGTATTTCCATGATCAGCACGATCCAGAACCTTGGCATCCGCAGCGAGCACGCCTACACGGCCGGCTTCGCCTCCATCGGCCTGTCCGTCCTCTCCTGGGCCGTCAGCCTCGGCAAGAGCAAGTCCAAGCCGCAGGCGGACCGCTGGGGCCTCTTCGTGGGCGAGTGGACCCCGACCTTCTTCGCCATCGGCATCGCCCTGAAGCTCGAGGAGAACTCCTCCAAGAAGTAGTCCCCCGGGCACGTCCCCGGGCACGACGGAGGCCCCCACCCGGCCGGGTGGGGGCCTCCGTCGTGCCCGGAGCGGCCGGCGGGGAGCTCAGGCCCGCTCGAGCCGGCGCATCCGTGCGGCAGCCGCGGCGGGAACGGCGATCCCGGCCGCGGCCAGCGCCGCCACGAGGGCCGCCCCGGGCTGCGCCTCCGGCTCCGCGGCGGTCTGGATGTTCATGCCCGCGTTCACGGCCACCGGCGCCGCCGGGGCCGGTGCCGGCACGACGGGAGCGGCCGGGACGGGCGCGGGCGCCACGGGGGCCGCCTGCTCCGGGGCCGCAGGCACGGGGACCGTCTCTCCCGGCACGGCCGGGGCCGCGACGGGGATCGTGCCCACCGGGGCGACGACGGGGCTCCCGCCGTCGACGCCCGCGCAGGCGGTGAGGAACTGCTTGAACAGGCCCAGGAGCTCGTCCGCGGTGGCCTCGTCCAGGTCCACGCCCGTCAGGAGCTCCTCGAACTGGGCGCCGGCGGCCAGCAGCGCCTGCTCGGCGGCGGCGAGCTCGGGGGTGTCCATGGCCGCGCTCATGGCCTCCTCCAGCTGCAGGACCGCGGCCTCGGCGGCGGCGACCGCCTCCGGGTCACCGGACGCCTCGGCGTCGTCCAGGGCGAGCAGGGCGGTGTCCAGCTCCACCGCCAGGTCGCCGGTGACCGACTCCACGAGGGCGTAGTAGTCGGCCTCGGCGGCCGTCACGGCCGCGGCCGCCTCCTCCAGCGCCGTCACCGACACGGCGGTGATCCCGGCCGCGGCCAGGGCGGCGTTGAACTGGCCCGAGGCCTGCAGGCAGGAGGCGTCCTCCGGTGCGGCGACGGCGGCCGGGGCGCCCAGGAGGAGCCCTCCCAGCAGCACCGTGGCCGTGGACCCGGCGGCGGCCCATCTCTTGGCAGCAGTCATCTCGTGCGTCTCCTCGTTCCCTCAGGGGCCCCAGGGCTGTCCCGGGGCCGCCAGCACGCGGGGTGACGTCCTGGACGCCACGGGCCCGCGCCGGAGCGCGGGCGGTGCCGGGGAACGGTCCTCCTGCTGGTCGTCCGGCACCGGAGGACCGGCACCGGGTGCCGGGGCCCGGGTGCGGGCCGGAGGACTGCTGTAGGGCCAAAATAGGGGACGGACGACCGCATGCACGGAAGCGAACCCGTGAGCGGTGTGTCGCGCCCGGGCCCCGGCGGTCGGCCCGGGCGGCCTAGGACCCGAGGCGGGGCAGGTCCTTCACGGCGGGCCCCTCCAGCAGGGAGCCGTCGGCCGCGAAGCGGGAGCCGTGCAGGGGGCAGTCCCACGAGCGCTCGGCGTCGTTCCAGCTGAGCACGCCGCCCAGGTGGGTGCACACGCCGGAGAGCCTGCAGGTGGTCCCGTCGACGGTGGAGACGGCCACGGGCCGGCCGTGCTCGCGCCCGACGACGCCCTCCCCCTCTCCGGGCGAGTGCTCGGGCAGCTCGCTCAGCTCCGCCCGGATCCAGTCCTTGGGGGCGTGGAAGCCCACGCTCCCGTTGAACTTCAGCGCGGTGAGGACGTCGGCCGGCGAGGTCGTGCGCCGCCCGAGCACCTGCGCCCACGGGACGCTGCCGCCGAGGATCTCGGCGCTGAGGGCGAGCGCGGCGGCGACGGCGTTGCTCATCCCCCACTTGTTGTAGCCGGTGGCGAGGTAGATGCCGCCGCCCCCGCGCGGCAGGGTCCCGATGAAGGGGACGGCGCCGACGGACTGGTAGTCCTGGGCGGACCACACGTGGGTGCGCTCGGCTCCCGGGAAGTGGCGCTGCGTCCACTGCTCGAGGTCGTCCACGGCCGCCCGGGGCGACGGGGAGCGGCCCACCACGTGGTCGTTGCCGCCCACGAGCAGCAGCTCCTCCTCGCCGACGGGCACGGTGCGCAGGGTGCGGGTGGGAGTGTCGGCGGTGATGTACATCCCCGCCGGGATGGAGGCCGGCGCGCCGGGGACGCGGTAGGTCATGGCGTAGGACCGGCTCGGGGAGACCTTGGCGAAGTACCCGCCGCGGTCCAGGACCGGGATGCCGGTGGCCAGCACGAGGCGGTCGGCGCGGACCGGGCCCTCGGTGGTCCGCACCGTGAGCGGCGAGCGGATCCCGGCGCCGGTGATCCGCACGCCCTCGGCCAGGGTGCCGCCGCGCTCGCGCAGCTCGGCGGCGAGGGCGCCGAGCACCTCCATCGGGTGGAACTGGGCCTGGTCCGGCAGCGTGATCGCCCCGGAGACCTCGTAGGGCAGCTCCGTGTCACGGGTCCAGTTCACGTGCAGCCCGGCGGCCCGGGCCGCCTCCAGCTCCTTCCGGAGGGAGGCCGCCCCCTTGGACGTGGTCGCGTAGGTCCAGGCGTCGCGGCGCTGGTACGGGACGCCGCGCTCGTCGAGGTAGCGCCGCAGCCAGGCGGCGCCCTCCCGGTTGCCCTCCACGTAGGCGCGGAGCACCTCCTCCGAGTGGTGGCGGCGGATCTGGGAGAGCGTGGTGCCCTGCAGCAGCGACAGCTTCGCGGTGGTGTTGCCCGTGGTCACGGCCCCGACGGTGCGTGCCTCCAGGACCGCGACCCGCTGCCCGGCGCGGGCCAGCAGGACCGCCGTGGTGAGCCCGGTCAGCCCCGCGCCCGCCACCACGGTGTCGTAGTGCGCCCCGGGCACGAACTCGTCCGCTGCGGCGGCGGGGACCTGGTGTGTGTCGAGCCATACGGATCTCATGGGCCCATCCTGGCGGCCCCGAGGCGCCCGGTCCACTGCCGGACCGGGGAAGTCCGCCGGGAGCACGGCCGGGCGCCCCGGGGGAACCGGGTGTCGGAGGGCGCCCGTAGGGTGGTCCCATGCCCTCGGACCCGTCGATGGTCGACATCACCCGCATCTACTACGAGCCAGCGGCGGCCGAGCTGCCCCGGGGGCGCGAGGTCCTCGAGCGGTGGCCGGACGCGACGCTCGTGGAGGTGCCGAGCCACTGGCAGATCCCGGAGCTGCACGGCAACGAGGCCAACGCGCGGCGGTGGGTGCGGATCAAGCGCGAGGCGCTGGTGCTGGGGGTCAAGAAGTCCCTCGCGGCCCGGCCCAACGGCCGCTCCGCGGACTTCATCGCGCCGTCGACCGCCAACGGCTGCGCCATGGCCTGCGCCTACTGCTACGTGCCGCGCCGGAAGGGCTACAGCAACCCCGTGACGGTCTTCGCCAACATCGAGCAGATCACCGGCTACCTGGACCGGCACATCCGCCGGCAGGGGGCCAAGCCGGAGCCCAACCAGTGCGACGAGCACGCGTGGGTGTACGACCTCGGGGAGAACAGCGACTGCTCCGTGGACGCGCTGCTCAGCGAGAACGTGCACGACCTCGTGGACCTGTTCCGCCGCCACCCCACGGCCAAGGCCTCCTTCGCCACCAAGTACGTGAACCGGCAGCTGCTGGACTGGGACCCCCAGGGCCGCACCCGGGTGCGCTTCTCGCTGATGCCCGCGCACCTGGCCAAGCTGACGGACATCCGCACGACCCCCGTGCCCGAGCGGATCGCGGCGATCGACGACTTCGTGGCGGCCGGCTACGAGGTGCACGTGAACTTCTCGCCGGTGATCGTCACGGACACCTGGCTCCAGGACTGGGCGGAGCTGTTCGACCAGCTCGACGCCGGCCTCGGCCCCGCGGCGAAGGAGCAGCTCGCGGCGGAGGTCATCTTCCTGACGCACAACGCGCAGCTGCACGAGGTGAACACCCAGTGGCACCCCAGGGCGGAGGAGGTGCTGTGGCGCCCCGACCTGCAGGAGACCAAGCGCTCCCAGAACGGCGCCCTGAACGTGCGCTACCGCTTCCGCGACAAGCAGCGCTACCTGGAGCAGTTCCTCGAGCTGGTGGGGCGCAAGCTGCCGTACTGCGACGTGCGCTACGCGTTCTGAGCCGGCGCGGACGTCAGGCGACCCGCGGGTTGCCGTCCCCGGGGTCGCCCGAGACCGTGGTCAGGAGGAACACCGAGTGCTCGATCGCCTCGACGGAGTGCCGGGAGCCCGTGAGGGAGAGCAGCGCGCCCGGGACGAGCTCCTCGGCGAGCTGGCCGCGCTTGAGCACGCGGACCCGGCCGTGGAGCAGCTGCAGGGTCGCCGCGGGCGGGGCGTCCTGCTCGGAGAGCTCCGTGCCGGCGCGCAGGCCCATCACCGTCTGGCGCAGCACGCCGTCGTGGACCACCTGGTCGGCGCACCGCCCGTTGCCGGCCGTGCGGGCCTTCTCGAGAACGACTGCGGCGCGGTCGTGGAGCTGGGGCATCGCTCCTCCTTCTGCTGCGGGGTCAGCGGTCGGTGATCCGGAGGGGAACGGTCAGAGCAGGGCTCCCTCGAGGCGCAGCAGGTACTCCTTGCGCGCCATGCCGCCCGCGTACCCGGTGAGCCGGCCGTTGGCGCCGACGATCCGGTGGCACGGGACGAGCAGGCTCACGGGGTTGCGGCCGTTGGCGGCCCCGACCGCCTGCGCGGCCTTCGGCGCACCGATCTCACGGGCGACCTGCCCGTAGGTGCCGGTCGTCCCGTAGGGGATCCCGGCCAGCGCGTTCCACACCCGCACCTGGAAGGGCGTGCCGTGCAGGACCACGGCGGCGTCGAACTCCCGGAGCCGTCCCGCGAAGTACTCCTCGAGCTGCTCGCGCACGTGCGGGAGGACGGCGTCGTCCCGCACGCCGAAGGAGCCGGGCACCGGTCCCTGCCGCGCGCCCTCGACGGAGAGGGCCGCGAGCGCGCCGTCCTCCTCGACGAGCGCGAGCGGGCCGATGGGCGAGTCCACCATGGCGTAGCGGCGGTCGGCGGGCGTGGTCGGGGATGCAGGGCGCAGTGTCAGTCCCATGGTGCGAGTCTACGCCCGGCCCAGCTCTTCCCTGGGGCGGCGGGCCAGGGAGTAGGAGGGCTCGCGCAGCCGGTGGGTCCAGCCGTAGTTCTCGGCGCCGACGGGGACGTTGAGCAGGGGGTCGAAGCGCTCGGTGTGGTCGACCGGGGCCCCGGCCCGCAGCTCCGCCGTGCCGAAGCGGCGCCACGGCCCGAGAGGGGTGGCCCAGTAGAGGCCGAGGACCCACGGCTCGGCGGCGACCGCCTCCCGGAAGCGGTCGGGACGGGCGGGCAGCGGCTCCGCGCGCGGCTCGGAGCGGGCGGCGACGAGCACCGGCCCGTGCGTGCCGCGGTAGGGCATGAAGGAGGCGAAGGCGCCGTCGGGCACGTACCGGTGGAGCGTCGGGACGAAGCGGGAGAGCCGACCGCTGCCGGCGGTGGCCAGGAGGACGTCGGCGCGGCCGTCGTGGCCCTCGGCGTCGCCCCCCGCGCCCTCCCCTGCGGGGACGGGCACGCGCAGGGCCAGGCCCAGGATGTCGGGCCAGCCGTGCGGGAGGCCGGCGGAGCGCGAGAAGCGGGCGCGCACCGGCTCCTGGCCGGGCTCGTCGATCCATCGGATACCGCTGTCCCCGCCGCCGGTCCGGGTGAGCGTTCCGTCGAGGCCCGTCCCCTCCGGGTGGATGGGCCGGTGGGGCCGGAACCGCTTGAGCACGACGAACGGGGCGCGGGCCGCGGAGCCGAGCAGGGCGCTGACAGGTGCGGTCGTCATGGGCCCACGCTACCCGCCGCACCGGCCCGGCGCGCCGGTGCCGGTCGCCACGGAGCAGTGCGTGCGCTCCGTGACGACCGGTCCTGCGGCTCAGCTGCGGGCGGTCTCGGGGGTCGCCTCGTAGACGGGGTAGTCCGTGTAGCCCTCGGCGCCCTGGGAGTAGAAGGTCCGGGGGTTCGGCTGGTTCTCCGGCAGGCCCTCCGCCCAGCGGCGGACCAGGTCCGGGTTCGCGATCGCGGGGCGCCCGACGACGACGCCGTCGGCCACGTCCTCCTCGAGCAGCCGCACGCCCTCCTCGCGGCTGGTGGGGGTGCCGAAGCCGCTGTTGGCGAGGAACACGCCGCCGAACGCCCGGCGCAGCCCCTGCACGAGCTCGCCCTCCGGCTCCCGGTGCAGGACGGAGAGGTAGGCCAGGCCCAGGTCCTTGATGCCGTCCACCAGGGCGGTGTAGGTGGCCACGACGTCCTCGTGGTCCAGCTCCCAGGCGTCCTGGATGTTGTGCTCCGGGGAGATGCGCAGGCCCACCTTGTCCGCGCCGATCGCCTCGGCGACCGCCCGGACGACCTCGACGACGAGGCGGGCGCGGTTCTCCGGGGTGCCGCCGTACTCGTCGGTGCGCTGGTTGGCGCCCGGGGCGAGGAACTCGTGCAGCAGGTAGCCGTTGGCGCCGTGGAGCTCCACGCCGTCCAGGCCGGCCTCGACCGCGTTGCGGGAGGCCTGCACGAAGGTCGCGACCACCCCGGGCAGCTCCTCGGCGGTCAGGGCGCGCGGGACGGGCAGGCCGGCCTTGCCGCGGTAGGTGTGGATCTCGCCCTCGACCGCGACCGCGCTCGGCGCGACGGGCTGGGCACCGCCGTTGAGGTCTGGGTGGGAGACCCGCCCGGCGTGCATGACCTGCATGAAGATCCGGCCGTCGGCGGCGTGCACGGCGTCGGCCACGCGGCGCCAGCCCTCGACCTGCTCGGGGGTCTGGATGCCGGGCTGGAACGCGAAGCCCTGGCCCACCACGTCCGGGTACGTGCCCTCGGTGACGATCAGGCCCATCGAGGCGCGCTGGGCGTAGTGCTCGACGTTGAGGTCGCCGGGGACGCCGTCCCGGCCGGAGCGCATGCGGGTGAGCGGGGCCATCACGAGGCGGTTCGGCAGCTTCAGGGAGCCGACGGTGAGCGGGGTGGTGAGGGTGGACTCGGGCACGGGGCCGTCCTTTCGTCGGGAAACAGTGGTCTGCTTCTCCCAACGACGAACAGCGCCCTGTTATTTGCCTCCTCCACTGTTCGATCCGTCACATCGCTCTGCGCCGTAGCCCCGCGGCGTGCGGCCGAGGACCGCGCGGAACTCGCGGGTGAGGTGGGACTGGTCGGCGAAGCCCAGGTCCGCGGCGAGCGCGCCGAGGTCCGCGGCCGGCTCCGCCCGCACCCGCTCGGCCGCCTCCTGCAGGCGGCGCCGCCGGAGCAGCCGCTGCGGCGGCATCCCCACGAACCGGGCCGCGAGCCGCTGGAGCGTCCGCTCGGACACGTGCAGCTCGTGCGCGAGCTCGGCCGGGCTGCGCGTGCCCGGACCGGTCTCGACGAGCTCGACCATCCGGTTCGCCACCGTCCCCTCCTGGAGGACCTCGTCCGGCACCGCCGCGGCCCGGGCCCGGACGTGCTCCAGGAGCCGCCCGGCGGCCGCGGCGCGGCGGGCCCCGGGGTCCGGGCCGGCCATGGCCTCCACCACGCAGCGGTGCAGGTCCGGGGCCTCCAGCGGCGCGGAGCGGTCGAACAGCTCCGCCGGGCGGTCGGTGAGCAGCAGGACCCCGGCCGGGCGCAGCAGCGCACCCACCGCCCAGCCGGTCCCGGTCAGCACCCGGGTGGAGGCCCGCGTGGTGGGCCCGTGCACGGCCACGCCGTCGGGCTCGACCACCACGTTGCTCGCGGGGTAGCCGAGCACCAGCTGCTCGACCCGCTCCCCCGCCGGCAGGTCCCACTCCGGGATCCACAGCTGCCGGACCAGGTGGGCGACGTCGTCGGGTGCGGGAAGGCGCGTCACGGTGGCCCGCGGTCCCGGCGTGAGGTGGCCCCGCGTGGTGGGCGGCTCGGTCATGGCACGAGCGTAGCCAGCGCCGCGGCCGCGACCCTGGCGGAAATCTTCAAGCGTCCCGGCCGCCCCGGCCCCTAGCCTCGGAGTCAGTGTGAGGGTGAGTGGTGCCGCAAGTGCTGCGGTGGTTGGATCCTTTGCACCTGGTGCCTGGCTCATAGCCTCGATGCCGCTCCGTTGGGGCTGGCTGGCCATGGTTGTGCCGGCATCAGGTGTGAAGGACCGGTCGGCGTGGCTTGATAGGAGCGTGGCATCGCCCCCACTGAGAAGTGCCCGCCGACCGGCCCAACCGGTCACCTCACTGGGAAGGGAGGCACTCACCATGGTGATTGCCATCGGCGCGGACGTCCACAAGCATTCCCATACGTTCGTGGCCGTGGACGCGGCCGGCAAGCAGATCGGCCAGCTCACGGTCGCGGCCACGCACGCCGGTCACGAGAAGGCTTATCGGTGGGCGCGCACGGCGTTCATCGATCAAAGCCGGGTCTGGGGCATCGAGGACTGCCGGCACCTGTCGGGGATGCTCGAGCGGGACCTGCTGGCTCACGGTGAGCCGGTGGTGCGGGTGCCCACCAAGCTCATGGCCCGGCACCGGGCCTCGGCCCGGACCCGGGGCAAGTCGGATCCGATCGACGCGCTGGCGGTGGCCCGGGCCGTGGCGCGGGAGGAGGACCTGCCGAGGGCGGTCACCGACGAGCCCGCCCGGGAAGTGGCGCTGCTGGTGGCCCGCCGCGATGACCTCGTGGCCGAGCGCACCCGGGCGATCAACCGCCTGCGCTGGCACCTGCACGAGTTGGATCCCGAGCTCGATCCGGCCCCGCGGTCCCTGGACCGCGCCCGGGTGCGGACACAGATCCGGGGGTTCCTGGCCGGGCAGGTAGGCATCGTCGCGGAGATCGCCGGGCAGGTCCTGGCCGATGTGGAGCGGCTGTGTGAGGCCATCACCGGGCTGAGCGCACGGATCCGGGCCCTGGTACGGCTACGGGCACCGCAGTTGCTGGAGCTGCCCGGGTGCGGGGAGGTCAGCGCGGCGACGATCTACGCCGAGGTCGCCGGGGTGGGCCGGTTCCGTACCGAGGCGTGCTTCGCGATGGCCGCCGGGGTGGCCCCGATCCCGGTGTGGTCGGGCAAGACCGCCGGACGAGTACGACTGAATCGGGGTGGGAACCGACAGCTCAACTGCGCCCTGCACCGAATCGCGATCACCCAGATCCGCTTGCCAGGACCTGGCAAGGACTACTACGAACGGCTCAAAGCCAGTGGAAAGACCACCATGGAGGCTCTGCGCTGTATGAAACGCAAGATCGCCCGCGTGGTGTACTACCTCCTGATCCGCGATCAGGCGCAGAAGCCCCTGACCAACCAGCACATCGAATCCCCATCCTGCCTACCAACAGCTGCTTGACATAGGAGCAACCATGAGCGCAGCACAGAGCACCCCGGGCGCCACCGGCGCGCACACCACGGACGGGACGCCGCACGGCTTCACGTCCCTGACCCCCTTCCTCGCCGTCGTGGACGCCGCCGGCGCCCTCGACTTCTACGGCCGCGTCCTCGGCGCCACGCTCGTGGACCGGACCGAGATGCCCGGGCCCGACGGGACGCCCGTCGTGGTCCACGCGACCCTCGACCTCGGCCGGGGCCGGCTCCAGGTGGGGGAGGCGAATCCCGCCTTCCACCTCGTGCCCCCGCCCGCGGGCGAGGACGACTGCTACTCCCTGGGCCTGTACGTCCCGGACGTCGACGCCGTCGTGGCCCGCGCGGTCGAGGCCGGCGCCACGGTCCGCGAGCCGGCCACCGACTTCGCCTCGGGCGACCGGTACGCGAGCATCCGGGACCCCTTCGGGGTGCGGTGGTCGATCATGACGCGCGTCGAGGACCTCTCCGACGAGGAGAGCGCCGCGCGCGTCGCGCAGTGGGCGGCGTCGCTGAGCGGGCAGTGACCGCGGGGCCCGGCGCGGCCGCGGGCCCGTGCCTACCCCTGGGCGGGGGCGTGGAGCTCCAGGGCGATGTTGTCCGGGTCGCGGAACTCCAGGATGTGGCCGGCCCCGATGTCCTTGATCGCCCCGTGGGCGACCTGCAGCTCGTCGAGCACGGCGACCGCCTCCTCGAGGTCGGCCCGGGACGCCACGGTGAAGCTCAGGTGGTCGAGGCCGACCCGGTCCTCGTCGTGCCGGTCCGGGTCGGAGGCGGCCGGGCGCAGCCCCAGCAGGCCTCCGTCGAAGCGGTAGATGACGCCGCCGAACAGGAAGGACAGCTGGTCCTTCGTCGCCTGGTCGGCGTCCTCGGGCGGGGCCTCGAAGGCCGTCTCGAAGCCGAACACGGCGTCGTAGAAGGCGCGGGAGCGGTCGATGTCCGTGACGGTGAGGCGGACGTGGGCGTAGTCGGTGACGTGGATGGGCACAGTGCGCTCCCGTGTCGTGGGGGTCGGGCTTCGGGGTGTGGCGGACCTCGTACTCTACGGGGCTGCGCCTCCCCCGGCGAGGGGCGGAGGCGTTCGCCCCTCCCCGGAAGGGGACCGTCCGGACGACGCGGGGGACGGTGCGCCGGCCGGTGGTCCGTCGCCTCCCGAGGAGTCCCGGAGTGCTCCCTCGCAGGGTCCAGGAGACCACGGAGGTCCTGAGGACCGGCTGAGGAGTGCCGGGAAGGACCTGGGCCCACCGTGCGCCGCGCGCATCCCCGACGACCTCGGCGCCTTGGCGCTGCAGCCGCCGGGGACGCAGGAGGGCGGCGAGCGCCGCGTCCCGCTGCGGGAGGGCGTCGTCCCGTCCGCGGAGTCCCGCTCAGGCGCGGCGCTGGAGGCCCCGTACCCCGTCCTCGAGGACGAACGACGCCTTGGTGTAGACGGGCGCACCGGGGGTGGTGACCCGGTCCAGGACCCGGAAGTCCGCCGTCATCGCGTCCTTCGTGATGGTCGTGCGGACGTAGCCGCGCTGGTCGTTGAAGAACTTCAGGTGAGGGTTCCACGCCATGGCCCCGTCAGCCACCGAGCCCGAGCCGTCGCCGGTCGAGGTGATGGACGTGCAGACCAGCTCGGAGCCCACCACCGGGGCGTCCGGGTCCTGGAAGTCGGTCTTGATGTCGTTGGCCCAGTTCCGGTGCACGTCGCCGGTGAGCACCACCGGGTTGCGGACCCCGGCGTCCTGCCAGCCCCGCACGATCCGGTCGCGGGACGCGGCGTAGCCGTCCCAGCCGTCCATCGAGACGTCGTCGACGTCCGGGGCCTGGGCCCGGTCGCGCTCGGCGAAGAACACCTGCTGGCCGAGCAGGTCCCACCGGGCGATGGAGGAGCGGAAGCCGTCGATCAGCCACTTCTCCTGGGCGTCGCCCGTGATGGAGCGCGACGCGTCCCAGCGCTCCTCGACGTTCTTGTCCCAGCCGTCGCCGGCCAGCTGGTCGTCGCGGTACTGGCGGGTGTCCATCATGTGGAAGTTCGCCAGCTGCCCCCACTGGACGCGGCGGTAGATCTGCATGTCGATGCCCG
This sequence comes from Kocuria sp. U4B, assembly GCF_054875615.1. Next base: position 1,860,693 of record NZ_CM142180.1, read on the forward strand.
CGGGCATCGCAGGGCGACGCAGCGGCATGTTCTCCCAGTACGCCTGGAACGCTGCGGAGCGGCGTGCCCGGAAGCGCTCCGTGGTGTCGTTCCACTGGGCGGCGTCCCGGTTCTCGGGGATCTCGTCGGCCCAGTTGTTGTCCACCTCGTGGTCGTCCCAGACGACCAGCCACGGCGCGACGGCGTGGGCGGCCTGCAGGTCCTCGTCGGTCTTGTACTGGGCATGACGGAGGCGGTAGGTCGCCAGGTCGACGGTCTCGGGGCCGTCGTGGTCGCGGACGTTGCCGTCCCCGGACACGTAGGTCCTGGCCCTGTACTCGTACTGGTAGTCGCCCAGGTGCAGGACGAGGTCGGGCCGGTCCTCGGCCAGACGCCGATAGGCGGTGAAGAAGCCGTGCTCGTACTGGGAGCAGCTGGCGAAGGCCATGGTCAGGGCGGCCGGGGTCTCGCTCCACGCCGGGGTGGTGAGCGCGCGGCCCACCGGGGAGACGTGCATCCCGGTGCGGAAGCGGTACCAGTACTCGCGGCCCGGCCTCAGACCGTGCAGCTCGACGTGGACGGAGTGAGCGGAGTCGGGGCGGGCGTGCTCGACGCCGCGCTTGACGACCTTCCGCATGCCCTCGTCCTCGGCGACCTCCCACGCGACCTGGACGGGGCGGTTCGGCATGCCGCCGAGGCCGTCCTCGGCCAGCGGCTCGAGGGCGAGGCGGGTCCAGAGCACGAAGCCGTCGGGCCAGGGGTCGCCGGAGGCCACGCCCAGGGTGAAGGGGTTGGCGGTGAGGGCGGCGCCCTGGGTTTTGGTGGGAGCGGCGACGGACAGGCCGGGCACGGCGGCGACGAGGCCGGCACCGAGGCCGGCACCGAGACCGGCGGTCAGGAGGGTTCTGCGCGAGGGGGTCATGCACCCGACGCTAGGGAACGGCGTTGAACCGTCCCGCGCCGCGGCGTGAAAGATGCATGAACATCCAGTGGAGGCCGACCGCCGCACCGTGCGCCTTCGCAGACGGACAAGGAGCGCGACGTACTCCTGGGGCACGCAGTCTCCGGCGCAGGGCGCGGATCAGCAGCCCGCGCCCTGCGGGTTCTCCAGGCAGTCGTCGGCGTAGTTGCGTACCGTGGAGCGCCAGACGCTGAGCGGCACCGGCGCGCTCGTGACGTCGTTCAGGCCCGCCACGGGCAGCCACGGCCCGCCGGCGACGGAGTACTCGCCGTAGAAATACGTGGTCAGGGTGACGGCGTAGTCGCCGGTCTGCGTGTAGACGTGGCTGGTGTCGGTAGGCACGTCCCACGCGCCCGGTTCGAGCGGGGCGCCGCTGAGCTCGGTGGGGCCGAGGGTGGTGCCGTCGCCGTAGTCCCAGAGGTACTGGACGGGCACGGCCCGCACCTGCACCGGGAAGCCGCCCAGCTCGGTGGTGAACCGCTGCGGCTGAGCGGTGGCGAAGACGTTGGTGTGCATGCCACGGAGCGTGTCCGGGGAGGGCTCGACGGCGCTCGCGGCCGGCGCGACGTCGAGGGTCTCGAAGTCCTGCAGGGTGAAGGTCGGCAGCTCGATGACCTCCTCACCGCCCTCCGCCTCGGCGACCGAGACGCACATGGGCTCGCCCCAGGCCGTGCGGTCGTCCCCCTCCCCCACGACCACGTCCATGTAGACGCCCTCGCCACCCCCGGCGAGGGTGCACTGCTGCTCCGCCAGGCAGTCGTCGAGTCCGTTACCCTCCTCGGCGGCGCAGGGGTTCTGGAGGCCGAAGTTCTGGCTCTTCGCTCGAGCCATGGAGTCAGGATCGAAGAACTGGGGCAGCTCCTGGTCCATCAGGTGATTGCGGAGGGCCTTCTGGAAAGCGGGGTCCTTGTCGGGGTCGTAGGAGACAGGAGCGGCATGCGACTGTCCTTTTGTCGGCATCGCAAGGTCATTTGATGTTGCGTCGGAACCGTACTTTGCCTCAAGTAGAACTTGGTCCTCCACCGCCCGGGCGGAAGATTCACTAAAATCAGGCAAACCTCGTTGACCGGCCCTGGACCCCCCGAAGCCTCGTTTTTGAGCTGAATTACTCGGAGTTTCTTCGGGCATGGAAACCGCATATACAGGTGAAGCGCCAAAAAAAGCACCTATGAGGCCACAAACCGCCAGATACCTTCTAGCCTTGTGCATTATTGGATCCTGGAAGGTTCGCCGCAGAGATATAGAGCCACTCTCCCCCTACATAATCCATATAAATCAAATGCGGATCGTCAGCCCCTTCGTCCGGAGGCACATTTAGGGTAACCTCGCCGCCCTCCACTAATTTTGCACCTTCTGTTGATCCTAAAACCACAGGCTTATACACGCTATCTGCAGCTGGAGTGATATGGCGTTCCTGAATGGTTACCGCCTCCCTCCCTCCGACAGCCCATGATCCTGAGTCGTAAATCTCTTCGAGAAGATTTAATTGATCCATGCAGACCTCACAATTTGGACTGATAATCTCTCGGGCATACGAGGTATCTCCGGTCTGGTACGCGTACCACATTGCGTCCGACCAATAGTCCAGGAACGCCTGCGCTCCCTCCTTCGACTCCTGCTTCGCCAGCTCGGGCATGACCGGCTTCGGCACGTTCTGCGCGGGCCCGTCGAGCGACGCCGGCACGTAGTCGGCGGGAGTGGCACCGGGACTGGGCGTGACCGCAGCCGAGGCAGGGGGCGGAGTGCTGGCGGAGGCCGCGCTGGAAGGTGACGCCGGGGCGCCGTCGTCGCTGTCGCCGCACCCCGTGAGGAGCAGCGCCACCAGGAGGGCGCTGCCGACGGAGGCGCTGATCGCGCAGGACCGGTCCATGGATTCCCCCGAACTCCCTCGCCGGTGCCGGACGCACCGGCGGAATGACCCCGATAGTAGGTCCGGCCGTATGTGCGTGAGCAACCCCTGTGGACGACGAAGAAACCCCGGATGCATGGGGCCTAGTCAGGCGGCGGACGGTCACGGAAACGTTAACGTCAAAGTGACCAGAACAGTGTTACAGTCATTGCAACCTGAAGGCCCCTCAACCCCCGGGAGGTGACTGTGCACGCTCCGCACGTGGCTCTGGCCGTGTCGACCGTCATCTTCGCCGCCCGCGGCACGGGGCCCGACGGCCGCAGGGAGCTCTGGCTGCCCCTGGTCCGCCGGATCCGCGACCCGTTCCGCGGCCTGTGGGCCCTGCCCGGCGGGCCGTTGCGCCCGGACGAGGACCTCGAGGCCTCCGCCGCCCGCTCCCTGCACCTCACCACCGGCCTGCAGCCGGGCTACCTCGAGCAGCTCTACGCCTTCGGGGGGCTGACCCGCTCCGCGAACGCCGACGAGCGCGTGGTCTCGGTCGTCTACTGGGCCTCGATCCGCGCCGACCAGGCCTCGGAGCTCCACGCCGACCTCAACGTCACGTGGATGCGCGCCGCCGAGCTGCCGCCCCTGGCCTTCGACCACAACGACATCGTCGACTACGCGCTCTACCGGCTGCGCAACAAGATCGGCTACAGCCGCGTGGCGCACTCCTTCCTCGGCGAGACCTTCACCCTCGCCGAGTTGCGGGAGGTCCACGAGGCGATCCTCGGCCACGCCCTGGACCCCGCGAACTTCCGCCGCCAGGCGCTCGCCTCCGGGGCCGTCCTCGACACCGGCACCCGCCTGGAGGGCACCCCGCACCGCCCGCCCCGGCTCTACCGCTACAACACCGACCTCGACCTCGCCGACCGCGCCCCGCTCGGCAGCACCACCAGGAGCTGACATGACCTCCGTCGCCACCCGCATCGACCTGCTGCCCGCCAAGCCCGCGAATCTGCCGGGCGTGCCCCTGACCGGGCAAAGCACGTGCAGCTCGGACCTCGCGACGAACCCGTGGGACTTCGCGCCCGCCGTCTCGGCCGGCTACGGCCCGGGCGCCTCCCAGGACGACGCCGTGCCCACCGGCTCCCCGGCCCAGCCGGTCATCCCCGACGAGTACAAGCAGGCCTCCGCCGAGGAGCTCGACCACCGGATCACGGCCGCCAAGGCGGCACTGGGCGAGCGCGTGGTCGTGCTCGGGCACTTCTACCAGCGCGACGAGATCGTCCAGCACGCCGACTTCCTGGGCGACTCCTTCCAGCTCGCCCGGGCGGCCAGGAGCAAGCCGGAGGCCGAGGCCATCGTCTTCTGCGGCGTGCACTTCATGGCCGAGACCGCCGACATCCTCTCCGGCGACCACCAGTCCGTGGTCCTGCCCAACCTCGCCGCCGGGTGCTCGATGGCCGACATGGCCGACGAGGACTCCGTCGAGGAGGCCTGGGAGCAGCTCATGGACGTCCTCGGGGAGACCGCCGAGGACGGGAGGCAGACGGTCGTCCCCGTCACCTACATGAACTCCTCCGCGGCGCTCAAGGCGTTCTGCGGCCGCCACGGCGGGATCGTGTGCACCTCCTCCAACGCCGCCACGGTGCTGGAGTGGGCGTTCGAGCGCGGGCAGCGCGTGCTGTTCTTCCCCGACCAGCACCTGGGCCGCAACACCGCCAAGGCCATGGGGATCCCGCTCGGGCGGATGCCGATGTGGAACCCCGACAAGGACCTGGGCGGCAACAGCGCGCAGGACCTGCGGGACGCCAAGGTGATCCTGTGGCACGGCTTCTGCTCCGTGCACCGCCGCTTCACCGTGGCCCAGATCGAGCAGGCCCGCGCCGAGCACCCCGGGGTGCGCGTGATCGTCCACCCCGAGTGCCCCATGCCCGTGGTCGACGCCGCCGACGAGCGCGGCTCCACCGACTACATCCGCAAGGCGATCGAGGCCGCCGAGCCCGGGACCACCTTCGCCATCGGCACCGAGGTCAACATGGTCAACCGGCTCGCCGACCAGCACCCCGAGCACACGATCTTCTGCCTCGACCCGGTGGTCTGCCCCTGCTCCACGATGTACCGGATCCACCCCGGCTACCTCGCCTGGGTGCTCGAGGAGCTCGTGGCCGGCCGCGTGATCAACCAGATCACGGTGGATCCCGAGACCGCCCGGGACGCCGAGGTGGCGCTCGAGCGGATGCTGGCGGCGCTGCCGCGGTGACCACGCACCGGACCCCCCGCGTGGTCGTGGTGGGGAGCGGCATCGCCGGCCTCACCGCGGCCCTCGAGGCCTCGGCGCGAGGCCTCGACGTCGTGCTGCTGAGCAAGGCCGGGCTGGCGGACACGAACACCGCCCGGGCCCAGGGCGGGATCGCCGCCATGACGGCGTCCCTGCCCGGTGGACAGGCCGGCGACACCGCCCTCCTCCACGTCCAGGACACCCTGGCCGCCGGGGCCGGGCTCTGCGACGACGACGCCGTGCGCACCCTCGTGCGGGCGTCGGCGGCCGCCGTCTCCGGCCTCGTGGAGCGCGGCGTGGAGTTCGACCGCACCGCCGGCCCGGACTCGCCCTGGGTCGAGGGCCTCGAGGGCGCCCACTCCGTGCCGCGGATCCTGCACGCCGGCGGTGATGCGACCGGGCGGGAGATCGAGCGGGCCCTCCTGGCCGCGGCCCTGGACGCCGAGGCCCGCGGGCGGCTGCGGATCCTGCGGCGGACGATGCTCCTCGACCTCGTCGTCCCGGCCGGGCACCGGGTGACCGGCGTTCTCGTGCTGGAGTCCCCGGACGACCGGGTGCGCCGGCTGCCCGCCGACGCCGTGGTGCTCGCCACCGGCGGGGCCGGCCAGCTCTATCCGCACACCACGAACCCGGCCGTGGCCACCGGCGACGGCATCGCCGCCGCCCTGCGGGCCGGGGCCGCCGTGGCGGACCTCGAGTTCGTCCAGTTCCACCCCACCGCGCTGGCCGCCCCCGGGTGCTTCCTCGTCTCCGAGGCCGTGCGCGGCGAGGGCGCCGTGCTGCGCGACGCCACCGGCCGGCGCTTCCTCGAGGGTGCGCACCCGCGCGCCGAGCTCGCCCCGCGCGACGTCGTGGCCCGCGAGAACGTCCGCCGCTCCCTGGAGCAGGGCGGGCGGCCGGTGCTGCTCGACTGCACCGGGATGCTCCCCCCGGAGGGAGGCCCCCACGCGGGCCGCACGACCGCCGAGTTCCTCGCACGCCGCTTCCCGACCATCGACGCGGCCGTGCGCGCCCACGGGATCGACTGGTCCCGGGAGCCCGTGCCCGTGACCCCGGCGGCGCACTACCTCATGGGCGGGATCGCCACCGACGACGCCGCCCGCACGACCGTCCCCGGCCTCTACGCCGTGGGCGAGTGCGCGGCCACGGGCGTGCACGGGGCCAACCGGCTCGCCTCCAACTCCCTGCTCGAGGGCGCGGTGTTCGGGGCCCGCGTCGCGGCCGCGCTGGCGGCGGACCTGCGGGACGGGCCCGGCCCACGGATCCGTCCCGCTCCGGTCGCCTCCGCCCCCCGGGTCCTGCCGGGAGCGGCGGCGGACGGTCCCGCGTTCGACCGGGGCGGGTTCCAGGCCGCGATGTGGGCCGGCGCCGGCGTGCTGCGCGACGGCCCCGGGCTCGAGGCGCTCGCACGGCGGCTCGCCGCCCTCCGTCCGCCGGTGGGGCTCTCCCGCGCCGCGGTGGAGGACCGGAACCTGCTGGCCGTGGGCCGGGCCCTGGTGGCCGCGGCGCTGCACCGCACCGAGTCCCGCGGGGCGCACCACCGCGCGGACACCCCCGTCCCGGACCCCGTGCAGGCCCGGCGGACCTTCTGGCGCGTGGCGGAGCCGGCCGCAGTCCGGACCGGTACGTCCCTGACCCGTTCATATGCCCCCGACGACATGTTCGAGAGGATCCCCGCATGCTGACCCGAGCCGCCATCACCGAGGTCGTGGAGCGAGGGCTCGCCGAGGACGCCCCCTGGGGGGACATCACCTCGGAGCACCTCATCCCCGCGGCCACCACGGCCCGCGCCGAGCTCGTGGCCCGGGAGGCCGGGGTCTTCTCCGGCGGCCAGGTCTTCGCCGCGACCTTCACCGCCGTGGACCCGGCCGTGGTCGTGGAGCTGCTCCTCGCCGACGGCGACCCCTTCGACGCCGGGGCCGTGCTCGCCACCGTGACCGGGCCCGCCCGCGCCGTGCTCACCGGTGAGCGGGTGGCCCTGAACCTGACGCAGCGGATGTGCGGGATCGCCACGCTCACGGCCCGCTACGTGGCCGCGGTCGAGGAGACCGTGGCCCGCGTGGAGCAGGCCGCGAACCTCCCGCCCGGGACCATCACGCGCACCCGCGTGGCCGACACCCGCAAGACCACCCCGGGGCTGCGGGCGCTGGAGAAGCACGCCGTGCTCAGCGGCGGCGGCCACAACCACCGGCACTCGCTCTCGGACGCCGTGATGGCCAAGGACAACCACCTCGCCCTGCTCACGGCCGACGGGACGGACCTGACCGGCGCGCTGCGCGGGCTGCGCCGCCGCCTGCCCCACACGGTGCACCTCGAGGTCGAGGTGGACCGGCTCGACCAGATCGAGGCGGTCCTGGCCGGCGGGGCGGACACCGTCCTGCTGGACAACTTCTCGGTCGACGACCTGGTCAGCGGTGTCGCCATCATCGACGGGCGCGCGACCGTCGAGGCGTCCGGCGGCGTGAGCCTGGAGACGATCGGGGACATCGCCGCCACCGGGGTGGACGTCGTCTCGGTGGGCGCGCTCACCCACTCGGCCCGGAACCTGGACCTGGGCCTGGACGTCGGGCTGGACTGACCGTGCTGTACCTGGACCACGCCGCGACCACCCCCGTGCGACGGGAGGTGCTCGAGGCCATGTGGCCGTACCTGACCGGGACGTACGGCAACGCGTCGAGCCACCACGAGGCCGGCCGCCGGGCCCTGGCCGGGCTGGACGCGGCCCGCGCGACGGTCGCGGAGGTGCTCGGCTGCCGGCCGGCCGAGGTGGTCTTCACCTCCGGCGGCACGGAGGCCGACAATCTCGCGGTCAAGGGCATCGCCCTGGGCCGGCGCGACCGCGACCCGGGGCGCACGCACGTCGTGACGAGCGCGATCGAGCACTCCGCGGTCCTCGGCTCCGCCCGGGACCTGGCCCGCTGGGACGGCTTCGGGCTCACCGAGCTGGGCGTCTCCTCCGAGGGCCTGGTGGACCCGGCGGAGCTCGCCGGGGCTGTCCGCGCGGACACGGCGGTGGTATCCGTGATGCATGCGAACAACGAGACGGGTGCGGTCCAGGCGATCGCCGAGCTGGCTGCGGTGGCTCGGGCGCGGCAGGTCCCGTTCCATACGGATGCGGTCCAGGCGGCCGGGTCGCTGGAGCTGGACGTACACGCGCTCGACGTGGCGGCGCTGAGCGTCGCCGGGCACAAGATCGGGGCGCCCAAGGGCACCGGCGCGCTCTACCTGCGCCGCGGCACGCCGCTGCGGCCGCTGCTCAGCGGCGGCGGGCACGAGCGCGGCCGGCGCTCCGGGACCTCAGACGTGGCGGGGGCGGTCGGCCTCGCCGTGGCGCTGCGGCTCGCCGCCGAGGAGCGGCCCGCCAAGGCCGCCCGGCTCTGCGCCGTGCGGGACCGGCTGATCGCCGGGATCCTCGCCGCCGTGCCCTCGGCCGTGCTGACCGGTCCCGATCCGCGGCGGCACCCGGCGGCACGGCTGCCGGGCCACGCCTCGTTCTGCTTCCCCGGCGTCAACGGGGAGTCGGTCCTGGTGGACCTGGAGGCCCGCGGGCTGCTCGTCTCCTCCGGCTCGGCCTGCGCCGCCGGGGGCACCGAGCCCTCCCACGTGCTCACCGCCATGGGGTACCCGCCCGAGGTCGCCACCACGGCCGTGCGGTTCACCCTCGGCGCCGACCTCGCGCCGGAGCAGGTGGACGCCGTCGTGGCGGCGACCCGGGACGTCGTCGAACGGCTCTCCCCGGCCCCGGGCTGACCCGCCGGTCCGCTCCCGGTCAGCGGGCGGCCTGCTCGCGCAGGACGTTCTTGCGGATCTTGCCGGACGCGGTCCGGGGCATCTCGGCCACGAGGCTCAGCGTCTTCGGGATCTTGTAGCGGGCCAGCCGGCCCGCGAGGTGCTCCTGGACCTGCTCCGCGGTGAGCTCGTGCCCCTCCCGCGGGACGACGACGGCGTGCGGGACCTCGCCCCACTTCTCGTCGGCCACGCCGATGACCGCGACGGCCGCGACGGCCGGCAGCTCGAGGATCGCCGCCTCGACCTCCGCGGGGTAGATGTTCTCCCCGCCGGAGATGATCATGTCCTTGATCCGGTCGGAGACGAACAGGTAGCCGTCCTCGTCCAGGTAGCCCATGTCCCCGGAGTGGAACCACTCCCCCTCGAAGGAGCCGGCGGCGTCGGGGCGGTTCCAGTACTCCGTGATCACGTTGGGCCCGGAGACGAGGATCTCGCCCTGCTCACCCGGGCCCACCGGCGCCCCCGCGGGATCGGCGATCCTCACGTCGGTGAAGAAGTGCGGCAGCCCGGAGGAGCCCGCCTTCTCCCGCGACTTCGCCGCGGGCAGGTGGGTGGCGCCGGGGGCCGTCTCGGTCATCCCGTAGTTCATGGTGAACGCCAGCCCGCGGCTCTCGTAGGCCTCGAGGACCCGCAGGGGCACGGCCGAGCCGCCGCACGAGAGCTTGGTGAGCGAGGAGAGGTCCGTCGACTCCCACGCCGGGTGCTCGCACAGCAGCTGGAAGGTCGTGGGCACGCCGGAGAGCGAGGTGACCCGGTGCTGCTCGACGAGCTGCAGCACGCGGCCCGGCTCGAACTTCGACTCGAGCACGAGCGTGGCGCCCTTGAGCAGCGCGGGCAGCACCCCCATCCCGAGCGAGGCGACGTGGAACATCGGGGAGATCATGAGCGACACGTCGGTGGAGGCCAGGTCGTAGTCGACCAGGACGTTGAAGCAGTTCCACGTGAAGTTGCCGTGCGTGAGGCAGGCTCCCTTGGGGCGGCCGGTCGTGCCCGAGGTGTAGAGGATGAGGGCGAGGTCGTCGAGCGCCACGGGGACGTCCTGCGTCCAGGGCTGCGCCGCGTCGGCCACCGACGCGAGCGTGGGGACCTCGCCGGCGGTCTCCTCGCCGGCGGTCTCCTCGGCGACGACCCAGCGGGTGAGCCGCGGGAGGCCCCGGGCGGCCGGCTCGGCCAGACCCGTGAGGGCCGCGTCGTGGATCAGCACCGACACGCCCGCGTCCTCGAGCTGGTAGCGGATCTCCGGGGCGGCCAGGCGGGTGTTGAGCGGGACGAGCACCGCCCCGAGCGCGCCCGCCGCGAACAGGACCTGGAGGAACTCGGGGCTGTTCTCCCCGAGGACCGCCACGCGGTCGCCGGGACGCACGCCGTGGGCGGACAGCGCACCCGCCAGCCGGTGGGTCCGGTCGTGCAGCTCGGCGTAGGTGAGGGCGCGCTCCCCGTGGACCACGGCCGTCTTCGGGCCCGACTTCTCCAGCCGGCGGGTCAGCCACGATCCCAGTCCCTGATTGCGCATGCGGTCGCCTCCTGGGGCACTCGTCCATACCAATAGTTGAAAAAATCTATTATTGGTGGGGTCAGACTAGTGAGAGGTGCATCACGTTGTCCAGGGGCGGCGGAGGGTTTCTCCGGGCCCCGTGGACTAGAGGGCCGCCTTCTGCAGGAGGCGGAGCAGGTCCTGGCGCTCGGCCACGGAGAGCCCGTCGAGCGACTCGGCTGCGGCGGCCGCCACGAGCCCCTGGGCCTCGGCGTAGAGCTCCCGGCCCGCCCCCGTGGGCGCCACGATCTTCGAGCGGCGGTCCCGGGGGTCGGTGCGGCGCTCGACGGCGCCCCGCTGCTCGAGCTCGTCGATGATGGAGACGATCTGGCTCGGGTCCAGCACGAGGAACTGGCTGAGCTCCCGCTGGGTGGGCTCCTCCCCGCTGCAGGCCAGCGCCAGCACGGAGTAGTGGCGCACCTTGAGCCCCAGGTCCGCGAGCGCGCGGTTCGCCGCGGCGGAGCCCGTCGAGGCGAGCCGGGCCATGAGGAAGAACGACTCGCCGGCCAGGTCGGTCCTCGCCAGGCGCTCGATGCTGCCGGGGGGAGAGTCGTCCCGGGCGGTGAAGGCGGGCGGCTGTGCGGTCATGGCGGCGGTCCTCCGGCGGGGGCGATGGGTCTCCAGGATAGGAGGGGACGACACCAGCATAGATGGAACTTCTTAACTGTTGACATTTTCAACTAACGGCGGTGGAATGGTCGGGACCCCACAGCGGTGACCGGCGTCACGCACGGCGGCCCCCCGGACCCGAGCACGAGGAGTTCCTCCCATGACCGACAACAGCACCGCACCGCTGACCGGCAAGGTCGCCGTCGTCACCGGCTCCGGCCAGGGCCTCGGCCTGGCCTACGCCCAGGAGCTCGCCCGCCAGGGCGCGGCCGTGGTGATCAACGACGTGGACCAGCAGACCGCCGAGGCCGCGGTGGCCTCCATCACCGGGGCCGGCGGGCGCGCCGTGGCCGTGGTGGCCCCGGTGGGCACCACCGAGACCGCCACCGCCCTGGTCGCCGGCGCCGTGGAGGCGTTCGGGCGCCTGGACGTCCTGGTCACCAACGCCGGGGTGCTGCGCGACAAGTCCCTGCTGAAGATGACCGACGAGGACTTCGACCTGGTGATCCAGGTGCACCTGCGGGGCACCTTCACCTGCGTGCGCGAGGCCTACCGGTACTTCAAGGACAACGGCGTGGCCGGGCGCATCATCACCATCGGTTCCCCCACCGGCCAGTACGGCAACTTCGGGCAGACCAACTACGCCGCCGCCAAGGCCGGCATCGTGGGCATGGTCCGCACCTGGGCCCTGGAGATGAGGAAGGCCGGTGTCACCGCCAACGTCGTCGTCCCCGTGGCCGCCACCGCCATGACCGAGACCATCCCCTACTTCGCCTCCGCCGTCGAGGCCGACCGGGCCGGGGAGCCCATGCCCGCGTTCTTCCGCAAGGAGCTGGGCTTCGGCACCGCCGCCGACGTCGCCGGGCTGGTCGCCTACCTCGCCTCCGACGACGCCGCCGGGATCACCGGCCAGGCCATCGGCGCCGGCGGGGACCGCCTCCAGGTCTTCAGCCACCCCCGGCCCGTGGTCACCGAGTACCGCGACGGCGGCTGGACCTTCGAGGCCCTGCGCGAGCAGCTCCCGGCGATCGTCGCCGGCCACCTCCAGCCGGTCGGGGAGACGTTGCCCCCGCTGCCGGCCGAGCTGCAGCCCTCAGCCCCGGCGAAGCAGGCGTAGGACCCCGCCATGGCCTACGAGTACGGACTGGATCTGGCGTCCCTGGACGCCATCGACATGCACGTGCACATCGAGTGCGACGGCCACGGGCACCCGTCGCTGCCGGCGGCGCTGACCGAGGCGTCCGCCAAGTACTTCAAGGCGGAGGACCGCTCCCCGTCCCTGGACACCGTCGCGGAGCGCTACCGGCAGTGGAACATGGCCGCCGTGGTGTTCACCGTGGACGCCACCACCGCCCTGGGGCATGCGCCCAACTCCATCGAGGAGATCGCCGAAGGGGCCGCGCGCAACAACGACGTGCTCATCCCCTTCGGCTCCGTGGACCCGCACCAGGGTGCCGCGGCGGTGGAGCGGGCGAAGAAGCTCGTGGAGCACCACGGGGTGAAGGGCTTCAAGTTCCACCCCTCCCTGCAGGGCTTCGATCCCTCGGACCAGCGCTTCTACCCCCTCTACGAGGCGATCCAGGCCCTCGGCGTGCCGGCGCTGTTCCACACCGGGCAGAACGGCATGGGCGCGGGCCTGCCCGGCGGCTACGGGATCAAGCTGGCCTACTCCAACCCGCTGCTGCTGGACGCGGTGGCCGCGGACTTCCCCGAGCTGCAGGTGATCATGGCCCACCCCTCGGTGCCGTGGCAGGAGGAGGCCAACTCCATCGCCACGCACAAGGCCAACGTGTGGATCGACCTCTCCGGCTGGTCGCCCAAGTACTTCCCGGAGTCCCTGGTGAAGGCCTCCAACGCGATGCTCCAGGACAAGGTCCTCTTCGGCACCGACTACCCGCTGATCACCCCGCAGAAGTGGCTGGGCGCCTTCGAGCAGCAGTCCTTCAAGGACGAGGTCCGCCCGAAGATCCTCAAGGACAACGCGGTGCGCCTGCTGGGCCTGGACGGAGCCGCGTCGTGAGCGCACAGCCCGGGCGGACCCGCCTCTACGCGGACTGCGACCCCTACGGGGTCGAGAACCGGCTGACCGAGGCGGAGAAGGCGCCGCTGCACCGGCTGCGCCGCGTGCTCGAGGACGAAGTCCGCCCGCTGCTGGCCGAGTACTGGGAGGCCGGCGAGTTCCCCGACCAGATCGCCCCGTCGCTGCGCGCCCTGGACCTCATGGCCCCGCCCGAGCTCACCGCCGGCGGCGGAACCCCCCGCTCGCTCTACCACGGGTTCCGGACCTTCGAGCTCGCCCGCACGGACGCCTCCGTCGCCACGTTCTACACCGCCCAGGCCGGGCTGTTCCGCACGGCCTGCCGCGTGGGGGCCACGCCCGAGCAGTTCGCGCAGTGGGACCCGAGGATCACGGCCTTCGAGATGACCGGCGTGTTCTGCCTGACCGAGCCCGACCACGGCTCCGACATCGCCGGCGGCCTGGCCACCACGGCCCGGCGCGAGGGCGACCAGTGGGTGCTCACCGGCGCGAAGCGCTGGATCGGGGGCGCCTTCACCGCGGACCTCCTGGCCGTCTTCGCCCGCGACGAGGCCGACGGGCAGGTCAAGGGCTTCCTCGTGGATCGGCAGGCCCCCGGCGTGCGGCTGGAGAAGATCCGCGGCAAGACCTCCCTGCGCATGATGCAGAACGCCGACATCCACCTCGACGGCGCCCGGGTGCCCGAGTCCATGCGGCTGGGCCGGGTGAACTCCTTCAAGGACGTCGCCGCGATGCTGCGCGCCATGCGCTCGGACGTCGCGTGGATCGCCACCGGCGTCCAGGCCGGCGCCTACGAGGCCGCCCTGCGCTACGTGCGGGAGCGGGAGCAGTTCGGGCGCTCCCTCGGCAGCTTCCAGCTGGTCCAGGAGAAGCTGGCCCGCATGCTCGGCAACGTCACGGCGTCGCTGGCCATGGTCGCCGGCCTGGCCGAGCAGCAGCAGCAGGGCGTCTACCGGGACGAGGACTCCGCCCTGGCGAAGATGTGGATCAGCCTGCGCATGCGCGAGACCGTCGCCCTGGCCCGCGAGCTCGCCGGGGGCAACGGCATCACCCTGGCCCACGACGTCGCGCGCTTCCACGCCGACGCCGAGTCCGTCTACTCCTACGAGGGCACCCACGAGATCAACGCGCTCGTGGTCGGCCGCTCGCTCACCGGACGCAGCGCGTTCGCCTGAGCCGCTCCGCACCACCATCCGCACCACGGCCCGACACGACACCACGCAAGGACATCCCATGACCCAGCCCCAGCCCGCCGCACAGACCCAGCCGCAGACCGTCGTCGCCCTCGACCAGGTCAAGGACCTTATCGGCACCAACCTCGGCCACTCCGCCTGGCGGGAGATCACCCAGGAGCAGGTGAACACCTTCGCCGAGGCCACCGACGACCACCAGTGGATCCACGTCGACCCGGAGCGGGCCAAGGAGGGCCCCTTCGGCGCCCCGATCGCCCACGGCTTCCTGACGCTGTCCCTGCTCATCCCCATGTGGTCCGAGCTCTTCGACGTCACCGGCGTGCGGACCAAGGTCAACTACGGCCTGGACAAGGTCCGCTTCACCTCGCCGGTCAGGGTGGGCTCGCGGATCCGCATGACGGTCACGATCACCGACGTCCAGGAGGTCAAGGGCAACGGCCTGCACCTGGTGGCCGACGGCACGATCGAGATCGAGGGCGAGGAGCGGCCCGCGGTCGTCGCGACGTTCCTCAACCGCTTCTACGCCTGAGCGCGGGCCCCGGTCCCGCAGCGGCACAGGACCCCCGGACCGTGCGGTCCGGGGGTCCTGCTCGCGGCTGCCGGCGCGGTCCGCGCCGGCGGTGCGGGTGGGATCAGATGATCGACTTGGCCCCGGCGCGCGCGGCCTCGAAGCGGGCCTGGACGTCGGCCCAGTTGACGATGTTCCACCAGGCCTTGACGTAGTCGGCCTTGACGTTCTGGTAGTCGAGGTAGAAGGCGTGCTCCCACATGTCCAGCTGCAGCAGCGGGATCGTGGCGACCGGCACGCCGTTCTGCTGGTCGTACATCTGCTCGATGACCAGGTTGCCGCCGATCGGCTCGTAGGCGAGGATCGCCCAGCCCGAGCCCTGGATGGTGGTGGCCGCAGCGGTGAAGTGGCCGCGGAAGCCGTCGAAGGACCCGAAGTGGTCGTCGATGGCGGCCGCCAGCTCGCCCTCGGGCTTGTCGCCGCCCTCCGGGGAGAGGTTCTGCCAGAACACCGAGTGGTTGACGTGCCCGCCCAGGTTGAACTGCAGGTCCTTGGACAGCTTGGCCGCCGCGGCGCCGTCGCCGTTGGCGCGGGCCTCCGCCATCTTCTCCAGGGCGGTGTTGGCGCCCGCCACGTAGGTGGCGTGGTGCTTGTCGTGGTGCAGCTCCATGATGCGGGCGGAGATGTGCGGCTCCAGCGCGGCGTAGTCGTAGGGGAGATCGGGAAGGGTGTACTTCTCGGCCATAGGAGAGTCCTTTCGATAGCTGTCGTGTGGTCCCACCCTCGTCCCGCCCGCGACGGGGGGTCAAGGAGGTTCCGCCACCAGCGTACGGTGCCCGCCCGGTCGGGGACGGCGGGGCCTCAGAAGAACTCGGGCGGCGGATCCTGCGTGCAGCGCGGCGGGTGCGGGGTCAGCACCGACGGCACCGTGAACTCGAACTGCCCGGTCTCCAGCAGCCGCTTGAGCGTCTCGAGGTTGCGCCGCACGTTGCGCCGCGAGGTCGCCTCGACGGCGGGGGTCAGCCACGCCTTGGACTGGGTGCAGCGGGCGTCGAGGACCGTCTCGATCCGGGTGCCGCCGTCCGTGGCGTCCCAGCGGGTGTCCACGAACAGGTCGACCAGTCCCCGGGTGGTGCGCATGGCGACGTTCCGGCCCGGGACGTGCTCGGAGACGATGGTCACGTAGGGGAAGCGGAGGGGTCCGTAGCGGCCGGTGAACTCCAGGCACGTACCGGTCTGGAGCACCGGGGTGCTGGCCCGCACCTCTCCGCGCACGCCGCGGTGCCACGCGGCGAAGCACCCCGGGTCCAGCAGGAACCGCTCGACCAGGCCGGCCTCGGCCGCCACGAGCGTGCTCCCGACCACGCGGAACGTCGCGGAACCCTGGGCCATGGCATCCTCCGTCGCTCCCCGTCGGTCCGGCGCCCGCGCAGCACGGGGGTGCACACGGCGGGCAGCGCGTTCACATGTGCACACATCTACTGTACCGAGGAGCCGGGTCCGGGCACAGCGGCTCCGTGCACATCCCGTGGAGAAGGTTGTCCACAGGTGTGGACGACCGTGTGAAAAAAGCCCCCGCCGGCCGGACGGGGACCGCTAGCGCCGCGCCGCGGCAGGCCCGCGCCGGGCCGGCCACCCCGGCGGAGGCACGATTCCACCGGTGCAGGTTATCCACCCTGTGGACGAGCGCTGTGGACAAGCTGTGGGCAGCTGCGGGTAGGACCACCCGGGCGCCGCCCCGGAGGGGGCACGCCGCCGCCCGTCCACGGAAACGGGGACGACAGGGCGGTCGGCGGTCCGCCGGACGAGGGACGTCTAGCGCCGGGGCCGCGCCCGGGCGAGCACGCAGAGCCCGGCGCAGCCCAGGTAGCAGCCGAGCACCACGGCCCAGCCGGCGCCGAAGGAACCGGTGAGCTGGACGACACCGCCCATGACCAGGGGGCCGCTGCAGAACCCGGCGTAGAGGCCCCTGGTCACGACCCCGGAGGACGCTCCCACCCGGTCGGCGGGCACCGCCCGCATCGCCCCGGACATCACCACCACGCTCACCGCGAGCGCGGCCCCGCCGTGCAGCACCGCGGCGGGCCACACGGCCCACGCGAAGCCGGGGACCAGGGGCGCGGCCAGCAGCAGCACGGCGCTCACGGCCGCGCCCAGGGCCATGAGCAGGAGCAGCAGGAAGCCGTCGGTCCCGGGCCGGTCCATGACGCGGGCCCACAGGACGCGGGAGGCGATGCCCAGCAGCGCGGAGACCGACACCGTGGCCCCCGCGGTGACGAGGTCGAACCCGAGCGCCCGGTGGGCGAACAGGGGCAGGTACACGTTGCCCGCCTGCATCCCGAGCCCCATCAGCGCGGCGGCCGCGGCGTACGCGTGGACGACGCCGGGCATCCGGGCCCGGACCGGGCCGGGGCGGGGCGCGGGTGCCCGTGCCGCGCCCGGGTCGCCGTGGTTGTCCGGGACCGTGGCCCACCCGTGCACGAGCAGGGCGAGGGTGAGGACCACGGCCACGACGACGGCGGCCCGCCAGCCGAGCAGCAGCCCGAGCACGGGGAAGCTCAGGCCCGCCACGAGCTGCGCGGCCTGCACCCCGGCCTGCTTGACCCCCAGCCAGCTCGCGCGCCGGGTGGCGGGCACGTGCAGGCGGATGAGCCGGTTGGTGGCGGGGTTGGCCATCACCTGGCCGAGCCCGGAGAGGACCATGGCCGCGAGCAGCACCGCGTAGTCCGGGGCGAGGGCGGAGAGGACCATCGACGCGGCGGCCCCGCCGAAGATGACGGCCAGCAGGGTGCGGGCCCTCAGCCGGTCCGTCCAGCGCCCCGTGCGCACGGCCGTGGTGGCGGCGGTGAAGAAGGTCACCGCCGCGAGCAGCCCGAACTGGCCCTCCGTGATCCCCAGGTCGGCGATGACCAGCGGGGCCATGGCCGAGAGACTGTGGTTGAGCAGGGGGCCCACCGCCATGGTCGCGACGAGCACGACCATGAGACCGGGCCCGGGCGCCGCCGTGCCCGCCGGCCGGCTCACCGGCCCTCCTCGGGGGCCCGGCCCTCGGCGGCCCGCAGCCCCACGACGCAGGCGACGATCCCGGCGAGGAACAGGGTCTTCAGCGGCGACAGCTGCTCCTGTCCCGTGGCGACGGCCCACGCGACGGTCAGCACCGCGCCGATGCCGGTCCACACGGCGTAGGCGGTGCCCATGGGGATGGTCCGGGCGGCCCGGCCCAGGGTCAGCATGCTCAGGGCGAGCGCGAGGGCGAACACCACGGTCGGACCCGGCCGGCCTAAGCCCTGGGAGGCGCCCAGGGCCGTGGCCCACACCGCCTCCAGGATCCCGCTGAGCACGAGCAGGGCCCAGGCCCGGGAGCGCCGGGCCCCCGCGGCGGAGGAGTCAGCCGACAAGCTTGAGCCCGATCACGCAGCCGATGATGCCGAGCACCAGGAGGACCTTGGCGGGCGTCGCGGACTCCCGGCCGGTCAGCATCGACCAGGCGACGGTCAGGGCGCCCCCGATGCCGGCCCACACCGCGTACGCGGTGCCGGTGGGCACGGACGTCATGGCGTGGGCGAGGCCCAGCATGCTCGCGGTCGCGGCCACGGCGAACACCGCGACGGGCACGGGCCGGCGCAGGCCCTCGGACGCGGCGAGGGCGGAGGCCCACACCGCCTCCAGCACGCCGGAGAGCACCAGCACGATCCACGCGCCCACAGGTCAGCTCTTCGGCACGGCCCGGACCCACAGGAACCCGTGGGCGTCGAGCAGCACGCCGTTGCGCAGGTCGAGCTCGGTGTTGCCGTGCAGCTCGACCGCCTGGGGCAGGAAGCCGGAGAGGGTCTCGCCCGTGACGAACTGGGACCAGTCCGAGAAGTTCGCCAGGCACAGCACCACCGTGTTGACGCCGGGGCGCTGGTAGCCGAGCACGTGGGGGTTGCGGGCGTCGAAGGGCACGAGCGCGTTGCCGTCGAACTCGGGGGCGTTCCGGCGGACCTCGACCATCCGGCGGATGCCGCCGAAGATCCGGCCCTGCACCGAGAAGAGGTCGTGGCGGCGCTCGTAGTCCTGCACCGGCCGGGGCGGGCGGTGCACCCACCGGGCGTCGCCGGCGTGGGCGGGGTCCTGGTCCCAGGCCGGGTCGTTGAGCTGGCCGACCTCGTCGCCGAGGTAGAGCAGGGGCACCCCGCCGGTGCTCATCGCCACGGAGTGGGCCAGCAGGATCCGGTCCACGGCGGGGCCGGGCTCCGTGGCGAGGCCCAGCAGCGAGGCCGTGGTGCCGCACACCCGGCAGTCGCCCGTGCGCGGGTTCTCCTGGAACGGCACGCCGTCGGCGAAGCTGCCGGGGAAGCGGCCGGTGTAGAAGGCGTTGAGGAAACGGCGGTGGTCGTGGCCGTTGACGCCGAGCCGGGCGGCGTCCTCGTCGGAGAACGTCCAGCCGATGTCGTCGTGGCCGCGGACGTAGTCCACCCACGCGGTGCCCGGGGGCAGGGCGTGGCGCTCCGCGAGCGCCTGCGCCAGCAGCTTCGGCTCGCGGGTGGCCATCGCCTCCCACGTGAGGGCCATCTGCAGGGGGTTGTAGGAGAGCTGGCACTGGCCGGGCTCGATGTAGCGGGCGACCTCGTCCGGGTGCACGATGGCCTCGGACTTGAAGAGCACCGACGGCGCGGCGATCCGGCACACGGCGTTGAACGCGCGCAGCAGCACGTGCGCCTGGGGGAGGGACTCGCAGGGGGTGCCCAGCTGCTTCCAGATGAACGCGACCGCGTCCATCCGCAGCACCTCGACGCCCTGCGCGGCGAGGAAGAGCATCTCCGCCGCCATGGCGCGGAAGACCGCCGGGTTCGCGTAGTTGAGGTCCCACTGGAACGAGTAGAAGGTGCTCCACACCCAGCGGGGGTCGTCCTCGTGCGCCCGGACCCGTGTGAAGGAGCCCGGGTGGTCGTCGGGGAAGATCTCGCGGGTGGTGCGCTCGAACTGCTCCGGCACGGTGCGGTCCGGGAAGATCCAGTAGTAGTCCTCGTACTCGCGCTCGCCGGCGGCCGCCCGCCGCGCCCACTCGTGCTCGTTCGAGGTGTGGTTGAAGACGAAGTCGAGGACCAGGCTGATGCCGTGGCGGCGCAGCTCCCGGCCCAGCTCGGCGAGCTCCTCCATGGTGCCCAGCCGGGGGTCCACCCGGCGGTAGGAGGAGACGGCGTAGCCGCCGTCCGAGTTGCCCTCGGGCGCCTCGAACAGGGGCATGAGGTGCAGGTACGTCAGGCCGAGCTCCTGGAAGTACGGGATCCGGTCGCGGATCCCCTGCAGGCTCCCGGCGTAGCGGTCCACGTAGCAGACGCCGCCGAGCATCTGCCGCGAGCCGAACCACGCGGGGTCCTGCTCGCGCCGGGCGTCGAGCTCCTTGAGGTCCTCCGGGCGCTCCTGCCAGGAGCGCAGCAGCAGCAGGGCCAGCTCCGTGAGCTGGTCCAGGAAGTCCTCGCGCCTGCCGTAGATCTCGGCGAAGAGGAGGGTGAGCCGGGGGAAGTGCGCGTCGAACCGGCGCGCGAAGTCCTCCCACCCGGGACCCGGTGCGCGGCGGCCCTGGATCCGCTGGCGCACGCACGCGGTGATGACGCGCGCCTGGTTCTCCGGTGACAGCCCGGGCATCCCGGACGGACTGGTGTTCGGCACACTGCTCCCTCGGTCGTCCGCCCCGGGGAGGGGGCGGTCTCCGAGCTCGAGATCCTCCTTGACGCCGAGCCCACGAATCGGTTCCGGGCACACCCCGGCCGCTGCGGCGAGGGGGTGGCCCGCCTCTCAGCATACTGATGTGCCCGCGCCATTTCAGCGGATGACCGGCGCGCTCTCCTCACACCTGTGCACAGAGTTCTCCACAGGTGTGGACACGGTGTGGGGAAACCGGCGGCGGACCGGCCCCGGCTCCCTGTCGCCCCACGTCAGGCGGGGACCGCCGGGGGCCCGGGGCTGGGGACGGCGTGTGGACAAGGCTGTGCAGCGCGCCGGGTGCGTCCCCGGCTCAGTACCCGTTGGCGGAGAGCCACTCCTGTGCGGCGTCGGCGGGGCTGGCCTGCTCCTCCCCGCCGACCTTCCGGTTGAGGTCGGTGAGGTCCTCCGTGGTGAGCTTCGCGGAGAGCCCGTCGAGGGCCTCCACCGCCTCCGGGGACAGCCGGTCCTCGGCCGCCAGCGGGAGCACCTGCTGGGCGATGAAGAGGTTCTCCGGGTCCTCCAGCACCACGAGGTCGTTGTCGGCGATGGCCGGCGTGGTCGTGAAGATGTCCGCGACCTGCACGTCCCCGTCGAGGAGGGCCTGGACGGTCAGGGGCCCGGCGGCGTCGTTGATCGCCTCGAAGGACCTCGGCACGCAGCCGTACTTCTCCTCGAGGCCGGGCAGGCCGTAGGCGCGCTCGGCGAACTCGGGCGGGCCGCCGATCACCAGCTGGTCGCAGACCTCGGCCATGTCGACGATGCTCGTCAGCCCGTAGCGGTCCGCGGTCTGCCGGGTGACGACCATGGCGTCCTTGTTCTGCGCCTCGGCGGGCTCGAGCACCGTGAGGCCCTCGGGCAGCGCGTCCGGCAGGGCGGTCACGATCTCCTCGGCGGAGCTCGCGGTGGCCTCGGGGTCGGCGAAGAGGAGCAGGTTGCCGGAGTAGTCCGGGACCACGTCCACGGACCCGTCCTGGACCGCCCCCACGTACGCCTCGCGGGCGCCGATGCCGGGGCTCGTCTCCGCCTCGATCCCGGCGGACTCCAGCGCCCCGGCGTAGAGCTCGGCCACGATCTGGCTCTCGGTGAAGTCCGCGGAGCCCACGGTCACGGTCTCCCCGGAGGCCGCCGTGGTCCCGGCGTCCCCGGCGAGGGGGTCGCCGCTCGAGCCGCAGGCGGTCACGCCCAGCAGCAGGGCCGCGAGCACGGCGGGCGCGGCGAGCCGCAGGCGGGAGGCGGGAGCAGGGGTCATGGTGGTTCTCCTGTCGGTCGGTGCGGGCGGGTCGGGCGCGGGCGGGCCGGACGGGGCCGGGGACCAGCGGGTCAGGCGGCGGCGAGGCGCAGCCCCGGGGAGGTGGACAGGCGCTGGACGAGGGCGAGGACGGCGTCCACGGCCAGCGCCAGCACGGCCACGAGCACCACGGAGCCGAGCATGCGGGCGTAGTCGCGCACCGCCAGCCCGTCGATGAGGTAGCGGCCGAGGCCGCCGAGGTTGATGTAGGCGACCACGGTGACGGTCGCCACGACCTGCAGGGCGGCGTTGCGGATCCCGCCCAGCACCACGGGCAGCGCGTTGGGCAGCTCCACGCGGGCCAGCAGCTGGCGGGGGGTCATGCCCATGGCGGTCCCGGCGTCCTTGAGGGCCGGGGACACGTTGGCGATCCCCGCGTAGGTGCCCGAGAGGACCGGCGGGATCGCGAGGAGCACCAGCGCGAGGACCGGCGGCAGCAGGCCGAGCCCCAGGAGGAGGGTGAACAGGGTGAGCAGCCCGAGGGTCGGCAGCGCGCGCAGGGCTCCCGCGAGGCCGACGACGACGCCGCTGCCGCGCCCCGTGTGCCCGACCCACAGGCCCAGCGGGACCGCCACGGCCAGGGCGATCAGCAGCGTCAGGCCGCTGTAGGCCAGGTGCTCGAGCATCCGCGCCGGGATGCCCGCGGGCCCGGACCAGTTCCCGGGGTCGGCCAGCCAGTCGAGGGCGGCGGCGAACAGGCTCATGCGGCGGCCCCCCGGCCCAGGGCGAGGACGCGGGCCGTCGCCGGCCGGGCGGTCCCGGCGCGCTGCCAGCGGGTCAGGGCGGAGCCGGCCCCGCGCAGGACCAGGTCCAGGAGCACCGCGAGGACCACGGTGAGCACGATCCCCACGGCGATCTCCTCGAGGATCGACCGCCGCAGCCCGTCGGTGAACAGGGTCCCGAGGGACTGGACGCCGATCACGGCGCCCACGCTGACCATGGAGATGTTGCTGACGGTGGCCACGCGCAGCCCGGCGACGAGCACGGGCACCGCGAGGGGCAGCTCCACGGCGAGGAACCGCCGCAGCGGCCGGTAGCCCATCGCGGTGGAGGCCTGCAGCACGTCCGCGTCCACGGACTCGAAGGCGTCCACGGAGGAGCGCACGAGGATCGCCACGACGTAGAGGCTCAGCGCCACGACCACGTTGACCACGGAGGTGATCCGCGTGCCGAGCACCAGGGGCAGCACCACGAACAGGGTCAGGGAGGGGATCGTGTAGAGCAGCGAGGAGCCGGTGACGACCAGCGGCCGCAGCACCCGGTGGCGGGTGGCCAGGCGGGCCAGCGGGATCGCGACCAGGGTCCCCAGGAGCACGGGCAGCACCGACTGGAGCAGGTGCATGCCCGTGAGCTCGAGGACGAGGGGCCAGTTCCGGCCCGTCCAGCTCATCGCCGGGCCCTCCCGCCCAGCCGGGCGTCCTCGACGGCCGCGACGATGTCCGCGGGGTCCATGACCCCGACGGCCCGCCCGGCCTCGTCCACGACCACGGCGAGGCCCGAGGGGGAGGACAGGGCGGCGTCCAGGGCGCTGCGCAGGGACCCGCCGGGCCGGTGCAGGGTGCCTCCGACCACGGGGTCGTCCTCGGCGCCGGTGCGCACCCAGCCGCGCGGGGCGCCGTCGTCGTCGACCCGCAGGGACCACCCCCCGGGGAGGGGTCCGTCCCCCGGGCCGACGACGCCCGGGGAGCCGTCGGGGCGCACCGTCCCGACCGGGCGGAGCGGGATGTCGCGGGCCGAGTCGAAGGTCAGGGAGCGGAAACCGCGGTCACGGCCCACGAAGTCGGCCACGAAGTCGTCGGCGGGCGACCGGAGCAGCTCCTCCGGGGTCGCGTACTGGGCGAGCCGGCCGCCCGCGGCGAAGACCGCGACCCGATTGCCGAGCAGGATCGCCTCGTCGATGTCGTGGGTGACGAACACGATGGTGCGGTGCAGGCGGCGCTGGAGGTCCAGCAGCTCCCGCTGCAGGTCCTGGCGCACCACGGGGTCCACGGCCGAGAACGGCTCGTCCATGAGCAGCAGCGGCGGGTCCGCGGCGAGGGCCCGGGCCACGCCCACGCGCTGCTGCTGCCCGCCCGAGAGCTGGGCGGGATAGCGCCCGGCCAGCGACGCGTCGAGGCCCACCGTGGCCAGCAGCTCCCGGGCGCGCTCGCGGGCCTGCCGCTTGGGCACGCCGTTGAGCCGGGGGACGGTCGCGACGTTGTCGACCACGGTGCGGTGCGGCAGCAGGCCCGACTGCTGCATGACGTAGCCCATGGAGCGGCGCAGCTCGTGGGCGGGGACGGAGGCGACGTCGCGGCCCTCCACGGTCACCGTGCCCGACGTCGGCTCGACCATGCGGTTGATCATGCGCAGGGAGGTGGTCTTGCCGCAGCCGGAGGGGCCCACGAAGACCGTGAGGGAGCCGCGGGGGATCTCGAGGTCGAGGGCCTCGACGGCCGTGGTGCCGTCGGGATACGTCTTGCCGGCGCCGTCGAAGCGGATCGCGATGTCCGTCATGGAGGTCCTCCCGTAGCCGTGCCGCCAGTATAGGGCGAGGCCTTCCCGGGACCGCCGGCGTCCTGTCCGTAGAATCCCCAGCAGGATCCCCACAGGAGGTGGCCGGTGCACAGCCTCGAACTGCTGCTCGACGACGCGGCGGAGGCCAGCGTGCGCGCGGACTGGGACCGGCTGCTGGCGGCCGGGCTGCCCAGCTCGGGCCGGCACGGCTCCCCCACCAACGCCCCGCACATCACCCTCGTCGCGGCCCCGTCCCTCGCCCCGGAGACCGTCCCGGGGATCGACGAGCGGGTCGCCGCGGCCGCCGGGTTCGTGGACCTGCCCCTGACCAGCGCGGGCGTGCTGCTGTTCGGGCCGGGCCGGGGCGGCTACGTGCTGGTGCGGCAGGTCGTCACCACGCCCGAGCTGCTCGGGCTGCACCGGCGCGTGTGCGCCGCCGTGCGCCCGGTCCCGGGCCAGGTGCGCACCTCGTACCCGGGGGCCTGGACCCCCCACATCACCCTGGCCCGCCGGATGCGCCCCGAGCAGCTGGCCCAGGCGCTGGCGGTCCTGGAGCCGCCCCCCGAACCGCTGCGCGCCGTGGGCCTGCGCCGCTGGGACGCCGACGCGCGCACGGTGGTGCGGCTGGCCTGAGCGCCCCGGCCCCGCCGGGACGGCGGCTCACAGGGCGAGCTCGTAGTAGAAGGACAGGGCGCCGTCGCCGTCCTCGAAGCGCCGGAAGCCCATCGACTCGTAGAGCCCGCGCGCGGCCACGTCGTCCTCCGTGGTCGTCAGGTCCACGAGGTCGGCCCCGCCGGAGCGGGCCCCCTCGACCACCGCCGTGAGCAGCGCCCGGCCCACCCCCTCGCCCCGGCGCTCGGGCACCACGTAGAGCTCGGCGAGGTACCACTCGTCGCCGGGCGACCACAGCGAGGGCCGGACCCGGACCACGGCGATCCCGTCGGGGCCCCCGCCCGCCAGCAGCACGAGCGTCCCGCCGCGGTCCACCAGCTCCACGAGCCGGCGCGCCAGCCAGCCGGCGCCCGGGGTGGGCGCGGCGAACTCCGTGTTGAAGGCGTCGAGCAGCCGGCCCGCCGCAGGGGCGTCCCCGGGGCCCATGGCCCGTACGTGCACCATGCGCCGATGCTCCCACCCCGACGGGCGCCCCGGCCAGGACCCGCTGCCCGGGACCGGGCCGGCCCCCTCACGCCGTGGCGGCCCCCGGCGCGGCGGCCGCACCGGTGCTGCCCCGCACGATGAGCTTGCACGGGAAGGACCGCTGCTGCGCCGGCCGGGCGGGGTCCGCGAGGCGCTCGAGGAGCATCCGGGCCCCGGCACGGGCCATCTCGCGGCTGGGCTGGCGGACCGTGGTGAGGTCGAAGGAGGGCCAGGAGGCCATGTCGACGTCGTCATAGCCGATGACCCAGCAGTCCCCCGGAGCGGACAGGCCACGGCTCCGCAGCGCGTCCAGGGCGCCGAAGGCCATGTAGTCGTTGGCGCAGAAGACGGCCTCCGGCGGATCCGCGCGCGCCAGCAGCCGGCTCGTCACGTGCTGGCTGGCATCGTGCGAGAAGTCGGCGTGGAACCGCAGGTCCTCCGGCACGGGGTGGCCCAGGTGCTGCATGCGCTCGAGGAAGCCGCGGGCGCGGTCACGGGACGTGCTGGCGCCCGGGAGGCCGCCGATGTACGCGGCGCGGGTCCGGCCGTTCCGGTGGAGGTAGTCGGCGACCGCCGCCCCTCCGGCCACGTTGTCGCTGACGACCTGGTCGGCGTCGAGGCCCTCGACGACGCGGTTGATGAGCACGATCGGGCTCTGCTTCTCGACCGCCACCTGCAGCTCGACCGTCTCCCCCGTGGCGGTGGTGAAGATGACCCCGTCCACGGCGCGCTCGCGGATCGCGCTGAGCGCGTCGTGGTGGCTGCCGCCCCCGGCGTTCCACAGGACCACCCGGTAGCCGGCGCCGTCGAGCTCCCGCGTGAGCTCGTCGAGGACCTCGGGATAGAAGGGGTTGGTGACGTCCTTGACGACGACCCCGACGGTGTGCGCCCGGCGGGTCTTCATCGCCTGCGCGCCGGCGTGGGGGACGTAGCCGAGCGCCTCCATCGCCGCCTGGACCTTGAGCCGGGTCTCGGGGGCGATGTTGGTCGCGGAGGACAGGACCCGCGACACCGTCGCCTGCGACACGCCCGCCAGTCGCGCCACGTCGCGGCTCGTCACCATCCGGCTCTCCTCCCGTGGCCCCGTGATCGTCGGTCCGAGGTCACTGTATCCGCCCGCGGCCCGGGATCCGGGCGCTCCCGGGCGGGGATGCCAGCGAGTGGTGCATACGTATTCACAGTGCGTCACAATCCGTGACGCACCACTGTGAATACGTATACAGTGGTGCTGTGTCCTGGCTCACAGGGACTGACGGGGGACGCCGGTGCGCCCCTCCGACCGACCAAGGAAAGGCACTTCCATGTCCACAGGAACGACCACGCCCTCGCCCGTCACCTCCACGATGCTCAAGAGCCCGGGGAAGAGCGACGCCGGCCGCGGCAGCTCCCCCGAGGTCCGGGCCATCGTGGAGGGTGTCATCGCCGACATCCGGGAGCGGGGCGACGCCGCGGTGCGCGAGTACTCGCAGAAGTTCGACAACTACGGCCCCGACTCCTTCCTGCTCACCGACGAGCAGCTGGCCGAGGTCATGGCCCGGGTGCCGCAGCAGGTGATCGACGACATCACCTTCGTCCAGGAGCAGGTCCGGCACATGGCCCAGAAGCAGCTCGAGTCCCTGCAGGACTTCGAGATCGAGACCCGCCCCGGGGTGCACCTCGGGCAGAAGAACGTGCCGATCCGGGCCGCCGGCGCCTACATCCCCGGGGGCAAGTACCCGCTGCTGGCCAGCGCCCACATGACCATCGTCACCGCCAAGGTCGCCGGGGTCGAGCGGGTCGCCGCGTGCACCCCGCTGATCAAGGGCGAGATGCCGGACGCGACGATCGCGGCGATGCACCTGGCCGGCGCCGACGAGATCTACCTGCTCGGCGGCATCCAGGCCGTGGCCGCGATGGCGGTGGGCACCGAGACCATCCAGCCCGTGAACATGCTGGCCGGGCCGGGCAACGCGTTCGTCGCCGAGGCCAAGCGGCAGCTCTTCGGGGAGGTGGGCATCGACCTGTTCGCCGGGCCCACCGAGGTGCTCATCGTCGCCGACGAGCACGCCGACCCGTTCGTCGTGGCCGTGGACCTGCTCTCCCAGGCCGAGCACGGCCCCGACTCCCCCGCGGTGCTCATCACCACCAGCGAGGAGCTGGGCCGGAAGGTCATCGAGCACGTCGACGAGCTGCTCGTCGACATGCCCACCCGCGACTTCGCCGCGCCGGCCTGGCAGGACTGGGGCGCGGTACACGTCGTCGAGACCCTCGACGACGCCTACGCCCTGGCCGACTCCTACGCCTACGAGCACGTGCAGATCCTCACGGAGAACCCCCGCGAGGCCCTCGAGAAGATGCACGACTACGGAGCGCTCTTCCTCGGCGAAGGCACCTGCGTGTCCTACGGCGACAAGGTCATCGGCACCAACCACGTGCTGCCCACCCGGGGCGCGGCGCGCTACACCGGCGGCCTGTGGGTGGGCAAGTACCTGCGCACCGTGACCTACCAGGAGGTCACCGACCGGGACTCCAGCGCCTTCTTCGGCGAGCTGTGCGGGCGCGCCTCGCGGGTCGAGCGCTTCGAGGGCCACGCCCGCTCCGGCGACGTGCGGGTCGCCAAGTACCGCGGCGGCACGCTGCCCTGGTCCGAGCACACCTTCGGGAACTGAGCCGCCGGACCGTCCTCGCCCGTCCGCTCCCCGCCCCCGGTTCCGCCGCGGGCCGGGGAGCGGACGGGCGGAGCCCCACCTCCTCCATCGCCGGTCGCCCCGCGACCACCGTCCTTCCGGAACGGAGCCTTCCATGGCCATCACCGCCTCCATGACCCCCGAGCAGGTGCGCCGCCGCACCCTGTACTCGGGCACCATCGGCGCCATCGTCGAGTGGTACGAATACACCGTCTACGCCACCGCCGCCGCCCTGGTCTTCGGGCCGCTGTTCTTCCCCGCCATGGCCCCGGGGATCGGGCAGATCGCCGCCCTGGCGACCTTCGGCGTCGGGTTCGTCGCCCGGCCCGTCGGGGCCTTCGTCGCCGGCCACCTCGGGGACCGGATCGGGCGCAAGGCCACCCTGATCCTGACCTTCGCCATCATGACCGTGGCCACCGTGCTCATCGGCCTGCTCCCGACCTACGCCCAGGTCGGGATCTGGGCCCCGATCCTGCTGTGCGTGCTGCGCCTGGCCCAGGGCTTCGCCGTGGGCGGGGAGTGGGGCGGGGCGGCGATCATCGCCGTGGAGAACGCCCCGAAGGGCCGGCGCGGGTTCTACGGCTCCTGGCCCCAGATCGGGGTCTCCTGCGGGCTGCTGCTGGGCACCGCCGCGGTGACCGCCTCCGCGGCGATCTCCGGGGACGCCTTCGAGACCTGGGGCTGGCGGGTGCCGTTCCTGCTGGCCGTGGTGCTGGCCGCGGTGGGTCTCTACATCCGGCTCAACGCCGCGGAGTCCCCGGAGTTCCTGGCCGAGCAGGCCCGCATGCTCGAGGCCGGGGAGCAGCACAAGGCCCCGCTGAAGGTCTTGTTCGCCCACCACCGCAAGCCGCTGCTGATCGCGATCTTCGGCCGCTTCGCCGAGGCCGGCAACTACTACCTGTTCACCGTCTTCGTCCTCTCCTACGTCACCACCACCCTGGGGGTCCCGCGCAACTACGGGCTGGTGGCCGTGATGATCGGCTCGGCGCTGAACATCGTGATGATCCCGGTCTTCGGGGCGCTCTCGGACCGGATCGGGCGCAAGAAGACGTTCTTCCTGGGCGGGGCGGCGATCATCCTCACGGCCTGGCCGATCTTCGCCCTGGTCCAGACCGGCCAGCAGTGGGCGATCATCGCCGGGGTGGCCCTGTTCCTGGCCCTGGGCCACGCCCTGGTCTACGCCCCGCTGCCGGCGCTGTACTGCGAGCTGTTCCCCACCGCGGTGCGCTACTCCGGGATCTCGGTGGGCTACCAGATGGCCTCCATCCTGCTGGCCGGGTTCATGCCCGCCCTGGCCGGAGCCATCGTGCTGTGGACCGGCGGCACGGACGTGGTGGTGCTGATCATCATCGCCACCACCGCCATCGCGATGCTCTCGGTCTCCTTCGCCCCGGAGACCAAGGACCTCGACCTCGCCACCATCGGGCAGACCTCCTCGCGCTAGCCGCCGAGGGCCCGCTCACGGTTTCCGGGGGCGGAGCAGCAGGGGTGCGGACGCACCGGCCAGAAGGCCCGTCCGCCGCCCCGGCGCTCCGCCCCCGGGCCCGTTCCGCCCACGCCGCCTCACCGATAGGTTTCCTCCCATGACCCGAGAAGCATCGTCCACGTCGTCCGTCCCGGCCCGGTCCCGCGAGCTCCCGGGGGCG
Source organism: Kocuria sp. U4B (assembly GCF_054875615.1). The sequence continues at coordinate 1,890,340 of NZ_CM142180.1, forward strand.
CGGCGATGACGGCCGGCTGCCGCCTCGACGGCCACCGGGCGCTGGTGACCGGCGCAGGCCGCGGCCTCGGCCGGGCCGTCGCCGACGCCCTCGCCGAGCTGGGGGCCGTGGTCCACGGGACCAGCCGGGACCCGGGCACCGCGCGGCAGATCGCCGAGCGCTACGGCACCGCACCGCTGCCGCTGGACCTCGGCGACATCGGCTCCTTCCCCGGGTTCGTCGACGCGCTCCAGGACACGGGCGGGATCGACCTGCTGGTCAACAACGCGGGGATCAACATCCCGCGGCGGGCGGTCGACGTCACGGTCGAGGACTGGGATGCCGTCATGGACGCCAACCTCAAGGGCAGCTTCTTCCTCACCACCGCCGTGGCCCGCCGGTGGCTGGCCGACGGGCGCGGCGGATCGGTCGTCAACGTCGCCTCGCAGGCCGGGATCGTGGCCATCGAGGAGCGCGCCGCCTACGGGACCAGCAAGGCCGGGCTGATCCACCTCACGAAGCTCCTGGCCCTGGAGTGGGCCCGGGACGGCATCCGCGTCAACGCCGTGGCCCCCACGTTCGTGCGGACCGAGCTGACCGAGTCCACCCTGAGCCGCCCGGACTGGGCGGCGGAACTGCTCGGCCGCATCCCGGCGGGGCGCTTCGGCGAGCCCGAGGACGTCGCCGGAGCCGTCGCCTTCCTGCTCAGCGACGCCGCCTCCCTCGTCACGGGCCACACCCTCGTCGTCGACGGCGGCTACACCATCCGGTAGGCCGCGCGGGAGGAGGACGCCCCCGGGTCGGCGCACGGCGCAGCCGCCGCGTAGGCTCGGGGGATGACCAGCGCACAGGACATCGCCGAGTGGATGCTCGAGCGCATCCGCACCGAGGGACGGCTCTCCCAGGACCAGGCCGTGGAGCAGATCCCGGAGACCTTCGGCCCCGAGTGGGTCCGCACCCTGGAGAACGGCCACACCGGGATCAGCAAGGACGTCCTCGCGGCCTTCCGCAAGGCCCACGGCGGCACGGTCCAGTGGGACCGCGACCGCCGCTTCTGGTCCGCCAGGGGCTGAGCCCCCCTCAGCCGTCCGCCGAGGCCCGGATCCCGAAGCTCAGCGCGTGGCTCTGCCCCGGCTGCAGCACCAGGAGGTCGGTGCCGGAGTTGAACGCGTCGGGCGGGCACGTCATGGGCTCGACGGCCAGGCCCCGGCGCCCCACCTTGTCACCGCTGTAGACCTGGAGCCAGGGCGCGGCCGCCGTCAGCCGGGTGGACAGCCCGGTGCCGGGATGGTGGAGCACCACCTCCCACGCCTCGTCCGGCAGAGCGCCGAAGGCGTGGTCGATCTGCTGGGGGCCCACCGTCCGGGCCTGCCGGAAGTCGAGGCCGGCCTCCTCCACCGGGACCGTCCCCGTGGGCAGCAGCCGCTCGTCCACGGTCACGACCCGCCCGGCCGGCACCTGCAGGGCGCACTCGTCGACCGGGGCGAGCCCGCAGGTCAGGTAGGGGTGGGAGGACGCACCGTACGGGGCCGGGGCGTCCCCGACGTTGGTGGAGGTGATCTCCACGGCCAGTCCGCGGTCGGCGGCGAGGCGGTAGCGGACCTCGCTCACGAGGTGGAACGGGTAGCCGTACCGGGGCAGCAGGCTCGTGCGGAACCGGGCCTCGCCGGGGCTCAGCTCCACCGCCTCCCAGTCCACCCAGCAGGCGAGGCCGTGCAGGGCGCTGTGCGTCGCGTGCTCGTTGACGGGCAGCTCGTGGGTCTCGCCGCCGAAGCCGTAGCGGCCGTCGGCGATCCGGTTCGGCCAGGGCACGAGGGTCTTGCCCTCGTAGGCGGCGGGGATCCCCGAGGCGGGCACGGGCAGCACCAGGTCGGTGCCGCGCCAGGTCAGGGCCCCCAGGGCGGCCCCCGAGGAGAAGACCGTCGCCCGGTACTCGCCGGCGGCCAGGGTGTGCGCCGCGCCGTTCGCCGAGCGGTCGGGGACCGCGCGGTGGTGCCCCTCCTCGTGCCCCGGACCGCGCCCGGGGCGGGACCCGACGGTGCTCACAGCCCCTGGGCCAGCCTGTAGTAGGCGTGGTTGAGCCGCAGGTCGCGGGCGAACTGCCGGGTCGTCGTCCCCTCGTCGATGACGGCGAGCTCGACGCCGGCCATGTCGGCGAGGTCCTCGAAGACTTCCAGGCCCACGGCCGTGGTGAGCACGGTGTGGTGCGCGGCGCCGGCCGTGAGCCAGCACTCGGCCGAGGTGGCCAGGCCGGGCCGGGGGCTCCACACGGCCCGGGCGACGGGCAGGTTGGGCAGCTCGGCGTCCGGCGGGACGACGTCGACGACGTTGGCGGTCAGCCGGAAGCGCTCGCGCAGGTCGGACATCGCCACGACGACGCCCTGACCGGGGTCCGTGTCGAAGACCAGCCGGACCGGGTCCTCGCGCCCGCCGATGCCCAGCGGGTGGATCTCCAGCCGCGGCCGCTCCGTGGTGAGGGACGGGCAGACCTCGAGCATGTGGGCGCCGAGGATCTTCTCCCTGCCCGGGGTCAGCTCGTAGGTGTAGTCCTCCATGAGCGAGGCGCCGCCGGGCAGCCCGTGGCCCATGACCTTGGCGGCCCGGACGAGGATCGCGGTCTTCCAGTCGCCCTCGGCGCCGAAGCCGTACCCGTCGGCCATGAGCCGCTGCACGGCCAGGCCCGGGAGCTGGCGCAGCCCGCCGAGGTCCTCGAAGTTGGTGGTGAACGCCCCGAACCCGCCCTCTTCGAGGAAGGCGCGCAGGCCGAGCTCGATCCGGGCGCCGTAGCGCAGGGACCCGTGGCGCTCCCCGCCGGGGCACAGCTCCTCGGCGATGTCGTAGAGCTGCTCGTAGTCGGCGACCAGGGCGTCCACGTCGGCATCGGCGGCCGCGTCCACGGCCTCGACGAGGTCGTTGACGCCCCAGGTGTTCACGGAGACCCCGAGGCGGATCTCGGCCTCGGTCTTGTCGCCCTCGGTGACGGCGACGTTGCGCATGTTGTCGCCGAAGCGGGCCAGGCGCAGCTCCTGCATGGCGGCCCAGCCCGCCGCCGCGCGCGCCCACGTGCCGATCTTCGCCTGGACGAGCGCGTGGCCGGCGTGGCCCACCACGGTCTTGCGGGCGATCCCGAGGCGGGTGGCGATGTAGCCGAACTCGCGGTCGCCGTGGGCGGCCTGGTTGAGGTTCATGAAGTCCATGTCGAGGTCCGCCCAGGGCAGCTCGACGTTGGCCTGGGTGTGCAGGTGCAGCATCGGCTTGGTCAGGGCGTCGAGGCCCAGGATCCACATCTTCGCCGGGGAGAAGGTGTGCATCCAGGTGACGACCCCCAGGCACGCGTCGTCGGCGTTGGCCTCCAGGGCCGTGCGCCGGATGGCCTCGCGGTCCTTGAGCACCGGCTTCCACACCACGCGCACGGGCACGTCGGCGGCGTCGTCGAGCGTGGCGGCGATCGTCCGGGACTGCTCGGCCACCTGGCGCAGGGTGTCCTCGCCGTAGAGGTCCTGGGAGCCGGTGAGGAACCAGATCTGCTTGCCGTCGAAGGGGTTCTTCATGCGTGCTGCTCCTCCTGCTGGGTGGCGGGCTGGCCGTAGACGTTCTGGTAGCGGTCGTGCAGGCGGTCGATGTCCGTCTGCGGGATGGGGGTGGGCTCGCCGAGCTGCCGGCAGATGTGGACGGTCCGCGCGACCTCCTCGCATAGCACGGCCGCCTTCACGGCCGATCGGGCGTCCCTGCCGACGGTGAAGGGGCCGTGGTTGGCCATGAGCACCGCCGGGGACCGCGACCCCCGGAGGGTCTCCACGATGCCCCGGCCGATGGAGTCGTCCCCGATCAGGGCGAAGGGCCCCACGGGGATGTCCCCGCCGAACTCGTCGGCCATCATCGTCAGCACGCACGGGACCGGCTCGCCCCGGGCGGCCCAGGCGGTGGCGTAGGTGGAGTGGGTGTGCACCACTCCCCCGACCTCGTCCATGTGCCGGTAGACGTAGGCGTGGGCGGCGGTGTCCGAGGAGGGCTGCAGGCGGGCCGGGGTGCCGTCGTCGATCTTCGTCCCGTCGAGGGTGCAGACGACCATCGTCTCGGCGCTGAGGTCGTCGTAGGAGACGCCGGAGGGCTTGATCACGAACAGCTCCGCGCCCGCCACCCGCTCCGAGACGTTGCCGGCCGTCCACACGACCAGCTCGTTGCGCGGCAGCTCGGCGTGCAGGGCCGCGACCCGGGCCCGTGCCTGCGCGACGGCGGCCTGGACCTCGGCGGGCAGGTCGGCCAGTCGCGGGCTCACGAGACGACCTCCGCGGTGCGCGCCGCGCGCTCGGCCCCGTCGGTCCCCACGGGCACCGGCTCGCCCGGGGCGGGCCCCCCCGGCGCCGCGAGGGCCTCGCGGCGGATCCTCCTGAGCCGGTGCATGACGTCGCTGCCTCCCCGGCCGAAGTGGTCGTGGAGCTGCCGGTACTCGGCGTAGAGCGCGTCGTAGCGGCGGGCCGCGTCCTCGTCCGGGGTGTAGGCGGCCGCGATCCGCCGCCCCATGGCCGCGGCACCGGCCCGCACGTCGGGGTGGGCCCCGGCCGCGACGGCGGCGTGGATGGCCGAGCCGAGGGCCGGGCCCTGCTCGGAGGCGATGACCGACAGCGGCAGGCCGGTGACGTCGGCGTAGAGCTGCATCAGGAAGCGGTTCTTCAGCAGCCCGCCGGCCACGACCAGCTCGGTGACCGGCACCCCGGCCCCGGCGAAGGCCTCCACGATGGTGCGGGTGCCGAAGGCGGTCGCCTCCAGCAGGGCCCGGTAGACGTCCTCCGGGCGCGTGGTGAGGGTCAGGCCCAGGACCAGCCCGGACAGCTCGTGGTCCACCAGCACCGAGCGGTTGCCCGAGTGCCAGTCCAGGGCGATCAGGCCGTGCTCGCCGATCTGCTGGGCGGCGGCCCTCTCCGTGAGCAGCTCGTGCACGGACACGCCCCGCCGGCGGGCCTCGTCCGCGTACTCGGCGGGCACCTGGTGGGCCGCGTACCAGCCGAAGATGTCGCCCACCCCGGACTGGCCGGCCTCGTAGCCCCAGGCACCCTCGACGATCCCGCCGTGCACGACGCCGCACATGCCCGGCACCTCGGCCAGGGTCTCCCCGTTCATGACGTGGCAGGTGGAGGTGCCCATGATCGCCACCATCTGCCCGGGCTTCAGGGCGTCGGCGGCCGGGGCGGTGACGTGGGCGTCGACGTTGCCGACGGCGACCGCGATGCCCTCGGGCAGTCCCGTCCAGGCGGCGGCCCGGGCGCTGAGCGTCCCGGCCCGGTGGCCGAGCTGGCCGATCTCGTGCTCCACCTTCTCCCGCACGAACCCGGCGAAGCCGGGGTTCAGGGCGGCGAGGAAGTCCTCGGTGGGGTAGGCCCCGTCCTGGTAGATGCCCTTGTACCCGGCCGTGCACGCGTTGCGCACGTAGCGGCCGGTCAGCTGCCACACGATCCAGTCGGCCGCCTCGACCCAGTGCTCCATCGCGGCGTAGACCTCGGGGTCCTCCTCCAGCACCTGCAGGCCCTTCGCGAACTCCCACTCCGAGGAGATGAACCCGCCGTACCGGGCGATCCACTCCTCGCCGCGGGCGTGGGCCAGGGCGTTGATCCGGTCGGCCTGTCCCTGGGCCGCGTGGTGCTTCCACAGCTTGACGTAGGCGTGCGGGCGCGCGGCGAACTGCTCGAGCTCGCACAGCGGCGTCCCGTCGGACGTGGTGGGCACCATGGTGCAGGCCGTGAAGTCGGTGCCGATCCCGATCACGTCGGCCGGGTCCACCCCGGCCGCCGCCACGGCCGCCGGCACGGCCTGCCGGAGCACCTCGACGTAGTCGGCCGGCACCTGCAGCGCCCAGTCCGGGGGCAGCGCCTCCCCGGCGTGGGCGCTCAGCGCACGGTCCATCACCGCGTGACGGTACTCGTGCACCGCGCTGCCGAGCTCCGCGCCGTCCGCGACCCGGACCACCACGGCCCGGCCGGAGAGGGTGCCGTAGTCCACCCCGACGACCACGGCTCGTTGAGAACTTGACTGGTCCACTTCGACCCACTTCCTGTGTCCGGCTCGTCTGGCACGAGCAGCGCGTCCGCCACCCGGTCCCGATGTGGTCGACACCACAGATGTTATCGCTAACATGAGGAAGTGCAAGTGCTCTCGTCCGCCTCACCTCTCCCGGTGGCGCGGCGGACACCACCGGAAGAGGAGGACGCCTGTGCGCGTGGCCCGCCTGCACGGCATCGAGGACGTGCGCCTGTCCGAGGAGGACGTCCCGGTGCCCGGTCCCGGGGAGTCGCTCGTGCGCGTGGAGGCCGTCGGCCTCTGCGGCTCGGACCTGCACTGGTTCGGCCAGGGCGGCATCGGCGACGCCGTCGTCGAGCGCCCCGTCGTGCCCGGCCACGAGCTGGCGGGCACCGCGGTCACCGGTCCCCACGAGGGGCGCCTCGTGGCGGTCGACCCGGCGATCCCGTGCGGCCGCTGTGCCCTGTGCCGGGAGGGCCACCGCAACCTGTGCCCCACGGTGCAGTTCTCGGGGCACGGGACGCTCGACGGGGGCTGCGGCAGTTCATGGCCTGGCCCACCGACCTCCTGACGCCCCTGCCGGAGGGCATGACCGCGGCGGAGGGCGCCGTGCTGGAGCCGCTCGGGGTCGCCCTGCACGCCTGGGACCTCTCGCACGCCCGGGCGGGCGCCACGGTCGCCGTGGTCGGGTGCGGGCCCCTCGGGCTCCTGCTGGTCCAGCTCGCCCTGGCCTGCGGGGCGGCGCGCGTGATCGCGGTGGAGGCACTGGAGCACCGTCGCGCCGCCGCACGGCGCTGCGGGGCCGGGACCGTGCTCGCGCCGGACGAGGCGCGGGACCCGGCGGTCTGGCAGCGGATCGCCGGCGACGGGTGCGACGTGTCGTTCGAGGTGTGCGGCAGCGACGAGACCGTGCGCACGGCCCTGCTCGCCGCCCGGCCCGGGGCGCGCGTGCTGCTGGTCGGCATCCCCGACGACGACCGCAGCTCCTTCCCCGCAGGCCTGGCCCGCCGCAAGGGGCTCACCCTCGTGCTCGTGCGCCGCATGAAGGAGATGCACGCCCGGACGGTGGGGCTCGTGGCGTCCGGGCGCATCGACGTGCGCTCCGTCGTGTCGGCCACCCATTCCCTGGACGACGCTCCCCGGGCCTTCGCGGCGGCCGTCGCCCGGCAGGGCCTGAAGATCGTGATCGACCCCCAGCGGCCGTGAGCCGCGTTCCCGGGCCCGGCCGCGCTCTGGAAGAGCCCGCCGTCACGGGCCGCGAGCGGTGCCGCCGGCCTCAGCGAGGAGCGGCGGTGCTGGCCCTGATGGCGAGCGAGGGCTGGATCCGCACGGTCTCCAGGTCCGGGGACCCGGCGTCCGTGGCGTCGATCATGTCCAGCAGCCGCCGCAGGCAGGCGCGCCCGAGGTCGTCGAAGGGCTGCCGGACGGTCGTCAGGGGCGGCGTGAAGTAGCCCGCGCCGGCGACGTCGTCGAAGCCGGCGACCGAGACCTCGCCGGGAACCTCCACGCCGCGCTCCCAGAAGGCGCGCAGCATGCCCAGGGCCATCTCGTCGTTCGCGGCGAACACGGCGGTCGGCCCGTGGCCGGCCCGGAGCTGGTCGGCCGTCTCCAGGCCGATGGCGTACCCGCTCGACGCCCGCCAGTCGCCGCTCGTCAGACGGGTGCTGTCGAGACCTCGCTCCTGCATCTCGTCGCGCCACCCCTGGACGCGGATCCGGGCGTCGAACCAGTCCTGCGGCCCGGCGACGTGGAGGACGTCCCGGTGCCCGAGGTCCAGCAGGTGGGCCGTGACCGCCCGGGCGCCGCGGTACTGGTCGACGTGGACGCGGGAGAGCGAGGCCGAGCTGGGCCGTCCCCGCCCCTCCTCCCGGGAGGTGATCATCACGATGGGCACAGGAGCCCGGAAGTGGTCGATGACGTGGGCGACGGTGTCGTGCGGGACGATGACGACGATCCCGTCGACGCCGTGGGCCAGGAAGTGCTCCAGCACCCGGTTCATCGACTCGACCCCGTAGTCCCGCAGCGTCGCGACGCTGACGAAGTACTCGTGCTCCCGGGCGGCCTCCTCGATGCTGACCAGCGTGCTCAGGGGGCCGTGCAGGGACGACCCCGTGGCCACCACGCCGATCGTGTCCGTGCGCTTGCGCACCAGCGCGCGGGCCACGGCGTTGCGCCGGTACCCCAGCGCGTCGATCGCCGCGTGGACGCGCTGGCGGGTCGCCGGGCGCACGCTCGGGTGGCCGTTGAGCACGCGGGAGACGGTCTGGTGGGAGACGCCGGCCACCTTCGCCACGTCCATCATGGAGGGGGCGCGCTCGCCGGCGCCGAGGAGGGGCGTGGCGCCGGCCTGGTCGATCTGGGACATGCCCCCATCATCCCCCTCATCGGAGCGCGGCGGGGCGTGCCCGGGACGAACGCCCTGCTCCGCGGCCGGCGCCGGTCCGCTGCGCCCCGGGCGGGGCTGGAGCCGGGAGCGCAGGGGCAGGACACTGGCATCAGGCCCGGGGACCGCCCGGGACACGACCGGAGAGGACCCGTCATGACCGACCTCGACGTCGCGGCCGCCGTCATCGACCAGATCGACCGGCACTGGACCCAGCAGCTGCGGCCCCGCCTCGCGGGACTGAGCGACGAGGAGTACTTCTTCGACCCCACGGGCGGGTCCGCGTGGACCGTCCACCCCCGGACGCAGCGGCGCACGCCCCAGCAGGCGGGCGCCGGGGAGCTCGTGGTGGACTTCGCCCTGCCGGAGCCGGTGCCCGCGCCGTTCACGACCGTCGCGTGGCGGACGGCGCACGTCGTCGTCGGGATCCTCGCGGTGCGCAGCCACGGGCACTTCGGGGGCCCGGAGGCCTCCTACCGGAGCTGGGCGTACGCCGGGACCGCCGACGAGGCGCTGGCCCAGCTCGATCGTGAGTACGCGCGCTGGATGTCGGGGGTGCGCTCCCTGTCGGACGCGGACCTGGCGCGCCCGTGCGGACCGTCGGAGGGCCCGTACGCGGAGCTGCCGATGCTGGCCCTGGTGCTGCACGTCAACCGTGAGCTGATCCACCACGGTGCGGAGATCGCCCTGCTGCGCGACCTCTACGCCCACACCCGCTGAGCCGCCCCGCCCGCAGCGCCGTCCGGGGGCTCAGCGCCCCGGCCGACGAGGGGCAGGCGGTGCGGGAGGACCGGCCGTCAGCAGCTCCGCCGGGACCAGGTGGGCGTCCCGCACGCCGTCGAGCAGGCGGGGGTCGAGGGGCACGCCGCGCTTGAGCACGCTGAGGGTCCCCGAGGCCTCGAGCACCACGCACGCCACCTCGTCGGGACGGCGCACCCCGGCGCCCCGCAGCGCCCCGAACAGCTCGGCCTCCACCACGTGCGCCCGGCGCAGGTTGGCCTCCAGCACCCGCCCGCCCGCCATCAGCAGCAGGGCCCGGTTGTTCATCAGCGCCGCCCCGCGCACCCCGGCGCGCAGCTCCCCGAGGAGCGCCTCCAGGAGGAACAGCGTGGCCAGCCCCAGCACGCCCGCCGCCAGCGTGGGCGTGCTCCCGAGGATCACGCGCCCGGCCACCGCGCCGAGCATCACGGCCACCACCACGTCGAACGTCGACAGCCGGGAGAGCACCCGCTGCCCGAAGACCCGCACGAGCACCAGGAACGCGAGGTAGATCCCGACGGCGGAGGCCACCACGGCGAGCGCACCGGGGGCGTCCACGCCGAGGCGGCCGAGGACGTCGGGGAGCACGGCTCAGGCCTCCTGGTCCGCGAACTGCGTCTCGTAGAGCTCCGCGTAGCGCCCGCCGGCCGCGAGCAGCTCGGGGTGGGAGCCCTGCTCGACGATGCGGCCGCCCTCGACCACGAGGATCCGGTCGGCGGAGCGGACCGTGGACAGCCGGTGGGCGATGACGAGGGCGGTGCGCCCCTCCATCGCCTCGCCGAGGGCCGCCTGCACGTGGGCCTCGTTGGTGGAGTCCAGGGCGGAGGTGGCCTCGTCGAGGATCACCACGCGCGGGGCCGCGAGCAGCAGCCGGGCGATGGTCAGCCGCTGCCGCTCCCCGCCGGAGAGCCGGTAGCCCCGCTCCCCCACCACGGTGTCCAGACCGTCCGGCAGCGCCCGGATCACGTGCTCCATCCGGGCGCGGGCCAGCGCGTCCCACAGCTGCTCGTCGGTGGCGTCGGGCCGCACCAGGGTGAGGTTCTCCCGGATCGACTCGTGGAAGAGGTGGCCGTCCTGGGTGACCATGCCGATGGTCCCGCGCAGCGAGGCGAAGGTCGTCTCCCGCACGTCGGTGCCGCCGATCCGCACGGCGCCGGAGGTGACGTCGTAGAGGCGGGCCACGAGCTGGGCGATCGTGGACTTGCCGGCGCCCGAGGAGCCCACGAGGGCCACCGTCTGCCCGGGCAGGACGGTGAAGCTGATCCCGTGCAGCACCTCCTCGCCGCCGCGGGAGTCCAGCACCGCGACGTCCTCGAGGGAGGCGAGGGAGACCTCCTCGGCGGAGGGGTAGGCGAAGTGCACGTCGTCGAACTCCACCGACGCGGAGCCCGGCGGGAGGGGGCGGGCCCCGGGCCGCTCCTGGATCAGCGGCACGAGGTCGAGGATCTCGAAGACCCGCTCGAAGCTGACCACCGCGCTCATGATGTCCATCCGGGCGTTGGCCAGCATGGTCAGCGGCGTGTAGAGGCGGGTGAGGAGCAGGGCGAGGGTCACGACGTCGCCCGCGTTTAGGGTGCCGAGGATCGCCAGCGCCCCGCCGAGGCCGTAGACCAGGGCGAGGGCCAGCGCGGAGACGAGGGTGAGGGCGGTGACGAACGTGGTCTGCAGCATCGCGACCCGCACGCCGATGTCCCGCACGCGGCCGGCGCGGCGGGCGAACTCCGAGGACTCGGCCTCCGGGCGGCCGAAGAGCTTCACCAGGGTCGCGCCGCCGGCGGAGAAGCGCTCGGTCATCTGGGTGGACATCGACGCGTTGTGCTGGGCCGCCTCCCGCTGGAGGGCCGCCAGCCGCCCGCCCATGGCGCGGGCCGGGACCAGGAAGATCGGCAGCAGCAGCAGCGACAGGACGGTGACCTGCCAGGAGATCGTGACCATGACGACGACGGTGAGGAGCAGCGACACCACGTTGCTGACCACGCCGGAAAGCGTGTTGGAGAAGGCCCGCTGCGCGCCGATGACGTCGGTGTTCAGGCGGGAGACCAGCGCACCGGTGCGGGTGCGGGTGAAGAAGGCGATCGGCATCCGCTGGACGTGGTCGTAGACGGCGGTGCGCAGGTCGAGGATGAGGCCCTCGCCGATCCGCGAGGACAGCAGCCGGTTGAGCACCCCCAGCCCGGCGTCCAGGACGGCGACCACGGCGATGGCGGCCGCCAGCCACACCACCGTGGAGACGCTGTCCCCGGCGGTGATGGCGTTGACCACGTCCCCGGCCAGGAGCGGGGTGACCACGCCGAGGACCGCCAGGAGCACGGAGACGACCAGGAAGACGACGAGCCGGGCGCGGTGCGGCGTGGCGAAGGCGGCGATCCGCCGGACGGTGTCCCGGGAGAGCCGGCGGTCCTTGACCCCCTGGCCCTCGACGGTGCGCCACATGACCATGTGCGGCGAGTTCTGCATGCTCATCCGGCCACCCCGATCTGCGGGGATCACCCGCGCTGGAACCGCGGCGGCGCCGTCGTGGTGGGTGCCGCGCCCGGTCGATCTTACGCGCCCCGCCCGACACGCCGGACCCGGACGGGGCGCCCCCGGCAGGACTCAGGCGCGGCGGCGGGCGATCAGCCGGTCCAGCGACCAGCGGCCGGCACCGGCCAGGGCGAAGAGCGCGGAGGCGGCGGCCAGGAGCAGGACGAGCTCGATCCCGCCGTCGGCGGCGAAGAAGCCGCCGGGCAGGTGCACGAGCACCAGCGCGCCGAGCATGTCGAGCGCCAGGAGGGCGGCGACCACGCGGGTGCCCAGGCCCAGGACCAGGAGCAGGCCGCCCAGGAGCTCCAGGACGGCGACGGCCGGGGCCGCGACCTCGGCCAGCGGCACGCCCATCTGGGCGAAGGAGGCCTGGGTGCCGGCGATGGTCCACTCGGTGACCTTCTGCCAGCCGTGCAGGAGGAAGGTGACGCCGAGGACGACGCGCAGCAGGGTCAGGCCCGCGGTCGCGGCGGCGGGCTCGGAGGGAACGGCAGGGGAGGAGGTGCGCTCGGGCACTGGTGTCATGGACATGTCACCATCGTAGGAACAAAAACTTTCTGCCGCAAGCTTTTGTGGGAGCGCGCTCCGCGTCACCCGCAGCCGGACTCGACCCCCAGGGCGGAGGGGCCCGCCGCCTCGTCCACGACCCGCCCGATCAGCGCCAGCTGCCGGACCTGCTCGGAGGTGAGCCGGTCCATCACCGTGCGCCGGACGTGCTCCACGTGCCCGGGAGCGACCTCCTCGACCTTCTCGAGGCCCCGGGGGGTGATCTCGGCGAGCACCACGCGCTTGTCCTTCGCGTCGCCCGCGCGCACCACCAGGTCGTCGCGCTCGAGCCGGGCCACGATGCGGGAGAGCCGCGACTGCGAGGTGTTGGTGACGGCGGCGAGCTCCGACATCCGCCGGCGCCGGTCGGGCGCCTCGGAGAGCATCGCGAGGACGAGGTACTCGGCGAGGCTCAGGTCCGCCTCGGCCTGCAGCTGGGACTCGATGCTGCCGGGAAGGGTGAACATGATGGAGACGAGGGCCAGCCAGGCCTCGCGCTCCTCGGGGGACAGCCATCGGGTCTCGGTCATGGGGAGAATTCTACGAGCCGTTCCTTGACGCCTCAAACAACCGCCGTGCGGAGTGCCCCCGGAGCCCTGGTAATGGGCCCCACCTGCGGGTCCGCCCATAATGGGGCCATGGACTCCCTCGGCACCTGGCCCCTGCCCCTCACCGCGGACGACCGCGGCTTCGACGCCCAGGTGATGAAACGGCTCCGGACGGGCCCGGCACCCCGGCGCGACGACGACGCCGACCGCCCCGCCCCGGTCGAGCGGCTCGACGCGGCGCTGGTGCTCGCGATCCCGCTCGCGGCGGCGCTCGCCGTGGTGCTGCTGTGGCAGCAGTGGTCCCGCTCGGGCTCGGCGCTGCTGCTGGTGCTCCTCGCCGGGATCCTCGTCGGCGCCGCCCTGTGGTGGGTGTCCCGGCTCAGGCGCGCCTTCGCGGGTGCGCAGCGGCGGCTCGGCTGCCGCCTGGCGGACGTGGTCGTGCACGGCGTGGGCGTCGTGCGGGAGCTCTCGCTCGCGCCCGTCCCCGGGGAGGGCGCCGCCGAGGGGGCGGATGCGCAGCACGACGGACGCGTCCGGGCCCGGCTCGAGCTGTCCGTGAGCCCGGTGAGCGGGCCCGGGTTCAGCACCGCGGTGGAGGCGGTCTACGACGCCGGCGCGGCCCGCCGTCTCCAGGCCGGCTCGCACGGGCCCGTGCGCTTCCTGCGCGACGACCCCGCGGGCACCACCGTGATCGAGACCCGGCTGTCCGCGGCGCAGGTCGAGCAGGTCTACCGCGCCGCGGCGCTGAACTGAGCGGCGCTCACGGCCGGAGGGGCGTCCGCCGCTCCTGCGCGGCCCGCTCCGCCTTCGCCCGCAGCTGCTCGCGCAGGTCCTCACCGGCAGCCAGCAGCTCCGGCAGCCGCTCCCGCTGCGTGGTCTGCGCGCGGAAGGCGTTCACGACCCCCACCCCGTGGGCGGCACGGTGCACGAGCTCCACCGGCATCCCCGCGCGCACGGTGCCCGGCTCCAGGACCTTCAGGTAGGCCCCCGAGCGGCCCCGCTCGGTGAACCTGCGCAGCCACCCCCGCACCTGCATGGCCGCGCGGAACGTTCCGCAGGGGATGCGCGCGTCGGTCACCTGCAGCAGCACGTCCCCGATCCGCCAGCGGTCGCCCAGCCGGGCGTCGTCGACGTCGGCGCCCAGAAGGGTGAGGTTCTCCCCGAAGGAGCCGCTGGGGACCTCGCGGCCGAGCTCCCGCGCCCAGTGGTCGAGCTCCTCGCGCGCGAACGCGTACACCGCCTGGTCCGTGCCGCCGTGGTGCCGGCTGTTGCCGATGAAGTCGCCGACCACGCCCGAGCCGAGGCCGCCCCGACGGGGGCCGGGCTCGCGGAGCTCCACGGCCCCGGGGACGGGGCGCTTGCGGATCCCCGTGGGCAGGGCCGACCGTGCGGGGTTCTCCTCGGCGCGGCCCACGTTGACGCTCTCCACCACGCCGATCCGCCGCTTCTCGCTCATGCCGGGAGACTACCGGGGGACCCGGTCCCGGACGAGGCCGGGGGGATCAGCGCCGGGGCTTGAGCGCGCTCGATCCGGCGGACGGCACGACCGGGGTGGCGGCCGTCTCGGCCTCCGGCTCCACGACCTCGCGCCGCTCGGGCCGGCCGGCACCTGATCCCTCGTCCACCGCGGTCCCCGGGCGGGGCGTGCGCACCGGCAGGGAAGGACGGCGGCGCCCGGACGTGCGGGGGGCGTCGTTGATCGCGGTCACGGACACGGCCATCGCGTTGAGCGCGAGACCGAGGAGCACGAACAGCCACGCCGCGACGGGGTACCACGCCAGGCCGAGGACCACTCCGAGCACGACGAGGGCGACGGAGGTCAGGTAGGCGGGCGTCAGGACGCGCTGGACGTTGAACTTCATGACCTCTATTCCATCACGCGGGCGCGTCGATCGACCAACGCGCCCGGCCGTTTCCCGGAGGGCTCCCGGGGGACTCCCCGGAAGCCCTCCCCGCGTATACCGTGGACGGCATGGACGACGTGGTCAGCCTGGATCCCGACCTGCTCGAGCTCGCCCGCACCGCCCGCACGGTGGCCGTCCTCACCGGCGCCGGCATGTCGGCGGAGAGCGGGGTGCCCACCTTCCGCGAGCCCGGGAAGGGGCTGTGGGACCGGTGGTCGCCCGCGCAGCTGGCCACCCCGGAGGCGTGGGAGGCGGACCCGGAGCTCGTGTGGTCCTGGTACCTGTGGCGCGCCCGGCAGGTCCGGCTGCTGCGGCCCAACGACGGCCACCGGGCCCTCGCCCGCTGGGCCCGCACGGCGCGGGTGCGGGTCGTCACCCAGAACGTCGACGACCTGCACGAGCGGGCGGGCTCCGAGGTGCTGGCGCACCTGCACGGCAGCCTCTTCGCGTTCCGCTGCTCGGCGTGCGGCACCCCGTACCCCGGCGACCTCGTGGACGGCCTCGGCCTGGACCGCGCGGAGGGCCTGGACGAACCCGTCCGCGAGCGCCCGCCGGCCTGTCCCGCCTGCGGCGGCCCGGTGCGCCCGGGCGTGGTCTGGTTCGGGGAGCTGCTGCCGGAGGGCGCCATGGAGCGGGCGGCGGAGGCCGTGGCGCAGGCCGATCTCGTGGTCGTCGTGGGGACGTCGGGCCTCGTGCAGCCGGCGGCCTCCCTGCCGCTGATCGCCGCCGGCCGCGGCATCCCCGTCGTCGAGGTCAACCCGGAGGACACCGCGCTCACCCCGCACGCGACGTGGTCCGTGCGGGCGGGCTCCGCGCGGGCCCTGCCCCGGCTCGCGCCCGGCGGCGGCGGGGAGCCCGCGTCCCGCTGAGAGCTGAACCGTTCCCCGGTGCCTTGTCACGGTCCGGGCCGCGGGACGAGACTGGGCGGCGGACACCGGTCCCCCGGAGGCGCTCCCCGGGACCACGCTCACCTCCCACGAAAGGCACGGTCCATGACCCAGTCCCCCACCCTGACCCTCCACGACGGCAACACCATTCCCCAGTTCGGCTACGGCGTGTGGCAGGTCGACTCCGAGATCGCCGAGGACGTGGTCGGCAAGGCCCTCGAGGTCGGCTACCGCCACATCGACACCGCCAAGATCTACGGCAACGAGGAGGGCGTCGGCCGGGCCATCGCCAACAGCGGCATCCCGCGCGACGAGATCTTCGTGACCACCAAGCTGTGGAACGACGACCACGGCTACGACTCCGCGCTGCAGGCCATCGACGCCTCCCTGGAGCGGCTGGGCCTCGACTACGTCGACCTGTACCTCATCCACTGGCCCACGCCGCAGCGCGGCAAGTACCTGGAGACCTGGAAGGCCTTCCAGGAGATCCGCGACAGCGGCAAGGCCCGCTCCATCGGCGTCTCCAACTTCCCGGAGGAGGAGCTGCAGGAGATCATCGACGCGACGGGCGTGGTGCCCGTGGTCAACCAGGTCGAGCTGCACCCCTACTTCAACCAGTCCGCGCTGCGCGAGGTCAACGCCTCCCACGGCGTGCTCACGGAGGCGTGGTCCCCGCTGGGCCAGGGCGGCGACCTGCTGCAGGACCCGGTGATCCGCGAGATCGCCGCCAAGCACGGCGCCACGCCCGGGCAGGCCATCATCGCCTGGCACCTGGCCATCGGCAACGTGGTCTTCCCCAAGACCGTCACCCCCGAGCGGATCCAGGAGAACTTCGACGCGCTGGAGGTCCGGCTCGACCCCGAGGACGTCGAGGCGATCAACGGCCTGGACAACGGCGGGCGCATCGGCACGGACCCGAAGGACTTCAACTGATCCCCGGCCGCCGCTGAGCGGACCGACCGCCCGGGAGCGCCCGGGACCGCGGCCTCCCCGCCGCGGCCCCGGGCGTTGCCGTGCCCGGGGCCGCGGCGGTCGGGACCGGACCCCGCCGATTGGTGCGGAACGGGGCGGCGGGTGGAGCATGGACGCCATGACTTCCGAGACCCCTCGCGCGACGGACGGCGCCACGAGCGCCCTGCGACCGCGCGATCCCTCCGACGACACCCCCGGGACCGACCCCCGCAACCCCTCCGGCAGGACCTTCTTCGGCCAGCCGCGCATGCTGGCGAACCTGTTCAGCGTGGAGACGTGGGAGCGGTTCTCCTTCTACGGCATGCAGGGCATCGTCCTGCTCTACATGTACTTCGCCACGGCCGACGGCGGGCTGGGCATCGACCGGGCCACGGCCGCCGGCATCGTGGGCGCCTACGGCGGCACCGTCTACCTCTTCGCCATCGTGGGCGGGTGGGTCGCCGACCGGATCCTGGGCTCCGAGCGGACCATGTTCCTCAGCGGCGTGCTCATCATGCTCGGGCACGTCTGCCTCGCCCTGATCCCCGCGGTCCCGGGCCTGGCCACCGGCCTGATCCTCATCGCGATCGGCTCCGGCGGGCTCAAGACCACGATCACCAGCCTCGTGGGCTCCCTCTACGACCGCCACGACCCCCGCCGCGACGCCGGCTTCTCGATCTTCTACATGGGCGTCAACATCGGGGGCCTGCTCGGCCCGCTGCTCACCGGCTGGGCCCAGCAGACCTGGGGCTTCCACCTCGGCTTCGGCCTCGCCGCGATCGGCATGGCCCTGGGCCTGACGCAGTACGCGCTCAACCGCAGGAACCTCCCCGGCGAGGTCCACCACGTGCCCAACCCCCTGCCCCGCGACCAGTACGGGAAGTGGGCCGGGATCGCCGCAGCCGCGGTCGCCGTCGTCGTCGTGGCCGTCCTCACGGGCCTGCTCACCGCGGACAACCTCGCGAACGTCGTCGTGGTCGTCACCGTCGTGGCGGCCGTGGCCCTGTTCACCGTCCTGCTCACCAGCAGGAAGGTCGACGACGACGAGCGCTCCCGCGTGCGGTCCTTCATCCCGATGTTCATCGGCTCGGCCGCGTTCTTCGCCCTGTTCCAGCAGCAGTTCACCGTGGTGACGATCTACTCGGACACCCGCCTGGACCGGGCGCTCGGCGACTGGACCATGCCCATCTCGTGGGTGCAGTCCTTCAACCCGTTCTTCATCATCGTCTTCGCCCCCGTGTTCGCGGCCCTGTGGACCCGCCTGGGCGCGCGGCAGCCCTCGACCCCCACCAAGTTCGGTCTCGGCATCATGCTCATGGGCTCGGCGTTCCTCGTCTTTTTGCCCATGGTGGGCGTGGGCGCGGTGCCCGTGCTGTGGATCGCGCTGATCCTCCTCGTCGCCACGCTCGGCGAGCTGCTGGTCTCCCCGGTGGGCCTGTCCCTGTCCACCAAGCTCGCCCCGCGGGCGTACCCCGTGCTGATGGTGGCGCTGAACTACCTGTCGGTGGCCCTGGGCACGGCGCTGTCCGGATCGCTCGCCGTGTTCTACAGCGAGCGGACCGAGGGCGCCTACTTCGGGGTGCTCGGCGCGGTGACCATCGCGATCGGCGCGGTCCTGCTGCTGCTGGCCCGGCCCGTGACCCGCTGGATGCGCGGCGTCCGCTGATCCCCCCCCCCGGCCCCCTCCGCCCCGGCACGCCGCGGAGGGGGCCGGCCTCGTCCCGGGCCGTGCCGGGAACCATCTCCCGCACCACCGCGGCCGCGGGGACCTCCCGCTCGGCCGCGGAGGACGGACCGGCCCACAGGCCGATCGCCTCCGGGTCCAGACCTCCCGCCGCAGTCGCCCGGACGGGCTCCGACCGCTGATCCACCTGGACACATGCCGTGGGCGACATGTTCGTGCAGCGCGCGAGGACCCCCTCGCGCGGGCCCCGCACGAGCCGCCCCGAGAACGTCCGGGTGAGCGCCGTCCCCGGGTGGCGCCCGGAGGCCTGCGCCGGCGGCCACGAACGCCACGGCGAGGGAGGACAGGGCGCAACGGCGCGCCGAGGAGGTCACGTCTCCCGGCCGGGGAGGCCGTGGCCGCCCGTCCCCCTGGGTCGGGCCCGAACCTTGGCATAGGCTGAGAGCACCGTCACTGTCCGACCCGGCGCACGTCCACCCGACCTGACCGATGCGAGGTATCCCATGGCCCAGTCCGCGCAACCGACCACCCGGGCGGGTCATCAGCCCGAGCTCAAGCGGGTCATGGGCCCCGGCCTGCTCCTGCTGTTCATCGTGGGCGACATCCTCGGCACCGGCGTGTACGCCCTCACCGGCAACATCGCGGGCGAGATCGGCGGCGCGGCCTGGGCGCCGATCCTCGTGGCGTTCGTGGTCGCGACCATCACCGCGTTCTCCTACCTGGAGCTCGTGACGAAGTACCCCGGGGCGTCCGGGGCCGCCCTGTACACGCACAAGGCCTTCGGGGTCCACTTCGTCACGTTCCTCGTGACCTTCGCCGTGCTCAGCTCAGGCCTGACGTCGGCCTCGACGGCCGCCTCGGCCGTGGCCTCCAACTTCGCCCGCGGCTTCGGGCTCGACGTCGGCACCACGGGCATCACGGTGATCGCGGTGCTCTTCATCGCCGTGCTGGCCGCGATCAACGTCCGGGGCGTGACCGAGGGCCTGGCGTTCAACGTGGTGCTCACCTGCGTGGAGCTGACCGGTCTGCTCATCGTGATCCTCGTGGGCTTCTGGGCGGCGTTCCAGGGCAAGGCCGACTTCAGCCAGACGATGGTCTTCGAGACCTCCGAGGACAAGGGCCTCTTCCTCGCGCTGACGGCGGTCACCTCGCTGGCCTTCTTCTCCTTCGTGGGCTTCGAGGACTCGGTCAACATGGTCGAGGAGACCAAGAACCCCAGCCGGGACTTCCCCCGCGTGATGCTCTTCGGCCTGGGGCTCACGGGCGCCGTCTACATGCTGGTCTCGATCTTCACCGTGGCGGTGGTGCCCATCGGCGTGCTCGGCGAGTCCACCACCCCGCTGCTGGACATGGTCAAGACCGGGGCGCCGAACATCCCGATCGACACCATCTATCCCTTCCTGACGATCTTCGCCGTGGCCAACACCGCGCTGATCAACATGCTCATGGCCTCGCGCCTGCTCTACGGCATGGCCCGGCAGGGCGTGCTCCCCGACTTCCTGGGCTACGTGCTGCCCGTCCGCCGGACCCCGTGGTCTGCGATCATCTTCACCACCGTCCTGGCCATGGGCCTGATCATCGCGATCAACAACATCCTCGGCAAGGGCACCGCGAGCGCCCTCGGCGGCACCACCGCCCTCCTGCTCCTCGGGGTGTTCACCATCGTCAACATCGCGGCGATCATCCTGCGCCGGGACACCACGCCCACCCACGACTACTTCCACGCGCCCCGGGTCCTGCCCTACCTCGGCGCGCTCACGTGCGCCTTCCTGGTGGGCCCCTGGGCCCAGGACGTCATCGAGTACCAGATCGCGGCGGTGCTGCTGGCCATCGGCCTGGGCCTGTGGATCCTCAACTTCATCTACGACCGTCTGTTCCTGGGCCGCAAGGTGCGCTTCGAGAACCCCGAGGACCTCGCCCGCCTGGAGGACGAGCCCGAGGGCCGCGACCCGCACCTCGGCAACCGCTGACCCCCGCCCCCGCCGCACCCGAGGAGATCCCGTGACCGTCGTCGTCGGATACATGCCCACCGCCCCCGGACACGCGGCCCTGGACGCCGCGATCCTCGAGGCCGAGCG
This sequence comes from Kocuria sp. U4B, assembly GCF_054875615.1. The sequence continues at coordinate 1,910,597 of NZ_CM142180.1, forward strand.
CCGCAGCACGGACCTCGTGGTGGTCCAGCCGCGGCCGCGGCGCCACCAGTCGCAGGAGGTCGTCGCGGACATCGACGTCGAGCAGGACAAGCTCGCCCGTTCGGGGGTGCGCTACGTGCTGCGGGAGCCCGACCACGACAGCGACCCGGCGGACGTCATCCTCGACACCGCCCGCGAGCACGACGCCGAGCTCATCGTCCTGGGCATCCGCCGGCGCTCCCCGGTCGGGAAGATCATCACGGCGAGCACGGCCCAGCGCGTGCTGCTGGAGAGTCCCTGCCCCGTGCTGTGCGTCAAGGCGATCTACGACTGAGCCGGGTCCTGTTAGTTCTGTTTTCGAACTATTAGACTGGGGCCGGATCCCGGCAGCCTCGGGACGCGTCGGCCGCTGCGCCGCCCCACCGCCCGGAAAGGCCCCGCCATGCCCTCCACCGCACCCGCCGGCTCCCGGCCCGCCCCGTGGGCGGACGCCCCGGAACCTCCGCGGCCGTCCCGCGGCCGCCGGTGGCTGCGGGTGCTGCTCCCGGCGCTGCTGATCGTGGGCTGGCTGGCCGTGGCCGGGATCGGCGGGCCGTACTTCGGGAAGATCTCCGAGGTCTCCACGAACGACCAGTCGAGCTTCCTGCCCGAGTCCACGGAGTCCACCCGCGTCACGGAGCTGCAGGGCGCGTTCCGGGACTCGGACGCCATCCCCGCCATCGTCCTCCTGGTCCGGGAGGGCGGGCTCACCGCCGAGGACCGGGCCTGGGCCCAGGAGCTCACCGCGGCGGTCCAGGAGGCGGGCCTGGCGGAGGGCGAGACCTCCCCGCCCCTGCCCTCCGAGGACGGCCAGGCCCTCTCGGTCGTCGTGCCCCTGCCGGACGGCGAGGTCGTCGACGACGTCGAGGCCCTGTCCGCCCAGCTCGAGGAGGGCATCCCGGAGGGGCTGGAGAGCTACGTCACCGGACCCGCCGGCTTCACGGCCGACCTCGTCGCCGGCTTCGCCGGCATCGACGGTCTGCTGCTGGGGGTCGCCCTGGCCGTGGTGTTCGTGATCCTGCTCGTCGTCTACCGCTCCCCCGTGCTGCCGGTGCTCGTGCTGCTGACCTCGGTCTTCGCGCTGAGCGCCGCGATCCTGCTGGTGTACTGGCTCGCCGCCAACGACGTCGTGCGGATCAGCGGACAGGTCCAGGGCATCCTCTTCATCCTCGTGGTCGGCGCGGCCACCGACTACTCCCTGCTCTACACCGCCCGCTACCGGGACGCCCTGCTCCGCCACCGGCACCGCGGGGACGCGACGCGGGCGGCGCTGAAGGGCTCGGCGGAGCCGATCATCGCCTCCGGCGCCACGGTGATCGCGGGCCTGCTGTGCCTGCTGCTGTCCGACCTCGCCTCCAACAAGGCGTTGGGCCCCGTGGCCTCGGTCGGCATCGTCATGTCGATCCTCGCGGCGCTGACCTTCCTGCCCGCCGTGCTCCACGCGACCGGGCGCGGCGCCTTCTGGCCCTTCCGCCCCCGGTACGACCCGGGGAAGGCCGAGCGCGTGCGCGTCGTCGACCACGGGGCGGACGGCCGTCCGACGGTCGAGGGCCGGGGCCTGTGGGCCTCCGTGGCCCGGTTCGTGGCGCGGGCCCCGCGCGCCATCTGGCTCGTGACCACGCTGGTGCTGCTGATCCTCGCCGGGTTCAGCACCCAGTTCCAGGCCTCCGGCGTGGAGCAGAGCGAGCTCGTGCTCGGCGAGTCCGAGGCCCGCGACGGCCAGCAGGCCCTCGCGGAGCACTTCCCCGGCGGCTCGGGCAGTCCCGCCGTCGTGATGGTGCCCACCGAGGAGCTGGACGCGGCCGTGGAGGCGGTCGAGGCCACCGGCGGGGTGGCCGACGTCTCCGCCGTCGCCGGCGGTTCCCCGTCCGGCACCGTGCCGCTCGGCGACGCCGCGGTGGGCCCGTTCGCGGGCGTCGAGCCGACCGAGGCGCAGGGCCGGTACCAGCTGCAGGCCACCCTCGAGGACGCCGCGGACTCCCCCGAGGCCGAGGCCACCGTGCGGCAGCTGCGCGAGAACCTGTCCGCGCTGGACCAGGAGATCCTCGTGGGCGGCACGACCGCCACGACCATCGACACCAACGAGACCTCGATCCAGGACCGCACCCTGATCATCCCGGTGATCCTCGTGGTGATCACCCTGATCCTGATGCTGCTGCTGCGCTCGGTGCTGGCCCCGGTCCTGCTGGTCCTCACCACCGTGGTCTCGTTCTTCACGGCGCTCGGGGTCTCGGCGCTCGTCTTCGAGCACCTGCTGGACCTGCCGGGAGCCGACCCGTCGGTGCCGCTGTTCGGGTTCGTGTTCCTCGTGGCGTTGGGGATCGACTACAACATCTTCCTCATGTCGCGCGTGCGCGAGGAGTCGCTCTCCCACGGCACCCGCGCCGGGATCCTGCGGGGCCTGGCCCTCACGGGCGGGGTGATCACCTCGGCGGGGATCGTGCTGGCGGCGACCTTCGCGGCGCTGGCCGTCATCCCCATCATGTTCCTGGTGCAGCTGGCGTTCATCGTGGCGTTCGGCGTGCTGCTCGACGCGCTGATCGTGCGCTCCCTGCTGGTGCCCGCCCTGACCTACGACGTCGGGCGGGCCGTCTGGTGGCCCTTCCACCGGCGGATCGAGCCCTGAGCCGGACCCCGGGAGGACCCGGGGCCGGGCTCAGGCGGCGTGGTGACCGGAGTGCCGGGCGACGACCGGCACGTGCGCCGTGACGGGATGCGCCTCCTCGGCGGGCGCACCGTCCTGCGCGTCGTCGCCGGCGTCGGGCGCCACGAACCCGGCGCCCTCCTGGCGCCAGCCGAAGCCGTAGGCGAGCGCGGGCACGACGGTGTTGGCGAGCCCGCAGCCCACCGCGAGCCCGGCCCACGCGACGGGGAACGAGGCGAGGACATCGAGCGGATAGTGCACGCCCAGGTAGACCCGGGACAGCCCCACGAGCACCGCGGTCACCAGGCCGGCGACGAGCACGACGGGAGCGGCGAGGGATCCCCGCACGGCCAGGCAGAAGGCCGCCCCGATCGCCACCGCCGCCCCCGTGTGCCCCGACGGGAAGGACGTGAGGCCGTCCACCAGGACCAGGGGATCGGCGAACGCGGACGCGTCCGGGCGGGGACGGCCCACGGCGACCTTGACCATCGCGACGGCGGCCCACCCGCTGAGCGCGGTCACGGCGAAGCCGGCGGCGTCCCACGGACGGCGGCGTGCCCGGGCGAGCCACGCGGTGAGCGCCGCGATGATCGCGAGCGCCCCCGGGGTCGAGAACGCGTGGTGGAGGACGAGGGCGAGGGCGTCCAGGACGCCGACGTGCGCCGCCTGGAGCCGTTGCAGGACCTCGGTCTCCTGGGCCGCCGTCCCGGGGGAGTACACGAGCAGGCGGCCCACGGTCGCCGTGACGAGCACGACGATGAACGGGACGACCAGCCACTGGTGCAACTGGGGCAGGGACCAGGTGGAACGGGCCGGCCGGGGGGAAGAGTGCTGCGCCGGTAGTGCCATGTGCTCCACCATGACACACGCCACGTTGCCGGAGCGGTCCGGAGGGGCGTTGCCAAGGGGGTTGGGGGAATTTTCGCCGAATCGATACAAAGAATGACAAATCATGAAGCATGTGGGCGGAAGCGGGGACAGCTCGGACCCCTGTGTGACGGGACCCGGCCGAATACGTCGGCGGCGGCCTCGATCAACAGCAAAAGGCTGATTGCTCGCGTCGCTGAGGAGTTTCACGTGGAACAGGTGGCGAAGTCAGCGGAAGATCAACCTCATGATGGGGATTTGACCTCCTTCCGGGCCTCACGCCGGTGCTGGAACCGGCTCCCGGAGCCGGCTCCCCTGTCCCGGGGCCGGGGGACGGGACCTTGCGGGGGAGGGCGCTAGACTGTGCGGCCACCGCACCCGGCCGCACCCCCGGTCGGTGGATCCCGCAAGCAGTGGAGGAGAACCCGTGTTCAAGAAGGACCCGTCCCGCAGGACCCGGCCGTCCGCGTCCCACGCCGATGCCGTGCGGCACGTGGAGCAGGGAGGCGTGGCGATCTACTGGCGCCCCGGCTGCCCGTTCTGCAGCATGCTCGAGCACGGACTGGGCGAGGACGCCGACAGCGCCACCTGGACCAACATCTGGGAGGACCAAGACGCCCTCGCGTTCGTGGAGTCGCTCAACGACGGCAACGCCACCGTGCCCACCGTGGTCGCCGGCACGGAGCACTTCGTCGCAGCCTCCCCGGAGGCGGTCGCCGCGACCAGGGGTCTGATCGACCACGCCCGAAAGGCCCGCTGAGCGCGGGCCCGGCAGGTCGAGGAGCCGGCGGGCCGCGTCAGCCCAGGTCCAGCAACGCCGCCAGCTCCGCGAAGACCGCCGGGACCAGGCTGTAGTGCGCCCACCTGCCCCGCTGCTCACGGGTGACCAGACCGGCGTCCACGAGCTTCTTCATGTGGTGGCTCACCGTGGGCTGGCTGATGCCGAGGTCGTCCACCAGGTGGCACACGCACACGGCCTCGCACCCCTGCGCCGCCACGTGGGAGAGCAGGCGCAGGCGCGTGGGATCGGCAAGCGCCTTGAGCACTCCGGCGAGCCGCCCGGCCTCGTCGGCGGTCAGGGGGCGCTCGGTCAGGGCGCAGCACGGGGAGGACATGCATTCCACCATACATTGACGGTGATCTATGTGACACCTAGGATGACCCAGGATCGACGTCCGTCGATGCACCCGGGACACGGGGTGGCGCACCGCGCGGCGCCGGCGCTCCCGCTCCGCCCCGGACCCCGCAGAGGAACACCCGCATGACGCAGTCCCCCACGGCCTCCCCCGCCCGCACGGCCGCGCCCTCCGGCGCGGTCCGGGACCTGTCCTTCCTCGACCGCTGGCTGCCGGCGTGGATCCTGCTCGCCATGGCCGCAGGCCTCCTGCTCGGCCGCCTCGTGCCCGGACTGGACACCGCCCTGGAGGCCGTGACGGTCGGGGAGGTCTCTCTGCCCATCGCCGTCGGGCTGCTGGTGATGATGTACCCGGTGCTGGCGAAGGTGCGCTACGACGAGACCCACCGGGTGGCCGGGGACAGGCGCCTGATGGGCGCCTCCCTGGCGCTGAACTGGATCGTCGGGCCCGCACTCATGTTCGCCCTGGCCTGGCTCCTCCTGCCCGATCTGCCGGAGTACCGCACCGGGCTGATCATCGTGGGCCTGGCCCGCTGCATCGCCATGGTGCTGATCTGGAACGACCTCGCCTGCGGGGACCGCGAGGCCGCGGCCGTGCTCGTGGCGGTCAACTCCGTCTTCCAGGTGCTCGCCTTCGGCGCGCTGGGCTGGTTCTACCTCCAGGTCCTGCCCGGGTGGCTGGGCCTGCCGGCGACGTCGGCGGAGTTCTCCGCGTGGTCCATCGTCGTCTCCGTGCTCGTCTTCCTGGGCATCCCCCTGGTGGCCGGGTTCCTCACCCGCACGCTCGGGGAGAGGACCAAGGGCCGCACCTGGTACGAGCAGAGGTTCCTCCCCGGACTGGGGCCCTGGGCCCTGTACGGGCTGCTCTTCACGATCGTGCTGCTCTTCGCCCTCCAGGGCGAGGCGATCACCTCCAGCCCCTGGGACGTGGTGCGCATCGCCTGGCCGCTGCTGGCCTACTTCCTCCTCATGTTCGGCATCGGCCTGCTCGCCTCCCGCGCCCTGGGCCTGAACTACGCGAGGTCCACCACCGTGGCCTTCACCGCCGCCGGCAACAACTTCGAGCTCGCCATCGCCGTGGCCATCGGCACCTTCGGGGTCACCTCCGGGCAGGCCCTGGCCGGGGTGGTCGGCCCGCTCATCGAGGTGCCTGTGCTGGTGGCCCTGGTCTATGTGTCCCTGGAGGCCGGGCGCAAGCTGTTCCCCGGTGATGCCACCGTTCCCACCCGCTGACCGGACCCGGTCCCGCACCTCCCCTGTTCCCGCGAACCTCCAGGAGTCCCCGTTGAGCGACACCCAGCCCTCTGTCCTGTTCGTCTGCGCCAAGAACGGCGGCAAGTCCCAGATGGCCGCCGCCCTCATGGACCACTACGCCCACGGGTCCGTGGAGGTCCACTCCGCCGGCACCACGCCGGGCGGCACGATCAATGCGCTGTCCGCCGAGGTGATCGCCGAGGTCGGCGCCGACATGTCCCACGGGCACCCCAAGCCGGTCGACCCCGACCTGCTGCGCCGGGTCGACCGGGTGGTCGTGCTGGGCGACGAGGCGAAGGTCGAGCCCGCCGAGGGGATGGCGGGCACCGTCGAGACCTGGCACACCGACGAGCCCTCCACCCGCGGCATCGGGGGCATCGAGCGGATGCGCCTGGTCCGCGACGACATCGACGCCCGCGTCCAGGCCCTGCTCACCGAGCTCACCGCCCGCCCCGCCGACCCGGCCCCGTGAACCCGGCCCGTGAACCCGGCCCCGCGGACGCGATCAGCCCGGCGGTCCGGGAGTGATGCCGCCCACAGCGGACGGGGAGCGGGAAGGGTTCCGCGCCGGACACCGTTATTGAGACGTCAACTTTTTCCGACCGGAGGGAACCCCGCCATGACCACCGTCCTCGCGTTCCTCGGCTCGCCGCGCCAGGCGTCCACCAACAAGATGCTCCTCGAGGCCGTCCGGGCCGTCGCCCCGGAGGACGTCGACGTCGTCGTCTACGAGGGCCTCGCCGACCTGCCCTTCTACAACGAGGACGTGGACGTGGACGGCACCCGCCCGGCTCCGTTCGAGGCGCTGCGGGACGCCGCCGCCGCCGCGGACGCCCTGCTCGTGGTGACCCCGGAGTACAACGGCACCATGCCCGCCACGATCAAGAACATGGTCGACGTCCTTTCCCGCCCGTTCGGCGACAGCGCGATCAAGGGCAAGCCCGCGGCCGTGATCGGCAGCGCCTTCGGCCAGTACGGCGGGGTGTGGGCCCAGGAGGAGGTCCGCAAGGCACTGGGCATCGCCGGCGCCCGGGTGCTCGAGGAGCCCCGGCTCGCCGTGGGCGGGGCCGCCGCCCGCTTCGAGGCCACGCCCCCCGCCGAGGACCCCGAGATCGTCGCCGCCATCCACGCCGTGCTGGCCGCGCTGAGCACCGCCGAGGAGCTCCAGCCGGTCTCCTGAGCGACCCCTCCCTGCTGCTCGCCCCCGCCCCCGCCGCGCCCGCGGCGGGGGCGACGTCGTGGTCCTCTCTCTTGTCTTCGACCTCCGAACGCCACCTACAATTGGTGCAACAACCACGTTCACCGGTGAAAGAGGACGGCGATGTCCGTGCCCCCGGGGCCCCGGCTGAAGCCGGGCTCCCAGACGTCCCTGCGCAACGCGAACCAGCGCCGGGTGCTCGAGACCGTCCGCCGCCACGGCCGGCTGACCCAGGCCCAGATCTCCCGGCGCACCGCCCTGGCCCCGTCCACGGTCTCCAACATCGTCCACGAGCTGATCGGCGCCGGCCTGCTGGCGATGGAGGCGGACAACGCGGGCCGCCGGGGCCAGCTCATCAGCTTCCGGGGCTCGGCCGGGCACGTGGTGGGCATCGACGTGGGCCACCGCCACCTCACGGTCGCCGTGGCCGACCTCAACCAGCGGATCCTCGCCCAGCGCCGCCACGACCTCCCGGCGGGGCACCGCTTCGCCGAGGGCCTCGAGCTGGTGGGCGCCGTCCTGGACGACCTCCTCGAGGACGCCGGCCTCCCCCGCTCCGGGCTCCTGGCCGCCGGACTCACCCTCCCGGCCCCCGTGGACCTCGAGGGACGGCTGATCAGCGCCGCCGCGATCCTGCCCGCCTGGGGCGGGATCGACGTGCGCGAGGAGTCCGGACGGCTCCTGGGCCTGCCCGTCGTCGTCGAGAACGACGCGAACGCCGGGGCCCTCGGCGAGCTCGCGTGGGGCGCGGGCCGCGGGACCCGCAACATGGTGTACGTCAAGGTCGGCCACGGCGTGGGGTCCGGGCTGATCCTCAACGGCTCCCTCTTCCGCGGCGCCACCGGGTCCGCGGGCGAGATCGGGCACTCGACCCTCGACGAGCGCGGCAGGGTGTGCCGCTGCGGCAACCGCGGCTGCCTCGAGACGTTCGTCTCCTCCGGCGAGGTCGCCCGCCTGCTGGCCGGCACCCACGGGCCGGACCTCACCGTGGAGGGCCTCGTCGACGCCGCCCTGGCGGGCGACGTGGCCTGCGGGCGCGTCGTCGGCGACACCGGCCGGACGCTGGGCCCCACCGTGGCCACGCTGTGCAACACCCTCAATCCCGAGCTCGTGGTGATCGGCGGCGAGATCGCCCGCGCCGGGGAGCTGCTCCTCGGCCCGCTGCGCGAGACCGTCTCCCGCCACGGGGTGCACGGCAACGTCCGCGAGCTGCGGATCGAGGCCGCCCGGCTCGGCCTCCAGGCCCATGTGGCCGGCGCCGTGATCGTGGCGCTGCAGCGCGCCGAGCTGCCGGTGGGGGCCGGACCGGAGAACTTACCGACGGGTCAGTAGCAATGTTCGACTAATGGACATTCCCTCCTCGAAGTTTTACTGTTGAGCGCATCACAAGAACCCCTCGGCGACGGCGGGCCCTCCCGTCCCCCGGGGCGGCGGGCTCCTGGCACGTCCGGTCCCGCGCCGACCTCTCCACCAGCAAGGGAGCTGTGCGATGAGCAACAAGGCCTCGAGCTCGCGGCTCGCCGGTGACGCGAACACCGCGGCAGTCATCCGGATCAGCATCGTCGCCGCCTTCGGCGGCTTTCTCTTCGGCTACGACTCCGCCGTGATCAACGGCGCCGTCGCGTCCCTCCGGACCGAGTTCGGCATCGGTCCCGCCGTGCTCGGCACCACCGTGGCCTCGGCCCTCCTCGGCGCGGCCGTCGGCGCGTTCTTCGGCGGGCGGATCGCCGACCGCCTGGGCCGCGTTCCCGTCATGAAGATCGCCGCGGTGATGTTCCTGCTCAGCGCGCTCGGCTGCGGCCTGGCGTACCACCTGAGCTGGTTCATCGTCTGGCGCGTCGTCGGCGGCATCGCCGTGGGCGTCGCCTCCGTGATCGCCCCGGCGTACATCGCCGAGGTCGCCCCCGCAGCGGTGCGCGGACGGCTCGGCTCGCTGCAGCAGCTGGGCATCGTGCTCGGCATCTTCGTCTCGCTCACGGTCGACGCGCTGCTGGCGGCCTGGGCCGGCGGCGCGGACGAGACGCTCTGGCTCGGGCTGGAGGCCTGGCGCTGGATGTTCCTGGCGATGGCCGTGCCCGCGGTGACCTACGGCATCGGCGCCTTCGCCATCCCGGAGTCCCCCCGGTACCTGGTGCTCGCAGGCCGCCCCGACGACGCCCGCCAGGTGCTGACCGGCCTCCAGGGGATCGTCTCCGCCAACGACCGCGTCCAGGCGATCCAGCAGTCCGTCCACTCCGAGCGCAAGCCGCGGATGTCCGACCTGCGCGGCCGCATGGCAGGTCTGAAGCCCATCGTGTGGGTCGGCATCGGCCTCGCCGCCCTGCAGCAGTTCGTCGGCATCAACGTGATCTTCTACTACTCCAACGTGCTGTGGCAGTCGGTCGGCTTCACCGAGGCGGACTCGTTCACCATCACCGTGATCACCTCGGTGACCAACGTCGTCGTCACCGTCGTGGCGATCGCCCTGGTCGACCGCGTCGGCCGGCGCCCGCTGCTGCTCGTGGGCTCGGCGGGCATGACCCTCTCCCTGGCCACCCTGGCCGTGCTCTTCGCCACGGCGAACGTCGTCGACGGCGCACCGCAGCTCGGCCCCACCGCCGGCCCGATCGCCCTCGTGGCCGCCAACCTCTTCGTGGTGTTCTTCGGCGTCTCCTGGGGCCCCATGATGTGGGTCCTGCTCGGCGAGATGTTCCCGAACCAGATCCGCGGTGCCGCCCTGGCCGTGGCCGGGTTCGTGCAGTGGATCGCCAACTTCGTGGTCACCGTGTCCTTCCCGCCCCTGGCCGCCGCCTCCCTGGGTCTCGCCTACGGGCTGTACGCGTTCTTCGCCCTCATCTCGCTGCTCTTCACGATCAAGATGGTCCGCGAGACCACCGGCGTGGAACTCGAGGACATGACGGACTGAACGGTCCGCGCACGCTCCCCAGACGGCGGGCCCCTCCCCATCCGGGAGGGGCCCGCCGTCGTCCGTGCTCCCGTCCCGGCCCGCCGGCGCCGGTGTCGGCTCACCGCGCTCTCGGGGCCGGGTGAGGGGATGATTACCCGTTCGTGACCGTCACGACACAGAACGCGCGGCGCATCGGGTATTTTCGGAGGACCGCGAACGACCCGGTACCTGAGCCCGGGTTCCGCGCACCCACGTTCCGCGTTCATTTTCAACGGCGAAAAGGACCCCAGGTTGACCCAGATCACAGCGGACCCCGCTTCCCCCGCACAGGCCGCCGACCGCAAGTCGGCGGGCCACGTCATCGTGGACACGCTCGTGGCCCACGGCGTGCAGCGCACCTACGTGGTGCCCGGTGAGTCCTACCTGGACGTCCTCGACGGGCTGCACGCCTCCCCGATCGAGACCGTGGTGTGCCGCCACGAGGGCGGTGCGGCCTACATGGCCGAGGCCGACGGGAAGATGAACCCCGTTCCGGGGGTGGCCATGGTCACCCGCGGGCCCGGGGCGGCCAACGCCCACGTGGGCCTGCACACCTCCTGGCAGGACTCCACCCCGATGGTGCTGTTCGTCGGGCTGATCCCCTTCGAGCACCGCGACCGCGAGGCGTTCCAGGAGTTCGACCCGCACGCCTGGTTCGACTCCGGGGCCAAGCGCGTGATGGTCCTCGACCACCCCGAACGCGCCTCCGAGATCGTGGCCGAGGCCATGTTCGCGGCCAACTCCGGCCGCCCCGGACCCGTGGTGGTGGGCCTGCCCGAGGACATCATCAAGGTCGAGATCGACGCGAAGCTGCACCCGCCGATCCCGGTGGCCACCGGCGGGATGACCGTCAACGACTGGAAGGCCCTGCGCGATGCCCTGGAGGCGGCCGACAAGCCGTTGTTCGTCACCGGCGGCAACGACTGGACGACCGAGGGCGCCGCGGGGCTCACCGCCTGGCTGGAGGAGCACCACCTGCCGGCCGCCGCCGAGTGGCGCACCGAGGGCACCGTGCCCTTCGACTCGGACTCCTACGTGGGACCGATCGGCTACGGCCGCCCCGCCTTCACCCGGCAGCTGCTGGAGGAGACCGACCTGCTGGTCTTCGTGGGCACCGTCCCGGGGGATGTCATCACCAACGGCTTCCTGGTCCGCCAGGACTGGCAGAAGAAGAACTTCCTCGTCACCATCGACCCGTCCCTGCGGGGCCGGTCGGGGGCGGTGTCCTACCAGATCGTGGCCAAGCCCGACGTGTTCGTGCGCGACCTCGTGCGCATCGACCTGCCCGTGAAGGACACCTGGAAGGAGTGGACGAACCGGCTGCGCGCCGCCCAGGTGGCCTTCTCCACCCCCGCCCCGCTCGTCACCGCCGACACCCCGGCCGAGGCCCCGGCGCGGATGGACACCCTGATGGCCCACCTCGTGGCCGGGCTGCCCCACGACGCCATGGTGACCTTCGGGGCCGGGGAGCACACCAACTGGGCCCACCGCTACTTCCCCACCCAGGGCTACGCGGCGATGATCTCCGCGCGCAACGGCTCGATGGGCTACTCGGTGCCCTCGGCCGTCGCGGCGTCCCTGCGCTTCCCGGGCCGTCGGGTGGTGACCATCGCCGGTGACGGGGAGTTCCTGATGAACGGCCAGGAGCTGGCCACCGCCGCCCAGTACGGGGCGACCCCGCTGGTGATCGTGATGGACAACCAGGAGTACGGCACGATCCGCACCCACCAGGAGCGCGACTACCCGCACCGGGTCTCGGGCACCCAGCTCAAGAACCCGGACTTCGCGCTCATGGCCGAGGCCTTCGGCGGGTTCGGGGTGCGCGTGGAGCACGACGCCGAGATCCCCGCCGCCCTCGAACAGGCCTTGACGGCCATCGACGACCAGGGCCGCTTCGCGCTGATCCACCTCGTCGTGGAGCAGCGCGTCAAGGCCTACTGACCCGGACCGCACCCGGCGAGGGGCGGTGCCGTGCGCGGACCTTCCCGGGTCCGCGCACGGCACCGCCCCTCGCCGCGTTCCGGGCGCCGCTCAGCCCGCCAGGGGGTGCGCCAGCTCGTCTTCGCGCATCCGTCCCGCCCACAGGGCGGCGAGGCCCAGCAGCGGGGTCAGGAGGGCCACCGTCCAGAAGATCACCGGCAGGGGGACCACCTGGGCGACCGGCCCGGCGAGCGCCATCGAGACCGGCATCAGGGCGATCGACACGAAGAAGTCGAGGCTCGAGACCCGCCCGAGCATGTGCCGCGGGACGCGGCGCTGCAGCAGGGTGCCCCACAGCACCATGCCGGCCCCGTCCCCGGCGCCCACGGCGGCGAGGCACAGCGCCATGACCCCGAAGGAGTCGGTCGTGGCCACGAGCCCGAAGGGCAGCGTGCCGAGCCCCCACAGCCCGATCATCCAGCTGAGGTAGCGCCTCGGCAGCGGCAGGGACGCGACGGCGAGCGACGCGAGCGCGCTCGCCCCGCCGTAGCAGGCCAGGAGGTAGCCGAAGGTGGAGGCGTCCCCGCCCAGCCGCTCCTGCACGATGAAGGGCACCAGGACCTCCAGCGGGCCGAGCAGCAGGAAGACCGCGAGCACCGCCCACAGGAGCGTCCACAGCAGCCACGGGGTGCGCAGGGTGTAGCGCACGCCCTCCATGAGGTCCTCTCCCACGGACGAGGCCCTCCCCCCGGTCGTCTCCTCCCCTGCTGTCCTCCCGGCCACGGCCTCCGCAGGCCCGTCCCGCGCGGGCTCGTCCGGCATGCGCAGCCGCAGCAGCAGCAGGAACGCCACCGCGTGGCACAGCGCGATGAGCGCCACGGCGCCGGCGGGCGCCGAGATCCCGATGAGCACCCCGGCCACCGCGGGGCCGGCGGCCTGCTGCAGCAGCGGGCGCGCGGTGCCCTCCGTGCCGTTCGCGGCCAGCAGCTGGTGCGCGGGCAGGATCCGGGGCAGGGAGGCCGAGTAGGCGGGGTAGAAGAAGCCCAGGGTCGCGGAGAACACGAACGCCGCCGCGGCCAGGTGCCACAGCCGCAGCACCCCGGTGAGGGACAGCACGGTCACGGCCAGGGCGGTCACCGCGTTGGCGGCCTCGACCACCCGCAGCACGGCCGCGAGCGGGAGCCGGTCCGCGGCGATCCCGCCCACCAGCACGAAGGCCACGATGCCGAGGGCCCCGACGGCCGTCACCCCGGAGAGGTCCACCGCGCTCCCGCCGAGGCGGACGACCTGCTGGACGAGGGCGACCGCCCACATCCCCGTGCCGAAGACGCTCACGAACATGGCGGACGCGAGCACACGGTACTGGCCCAGCCGGAAGGGGGCCAGCGCGCGGGGCAGGGGCATGGCACCAGTCTAGGGAGCAGGCTCCCGCGGCTCCGCGGCCGCGCGGTGGTCGGCGCGGCCCGATCCGTAGCAGACTGGGGAGGTGCAGACCTTCCTCCCGTACCCCGACTTCGCCCGCTCCGCGCGCGTGCTCGACCGCCGACGGCTCGGCAAGCAGCGGGTGGAGACCCTCCAGGTGCTGCGCGCCGCGACCGTGCCCGGCTACGGGTGGTTCCGCCACCCCGCCACCGCGATGTGGTCCCAGCACGTCCCCGCCCTCGTGGCCTACGGACGGGCGATGGTGGACGAGTGGACCGCCCGCGGCGGCGCCGACAGCACCGGGTGGCAGATCCGCGAGTTCGCCCCGCAGGAGTGGGACCGCAGTCCGGACGACGGCGTCTCCGGGCCGCCCCCGTGGCTCGGGGACGAGGCCCTGCACCGCTCGCACCGGTCCAACCTGCTCCGCAAGGACGAGGACTTCTACCGCCCGCTGTTCCCGGAGGACCCTGCCGGGCTCGACTACGTCTGGCCCGTGCCGGCGGAGGGCCGCGCTCACCTCACGGAACCGGGGCACGGCCACCGCGCCTGGGTCCTGGGCCCCGGAGCGCACGAGGAGGCCGGGGCCGCCGTCGTCGTGCCCTTCCGGGTGCCCGAGGGCATCCGGGAGAGCCACTGGGTCCACGCCCTGGAACGGATCGAGCACGACCTGCGGGAGGGCGAGCCGGTGCTGCTGCTCCACGGGGCCCCCGGCCCCGAGCAGGTCGTGGAGCGGGCCGTGCTCGCCGAGAACGTCCACCATGCCGTCGCCGGGTTCTCCCTCGAGCTCGAGCGGGTGGACCGGGTGCTGCGCCGCGAGCTCCCGGAACCGGCACGGCTGCAGTCCCCGCGTCCCCTCTTCGCGGTTCCCGCCGGGTCCGTCGGCACCACCGGCGCTCCTGCGACCGCCGGGGAGGACCGGGAGGCGTGAGCGCCGCGAGCGTCCGGAGGTCCGGCGGCCTCGGCGCCTGAGGCTCCGTTGTTACCGAAGGGTTAATTCTCCGTCATGGGGGATCCCTGGCCGTATCCCATGGGTAGCATGTCACCCACCCGGCGCGCTCTCCGCGCCGGCCCCGAGGAGGTGCGCATGCGAGGGTTCCACGTCCCCGCGACCGGGACCGTCATGGTCACCGACCGCCCCGGACCGGGTGCCGGCCGGCCGGCCGGCTGCCCCGCCGAGCGGGCTGTCGGCCCATGACCGCCCCCTGGGCCCCCGGCGCAGCCCTGTCCACGGGGCCCCGCACCGGGCAGCACGCCGACACCGGGGCCGCTGCACCGATCCTGCCGTCCGTGACCGCGACAACGGGCAGCTCTCTCGCCGCGCAGGTCATGACGGCCGTGCGCCGGGCCATCACGGCCGGGGAGATGGAGCCGGGCCGGCTCTACTCGGTCCAGCAGCTGGCCTCCGTCATGAACGTCTCCCGCAGCCCGGTCCGCGAGGGCCTCCTGCGCCTGGGGGAGGCCGGGCTGATCCGCTTCCACCGCAACCGCGGGTTCGAGATCGTCGACGTCAGCCCCGACGACGTCGCGCAGATCTTCGCGGTGCGCATCGCGCTCGAGGTCCCCGCCGCGCGCCGCACCGCCCGGTTCGCCCCGGCCGAGGAGCTGGGCCGGGTCCGAGCCCAGTGGGAGACCCTGCACGCGACCGCCCGCACCGGCGACGCGGAGGCGTCCACCGAGGCCGACGAGGGTCTGCACCGGCTCCTGCTGCACCTGGCCGGCAACCGGCAGGCGGCCGAGCTGGTGGCGCGGCTGCGCACCACCACCTCCTTCCTGACGGTCGTTGCGGATGCGACCCTGCGCCCGCCGACCGTCGTGGCCGGGGAGCACGACGCCCTGGTCCACGCCGTCCTGGAGCGCGACGAGGAGGGCGCCGGAGCGGCGATGCGCGAGCACCTCCTCCACACGGCCGCCCTGCTGATCGCCCAGGCGCTGCGCGCCCGGGGCACGCCCGAGCAGCAGGTCGCTGCCCTGGCCGAGCAGGTGCGCGACGACGCCGTGGCCGACTACTGACCACCGCGCGACCATCCCGCCCTCCTCAGTCCTCCCGGGACAGGGGGAGGTGCACGACGAAGCGGCAGTGTCCGCCGGGGTCCTCGGCCGCGGCGACCGTGCCCCCGTGGGCGGCGACGATCTCCCGGCTGATGGCCAAGCCCAGCCCGGACCCGCCCGTGTCCCGCGCCCGTGAGCCGTCGAGGCGCACGAACCGCTCGAAGACCCGCTCGCGGTCCGCGGGGGCGATGGTGTCACCGTCGTTGTCCACGGTGACGACGGCGTGCTCCGCCTCCGCGGACAGCGACACCGCGATCCACGACGCCGCGTGCCGCTCCGCGTTGGAGAGCAGGTTGCGCAGGACCTGCTGCAGCCGCGCGGCGTCCCCCCGGATGCGCACCGGCTCCACGTGCACGCGCAGCTCGTGCCGCGCCGCCGGCCGCATCCGGGCGACCTCCTCGGCGACGACCTCGTCGAGGTCGGTGTCGGCGACGCGCAGGCTCAGCCCGGCGTCGTCGACCTTCGCGAGGGTCAGCAGGTCCTCCACGAGCCGGCCCATCCGCCGGGCCTGCGACCTCAGGACCGGCGAGAACTCCGTCCACGCGGCGCCCGAGGGGTCCGTCGCGGCGACGTCGATCGTGGTCGTCAGGGTGGCCAGCGGGCTGCGCAGCTCGTGCGAGGCGTCCGCCACGAAGCGCCGCTGCGCGCGGTCGGAGGACTCCAGCCGGTCGAGCATGCCGTTCATCGTGGTCGCGAGCACCGCGATCTCGTCCCAGGTCGGCGGCACGTCGACGCGCTCGTCGAGCCGCGCGGTGCCGATGCCCCGCACCTGATCGGTGATCCGCCGCACCGGGGCCAGGGAGCGGCCCACCAGGAACCACATCAGACCGGCGCCGAGGAGGACGAGAAGGGGCCCTCCCAGCAGCAGGAAGAGGCCCACGGCGCGCACCACGTCCTGCTGCAGCGACATGGGCACCGCCACGACCATGACGTACGGCACGTCGTTGACGTACATGCCATATGCGACATACACGAACTCGTCCGTGCCCTCGAGCCCCCCGGAGTCGTCCCGCGCCGAGTCGTAGGACTCGCCGGGCGCCACACCGGGCACCGGGAGCTCCAGGGCACGCGCGGCGGGCGGGGAGGCCGCGACCACCTCTCCGTCCTCGTCCTGCAGCTGCACGACCACGCCGGGCCTACCGAGGCCCTGGGCCAGCTCGCCGAGGTCGGCCCTCGTGTACACGGCGGGGACGCCCGTGTCGCGGCTGCCGTCGCGCGGCAGGGCGAACTCCCGCAGGATCTCGCCCTGCCGCGAGAGGGCCTGCTCGTGGGCGGCGGTGACGGCGGACCGGCCCAGCACGTCGAGCAGGACTCCCCCGGTCACCGCCAGCACGAGCAGGATGAGCAGGGCGGCGGCCGCCGTGCTCCGCGCCCGCACGCCCCACCGTGCGAGGAGGAGCGGTCGGTGGCCGGTCACGGCGCGGGGTCCGGGAGGTCGTCGGGCACCAGGCGGTAGCCCATCCCCCGGACCGTCTGCAGCGTGGAGAGCCCGAACGGGGCGTCGATCTTCTTGCGCAGGTAGCCCACGTAGACCTCCACGATGTTCTCGGAGCCCTCGAAGTTGGCGTCCCACGCGTTGTCCATGATCTCGAGCTTGGAGACGACCTTCTCCTTGTTCTGGATCAGGAACTGGAGGATCACGTACTCCTTGGCGGTCAGCTCGAGCGCCTGGCCCCGCCGGGTCACCGTGCGGCGCACGGGGTCCAGCTGGAGCGACCCGGCGGTGAGGACCACCGGCCGCTCCGGCGCGCCGCGGCGGATCAGCGCCCGCAGCCGTGCCACGAGCACGAGGAAGCTGAAGGGCTTGGTGAGGTAGTCGTCGGCCCCGAGGTCGAACGCGTCGGTCTGGTCGTACTCGCCGTCCTTGGCCGTGAGCATGAGCACGGGCGTCCAGTTCTGGGCGGCGCGCATCTCCTCCAGGATCGTGTACCCGTTCCTGCCCGGGAGCATGAGGTCCAGGACGACGACGTCGTAGGGGTTCTCCCGCGCGAGCCACGCCCCGGTGATCCCGTCGTGCGCGACGTCGACCACGAACCCCTCGTTGCGCAGGCCGCGGCGCAGCGACTCCGCGAGGTCCACCTCGTCCTCGACCAGCAGCACCCGCACCCGTGCCCTCCGTCCTCGTGTCCGTCCCGTGCCGCCCCGCCCGGCCGGCGGAGCTCCTCCAGTGTCCCGCACGGCCGCTGAGAAGTTCTTGAGGACGCCGCCCCGCCGGGACAGGACGGCCCGGGGATCTTCTCCCCACCCAGTGCATTAAGTTGTCCACAGCTGTGGAGAACGATGTGCACGCACGGCTCTCCACAGCGTTATTAACAGGTGTGGACCGCTCGGGAACAGCGTCCACACACCTGTGCACAGCTGTGGAAACACACGCGTGTAAGTTGTCGACAGCTGTGGACGACCGCTGTGGACAGTGTCCGCAGCACAGGGCCGGGGTCCGGGCTCAGCGCCCGCGCGCGCGGCCCCGGCGCAGCGTGAGCGTGTACCCGAAGGCCACGAGAGCCCCCGTCACGAGACCGCCCAGGTGCGCCTGCCAGGCGATGCCCGGGAAGAGGAAGCCGAAGGCGAGGTTCACGCCGATGAGGACCACGATCGGGGTGATCGACTGGCCCAGGTGCCGCTGCAGCACGAAGAGGGCGCCGAAGAGGCCGAAGATCCCGCCCGAGGCGCCGACCACCAGGGTGTACGGGGACGCGAGCAGCAGCACGCCGAGGGAGCCGCCCAGGACGGAGAGCCCGAACAGCAGCAGGAACCGGGCCCGGCCCAGGGCCGGCTCCAGCATCTGCCCGAACAGGTACAGGGTGTACATGTTCAGGAGCAGGTGCAGCGGGTTGGTCGTCGAGTGCAGGAAACCGCTCGTCAGCATCCGCCACGGCTCGGACGTGGTGGTCACGGGCGCGTAGGCGAACAGCTGCAGCAGGCCCACCCCGACGACCAGGGCCAGCCACTGCAGCGCGTACACCACCACGTTGGCCCCGATCAGCCACCACGTGACGAGCATGGCCGAGCCGCGGGCCGCGCGCCCGCCGAGGCTCGTGCGGTAGGCGGGCCGTGACCGCGCGGCCTCCTGCACGCAGTCGACGCAGTGCACCCCCACGGCCGCCGAGCGCTGGCACTCGGGGCACACGGGGCGCCCGCAGCGCTGGCACAAGACGTAACTGGGCCGGTCCGGATGACGGGGGCACACGGGGACCTGCCCCCCGGTGGACGTGCCGTACTGCGGTCGCTCGCCGCTCACTGGAACTCCTCACGGATCGGCCCCGGGGGCCGGGTCGTCGGACGCCACCGGGGATCGCGGCGACGTCGATGGGGGGTCGTTGGAACGGGACGGCGCAGGCCCGCCCGGATCGTTCCGGGCGGGCCTGCGCCGCGCGTCCCCGGCTCCGCACGGGGCGGGGGACGCAGGTCCTGGTCGGACCCGGTGCTCGGGACTACAGCTGCTCGACGTCGATCGAGGTGATCACGCAGTCCTCGACGGGGCGGTCCATGGCGCCCGTGCGGACGCCGTTGAGCTCGTCGACGACCTTGCGGGACGCGTCGTCGGCGACCTCGCCGAAGATCGTGTGCTTGCCCTGCAGCCAGGTGGTGGGGGCCGTGGTGATGAAGAACTGGGAGCCGTTGGTGCCCCGGCCGTTGCGCTTGCCGGCGTTGGCCATGGCGAGGACGTACGGCTGGTTGAAGTCGAGCTCGGGGTGGATCTCGTCGTCGAACTCGTAGCCCGGCCCGCCGATGCCCTGGCCCAGCGGATCGCCGCCCTGGATCATGAAGTCGCGGATGATGCGGTGGAAGACCACGTCCTTGTAGAGGGGACCGGACTGCTTCTCACCGGTGCGGGGGTCGCTCCACTCCTGGGTGCCGTCCGAGAGACCGATGAAGTTCTTGACGGTCTTCGGGGCGTGGTTGCCGAAGAGGTTCACGACGATGTCACCGTGGTTGGTGTGGATCGTCGCCTTGGCGGTGGGGATGGCAGAAGTCATGGGGTCATTCTTGCACGGGGCGCCGAGGCCCTCCCAAGGGCCCCGGTCCCGTTCAGCGCACAGTGAAAAGCCGCGGGATCGCGCGGCGGGGCCTCCACGCGCCGAACCCCTGCCCGTATGCTGACACTGGATTGTCACGACCCGAGGAGGGATGGATTCATGAGCTTCAAGATGTCCAAGAGCGAGAAGACGACCGCGGCGGCCCAGGCGGCTGCGGAGAGCAAGGTCCTGGATGCCGGCGCGTGGGCGTCCAAGGAGATCGGCGAGCTGGCGCCGAAGCTGCAGCACGGCATCGAGGCCGGTGCCGCGGCGCTGGCCGGCGGCGTGGCCGCCGCGGGCCCCCGGGTGCAGGACAGCCTGGGCCGCGCCCACGAGATGTCCGACTCCGCGAAGCTGAAGGCCGCGGCCGCAGCGGCCCCGATCGCTGCGAAGGCCGTCGACCGGGCCACCGAGAGCCGCGCGGCGATGCAGGCGAAGTACGCCGGCGCCGCGGCCCTGCTGGCCGGCAAGTTCGCGGACGCGGACACCCCGGAGCAGCTCGAGGCCATCGTCACCCGGCTGACCGGGGACAAGAAGGCGGTCGCCAACGCGAAGAAGGCCGCCGCGCGCGTCGCCAAGGACTACGCGAAGCAGCAGAAGAAGGCCGAGAGCTCGCACAAGGGCCTGCTCGTGCTGGGCCTGCTCGTGGCCGGCGGCGCGGCCGGCGTGGCCGCGTGGAAGGCCTCGCGCCCCGTCGAGGACCCCTGGAAGACCCCGGCCGCCACGTCCCCGCGCGTGACCGCGTCCCCGGTGGCCCAGCAGAGCACCGTGGCCGCCGGCACCGGCGTGCAGGTCGACGACGTCGAGGACGCCACCACCCCGGCCGGCCAGCCCGGCGGCGTGTCGGGGGCGGCCTCCGAGGTCAAGGACAACGCCAAGAGCATCGGCGAGGACGCCAAGACCACGATCCACGAGGTCAAGGAGCAGATCCAGGGCAAGAAGGACGAGGCCTGATCCGGCGCTGAGCCCGGAGGACCTCGAAGGCCCCGCCCCCTCGTGGGGGCGGGGCCTTCCGCATGGGTCCGGTCGGGTGCTCAGCCCTGGAGCGCGGTGAACAGCACCGCGCACACGGCGATCGCCACGCTGGTGAACACGCCGTTGCGCCGGCGCTCGGGGGTGCGCCGGGTGTTGAGCAGCCACAGCAGGGTGAAGGCGAGGAAGGGCATGAACAGCGCCCCGAGCACGCCGTAGAGGAGGATGAGGAACACCGGCTTGCCGAGGGCCAGCAGCGCCATGGGCGGGAAGGTGAGCCAGACCAGGTAGAACTTGAAGTACCTGCCGCCGGTGAGGGTGTCGGGGTGGCCGCTGGGCTTGTTGCGGATGTTGCCCCAGAAGTCGGCGAACATCAGGGAGACCCCGGACCACACGCCCACCACGGACGAGAACGACGCCGCCCAGAAGCCGACGAGGAAGACGGGGCCGACGGGGCCGACGTAGCGCTCCTGGAGGACGTCGGCCAGGTCGAGCAGGCCCTCGTCGCCGGCGCTGATGGCGTAGCCGGCCGAGTGGAGGACCTCGACGCCGATGACGAGCATGGCGATCACGAAGATGCCGGTCACCGCGTAGACGGTCGTCCACCTCCCGAGCGGGCGCCAGCCCTCGAAGATGGTGCGCCCGGTGGACAGGGAGCACCGGCCGGCGCCCTCCACGAGGACGACCTTGAGGACGGTCCCGAGCACCACGGCCCACAGCAGGCCGTGGCCGAAGCGGGAGCCGGCGGTGAGGGTGGCCACGAGGTCCGCGGCGCCCACGCCCGTGGCCGCGACGACCAGTCCGGGGCCCACGATCTTCCAGCCGCTGACCTTCTCGAGGGGTTCGTCCGGGTCGACGCCCGGCGCGGGGGCGAGCGCCTTCATGGCGTGGTCGTCCTGCTGCATGCCTCTCCAGGCCGTCCCGGCCCCCGGCCCGGGACGGCCTGGAGGCGCTGCGACCGGCGTGCCACGGGTCGCATTTCCCCGGCGCGCGGCGGGGCGGGGCGCACCGGACGCGCCCGGGCAGGAAAAATCCCGACCGAGCGGGTGCTCGATCGGGATCGGATGTGGTGGAGACGAGGGGACTCGAACCCCTAACCCTCTGCTTGCAAAGCAGATGCGCTACCAATTGCGCCACGTCCCCGCAGTTCCGGGCTACTCCACCTCGTCGGTGGCGTCGGCCCAGGCCGTGCGGTCGGCATCGGCCTCGCGCAGCTTCGTGAGCACCGCGACGGACGCGCCGATCAGAGCCACTGTCGCAGCCAATTTCCTGTTCACGACCGCCTCCTGGCCTGGCAGTGTTGGGAACCGTGGGCGTACCAGGAATTGAACCTGGGACCTCTTCGTTATCAGCGAAGCGCTCTAACCGTCTGAGCTATACGCCCTTCCAGCCCTTGCGGACCGAGAAGAAACGATACCCGAGTTGCCGACCCGTGCCAAATCGCCCGGGCACGGGCCGGCGCCCCGGGATCCGCGGGGTCAGTCGTCCGTGAGGGTGACCCCGACGCCGCCCACGAGGGCCGCCGCGATGTTGTAGAGCAGCGCGGCCAGCACGGACAGCGCGGTCAGCAGGATGACGTTGACGACGGAGACGATCGTCGCGAAGATCGCCACCTGCCCCAGGGACAGGAAGTCCTTGATGTCCAGGGCCCCGCCCGTGCCGCCCAGCATGCCGAGCAGCTCGTTGATGCCGTCGAACAGGCCCGTGAGGTCCAGGACGATCCACAGCACCACCGAGGCGACCACGGTGATGATCCCGAGCGCCACCGACAGCAGGAACGCGAGCTTGAGCACCGACCAGGTGTCCACCTTGGAGACGACCAGCCGGGCCCGGCGCACGCGCGGGCGCGGGGCGGGCCGGACCAGGCCCTTGGTGGAGGCCCCGGGCTTCGGGCCCGCCGCCGGCCGGGCGGCGGGAGCCTTCTGCGGGGCGGTCCCCGACGCCGGGCGCACCGGGGCGGGACTCGTCCGGGGCGCGGACGCGAGGGGGGCGCGTCCGGACTTGCCGGCGGCGTTGGAGCCGGAACTCGAGCTCATGCGTTACCTCCGTTGTTCTTCGCGTCCAACGCTACTTCATCGTCGTCCGCGTCCCCGCTTCCGGGGACGGGCTCGAGCACCTCGGCCTCCTGGAGGCCGGCCTCCTCGGCGTCCAGGACGTCGGCCGTCTCCATGGTCTCGTCGAGCTGCACGTCGACCTCGGCCACCGCCTCGGCGTCGACCTCCTCCGCGATCTCGCGTTCGGCGTTGCGGGCCACGCCCACGATCGAGTCGCCCTGGGCGGGCTTCGCGAAGATCACGCCCATGGTGTCGCGACCCTTGGCGGGGACCTCCGAGGCGCTGGTGCGCACGACCTTGCCGGCCTCCATGATCACGAGGACCTCGTCCTCCTCGCCGACGATGAGCCCGCCGACCAGGCGGCCGCGCTGCTCGGCGAGCTTGGCGACCTTGATGCCGAGGCCGCCGCGGCCCTGCACCCGGTACTCGTCGACCTTGGTCCGCTTGGCGTAGCCGCCCTCGGTCACCACGAACACGTAGGACTCGTCGGTGACCACGTTGGCGGACAGCAGCTCGTCGCCGTCGCGGAACTTCATGCCGGTGACGCCCGAGGTGGCCCGGCCCATCGGGCGCAGCACGTCGTCGGTGGCGGTGAAGCGCAGGGACATGCCGTTGCGGGAGATCAGCAGCAGGTCGTCCTCGGCGGAGGCCAGCTGGGCGGAGACGAGCTCGTCGCCGTCGCGCAGGTTGATCGCGATGACCCCCGCGGAGCGGTTCGTGTCGTAGTCCTCCAGGCGGGTCTTCTTGACCAGGCCGCTGCGGGTGGCCAGGACGAGGTACGGTGCGTCGTCGTAGGAGCGCAGCTCCATGACCTGCGCGATCCGCTCCCCCGGCTGGAAGGCCATCAGGTTCGCGACGTGCTGGCCCTTCGCGTCCCGGCCCGCCTCGAGCAGCTCGTAGGCCTTGGTGCGGTAGACCCGTCCCAGGTTCGTGAAGAACAGGATCCAGTTGTGGGTGGTGGTGACGAAGAAGTGCTCGACGACGTCGTCGCCGCGCAGCTGCGCGCCCTTGACGCCCTTGCCGCCGCGGCGCTGGGACCGGTACTGGTCGGAGCGCGTGCGCTTGACGTATCCGCCGCGGGTGATGGTCACGACCATCTCCTCCTCGGGGATGAGGTCCTCCATCGACATGTCGCCGCCGTAGCCGAGCATGATCTCCGAGCGGCGGTCGTCGCCGAAGCGGGCCACGATCTCGTCGAGCTCCTGCGCGATGATCCCGCGCTGGCGCTCCTCCGAGGCGATGATCTCGGTGTACTCCGCGATGAGCCGCTCGAGCTCGGCGTGGCGGTCCACGATCTTCTGCCGCTCCAGGGCCGCGAGCCGGCGCAGCTGCATGTTGAGGATGGCCTGCGCCTGGTCCTCGTCGATCTGCAGCAGCCCCATGAGCCCGGAGCGGGCGTCGTCGGCCGTCGGGGAGCGGCGGATCAGGGCGATTACCTCGTCGAGGGCGTCGAGCGCCTTGAGCAGGCCCCGCAGGATGTGGGCCTCGGCCTCGGCCTGGCGCAGGCGGTACCGGGTCCGGCGGACGATGACGTCCATCTGGTGGGTGACCCAGTGCCGGATGAACGCGTCGAGGCTCAGCGTGCGCGGCACGCCGTCCACGAGCGCGAGCATGTTCGCGGAGAAGTTGTCCTGCAGCTGCGTGTGCTTGTAGAGGTTGTTCAGCACGACCTTCGGGACGGCGTCGCGCTTGAGCACGATGACGAGGCGCTGACCGGTGCGCCCCGAGGTCTCGTCGCGGATGTCGGCGATCCCGGTGATCCGCCCGTCCTTGACGAGGTCGGCGATCTTCATGGCCAGGTTGTCCGGGTTCGCCTGGTACGGCAGCTCGGTGACCACCAGGCAGGTGCGCCCGTGGATCTCCTCCACGTTGACCACCGCGCGCATCGGGATGGACCCGCGGCCGGTGCGGTAGGCATCCTCGATCCCCTTGCGGCCGAGGATCTGCGCGCCGGTCGGGAAGTCGGGGCCCTTGATCCGCGCGATGAGCTCCTCGAGGAGCACCTCGCTGGAGGCGTCCGGGTTCTTCAGGTACCACTGCACGCCGTCCGCGACCTCGCGCAGGTTGTGCGGCGGGATGTTGGTGGCCATGCCCACGGCGATGCCCGAGGAGCCGTTGACGAGCAGGTTGGGGAACCGGGACGGGAGGACCGCCGGCTCCTGGTTCTTGCCGTCGTAGTTGTCCTGGAAGTCGACGGTCTCCTCGTGGATGTCCCGGACCATCTCCATGGCGATGGGCGCCATCTTGGTCTCGGTGTAGCGCGGGGCCGCGGCGCCGTCGTTGCCGGGAGAGCCGAAGTTCCCCTGGCCGAGGGCGAGCGGGTAGCGCATGACCCAGTCCTGGATCAGGCGCACGAGGGCGTCGTAGATCGCGGAGTCGCCGTGCGGGTGGTACTGGCCCATGACCTCGCCGACCACGCGGGCGCACTTGTTGAAGGAGCGCTCCGGCCGGTAGCCGCCGTCGTACATCGCGTAGATCACCCGGCGGTGCACCGGCTTGAGCCCGTCGCGGACGTCCGGCAGGGCCCGGCCCACGATGACCGCCATCGCGTAGTCGAGGTAGGACCGCTGCATCTCCGTCTGCAGGTCCACCTGCTCCACGCGGTCGGTCAGCACGGGGGTGTTCTCGAGGTCGCCGGAGGCCGCCGCGTCGTCCGGCGTCCGCCCGTCCTGGGTCTCGTCACTCATGAGGTCTTTCCGTTCTGTCTGCTGGTTCCCGGTGCTCCGCGTCCGCCGGCGAGCCGTGGTGCATGCTCAGCCAGGCATATGTCGCGGGTCAGATGTCGAGGAACCGGATGTCCTTGGCGTTCTGCTGGATGAACTCGCGGCGGGACTCCACGTCCTCGCCCATGAGCACGGAGAACGTCTGGTCCGCCGCGGCGGCGTCCTCCATGGTGACCTGCAGCAGGGTGCGCCGGTCGGGGTCCATCGTGGTGTCCCACAGCTCGGTGTAGTCCATCTCGCCGAGGCCCTTGTAGCGCTGGATGCCGTTGTCCTTGGGCAGGCGCTGGTTGTTGGCCAGCCCGCGCGCCACGACCTCGTCCCGCTCGGCGTCCGAGTAGACGTAGTCGTGCGGGGCGTTGGACCACTTGATGCGGTACAGCGGCGGCTGGGCGAGATAGACGAAGCCGTGCTCGATGAGCGGGCGCATGAAGCGGAACAGCAGCGTCAGCAGCAGCGTGGTGATGTGCTGGCCGTCCACGTCGGCGTCCGCCATGAGCACGATCTTGTGGTAGCGCGCCTTCTCGATGTTGAAGTCGTCGCCGATGCCCGCCCCGAAGGCCGTGATCATCGACTGCACCTCGGCGTTGGACAGCGCCCGGTCCAGGCGGGCGCGCTCCACGTTGAGGATCTTGCCGCGCAGCGGGAGGATCGCCTGGTGCGCGGGGTCACGGCCCTGGACCGCGGAGCCGCCCGCGGAGTCGCCCTCCACGAGGTAGATCTCGGAGACCGAGGGGTCCTTGGAGGAGCAGTCCTTGAGCTTGCCGGGCATGCCGCCGGACTCCAGCAGGCCCTTGCGCCGGGTGGTCTCGCGGGCCTTGCGGGCCGCCAGCCGCGCCTGCGACGCGTTGATCGCCTTGCGGATGATCTCCCGGGCGGCGGCGGGGTTGCGCTCGAGCCAGTCCCCGAACCGGTCGTTGACCTCGCGCTGGACGAAGGCCTTCGCCTCGGAGTTGCCGAGCTTGGTCTTGGTCTGCCCCTCGAACTGCGGCTCCGCGAGCTTGATCGAGATGACCGCGGTCAGGCCCTCGCGGACGTCGTCGCCCGTGAGGTTCTCGTCCTTGTCCCGGAGCAGCTTGTTCTCCCGGGCGTACCGGTTCACGAGCGAGGTCAGGGCCGCGCGGAAGCCCTCCTCGTGGGTGCCGCCCTCGTGGGTGTTGATCGTGTTGGCGTAGGTGTGCACCGACTCGCTGTACGCCGTGGTCCACTGCATCGCCAGCTCGAGCGACATCCTGCGCTCGGCGTCCTCGGACTCGATCGCGATGACGTCCTCGTGCACGAGGTCGGACTTCTTGGTGGTGTTGAGGAAGGTCACGTAGTCCAGCAGGCCGTGGTCGTACTTGTAGACGACCCGGCGGTGGCCGGCGGCGTCGTGGCCCGGGTGGTTGAGCTGGGGCGCGTCCGTGCCGCCGTCGCGGCCCTCGACGGGCTCGGCGGCGGGGTTGGGCGCGGAGCCCGCGATCTCCTCGCCGGACTCGTCCTGGTGCCGCTCGTCGGTCAGGGTGATCTTCAGGCCCTTGTTGAGGAACGCCATCTGCTGGAAGCGCGCCCGCAGGGTCTCGAAGTCGAAGTCGACGGTCTCGAAGATCGCCGGGTCCGGGTAGAAGACCTGGGTGGTGCCGGTCTCGCCGGTCTCCTCCCCCGGCACGAGCGGGCCCTGGGGCACGCCGCCGTCGGCGAACGCCATCCGCCACACGCGCCCCTGGCGCCGGACCTCGGTCTCGACGCGCCGGGAGAGGGCGTTGACCACGGAGATGCCCACGCCGTGCAGGCCGCCGGAGACGGCGTACCCGCCACCGCCGAACTTGCCGCCCGCGTGCAGGATCGTCATGACGACCTCGACGGTGGGCTTGCCCTCGGTCGGGTGGATGTCCACGGGGATGCCGCGGCCGTTGTCCACGACCTTGACCCCGCCGTCGGCCTGCAGGACGACCTCGATGTGGTCGCAGTAGCCGGCCAGGGCCTCGTCGACGGAGTTGTCGACGACCTCGTAGACGAGGTGGTGCAGCCCGCGCGGGCCGGTCGATCCGATGTACATGCCGGGCCGCTTCCGGACGGCCTCGAGCCCCTCCAGGACGGTGATGTCACCGGCGCCGTACTCGCGCTTCTGCGGTTCCTCTGTTGCCACGGGTTGCTGGCTCCTCCTGTTGGGCGTCGCGGCCGCTCCGGACAGCACAGGACGACGCCGATGAGACGTGCGGCGGCTCATCGGTTCTGCGGTGTCGGAGCGGTTCGACGTGGCCGGGTGCCCGCGCCGCGGGCGGGGGTGCCGCGATCGGCCGCGGGGGCCCGGTCCGTCGATTCCTGTCTGAGAACGATTCTACCGGAAAACGGGAGGCTCGGCGCGCCCGCAAATGCCCTTCAGCGGCCGGAGAACGGCCTCAGGACGTATTTTCGGGGGCTCCACCACCACGGGGACGCTCCCCGGGGGGCGCGGAGCGCCACAGGCCCGTCCAGCAGTCCCGGACCGCGCCGGGCGGGGTTCGCTCACCCGTAGGTGTCCCGCGGCCCCCGTCCGCGCACCGACCGCCGGCCGCGCTTCCAGCTCGGCGCCGCCGGCCCCAGGATCTCGATCCTCGTGATGATCCCCTCCCCCAGCTGCTCGTCGAAGGTGCGCAGCAGCTGGGGGACCATGAGCCGCAGGTTCGCGGCGTAGGCCGTGGAGTCGCACCGGACCCGCACCACCGTCTCGTCGAAGCTCTCCGGGCGGCAGTGCCCGGAGATCCCCGGGCCCACGAGGTCGTCCCACCGGGAGAGCACGGAGCCGACCGCGACGGGGGCCTTCCACCCCCGCCCCGCCACCAGGGAGTCCAGGACCGAGCCCACGCCGCGGGGGTCCCGCGCGGAGCGGCCCGCCCCGGAGTAGCCCCCGAGGGCGCGGGGGTCCACGTCGTTGCCCCGCCGGCGGCGCTCGGCCGGCGAGGCGGTCGCGGACTCCATGGCCGCGCCGAAGCCCTTGAGGTTGCGCCGCGCCGCCGTTCCGTGCAGCCGCCCGTCGCCCCGGGCCTCCGCGGCCCGGCGCATCCGCTCCAGCAGGGCCGCCGGCGCGTCGATCTCGTCCTCGATCCGGACGACGTGCTCCTCGGCCGCCGCCTCGGTGCCCTCGGCCGCGCCCTGCGCGGCGGGGTCCTCGCGCCCGTCCCCGCTCACGCCGGCGGCCCCTCCCCCGCCCGCTCGGCGGTCGGATCGGCGGGCTGTCCACCGGCCGGATCGTCCGCCCGCTCGGCGGTCCCCGGCCCCACCCGCACCACGCCGTGGGGGCCGGCGACGAGCTCGGCGGGCAGGTCCTCCTCGACCGCGGCCGTCACGAGCACCTGCTCGGCGGAGGCCACGATCGCGGCGAGCCGGCTCCGGCGCCGGGCGTCGAGCTCCGCGAAGACGTCGTCGAGGACGAGGATCGGCGCCGCGCCCTCCGACGGGTCGTCGGCCAGGTGCACGTACCAGGAGCCCAGGCGCAGCGCCAGGGCGTAGGACCACGTCTCCCCGTGCGAGGCGTAGCCGCGGGCCGGGGCCTCGCCGAGCAGCAGCTCGAGCTCGTCCCGGTGGGGGCCCAGCAGGGTGATCCCCCGCTCGACCTCCCGCTGCTCCGAGCTCTCGCACGCCTCCAGGACCAGCTGGTGCAGGTCGGCCGGGGAGAAGCCGCGCAGCCGGGCGACGTCGCCGCCGGCGCTCTCCGGCAGCACCGAGGACACGTAGCGCAGCGTGGTCTGCTTGCTGCCGTCGGTGAGCTGGCCGTAGGCGGTGGCGACCTGCGGGGCGAGGGCGTCGAGCAGCTGCAGGCGCGCGTGCAGGATGGTGGCCCCCGCGCGGGCGAACTGGTCGTTCCACGCCGCGAGCGTGGAACGGTGCGTGGCGGTGAAGCGTCCGCTCGAGCGGGCCGAGCGCAGCAGGGCGTTGCGCTGCCGGAGGACCTTCTCGTAGTCGGCCAGGGTGCCGGCCAGGACGGGGCGCATCGACTTGGCCAGGTCGTCGAGGAAGCGGCGGCGGTGCGAGGGGTCGCCCTTCACGAGCGCGAGGTCCTCGGGCGAGAACAGGACCGTGCGCACAATCCCGAGCGCGTCCCGCGCCCGGACGGGGGCCGCCCGGTTGATCCGCACGCGATTGGCCCGGCCGTCGTTGAGCTCGAACTCCAGCACGGTCTGCTGCCCGCCGCGCCGCACCCGGACCCGGACGATGGCGCGCTCGGCGCCGAAGCGGATCAGCGGACCGTCGGAGGAGACGCGGTGGGAGGCGAGGTCGGCGGTCCAGTCCAGGGCCTCGACGATGTTCGTCTTGCCCACGCCGTTCGGCCCGAGGAACACGGTGATCCCGGGCTCCAGACGCATGTCGAGATGGGCATACGTCCGGAAGTCGAGCAGGGAGAGGTGGTCGACGAACACGCCGGGGTCAGCAGCTTCCGAGTCCGGGCCGGGAGGTCACTGGCTGGGCAGCCGGACCGGCATCAGCAGGTACTTGTAGTCGTCCTTGTCCTCGCCGTCGGGGGTCTCCTGCGCGGAGAGCACCGCCGGCTTGGGCGGGGCGGTGAACGAGAACCGCACGTACTCGGAGGCGAAGGCGTGCAGGCCCTCGGAGAGGTACGTGGGGTTGAACGCGACCGTGATGTCGTCGCCGGTGAGGTGCGCGGAGAGGACCTCGGAGGCCTGGGCGTCCTCCCCGGTGCCGGCGTCGAGGGCCACCTGGCCCTGGGTGAAGGCGAGCCGGACGGGCGTGTTGCGCTCGGCCACGAGCGATACGCGCCGGACGGCCTCGACGAGGTCGCCGGTGCGCACCGCCGCGGTGATCGGGGTGTGCTCGGGGAACAGCGAGCGGATCTTCGGGTACTCCCCGTCGATGAGCAGGCTCGTGGTGCGGCGGCCGCCGGACTCGAAGCCGACGAGCTCGGCGGAGTCGGACAGCGCGATGTTGATGTCCCCGGCGGGCCCCAGGGTCTTGGCGATGTCGTTGAGGGTCCGGGCCTTGATCAGCGCGGCCGTCGAGAGGTCGTTCGCGGTCGGCCGCCAGGTGAGCTCGCGCATGGCCAGGCGGTAGCGGTCGGTCGCGAGCAGCGTCATCTTCTCGCCCTCGATCTCCACGCGCACGCCGGTGAGGATCGGCAGGGTGTCGTCCTTGCTCGCGGCGATGTTGACCTGGGCCACCGCGTGGGCGAACTCGTCCCCGGCCACCACGCCGGAGACGTCGGGCAGCGCCGGCAGCTCGGGGTAGTCGCCCACCGGCATGGCCGCGAGGTTGAAGCGGGACGAGCGGCAGGTCAGGACGACCTTGCCCTCGTCGGCGTGGACCTCGACGGGGGCGGAGGGCAGGGATCGGCAGATGTCGGCGAGCAGGCGTCCGGAGACGAGGGTGGTGCCCTCCTCCTGGACGTCGGCGCTGATGGACAGCCGTGCCGAGATCTCGTAGTCGAAGCTCGCGATGGACAGCGACCCGCCCTCGGCACGGATCAACAGACCGGACAGCACGGGCACCGGGGGCCGAGGAGACAGGGACCGGGCGGTCCAGGTCACGGCCTCGGCGAGAACATCGCGTTCGACGGAGAACTTCACGAGAGGTTGCTGCCTTTCAGTCTGATCAGGGGCGGCGGGGCCGCCGTCCGGGTCCCGCTTCCCGCAGGAAGAGGGCTCCGGGCGCCGCAGGGCGCCGCGGAGCAGGACGTGGCTCGCCGTGTGCATCGTATCCATGCGCTCCGAGCGCTGGCTATTCCGCCACGGAGAGCGCAGCCCGGGGGAGTAGCCGGTCGGGGACGGGTCTCGTCGCGGGGTGGAACCACAGGATTCTTGTTGTTTGGCCGGGATCTCTTTAAGGATGGGAGTGTTAATAACCGCTGTGGAATCTGTGGATAAGTGCCTCTCGGCCAGGTTCCGTCCGGGCCGGTCCTGTTGACTTCTTGTGATTCGCGGTCCACCGAAACCGGTCCGGCCGGTGGACGGGACCCGCGCCGTTCTGCGGGTTCCACAGGCGAGGCCCCGGTTGTACCGAGCTTGTCCACCGATGGAGCCCCGATCTCCACAATTTTGTCCACAGGTGTGGGTTGCGGTCTGTGCACAGCCGCTCCACAGGCGAGGAATTCCTGTGCACGGACGGGTCGTGCGGCCCGTGACGGCGCGGATCCGGCCTGTGGACGAACGACAGGAAAGGGGTCCGCCGGAGCACCGGCGGACCCCTGGGGGCAGGGAGGAGGGCCGGTCAGCCCTCGCGCTGCTGCTGCTTGATCCGGTTCGTCAGCTCGGTCACCTGGTTGAAGATCTGCCGGCGCTCGGCCATGAGGGTGCGGATCTTGCGGTCCGCGTGCATGACCGTGGTGTGGTCCCGCCCGCCCAGCTCCTGGCCGATCTTCGGCAGGGACATGTCGGTCAGCTCCCGCAGCAGGTACATGGCGATCTGCCGCGCGGTGACCAGGGTCCGGGTGCGCGACTTGCTCTTGAGCTCCTCGAGGGTGATGTCGAAGTAGACCGCCGTCTGGGCCAGGATCGAGGCGGCCGTGATCTCCTGCGCGCCGTCGTCGGTGATGAGGTCCTTGAGCACCAGCTCGGCCAGGGGCAGGTCCACGGCCTGCTTGTTGAGGGACGCGAACGCGGTGACGCGGATCAGCGCCCCCTCGAGCTCGCGGATGTTGGTGGAGATGTGGGAGGCGATGTACTCGAGGACGTCGTCGGGGGCGTCCATGCCGTCGCTGACCGCCTTCTTGCGCAGGATCGCGATGCGGGTCTCGAGCTCGGGCGGCTGCACGTCCGTGATCAGGCCCCACTCGAAGCGCGAGCGCATCCGCTCCGCGAAGCCGGTCAGCTGCTTGGGCGGCATGTCCGAGGTGATCACGATCTGCTTCTCGTGGTTGTGCAGCGCGTTGAAGGTGTGGAAGAACTCCTCCTGCGTGTGCTCCTTGCCGGCGAGGAACTGGATGTCGTCGATCAGCAGCATGTCCACGTTGCGGTAGATCTCCTTGAAGGAGGACCCCTCGTCGTCGCGGATGGAGTTGATGAAGTCGTTCGTGAACTCCTCCGAGTTCACGTAGCGCACCCGCACCTGGGGGTAGAGGCGCTTGGCGTAGTGGCCGATCGCGTGCAGCAGGTGCGTCTTGCCCAGCCCGGACTCCCCGTAGATGAACAGCGGGTTGTACGCCTTGGCGGGCGTCTCGGCGACGGCGAACGCCGCCGCGTGCGCGAAGCGGTTGGACTGCCCGATCACGAAGGAGTCGAACACGTACTTCGGGTTCAGCCGCGCGGAGCTGTCCCACTCCCCCACCACGGCGGGTGCGGTGCCGGTGTCCCGGGCGGGGCGCCGGGGCGGGGCGGCCTGCGGGTCGCGCGGCGGCGGCAGCGTCCGGGTGCCCACGCCGGCCTCCCGCGCCGGAACCGGCTGGGCGGGGAACGACATCGCCGGCTGGTCCGACCACGAGGGGTCGGAGGACCGGGCGGGGTCGGCGGAGGTCGGCTCGTCCGTGCGGCCGCGCTCGGCCTCGAGCTCGTCGATCGGCGGCAGCGAGGGCGCGGGGGTCTGCTCCGGCGCCGGGGCGGCCTCGAGGTCGGCGTCGACGACGAACGCCACCAGGGTCTCGGGGCTGAAGGCCCGTCCCACGGCGGAGCGCAGCACGGAGGCCATCTGGTTCTGGAAGAACTCGCGGGTCAGCTCGTTGGGCACGGCCACGAGCAGGGTGGTCCCGATCAGCCCCTGGGGCTGGGCCAGGGAGATGAACCCCCGGTAGCGGCCGGTGGTCATCGGATCCTCGTACATGTACTGCACGCACTCGGCCCACTGCGCGCTGAGCGCCTGATTGTCCTGCGTGCCCACGCGTACTCCTGCTGTCATGTCGTCGAGTTGTCGTCGAGGTTCCGAGGCGGTGGACGGGTCGTCCGGGCCCGGGATGGGAAGGCTTGTCCACAGCGTTGTTCACAACGGTGGAAAAGCTGTCGGGGGCCAGCCGCGAGAGCCAGCCTAGAACATGCGTCCGGCCTGTTCATAGCGGCTCCGTTGGCGCCCCGGGAACTACATCCTTGTAGTTCGGGCCCGGATCCGCGCCGTTCCGCGGGTCTCGGCGGGCAGGTTTTCCACAGGATGTGACCAAGATCCGTGCACACCTGTGGGTAGGATGTGGACTGCACACGTTCCCCGCCCGCTCCGGCCGGTCGTCGTTCCGGTCCCGGTGCTCCGCCGCCCGCCCGGGGCCACCGTCCCGCGGGCGTCCCGTCCTCCGTCCGGAGCAGGCCCCGGCCCGCCCCGGATTTGACCGTCCCCTGCCCGTTGTCTAGGGTGGGGTAGTCTTTTGTGTCTGCGGTCATGCCTGTTCGCATGCCCGGACGCATCCACCAGCACTGCCGCGCCCGCCCGCTCGTCCTGCCGCTCCGGCGCCGAGGACGAGGGTGGGCGCGCACCCCGACGTCTTTGGAGTAACCAGTGAGCAAGCGGACTTTTCAGCCGAATAACCGCCGTCGCGCCAAGAAGCACGGCTTCCGCGCTCGGATGCGGACCCGTGCCGGCCGCGCCATCCTCGCGGCCCGCCGCAGCAAGGGCCGCACCGAGCTCTCCGCCTGAGTCTTCCGTGTCGGATCCGGCGGCGCGCTCGACCAGCCCCCTCCCGGGGGCGGTCCGCCGAGCGGTGCCACCGGCCCCCCAGGAGCCCCGCCGTGCTGCCTGAGCAGCACCGGATGCGGACCTCGGTCCAGTTCAAGGCCACCACGCGTTCCGGCGCCCGCAACGGGCGCCGGAACGTCGTCGTATATGTGCACCCCACGGACGGGGCGCAGCCCGCGCGCTTCGGCTTCGTGGTCTCCAAGGCCGTGGGCAACGCGGTGCGGCGCAACAAGGTGAAGCGCCGCCTGCGGGAGCTCGCCCAGTCGACCCTCAGGCAGGCGCCGTACGGTTACGACGTCGTGGTCCGTGCCCTGCCCCCGGCGGCCGCCGCCGGATGGCCGGATCTGGCGGCCGACTACGGCAGGGCGTGGCGCGCGGCGTCGGCCCGTGCCGGCGTGCCCGCCTCCGCGGACCGGGTCCCCGCACCCGAGCAGAGATCCACCCGACAGGAGGAGCCCGAGAGATGAGCGAGCACGCTCACGCGCCCGAGCACCTCCTCGTCGCCGCTCCCCACGAGTTCGTCCGGCCCGCGACGGCCGGGCAGGCGCTCTGGTTCCTGCCGCAGAACGTGCTCATCGCGCTCCTCAAGGTCTACCGGTCCATCGTCTCCCCGCTCTACGGCGACGTCTGCCGGTACTTCCCCAGCTGCTCCGCCTATGCGCTCGAGTCCGTCACCGTGCACGGCGCCGTGCGCGGCCTGGGCCTCAGCGTGCGGCGCCTCCTGCGCTGCCACCCCTGGGCGGCCGGCGGGATCGACAGGGTCCCGGACGGGGGCCGGGTCTTCCCCGACTTCGCGTCCCTGCCCAAGATCGTCCTGCTGAACCACCCGACCCTGGCCGAGCGCCACCAGCACCGTCCCGCCGAGGACACCGGTCCCGCGGCCCAAGGAGAGCCTTCCCCATGAACCTGTTCGAAATGATCCTCTTCCCCTTCAGGTGGGTCGTCTCCGCCGTGCTGTGGGTGTTCCACGAGCTGCTCACGGCCGTCGGGATGGACCCGGCCGCGGGCATCACCTGGGTGCTCTCGATCGTGGGCCTGACCCTGGTCATGCGCACGCTGACCATCCCGCTGTTCCTCAAGCAGATCAAGTCCATGCGCGGCATGCAGGAGCTGCAGCCGGAGATGGCGAAGCTGCAGGCCAAGTACAAGGGCAAGAAGGACCAGCTCTCCCGCCAGGCCATGGCGCAGGAGCAGATGGAGCTGTACAAGAAGCACGGCTCCAACCCGTTCTCCGCGTGCCTGCCGATCCTCGTGCAGATGCCGATCTTCTTCGGCCTGTTCCAGGTGCTCAACGGCGTCCCCCAGGCCGCCGCCGCCGGGGAGACGATCCACGTGCTGGACGCCTCCCGCGTGCAGTCCTTCAACGAGGCCACCTTCTTCGGCGCACCCCTGTTCTCCACCCTGCTCAACCCGGGCAACGGCAACCACGTGGCCACGATCGTCCTGGCCCTCGTGATGATCGTCGCGATGTCCGCCACGCAGTTCATCACCCAGAAGCAGCTGACGTCCAAGAACATGAGCGAGACCGCCAAGGCCTCCCCCATGTACCGCCAGCAGCAGATGATGCTCTACCTGTTCCCGCTCGTCTTCGCGATCGGCGGCATCAACTTCCCCATCGGCGTCCTCATCTACTGGACCGTCTCCAACGTGTGGTCCATGGGCCAGCAGTGGTGGGTCATCCGCAACAACCCCACCCCCGGCTCCCAGGCCGAGCAGGAGCTCAACGACCGCCGCGCGGCCAAGGGGCTTCCCCCGCTGGGCAAGACCAAGGAGGAGCACGAGGCCGAGCTGGACGAGCAGCGCGCCCGCGCGGCCGCCGGCCAACGGCAGCAGCCCGTCGGCAAGAAGCGCCAGAAGCAGCAGGCGAAGAAGAAGCAGACGCGGTGATCCCCGCCGGGTCCCCCGGTTCGACCCCCTCCCCCGCCCGTGGCCGGTCCCACCCTGCCACGGGCCCGCACCGCCCCCAGGAGACGACATGACCGACATCCGGCAGACCACGCAGGACGCCGACGAGGCCCAGCCGCTCGAGCCCCGGGCGACGGGCACGCAGGGCCCGGCCGACGACGGCACGACGGCCGCCGTGGCCGCCCCGGCCCTCGACGCCCTCGAGGAGGAGGGCGAGGTCGCCGCCGACTACCTCGAGGAGCTGCTGGACACGGCGGACCTCGACGGGGACATCGACATCGAGGTGCGGGACGGCCGGACCTACCTCTCCGTCGTGGCCGAGGGCGACGACAGCGAGGGCCTCTCCGTGCTGGTCGGGGAGGACGGCGAGGTCCTGGAGGCGCTCCAGGAGCTCGTGCGCCTGTCCGTGCTCGCGGCCACGGGCCGCCGCTCCCGGCTGGTGCTGGACGTCGGGGGCTACCGCGAGCGGCGCTCCTCCGCCCTGCGCGAGATGGCCCTCGCGGCCGTGCGCGAGGCCCGGGAGACCGGCGGGCGCGTGCACCTCGACCCGCTCTCCGCCTACGAGCGCAAGATCGTCCACGACGTCGTCGCGGACGAGGGTCTCCTCAGCGAGTCCGAGGGCGACGGCGCGGCACGGCACATCGTCGTGTCCGTCCAGGAGGGCTGATGAGCGCGCCCGAGCGACCCGCTCCCGCCCCGCAGGAGGCCCCTCTCCCCGACGCCCGGGAACGGGCGGCCGCCGAGCAGCTCTTCGGCGACCGGCTCGGGCTGGCCGAGCGCTACGTGGCGCACCTGGCCTCGTCGGGCATCGTGCGGGGACTCATCGGGCCCCGTGAGGTCCCCCGGCTGTGGAGCCGTCACGTGCTGAACTGCGCCGTCGTGGAGGAGCTCGTTCCCCAGGACGCGCGCGTGGCCGACGTCGGCTCCGGCGCCGGCCTGCCCGGCCTGTGCCTGGCCCTGGCGCGCCCGGACCTGCACCTGACGCTCATCGAGCCCCTGGAGCGCCGGGTGCAGTGGCTCGAGGAGGTCGTGGCCGACCTCGGCCTGACCAACGTGCGCGTGCTCCGTGCCCGCGCCGAGCAGGCCGGGACCGAGATCGGCGACGTCGACGTCGTCACGGCCCGCGCGGTGTCGGCGCTCGTGGGACTGCTGGACATCACCCTGCCCCTGCTCCGCGGCCGCGGCGAGCTGCTGGCCCTCAAGGGGCGCTCCGCGGCCGAGGAGGTCGAGAAGGCGGGCAAGAAGCTCCACCGCTACGGCGCCCGGTCGACCGAGGTCCTCACCGCGGGCGCGGACCTGCTCGCGGAACCGACCACGGTGGTCCGCGTCCGGCTGTGAGGACCGCCCCGGCAGGTGTCACCCCCGGTCAGGGGCGGCGGTAGGCTGGGACGAGTGTGCCGCGGACATCCTCCGGCCCCGCACCGGGGCGCGGGCGGGGAGCCGGCACGGCCCCGGCACCTCTCCCCCGCGGAGGGCGTGCCCCCGACGGAGCGAGTTCGAGAAGAACCGGGAAGGTGCGCAGTCAGATGCCGAGCGACGACGGCGCGGAGGCCCGCCAGGGCTTCGACATGGGGTTTCCCCCGGATCCCGTGGCTCAACCGATGAAGGTTGTGCCGGATCGGGGGACTCGTGTTTCACGTGAAACGGACGCACCGCCGTCCGGAAGGACGACAACGATGGTGGAGGACACGCCACTGGGGAGGAAGCTCGTGGAAGAGACTAGGCGACGCGCCAGGCTGAAGAAGGTCCAGCTGGAGAAGCCCGCGGCGACGCGGGTCTTCACCATCAGCAACCAGAAGGGCGGCGTCGGAAAGACCAGCACCTCGGTGAACCTCGCCGTGGCGCTGGCCCGCCAGGGGCAGAACGTCCTGGTGATCGACAACGACCCGCAGGGCAACGCCTCCACCGCCCTCGGCATCGAGCACAGCTCGGACGTGGACAGCACCTATGACGTGCTCATCGACGAGATGCCGATCGCGGACGTCGTGAAGCAGTCCTCGGAGGCGGAGAACCTGTGGGTCGTGCCCGCCACGATCGACCTGGCCGGCGCGGAGATCGAGCTCGTCTCCATGGTGGCCCGGGAGCACCGGCTGCGGCGGGCGCTCGAGGCCTACGCACGCCGGCGTGAGGAGGACGGGCTCGAGCGCCTCGACTACGTCTTCATCGACTGCCCGCCCAGCCTGGGGCTGCTGACCCTCAACGCCTTCGTGGCCGCGACCGAGGTGCTCATCCCCATCCAGTGCGAGTACTACGCGCTCGAGGGCCTGAGCCAGCTGCTGAAGAACATCGAGATGATCCAGAAGCACCTGAACCCCGAGCTGAAGGTCTCCACGATCCTGCTCACGATGTACGACGGGCGCACCAATCTCGCGTCCCAGGTGGCCGAGGAGGTGCGGACCCACTTCCCCCACGAGGTGCTGGAGACGGTGATCCCCCGCTCGGTGCGCATCTCGGAGGCGCCCAGCTACCAGCAGAGTGTCATCAGCTACGACCCGAGCTCGACGGGAGCCCTCTCCTACCTGGAGGCTGCCGCGGAGATCGCCCAGCGCGCCGGGCGCTGACTCTCCCCTTCCGCCGTCCCTGGACGCCCGTCTCCCCCGGAGGCGGGCGTCCGTCGTCCCGCTCCCCCGTGGTGCGCCGACCTGCCGGGACGGTCCCGGGGCGCGGTCTCCGGCGTGCAGGTGCTCCGTTAGAATTGGTCGGATTGCCGCAGCACGGAAAGGAACATCGTGAGCGAACGACGACGTGGACTCGGCCGAGGTCTCGGCGCCCTGATCCCCAGCACTCCCCCGGCCGCGCAGGAGACCACCACTGCACCGGATCGGTCCGGGACGCCTGCGGCGCCTGCTGCCGGACCGGACGGCGCCGACCGCCGGGGCGCGACGGCCGGTCCCGTTCCACGTGAAACATCGCCCGTGGCCGCACCGCAGAAGGATTCCGCCGCCCCCGCCCCGGCGGGCGCGGAGCACGGTGCGGCGGCACGCTCCTCGGACGCCGGGCCCAGGCGACCCGCCGGTCCGGCCGCGCGCCCGAAGGCGATCAAGTCGCGGATGGACATGGGTGAGGCGCTGCGCAACACCACCCTGGTCAGCCGCCCGTCCGACATGTTCTTCCTCCCGTCCGTACCGGGCCCGGACACCGACCAACAGGACTCCACCGGCCACGATGTTCCACGGGAAACGGAGGCTCCGACCTCTCCGGAGCCGGCCGGGACCCCAACGGCACCGACGCGGCCCGCCGCCGCAACCCGCCCGGACCGTGCCGCCCCCGCTCCGTCGACGACCGACTCGCCAACGGCCGAATCGGCGACGCCCGCCGTCGCTCCACCGGCCGATCCTCCGGCCCCCGCCGCGGCGGAACCCTCCGCCGCAGCGGTTTCACGTGAAACGACGACGGGCACCGGGAGCCTGGCCACGGTGCCGGGGGCGACGTTCGCCGAGCTGCCGGTCGCCTCCATCCACCCCAACCGGAAGCAGCCCCGTCAGGTCTTCGACGAGGAGGAGCTGGCCGAGCTGGCGTACTCGATCGGCGAGCTCGGCGTGCTCCAGCCGATCGTCGTGCGCTCCAGCCGGGAGGGCGGGGACGAGCAGTACGAGCTGGTCATGGGGGAGCGGCGGTGGCGGGCCACCCAGCGGGCCGGTCTGGCCACGATCCCCGCCATCGTCCGGGAGACGTCCGACGACGACCTGCTGCGCGACGCCCTGCTCGAGAACCTGCACCGCAGCCAGTTGAACCCTCTCGAGGAGGCCGCGGCCTATCAGCAGCTGCTGGAGGAGTTCGGCGCCACGCAGGAGGAGCTGGCGCGGCGGATCGGGCGCTCCCGTCCGCAGATCAGCAACACCATCCGCCTGCTGAAGCTCCCCCCGCTGGTCCAGCGCCGCGTGGCGGCCGGTGTTCTCTCGGCGGGCCACGCCCGTGCGCTGCTCGCCCTAGCAGATCCCGCGGAGATGGAACGGCTCGCGCAGCGGATCGTCGCGGAGGGGCTGTCGGTGCGGGCGACGGAGGAGGCGGTGGCGCTGCTCGACGGGTCGAAGAAGGCCCCCGAGCGCGTGCCGGCCGCTGCGCCGCGGCACCAGGAGCGGCTGGACTACATCGCCGAGGCCTTCGCCGACCGGCTGGACACGAGCGTGAAGATCGCGCTGGGGGCGCGGAAGGGACGGATGACCATCGAGTTCGCCTCCGTCGAGGACCTGAACCGCATCATCGAGGTGCTCGACCCCGGGATGGACCGGTCCTAGCCGACGGCCCCACAGAGAAGCCCTGGTGTTCCACGTGGAACACCGGGGCTTCTCGCTTCTCGCCGCAGCGGAGGCGGGGACGGGCGAGGCCTCAGAGGCCGTTGTACTCCGCGAGGTCGCCGAGGCGCATCGTGCCCGTGGGGACGTCCTGGTCGGCCAGCAGGAACATCCGCTGGAGCCCGAAGACGAGGGCCTCCGCCAGGTGGTTGCGGTGCTCGGCGTCGGCCAGTGCCGCGCGGTCCACCGGGCTGGAGAGGTAGCCCAGGTCCAGCCATACCGTGGGGGCGCCCAGGGACCGGAGCAGCTCCCACTGCCGCGGGTGCGCCCCGAGGTCGAGCGCCCCCGTCCGCGCGACCATCTCCTTGAGGACGAGGACGGCCGCACGCTCGCCGATGGGGGAGTAGACCTCCGAGCCGTCCTGCTCGCCCCAGTAGTAGGCGGCGACGCCGGAGGCCGCGGGCGAGCGGTTCCAGTCGCAGTGCAGCGACAGCACGACCGCCTCGGGGTGCTCGTCCGTGACCACCCGGGCCGAGGCCACGGCGCGCACCGGGTGCCCCCGGCGGTCGCGGAGCTCGCGGCCGGGGGACACGACGGCCGGGTCGGCGCCGATCTCGTGGAGCAGCTCCCAGGCCCGCACCGCCACGTCGCACGTGATCTCGTCGGCGCGGTCCAGGAAGTCCCCGGGGGCCGAGGCCGCGGGCTGCTGGCCGGAGGAGCGCGAGGGCACCAGCACCACGGGGCGCCCGCGCAGCGCGGAGCTCGCGCGCTCGAGCCGGTGGTAGTCCCGCAGGGAGAAGGCCTTGGAGGAGGTGATGTTCTTGTTGATCCGGGCCAGCGCCGCGATCGTCTCGCGGTCCACGACCCCGGTGGCCGGCAGGCCGAGGCTCTGCTGCAGCTCCGTGACGGCGTAGTGGGTGCTCTTGGCGAACGCGCCGTTGAGGTGACCGTAGTAGAAGCCCAACCGGGAGAGGTTGTGCTGCAGCATGGTGACGTCGTCACCCCGGAGGGGCTGGTCCCCGTCCAGGAAGAGGGGGCGGTCCCCTAGGGCGTACTGCGCCTCGTTGAGCGCGCGCTCCGTCTCGGGGCCCACGAGCCCGTCGACGATCAGCCCCCGCTCCTGCTGGAAGGCGCGCACCGCCGCGTCGACGTGGTCGTCGAAGTAGGAGGGGTTGTTGACGTCCTGTGGTGCGAGGTACGCCACGGTGACCCCCGCGCGGAGCAGGCGCTCCCGCAGGCTGGTCACGCGCCGGCTCGTCATGGTCCGGCGCAGCATCGGTTCGGTGTCGTCGAGGTTCACGGAAGTCCCACGGGTCGTCGGGTCGTCGGGGGTGGTGCGCGAACGGCTCATCCGTCCCCTCCCGGCGGGGGAGGGGACGGATGAGCCGGACGTGGAGGGGATGTCGGGGACCCGATCAGTTCCCGGGGGTGAGGTAGTCGGCGAACTCGCGCTCCAGGGCGCTCTTGGGCTTCGCGCCGATGGCCTTGCGGACCACCTCGCCGTCGGCGAAGAGGTAGATCGCGGGGATGGACGTGATGCCGTACTGGGAGGCGACGGCCGGGTTCTCGTCCACGTTGAGCTTCACGACCTCGACGGCGTCCGCGTGCTCCGCGGCGATGGCGTCCAGCACCGGGCCGACCATCCGGCAGGGGCCGCACCACTCGGCCCAGAAGTCCACGATGACGGGCTTGCTGGACTCGAGGACCTCGGTCCGGAAGTCGGCGTCGGTGACGTTCTTGGCAGCACTCATGATGTCTCCTTGTCCGGGCGTCCGGCACGCACAGCGCGTGCCCGACGCCCACGGGTGGCTCGCCGAGCGACTCGGACGAGCGGGCGGATCGTGTTCGATTATGACCCATGCGGTGGCGGGACAGGGCCCGCGCCCGCACCGGCCGGGCTCAGCTGTGCAGCACCGAGCGGCTGTGGAGGGCCGCCAGGTAGTGCTCGACGTCGACGGCCGCGACGCAGCCCGAGCCGGCGGCGGTGATCGCCTGCCGGTAGGTGGCGTCCACGACGTCGCCGGCCGCGAAGACCCCGGCCAGGCTGGTGGTGGAGCTGCGGCCGTCCACGGCGATCGTGCCGTCCACGGTGAGCTCCAGCTGGTCCTTGACCAGGTCCGTGCGGGGATCCGAGCCGATCGCCACAAACAGGCCCGTCACCGGCAGCTCGGAGGTCTCCTTGGTCTGGGTGTCGCGCAGGGCGAGGGACTCGACCTTGTCCGCCCCGTTGATGCCCACGACCTCGGTGTTCCACAGCACGTCGATCTTCGGGTCGTCGAAGGCACGCTGCTGCATGATCTCCGAGGCGCGGAAGCTGTCGCGGCGGTGGATGATCGTGACCTTGGCGGCGAACTTGGTGAGGAAGGTGGCCTCCTCCAGGGCGGAGTCGCCGCCGCCGACCACGGCGATGTGCTGCTCCTTGAAGAAGAAGCCGTCGCACGTGGCGCACCAGCTGACCCCGTGGCCGGAGAGCCGCTTCTCGTCCGGCAGCCCGAGCTCGCGGTAGGCGGAGCCGGTCGCGATGATCACGGCGTGGGCGCGGTGGACGGAGCCGTCCTCGAGGGTCACGGTCTTGATCTCGCCCTCGAGCTCGACGGCGACGACGTCCTCGTAGCGGATGTCGGCCCCGAAGCGCTCGGCCTGCTGCTGCATGCTGGACATGAGCTCCGGGCCCATGATGCCGTCGACGAACCCGGGGTAGTTCTCGACCTCGGTCGTGTTCATGAGCTCGCCACCGGCCGTCACGGACCCGGCGAAGACGATCGGCCGCAGGTTGGCGCGCGCGGTGTAGATCGCGGCGGTGTACCCGGCGGGGCCGGAGCCGACGACGATGACCTCGTGGACGGTCCCGTCCTCCGCGGTGACCGTCGGCTCGTCGTTCTTGGGAGCGAGGTCCAGGGCGTTGATGACGGGACCGAAGTCGGGGCTCACTGTTCTGCTGACCTTCCGTGAAGGGAGCGGCCGGACGCGCCGGCCGCGGGGACCACTGGCACAACGGGGCGCGCCCGGCGGATATTCCGGGGACGGGCGCGCCCCGCGGCGCAGGGGAGCGGGGTGCTCAGCCGAGCTGGATCTCGCCGACCCGCAGCCCGTAGGGGTAGCCCGCGATGGGGTTGGTCAGCTGCGGCAGCTGGGTCCAGTTCACGATGACGTACTGGTGCTCGCCGTCCTGGGCCGCCGCGGTGAGGGGGACCGTGATCTCCGGGCCCGTGAAGGCGCCGGAGCCCACCTGCTGGGCGCCCTCGAGGCCCGGGGTGTCGTTGACGTAGACGTCGAACAGCCCGCCCGAGCCCGCGGACTGGCTGATCCGCACCTCCCGCACCGGGGCGGGCTCCCGGAGCTGGACCGCGAGGCCCACGCTGGGCGTCCGGTTGCCGAAGCTCGCGTCGGAGAACCCGTAGCTGATCCAGTAGGTGGCGGGGTTGCCGTCGACGACCTGGCCCAGCTGCGCGTCCTGGTCCGCCATGAAGCCCGGGTCCGTCGGCACCAGGCGCAGCGCGCCCGCGGCGTCGGGCTCGGCCGGTGCCTGCTCCGTGGGGCTCGGCGCCGCGCTCGGCTGCCGGTCCTGCTGCTCCGCGGCGGGGGCGCTCGCGACGGGCTCCGGGTCCTCCGGGCCGCCGAAGAGCCCGCCCAGCCGGTCGAAGCCGAGGACCACGGCCCCGGCGAGCACGGCGAGCAGCAGGGCCAGCAGCCACACCAGGCCGCGGCCGCCCTTCTTCCCGGCCGGCTGCGGGTCCTGCTCGCGCGGCGGTGCCCCGGCCGTGCCGGGCTCGTCGAAGGGCGTCTCCTGGTGCTCGTCGTACCAGCTGTCGTAGCGGTTGTCGCCGTCGTAGCCGGGATCGATGTCCGTGCCGGCGACACGCCCGGCCGCGGCCGCGGTCCCGCTGGCCGCGGCCCGGTCGAAGAGGGTCGACCGGGTGGAGGTGGCGCTGACGCGCACGGGCCGGCCGAGGCGGGTGCGCACGGAGGGGGCGGGGGCGGCGGCGTCGTAGGAGTCGTCGTGCTCCCAGCGGGTCACCCTGGCCCCGGGGGCGGCGCCGGCGAGGCCGTCGGACGGTGCGGCCGCGACCACGGGCTGCGGGCTGGTGGGCTCCGGCTCGTCGTAGACGTAGGAGCTGCCGCCGCCGGTGCGGGGGGCGCCGAAGATGTCGTCGCCGAGGGACTCGTCCTCGATCTCGTCCGGCTCCACGAGCAGGGAGTCGAGCATGTCCGCGGCGGGGGTGTGGGAGGTCACGAGGTAGGTGTGCGCGTCCGCCTGGCCGAGGTCCAGGATCTGGAAGGGCGCGCCGAGGCTGCCGTTGGCCATGGAGCGCGCGTTCTCCACCAGCAGGGGCGTGTGCTGCTCGGCGGGCAGCAGGATCGAGACGCGGCGGCCGAGGATCTGGTCCTGGCCCTCGAGCACGTGGTCGCCCTCGGCGGTGGCCAGCACGTCCGAGACGACCTTGTAGCGGCCGCCGAGGACGGAACCGAGCTTCATCGGTGCAGGCACGTTGGCTCCCTGGGGGTCGGGAATTCGCGGGGGGCCGGAATTCGGGGTGGGGTCGGCCGGAGGGCGGGCGGGGCGGGTGCCCTTCCCCCGGTCACCGACCAGTCAGCACTTTACCGGTCCCCGGCGCGGGTCCGTGAGATCCGCCTCACGTGCTCAGCGGCCGAGTCGGGCGAGGACCGGGCGCAGCAGCCCGTCGAGCTCCCGCACGCGGCACAGTCTGAGGGCGCCGAGATAGGCCACGCCCATCGCGGTGCCGCCGACGGCGAGGGTCACGACCGCGGTGAGCTGG
Organism: Kocuria sp. U4B; assembly: GCF_054875615.1. The sequence goes on from NZ_CM142180.1 coordinate 1,955,272, forward strand.
TTGGCCCAGGGGAACCCGCCCGGGTCGTAGCCGCCGAGCAGGTGCAGGACCACGGCGCCCACGGCCCCGGCGAGCAGGGACGCGGCGAGGATCCGCACGTGGGAGTTCAGGACGTGGGCGACGTCGTAGTCGCCGATCCGGCGGACGAGCACCCGGTGGTAGAGGAGCGTGCTGAGCACGTTCTGCGCCGCGTAGCAGCCGGCGACCGCGAAGACGATGTGCTCGGGGGGCACGAACGCCCAGATCGCCGCGGCGCAGGCCACGGTGAACACGGCCACCCCGATCTGGACCAGGAACGGCGTGCGGGCGTCCTCCTGGGCGTAGAACGCCCGGCCGAGCATGAAGGAGGTCGACATGAACGGCGCGCCGATCGCGATGACGGTGACGACCTGGCCCACGACCGCGCCCGCGGAGGCCACGCCGCCGCTGAAGAGCATGCCGATCGGGCCCGCGTAGACGATCAGCGCGACGGTCGCGAAGACCGTGGCCACCCCGGTGATGCGCAGGCTCGAGGACAGGGAGGCGACCATGCCGGCCCGGTCCCCGTCGGTCGAGGCGGCGGCCATCCGGTTGAACAGCACCGTGGCGATGGACAGCCCGATCACCCCGTGGGGCAGCGAGTAGAGCATCGAGGCGTGGTTGAGGGCGGTCACGCCGGCGATCTGCTGGGGCGGGTCCATCGCGAGGTACTGCGCCCGGGCGCCCGTGGGGATCGCCGCGACCTTGGTCAGGGCCAGGAACGCGAGGTTGGCGATGAGCCCGGTGGCCAGCGTCCAGCCGCCCAGCCGCGCGGCGGTGGAGAGGCCGATCCCGCGCCAGCCGAAGCGCGGGCGCAGCCCCAGTCCGAGGCGCCTCAGCGGCAGGAACAGGACGAGGGCCTGCAGGGCCACGCCCAGGGTCGCGGTGGCGGCCAGCCACCAGGTCTTGGCGGGCGTCCAGTCCTCGAGGGTGTGCGGGTCCTGCGCGTACGCCCCGAACTGCTGGATGAACACCAGCAGGGCGGCGATCGCCACGACGTTGTTGAGCACCGGCGCCCACATGTAGGCGCCGAACGCCCCCTTGGCGTTGAGCACCTGGCCGACCACGGTGTAGAGGCCGTAGAAGAAGATCTGCGGGAACGTGAACAGGGCGAACGTGGTCCCCAGGGCGATCTGGCCGTCGGTCCAGCCGGAGCCCATGGTCCGGATGATGGGCCCGGCCAGCACCACCACCACGGCGGCCACGCCCAGCAGGGCGAGCACGGCGAGGGTCAGCAGCCGGGAGATGTAGTCGGCCCCGGCGTCGTCGTTCCGGGAGGCCTTGATGATCTGGGGGACGAGCACCGCGTTGAAGATGCCGCCGGCCACGAGGACGTAGATGAGGTTGGGCAGCTGGTTGGCGAGCTCGAAGACGTCCGCGATCGTGGTGATGGAGCCGACGGCCACGGTGAGCAGGATGGTCCTGACGAAGCCCAGGGCGCGGGAGACCAGCGTGCCGGAGGCCATGATGGCGCTGGAGGCCGCCCCCGAGCGTCGTGCCGGGGCGGCCGCGGCGCCCCCGGCGGTCTCAGAGCTGGTGGATGATGTATTCACGTGCGATGTCCGCGATGCGCCGTTCGTTGGGGAAGGACAGCTTCCGGCCCAGGTCGTCGATGTTCACCCAGGCGACGTCCACGGCCTCGTGGTCGGGGTCGTTGTCCGTGGTCAGGTGCCCGCCCGTGGCGCGCAGCAGGAAGTGGTGGACCGTCTTGTGCACGCGGTGGCCGGAGACCGTGAACCAGTAGTCGATGCTGCCCAGCGGGCTCAGGACCTCCCCGGCGATCCCGGTCTCCTCCTCGATCTCGCGGATCGCGGCTTCCTCGTTGGTCTCCTCGTTCTCCGGGTGGCCCTTGGGCAGGCACCACTCGAGGCGTCCGCCCCGGTTGATCCGGGCGATGATGGCCACCGGGTGGGAGGGTGTGCCGAGGTCGACGACGATCCCGCCGGCGGAGACTTCCTCGACCGTGGGCAGCGCGGCGGCCGGTGCGGTCGGCCGCTTCTTCGGTGCGCTGGGTACGGGGAAAGCCATGTCTCCTACCTTAGCCACAATCTTCCGGGCTCCCGTGGGGGCGCCTGGACGCTCCCCGGACGCGCTCCCGCGGCGGCCGGCGCCCCGGGCCCGGCGCCCCGGTCTGGAAGAATGGGCGCCACCATGACCCAGCTGCTCGATCCCTCCGCGATCCACCCTGCCGCCCTCGACCTGGGGCGGCAGTTCGCCGCCGCCGGCCACGACCTCTCCCTCGTGGGGGGGCCCGTGCGCGACCTCTTCCTCGACCGCCCCGCCCTGGACCTCGACTTCACGACCGACGCGACCCCGGACCAGACCCTCGCCGCCGTGAAGGGGTGGGCGGACGCGGTGTGGGAGATCGGCCGGGACTTCGGCACCATCGGGATGCGCAAGGGCGACGTCCAGCTCGAGGTGACCACCTACCGGGCGGAGGCCTACGACGCCGACTCCCGCAAGCCGGTCGTGGCGTTCGGCGACTCCCTCGAGGACGACCTGTTCCGCCGGGACTTCACGATCAACGCGATGGCCCTGCGGCTGCCCTCCCTGGAGCTGGTGGACCCCCACGGGGGGATCAGGGACCTGCACGCGCGCGTGCTGCGCACCCCCGGGACGCCGGAGGACTCCTTCTCCGACGACCCCCTGCGGATGATGCGGGCCGCGCGCTTCGCCGCCCAGCTCGACGTCGAGGTGGCGCCCGAGGTGCAGGCCGCCATGACGGACATGGCCGGCCGGATCGGGATCGTCTCCGCCGAGCGGGTGCGCGACGAGCTCGTGAAGCTGGTCTGCGGGCGCCGCCCCCGGCGGGGCGTGGACCTGCTCGTGGCCACCGGGCTGGCCGGGATCGTGCTGCCGGAGGTCCCGGCGCTGCAGCTCGAGGTCGACGAGCACCACCGGCACAAGGACGTCTACCAGCACTCCCTGACCGTCCTGGAGCAGGCCGCCGCCCTCGAGACGGGCGCCGACGGGCCCGTGCCGGGCCCGGACTTCGCCCTGCGCTTCGCCGCGCTGATGCACGACGTCGGCAAGCCGGCGACCCGGCGCTTCGAGGACTCGGGGGCCGTGAGCTTCCGCCACCACGAGGCCGTGGGCGCCAAGCTCACGGCCCGGCGGATGCGGGCCCTGCGCTTCGACAACGACACGATCAAGACGGTCAGCCGGCTCGTGGAGCTGCACATGCGCTTCTACGGCTACGGGGACGCCGGCTGGACCGACTCCGCCGTGCGCCGCTACGTGCGGGACGCCGGGCCCGTCCTGGAGCGCCTCCACCGGCTGACCCGGGCGGACGTCACGTCCCGCAACAAGCGCAAGGTGGCCCGGCTGGCCGCCGCCTACGACGACCTCGAGCAGCGGATCGCGGAGCTGTCGGAGCAGGAGGAGCTCGCCGCCGTGCGCCCCGAGCTGGACGGCCAGCAGATCATGGCCGTCCTCGGCGTCCCGCCGGGGCCCGTCGTCGGCCGGGCGTACAAGTTCCTCCTGGACCTGCGCCTGGACGAGGGGGAGCTGGGCCCGGCGGAGGCCGAACGACGGCTGCGGGCGTGGGCCGCGGAGACGCTGTGAGCGTCCGCCTCGGCACGGCCCCGGCGGAGCCGGCCCCGGCGGGGGAGCACCCCGGCCGGAGGCCCGGGTCCGCCCCCGTGCGGGGGCTCGGCCCGTGGGTGCTCGCCGGGTTCGCCCTCCACACGGCGCTGCTGGCGTACGTCGTCAAGCTCCCGTGCCGCCTGACGTCCTGGGATCCCCCGGGCACGTTCCAGACCCTGTGCTACTCCGACCTCCCCACCCTGTATGCCTCCACGGGCATGGCCGAGGGACGGTTCCCCTACCTGGATCCCGGGGCGCTGCTGGAGTACCCGGTGCTGCAGACGGTCGTGGCCTCCGCCACGGGCGTCGTGGCGCACGCCCTGTCCGGCACGGCCAGTGAAAATGCTTCGCAGGGAATATATTTTGACGTCAATGCGCTGCTCCTCGCCGGCGTGTGGGTGGCCGTCGTGCTCGTCCTCGGCCGGATGCTGGGGCGCCCGGGGCCGGCCGTCCTCGCCGCCCTCGCCCCCGCCGTCGTGGTGACCGGGTTCGTCAACTGGGACCTGTGGCCCGTCCTGTGCACCGTCCTCGCCCTGCTCGCCCTCCGCCGCTCCCGGTGGCTGGTGGGCGGGGCGCTGCTGGGCGTCGGCACGGCCTTCAAGCTCTTCCCCTTCCTGGTCCTCGGCGCGCTGATCGTCCTGGCGCTCCGGCGCCGCGAGGCCGGTCCGGCGCTGCTCGCCGCCGCCGGTGCGGCCGGGGCGTGGGCGGCCGTCAACGTCCCGGCCGCCCTGGCCGACCCGGTGCAGTGGGGCTACTTCTGGCGCTTCAGCCAGGACCGCGGAGCCGGCTTCTCGTCCGTGTGGCACTGGTGGAACGGGGTGGCCGTGCCGCGGCTCGGCGCGCAGCCGCTGTCCGCGGAGCAGATCAACGTCCTCGCCCTCGGCGCCTTCGCCCTGGCGTGCGCGCTGGTCCTCGTGCTGGGTCTGGTCGCGCGGGAGGAGCCACGGCTGGAGCAGCTGGCGTTCCTGGTGCTCGCCGCGTTCGTGCTGACCAACAAGGTGTACTCGCCGCAGTTCGTGCTCTGGCTCGTGCCCCTGGTCCTGCTGGCCCGCCCCCGCACCGTGGAGTTCGTCGTGTGGCAGGTGGTCGAGGTGTTCCACTGGGCCGCCGTGTTCAGCTGGCTCGGCCGGGCCTCGGCCGGGCTGCCGGGGACGGAGGCGGCCGAGGACGTCTACTTCCTGGCGGTGGCCCTGCACACGCTCGCGGTGGGGTATCTGGTGGTGCGGGTCGCGGCGGACGTCCTGCACGGACGACGGGAGACACGATGACCCTCCAGGCGATCCGGACGCGGGGCGGCAGCGCGCTGCTGCTCGGAGGACTGGTCCTGTACGCGGTGGCGATGGCGTGGCTGCTGCGGCTGCCCTGCCGGGTGGCGGACGGGACCGCGCGCTTCCCCGGGCTGTGCGCCGCCCCGCCCGCCCCCGCCGCCGGGGGAGGGCTCCTCACCGGGGGTCCCGCGGGGGAGGCGCCGGCGCTCGTCGGGATGGTCACCACGGTCGTCGGCTGGTTCACCACCAACCTCTGCGCGCTGCTCGGCCTGGACGCGGAGCAGGGCGTGCTCGCGCAGCTGCCCGTGCTGCTGCTGGTCCTCGTGTGGGCCGCCACGGTCGGGGCCGTGCTGCGCTCCACCGGACGGCGGACGGAGGCGCTGGTCATGGCGGTGGCCCCCGCCGTGCTGCTCGCCGGCTTCGGCACCTGGGACCTGTGGGCCGTGCTGTTCATGACGCTGGCGCTGCTCAGCCACGACCGCGGCCACGGTGCGGCGGCGGGCGTGCTCCTGGGCCTCGGCGCCTCCGTGGCCCTGTTCCCCGTGGCCGTGCTCCTCGCCGTCCTGCTCCTGGCGGCCCGCCACCGGCAGTTCCGGGACTTCCTGCGGGTGCTCCTGGGCGCCGTGCTCACCTGGGCGCTGATCAACGGCCCCTCCGTCCTCACGGCGTGGGAGCGCTGGACGGCCGGCCTCGCCGCGATGGCGCAGCGGCCCGTCGAGGAGTCCTCGCTCTGGGGGACGTGGTCCCGGACCGCCTCGGCGGTGACCGGGGCGCCCCCCGCCCCGGCGGGAGAGCACGTGCTGCCCGCCCTCGCCCTGGGTCTCGTGGCGGCGCTCGTGCTCACGCTCGTGGCCCGCCAGGAGCCGGACGCGGCGCAGGTGGCCTTCCTGGTCCTGGCCGTATTCGTGCTCCTGGGCCCCCGGTACTCGCTGGTCCAGGTGCTGTGGCTGACGCCCCTCGTGGTCCTCTCGCGGCAGCGCTGGCCGGAGTTCGCGGCCTGGCAGCTCGTCGAGCTGCTGCACTGGGTGCTCCGCGCCCCGCCCGAGCAGACGTGGCCGGCGCTCGCGGGGGCCGTCCCGGGTGCGCAGGACCTTCTCGGCGTGCTGCGCGTGCTGATCCTGGCCTGTCTCGTGGTGGTGGTGGCGGTCGACGTCCTGCGCGGGCGCGGGATCGGCGCCGGCCGGTGACGGGCCGCCACGGCTCGCGGACCCGGCGGCGCCGGGCGGTCCCGCCCCTCCCGTAGGGTCGGAGACGGCCGGATACGACGAGTGCTCGGGAGGAGCGCCGGTGATCGAGATCGAGAACCTGACCAAGACCTACGGTGACAGGACGGCGGTGGACGACGTCAGCTTCACCGTGCGGCCCGGCCGGGTCACGGGGTTCCTCGGGCCCAACGGGGCGGGGAAGTCGACCACGATGCGCCTCGTCGTCGGCCTGGAGTCCGCCACCCGCGGGCACACCCGCGTCAACGGCCGGCCGTACGCCGAGCACCGCGCGCCGCTGGCGGAGGTCGGCGTCCTGCTCGACGCGAAGGCCGTCCACCCCAAGCGCACCGCGCGCGCGCACCTCGGCGCGCTCGCCGCGACCCACGGCATCCCCCGGTCCCGCGTGCAGGAGGTCGTCGACCTCACCGGCCTCGGGGCCGCCGCCGACAAGCGGGTCGGCGGCTACTCCCTCGGCATGGGCCAGCGGCTCGGGATCGCGGCGGCCCTGCTCGGCGACCCGCAGACCGTCATCCTCGACGAGCCCGTCAACGGGCTCGACCCCGAGGGGGTCGTGTGGGTCCGCCACCTCGCCCGCCACCTCGCCGGGGAGGGCCGCACGGTCTTCCTCTCCTCCCACCTCATGTCCGAGATGGCCCAGACCGCCGACCACCTCGTCGTCATCGGCCGGGGCCGGATCCTCGCGGACGCCCCCATCGACCGGATCCTCGCCGGGGGCCGCACCCGCACCCGTGTGCGCACGACCGACCGCGACGGCCTGCGCCTCGCCCTGCGCGGCGCGGGGGCGGAGATCGCGCCGTTCGACGCCGACGGCGCCGTCGTCACCGGGCCCGAGCCGCGGCGCATCGCCGAGGCCGCCCTGGCCGCCGGGGTGCTGCTCTACGAGCTCACCCCCCTGACGGAGACCCTCGAGGACGTGTACATGGCCATGACGCAGAACGAGGTGGAGTACCGCTCCGGGGCCGGCGCCGGGCCCGCCCCGGCCGACCCCGCGCCCTGGGCGCGCACCGCCGCACCGAACGGAGACCGAGCATGAGCACCAGCACGCCGACCGCCCACCGCCCGGAGGCCCCCGTCCCCGTCCCCGGCCCCGCCGGGCCGGGCCGGGCCCCGGCGCGGCCCCGGCTGAGCTTCGGGGGCGTCCTGGGCTCCGAGTGGATCAAGTTCCGCTCGCTGCGCTCGCACTGGATCCTGCTGGGCGTGTCCCTGGTCCTCACCCTGGGCTTCGCCGCCCTCGGGGCGTGGAGCACCCTGACGGTCATCGACATGAACGAGCAGGCGGCCCGGGACGCGGTCGAGCAGAGCCTCGACGGCCGCTCCCCGGAGGAGCTGGGGCTCACCGAGGAGCAGGTCCAGCAGCGCCAGGACGAGCTGGTCGCCCAGTCCGAGCGGGACATGGCCGAGGCCTCCGAGCTGAGCCTGCCCGACGGCATGGGCTTCGGCGAGTACCTGGCGATGGCCAGCGCCAACGGCGGGCTGGAGCTGGTCGTGCTCCTCGTGGGCGCGCTCGCCGTGCTGACGATCGGCTCGGAGTACTCCACCGGGTCGATCCGGACCACCATGACCGCGGTGCCGCGGCGCACGCCCGTGCTGGTCGCGAAGGCCCTGGTGCTCTCCGGGGTGACCTTCCTCTTCGGCGTGCTCGGCGCCTTCCTGTGCCACCTGCTCGTGCAGCCGATCCTCGCCGCCGAGGACCTCGGCTACGACGTGTGGCGCGAGGCCGTGCTGCTCAACGTCCTGGCGGTGGGCCTCTTCTACATGATCACGGCGTGGCTGGGCTTCGGCCTCGGGGCTCTGCTGAAGTCCACGGTGGCCGGGGTCGTGGTGCTGGTGGTGGTCCTGTTCGTGCTGCGCATCGTGCTGTTCGCCCTCAACTTCGAGTGGCTGGACGACGTCAAGCCCTACGCGCCGGCGGAGGCCGGCCTCGGCCTGACCACGATGTACCAGGCGTCGGACGCCGTGCTCGACCACGTCCAGTCCGGGCTGGTCTACGGCGCGTGGGGCCTCCTGCTCGTGCTCGCCGGCGTGCTCGTCACCCGGAGGCGCGCCCTCTAGCGGTCCTCCCGGCGGTGGACCGGCCCCGGCCCTACGATGGGCTGGCGGACCGGCGCGCGGTGCCGCCGGGCCCGCGCGGGCCCGCCGACGGGACGGACCGGGGGGAGCTGCTGTGCCGGTGCCACCGGGGCGGGCCATCACGGGGAACCTCACCCCCGAGGAGTCCCGCAGGCTGCGCCGGAGCCTGCAGCGCTGGCTCGTGGTGGTCGTCGTGCTGGTCGCCGCGCTCACCTCGGTCGTCAACTGGGTCTTCGTGGACCGCGAGCCCCAGGACCCGGTGGAGACCTGGCTGGAGGGCCTCCAGGCCGGGCGTTCGCGGCAGCTGCTGTCCCGGGCGGAGGCCGTCGTGGCGGACCCGGCCCTGGGCGTCTTCTCCAACCGCGTCTACCGCGGCGCCGCCGGGCGGCTCGGCGGCCACGAGGTCCTGGCGGTGGACCAGCAGGGCACCCGGGCCGAGGTCTCGGCGCGCGTGTGGTGGGACGACCCCGGCGGCGGGCGCCGCGAGGAGGTCCACCGCTACCGGGTGCACCAGGTGCGCCTGACGGGGCCCTTCAACGACCAGTGGGAGCTCGACTCGCTGGACGCCGCGCCCCTGGCCGTGCACCTGCCGGCCCCCCTGGACGAGCTGTCCGTCAACGGGGAGAGCGTCGACCTCGACGCCGGGGACCGCGAGCCCGACCCCCGCGGACCCGGGGGGACGTGGCGCTTCGAGGCGCTCCCGGGGGAGTACGCGATCGGCCTGCCGGGGGACTCGTACTACGAGGTGGCCGATCCCCTGGCGCCCGTGACCATGGCGTTCCGCGACCCGCGGCCGGCCGCTGTGGAGCTGCGCCCGGCCCCGTCGCCGCGGATGTGGCAGGAGACCGAGGACCGGATCCGCGCCTGGCTCGAGGAGTGCATGGCGGCGGAGGAGCTGGCCCCCGAGCGGTGCCCCTCCTCCCGGCGCTCCACCGGCACGGAGCCCACCGGCACGGAGCCCACCGACGTCGAGTGGCGGCTGCTCTCGCGGCCGGCCCTGGTGCTCACCGCGGATCCCGGGGACCCCCTGCGCTGGAACGCCGGCCGGCACCGACCGGCCGTGGCCCGGCTCAGCTACCGGGAGAACGGCGAGCGCGTCGTGGAGCGGGTCGAGTTCCCCGTCCGCGCCACCGTGCGCTCCACGGGAGGCAGCGCCGAGATCAGCGTGGGACCGCCGGCGGCCGAAGGCTGAGCCCACCGCCTCCGGATCACCGGGCGGCGGCGCCGAGCGGCTGCGCCCGCTCGCCGTCCGCCCCCGGCCGGGCCCTCGCCCGGCGGGCCCACCGGCGCTCGGCGGCGCCCAGCAGGCGCTGGGACAGGGCCCAGTAGGCCACGCCCGCGGCGAGCGAGGCGGCCACGGCCAGGGCGGGGCTGACGGGGACGAGGCCGGGATAGACCAGCCAGTGGGTGAGGTAGATGCACAGGGACGCGCCGGCCAGCCGACCCGTCAGCCGCCGCAGGCCGGCGGGCACGGGGAGGACCGGCACCCACAGGAGCAGCAGGACGCCGGCGGCCACGGTGGCCTCCCGCGCCGTGCTGTCGAAGTAGCCGGGGACGCTGAGCAGGGTCACGGCCGACACGGCGCACCGCTGCAGCACCGTCCGCGAGCGCGCGGCCGCCCAGCCGAGGGCGAAGAGCCAGAACACCGGCGCGGGCTTGGGCAGGCCCGGGTCCACGAGGTCGTAGCGGCTGAGCAGCCCGACGAGGGTCAGCGCCAGGGGGAAGGCCCACGGGAGACGCCGCTCGGCGCGGTCCGCCCAGGGCACGGCCATGAGCGCCGTCACGGCGACGAGGACGTAGACGAGCATCTCGACGAACCAGAAGTGCCACTGGGACGTCAGCTCCTGCGGGCCCACCATGCCGTTGAGCAGCACGACGTTGGCGAGGGTGTAGTCGTCGGTGAGCAGGTGCGCGAGGCCGATGAACGCCACGGAGGGCACCACGACCCGCCCGAGGCTGCGCAGCTGGCGGCGCAGCCTCGGGCGCCGCGGCCCGGAAAGCTGGAAGCGGGCGAAGTTGTACCCGGCCACCGCGAAGAGCACGTGCGCGGTGTGCCAGGTGAAGAGCCCGGCGTGGGTGCTCACGATGCACACGATCGCCACGGCCCGCAGCACGATGCTGGTCTCGAGGAACGCGGCGAGGCGCCGCGGGCGGCGGGCGGGCCGGGGCGCCAGGTCGCGGACGGGGGTGAGGTGCCAGTCCGCGGGCAGGTGCCCGAGGGCCTGCTCCAGCCGCACGGACGCCGCCACGTAGGACAGCGAGTCCCCGTCGAGCGAGACGAACGTGGAGTCGTCGTCGACGTCGGGCCGGTCGAGCACCTCGGCGAAGATCCGCCTGACGTCCTCGGGGCCCTCGGCCGGGCCCTGCCGGGGTGCCGGGGCGGCGGGGGGCGCCGGGGTGAGCGCGAGCACGCCCGGGTAGTCGATCTTGCCGGTGGCCAGGCGCGGCAGGGCGTCGACGGCGTGCACCTGCAGCGCCGCCCGCGGCAGGCCGATGCTCTCGGCCACCGTCTTGAGCAGCAGGCCGGTCTCGTGCTCGCCCTCGACGGCCACGACCAGGCGGTCGTCCGAGCCGGCGGCGGCCGCGGTCACGCCGAGGTCGGCGAGGAGCCGCTCGACCTGTCCGAGGTCGATGCGCAGGCCCACGATCTTGACGAACCGGCTGCGCCGCCCGACGACCTCGTAGAGACCGCTGGGGTGCTGCCGGGCGAGGTCGCCGGTGCGCAGCTCCTCGATCTCCCGTCCGGCGGCGAGGTCGGCGGGGCTCCGGGCGTAGCCGAGCATGACGTTGGGGCCGGAGTAGACCAGCTCGCCGTCCGCCGATCCCTCCACCGGGTCGATGCGGAAGGCGCCGCCGGGCACCGGCACGCCGATGGTCCCGGGGTGGGCCGCGGCCAGGTCCGGGGGCAGGTAGGCCATCCGGGCGGTGGCCTCGGTCGCCCCGTACATCACGAAGAGCTCCCAGCCGCGCCGTCCGCCGAGCTCGGCCCAGCGGCGCACCTTCTCGGGGCCCAGCCGGCCGCCGGCCTGGGTGACGTAGCGCAGGTGCGGGAGGTCCATGTCCGCGAAGCCCACGCGCTCGAGCAGCTCGAAGGTGTAGGGCACGGCCGCGAAGGACGTCGCGCGGTGCTCCCGGAACAGCTCCCAGAAGCAGGGGTCGACGACGGAGAGGTCCGTCAGGACCAGCCCCGCCCCGCGCAGCAGGTGGCTGTTGACCACCGACAGCCCGTAGCAGTAGTGCATCGGCAGCGTGGTGGCGGCGCGGTCCTCGGGGCCGATGCCCAGGTACCGGGCGATGGCCTCCGCGTTGGACTGGAGGTTCTCGGGGGAGAGCCGCACGAGCTTGGGCGAGCCGGTGGAGCCGGACGTGCTCAGCAGCAGGGCGAGGTCGGGGTGCAGGTCGTGGCGGGTGCCGGGCCGACGCTCCTCCAGCACGGGGGCCCCGGCCCCGGAGCGCACGACGACGTCAGGGTCGTAGGCCGCCACGAGCGAGTCCAGGGCGGCCGGCTTGTCCGCGGGGACCAGCAGCAGCGGGTGCCCGGCGGACAGGGCCGCGAGGTAGGCGACGAGGGAGTCGAGGTCGTTGGCCGCGGCCAGCACCACCAGGCGGCGCTCCGTGCCGAGGCGCTCGGCGACGTCGTCCACGCGCCGGGCCAGTTCCCGGTAGCTCAGGACCAGGTCGTCGGTCAGGACGGCGGACCGGTCCCCGTGGCGGGCGAGCTCCGCGGCGAAGGAGACGCGCGCGAGGTCGGGTTGCGTGGTCACTGCGCCACCATAGAGGAATCCATTAGCTCAGGAAAGTCTTCCCTAATTCGTGCGACATGGGAGAAGATCAGCCGGACGCGCCCGTGGCGGCCGCCGGCGGGGAGGTGACCGCCGTGTCGCCGATGAGCAGCGTCGGGGTGGTGCCCGCCGCCACCGTCACCGTCACCGCGGTGCCGACGGGAAGGCGCACGTTGTGGGGCTGCCAGGAGCGCAGCGTGCGGCCGGAGGCCAGCCGCACGTGGTGGAGCACGAACGCGCCGTGGTACTCCACCGCGGACACCCGGGCCGTGGCGCCGGGGTCGGGGTCCAGGGCCACCTCGTGGGGCCGGAGCACCACGTCGACGTCCACGTCGCTGCCGCCCCAGCCCGGGACCGTGGAGACGACCCCGATCTCGCAGGTCAGCAGGGCGCGGTGGACGTGCGCCGGGAGGAAGTCCGCGTCGCCCATGAAGGAGGCGACGAACCGCGTGGCCGGCTGCTCGAAGACCTTCTCCGGCACGTCGGCCTGCTCGATGACGCCGTCGCGCATGACGACGACGCGGTGGCCCACGGACAGCGCCTCGGTCTGGTCGTGGGTGACCAGCACCCCGGTGGTCCCCGTCTCCCGCAGGGTCGCGACGGTGTCCCGGCGCACCTGCGCCCGGAGCGACTCGTCCAGGCTGGAGAACGGCTCGTCCAGGAGCACGACGGCCGGGCGGGGGGCCAGCGCGCGGGCCAGGGCCACGCGCTGCTGCTCGCCCCCGGAGAGCTCGTGGGGATAGCGGCCGGCGAGGTGGCCCAGCCGCACGAGGTCCAGGACCTCGCCCACCCGGGCCCGGCGGGCGGCGCGGGGGAGCCCGTCGAGGCCGAACGCCACGTTCTTCGCCACCGTCAGGTGCGGGAAGAGGGCGTGGTCCTGGAACACCAGCCCCACCCGGCGCCGCTCCGGTTCCTGGAAGCGGCGCCCGTCCGCCACCACCTCCCCGGCGATGCGGATGGTCCCCTCGTCGGGGCGCTCGAGGCCGGCGATGAGCCGCAGCGTCGTCGACTTGCCGCAGCCGGAGGGGCCGATCAGCGTCACCAGCTCCCCGGGCCCGGCCGTCAGCTCCAGCGCGCTCGCCCCGACCACGGCGCCGTAGCGCTTGGTGACCCGGTCCAGGACCAGCGCGGGCGGGGTGCCGTCCGCTCGGGGGGCGCGCCGCGCGCTCGCCGCCTGCACGCTCATCGGCCCGCCTTCCCGGGCAGGTCGGCCGCACGGGCCTGGCGGACGAGGAAGAACACGGGCACCACCGCGGCGGCGACGATCACGAGCGCGGGCAGGGCGGCCTTCTCCCAGAAGTTCTCGCGGGCGAGCTCGTAGACCCACACGGAGACCGTGGTGAACCCGAAGGGGCGCAGCAGCAGCACGATGGGCAGCTCCTTCACCGCGTCGATCAGCACGAGCACCAGGGCCACCGCCGCTCCCGGCCGGACCAGCGGGAGGTGCACCCGGGCCAGGATCCGGAGGGGTCCGGCGCCGAGGCTCAGCGCCGACCAGGTCAGGGTGGGGGAGATCTTGGCGAAGCTCGCGTCCACCGCCTGGTAGGCCGGTGCGAGGAAGCGCACCACGTAGGCGTAGAGGATGCCGAGCACCGACCCGGTCACGAGCAGGCCCGTCCCCCCGGGGACGCCGGCCCGTTCGAGCAGGGCGTCGAGGCCGGCGAAGGCGATGAGCACGCCGATCCCCACCACGGCCCCCGGGACGGCGTAGCCGAAGGTCGTCAGCTGCGCGGCGGACGTCACGAGGCGGCCACCGCCCATCCGCACCCCGTGCCCGATCGCGAGGGAGAGCGCCGCGCACGCCGCGGCGGCGACCGCGGCGACCACCGCGCTGTTGACGAGGTACTGGACGAACCGGGGGTCCGCGAGGGAGGCGGGGTCGCCGACCGCCTCGCCGACGGCCCACACGAGCAGCTGGAGGACGGGGACCAGGAAGCCGGCGGCCAGGGCCGCGGCGCCGAGCAGGGTCGCCCCCCACCCACGCCACCCCGTGAGCCGCTGCGGCTGCAGCCCCTGGCCGCGCCCGCCCCTCTGGTGGAACCGCGCCCGGCCCCGGAAGGCGCGCTCGCCGGCCAGCACGGCGACGGCGAAGAGCAGCACGAGCACGGCCAGCTGGGTGGCGGAGTGGAAGTCGAAGGTGCCCTTCCAGACCAGGTAGACGCCCACGGAGACCGTGTTCACGTTGAAGTACTGCACCGTGGCGAAGTCGGTGAGCGTCTCCATCATCACCAGGGACAGCCCTGCTGCCAGCGAGGGCCGGGCCAGCGGCAGCAGCACGCGCCGCAGCGCGCGGGTCCGGCCGGCGCCCAGCGTGCGCGCCGCGTCGTAGGTGCCCGCCGCCTGCTCGACCAGCGCGGCCCGCGCCAGGAGGTAGACGTAGGGGTACAGCGTCAGGGACAGGACCAGGATCGCCCCGGGCAGGGACCGCACCTCGGGGACCCACACGTCGGCGCCGAGCGCGGCGCGCAGGCCCGACTGCACCGGTCCGGCGACGTCGAAGACGGACAGGAACACGAAGCCGAGGATGTACGCGGGCATGGCCAGGGGCAGGACCAGCAACCACACCAGCGCGTCCCGCAGGGGGAAGCGGTAGGCCGTGACCAGCCACGCCAGCCCCCCGCCCACCACGAGCGTGCCGGCGCCGACGCCGAGCATCAGCACCAGCGTGGTGAGCACCATCTGCCCGATCCCGCGCGGCAGCCCACCCTCGCCCAGGCTGCCGAGGCCGTCGACGACCACCGCGAGCACGGGCGTCGCGACGAGCACGGCCGCGAGGACGACGAGGGCCGACCACGCCGGGCGGCCGGTGCCGGGGGCCCGGCGCGGCCGGCGTGGTCGGGGCCGCGGATCGGCGAGGACCGCGGCCTCGCTCACCGGTATCCGGCCTCGGCCAGCAGGTCGATGGCCTCGGCGTTGAGATCGCCGTACGCCTGGGCGTTCAGCGGCATCCGCTGGAACTCGCCGAACTGCGCGATCGTGGGTTCGGGGGTCACCGAGGGGTTCACCGGGAACTCGTGGTTCGCGTCGACGAAGGCGTTCTGGCCGTCGGTGGCCAGCCACTCGACGAGCCGCTGGGCGTCCTCGGCGTTGTCGGAGCCGGCGACCACGCCGGCCCCGGAGATGTTGACGTGCGTGCCGGCGCCGTCCTGGCTGGCCCAGAAGAGGTCGACGTTCAGCTCGGGGTCCTCCGCGAGCTTGCGGGCGAGGTAGTAGTGGTTGTTGATCCCCACGTCGCAGGTGCCCGCGTCGATCGCCTCGAGCAGCAGCATGTCGTTGCTCATGATCTGCACGTCGTTGGCGACCCAGCCCTCGACGATCTCGAGGGCCCGCTCCCGCCCGTGCAGGTCGATCAGGCTCGCCACGAGGGACTGGGTGTAGGAGGAGGTGGCGTCGCGCATGCACAGCCGGCCCTTCCACTGCGGATCGGCCAGACCGGCGTAGGTGTCCTGGGTGTCGAACGCGGCGGTGTCGACGTTGTCCGGGTTGTAGGTCACCGTGCGGGCGCGCATCGCCAGGCCGTACCACCGTCCCTCGGCGTCGCGCAGGTCCTCCGGCACGGCCTCCTCGAGAGCCGCCGAGGTCACCGGCGCCAGCTCGTCCTGCCGGGCGGCGTTCCAGAGGTTGCCCGCGTCGACGGTCATGAACACGTCCGCCGGGGTGTCGTCGCCCTCGGCCTTGAGCCGCTCGAGGAGCTCGGCGTCGTCACCGCTGATGAACTCCACGGTCACCCCGGTCTCCTCGGTGAACTGCCCGAAGGCGCCCTCGAGGTCGTAGTGCCGGGCGGAGTAGATCTGCAGGTCCGCGGGCTCCTGGCCCGCGCCGAGCACCCCGCAGCCGGAGACCGTGGCTGCCAGGGCCGTGAGGGCTCCGGTGGTGGCGAACAGGTGACGACGGCGCATTCGGGCCTCTCCTCACGCACGGCGATCGGGGACCGCACGGTGATCATTTGACAAGAAAAGCGTAGCCTAATTGCCGGGGGCGACGAGTCGTGCCCGGGCCGTGCTCCGTCGCCGCGCCGGGGGTCGTGCCCGCGCCCCCCGGGAGGCCCGCGCCGTCCGGCGCCGCGGCCGGAAGCCCTACCAGGAGCAGCCATGCCGGAAGAGTCCCCGATCACCGCCCGCAACGCCCCCGACCGCCGACGCTACGAGCTCGTGGACGCCGGCGCGGTCGTCGCCCAGTGCGACTACCTGCCGTTCGGCACCGCCGCCGGGCCGCAGCGGATCCTCCACCACACCACCGTGGACGAGTCCTACGGAGGGCAGGGCCTGGGCGGGCGGCTGGCCCGCTTCGCCGTGGAGGGCACCATCGACGCCGGACTGCAGATCGTGCCCGTGTGCCCGTTCATCAAGGCGTGGCTGGGCCGGCACCCCGAGTACGACGCCCACGTGGCGCCGGTGCGCCCCGAACACCTCGCGGCGGTGCCCCCGGGGTCCGGGCGCCCGGAATAGCGCCGCGGCGGGCGTCGTTGGAACCGGTGCGGGCGTTCCCCCGGGACCGTCCCCTTCCGATCTCCCTCCGTTCCCCGTCCGTTCCGAAAGGACCTGCGTGGCCCCCGAGCCCGAGTACTACCGTCCCGTCCCCCTCCAGGGCGACCCCGCCCGCGCCGGGCACTCCGGCGCGCCCTACGGGTTCCCGCCCGGGCGCGGCGGGTACGGCCCGCCGGTGCCCCCGCGGCCCGTGGTGAACCTGGTGGGCGGGAAGTCGGTGCTGCTGGCCTACGTCCTGTGGTTCCTCCTGGGCTGGCTGGGGGCGCACAAGTTCTACCTGCGCCAGCCGATCTGGGGCCTGGTCTACCTGGTCCTGGGAGGCCTCGGGTGGTCCCTGGCCGGGATCGGCGTGGGCTTCCTCTTCCTCGTCCCCTGGTCCCTGCTGATGCTCGTGGACGTCATCACCATGCCGTTCCGCACGGCGCTCGTGAACGCGTCCATCGCCCGCAGCGCCTACCGGTACTGAGCGCCCCGCCCGGTCCGTTGGGCCGGGCACCCCGGATGTAGTAGTGTTGGAAAGTCTGTGTGCCCGCCGCCCGACGTGCGGTGCCGGCGCGCGGACGACGCACAGAACCTCCTGCTGCGGAAGGACCGCAGCCGCTCAGCCCGAAGGAGGTGGGTTCGAACATGCGTGAATACGAACTGATGGTGATCATCAACCCCGAGGTCGAGGACCGCGCCGTGGAGCCGACTCTCAAGAAGTTCCTCGAGGTCGTCACCAAGGACAACGGCACCGTCGACACCGTCGACATCTGGGGCCGCCGTCGCCTCGCCTACGAGATCCAGAAGAAGTCCGAGGGCATCTACGCGGTGGTCCGCTTCACCGCGACCCCGCAGACCGCCCAGGAGCTCGACCGCGTCCTGAACCTCAACGAGGCCATCATGCGCACCAAGATCATCCGCCCGGAAGAGCAGAAGATCTCCGCCGAGTAAGGACTTCACAGCGCACGCCGCGGGTACCCGTCCGGGTGCGCCGGTGAGATGCTGAGAATCCCCAGCACGTCCTGTACGACCGCGAACTTTTCTGACCCGGGAGGTCCACATGGCTGGTGACACCGTCATCACCGTAATCGGCAACCTGACCGCTGACCCCGAGCTGCGCTTCACCCCGTCGGGTGCGGCCGTGGCCAACTTCACCGTTGCGTCCACGCCCCGCACCTTCGACCGCCAGTCCAACGAGTGGAAGGACGGGGAGACCCTGTTCCTGCGCTGCTCCGTGTGGCGCGAGGCGGCCGAGAACGTGGCGGAGTCCCTGCAGAAGGGCATGCGCGTCATCGTCCAGGGTCGGCTCAAGTCGCGCTCGTACGAGACCAAGGAAGGCGAGCGGCGCACCGTCACGGAGCTCGACGTCGACGAGGTCGGTCCCTCCCTGCGCTACGCGTCCGCCAAGGTCAACCGCAACGCCCGCTCCGGCGGGCAGGGCGGCGGCTTCGGCGGCGGCGGGCAGGGCGGCAGCTTCGGCGGCGGTGCCCCGCAGGGCGGCGGCGGATTCGGGGGCGACTCCGGCTTCGGCGGCGGCCAGCAGGGCGGCGGCTTCGGCCAGGGCGGTCGCGGCGGTGCCCGCCCGGCCGCGGCGCCGCAGGCAGCGCCCCAGAGCGACCCCTGGAGCCAGTCCTCCGGCGGGAACTACGACTGGGGCGGCGGCCAGGACGACGAACCGCCGTTCTAGGCCTTCCCTCTTCCACCACAACATCCCATCCCGCGGTGACAAGCCGCGGGCTCCACTTGAAGAACAAGGAGCACCACGATGGCCAAGGCTGAGCTTCGCAAGCCCAAACCAAAGCAGAACCCGCTCAAGGCGGCCAAAGTCACCGAGATCGACTACAAGGACGTTGCGCTGCTGCGCAAGTTCATCTCTGACCGCGGCAAGATCCGTGCCCGCCGTGTCACCGGTGTGACCGTGCAGGAGCAGCGCAAGATCGCCCTGGCGATCAAGAACGCCCGCGAGGTCGCGCTGCTGCCCTACTCCGGCGCCGGCCGCTGATCAGAGAGGACAGATACTCATGGCAAAGATCATCCTGACGACCGAGGTCACCGGCCTCGGCGCAGCCGGTGACGTGGTCGAGGTCAAGAACGGGTACGCCCGCAACTACCTCTTCCCGCGCGGCTTCGCCACCCCGTGGACCCGCGGCGGCGAGAAGCAGATCGAGAGCATCAAGGCCGCCCGTGCGGCCCGCGAGGTCGCCTCGTTCGAGGACGCCCAGGCCCTGGCCCAGAAGCTGACCTCCGCGACGGTGACCATCCCGGTCAAGGCCGGCGCCGAGGGCCGTCTCTTCGGCACCGTCAAGGCCGAGGACGTCGCCCACGCCGTCGAGGCCGCCGGCCTCGGCTCGGTGGACAAGCGCAAGGTCGAGCTGACCCAGCACATCAAGACCACCGGTGTGTACCAGGCCTCCGTGCGCCTGCACGAGGACGTCAACGCGAACGTCGAGTTCGAGGTCGTCCCCGCCTGATCGGCCCTGCCGAGACGACGAGGCCCCCGCGGTGCGCCGCGGGGGCCTCTTCCGTGTCCGGGAACGGGCCGGCGGGGGCGGAGGGCCTCCACGACGACGTCGAGCACGGTCTCGCCGGTGCGGACCTCCTCGGCGCGCTGCAGGTCCAGGTCCTTGCCCTCCAGCACGGCCACCGTCTGCGCGAGCGTGGGACGGGGCACGGTGGGGGGCGGGCCCTGGACGCTGCCGGGGGCGTGGGTGATCCACAGCAACCGGCCGCCGGGCACGAGCCACTCGGCGGCCCGGCGCAGCAGCGAGAGGTCGTGCTGGAAGTACGCGGCCACGACCAGGTCGAAGCGCTCGGGAACGACGGCCGGGCCTGCCGCCTGCTCCTGCGCCGGGCTCCAGGTGCGCAGGTCGGCCACCAGGGCCCGGCCCGGCAGTCCGCGCTCGGCCAAGGCCTCGGTGACGATCCGCACGGCGGTGGGGGAGAAGTCCACGGCCGTGGGGTCGTGGCCGGCGAGCGCGAGCGCCAAGGTGTGACGGCCGGCGCCCGCGCCCAGGTCCAGGGCCGCCGGGGTCCGTCCGACGCGCTCACCGGCGAGGCGGTCCAGGAGGGCGGCGACCTCCGGGTGCGGCCGGGTGCCGTCCGGGGAGCTCGCCCCGGAGGCGTAGCGGTCCTCCCACATCGCCTGCGTCTCGTCCACGGGTCCTCCTGGGCCGGTCGTTCAGGACCCCGTCAGGAAGCGCCGGGGCGTCGTCGAGAGCCCCGGGGGACAATGGGCTCATGCCGTCCCCGCTCGCCCGTGTCACCCCGTCCGCCCTGCTCCTCGCAGGCCTGGCCTGCCTGCTCTTCACGGTACTGGCTTTCGTCGTCGCCTTCGTGGGCGGCAACGCGGGCGGCGCGCAGACGGCCATGACCGTCTTCGTCGTGGGCCTGGTGGCGTCCGCGGTGGCCGCGTCCGTGACGGCGCTGGTGGCGATCGCCGGGATGATCGCCTTCCCCTCCCACCGGGGGCGCAACGTGGTGCTGCTCGTCCTGGCGGTCCTGTGCAACCCGCTGCTGTGGCTGGCGCTGCTCGCGTCGGTGACCTGAGCCCGCCCGCCCGACCGCCCTGTCCCGCTCGCGGGAGGCTCTGCGCCCACGCCTGTGCTGTGGATGACACAAGAGGGCCACGGCGGGCTCCTGCACAGGGTGTGCATCCACATCGCCCCTTGTCAAAGCCGAGATCATGAGGGCTTGTGGAGAACTTTCCACAGAGTTTCCCCCAGCCTGTGCACAGTCGTCCACGGCGTTTTCCACCGGTTGTCCACAGGCGTGGACCGACGGTGTGGACGGGGTGCTCTGCGAGACCACCGGGCACCAGGACGGGACCCCGGGCGTCACGCGCGCCGGGCCCCGGAGCGTCGCGCTACGCTCGGAGGACCCGGTGGATGTGCGGCCCCCGTGCGGCGCCGCACTCCCGGGTGGCGGCGCCCGGAAGGAGCGGCGAATGGCTCGACCGACGCGCGTGGCGCTGGCCCTGGGCAGCGGCGGCGCCCGCGGCTACGCGCACATCGGCGTGCTCCAGGTGCTGCAGGAGCGGGGCTACGAGATCGGCACGGTCGCGGGCAGCTCGATGGGCGCCCTCGTGGGGGGCGTGTACGCCGCCGGGCGCCTCGAGGACTACACCGCGTGGGCGCTGTCCCTGACGCAGCGGGACGTGTTCCGGCTGCTGGACCCCTCGCCCTCGGCGCCCGGGGTGATCCGTGCGGAGAAGATCATGGCCAAGGTCCGCGAGCTGCTCGACGGCGTCCTCATCGAGGAGCTGCCCGTTCCCTTCACCGCGGTCGCCACCGACCTGCTCGCGCGCAAGGAGGTGTGGTTCCAGGAGGGCCCGGTGGACGCCGCCATCCGGGCGTCGATCGCCCTGCCGAGCATCATCACCCCGGTGATGATCAACGGCCGGCTGCTCGCCGACGGCGGGATCATGAACCCCGTGCCCATCGCCGCGACCGTCGCCACCCACACGGACGTGACCGTCGCCGTCTCGCTCTCCGGCGAGCAGCCCCTGACCGAGGGTCGGGTGCCCACCCAGGAGACGGCGGCGCCGCGGCCCGCGGAGGAGTGGGCGGAACGGTTCCGGCGCAGCGCCAACGTGGTCCTGGACCGGGAGCTGGCCCGCAGCTTCCTCGACCGGGTGGCCGAGACCCGCGGCCGCGGCGGGACCCGGGGATCCCGGCCGGCGGCGGACGCCCCGCTCCCGCAGCTCCCGGCCCAGAAGCCCCCCGAGGAGCTGCTCGAGGAGGCCTTCGGCACGCTGCCGCCGGGGCTGCGCACCCTCGACGTCATGCAGCTGTCCCTCGAGGTGCTGCAGAGCATGGTCCTGCGCTACCGGCTGGCCGGCTACCCGCCGGACCTGCTCATCACGATCCCCAAGCGCTCGGGACGGCTCCTGGACTTCCACCGGGCCGCGGAGCTCGTCGAACTCGGCCGCCGGCGGGCCGAGGAGGCGCTGGAGCGCGCCGACGAGTTCCCGCCCGCGCGGCCGGGGACGGCTCCCGGGACCTGACCCGCCCCGTCCGGCCCGCTCACCGCTCCCGCAGCACCGCCTCCACCGTGCGCGCAAGGTCCAGCAGCACGGCGTCGGAGCGCGGCACCCCGGCGAGCTCCAGACCCACGGGCAGGCCCTCGGCGGTGCGGCCCGCCGGGATGCTGATGCCCGGGGTGCCGAGCACCCCGGCCAGGTCGGCGTGGCCGGTGACGGTCGCGGACGTGGGCGCGCGGCGGCCGGCGAGCTCCCCGCTCCCGTCGTCGCCCACGGTCCGGGCCGTCAGGGGGGACGCAGGATGCACCAGCGCCGTGACCCCCGCTGCCTCCAGCGCCCCGGTGTACAGGCGCAGGGCGGAGCGGCGGTCCTCCAGGGCGGTCCGGTAGTCGTCGACGGCGGCGCGGAAGACCTCGGCCAGTCCCCACAGGCGCCGCACGGCCGGGCTGGTGAGGCCGTCCCGGACCGCGGCGAGGGTGTGGCCGGTGCCGGCGTCGTGCAGGTACGACTCCAGGTCCGGCAGGAACTCGTGCAGGGCGATGGCCATGCCGGCCGGCGCCGCGAGCTCGTGGGCTCCCCGGAGGTCCACGTCCACGAGCTCCGCCCCCGCCGCCTCGAGCGCTCGCAGGGCCGCGCCGAAGACCGTGTCGACGCCCGGCTCGAGGTCCCGCGTGAACAGCCCGGGAACCCCCAGCCGCACGCCGCGCAGCGCGCCACCGCCCTCGTCGTCGAGCTCGATCCGCCGCGCGGGGGGAGACCCGCGGGGATGCTCCCCGGCCAGCAGGGCGTCGAGGAGGACGACGACGTCCACGGTCCGCGCCATGGGCCCGGCCGTGTCCCGGGAGTGAGCGAGCGGCAGCAGCCCCGACGCCGGGTAGCGCCCCAGCGTGGGCCGGAACCCCACGATCCCGCAGAGCGCGGCGGGCACGCGCGCGCCGCCCCCGGTGTCAGCGGCGACCGCAGCCGGGGCCAAGCCCACCGCCACGGCCACGGCCGACCCGCTGCCGGCGCCCAGGGCGGGGTCCGCCGGGTGGCGGACTGGGCCGGAGGAGCCGTTCCCGGCGGTGCTGCCGAGGGACAGCTCGTGCAGGGTGGTCTTCACGGAAAACAGGGCCCCGGCCTCCCGCAGACGGTCCACCACGGGGGCGTCGCGGTCCACGACGTTGTGCTCGAGCGCCCGGGTGCCGCCCGTGGTGGGGAAGCCGGCGACGTCCACGACGTCCGTGACCGCCAGCGGGATCCCGGTGAGCGGGCCCTCGGTCTCGTGCCGGTCCAGGGCGTGGGCACAGGCCCGGGCGAGCTCGGGATCGGCGCTGAGCACCGCGCCCAGCCGCTCGGCCACCGGCAGCCGCTCCAGCAGGGCCTCGAGGTGCTCCACGTGGCTGATCCGCCCCGCCACGAGCTCCCGCCGCGTGGTCCGGATGTCCCACGAGCAGGGTCCGCTGAGGCCTGTGTCGAGAGTCATGGCTCATCGTGCCCACGGAGGACGGGGAGCGGCAAGCGGTGTCCGCGACCGGTGCGAGAATGGAGGGGCTGCCCGGTCGGTGGGGCGGCGTCGTCGTAGTTGTGCGTGCCCGTGCCCCCGCACGGTGCGCGGGGGAGAGGTGTACACGTGTCGGAGCACTCGTCCGGGAACGACCGGGAGTTCGGGCGGACCCCGCCGCAGGACAACGTGGCGGAGCAGTCCGTGCTCGGCGGGATGATGCTGTCCAAGGACGCGATCGCGGACGTGGTCGAGGTGCTGCGCGGCGTGGACTTCTACAAGCCGGCGCACGAGTCCATCTACGAGGCGATCATCTCCCTCTACGGCCGGGGCGAGCCGGCCGACGCCATCACGGTGTCCGACGAGCTGACCAAGCGCGGCGAGATCGAGCGGGTCGGCGGCCCGGCCTACCTGCACACCCTCATCTCCTCGGTGCCCACCGCGGCCAACGCCGGGTTCTACGCGGAGATCGTGCGCGAGCGCGGCGTGCTTCGCCGTCTCGTGGAGGCCGGGACCAAGATCGTGCAGCTGGGCTACAGCGCCGACGGCGAGGTCGACGACATCGTCAACGAGGCGCAGGCCGAGATCTACCAGGTGGCCGAGCGGCGCTCCTCCGAGGACTACACGGTGCTCAAGGAGGTCGTCGAGGCCACGGTCGACGAGATCGAGGCCGCCGGCACCCAGGGCGAGGGCATGCGCGGCGTGCCCACCGGGTTCATCGAGCTCGACGAACTGACCCAGGGCTTCCAGGGCGGTCAGATGATCGTCATCGCGGCGCGCCCGGCGATGGGCAAGGCGCTCGCGCTCGACACCGCTGTCCCCACGCCCACGGGATGGACCACCATGGGTGAGATCCAGGTGGGCGACGAGGTCATCGCCGCGGACGGCACCCCGTCCCGTGTGGTGGCGGCGACCGAGGTCATAATCGAGCGGCCGTGCTATCGCGTGACCTTCGACGACGGCTCCGAGATCGTCGCGGACGAGCAGCACCAATGGCTCACCGCCACCGCCGACTCATCCGCCGTGCGCACGACCGAGGAGATCCTGGTATCCATGCTGGGGGGCGAGGAGCACGTCGTCGCCAATGCCCCCGCCATTGAGCACCCTGACGCCGATTACGAGCCAGCAGGGCGGCGCAGGGTTACCGCGATCGACCCGATCGAGTCGGTGCCCGTGCGATGCATCGAGGTCGACCACCCGTCACACCTGTACCTGGCAGGTCCGACGTTCATCCCGACGCACAACTCGACCCTGGCCCTCGACGTGGCGCGGTCCGCGGCGATCAAGCACAACATGACCACGGTCATCTTCTCCCTGGAAATGAGCCGCAACGAGATCGCCATGCGCCTGCTCTCCGCGGAGGCCACCCTCAACATGCAGGATCTGCGCAAGGGGCGCCTGCAGGACGAGCAGTGGGCCAAGATCGCGACCACGATGGGCAAGATGGACTCCGCGCCGCTGTTCATCGACGACTCCCCGAACATGTCCCTCATGGAGATCCGGGCGAAGTGCCGCCGGCTCAAGCAGAAGCACGACCTCAAGCTCGTGGTCCTCGACTACCTGCAGCTGATGAGCTCCGGCAAGAAGGTCGAGTCCCGCCAGCAGGAGGTCTCGGAGTTCTCCCGTGCCCTGAAGCTGCTGGCCAAGGAGCTCGAGGTCCCCGTCATCGCCCTGTCGCAGCTGAACCGTGGCTCGGAGCAGCGCCAGGACAAGAAGCCGATGGTGTCGGACCTGCGCGAGTCGGGCTGTCTCACCGCGGACACACGGATCCTCCGCTCGGACACCGGCGCCGAGGTCACCATGGGCGAGCTGTTCGAGTCCGGAGCGAAGGACGTCCCGGTGTGGTCACTGGGCGACGACATGCGCTATGCCGAGCGTACGCTGACCCACGTCTTTTCCACCGGGGTCAAGCCGGTCTACCGCCTCACCCTGGCATCCGGGAAGACGATCCGGGCGACGGCGAACCACCCGTTCTTCACCTACCGCGGCTGGAAGCCGCTGGGCGAGCTGTCGGTGGGAGACCGGCTCGGCGTTCCGCGGCACACCGACGGTCCGACGCGACGGACGGAGTGGGACGATGCGCAGGTCATCATGCTGGCGCACCTCCTGGGGGACGGATCCTTCGTGAAGGGTCAGCCATTGCGCTATGCATCCGTGGACGAGGACAACCTCAAGACCGTCACCAAGGCCGCAAAGTTCTTCGGTATCACGGCCGAGCGGGATGAGTACGCGGTGGCGCGGTGTACTTCCTTGCGCCTGCCTGCGCCGTTCCACCTCACGCACGGCAAGCGGAACCCCATCGCCGAGTGGTTGGACGACCAGGGTCTCTTCGGCTGCCGAAGCCACGAGAAGTTCGTACCGCAGTCGGTGTTCGCTCTGTCGAAAAGGCAGATCGCCCTTTTCCTCCACCACATCTGGGCTACTGACGGATCGGTCACGACCAACAAGGACCAGAACGGTGGACGCATCTATTTCGCCTCGACGTCTCGCCGTATGCTCGACGACCTCAGCCGGCTGTTGCTTCGTTTCGGCATTTCTGCGCGCATCCGCCCGACGACGCCCAAGGCGCAGTACCGCCCTGGCTACACGCTCGACATCTCCGGTGCGGAGGACCAGCTTCGATTCCTTCGAGAGATCGGAGTGCACGGCGACCGGGCGATCAACTGTGCCAAGTTGCTGGGCATTCTGGAGACGAAGACCGGGAATCCCAACGTCGACACGGTTCCTACCGACGTCTGGACAGACGTGAAGGGCATCCTGAAGGACAAGGGCATCACGCATCGCGACTTCCAGGCGTCCATGGGAAGTGAGTACTGCGGAAGTGCGTACTACAAGGCGGCGCCCTCGCGCCAACGTCTGGCGCGTATCGCGGCCACCCTTGAATCGGCAGAGCTCGAACTCATGGCGGTCAACGACCTCCTGTGGGACAGCGTGGCGTCCATCGAGCACGAGAGCGAAGAGGAAGTGTTCGACGCCACGGTGCTCGGCAGTCACAACTTCATCGCCAA
This sequence comes from Kocuria sp. U4B, assembly GCF_054875615.1. The sequence goes on from NZ_CM142180.1 coordinate 1,981,159, forward strand.
CGGCATCACCGTCCACAACTCGATCGAGCAGGACGCCGACATGGTCATCCTGCTGCACCGCGACGACGTCTACGACAAGGAGTCGCCGCGCGCGGGCGAGGCCGACGTGATCGTGGCGAAGCACCGCAACGGTCCCACCAAGACGATCGTGGTGGCGTTCCAGGGCCACTACTCCCGCTTCGCGAACATGGCGCACGAAGGGCTCTAAGCTGCAACCACAGCGCCAAAGGGTCCGCAGGCCGTGCACCAGAAGCGAACGCCGCCACGCAACCGGCCGACTGCTGTCAGCCGTTGCCCGGCGGGACCTACCTGATGATGCGTCAGGCCTTCCGCCGACGCCGGCGGGCCCAGGGGCGTTCGATGGCCCAGTGGACTCCCACGGTGTGAAAGGTCCGAGCCCACCGGCGCCTGATCTGGGCCAGGCCGTACAGACACCGAGGGGACACGCCGACCCGCAGACGCCCGTCGTAGCGGATGCTCCACTGCGGACCGAGCCAAAAGCTCAACTCCAGATCGTCGTGCACTTCGGGGTCGGAGCGCTCCACCACAGTGCGGACCTCCTGCCAGGCCGAGCGGCGGAGCGCCATGTTCGATCCCCACAGCGGTGGGTGTCCCAGCACGAGGCGCATGCCCCACAGGTAGGAGTGCCGCCAGACGGGGCTGAGGACGGCACTCCACAGACGGGGAAGGTCGTAGAAATACCCGGTGCCCACCAGAGCACCCAGGGACGGATCCGTGGCGAAGGCCTGCTGGATGCGCTCGAGCCAGTCGGGCGGTGGAGCCGAATCGGCGTCGCACCGGGCGATGACCGTCCCCACCGCGGCGTCGTAGCCGGCCGCGGCAGCCGCCGGGATGCCGGGCACCTGTACGGCAAGGACCGTGGCGCCGTATCGGGCGGCGACCTGCGCGCTGCCGTCCCGGGAGTCGTTGTCCACCACCACGATCTCCGCCGGTGGCAGGGTCTGCTGCCGTATCAGCTGCAGGCACCGCGCCAGCACCACCGCGTCGTCCTTGACCGGAACGACAACCGACAGCGACAGTTCAGCAGCCATGCCGGCGCACCCGGGGACAACCGGGGGGCCTCTCCGGCCGCGGGCCCGAGCCCGCGCCGATCGACACACTCCGCGATGAACCACTTCTCCTCGCCGACACCGACGACCCACCCCCTGCGGTCACCCGACCGGCCCCGTCCCACGCGACGGCCTGGGCCGACCATGCGGTGCGATTGTCCCGCTTTGGCAGGGGAACAGGGAATGGGCTAAGCTAGCGAAGTTGCCTCGGGGGTCGAGAGATCGCCCGGGACAGCAGCCGGATCCGGCACATCCCCTCCTGACGTTCCGTCGAGTCGACGACCGCTGCGCGGCCGGCACGCTTTGGCAGAGATCAGGAAATGGGATAAGCTGAACAAGTTGCCCAGGGGGTCGAGAGACCACCCGGGACAGTAGCCGAATCCGGCAGATCCCCTCCCGACGTTCCGTCGAGCCGACCACCGCTGCGCGGTGACGGGCTCTTGCAAGGAACTGGCGGAAGAGGTAAAGTAGATGAGCCGGTTCAGCCGGGCCGCGAGGAATCGTGGTGCTGGGCGGTTTTCTTTCTTCGAGTTCTGGGCCTTGGGGGTCTGGTTCTTGGTCTGTTGTTTGAGAACTCAATAGTGTGCCATGTTTGTTGATGCCAAATGTTTTGTTTGGTTGATTGGCCGTTGCTCGTTCCGCCTCCGTGGGGTGGGTGACGGTGTCAGCCTGGATCGTCCGGGTGTCCTGCTTTGTGGTGGGGTGTTCGGGTTGGTTTTCTGTTTTTTGACGGAGAGTTTGATCCTGGCTCAGGACGAACGCTGGCGGCGTGCTTAACACATGCAAGTCGAACGATGATGCCCAGCTTGCTGGGCGGATTAGTGGCGAACGGGTGAGTAATACGTGAGTAACCTGCCCCTGACTCTGGGATAAGCCTGGGAAACCGGGTCTAATACTGGATACGACCTTCCACCGCATGGTGGGGGTGGAAAGGGTTTACTGGTTTTGGATGGGCTCACGGCCTATCAGCTTGTTGGTGGGGTAATGGCTCACCAAGGCGACGACGGGTAGCCGGCCTGAGAGGGTGACCGGCCACACTGGGACTGAGACACGGCCCAGACTCCTACGGGAGGCAGCAGTGGGGAATATTGCACAATGGGCGAAAGCCTGATGCAGCGACGCCGCGTGAGGGATGACGGCCTTCGGGTTGTAAACCTCTTTCAGTAGGGAAGAAGCGCAAGTGACGGTACCTGCAGAAGAAGCGCCGGCTAACTACGTGCCAGCAGCCGCGGTAATACGTAGGGCGCAAGCGTTGTCCGGAATTATTGGGCGTAAAGAGCTCGTAGGCGGTTTGTCGCGTCCGCTGTGAAAGCCCGGGGCTCAACCCCGGGTCGGCAGTGGGTACGGGCAGACTAGAGTGCAGTAGGGGAGACTGGAATTCCTGGTGTAGCGGTGAAATGCGCAGATATCAGGAGGAACACCGATGGCGAAGGCAGGTCTCTGGGCTGTTACTGACGCTGAGGAGCGAAAGCATGGGGAGCGAACAGGATTAGATACCCTGGTAGTCCATGCCGTAAACGTTGGGCACTAGGTGTGGGGGACATTCCACGTCCTCCGCGCCGTAGCTAACGCATTAAGTGCCCCGCCTGGGGAGTACGGCCGCAAGGCTAAAACTCAAAGGAATTGACGGGGGCCCGCACAAGCGGCGGAGCATGCGGATTAATTCGATGCAACGCGAAGAACCTTACCAAGGCTTGACATCCACCGGACCGCCCCAGAGATGGGGTTTCCCTTCGGGGCTGGTGGACAGGTGGTGCATGGTTGTCGTCAGCTCGTGTCGTGAGATGTTGGGTTAAGTCCCGCAACGAGCGCAACCCTCGTTCTATGTTGCCAGCACGTGATGGTGGGGACTCATAGGAGACTGCCGGGGTCAACTCGGAGGAAGGTGGGGATGACGTCAAATCATCATGCCCCTTATGTCTTGGGCTTCACGCATGCTACAATGGCCGGTACAAAGGGTTGCGATACTGTGAGGTGGAGCTAATCCCAAAAAGCCGGTCTCAGTTCGGATTGAGGTCTGCAACTCGACCTCATGAAGTCGGAGTCGCTAGTAATCGCAGATCAGCAACGCTGCGGTGAATACGTTCCCGGGCCTTGTACACACCGCCCGTCAAGTCACGAAAGTTGGTAACACCCGAAGCCGGTGGCCTAACCCCTTGTGGGAGGGAGCCGTCGAAGGTGGGACCGGCGATTGGGACTAAGTCGTAACAAGGTAGCCGTACCGGAAGGTGCGGCTGGATCACCTCCTTTCTAAGGAGCCGTTGACCACCGTGTGGTGGTCGCCCCCGCTTCGAGCAGCCGTAGGTGCTGCCGGTGGGGTGAGCTCATGGGTGGAACATCAGCAGGCAAGCGGCCGCACCTTAGGTGCTGGTCGTTCTCTTCTTCAGTACCCGCTCACCGCGGGCTGCCGGGTTGCCCCGGTGGTCGTGGTGGTGGTGGAACGGTGGGGGACGTCCGGTGGAGGAGCGGTCCATGGCGCACTGTTGGGTCCTGAGACAACAGGCCCCGACCCGGGCGCACCGGTTCCTGCGCTGCTGGTCCCCTTTGCGGGGGCGGTGGTGGAGGGGTGGTGGGTTCGTGGTGGGTGGTGAGATGTCTTTGGTTCCCGGCGCCCCGCCGGCGGCGGTGACGGCCTGATGGTCGTGACTTCCGCCCGTGAGTGTGGGGTGTGCGGGTTGTTGTTTGAGAACTGTATAGTGGACGCGAGCATCTTAAGAACTGGTGCCGCAGCAGTCGCAGGGGTCGTCTTCGGGCGTCTCGGCGGTGGTTGTGGTGCCTCAAGTTCGTGATTGATCGCCGCCCAGTGCTGCGGGCAGCGGGTCCTTCTCCTTGCGGGAGGGGGCCGGTGGTCGTGGTGGTGGGTCGGTGTGTTCTGTGATCATGTGGCAAGTTTTTAAGGGCGCACGGTGGATGCCTTGGCATCAGGAGCCGATGAAGGACGCGGTAATCTGCGATAAGCCTCGGGGAGCTGATAAACGAGCTGTGATCCGAGGGTCTCCGAATGGGGAAACCCCGCCGCGTGTTATGCGTGGTGACCCGTACCTGAATTCATAGGGTGCGTGGAGGGAACGTGGGGAAGTGAAACATCTCAGTACCCACAGGAAGAGAAAACAACAGTGATTCCGTCAGTAGTGGCGAGCGAACGCGGAAGAGGCCAAACCGATGGTGTGTGAGACCCGGCAGGGGTTGCATCATCGGGGTCGTGGGGCGTGTCGTCCCGGGTCTGCCGGCCCGGGCGTGTGAGTGCAGGACGATAGTCGAACCGGTGTGAGTGCCGGGCCGTAGAGGGTGGGAGTCCCGTAGACGAAATCGTTGCTGCCGCACGGTGCACGTACCCAAGTAGCACGGGGCCCGTGAAATCCCGTGTGAATCTGCCAGGACCACCTGGTAAGCCTAAATACTACCTGATGACCGATAGCGGACCAGTACCGTGAGGGAAAGGTGAAAAGTACCCCGGGAGGGGAGTGAAATAGTACCTGAAACCGTGTGCCTACAATCCGTCGGAGCCCTACAAGGTGACGGCGTGCCTTTTGAAGAATGAGCCTGCGAGTTAGTGTTACGTCGCGAGGTTAACCCGTGAGGGGTATCCGTAGCGAAAGCGAGTCTGAATAGGGCGAGTGAGTGGCGTGATCTAGACCCGAAGCGAAGTGATCTACCCATGGCCAGGTTGAAGCGCGTGTAAGAGCGCGTGGAGGACCGAACCCACTTCAGTTGAAAATGGAGGGGATGAGCTGTGGGTAGGGGTGAAAGGCCAATCAAACTTCGTGATAGCTGGTTCTCCCCGAAATGCATTTAGGTGCAGCGTTACGTGTTTCTTGCCGGAGGTAGAGCTACTGGATGGCCGATGGGCCCTACAAGGTTACTGACGTCAGCCAAACTCCGAATGCCGGTAAGTGAGAGCGTAGCAGTGAGACTGTGGGGGATAAGCTTCATAGTCGAGAGGGAAACAGCCCAGACCACCAACTAAGGCCCCTAAGCGTGTGCTAAGTGGGAAAGGATGTGGAGTTGCTTAGACAACCAGGAGGTTGGCTTAGAAGCAGCCACCCTTGAAAGAGTGCGTAATAGCTCACTGGTCAAGTGATTCCGCGCCGACAATGTAGCGGGGCTCAAGTACACCGCCGAAGTTGTGGCATTGCACCAACGATACCCAGCCGGGGCCCTCGTGGTCCTTGGTTCAGGTGGTGCGATGGGTAGGGGAGCGTCGTGTGGGCAGTGAAGCTGCGGGGTAACCCAGTGGTGGAGCCCACACGAGTGAGAATGCAGGCATGAGTAGCGAATGACGGGTGAGAAACCCGTCCGCCGGATGATCAAGGGTTCCAGGGTCAAGCTAATCTGCCCTGGGTCAGTCGGGACCTAAGGCGAGGCCGACAGGCGTAGTCGATGGACAACGGGTTGATATTCCCGTACCGGCGAAGAACCGCCCATATCGAACCGGGGACACTAACCACCCGAACCGCACCAGGTGCCGGCCATTGGCCGTCACCGGTGGCGGGGAGCGTGGGACCTGAACCGGGGAGGTAAGCGTATTAACAGGTGTGACGCAGGAAGGTAGCCGAGCCGGGCGATGGTAGACCCGGTCTAAGCGTGTAGGGCGATCCGTTGGCAAATCCGCGGATCATGCGCCTGAGACGTGACGGGACCCCCATCCGTGGGGGGATTCGGTGATCCTATGCTGCCGAGAAAAGCATCGACGCGAGGTTCCAGCCGCCCGTACCCCAAACCGACACAGGTGATCAGGTAGAGAATACTAAGGCGATCGAGAGAATCATGGTTAAGGAACTCGGCAAAATGCCCCCGTAACTTCGGGAGAAGGGGGCCCGGACCGTGGACACCACTTGCTGGTGCGAGCGGGTAAGGGCCGCAGAGACCAGGGGGAAGCGACTGTTTATCAAAAACACAGGTCCGTGCGAAGTCGCAAGACGATGTATACGGACTGACTCCTGCCCGGTGCTGGAAGGTTAAGAGGACCTGTTAGCCTCACGGCGAAGCGGAGAATTTAAGCCCCAGTAAACGGCGGTGGTAACTATAACCATCCTAAGGTAGCGAAATTCCTTGTCGGGTAAGTTCCGACCTGCACGAATGGAGTAACGACTTCCCCGCTGTCTCAACCATGAACTCGGCGAAATTGCAGTACGAGTAAAGATGCTCGTTACGCGCAGCAGGACGGAAAGACCCCGAGACCTTTACTATAGTTTGGTATTGGTGTTCGGTGTGGCTTGTGTAGGATAGGTGGGAGACTGTGAAGCGGGCACGCCAGTGCTCGTGGAGTCATCGTTGAAATACCACTCTGGTCACTCTGGACATCTAACTTCGGCCCGTGATCCGGGTCAGGGACAGTGCCTGATGGGTAGTTTAACTGGGGCGGTTGCCTCCTAAAGAGTAACGGAGGCGCCCAAAGGTTCCCTCAGCCTGGTTGGCAATCAGGTGTCGAGTGTAAGTGCACAAGGGAGCTTGACTGTGAGAGCGACAGCTCGAGCAGGGACGAAAGTCGGGACTAGTGATCCGGCGGTACATTGTGGAATGGCCGTCGCTCAACGGATAAAAGGTACCTCGGGGATAACAGGCTGATCTTGCCCAAGAGTCCATATCGACGGCATGGTTTGGCACCTCGATGTCGGCTCGTCGCATCCTGGGGCTGGAGTTGGTCCCAAGGGTTGGGCTGTTCGCCCATTAAAGCGGTACGCGAGCTGGGTTCAGAACGTCGTGAGACAGTTCGGTCCCTATCCGCTGCGCGCGCAGGAAATTTGAGAAGACCTGTCCTTAGTACGAGAGGACCGGGACGGACGAACCTCTGGTATGGCAGTTGTACCGCCAGGTGCACCGCTGCTTCGCTACGTTCGGAAGAGATAACCGCTGAAAGCATCTAAGCGGGAAGCTCGCTTCGAGATGAGATTTCCACGCACCCTTTAGGTGCGAGAGGCCCCCAGCGAGACCACTGGGTTGATAGGCCGGAGGTGGAAGCACGAACCAACGACGTGCGCAGCCGACCGGTACTAATAGGCCGACAACTTACCCCACACCCACCCCCACCACCGTGGGGACCCGGGCACGCCCCGGACCACGGGTGGGAACACACAGAACACCGCGTCCACTATACGGCTCCCAACCAACAACCCCGCCGGGTTGCACGGTTGCGCAGCACACAACTGAATCCACAGCCACCAGCCTGTGACACGAACTTCCCACCCCACCACCCGCCCCGCAGCGGGCCCGGTACGGGGCGCGGAGCACGAGTTACGGCGGTCATAGCGTGGGGGAAACGCCCGGTCCCATCCCGAACCCGGAAGCTAAGACCCACAGCGCCGATGGTACTGCACCCGGAAGGGTGTGGGAGAGTAGGACACCGCCGGACCACACCAGAAGGGTCGAGCCCCCGCACCACACGGTGCGGGGGCTCCCCACCTTAACCACCCCCCGAAGAACACGCCACCACCCCACACCGGGTCACCCAGCAGGACCCAGGCCCCGGCCGGCGGATGCGATGATCACGGGTCGGGCTTGCGCCCGAGCAGCACGAAGGCCCGCACGGACACCGCGCAGAGCAGCACGCCGAGAAGGACCATCCCCCAGTCCCCCTCGAGCAGTTTGACGATCACCATCGCCGCCGTGACGACGGCGGCGATGGCCGGCAGGATTCTCACCGCAGCACCCACTTCCTGGCTGTTCCGCTGTCATCGACACGTCCGGGACGTTCGCGGGTGCCGGCGTCGTCGTCGCCCGCTCGTGCCATCGGTGCCCGGGTCCGTGGCGCCGGCCTGCGCGGTACCACAGGTGCTGCTGAGCACGGTGGCGTCCCACCTCGGGAAACCGACAGAGCAGGGTCTGTGCCTCCTGCGGCGACCACGCCCCCTGCCTGGCCCGCCTGCCGATCGCAGGTCTCCATCATGAGGTGTCCACCGGGCCACAGCCGGAGCGGAGCCTCGGCGACCCCGCGGCGAGGGACGTCCAGGCCGTCGTTTCCGTCGTCCCGAGTCCGCATTGCGGCCCCGTCCCCGGCGGGAACCCGACCGGCAGCACGCGAACGGACGACGAGCGCGCCTCGTGCTCGCGCGTCGTGGGGAAGACGGTCATGAGGAGCCCCTTTCCGGGCGGGGTGGCACCCTCTGCTCCTACGGTCGGAGCGCGACGTCGTCAGCAGGAAGCGCCCGCATCGATCCAGCAGTGATCGGACCCACCTCCTCCTGACTCGTCGCGGTGGAGTAGTCATCCTATGCCGCCGGACTCCTCGGCAGGAGAAGAAGCGGGCCCCGGTGCGGGGACTGTCCTCAGTGGTCCTCCGGCGTGACGGCGTCGTCGGTGCCGTGCAGGTGGGCGCGCTGCCCGTCGTGGTCGTAGATGGTGAGGATCTCCACGGGTCCGTGATGGGCCTCCAGGGCGTGCGGGACCATGGTCGAGAACTGGGCCGCGTGGCCCGCCTCGACGAGCACGGTCCGTTCCCCCAGGCGCAGGCGCACGGTGCCGGACAGCACGGTGAACCACTCCCGGCCGGGATGCACCGCCAGCTGCTCCGTTGCGGCCGCCCGATCCGGACTGATGCGCATCTTGGCGACCGTCATGCCGTGCAGGGCGTCCTCCCGGGACAGCAGCCAGGTCGTCATGCCCGGCGTGTGGCCGGGCTCGGGCCGGATCACCACGTCCTCGTCACCGGGGGACTCCACCAGTTCGTCCAGCGTGGTGCCCAGGGCCCGGGCGATGGGCACCAGCTGGTCCAGGGCGATCCGACGGTGCCCGGTCTCGATGCGGCTCAAGGTGGAAGGGCTGAGGTAGCAGCGGGCGGCCAGGGCGTCCAAGGACCAGCCGCGGGCCAGTCGCAGGCCCCGGATGCGCTGGCGGATGACCGTGTCTAGCCCGAATTCTTGCTCCATACGCAAGATCATATGCCCCGTCCGCATGACTGGCCTACCGTGGAGGCATGACCCACCGTTCCCGCACCCCCTTCGATCCCGGTCAGCACGACCACCACCGGCACGAGGAGGACCTGGCGCAGCTGCTGGAGCTGGATGCCGAAATGTCCGGCGCCTCCTGGGAGGAGGTGACCACGTGGGCGACCCAGTACGTGGGGGACGGCCCGCACACGATCGTCGACCTGGGTGCCGGAACGGGCGCCGGCGGCGGGGTCCTGGCCCGGCGTTTTCCGGCGGCGCAGGTGGTGGCGGTCGACCGGTCGGCGGTGATGCTCGAGCGCGTGCAGGCCACGGCCCGCGAGCAGGGGCTGGACGGTCGGGTGCACGTCGTCCACGCGGACCTGGATGTGGCGTGGCCCGCCGTCGGGGAGGTGGATCTCGTGTGGGCCTCGTCCTTCCTGCACGAGGTCGCCGACCCCGGCGCGGTCCTGGGGGCGGTCCGTGCCGCGCTGCGGCCCGGCGGGCTGCTGGTGGTCGTCGAGATGGATGCCCTGCCCCGCTTCCTGCCCGAGGACCTCGGGATCGGCCGCCCCGGGCTGGAGTCCCGGTGCCACCAGGCCCTGGCCTCCGCGGGGTGGAACGCGCACCCGGACTGGCGGCCCCTCCTGGAGCAGACCGGGTTCGAGGTCCTCGGCCCGCGGACCGTCAGCACCGAAGCGCACCCGGCGCCGCTGTCCACTGCTCGCTGTGCCCAGGCCTGGCTCTCCCACATGCGCCCCTGCCTCCGGGGCCGGCTGGCCGCCGAGGACCTCGACGTCCTGGACCGCCTCCTGGCGGAGGACCGCCCCGAAGCCCTGCTGACCCGCCGGGATCTGAGCATCCGTGGCAGCCGCACCGCCTGGGCGGCCCGGCGCCCTTGAGCTGCCCCCGTACTCCCTCACCGGTCCGACCCACCAAGGAGCTCCTCCATGAACACCCCTGCCCATGACGTCGTGGTCGTCGGAGGCGGCGCGGCCGGACTGAGCGCAGCCGTCGCGCTGGCCCGCTCGCTCCGGTCGGTGGTCGTCGTCGACGCCGGCGAACCCCGCAATGCCCCCGCCCACGGCGCCCACAACGTCCTGGCCCGGGAAGGCATCCCGCCGCTGGAGCTGCTGGCCGCCGGCCGGCAGGAGGCCCGGCACTACGGCGCGCAGGTGCGTCAGGACCGCGCTCTCGCCGCGCGCCGGATCGACGGCGGGTTCGAGGTCGACCTCGACGCGGGCGGGACCATCCGGGCACGGCGCCTGCTCCTGGCCACGGGACTGGTCGATGAGCTGCCCGAGATCCCCGGCGTCCGCCGGTTCTGGGGAACCAGCGTGCTGCACTGCCCCTACTGCCACGGATGGGAGGTCCGCGGACAGCGCATCGGTGTGCTCGGCGCCGGTCCCATGAGCATCCACCAGGCCCTGCTGTTCCGGCAGCTCAGCGAGCACGTCACGCTCGTGCGCCACACGATGCCCGATCCGGGCGAGGCGGCGTGGGAGCAGCTCGCCGCCCTGGACATCCCCGTCGTGGACTCCGCCGCGGAGAAGCTGCGCAGCATCGACGGAGTCCTGCGGGCCGTCGTCCTCGACGACGGGCGCGAGATCCCCGTCGACGCCGTGGCCGTCGCCCCGCGGTTCGCCGCCCGGACCGAGCTGTACGAACAGCTCGGCGGAACGGCCACCGAGCATCCCCTCGGAACCTTCATCGCCACCGACGCCATGGGCCGCACGGGGATCCCCGGCGTGTCGGCCGCGGGCAACACCAGTGACCTCGCAGCGATGGTCTCCGTCGCCACCGGAGCCGGGGTCGTGGCGGCCGCCGCCCTCAACGCCGACCTCGTCACCGAGGACGCCGACGCCGCGGTCCGGACCAGGTGGTGAGCGCCCCTGGAGTCCTGACCGGTCTCCGTCTCCCGCCCGGGCCGGACGCCCGTCCGGCCCGGATCAGCACGGCGGCGGGGGCGGGGACCACGCCGAGGGCCGGTGGTGACCGCCGTGGCCCAGGAAGAGTCCCCGGTGCTTATCTGCGTGCTTATCGGGCCGTAGAATGATCGCACTTGCAAATACCACGCATCGCCCACTACTCCCGGGAGCGCACCATGAACCGCAACTTCTCCGCCGGCGCCGCGATCACGCTCGTCCTGGGGCTGATCCTGGTCTTCGCCACGAGCGGCAACACCATCACCCTCGGTTCCTTCGCCCTGAGCCTGAGCGCGGTGGGGTGGATCCTCACCGCGGTCGGGGCGATCCTGCTCGTGATCTCCCTGATCCCGCGCCGCACCACCAGCCAGACCCGCCACGTCGATCCCGCCGGCCGGGAGTCGGTGACCGAGCGCGACGCCCAGCTCTGATCCCGGACCGGTCCACCGGTCGAGAGCCTCGCGGGCCCCGGCGTCCTGCCGGGGCCCGCGCCTGTCAGGGCCGATCTGCCGTCACCGGCCGGGTCCCCTGCACCGGGGTCGTACGATGCAGGGAGAGCTCCCCACCACCGATGAAGCGAGGTCCCACCATGTCCGTTCCCGCGAAGGACACCGACTCCGGCCAGCGCAGGACCGCTCTGGTCGTGGGTGCCAGCGGCATCGCCGGTTCCGCGATCGTCGAGCAGCTGACGGCCGCGCCCGGGTGGGAGGTCCTGGCGCTGTCGCGCACCCCGGTGCCGGGCAGCCCGGCCCGGCACGTGGCCGCCGACCTGCGCTCGGCCGAGAGCGTGGCCGCCGCGCTGGCCGGGGAACGGCCCACGCACGTGTTCTTCACGGCCTGGTCCCGGCAGGCCACCGAGGCCGAGAACATCGAGGTCAACGCCGGGATGCTCCGCAACCTCCTGGCCGCCCTGGACCACGCCCCGGTGGAGCACGTGGGGCTGATGACGGGGCTGAAGCACTACCTGGGCCCGTTCGAGGCCTACGGGAAGGGGGAGATGCCCGACACTCCCTTCCGGGAGGAGGAGCCGCGGCTGGACGTGGCCAACTTCTACTACGCCCAGGAGGACGAGCTGTGGGCCGCTGCGGCGCGGCAGGGCTTCCGGTGGTCGGTGCACCGGGCGCACACGGTGATCGGCCACGCCGTGGGCAACGCGATGAACATGGGCCTGACCCTGGCGGTGCAGGCGGCGATCTGCCGCCAGACCGGCCGGCCCTTCGTCTTCCCGGGATCGCAGACCCAGTGGAACAGTCTCACGGACATGACCGACGGGGCGCTGCTGGCCGAGCACATGGTCTGGGCCGCCACCACCGCCACGGCGGGGAACGAGGCCTACAACGTGGTCAACGGCGACGTCTTCCGGTGGCGGCGGATGTGGCCGGCGCTGGCGGGCTTCTTCGGCCTGGAGTGGGAGGGCTACCAGGGGGCGCCGCGGCCGCTTCAGGAGCAGATGGCCGGCGCGGAGGAGGTCTGGGCCCGGATCGTGGCCGAGCACGGGCTGGTGGAACCGGACCTGTCCCGGGTGGCCTCCTGGTGGCACACCGACGCCGACCTGGGCCGGCCGATCGAGGTGCTCGCCGACATGAGCAAGAGCCGGCTGGCGGGCTTCACCGGCTACCGGCGCACCGAGGACTGCTTCACGGCCCTGTTCGAGCGCTACCGGGCCGAGCGCATCATCCCCTGACCTCCGGCTCGGACGGCCGGCGGTCAGCCCGGATCGGTTCCTGCCCGGGCTGACCGCTCCGCTCAGCGGCCGGAGCGGGGGACGGGGGCCGTGGTCCCCACGGTCTCCTCGGTCGGTGCCCCGGCTCCGGCGTCCTCCGGTGACGTGCCGGGCGGGGTCGTCCTGCGGGGGGCTTCCCCGGGTGCGGCGGGCCGGGAGGTCGCCGTGTTGGTGGGGGCGACGGCGAGCACGACCAGGGCGGCAGAGAGGACGGCGAGACCGGTCCAGCCCACGGCCGTCAACCGTTCTCCCACCACGACGACCGCCAGCAGCGCCGCGACGGCCGGTTCGGTCAGGGTGAGGGTGGTCGCCGTGCTCGGGCGCACCCGGGCGAGGCCGATGCCGAACAGGTAGTAGCCCAGGAACATCGGCACCAGGGCCATGTAGGTGGCCACGGCGAACGACTGTGCCGAGGCCACCAGGGGGGCGCCCGCGGCCACCAGGACGGGGATCAACAGGGCACCGCCGGCGCCGAAGACCGCGCCCATCGACGCCGCCCGCCCCACCGCGTGGGCCATCAGCCGGTGGACGACCCAGGAGTACAGCGCGTAGGTGGCCCCGGCCACCAGGCCCAGCCCGACGCCGACGGCAGTGTCCGCGGCAGAGGTCGTCGCCGTGCCGGTCCTGGACAGGCACAGCAGGGTGCTGCCGGAGATGCCGAGGAACGCGGCCAGCATCCACCACCGGCTCAGCGGCTTGCGCTCCAGAAGCAGTTCCAGCACCCCCGAGGCCAGTGGTGCCGAGGCCAGGGAGACGACCGTGCCGATGGCGACACCGGCCAGGTGCATCGAGGAGTAGAAGGCCAGCGGGTAGACCGCCACGGCCACGGCCCCCGCCGCGACCAGCCGTGCGTGGGCCCGCAGCGCGCCGCGTGCTCGGCGCAGGGCGGGCAGGGCGATCGCCGCCTGGAGCAGTCCGCCCACCCCCAGGGCGGCGGCGCCGATCGCCAGGGGGCCGACCCCGGGGGCGAAGGTCGCCGCCGTGCCGGTGGTGCCCCACAGGAAGGAGGTGATCAGGATCGCGGTGATCCCGCCGGTCGCGCCCCTCACCGGGCGAGGTCCAGGTCGGCCAGCAGGCCGGCGGCGATCGCGCGGGCACGGTGCAGGCGAGTGGGCTCGCCCTCCAGGCCGGCCCGGGACATCGCTCCCTCCAGCAGGAAGCTGAAGTGCTCGGCCAGCCGGCGGGCCGTGGCCGCATCGCTCAGGGCGCTCAGGTGCTCGGCCAGCAGCTCTTCGACCTGCTCCTTGTGCCGGCGCACCGCGGCCCGCCCGGGGTCGCCGGCGGGCAGCTCGGCGGCAGCGTTGAGCAGCCCGCACCCACGGAAGCCGTGGTCGTAGGCGGCCCCGGCGTGATCGAGATAGGCGTCGAACACCGCCAGGACGCGCTCCGGGGCCGTCGTCGCCTCCGCCAGGCGCGCCCGGTACAGGCCCAGCCACTCCTCGTGCCGGGCGGCGAGGTAGGCCTCGACCAGCGCGGCCTTGGACGCGAAGTTGTTGTACAGGCTCATCTTCGCCACTCCGGCCGAGGCGGTGATCGCATCGATGCCGGTGGCGGCGATGCCGTCGGCGTAGAAGCGCTGCGCGGCGGCCTCCAGGATGCGGGTGCGCGCCGATCCGTGGCGCTGCTCCGAGCGGTGCAGATGTGTTGTCATCCGGCCCCCTTCTAGGTAGACCAGTCTACCTATCGGATGTGAGTCGGCAAGGCTTCCGGAGTGCCCCGGAGATGGCGTGGTCGCGCCGCTCACTCCTCGCCGGCTCGCAGCGCCGCCTCGTCCCGCGCCGTGTCCTCCTCCGTCCAGGGTGCGTGCGTCCGGTGCTCCAGGTGCCAGTGGACCGAGTCCGCCACACCGCGATCCGGAGGGCGGGGGTGCCACCCCAGGACGTCCTGCGCCGCGTGCACGTCGGCCAGGAGGTGCTGCGGGTGGGCCGCCGTGAGGAACAGGTCCGGGGGCAGCAGGGCGTCGGGTGCACGGACCAGCTCGAGCTCCGCCGCGGCCGCGGCGGCGATCTGCTCGATCCACCTCCCGATCGTCGGCGTCGTGGGCTCGGCGAGATTGAAGCACCGGCCCCGGGCTCGGGGCTCCCCGAGGGCGCGGACGACGGCCGCGGCGACGTCCGCGACGTGCGCCCTGCTCCACAGCAGGTTGCCGGCCCCGACCGGGATCCGGTGCCGACCGGCGGCCAGCCGGCGCAGGACGAAGCCCTCCCGGCACTGGGGGTCGTGCGGACCGTAGACCATGGGCAGTCTCAGCACGGTCGCGTTCCGGCGCGCCCACACGTCCTCCACGTCCAGCTTCTCGTAGTCGGCCGGCACGCCGGGAGGTGGGTCCTGCCCGTAGACCCTGCGTGTCCTGCGCAGGGGAGCGGACTCGGCGAGGGGGACGTCCGCGACCGCGCGGCCGCTCAGGAGCCCCTCGTAGGCCGCGTAGACGTCCTGGCTGGACAGCACGACGGCGGGCACCCCGGGGAGCACGTCGCAGGCGAGCTCGGCGTCGCGGCGGGTCAGGGCGTAGCTGTCGAGCACCGCATCCGGGCCGAACCGTTCCAGGGCGCGTCGGTGTGCGGGCAGATCCAGCCGGTCACCGTGGATGTGCGTCGCCGCATCCAGTCCGGGCGGTTCGGCGCGTCCCCGGTGGAAGAGCGCCACCTGGTCGCCGCGCCGCAGCAGGTGCTCGGCGACGGCCCGGCCGATGAACGACGTACCGCCCAGGACGAGCGCCTTCATGTCCGCTCCTTCGGGATCCGTGTCCTCCGGGCCCGCGCTCGCCGCGTCGGTCCCGGCCCTGACGCCGGTGGTTGCCCACGTGCTCGGGCCCACGAGGACATGCTCGGTGCCGGGATCGTCGGGGCACAAGGCCCGGACGGGAGCGGGCGACGGCGCGCACGGCCGCACGGGCGTCCCCGCGCCGTCGGCCGTGCGGGTTCACCGCCGTCTGGTGACGAGCAGCCGCTGCAGGATGACGAACGCCAGCAGCAGGGCGCCGATGACGATCCTGGTCCACCAGGAGCTGAGGGTGCCTTCGAAGGTGATGATGGTCTGGATCAGCCCGAGGATGAGCACGCCGAGCACGGAGCCGAGGACGAAGCCGCTGCCCCCGGTGAGGAGGGTCCCGCCGATGACCACGACGGCGATCGCGTCGAGTTCCATCCCGACACCGGTGAGCGAGTAGCCGGACCGGGATCCCACCGCGAACAGGAAGCCGGCGATCCCGGCGCAGGTGCCGCTGATGACGTAGATGAGCACCTTGGCGCGGGCCACCGGCAGCCCCATGAGGACGGCGGAGTGCTCGCCCCCGCCGATGGCGTAGACCGTGCGGCCGAACCGGGTGTGGTGCAGGACGTAGAACCCGACCGCGACGACCAGGAGCGAGATGATCACGCTGGGGGTCAGCGACCAGTTCTGCCCCAGGGGGATGCGGGTGCTGGAGAGCCAGACGAAGGCCGGGTCGGTGATGGGGATGGACGGGAGGCTGATCACGTACGACAGGCCCCGGGCGAGGAACATCGCCGCCAGCGTCGCGATGAAGGGCTGGACGTCGAAGACGTGGACCATGGTGCCGACGACCAGCCCGATCACGGAGCCCACCACGATGATCAGCGGGATCACGACGCCGGCCGGCCAGCCCGACTGCAGCAGCGAGGCGCCCATGACGCCGGTGAGGGCGACCACCGCACCGACGGACAGGTCGATCCCCCCGGCGATGATGACGAACGTCAGGCCGACGGCCAGGACGACGAGGTGCGCGTTGTTGATGAACAGGTTCGAGATCACCCGCCCGGACAGGAAGTTCTCGTAGCGGCTCCCTCCGACGGCGAACATCAGCGCCAGGACGGCGAGGGTGCCGACGACGGGCAGGAACCGGCGGTCGAGCCGGGCCCGGGTCCCGGACAGCGTCGTCGTCAGGTGCTGGACCGGGCGGGAGCCGGCGCCCTTGCCGGGCCTGGTTCCCTTGGCGGGCTTCACGAGCTGGGCTGCGGGCATCACGCCGACACCTCCACGGGGTTCGGGTCCACGGCCGCGCGGCGCGGTGCCCGCGGGCGGCGGGCGGCGAGCTTCCTGCGTGCGATCGGGGACTGCATGAGGACGACGGCGATCACCACGATCGCCTTGAACAGCGGGGTGACGGAGGGCGAGACCCCGAGCGTGGTCACCGTCAGGGTGAGGGTCTGAATGATGAAGACCCCGATGAGCGTCCCGCTCAGGGAGTACTTCCCGCCCGCGAGCGAGGTGCCGCCGATCACGACGGCGAGGATCGCGTCCAGCTCGATGAACAGACCGGCGTTGTTGGCGTCCGCCGCCATGACGTTGGAGCTGATCATCAGCCCGGCGAGGCCCGCGAACAGCGCCGTCAGCGTGTAGACGGTCCAGGTGATGCTCCGGGACCGCAGGCCGGCGAGGCGGCTGGCCTCCGGGTTGATCCCGACCGACTCGATGAGCATGCCCAGGGCCGTCCGGCGGGTCAGCAGCGCGACCAGGGCGAAGATGCCGCCGGCGATGAGGATCGACACCGGCAGCCCGAGCCAGTAGCCCGCCCCGATCACCTTGTAGGCGGGGCTGGTGATCGTGGTGATCTGACCCTCGGTGATGAGCATCGCGATGCCGCGCCCGGCCGTCATGAGCACCAGGGTCGCGATGATCGGCTGGATCCCGAGCACGGAGACCAGGAAACCGTTCCACACGCCGAGCACCAGGCTCAGGGCGAGCGCGATGCCCACGCCGGCGAGCACGGTGGACAGCGCTCCCGGCTCGGGCGACGAGCCGATGAAGGTCAGGGCGACCGCTCCCGCGATCGCCACCACCGCGCCGACGGACAGGTCGATGCCCCGGGTGGCGATCACCAGGGTCATGCCGAGGGCGACCAGCAGGAGCGGGGCGCCGTTGCGCATGATGTCGATCAGCGCGCCGAAGAGGTGGCCGTCCTGCATCCGGATGCTCAGGAACCCGGGGTCGTTGATCGTGTTGGCCGCCAGGAGCGCCACGAGGGCGATCGCGGGCCAGAAGAGCCGATGCCGCACGAGCTGCATCACGGGGTACCTCCAGTGGCGATGAGCTCGACCACGTCGTCGAGCGAGGTCGATTCTTCGTTGACGATCTCGGCCACCTTCCTGCGGTCGCGCATGACCGCGATCCGGTGGCTGAGCCGCAGCACCTCCTCCAGCTCGGCGGAGATGAAGACGACGGACATGCCCTCCGTGGCGAGCTGGGCCACCAGGCGCTGGATCTCGGCCTTGGCGCCGACGTCGATGCCGCGGGTCGGCTCGTCGAGGATGAGCAGCTTCGGGGCGGTGGCGAGCCACCGGCCGAGCAGCACCTTCTGCTGGTTGCCGCCGGAGAGGTTGCGCACCAGCGCGTCCGGGTTCGCCGGCCGGATCCCCAGCGCGGCGATGTACTTGTCCACGATCTCGTCCGCCTTGCGGGCGGGGATGCGGCGGGCCCATCCGCGGTCCGCCTGGAGCGCGAGCACCAGGTTCTCCCGCACGGTGAGGTCGCCGATGATGCCCTCGGCCTTGCGGTGCTCGGAGGAGAAGGCGATGCCGCGCTTCATCGCCGCCCGGGGGCCGCGGAGCCGGCCGGGTGTCCCGTCGACCGTCAGCTCGCCCGCGTCGGCGTGGTCGGCGCCGTAGAGCAGGCGCGCCAGCTCCGTGCGGCCCGAGCCCAGCAGGCCGGCGAGGCCGACCACCTCGCCCGGGTGCAGCGTGAGGTCGAACGGCTCGACGGACCCGCGCCGGCCCAGGCCGACGGCCTCGACGACGGGTGCCGCGGTGGAACGGGCGGCCACGGTGCGCTTCGGCGCCTCCTCGAGCTGGTCGAGCACCTCCAGGGACTGCCCGATCATCTTGGACACCAGCTGGCGGCGCGGCAGCTCGCCGACGGGGTGCTCCCCGACCAGCCTGCCGTTGCGCAGCACGGTCAGGCGGTCCGAGATCTCGTAGACCTGGTCGAGGAAGTGCGAGACGAAGAGGATGGCCACGCCCCGGTCCCGCAGCGTCCGCATGACCGAGAACAGCCGCGTCACCTCCCCGGCGTCCAGACTCGAGGTCGGCTCGTCGAGGATCAGCACCTTGGCGTCCAGGACCATGGCCCGTGAGATGGCGACCAGCTGCTGGACGGCCAGGGAGTGGGAGGACAGGGCGGAGCGGGGCTCGACGTCCAGGCCGAGCTGGGCGAGGAACGTCGAGGCCTGGCGGCGCAGGGCCCGCCAGTCGACCCGCCCGCCCCTGCGCGGCTCGTGCCCGAGCATGATGTTCTCGGCGACGGAGAGGTTCTCGCAGAGGTTGACCTCCTGGTAGACGGTGCTGATCCCGGCCGCCTGGGCCTGGGCCGGCCCGCTGAAGGTCTGGGGGGCGCCGAAGACGGTGATGCGGCCCGAGTCGATCCCGTAGACGCCGGTGAGTGCCTTGATCAGGGTCGACTTGCCGGCCCCGTTCTCCCCCATCAGCGAGTGGACCTCACCGGGGAAGAGCCGGAAGTCGACTCCGTCGAGGGCTTTGACGCCGGGGAACTCGATCGAGATCCCGGTCATCTCCACCGCGGGCTGGGGAGTAGTCATCGCTGACCTCTCGTGAAGGGAGTTCGGGCAGTGTGCCCGGTCGGCCGCACGGACTGCGCGCGGCCGGCCGGGCGCAGCGGGTCAGTACTCGCGGGTGGGCAGGGCCTCGGCGGCGGCGGCCTGGTCGAAGGCCTGGTCCTCGACCACGATGCGCTTCTCGACCTCCTCGCCGGCGACGACCTTCTTGGTGATCTCGGCCAGGTCCGGGCCGAGCAGCGGGTTGCACTCGACGATGTAGTTGATCTTGCCGTCGGCCAGCGCCTGCATCCCGTCCTTGACCGCGTCGATGGTGACGATCTTGATGTCCTCACCGGGCGTGAGGCCGGCGGCCTCGATGGCCTCGATGGCGCCCAGGCCCATGTCGTCGTTGTGGGCGAAGAGGAGGTCGATGTCGTCGTGGGCCTGGAGGAAGCCCTCCATCACCTGGCGCCCCTCGGAACGGGTGAAGTTGCCGGTCTGCGAGGCGATGATCTCGATGTTCTCGTTGCCCTCGATGGCCGACTCGAAGCCGGCCTTGCGGTCGATCGCCGGCGCGGCGCCGGTCGTGCCCTGGAGCTCGACGACGTTGAGCTGCTGGTCGCCGAGGTTCTCCACGACCCACTCGCCGGCCCGCTCGCCCTCGGCGACGAAGTCCGAGCCGATGAAGGACTCGTAGAGGGTCTCGTCCTCGGAGTCCACGGCGCGGTCGGTCAGGACCACCGGGATGCCGGCGGTCCTGGCCTCCTCCAGCACGGCGTCCCAGCCGGACTCGACGACGGGGGAGAACGCGATCACGTCCACGCCCTGGGCGATGTAGGAGCGGATCGCCTGGATCTGGTTCTCCTGCTTCTGCTGGGCGTCGGAGAAGGACAGGTCGAAGCCGTTCTCCTCCGTCAGCGACTCCTGGATGGACTTGGTGTTCGCCGCGCGCCAGCCGCTCTCGGCGCCCACCTGTGAGAACCCGACGGAGATGACGTCGTCGCCCCCGCCGCTCGCCTCGCCGCCGGAGGCATCGCTGCCCCCGCAGGCGCTCAGCGTCAGGGCCAGCAGGCCCGCCGTCCCGGTGGCCACGGCCCTCTGGGCAAAGGTCCAGTTCTTCATGCTTCTCCTCCTCGAGAGCGTCAGCTGTGCCGGGAACGTCGGTCCGGGCGAGCTGTCCGAGATCCCGGGTCTGTTGCGACCCACCGTAAGTGTTAGCGCTCACATTGGCACGGGTCAATCCCCGCCGCGAAGTGTCGCGGAGGTTTCGAGCAGGTTGCGCGGCGCCATTGACATCGGGATGGGAGGACCCACAAACTCGGGACACTGTGTTATCGCTCACATTCGGCGTGACGGCCCGATCCGTCGATCCGGCCCCCGGGTCCGGCGGCTCCGGAGGCGGTCCGGCGACTGGGATCGCGGCACCCGGGCGGCGGCCCGACGGCCCGCTCGCCCGACCAGGTTCTTCCCCTCCCCCGAAAAGAACCACCGTCCGAAGGAGGACATGGCATGTCCCTACCCCGCGCCCTCGGAGCGCTGACGCTCAGCATGGCGTTCGCCGCACCGGCCACCCTCGCCGCACCGGTCTTCGCCGCTCCACCGCAGCCCACGGAGCCGGACTACACGATCGAGGTCGAGCCCGGTGCGACCGGCGCCGAGATCGACGAGTCCATGTACGGCGTCTTCTACGAGGACATCAACTTCGCCGCCGACGGCGGGCTGTACGCCGAGCTGGTCCGCAACCGCTCCTTCGAGTTCCTCCCCGTGGACAACGCCGGCTACCACGGCCTGACGGCCTGGACCCCGACCGCCTCGTCCGGCGGGTCCGGGACCGCGACCACGGTCGACGACGAGGCGCGGCTGAACGAGCGCAACCGCACCCACCTGCGGCTCGACCTCGGCAACCCCGAGGGCGGCCGCTACGGCGTGACCAACTCCGGGTACAACGCGGGCGTCGCCCTCACGGCCGGCGCCCGGTACGACTTCTCCACCTGGGCCCGGACCGACGCACCGGCCGGCACCCCGCTGACCGTCACGCTGCGCAGCACCGCCGGCGAGCCGCTGGCCGACCCCCTCGAGCTCACCGTGCAGGACGACGGGTGGGCGGAGTACACCGGGACGCTGACCGCGAAGCGGACGACCGACGCCGCCCGGCTCGCCGTGGAGGCCGGCGGCACCGGCACGCTGCGCCTGGACATGGTCTCGCTCTTCCCCGAGGACACCTACCTCGGCCGCGAGAACGGCCTGCGCAAGGACCTCGCGGAGAAGGTCGCGGCCCTGGACCCCGGCTTCCTCCGGTTCCCCGGCGGCTGCCTCGTCAACGTCAACAGCCACCACGGCTACGACGCCGAGAGCAACTACGAGCGCGCGCGATCCTACCAGTGGAAGGACACCGTGGGCCCGGTCGAGGAGCGCGCCACGAACTCCAACTTCTGGGGCTACAACCAGACGTACGGGCTGGGGTACTTCGAGTACTTCCAGTTCGCCGAGGACATCGGGGCCATGCCGCTGCCGGTGGTCCCCGCCCTGGTGACCGGCTGCGGACAGAACCGCGCGACGGAGGACCCGGAGCTGCTGGAGCGCCACATCCAGGACACCCTGGACCTCGTCGAGTTCGCCAACGGGCCGGTGACGTCGACCTGGGGGAAGCTGCGGGCGGACATGGGCCACCCGGAGCCGTTCGGCCTGACCCACATCGGGGTCGGCAACGAGGAGAACCTCCCCGACGAGTACGCCGAGAACTTCGTCCGGTTCCGCGACGCCATCGGAGCCGAGCACCCCGAGATCACCGTCATCAGCAACTCCGGCCCCGACGACCAGGGCCCCGTCTTCGACCGGCACGGGGAGCTCAACCGCGCCAACGGCGTCGAGATGGTCGACGAGCACTACTACAACAGCCCCATCTGGTTCCTGCAGAACAACCACCGCTACGACTCCTACGACCGCAGCGGCCCGCAGGTGTTCCTCGGCGAGTACGCCTCCCTGGACAACACCCTCTTCAACGCCCTGTCCGAGGCGGCGTACATGACCGGCCTGGAGCGCAACGCCGACGTCGTGAAGATGGCGTCCTACGCGCCGCTGCTCGCCAACGTCGACCACGTGCAGTGGAAGCCGGACATGATCTGGTTCGACAACGACGAGTCCTGGGGCTCGACGAGCTACGAGGTCCAGAAGCTGTTCATGAACAACGTCGGCGACCGCGTCGTCCCGACCACGGTCAGCGGCAGGACCGTCCAGGCCGCACCGATCAACGGCGGCATCGGCCTCTCGACCTGGTCCACGGCGGCCCGGTACGACGACGTGAAGGTCACCTCCCCCGACGGGGCCGTGCTCTTCGAGGACGACTTCTCCGACGGCGACGCCGGTGACTGGACCCCCCTGGCGAAGCGCGGCTCCTGGTCCGTCGAGGACGGCGCCTACGTCCAGTCGAGCACGACGGCCGACGACACCCTGGTGGAGGCCCCGGCCGACATCACCGCCACGGACTACGACCTGTCGCTCACGGCCACCAAGACGGCCGGCGCGGAAGGCTTCCTGATCGGCTTCGGGGTGGAGGACTCCGACGACTACTACTGGTGGAACCTCGGCGGCTGGAACAACACGCGCAGCGTGATCGAGAAGGCCACCAACGGCGCCAAGGAGACCGTCTTCGCCAAGGAGGGCCACTCGATCACCACCGGGGAGACCTACGACGTGCGGATCGAGGTCCGCGGCACCACGGTGAAGCTCTACCTCGACGACGAGCCCTTCGGGTCCTTCACCGACGACGACGTGACCGAGCCGTTCGCTCAGGTCGTCACCGAGGACGACGCCACCGGCGACCTCGTCGTCAAGGTCGTCAACGCCCAGGACGCCCCCGCGGTCACCACGATCGACCTCGCGGGACGGCGGGTGTTCGGCAAGGCCGAGATGACCGTCATCACCGGCGACCCGGCAGCCCGGAACACCCGCTCGGCGCAGCCCGTCGGGCCGGTCACCTCGACCATCAAGGGCGTCGCCTCCAGGTTCACGCGCATGTTCGAGCCCAACTCCGTCACCTTCATCCGCATCGCGACCAAGTGAGGACATCGTCATGACCCCCCACCTCAACCGGCGCCTCCTGCTGCTCGGCGGCCTGGGCGTCACGGCCGCCGGCGTCCTGGCGTCGCCCCCGGCGCTCGCCGCCCCCGGGCGACCCGGCAGCACCACGCCCACGGACGCCGAGATCTACGGCGTGCCCACCGCCACCCCCCTCGTCGAGCAGCGGGCGGACCCCTTCATCACCCGTCCGGTGGAGGGCACGTACTACTTCACCGGGTCGGTCCCCGAGTACGACCGGCTGGTCGTGCGCGGGGCGCCCACGATCGCCGGACTGGCCACGGCCGGTGAGTCCGTCGTCTGGCGGCGGCCGGCCACCGGGCGGATGGGCGGGCACATCTGGGCCCCGGAGCTGCACCGCATCGACGGCCGCTGGTACCTCTACTTCGCGGCCGGCGACTCCGACGACGTCTTCGGCATCCGGATGTACGTGCTCGAGTCCGGCCGCGCCGACCCGCGCGACCCCGCCGGCTGGGGCGCCCCGCAGGAGGTGACCACGCCGTGGGGCCACTTCAAGCTGGACGCGACGACGTTCGAGCACAACGGGCGCCGGTACTACGTCTGGGCCCAGGGCGAGCCCGAGATCGCGGTGAACACCAGCCTCTACATCGCCGAGATGGCCTCGCCCTTCGCCATCACCGGCAACCCCGTGCGGATCTCCACGCCCACCCTGCCCTGGGAGATCCGCGGGTACCGGGTCAACGAGGGCGCCGCCGTGCTGGTGCGCAACGGGCGGGTCTTCCTGACCTACTCCGCGAGCGCGACGGACGCGAACTACTGCATGGGCCTGCTGACGGCGGACGCGGACGCGGACCTGCTGGACCCGCTGTCGTGGCGGAAGTCCCCGGAGCCGGTGTTCACGACGAACGAGCGGACCGGGCAGTACGGCCCGGGGCACAACTCGTTCACCGTCGCCGAGGACGGCGTCACGGACGTGCTCGTCTACCACGCCCGCGACTACCGCGACATCGTCGGGGACCCGCTGTACGACCCGAACCGGCACGCCCGGGTGCAGAAGGTGTACTGGCACCCGGACGGCACGCCGCTCTTCGGGGTCCCCGTGGGCAGGGGCGGGCCGGTCCTGCGGCTGTCCCCCGCGGACGCCCCCGGGGCCCACGTGCGCCACTTCGAGTTCGTGGCCCGCGTCGACGCCGGTGTGCGCGAGCTGGCCGACAGCCAGTTCCGGTTCGTCCCCGGGCTCGCCGGGGCGGGCACGGAGTCGATCCAGTCGGTCAACTTCCCCGACCGGTACCTGCGGGTCGACGGGGCCGCCGTCCGCGTCGACGCCCCCGGGGCGGGCGACGGCTTCGCCAGGCAGGCCAGCTTCACGCGCACCCGGAGCGGCAAGGGGATCGCGCTGCAGCTGGCGGACGGCAGCGGCCGGTACCTGCTGCACGACCGGGGCGTCCTGACGGCCGGGCCGGCCGCGAACAAGCGCACCACCTTCGTCCTGAGCTGAGCCCGGACCCCCGGCAGGGCCGCGACCGGCGTCCGCGCCGGTCGCGGCCCGCTGCCGTCCGGTCGGCGGCCGGGGTGGTGGACGGGCCGGCTACGCCCACCGCTCGGTGGCCTCGGGGTCCCCGGAGCGGGCGTTGAGGTACTCGTCCAGGACGGCGGCCCCCAGGTCCCCGGGGTCGGGGGCCACGACGCGTCCGCCGACCCGCTTCGCCATCCGCTCGAGGAACCGCGCCAGGCCGGGGTCGTCGCCGAGCCGGAAGAACGTGGTCTGGACCCCCATGCGTCCCAGGTGGTCGAGCTCCTCGACCGTGGCGCGCACGGTCTCCGGCTCCGGGGGCCAGGAGAACCAGCTCCCGCCGTCGGGCAGCAGGTGGGCGGTGGGCTCCCCGTCGGTGACGACGAGGAGCACGGGCTGCATCGAGGAGTGCCTGCGGAAGAACCGGGTGGCGAGCAGCAGCCCGTGGTGCAGGTTGGTGCCCTGCTCCCGCAGCGGCGGCAGACCGGTCAGCTCGTCGATCGGCAGGGTGCGGGCGTACCGGCCGAACGCGACGAGCTGGAGCTCGTCGCCCCGGAACCGGGTCGAGACGAGGTGGTGCAGGGCCAGGGCGGTGCGCTTCATCGGCACCCAGCGCCCCTCGGTGGCCATGGAGAACGAGGTGTCCACGAGCAGGGCGACGGCGGCCTGCGTCCGCGCCTCCGTCTCGGCCACCTCGATGTCGCGGACGTCGAGCCGCACCCCGTGCCGCGCGTCGCCGCCCTCGGCGACCGTGCGCCGGATCGCGTTGGTCACCGTGCGGGTGACGTCCCAGGGCTCGACGTCCCCGAACTGCCACTCCCGCGTGGCGCCGGACGGCTCCCCGGCGGCCCCGGCCAGACGGGTGTCGCGCTGGCCGGTGCGGGCCGCCAGCTGCTGCGCGGCGTCGCGCAGCAGCGCCTTGCCGAGCCGCCGCACGGCCTGCGGGGAGAGCCGCAGGTCCCCGTCGGCGCCGCGCTGCAGGTAGCCGCTGTCGCGCATCGCCCGTTCCAGCTCGGCGAGGGTGCGGGCGGACACCGCGGCGTCGTCGCCCAGCTGGCGGGCGAGCGCGTCGACGTCCATGTCGTCCAGGTTCGCCCCCTCGTGGTCCTGCGACAGCTGGTCGGCCAGCGCGTCGAGCTCGGCGATGTCCTGGAGCACGCCCGTCCCGTCGCCCAGGCCCAGGCCGTCCCGGCCCTCGAAGTCCTCCGCCCCGGCCCAGTCCTCGCCGGGACGCAGGGCCTGGAGGTTCGCGTCGAGCCGGCCGAGCTGCGCCATGAGCTCCGGGGAGCCGAACGCCTGCGCGGACAGCTGCATCAGTTCCTGGCGCTGCTCGGGCGTCATCGAGTTCATCAGCCGCTGGGCCGCCGCGGCGCGCTGGGCCATCGCGTCGATCAGCTCGTCGACGGACTGGGGGTTCTCCGGGAAGTGCCGGCCGTGCTTTGCCATGAAGTCCTGGAAGTCCTCGTCGGTGTCCTCGCCCCGCTCGTGCTTCTCGAGCAGGTCGTTGAGGTCTCGCAGCATCTCGGCCACGGCCTCCCGGTCGGCGTCCGTGGCGTTCTCGAGGGCCTGCTTCATCCCGGCGAAGCGCTGGTCCAGCAGCTCGCGGCCCAGCAGGTCCTTGATCTGCTCGTACGCCTCCCGCGCCTGCTGCGACTGCCAGTCGTAGGAGGAGAGCTCGCTGACGGCGGCGGCCGTCGAGCGGGGGAGGCCGTCGAGCTGCATCTCGCGGAAGGAGCGGTCCGCCGGGTCCATCCGGGCGTCCCGCAGGAACTGCTCGCGCTCCAGGCGCAGGGCCTTGTCGAGCAGCTGCCTGGCCTCGTCGAGCGTGCCGCCCAGGCGGTGGCGCTTCAGCAGGTCGCGCCGCCGCTGGTGCACGCGCCGGGACAGGTCGTCGAGGCCCTCCCGGCCGCGCCCGCCCCGGCGCAGGAACTCGCGCAGCGCCTCCTCGGGCGAGTACCCGGCCATGACCTCCTCGGAGACGGCCTCGAGCGCCTCCGACAGGTCCACGGGCGGGGCCAGCGGGTCCGGCCCCCCGGTGTACTTGCCGTAGCGCGATGAGCGGTGCTGTCCGGGCATGACGCCCTCCCTTGGTCGGCGGGCTCCGTGGTCGGGCCGTCAGCCGTAGACGGTGCCGCCCTCGTCGGAGTCCTTGGAGATGCGCTGGGCGAGGAACAGTCCCTCGAGGGCCAGTTCGATCGCGCTGGCGCGCTGTCCCGAGGTCGTCGCGCCGAGCCGCGCGGCGATCTCGTCGTAGACGGTGGCGTCGCCGTCGGTGCCGGGGCCGGCCAGCTCGGGCAGCGCGTCGAGGAAGTCCTGGGCGGAGACGTCGTCCCCCGTGGACACGGTCGTGCGGCCGTCGAACGCCTCCACGAGGGGGCCGAGGTCGATGCCGCGGAACCGGGCCCGGACGGTCTCGGCCGTCGCCCTGCGGAGCAGGTGGTCGAGGATCGCGCGCTCGCGGCCCTCCTCCCCGGACTCGAACTCGATCTTGCCGGCGAGGACGTCGGTGCCGACCTCGACGTCGACCATCCGCGCGACGGCCTCGTCCTCGCCGCGGATCGCGGCCCGCCGGAGGGCGGCCGCCGCGACCGTCTCCGCGCCGGCGATGGCGAAGCGCGCCGACACCCCGGAGCGCTGGTCGACCGCGGAGGAGTCCCGCAGCAGCCTGGTGTACCGGGCCAGCGTCTCGAGGATGGGGTCCGGGACCTCCGCGACCAGCTCGGCCTCCTGGCGGATCACGGCGATCTCGTCCTCCAGCTCGAGCGGGTAGTGGGTGCGGACCTCGGCGCCGAACCGGTCCTTGAGGGGGGTGATGATCCGGCCCCGGTTCGTGTAGTCCTCGGGGTTGGCCGAGGCCACCACGAGCACGTCCAGGGGCAGCCGCAGGATGTAGCCGCGGATCTGGATGTCCCGCTCCTCCATGACGTTGAGCATGGCGACCTGGATGCGCTCGGCGAGGTCGGGCAGCTCGTTGATGGCGACGATGCCGCGGTGGGAGCGGGGCACGAGCCCGTAGTGGATGGTCTCCGGGTCCCCGAGCCGCCGCCCCTCGGCGACGCGCATCGGGTCGACGTCGCCGATGAGGTCCGCCACGGACGTGTCCGGGGTGGCGAGCTTCTCGACGTAGCGCTCCGAGCGGTGGCGCCAGACGATGGGCAGGGCGTCGCCCTCGGCGAGCACGCGCCGCCTCGACGCCTCCGTCAGGGGCTCCTCGGGGTGCTCGTTGAGCTCCGACCCCTCGATGGCGGGCGACCACTCGTCGAGCAGGCCGACGAGGGTGCGCAGCAGGCGGGTCTTGCCCTGGCCGCGCTCGCCCAGCAGGACGACGTCGTGGCCGGCGAGCAGCGCCCGCTCCATCTGGGGCAGGACGGTGCGCCCGAGCCCGTGCAGGCCCGGCCAGGGGTCACCGCCCGCGGCCAGCGTCCTCAGGAGGTTGTCGCGGATCTCCTGCCGCAGCGACCGGTGGACGTGACCGGCCGCGCGCAGTTCGCCGAGGGTATGGATGTCGGGGGCATCAGTCCGATCAGTCACAGCGCCACGGTAACCCGGGTGTCAAGGGGTTGCGCGGGGGCTCCGGCGTGGTCGACGACGCCGGGCCCTGTGGTCACGGCGGCCCCGCCAGTACGCTGGTACCTGATGGCAACCCGGAGGAGACCACGGAGCACGCTCGTCCTGCTCGTGCGGCACGGCGAGACACCCACCACGGGCAAGGTCCTGCCGGGGCGGGCTCCCGGGCTGCACCTGTCCGACCGGGGCCGCCGCCAGGCGGAGCGGGTGGCGGAGCGGCTCGCGGGGGTCCCCGTCGACGCGGTCCTCACCTCGCCCCTCGAGCGCACGCGGGAGACCGCGGCGCCGACCGTGGCCCGGACCGGCCGGGAGGCCGTCGTCGACCCGGGTCTGCTCGAGTGCGACTTCGGGGAGTGGACGGGCGCGGAGCTGTCCCGGCTCGGCCGGCTCAAGGCCTGGCAGACCGTCCAGCGGGCGCCCTCGACCTTCCGGTTCCCCGGCGGCGAGAGCTTCGTCGAGATGCAGGCCCGGATGGTCGGCGCCGTGGACCGGGCGCGCACCGTCCACGAGGGCGGGGTCGTGGTCTGCTTCTCGCACGCCGACCCGATCAAGGCGGTCCTCGCGCACGCTCTGGGGACGCACCTGGACCTCTTCCAGCGCATCGTCGTCAGCCCGTGCTCGATCTCGGTGATCTCCTACGCGCCGGGCCAGGCGCCGGTCGTGCTCACGGTCAACTCCACCGGCGAGCCGCTGAGCGGCCTGCGGGTCTCGTGAGCGGGGACCGATGAGCGACCTCGTGCTCCTCGCGCAGGGACGGATGGAGCTCCTCGGGCTGATCCGGAAGAGCAGCAACTCGGCGATGCTCGTCGAGGTCCGGCTCGGCGAGGACTCGGCCTGGGCGATCTACAAGCCCCAGGAGGGCGAGCGCCCGCTGATCGACTTCCGCGCGGGCCTGCACCGGCGGGAGCGCGCCGCGTACCTGCTCAGCGAGTGCCTGGGCTGGGGGATCGTGCCGGCGACCGTCGTGCGGGAGGACGGTCCCTTCGGCGTCGGGTCCCTGCAGCTGTTCGTTGAGCACGACCCCGGGGAGCACTACTTCACGCTGTACGAGGGCGCCCCGCAGACCCACGACGCGCTGCGCCGGATCGCGCTGTTCGACTGCGTCGCCAACAACGCCGACCGCAAGGGCGGCCACGTGCTGCGGGGGAGCGACGGGCGGGTGTGGGGCATCGACCACGGGCTGTGCTTCGCGGCGGAGCCCAAGCTGCGGACCGTCGTGTGGGACTTCGGCGGGGAGCCCGTCCCCGAGCAGCTGCTGCACGACATCGCCCCGCTGGCCGACACGGCTCCTCCCGAGCTCGCCGATCTCCTCGGCGCCCGGGAGGCCGCCGCGCTCCAGGAGCGGGTGCGCCGGCTGCTGGAGCACCCGGTCCTGCCGGTGGACCGCACCGGCCGCCGGATCCCGTGGCCCCTCCTCTAGGAGGGCGGGACCACCCGGTCGCCGCCGGGAACCGGGCGGTCACTCGCCCGGGACGCCGACCGGCGGGGCGAGCCGGCGGTCGCGGGTCGCCCCGGTCCGGGCGTGGGTGGCGTACAGCGTGAGCCCGACGAAGGTGACGCCGCCGACGATGTTGCCGAGCACGGTGGGGATCTCGTTCCACACGAGGTAGTCCGTGAGGGAGAAGCCGGCGCCGAGCAGCAGGCCCGAGGGGAACAGGTACATGTTGACGACCGAGTGCTCGAAGCCCATGTAGAAGAAGAGCAGGATGGGCATCCACATCGCGATCACCTTGCCGGAGACGCTCGTGGACATCATCGCGGCGACCACGCCGGTGGAGACCATCCAGTTGCACAGGACGGCGCGGAGGAAGAGGGTCAGCATGCCGGCGGCGCCGAACTCGGAGTAGCCGACCGTGCGCCCCTCGCCGATGACGCCGATCTGCTGGCCGACCTCGTTCGGGGGCAGGGAGAAGCCGTAGGTGAAGATCACCGCCATCATCACGGCGACGGTGAGGGCGCCGGCGAAGTTGCCGGCGAAGACCAGCCCCCAGTTGCGCAGCATCGAGCGCACGGTGACGCCGGGCCGCTTGTCGATCAGGGCCAGGGGCACCAGGGTGAACACGCCGGTCAGGAGGTCGAAGCCCAGCAGGTACAGCAGGCAGAACCCGATCGGGAAGAGGAGGGCCCCGACCAGCGGCTGGCCCGTCTGCACGGTGACCGTGACCGCGAACGCCGCCGAGAGCGCGAGGATGGCACCGGCCATGAACGCGCGGATCAGGGTGTCGCGGGTGGCCATGAGGACTTTCGCCTCCCCGGCGTCGATCATCTTCGTGACGAAGTCCGAGGGCAACACATAGGACATGGCAGGGCTCCGATGAGGCGGGGACGGGTGGAGGGCTGCACCGGACCGCGCAACCGCAGGGCCCGGCGGCCCGTGTGCACCAGTGTGGGCGGCGGAGGTTTCCCCGCTGTGTCCTCGCCCGCACCGCCGGGTCACATCGGGCTCACCGGCGCGCGGGGCGCCGGTGAGGGACGGCAGCGCCGGCCGGCCGCTGGCGGTCGCCGTCCCCCGGGCCGCCCCGGGGCGGGCAACCGCGGGTCAGAGCTGCTGGGGGATCTCCAGGGCGCCGGTGTGGGCGCTGCGCCGGGCCGCGTCCAGCACGGCCGCGGTGGCCACGGCGTCCCAGGGGTCCACCGGGACGTCCCCGTCCTCGAGCAGCCAGCGGGCCACGGCCCGGTAGAAGTCGGCGTGCTCCCCGGGGGCGGTGGGCACGGGGGTGGCCTCGGGACCGCGGACCAGCCACCCGGCCATGCCCTCCCCGGGGTCCAGGGCGTCGAAGGGGCCGGGGGCGTCGTCGTGGCCGGGAACGAGGAGGGCCCCGGCCGAGCCCAGCACCCGGGTCCGCGGCCCCGGCGCGCCCACCAGGCTGCCGGCCCACAGGTGGCTGATGGTGCCGCCGGCGTGCTCCAGGGCCAGGAACACGTCGTCCTCCGTCGGCGTCGTCAGGGCGCGCAGCTCGGCCCGGACGCCGGTCACGGGGCCGAACAGCTGCATCGCGGCGTCCACCAGGTGCGGCCCGAGGTCGAGGAGCAGCCCGCCGCCCTCGCCGACGGCGTTCTCCCGCCACCGGTTCTTCGGCACCGGGCGCCACCGTTCCCAGCGGCGCTCGAACCGGTGCACGGTTCCGAGGGCGCCCTCGGCCAGCAGCCGGCGCAGCGTCAGCTGCTCGGGATCCCAGCGCCGGTTGTGGAAGACGGTCAGCGGGGTGCCGGTCGCCTCCGCCCGGCGGGCCACGGTGACCGCGCCCTCCAGGTCGAGGGCCAGCGGTTTGTCCACGACCACGGGGATCCCCGCCTCCAGGGCGGCCACCGCGTGCTCGACGTGGCGGCCGGTCGGGGAGGCGACGACGAGCACGTCGGGCCGGGCGCTGCCCAGCAGCCCGGCCAGGTCGCGGTGGATCCGCACCCCCGGCCAGTCGGCCGTGGCCTCGGCCGACCGGGTGGGATCGGTGGTGACGACGTCGGTGACCCGGCAGCCCGCCCGGAGCAGCAGCGGGGCGTGGAAGGTCCGGCCCGCCGAACCGTATCCGACCAGTCCCGCGGTGAGCTCCCGGCCTGCTTCTCGTGGTGCCATGTGGTCACGATATCCGACCCGTGGTTCCCCCTCGGCCCCGGGAACGAGGGCCCCCTGCTGCGGACGGTCCTCCTGCCCCGCCGGGATCCTGGACGGGGCCAGGGCCGGGGCGTCCGCGGCGTTCAGGCGCCGTCGGTGAGCAGCTTGGCGTAGCGGATCGGAGGATGGCGCCGGTAGCCGTGCCGGCACCAGAAGCCGTCGAGGTCGTGACGTCCCGAGGCGATGGCGATCTCCAGCAGCTCGGCCCCCAGGCCGCGCGCCAGGCCCTCGCAGTGGGCCAGCAGACGCGTCCCGACGCCGTGCCCGCGGTGGTCCTCGTCGACCACCAGGGCGGTCAGCCGTGCCCAGGGCCTCCCGCCCTCCCGCCCGGAGGCCACGGCGTAGAGGTGGGCGGCGGCGATCGGCACGTCTCGCTCGGTGGCGACCACGTGCGCCTCGGCCGCCGGATCGGTGGACAGGCGGGTGCGGATCCATTCCGGGTTCAGGCGGTAGCCCACCTGGTCGGCCAGGTCCATCAGCAGGAACATGTCGGAGATCCGGGCGGGGCGCAGGGCCAGCGGGTGCGCGCCGGGGACTTCGACGGAGTGGGTGGCCGGCATCGCGACCTCCTTGCCCAGGGTCTTGACCCACCCGCGCCCCACCCGCACTCCCCTGGACATCAGTAGGGGTGGAGCGGGGAACAGGTGCCGCGGCCACGGTCGCTGAGAAGTTCCCCCGTGTGGCGTTCGGGGTGAGGAGCCATCCGCCGCGTGCGTTCCATGCTACGCGCGACCATCCGAAAAACGCACCCCTACTTGACGGAAACGTCCGGGACATGTCAGTCGCCGGCGCAGGTGCGGGTCACCGCCGTGCCGCAGCGGGCCCCGTTGCCCTGCGCGACCGTCGGGTCTATGTTCGACGCACAGGTCAAGACGAGCGGCCGTGGTGCTCGCCGTGCCCGCGAAGGACCCCCGATGCCTCAGCCCGACCCCGCCGCCCACCCTCCGGCCGCGCCCTCCCCCCGCTCCACCGACCGCTCCGCCGCGGGGTGGAGGCCTCCGGGGCGCCCGACCGAGCAGGTGGCCGGGACCCCGGAGGTCGAGCGGCTGCGGTTCACCACCTGCGACAAGGACGAGGGCATCGACGTGCTCGAGCGCGTCTATGCGATCCGGAGGATCCAGGTCGCCCCGGACGGGCCCTTCGCCATGACCCAGGGTGCCTGCAGCGTGGAGGGGATGAGCCTGGAGCGGGCCCAGCTCGCGGGGGCGCCGATGGGGGCGCTGGTGGACGCCACCGGCGTCGTGCGGGTCGGTCAGGTGCTGGCCGGGCGGCTGGACTTCACCGACCGGACGCGGGCCACCCCGGGGCCGGTCCCGTTCCTGTTCCCGGTGCGGCCCTACGCCTGCCGGTGGAACGACCTCGACCTGCTGACCGTCTCCCTGGACCTCGCGGCCGTCCAGGCCCACGCCGCGGGGCTGCTGGGCGTCGACGAGCTCGGGCTGCGCTTCACCGGCGCCGAGCCGGTCAGCCCGGCCATGGCCCGCTACCTGGCGGGGGTCGTGAGGGCCGCGGGGCGGGACCAGCTGGGCAACGAGGCGGCCATGGCCAACCGCCTCCTCCGCGCCGAGGCCTTCCGCTCCCTGGCCACGGCGGTGCTGCACGCCTTCCCCGGCACCTTCCTGGACCGGCAGGCGCAGGCCGTCGAGGAGCGCCCGTCCCCGGCCGGGGTGCGCCGGGCCGTCGCCTACATGGAGGAGCACCTGGGGGAGGACATCGGCCTGGCCGAGATCGCCGCCGCGGCGCGGATGAGTCCGCGGGGGCTGCAGGCGGCCTTCCGCCGCGAGGTGGGCGCCACGCCGATGGCCCACCTGCGCGCCCTGCGCCTGGAGGCCGTCCACGCCGATCTGCTGGCCGCCGGCCCCGGGGCCGGCGCCGGTGTCGCCGACATCGCGTCCCGGTGGGGATTCGTCCACCCGGGGCGCTTCGCCGCCGCCTACCGGACCCGTTACGGGCAGAACCCGGCGGCCACCCTGCGCGCCTGAGGTCCCCGGGCCGCCTGCCGGGGCGGGGGGTGCGGCCGGGAACCGTGAGGCGCCCCCGGCACGAGGGGTGCCGGGGGCGCCTCCCGCACCCGAGGGATGGTGCGGTGGTGGGTGAACCGGGAGCATCGCAAGGCGGTGCGGAGTTCCCCGCGCCGGGCGGCGGCCCAACGTGCCCCAAATCTACGCCCTCCCGGCGTCCCTGTCAGCAGGGACATCGGACGGGATCGGCGTTCCGGGGGCGCAGGGCTGTCCAGAAAACGCAATCGCCCCCGCGCCCGCTCCCTCCTGCGGCAGGACGAGGAGCGCCGGCCGGGTGGTCAGTTCCGGCAGCAGCCGGCGGACCGCAGGGGCCGGTGGGCGGGATCCACCTGGAGCGGGCTCAGGAAGTGGCTGAGCATGCGCTTCCCGGGGAGGTCCAGGGCCCCGGCGTCGATCCCGTGCTGGAACTGCGCGGGATCGACCAGCACCGTGGCCGCGCGCACCGCGTCGGGGTCCTCGAGGGAGGAGGGCGCGTCGACGGTCTCGGTGTCGTAGACGGCCAGCGCCTCGGCGTACCCGGCGGCCAGCTGCGGGGCCCAGGCCTCGTGGCTCGCGTAGCAGGGCGCGTCCGGGTCGGGGCTGTCGGCCTCGAGCCAGGTCGCCGCGCCCTCGAGGGGCCGCGCGGTGGGCAGCGGGTGCTCGTGCAGGACCAGGTTGATGTCCGCCACGCGTCCGGCGGCGGTGTCGGCCACGGGGTAGTACGTCGCGAGCCACTCACCGGGGGAGTGGGGACGGAGCTCGATGGCGAGCATCCCGGACAGTGCTGTGTTCATGCGTCTTCCTTGCCGTTGCGGAGTGGCCCCTCGGGACACGATCAACCACCGTACTCCCCGCTTAGTTGATGCGACAACCAAATATGTCGAAGTTCGCCGCGGAGGACCCGGGACGCGCGCACGGGCCGTGCGGCATCCTGGGACCGTGTCGCTCGTCGTGCTGGAGGTCGACCCCACGCTGTGGTTCCTGCTGCCCCCGAGGCGCCGGCGCCCGCGCTTCGCGGTGGACGTGCCCGCCTCGGACACGGTCGGTCACGTCGTGCGGATGGTCGGCATCCCGCCGACCGAG
Organism: Kocuria sp. U4B; assembly: GCF_054875615.1. The sequence goes on from NZ_CM142180.1 coordinate 2,016,061, forward strand.
GTCGGGGAGGTGCGGCTCGACGCCCGTCCCGTCGGGCTGGAGGCCCGGCCCGCCGCGGCGGCGCCCGGGGCGGGCGCGGACGTGGCCGGCGTCGCCCCCGTGCTCGTCGTCCGCCCTCGCGCCCGGCCGCAGGGCACCTCCCACCGCCCGCCACGGTTCCTCCTGGACGTCCACCTGCGTCCCCTCGCCCGCCGGCTGCGCCTGCTCGGGCTCGACGCCGCGTGGGAGCCCGACGCCGGCGACGCCCACCTCGTGGCGCGGGCCGCCGCGGAGGAGTGGGTGCTGCTCACCCAGGACCGTGGCCTGCTCCACCGGGGCGCCCTGCCCGAGGGCGCTCTCGTGCGGGGCGTGCGCGTCGACGACCAGCTGGCCGACGTCCTCGACCGGTTCGTCCCGCCGCTGGCGCTCTGCTCTGGACCCGGTGCCTGCGCTGCGGGGCCGTCCTGGCCCCGGCGGGCGCGGCGGACGTGGCCGGGCAGCTCATGCCCCGCACGCGCGGCGCCTACCAGCACTTCTCCCGCTGCACCGGCTGCGGCCAGGTGTACTGGCGGGGGGCCCATGCCGGGCGCCTGGACGCCATCGTCGCCCGCGCCCAGCAGCTGCTGGCCGGGCGCCCCGGAGCCCCCGGCCCCGACGCCGGGAGCAGCGCCGGGGGGCGCCGACCGGGGTGATCCCGGGCCGGCCACCGGTCCGGTCCCGGTGCCGTTCCCCTTGCCGGGACAGCGGGCGGGGACTACCTTGGTGGCCATGTTCCTGTCCTGATGCCCCGGTCCGCGTCCGTGGCCGGCACCGGCGATCCGCGCCCGACGAGCGCCGGGCCGGTGCCGCACCGGCCCGGCGGGCCTGCTCCTCCGCACCGACAGGAACCCCGTGGCCTCCCTCCCGCACGACACCACCCACCTGCGCCTCGACGGCGTCAGCGTCGGCTTCCCGGGCCGTCGCGTCCTCACCGACGTCTCGCTGACGGTCTCCGCCGGCGAGCGCATCGGCCTGATCGGCGAGAACGGCGCCGGCAAGTCCACCCTGCTCCGGGTGGCCGCCGGGCTCCTCGTCCCCGGCGCCGGGACCGTCCACCGCCCGGCGCGCACCGGTCTGCTCCACCAGGAGCTCGCCGTGCCCGCCCGCACGAGCGTCGGCGACGTCGTCGAGCACGCCGTCGCCGGCCTCCGCGCCCTGGAGCGCCGCCTGGCCGGGCTCGCGGGGGACATCGCCGCGAGCCCCGGCGACCCCGTGCCGGCCGACGCGTACGCCGCCGCCCTGCAGGACGCCGAGCGGCACGGGCTGTGGTCCCTGGACGCCCGCGTCGAGACGGTCCTGGACGGCCTCGGGCTCGGGCACCTGCCGAGGGACCGGCCCGCCGGGGAGATCTCCGGCGGGCAGCGCCGCCGGCTCGCGCTCGCCGCGCTGCTGCTCTCCCGGCCGGCGGCGCTGCTGCTCGACGAACCGACCAACCACCTCGACGACGCCGCCGTGGACTTCCTCGTGCCCGAGCTGGCCGCCTGGCGGGGGCCGGTGCTCGTGGCCAGCCACGACCGCTGGTTCCTGGACGCCGCCGCCACGGGGCTGGTCGACCTCGACCCCGCCCTGGGCCCCGACGAGTCCGCCGGCGGGCCCGTCCGGCAGGGCGCCGCCTGCACGGGCGGCTACTCCTCCTACCTCGCCCGGCGCGAGGACGCCCGCCGCCGCTGGGCCGAGCGCTTCAGCGCCCAGGAGGCGGAGCGGCAGCGGCTGCGGGAGACCGTCGACGTCTCCGCCCGGCAGATCTTCCACACCACGGCCCCGAAGTCCGAGGGGCGCGTCACCCGCAAGTTCTACAGCGACCGCGCCGCCAGGACCGTCGGCGGGCGGGTGCGCTCGGCCCGCCGCCGGATCGACGAGCTCGAGCGCACCGCCGTGGCCGCCCCGCCCGCACCGCTGCGCTTCGCCGGGTTCGCCCCGGGGGTGGGCGCCCCGCCCGGCGGCGACCGCCCCCTGGTCCGGCTGAGCGCGGCGTCCGTCGCGGGCCGCCTGGCGCCCACGGACCTGGTGCTGCACGCGGGCGAGCACCTGCTGGTCGAGGGCCCGAACGGCACCGGCAAGTCGACCCTGCTCGCCGTCCTGGCGGGGGAGCTGCGCCCGGACGGAGGAGCCGTGGAGCGGCAGGGCTCCGTCGTCGTCGGCCGCCTGGCCCAGGAGGACCGCTGGCCGGATTTGGGCGTGCCGGCCGGGACCGCCTACCGGTCCCGGCTGCGGGACCCGGCCAGCGCCCCGACGCTGGCGGCGCTGGGCCTGCTGCGGGACGACGACGCCGGCCGCCCCCTCGGGGAACTGTCCCCGGGGCAGCGGCGGCGCGTCGCGCTCGCGGTGCTGGTGGCCGAGCCCCCGCCGCTGCTGCTGCTGGACGAGCCGACCAACCACCTGTCACCGGCCCTCGCGGAGGAGCTCGAGCGTGCACTGGAGGACTTCCCGGGCACCGTGGTCCTGGCCACGCACGACCGGTGGGTGCGCCGGCGCTGGCGGGGACGGACCGTGTCCGTGGCGCCCCGGAGCGCGTGAGCGGCCCGGACGGAACTGGCCCTGCCCGGCGGCCGCGACTATGGTCCCAGGTGTCGGCCCGGCCCGCCCCCGCGGGCCCGGCAGCCCGCCGCCCCGGCCGTCCTCCCGAAAGGTCCCAGCATGCTCAGCAACGCGTCCGCGCCCGGTCACCTGCGCCTGCGCTCCGGCGTCGGCCTGCTCGGCGTGGTGCTGATCGCCGTGAACCTGCGGGTCGGGTTCGTCACCGTGGGCCCGCTGCTGGACGGGATCAGCGAGGACCTCGGGCTCTCCGCCGGTCAGGCCGGCCTGCTCACCGGGCTGCCGCTGGCCATGTTCGCGCTGTTCTCCCCGGTGGCCCCGGCCCTGGCCGCCCGCACCGGCCTGGACCGGGCCCTGTGGCTGTCCCTGCTGCTGCTCCTGGCCGGGATCGTGGGCCGCTCCGCGCCCGCCGGGGCCGCGGTGTGGCTCGGCACCGCCGTGGTGGGCATCGGCATCGCCTTCCTCAACGTGCTGGTCCCGTCCCTCGTCAAACGGGAGTTCCCGGTGCGCGTCAGCCAGGTGACCGGGGTCTACACCGCGATCCAGGGCGGGACGGCGGCCCTGGGCTCGGCCCTGGTGGTCCCCATCGCGCAGGCCGCCCCGGCCGGGTGGCGGCTCGCCCTCGGCGTGTGGGCCGGGTTCGCCCTGCTGGCGCTGGCGGTGCTGGCACCGTGGCTGCGCACCCGGTCGTCCGGACCCGGAGCGCCCGCCGGACAGCCGGCCCGCGGCCGCTCCCCGTGGGGGTCGCGCCTGGGCTGGCAGGTGACGGCGTTCATGGGCCTGCAGTCGGTGGCGTTCTACGTCTTCATGGCCTGGCTGCCGAGCATCGAGCAGAGCCACGGCGTCAGCCCGGCCGCCGCGGGCACCCACATGGCGCTGTTCCTGCTGCTCGGCGTGGCCTCGTCCCTGGCCACCGGGTCCCTGCTGCACCGGTTCCGCGACCAGCGCCCGGTCGCCCTCACCGGCGCCGCGCTCGCCCTGGTGTCCTTCGCCGGGCTCGCCCTCGCACCGCAGCTCATGCTGGCGTGGGTGGTCCTCGGGGCGGTCGCGGGCGGCAGCCTCATCGTGGTGGCGCTGTCCCTGTTCAGCCTGCGCTCCGGGGACCCCGCCCAGGCGGCGGCGCTGTCCGGGATGGCGCAGTCCGTCGGCTACGCCCTCGCGGCCCTGGCCCCGGCGCTCTTCGGCGCCCTCTACGACGCCACCGGCACGTGGGAGCTGCCGCTGCTGCTCACCGCCGGCGCGATGGGCCTGCTGTGCGTGGTCGCCCTCTTCGCCGGGCGGGACCGCGTCATCGGCCCGGTTCGCTGAAGCACACGCCGGCGGGCCGAGAAATGTTCCCGTCATGATGGGCACCGGCCTCTGACCTGGCGTTACTTTGGTGATGCCGCACCGCGCCAGGGGTACCGGAAGCCCTGCGAGCCGCTGCGTCGTCCGCCCGGACAGGGGTGCTCCTCGCCCCGGTCCGTTCGCTCACCAATGCCACAGGCCGGTCCTCCGGCGCGCCGAGCCGGTCATCGCCACGAGGGGCGACCGCTCTCGGCGACCCCGGTCCCCGGCCGCAGCTCCGAAGCGCCGCACGCTTCTCCACCGGATGGGACAGGACCATGAAAACCACGCTCAAAGCCGCCTCCGCGGCCGTGCTCGCCACCGGCCTCGGCCTCGGCGCCGCCGCACCCGCGAACGCCGTCGAGATCGGCGAGATCAGCAACGCCACGCGGATCGCCAACGGCGCGGCCGTCCAGGGCACGTTCACGGTGACCTGCACCGCGGGCACCACCGTGGTCGTCGGCCTCAACCTCAGCCAGGCGGTCGACGACGGTGACATCGCCAGCGGCGGCGACTACGAGCAGTGGGCCTGCGCGGGCGGCGAGGTGGAGATGACCTACGACGTCGTGGCCTTCACCAAGGCGTTCCAGACGGGACCCGCCGTCGTCACCGGGTTCATCCAGGAGTGCCAGGCCAACACCTGCGACACCGGGACGAACCTGCCCCTGATCGTGATCGAGATCGAGGACCAGGCCACCACCGGGTAGCCGCCTCCCCGGACGGCCCCGCCCTCCCCGCACGGGGAGGGCGGGGCCGTCGCGCGTCCGGGGCGCCGTCCCGCCGCCGGCGGCGCCGGGCCTACCGCACGAGGCGCTCCACCGCGTCGGCGGCGACCCCGGGGCCGCCGGCGGCACGGACCTCCTCCTGCAGCTCCATGGCCCGGTCCGTGCGGGAGAGCGCCTCCCGCACGGCCTGGTGCAGCCGGGCGCCGGTGAGCTCGCCCTCGTCCAGCCGCACGCCCGCGCCGATCCGCTCCAGGGTGGCCGCGTTGACGAACTGGTCCACCGCCTGGGGCAGGGCGACGGTGGGCACCCCGTACCAGAGCGACTCCGCGGCGCCGCCCATGCCCGCGTGGGTGACGAAGACGTCCGCGTGCCGGAGGACGTCGAGCTGGGGCTGGGTCCGCGCGGCCTGCGCCCCCGGCGGCAGCGGCTCCAGCCGGGCCGGGTCGACCTTGCCGGTGGAGATCACCAGCCGGTGGTCGGCGGCGAGGTGGTCCAGGCACAGCCGGTAGACGTCCTCCCGGTCGGTGTACGAGGTCCCCAGCGACACGTGGACGAGCGGGCGGCCGTCTCCGGGCGCCGGCGTCCAGCCCGTCAGCCGCGCCGGGTCGATGCAGGGACCGGCGAAGACGCAGTGCCCGGGCACCCGGTCGGCGTGGGGCTGCAGCAGCCGGGGGACGAGCACCACGCAGCGGTCCGGGCGGCCGATGAACGCGTCGGGGTCCACGGCGACGCCGGAGGCGTCCAGCCAGGCGCGCAGCGTGGCGAAGTAGCGGCGCCCGCTCGGGGAGGCCTTCAGCGCCGCGGTCTGCTCGGCCGTCTCCTCCTCCAGGCCCTCCCACGCCACCCAGGTGGGGGAGAGCTGGACCGCGGGGACGTCCCACGCCTGCGCCCTGAGCCGTCCGGCGAACCCGCCGATGTCGTAGAGCACGGCGTCCGGCCGGTCCACGGCGTCCAGCAGCGGTGCCACCGCGATCGCCTCGTCGAGGAACACCTGCATCGCCTCGCCGGTGTCCTCGGGCCACGGCTCGTCCGGTCCCGGCAGGATCGTGGGGTGGGTCAGCAGCTCGGCCCCCGTCGGGGCCACGAGCCCGGCGTGGCGCCGCCCGACGACGTAGGTGACCCGGTGGCCCCGGCGGACGAGCTCGGCGATCAGGGCCAGGCCGGGATAGATGTGGCTGGGGGCCGAGACCCCCGCCATGAGCAGGTGCACGGCGTCCTCCCTCGGGGCCGGGACCGGGGCCGGGGCCCCCGCCCCGGGGCGACCGGGGGCGGGGGCCTCCGCAACGGCTGCGGCGGCTCAGCCCTGCTGCTGGTCCTGGTCCCCGCCGAGCAGGCCGCCGGCCTTCTCCTGGGCCTGGTCGACCTGGGCCTGGTACTTGTCGCCGGTGCGCCGGTCCACGGCGTCGCCGCCGCGGTCGATGCCCTGCTGCACCTGGTCGGGGTGCTGGGCCGCGGCCTCCTTGGCCTTGTCCGCGAACCCTCCGAGATCCACCATGGTCGCTCCCTCCGTCGATCGGTCGCCGGCGGGTGCTCCCGCCGGAGGTCCTACCATCGTGGACCCTCGGGGCGGGCCTGGCCACCCCCGTCCGGAGGGCGCCGTCCCGGCTCGCTAGGGTGGGGGCGGTGAGCACCGACACCGCCCCCACGTCCCCGACCGCCCCCGACGTCCGCGGCCACGGCATGGTCCGCGTCCGCGGCGCCACGGAGAACAACCTGCGCGCCGTGGACGTCGACGTCCCCCGGGACGCGATCGTCGCGTTCACCGGGGTCTCCGGGTCCGGGAAGTCCTCCCTGGCCTTCGGGACCATCTACGCCGAGGCGCAGCGGCGCTACCTCGAGTCCGTGGCCCCGTACGCGCGGCGCCTGATCCAGCAGGGCCACAACCCCGCGGTCGAGCAGATCACCGGCCTGCCGCCGGCCGTGGCGCTGCAGCAGCGGCGCGGCACGCCGAGCTCCCGCTCCACGGTGGGCACGCTCACCACCCTGTCCAACTCCCTGCGGATGCTCTTCTCCCGGGCCGGCACCTACCCCGCCGACGCCGCCGGCAGCCTCGACTCGGACGCCTTCTCGCCCAACACCGCCGCCGGCGCCTGCCGCGAGTGCTCGGGGCTGGGCACCGTCCACGACGTCACCGAGGACTCCCTGGTCCCGGACCCGTCCCTGAGCATCCGCGACGGTGCCGTCGCCGCCTGGCCCGGGGCCTGGCAGGGCAAGAACCTGCGCGACATCCTGAGCCACCTCGGCCACGACGTCGACATCCCCTGGCGGGAGCTGGCGCGGGAGGAGCGCGACTGGATCCTGTTCACGGAGGAGCAGCCCGTGGTGGAGGTGACCCCCCAGCGGGACCGCGTGGCGAAGCCGTACAAGGGCCGCTTCTGGAGCGCTCGCAGCTACGTGCTGCACACCCTGGCCGACTCGGCCAGCCCGCAGATGCGCGAGCGCGTCCTGCAGTACGTCGTCACCGGGCCGTGCCCCGCGTGCGGCGGCAGCGGCCTGCGCCCCGAGGCGCTCGCCGTGACCTTCGCGGGCCGCAGCATCGCCGAGCTCAACGAGGTGCCCCTGACGGAGCTCGCCGAGGTCGTGCGCCCCACCACGGTCCTGGAGGGCGCCGGCACGGCCTCCCGGGCGGCGTCCTCGGGCGAGCGCACGGAGGTGGCCGTGACCATCACCCGCGACCTGCTGGCGCGCCTGCAGGTGCTCGTGGACCTGGGCCTGGGCTACCTGAGCCTGCACCGCGCCACGCCGAGCCTCTCGCCGGGGGAGGTCCAGCGCCTGCGCATCGCCACCCAGCTGCGCTCCGGGCTGTTCGGGGTCGTCTACGTCCTGGACGAGCCCTCCGCGGGACTGCACCCGGCGGACGCCGAGCCGCTGCTGGCGGTCCTGGAGGAGCTGCGCGAGGCGGGCAACTCGGTGTTCGTCGTCGAGCACGACATGGACGTGGTGCGGCGCGCCGACTGGGTCGTCGACGTCGGGCCGCAGGCCGGGGACCGGGGCGGCGAGGTGCTGTACAGCGGCCCGCCGGCCGGCCTCGCCGGGGTGGCCGGCTCCGCCACGCGCCCGTTCCTGTTCCCGGAGCGCGCCCCCGGCGGCGCCCGGGCCGGCGGGGCCCGGCGCCGGAGCGAGCAGCGGCTGCGGCTGCGGGGGATCACCCGGCACAACCTGCGGGAGCTCGACGTCGAGCTCCCGCTGGGCGTGCTCACGGCCGTGACCGGGGTCTCGGGATCGGGCAAGTCCACGCTGGTCAGCCAGGTCCTCGCCGAGACGGTCGCCCGCCACGTGGGCGGCGCCGACCCGGCCGGCGGGGATCCCGGCCCGGAGGGGGCGGACGCCGCCCCGGCGGCCGCCACCCGGCTGCGGGAGGCCGAGGGGCTGGCGCACCTGGACCGGCTCATCCGCGTGGACCAGCGGCCCATCGGCCGCACCCCCCGCTTCAACCTCGCGACCTACACCGGGCTGTTCGACGCCGTGCGCAGGCTCTACGCGGGCACGGACGAGGCCCGGGCCCGCGGCTGGGGGCCCGGGCGGTTCTCCTTCAACGTGGCCGGCGGCCGGTGCGAGACCTGCCAGGGCGAGGGCTTCGTCGCCGTCGAGCTGCTGTTCCTGCCGGGCACCTACGGGCCCTGCCCGGAGTGCCGCGGCGCCCGCTACAACCCCGGGACGCTGGAGGTCACCCACCGGGGCCTGAGCATCGCCGACGTCCTGGGCCTGCGGGTGGAGGAGGCCGTGGACGTCCTCGCCGACGTCCCGGCCGCCGTGCGCAGCCTCCGGGCGCTGCTCGACGTGGGCCTCGGCTACCTCCGGCTCGGGCAGCCCGCCACGGAGCTCTCCGGCGGGGAGGCCCAGCGGATCAAGCTGGCCACCGAGCTGCAGCGGGCCCGCCGCGGCCACACCCTCTACCTGCTGGACGAGCCGACCACGGGGCTGCACCCGCAGGACGTCCGGCTGCTGCTGCACCAGCTGGACCGGCTCGTGGACGCCGGCAACACCGTGGTCGTGGTGGAGCACGCCATGGACGTCGTGGCGGCCGCCGACCACGTGATCGACATGGGGCCCTCCGGGGGCGAGGACGGCGGGCGGGTCGTGTGCACGGGCACCCCGCAGGAGGTCGCCCGGTGCGGGGCGAGCCGGACGGCCCCCTACCTCGCCGCGGCGCTCGGCTGAGCGCTCACCCCCGCCGGGGCCGGCTCACAGGAACACGCGGGCGCCCCGCCGCCGCGCGACGTCACGGGCCACGGGGCGGAAGGCCAGGACCAGGAGCAGCACCGCGATGGGCACCAGGAACGCGAAGCCCACCGCCAGGTAGCCCAGCGTCCCGGCCACACCGCCGAGGAAGAACAGGCCCACCAGGGTGGCCAGCACCCGCAGCTTCTCGGGGTCGCCCCGGACCGGGTCGGGCCCGGGCGTGCGGTTGGGGTAGGCCATCTTGCCGAGCTCGATCGCGATGTCGGTGATCATCCCGGTCACGTGCGTGGTGCGCACGGGGAAGTCCCCGACCTTGGTGATCAGGGCGTTCTGCAGCCCCATGGTGAAGCACAGCACCCCCACGGAGACGAGGTCCCGGTGGTCGTCCCGGAACGCCTCGGCGCTCAGGCTGAAGCCCAGGATGAGCAGCCCCTCGAACGCGAGCACGTTCGCGAACCGGCCCCCGAGGCCCCGCCGCCGGCCCCAGTTGAACAGCAGCGCGCACCAGATCCCGCCCAGCACGAAGGCCCCGAGCCCCACCGCGCTGATCGACAGCAGCTCCACGTCCCGGTCCACGAGGTGGTCGGCCATCGTGGCCGTGAGCCCGGTCATGTGGGAGGTGTACAGGGCCACGGCCACGAACCCGGCGGAGTTCAGCATCCCGGCGACGAGGATCAGCAAGAAGGCGAGGTGACGGTCGTAGCGGGGGATCCGGCGGGCCCCCGAGACAAGAGCGAGGTAGCCGGCGACAGGGGTGGCCATGCCTCCAGCCTAGGAACGGGCCCGGCGCCGGGGCTGGGGACTTTCGGCCAGATCAGTCCGTGTCCCTGCTCACACCCGCGGCCGCGTCCCCGGCCGCGTCCCCGGTCGCGTCGACGACCTCGTCGAGCACCTCCGAGACCACGGCCCGTGCCCGCTCCTCGGCGACGGCGGCGCGGCCGGCGTCGATCGCCGCGGCCGTCGCCTCGTGGTCGGCCAGGGCCCCGGGAGCCGGGTGCCGCGGCATGAGCCCGAGCGTGGTGCGGCCGGAGAGCACCTCCGTCACGACGTCGCGCAGGGCCGCGAGCATGGGGTTGCCGCTGGCCTCGAGCAGCAGCGCGTGGTACGCGACGTCCACCGCCAGGTACTCCGGGTCCGTGCCGCGGCCGGCCTGCCCGAGCTCCCGGAGCCGGGCGGCCAGCTCGACCAGGCGCCGCCGGGTCTGCGCGTCCGCGCGCCCGGCGGCCAGCCGGGCGGCCACGGGCTCGATCGCCGAGCGCAGCTCCGTGAGGGCCAGCAGCTGGGCGCCCCGGCCGGGCCCGCCCAGCCGCCACCGGATCAGCCGGGGGTCGAAGGGGTTCCACTCCCGCGGGGCACGGACGGTGACCCCGACGCGCCGCCGGGACTCCACCATCCCCATCGACTCGAGCACGCGCACCACCTCCCGCACGAGCGTGCGCGAGACCCCGAACTCCGCCTCGAGGCCCGCCAGCGTCAGGACGGTGCCGGGCGGGCGCGCCCCGGAGGCGATGCTCTCGCCGAGCCGATCCAGCACCCCGCTGTGCTGCTCCACCCCGTGCATGCCGCTCCGTTCCCGCTCCGCCGGCGCCCCCGGAAGTCTCCGCGGGGCGCCGGCGGGCGTACCGGGGGCGGGCCGAGCACCCCCGGTTGCCAAAAGTATGATCTTTCTGTCAGCCTAGCGCGTGTCGTACGTCACGACGGCACGCCACAGGCCTGTTCCGGGCCGGAGATCAACGGAGATGCTCAGTGGAAGACTGGACACAGACCCTCGGCACGGCGCCCCTGCTCGCCATCGCCGCCGGAGCCATCGCGCTCATCCTCATCCTCGTCATCAGGTTCAAGGTCCACGCGTTCCTCACGCTGGTCCTGGTGGCCCTGCTGACCGCCTTCGCGACCGGCATCCCGCGGGACGTGCTCGTGGACACCGCGGTGGAGGCGTTCGGGGCCACGCTCGGCCCGGTCGCCCTGCTCATCGCCCTGGGCGCGATGCTGGGCAAGATGGTCGAGCACAGCGGCGGCGCCATGGCGCTGGCCGACAAGCTCGTGTCCGTCTTCGGGGAGAAGCGCGCCCCCTTCGCCCTCGGCATCGCCTCGCTCATCATGGGCTTCCCGATCTTCTTCGACGCCGGCCTGGTCGTCATGCTGCCGATCATCTTCGCCGTCGCCCGGCGCCTGGGCGGCAACAACGTCCTGCTCTACGGCTTCCCCGCCGCCACGGCGTTCTCCGTGATGCACGTCTTCGTGCCCCCGCACCCGGGGCCCGTGGCCGCGACGGAGCTCTACGGCGCCGACCTCGGCCTGGTCCTGCTCATCGGCCTGCTCATCGCGTTCCCCATCTGGTACGTCTCCGGCTACCTCTGGGGCAAGCGCGTGGGCACCAAGTACGTCCTCCCGGTGCCCGGGTTCTTCGGGGAGCTCGATCCCGACCAGCCGAAGAACCCGCCGAAGGTCGGCACCATCATCGCGATGCTGCTGCTGCCGCTCGTGCTGATCTTCCTGAACACCGGCCTGAACTTCCTGCGCGCGGCCGGCGCGGTCTCCGCCGACGCCGAGTGGGTACAGGTCCTCTCCGCGCTCGGCGAGTCCCCGGTGGCCCTGCTGATCTCCGTGCTCGTGGCCACGTTCGTGCTCGGCACCCGCCGCGGGGAGCACGGCACCGCCCTGGAGAAGGTCCTCGACTCCTCCCTCGGCCCGGTGTGCTCGGTCATCCTCATCACCGGTGCCGGCGGCATGTTCGGCGGCATCCTGCGCGCCTCCGGCATCGGCGACGCCCTGTCCTCGTCGCTGGGGGACCTGGGCCTGCCGGTCATCGTCGCGGCCTACCTCATCGCCGTGATCCTGCGCCTGGCTCAGGGCTCCGCCACGGTGGCCCTCGTGACCGCGGCGGGGCTGATGGCCCCGGCCGTGGCCGCGGGCGGCTTCAGCGCGGTGCAGATCGCCGCGATCACCCTGGCCACCGCGGCGGGCTCCGTGTTCGCCAGCCACGTCAACGACTCCGGCTTCTGGCTGGTCGGGCGCCTCATGGGCATGGACGTCAAGACCACCCTGAAGACCTGGACGGTCCAGCAGGCCCTGGAGTCGGTGCTCGGCTTCGCGATCGTCCTGGCCATCTTCTCCGTCGCCTGAGGAACCCCGTGAACAGCATCTTCGACATCACCGGCCGGCTCGCCCTGGTCACCGGCTCCTCCCGCGGACTGGGCCGGGCCCTGGCCCAGGGCCTCGCGGAGGCCGGCGCGCGCGTGGTCCTCCACGGCCGCGACGGCGCCGCCCTCGCCCGGGCCCGCGACGAGATCGCCGAGGCCGTCGGCGCCGCCCCCGCCGTGGTGGCCTTCGACGTCACCGACGCCGAGGCGGTCCGCGAGGGCGTCGGCGCGCTCGTCGCCGAGCACGGCGTGCCGGACATCCTGGTCAACAACGCCGGGATCCAGCGCCGCGCGCCCTTCACGGAGTTCGCCGCGCAGGACTGGGACGACATCGTCGCGGCCAACCTCTCCAGCGCCTTCCACGTCTCCCGGGCCGTCGCGCCCGGGATGCAGGAGCGGGGCTCCGGGAAGATCGTCAACATCGGCTCCGTGCAGTCGGTGCTCGCCCGGCAGACCATCGCCCCGTACTCGGCCACCAAGGGCGGGCTGGTCATGCTCACCAAGGGCATGGCCGCCGACCTCGCCCGGTACGGCATCCAGGTCAACGCCATCTCCCCGGGCTACTTCGCCACGGAGATGAACCAGGCCCTCGTGGCGGACGAGGCGTTCAGCGCCTGGGTCGTCCAGCGCACCCCCGCCCAGCGCTGGGGCCGGGTCGAGGAGCTCGTCGGGACGCTGCTCTACCTCTGCTCCGACGCCTCGAGCTTCGTCTCGGGCCAGAACATTCTCGTCGACGGCGGCATGACCTCCGTCGTCTGAGCCGCTCCGGCCCACCCCGCACCGCCCGTCCCCGAGGAGAGCACATGAAGGCCATCGTCATCCACGGCAGGCTCGACCTGCGGGTCGAGGACGTCCCCACCCCCGAGCCCGGAGCGGGCGAACTGAGGCTGCGGATGGCCTACGGCGGGGTGTGCGGGTCCGACCTGCACTACTGGGCGCACGGCGCCAACGGCGAGTACGTGGTCCGGGAGCCGCTCGTGCCCGGCCACGAGGTCTCCGGGACGGTCGAGCTCGACCCCTCCGGCGAGCTCGCCCCCGGCACCCCCGTGACGGTCCACCCCGCGACCTTCGGCACGCCCGAGCCCGGGATCGAGGACCGCCCGCACCTGTGGCCCGGCGGCGCCTACCTCGGCAGCGCCTCCACCTGGCCCCACACCCAGGGCGGGATGAGCGAGCACCTGGTCGTGCGCCGCGACATGGTCCGCGTGCTGCCCGAGGGCGTGTCCCTGCGCCGGGCGGCGCTCGCGGAGCCGCTGGCCGTGGCCCTGCACGGGCTGAACGTGGCCGGCGACGTCGCCGGCCGGCGCGTGCTCGTCTCCGGCTCCGGGCCCATCGGCCTGCTCGCCGCGGCGGCGGCCCTGGCGCGCGGGGCCGCGGAGGTCGTGAGCACCGACGTCCTGGAGGGCCCCCTCGAGCGGGCCCGCCGGCTCGGCGTGCACGGCACGGTCCGGGTCGGCGCCGAGCAGGTCCCGCCGCTGGCGTTCGACGTGGTCCTGGAGTGCTCCGGCGTGCCCGCGGCGACCAGCGCCGCGCTGGTGGGCGCCCGCCGCGGCGCCGTCGTGGTCCAGGTGGGCATGGTGCCGGACGAGGCCCGGCCCGTGAACCTCGCGCCGCTGGTCTCGAAGGAGCTCCAGCTGCGCGGGTCCTTCCGCTTCGCCGACGAGCTCGACGAGGCGCTCGAGCTGCTCGCCGCCCGCCCCGGGATCGAGGACGTGGTCACCCACGTCCTGCCCGCCGAGCGCGCGGCCGAGGCGTTCGCGGCGGCCCAGGACTCGGCCGCCTCCGGCAAGGTCCTCGTGTCCCTGTGGCACGACGACCCCCGATGAGCCCGGCGGGTCCGCAGGCCGGCCCGGCCGAGGACCCCGCCCCCGTCATCGTCGGCGTCGACATCGGCACGACCGCCACGAAGGCGGTCGCCTTCACCGCGGCGGGGGAGCTGGTCGCTGGGGCCTCCGCCGAGTACCCGCTCGAGGAGCCGCGGCCCGGCCGCGCGGAGCAGGACCCGGAGCTGATCCTCGGCGCGGTGCTGGAGTGCCTGCGCTCGGTCGTCCGGGAGGTCGGGGCCCCGCGCGTGGCCGGGCTGTCCTTCGGCGCCGCGATGCACAGCCTCCTGGGGCTCGCCGCCGACGGACGGCCGCTGACGCCGCTCGTCACCTGGGCCGACGCCCGTGCCGGCGAGCAGGCCGAGCGGCTGCGCGCCGGGGCCGGCGGCCTCGCGCTGCACCGGCGCACCGGGACCCCCGTGCACCCGATGTCCCCGCTGACCAAGCTCGTGTGGTTCCGCGAGGAGCGGCCGCAGCTGTGCGCGCGCGTGGCCTGCTGGGCGGGGATCAAGGAGTTCGTGCTGCTGCGGCTGTGCGGGGAGCTCGTGACCGACCACTCGGTGGCCTCGGCCACCGGGCTGATGAACCTGCAGGAGCTGGACTGGGACGCCGAGGCGCTGGAGCTCGCCGGGGTGACGCCCGCGCGGCTGCCCCGGCTCGTGCCCACCACGGAGGTCCTCCCCGGCCTGACCGCCGGGGCGGCGCGCGCGACCGGGCTGCCCGCGGCGACCCCCGTGGTGGTCGGCGCCGGCGACGGCCCCCTCGCCAACCTGGGGCTGGGCGCGGTGCGCCCCGGGGTCGTGGCCTGCTCGATCGGCACGAGCGGGGCGCTGCGCGTCGTCGTCGACCGGCCCGTCGTGGACCCCCGGGGACAGGTGTTCTGCTACGCGCTCACCCCCGGCCGCTGGGTCGTGGGCGGGGCCGTGAACAACGGCGGCGTGGTGCTGGGCTGGGCCGGGGACGCCCTCGCCCCGGAGCTGGGGGACGAGCCCGAGGAGGAGCTGCTCGCCCTCGCCGAGCGGGTCCCGGCCGGGGCCGGCGGGCTCGTCATGCTGCCCTACCTGCTGGGGGAGAGGGCGCCCCGCTGGACGTCCGTTCCCCGCGGGGCATATGTCGGGCTGACGCGCGCCCACCGGCGGGAGCACCTGGTGCGCGCCGCCCTGGAGGGCGTGTGCCAGCAGCTCGCCCTCGTCCTGGACTCGATGCGCGCCACGGGCCTGGCCGTGGAGCAGGTCCGCGCGACCGGCGGGTTCGCCCGCAGCCCGCTGTGGCGGCAGCTGCTCGCGGACGTGCTGGGCCTCGACGTCCGGTTCGCCGAGGGGCACGACGGCTCCGGCTTCGGCGCGGCCCTGCTCGGCATGCAGGCCCTCGGGCTCGTCGCCTCCGTCGACGTCGCGGCGGAGCTCGTCCAGGTGGACGCGACCGTGCGCCCGCGGCCGGCGGACGCCGCCGTCCACGCGGCCCTGCGGCCGGTCTTCGAAGGCCTCCACGACGCGCTCGTGCCCGCGTTCACCGCGCTGCGGCAGCTGGCGCCGTCGCTGCCCCTCGAACCCGGCCCGGGCCTGCGGTAAACATCGGACACGGGGCGCACGGGCCCCTGCTCCGCTCCTAGGCTGGTAGCCCCGGACCGGGTGCTCGACGGTCCGCACCAGCGACGACAGGAGGACCCGCGATGACCACGGCACGCGAGATCATGAGCCCGGGCGCGGAGTGCATCGGCGAGAACCAGACGCTCGAGGAGGCCGCGCGGAAGATGAAGGACCTGGACGTCGGGGCCCTGCCGATCTGCGGCGAGGACCACCGGCTCAAGGGCGTCGTCACCGACCGCGACATCGTCGTGAAGTGCCTGGCCGGCGGCGGGGACCCCCGCACGGTCCGGGCCGGCGAGCTCGCCGAGGGCAAGCCGGTGACGATCGGCGCCGACGACAGCGTCGAGGAGGCCATCCGGACCATGACCGACCACCAGGTGCGGCGCCTGCCGGTGATCGACGGGCACGACCTCGTCGGGATGGTCAGCCAGGCCGACATCGCCCGGTCCATGCCCGAGGACCGCGTCGGGGAGCTCGTCGAGCTGATCTCCTTCGACTGAGGACCACCGGGGCGACCGGCGCCCCGCCCCTCTCGCGGCGCCCGGCCGGACCGGCCGGGCGCCGCCGTCCGGGCCGCGGAGTACGCTGGACACAGCATCCCCGAGACATCAGTGATCGGATCGACGGCGCCGAGGGGGCCCGCAATGATCTCGAGAACCGACGTGGAGGACCTCGTCCCGCAGGTCTGCGGCCCCGTCCTCCTCCCGGACGACGACGGCTTCGCGGAGGAGATCGCCGGCTTCAACCTGGCCGCCGTCCACCACCCCGACGTCGTGGTGGGGGCCGACGACGCCGGGGACGTGATGACGGCGGTGCAGTGGGCGGCCGCCCACCACGAGCCCGTCGGCGTCCAGGCCACCGGGCACGGGGCCGACCAGCCCATGGAGGGCGGGCTGCTCATCACCACGCACCGCATGCAGGAGCTCACCGTGGACCCCGTCCGGCGCACCGCCCGGATCGGCGCCGGCGTGCGCTGGCGCTCGGTGATCGACGCGATCGCCCCCCACGGGCTGGGCGTGCTCAACGGCTCCTCCAGCCACGCGGGGGCCGTGGGCTACACCCTCGGCGGGGGGCTGCCCGTGCTGGGGCGGGCCTTCGGCTTCGCGGCCGACTGGGTGCGCGGCCTCGACGTCGTCACCCCCGACGGGCGGCTGCGCAGCGTGGACGCCGCGCACGAGCCCGAGCTGTTCGCCCTGCTGCTCGGGGGCAAGGGCAACCTGGGCGTCGTCACGGCGATGACCCTGGAGCTCGTCCCGCTGAGCGGGCTCTACGGCGGCGGCGTCTTCTACCCCGGGGCCGACGCGCAGGAGGTGCTCTCGGCGTTCAGCCGGTGGGCCCCCGGCCTGCCGGACAACGCCTGCACCTCCGTGGCGCTGCGCTGGATGCCGCGCCACCCCCTCGTCGAGGAACGCCTGCGGCACCGGCTGCTCGTGCACCTGCGCTACTGCTGGGTGGGCGACCCCGAGGAGGGGGCGCGGGCCCTCGAGCCCATGCGCGAGGTCTCCCGCAGCGTGCTCGACACCGTCGCCCCCATGGACTACCGGGACATCGACCTCGTCCACCTCGACGCCACGCAGCCCGGTCTCTACGTGCTGACCGGGGAGTTCCTCCGGGACTTCGACGCCGCGGCGATCGCGGCGCTGCTGCAGCAGGCCGGTCCCGGGTCGGACTGCCCGCTGCCCGAGGTCGGGATCCGGCTGATGGGCGGGTCCCTGTCCCGCCCCAGCGCCCGCGACGACGCGGTCACGGGACGCGACGCGGCGTTCTTCCTCGAGCTCATCGGCCGGCTCTCGCCCAAGGTCGCCGACCGGACCCCGCCCGCGCTCGCGGCCATCCTCCAAGCGATGTCCCCGTGGAGCACGGGCCGGGCGTTCGTGAACCTGCACGGCGTCCCCGGCGGGGAGAGCGAGCGGGCCCGGGCGTGGTCCGAGGAGGTCTACGCCCGGCTGGTGCGCGCCAAGGCGGTCTACGACCCGGACAACCTGCTGCGCTTCCAGCACGTCGTGGGACAGTCGCGCTGACGCCCGGCCCGCCCCCTGTCCAGCGTCCCGGCAGCACTGCATGATGGACTCGGTACGTCGGACGCCCGCGACGAGCGCGGGCGTCACCCGATCGGAAGGAGACGCCGTGGTGGACTTCAGCAGACTCGCGGCCAAGGCCAAGCAGTTCGCGCAGCGCAACCCGGACAAGGTCGGCAAGATCATCGACCAGGCCGGGAACCTCGTCGACAAGAGGACGGGGCGCAAGTACGAGCGCCACGTGGACACCGTGCAGCAGCGGGCCCGCGACTACCTCGGCGGAGGCCGTGCGCCGGGTCCGCGGCCGGACGAGCGGCCCACGGGCGGGACGGGGCGCAATCCCGTCGACCAGCCCCCCACGGACCGCCCCGGCGGGGACGTGCCGGGGCGGGACCCGCTGCGCTGATCCCCTCCGGCGGGCCGGCGCAGGGCCCCGGGACCGATCCGGGGGCGGGCGGCGGTCCGGCGGGGGCCAGGACGACGACGGACACGGCGGCTCCCTCGGGGGGAGGTGCCCGCCACGGACCGCCGGATGAAGGTGCACGGAAGCGGCGGGCGGCCGCGCGGTGCTCCGCCGCGGTGCCGGAGCAGGTGCTCGCCGGGCTCGGCGGGGCCCTCGCGGCCGCCACCCCGGCACTCCGCGCCGGCCTCCCGCCGGATCCGCCCGCGCGCTGTCACAATGACCCCATGACATTCGCCTCCGCGAACGGCGGGCGCGCCGCGGCGTGGACCACGCTCGGCGGGCCCCCCACCGCCCTGCGGGCGCACGCCCTCTCCTGGATCGCCGTCAGCGCCGACGCCGGCGTCCTCCGCCGGGGCGGCGAGGCGGCCCGGGCCGCCCCGGCCCCTCCGTCCTGCGCCTGACCCGCGAGGCCCCCGCCTCCGTCCCCCGTCCGCCGACCCCTGCGAAACCCCCGTCTCGCTCCTGTCCCCCCGAGGAGTCGCCATGCCGCACGTCCCCCACGTCCCCCCGCCCCACGACCCGGTCGGCTGCTCCGGCATGCACTCCGCGCCGGGCGCCCCGGCCGGCGCCCCGGTCTTCCGGTCCCCGGACGAGCTCGCCGCCGCCACCCGCCACGCCCGGCTGGGCCGCACCGGGCCCCTGCTGGTGGCCTCCCGGGCGGGCTTCCACCCCGACGGGCCCTGGCCGGGCTCCGCGCTCGAGTCGGCCGAGAACGTCCGTGCCGCGCTGCCGGCCACGATCGTCGAGATCGACCTGCGGGCCACCGTCGACGGTGTGTGCGTCGTGCTGCACGACGCCGTCATGGGCCGGGCGAGTACCGGTGCGGGGCCGATCAGCGATCAGTCCGCCGACTACGTGCTGAGCCAGCGCCTCGTGGACAACCACGGCGAGGTCAGCGAGCACCGGCTCCGCGCGGCGGGGGACTTCCTCGCCTGGGCCGTGCGGACCGGCGCCGTCCTGTGGCTCGACGTCCACGACGTGGCACCGGAGACCGTCGTCGGGCTCGTGCGCGAGCACGGGGCCGAGAGCCAGGTGATCGTCGGCGCCTACGGGCTGCGCAATCTCTCGGCCTACCGGCGGCTCGCCCCGGACCTGGTCTACTTCGTCCCCACCCACGCGGACGGGCTGCCCACGGTCGAGGACGTCCGGCGCGAGGTCCCGGACCCGGAGCGCCTGGTCGGCTTCGCCGGCGAGTACATGCCCGACCCCGAGGACAGCGTGCGGCTGCGCACCTGGGACGTCCCCGCGATGCTGGACCTCACGCGCTACGACGAGAACCTGCACGACGACGAGCTGGACCTGCGCTGCTACCGCCGCGCGGTGGAGGTCGGATGCCGCATCCTGCGCACCACCCACGTCCGGGAGGTGGCGGAACTGCTCCAGCTCACGGCCGCCGCGCCGCAGTCCCTGAGGGAGCACTACCGGGTGTCCCGCCGCTGATCCCGCCCGTGTGTGGCGCATCACGGCCGAGTCCCCTACGGTCGTAGCAGGACCACGGCGGCTCCAGGAGGCACGGCATGGCACACGTCCAGCTGCTCGGCACCGGCGGCACCATCGCGTCGCGGGGCGGGGGCGAGAGCGGCTCGGTGGCCACCGACACCGCCGCCGGGCTCGCCACCACCCGGTACGGCGACGTCACCGTCGCCGCCCGCGACGTCCTGACCACCGGCAGCTACCGGCTGGGCCTGGCCGACCTGCGGCGGATCGCGGAGGCCGTGCAGGAGGCGCTGGTCGACCGCGGCAACGACGGCGTGGTCGTCACCCACGGCACCGACACCCTGGAGGAGACGGCGTTCCTGCTGGACCTCGTGCACGCCTCGCCCAAGTCCGTGGTGGTCACCGGGGCCCAGCAGCCCGCGGACAGCCCCGCCCCCGACGGTCCCCGCAACGTGGCCGAGGCGGTGCTCGCCGCGCACTCGACGGCCCTGCACCACAGCGGCGTGCTCGTCTCATTCGGGGGGACCCTGCGCACCGCCCGCGGCGCCCGCAAGGCCCACACCGTGGCCCCCGACCCGTTCCAGGGCGGCACCGAGGTGGCGCACGTGACCGGCGGCGAGCTCGTCGTGCTGGCGAAGCCCGTGCGCCGCCCGCCCCTGCCCCTGCCCCCGGCGGACTTCGACGACGTGCGGGTCGAGGTCGTCACCGCCTACCCCGGGGCCACGCCCGAGCTGTTCGAGTTCGCGGTGGCCTCCGGTGCCCGGGCCGTGGTGCTCGCCGGCACCGGGGTCGGCAACGCGGGCCCGGGCTTCGCCGAGGCGGTGGGCCGGGCCGTGGCGGCGGGGTGCGCCGTGGTCCTGAGCACCCGCGCGCCGTGGGGTCCCGTGGTCCCGACCTACGGCAACGGCGGGGGCGTGGACCTCGTGCGCGCCGGTGCCGTCCCCTCCGGGCACCTGAACCCCTTCCAGGCGCGGATCCTCGCCGCCCTGCTGCTCTCCCTCGGCACCTCGGCGGCCGACCTGCCCCAGGCGTTCCGCGCCCACCTGTAGGGCCTCCGCGTCCGCGAGCCCCCTCGTGCCCGTCCCGGCGGGCCACGCCCCGACCCAGGAGGAAGCATGGCGGAGAAGATCCCCGGGCCGCCGGCCGCCACGGCCGGCGTCGCCCGCGACGTCGCCGCCCGCCACCCCCGGGCGCGGGGCTGAGCGGTGTGCGCGGGGTGCTCCGGCGGCCGGTCGGTCTCGTCCACCACGGCCCGCCTCAACGCGGACCGGCTCAAGCCGGCCGTGCAGCAGGCGCTGCAGCGGCGGGTGGGGCGGCGGGCGCGGATCTCCGTGTTCGGGGACCGGTGGGTGCTGCGGCTGCCGACCGGGCGCCAGGAGGTCTTCGAGGACGTCGAGGCGCTCGCGGCCGCCCTCACGGCGCAGGGCCTCGCCGGTCCCGCGGATCCGCCCGGGGAGGTGCCGGCGGGCCCGTCCGGGGAGGCGCACGGGAACGCGGCGGACGAGCTCGTGAGCGCCCTGCTCGCGGGGCCGCCCTAGACTCGCCGCATGGCGTGGAACGCGGTGGCCCTCTCGACCCTCCTGGGCATCGGCGTCCTCGTCGCCGTCACGGCCGCGGCGCTCGCGGTCCGCGGGGTGCCCCGGTGGTCCGCGCCCGGGCTCGCGGTGCTGCGCGCCGCCGCCCAGCTCGCCGCCCTCAGCCTCGTGCTCTCGGCGGTCATCGAGGACATCCGGTGGGTCTGGCTGGCCCTGGGGGCCATGCTGGTGGCGGCCGTCCTCACGGCCGGCGGCCGGATCGCCGCGGGGGCGCGGCTGCTGCCGTGGCTGGCCCTCGCCATGGTCCTCGCCGCGGGGACCGCCCTGGCGGTGGTGTTCCTGACGGGCGCCGTGACCGTGACCCCGCAGAACGTGCTCGCCGTCGGCGGCATCGTCATCGGCAACACCATGAGCATCGCCACGCTGACCGGCCGCCGCTACCGGGGCTCGCTGGTGGAGCGGCGCGACGAGGTGGAGGGCTGGCTGGCCCTCGGGGCGACCCCCCGGCAGTCCACGCTGGAGATCGCCCGCCACGCCGTCGTCGAGGCGATCGTCCCGTCGGTGGACCAGACCCGCACCACCGGGATGGTCGTGCTGCCCGGCGCGTTCGTGGGCGCGGTCTTCGCCGGGGCGTCGCCGCTGGAGGCGGGCCGGTTCCAGCTCGTCGTGCTCGCGAGCATCCTCGCCGCGGGGGCCCTCGTGGCGGTCGGCCTGGTGGAGGTGCTCGGCCGGGCGCGGACGGTGCCCACCGGGTGATCCGCTCCTGCCGCGGGCTCAGCGCCCCGGCGCGGGCGGGGTGCGCCGCAGGGCGATGTCGAGGAGGTCCGCGGCGGCCCCCCGCACGGGCCGGTCCGGGCGGCGGATGACCTGCAGCGAGCGGGTCAGCTCCAGCCCGTCGACGCGCACGGCGACCAGGCGGCCGTCGTCGAGCTCGTGGCGCACCGCGAGGCGGGACAGCACCGTGGGCCGGCAGCCCGCGAGGGCGGCGGCCTTGACCGCGGCGGTGGTGCCGAGCTCGACGAGCGGCGGCGCGAGCCCGGGCAGGGCCGCCTCGAGGGTCTGCCGGGTGCCGGAGCCGGCCTCGCGCAGCACGAGCCGGGTGGTCCGCAGCTCGTCCTGGGCGATGCCGTCCCGCTGCGCCCAGGGGTGGCCGGGCGGGACGACGAGCACCAGCTCGTCCTGGGCGAAGGGCAGCGTCTCGACCGTGCGCGGGGCGGCGGGGCCCTCGACGAAGCCCAGCTGCACCTCGTCGGCGAGCACGGCGGCGATCACCTCGTCCGTGTTGCCCGTGGTGACCGAGACCTCCAGGCCGGGGTGCCGTCCGCGCAGCGCCATGATCCACGCCGGCAGGACGTGCTCGGCGATGGTCATGGACGTGGCCACGGTGGCGTGCCCGCGCCCGGCGACGCTCGCCACGCCCTCGGCCAGGTTCTCCGCGGCCCGCAGCAGGTCCCCGATCCACTCCATGACCGGTGCGGCGCGGGCGGTGACCACGACCCCGCGCGGGGACCGGGTGAACAGGGCCAGGCCCAGGCGCTGCTCCACGGCCCGGATCCGGGCGCTGGCCGCCTGCTGGCTGATGCCCAGCTCGCGGGCGGCGGCGCCCACGCTGCCCAGCCGCGCGGCCAGGTGGGCGGTCTCGAGCTCCTCGAGGGCGGGCAGGCGGGCGGCGACGGGCATGCTGCCCATCGTCCCATCCGGCCGCTCCGCTCACAACCGATGCTTGTGACCCCACAGGGGAGCGCCGTCTACCGGGTCCCGCCGCGCGGGAGGAAGGTGGGACCATGAGCCTGCCCGTGACCCGTGCCGTCGTCGCCCCCACCGTCCCCGCGCGCACGGCCGGGCGGCGGCCGGGGCTCGCGGTCGAGCACGTGGGGCCCCAGTGGTTCCCCGCGGTCATGGGCACCGGGATCCTCGCCGTGTGCACCGAGCGGCTCGCGGCCGCCGCCCCCGCCCTGCACGGGGCGGCCCTCGCCGCCCTGGCCGTCGCGTGGCTCGTGCTCCTGGTCGTCGGCGGCACCTTCCTCCGGCACGCGCGACGCCGTCCCGACCGGTTCCGCGCCACCGTCGCGGATCCCGCCGTCGTGCCCTTCTACGGGGCGGTCGCCATGGGGCTGCTCTCCGTGGGGGCGGCCACCTCCGCCGTCCTGGGCCCGCACCTGCCGTCGACGGCGAGCGCCGCCGCCTGGCTGCTGTGGGTCCTCGGCACGCTCCTGGGCGTGGTCACGGCCCTGGGCTGCCCGGTGCGGCTGCTCGCCGCCGGGCCCGCGGAGCGCGGCGCCCCGACCCCGGTGTGGGCGCTGCCGGTGGTCCCGCCGATGGTCTCGGCCGCCTCCGGGGCCGCGCTGACGGCCACCCTGGCGCCCGGGCCGGCCGCGACCGCGCTGCTCGCGGCCTGCGGGGCGCTGTTCGTGCTGTCGCTGTGCCTCGGGACCGTGGTCTTCGTCCTCGCCTACGGCCACCTGGCGCGCGGGAACGCCCTGCCGCTGCAGGGCACGCCGGCGATCTGGATCCCGCTGGGGATGGCGGGGCAGTCCACCGCGGCCGTGAACCTGGCCCTCGTCCCGGCGGGGGCGGATCTCCCGCCCGCCGCGCTCGGGGGCCTGCACGCGGCGGCCGTCGGCTACAGCGCCGTCGCGCTGCTCCTCGGGGCGGTGGCGGCGGCGGTCGCCCTGCGCGTGACGGTGCGGGCGCTGCGCCGGGGCCTGCGCTTCTCGCCGGCCTGGTGGAGCTTCACGTTCCCGGCCGGGGCCATGGGCCTGGGCGTGTCCGCGCTCGGGACCACCCTGGGCGCGTCCTGGCTGATCGCCGTCTCGGCGGGGATCTGCGCCGGCCTGGCCGGGACCGTGGGCCTGTGCCTGGTGTGCTCGGCCCGGTGCTGGCTCACCGGCCGGGCCTGACGCGCCCGGCCGGCTAGATGTACCCGGGCAGGAGATTGGTAGCGCGGTGTTGACGTGAGGAGAGCCTCCGGGTGGGGTGTGGCTTGTCGAAGGCCCACATCCACCACGGAGGCTCCCATGTCCCACGGTAATGCCCGCACCACCGTCCACGGCAGGCTCCTGATCGTGCAGCGCCACCAGGCCGGGATGCCCAAGGCGCACATCGCCGCGGCCATGGGTGTGTCCCGCAAGTGCGTGGCGACCTGGATCGCCCGCTACGAGCACGAGGGTGAGGCCGGCCTGCACGACCGGTCCTGTCGCCCGCACACCACCCCGACCCGCACCCGGCCCGAGGTCGAGCAGCAGGTGCTGGCGCTGCGCCGCACCACCCGGCGGGGTCAGGACTGGCTCGGCCCCGAGCTGGGACTGGCCCCGCGCACGGTGGGGCGGATTCTGCGCCGCCACCGGGTCCCGTACCTGCGGGAGCTGGACCGACTCACCGGCCAGCTCATCCGGGCCTCGAAGGCCACCGCGGTGCGCTACGAACGCGACCGGCCCGGGGAGCTGGTGCACATGGATGTGAAGAAGCTCGGCCGGATCCGAAGACGGCGGCGGCTGGCGGGCGATCGGCCGCGCCCAGGGCAGCCTCACTCGGGACCACGGCACCCGGGTCGGGTTCGACTACGTTCACTCACTGGTCGATGACCATTCCAGACTGGCGTACTCCGAGATCCTGGCCGATGAGAAGGGCGCCACGTGCGCGGGGTTCCTGGCCCGGGCCGCGGCCTATTTCGCCGACTGCGGGATCGAGAAGATCCAGCGGGTGATGACCGACAACGCCTGGGCCTACCGCCATTCCACGGCCGTGCGCGAGGTCATCACTACCCTGGGCGCCAAGCAGGTGTTCATCCGCCCGCACTGCCCCTGGCAGAACGGGAAGGTGGAGCGGTTCAACCGCACCCTGGCCACTGAGTGGGCCTACCGGCAGGTCTTCACCAGCAACGACGAACGCGGCGCTGCTCTTGCCCCGTGGGTCGAGCACTACAACACTGGCAGGCGTCACAGCGCACTCGAAGGCCACCCACCGATCAGCCGCCTGCGACCAACCCAGTGACCGGGTACAGCTAGAGCGCGGCCGCCCCGGCCAGCACCAGGCCGATGCCGGCGGCCAGCAGCCCCGCGGTGAGACTGGCGGCGCCCAGCCACAGCAGAATGATGAGCCTGCCCGGCTGCTGCGGGTCCTTCCCCAGCACCGACAGGAAGAAGCCGGCCGGCATGAGGACGGCGGCCACCGGCACCCCGCTGCGGGCCACGACCTCCAGCGGCGCCGGGAGGCTCACCTGGTCGGCGACGAGCAGGATCACGATGCTCAGGACCAGCAGCACGGCCGCATGGGCGTGCCCGGCGCGGAAGAAGCCCTTCTGCAGGTCGTTCGTCTCCACGTGCCGGCGCACGACCTTGGTGAGGAAGTACCCGCCGGACTCCACGGTCACCAGGAACAGGAGCAGCACGCCGATCGTGAGGAGCGTCTGCGGTTGGACCGTCATGGCGTCCAGTGTTGGACCGGGGAGCCCGCCCGTTCAAAGGCGGGCGGCGTGCCCGCGTCACAACCGGTCGCACGCCCGCCCCGCGGCCGGTCAGGACGCGCGGCCGGCGACGATCGCGTCGTAGAGCGCCGTCGGGAGCAGGCCGCCGCGGTGGGCGCGCTCGACGGCGGCGAAGCCCTCGTCCGTCTCCTCGTAGGGGAAGTGGATCAGGTCGGCGACGAGCTCCCAGTGGTCGATCACCCCGCCGGCGTAGAGCCGGCAGATCTCCTCCGGGGTGTCGGCCGAGAAGGTGGGGGACGCGGGCAGGACGTACTCGCCGGCGGGCACCCGCCAGGCCTCGAGGACGTCGAGGTCCGCCGCCAGGTCCTCGAGCGTGTCGTAGTGGCCCGTGCGGTCGGGGTCCACGGTCCCGTCGGGATTGGCCAGCTCGACGTCGTAGCCGCCCTCCGCCGCCGCGAAGACGGAGGTGGGCCCGGGCTCCCCGCCCACGCCGGCGTCCAGGGGCAGCTGGGACGGCAGCCACTCCCAGCCGTCGCCGAGCTGGTCCATCTCGAGGTCGCGGTAGGCGACCCAGCCGCGGGAGGTGAGCAGCTCGTGGGCGTCGTCGTCCCAGGTGCCCTGCGGGGAGCCCTCGACGTCGACGTTCCGGGCGCCGGCCGCGGCGTGGAAGTCGCGGCGCTGCTGCTTCTTCTTGGCGGCGGCCTTCTTGCGGGGCTTGCTCTTGGGCACGGGATTCTCCTGGCAGGCGGGAGGGCCGCGCGGCGGCCCCTCGGGGCTTCCATGATGGCGCACCGGGGCGGGCCCGCGGGCCGCTGCCCGCCGTCGGTGCCCGCTCTTGTCCCGGGCGCCGTCCCGCCGTAGCGTGCGGGCATGGCCCCGGACCCGCTCCCGGACGGCACGGACGTCGTGCGCCGGCTCTTCGCCGCCTACCTCGCCCAGGACGAGGCGGCGGCGCGAGAGCTCCTCGACGACGCCCTGCGGTTCACCTCGCCGCAGGACGACCACATCGACAAGGCCGCCTGGCTCGCCCGCTGCCTCCCCACGGCCCGGCGGGTGGCGTGGCAGGAGCTGCGCGAGGTCGTCGAGGCGCGGCCCGGTCTCGTGCTCGTGCGCTACGAGTACGGGCTGAGGACCGGCGGGACGTTCCAGAACATGGAGGCGATCACGGTGCGCGACGGCCGGGTCGTCGACGTCCAGGTCTACTTCGGCGGCCCGCCGGCCGCCGCCGACCCCCAGCACCCCACGCTCCAGGAAGGCCCGCCCGCCATGAAGCACTACCTGCTCAGCATCGAACAGCCCGACGGCGGCCCGGCCGGGCCCGAGGTCCTCGGACCCGTGATGCGCGACGTCGCGGCCTTCAACGAGGAGCTCAGGGCCGCCGGGGCGTGGGTCTTCGCCGGTGGCCTCGACCGGGCGGAGGCGTCCGTCGTCGTGCGCTTCCACGGCGGCGACGTGGTCACGACCGACGGCCCGTACGAGCGCGAGGACGAGCACGCGGGCGGGATCTGCATCGTGGCGGCCCCCGACTACGACGCCGCCATCGAGTGGGGCCGCAAGCTGGCGAAGGCCACGACCCTGCCCGTGGAGGTGCGCGAGTTCCAGGGCGAGCCCGCCGAGCACCTGCCGTAGACCTCGGCGCCCTCCCTCCCGGCGCGCTGATCCGGCCGGGTCACCGGTCGATCTGCCGGGCCTGGGCCTCCCAGTCGGCGTGCAGGTCCCGGGCCTCGGTGGGCCGGTGGGTCTCCCGCATGGCCCTGAGCGCCGCGTTGCGCTGGTCGGCCAGGGAGTCCGCGGCCGCCCTCGCGGCGGCGTCCAGGCGCACCTGGGCGCGGGCGTCGGAGATGCTGCGCATGATGGCCTCCACGCCCTCGGACCCGCCCTGCAGGTAGGCGGCCCGGACGGCGGGGTCCGGGTGGCAGACGTAGCGGTCGTCGGACTGGCCCAGCCGGGCGTCGAACTCCTCGTCGGTGCGGTCGGCGAGCATGGCGGCCACCCGGTCCAGGCGGTCCTCGACGTCCCGCTGGAAGGGGGTCCGCCCGGCCACGTCGCGCAGGGACCACAGCGCCTGGCCGTGCCGGCGCAGCCTCGTCGCGTCCCAGTCGGCCCGGGGGATCTCGGCCAGCCGGCCGGCGACGAACGACGCGTCCCCCGTCCGGTGCTGGTGCGGCAGGACCCCTAGCCGGCACCGCAGCCAGGCGGTGCGCATGTCCTGCCCACCGGCCCGCCGGGCCTGCTCCACGAGCCCGGCGGCGCTCCGCTGCGCGGTCCGGTGCCCGGTCGGGTGCGCGGCCGTCCGCCTGCCGGCCGGGGTCTTCCGCGGCGTGCGCACGGAGGTCCGCACGAGCAGGACGGCCAGGTAGACAGCGGCGACGACCACGCCGGTGACGACGATGGTGCGCAGGTGGGTGAGGACGAACGAGACGACGCAGAGCACGACGATCCCGGCGATCAGCAGCAGGCAACCGGAGCCGTCCCTGCTCCCGGTGCTCTTCATGGCGGATCCCCCTGAACCCTGTGACCACCCGAGCGGCCATTTTATCCGGGTTCCGCACCGGCGAACAGTGCGCCCGCCGTCGCTACGCTGGGCCCGTGAGGTCCTCGGTGCTGTTCCCGTCCGCCGCCGCCCTGCTCCGCGGGCACGGCCTGCAGGGCGCGAGCGCGCAGGAGTCCGTCGAGCGGCTCGAGCGCACGCAGGGGGGCCGGGCGTCGGCGGAGTCCAGCACCTCCGCGGACGGCCCGACCTGCCTCACGACGATGCGGCTGGGGCGAGCCCGGCCGATGACGCCCCTCGACCGGGAGGAACCGGAATGAGCATCACCATGGCCGTGACCGCGCGGGCGGTCGCCCTGCGGGCCCGCCTGACCCCGCGCCGGGAGGTGGAGCGGCTGCGGGGGCGCCCGTACCCGGAGCCGGCGGCGATCCCGGCGGACCTCGAGCGCAGCCACGCCGTGGAGCGCACTGAGGTCGCCGGGCGGCCGGTGATCCGCCTGACCCCCCGCGCCGGGGCCGACGGCACCCACCTGGTGTACCTGCACGGCGGGGCGTTCGTGATGCCGCTGCTCACCGCGCACTGGTGGATCGTCCGCGAGCTGGTGAGGGGCACCGGCGCCACCGTCACCGTCCCGCTGTACCGGCTGGCCCCGGAGGGCACCGCCGAGGAGGGCTACGACTTCCTCGCCGCCGCCTGGGCGGACCTGGTCCGGCGCCCGGGCGTGGAGCGGATCGTGGTGGCCGGGGACTCCGCCGGCGGCAACCTCGCGATCGGCCTCGCCATGGCCCTGCGCGACGCCGGGTCCCGGCCGCCCGACGAGGTCGTGGCCTTCTCCCCGGCCCTGGACGTCACCGCCAGCCACCCGGCGGTGCGCGAGCTGGACCCCCACGACCCGATGCTGTCCGTGGACGAGGTCCAGCCGCTGTGCGCGGCCTGGGCCGGGGCCCGGGAGCTGACGGATCCGCTGGTGAGCCCCCTGTACGGGTCCGCGGAGGGCCTGCCGCCCGTGCACGTCGTCCAGGGCGGGCGCGACATCCTCGCCGCCGACGCACTGGCCTTCGCGCGCAGCCTCCAGCGGGCCGGCAACCCCGGGCGGCTGATCTACGAGCCCGGCGCCTTCCACGTCTACGTCGGCGCGTACTGGACGCCGGAGGCCCGGCGGGCGCTGGGACACGTGCGCGGCCTGCTCTGAGCCGCCCGCCGCATCGCGCACCGGATCGCGCGCCGGTCGCGCACCGCGGGTCGCGCGCCGGATCGCGCACCGCGCGGGCCCGGACCTTGCCGGCGGACCCGAAGTGCGGTTGCCTGGGAGGAGCGGAGCCGTCCGAAGGAGGCACCAGCCATGACCGGACCGATCGTCCTCACGGGCGGGACCATCCACCTCGACGCCCGCGGCTCCTCCGCGGAGGCGGTCGGCGTGCGCGAGGGCTCCGTCGTCGCCGCCGGCACGCTCGAGGAGGTGACGGCCGCGCTGCCGGGCGCGCACCGCGCGGACCTGGAGGGGCGCACCGTGGTGCCCGGACTCGTGGAGTCCCACGTCCACCCGATCTTCTTCGGGCTCACCGAGTCCTGGGTCGACGGGCGCAGCCCCCGCCGCAGGTCCGTCCCCGAGATCGTCGACGCGCTGCGCGAGGCCCTCCCCGGGGTGGCCGACGGGGAGTGGCTGCGCGGCTGGGGCTACGACCACACCGCCCTCGCCGAGGGCCGCCACCCCACCCGGGACGAGCTCGACCAGGTCTCCACGGACGTCCCGGTCGTCCTCGCCCACGTCACCGCCCACCTCCTGGTGGCCAACTCCCGGGCCCTCGAGCTCGCCGGGATCCGGGACGACACCCCGGACCCCGCGGGAGGACGGTTCGTGCGCGACGACGCCGGGCGCCTCACGGGGCTGGTGCAGGAGCTGGGCGCGGTCGCGGCGGTGCTGGCGGCGGTGCCCCCGCCCACGCCGGAGGACCTCACGGCCGCCGCGCAGCGGGCCCTGGCGCTCGCCGCCTCGCGCGGGATGACGACCGTGCACGACCTCGCCACCGGCTTCTTCGCCGGGTCCGCCGAGCTGGATGCCTGGGAGGCGCTCGACGCCGCCGGGCGGGTCCCGGTGCGGGTGGCGGCCTATCTGCGCGGGGACCTGCTGCCGGCGTTCCTGGCCTCCCGCCAGTTCGGGACGGGGGAGATGTTCCGGGTGCACGGGGCGAAGTTCTGGGCGGACGGGTCGATCCAGGGGCTCACGGCGGCGCTGAGGGCCCCGTACGCGTGCGCGCACGACGTCACCGGAGAGCTGCTCCTCACCCGCCAGGAGCTCGTGCACCTGGTGACGACCGTGGACGCCGCCGGGGGTCAGGCCGCGGTGCACGCCAACGGGGACCGGGCGCTCAGCACGGTCGTCGAGGCCTTCGCGGCCGTGCGCGCCGAGGGCTGCCGCCGCGGCGGGCGCCACCGGGTCGAGCACCTGCAGATGGCCTCGCCCGAGGACCTCGCCGCCCTCGCCGCCGCCGGCGGCGTGGCCTCGGTGTTCGTCAACCACGTCTACTGGTGGGGCGACCGGCACCGCGACGTGTTCCTCGGCGAGGAGCGCGCGGCGCGGATCGACCCGCTGGCCGACGTCGCCGCGTCCGGGCTGCACTTCGGGCTCCACTCGGACTGCCCCGTCACCCCCATGGACGCGCTGCGCACGCTGTGGACCGCGGTGACCCGGCGGACCAGCGGGGGAGCGGTGCTCGGGCCCGAGCAGCGGCTCACCCCGGCCCGGGCGCTGCACGCGCTGACGGCGGACAGCGCCTGGCTCATCGGGGCCGAGTCCCGCTCCGGGACGCTGCACCCCGGGATGGACGCGGACCTCGCGGTGCTGGAGACGGACGTGCTCGCCGCGGACCCGGAGGAGCTGGAGCACGTCGAGGTCGCCGGGACGATGGTCGGCGGGAACTGGGTGTTCGGCGGGGTGTGAGCGCCCGCACCGGGTACTCTCGCCGTACATCCTGTCGAGGGCGGCCCGGCTGCCGAGGAGGACGCATGAGCGTGCAGATCGACGAGCACGGCGCCGTGACCGCCAACGGACGGCCCGTGGACTACGCCACGGCCTACGGCTGGTGCGTCGACTCGCCGGAGACGATCACCGGCCTGGTCCGGGACACGAAGGCCTTCGTCACCGTGATCGCCGCGGCCGAGCACGCCGGTCCCGAGGAGCAGGCCGCGGCCGTGCGGCAGGCCTTCGTGGCCGGGGTGCCCCGGGAGCCCGGGGTCACCTGGGCCGGCGGGGAGCCGCAGGGCCCCGGACCGAACACCCCGGAGCCGGCCGAGGGCGGGGAGGACGTGCCCGCGCCCGGGTTCCCCTGAGCGTCCGCTAATCAGCCGCGCGCCCGGGCCCTGAACTGCGCCGGGGAGAGCCCGAACTCCTGCTTGAAGCTCCGGGAGAAGTGCGCGGCGTCGGGGAAGCCCCACGCCGCCCCGATGCGGGAGACCGGGCGGTCGGCGTGGGCCGGGTCCAGCAGCGCCCGGCGGCACTGCTCCAGGCGCCGGTGCCGGATCCATGCGGAGAGGGTGCGCTCCTCCCCCTGGAACACCTCGTGCAGGCGCCGGACCGAGAGGAACAGGTGGGCGGCGATCATCGGGGGACCGAGCCGCGGGTCGGCGAGGTGGTCCTCGGCGAAGGTCCGCGCGGCGGCGCGCAGGGCCTCGTGCCCCCCGGCGTCGTCGTCGCCGCCCGCCTCCTCGGCCCGTTCGGTGAGCACCGCGCCCACCAGGTCCACCGCGGAGCGCCCCAGCCGGGCGGCGGAGCGGCCGGCCAGCACGTGCATCCGGTCGGAGAGCCCGCCCAGGAAGTCCGCGGCCAGCGCGCCGACGCCCTCGTCGCCCGGCAGCCGGGTCGCGGTCACGGACGACACCGCGCCCCGCGGCAGCTCGAGGCCGGTGCCGGGGAGCATGAGCACCAGGAGCCGGGCCTCCTCCGGGAACTCCAGCCGGTAGGGGCGGTCGGTGTCGTAGACGACCATGTCGCCGGGCTCCAGCACGGCGGTCCGGCCGTCCTGCTCGACCGCGCACGTGCCGCCGAGCTGGAGGCCGAACTTCACCGCCCCGCCGGACGCGGTGGAGGGCGCACCGTGCTCCACGACGTGCCGCGTCGCGTGGATGTGGCTGATCCCGACCTGTCCGGAGGACCGGTGCTCGATCCGTGCGCGGAAGGTGACGCGCTCGGTGGTGTCCACCTCGAGCGGCACGAACACCGCAGAGGCCAGCCGGGCGAAGTCGGCCGCGGAGGTGGCGAGCAGGGGACGTGACGATCCTCGCTCGCCGCGCTCCGCGACTGCTGCTGACACCGCCCGGGCCCCTTTCCGCCGCCGGAGATCTGTGGTCTACATCATGGTGGGATGCGGGCGGCTTGTCGACGCGTCCACGTCGGACGGAGGCGTCAGGAGGCGATGACCTTCGGCACGCCGAGCGCCTTGAGCCCCTCCACGCCGAACTCCACGCCGTGCCCGGAGCTCTTGATGCCGCCGAAGGGCATGCGGGGGTCGACGGCGCCGTGCTTGTTGATCCACACGGTGCCGGCCTGGATCCGGGCGGCGACCTCGCGCGCCCGGCCCGGATCGGATCCCCACACCGAGGCGCCGAGGCCGACGTCGAGGCGGTTGGCCATGTGCACGGCGTCGTCCACGGAGGAGTACTTCACGATCGGCAGCGCGGGCCCGAACTGCTCCTCGGTCACGAGGGGGTTGTCGTCGTCGAGGTCGGCCACGAGCGTCGCCGGGTAGAAGTACCCCGGCTGCTCCTCGACCGGATCGCCGCCGAGCAGCACCCGCCCGCCGCCGGCCCGGGCCTGCTCCACGAGGTCGGCGACGATCTCGTACTGCGCCCGGTTCTGGAGCGGGCCGAGCACGTTCTTCTCGTCCCGCCCCTCGCCCATCGGCATGGCCGCGGCCACCTCGGTCAGCGCCTCGCACACGGCGTCGTAGACGTCCTCGTGGACGTAGAGGCGCTTGAGGGCGGCGCAGGTCTGACCGGTGTTGATGAACGCGCCCCAGAACAGGCCCTCGGCGATGGCCTTCGGGTCCGCGTCCGGCAGGACGATGCCGGCGTCGTTGCCGCCGAGCTCCAGGGTCAGCCGGGTCAGGGAGTCCGCGGCCGAGCGCATGATGGCCTTGCCCGTGGCGGTCGAGCCGGTGAACATCAGCTTGTCCACGCCGGCGTGGCCGGACAGCGCCTCGCCGACCTCCCGTCCGCCCGCCACCACGGTGAGCAGGCCCTCCGGCAGGACCTGGCCGAGGACGTGCGCCAGTCCCAGGACGGAGAGCGGGGTGTACTCGGACGGCTTGGCCACCACGGTGTTGCCCATCCGCAGGGCCGGGGCGATCTGCCAGACCGAGATCATCATCGGCCAGTTCCAGGGGCTGATGGCCCCCACGACGCCGATGGGGTCGTAGTGGAGGACCGCGTGGCCGGTCTCGTCCTCGAAGAGCGTCTCCGGCTCCAGGGGCAGCGATGCCGTGGCGCGCAGCCAGGCGACCGCACCGCCGACCTCGAACAGGGCGTTCGGCCCGTTGTGCACCGGCTTGCCCTGCTCGCGCGAGAGCAGCTCGGCGAGCGCGGCGGCGTTGGCCTCGACGGCGTCGGCGGCCCGCAGCAGCAGCGCGCAGCGCTCGGCGTCGGGCACGGCCGCCCACTCGCGCTGCTTCGCGCGGGCCCGGGCCAGCGCCTGCTCCAGGTCCTCGACCGTGGACTCGTGGACGCGGCCGACCAGCTCCCCGGTGGCGGGGTCGAGGATCTCGCGGCCGCCCGGGTCGGTGATCGCCGCGAGCAGGTCCTCGTAGGTGAACGTGGCCGGGGCGGTGGTGGCGGTGCCGGTGTCGGTGTCGGTGGTCACGGTGGGCTCCTTCGGCGGAACGGACGGGTGCTGCTCCCATCGTGACCCGCGCCACACCGCGGCACCTTGTCACTCAGGGCAGAGCTCTTGACGCAGAGCGCGCGATCTCCGCCCGGACTCCCGCGCTGCCGGTCAAGACGTCCGCGCACCCGGACAAGGCGCCCCGATGTGGCCGGGATCACACTGGGACCATGAGCGAATCGACCACCAAGACCTACGCCGTCGTGGGCGCCGGCACCGCCGGCAGCATCCTGACCCGCCGCCTCCTGGACGCCGGCCACGAGGTGATCCTCCTGGAGGCCGGCGACCAGGACCACAACCCCGCGATCCACCTCGTCTCCCGCCTGGGCGAGCTGTGGCACTCCCCGCAGGACTGGGACTACTCCACCGTTCCCCAGCAGCACGCGGACGGCCGGGTGATCCACTGGCCGCGCGGGCGCGTGCTCGGGGGCTCCCACGCGCTCAACGCCACCATCTGGGTGCGCGGGGCCGCGCAGGACTACGACGCCTGGGCCGCCGACGGCTGCCCGGGGTGGTCCTGGGCGGACGTGCTCCCGTGGTTCCAGGCGCTCGAGACCTACCACCCGCCCGCCGGCGAGGCCCCGGACGAGCGCCGCGGCACCGGGGGCCCGATCCCCGTGGTGCAGGACTACCCGCTCAACCCGATCTTCGAGTCCATCGTCGAGGCCGCGGAGCAGGTGGGCGTGGCCCGCAACGCGGACTACAACGCCGGCACGCTCGACGGCGTCTCCCAGCAGCAGATCAACGTCCGGGACGGGCGGCGGTTCAACACCTGGATGGCGTACGTGAAGCCGGTGGAGGACCATCCGCGCCTGACCCTGCGCACCGGGGTGCTCATCCACCGGGTCCTCGTCGAGGACGGCCGTGCGGTCGGGGTGGCGGTCGTCCCCTTGGCCGACCCGGAGGCCGCTCCTGAGGAGATCCGCGCGGACGAGGTCGTCCTGTGCGCCGGGGCGCTGGACTCGCCCAAGATCCTCCTGCGCTCCGGCATCGGCCCCGCCGGGCACCTGAGCGCCGTCGGCGTCCCGGTGGTCCACGACCTGCCCGGGGTCGGCGAGAACCTCCACGACCACCTGCTGGCCCCGGTCATCGCCGAGGCCACCGCCCGCACCATCGAGCACCCCGAGTCCGACTGGTCCGTCACCCAGACCCACCTGTTCTGGCGCTCGCGCCCCGACCTCGACGTCCCCGACACCCAGCCGATCCACTTCTCGGTGCCCATGTACGACGAGCGGATGACCGGGCCGGCCAACGCCTTCACCCTGCACTCCGGGCTCGTCCGCCCGTACTCCCGGGGAACGCTGCGCCTGACCGGTCCGGGGCTCGCCGACCCCGTGGCCCTGGACCCGAACATCTTCGACGACCCGCGCGACCGTGCGGCGCTGCTGGCCTCCTTCCGCCAGGCCCGCGCCATGGTCGCCACGCCGCCCCTGGCGCAGGACTGGGGTGCCGTGGAGCTCTACCCCGGCCCGGAGGTGCGCACCGAGGAGGAGGAGATCGCCTACCTCCACCGCTTCGTGACCACCTACCACCACCAGGTCGGCACGTGCCGCATGGGCACCGGCCCGGACGCGGTGGTCTCCCCCGAGGACCTGCGCGTGCACGGGATCGGCGGCCTGCGGGTCGTGGACGCCTCGATCATGCCGCGCGTGCCCAGCGGCAACACCAACGCGCCCACCGCGATGATCGCCGAGCGCGCCGCGGCCCTCATCACCGAGGGGGACAGGTCGCCGACCGCCGCGGAGGCGCTCGGCACCACGGTC
Source organism: Kocuria sp. U4B (assembly GCF_054875615.1). The sequence goes on from NZ_CM142180.1 coordinate 2,051,410, forward strand.
TGACGGCCGCGGACCGGCGCGGAGCGCGGACCCCCGAGGCGTCCGTGAGGAGAGCCGGACCGTGTCGGTGAAACGTCGGGGAAGAACGTCTTTTCCTTTGCGGAATTCCCACGGGGTCATGAGGATTCCCTGCAGAAATCGCCTTTCCTTCCGCGGGAGGAAAGGCGATTCCGTGTCGGCGATCCGACCTTTCGCGGAGCTCTCCCCGCAGGCTGCGACACCATGACAGGGCCGTCGGCGCCGGACGCCCCGGTCGAAGCTCCGGACCCGAACCCGCAGGTCAGCGCGATGTCCGCCTCAGGTGGAGGCCCCCCGGGGGTCCGTCCCGGGCGCCCCGGGGCGGGCCGCCCCGGGGCGGCGGAGGATTTTTCGCTGGACAAATGTCCAGATCGAGATGTGACCGTGATCAGAACGTGACTTTGCCGTTATTCATCGGTTAGTGTGCTCTCCGTGCCGCTCGCCCAACCGATCGGCACCCCTGTGCACATCGCCGAATTCTGCCGGTGCCCGGGGCCCCCCAGAACACATCGCTCGGCAGAAGCGGGGGAACCATGACCGGCCCCACCCCCGGGGCCTAGGGGTTAAGCCGACAGGGCCCCCACCCTGCGGCCGGGTGTCTCCCACCCGCATCCGACAGCTCACCTCGCAGGCAAGAGGGAGGACATCACTCATGCCCGTGTTCCAGTCCCGCACTGCCCGCCACCGCGCCGAGAGCTCGTTCCGCCTCGGGCGCACCGTGACCCTGGCGGCCGCCGCCGGGGCCCTGGCGCTCAGCAGCGTCGCGCCGGCCCAGGCCGCCCCCGCCGCGGCCCCCCGGCAGGTCGTCAGCACCCAGTCGGCCAAGGCCGCGACCATCGCCGCCGCCGCGAAGAACCAGCTCGGGGTCCGCCAGGACTGCACCAGGCTGGCCACCAAGGCCCTGAGCGCCGCCGGCATCAACCACTACGGCTGGCCGGCGTCCTACCTGAAGCTCGGCTCGCGGGTCTCCGCCGCCCAGGCCAAGCCCGGTGACCTGGTCTACTACGCCAACGGCGGCATGGGTCTCGCCCACATCGCCGTGTACATCGGCGGCGGCAAGGCCGTCCACGGCGGCTGGAACGGCTACCAGACGGTCATCCAGACCGTCCACGTCGGCTCCGGCCCCGTCTACATCCGCGTGCGCTGACCCTGCGCACCGGAGCCGGGGGTGCGGTTGCCGGTCGTCCCGACGCGAACCGCGCCCCCGGACTCCCCGTGCGCCCCGCGGGCCCCTGGCCGCCCCGTGACGGGTCGGCCGCGCGCCCTCGATGCCCGGCAGGCCCCGGCCCCGTCGCGCAGCCGGCCCCCGCCGGCCTCTGCGCGAGGACCGGGGCGGAGTTGTGCGTCGTCCCGGTGAAGTGACGTAATGGTCAGTGTGCTGGCAGTTCCGGGTGGTGCGAGCCCCGGGAGCGGTCGGCGTCCTGGAACGTGTCGACGACGGTTGGGAGAGCCACCATGCGCAAGTGGAAGTTCAGGAAGAACGAGGCGACGGGACATCGGGCGGCCGTGGTCCCGGGGGTGCCCGGCAGCGAGGCCGCTCCCGCCGTGGAGCCGGCCACCCCCCGCCCGCCCCTGCCCCCGAAGCCGGACCAGACGACGCCGGCCCCGGTGAGCCCCACCGGTCAGGACACCGGGATCGATCCGGCGCTCAACGCCCAGGGCGGGGAGCGCCTCACCACGGCCCAGGGTGCGCGGCTGCGGGACACCGACCACTCCCTCAAGGCCGGGGCCCGCGGTCCCGTCCTGCTGCAGGACCACCACTTCCGCGAGAAGATCACCCACTTCGACCACGAGCGGATCCCCGAGCGGGTGGTGCACGCCCGCGGTGCCGGCGCCCACGGCGTCTTCCGCGGCTACGGCACGGCCGAGAAGATCTCCTCGGCCGCCGTGTTCAGGAAGGACGCCGAGACCCCGGTCTTCGTGCGGTTCTCCACGGTGCTGGGCAACCGCGGCTCCGCCGACCTGGCCCGCGACACCCGTGGGTTCGCCACGAAGTTCTACACCTCCGAGGGCGTGTGGGACCTGGTGGGCAACAACATCCCGGTCTTCTTCGTCCAGGACGCCATCAAGTTCCCCGACGTCGTCCACGCCGCCAAGCCGCACCCCGACCGGGAGATCCCCCAGGCCCAGTCCGCCCACGACACCTTCTGGGACTTCGTCTCCCTGCACACCGAGGCCCAGCACCACACCATCTGGAACATGTCCGACCGCGCGCTTCCGCGCTCCTACCGGACCATGGAGGGCTTCGGGGTGCACACCTTCCGGCTCGTCGACGACGCCGGGGGGAGCGTGCTGGTGAAGTTCCACTGGAAGCCCCGGCTCGGGGTGCACTCGGTGCTGTGGGAGGAGGCCCAGATCACCAACGGCATGGACCCGGACTTCCACCGCCGGGACCTGGCCGACGCGATCGAGGCCGGCGCCTTCCCCGAGTGGGAGCTGGGCGTGCAGGTCTTCCCCGACACCGAGGACCAGGTCTTCGAGGGCATCGACCTGCTCGACCCCACGAAGATCGTCCCCGAGGAGCTCGCCCCGGTGCAGCCGATCGGTGTGATGACCCTCAACGCGAACCCCTCCAACTTCTTCGCCGAGACCGAGCAGATCGCCTTCCACCCCGGCCACCTGGTCCGCGGCATCGAGGTCACCAACGACCCGCTGCTGCAGGGCCGGCTGTTCTCCTACCTCGACACGCAGATCTCCCGGCTGGGCGGGCCGAACTTCGCCCAGCTCCCGATCAACCGCCCGCACGCCCCGGTCAACGACATGCACCGCGACGGCATGCACCAGACCGCCGTGCACTCCGGTGTGGCGCCCTACCACCCGAACACGCTCGACGGGAACAACCCGTTCCCCGCCGAGGAGCCCGCCCGCCCGTTCATCGACCACCCCGAGCCGATTGCCGCCTCGGTCAAGGAGCGGGCGCTGCCCGCCTCCTTCGACGACCACTACAGCCAGGCCCGGCTGTTCTGGCGGTCCATGAGCGACGTGGAGAAGGAGCACATCGCGCAGGCCTACACGTTCGAGCTCGGCAAGTGCTGGGAGCAGTCCGTCAAGGAGTGGCAGCTGCAGGCCCTGGCCGACATCGACGAGAAGCTGTGCGCCGTCGTCGCCGCGGGCCTGGGCCTGCCGGCGCCCAGGCCCACCCGCAAGCCCGCGAAGGTGCAGCCGAGCCCGGCCCTGTCCCAGGTGGGCGGGCAGTGGCCGCTGGACGGACGCCAGATCGGCGTCGTCGTCGGTCCGGACCCCGACGAGGAGCAGCTCCTCGCCGTGGTCACCGCGATCGACGGCGCCGGAATGGTGCCGCTGCTGATCGCCCCGACCGGGGGCCCGATCGGGCGCAGCGGGCAGCTCGTGGCCCACCGCACCTACCTCACCGCGCGTTCCGTGGAGTTCGACGCCGTGCTCGTCGCCGGCGACACCCCGCCGGCCCCCGACGCGACGCCGGGCCTGGACGCCAAGGCCGGCGCCCCCGCGCCGGCCGGGATCGACCCGCGCGTGCACCTGCTGCTCGGGGAGGTGTTCCGCCAGGCCAAGGCGATCGGCGCCTGGGACGGCAAGGGGCAGCTGCTCGCCGCGGCGGGGGTGCCCCGGACCGCGCCGGGCGTGGTCGCCGGGAAGAACGCGGCCGCCGTGGTCGAGCAGGTCACGGAGCTCGTGCGCAGCCACCGCGTCTGGGAGCGGTTCCCGGCCGCCAGCAGGCTCTGAGCCGCCCCGGGGCGGCACCGGCCCAGGGCCGTGCCGGCCCGTCAGGCCGGTGACGGCAGGGGAGCCTCCGGGCCGGGCGCGGAGTCGTCCGGAACTCCGCCCGGCCCGGAGGTCCTCCCCGTCCCCTGCAGCGCCTGACGGACCGCACGGGCTCCGGCGGCAGGGCCTAGCCCTCGCAGGCCAGGCCCTCGGCGCCGCCGCGGTCCAGCGCCGCACGGTACCCCGGCTGGTCGGAGCGCAGGGGTGCCGCTCCGGCGGCGCGCACGGCGGCGCAGTCCGCGTAGTAGACCTCGGCCGCCGACGCCGCCGACGACGCGGCCGGTGACGCCGGTCCGGCCGCCGGTGCCGCGGCGGCGGGCGTCGGTGCGGACGCCGGCTCGGCCGCCCCGGCCGGCGGCACCGTCTCGGGCAGCTCCTGGCCGGGACAGCCGGACAGCACCTCGGCCATCGCGTCCTTCTCGTCCGCCGTGACGAAGAGCTCGTAGCGGGTCTTGACCGCGACCTGGGTGGCCACGTACTCGCACCGGAAGGACTCGTCGGGCGGCAGCCAGCGGGAGGCGTCGGCGTCGGACTTGTCCCCGTTGGTGGGCCCGTCGGTGGCCCGCAGGTTCAGCGGGTCGTTGGCCAGCGCCACGCGCTCGTCCCGGGAGAGCCGGTCCGCCCCGGAGATCCAGGCGTTCTTCAGGGCGACGACGTGGTCGATCTGCACGTCGGCGGAGGTGGCCGGTCCGCGCACGAAGTCGATCGTCCTCCCGGTGTAGGGGTCGTCCAGCGTCCCGGAGAGGACGGTGCACCCGTCGTCGTCGACCTCCTCGTCGACGAGGTCCCGGGCCAGGACGTCGTTGCGGGCGTCGCAGCCGTTGCCGTCGGGGTCGGCCCAGCCGCCGAACTGCTCCTCGCGGTCGTAGTCCTCGCCCGAGCCGGCACGCTCGACGGGCAGCTCCGCCAGAGCCCGACCCGCCGGCGATGACGCGGCCCCGGCGGCCACGGTGGGGGAGGGGCCGGAGCCGGTCCCCGGCTGGCCGGTGCACCCGGCCAGCAGGCCGAGGGTCAGCACGGCGAGCACCGGGGCCGCGACGGCCCGGCGGGCACGGCTCCGCGGTGAGGCTCCGGGGTCGATGGTGTCGCGCATGGCTCTCCTGACGGTGGGGGTGGGCTCCGCGGCGGCCGGTCCGTCGCGGCCACTGCCCGCACTTCATCATCCCAGGCCGGGGCCGGTCCCGCAGGTCCGTGGGGGAGGCGGGATCAGACCTCGGAGAGGGTGGCGCGGCGGGCCCGGCGGCGGACGTGGACCGCGCGGGCGGCGACCCCCACGGCGAGCGCGACGACGACCGGCGCGACCACCCACGGCTGCTCCAGCCACGCCCAGACGACGGCCAGGCCCACGGTGCCGTAGACGGTGCCCCAGATCAGGGTGCCCACGAGCATCGCAGGGATCCAGCGGCGCAGCGGCATGCCGGTGACGGCGGTGGTGAGGATGACGGCGGTCTGCAGGCCCACGGTGAGGAAGCAGGCGGGAACGGCCAGGACGCCCCAGCGGTTCACGAGCCGCTCGGCCCTGCGGCAGACGGGGCTGTCCGTGACGCGCCGGACCGGCCCGATGCGCCGTCCGCCCACGGTCGCGGCACGGCCCAGGGCGAAGACGACCGTGGTGCGGATGATGCCCACGGCCCAGAAGAAGAGGATCCCGGCACCGAGGGGGAGGGACTCCAGCCATGCCTGCACGCGGCCAGTCTAGGGAGGTGCGGTGACACCGGGTGACGACAGGTCGTCACCGGGATCCGGCCGGCCGTCGTTCCCCCGGGGGCTGTGCGCGGCTAGTCTGGCCGGGACCGCCCTGCCCCGAGCGCGAAGGATGCCCCGTGACCTCTCCCGAGACCGCCCCCTCCTCGACCGGTCCCGTCCGCTACGCGGTCGTGGGGCTCGGGCAGATCGCCCAGCAGGCGTTCCTGCCCGCCATGGCCCGCACCACCAACTCCGAGCTGGCCGCGCTGGTCACCGGCACCCCCGGGAAGGCCGCGGAGCTGGCCGAGCGGTACGGCGCGAGCGCCCACTCGTACGACGACTACCCGGCGCTGCTGGCCTCCGGGGACATCGACGCCGTCTACGTGGCCACGCCCGTGTTCCGGCACCGCGAGTTCGCCGAGCCGGCCCTCGAGGCCGGGATCCACGTGCTGCTGGAGAAGCCGATGGAGGTCTCCGTGGCGGACTGCCGGGCGCTCGTCGACGCGGCACAGCGGGGCGGGGCCCAGCTCATGGTCGCCTACCGGCTGCACCACGAGCCCGGCACGCTGGAGCTGGTCACCCGCGTGCGGGACGAGGGGCTGGTGGGCGATCCCCGGCTGTTCACGGCCGTGTTCAGCCAGGACATCGACGAGGCCAACCACCGCGGCCACTCCGGCTTCTGGGGCGGGCCCGTCCCGGACATGGGCAACTACCCGCTCAACGAGGTGCGCAACCTCTTCGGCTCCGAGCCCGTCGAGGTCTTCGCGATGGGCGTCTCCACGCCCGGGCGGGGGTTCAACTTCGACGACACCGTCGCCGTCACCCTGCGCTTCCCCGGGGAGCGCCTGGCGCAGTTCACCATCAGCTACGCCGGGGAGGCCACGGAGCACTTCATGGTGGTCGGCACGGAGGGGTCGGTCTCGGCGCAGCCGTGCTTCGGGTTCGGGCCCGGGATCAGCTACACCGTCACGCGCGGCGGGCGGACCGAGACGTGCACGCACGATCCCGTGGAGCAGTTCGCGGGTCAGACGGAGTACTTCTCCGAGTGCATCCTCACCGGCACCGCGCCCGAGGCCGACGGGGAGGAAGGGCTGCTGGACATCCGCGTGCACGAGGCCGTGCTGGAGTCCCTGCAGACCGGCCGCCCCGTGCGGCTGGAACCCGCCGGGCGCGCGGTGCGGCCCTCCGCGGACCAGGCCCGGTCCCTGGCGCCCGTGGAGGAGCCCGAGGACGACGAGCTCGTGGCGCAGGTCCCGCAGAACGGCTGAGCGGGTCCGTCCGTGCGCGCCCCGCGGCGCGGCCGGCCACCTCCGGCCGGCGCCCCGGGCCGAGCCGACGAGATGCACCGACCCGACGAGATGCACCGACCCGACGAACCGGACCGAGCCAGGAGCCCCGCAGTGGAGACGACCCCGCACCAGAACGTGACCTTCCCGTCGGCCGGGGGCCGGGCGCACGGCTACCTGGCCCTGCCGGGAAGCGGCCGAGGGCCCGGGGTGATCGTCGTCCAGGAGTGGTGGGGGCTGACCGACCACATCCGCGACGTCGCCGACCGCCTCGCCGCCGAGGGCTTCGTCGCCCTGGCCCCGGACCTCTACGGCGGGTCGATCACCCACGACGGCGCCGAGGCCGCCGAGATGATGGCCCGGCTGCCCGAGGAGGAGGGCGCCCGGCTGCTGGCCGGGGCGGTGGACTTCCTGCTGGCCCACGAGGCGGTCACCAGCTCCACCGTGGGCGCCGTCGGCTTCTGCATGGGCGGCGGCTTCGTCCTGGCCCTGGCCGCCGGACAGGGCGGGCGGGTCGGCGCGGCGGTGCCCTTCTACGGGGTGGGCCAGGGGCTGCCCGACGCCTACCACGGGGTGAGCGCCTGCGTGCAGGGCCACTACGGCCGCGAGGACGCCGCCTACCCGGTGGAGAAGGCGCAGGCGCTGGAGGAGCAGATCCGCCACGAGTCCTCCGCTCCGGTCGTGGAGTTCCACTACTACGACGCCCCGCACGCCTTCCACAACGACGGCAACGAGGCGAACCACCGCCCCGACGCCGCCCGCACGGCCTGGGAGCGCGCGGTCGCGTTCCTGGAGGAGCACGTCCGGTAGGCCCTCGGCCCCCGCCCGACCTCCCGGCGCGCGGCGTCAGCCGCTCGTGCGCACGACCAGCTCGGGGGCCAGCTGGACGCTGTCGACGTCCCGGCCCTCCAGGAGCTCCATCAGCAGCTCGAAGCCCGTGCGGCCGATGCGGTGCATCGGGGAGCGCACCGTCGTGAGCCCGATGCTCCCGGCCAGAGGGGTGTCGTTGAACCCGACGACGGCGGTGTCCTCCGGGATCCGGATCCCCTCCCGGACGAGCACGCCGAGCGCGCCGATGGCCGCGAAGTCGTTCACCGCGAAGACCGCCTCGGGCAGCGGGCCGCGGGCCAGGATCCGCTCGGCGGCCACGCTGCCCGCCGGGGCGTCGAAGCCCCCGGTGACGACCTGCCCGGGGTCCACCCCGAGTCCGTGCCCGGCCAGGGCGTCGAGGAAGCCCGCGGTGCGGTCCCGCGAGGTCGAGGCCCGGGGGTCGCCGGCGACGAGGCCGAAGGTCCTGCGGCCCGCGGCGACCAGGTGCTCGGCCACCAGCCGGCCCCCGGTGTAGTCGTCGCACGTCACCGACCGGTGCGGCGGGGAGCGCCGGCTGACCAGGGTGAAGGGCACCCCGCGGGCGGCCAGCTCGTCCAGGTAGGGGTCCTCGAGGGTGGCGTCGCCGAAGATCAGCCCGTCCGCCCGGCGGTCCAGCAGCTTCTCGGCCTTGGCGCGGTGGGCCTCGAGGGCGTCCAGGGAGTTGGAGACCACCGTGAAGTAGCCGTGCTCGGTCGCCGCCTCGTCGATCCCCTCGTACATCGTGGCGAGGACGTAGTCCTGGAGCCGGGGCACCACGACGCCGACCATGTGCGACTTGGCCGTGCGCAGCGAGGCGGCGTAGGGGTTCTTGCGGTAGCCGCGCTCCTCGGCGAGCGCGAAGATCCGCTCCCTCGTCGCGGGGGAGGCCCACCGGGACGCCAGGCCCTTCGGGTCGTTGAGCACCCGGGACACCGTCGAGGGGTTCAGGCCCAGCTCCCCGGCCAGTGCCTTCAGGGTGACCGCTGTCCGCGCGCCCATGCCCGTCCTCCCTCCTCCGTCTCCTCTGTCCCAGAACTGTAACGGGCGTTAAATCCTCGCAAATGTGTGGCAGATCACTTTAGGCTTCTTCTACTCTCGACCTCATCACGTTACGCAAACGATTGCGGCATTCGATTGCACAGAGGCCTCCTCCGCTCCGGAGGAGCCCGTCCCGGGACGCCGGACCTGCCGGACGTCCCCGGCCGTCCCGCACCGGACCCATCACCTCGCGCTCCGCACCCACCGCGGATCCCGCACCCACCTCCGAAGGAGACATCATGGCGAAGAAGATCTTTGTGTCGGTCGGTATCGACGTCGACGCCGTCGGCGGGTGGTTGGGCTCCTACGGCGGGGAGGACTCCCCGGGGGACATCTCCCGCGGCCTGTTCGCCGGGGAGGTCGGGGTGCCCCGTCTCCTCCAGCTGGCCCAGCGGCGGGAGATGCCGGTGACCTGGTTCTGGCCCGGCCACTCCATCGAGACCTTCCCGGCCCAGTTCGACGCGGTCGTGGCCGCCGGGCACGAGATCGGGGTGCACGGCTACTCGCACGAGAACCCGATTGCGATGACCCGGGAGCAGGAGACCGAGATCCTCGACTACTGCACCGAGCTGATCACCGAGCGGGCCGGGACGAAGCCGGTGGGCTACGTGGCCCCGTGGTGGGAGTTCTCGGCGGTGACCAACGAGATCCTGCTGGAGCGGGGGTTCCTCTACGACCACTCGCTGATGCACGACGACCACACCCCGTACTACGTCCGGGTCGGGGACACCTGGACGAAGATCGACTACCAGGCGGCCTCCGCGAAGGAGTGGATGAAGCCGCTGGTGCGCGGGGAGGAGACTGACCTCATCGAGATCCCCGCGAGCTGGTACCTCGACGACCTCCCGCCGATGATGTTCATCAAGTCCAGCCCCAACAGCCACGGGTTCGTGTCCCCGCGGGACATCGAGGTCCTGTGGCGGGACCAGTTCGACTGGGTGTACCGGGAGATGGACTACGCGGTGTTCCCCATCACCATCCACCCCGACGTCTGCGGCCGGCCCCAGAACCTGCTGATGCTGGAGCGCCTCTTCGACCACATCCAGGGCCACGAGGGGGTCGAGTTCGCCTTCATGGCCGACGTCGCCCGCGACTTCGCCGCCCGCCATCCCCGCAACTCCGGTTGATCCTGCTGCTGTAAAGGAAGTGCAGCCATGTCTCTGCGCTCGAACCCGACGCCCTCCGGCGTCGAACCCTGGAACGTCAAGATCACGCCCAGGACGATCCGGCAGGTGTCCGTCGTCTGCTTCATCGCCTGGGTCGCCTCCGTCTACGACTTCACCCTCTTCGGCACCCTGCTGCCGGTCATCGCCGAGGAGTTCGGCTGGTCGGTCGCCGAGTCCACGGCGATCAACACCTACGCCACGATCGGCGTCTTCATCGTCGCCCTCGCCGTGGGCACGATCATCGACAAGATGGGCCGCAAGAAGGCCCTCATCGTGCTCATGCTCGGCGGCGCGGTGGCGTCCGGGCTCACCGGTGCCGCCCTCGGCGCCGTGAGCCTGATCATCATCCGCTCCTTCTCCGGGTTCTCGATGTCCGAGGAGGTCGTCAACGCGGTCTACCTCAACGAGATGTACAAGGAGGCCAAGAGCCGCGGCCTCATGTACTCCCTGGTCCAGGGCGGCTGGCCCGTCGGCGCGCTCGTCTCCGCCGGCCTGTCGGCGCTGACGCTGCCGATCATCGGCTGGCGCTGGTCCTTCGTCGTGGCGGCGGTGCTGTCGGTCGTCGTCGTCCTGCTGGCCCTGCGCCTGCCGGAGTCCCCGACGTTCGCCGCCATGCAGGAGGTGCGGCGCCGCCGCGCGGCCGGTGACACGGCCGGCGCCCACGCCCTGGCGGCCGAGCACGACCTCGAGGAGGCGGCCCACCACCACACCGGGGTGAAGGACGTCTTCACCCCGGAGCTGCGCCGGCACACCACGTGCCTGGCCCTCGCCTGGTTCTTCAACTGGTTCGGCATCCAGGTCTTCTCCGTCCTGGGCACCACCATCCTGGTCGAGGCCAAGGCCGTGTCCTTCGACAACGCCCTGATCATCCTCGTGCTCTCCAACGCGGTGGGGTTCGTGGGCTACGTCTTCCACGGCTGGCTGGGCGACAAGATCGGCCGCAAGTGGACCGTGGTCCTCGGCTGGGTCGCCGGCGGCATCGTGAGCTTCGCGATGCTGATCGGCCCGGGCAACTCGGCGTACATCATCCCGCTGTACGCCATGACCCTGTTCTTCCTCACCGGCCCCTACGCCGCCCTGCTGTTCTACATGGGCGAGTCCTTCCCGCCCCAGGTCCGCGGCATGGGCGCGAACGTGGCCCACGTGATGGCGCCCCTGGGCGGCATCGCCGGCTCCGGGCTGCTGACCATCCTGCTCACCGCGGGGGTGGACACCGCCTGGGCAGCGATCATCACCGGCACCGGCGGCCTGATCGTCTCGGCGCTGTGCATGGCCGGGACCCGCACCATCCACGACGCCCACCAGCGCACGACGGTGATCGCATGAACCGCGACGACGGGCTCGAGGGGAAGGTCGCCGTCATCTCCGGCGGCGGCAGCGGGATCGGCCGGGCGCTGGCGGTGGCCTACGCCCGGGCCGGTGCCCACAGCGTGATCGGCTACCTGCCCTCCGACCCCCACGACGCCACCGACACGGTGCGCGCCGTGGAGGCCGCGGGCGGGCGCTGCACGGCCGTGCCCATGGACGTGCGCAGCTTCGAGGACACCGAGCGCCTCGCCCAGACGGCCCTCGACGAGCACGACCGGCTGGACATCTCCGTGGCCGCCGCCGGCATCCTGCGCCGGGCGTCCCTGGCCGAGATGACGGACCAGGCGTGGGACGACATGATGGCCGTGGACCTCTCCGGGGTGCTGCGCGTCTTCCGCTCCTGCAGCACGCGGATGAGCCAGGGCGGGGCGATGGTGGCGACGTCGTCGATCGCCGGGGGCGTCTACGGCTGGGAGGAGCACTCCCACTACGCCGCAGCCAAGGCTGGGCTGCTCGGCCTGTGCCGCTCCCTGGCCGTGGAGCTCGCCCCCCGGAAGATCCGGGTGAACACCGTCATCCCGGGGCTCATCGAGAGCCCGCAGTCCCTGGACGCGGTGAACTCCCTGGGCCGGGAGGGCCTCGACGCCGCCGGCTCGATCATCCCGTGGGGACGGGTCGGCAACGTCGACGAGGCCGCCCGCGCCATCCGCTTCCTCACCGGCGACGACTCGGCCTACGTCACGGGCCAGGAGCTTGTCGTCGACGGCGGGCTGACCGTCCGCTGGCCCAGCTGATCATCCCCAGGAGGTTTCACGTGGAACAACAGCTCGCGGGCAAGGTCGCCGTCGTAACCGGCGGCGGCAGCGGCATCGGCGCGGCCATCGCCCTGCTCTTCGCCCAGGAGGGCGCCGACGTGGTCGTGCTGGACCGCGACGCGCAGCACGCGACGGCCGTCGTGGAGGAGTGCCAGGCCTTCGGCGGGCGCGCGCTCGGGCTGGCGGTGGACGTCACCGACGGCGAGGCGGTGCACGCGGCGATGGACCGGGTCGTGGCGGAGCTCGGCGGCATCGACGTCCTGGTCTGCGCCGCGGGCATCCTCGACGAGACGCCGCTGCTCGAGATGACCGAGGCGACGTTCGACAAGGTCCTCGCCGTGGACCTCAAGGGCGTGTTCCTGGCCGCGCGCTGGGCCGCGCCCCGCATGGTGGAGCGCGGCGGCGGGCGGATCATCACCATCGCCTCGCAGCTGGGCATCAAGGGCGGCACCGGGCTGGCGCACTACGTCGCGGCGAAGGCCGGGGTGATCGGCCTGACGAAGGCCATGGCCCTGGAGCTGGCCGAGCACGGGATCCTAGTCAACGCCATCGCGCCCGGTCCGATCGTCACGCCGCTGATCGAGGGGCTGTCCGAGGAGTGGAAGACCGCCAAGCAGGCGGAGCTGCCCATCGGCCGCTTCGGCCAGGCCCACGAGGTGGCGCCCACCGCGCTGCTGCTGGCCTCCTCGCCCGGCGGCGACCTGTACACCGGGCAGACGCTGGGGCCCAACAGCGGCGACGTGATGCCGTAGCCGGCCCGGGCAGACCGCCCGTGCGGCAGCGGGCCCGTCCGCCGCGGTGGACGGGCCCGCTGCCGCGGGACCGTGATCCGCAAGACAACGCGAAGGAGAGCCTCGTGACGAACCTCGACCCCCTCTGGTCCCCCCTGCGGATCGGCTCCACCCAGCTCGCCAACCGGGTGGCGCTCGCGCCCATGACCCGCGTCAGCGCCACCGAGGACGGGCTGGTCACCGAGAAGATGGTGTCCTACTACGAGGCCTTCGCGCGCGGGGGCTTCGGGCTGCTGATCACCGAGGGCATCTACCCCGACACCGCCTACGGCCAGGGCTACCTCTTCCAGCCGGGCCTGGCCACCGAGGAGCAGGCCCGGTCCTGGGCCGCCGTCGTCGACGCGGTGCACGCCGCCGGGTCCACGATCTTCGCCCAGCTCATGCACGCCGGGTCCCAGGCGCAGGGCAGCCGCTTTGTGGACTCCACGATCGGCCCGTCGGCGGTCGCCCCCAAGGGTGAGCAGCTGGGCTTCTACCGCGGCGAGGGCCCGTACCGGGTGCCCGCGGAGATCACCCGTGCCCAGATGGAGGAGGTTCGCCAGGGCTTCGTGGCCGCCGCCCTGCGCGCGCAGGCCGCCGGGTTCGACGGCGTGGAGATCCACGGCGCCAACGGCTACCTGCTGGACCAGTTCCTCACCGACTACCTCAACGTCCGCACCGACGAGTACGGGGGTTCCCCCGAGAACCGCGTGCGCTTCCCCGCGGAGATCTGCCGCGCCGTGCGCGAGGCCGTGGGCCCGGCCACGACCGTGGGCATCCGCATCTCGCAGTCCAAGGTCAGCGACCACGACCACCGGTGGGCCGGCGGCGCGGAGGAGGCCCGGGTCGTCTTCTCCACCCTGGGCGCCACCGGCGTGGACTTCGTCCACACCACCGAGTACAAGGCCTACGCGCCGGCCTTCGAGGACGGCGGCCCGTCGCTGGCGGCGCTGGCCAAGCAGCACTCCGGGCTGCCGGTGATCGCCAACGGCCACCTGGACGACCCGGAGACGGCCGTGTCCCTGCTGGCCGACGGCGCGGCCGACGTCGTCGCCCTGGGCAAGGCGGCCCTGGGCAACCGGGACTGGCCGAACCGGGTCCGCGACGGCCGGCCCCTCGACGAGCTCGACGCGAGCCTGTTCGACCCGGTGGCCGACGTCAAGGACTGGGAGCTGGAGCTGCTCTCCTGAGCAACCGGGACACTGCACGACGCAGGGGCGTTCCCGCGCGGGAGGAGGCAGGCATGAGACGGTTCTTCGCGGCCGCCCGCGCGCTGATGGCCGTGGGACTGCTGGTGGCCGTCGCCGGCCGGTTCCAGAGCTACCTGAGCTTCTGGACGGCCCGGGGCGACGAGAACATCGCGGCCGACGTCGCCAACTTCTTCAGCTACTTCACGATCCAGACCTCGCTGTTCCACGCGGCGGTGTTCGCGCTCGGCGCCGGGTTCCTCCTGGCGCGGCCGGGCCCCGACCCGGGATGGCTCGGGGCCCTGCGGGCCGCGGCGACGACGTACACGGTCACCACCGGGGTGGTCTACAACGCGCTGCTGCGCCGGATCCCGCTGGATCCGGGCCTCGAGCAGCCGTGGGCCAACGAGGTGCTGCACTCGATCGTGCCGGTCTACGCGCTGCTGGACTGGCTGCTCGCGCCGGGGCGCAACCCGGTGCGGTGGCGGACGGTCGGGTGGATCGTGGCCTACCCGGTGCTGTGGGTGGGCTACACCCTGCTCCGCGCTCCGCGGGTCCTCGACGAGGGCACCGGCAACGCCTGGTGGTACCCCTATCCGTTCCTGGACCCGAACGCCTCGGCGGGCGGCTACGGCACCGTGGCGGTGTGGGTCGTGGTGCTCGCGGCGGTGATCACGGCGATGGCGTCGGGCCTGGTGGGGATCTCCCGGCGGCGGCGAGGACCGTAGGCCCAGGGCCGGGTCCTCGCCGCCGCCGTCCGGGCACTGCCGTCCTAGCCGGTCCGGCGCCCCGTGAGCTTGTCCCGGAGCCGGTCGATCATCCCGACCCCCGGGCCCACGGTCTTGTGGAACAGCTCCGAGTGCGGGGCGTGGGGGTGCGGCCGGGTCGGGGCCAGCTTTTTGGCGGCCTGCACCTTCTGGCCCATGTCCACGAGCTCGTCGGCCGGGACGGCGGCCCGCAGCTTCGGGAACTGGTCGGACTCCTCGTCGTCGATGTGGTGGCGCAGCTGGACCTGCAGCTCCCCGACAAGACCCATGAACGTCGGGTCGGAGGCGTCCACGTCCTCGAGCCGCTTCATCACCTGGACGATCTCGTCGTGCTCCTGCTTGTCGTGCTCGACCTCCTCGGCGCCGTTGGGCACGTGCTTCTTGACCGCGGGGTAGACGTACATCTCCTCGGCGACGGCGTGGCGCATCACCTCGGCGATCACGGTGTCGGCGAGCTCCCGGCGCCGGGCGGCGTCCGGGGCGGTCGTGATCTCGCCCAGCAGCTCGAACATCTCCCGGTGGTCGGTGGTGAGGATGTCGACGACATCCTGGCCCGCTCCACCAGCATGGGTCTCGGTCATGGGAGGTCCCTCCTTGGGATCGTGGTGTCGTGCACGGAACGACAGGAACCCAGCAGCCGATCGCTGTCCGCCTGGCCGCCGCCACGGACGGTGTGCTGGGTCACACCGACTCTAGGGCAGGCGGGGGCCCGTGAACCAGGTCCCGCCCGCTGACGGCACCACCTTGGACGACCGCCCCGCACCACGGCGCCGGCCGCGACCACGGGACGGTGACGGGACGGCGGCGGAGGAGGATGATGGGTACCAGCAGGGCAGGAGGACCCACCGGGAGGGACGCCTGGTGCGCTCCCGTGGGCCGATGAAGGGGAACGACCGTGGAGTCTGATCCGTCGGTGGTCGAGCTGACCGCCGCTCTCGCCTGCGTCCAGGAGCTGATGCGCAACGCCCTGACCGCCGCCGACGCGGTGCGCCGCCTGGCGGAGGTGGCCCGGGACCTGATCCCGCTGGCGACCGGGGCCGGGGTCACCCTGATCGACGAGCACGGGGAGGCCACCTCCACGGCCGTCACCGACCCGGAGGTGGAGGTGCTCGACGCCATCCAGTACGAGCTCGGGGAAGGCCCGTGCCTGACCGCATGGGACACCGTCACCGTCCAGCACGTGGAGGACACCACCACCGAGACCCGGTGGCCGGACTGGTCGCGGGCCGTGGCCGCCGTCGGGGTGCGGTCGGTGCTCAGCGTCCCCCTGATCCACCGGGGACGGGAGATCGGAGCGGTGAAGGTCTACGCCACCGAGCCCTATGCCTTCACCGAGCACGAGGAGCACCTGCTGGGGCTGCTCGCCGAGGCCGCGGGGACCCTGCTGGGCAACGCCCGCACGGCCCGGGCCGCCCACGGGCTCAGCGACTCCCTGCAAGCGGCCGTGATCGACCTGCAGGAGATCGAGACGGCCGTGGGCATCCTGATGGAACGCCACCAGGTGGACGCCGGCGCCGCCCGGTCGCGGCTGCTGGTCGCCGCCCGGCAGCAGCAGCTTCCCCTGCTGGACATCGCCGCGCGCCTCGTGCACCACGCCGACGACCCGAGGCTCTAGGTGTACCCGGGCAGGAGATTGGTAGCGCGGTGTTGACGTGAGGAGAGCCTCCGGGTGGGGTGTGGCTTGTCGAAGGCCCACATCCACCACGGAGGCTCCCATGTCCCACGGTAATGCCCGCACCACCGTCCACGGCAGGCTCCTGATCGTGCAGCGCCACCAGGCCGGGATGCCCAAGGCGCACATCGCCGCGGCCATGGGTGTGTCCCGCAAGTGCGTGGCGACCTGGATCGCCCGCTACGAGCACGAGGGTGAGGCCGGCCTGCACGACCGGTCCTGTCGCCCGCACACCACCCCGACCCGCACCCGGCCCGAGGTCGAGCAGCAGGTGCTGGCGCTGCGCCGCACCACCCGGCGGGGTCAGGACTGGCTCGGCCCCGAGCTGGGACTGGCCCCGCGCACGGTGGGGCGGATTCTGCGCCGCCACCGGGTCCCGTACCTGCGGGAGCTGGACCGGCTCACCGGCCAGCTCATCCGGGCCTCGAAGGCCACCGCGGTGCGCTACGAACGCGACCGGCCCGGGGAGCTGGTGCACATGGATGTGAAGAAGCTCGGCCGGATCCGAAGACGGCGGCGGCTGGCGGGCGATCGGCCGCGCCCAGGGCAGCCTCACTCGGGACCACGGCACCCGGGTCGGGTTCGACTACGTTCACTCACTGGTCGATGACCATTCCAGACTGGCGTACTCCGAGGTCCTGGCCGATGAGAAGGGCGCCACGTGCGCGGGGTTCCTGGCCCGGGCCGCGGCCTATTTCGCCGACTGCGGGATCGAGAAGATCCAGCGGGTGGTGACCGACAACGCCTGGGCCTACCGCCATTCCACGGCCGTGCGCGAGGTCATCACTACCCTGGGCGCCAGGCAGGTGTTCATCCGCCCGCACTGCCCCTGGCAGAACGGGAAGGTGGAGCGGTTCAACCGCACCCTGGCGAGCGAGTGGGCCTACCGGCAGGTCTTCACCAGCAACGACGAACGCGGCGCTGCTCTTGCCCCGTGGGTCGAGCACTACAACACTGGCAGGCGTCACAGCGCACTCGGAGGCCACCCACCGATCAGCCGCCTGCGACCAACCCAGTGACCGGGTACATCTAGGGACCGACCTCCGGCCGGCGGAACGGCACAGACGGCTGGAGGCGGATCGGCCCCCCAGCCGATTCCGCCTCCAGCACTGTCCCCCGTGAACGGCTGCTGGTCGTGTCCGGCGGCAGGACGTCGTTGTCCTGGGGCCGGAACTCAGCCCGGGTGAGGAAACGGTCCGCGCCGGCCCCCCGACCGGCTCCTCGCGTTCCCTCCCCACCACCATGCGCGGTGGCCCGCCGCGATGCCAAACCCTGCGGCAATGTTGCGCACCTCACCGGAAACAATCGTGTGCCCCTGTGAAACGGCGTGCTGGGCACCGGCACCCGTGGATTACGGCGACGAGGCGGCCTCGGCCTCGACCACGCGCTTGAGCCGCTGCAGGCTCTCGCGGAGGCCCTCGCGCATGGTGGTCATCCGGTCGGGGTCCCGGCCCAGCGTGCCGATGACGAACCAGCCGATGCGCCCCACCGGCCGGGCCACCTCGTAGGACTCCGTGACGCGGGTGCCGGTGCCCTCGGGCTCGAAGCGGTAGCGCCACACGATCGTGCCGGCGAACGGCTCGGTGCGGGCGAAGGCGAACTCCCGGCCGGGCTCGGCGGCCATGACGATCGGCTTGTTGTGCCAGGAGAACCGGGAGTCCTCCGGCACCCGGTTGCGGGCCCGGAACCGGGCGCCGACACGGGGTCCTCCGTCGTCGAGCCAGACGACCTCGTCGACCTCGGGACTGTACTCGGGAGTGCGGGTGACGTCGGCCACGAGGTCGTAGACCGCCTGCGGCGGCGCCTCGACGTGGACGGACTCCTCGGCGCGGCCCAGTGTCTGCATGGTGCTCCCTCCGCGGTGCGGGCCCGGGCGTGCTCGGTGCACGACGGGCCGGGTGCCTCCACGGTAGGACTTCCGCCCGCGCGGGACGCCGGGTGAGGCCGGATCGTTGCTCCGTGCGGCTGTTTGTCGGGGTGGCCGGGTCAGTCCGGGGCGCCGTCGCGGGCGCGGGACGGCCACGTCGCGCCGACGAGGGCCCGGTAGGACCGGCCGACGATCTCCTCGAGGACGCCGAAGTCGATCGCGCTCAGGTCCTTGACGTAGACGCAGCCGACGCCGGTGGTGTGCGGTCCCAGCCGCTCCAGGTCCTCGCGGTAGGTCTCGACGCCGTCGAGCAGGTAGACCGTGGTGGCGGCCCTGCGGGCGGCGAAGCTCGCCGCGGGGGCGTCGCCCTCGTGGCCGCTGGCGTACCTGTAGTGGTACTGGCCGAAGCCGACCACCGTGCCCCACATCTGCGCCGGCTGCCCGGTGGCGCGCACGAAGAGCGGAACGAGGCGTTCGGCGTCGGCCCGCCGCTTTCCCGGCGTGACGCCGGTGAGGTGCTCCTCGACCGGCTGTCCTGTCTTCTCCACGGGTGGGCTCCTCGGGGTCGTTGGGGCCATGATCGTCCCAGGAACCAGGATCGCCGGTCCGTCCGACACGGCAGGAGCCCCCTCGGCCGCGGCCCCGGGACCGGCCGTCCCGGCGCCGGGGGGAGCCATGCGCTGTCCGCGCAAGAGGGGACGCTCCTCTGGCTGCATCCGGCCGGGCAACCCGCCCGTGACGTGGGACGATGTCGCTCTCACCCCCTGTTTTCCCACGTCAGGAGCATCCTGTGGAATACATTCCCGAAGCCCGCCCCCTGCACATCCTGGCCGTCCTGCTCGGCATGGTGCTGGGCATCAAGGCGCCGCCCTCGTCCCGGCGGTCGACCGCCGGATGGGCGGTGGCTGCCGTCTCCGCCCTCAGCTTCGCGGCCCTGGTCGCCCGGGACCGGGACCGCGGTGCCCAGTGGTGGGCGGGGTACACCGCGTATGCCTGCCGGGGCGGTTCGTGCGAGTGCTGCTGACACCCGGGGAACCACCCCGGTCGGGGCCGGGTCATCGGACATCGACCACGTGCTGAGCGGCCCCGCGGAAGTGTCCAGCCTCCACACGGCGAACCCCTCGGGCGGCGCGATCGAGGACGCCCTGTCGTGGTGCGCTGGGCCTGGATATGGTGGACAGGTGATGTGTTCCGCCGCCGCGCGCACCCGCTCCTGAGCCCGCCGAGGCCCTCCCGCCTCGGACACGGATCCTCCCCGCGGCATGCTTCCCGGTCGCGGGCTTCCGCACGTCACAGGAGACGGACCATGTTCCTCCGCACCTTCCGCACCGGCGATCTCGACACCCTCATCGACCTCACCGTCCGCGCCTTCGAGCCCGTCCAGAACGGCATCCGGCAGCAGCTGGGTGACGAACTGTTCGCCCGCCAGAACGGGCAGTGGCGACAGGACTACCGCGACACCCTGGTGGAGCTCACCGGTCCGGGAAACCAGCACCGCTTCCTCGTCGCCGACCTCGACGGCACCCCTGCCGGCTACGCCGCGTGGAGCACTCACCCCGGCCCGGCCGGACCGCAGGGAGAGATCACGCTGCTCGCCGTCGACCCCAGGCGTCAACGGACCGGCCTCGGCCGGGCTCTGATCGACGCGGCCTGCGAGGCAATGCGCGCGGCGGGCTGTGTCGTGGCCTGGGCGAGCACCGGGGGCGACGAGGCGCACGCCTCCGCTCGGGCCGCCTACGCCACGGCAGGGTTCACCCCGCTGCCCACCGTGTTCTACAGCCGCGTGCTCTAGAGAGCGTGCCGTGACCGCCCGAGCGGCCCGGCTGCGGGCCACGCGGGCGGTCATGACACGCCGATCCGGGGTTCGCAGTTGCGCACACCCCCGCCGGGCGCTCACAGTTCGTGCATGACGACGTGGAAGCAGGCCGGGTTCGGAGCCGCCGTGGTGGTCGCCGCCCTCGCCCACCTCGTGGCCGGGTACTTCTACCTGGTCAGCGGCCTCGTGGCGCCGCTCTGGGCCGTGGCGCTGCTGCTCGTGTGGTGGGTGGTCCTCACCGCTGCCGGCGTGCGGCTGGTGCGGACCAGGTCCTACCTGGTGCTGCTCGTGCCCGTCGTGGCCGCCGCGACATGGTTCGGGCTCCTGTGGTTCGGCGAGCAGGTCCTGGGATGGACCGCCTGACGGCGCGGGCCGGGAGTGCCGGTCCGCGCTCGCCGTCCCGCTCACATGAGGGCCGGTGACGCCTCGCGCTCGGCCGCAGCCTTCTGGTCGGCTTGGCGCGCCCCGGTCGCCCACCACCGGCCGATCCCGTCCCGGCCGAACATGCACCCTAAGCGTCAGCTGCTCCGGCAGCACAGGAGCGGTCGGCCGCTGCTGCGCCGGAGAAGAAGAGCAAGTACCCGACGAAGGTCTCCTTCTACCAGGACCCCGCCGACACCGCGAGGGTGCGCGGGAGCATCCTGCACACCCAGGTGGCCGAGGGCACCCGGTCGCTGTCAGACTTCATCAACACCGCCGTGATGGCCGAGGTGCAGCGGCTGGAGGCCAAGTACAACGACGGCCGGCCCTTCCCCGCAGTTGGTGCCCGAGGCCTGCCCCAGGGCCGCCCCCTGGGACGCTGACTTTCGCCAGGGGTGTGGACGCATAAGGGAATCGCTGCCCAGCCCGAGGGCTGGGTAGCGATTCCCTTCAAGGGCGCCTGAGCGTCTCCAATGCGCCAGGGATCCCCGGAGGAAATCCGTGAGGTCTTATCAGGAGATGACGGTGATGTTCGCCGCCTGCAGGCCCTTCGGCCCCTGTTCGACGTCGAACTGAACCCGCTGGTTCTCCTCCAGGGAGCGGAATCCTGCGGAGTTGATCGCCGAGAAGTGCGCGAATACATCGGCGGACCCGTCGTCGGGGGCGATGAAGCCGAAGCCCTTCTCGGCGTTGAACCACTTGACCACACCAGTAGTCATCACTAAGTACCTGTCTTCCTGCAGTAAAGCCGAGCCGTCCCCAAGGTTCGGGGGCTCGTGCACGTGATACGCGTGCATGGCCGGCCTGACAGAGGTGCTGGGGCCCGGACAGGACCGCCGCGCACCGGGTGCCTGCGCGTCCCTGCATGACCGGTGGGCGCCTCGTGGTGTGGCCGGGCGCCCCACAAGGCTGTCGTGGTGTGCTGCGTGCAACCAGGGTGCCGGATGCCCGGTCACCGCCTCGAAGATGGCGGTCACCAGCGCAGCACAGACGTCCCCGGCGCTCTCATGGCCTCCGGTGAGGACCTTGTAGCAGCTGGCCGCCCGCTGGCCCCCTGAGGGCAGGCGCCTCATGGTTCAGTCGAAGACGGTGAGCACGGCGTGGCGCATCTCGTCCTGGAGCTCGCCCCCTGGGGTGTGGATCGGGTCCACCTGCCCGCACGCCGTCGTGCCGTCGATAAGGGATCCTTCATGGGTGGGTGTGGGTAGAGGCGTTCATGGGTGAGTGTGGGTCGGCGTTTTAATCGTGGTGCGTGTCACGGTGCGTGTCACGGTGCGTGTCAGGAGATGCCTGTTGCCAGGACGACAGCGGACCGGAGGCCAGGTAGGGGTCGAGATTGCACCGCCGCCAGGGTTACCGGGGTGAAGCTGCGGACGCCCATGTGAAGGCCGTGGCCGCGTAGCCGGGCAGGTCGCCCTTGATGAGGACCCCGTGCCGCTACTGTGGCCGCTAACCGTGCATATGCATCGAACGGGGGCACCTCATGACCTCAGGCGTTGATCCGTCCTTCGACTACCACTCGGACACTCCACCGGGCAGAGACCCTGACCGGTTCAGCCCGACCCTGCGCAAGCATCACCAGCTGCTGTGGAGCAAGGAGCTGCCCTCCGGCGCGCGCTTCGACCTCGCCCCTGAACCCCGCTCGTACCTCACGCACCGATCCCCTCTGGGGGTCTTCCGCCTGTCCAGCGACGCCATCACCACTCGGTTGCGGAAACGGGCGGCCAAAGTCTTGCGCGAGATCCCGGACAGCGAGCTGCCTGACTGGCGCGGCTACACGGTCGGAAGCACCCTGGTGTTCCCGGGCAACATCATCGACAAGAAGATGACCATCAATGGTGCGCGCGGATGCCATCCCCGGATCGCTGATCGCTTCGACCTGACCTTGGAGTGCATCCGGCGCCACTACCGTCGTGAGCCGAGCCCTCTCGCCGGTGTCCTGGACCGGTATGCAGAGTTCTTCGCCCTGTTCGAGGACTTCGCCGGGTACGTCGAGTTCTTCCTGCTGCAGGACCTCGTGGAGGAGGACGGCGACACCATCCGGTTCTTCCACCGGTTCGAGGACTTCCGCACCCCGGCCGTACCGCAGAACGCGGACGAGTACCTGGCGTATCTGCGGCTCAGCAACGAGTTCATCACCTGCCGCAACCGCAGGATCGACGCACAACCCTAGAGGCGGATCACGAGCTCACCGAGGCGTCCCGGTCCTTGCGGCGGACCGTGCCACCCTCGCCGCCGACGTCGTCGAAGCCCTGCAGCGTGCACAGCGGCTCTGCAGAGAGTGAGTGTGGGCTGCGGTCTGCCGCCAGGATCGGTGGCCGCCTCCGGCGAGGAGTGCCCACAGGCGGTAGGTGTCGCAGTTGCGGAAGCCGCCGGTGCGTCGGCGCCTGGTCTCGAGGACACCGGTGGCGGCTCCGGTGGGCAGCCGTGGCCACCGGCAAGAACCCCGCAACAGGAGCACCTTACGAGCGACGGCACGGTCTCCACCACCGCGGCGAATGAGGACCGGTGACGCTGGATCGTGGACACGTGGACACGTGGACACGTGGACATCGGGGAGCTCGGAAAGCACGTCCGCCGGCGCGCACGTACCAGGAGGCACGTCGAAGCTTGCGAGAACGGTGGGAGCAGCCACCCCTCCTGGAGGTCCCGGCCTCTCTGCGTCCCTAGGACACGCACTCGGCGCCACCACCGACCCACACTCATCGGGGAAGAGCCCGATCAGGACAGCAGCCGGGGCCCGGCACCGCGAGGGGTTTCACGAACGGTCATCGGGTCACGGTTGCACCACGACCTGCCCCACCGGCTGCACCTGGACCGGTGGGTGGGGGGAGCCTGGTGGCATGGACACCATCGTCTACGGCCCGGTCGGGCCCGAGGTCGGGCACACCGCGCTGATGGGCCCGCTCACCGCCCGCACCCTGTTGCCTCCTCAGCTGAGCGAGGGCCGGCTCTCGATCGTGGAGCACTACCTGGACCCCAAGGAGCTGGCAGCACCGCTGCACCGGCACACCCGGGAGGACGAGTACACCGTGGTGCTCCAGGGCCGGATGGGCGCACTGCTGGGCGAGGACGTCTTCGAGGCCGGGCCCGGGGAGCTGGTGCTCAAACCCCGCGGCCAGTGGCACACCTTCTGGAACCCCGGTCCCGAGCGGGCCCGGCTGCTGGAGATCATTTCCCCGGCCGGCTTCGAGCAGTTCTTCCAGGAGATTGCCCAGTACTACAGCCCGGACCGGGACATGGACCTGGAGAAGCTGCTGGCCGCCTGCGACCGGTACGAACTCGAGATGGACCTGGAGTCGATGCCTGAGCTGATCGGGCGCTTCGGGCTGACCCCACCGCCGGAAATGCGGCCGGTCGCCCGCTAAGCCGCCCAGGATCCGCGGTTGCCGACCACTGGCTGCGCAATGGAATCCGCTCGTGCGCCCTTGCTCATAAGGTAGGCGCCTCTTAAGCCACAGGGTGTGAGGCAATGTGGTGGTGAAACATCCCCGAACTAAGACGTGTTGTGGGCGGTGAAGTGCGGCTGTGCTCAGCGGTTGGTGTGGAGGTGGCGCTGCAGCCACAGCGTGCACCACAGCTTCAAGCGGGTCTCGTTCCAGTTTGGGGCGTCGACCACCAGGGCCTCCGGGCCGTAACGGTGCACCGCCTCGACGCCGTCCCGGTCGGTGAGCTCGGCGATCATCTGTTCCACCAGGTTCGAGTGGTCCGCGGCGAGGTCGGCCCGTAGCCCCACGTCGAAACAGTCAACCTCGGCGACCACCGTCACCAGCGGCTCATGGGTAGCCTCGGCCACCGGGCCCTCACCTCGTAGCGCCGAGATGGTGCGTTGGACATACGCGCGCATTTCCGTCCCGCTCATGGGGTCGCGGCCGTGGGCGGACTGGTAGGCGCTGTAGAGCGGCATCGCCGGCAGAAAGACCTGGTGGTGGTTAGCAGTGAGCACCGGGTAGTTGAGCAGCGGGTAGCAGCCGATCAGGTGCTCCCCCACCAGCCACTGCGCCTCGGGGACCGCGGTGGTGAGGACTTGGGCGAGGTAGGAGGTGAACCCGTCGACCAGTGCGATCGTCTCGGCCGGGGGGTGGGGGTCCACGAGCATCCCGTGGCGGGCCCAGCTGGGCCATCCGGAACGAGTCGGATCCTGGTCCAGCGACCGGGGGTCGACGCCGAGCTCGGCCGCCCGGGCAGTGATCCACTCCCACATCGGGGCCGCCGACTCCACGGATCCATCAAGCAGCGCATGTGGATTTAGGCCATAGGCGGCCATCGCGGTGCGTAGCCGCTCCAGTGCGGCGGGCCGCTCGGTGAGGAACTCGTCCAACGCGTCAGCGGCCTGGACCGGGATCATGTCCTCGTAGAGCAGCTCCTCCATGGCGTCACTGTAATGGGTTGCCGCCGCAGAGCGTTGGTGTCGGTGATCAACCCGTCAGTCGATGCGGAACGGGAGGGTCCCCGCATTCCTGCCATGGAATAGGTGGCGTGCGGAGTGGAGGCCTGGGTGGCCTGAGCGCGATAGCGGCGCGGGATCACCCGCGGAGGCCCGAGGTCTCCTCTTCGAGGTCGTCGAGCACCCACTCGGAGAGTTGTCCGGCCGGAACCACGACGGTGCCGGCTCGAAGCTGCTGTGCCTCCTCGGGGGAGAGAGATTCCTCGGTGGCCTCGGCGTGGTAGACCTCCAGTGCCGCGGTGTAGCCGGCGGCCAACGGGTGGGCCCAGGCCGGGTGGCCGGCGTAGCTGGGGTGGCCGGGGTCGGGGCTGCGCAGATCCAGCCACCGTACCGAGGCGGGGGCTTCCTCGGTGGCGGGGATGAGGTGCTGGTGCAGAGTCCAGGTGACATCGGCCCAGCGGCCGGCGGGGGTGTCCACCATGGGGTAGTAGGTGGCGACCCAGTGGGTGGGGCAGTGGGGGCGCAGTTCGACGGCCAGGGCTCGGGGGGTGGAGGGGGTCATGCCAACTTCCCGTGTGCGGTTGAAAAATCGTGGACCGGGGGCGGTCTGGGCCTGGGCCGCTTTGCCCGGTCTGACAAGGGTTAATGATAGTTCCTCAGAATAAGCGCACAGTCGATGGCCAGGGAAGCAAGCTGAGCCATGTGACGACGGCCGTTTTGCAGGGCGTCGACCTCAGCCCCGGCGTGCTTGGTCTGCAGTGGCAGGCGGTGGAAGACCATCTAATCCGTGGCTCTGCTCGATCCCGGTAGTGCGTGGTCGACGGACCACTACTGCCGCTCTTCCGGCTTGTTGGGTGTGGACTCTTCCTCACCAGCCTCCGCCGGCCCCGGCCATCGGGCAGCGGCCGGCGCATCCTCTTCACAAGAGGCGGGAAGTAGCGCCGGCGCCGTGGTCGCCGCCGAGGACGCATTCCGGGCAGGGGCTTAGGGCGGGCAGTGCGGCCGTGAGGTGGGGGGCGATGGCGGTGAGGCGAGCCAGGTAGCCGTGGGCCTGGAGCTCGCCCAGGGCAGCGCCGATCCGGGACTTCGGCGTGCTGGCGCGCGCGGCCAGAGCGGCCAGGGCCGGCGTGTCCTCGGGGCCGGTGCCGGTCACGGCGCGCAGGACCCGGCGGGCCTCGGCACTGAGGCTGGAGTCGGCACCGGCCTCGGCGGCCAGAGCGTTCAGGGCCGGGCGCAGCGCGGTGAACGCGGCCGCACGGGCGGCCGGGTCCGAGGTGGAGGCGGCGACCTCGGTGCCGGGCCGGTGGGCAGGGTGCACGCGCGTCCCCTTTCGTCTCGGCTGCCGTGCCGGCACGGCAGATGAGGGAGGAGTCTGGGGCCGGTGCGCCCGTGAGGTCAGAACGTCATGAGCTCAGGAAGTACGGGGGCCGCCGTCCTGGTGGTGGAAGGGTCGTCCCCCAACGACTGACCACACGGTCACCCGCCTCCCGGCCACCAGGACGGCGGCACCATGATCGATGTCCAGCCCATCCCAGCCCATCCCAGCCCCCCGACCGGTCGGCCCTGACACGATCCACGTCGGGCGGTCCAGCCCCCGACCGGCCGCCCCGCGTGATGTGTCGACCGTAGCCCGTTGAGGAAGAAAGATCACTGTGCATGCTGTCCCCAGTTGCGTCCCTCCATCGGCGCGCTGCATCGGGGATACCATCCCGCCCGGTCCGGCACGCCGGGGACCTGGCGTGGTCACCTCCTGCCCTTCACCGGGGTGAGCCACCCGGTGCGCTATTCGTATTGACCGGAGGCGTTGATGGAGTGACTCACTCGCTCCGACCGTGCACCGGTCTGGCGTTCGCTGGGGGTTCTCCGACCTCGTGGACGGTATGGCCGGCGCACGCCGTCCTGGTGACGCTGGCCCGCGCGATGCGCGAGACGGTGAACCATCGCATCGCGTTGCGCAGTCGGCACCACCCCACGAGATACCACTGGCCGTTGGTGGAAGCGAACAGCACGGGTTCGACGTCGCGGGTGGTCGTGGTCCCCTCTGCCGAGGTGTAGCGGATACGGACTACTCGCTGCTGCGCCATCGCCTCCTCCAGCGCCGACCTGACCGTGCGCGACGGGGAGACAAGCGCGTTCACCCAGACGCGGCCCGCCAGCTCCTCGGCTCGCGCTCGGGTCCGGGGATCGAGGACGTCCAGAATCTTCTGGACCCCGGCTGCGGCCAGATCGGCGTAAGGGGCATCAGGGGCAGCGGACACCGCCGCCATGAGCGCCACGGCCTGCGCGGGGGACAGGCTGACCGGCGGCAGGGACGCGCCGACGGCCAATCCGTAGCCACCGCCCGGACCGGGGCGCGACCAGACGGGTGCACCGCTGTTCTCCAGCGCAGCGAGGTCTCGCTTGACCGTGCGCACGGACACGCCGAACTCTGCCGCCAGCCGCCCGGCGGAACAACCCCGTGATCCGTTACGGCGCAGCATCTCCGACAGGGCATGGAGTCGTTCGGCTCGCTTCACCGTCCAGCCCGCCGCACATTCATGACACAAATAGTGACATACACCTGCCCGTAGCCCCGAGGACGGTGGAGTCATGACCACGACGACAAGCAATCCGACCATCCTTCTCATCCCCGGCCACTGGCTGGGCGCCTGGGCGTGGGACGAAGTCCTGGAACACCTGACCACCGACCACGCTCGTGCCATCGCGATGACGCTGCCCGGTCTCGACGCGGACGATCCTGAGCGTGCGGAGAAGACTCTCGCCGATCAAGTCGCAGCGGTCCTCGACGTCCTCACTGGACTCGGAGCCTCCGAGGATCAGCCCGTGACACTCGTCGCTCACAGCGGGGCGAACGCCCCCGTCAGTCTTGTCCTTGACCGGCACCCTGAGCTGGTCCATCGGGTGGTGTGGGTCGACTCCGGCCCGGTGGCGCCGGGAAGCGCCTTCGCCCCAGACCTCCCGGAGGCGGTGAAGGAGCTTCCGCTGCCGTCCTTCGACGTCCTCGCGCAGCAGGCGAGCCTCGAGGGCCTCAGCGCCGAGGCCCTCGAGCGTTTTCGCGCCCGGGCCGTCCCTGAGCCCGGTCCCGTGCTTCGCCAGCCCGTGACGCTCACCAACGACGCCCGTCACAAGGTCCCCACCACCTTGGTGTGCTGCTCGATCCCCAGCGCGCAGGTGCTGGAACTGGCCCAAGGTGGCCATCCCCTGTTCGCCGACGTCGCGAACCTCGCACACCTCGACGTCATCGACCTCCCGACGGGGCATTGGCCCATGTGGAGCCGTCCCCACGACCTCGCCAAAATCATTCAGTCGGAGGCTTCTCGAACTAACTGAACTGCATGTCCCACCGGAAGGGGTCAGCCGAGTCCGACGTGGTCCCCGACGTCTCGGACCCCAAGGTTGTAGGGCATCTCGGGGAGAACCTTCCGGCTGTCCAGATCAGCTGCTCCAGGATCCTCGTCTTCACCCTGGGGTGAGCGTGTTCCGCCCCACCGGAGGAGGTGGTTGGCGGTGCCGGCTCATGCGGGCGCGGGTGGCGCACCTCGGTGAGCAGTAACGCCTACGCCGCGCCGGGGAGCGGTCCAGGAACACGGTGCGGCAGACCGCATCAGGGCAGACCCCGATGCGCTCCAGCACACCAGCGGCCACCGCCTGGTGCAACAACGGGATCACGGCCGCCGCCAGCTCGGCCACGGGCGACCCTCTGCCGGAAACGGCGTGGGCCGAGCGGTGACCGCCCGGGGTGTGGTCGACCGTCCCGTGGGCGGCGGCCAGCTCCTCGAGGCACTCCGCCGCCCGTGCCGGGGAGTCCGCCAGCACGACAGCGGTGAGGGCCTCGCGCAAGCGGCGGGCCTCGGCAATGTCCGCCGTGGCACCATCAGCCGGTGGCGGATTGCCCGTGCGGCGCGGAGGCGTGAGCTCGTCGACCAGTGGGCCGAGGTCCGACCAGCGGTTCAGCCCATCGGGGCGGCGCCCCACCGGGCGGGTGTTGATCAGCACCAGCACGGCCTCGGTGGCCTCCATCAGGTCCATGTTGCGAGCCTAGGTGGGGGAGAGGCTGGCCTCGGGGACGGATGCACCCACCCCCTGTGTGTGCCTCCCCGTGACAGGGCAGTCGAGGCGGGAGTGGTCGCCAGGATCACCGGTGACCTGAACACCTACATGGGCTACTACCGTCAGGACGTTTGTCTGGAGGACCCGCAGTACCTCGACCCGCTACGGGGCCCAGCAGCGGTGCGGGAGGAGTTGGACGGGCTGCTCACGGCCTACCCGGATGGACGCCGAGGGGCTGATCCTCGAGGAGCACCGCTACGACGACCTGACCACGGTCATCGGGCAGCTTGAGCTTCCCTGAGTCAGGCGAGGCGACGGCGCGCCGGCGACCACCGGAGGCTGATGGTCCGGGGTGAGCCGGTGCCTGGAAACGGTCGGTGCGGAGAGGATGGGACCCCCGCCCCGGCGCGGTGGCTGGGGCGGGGGTCCCGGTCCGGTTGCCGTTCCCGGACTGCCGCGCTCAGGCCTTGGTGACGGAAAGGGTGGTGTTGGGGCAGGAGGCGGCGAGCTTGGTCAGCGCCGCCTTTTCGGCGCTGTCGACCTTCAGGCCCCAGCGGATCTTCACCGCCACCCACTGGGTGACATAGGTGCAGCGGTTCTTCGGGGGCAGCCACGCCTCGGGACCCTTGGCCTGCTTGGAGGAGTTCAGGGCCGAGGTCTGGGCGTTGAGGGTGCGGGAGTCGCCCAGGTCGTTGTAGAAGGCCACCCGGCGGGCCTGGGACCACTTCTTCGCCCCCGACCCCCACGCCTCGTGCACCGGCACGGTGTGGTCGATCTGCACGGCCGAGGCCGAGGTGTGGGTACGGTTGTCCCAGGAGGTGACCCACTTGCCGCTCTTCACGGTGCAGCGCTTGGCGGTGGTGTAGGAGACGGCGGCCTTGCGTTCGTTGTACAGGACTTCGGCGCGGGTGTTCTGGCAGTCCCCGTTGGCGTCCTTCCAGTCCCCGAAGTAGCGATCGCGGTCGTAGCCGGTGTTGGACTCGGTGGCCACGGGCAGGGACTTCACCGCGGTGCGCAGCGGGGCCTTGTAGGTGGTGGCGGCCTCGGCCTGCACGGCCAGGCTGGTGAGCAGCAGACCGGCCACCGCGCCGGTGGCGGCCACAGCGGTGGCGTAGGAGGAGACCCGGGAACGGGTGCGGGAGAAGACACTGGCCGGCATGGAAGAACCCCTAGGGAGAGAGCGTGGAACGAGGCGCCGGATCAGGCGCCCCTCATGGTCACACCCCGGTAGGTTTGCCAACAAAAATGCATGAAAGTTACAAGCTGGCCTGGGCTTCAATAAATCAACAGGACGGCGAACCGTTGCGACGCTCCCAACCCAAGGTGGCATCAGCCCACGTCGCAGGCTGCCCGTTCGCCGGGGCCCGCCCTGGGTGGCGCACGTGGGGTGAGGTTCGACCCTCACTCGGGGGTCGTCTGTCCTGCGCCCCAGGGACGAGGGGAGCATCGTGTTTCGCCGGGTGGTGATGGGGGATTCTCGTTAGTCCAGCGTGAGGCCAGGTCGTCGGGCGTCATCTGTCGGCAGTCCCGTGGCATTGTCCCTACCGGTGAGTATGTTTATGTTCGCAAACACAAAGGTATGGGGTAAGGGGTGCATGGGGATGGTCCACCAGCCAGGGACGAAGACCAGGGGCGAGCTTCCGCACCAGCAGAAGCTGCACATCTGGGCCGAGGAAGCGGTCCGCATTCTCAGTGAAGAAGTCGCCACGGAGTACGGCGGCTACATCACCTATACGCAGCTGGCCGAGCGGGTGGTCGAGAACACCGGTCGCACCACCAAGATGCAGCAGCGGTACTGGATCGGCAATGTCCTGGGGAAAGTGCTGCAGCGCTGCCGCCGGCGCCGCCTGCCGGCGCTGTCCGCCCTCGTGGTGCGCGCCGACACCGGGATGGTGGGGGAAGGGTTCGGTTACTGGTTGGAGCTGACCGGAGAGCCCCCGCAGGAGAGCGAGATCGGCCTGGAGTACGTCGCCGCCGCGGAGCGGCTGAAGTGCTACCGCGCTTTCAGCCCGGACGTCCCCATGGATGCGACGCCGCAATTCACCCCCCTCTATGAGGCCACGCTCCGGGGGGAGTGACATCTCCCGAGCTCGGCGTCGAAGCCGAGGGTGGGCACGGTGGCGCTGCCCGCATCGAAGGCGTGAACCGGCCCGTGCTGCACAAGTGGGGATACTCCCGCTCTGATCGGCGTGGGATGCTACCTACCATCCGATACATCGATTTGCATCCAACATGGGGTGTGGAGTTCCCCGTCGGGCAGAGGTTGTGGCGAAGGGTCAGCAGCGAGGTGTTCCAGCGCCGTGGCCCCTTCCGGGACAGCACACCGGCGGTCCACGGCACCACGGAGTGAACGGGGCACCGCATCGGCCGGCACTAAAGTGCCGCCCCGTGGCCCTGCTCGTCCCTGAGTTCTTGTCCGCCCCGACCCTTCCGAGGAAGCCATGACCCCCACCCTCACCGGCGTCCCGCGCCGGCACGCCATCCTGGTGGACGCCGGGTACCTGCTGGCCGCCTCCGCGCACATGATCCAGGGCACCTCGCTGCGCCGGTCCATCGAGGTCGACTGGGACAAGCTCATCGGCCACCTCAAGGAAGGGGTGGCCGAGCGGGCGCAGTCCTCCGAGCTGCTGCGATTGTTCTGGTACGACGCCACCGACGTGGAGCGCACCGGAAAGCGCAACCGGGAGCACGACCTGCTGCCCTTCATCGATGATGTGAAGCTGCGGCTGGGGAGGATGAACTCCGAGGGCCAGCAGAAGGGCGTGGACCTGCGCATCGGGCTGGACATGGTCAATCTGGCGCTGCAGAAAGCGGTCACCGACGTGTACCTGATCTCCGGGGACGACGACATCTCCGAGGCGGTGGAGATGGCCTAGGAGTACGGGCTGCGCGTGCACCTGTTCAACGTCCCCGACGAGACCTCGAGGCTGACGGTGAGGGCAACGGCCTACAACCTGGTGAAAATCGTGGACACCTGCACCGCCATCAAGGCCGAACTGCTGCGCACCGCCATCAAACCCCGCAAGGTCTCCCAGGTCGCCCCCATCACTCCCGTGACCCCGGCTCCCGCGCCGGTGTCTGCTGTGCCTCGGCCGGGGCCGGTGCCGTCCCCGGCAATGTTCACTGGCCCCGCCCCCTTCCAGCTCTCGAGCCCGAGCCGGACGGTGTACAGCACCGGCTCCCGCGGCACGGGCTTCTTCTACGCGGATTTGGCGCTGGACCACGAGCTGGCCGAGCACATCCCCCAGGTGGCGCGCACTGTGGCCAAGGGCTGGCTCGACTCCATCACCCCGGCCGAGCTGCAGCAGGCGTTGCGGGAGAAGCCCTCCATCCCCCAGGACGTGGACCGGTCCCTGCTCCAGGACCTCACCACCCAGAGCGGGGACGCCAACCACATCCTCAGCTACGACCTCAAGGTTCAGCTACGGTCCCAGTTCTGGGAAGCCGTCGACAAGGCCGGCTCCCGGAGCTGACCGCCATGACCCCTCCCAATGCCACGGATGCCCCCGCACCCCCGGGGACAACTACTCCACCTGACGACAGGGGCAGGGAACGACTCGGCCCGACAGGAGCCACAGGGGAGCCGGCGAGCATCCGGTCCACCGGGTTCGCCGCCTTCGGGCTGCTCAAGCCCCTGCCACCCACCGAGGCCCTACAGCCGGTGGTGTCGTTGGCGGCTCGGGTACCGGGCCAGTCAGTGATCACCCAGACACTGGCCCTGCAGGCTGGCGTGCCACCCCGGTCCTGGTGGGCACGCGTGAGGGGCGCCGATCCGCTCAGCGCTGAGGCCGCCCCCTGGTACCAGGGGGCGGTGGGGGAGATCGCGGTCGGGGCGATCCTGGCGCGCCTGGGTCCGGAGTGGACGGTGCTGCACGCCGTCCCGGTCGGGGAGCAGGGCGCGGACATCGACCACGTGCTCATCGGCCCACCCGGGGTGTTCACGCTCAACACCAAGCACCACACCGCCCAATCCATCTGGGTGGCCGGGCGGACCCTGATGGTGGGCGGGCAGAAGCAGCCCTACATCCCCAAGGCCTTCCACGAAGCCACCCGTGCCACGAAGCTGCTCAGCGCGGCGGTGGGGGAGTCGGTGCCCGTGAACGGTGTGCTCGTGCTGGTGGACCCTCGGTGCGTCACGATCCGGGAGGATCCGGCCGGGGTCGCCGTGGTCACCGACCGGCAACTGATCCGCTGGCTGACCCTCCAGCCCCCGGTGCTCACCCCCGCGCAGGTTTCCCGGATCGCCGTGGTAGCTGCCCGGCCCACCACCTGGACCAAGCACCATGGGCAGACGCGGGATCCAGCCGTGCTGCAGGAGGTCTTCGAGGCCCTGGAGCGGCAGGTGCGTGTTGCCCGGCGCCTCCGCAGGGCGTGGCGGCTCGGGGCGCGGAGCGTCCGCACCGGGGCGCGGGCGTCCGCCCGGGCGGAGAAGGCGTTGCTGCGGGGGCTGCTCCACCTGGCTCTGGCCATGTTCTTGCTAGGGATGGGCCTCACCCTGCTCGGCTTCCTAGCCTAAGTTCCCAAGCCTTCTGTCTGAGGCCCGGTGCGGCAAAGCCACCCCAGGGGCAGTGATGGCCCCACGGTGGGGCTCCTACAGGTCCAGCAGGGTCGTGAAGAACGCCTGGAGCATCGCGGTGGCCTGAGGACGGTCGACGAACTCCTGGCCACCGAAGCGGTAGACCTCATAGCCCGCCAGCCGCAGCTTGCGGTCCTCCGCGACCATCTGGGCATACAACCGTGGGGACGCTCGGCGGTGCTCATCGGCGTAGTGCTGCACCCCGTCGACCTCCAGCACGATCCGGCGCCGCCCAGGTAGCAGCAGGAGAAAGTCCATGCGCTGGCGCACCAAGGACGCCCCTGTCCGGTGTGTGTAGGGGTCGTAGTGCAGATAGACCTGCGGGATCAGCGCCGGGATCTCAAATCCGTGGGAGCCGTAGAGGGCACCGTAGACGGCGAAGAGCAGCAGCTCGGCCTCGTTGCCGGTCATGGACTCCTGCAACCGGCGGTAGAGGCCCCGGGCGGCGGCCCGCTCGGCCTCCTCATCTTCGAAGGCTTCCGTGTCCGCCCACCAGGTGGTCAGGGCGCGCCAGGACAGCCCGGTCTCGGGCACGGGCCGGTCGTAGACCAGGCAGTACTGGGCGTTGGCGGTGATCTGAATGGTGTTGTTCACCGCATCAGCCAGCACGATGGTGGGCTTGGGCCCGTTGGCGGCGAAGATCAGGTTCTTCAGCTCCCCAGCCACCCCGGTCCGTTCCGCCAGCTTCAGCAGGTGGGTCAGGTGCAGGTGCTCGTAGTCCCCATTGACCCGCCGCGCCACCTCCAGGGCCTGTTCCAGCGGTAAGGAACGCAGCCGTCGGGTGATGTAGCGGGCCTTCCCACTCATCGGATCCGGCTCACCCGGGGCGTGCGGGGCCAGGCCGAAGCGCTCACATTCGGCGGCCAGGTGGTAGGCCTTCACGTCGTCCAAGGCCGTGGTGATCGCCTCGCTGAGCGTCTTGTGCGTGAGCTTGGTCGGCAACGTCTGTAGGGCCACCGCCCGACGAGCAGCGTCCACGGTCGCATTGGCCTCAGCCAAGGCCGAAGAGAAGATGTCCTCGATGGAGAGCCGCCGAGACGGCCCGGAAGACGACGGTGCTGACACGCCCCCAGCATTCCAGGTACTCCGTGGCATCCCCGGGTTCGGACACGCTGGCTGGACACATCCTGCTGTCACAGGTGTGCCACCGACAGGATGCTGACGCTGCTGCACGGTGGTGATGCAATGTGCTGCGCGTTGCGTCGAGGACATGCATGTTGCCGTTCACCGTGTGAAACGGTGCTGCGTCCTTCACTTCTTAAGTATCTGTTGCAAGGCCCACCGCTGCCCTGCACGCCAACTGTTAATAATTGAAGTGTACAAATCGTGACCATTTACCACAATATTATTCATGTAAATTTCTGAGTTGGTTCCAGCATAGTTTCAGGCGTCCATTTCTGAGTGACATTTAGCGTGTTGAAATAGCCGTTCCGACAACTCTAAAAAATAAGCCAAACTGGCTTTTGACTAGGGGAAACAATCGGAGGTCTGGGGTGGGGCGAAAGGGGTAGACAGAACCCAGATAAAGCCGTATTCTTGCTTTCATCCCCCTCGGCCGAGGGTGTTTTCCTCGGCTGGTCGGGGTCAGTCATCGATCAATGTATGCCCAGATTGGAGCAATAAATGATCATCAAAAAACTAATTAGATTGGAGTTTCTTAAATGGCAAAGGTTGGTACTACCTGGCTAGTAGTAGGGCTGTTCAGCGCAGCAGCAATCGGCATCGTCGTCGGACTGGGGACCGGAGGAGTTCTTCCTCTCGGTGACGTCCTCCAGATCATCTTGAGCATTGGGTCGCTGGTGGCCAGCGTTCTACAGATGCTTCAGCGGGTACAGCAGTGACCCCCCACAGCCCTCGCCGCCACGGCAGGGCTTGCCACCTCGGCAGCGGTCATTATCAACAGTGGGACCTACATGGCAGGTTCTCAGCCCATCGACGGACAGGGTCGCTGCCCTGTGTGTGGGGGTGACGTGTAAGCAGCGGGTGCGCGGAGGTGCGCGGTAGTGGGCACCACCAGACAAAAGTGGAGCGGGCCTGGGTGGCTACGCCCGGTCCCGCTTCCTTGTCGTCGTGCGCCATGTCAACGAGGACAACTGCCGAAAAGTCCTTGGATCCAGTTACCTGGCTCCATGATGTGGGTCCTGGTGTGCGGTGTGCGTCTATCGCGGCGGGTTTTCGGCCCCTGCCGTTCTGGACCGAGGTGCCACGGATGGTGTCAGGGAACCGTATTGGTGGCCACGAGAAGCTTCCTGGACTCAACCACGCATGGGCTGGCTATCTACGCGAGCTGGCATCGCCATTGTCTCGGTTTCATGTTGGCGACCGGGGGTCGTACGGCTCCGGACCGCCAGTGCACCTGGCCGTGAGTTTTGCGCTGAAGGTCGATGTCGGTGACCACGGCCAAGGTGTATTGGTCCTCGTGACGCTCCGAGAAGGCACTCTCCCTCGCTGAGGAAGAACACGGGATCGCTGGACTGCGTGCCCTTCACCTCGAAGTATCCGCCGGGATTGCCGGCGTCGCCCAATCGGATGTCGAATCCGGGATTGTTCCTCGACATCTCCGTGACGTTGTCCGCTCCGTGTCTTTGCGCCAGCAGGTCCATGACCACGGCCACCGAGTACTGTTCCACCGCTTGGGTCACCTCCAAGGGCGCATACTTTTGTGGGCGCTTTGCATGCGTTGCTGTTTCAGGGGGCGTTGAACCCATCAATCCGTCGGCGTGGTTGAGGATCTTCTCGAATCGGCGCTGTGTTATTCTCTGCACCCCCGACTGCCACGCCACGCCTTTCTGACCCGCGGCCAGGTCGACCTCGAAATACGTGTTGTCCGGATCCTTGCGCCCTACGACGTCGTCGAAGGGTTGGTAGGACAGAATGTCCACTATCGAGTTGTCGGGGTCGGGACTGCTGCTGATCACGCCCAGTACGCCGACACCGATGTATCCCCTGGCCGTTTCGTAGTACACGAACTCCTCCCATCGACCACCAGCTTCCGGTAGCGCGTCGTGGGGTACTCATAGCTGACGCCTGTCCACTAGTTGTATTCGTGTCTTGTGCGAGTGGCCTTGTCAGTAATTGACAGTACGAGGGGCATGGAAGGTGCTCACATCTTTTCTACGGTGCCTGTGTGGCCAGGGAGCGGTGAGTCTCGAATTTCGCCGAGGTGGACGTGTTGTAGGCCGTGCACACTCGGGCGATGAGGGGCTCGATGGCACGAGCGAGGTCCGTGGTCTCGGCTCGGCGACCTGGCCGCACACGACCGTTGGCGTCCACGACGATGTAGCCCCACTCGAACAGGGCGTCACAGCCTAGAACGCAGACAAGCATGGCAGCCGCGGCGAAGTCCATGTGTTGACGCTATGTATGGAGGCCTCACCCCTTGGAAGTATTAAATACCTTTAATAATTTATGTGTTGATATAAACTATCATCGTTGGTATCCGTGTGTGGCTAAATAATCATCCGCGGACTGGCTGACATGCAAAATGACTTTTTCAATTTCGTCCACATAGCGCAATACCGTTTCGATCGGCTGTCTACCTGCGACCTCGCTAGCCGTCGCATCCCCATGAGCCACGTCATTACGGGCGTCCGCCGATGTCTCCAATGTGAATTGATGCCTCGCTTCACTCAAGCTTGACCCACCAAATCCAAAGACTCGCCATATCAAATCCAAATGGCGTTTCCGGATAGTCCGACCGTCAAGTGGTAAATATTCGTTGTCAATAAGACAAACTTCAGTGCTATCCAGCGTCTCCATTAGTTCTACTCGCTTATTAAGCGACCCCGCTTTGGCTTGGTTTGATATTGAATTAAATAGGGGGTTGCCGAGAAGGGAAAAGAGGCTCCATCTCAAATCGCATATGCGAATGGAAGCCGAGTTGATTTCATCAATGACAGAACTCAAGATTTTTTTCAGACTGCTTTCCAGGGCGGCTTCCATCAATACATAAGAGTTGGCCAAGACTTGATCGCGAATGTGAGAATCTAGTCGGCCTTCTGATGCGGAAATTAATGACGCCCGAACCTCGTCAAGTCTTCGGCTAGCGTCATCCAGTATATTTTCAAGCTGGGAGTGCATTAGGCTTGGAGAAGCTCTGTAGCTCGCTTGATTCGCTCACGGAGCTTCCTTCGGGTATTGGTGGCCCCAGTGGATGCCGACACCAGTTGAGGGTCGTCCAGCCATCTCTCTA
The DNA here is from genome assembly GCF_054875615.1 of Kocuria sp. U4B. The sequence continues at coordinate 2,089,021 of NZ_CM142180.1, forward strand.
GAGGCTTAGCTATCTGCCCTCCAGTGCGGTGGATGTCGGCGATCGCCACAAGCACCGCTTCCAGCTCATTTTTGGGAGTCACGTTAGTGTTGGCGCGCAAAAACTTCCCTGGATTGATTTCCGCTAGAGCGTCGACAGCCTTTGTGAATTCTGCACGACCCGCGTTGACGTCAAAGCTATGTTGATTTTCTTTCATGTAGTTGCTTAGAAAATCGTCCACTGCCCCAGAAAAATTATCCCGATTATTTAGATAGGCAAAAAACTTCAACACCAGCTCTTCGGCAGTTGCATTGGCTTCGTCTTTCTTTTGAAGTTTCAGCACCGATTTGAATGTGAGGTTGTCCGCTAGTTCCCTGATGAGAGAATTTAGCGGTCCTTCGTAAATGCACGCTCTAATTTCTTGAGGGGATAGTGCGACCGCTCCTCGATTGAGTCGCTCGAACGTGGCGTATCTGGTGTCGGGATCACTTTTGTCCGACAAGGCCGTCACTCCGATTCCCCGCTTCATAAAGTTCATGCGCGTGGAGGCTGGCAGGTCGCCGAAATTTAAGCCATTAAACGAGGTAAGCGTCCTTAGGCCATCTAGTTTCAGCGGCGACTCTTTGCCTAGTTCTTTAAGGACCGATCCGTCATCGGTCGTGAAATGCAGTAGGGTGGAAATTCGCTGCAGCCCGTCCACGACTTCCCAGGACCCGTCCTCGTTGGTTGCGACGAAGATATTAGGAATAGGTAGACCCAGCAAGACTGATTCCACTAATCGCGATTCTGTTTCTGCGTCCCACCGAAATTTCCGTTGATACTCCGGCGCTCTATGGAGTTCGCCTCGCTCTGTCATTCCGACAAGTTCTCGAACAATGATGTTGTAACTGTCGACATCGACCTTTTTGCGGGCATCTTCGAGTTGGGCCGTGAGTTGGCGGGCATCAAGCATGTTTGAAAGCATATCCTGCTTGCAGGATGCACGAAGCCCCTAGGTGGCTGCCTTCAGCGTAGGGTTTCGACCAGTGTTATGTCTGAGTTATGTGCATGGGGTCAGTGACGCAGCGGCTACGACCCTACTCTGCTCACTCGGTGCTTATAGCACCATGCTGAAGCGCCAAATAGGTCGAGAAGAGGAAGTTGCAGGCAGTCACCGCTCGCATCACCCTCTGAGCCAGAATGCACTATCGAATAGGTGCGGTTGTCCCTATCGGCTACCGGTGGCTGCGCATGATTTAGTTGACTTGCGGCCTTTGACTGTCCCTCGTGTGCTGGACGACTGGCTCGAGGTGGCCGGTGCGTTGCTCGGAGTGGTGCACTCGGCGGTATGAAAACCGGATGGCGCGGCGGTGCGTGAGGAAACCAGAAGCGACTCCAGGGTTTTCCGGGGAGGCCGGAGCCGCCTTTGCTGGCGGCCGGGCATACGCTGAAGCTCCCCTTTGCTATCGCATCTGACCTCCGGATTTCCCATGTTCTCGTCTCCTGACCGGTCCGTGGCCGGCTTCCCGCGTTCTCCCCGCGCCCGCACCTTCCTCACGATCTCGGTGGGCCTGCTGCTGCTGGCGGCCACCGGGTGCAGCGGGGGCACCTCCGCCGCCACGGACACCGCCCCGACCACGGTGGCCGCCTCCAGCGCCACGCCCACCCTCACTCCTGGTTGTTGTGGGGCATGACGTTATTGACTCGGGCTGCCTGGACGCGGGATCGAAGCTCGTCCACGGGGAGCCACTGGGGACCGCAGTGAATCATGCGATGGCAGTTGGCGCACAGTAGCACCAGGTCAGCCAGCTTGGTCGTAACAGGCCCTGTGACGTGCAGTGGTGTGGCGTGATGAACTTCGATGTACCCCTTGCCCCTGTCCCCGTACACCTCACCAAAATCGAACCCACACACTTCACAGACAATAGGATTGCCAGAACGTCGAACCGACTCCAGCTTGTCTCGACGCAACTTGGGATTGCGCTCCCTCAGGAGGTGCAGGGTGGCGCGCTGGCGACCTTCGGATGCCCCGTGCTCAGGATCCATCTCTTGTAGTTGGGTGAACAGGTCGTCCAGCGCGTCCTGCTCGACCTCCGTACCGCCTTCGGCCACGACAGCGGCCATCTCGGTCAGCGTGCGGCCCATCTGTCCCAACATCTCTGCATTCAGGGTGACGTCCTGAGTTTCCAGTTCCGTAGCGACGTCCTTTTCGGGATCGATACCTGTTTGGCGCAGCCGGCGGAGTTCTCGGGAGCGGCGGTTGGCCTCGTTCTGGCAGAACTTACAGATGTCCAAGCCCCGTGAAGTACGCCAGGTGTTCTCGGGGATCCGTTCATGACCGCAGGCGTAATGGGTGGCGGTCCGATGACGGGGGTTGGTGGATGTGCCCTTATAGGGCTTCTGTGATGGTGGAAGCTGTTCGTAACCACGGCGACCGAGAAAGAAGCGAAGCGCACGTTGACTCACGGGCTTGCCCTCGATGACGAGCGGGGTGGCGAGCTCGTAGTAGGTGTACGGGGGATCGATGGAGTCACGGCGATCAGCAATGATGCGGGCGACCAAGTCCCCAGCATGACGGGCAGGATCGTCCGGCGGTGTGGTCCCACGGACCGTCCGAGCCTGGGCGTAGTAAAAGCTCAGCTCCTCCGCCTCGTTGGGTTCGTAGGGTTCGCGGTGGGTACGTGCGGGCACGAGTTCCTTCTTGTAGTGATAAGGCAGGGGTAGCGGCCAGACTTAGAGCGGCGCATACGTCGCCCTCAGTGACATTCTTACGCTGCACCGGAGACATGTACTTTCGGCGCGCTGGCGGTTGATAACACTCCTTGGCAGGGAGATCGCTGCGTTAGATCGCATCTTCCACCAAGGGTCTCCGGGGCCGAGCGATGTTGACGCCAGCGCAATTGAGCTGAGTGACCGCGGCAACCGGAGCGTCTCCGTACCGCGTTCCTGGAAGCCAAGTACAACGACGGCCGGCCCTTCCCCGGGGTCGGGGCCGGGGGCCTGCCCCAGGGCCGCCACCCTTGGACGCTGACGCCCCGGGGACGATGGTGGGCCACCAAGGGATCGCCACCCCCCCTGAAGGCGGGGTGGCGATTCTCAAGCGGTGGCGCAGCATCAGGGCCAGGTCACCGCGGATCCTCGGGCGAGATCGTGAAGTCTTGTCAGGGTCGTGTCAGGAGATGACGGTGATGTCCGCCGCCTGCAGGCCCTTGGGCCCCTGTTCAATGTCGAACTGCACGCGCTGGTTTTCCTCCAGGGAGCGGAAGCCTCCGGAGTTGATCGCCGAGAAGTGCGCGAACACATCCGCGGACCAGCCCTTGGGGGAGATGAAGCCGAAGCCCTTTGTCACGGATGAACCAGAAGCCCCGTCTTGGAGTCAATGTTCCAACCATCAGCGAGAAGGGTGGAAGTTGCGGTGCGCAGATTGAGGTCAGCCACGCTCCACCCTTCCCGCAGGGCATGGCGCAACAGCTCCAGATATAGGTGGCTCGGCGTCGTGAGCGCCCCCTCGTCTGCAATCCTGCGGGTAGCGGCGGCGACCTCATCGGTGGTGGGGTGAATGAAGGATGCTGTCGCGTGATCCTCGGGGACCATGGTGAGCACCAGATCGAGGGTGGCGACGTGCTCGAAGCCGGAGGCCAGCCCCTTGACCGACCGCTGGCCCTTATTGAGGATCGCGATGTTTTCTGGTTCGATCCTCAGCCCAGCAGCGGCCACGGCACGTTGCACCACGGCCCACACCTTGCCTGAAGAATTCCCAAAGACCATGGAGACCCGGCCGCCAGGGCGCAACACCCGGCGACACTGGCTCAGCGATTCGATCAGTAGGTTCTCGTAGCGGTCTGCGGTGCGGCTGGTGCCTGTGGAGCGGTCGATGACTGCTTCCTTGGCGACATCCGTAAACCCATCAAGCCAACCCTCTTGGAACAGTGCCATGTCCGCGTAGAACAGGTTGGAGCCGAAGGGCGGATCGGTGAAGACGTAGTCGACGCTGCCGTCGGGCAAACTTAGTTCGGTAGCGCTTTCGGTGACGTACTGCGCGGGCACGTCTTCAGCGGTGATACCACGGGCTAAGGCCTGAGTGCGGACCCACTCGTCGGCGCGCACGACGGCGACCGTCTTGCGCTCAAACAGCTCAAAGACGTTCCACTCGTAGAACACCGGAGCGATGTAGTAGTTCTGGTTCGCTGCGTTCAGCGGGCGCTGGCGCGACCACTGATAACGCTTGCTGGCCCGCGTCAGCGTTGCAGTGAACGCAAACAAGAGTTTCTGGCTGAGCTTGCGTTCGGGCACTTCGCGGAGCTCGTCGCGTAAGGCGACGAGGGCGCGCAGGTTCCGCGGGGAGTAGAACGAGGCGACCGTCGTGTGCCCACTCTTGCCCAGGGCCGAAGCGCGATACATCTCCCGGTCAGGGGTGATCTCCACCTGCGGGAAGTTCAGCTCCTCTACGTCTACGGCAGGTGCAGCTGCCGCGGGCTGTTCAAGCTGCTTGGAGGAGCAGGAGCAGTTCACGTAGTCGATGACCGGCACCTCACCCACGCGCTTCAGCTTGCTGGACACGTGGGCGGAGCAGTGCGGGCAGGCCATCTCGGCTTTGACCCAGTTTGCAGCCTCGAGGCTGTGGTAATAGTTCACGGCCTGGTGGCAGCCCGCGCACTGCACCAGGATGCTCCAGACGGTCTTAGCGAGGTGGGCTTGCGTGCCACACGCGTCGCAAGGCACCTGGTAGAGGCCACCAACGGCCTCTTTGGCTCGCGTGATGACGGACTCCGCTGCCGCTTTGAAATCGGCTGGATTCACCATGTTGAGGTAGTTGGAGCCGATGTGGCGCCCTAGTACGGAGATATCCGACAGCCGAGCCTCACGCCCGGTGATCCGTGCCGCGACCCCCGTCATCCCGGAGCCGGCGAACGGGTCGACGACAGTTCCCCCCGGCGGGCAGTAGGCCTCAATGAACGGCGTAATGGCAGGTACTGGAACCTTGGTTAGGTAGGCATGCGCCAGGTAGACCGGATCCCCGCGGCCCACCACAATCTCTTCCAACATACCCACCATGTTACTCATAGTCTGTAGACCCATCGTCGACATCGTTTTAGCGTTCCTAGCATCATGACGCAGGCCACCGACAGGGAAGACGTCGGCGGGTATCGCAAGGTGTTCGGTAAGCGCGTCCGCGATCTTCGCCTCTCGGCTGGCCTTTCGCAAGAACAGCTTGCCGACGCCGCCGGCATCCATCGCACCTACCTGTCTTCCCTGGAACGTGGCCAGCGCAACGTTGGTCTTGACAACATCATTGCCCTCGCCCGAGCGCTCAAGGTCGACGCCGCACGGCTTTTTGAGGACGGTTGATGGGTTTCAAGGAAGACGCTGTCTTCGCTCGGTTGCTGAGCATAGGAGTCTACGCGGCCGGTGCCATCACCGACGACCTGGAGAAGAGTCACGGCCACCGCATCATCGAGCTGGAGCGCTACGCCAAGGCCAACAAGGTGTGGGAGACCAAGGTCAAGCGTGCACGTCTTGCCGACTTGCTGTGCGTTCGCTGTGGGCGGCGGTTTGAGGCCAAGGGCAAGACCAAGTTGGAGATCAAGTTGTCTGACTCCACAGCAGAAGGCCGGGCCTGGCGCGACGGTGGCATGCGCCTTGACGACGTTTTCGCCTTCGCCCGTGTAGACATGGATACCACCCCTGTGGCCGTGTCCAGTTTCATTTATGTCACGCGGCAGGACCTGGAGACCGCCCTACCTTCCTCCAAAGAAGGCAAGCGCAAGTCCGCCTCCGAAGGTTCCGAGCTCGATCGCGTCTGGCCGATGTGGGTGCCAAAGGACGCCGGAATTGTAACCGAGGTTATTGACACCGACAACGCACGTAAGATTAAGGTGACCTACAAGTCCGGCAAGCGGTACACCTACATTCATGCCAAAAATTGGAAGAACTTTTATTCTCTGGCAGAGAATATGTCATTTGAGGTAGGGCAGCCCATCGCCAGCACCTTCAATTTAGCGAATGTGAAATGTCCGGGCGATATTTGGGAATGGCAAGAGAACTTGACTGCTGAAAGCGAGGATGATCTTTTTCCTGCGGTGAAGGCCGCCCGCTTTTTAGGCCCGGCTCAAGCTGAGGGCGCTTTGCTGAACATTGCCCTCGACGACACCAATAGCTGGCGTGTCCAACTTGAGGCACATGCCAGTTTAGCTGCGCAGAGACCAGAATCCGTACATGTTCTTAAACAGATTGCTCAAGGCGAAGATTCGGGCGAGGGCGAATGCATGGAAGCTGTGTTCGCGTTGTCGGAGATCGGTACAGATGAAGCCGTCGAGGCACTGTTCGACGTCGCCCGCAGTGGCAACCCAGTGATTTCCGAAGAGGTGCGCGCGGCGGCCGCTTGGGGGTTAGGCACCGGTGCACGCAAGGCACCCGAGAAGCTGATGCTGCTGCTGCACGACGCCAGTGTGCAGGTGGCCACTCACGCGGCAGCAGTCATGCCTGACCAACTACCCGAGGCATCCCTAGACGAGCTGCGGTCATGGTTGGTCCAGGACGACCCACGCCAAGCGGCTACAGCCGCGCACTTGTTGGCCGGGCGTGGGCGGGTGCCAGAACTCGTTGACGCACTGAAGGAAGCCCCGGAAAGTGTTCGGCAACTCACCGTTCTGGCGCTTGGTGACTCCCCTCGGGAGGCGGTGCAGCGCCATTTGGAGGATCTCGACGAATTGAGTCGAGCCGGTGTCACTACGTTATGGGCAAGAAAACATGACTGGCTGCGCCAGCCCGAGACTGACGGGATTCTTGCTGCTTTGCAAGAACAGATGCTGCGACAGTAGCGAGTGCATGGCGATCGGACGGCAGCCGTGCGAGCTGTTAGGCCCACTTACAGTGCCATCCCGTGAGGGCACGGCTCACACCAGGACGTTGTTGTGCATACTGGCCAACCCGCCCATCGGCAATGGGGCACGTACCCGCGCCCGCGTGGAGCTCGCCCGGGAACTGCTCGCTTACCAAACAGCAGTCATCGGTAACTTGTTCGCCCTGCCCTCGCGTAGCGTCACGGATATTTCCGTACTAGGAGCGACGCCGGAGGGCTGGGTTGCCGCGAGAACGGAACTCAATGCGCAACTCGAGCAGTGCGACGGTGTACTGCTCGCCTATGGCACTGCTCCGCCCACCGGACAGGCTCGTCGTCACCATCGGGCTCAACTGCAATGGCTGCATGACCAGCTCGCAGTCACCACGGTGCCGCTCTACTGGGTAGGGGATGGTCCACGCCACCCATCACGCTGGCAACGCTGGACCGCTCATGTGCACCCAAGGAGAGAGTTCCGCGCCGCGTTGGCCGACAGTCTGGCGCTTGTGCCGGCTACTGGACGACTGGCAACTTAGCAAACCTACGAAGCGTAGGCTCGTGGTACCACCGGGCCGACAAGGGTCCCTCAAATCTCAGTCTCGTCGGTCAAAAGGTCGGCGAGTGTCTCATTCCCGTCCAGCCTCCGAGCCATATCAAGGACGCCGAGCTCAGCAAGCTTCTCGGCCGTGGCGAAAGGTCGATCCGGGTCGCCAATCCTGAGAATTTGGAAAAGCTCCCGTAGGTCCGTGCCGCTCTCCACCGCCTCGGCATGGTATTTCGTCGCATAGCCACCTGCTGGAGCCTCTTCGAGGTTGAGATCAGCACCGATCGCATATGCAATTGCGAAGCGGTAGGCGTCCTGCTGATTGCCTCCAAAGTGGTCGGCGGCAATCTTGACGATCGCCTCGTTGGCTGCTGGGGTAAGGCCAATCTGTTTCTTGTCGTCCTTGTCGTCCTTGTCGTCCTTGTCGTCCTTGTCGTTCGCCATCACTGTGTCCTCTCGATGGTGGCTTCCTCAGGGTCGTCGTTTGGCCGATATATCCGATACGCCTGACCAATGCGGTTGCCCATGATGGTCTGTGCCTGGTCTTCGGTTAGCTCGCCGGACTGCACCAGAAGAATTGCTTGGCTGCCCAATTCGGGTACCCATGAGTTGAGCACGTTCTCTCGGTGCTTTAGATCAAGGCGTGCGAGAGGGCTGTCGAGCACCACGGGGCCACCTCTAACGGCAGCACGCTTGAGGGCTCCGATGAGGGAAAGCGCGATCAGTTGACGGCCGCCCTCGCTTGTCTTCATCGAAGGGCCGCGTTTACCGACAAGATCGATCCGATAGTCGCGACCGATCGTGATGCCCTCGTAGCCCTCAGGGTCGCGTATGAGCTTCATGAACATGTGAGTGGCCGTGGACTCCACCTCGGCGCGCGTGCGTTCCTGGTAACGCTCGATAGTGCGGGCGACCAGATCAGACACATACTCGAAGAAGTATGCCTCGGCCGCCAATGCCGGCTGTCCGCTGCCGAGTCTACGGAGGACGCCTGCAAACTTGTTTTGCTCAGTGCTGATCTGGAGTTCTCGCGCAGTAAGCTCGCGTAGCTGGCCCTCAAAGGATTTGATGTTGCGCTCGAGCTGCTCCTGCTGATTGCCGAGCAGTCGGATGGCAGCCGCGTCATGGTCCTTGAGGCGGTCTTTGATCGTGGCAAGACGACGGTTGCGGTCGTACTGCGTGCTGACCACCTTGTTGAGCTGAGTTTGCTTGTCCCGGTAGGAGTCGATCGTCTTGGTGTCGATCAAAGCCCGGATGCGACGCTCAAGCCCGAGGTCGGGACGGTCACCGGCCGCATTCCGCAATTGCTGCAGCTCGACCTCGGCCTCTTTTAGAGCCTGCTGAGTGGCGGCATCCGGTGGTGGAAGCTCCTGCTGGCACCTCGGGCAGGTCCCGCCCTTGATCTGTTTCTGGAGTAGCTCGACGCGGTCGCGCGTGGCTTGAATTTCTTCCTGCTTAGTCTGTGCAGCGTCGTTCTTCGTTTGAACCTCAACTAGGACACTCATCAGCTTAGAACTTGCTGGAGCGAGCCACCCACGCACTAGGAGATCGCGCATCTCGTCGCGGAGATGCTTTTCGTCGGTCTCGCCACCCCTAATCAGCGCCTCGAGACCCTCCATCTCGCGAGCATCCGCTTTCAGGTCATCCACAGCGGCAATGCGATCCTGCACATTCTCTAGGTTGGACTCCGCCTCGCGAAGCGAGGCGGCGATCTCGGTTCGGTCCTTCTCCAAGCTTTCCTGGCGAGACTTGAGGTCCTTGAGCTGTCGCCGCGCGCTCTCCGCCTCCTTTTGGTTTTTCATCGCCTTCGCTTGCCGTTGCAGCACATCGTCACGCAGGACACCGATGTCGTGAGAGGCAAGTTGAAGTGCTGGGATACCCAGTACGCTCTCAATGCTGTGTCGAAGCAGGTCACGCTCTCGGTGCGAATTAAGGCGGTCGTAGAAGTCCCGCAAGAGTTCGCCGTCGAAGAGGAAAAACTCAGAAATTTGCGGGTGGAGCAGCCGGCCAATCTCCGCATCGATCGAGGCCTGCTGCACGACGTTAGCTCCGATCCGCAGGTTCGCCGTGACGTGGGGGGCGCCGCCCTCATTGGCAGTCGCCGTTCGCGTGAGATGGTACTGCTGGCCATTGGCGCTGAAGCTGATGGCGACCTGCATGTTAGTCTCGCCGTCAGCCCGGGCCAGCCGGTTCATGTAGTCAGCTAGTCCGCGGGCTGACTCGGCCGGACTTTTACCCGCTTCGGGGGCGCCATAGAGGCACCAGCGCAGCGCTCGGAACAGGCTGGTCTTACCCATGGTGTTCTCACCATGAATAACCACGACCGGTGACTCAGGCTCCGTAGTCAAAATCAAGTTGTCGATGTCGCGATACGGCCCAAAGTTTTTGAGACTGACGCTCTCGATTCGCAGGGTCATTCGTTCATCAGCTCCATCTTGGCCAAAATTCGATCACTCACGTGCTTCTGCAAGTCCCGGAGCTCCCGCTTAAACTTTGAGCGATCCTCATCGAATTGGTAACGCCACGCGAGGCGTACGATTTCCTCGTAGTCCTCGCTTTCAAATGAGTCTAGGGCCAACCCAAACCGCTTTCGATCGGTGGCCTCAACCACCTCTCGGAGTGCGGAGAGCGCCCCTTCGCGGCCGTGGCCGGTGTTCTCGGAATCATTCACCATGTGTCAATCGCTTTCTTCTTCCTCATCGAGCAGGGCAAGCAATTCGAGCGGGTCTCGACTCAGCGAGACGATCGCCGTCAGGCGCTCACGAGCGGCTGGGTTTCGTGCCAGCCGAACGAACTCGAGCGCCCGCAAGGCCTCGCTTTTGGTCAGTGCCCCGCCAATGGGATCGACCAGCATCAAATCGTGCACCTCGGCACTCACTTTGCCGCTGGTGGGAGCACGCCGGAGAACACGGCCGCGTCGCTGTATGTATTCACGCTCAACAGTCGAGCTGGCCAGGATCAAAGCATGGTCGGTAACGGGAATGTCAATGCCCTCGTCGAGGCAACGGATCGCCACAACGATCCCGCCATGATCGGCAAGACTCCGAATCACCGCGTCGCGATCGCTTGGCATACCGGAGTAGAACGCAAGCGTGGGAAGGCCGGCAGCAAGGCAACCGTCAATCACGGCCTGGAGCTGAGTTTTGTCGTCGCAATAGACCAGCCAACGGTCGCCTGACTGGTACTCGCTTTTCAGAATGTCGACCGCCGTCGGGACCTTGTGACGGGCTTGCTTGAGGACGCGTGCTCGCTTGATCAGGAGCATATGAAGTGGACCATCAGGATCACTCGCTGCCTCCCCCTGGCCAATGAGCTGGCCAATTCGCTTCGTAAGCTGTTCGTACTCCTCCTGCTCGTCGTCATCTAGCGTGACTTCGTGCAATCGATAGTCGTACGGCACCAGCAGACCAAACATGAGCGCTTCAGCGAGGCCTATCACCGGCGAGAGAACGGGACCGAAAAAATGGATCAGTCGGTCGGTCCCCTCGTCATCGAACTGGCGACGGAACGTCGCGCTCAGACCCAATGTTGCCCCGCAAGCCGTTTTTTCGAGGGCAGGCAACACCTTTTTGCTGCCAGCGCGATGCATTTCATCAGACACGATCAGCAGGTGACGGCCTGATTTCAACCGGCGTTGAAAATCATCGGACGCGAAGGTCGCGTTGGTCGCGACCACCACACGCCGCAAATCGGTCGAGTTGCCAGGCGCCGTGAAGATCGGCAGGAGCTGCAGCCAGTCACTTTTATTGCTACCTGCTCCAGCCGGAAGGATTTGAACATCTCCAAGCTCCGTCTCGATCTCGCGAATCCACTGGGCGTGGAGATCGCGGCCAGGAACGAGAATAACTGCCGCGCCTCCGTTGTTCGTCCAACGCTTCACTCCCTCGATCGCAGTCAAGGTCTTGCCGGCCCCGGTCGCGAAGTTTACGATCCCGCGGTGATCGCGGGTTTCCCAGTCTTCAAGAACCAAACGCTGGTGTTCCATGAGGGGGCGCTCGGCAACCTGGTTGAGCTTGCGTCCCTGATGAAAGCGGACTTGCTCGAAGGCTCGGTCGAGGTCCTCATGAGCGATGGCGATAAGCTGGTCGCGCGTAACCTCATCGAGTCGGGCAATGTTGACGCCGGGCTCTCTGCCTCGCCAAATGTCCTGGAAGCTGTCGCCGTGCTCGCGGGTGCGGAGTAGTTCCTGCTCATTGCGCCAGCTGCACGAAACGTCGAAGGACTCATGGTTGTAGCCCCAGGCGCGCCACGTCTCGTTAGCACTCCCGCGGAAAGAGACTCGCTTCCCCTCAATGTCCTCGAAGATGCCCAGTTTGTCGTGGAACAGGCCAGTGGGCTTTTCCGCGAAAGCAATGCGCACGTCAATGATGTCATTGGCGATTAGTGTTGCCAATAGCTTGGTGGCAGGAACAGCGGCAGGATTGTTTAGTAGACGTTCAAGATCTTCGCGAACGGTTTCCTGGGCACGTCGTCCTATTTCGTCGGCCTGCTTCATGGCGTCGAAATCCTCGGGCGTTAATGCCGGTGAGCATACGAGTCGCATACGTCCGCCGCGCCGTGCGAAGTCGGTGAATGCTAGACCGACAACTTGGTACAGCGTGCTGGAGAAATAGCCGACGGCCCGGTCGTACCGCACTGCCTCCTGCAGGCAGGGGATATAGAAGTCATCGAGCAGGGCATCACGCCCGGATCGATAGCTGGTCTGCAGATTCAAATCTTGCAATACCACTCCAACCGCCTTCCGCGTAGCCGACTGTGACCTTATTTGTGAATCAGTTTTGTATGCTCGCCGTGGGGAAAGTCAGCAAGGTAGGCCTCGACTAGATCTGCGTGAACTCCGCCATCGGCGATGTTTGGATCTGCGACGCAGACCTTCGCCTTCGTGTGCTGTTTGCCCATCCTTCCCCTCATAGATAACCTCCGGTGCCGCTTAATTATCAGCAAGCGTGAGTAGCTGCGCCGCCATCGACTCGCCGCTGCCGTTGGGCCCGTGGAGCTCGGTGCGCTGTCCCAGGGAAAGTGGTTGGGCCGTAAGCGGGGAACCAGGTCCGCGACGATGCCTTGATATGGAGGGGACTAAACATGAAATGACATTAGCTTCAATCTACGACACGACAGTCCCCGTCGCTTGCAAATCTCCCAGTGAAGTGACGCATGCGTCTGCCACTGGGTCGCTGTCCGGCCCAGAGCGCGTGCCGAGGGCACCAGGCCCCTGAGGAGACGTGTCAGGAGGGTGTTTCTGATGTCCTTGCTCGAAATGGTCGGCACGGGCCGAACGTTGGTGGCTGACGCATGTGGAGGCTGGTGTAACTGGCTGGCTGTTTGGAGGGCGTGTGGACTACCGCCGGCACTGCACGGACGCAGGAGCCATCTCTTAGGATCAATGCGCCGCGATGCCGTAGCCCGACACCAAGGTCGCCGGGTTCTGCAATGGATTCGGCGTCTCCCGGCAGGCCCTCCACCGACACATCTCATCCAGCGGGGTGCGGGTGCTTGCCCGCCAGTGGGGCACTGCAGAGGTGGCCTCGTGGATCCAGCGGCCATCCCCTACGTGGCGTCGGGCAGGGGGTCGTCATCTGGGTCGGTCGCCAGTGCGGTCGGCAATGGCAGCCCGTACTTGTCGCACAGGAAACGGGTCTGGCAGTAGCGCTGGGCATCGGCGGCGACATTGCCGAGGACCGCAGAATTCATACCGGCACCCAGGATGACACCTACGAATGGCACGACCTTGGCCACGTTCTGCACGGGGACGTGGGAGCCTGCTGGGCCCAGGTGTTGCATCAATTTCTCAAGGTTTGCCAGGAGGCGATGGTCCGCGCGGAGCTTCTCCGACCACCTGACGCGACCCTTGATCGCCTCCGCGGCACGTGCGGTCTCATGCAAGGGCTTGGCTTTAGTTGCTTGGGCCATAAAGGAACGGCGGACCAAGCGTTGGATGAAGGCCTGCTCGGCAGGGTCTTTGGCGTCGTAGCCGTAGGCGTACGCGATGCGCGCTGCGATTGAGGTGCTCAGGACCTGGATGACGAGGATGTCCGCTGTCATCGCGACGGGGATCCCGGCCACGGGAACCATGGCCAGCACGCCCATGGCGCCACCTTCGAACGCGCCAGCGGTCCGCCACGAGAGGGTGTTGAAGCTCAGCAACCGGTCGCAGACCTTGAGATCCTGCTGCCGGAGGTCGGTGAAACCGTCGAGGTCGATCCCTTTTTTGCGGGCGAGCTTCTCCACGCTCTTCGGGTCGTTGAGTTCCATGGCCCAGTCGTTGACCAGCTCCAGCAGCGCTGCCGCGGCGTCGAGCGTCGGGCGCGCCGCCTTGCTGACGATCGTGTCGCCGGCGCGACGCATCGGTTCCTTGACCCCCTCGGGCACGACGTCCGTCACCCGCCTGACGGTGCTTCCCGCGACCTCACCGGTGCGATCAAATGCGGTGCTCGCCCAATTCGGCAGACCACGGCGGTTGTTGCGACGCTGCCAGTGCTTGTTGAGCGTCTCCCAGACCTGCGCCTCGTACGCGCTCATCGATGCAGTGCCGTCGATGAGTGGGGCGGCGTGGGGGCTCATAAGAGTTCTCCATTTCGATTGTGAACGTTGGCCCCATGATGCCTGACCAGCCGACCCATGAGTGGCCGCACCGCGGGGGATGGTGTCCGTGGTCACCTGCATGGCTGCCTCTGGGTCAGGAAACGGATGCAGCGATACGTGTATTCGTGCACGCGCCTTCGAGAGCTGACGGGGTGACCCGTCGTGCCGTCCCGCAGGTGCGAGGTGTGGTGGTGGGGATGTCATTGATCGCTTGAGGTGTGGGGTCGGGGTGTGGGGTCGGAGTGTCTCTGTGCCGCTGGGGCAGCCGGTACGGGCCTCCAGGGGACGGGGACTGGATCTGCCCGCGGAGTCCGCAGCGGCCCCTATGCTCATTTCATGTCCTCGCATGAAGATGGCTTGCGTGCCCTTGATTCCCGCACGCTGCTGCGGCAGTACGCCGAAACGCTGACGATCCTCGTGGAGCGCGGCGTGGTGCGCTCTCGGAACGCCCCGGCGGGGGACCTCGCCGAGACGCTGGTCGCCCAGGCCTATGAGGGGCGTCTGGCGCCACCGTCGCAGAAGAGCTGGGACGTGGAGTTGCCTGACGGAACCACGCTGCAGGTCAAATGCCGGGTAATCGATCCGCAGGGACGCCGATCACAGGTGTACTCACCGTTCCGCAGCTGGGACTTCGACCGGTGCGTGTTCGTCCTGCTTGATATCAGCTCTTACGACGTCATCAGCGGCATCGAGGTGCCGACCGCATCGCTGCGCTCCGTGGCTCGACGGTCGGAATGGGTCGCGGGGGATCGGATCGGCCTGACCACGGATCTGGCGAGCCTCGAGGGAGCCTGTGACGTCACCGAGCTGCTGGGGGCGGCCATGGTGGCATTGGAGTAGGGCTCGCCTCAGGTGAGTCGCAAACGTCTCGTGGGCGGGTGACCCCATCAACGGTAAAGGGATGGGCACGCGGAACGGTGGCCTCCTCCGCTGAGCTGGAGGGAACGTCGTGAACAGGTGGAAAGCGCGAAGGGTCTCGGTCCGTCGACGTGTGGTGTAGCAAGAGACGCGGAGGTGCATGGTGGTCAACTACTGGTGGGTCAACCAGGGCAAGACGTATGAAGAGGAGCTGGACGCCGGAGCGATCTGGGCGCCGCTGCGCAACAAAAGAGGCGACGGGCAGCACCACTGGGATCGCATGGACCAGGTCCAGGCCGGTGATCTGATCATTCACTACGCCCGCAAACAGATACGAGCGGTCGGGCGCGCTCTCACCGCCTCCCGCGCCGCCCCTGCCTTGTCGCAAGGGGGTAACTGGAGTCGCTGGGAGGCCGACGGGCGCGAGATTCGCGTGGCATACACCGAGTTGAAGGTCGCGATCCCCTTAGAGGAAATCCCTGCGAACCTGCGCCGTCCCAACGCTCACGGATCACCCTTTGACTCCCGAGGCCAGGTCAACCAGGGGTACTTCTTCCAGCCCTCCGAGGAGACCGCTCTGTGGGTCTTCGAACGAGCCGGACTGACCGCTGACCCCGACGATGAAGACGTCGTACCCGTCGTCCCTCGCGGAGAAGAGGACCACTACGAGCCGGTCATCGTCCCCGGCCCCGATGACACCCGCATCGTGGGCTACCGCCCCGAGCACAGCCAGCTCGTCGACTTCCTGAAGAAAGGCCACAAGATCCTTCGCTGTGTTCTCTGCGGCAGGGCTCTGCCCGTGGGCTTGTTGGTCACCGCGCACATCAAGCGCCGAGCGGACTGCAGCGACACCGAACGCGTCAACCCCCACGTCGTCATGCCGGCCTGTGCTTTGGGATGTAACAGCCTCTACGAACGAGGCTTCATTGTGGTCAATGACGCAGGACGCATCGTCCGCGGTCCCCGCAGCATCGACGCCCCCGATCTTGCGCCCACCCTCGACGCTGTCATCGGCCGAACCGTGCTCAGTTTCTCGGATAAGAACGCCAAGTTCTTTGCTGCCCACCGCCGACAGCACATCCGTATAAAAAATCGTAAGGGAAGCATATAAATGACGTATTCATCATGGAGTAAAAATGCAGCTGTGCGAAGTGCCGAGCAGCGAAATTATCCTCAGGGTGTAATTAATTTGATACAAAGTATTTGTCAATCTATAGATGAAGGAGGGATTCTCCATACTAAAGTATTGGCAAGGCCGAATGTTATTTTCAATGTCAAGTGGGCAATGTACGTTATTGATACTTACAATGCGAATGAACAGCCAAGCGCAATAAATGTACAACGAGCCATTCAAGCAGCTCATCAAACATGTCTAAATTCAGCGTTTGCCAATAATAAAATAGTGCAAAAATGGATATCTTGTTTAGCAAATGGTGGCCAAATTAATGTACGTGCAAGGGGGAAAAAGGACTTCTCGGCATGTCACATTGATAGTTTTCAATCGGATGTGGAACAATTTGTTGCCGATTTAATTGATATGACTGTGTTTGCGGCAAGTTCATGTTCAGGCTTTATGCTGAAATCGATTTCTTCAGAATTGGCGTTGAATGTAATAATGCAAGGAGAAACACCCGAAAGCTATACAAACAAGTTGGATAAAAAGCTTAGAACCACCAAAAATTTAGAGAGCATTATTTATGACACCATTTTACCCGAATCAGATGAGTATTTGGTGCTTTTCAATTTACTTGACTTAAATATCAAAAACATATCTTCCTACGTTTTGCAGCATCACAATATTGAAATTTTGGATTTACGGCATCGAACACCATATAAGCTTTGGGGCTTGGCTGGTACGGCAGTCCAAGCCTTTGTGGAAGACTGCAGGCCTTCAATCCACCATCATTCAGCAAAATCACTTAAAAACAATAGTCCCAGCACGTTTCTAACCTTAAGGGTGCATGGGACCAGTTCTGTAGCGGCAGTTCATCAAGCTCGTGTAGAACTATACCGATTTTTGAGCGTCTTGTACGTACAATACCCGAGTGCTACCCCTACAATATATCCATTTCAAATTGTTGCTAAACTTGGTAGTAAAACAGTGAATATTATGAAAAATGGATTCGCCGTTTCTGGTTTGGACATTGAGGAGGTTAAGTGGCCAAACAATTTGTACCCGTCTCTTATGTCGGCGAATGCTATGAGGCATGCGGGTGGCACGTCTTCTCAAGCAGCCTTGGCTTGGGCATCTTTAGAAGCCGCAGGTTTAGAACCTACCGATGTAAGTTTACAAAAACTGGCGAGAATGATGTCGCTGCACACCCTACGTCAAAGAATTGTATTTAGTTACCGTGATTTAGTCAGTCATGCTAAGAGTAGCAATGAAATTTCTCGAGCATACAAGTATCTTGCGATAAAAAACAGAAAATCGTACCTCAACTTTTCACGCGAGGCGCTTACTAAGCCTAGTTCCGTAGCGCGCAGCAATGCTATAAAAAAGTACCGTATATGTGAAGTCCTATATCTGCGACTCAATCAACTCCAGAAAGCACATGAAAATAAACTTTCTAATGCTATCGAAAATTTAAAAGTATGTCATCAATCGCCACGTGGTGAGTTAAATCTAACCCGTCTTGCTCAATATAAAAGATGGTGCAATATTCTGGAGGACGGCGTAAGTAGTGATTATGTGAATTTTCCCGATATGAATTTTATATTAAGTTGCGCGCCCATTCCCCTTAATCACGAAATAAGTGAAATCCAGTCCCTTATATCTGATCCTGCTAGTTTACAAAAGTATTTAGACATACAAACGAATAACTATGTATTTCAACTTAGAAATTTATATACGGCTCGAAATTTGAATTTCCATTCCGGAAATTACGAATTAATGGGCGCAACACTTCTTGCTAACTTTGGAATGGCTGTAGTTGACGGGTTTTTTGAAATTCTGTCAACATGGTACAAAGATTCTAGGATAAGCGCTAATATCAGTGTAAATGATATTTTAAATAAAATTGAGCAACGATACCTTGAATTAACGTCAGGGCGGACTATTATATCCAATGAAATCGGAGGGTTGACAGGTCCTTAATGTCAAGACCCTGCCTGAACTGGAAGCTTTGAGGGTGTGGGTCGGGCGCCGAAGGCTGAGAGACTGCTAACGCTTCAATTGACTCGAGGGGTTGGATGATCAATTAAGAAACCGGGATGATAGTGCCACCAATTTCGGTTTGGAACTGTCGCAGGGGTGCTTCGTCCCGGGCAACGAATATCCGGTTCGCCGCGTGCAGCACCGGGGTGGCAGTAGGGCCGGTGTTGTCGCGGGTGTTCACGAGCTCTTCCATCTCTTTGTTGGCGCTGGCCACGGCCATCGCTATTATTCCGTTGTCGCACTCCACGTAGGCGTTCCCGTCCTCATCCTGGACGACTCGCTGGTTTGTGCTCGGTCACTGGATATCGGTGGCGAGGATGTCTTCACGCAGGGCCAGGGCGTCATCGTAGGTCGTGGCGGCACTGGCGTAGACATCGAGAGCGCATCGTCGGTGGTGGGCTCGCAGTCGGTCAGCACCACGGCGGAAAGGATGAACAGGGCGGTGGCAGTGCGACGCACGAAGTACTCATGTCGTCTGGGTTTCCAGTCCAGGCAGGGGCTGAGCTGCGTGGGCGCTGCGCCACCCCCGATTTTATGGTTGCGCCCGTGGGGCAGGTGCTGTCCACCACACGCAAGATGGTGGACGGTCCCCACCACGGTGAGGGCCGTCCACCGTGCATCGTTTGTCGCCGGAGATGCTGCCGACTCGGTGAGCGGCGCAGTAGGTGTCCTTTAATATCTGGTCGATCCGGCCGCGGTCGGCATCTTCATGGCCGTTCTCCTTCGCCCAAGTCCGGATCTTCGTGGTGTTCGGGTCGCTGCCCGAAGCGCGGGTACGGGTGGTCTTAAGGCCGGCCTTTGCGAGGAAACGCAGCGCCTCCCGAAGCTTTTCGGCGTGGGCGGTGTACAGGTCGATCTCGTAGCCCTTGCCGTCCAGGTTGATCTGAATGGTGTCGTGGGCGGGGCCGCCGTCGAGGTCGTCCTTGAGGTGCACTTCGACTTTCTGGGTCAGGGGTGGTGTTCCTCTCGGTATCCGGGTGGGGGAGTAGGTCTGGGATGGTCGGGGCCGTCAGTGGACACTTCAGAGGTCGCATTTTCCACCCATGCTTTCGCTGGTTCTACGGCCTCCGCCGGCGTCATCGCCTTGGAGCGGTTGCCGGTGATCACGGTGCCCTCTTCCGTAAGGCCCACGCAGAGCATGCTGTCCTCCACGAAGGGCTTCCACCTCCGAATGGTGGTGGTGTCGATGCCGTAGTGAGCGGTGAAGGCCGGGGTTGAGATGATCGCCTGATCAAATGCGCGCTTGGACCCTCTGCGGACGGCATAGGCGGGGGGGGGGGGGGAGTCATCGGTCGCGCACACCGCTATGACTTGGCGGGCGCGGTCGTAGAGCAGTTCCACCGTCTTAGCGTTGTCGACGAGGTCGTGGGCGACTTTGTTTAGTGAGATCACGCCACGCTTCTCAATCGTGACGCTGGGCGCCTTGGCCAGCGGGGTCATCCTCTTGATAAAAGTCTCGAACGGCATGATCTCTCCCACTGCTGCTCTATTAATTTGATGTTATTCATCGTATTCATCGCAGGGAACATGCCGCCAATCGCCAGGCCTTAAGTTGCACGTTGTCTTGGAAGGCAAGGGTTGCAAGACGTCTCGTCGCTGCGCCGTGCGGCGTATAAAGGCTGAGGTCGGGATGTCTTATAACTATGAGACTCAGGCCTAAGTAAAGCGCCCGTATTCATCGATAGTTGCGAGACGCCTTTTGTCGGTGGTCGAGGATGGTGTCGGTGCAGAACGGGAAGTGTGGGTGGGGCAATGAGCCCGACGTGATGGAGGGGCGGTGCCTGATGGCACCGCCCCTCCATCACATCCCCTCACGAAATATTCAGAGCGCCCACATTTCCTCAATGCGTTGCGCCCGCTCCCTCCGCGCCTCCAGCGCCTCCTCCATCGACACCGCCCGGAACCGCGTCGACGTCCCCGGCGCCGCCCGCGCCAGCAGGTCCATGTCCGCGGAGATAACCGTGCCCACCATGGCGTAGCCGCCCCCGGAGACCGCGTCCCGGTGCAGCACGATCGGCTGGGTGCCGCCGGGGATCTGGATGGAGCCCACGGCGTAGCCGGCGTCGACGATGTTGGACGGGTCCTGGCCGGCCCCGAAGGGCTGCTCGCGCTCGATCCACTCCACGCCGGGGCCTTGGTAGCGCAGGCCCATGCGGTCGGCCACGGGGGTGAGCTTCCACTCCTCCTCGACCAGCCGGCGCCGGCCCTCGTCGGTGAGCAGGTGGTCGTAGAGACCCCACACCATCCGCAGCTCCTGGCTCCCGCCCAGGGCGGGCCGGGAGGACTCCGGGATCTCCTCGATCGAGGGCAGCAGCCCGGTCGCGGCGCCCACGGGCACGACGTCGCCGGCCTCCAGCTTCCGCCCGCCCATCCCGCCGAGCCGCCCGATGGCGTAGGTGGAGCGGGAGCCGAGCACCTCGGGCACGTCGATGCCGCCGCGCACCGCCAGGTAGAACCGGGCCCCGCCCCTGAGCACCCCGAACTTCACCGTGTCCCCCTCGGCGAGCTCGAGCCGCGTCCAGGGCGCCTGCTCCTGGCCGTTGACCAGCACGGGCACGGCGGCGCCGGTGACGGCGATCGTCGTCGGCGCGTCCACCGTGAAGGCGGGCCCCATGTAGGTGCACTCCAGCACGGCCTCGGCCGCGGTGTTGCCCACCAGCTTGTTGGCGGCCTGCGCCGACTCCTGGTCCATGGACCCGCCCTGCGGGATGCCCACGTTGTAGTATCCGCGCCGCCCGAGGTCCTGGACGGTGGTCAGCAGCCCGGGCTGCTCAATTGTCAGCGCCATCGAGGGCCTCCAGCAGGGATCGGTTGTAGGCGTCGGGGTTCTCGAGGGCGGCGTCGAGGTCGAGGGTCACGGGCGCCTGCCTGTACCGCCAGGTGCCGGCTTCGACCTGCTCCTGGATGGCGCGGTACTCGGCCTCCTCGACGGGCCGGAACTTCACGAGGTCCCCGGGGCGGAAGAGGATGAGGAAGTCCTTGAAGTCGGGCAGCAGCTGCTCGGGGTCGTAGATCGGCGCGGCCGCGACCCCGAACATCTGGTACCCCCCGGCCCCGCGCACCGAGTAGATGCACCCGAAGCACCCGCCGTGGCCCACGGTCAGCGGGGGAGTGTCCGTGCGGGGGCTGAGGTACTTGGGTACCTGCAGCTGCCGCTCCCGTGGGACGAGCTGGTAGAGGAACGGCAGCCCGGCCACGAACCCGACCATGGACGCGATCCACGGGGACTCGTGGTGGCGGCGGACGAACTCCGCGGCGTCCTCGAGGCCGTTGACCTTCGCGGCGTAGTCGAGGTCGGACCCGCCCGGCTCCTGGTGGTAGCCCTCGCGGAAGCGCTGGGAGACCTCGGCGGTGAACGGGTCCTGGTACCACACCGGGATCTCGAGGATCCGGGTCTCCACCGTGTGCCGCGTGGAGGTGCGGGCCTGCGCCTCCAGCTCCTGGGTGCGGCGCTTGAGGTCCCCGGCGTCGAGGACGTCGGGGTCGAAGCGCACCAGCAGGGACGCGTTGGCGGGGCAGACGTCGACGACGCCGTCCAGGGCCAGCTGCTCGAGTCCGTGGGCGACCGTCGTGGCGAGGTAGTTGGCCGTGAGGTTCATGGCCTCGTCGAACTCCACGAACAGGAACTCGTCCCCGCCCCAGGTGTACCGGGCGGTGGGCAGGTAGAAGGTCTCGGTCGCCTGTCCGGTCATCGTGCGCCCCCCGTGCTCAGCATCTCGGTCTCGATGTAGGTGGTCCAGTGCTCCACGGCCGCGAACCTGGGGTCCGTCACCAGCCGCGCCAGCAGCGGCACCGTCGTCCTGATCCCCTCGATGTGCGTGGCGGCCAGCCCCTCGCTCATCCGCCGCACGGCCTCCTGCCGGTCGTGGCCGTGGACGATGAGCTTCGCCAGCAGGGAGTCGTAGAACGGGGCCACGGTGTCCCCGGAGCGCACGCCGGTGTCCACGCGGTAGTCCTCGCCCTGCGGCCAGTCCAGGCGGGTGAGCGTGCCGGGGCTGGGCAGGAAGTTGCGCTCGGGGTCCTCGGCGTTGATCCGGCACTCGATGGCGTGGCCGTCGAAGCGGATGTCCTCCTGGTGCAGCTCCGTGCGCCCGGTCGAGGCGATGCGCAGCTGCTCGGCCACGAGGTCCACGCCGGTGACGAACTCGGTCACCGGGTGCTCGACCTGCAGGCGGGTGTTCATCTCGATGAACGCCGCCTCGTGCCGGACGGGGTCGTAGAGGTACTCGACCGTGCCCACACCCTTGTACTTCGCCAGCCGGGCGAGGTTCACGGCCGAGGCGCGGACGCGCTCGCGCACGGCGTCGGGCAGGTCTGGGGCCGGGGCCTCCTCGACGATCTTCTGCGAGCGCCGCTGCAGGGAGCAGTCGCGGTCGCCCAGGTGCAGGAACGTCCGCCCGTCGCCGAGCATCTGGACCTCCACGTGCCGGGCGCGCTCGACGAAGCGCTCGAGGTAGACGGTCGGGTCCCCGAAGCTCGCGGAGGCCTCGGCCTTGGCGACGTCCACGGTCTTGAGCAGGTCCTCCTCCGCCCGGATCAGGCGGATGCCGCGCCCGCCGCCCCCGGCCGAGGCCTTGATGACGAGCGGGTAGCCGACCTGCCGGGCCAGGGCGAGCACGGCGTCGTCGTCGCCGGTGAGGGGCCCGTTGGAGCCGGGGAGGACGGGCACGTCCGCGGCGACGGCGGCCTCCAGGGCGCGGGTCTTGTGGCCCATGAGGTCGATGACGTCGGGATCGGGGCCCACCCAGGTCATGCCGGCGTCCTGGACGCGGCGGGCGAAGGCCGCGTTCTCGGAGAGGAACCCGTAGCCGGGGTGGACGGCGTCGCAGCCGGCCTGGGTGCCGGCGGCCACGACGGCCTCGGCGTTGAGGTAGGACGCCTGGGCGGGGGCGGGGCCGACGACGGCGACCTCGTCGGCGAGCTCGGCGGCCATCGACTGCCGGTCGATCTCGCTGACGGCCAGCACGGTGCGCAGGCCCAGGTCCTGGGCGGAGCGCAGGATGCGCACCGCGATCTCGCCGCGGTTGGCGACGAGCAGCGAGGAGATCGCCACGGCTCAGCCCTCGGCGACGACGGCGATGGTGTCCCCGGGGTTCACCATCGCCGAGTCCTCGACGACGAAGCGCTCCAGGGTGCCGGTGGAGTCGGAGTGGACCTCGGTGAACTGCTTCATGATCTCGACCATGCCGATGACCTGGCCGGCCTCCACGCGGTCGCCCTCCTGGACGTAGGGGTCCTTGTCGGGGCCGGGCTTGCGGTAGAAGACGCCCGGCAGCGGGGACTGGATCTCGGCCATGGTGTGTCCTTTCGAGCGGAACGGGCAGACGGGGATCGTGGGTCAGCGGGCGGTGGTTGCCAGGTGGGCGTCGATCGCCTCGCGGACGGCGCGGGCGACGGCCGGGGCGCCGGGGGCGTCGGAGTGCACGCACACGGAGTCGAAGCGCATCAACAGCGGCGTGCCGTCCTCGGCTGCGACGGCCCCGGTGGTGAGGGCCTGGGTGACCCGCTCGGCCGCGGCCTGCGGGTCCGTGGCGTGCGGGGTGCGCTGGATGATCAGCCCGCCCTCGGCGTTGTAGTCCAGGTCCACGTAGAGCTCGGCGACGAAGGGCACCCCGCGCTCGGCGCACACGGCCTCGTGGGCGGTGCCGGCCATGCCGAGCACGGCCACCCCGTAGTCGGCGGCGACGGCGGCGACGGACTCCATGAGGGCGGCGTCGCGGGCGACCATGCCGTAGAGCGAGCCGTGGGGCTTGATGTGGTGCAGCTCGGCGCCGTGCTGGAGGAGGAAGCCGGTGAGCGCGCCGACCTGGTAGCGGACCAGGGACTCGACCTCCTCCGCGGTGAGGACCATGGCTCGGCGGCCGAAGCCCCACTGGTCGGGCAGGGACGGGTGGGCCCCGATCCGCACGTCGTGGCCCACGGCGGCGGCGACGGTGGCCGACATGATGTCCGGGTCCCCGGCGTGGAAGCCGCACGCGACGTTGGCGAGGTCCACGGTCTGCAGCAGCTCCGGGTCGTTGCCGAAGCGGTGCAGGCCGATGCCCTCGCCCATGTCGGAGTTGACGGTGGGTCGGCTCGGTGAGGTGACCATGCTCAAGGGTAGGAACGCGGCGCGGCCACGGAAACGGGTACGGCGCCCCCCGGGGCGTAAAAGCCGGTCCGTTACGTGCGTGGAACGACGCCGGTCCAGGGCGCTCCGCGAGGGTCAGGTCCATGAGGACACAAGATCTCCACCGCCCGGAAACGTGGTGGGCACATCCGGCGGGCATCCTGGGAGCGCCGCGTGGTGCGGCGGGGAGCAGGGGGTGGGTCATGAGCAGCCGGTGGATCTGCGGAACGGCGCGGGCGCGGCCCGGGGACCGGGTCGAGGCGTGGGACGGCAGGCGCGTCCGGCACGTCGGGACCGTGGCGGAGGTGGCGCCCCACCTGCGGGTGCTGTGGATCGTGGAGTCCGGCACCGGGACGAAGAAGCTCATCCCGCTGGACGACTACCGCCTGCGCCGCCTGCCCGAGGCCCCGCCCGCCTGAGCGCCTCCACCCGCAGGGCGTCACACGTGCCGGCGGGGCGGGAGGTGCACGGCCGCCGCCCACGGCTTTACGGGCGCGAAACAGTGCCGACACCGGGCGGCATCACGGCCCTCCTAGGTTCGTCACCGAACCCCGCCCACCGAAGGAAGCCGCCATGTCCGAGAAGCTCCTGCCTCCACCCACCGCCCCCGCCGCCGCGGGCTCCTCCGTCCCGGCCGCCCCGGACCGGGACGTCTCCCAGGCCACGAAGGAGTCCCTGGAGGACTACACGCTGCGGTTCGCCCCGCGCTCCTACCGCAAGTGGGGCCCGGGGGTGGTGGCCACCAGCGCGCTGGGCGGCATCGCGTACCTGGCCGACTTCTCCATCGGCGCCAACATCGGCATGGCCCACGGCACCACCAACGCGCTGCTGGGCATCCTCGTGGCCGCTGTCATCATCTTCATCACCGGCCTGCCGCTGGCCTACTACGCGGCCCGGTACAACATCGACCTGGACCTGATCACCCGCGGCTCCGGCTTCGGCTACTACGGGTCGGTGGTCACGAACATCATCTTCGCGACCTTCACCTTCATCTTCTTCGCCCTCGAGGGCTCGATCATGGCCCAGGGCCTGGAGCTGGGGCTCGGCATCCCGCTGCCCGTCGGCTACGCCGTCTCCACGCTGATGGTGATCCCGCTGGTGATCTACGGGATGAACACCCTGGCCAAGCTGCAGGTGTGGACCACCCCGCTGTGGCTGCTGCTCATGGTCGTGCCCCTGGTGTACCTGGTGCTGGCCAACCCGGAGTCCGTCACGAACTTCTTCGCCTACCAGGGCCAGGGCGGGGACGGGCAGGTCAGCCTGGCCGCGGTCATGCTCGCGGCCGGCGTGTGCCTGTCGCTGATGGCCCAGATCGCCGAGCAGATCGACTACCTGCGCTTCATGCCGCCCAAGACCGCCGCCAACAGCCGCTCCTGGTGGACCGCCGTGGTCCTGGCCGGTCCGGGCTGGGTGGTCTTCGGCGCGCTCAAGCAGGCCATCGGGCTGTTCATCACCGTCTACCTGCTGGCCAAGCTAGACCCGGCCGCCTCCGCGACCGCGAACCAGCCGGTGCACCAGTTCCTGGGCGTCTACGAGGAGATGATGCCCACCTGGCTCGCCCTGTCCCTGGCGGTGGTGCTCGTGGTGATCTCCCAGATCAAGATCAACGTCACCAACGCCTACTCCGGCTCCCTGGCCTGGACCAACAGCTTCACCCGCCTCACCCGGCACTACCCCGGCCGGCTGGTCTTCGTGCTCGTCAACCTGGCCATCGCCCTGGTGCTGATGGAGGCGAACATGTTCGACTTCCTCAACGCGATCCTGGGCTTCTACGCCAACTGCGCCATGGCCTGGGTCGTGACCGTCGCGGCCGACATCGTGCTCAACAAGTACCTGCTCAAGCTCTCCCCGAAGGTCCCTGAGTTCCGCCGCGGCATGCTCTACGCCGTCAACCCCGTGGGCTTCGTCTCGATGCTGCTCTCCGCCGGGATCTCGATCGCCGTGTTCTTCGGCGCGTTCGGGGCCGGGGTGCAGCCGTACTCCCCGATGTTCGCCGTCGGCATCGCCCTGCTCTGCCCGCCCCTGCTGGCCGTGGCCACCCGCGGCCGCTACTACCTGCGGCGCACCGACGACGGCATCGACCTGCCCCTGTTCGACGCCGACGGCAACCCCTCCGACGCCAGGCTGCTGTGCCACGTCAGCGGCCTCGAGTTCGAGCGCCCCGACATGCTGCTCTCGGCCGAGCCGGGCCCGGACGGGGAGAAGCAGTACATCTCCTCCCTGGCGCTGGCCACGGACCGGACCGGGCGGTACGTGCTGCCGGCGCAGCGCTGACCGCCGGAGCCGGGGCGCGAGCACCGGCGCGGCCGCCGGCCCCCGCCCCGCCGTGACGCAGGGCGGGGGCCGGCGCCGTACGCTGACGCCGTGCCCTCTCCAGAGCTCCGGCCCACGACGGCGCAGGTGCGGCGCCTGCTGCGGGACCAGCTGCCCGCGTCCCTGCGGGCGCTCGCCGAGGCACGCCTGGAACCGGCCGCGCAGGGGTGGGACAACGCCATGTTCCGGCTCGGGCCGTCCCACGCCGTGCGCCTGCCGGTGCGCCGCGCGTCCGTGCCGTGCCTCGTCCACGAGATGCGGTGGACGGCCGAGGTCAGCGCGCCGCTGGACGCCCTGGGCATCGCCGCTCCCCGGCCGGTGTTCTGCGGCCGGCCCGGCGCCGGCTATCCGTGGCCCTGGCTGGTCGTGCCCTGGATCGAGGGCGAGGCCGTCGCCACCCTGCCCGTGGCGGAGCGCGGCCGAATCGCCGGCGACCTGGCGCGGGCCCTGACCGCCCTGCACCGTCCCGCGCCGGCCGCCGCCCCGCGGAACCCCTACCGCGGCATCCCGCTCGCCGCCCGGATCGCCTCGGCGGGTCCCCGGTGGCCGGCGCTCGCGCAGCGGATCGGGACGGAGCGGACCGGGCAGCTGCGGGCCGTCGTGGAGCGGGGGCTGCGCGCCGAGCCGTGGGGAAGGCCGCCGGTGTGGCTGCACGGCGACCCGCACCCGTGGAACCTCGTCCAGCGGCAGGGGCGGCTGGTGGGCGTCGTGGACTTCGGGGACGTCTGCGGGGGAGACCCCGCCTCCGACCTCGCCACCGCCTGGCTGAGCCTCGACGGCCCGCAGCGCGCGGCGTTCCGCGCCGTCGTCGACGCCACCGGGACGTACGACGACGCCGTGTGGGCCCGCGCCGCCGCCTGGGCGGCGCTGCTGGTGGTCGTCCTCGCCGCGGATCCGGCCTCCGCGCGGCAGTTCGGGCCGGTGGTGGAGCACGCCACCGCACAGCTCGATGCCGTCGGTGGGCTGGAGCCGTGAGCGCTGCCGGGGTGACGTGAGGTCCCTCACTCGGGGGATACCGGAACTCCCGTGGGTCTGATCCGTGATCCTCCCGCGCCTGGAGAGGCTCCGGGACGGGACGCTTCCGCCCCGGAATACCGGGCTTTTTCCCCGCTGAGCCGGGGGCTCGCGCCGGTTGTCCCCCAAACAGCGGATGCGCTTCTTACGATGCATTTGCAACTGATCCGCACATGCGAAGGGGATACACCATGAAGAAGATGGCAGCAGGAATGGCCGTGCTGGCCGCCGCCGGGTTCACCGGTCTGTCGATGGCTCCGGCCTCGGCCGCGCAGATGTTCCAGAACTGCACCGAGGCTCAGGCCGCCGGTTACTACAACATCCCGTTCGGCTCCCCCGCGTACAGCCCGGACCTGGACGGCAACAGCGATGGCGTTGCCTGTGAGGGCGACGCTCCGGATGTCGTCGACGTCGTCCCCGACCCGGAGGTCGTGCCGCCGACCAACACCGCCGTCTTCGACAACTGCACCGAGGCCCGCGCCGCCGGGCGCGTCAACATCCCCGTCGGCGACCCGGCCTACGGCCTGCACTTGGACGCGGACCGCGACGGCTTCGGCTGCGACGCCGACGGCACCGACGACGGCATCTCGTTCCACGAGATCATCGACTGGGTGCCCGCGGAGTGGAACACCGGCCAGTACGACCAGATGGGGCAGGTCCCGGTCGGCGGCGCCGACACCGGTGTGGCCGTGGAGGAGTCCTCCACCGCGGGCGGCCTCGCCGCTGGCGGCGGTCTGGCCCTGGCCGCGGCCGCCGGTGCGGCGGTCGTGGTGCGTCGTCGCGCCGCCCGGGCGTAGTCCCGTTCCCCGGACCGAACGGATAGATTTCTCCCCGTGAGAAGTTCATCCGCCGACCGCCGCAGAGGCCGCCTGGCCTCTGCGGCGGTCGCGCTCCTGCTGCTGACCGGGTGCTCCGGCACCGCCACCGTGCAGTCCGAGGCGTCCTCCGGTCCGTCCACGACCGCGTCCGCCACGCCCTCGGCATCGGCCACGGCCTCGCCGACCTCGTCGGCGACCCCGACCCCCGCGGGGTCGCCGAGGCCCAGCCGGTCGCCGTCCGCCGCTCCCACGTCCGCCGGGCAGCCGGCGGTCATGGCGGAGTCCGAGCCGGTGTCCGTCCGCATCCCCTCCGTCGGCGCCGAGTCCGAGCTGCTCCGGCTCGGCCTGCGGGAGAACGGTTCGCTCGAGGTGCCGCCGGGCGATCCCGGGGCCCCGGCCTCCTGGTACACCGGCTCCCCGACCCCCGGGGAGCGGGGCCCGGCCGTCCTGCTCGGGCACGTCAACGCCACCGACGGCGGCCCGGGCGTGTTCGCGAGGCTGCGCGAGCTGCGGGCCGGGGACACCGTCGGGGTGACCCGTGAGGACGGCACCACGGCGGTGTTCGCCGTGGACCGCGGCGAGCAGTACGCCAAGGACGCCTTCCCGACGCTGTCGGTCTACGGCAACACCGAGGGCCCCGAGCTGCGCCTGATCACGTGCGACGGCTACGACCCGGCCACCGGCCTGTTCGACGACAACTACGTGGTCTACGCGAAGCTCGTCGGCTGAGCGGGCGGGCACGGACGGCGTCGCCGCCGTGCCCGCTCCGCCGGGCGGATCACCAGCGGGGGTGGACGCTCTCCCGGAAGTACTTGTCGTAGATCCGGCGGACCCCGTCGTCCAGCTGCCGCCCCAGGTCCCCGGTGTCCGCGGCGGAGGCGTTCGCGCGGGCCTGCTCGACGTTGCGGGCGCCCGGGATGACCGTGCTGACCCCGTCCTGGGCGATGATCCACGCGATCGCCGCCTGGGCGGTGGTCACCCCCTCCGGGAGCAGTCCGGAGAACTCCCGGACGGCCTCGAGCCCCTGCTCGAAGTCCACGCCGGAGAACGTCTCGCCGACGTCGAAGGCCTCGCCCGAGCGGTTGTAGTTGCGGTGGTCGTTCTCGGGGAACCGGGTGTCCTTGGAGTACTTCCCGGACAGCAGTCCCGAGGCCAGCGGCACGCGGGCGATGATCCCGACCCCGGCGTCCCGGGCCGCCGGCAGCACCGCGTCCAGCGGCTTGAGCCGGAAGGCGTTGAGGATGATCTGCACGGTGGCGGTGCTGCCGCGGGCGATGGCCGCGAGCGCCTCGTCGGTGCGCTCCACGCTGACGCCGTAGCTGCGGACGGCGCCCTCCTCGACGAGGGTGTCCAGCGCGTCGTAGACCTCGTCGTCGCTGTAGACCGGTGTCGGCGGGCAGTGCAGCTGGACCAGGTCCAGGGTGTCGGTGCCCAGGTTCTTCCGGGAGCGGTCCACCCACTGCCGGAAGTTCGCCAGCGTGTAGTTCTCGGGGACCTGGTCGACGCGGCGGCCCATCTTCGTGGCCACCGTGATGTCCAGCTCCGGGTGGTCCCGCAGGAACGCCCCGATGGTCTGCTCGCTGCGCCCGTCGCCGTAGACGTCGGCGGTGTCGAAGAACGTCACCCCGGACTCCACGGCCGCCTGCAGGACCGCGGTGGCCTCCGCCGGGTCGACGTCGCCCCAGTCGGCGCCCAGCTGCCAGGTGCCCAGCCCCACGGTGGAGACGGTCCGTCCGGTTCTGCCCAGCGTGCGTTGTTCCATGTTCGAGTTCCCGTTCCGCGATCGGTGGAGAGGTCGTCGGGCGGCATGCCCTGGGCACGACGATAGTGCGTCCCCGGGACGACGTCCCGGGGACGCACCGGTGCGGGGGTGTTCCCCGTCACTGTGCTTTCCGGCCGCCCCGTGTACAGTCGTCAGCAGTTGTTGAAGTTTCGTTTTTGCATTTCAAGCAGTTCGCCCGGTCCGGGCGCAGCAGTTTTTCTGAGAAGACGTTTTGGCAGGCATCGCAACGCCCGAGCACCCCGAGATCCGGGGACGCTCCGCTTTTCAGAAGGACAGGTCACTCATGACTACTGGCATCGTCAAATGGTTCAACGCTGACAAGGGCTTCGGCTTCATCACCCCCGAGGACGGCTCCAAGGACGTGTTCGCGCACTTCTCGGCCATCAACTCCGGTGGGTTCCGCGCCCTCAACGAGAACGACCGCGTCGAGTTCGAGACCCAGGACGGCCCCAAGGGCCCCCAGGCCGCGAACATCACCGTGATTGCGTGATCTCGCTCTGACGCCTCCGGCGCCGTGCTGACTTGATCAGCCGCGACGTCGACCAGGAATCGCCACCCGGCTGCCGGCCGGGTGGCGATTCCTGTTTCCGGTGGGTCAGGAGGACTGCTGCCCGGCGGCCGCCTGGTCCAGGAGGTCGCACAGGTCGAAGACGTACTGCGTGGTGTTCCCGGTGATCTCCGCCGACACCACCGGGGGGATCTCCTCGCTCTCCCCGAGGGGGGACTCGAAGGTGACCGTCTCCTCGAAGGTTCCGGCGAGGAAGACGAACGCCTCGGGCAGGCCGGCCTCGGCGAACGCGGCGGCCTCCACGTCGTCGAAGGGCAGCACGATGCCCGTGCCTCGGGCGTCGAACGTCACCGTCGTGCCGTCGGCGGAGTACGTCTCGAAGACGTGCACGAACGCGCCGAACTCGTCGAGCGTGGCGCCGTCGGAGGCCCGGGTGATGTCGGCCGTGGCCCGTCCGCGGGTCTCGATGACGGTCTCGCCCTGCTCGGTCACGAGGACGCGGGACTCCAGCTCGCTGACGTCGCCGGGGGCGAGCGTCACCTCGTCGTCGCAGACGGCGGAGGTCTGTGCTGCGGCGGCGTCGGCCGGGACCGGCACGAACCGGCCGTGGGTCGAGGGCGGCGGCCAGTCCTCCTGGGCGACGGCGCCGGAGGCGGCGGGCCCGGCGACGGCGACGAGCGCGGCGGCGGCGGCGCCCAGGATGCGCTGGGTGGTGTGCATGGCGGAAGTCCTTCCCGGCTGGTCGCCGGGGACCACGCCCCGTGGCGGTCCCGGAAGGGGACGCGCGGACCCGTGTCCCGCGGCGGTGGAGTGGGTCGGAGGGGCGGGTGAGCATCCCCGCGGCTCCGCGGCCAGTGTCCCACCGGGTCCGGCGCGGGGTCCTGGCGTGGGCGGGAGCGACCCTCGATCGTTATGGCGGCCTGCTGGGGTCCGTCACATCGGGACGCACGGACCGGTTCGCCACGTGCCGACGTGCTCTGTCGGGCCGCGGTGGCCCGGTTCTGCGCGGGAGGTGCTTCCTCGACACGGACCCGCACCTCGAGGTCACGATCCGGCTACTGACATTGCAGTCGCCAACGCTTTACGATGCGCCTGCAAACGCTCATTCCGAGAGATCGCGGGGACTCCATGAACAGCAGCGCAGCGGGCGTGGCACTGGCGGCAGGGGTGGGGCTGTGCGCCCTGTCGGCGACCCCGGCCACGGCGGCCTTCGCCTTCACCGACTGCTCCCAGGCCGCCGCGTACGGTGTCCACAACATCCCCGCCGACTCGCCCAGCTACGGCGCCCACCTCGACGACGACGCCGACGGCCTCGCCTGCGAGAGCGCGGACTTCCCCTTCGACCCCACGCGCATCCCCGTCGAGATCAGCCCCGGGGTGTACCAGCACCACATCTACGACTGGGTGCCCGGCGCGGGCCCGTACTCCCAGATGGGGAAGGTGCCCGTCGGCGGCGCCGACACCGGCGCGGCCGTGGAGAGCTCCTCGGGCCCGAGCGCTCCCGCCGCCGTCGGCGGCCTGCTGCTCGCCGCGGGCGCGGCCGTGGCGGTCCGCCGCCGCGGCGCCCCGGCGTAGGCGCCCCGCCCGGGCCGACCGGACAGGTTCCCCGCCGTGCTGACCCCGACCGGTGACCGCCGCAGGGGCCTCCTGGCCTCTGCGGCGGTCGTGCTCCTGCTGACCGGCTGCGCCGGCACCGACCCTGCCCCGACCGCGGCCTCGGCGGAGCCGGTCGCGACCACGGCCGCGCCGCCCTCGCCCGCCCCGTTCCGGACCTCCGCGGCCTCCGCGTCCCCGGCAGCGGCGTCCTCGACCGCCGCACCTCCCGGGCCGGCTCCCGCGCCGCCGGCTCCCGCGCCCCCCTCGACGCCGCAGGCCCGGCTGCCCGTCCTGGCCGCCGCCGCGCCCGTGTCCGTGCGCATTCCCGCCACCGGCACCGGGTCCGTGCTGCTGAGCCTCGGCCTGCGCGCCGACGGCTCCCTGGAGGTGCCCCCGACCTTTCCCGGCGCTCCGGCCTCCTGGTACACCGGCTCGCCCACCCCGGGCGAGCGTGGACCGGCGGTGCTGCTCGGCCACGTCAACGCCACCGACGGCGGGCCCGGGGTCTTCGCCGGCCTGCGCTCGCTGGCTCCCGGGGACCGGATCGAGGTGGCCCGGGAGGACGGCTCGACGGCGGTCTTCGCCGTCGAGCGGGGGGAGCAGTACCCGAAGGACGCCTTCCCCACGCAGGCCGTCTACGGCAACACGGCGGGCGCGGAGCTGCGCCTGATCACGTGCGACGGCTACGACCCGGCGACGGGCCTGTTCGACGACAACTACGTGGTCTACGCCAGGCTCGTCGCCTGAACCTCCGCCTGCCGATGAGACCCCGCGCAAAAAAACTTCGGAACCCGACCCGTCCACCGCCCCCATGGTGCCGAACAGGGGATACGCACGTCGTCGACGTGCACCACCGGCACTACGGAAGAGGCCCCCGATGAACACGAAGATGCGTCTGCTCGCCGTTCCCACCCTGGCCCTGGGCGCCCTGGCGCTGCAGGCCGCCCCGGCCATGGCCCACGAGTCCGACATGTGGTCGACCCAGGCCACCCTGAACACCCTGAACGACTCCGGCACCACCGGCCAGGCCATGGTCGAGGTGCACGGAACCCAGGCCACCGTCACGGTGGACGTCACCGGCGCGGCCGAGACCTTCATGGACGGGCCCTTCCCGCACGCC
The DNA here is from genome assembly GCF_054875615.1 of Kocuria sp. U4B. Next base: position 2,122,219 of record NZ_CM142180.1, read on the forward strand.
CAGCACATCCACATCCACGGCCAGGGCACCTGCCCGGGCCCCGAGGCCGACACCGACGGCGACGGGGTGGTCAACACCACCGAGGGCCACCCCTCCTACGGCATGATCGGCACCTCGCTGACCACCGAGGGCGACACCAGCCCCGACTCCGGGCTGGCCGTGGAGCGCTTCCCCGGCGGCAGCGCGTACTCCTACGAGCGGACCTTCGAGCTCGACGCGGCCACCAGCGAGGCCCTCAAGGCCGGCACCGCGGTGATCGTCGTCCACGGCGTGGACCCGGCCAGGATGCCCGCCGCCGCGGCCGAGAAGATGTCCGACCTGGACCCGGCGCTGCCCGCGGCCGCGACCCTGCCCGCCGCCTGCGGCACCCTGACCTCCACCCAGATGGGGGCCATGCCCGAGGGCGGGGCCGACACCGGCGTGGCCCAGGAGACCGGCTCCACCACGGAGGCCGTGGCCCTCGGCGGCGGTCTGCTGGCCGCCGTGGCCGGTGGCGCCTGGGCGCTGCGCCGTCGCGCCGCCCGGGCCTGATCCCACGGCACGGTTCCTGCCATGACGGGATCCCGCTCCGGCCGCCGCGCAGGCCTGATGACCTGCGCGGCGGCCGCCGCCCTCCTCGCCACGGGCTGCGCCGCCGGGCCCGGCGACGGCACCGCGGCGGCTCCCAGCACCACGTCCCCGGCCGCACCGGTGCCGGCGTCGCCCGCCGCCGATGCCCGGTCCAGTTCGCCGTCCGGTCCAGCGTCCGGCCCGCCGTCCGCGGCGCCGGGCGTCCGGGCCGCGCCGGGACCCCGCGTGCTGGAGGCCTCCGAGCCCGTGGCGCTGGAGATCCCGGCGACGTCCACCCGGACCGAGTTGCTGCACCTGGGCCTGCGCGAGAACGGGTCCCTGGAGGTCCCGCCCGAGGGCCCGGGCTCCCCGGCCGGCTGGTACGCCGGTTCCCCGACGCCGGGGGAGCGCGGGCCGGCGGTGCTGCTGGGCCACGTCAACGCCACCGGCGGCGGGCCCGGGGTCTTCGCCGGGTTGCGCTCGCTGGCTCCCGGGGACCGGATCGAGGTGGCCCGGGAGGACGGGAGCACGGCGGTCTTCGTCGTCGACCGGGGACAGCAGTACGCCAAGGACGACTTCCCCACCCTGGAGGTCTACGGCAACACGGCGGGCGCGGAGCTGCGGCTCATCACCTGCGACGGCTACGACCCGGCCACGGGCCTGTTCGATGACAACTACGTGGTCTACGCCTCCCTCGAGGCCTGACGCCGGCGGGGCGCAGGAGCGGCCGCGCGTCCCGCCGCACGGTGTTCCCGGATGTGGCACAGTGCTGGGGACACCTGCTCCGCCGCGTCGCGGCACCCGGAACGGACAGCGAGAACGGATGACTGAACGAGGAACCGGCATCGGCCGGGAGGGCCGCACGCCCTCCGGGCTGCCGGACCGCGCCGTCCCGCAGGAGGGCCCGGACCTCGGGGACCTGCTGCGGCGCAGCGGCACGGGGGACGAGGCGGCGTTCGCGCAGGTCTACGACCTGACGTCGGCCAAGGTGTACGGCCTGGCGGTGCGGGTCCTCCGGTCCCCGGAGCTCGCGGCCGAGGTGGTCCAGGAGGTCTACCTCATGGCCTGGCAGCAGTCCGCGCGCTTCGACCCGGAGCGCGGCACGGTGCTCGCCTGGCTGTGCACCATGGCCCACCGCCGCGCGGTGGACCGCGTCCGCCAGGTCCAGCGTGAGCGCGACCGCGAGCAGCAGTACGAGAGCGGGCGGGCGGAGATCCCCGCCGACGAGACCTGGCAAGGAGTCGAACACGCCATGGAGACGCAGGAGGTCCGCGCGGGGCTCGGCGCGCTCACGCCGATCCAGCGGGAGGCCGTCTCCCTGGCCTACTACGAGGGGTGCAGCCACCGGGAGGTGGCCGAGCGGCTGGAGGTGCCGCTGGGCACGGCGAAGGCCCGGATCCGGGACGGCCTGAGCAGCCTGCGCACGGCACTGGGGGTGCAGCGATGAACGAGAGCCACGACGTCCACGACTCCGCGGCGCTCTACGCGGTGGACGCGCTCGAGCCCGAGGAGCGCGCCCGGTTCGAGGAGCACCTGCGGGAGTGCCCGTCCTGCCGCCGGGAGGTGGCCGAGTACGCCGAGGTGGGGGCGCACCTGGCCGGGGCGGTGGCCCAGGAGCCGCCGCCCTCGCTGCGGGAGGACGTGCTCGCCGGGATCCGGGCCACCGCGCCCCTGCCGGCGCCTGCCCCGTCCGCCGCGACGGCCCCGGTCGTGTCCCTGGAGGAGCGGCGACGCCGCCCCGGGCGCCGGCCCGGGCGCTGGCTGGCCGCCGCCGCGGCGGCCGTGCTGGTGCCCTCCGTGGCCCTGGGCGGCTGGGCGCTGGGGGTCCGCGGCGAGCAGCGCCAGCAGGAGCAGCTCGCTGCCCAGGCCCAGCAGGAGCAGGCCCGGGAGAACCAGCTGCTGGCCGCCCCCGACGTCGTGACCCGCACCCTGGAGCTCGACGGGCGGACCGCCACGGTGGTGGCCTCGCAGCAGGCGGGCGCGGCCCTGGTCGTCTCCGCGGGCCTGCCCGACCCCGGCGAGGGCCAGGAGTACCAGCTGTGGCTGATGCAGGACGACGTGCCCGTCCCGGACGTGCACTTCGCCGGCGGCGAGGTCCGCACCTGGCTGGAGGGCGACGTGGCGGACGCCGCGGCGGTGGCCATGACGGTCGAGCCGGCGGGCGGCTCCGCGTCGCCCACCCTGCCCGTGGTGGCGCTCGCGGAGCTCTGAGCCCGCCCCCGCCTTCCGCGGGGACGTGCCGACGGCCACGACCGTGGCCGACGGGAGGTGGTCACCTCCCGTCGCGCAGGTGCTCCACGAGCGCCTCGGTGACCTCCGCCGGCCGCTCCTCCGCGAGGAAGTGCCCGGCCTCCAGCGCGCGGCCCGTGGTGCGCGGGAAGTGCCGCCGCCACAGCTCGATCGGGTCCTCCCGGGCCCCGACCCGGCCCCTGGCGCCCCACAGGACCAGGGCCGGCACGTCGCGCTGCTCGTGCTCGTCGGCCCGGTCGATCTCCACGTCGGGCCCGGCGGCGGCCGCGTAGTCGCGGCACCACGCGTCCACGACCTCGGGGTGCCGTGCCGCGTCCTCGTACGCCGCGAGCGCGTCCGGGTCGAACGCCACCTCCGTGCCGCTGAGGCCCTGCAGCGTCCGGCGCACGAAGTACACGGGGTCGTGGCCGATCAGCGTCTGCGGCAGCCCGCCGCCCTGCGCGAGGAACGCCCAGTGGTAGTAGCGCTGCACCATCCAGGCGTCCATCGACCGCCACACGTCCAGGGTGGGGAGGATGTCGAGCAGGGCCACGGACAGCACCGCGTCCGGGTGGTCGAACGCCATCCGGTGGGCGGTGCGGGCGCCGCGGTCGTGGCCCACCACGTGGAAGCGCTCGTGGCCGAGCTCCCGCATCATCGCCACCTGGTCGGCGGCCATGGCGCGGAAGGTGAAGTCCTCGCCGAGCGCGCGCGAGTGGCCGTAGCCCCGCAGGTCGGCGGCGACGACGGTGTGCTCCCGCGCCAGCACGGGCGCCTGGTGGTGCCACATGTGCGAGGTCTGCGGATAGCCGTGGAGCAGCAGCACCGGGGGTCCCTCCCCGGCGGTGTGGGCGTGGACGACCGCCCCCGGCACGGGGACCACCTGGATGTCGAACTCGGCGAAGTGCGGGGCCATGGCTGCTCCTGCGGATCGGGGCGCACGGGGCGGCGCCGCTGCGGTGTCGGGAGGGGCGTGCCCGCCGAGGGCCCCGAGACCGATGGTGACGGGTCGCGGGGCGCCCTGTCCACGGCCGGGGGCTCCTGCCGTCCAGCGCGTCCGGTGCGTCAGGGCGTCCGGTGCGTCAGTGCGTCAGCGCCGCTTCGACCTCCGGGGCGAGCTGGGCCGGCGTCGTCGTCGGGGCGTAGCGGCGGATCACCTGCCCGTCCCGGCCCACGAGGAACTTCGTGAAGTTCCACTTGACCGCGTCGCCGAGCACGCCGCCCTTCTCCTCGCGCAGCCACGTCCACAGGGGGTGGGCGGCGGCGCCGTTGACGTCGACCTTCGCGAACAGGGGGAACGAGACGCCGTAGTTGCGGCTGCAGAACGCCCCGATCTCCTCCTCGGTGCCCGGCTCCTGGGCGCCGAACTGGTTGCTCGGGAAGCCCAGCACCACGAGGCCCTGGTCCCGGTACGTCCTCCACAGCTCCTCGAGCCCGGCGTACTGCGGCGTGAACCCGCACCTGCTCGCGGTGTTGACCACGAGCACCACCTGCCCGGCGTACTCGGCCAGGGCCTGCTCGCGGCCGTCGAGGGTGGTGGCGGTGAAGTCGTGCAGCGTGGTCACAGGGGCCTCCGGGAGGGTCGAGGGTCGAAGCGCGCCCTCCCATCATGCGGGAGCCGGGGCCGATCAGGGAGCGGGACGGGTCCAGCCGAGCCACTCCACGGCCCGCAGCGCGACGTCCCGGGGCACGGTGTGGCCCCCCTCGAACTCCGCGTACTCCACCTCGTAGCCGTCCTCCTCCAGTGCGGGCACGATCCGCCGGCTGGTGCGCCCGACGGGCAGGACCTCGTCGGCCGTGCCGTGGGAGACGAAGACCCGCGGGCGGCCCGTGCGCCCGGCGGGTGGGACGAAGCCGGGCGAGAACGCCAGGACGCTGCGGAACAGCCCGCCGTTGGCGAGGCCCACGCCCAGGGCGTAGGAGGCGCCGTCGGAGAACCCGGCCACGCCGACCCGCTCGGGGTCCACGGCGGCCAGGTGGAAGGCCCGCCGCAGCGACCGGTCGAGCACGTCCACGTCGGGGCCGTACGCGCCGCGGACGCCGTCCCACGTGGACTCCCGCGAGGCCGGGGCGAGCAGGATCAGCCCGTGCAGGTCGGCGACGCCCCGCAGCAGCGCCACGGCCCCTTCGGCGTGGCCGCCCGCGCCGTGCAGCACGACGAGCAGCGGCGCCGCCGCCGGGCCCACCCGGGGCGGGACGTAGAGCAGGGAGTCCCGCGTCCGCTCCACCTCCAGCGCGTGGCTGCCCGCCGCGGGCGGGGCCGCGCTCGGCACGTCGCCGGGGCGGGCCGTCAGCGCGGCGCGGTCTCCGGAACCGTCCATGGGGATCCTCCACTCAGCGCACCCGGACAGCAGGGCCACCAGCCCGGCGTGGCCGGCGGCCGCCAGAACAGTGCGACGGGTCGTCACGGTGCCGACGCTACTCGTCCGCGGACCCGGCGGCCGCCCTTGTCGTGCTCGGTGACGCAGATTACACTCCGTAGAGATCAGATATCTGATCTCCACTGCCGACGGACCTGTCGAGGAGGACAGAATGACCACCGCCCCCACTCCTGCCCGCACCGTGGTGCTCACCGGCGCCGCCTCCCCGCGCGGGATCGGCCTGGCCGTGGCCCGCCGGCTGGCCGCCGAGGGCTCCGCCGTCGCGATCCTCGACGTGCGGGGCGCCGAGGAGGCCGCCGCGGCGATCGCGGAGGAGTCCGGGGTGCCGGCCCTCGGGCTGAGCGTGGACGTCACCGACGTCGCCTCCGTCGACGCCGCCTACCGCCGCGTCGAGGCGGAGCTGCCCCCGGCCACCGGGCTGGTGAACCTCGCCGGGATCGCCTCGCCGACGCCGTTCCTCGAGATCACCCCCGAGGAGTGGGACCGGGTCTTCGAGGTCAACGTGAAGGGCGCCTTCCTGGTCACCCAGCGCGCCCTGCCCGCGATGATCGAGGCCGGGACCGGGCGGATCGTCAACCTGTCCTCCATCTCCGCCCAGCGCGGCGGCGGCACCTTCTCGAAGGTCGCCTACAGCGCGGCGAAGGCCGGCATCATCGGCTTCACCCGGGCCGTGGCGCGGGAGGTGGGCGAGCACGGGATCACGGTCAACGCGGTGGCGCCCGGGCCCGTCGACACCGACATCATGGGCGGCACCCTCTCCGACGAGCGCAAGACGGCCCTGTCCGCGGACTCCCTCATGAAGCGCGTGGCCAGCCGCGAGGAGGTCGCCGCGCTGATCTGCTTCCTGCTCGGCCCGGACGCCGGGATCATCACCGCCGCGACCTACGACATCAACGGCGGCCTGCAGATCTCCTAGGCTCCCATCTTTCCGCAGCCTCGGCTCTCCGCGGCTCCCGCGCGGGAGCCCTCAGCGGAAGGCCGACCCGCCGACCTTCTCGGCGATGTCGTCGAGGGTCTGCTGCATGTGGCCCAGCATCTGCCGGGCGGCGCCCTCGGTGTCGTGGGCCCGGATCGCGTCGAAGATCCTCCGGTGCCAGTGCATGGCGTGCTCCCGGATCTGCGGATCGCGGGAGGTCTCCAGGCGCACGACGTGCAGCACCTGCTCCAGCGGGCGGTACGCCGCGGCGAGGTAGACGTTGCGGGCGGCGGCCACCACGCCGGCGTGGAAGGCGAGGTCGGCCTCGGCGAAGCGCGGCCCCGGGTCGTCCCGGGACTCCTCCATGGCCGTCAGGGTCCCGGCGAGGACGGCGAGGTCCTCGTCGGTGGCCCGGGTCGCGGCGAGCCGGGCCACCTCGACCTCGATGGCCCGCCGCGCCTCGACGAGCTGGGTGGGCAGCTCGAGCCCGTCACCGCTGAGCCGGCCGCGGGCGCGGAGCACCTCGGCGTCCAGCGGGGACCACTCCTCGGGCGGGTTCACGAGGCTGCGCTTGCCGTGCCGCACGGACAGCACCCCGTGGCCCGCCAGGGCCCGGATGCCCTCGCGCACCGTCAGGCGCGAGACGCCGAAGCGCTCGGCCAGCTGCTGCTCCGGCGGCAGCTCCGTGCGCGGAGGGAACTCCCCGTCCGTGATGGCGGCCAGGAGGTCCCTGGCGGCGTCGTCGGCTCGCCGCGTGCTCATTGCTCGATGCCCGTCCTGGTCTCGGAGGTGACCGTGCCAGTCTAGTGCGCCGTTCCGGCGCCCCTTCTTGACGACGTGTCCTGCATCACACATGATATCTGATATCTGACAACAGAGGAGCCCCGGCTCCCGGAGATCGATGAGGACTCCATGACCACCACCACACTCGTGCTGCTGGGGCTCGCCGCCGTCGCGGTCATCCTCGGCCTGATCATCAAGGGCAAGGTGCACCCGTTCCTCGCCCTGATGATCGCCGCCGCCGCCCTCGCCCTGGCCGGCGGCATCCCTCTCGGGGAGGTCGTCCCCACGCTGACCACCGGCATGGGCAACACCCTGGGCAGCGTCGCGCTGATCGTGACCCTCGGCGCCATGCTGGGCCGGATCATCGAGGTCTCCGGCGGCGCCGACGTCCTGGCCCGCTGGCTGCTCGACAAGTTCGGCGAGAAGCGCGCCCCCTTCGCCCTGGGCGCCACCGGCTTCATCTTCGGCATCCCGGTGTTCGTGGACGTCGGGCTGATCGTGCTCATCCCCATCGTCTTCGGCGTCGCCCGCCGGCTCGGCGGCAACATGCTCGCCTACGCCCTGCCGATCGTCATCGCGATGCTGACCGTGCACGTCATCGTCCCGCCGCACCCGGGCATCGTGGGCGGCTCCGAGCTGCTGGGGGCCGACATCGGCCTGGTGCTGCTGCTGTCCTTCATCCCCGCGATCCCGATGTGGCTGTTCGGCCACTGGCTGGCCATGCGCCTGTCCCGCAAGGCCCACGTCGAGATCACGCACGACGACGTCCTGCAGAGCGTGGGCGGCTCCGGCCACACCGGCGTGGTGATGACGAAGGCGCCCAGCACCGGGCTCGTGCTCTCCATGATCGCCCTGCCGCTGCTGCTCATCATGCTCCAGACCACCAGCGCCCTCGTGCTGGCCGAGGGCAACCCGGTCCGGACCCTGCTGTCCATGGTCGGGGCCTCGCCGATGGCGCTGCTGATCGGCGTGATCCTGGCCTCGATCCTGCTGGGCTACCGCCGCGGCTGGGGTCGCGAGGAGACCGAGCACGTGATCAACTCCGCCCTGCCCCCGGTGGCCGCCGTCATCCTCATCACCGGCGCCGGCGGCATGTTCGGCTACGTGCTGCGCGAGACGGGCGTCTCCGAGGCCGTCGCCGACGTCCTCGGCGGCACCGGCCTGCCGATCGTCCTGCTGGCCTACATCATGGCCGCGCTCATCCGGGCCGCCCAGGGCTCGGCGACCGTCGCGATCCTCACCACGGCGCCCCTGATGGCCCCGCTGGCCGCGGCCCAGGGCCTGACCCCGGTGCAGACCGCCATCCTCGCGCTCGCGATCGGCGTGGGCTCCATGGCCCTGAGCCACGTCAACGACTCCCTGTTCTGGGTCTGGAGCCGCTACTTCCAGGTGCCCACGGGGGTGGCCCTGCGCACCTACACCGTGCTGTGCACGGCCACGTCCGTGGTCGGCTTCGTGATGGTGTCGGTCCTCTGGTTCGCCCTCTCGGGCCTGTCCTGACCCGCCCCTTCCGGAAGGAATCCCGCGCATGAACCGCACCCTGCTCGTGCTCGACGACGACCCCACCGGGTCCCAGTGCGTGCACGACGTCGACGTGGTCCTCGAGCTCGACCCGGCCCCTGTGCTGGAGGTCGTCCGGCACCCCGGGCGCACCTGCTTCGTGCTCACCAACTCCCGCGCCCGGCCCGAGGCCGAGGCGGTGGCGCTCAACACCGGGCTCGTGACGGCGGTGCTGGCCGGCCTCGCCGCCGAGGGCCGGCCCCTGCCCCACCTGGTCTCCCGCAGCGACTCCACGCTGCGCGGGCACGTGATCGCCGAGCCCACGGCCCTGGCCGACGCGCTGGCGGGGCTGGGCGTGGCCGTCGACGGGTTCCTCTTCGCCCCGGCCATGATCGAGGCCGGGCGCTATACCGAGAACGACGTGCACTACGCGGTGCTGCAGGGGAAGCCGATGCCGGTGGGGGAGACCGACTTCGCCGCCGACGCCACCTTCGGCTACACCTCCTCCGACCTCAAGGACTTCCTCGTGGAGCGCTCCGGCGGGGCGGTCGCCCGGGAGTCGATCCTCTCGATCGGCCTGGCGGACATCCGCGACGGCGGGGTGGCGGCGGTCGCGGCGATCCTGCGCCGGGCGAAGGACCGGGCGTGGGTGGTCGTCAACGCCACCGACTACGCCGACCTGGAGGCGGTCGCCGCCGCCCTGGCGGTGCTCGAGGCCGAGGGGAGGACCTTCGTCACCCGGTGCGGGCCCTCCTTCGTCCGCCCCCTCGCCGGGCTCGACGCGACCGCGCCGCTGGGCCCGGCCGACATCGAGGTGGGCCCGCACCGGCTGCCCCACGGGCTCGTGGCCGTGGGCTCCCACGTGGGCCTGACCAACCGCCAGCTCGACCAGCTGCGCGCCCGGCGGGACCTGCACGAGGTCGAGCTGGACGTGCCCGCCCTGCTCGAGGCCGAGTCCCGGCCCGCCCACGTGGCCCACGCCGTCGCGGAGATCGTCGAGGCCCTGGCGGCCACCGACGTGGTGCTGTGGACCAGCCGCCAGCTGGTGCGCACCACCGACCCCGACGAGTCGCTGGCCATCGCCCGGTCGGTCTCCGACGCGGTGGTGGAGGTCGTGCACGGGGTGGCCCAGCACCGCCCCGCGTGGGTGGTGGCCAAGGGCGGGATCACCTCCCACGAGGTCGCCCACCGGGCCCTGGGCATCCGCCGGGCCACGGTGGTCGGGCAGTTCTTCCCGGGCCAGATCTCCCTGTTCCAGCCCGTCGACGCCCCGGCCTCCACCCGGGGCGGGCCCTACGTGGTCTTCCCCGGCAACGTGGGCACCGAGTCCGCCCTGGCCGAGGTCGTCGACGTCCTCGACCGGGCCACCGCACGCACCCGGCCGGCCGGGCCCCGATCCACCGATTCCCAGTCCCAGGAGAACCAGTCATGAGCACGCTGCTGTCCGTCGGCTTCCTCGGCCTCGGCGCCATGGGCGCCCCCATGGCCCTCACCCTCGCCCGCGCCGGCTTCCCCGTCCGCGGCTTCGACGTCTCGCCCCGCGCCAAGGAGCACGTGGGCGACGCCGTCGAGGTCCTCGACGACCCCCGTGAGGCGGCGACCGGCGTGGACGTCGTCGTCGTCATGGTCGCCACCGGCGCCCAGCTGCACGACGTGCTCTTCGGCGAGCGCGGGATCGCCGACGCGCTCGGGGAGGGCACGATCCTGCTCGTCATGGCGACCGTCGGCCCCCAGGCCCTGGAGGCCGGCACGCAGGGGCTCGAGGGCCGCGGCGTGCGCGTCGTCGACGCCCCGGTCTCCGGCGGGACGGCCCGCGCCGCCACCGGGGACCTGCTCGTCATGGTCTCCGGCGCGGAGGCCGACGTCGCCGCGGTGCGCCCCCTGCTCGACGCCATGGCCGCCAACGCGCCGGTGGTCGGGCCCCGGGTGGGCGACGGGCAGCGCTTCAAGGTGGTCAACCAGCTGCTGTGCGGCGTGCACATCGCGGTGGCGGGGGAGGCGCTGGCCCTGGCGGACTCCATGGGCCTGGACCCGGCGCAGTGCCTCGAGGTGCTCTCGACCGGCGCGGCCACGTCCTTCATGTTCGAGGACCGCGGCCCGCGCATGCTGCAGGGCGAGGAGGCCGAGGTCCGCTCCGCCCTGGACATCTTCGTCAAGGACATGGGCCTGGTCACCGACGCGGCGCGGGCGGTGGAGCAGCCGGTGCCGCTGGCCTCGGCCGCCGAGCAGCTCTACGTGCGGGGCCGCCGCGAGGGCCACGGCCGGCACGACGACTCCGTGGTCTTCGACATCCTCCGCTCCCGCTGACCCTCGTCCGGCGGCCCCGGACGCCCGGGCCGAGCCCGCCCGGGCCGAGCTCGTCCGGGCCGAGCTCGTCCGTGCCGGTGAGTCCGCGTCCGCGGCCGCCGGCACGGGCGACTCGGCGGGGGAGGAGCCGCGACCTCGCGGGTGGGTAACGATCCCCGCCGCGGCCCTGCGGGGCCCGGAGCCCCGGCGTAGCGTGGAGCGTGTCGGAAGGAGCCCGTCATGGCGCAGCGCAACGAGCCCTGGCCCGCCGGGACGCCCTGCTGGGTGGACCTCGCCGTCACCGACCTCGGCCGCACCCAGGAGTTCTACCGGTCGGTCCTCGGCTGGGAGTACAGCCCGCCCCGGCCCGAGCACGGCGGCTACTGCACCGCCCTCGTGGAGGGCGGGCCGGTCGCAGGGCTCTCCCCGGCGGTGCCCCACCTGCAGGACGTCCCGCACGTGTGGCAGGTCTACCTCGCCGCGCGGGAGGCCCGCTCCTGCGGGGAGCGGGCCGTCGCCGCCGGCGCCACGCAGCTGATGGAACCCACGGAGGTCGGACCCTCGGCACGATGGGCCTCTACACCGACCCCACCGGGGCGTCCTTCGGGACGTGGGAGGCCGGCGAGCACCTCGGGTTCACGGTGACCGACGTGCCGGGCGCGGTCACCTGGTGCGACCTCGTCACCCCCGACGTCGCCACGGCCCGCGACTTCTACGCCCAGCTCTTCGGCTACAACTACGAGGACGCCGGCCGGGACGGCCCCCCGTACGCCGTGTTCACGGTCCCCGGCGGGGACGCTCCCGGCGGCGGCATCGGCGGGACGGACCCCGGGGCGGGACACGCCGTGGCCGTCTGGTCGGTGTGCTTCCGGAGCGACGACGTCGGGACCGCCGTGCAGCGCGCGCGCGAGGCGGGAGGCTCGGTGCTGGAGGAGCCGTTCGACGTCGAGTACGGGCGGCTGGCGGTCCTCGGCGGACCGGACCGGGAGAGCTTCGCGATCATGACGCCGGCGGACCCCGCGCAGCGCTCCGGGCGCTCGCGGCCGGCTGTCAGGGGCGGGTCCTAGCCTGGGGCCCATGACGAGCTCACCGGCCGGCGCGCCGGCCCGCATCCCGGCCCGCGGGCGCCCACCGGCGGGGCTCGGCCCGTGGCTGCTGGCCGGCATCGCCGCGACCGCGCTGGCCGTGGGCCTGGCCGAGCTGCTCGCGTGGGTGACCGGCCCGGTCGGCGCCCCGCTCACCGCCGTGGGCGGGGTGGTCGTGGACGCGGTCCCCGCGCCGGTCAAGGACGCGGCGATCGCCCTGTTCGGCACCGCCGACAAGCTCGTGCTCGTCCTGGTGATGGCCGCCGGCCTGATCGGGCTGGGCGCGGGCATCGGCGCCGCCCAGCGGGCCAACCGGCCCATGGGCGTGGTGCTGCTGGGCGTGCTGGGCCTGCTCGGCCTGATCGCGGTGCTCACGCGCGCGGGGGCGTCCGTGGCGGACCTGGTGCCCGTCGTCGTCGGCACGGGCGCCGGGGCGCTCCTCCTGGCACAGCTCACCCGCCGGGCCGCGGTCCGGGACGGGGGCCCGGGCCTCGACCGCCGCGGCTTCGTGCGCCTGGCCGCGGCCGCGGCCGTGCTGGGCACGGCCGCGGGGGTCGCCGGACGGTGGGCGAGCACGGCGGCCGCGCGGGTCCCCGCCGCCCGCGAGCTGCTGCGGATCCCCGCCCCGGCCGTGCGGGAGCGCGTGCCCGCCGGCACGGACGTGGGCGTCGACGGGGTGGCGCCGTGGCTGACCCCCGCCGAGGACTTCTACCGCATCGACACCGCGCTCGCCGTCCCGCGCATCGACGTCGCCGACTGGCGGCTGCGGATCCACGGGCTGGTGGACCGCGAGCTCACCCTGGGCTTCGAGGACCTCACGGCACGGCCGCTGCTCGAGCGCGCCGTGACGCTGGCGTGCGTGTCGAACCCCGTGGGCGGGGACCTCGTGGGCAACGCCGTGTGGAGCGGCGTGCCGCTGCGCGAGCTGCTGGCCGAGACCGGGGTGCAGGCCGGGGCGGACATGGTCCTGTCCACCTCCCAGGACGGGTTCACCGCCGGCACCCCGCTGGAGGCGCTGACCGATCCGGACCGGGACTCCCTGCTCGCGGTGAGCATGAACGGGCAGCCGCTGCCGTTCGAGCACGGCTACCCCGTGCGGATGGTCGTGCCGGGGCTCTACGGGTACGTCTCGGCGACGAAGTGGGTGGTGGACCTCGAGGTCACCCGCTTCGACCGCGCCCAGGCCTACTGGACCACCCGCGGCTGGTCGGCCCGCGGGCCGGTCAAGCTCAGCTCCCGCATCGAGGTGCCCCGGGACCGGGCGGGCGTCGACGCCGGGCAGGTGGTGCTCGCGGGGACCGCGTGGGCCCAGCACGTCGGGATCGCGGCGGTGCAGGTCAGCGTGGACGGCGGCGACTGGCAGGAGGCGCGGCTCGGGGCGGCGACCTCCGACGACACCTGGCGGCAGTGGGTGCTCCGGCGCCCGGACCTCCCCGCCGGGGAGCATGTGGTGCGGGTGCGGGCGGTCGACCGGGACGGCACCGTCCAGACCGCCGAGCAGGCCCCGCCCGCTCCCGACGGCGCCTCCGGCCTGCACGAGCGGACGTTCACGGTGCGCTGAGCCCGCCGGCGCCGGGCGGGCCCGCCGCGTCCTGCCATGATGGGGCGGGAACGACCGACGGCAGCACGAGAGCACGGGAGGCGGGTGCGCGGTGACCCTGGTGGACAACGCGGTGTACGTGGGCGGGGTGCGGACCTCGAGCCCGCACGACCTCGACGAGACCTACGAGGTCATGCGCGACCGCGGCGGGATGGCCTGGATCGGGATGTACCGTCCCGAGCCCGCGGAGGTGCAGTCCGTGGCGGCGGAGTTCGGCCTGCACGAGCTCGCCGTGGAGGACGCCCTCAAGGGCCACCAGCGGGCCAAGCTCGAGCGCTTCGGGGAGACCCTGTTCGTGGTGCTGCGCCCGGCCCGCTACCTGGACGACGTCGAGAAGGTCGAGTTCGGGGAGCTGCACGTCTTCGTGGGCGCCGACTTCGTGGTCACCGTCCGGCACGCCGAGTCCCCCGACCTGGCGGCGGTCCGCAGCCGGATGGAGGCCTCCCCGGAGCTGCTGGCCATGGGCCCGCAGGCGGTCCTGTACGGGATCCTCGACGAGGTGGTCGACCGCTACGCCCCCGTGCTGGCGGGGCTGGAGAACGACATCGACGAGATCGAGGACGAGATCTTCGGCGCGGACCGGGACGTCTCCCGCCGCGTCTACGAGCTCTCGCGGGAGGTCATCGAGTTCCAGCGCGCGGTCCACCCGCTCGTGGCCATGGTGCAGGCCCTCCAGCGCGGGTCGGAGAAGTACCAGCTGGACGTCGAGCTGCAGCGGCGGCTGCGGGACGTGGAGGACCACGCGATCCGGGCCGCGGAGCGCGCCGACGCCTACCGGGCCCTGCTGCAGAATGCGCTCACCGTGCACGCGACCCTCGTGGGGCAGCGGCAGAACGACGAGATGCAGCGGCTCAGCGAGTCCGCCCTCGCCCAGAGCGAGGAGGTCAAGCGGATCTCCTCCTGGGCGGCCATCCTCTTCGCCCCGACCCTGGTCGGCACCGTCTACGGGATGAACTTCGAGCACATGCCCGAGCTCGGCTGGGCGCTGGGCTACCCGTTCGCGCTGCTGCTGATGCTCGTCATGGGCGTGGCCCTCTACGGGGTGTTCAAGTGGAAGAAGTGGCTCTGAGCACCGCGGGGGCCGGCCTCGCCCCCGACCGCGTCCGCCGCGCCCGGATCGCCGTCTCGGCGTTCTTCCTCACCAACGGCGCCCTCTACGCCAACCTGCTGCCGCGCTTCCCCGAGGTCAAGGACGCGTTCGGGCTCTCCAACACCCTCTACGGCCTGGCGGTCGTCGCGTTCCCGCTCGGGGCGATCCTCATCGGCGCCCTCCCGGCGCGGGCGATCCGCCGGTTCGGCTCCGGCCCGGTGGCGGGCCTCGGCACCGTCCTGCTCTGCGCGTGCGTCGCGGCGGCCGGGGCCGGGGCCGGTCCCGGGGCGGGCACGGGGATCGGGCTCGGGGTCTTCCTGGTCGCGATGTTCCTGGGCGGGGCGCTCGACGCCCACGTCGACACCGCGCAGAACGCCCAGGGCATGGACGTCCAGCGCGCCCGCGGCCGCTCGATCATCAACTCCCTGCACGCCCTGTGGAGCCTGGGTGCCGTGGCCGGCGGCCTCATGGGCACGGCCGCCCTCGTGCTCGGGGTGCCCCTCGCCTGGCACCTGCTGGGCAGCGGGCTGCTGTGGAGCGCGGTGGCCCTGGTCGCGCTGTGCTCCGCCCTCACCCGCGCCGAGGGCACCGCCCTGCGCACCGTGGAGCCGGACGCGACGACGACGGCGGCGCCCGGCGACTCCCGGCCCGCCGGCGACCCGGTGCCCGCCGGGGCCGGCCGCGGCGGGGCGGGGCGCGTGGTCGTCGGGCGCCTGCTCCCGGTCGCGGTGATCGCCATCGCCGGGGTGATGATCGAGGACGTGGGCGCGAACTGGTCGGCGGTCTACCTCACCGCGGAGCTGCGCGCGCCCCTGGCCGCCGCGGGGCTGGGGCTCGTGGCCATGATGGCGGCGCAGTTCGTGGGCCGGATGCTCGGGGACCCCATGACCGACCGGTGGGGCCGCGTCGCCGTGGCCCGGGCGGGGGCGGCGCTGAGCGCCGCCGGCATGCTCCTGGTGGTGCTCGCACCCGGCCCGGCGGCGGCCGTGGCCGGTTTCGCGCTCGCCGGCTTCGGCTGCGCGACCCTAGTGCCCGCTGCCTACCACGCCGCCGACGACCTCCCCGGCCTGAAGCCCGGCACCGGGCTGGCCCTGGTGAGCTGGCTGATGCGGATCAGCTTCCTCAGCCTCTCCCCGGCGGTCGGGGCCCTGTCCGACGCGGCGGGGCTGCGCTGGGCGCTCGTCGTCGTCCCGGTCTTCGCGCTCGTGGCCGTGCTGATGGCGGGGGTGCTCCGGGCCCGCCCCTGATCCTCTGGGACGCGCCCGGGCCCGGCCCTAGACTGCGGAGCACAGCCCGTGGTCCACGTCACCGCAGAGGAGAGCGCCATGAAGATCCGAGCCGCCGTCGTCGAGGAGATCGGCGCCCCGTTCCAGCTCCAGGACGTGGAGCTGGCCGAGCCCGAGCCGGGTGAGGTCCTGGTCCGCATCGTCGCGTCCGGGGTCTGCCACACCGACGCCATCACCCGCGACGGCGACATGCCCCTGCCGCTGCCCGGGATCCTCGGCCACGAGGGCGCCGGGGTCGTCGAGCGGGTGGGTCCGGGGGTGACGACGGTGGCCGCCGGGGACAGGGTGATCCTGGGCTGGCCCTCCTGCGGCCGGTGCCGGAACTGCCTCGACGGCCAGCCCCGGTACTGCCTGCGCACCGGGGAGGCCCTCGTCTCGGGCCGCCGCTTCCTCGGCGAGGCGGCCGGGACCTCCGCCTACACCCGCGGCGGGAGGGGAGAGGTCTCCGGGCACTTCTTCGGCCAGTCCTCCTTCGCGACCTACTCGATCGCCCTGGCCGACGCCCTGGTCAGGGCTCCCGACGACGTGCCGCTCGAGCTGCTCGGGCCCCTCGCCTGCGGGCTGGGCACCGGGGCGGGGGCGGTGCTCAACGAGGCCCGCCCGGAGCCCGGCTCGTCCCTGGTGGTCTTCGGCGTGGGCGCGGTGGGCCTGGCGGCGATCATGGCCGCCCGCTCCACCGCCGCCACCACGATCATCGCCGTGGACCTGCACGACTCCCGGCTCGAGCTGGCCACCCGCTACGGGGCCACCCACACGATCAACTCCTCCCGGGCCGACGTGCTGGAGGAGGTCGCCCGGATCACCGGGGGCTCGGCGGACTACGCCTTCGAGTGCACCGGGGTGGTCCCCGTGGTGGAGCAGGCGGCCGAGTGCGTGGGCATGCTCGGGACGCTGGTGCTCATCGGCGGCGCCCCGGCCCAGGCCCGCTTCAGCCTGGACCACATGCGCACGCTGTGGGGCAAGCGCGTGGTCGGGGTCCTGGGCGGTGGCAGCCGCAGCACCAGGTTCATCCCCGCCCTGATCGACCTCCACAAGCAGGGCCGCTTCCCGTTCGACGAGCTCGTCCGGTACTACGGCCTCGACGAGATCGAGCAGGCCCTGGCCGACAGCAAGTCCGGGGCGGTGGTCAAGCCGATCGTGCGCATGCCCGAGTGACCCGCGGCGGGACGTATTTGCGCCGAGCCCCCAGCTCGGCGTCGATCCCCCACGAAGCGGCGTGGGGGATCGACGTCTCCCTGGGGGTCGGCGTGAGGGGGGTGGGCTCGGCGGCCCTAGCCGATCCGCACCTCGTGCACACCGCGCTCCATGCCGCGCTCGAGGGCGGCCAGCGCGTCGTCGATGTCGTGGCCGGGCGGCAGCGCGGGCGGCAGGCCGGCCAGCGCCCGGTCCACCAGCCCGGTGTCCATGTGCGGCAGCCGGGCGTCCACCACCGCGATCCGGCGGCGCCGCAGCTCCCGGCGCAGCGACCCCAGCCATGACGCCATGGCGGCCTTGCTCGCGGCGTAGGCGGCCATCCCGGCCAGCGGCAGTTCCGCGGCCACGCCCGTGAGCACCGCGATCGCCCCGCCCTCCGACAGGTGGGGCAGCGCCGCCCGGACGACGGCCATCGGTCCGAGGGCGTTGACCTCGAACAGCTCCTCGACCACCGCCTCGTCCTCCTCGGCGGCCGGACCGAACGCGGCGACGCCGGAGGCGACCACCACGGCGTCGAGCCCGCCGAGCTCCGCCGCGGCCGCGCGGACCGCCGCGGCGGCCGCGTCGTGGTCCACGAGGTCCAGGGCGTGGGCCGAGCGCAGGCCCAGCCGGCGCCGCAGCTCCTCGGCCGCCGCGGCGGAGCGGCCGGTCACCGCGATCCGGGTGGTGCGCTCGCTCAGCCGCTCGCACAGCCGCTGCCCGAGCACCCCGGTCGCCCCCACCACGAGGATCCTCGCGCCGTTCAGGTCCATGGTCGTTCTCCCGTCCCCGCACGGTTCCGGGAGCGGAGCCGTGTCCTCCGAGCGTACCCAGGGCCTCCGGCGCCGCCCAGAGCCTGTCCCCCTCGGACCACCCGGCTCCCACGAGGAACTCGCCCTTCCGCGACGCTTCGCCGGGCGAGCCTGCGAAGCGTCGCCGGCGCCTGCTGACGCGGGTGGACTGCAGTCCTCAGCACCATGCCCGGCGACGGCGCCGGAGGCCGTGCTCGCGCACCTCATGCACGGGCTGGGGCAGGCGGTGCCGGACCCCGGTCCCGGTCGGGGCGACTCGCGCGGGGTGGTCGTCCTCCTGGTGCAGCGGAAGTCCTGCACCACGGACGAGGCCGAGGAGTGCGCCCGGTCGCAGGAGCACCGGCAGCTGCAGGAGATGATCGCGTCCTTCCGGGGGTGACCGCACGGACCCGCGGTCCCGCGGTCCTGCGGGCTCAGCGCTCGAGGTCCAGGAGCCTCAGGGCCTCCTCGCGCAGCTCGGCCTTGCGCACCTTGCCGGTCACCGTCACGGGGAACTCCTCCACGACGTGGACGTAGCGCGGGATCTTGTGCCGGGAGACCCGGCCCTCGCAGAACGCCCGCAGCGTCGCGGCCGTCATGGGCGCCGCGCCGTCGCGCAGCTGCACCCAGGCCATGACCTCCTCCCCGTAGGTCTCGTCGGGCACGCCGATCACCTGCACGTCGACGATGTCCGGGTGGGTGAGCAGGAACTCCTCGACCTCGCGCGGGTAGACGTGCTCGCCGCCGCGCACGACCATGTCCTTGACCCGGCCGGTGATCTGCACGTAGCCCTCCCGGTCCATCACGGCGAGGTCGCCGGTGTGCATCCAGCCCTCGCTGTCGATGGCCAGTGCGGTGCTCTCGGGCTCGTCCCAGTAGCCCTTCATGACGCTGTAGCCCCGGGTGCACAGCTCGCCGGCGGTCCCGTGCGGGACGGTCCCTCCCGTGGCGGGGTCGACGACCTTGACCTCCAGGTGCGGGCCCACGCGGCCCACGGTGGTGGTGCGGCGCTCGAACGGGTCGTCGTGACGGGTCTGGGTGGACACGGGTGAGGTCTCGGTCATGCCGTAGCAGATGCTGACCCCGGCCATGTTCAGCCGCTCCATCACCGCGCCCACGACGGAGGCCGGGCACGTGGCGCCGGCGATGACGCCGGTGCGCAGGCTGGAGAGGTCGAACGCGCCGAGGCCGCCGAGGCCCAGCTCGGCGGCGAACATCGTGGGCAGGCCGTAGAGGCTCGTGCACCGCTCCTGCTCGACCGCGCGCAGGGCCGACTCCGGGGTGAAGGCCGGGGCGGGGAGCACCGTGCAGGAGCCGTGGGAGGTGCACGCGAGGTTGCCGATGACCATGCCGAAGCCGTGGTGGAGGGGCACGGGCAGGCACACCCGGTCCGCCTCGGTGTAGCCGAGGAGCTCGCCGACGAAGTACCCGTTGTTGAGGATGTTGCGGTGGCTGAGGGTGGCCCCCTTGGGGAAGCCCGTGGTCCCGGAGGTGTACTGGACGGTGATCGCGTCCTCGGGGTCCAGGCGGGCCCCGATCCTCTCCAGCAGGGCGTCGTCGGCCTCGGCGGCCGCCAGCTGCTCCCACCCGGGCGTGCCCATGACCACGACGTGCCGCAGCCCGGGGCACGCGCCGCGGACCTGGTCCAGCATGGCGGGGTGGTCGGAGCCCCGGAACCGCGGGTGGGCCACCACCGTGGTGGTCCCGGCCCGGCGCAGGACGTAGGCCAGCTCGTGGGGGCGGTAGGCCGGGTCGAGGGTGACGAGGAGCGCGCCGAGCTCGGCCGTCGCGTACTGCACGAGCACCCACTCCCAGGTGCTGGGACCCCACACGCCCACCCGGTCCCCCGTGCGCACCCCCAGTCCGTGCAGGCCCGTGGCCAGCCGGCGGACGTCCCGGCGGAACTCGGCGTAGGTCCACCGCCGGCCGGCGGCGACGTCCACCAGGGCCTCCCGGTCCGGGAACCGTGCGGCGGTCCGCTCGAGGTCCTGGGCGACGGTCCGCGTCAGCAGCGGCGGGGCGGTCTCCCCGGCGGCGTAGGACAGGTCGTCGATCGGCATCTCCACGGGTGCTCCCCCAGCCCGGCCGGGCGGTGCGGCCGGCCGATCCGATTGGCGGCGATCAACTGATGGGTGCCATTCTACGTGGTGGCCGTCACGTCCCGCAGCGCGTGACGTGCTCAGTCCTGCGCCACGGCCCGCCCGACGGTCTCCCGGAGGATCTCGCTGGTGCCCCCGAAGATCGTCAGCAGCCGCGCCGCCAGGTACGCCTGGGCCACGGGGTAGTCGAGGATGTAGCCGTAGCCGCCGTGCAGCTGCAGGCACCGGTCCGTGACGGTCTTCGCCCGCTCGGCCGCCCAGTACTTGGCCTTGGAGGCGCCCACGACGTCGAGGGCGCCGGCGTTGAAGGCGTGCACCGCCCGCCGGACGTAGGCCTCGGTGACCTCGACCTCGACCAGCAGGTCGGCCAGCTCGAACCGGGAGTGCTGGAAGTCGAGCACCCGCGTGCCGAACGCCGTGCGGTCCCTGGTGTACGCCAGGGTGGTCTCGAGGGTGGCCCGGGCGAGGGCGGCCGCGGCCACGGCGATCGCGAGCCGGCCCTGCGGCAGCTGCCGGCGGATCTGGGCCAGGCCGGACCCCTCCGTCCCGATCAGGTGGGCGCCGGGCACGCGGACGTCCTCGAAGAACAGCTCGGCGGTGTCCGAGGCGTGCAGGCCCATCTTGTCGAGCCGGCGGCCCGTCGTGTAGCCGGGGGAGTCGGCCTTGTGCACCAGGAACAGGCTGAAGCTGCCCTCCCCGGCGCGGTCGCCGCGCCCGTCGGTGCGGGCGAGCACGAGCGCGGCGTCCCCGCTGATCCCGTTGCCGATGAAGGTCTTCTGCCCGTTGAGCAGCCAGTCCCCGCCGTCGCGCACCGCCCGGGTGCGCACCCCGCGCAGGTCGGACCCGGCGCCGGGCTCGGTCCAGGCCACGGAGGCGACGAGCTCGCCGGTGAGGATCCGCGGCAGCCACCGCTCCTTCTGCTCGGGGGTCCCGTGGGCGAGCAGGTGGGGCAGCACCCAGTCGTCGGTGAGGTGCAGGGCCAGGGCCGCGCCGAGGGCGCCCACGCGCACCAGCTCCTCGTCGAGCACGGCGCGGAACCGGTAGTCGGTCAGGCCCATGCCGCCGTACTCCTCCGGCACGGCCAGGCCCAGCAGGCCCGCCTGGCCGGCGGCGGTCCACATGCTGCGGGGCATCATGTGCTGGGCGTCCCACTCGGCGTAGTGGGGCGCGAGCTCCCGGGCGGCGAACTCGCGGGCGACCTCGCGGAACTCCTCGTGCTCCTCCTCGTAGAAGGCGGAGTCGCCGAGCGGGAAGGACCCGGTGGGCGGGGATGCGGTCATGGCGTGCCTCCGGCGCTAGTCGGGGAGGGGCTGGTCGGGGAGGGGCCGGTCGGTGCGGTGCGGGCCGTGGCCAGGGCGGCCCAGGCCATCTCCTCGAGGGCGGAGCGGGCGGCGTCGAGCCGGTCCGCCTCCTGCGGGGCGCGCAGCCGGCGCGCGGCGCGGAGGGAGTGCGGGGTGGAGTTGATGAGCCCGAAGGCGGCCTGGGCGCGCAGGGCGAGGTCGGCGGTGTCGTGCGCGGGGACGAGCTCCCCCAGGGCCTGCGCCCACAGGGCCACGTAGCCGCGCTGGAGGGCGCGCACCCTCCGGCGGTCCTCCTCGGCGAGGTTCGGCAGCTCCCGGTCCTGCACCACGATCACCGCGGGCTGGGTGAGGGCGAACTCCACCTGGAAGGCGATCAGCGCCCGCAGCCGCGCGGCCGGGTCGGCCGAGCGGGCGGCGACCTCCCGGCCGCCGTCGAGCAGGTCGGAGCTGACCTCGAGCAGGACCGCCCCCAGCACCGCCTGCTTGCTCGCGAAGTGCCGGTAGACCGCGGGGCCGCTGACGCCTGCGGCGGCGCCGATGTCGTCGATCGAGACCCCGGCGAAGCCCCGCTCCGCGAAGAGCGTCGCCGCGGCGGCGAGCAGGTCCTGGCGGCGCTGGGCCTTGGCCCGGCCGCGCACCGTGGTGGGCGGGGCCGGGCGGGGGTCCGTTCGGGGCATGGAGCCTTCTCTCGGGAGGGGTCGGTCCCTGGACATCCTAGTTAGTGGCCACTAACCTGGCATTCAAGTTAGTCCAGGTTAACCGAAATCGCACCCCCGGGTGCCCGGTCCGGACGGAGGGGCGGATGCGCGTGCTGAGCACCCGCGTGGATCCGGGCGGCGTGGAGTTCCGCGCCAACGCGGCCGCCCAGGCCGCGCTCGCCGAGGAGCTCGGCCGACGCCTGGCGCGCGTGGCGCGGGGCGGGCCGGAGCGGTCACGGGCGCGGCACGTGGCCCGCGGCAAGCTGCTGCCGCGCGAGCGCGTCGACCGCCTGCTCGACCCCGGCAGTCCCTTCCTGGAGATCGGCGCCCTGGCCGCCGAGGGCATGTACGACGACGAGTGCCCCGCGGCCGGCGTGATCGCCGGGATCGGCCTGGTGCACGGGCGGCAGGTCGTGGTCGTGTGCAACGACGCCACGGTCAAGGGCGGCACCTACTACCCCATGACCGTCAAGAAGCACCTGCGCGCCCAGGAGATCGCCCTCGAGAACCGCCTGCCGTGCGTCTACCTCGTGGACTCCGGCGGCGCCTACCTGCCGCTGCAGGACGAGGTCTTCCCGGACCGGGAGCACTTCGGGCGGATCTTCTACAACCAGGCGCACCTCTCCGCGGCGGGCGTCGCGCAGATCGCCGCCGTGCTCGGCTCCTGCACCGCCGGCGGCGCCTACGTGCCGGCGATGAGCGACGAAACCGTGATCGTGCGCGAGCAGGGCACGATCTTCCTGGGCGGCCCCCCGCTCGTGAAGGCCGCCACCGGCGAGGAGGTCACCGCCGAGGAGCTCGGCGGCGGCGAGCTGCACGCGACCGTCTCCGGGGTGGTCGACCACCTGGCCGAGAACGACGAGCACGCCCTGGAGATCGTCCGCGACATCGTGGCGACGCTGCCCCCGCCCGCCGCGCGCGCCTGGCCGGTGCGGGAGGCCGAGGCCCCCGCCGCGGACGAGGACCAGCTGCCCGGCGCGGTGCCGGTGGACCCCAACGCCGGCTACGACGTGCACGAGGTCGTCGCCCGGCTCGTCGACGGCAGCCGCTTCGCCGAGTTCAAGGCCGGGTACGGCACCACGCTCGTCACCGGCTTCGCCCACGTCCACGGGCACCCGGTGGGGATCGTGGCCAACAACGGGGTGCTGTTCGCGGAGTCGGCGCTGAAGGGCGCGCACTTCGTCGAGCTGTGCGACCAGCGCGGGATCCCGCTGCTGTTCCTGCAGAACATCACCGGCTTCATGGTGGGCCGCGACTACGAGGCCGGCGGCATCGCCAAGCACGGCGCCAAGATGGTCACCGCCGTGGCCACGACCCGCGTCCCGAAGCTCACGGTGGTGATCGGCGGCTCGTTCGGTGCCGGCAACTACTCGATGTGCGGGCGGGCCTACTCCCCGCGCTTCCTGTTCCTGTGGCCCCAGGCCCGGATCTCGGTGATGGGCGGGACGCAGGCGGCGTCCGTGCTGGCCACGGTCCGGGCCGAGCAGATGGCCGCCCGCGGCGAGCAGTGGGACGCGCCGGAGCGGGAGGCGTTCATGGTCCCGATCCGCCGGCAGTACGAGGAGCAGGGCAGCCCCTGGTACTCGACCGCCCGGCTGTGGGACGACGGCGTCATCGCCCCGGCCGACACCCGCGAGGTGCTGGGCCTGGCCCTCGAGGTCTGCTCCCGCGCCCCGCTGCCCGAGCCCGCCTTCGGCCTGTTCAGGATGTGAGGCCATGACCGCCAAGCTGTTCGGCACGGTCCTCGTGGCCAACCGCGGGGAGATCGCCTGCCGCATCCTGCGCACGCTGAGGGCGCTGGGCATCCGCTCGGTCGCGATCCACAGCGAGGCCGACCGGGACGCCCTGCACGTGCGCCAGGCCGATCTCTCCGTGTGCGTGGGCCCGGCGGCCCCCGCCGAGAGCTACCTGCGGATCGACGCCGTCGTCGCCGCCGCGCAGGCCACGGGCGCGCAGGCCGTCCACCCCGGCTACGGCTTCCTCTCCGAGAACGCGGCCTTCGCCCGCGCGTGCGCCGCGGCCGGGATCGTCTTCATCGGCCCCGGCGCCGAGGCCCTCGAGCTCATGGGCGACAAGATCCGCGCCAAGAACGCCGTGGCCGCCTCCGGGGTGCCGACGGTCGCCGGGGTCGCCCGGCCCGGCCTCGACGACGACGCCCTGGTGGCCGCCGCGGCCGGGATGGCCTACCCGCTGCTGATCAAGCCCTCGGCCGGGGGCGGCGGCAAGGGCATGCACGCGGTGCGCGCCCCGGGCGAGCTGCCCGAGGCCCTCGCCACCGCCCGCCGCGTGGCGGCCGCCGCGTTCGGGGACGACACCCTGTTCCTCGAGCAGCTCGTCGAGCGGCCCCGCCACATCGAGGTCCAGGTCCTCGCCGACACCCACGGCACCGTGGTCCACCTCGGCGAGCGCGAGTGCTCCCTGCAGCGCCGGCACCAGAAGGTCGTCGAGGAGGCCCCCTCGCCGCTGCTCGACGCCGCCACCCGCGCCCGGATCGGGGAGGCCGCGTGCCGGGTCGCCCGGTCGGTGCGCTACACGGGCGCCGGCACCGTCGAGTTCCTCGTCCCCGCGGACCGGCCGGAGACCTTCTTCTTCATGGAGATGAACACCCGCCTGCAGGTGGAGCACCCCGTCACCGAGCTCGTCACGGGCGTGGACCTCGTGGAGCAGCAGGTGCGCGTGGCCGCGGGGGAGCCCCTCGCCCTGTCCCAGGAGGACGTCGTGCTCACCGGCCACGCCGTGGAGGCCCGGCTCTACGCCGAGGACCCCGCCCGGGGCTTCCTGCCCACGGCCGGGACCGTGCTGGTCCTCGAGGAGCCGGCCGGCCCCGGGGTGCGCGTGGACTCGTCGCTGGCCCCGGGCCTGGCCGTGGGCTCCGACTACGACCCCCTGCTCGCCAAGATCGTCGCGTGGGCGCCCGACCGCGAGCAGGCCCTCGACCGCCTCGACCTCGCGCTCGCGGACACCGTGGTCCTCGGCGTGGGCACGAACACGGAGTACCTGCGCGCCCTGGTCAACGACCCGGCGGTCCGGGCGGGCGAGCTGGACACCACGCTCATCGAGCGCCGGCTGCCGCAGCTCGAGTTCACCGCCCCCGACGAGACCCACTTCGCCGCCGCGGCCGCCTTCCTGCACGGGGCCTCGTCCCCGGCGGGCCGGGGTCCCTGGGGCCGGGCCGCCGGGTGGCGGCCCACCGGCCGGGCCCACCCCGCGGTCGTGCTCGCCCACGGCCTCGAGGAGCCGCGGCGCACCGTCGTCGACGGCGCCGTGCGCCTGGTCCCCCTGCCCGGCCGGCCCGGCGCGCACCTGCTCGCGGCGGGCGGCGCGAGCCGCACCGTCCACCTCGCCGCGGACCCCTCGGGGGCGAGCGTGTGGGTGGGCGAGGACGGGTTCGCCGTCGAGCTCGCCGTGCTCTCCCGCGAGGAGCAGCTCGAGCGCACCCTGGCGGGCCTGCGGCGGCAGACCGGGCCCGCCGCCCCCGAGCTGCACTCGCCGATGCCCGGCACCGTCGTCGCGGTCCCGGTGGCCGCGGGCGACCGGGTCGCCCAGGGCCAGACCGTCGTCGTGGTCGAGGCCATGAAGATGGAGCACCGCCTCGTCGCCCCCACCGCCGGCACCGTCGACGTCGTCGTGCGGGCCGGCGACCGGGTCCGGCTCCACCAGCTGCTCGCCCGGGTGGCCCCCGACGGCGCCCCCGGGCCCACCGACCCCCGTCCCGACCCGGACCCGAGCCCCCAGGAGCGCACGGCATGAACCTCGAGCTCGACGAGGAGTACCAGGACCTCTCCGACACCGTCCGCGACTTCGCCGACGAGGTGATCGCCCCGGTCTCCGCCCGCCACGACGCGGAGCACTCGTTCCCCTACGAGGTGGTGGCGCAGATGGGGGAGCTGGGCCTGTTCGGCCTGCCGTTCCCCGAGGAGTACGGCGGGATGGGCGGGGACAGCTTCGCGCTGTGCCTGGCGCTCGAGCAGATCGCCCGCGTGGATCAGTCCGTGGCCATCACCCTCGAGGCCGGGGTGTCCCTCGGGGCCATGCCGATCTTCCGCTTCGGCACCGAGGAGCAGCGGCAGCAGTGGCTGCCCGAGCTGGCCTCGGGCCGTGCGCTGGCCGGGTTCGGGCTGACCGAGCCCGAGGCCGGCTCCGACGCCGGGGGCACCCGCACCACCGCCCGGCGCGAGGACGGGCAGTGGGTGGTCAACGGGGCCAAGGAGTTCATCACCAACTCCGGCACGGACATCACCCGCCTGGTCAGCGTCACCGCGGTCACCGGCACCGTGCCCCTCCCGGAGGGGCGGACCGGGAAGGAGATCTCCACGATCGTCGTCCCCACGGACACCCCCGGGTTCCGGGCGGAGAAGGCCTACGACAAGGTCGGCTGGAACGCCTCCGACACCCACCCCCTGTCCCTCCAGGACGTCCGCGTCCCCGAGGCGAACCTGCTGGGGGAGGAGGGGCGCGGCTACGCCAACTTCCTGTCGATCCTCGACGAGGGCCGCATCGCCATCGCCGCGCTGGCCACCGGCGCGGCCCAGGGCTGCGTCGAGGAGTCCGTGCGCTACGCGAAGGAGCGCACCTCCTTCGGGCGGCCGATCGGCGTCAACCAGGCGATCTCCTTCAAGATCGCCCGCATGCAGGCCCGCGCGCACACCGCCCGCCTGGCCTACTACGACGCCGCCTCCCGGATGCTCGCCGGCAGGCCCTTCAAGGCGCAGGCGGCGATCGCCAAGCTCGTGGCCGGGGAGGCCGCGATGGACAACGCCCGGGACGCCACCCAGGTCTTCGGCGGCTACGGGTTCATCAACGAGTTCCGCGTGGCCCGCCACTACCGCGACGCCAAGATCCTCGAGGTCGGCGAGGGCACCACCGAGGTGCAGCTCATGCTCATCGCCCGCGAGCTCGGGCTGTGACGGGGGCGGGCATGCCGGAGCGGGAGGAGGGCCGCAGGGTGGTCCGCCAGCGCGGGCTGTGGTTCGAGGAGTTCGAGGAGGGCACGGTCTACGAGCACGCCCCGGGCCGGACCGTCACGGAGGCGGACAACGTCCTGTTCACCACCCTGACCATGAACACCCAGGCGCTGCACCTGGACGCCGCGTGGGCGCAGCGCCAGCCGTTCGGGCAGCGGCTCGTGAACTCGATGTTCACCCTGGCCACCCTGGTGGGGGCGTCGGTGGCGCAGCTGACGCAGGGCACCATCGTGGCGAACCTCGGCCTCGAGGGGGTCGCGTTCCCGCACCCGCTCTTCCACGGCGACACCCTGTACTGCTCCTCGGAGATCCTCGGCAAGCGGCTCTCCGCCTCCCGGCCGGGGCAGGGGATCGTCCGGATCCGGCACACCGGGCGCAACCAGGACGGCGTCGTGGTCGCCGAGTGCACCCGCTCGGTGCTCGTGTGGTCCCGCGGCGCGGCCCCGCAGTGACGACGGCGAGGAGGACGACCGTGGCGACGGAGACGACGGCGGGGAGGACCCCGTGACCGGTGGCTTCGGCCTGGGCCCGGCCCTGCTCTTCTGCCCCGCCGACCGGCCCGAGCGCTACGCCAAGGCGGCCGGCCACGCCGACGCGGTGATCCTCGACCTGGAGGACGCCGTGGCCCCGGAGGCCAGGGCCGCGGCCCGGGAGGCGCTCGTGCGGACCCCGGTCGACCCCCGCCGCACCGTCGTGCGCGTCAACGCCGTGGACACCGAGGACTTCCTCCTCGACGTCGCCGCGCTGCGCCGGACGGCGTACCGGACGGTCATGCTGCCCAAGGCCGCCTCCGGCGAGCAGCTGGACCGGGCCGCCGAGCTCGGGCTCCGCGCCGTCGTCGCGCTGTGCGAAACCGCCCAGGGGATCGTCAACGCCCCCGCGATCGCCCGGGCGGAGAACGTGGCGGCCCTCATGTGGGGCGCCGAGGACCTCGTGGCCTCCCTCGGGGGCAGCTCGTCCCGGCGCCCGGACGGCGGCTACCGGGACGTGGCCCGGCACGCCCGCTCGGCCGTCCTGCTCGCGGCCGGTGCCGCCGGCAAGCCCGCGATCGACGCCGTGCATCTCGACCTCGGCGACCTCGACGGGCTGCGCGAGGAGGCCCGCGACGCCGCGGCCAGCGGCTTCACCGCCACCGCCTGCATCCACCCCGGACAGGTGGAGGTCGTGCGGGACGCCTACCGGCCCACGGAGGAGGAGCTGCGCCAGGCCCGCGAGCTGCTCGAGGCCGCCGGGGGCGCCACCGGCGTCTTCGCGTTCCGCGGGCGGATGGTCGACGAGCCCCTGATCCGCCACGCCGAGCGGCTCGTGCGCCGCGCCGAGGCGTGACCCGCCCGCCGCCCCCGTTCCTCCGGAGGAGACCATGACCCGACCCCTGACCATCGTGCTCCCGCTCAAGCACGTGCCCGACGCCCAGCAGGAGCGCTCCTTCGCCGGGCAGCCCCCCGTGCTGGCGCGGGGGCCCGGGATCCTCTCCGAGCTCGACGAGTACGCCGTGGAAGCCGCCCTGCAGCTCGTCGAGGCGCACGGCGGCGCCGACGCCGGCCACCGGGTGCTCGCCCTCACCATGGGCCCCGCAGAGGCCGCCGGCGCCCTCAAGCGCGCCCTGCAGATGGGCGCCGGCGAGGGCGTCCACGTGCTCGACGACGCCCTCGCCGGCTCCGACGCCTGGGTCACCGCCCGGGTGCTCGCCGCGGCCGTGGAGAGGATCGCCGCGACCGGCGGGTCCCCCGTGGACCTCGTGCTCACCGGGATGGCCTCCACGGACGGGGAGACGTCGCTGGTGCCCGGGCAGCTGGCCGAGCGGCTCGGCCTGGCCCAGATCGGCTTCGCCGCCTCGCTGGCCCTGGACGAGGAGGGCCGGGCCGTCACGGCGACCCGGGACGCCGGATCGGAGGTGCTGCAGCTCGTCGCCGAGCTGCCCGCCCTGGTGTCCGTGACGGACCGGACCAACACCCCGCGCTACCCCAGCTTCAAGGCGATCATGGCGGCCAAGAAGAAGCCCGTGCAGACCTGGTCGGTCGCCGACCTCGGCCTGGACGCCGCCGCCGTGGGCTTCACCGGCTCGCTGACGGAGGTGCTCGAGGCCGTGCCGGGCCCGCCGCGGCCGGCCGGGCAGGTCGCCGTGGACGAGGGCGAGGGCGGGATCCGCCTCGCCGAGTTCCTGGTCGCGCAGAAGCTCGTCTGAACAGCCCCGGCCGATCCGATCGTTCGCCCGGTCCCCGGGCAGGAGGAGGACAGAGATGACCACGACCCCGGAGACCCCGGTGGCCCTGGTGGTGCTGGACGGCACGCAGCCGCTGCGCGGCAGCGACCGGGAGCTGCTGGTGCTCGCGGGCGGCCTGGGCAAGACGCACGTCGTCGTCCCGGTGGCGCCCGGCGGCGCCCTGCTGCGCGAGCTGGCCGCCCACGCGGTGGCCGCCGTCCACGCCCCCGAGGGCGGGGCGGACGAGCGGCTGACCGTTCCCGCGGTCGCGCTCGCGGAGGCCGCCGCCCGCGCCGTCCGCCCGCGGGTGGTGCTGCTGGGCAGCACCCCCGAGGCCAAGGAGGTCGCCGCGCGCCTGGGCGTGCGGCTCGAGGCCGGGGTGATCACGGACGTCGTGGCGCTCGACGCCGACCTCGTCGCCACCAAGTCCGTGCTCGCCGGCGGCTGGCGCACCCGGTGCCGGGCCAGGACCTCCACGCTCGTGGCCACCGTCCGGCCGAACTCCGTGGACGTCCCCGCACGCCGGGATCCCGGGGCCGAGCTGCCCGAGGTGCGGGCCCTGCCCGTCGAGGACACCGCGCCCGCCGCCCGGGTGGTCGGCCGCGCGCAACGGCCGCCCTCGGGCCGCCCGTCGCTCGAGGAGGCGCGGGTGGTCGTGGCCGGCGGGCGCGGCACCGGCGGGGACTTCGGCCCGCTCGAGGAGCTCGCCGACGCCCTGGGCGGGGCGATCGGGGCCTCCCGCGCGGCCGTGGACGCCGGCTGGGTCGGCCCCGAGGCGCAGGTCGGGCAGACCGGGCGCACCGTCTCCCCGCAGCTCTACGTCTCCTGCGGGATCTCCGGGGCCGTCCAGCAGCGCGCCGGGATGCAGACGGCGAAGGTGATCGTCGCGGTCAACAAGGACGAGCAGGCGCCCGTGTTCGAGATCGCCGACCTCGGGATCGTGGGCGACCTGAGGAAGGTGCTCCCGCAGGCCGTGGAGCGCCTCCGGCAGCTCCGCTCCTAGGCCGGCGGCCCTGCGGCGCGGCATCCCTGCCCCCCTCGCTGCCTGAGGGCTCGTGGCCCGGGGGACGGTGACGGACGGAGCCCGTCGACGCCTGTCGGGCAAAGTGGGGCTTTTGCTTCCGCACCCTTATGCGGATGAATAGAGATGAGAGCTCGTCTCGATCCGCGACCAGGGGGATGTTCGCCATGACCACCACTGCCCATGGAACCCGTGCCGACACCGACGATGCCGCGGTGCGGACCGAGGTGATCAACGCTCTCGCGCTCCAGGGCGTGACCGCCGCGACCATCACCACCCTGTTCGACGGGCGGGAGTGGTGCGTGACCGTCTCGGAGCACAGCCCCGCCCTGACCGACACGGAGGTCCGGGTCGCGGTGTGGAACACCGTGCTCAACTGCGCCGCCCTCTACGGGGTGCGCCGCCCGGTCGAGGGCGTCCGGGTGCGGATCGGCGGCTGACCGGCGGAGCACTGCCCGCCGGCCCCGGACGCCGGCCCCGGGACGCCCCGGGCCGGCTCAGGCCGGGCCGGCCGTGCTCCCGTGGCCGGTCCCGATCCCGTCCACCGCGTCCCGGACCGCGTTCAGGAAGCCCACCACGGTCTCGGCCTGCTCGGGCGTGAGGGACTCGGCGGCCTCCAGCATGCGCTGGTGCATGGCTCCCAGGGTGGCCCGCACCTCGTGGTCGGAGTCGTCGGTGGCCGTGATGATCAGGGCCCGCCGGTCCGTGGGATGGGGCTCCCGCCGCACGTGCCC
This sequence comes from Kocuria sp. U4B, assembly GCF_054875615.1. The sequence continues at coordinate 2,152,908 of NZ_CM142180.1, forward strand.
GCTCTTCGTGAGACGGTCCAGCAGCGTGGTGGTGGAGGCCGAGGAGATGCCCAGCCGGGCGGCGAGATCGCGCGGGCCCAGGGGCTTGCCCGTGCGCTGCGCCTCCAGCAGGTAGCGCAGGGCCAGCAGGTCGGTCTCGCCCATGCCCATCGAGTCCTTGGTCCGCCGCCGCATCGCGGCCTCCGCGGCCCGGTAGTCGCGCAGCGCCTGGAGCACCCGCACGGCCTCGCGGCGGGCGGCGTCGCGGCCGTACCAGTAGCCCGAGGACGGAGCGGGCGGGAGATTGTTCACCGGAACATCCTAGAAAAACGACAGCGGCGAGTGGTGGAGTGGGAAGTGGACCGGGAACCGGGGGTTCCGGCCGGCATCTCGTCGATCGTACAACCAACGAAGCTGATAGCTAGACATTCTAGCGGTTTTCGGGTTGCATGGGACACAGGCCGGCCCCCCGCCGTGGCTTCCCCGCCACCCCGGACCGGCACCAGGAAGACTTGAGAAAGGTTCGAAGATGAGCAAGGCAGTGTCCCCGCAGCCCCAGCAGTCGACGGCCTGGTCGGTCGAGGCCGTCCACGTCCCCCTGCTCCCCCCGGCCCCCGAACTGCACGTCGAGGCCGAGCGCCCCGCCTGCGGCTCGGATCCGCGTTTCCTGCACTCCTGGTTCACCCAGCGGGTGCTCACCGCCGCGGGCGAGGTCGAGTCGGCGGAGTGGATGCTGGACCGCGTGCTCGGCGACGCGGCCGAGAGCGACGCCGAGATCGGGATCGGCCTCGACGTCGCGCCCCTCGACGGTGCCCTGGAGTCCGCTCGCTGGGCCCTGGACCAGGCGGTCAGCGGGCTCAACGCCGAACTGCGCAGCGCCGCGCAGCACGGCGTCCCCCTCGAGTCCCTCGCCCGCACCTGCGCGCTCGAGGTCGAGGACGTCCGGGCCGTGCTCGACGGGACGGACGGCGAGCACCCTGCGGCGGCCGCCGTCCTCCGCGAGGAGCTGGCGACCGCTGTCTGACACCGACCGGGGAGCCGTCGCCGGCGGCGCGGGGGACCGGCCGTGATCGGGCGCCGCGACGAGCGCTCCGGCCTGCTCGACCGCGTCCTGGGCGGCCTTCGCCGCTATCCGGGCGTGCTCCGCACCGTCAACGACACCGTCGCCCGCCGCCACGGCCTCGGCCCCACCGACGCCGAGGCGCTGCTGCTCGTGCTGGACGCCGAGGACCGGGGCCGGCCGCTCAACGCCACCCAGCTCGCCGACGCGCTCGCCCTCACGACCGCCGGCACCACCACGGTGCTGGACCGGCTGCAGGCCCGCACGCTGGTCGAGCGGCGCCCCGACCCCGGGGACCGGCGCAGGATCTCCCTGCACGTCACGGCCGGCGGGCACGAGATCGCCGAGGAGATCCTGGGGCCCGCCGGGGACGCCGTCGGTGCCGTGCTGGAGGACCTCGACGACGAGGAGCTGCGCGTCCTGCTGCGCACGCTCGACGCCCTCGACGAGGCGCTGGCCTCCGCCCTGCGCGCGTCCTAGGGGGCCGGGCTCACACCTCGTCGAGGGCGTCCGCCCGGGGTGCCACGGTCCCGTGGTCCTGCGGCCGCCCCGACCTCTGGGCCACCCGGTGTCCACTCCTCCGGGGGTGCGCCGCGACATCCGGCGGCGAACTGTTGTGGAGATTGTTCAACAATCACTACACTGGCTCGCAAGTGACCGGGGCCACGCCGTGGGTGGCCGGCGTCGTCGGACGCAGGTCGCTCCCGCTCCGAGGAGGCCCGACATGTCCAGCTCCGCCCCCGTCCCGCCCGCCCCGGAGGGGCACGGCTTCGCGGACAGCCCCGCCGCCATGCGGGCCGTGAACAGGTCGGCGCTGCTCGGCGCCCTGTTCCTCATGGCCACCAGCGCCATCGGTCCCGGCTTCATCACCCAGACCGCGAACTTCACCGTGCGGCTCGGGGCGGCCTTCGCGTTCGCCATCGTCGTCTCGATCCTCGTGGACATCGCCGTGCAGCTGAACGTGTGGCGGATCATCGGGGTCTCCGGGCTCAAGGCCCACGAGCTCGGCAACCGCGTGCTGCCGGGGCTCGGCTGGTTCATCGCCGGGCTGGTCGCGCTCGGCGGGCTCGTCTTCAACATCGGCAACACCGCCGGCGGCGGCCTGGGTCTCGACGCGATGCTGGGCCTGGACCCCACGTGGGGCGGCATCCTCACCGCGCTCCTCGCCGTCGGCGTGTTCGTCAGCAAGCGGGCCGGCGTGGCGCTGGACCGCATCGTGGTGCTGCTCGGCGTGGTGATGCTCCTCGTGACCGCCTACGTGGCCTTCGTCTCGCGGCCGCCGGTGGGCGAGGCCCTGCGCAACGTGGTGCTCCCCGAGCAGGTGGACTTCCTGGTCATCACGACGCTCATCGGCGGCACCGTGGGCGGCTACATCACCTACGCCGGGGCCCACCGCATCGTGGACGCGGGCATCACCGGCGTGGAGAGCGTCAAGGACATCTCCCGCAGCTCCGTGGTCGGGATCGTGACGACCGGCGTGATGCGGTTCCTGCTGTTCCTGGCGATCCTGGGCGTGGTCGCCGGCGGGGCCCAGCTGGCGGGCGAGAACCTCGCCGCCCAGGCGTTCCAGAGCGCGGCCGGGGAGATCGGCCTGCGCCTGTTCGGCCTGATCCTGTGGGCGGCCTCCATCTCCTCGGTCATCGGCGCGGCGTACACCTCGGTCTCCTTCGTCACCACGTCCCGGACGAGGGCCCGGACCCGGAACCTGCTGACCGTGGTGTTCATCCTCGTCTCCGCCACGGTGTTCGTGCTCCTCGGCCAGGCCCCGTCCACCCTGCTCATCGTGGCGGGCGCGGTCAACGGGCTGATCCTGCCGCTCGGCTTCGCCGTCCTGCTGTGGGTGGCCTGGCGCCGCCGCGACCTGCTGGGGGGCTACCGCTACCCGAAGTGGCTCGCGATCCTCGGCACCGTGGTGTGGCTGCTCACCATCTACCTCGGCGTGCAGTCCCTCAGCGGCATCGCCGCCCTGTGGGCATGAGCCCCGTGGGCGACGGGAACGGCACGAGCCCCGAGGGCGCCGCGGCCCGCGCCGGGGCGCAGACCCGCCAGGACCGCGCCGCGCTGACGCCGGGGGCCGCCCGCGCCCTGTTCCGCAACGGCCTGGTCACGCCCACCTCCGGCTGGTGCGACGGGTGGGCGCAGGCCAACCTCGTCGTGGTCCCGAGGAACTGGGCCTTCGACGTGCTGCTGTTCGCCCAGCGCAACCCCAGGCCGTGCCCGGTGCTGGGGGTGCTCGAGGCGGGGGAGGTGACCGGGCCGCTCCTGCGCGGGGGCGACGTGCGCACCGACGTCCCGCTCTACACCGTCTACGAGCACGGTGAGGCGGCCGGCACCCGCACCGACCTGCTGGACGTGTGGCGGGAGGACCTCGTCACCTTCGTCATCGGCTGCAGCTTCACCTTCGAGGCGGCGCTGCAGGAGGCCGGGATCCCGGTGGCCCACATCGACCAGGGCGTCAACGTCCCGATGTACCGCACGACGGTCCCGGCCGACCCCGCCGGCCGCCTGTCGGGACCGCTGGTGGTCTCCATGCGCCCGGTCCCGGCGTCCCGGGTGGCCGACGCCGTGCGGATCACCGCGCGCTACCCGGCCGTCCACGGCGCCCCGGTGCACGTGGGGGCCCCCGAGGAGCTGGGCATCCGGGACCTGGCGGCGCCCGACTACGGGGACGCGGTGGAGATCCCGGCCGGGCACGTGCCCGTGTTCTGGGCCTGCGGCGTGACCCCGCAGGCGGCCGTGCTCGCGTCCGGGGTGCCGTTCGCCCTCGGGCACGCCCCCGGCCACATGCTCGTCACCGACGTCCCGAACTGGCAGTACCAGGTGCCGTGACGGTCCCTGCGACGGTCCCCGGGGCGCCGCCGGGCAGCGCCCCGGGGACGCCCCGGGACCAGCTCCCGGCGCCGGTGCGCGCCGCGGGGCGCTCCTCCAGCGCGCCGAGCAGCTGCTCCCGCGAGACCCGCAGGTAGTCCTCCATCTCCAGGGCCGCCTCCTCGCGGTGACCGGCCTCGAACAGCGCGAGGATCCGGGCGTTGCGCTCGAGGTAGGGCTCGTGGAAGGACGGGTCCTCCCGCATGCTGAAGAACACCAGCCGCATCTCCGCCAGGATCCGGTCCATCAGCTCGTCCTGCCGGGCCGAGCCCGCCAGGCCCACCACGGCCCGGTGGAAGCGCTGGTTCGCGTCCGCCATGCCGCGCACGTCGCCGCGCTCCCGGGCGGCCCGGCCCGCGCGCACCGCGGCCTGCAGCTCCGGCTGCGGTCCCGGCTGCGCCCAGCGCAGCGCGGAGGTCTCGAGGGCCAGGCGCACCCGGTGCACCTCCTGCACCTCGTCCGCGCCCGGGCGCGCCACGAAGACCCCGCGGTTGGGCACGCGGGTGAGCAGGTTCTCGTCGGCCAGGGCGGTGAAGGCCTCGCGCAGGGTGTTGCGGGAGATCCCGAGCACCCGGCTCACCTGGGCCTCGGAGAGCTTGGTCCCGGGCAGCAGCCGGCCGGCGGTGATGCCCCGGCGCAGGACCTCGGCCGTCCAGGGGGTGGCCTCGCCCTGCGGGGCGGGGCCGGCCCCGGCGGCGGCGGACTGCAGGGCGGAGTCGTCGACGGCGTTCATCGGTCCCCATCCTGGCACTGCCGGCCGGCGGGACGCGCCACGGGGTGGCCGGGCGCGGGGTGGCCGGGCACGGCGGGCCCGCTCAGGCGAGGCGGGCGAGGACCTGGTCGGCGGCCACGGCGTCGCCGGGGGCGGCCGCGAGCTCCTCGACGGTCCCGGCCCGCGGGGCGGCGACGCGCGTCTCCGTCTTCATGGCCTCCAGCACGACGACGTCCTGGCCCGCCTCGACGGTCTCGCCCGCCGAGACCAGCCACGCGACGAGGGTGCCCGCGAAGGGGGCGGTGACGGCGCCGTCGTCGGCGGCGGCGGCGGGGCCCGGTGCGGGGGCGCCGGCCGGGGCGGAGCTCAGGGCGGCCGCGAGCGCGTCGGGCAGCCCGATGCGCACGCGGCGGCCGTCCACGTCCACGGTGAACCGGGTGCGGCCCTGCTCGCCCGCGCGCGCGTAGGCGGCGTCCGGGGTGAGCCGGTCCGTGAACTGCTCCTCGATCCAGGTGGTCCACACGCCCAGGCCGTCGCCCCCGGCGAAGGCCGGGTCGTCGAGGACGGCGCGGTGGAAGGGGGTGGTGGTGGCGACCCCCCGGACCTCCAGCTCGCGCAGGGCCGTGCGGGCGCGCACGAGGGCCTGCTCGCGGGTGGGAGCGCTGACCACGAGCTTGAGCAGGAGGGAGTCGAACGCCGTCGCCACGCGCGAGCCGCTGCGGATCCCCGAGTCCACGCGCACGCCCGGGCCCGTGGGGGCGTCGACGGCCTCGACGGTGCCGCCGGAGGGGAGGAAGCCGCGGCCCGGGTCCTCGGCGTTGATCCGGAACTCGAAGGCGTGCCCGCGCGCGGGCGGGGTCTCGAGGACGGGCAGCGCCTCGCCGGCGGCGACGCTCAGCTGCGCCTGCACGAGGTCCACGCCGTAGACCTGCTCGGTGATCGGGTGCTCGACCTGCAGGCGGGTGTTGACCTCGAGGAAGGAGATCAGCCCGTCCTCGGCCACGAGGAACTCCGCGGTGCCCACGCCGACGTAGCCGGCCTCCCGGAAGATGGCCGCGGCCGCCGCGTGGATGCGCTCCCGCTGGTCCTCGGTGAGGAAGGGGGCCGGGGCCTCCTCGACGAGCTTCTGGTGCCGGCGCTGCAGGGAGCAGTCCCGGGTGCCGAGGACGACGACGTGGCCGTGGGCGTCGGCCACCACCTGTGCCTCGACGTGGCGCGGGCGGTCCAGGAAGCGCTCGATGAAGCACTCCTCGCGCCCGAAGGCGCCCTTCGCCTCGCGGGCGGCGGAGGCGAAGGCCTCCTCGACGCCCTCCAGCTCGCGCACCACGCGCATCCCGCGCCCCCCGCCGCCGTGGGCGGCCTTGATGATCACCGGCAGCCCGTGCTCCTCGGCGAACGCGCGGGCCTCCGCCGGGGAGTCCAGCGGCCCGTCGCTGCCGGGCACGAGCGGGGCCCCGGCGCGGCGGGCGATCTCGCGCGCCGCGACCTTGTCGCCGAGCAGCGCGATCGTCCCGGGGGAGGGGCCGATCCAGGTCAGGCCCGCGTCGAGCACGGCCCGGGCGAAGCCGGCGTTCTCGGACAGGAAGCCGTAGCCCGGGTGCACGGCGTCGGCCCCGGCGCGGCGGGCGATCGCGAGGATCTTCCCGCCGTCCAGGTAGGTCTCGGTGGCCGAGCTGCCCTCGAGGGCGTGCGCCTCGTCGGCGAGGAGCACGTGCGGGGCGTCGGCGTCGGGGTCGGCGTAGACGGCCACGGAGGCCAGGCCCGCCTCGGCGCACGCCTTGACGACGCGGACGGCGATCTCGCCGCGGTTGGCGATCAGGACCTTGTGCACGGTTACGGCTCCTGGGAGGTGTCGGGGACGTCGGTGTCGAGCTCGATGTCGTCGAGCTCGGTGCCGAGCTCGGGCGCCGGGCAGCGGGTGAAGCGCAGCCGCTGCCCGGGGCGCAGCTGGGCGAGCACGGTGAGGTCCTCGGGGTGGACCACGCCGAGGACGGGATAGCCGCCGGTGGTGGGGGCGTCGCGCAGGAACACGACGGGCAGGCCGGAGGGCGGGACCTGGACGCTGCCGGGCACCGTGCCCTCGCTCGGCAGCTCCCCGGTCCGGGTCCGCTCGAGCGGTGCGCCGGTGAGCCGGGCGCCCACGCGGTCGGAGTCGGGGCTCAGCTGCCACTCCTGGGCGAGGAACGCCTCCACCGAGGAGGGCGGGAACCAGTCGTCACGGGGACCGGGCACCACGCGCACCGACGGCACCGCCGGGAGCCGGGGCTCCGGCGCGGGAGCCTGGACGGCCGTGCCGGGGTCCGCGCCGACCGGCAGGACGTCCCCGGCGGCCAGCGGCGCGGGGCCGAGGCCGGCGAGGGTGTCGGCCGAGCGGCTGCCCAGCACGGGGGGCACCGCGAGCCCGCCGCGCACGCCCACGTAGACGCGGGCGCCGGTCTCGACCGCGCCGACGACCAGCTGCTCGCCGTCGCGCAGGGCGAACGGGACGCCGTGGGCGGGCCGCCAGCCGGGGACCCCGGGGACGTCGAGGCTCGCCCGGGCGCCGGTCACCGCGAGGACCTGGTCCCCGGCGGCGGTGAGCGTCAGACGGCCCAGGAGGTTCTCCAGCACGGCGGCGTCCGGCCTGTTGCCGACGAGACGGTTGGCGGCGGCGGCCGCGACGTCGTCGAGGGCGCCCGAGGGGGCGACGCCCAGGGCGGCGGAGCCGGGGCGGCCGCGGTCCTGGACGAGGGTCTGCAGCCCGGGGGCCGCCACGACGAGGTGCGGCCCGGCGGCGGCGGGGGCCGGGGCGGCCGGCCGGGGCGGGAGCTCGACGAGCTCCCGCACGGGGCGGTAGCGCACCCGGTCCCCGGAGCGCAGCAGGGCCGGCTCGGCGCGGTCGATGTCGAACATGACCTCCGCGGTGCGGCCGATGAGCTGCCACCCGCCCGGGGAGCGGCGCGGGTAGACGGCCGAGAAGGGGCCCGCGAGCGCCACGGAGCCCGGCGGCACCGCGGTGCGCGGGGTCTCCCGCCGGGGGACGTCGAGCGCGCCGGAGCCGCCGACGCAGTAGAAGAAGCCGGGGGCGAAGCCCGCGAACGCCGCGGTCCACTCCTGCCCCGCGTGCGCCCGGACCACGCCGTCGGCGCCCAGGCCGGTGAGCTCCCCGACGGCCGCGAGGTCCTCGCCGTCGTAGACGACGTCGATGGTCACGACCCGCCCGCCGCCGGTCCCGGCGGCTCCGCGCGGGGCGGCGAGGGCGGCCGCGACGGTCCGGCGCAGCGCCGCGGGCGTGCTCGCGCGCACGACGACGGTCTGCGCACCGGCCACGCAGTCCACCAGGCCCGGCAGGCCGGCCGTGGTGAGGCGGGCGTGCAGGGCCACGGCGTCGTGCAGGTCCGCGCACTCCACCAGCGCGGCGAGCGGGCCCATCGGGCGCACCCGCCGGGCCGGCCCCTGCGGTTCCCGCGCTGCTTCCCGCCGCACCGCTCGCCCGCTCACAGGAAGCTGCGGACGTCGATGCCGGCGTCCTCCAGGGCGGCGCGCACCCGCTCGGCGATGGCCAGGGCCCCGGGGGTGTCGCCGTGCACGCAGATGCTCTCGGGCTCCACGGCCACGAGCGAGCCGTCGACCGCCTCGACGACGCCCTCCAGGGCCATCCGCACCACGCGCTCGGCGATCCGGTCGGGGTCGTGCAGCACGGCCCCGGCCTCGGTGCGGGGCACGAGCGTGGCCTGCGGGGTGTAGCCGCGGTCGGCGAAGGCCTCCTGGACCGTGCGCAGCCCGGCGGCACCGGCCTGGCGCTCGATCTCGGAGCCGGGCAGCACGAGCAGCGGGAGCCCGTCGTCGACGGCGCGCACGGCGTCGACGACGGCCCCCGCGTGCTCCTCGTGGTGGACGATCGCGTTGTAGAGGGCCCCGTGGGGCTTGACGTAGCCGACGCCCGTGCCGGCGGCGCGGGCGAGCGCCTGCAGGGCGCCGATCTGGTAGACGATCTGGTCCGTCAGCTCGGCCCGGGGGACCGCGATGAACCGGCGGCCGAAGCCCTTGAGGTCGTCGTAGGAGACCTGGGCGCCCACCGCCACGCCGTGCTCGGCGGCGACGGCGCACGTGCGGCGGGCGACGGTCGGGTCGCCGGCGTGGAAGCCGCAGGCCACGTTGGCGCTGCTGACCACGCCCAGGACGGCCTCGTCGCCCGCCATGGCCCACGCGGACAGGGACTCGCCGCAGTCCGCGTTGAGGTCGATCTCGGAGAGGGGCATGCTGTGCTCCTTGTCACGTCGGGAACTCCAGGATGCACCCTTCCGCGTGATTGTTCAACAATCCTTGCGCAACGTTCCGGCGTCCTAGACTCGCGGAGAGCGGCACCGCCGGCCGTTCCACCGGAGAGGGGAGGCCGCCGTGATCGCGGGGATCGAGACCGGGGGGACCAAGGTCCTGTGCGCCCTCGCGGCGGCGGAGGACCCGGCCGCCGTGCTGCACTCGGCGCGGATCGACACCACCACCCCGGAGCGGACCCTCGGTGCGGTCCGGGCGTTCCTGGCCGCGCACGCCGACGGACCGCTGGCGGCGGTCGGGCTGGCCTCCTTCGGGCCCGTCGTCGTCGACCCGTCCGCCGCGCGGTACGGGCGCATCACCGCCACGCCCAAGCCCGGCTGGCAGGACGTCGACCTGCTGGCGGGCCTCGGGCTGCGGGGCACGCCGACGGCGGTCGTCACCGACGTCACGGGCTCCGCGGTCGGCGAGCACCGGCTCGGGGCCGGCCGGGGCGTGCGCGACCTGGCCTACGTCACCGTGGGCACGGGCGTGGGCGCGGGCTTCCTGGTCGATGGCCGGCCGCTGTCCCGCCGGGCGCACCCCGAGGCCGGCCACCTCCTCGTGCGCCGCCACCCCGACGACCGGTACCCGGGGAGCTGCCCCTTCCACGGGGACTGCCTGGAGGGCCTCGCCGCCGGTCCGGCCGTCGCCGGGCGGTGGGGGCGGCCGGGCCCGGACCTGGGCGCGGACAGGGCGCGGGCGGTCGAGCTCGGCGCCCACTACGTGGCCCAGCTGCTGGCCGCCGTCACCTACACGGTCGCGCCCGAGCGGATCGTCCTCGGCGGGGGCGTGGCCAAGACGGAGGGCCTGCTGGAGGCGGCGCGGGCCGAGCTGGCCCGGCTCGTCGCGGGAGCCCTCGACGACCACCCCTGCGCCGATCCCGGCAGCGGGTACGTGGTGCGCCCGGAGCTGGGCGACGACTCCGGGGTCCGGGGCGCGCTCGCGCTCGCCCGCGACCTGCTCGGATGACCCTTGGGGGGCGGAGGCCTCGGGCCGGCGCCTATTCCCGGACGGCCCCCGCCGGGCCGGTGCGCAGGCCGAACCGCCACTGCGTGTGCGAGCGGTGGACCTGCCCCGGGCGCAGCACCGCGTCCGAGAGCCAGGGCCGGTTGGGGGAGTCGGGATGCGCCTGGGCCTCGAGAGCCACGCCGTCGCCCTGCCGGTACCTGCGCCCGGAGGTGCCCGGCGCGGTGCCGTCCAGGGAGTTGCCGGTGTACACCTGCAGGGCGGGGCGGTCCGTGAGCAGCTCCAGGTACCGTCCGCTCGCCGGGTGCTCCAGCAGCGCCGCCCGGCGCAGGCCCGAGCCCCGCAGGTGGAAGGAGTGGTCGATCCCGCCCACCGCGCTCACCTGCGGGTGGCCGCAGCGCACCCGCTCGCCCAGCCGTGCCGGGGCGGTCAGGTCGAACGGCGTGCCCGCCACGGCCGCCAGCCCGCCGAGGGGCAGGGAGTCCGGGCCCACCGGGAGGTAGTGGTCCGCCTCGACGAGCAGCAGGTGCTCGTCCACGGTCCCGGAGCCCTCGCCCGCGAGGTTGAAGTAGGCGTGGTTCGCAGGCCCCAGCACGGTCGGCGCATCGGTGCGCGCCTCCAGCTCGAGGGCCACGACGTCGTCCGCGACGGTGTACCGGGCCCGCAGGACGACCTCCCCGGGGAAGCCCTGGTCCCCGGCGGGGCTGACCAGCTCCAGGACCAGCGAGGTGCGGCTCGCGCGGACCGTCCGCCAGATCCGCCGGTGGAACCCGTCGGCCCCGCCGTGCAGGCAGGTCGGGCCCTCGTTGGCGCTGAGCGCGAAGTCCTCGCCGTCGAGGGCGAAGCGCGCGCCGCCGATCCGGTTGGCGTAGCGGCCCACGACCGAGCCCAGGTACGCGTCCGCGTGCTCGGCGTAGACGGACGCGTCGGGATGGCCCAGCACCACGTTCGTGCCGGTGCCGTCCGGACCGGGCACGCGCAGGGCCTGCACGGCGGCGCCGAGGTCGAGGACCCGCAGCTCCAGGCCGTTCGGCGCCGTGAGGGTGTGGACGGTGACCTCCCGGCCGTCGGGCAGCGTCCCGAAGGACCGGGGCCCGGGAGGCCCGGGCGCAGGGCGGGGCACGGTCCGGGCCGGCCTCACGCCCAGGCCCCGGTGCGGTCGCGCAGCTCCCGGTAGGCCTCCAGCACCTGCGGAGTGGGGTCGGCGCCGTACTCCTGGAGGCCGGGCAGCGCCCAGGCCGGGGGCTCGCCGGCGCCGGTGAGGGCCCAGGCCGCCTGCCGGGCGGCGCCCAGGGCCACGTACTCGCCCGGGGCGGGGACCAGGACGGGGCGGCCGAGCACGGCGGGGGCCAGCCGGCGCACCGCCTCGGACCGGGCCCCGCCGCCGATCAGGACGACCCGCTCCACGGTGGCGCCCGTGGCCCGTTCCAGCGCGGCCATCCCGTCGGCGAGCGAGCACAGCAGCCCCTCGACGCAGGCGCGCGCCACGTCCTCGCGCGTGGTGCGCGTGGACATCCCGTGCAGGGTCGCGCGGGCCCGCGGGCGGTTGGGCGTGCGCTCGCCGTCGAGGTAGGGCAGCAGGCTCACTCCGTGGGCCCCGGGTTCGCCGGCCAGGGCGAGGCGGGACAGCTCGTCGTGGTCGACGCCGAGCACGCGGGCGCCGAACTCCAGGACCCGCGCGGCGTTGAGGGTCGTGGCCATGGGCAGGTAGCGGCCGGTGGCGTCGGCGAACCCGGTGACCAGCCCGGTCGGGTCCGCCGCACGGGTCTCCGAGACCATGGCGGCCACCCCCGAGGTGCCGATCGACAGCGACACGTCCCCGGGCCCGAGGGCGACGCCCAGCGCCGCGGCCATGTTGTCCCCGGTGCCGGCGGCCAGCGCCGCCCCGTGGACGGTGCGGCCCATCACGGCGTCCGGGCGGGGGGCGAGCCCGGGCAGCGCGACGTCGTGGCCGAGCGCGCGGCGGGCGAGGTCCGGGCACCAGTCCCCGGTCCGGGGCGACCAGTACCCGGTGCCGGAGGCGTCGCCGCGGTCGGTGAAGAAGGAGGAGCGGTCCTCGTTGAGGTGCCACGAGAGGTAGTCGTGGGGCAGCAGCACCCGGTGGGTCCGGGCGGCGTTGCCGGGTTCGTGCTCGGCCATCCAGCGCAGCTTGGTGGAGGTCATGGACGCCACCAGCACGCTGCCGAGCTCCTCGGCGCACGCGGCCGGCCCGCCCATCTCCTCGACCAGGGCCTCGGCCTGGTCGGCGGAGCGGGTGTCGTTCCACAGGAGGGCGTCGCGCACGACGTCGTCGTGCTCGTCGAGGGCGACCATGCCGTGCTGCTGGCCCCCGACCGCCACGGCGGAGACCTCCTCGAGGAAGGGGCCGGCGGCGTCGTCGAGCGCCGCGAGCCAGGCGCGGGGGTCGACCTCGGTGCCCTCCGGGTGGGGGGCGCGGCGGGCGCCGAGGACCTCGCCGGTCTCTGCGTCGACCAGGAGCGCCTTGGTGGACTGGGTGGAGGAGTCGATGCCCAGGACGGTGGTGCGTGCCATGAAGGTCCTCGTCGAAGAACAGGTGCCGGGGCACCGCGGATGGGGGACGGGGGGCCGGGCGCGCGGGGTGCGCGCCCGGCCGGGCCCGCCGCCCGGGGCCGGGCGGCGGGCAGGGCCTCAGCCGCGGGCGCCCATGAGGTGCTCGACGGCGAGCTGGTGCAGGCGCACGAAGCCGTAGTTGCGCTCCGAGGGGCCGGTGAGGTCGAGGTCCTCGTAGGCACCGCGGTCGGCGAGGAAGGACTGCAGGTCCTCGCCCTCGGCGAGGGTCGGCTCGGCGAGCTCGAGGACCCCGGCCTGCTCCAGGGCCTCCTGGACCTCGGGGTCCTGGCGGAAGGCCACGGCACGCTCCTTGAGGGCGAGGTACATCCGCATGTTCGCGGCCGCGGAGTCCCACACGCCGTCGAGGTGCTCGGTGCGGGAGGGCTTGTAGTCGAAGTGGCGGGCGCCCTGGTAGGCCCCCGGCCTCGACGGGAAGCCGTTCTCGAGCAGGTCGACGGTGAAGAACGCGCTGATCAGGTTGCCGTGCCCGAAGACCAGGTCCTGGTCGTACATGGGCCCGTTCTGGCCGTTGAGGTCGATGTGGAAGAGCTTCTCGGCCCACAGCGCCTGGGCGAGGCCGTGCGTGTAGTTCAGGGTGGCCATCTGCTCGTGCCCGGTCTCGGGGTTCACGCCGACGACGTCGCCGTGCTCGAGGCGCTCGATGAACGCGAGGGCGTGGCCCACGGTGGGGAGGAAGATGTCGCCGCGGGGCTCGTTCGGCTTCGGCTCGAGGCCGATGCGCAGGTCGTAGCCCTGCGACTTGATGTAGCCGGCCACGGTGTCGATGCCCTCGGCGTAGCGCTCGAGGGCGGCGAGGAGGTCCTTGGAGGAGTCGTACTCGGAGCCCTCGCGCCCGCCCCACATCACGAACGTGGTGGCGCCCAGCTCGGCCGCGAGGTCGACGTTGCGCAGCACCTTGCGCAGCCCGTAGCGGCGGACCCGCCGGTCGTTGGAGGTGAAGGCGCCGTCCTTGAAGACCGGCTCGGCGAAGGTGTCGGTGGTGACCATCTCGCAGACCATACCGGTGTCGTCCATGGTCCGCTTCAGCTCCCCGATCAGCCGCTCGCGCTCGGCCTCGGTCGCGTCGAACGGGATGAGGTCGTTGTCGTGGAACGTGAAGCCCCACGCGCCGAGCTCCTTGAGCTTGCGCACCGAGGCGAGGGGGTCGAGGTCCGGGCGGGACGCGGTACCGAACTGGTCGCGGGCAGCCCAGCCGACGGTCCACAGGCCGAAGGAGAACCGATCCTCCGGGGAGGGCGTGAGGGAGGCTGCGAGGGAGGTGGCGGGAGCGGTGGTGGACATCGGAGGTCCTTTCTCACTATGGGTTAGTTACCGTTACTTACTATAGAGAGCGCGATAGTCTTGGGGAAGGGCCGCGCCGGAATTGCCGGCCGGCCCCGCCCCCGTGCGGGTCCCCCGGCCCGCGTCCCCTCGACCCGACGGAGAGATGCCCGTGCAGTCCACCGACCTGCGGGAGCACAACCTCTCCACCGTGCTCCGCGCCGTGGCGGAGGCCGACGGCCCCGTCTCGCGGGCGGGCCTCGCCAAGCGCAGCGGCCTCACCAAGCCGACCGTGTCCAAGCTGGTCCAGGAGCTGCTCGACGCGGGCCTGGTGGTGGAGGGCGCGCAGGCCGCCGGCGGAGCCGCCGGCCGACCGGTGATCCCGCTGAGCCTGGCGCGCGGGGGCGTGGCCGGGGTGGGCCTGGAGATCGCCGCGGACCACGTGGCGTGTCTCGTGACCGGCCTGGACGGGGAGGTGCTGCACGAGGGCTCACGGTTCGGCTCCTTCGTCGGCGCCCCGGTGGACGCCGTGGCCGGGGAGCTCGCGCACCTGCTCGACGAGGCCCTGGCGGCGGTGGCGCAGGCGCGCGTGGCGGGGGTCTGCGTCTCCGTCCCCGGGCGCCTGTCCACCGACCGGGAGACGGTGCTCTCCGCCCCCAACCTGGCCTGGCGGGCCGTGCCCCTGCTGGAGCGGCTGCGGCGGCTGCCGTCCTTCCGGGGCGCCCTGCTCACGGCCGGCAACGACAGCATGCTCGCGGCCGGCACGGAGGTGCTGCGCCGGCCCGGGGAGTCCTTCCTGTTCCTGCACGGGCAGACCGGGATCGGCGGCGCCGTGGTCCTCGAGGGCCGGATCCACCGCGGCGAGCACGGCTGGGCGGGGGAGCTGGGGCACGTGACGATCGAGCCCGGCGGACAGCCGTGCCGGTGCGGGCGGCGGGGCTGCCTGGAGGCCTACGTCAGCTACCACGCCCTGCGCGGGAGGACCGGGCTGCCCGAGGACGTGCGGATCGAGGACCTCGTGGAGGCCATGGCGCGGCGGCTGCACAGCCGGGAGGCCGTCGTGGAGATGCTCGGCCGCCCCCTCGGCGCCGTCCTGGCGAACGCGATGAACGTCCTGGACCTGTCCACGGTGGTGCTCTCCGGGTACTTCGGGCCCATCGCGCAGGAGCTGGAGCCCGTGCTGCGGGAGGTCGTCGAGGCCCACGCGCTCACGGCGGAGGCGGGGCCCGTCCGGATCGAGCAGGCCGCGGCCGACGACCGGCCCTCGCTGACCGGGGCGGCCACGACCGCCCTGGAGCCGATCTTCGCCTCCCCGGCGTGGTGGATCGCCCGCGGCTGAGGCCGGGCACGGCGACGGGGCCAGCTCGGTGCGAGCGGGCCCCGTCGCCGTGCCGTCCGGGCGGTGCCGGACGGCACGGGTCACCTCCGGAGCGCCGGGTGGTGCGCCAGGCGCGCCGCGCCGCCGGGGCCGGCCTCGGCCAGCGTCCGCTGCAGGGCGTAGTAGGCGGGCTTGCGCTCGTAGTCGCCCTCCATGGTCAGGGCGTCGCCGTAGCCCGGGAAGGTGTTCGGCACCCAGGAGTGCTCGTCCAGGGCGCCCCACACGGTGAAGGAGTTGCAGTCCTCCACGGCCAGGCACGCGCTGAGCGCGCTGCGGAACCACTCCGCCTGCTTCTGCCGCAGCTCCTCGCTCATCAGGCCGTCCGCCCCGACCGGGCCGCGGACGTCCATCTCCGTGACGGCCGTCTCCAGCCCGAGGTCGTCGAAGCGCTGCAGGTTGGCCTGCATCCGCCCGTCGAAGCCGTACTGCAGGCCGAGGTGGGTCTGCATGCCGAAGCCGTGGACGGGCACGCCCTGGGCGAGCAGGTCCTGGATCAGGGCGTAGTAGGCGTCGGCCTTCGCGTTGGTCCCCTCGACGTTGTAGTCGTTGAAGAACAGCTTGGCCTCCGGGTCCGCCTCGTGCGCCCAGCGGAAGACGTCCCCGATGATCGACGGGCCCAGCTCCCGCAGCCAGATGTTGTCCTGCGTGCGCAGCTGCCCGCTGTCGTCGAAGATCTCGTTGGCGACCTCCCACTGCTGGATGCGGCCCGCGTAGCGGCCGACCACGGTCTGCACGTGGTCTTTGAGGATGGCGCGCAGCTCCTCCGGGGTGTAGTTGCCGTTCTCGAGCCAGTCGGGGTTCTGGCTGTGCCAGAACAGGGTGTGCCCGCGCACGACCTGCCCGTTGGCCTCGGCGAAGTCGACGATGTCGTCGGCGGGGCCGAAGTCGTAGACGCCCGGCTCGGGGTGGACGAACTCCCACTTCATCTGGTTCTCGGGGGTGAGGGAGCTGAACTCGGCGGCCAGGACGGAGCGGTACCGCGGGTCGGACGGGAACGGCTCGGGGTAGTCGGCCGTCGTGTGGTGGCCGCCGCCCGCCACAGCGCTGCCGATGTGGAAGTCCTTCGGGGCGTTCCAGCGCAGGGTGTCCTGCTTCGCCAGGCCGGGGGGCGTGGCGCCGGGGTCGGCCACCGCGGCCTGGGGGAGCGCGGTGAGGGACAGGGCGGCGAGGGCCGTGGCGGCGCCGGTGCGCAGGAGGGCTGTTCGCGTGGTCATCTCGGGGTCCGTTCTGTGGGGGAGGGGATGGTGCGGGGAGAACGAGGGGAACGAGGGGAACGAGGGGATGGGGGAAGCGGGGTGCTCAGGCCGTCCCGACCGGGGCGGTGAGGGCGGTGGAGACCGGCGTGGTGAGGACGCGCTCGACGTCCTCGACGTCGCGCACCTCGCCGGTGATGGCGAAGGAGGCCTCCAGGGGCAGGTCCTCGCTGGAGGAGCCCACGCGCACGACGATCTCGCCGGGCTCGACGACCCGCCGCATGTCCCGGCCGGTGAACGCGGTGCGGTCGGCGTGGACGGTGAACACCACCCGGGCGCTCGCGCCCGGGTCGAGGGCGATCTTGGCGAAGCCGGCGAGGAACTTCACGGGCCGCACCACCTGCGCCACCGGATCGGACAGGTAGAGCTGGACGACCTCCTGGCCGGCCCGGCCGGAGGTGTTGGTGACGGTCACGGCGACCTGCACCTCGCCGTCGGTGGCGATCTCCGTCGCGGAGAGCTCCAGGTCGGCGTATGCGAAGCGCGAGTAGCCGATGCCGTGGCCGAAGGGGTACAGGGGCCGGGGGTCGAGGTTGGACACGCCCTCCGACCAGCCGCCCAGCGGCGGGGCCAGGTAGGTCCCCGGCTGGCCCCCGACGTGGCGGGGGATCCCGACGGGCAGCCGGCCCGAGGGGTTGACCCGGCCCGAGAGCACCCCGGCCACGGCGTGACCGCCCTCCTCGCCGGGCATGAACGCCTGCACCACGGCGGCGCAGCGGCCGTCGAACGCGCCGATGCTGTACGGGCGGCCCGTGATCAGCACGAGCACCACCGGGGTGCCGGTGGCCAGCACCGCCTCGACCAGCTCGGCCTGCCGGCCCGGCAGGGACAGGTCGACGACGTCGCAGCCCTCCCCGGAGGTCCCGGTGCCGAACAGCCCGGCGAGGTCGCCGACGGTCACGACTGCGACGTCGGCGGCCTCGGCGGCCGCGACGGCCTCCGCGATGCCGCTGACGTCCGGGTCGGTGAAGTCGACGCCGCGGGCGTGGCGCAGCTCGACGTCCTGCCCGGCGAACTCCTCGGCGAGCGCGTCGACCACGGAGGTGATCTCGATGCCGGTGCCGCCCTCGCCGAAGCGGGACAGGACGTGGTTGGTGAAGCTGTAGCAGCCCAGGAAGGACCGGGGCTGGGCGGCGCTCGGGCCGATCACGGCGACGCGGCGCGGTCCGGCCAGCGGCAGGACGCCCTCGTTTTTCAGCAGCACGACCGACTCCTCGGCCATCCGCCGGGCCAGCGCGCGGTTGGCCGGGGAGTCGAGGTCGACGGCCTCGCCCGCGGCGGCGGGGTCGAAGCCCTCGTCCAGCAGGCCCAGCTCGACCTTCTGGGTGAGCACCCGGCGCACGGCGCGGTCCAGCACGGACTCCTCGAGCCCGCCCTCGCGCACCGCGGCGGCGAGGTCGGCGAAGCACCCGGTCTCCGGCAACTCGACGTCCATCCCGGCGGCCAGCGAGCGGATCCCGGCCTCCCGGGCGCTCCCGGCCACACGGTGCATCGACTCCAGGAAGCTCACGGCCCAGTAGTCGGAGACGACCGTGCCCTCGAAGCCCCACCTCTCCCGCAGCAGCCCGGTGAGCAGCTCGGGGTCGGCCGCGGGGGGCACGCCGTCGACGTCGGCGTAGGAGTTCATGACCGCGCCGGCCCGCCCCAGCTTCACGGCCATCTCGAAGGGGACGAGCACGACGTCGCGGAACTCGCGGGGGCCGATCGAGACGGGGGCGTGGTTGCGCCCGGCACGGGAGGCCGAGTAGCCGGCGAAGTGCTTGAGGGTCGCGACGACGCCCGCCTCCTGGAGGCCGCGGACGTACTCGGTGGTCACGGAGCCGACGAGGTAGGGGTCCTCGCCCACGGTCTCCTCCACGCGGCCCCACCGGTAGTCGCGCACCACGTCGAGCACGGGGGAGAGGCCGAGGTGGACGCCGACGGCCTGCATGTCGGTGCCGATGCGCCGGGCCATCTCCCGGACGAGCGCGGGGTCGAAGGCCGCGCCCCACGCGATCGCGGCGGGGTAGCAGGTGGCGCCGAGGGTGGTGAACCCGGTGAGGCACTCCTCGTGGGCGATTGCGGGGATCCCGAGCCGGGAGGTGGCCACGACCTGGCCCTGCAGGGTGCGCAGGTGCTCGACGCCCTCGGCGGAGGAGACCGGCGCGCTGCCGAAGGCCCGGGTGATGTGGCCGAGGCCGTGGGCGATGGCCGCCTCGAAGGTGGAGCGGTCCCCGGCGAAGGCGGCCTCCATCGGGGCGGCGCCGGGGGCCGCGTCCTCGGGGTCCGGGCGCAGCCAGTAGCTGCCGAGCTGGCCGGCCTTCTCCTGGAGGGTGAGCTCCTGCAGGAGGGCGTCGACGCGTTCGGCGACCGGGCGGGAGGGGTCGTTCCAGGGCTGGGTCACGGGTCGGTCTGTCATGGGCTTCTTTCGTGGAGGGGCGGGACGGTCACTTGCCGAAGCCGGCGGTGAGGCCGGCGACGAGCTGGCGCCGCCCGAAGACGTAGAGGACGAGGATGGGCACCGCCGAGAGGACGACGGCGGCGAGCACCGCGGGGATGTCCGCCTGGAACTCCCCCTGGTACGTCCACAGGGACAGGGGCAGGGTGCGGCGGTCGGCGCTCTGGGTGAGGATCAGCGGGAACAGGAAGTTGTTCCAGCTGTTGAGCGCGTTGTAGACCGCCACCGTGGTGACGGCGGGCATGCTGAGCGGCAGGACGAGGGAGCGGAAGATCTTCCAGTGCCCGGCGCCGTCGAGGGTCATCGACTCGTAGAGCTCGTTGGGGACGTCGCGCATGAAGTTCGTGAGGATCAGGACGGTGATCGGGATCCCCGAGGCGATGCCCGGCAGCACGAGTGCCGCGAGGGTGTCGTAGAGCCCCAGCTGGATGATGATCAGGTAGATCGGGATGATCGTGGCCTGGATCGGGATGGCGATGCCCAGCAGGAACAGCCGGTTGGAGAGCACCGCCACCGCTGAGCGGCTGCGCACGATCACGTAGGACGCGAGCAGGGACAGGAACACGATGCCGGCCACGGTGCACACCACCACGACCAGGCTGTTCGTGAAGTACCGGACGAAGTCGTTCTCCAGCACCGCGGCGTACGGCGCGAAGGTCGGGGCCGAGGGCACCAGGGGGTTCGTGGAGTAGTAGTCGGAGCGCGGCTTCGTGCTCGTGATGACCATGTAGTAGATCGGCACGATGATGGCGGCCAGCCACAGCCACCCGCCGACCGCCGCCGGGATGTTGCGGGTGGTGAGACGTGAGGTCATGGGACTAGGCACCTTCCGCCTGGCTCTCCATCCGGTCGGCGCCGGAGAGCTTCTGGAGACCGAGGGACAGGGCGAGGCCGACGACGACGAGGATCACCGCGAGAGCGCTGGCCTCGCCCATCTGGTTGCTGCGGAAGCCGGTGAGGTACATGTCCAGCGGCAGGATCCGCGTCGCCGTGCCGGGTCCTCCGCCGGTGAGGCTGAAGACCAGGTCGAAGTAGGTCAGGGAGCCCACGAGCATCAGGGTCGACGACGTCACGACCGTGTACTTCAGCTGCGGGAGCGTGATGGAGAAGAACTGCCGCACCGTCCCGGCCCCGTCGAGCGTCGCCGCCTCGTACATCGTCTGCGGGATCTGCCGCACCCCGGCCTGGTAGAGCAGGGAGTGGAACGGGATGAAGGACCAGGAGATGACGAACACGGCCACGTAGAACGCGAGGTCCGGGGACCCCAGCCAGTCCTGCCGCAGGAACGCGGCGTCGAACGCCTTCGACAGCCCGAAGTTGGGGTCGAGCAGGGCCTTGAAGGCGATGCCGATCGCGGCGGCCGAGAAGAGCATGGGCAGGAAGTACAGCACCGAGAGGAACTCGCGGTACCGCTGGCGCCCGGCCATGAACACGCCCAGCAGGAGGCTCAGCGGGAACTGCACCGCGTAGCTGAGCAGTGTCATCTTCAGCGTCAGCCACATGGCGTCGCGGGAGACGGGGTCGTCGAAGACCGCGGCCCAGTTGTCGAGCCCCGTCCACGCAGGGGTGCCCAGCCCGTCCCACTGCATGAAGGACAGGACGAACACCCCCAGCAGCGGCCCGAGGGAGAACAGGCCGAAGAAGACGAGGGCCGGGGCCAGGAGCCAGCCACTGGGCCGCGCCCCCGTCCGGGACGCCCGCCTGGCCGGTACCCGCATCAGCATCACAGCGTCCCGTTCATCGCGGACTGGAACTCGGCCGGGGTCTTCTCCCGCTGGAACACCTGGCTGAGGTTGGTCAGGAGCGCCTGCGCCTGCTCGGCGGGCAGCGCCTGGTCCCAGGAGAGCTGGAAGTGCGGGGCGTCCTGGACCATCGAGTAGGCGAACCGCAGGTACTCGGGGTGCTCCGTCGCGGCGATCCGGTCCTCGACCCCGTCGACCGCGGGGATGAGCCCGGCGCCGAAGAGGGTGTCGACGGCCGTGTCGTCGAGGTTCATCTCGTTGAGGTAGCGGAACGCGATGTCCTGCTGCTCCTGGCTCGCGTCGGCGGACACGGCCCAGAAGTTCGCCGGGTTGCCCACGATGTTCTTCGGGTCGCCCTTCCCGCCCTCGACCGTCGGGAACGCGGCGTAGCCGAGGTTGCCCTCGGCGGTCCACTCGGGGGCGTCGGTGAGGAAGCTGGTGTACACCCAGCTGCCGTGCAGCATCATGGCCGCCTGGTCGGTGTGCACGAGGGCGACGTCGGCGCTCGCGTCGGCCACCACCGAGCCGTAGGCCTCGCCGAAGCCGCCGGCCGCGACGAGCTCCTGGATCCTCTCCAGGGCCTCCTTGATCGCAGGCTCCGACCACGCGTCCGGCTTGCCGTCCACGACCGCCTGGAACGCCTCCGGGCCGCCGATCCGGTCGGTCAGGTACTGGATCCACATCAGGTACGGCCACTGGCTGGCGCCGGCCACGGAGATCGGGGTGATCCCCGCGGCCTTGAACTTCTGCACCGCGTCCATCAGCTCGTCCCAGGTGGCGGGGGGCTCGACGCCCTGCTCCTCGAAGAGCTTGGTGTTGTAGTAGAGGATGACCGGCTGGGTGTTGTTGTTCGGGACGGCGTAGAGCTTCCCGCCGACCATGCCGGTCTCCAGGACGGAGTCGAGGGCGCGCTCCTCCATCTGCGGGACCTTCCCGGTGAGCTCGACGACGTTGCCGTTCTCCACGTAGTCCTTCAGCCCGTCGCCGCCCCAGCCGTAGATCAGGGTGGGGGCGTTGCCGGAGCCGACGCTGGTGCGGATCTTCTCCTTGAAGGCGTCGTTGGCGAAGTACTCCGCCGCGATCCGCGCGTCCTGGTGCGCGTCGTTCCACGCCTGGAACGACGCGCGGAACATGTCCTCGGCTCCTCCGGTGAGGGTCCACGCGGTGGCCCCGGTGCCCCCGGCGCCGGCGGGCCGGGCGCCGCCGCCGCACCCGGCGAGGGCCACGGCCGCGGCCCCGGCGAGGGCGAAGCGGCCCAGCGAGCGCCGCGAGAGGGGGGTCCGGGCCACGTCGGCGAAGGAGGAGCGAGAGGTACGGGAAGTCGTCATGGCGATGTCCTCGTCGTTGAGTGGGGCATTGCAGTTTCGAAACGTTTCGAATACTGTTTCGTTGCAAGCAGAGTAGGTGGGGCCTTCCCCGGTCGTCAATAGTCCTCTGTGATCTGGATTACGGGAATCGGTCGGCCGAAAAGTTTCGCCCATCAGCGCGGCGGCACGAGACCCCCCGGCCCCGAACGAGGAGACTGATGCCATGAAGAGGACGACGCTGACCGAGGTGGCCGTCCACGCGGGAGTCTCCAAGGGGACCGTCTCGAAGGTGCTCAACGGGCGTCCGGACGTGGGCGAGAGCACCCGGGAGAAGGTCCGCGCCGCCGCGGCCGCGCTGGGCTACACCGCGGCGGCGAGCAGGCAGCCGCGCGCGGCGATCGTGCTGGTCTTCGACACCCTGGAGAGCAACTACTCGCTGCAGGTCATGGCGGGCGCCGTCGACGCCTGCGGGCGCGCCGGCGCCGACCTGCTGCTCAACACGCTGCCCGCCCTCGAGAAGGGGGACGTCCCGCCGTTCTCGGAGGAGTGGTTCGCCCACTGCGGGCGGGACGGGGCCACCGCGGTCATCGCGGTGACCACGCCGCTGGGCGAGGAGCAGATCGCGGCGGCCGCGCGGGCGCGCGTGCCGCTGCTCGCGATCGACCCGGTGAACAGCCTCCCGCCGGCCGTGCCCAGCATCGGGTCGACGAACTGGGCCGGGGGGCTGGAGGCGACGAACCACCTGATCGGGCTCGGCCACCGACGGATCGGGCACCTGCGCGGGCCGGAGGGCTCCGTCCCGGCGGGCGAGCGGCTCGCGGGCTACCGCAGCGCCCTGGAGGCCGCCGGCATCGCCTACGACCCGGCGCTCGTGGTGGGGGACGGCTTCAGCTACGAGGACGGCTTCGGGTCCGCCGTGCACCTGCTGGGCCTCGAGCCGCGTCCCACCGCCCTGTTCGCGGCGTCCGACGAGGCCGCCCTCGGGGCCTTCGAGGCGGCGCGGCAGGCGTCCCTGCAGATTCCCGCGGACCTGAGCGTGGTGGGCTTCGACGACACCCTCGTGGCACGGTGGGCGTCGCCGAAGCTGACCACCGTGCGCCAGCCCCTGCAGGCCATGGGCGAGATGGCCGTGGAGCGGGCGCTGGGCATGCTCACCGGGTCCTCCCGGCGGGCCCACCCCATCCAGCTGCAGACCTCCCTCGTGGAACGGGCCTCCACCGCGCCCCTGTGAGGCCGCCGGGCGGGCCCGGCGGGGCTACTCCCGGATGAGACGGGCCCGTCCGGCCTGCCAGCCGAAGACGGCGGCCAGCGTGCCGACCACCGCGAACAGGGCCCCCGCGGCCGCGAAGCCGCCGGTCGCGTGCAGCAGCTGCCCGACCAGGAAGGTGCCGGAGGAGCCCAGGCCGTAGCCGACGCCCTGCATCATCCCCGACAGCCGCACGGCCATGGCGGGGCTGCGGGTGCGCAGGGCGATCATCGTCAGGGCCACGGCCGTCAGGGCGCCCTGGCCCAGCCCCAGCAGGCCGGTCCACACCCAGATCAGCGGGAGGGGCCCGAAGATCGACAGCACGAAGCCGCCGCCGGCCATCAGGGCGAGCGCGGCGTTGAGCACCCGCTGGTCGCGCAGCCGCACGGCCAGCGCCGGGGCGAACAGGGAGCCCGTCATCTGCAGCACGATGGACACCGCCACGATCAGCCCCGCAGTGGCCCCGTCGATCCCGCGGTCCCGCAGGATGGGGGCGAGCCAGGCGAAGACGCTGAAGGACATCATGGCCTGGAAGACCATGAACCCGGTGACCTGCCAGGCCACCGGGGAGCGCCACGGGCCCGGCCCTCCGCCGGCCGGTGCCCCTGGTGCTGCCGCCCGGTGGCGGGCCGCCACCGGGACCAGCAGGGCCACGACGGCCACGGCCGGCACCGCCCACAGCGCCAGCGACGCCCGCCAGGACCCGGTCGCCTGGAGCGCCGGGTAGGTCAGGCCCGCCCCGAGGGCCGCGGAGGCGCAGATGGCGGTGGTGTAGAGCCCGCTCATCAGCCCGAGGCGGTGGGTGAAGTCGCGCTTGACGAGCGAGGGCAGCAGCACGTTGCCCAGGGCGATCGCGGCCCCGCACGCGACCGTCCCGGCCAGCAGCAGCGGCACGGCACCCGCCCCCGGCAGGGGCAGCCCGCGGAGGGCCAGCCCCAGGGCGAGCAGCGCCATGGCGCCCAGCAGCACGTGCTCCGCCCCGAACCGGCGGGCCAGCCGCGGGGCGAGGGGGGCGAAGACCCCGAGCAGCGTCACCGGGGCCGTGGTCAGGGCGGTGACCGCCCAGGACGGCAGGCCGGCGGCGGCGGTGATCTCCGGCAGGATCGCGGAGAAGCTCGAGAAGACCGTGCGCAGGTTCAGCCCGACCAGGACCACGCACACCCCCAGGTGGACCAGCGCCCGGCGGGACGGGGGGACGGCGTGCTGGTCGGCGTGCGGGGTCTGCACTGGACGGTCTCCTCCTGGCTCGCTCGCGGTCCGGGCGGGCACGACGTCGGCTCCCCGGGCAGGCTCCAGAGTACGTCGGCGACCGCGCGGGCTCCCGTCAGGCGCTCTCGCGCCGCACGATCCGGCCGGCGGCGTGCTCGTCCCGGCCACGACCTCCAGGCCGGGCGTGTCGACCGCGGCGCCGCAGCCGGCGCCGCAGCCGGCGCGGCGTGCCGCCGCGGCGGCTGCGGGGGAACTGCTCGGCCGGGGTGGTCCGGTCCGGGTGCG
This sequence comes from Kocuria sp. U4B, assembly GCF_054875615.1. The sequence goes on from NZ_CM142180.1 coordinate 2,177,498, forward strand.
GCCGTGCGCGACGGGGGCCCACCGGGGGCCGCCGGGGAAGAGGTGGCCTCCCGAAGCACTCTGTACATAGGTATTGTGACCTGAGACACTGGCGGCGAGGACGCTCTCCACCACGCACACGGATCCCTGCCCGGACCCGTGCGTCGGAAAGGACCTGATCAATGCCGATCGACACGCCCGCCGACGGTCCCGCCCTCCTGCGGCTGCTGTCCGACTACTCCCTCGAGATGACGGGCAAGGACGTCCCCGCCCTCGAGGAGGCGGCTCCCGTGATCCCGCCCGGGACCCGGATCAACGTCACCTTCCTCGCCAACGAGGACCTGGCGATGCGCGTGGCCGCGGCGCGGGCCGTGCGCGCCCACGGGTTCGTCCCCGTGCCGCACCTCTCCGCCCGCCGGCTGCGCTCCCAGCGGGAGCTCGAGGAGTTCCTCGCCGCGCTCGCGGAGGTGGGCGCCGCCGAGCACGTGTTCGTGGTGGGCGGGGACCCCGAGACCCCCGAGGGCCCCTACGAGGACTCGCTGTCCGTGGTCCGCACCGGCCTGCTCCAGCAGCACGGGGTGCGCGGAGTCAGCGTCAGCGGCTACCCCGAGGGCCACCCCGGCATCGACGACGACGCCCTGTGGTCGGCCCTGACCGGGAAGGTCGCCGCGATCCGCGCGCAGGGCCTGGAGCCGACCGTCATCACCCAGTTCGGCTTCGACACCGACCCCGTCCTGGAGTGGCTGGCCGAGGTCCGCCGCCGCGGGGTCGACGCCCCGGTGCGCATCGGGGTCCCCGGCCCGGCCGGCATCAAGCGACTGCTCGGCTACGCCCGGCGCTTCGGGGTGTCCACCTCGGCAGGGATCGTCCAGAAGTACGGGTTCTCCCTGACCAACCTGCTCGGCACCGCGGGCCCCGACCGGTTCCTCCACGACCTCGCGGCCGGGCACGACCCGTCCGTGCACGGCCAGGTCCAGCTGCACTTCTACACCTTCGGCGGTCTGCGGGCCACGGCCGAGTGGGTCCGTGGCTTCGCTCCCACCGGCCAGGGGACGCGGTGATCCCCGTGCACCGGTCCCTCCTCCGCCCGGACCACGCGAGCCTGGTCGTGCAGGGGCGGGACCAGCCGGGCATCGTCGCCGCCGTCACCTCCGTCCTCGCCGGTCACGGGGCCAACATCGTGGCCCTCGACCAGCACTCGGAGGAACCCGCGGGCAGCGCCTTCTTCCAGCGCACGGTCTTCCACCTCGCCAACTACAGAGCGTGCTATCCGGCGGTGGCGGAGGACCTGCGCACCGCCCTCGGGAACGGCTTCGACCTCCGGTGGCGGCTCACCGACCTGTCCGTGCCGAAGCGCGTGGCGATCTTCGCCTCCAAGGACGACCACTGCCTGCTCGACCTCGTCTGGCGGCAGCGCCGCGGCGAGATCCCCATGACCGTCTCCATGGTCGTGTCCAACCACCCGGACGTGGCCGGGGACGTCCGCGGCTTCGGGATCCCGTTCTTCTACGTGCCCACCCGGGACAAGGCCGCCGCGGAGGCGGAGCACCTGCGCCTGCTCCAGGGCAACGTCGACCTCGTGGTCCTCGCCCGGTACATGCAGATCCTCTCCTCGCCGTTCCTCGAGGCGGTCGGGGCCCCGGTGATCAACATCCACCACTCCTTCCTGCCCGCCTTCATCGGCGCCGCGCCGTACCGCAAGGCCAAGGAGCGGGGCGTGAAGCTCATCGGGGCCACGGCCCACTACGTCACCGAGGACCTCGACGAGGGCCCGATCATCGAGCAGGACGTCGTGCGGGTCTCCCACCGGGACACCGCCGAGGAGCTCGCCCGGCGGGGCGCGGACGTCGAGCGCCAGGTGCTCGCCCGCGCGGTGCTGTGGCACTGCCAGGACCGGGTGATCCGCCACCACCGGCAGACGATCGTCTTCTAGCCCCGCCCCGCGCCCCGCAGACCGTTCCCACCACCAGGAAAGAGGTACACCGTGGCACCCAGCACTCTCCAGGACGTCCTCGACGCCTCCGGCAGCACCGTCGAGCTGCTGCGCAACTCGCAGATCGGGGCGTACGTCTATCCCGTCGTGGCACCGGAGTTCCACAACTGGCGCAACGAGCAGCGGGCCTGGCGGGAGACCGCCGTGCTCTTCGACCAGACCCACCACATGGACAACCTGTTCATCCGGGGCAGGGACGCGCTGAAGCTGATCTCGGACACCGCGGTCAACAGCACCGCGACGTTCCCCGTGAACAAGGCCAAGCAGTACGTCCCCACCACCCCGGCGGGCCACGTCATCGGCGACGGCATCCTCTTCCGCCAGGAGGAGGACGAGTACGTCTACGTCGGCCGCGCCCCGGCCGCCAACTGGCTGCTCTTCCACGGCGAGACCGGCGGCTACGACGTCGACATCGAGGTCGACCGCCGCTCCCCGTCCCGGCCCATGGGCAAGCCGGTGGTGCGCAAGTACTGGCGCTTCCAGATCCAGGGGCCCCGCGCCTGGCAGATCATCGAGAAGCTCAACGGCGGACCGCTCGAGCAGCTGAAGTTCTTCACCATGGACGTCATGAACGTCGCGGGCGCCCAGGTGCGCACCCTGCGCCACGGCATGGCCGGCGCCCCGGGGCTCGAGATCTGGGGCCCCTACGAGTCCTACGAGCAGGTCCGGGCCACGATCCTCGAGGCCGGCGCCGAGTTCGGCATCGTGCCCGTGGGCGCCCGCGCCTATCCCTCCAACACCCTGGAGTCCGGCTGGATCCCGTCCCCGCTCCCGGCGGTCTACACCGGCGACGGGACGGCCGCCTACCGGCGGTGGCTCGGCGCCGACAGCTACGAGGCGACGAACGCGCTCGCCGGCAGCTTCGTCTCCGAGGACATCGAGGACTACTACCTCACGCCGTGGGAGCTCGGCTACGGGTCGTTCGTGAAGTTCGACCACGACTTCATCGGCCGCGACGCCCTGGAGGCGATGGACCCCTCGGCCCAGCGCCGCAAGGCCACCCTGGCCTGGAACGCCGAGGACATGGCGAAGATCTTCGCGTCCCTCTTCGACACCGAGGGCCCGAACTACAAGTACTTCGACCTGCCCCTGGCCAACTACGGCTCCTCGAACTACGACGCCGTGGTGGACGCCGACGGGCGCACCGTGGGGCTGTCGATGTTCACCGGCTACAGCTCCAACGAGCGCAGGGCCCTGTCCCTGGCCACCGTCGACGCGAACGTGCCGGAGGGCACCGAGCTCAAGGTGGTCTGGGGCGAGCCCGGCGGCGGCACCCGCAAGACGACGGTCGAGCCGCACGAGCAGCTCGAGGTGCGCGCCGTGGTCAGCCCGGTGCCGTACTCCGAGGTGGCGCGGAAGGAGTACCACGGCGGCTGGCGCACCGCCTACGCCCAGAGCTGACCGGACCGCCCGGCGTGGCCGTCCTCCGCCCCGAACCATCAGACTGTCCGCGGTGGCCCGCACCGGCGGGCCCGTCACGGAAGTGCCGCACGAACATGGCAGGGATGCCGCGGAGAAGGGAGCAGGCATGATCTTCATCGTCGTCAAGTACAAGGTGAAGCCGGAGTACGCCGACCGGTGGACGGAGCTCACCCGGGACTTCACGGAGGCCACCCGCAACGAGCCGGGCAACCTCTGGTTCGACTGGTCGCGCAGCGTCGAGGACCCGAACGAGTACGTGCTCGTGGAGGCGTTCCGGGACGACGCCGCGGCGGCGCACGTCAACAGCGAGCACTTCGCGAAGGGGCTGGAGAGCATGCGGCCCGCTCTCGTGGAGACGCCGCGGATCATCAGCGAGCAGATCACGGCCCAGGACTGGAACCGGATGGGCGAGCTGGTCATCGACTGACGCCCGCGTCCGTCCGTGCGAGCCCCCGCCCCTCCCGGGGCGGGGGCTCGCACGGAGGGCCCCCGGCGCGTGGGGAGCAGCGGGCCCCGCTCAGCCCCGCGGGTCGGTGACGCCGCCGGGGGAGGCGTGCCGGCCGAGGTCCCACCCGGCGCGGCGGGCCCCGGCCCGGAAGGCGCTCTCGTAGAAGTCGAGGACTGCAGCGCGCGGGTCCTCCCGCGCACGGACGTCGTCGTAGCGCAGCACGGCGAGGTGGCTCGCGCCGCGCGCGACCCACGCGGCCCCGTCCGGCCGGAGGGGCTCGTCGGCCAGCCCGTCGGGCTCGGGGAACGTGTAGGAGTAGAAGGCCGGTTCGGGGAACGCGTCGTCCCCGAACCAGAACCCGGAACTGACGACCTCGCGGGAGTAGGCCTCGCGGGTGACCGGGTCCGTGCTCGGCGGGTGGTCGACGGGGGTGTCGGCGAAGCGGGTGACGGCGATGTCGAAGGTGTGCCAGAAGTGGTGGACCGGGCTGGTCTTGCCGGACCAGCCGGCGGCGAACTCCTCGAGCAGCAGGTTCACCTCGCTGAGCACCCGCCAGTAGCGGGTGACCGCGGCGGGGTCGTAGGCGCGGTGCTCGGAGTCGGCGGCGAACGGCCGCGCGGCGTCGGGCAGGCCGAAGGGGTGCGGCCGGGCGACGTCCACGGCCACGCCGACCGCTTCCAGGCCGTCCGTCAGCCGGGCGTGGAAGTCGGCGACGGACAGGCCGGGCAGGGCGAAGGAGTGCCGGAGGCCGGTGACGGTGCTGACGTCGAGACGGTGGTCGAGGAAGTCGAAGTCGACCGCGAAGATCGGGTCGCGCCCCATGGGCCGCGTGGTGATGCCGCGGCCGGTAAGGTGGAACGGGACGTTCCACCAGTGGTTGCGGCGCGGGGCGGCCGCCAGCCGGACCTTGCCGACCACCTGGGCGAACCGGTGGACGGTGTCCAGGGTGTCGCGCCAGGACCCGTACGGGATCGCGGGCAGAGCGGAGCGGGTCATCGGTGCCTCCTGCCCTTCAGTGTGCGGAGGCCCCGGCGCCGCGTCCAGGGGTGGGCCAGGAGCCGCCGAAGTGCGACAGTGGTGGCGGCAGCGATCGCGGGCCCGGCGCGGGCCCCCTGCCGGCGCCGCGGCGCGGCGAACGGACCTGTGCGAGGTGAGCAGCATGGACATGGACGGAATCGACGTGGGGGTTCCCCCGAGCGGCACCGGGTGCGCGGAGTGCCTGGCCGGCGGGGGGTGGTGGGTGCACCTGCGCCGCTGCGCCCGGTGCGGGCACATCGGCTGCTGCGACACCTCGCCCGCGCAGCACGCCACGGCCCACCACCGGCAGACCGGCCACCGCTACGCGCGCAGCTTCGAGCCGGGCGAGTCCTGGTACTGGGACTTCCGCACCCGGCGGATGGTGGAGGGCCCCGAGCTCGCCCCGCCGCAGCACCGCCCGGAGGACCAGCCCGTCCCCGGACCCCGGGGAGCCGTTCCCCCGGACTGGCAGCAGCTCATCCACCGATGACGTCACGGACGCGTCATGAACCAGCCGCGCCGGGCGCCGCCCTGCGCGTCGCGAGCCTCTGATGCCGAGCCATGCCCGCGGCTGGTGGCGCCCCGGGGCGAACTCCGCCGAGCACCGGGTCACGACGTGGGAGCTGTTCTTCGACCTGGTCTACGTCTTCGCGTTCACCCAGGTGACCACGTGGATCGCCCACGAGCACACCGTGCTCGGGGCCGTCCAGGGCCTCGTGGTCCTGGGCCTGCTGTGGCTGACGTGGGTCGGCTACGCCTGGCTCGGCAACCACCTGCGTGCCGACGCCGGGGTCATGCTGGTCGGCATGGTCGTCGCGATGACCGCCGTGTTCGTGATCGGCCTGAGCCTCCGGGAGGTCTGGGCCGACCCCGGCGGCGGTGCCGCGGCCGTGCTCGTGGCGGCCTACGCCGTCGTGCGCGCGGTCCACGCCGCCCTGTACGTCCTGGCGGCCCTCCTGGACCGGGACGCCGCGCTGCGCCGGCAGGTGCTGGACACCTCCGTCGGCGCCGCGGCCAGCGTCGTCCTCCTCGCCGTGGGGGCGGCCGTCCCGGCCGGGGAGCGCGTCTGGTGGTGGACCGGGGCGGTGGCGCTGGACGGTCTCCTGACGTGGTGGCTCGCCCGGCGGCTGCAGGGGTGGCGGCTGCGCAGCAGCGGGCACTTCGCGGAGCGCTTCGCCCTCGTGGTCATCCTCGCCCTCGGGGAGTCGGTGTTCTCCATCGGCGTCGGTGCCGTCTCGGCGTCGGTGACCGACGTCCGGCTGCTGGGCACCGCGGTCCTCGGCGTCCTGCTGTCCACGGCCATGTGGTGGACGTACTTCCGCCTCGACGCGGACGAGCTCGAGCGCTGCCTGGCGGGGGTGGAGGGCGTCGCCCGGGTCCGCGTGGCCGTCGGCGCCTACACCTATCTGCACTTCCCCCTGGTCGCCGGGATCGTGGTTGCCGCCGCAGGCGTGGAGCAGGCGGTGGCCACCGTGGGCGGCCACGGCGCGGACGGCGCGGCCGCGGTGCGCGCGCTGCTGCTGGGCACCGCCCTCTTCTGCGGTGCGATCGCGGCGCTGCACGCCTCGGCCCGCGGCTCCTTCGCGCTGCTGGCGGCGCTCGCGGTGCTGCTCGGCCTGCTGGGGCTCGGCGGCTTCGGCGCGGACCGCCCGGCGGCCGCCATCGGCCTGGCCGCGCTGCTGCTCACGGTCGGCGCCGCGGGGGTCCGCCGGGACTCCCGGCCGATGGCCGCCCGGCGATGACCCCGGCCCGCTCGCCCGCGCCGGGAGCACCGCCGTGACCTTCCCCCGGACGGCCGGACCGCCACCGGAGCCGCTGGCCTGGGGGCAGCGGCGGGCGTGGTGGGTGCTCGCCGCCACGGTCCTCGGCTCGGCGCTGACGTTCATCGACGGGACGGTCGTCAGCGTCGCCCTGCCCGCCGTGGGCGCGGACCTCGCGGCGGGGTCGGTCGCGCTGACGTGGGTCGTGAACGCGTACACCCTGGCCCTGGCCGCCCTCGTGCTGCTCGGCGGGTCCCTCGGGGACCGGTACGGGCGCAGGCGGATCTTCCTCCTGGGGGTGGTGGTCTTCGCCGCGGCCTCCGCGGCGTGCGGCCTGGCCGGCGGGGCGGCCGTGCTCGTCCTGGCGCGGGCGGTGCAGGGCGTCGGCGCGGCCCTCCTGACCGCCACGAGCCTCGCGATCCTGCAGACGTCCTTCGGCCCGCAGGACCGGGCCCGGGCGATCGGCGCCTGGTCGGGGCTCACCGGGGTGGCGTCGGCGATCGGGCCGTTCGCGGGCGGGTGGCTGGTCCAGGCCGCGTCCTGGCGGTGGGTGTTCCTCGTCAACGTCCCGGTCGCCGTGGCGGTCGTGGTGATCACCCGCCGGCACGTGCCGGAGTCGAGCAACCCGGCGGCCTGCCCCCAGCTGGACGTGCCCGGTGCCGCGCTGCTGGTGGGAGGACTGGGCGCGCTCAGCTACGGGCTGACGGCCTGGGGCGGCGGGGTGGGCGGACCCGCCGCGGGCGCCGCGCTCGCCGCGGGGGCGCTCCTGCTGGCGGCCTTCCCGGTGCAGGAACGCCGCGCGGTCTCGCCGCTGGTGCCGCCCGCCGTGCTCGTGGCGGGGCCCTTCCTCGCCTTGAACGCCGTGACCCTGGTGCTCTACGCCGCGCTGGGGGCGGTGTTCTTCGTCGTCGTGGTGGGCCTGCAGGTCGGGGCGGGGTTCTCCCCGCTGGCCGCGGCCCTCTCGCTGCTGCCGGTCACCGTGCTGATGCTGGTGTTCTCCCCGTCCGCGGGGGTGCTGACGAGCCGGGTGGGCCCCCGCCTGCCGATGACGGCCGGGCCCCTGGTGGCGGGGCTCGGGGTGGCCCTCCTGAGCCGGGCAGGTCCCGGCTCCGACTACCTCCTGGACATCCTGCTGCCCGCCGCCGTGTTCGGCGCCGGCCTGACCCTGCTCGTGACGCCCCTGACCGCGGCCGCCCTCTCGGCGGTGCCCGTGGAGCAGGCGGGCCTGGCCAGCGGGGCCAACAACGCCGTGGCGAGGACGGGGAGCCTGCTCGCCGTCGCGGCCGTCCCGCTCGTCGGCGGGCTGGGCGGCACAGGGCTGACCGACCCCGAGCGCGTGCGCGACGGCTACGCCACGGTGATGTGGGCCTGCGCCGCCCTGCTGGTGGCGGGCGGAGCACTGTCCGCGGTGGTGGTCCGCCGCCCGGCGCAACGCCCTTGACCCGTCCGCCGGGCTCCTCCTACCCTGAAGCCCCTTGTCAGCGGCAGTTCGTCGCGGGCGGCCGGGGCGGCGGCACGCCGGGACGCCGTGCCGGCCCGGCCGTCCGCGAGGCCGGTGGAGCACCGGCCTCGCCGCGCGTGCCGCGGGCACGCGCTCCACCGGATCCCGGTCCCGCCGACCGAAAGCAGTGGGTCATGCACCTCTCCGACAGTGCCTCCACCTCCGAGCCTCGGCGCCGAGGGCGCCGGACGGCCGGCGCCCTCGCGCTGGCCGCCCTCCTCGCCGCGGGCCCAGCGGCTGCGTCGACGGCGGTGGAGACCGCTCCGCCGGTCCCCGCCGGGCTCGAGGAGTTCTACGCCCAGACGCTCGCATGGACGCCGTGCGGTGCGGCGGCCGAGTGCGCCCTGATGCGGGTCCCGCTCGACTACGACGCCCCGGCCGGCGCGGAGATCACCCTCGCCCTCAAGCGGGTGGCCGGCCCCGCGGCGGCAGCGCCCCAGGAGCCGCTGCTCGTCAACTTCGGTGGTCCGGGCGGTTCCGGGACGGCGTCCGTGGAGCCCTGGGCCCAAGGCCTCGACCCCGCGGTGCTCGCGGCGTACGACGTGGTGGGGTTCGACCCGCGCGGGGTGGGTGCCTCCACGGCCGTGGAGTGCGTGGACGACGCCACCATGGACGCGATGCGGGCCACCCCGATCGACCCGGACACCGCGGCGGGGCTCGCCGCGCTCACCACGCTGGCCGAGCAGTTCGCCGCAGGCTGCCGGGCCGGCACCGGGGCGCTGCTCGGCGAGGTCGACACCGTCAGCGCGGCCCGGGACCTGGACGTGCTGCGCGCCGTCCTGGGGGACGAGGACCTGGACTACCTGGGGTACTCCTACGGCACCGACCTCGGCGCCGTCTACGCCGACCTGTTCCCGGAGAACACCGGCCGGTTCGTGCTGGACGCGGCGGTCGACCCGACCCTGGACTACGCGCAGGGGAGCATCGACCAGGCCGCCGGCTTCGAACGCGCCATCCGGGTGTACGCCGCCTCGTGCCTGCCCCAGGACGGGTGCCCGCTCGAGGGCACGGTGGACGAGGCCGTCGCCCAGATCGGGGCCCTCATCGACGGCATCGCGGCGGAGTCGCTGCCCACGGCCGACGGGCGCCCGCTCACCGTCGACGACGCGGTCTCCGCGATCATCCTGCCCCTGTACGAGGAGCGCGCCTGGTGGCGGCTGACCTCCGCCCTGGTCCCGGCCCTGGAGCGGGGCGACGGCACGGGGCTGATGGCCCTCGCCGATCTCGCGTACGGCCGGGAACCCGACGGCCGCTACTCCGACAACTCCACGGAGGCCTTCAGAGTGATCACCTGTCTGGACACCCCGGCGAACACCGACCCCGCGGCCATGGCCGCCGCGGACGCCCGGCTGCAGGAGGTGTCACCGACGTTCGGCGACTACTTCAGCCACGGGGAGGTCTTCTGCGGTGCGCTGGTCGACGAGCCCGTGCCACCCCGGGAGCCGGTCCAGGCGCAGGGCGCCGCACCCATCCTGGTGATCGGGGGCACGGGCGACACCGCCACGCCCTACGCCTGGGCGGAGGCCCTGGCCGACCAGCTGGAGACGGCCCGGCTGCTCACGCGGGTCGGCGAGGGGCACGGGTCGTACCTGCGGGCCAACGAGTGCATCGACGCCACGGTCGACGAGTTCCTGCTCCGGGGCACCCTGCCGGCGGAGGGGGCGGTGTGCTGAGGAAGGGGGCGGCCGCTCCGGGATCCGCACGCGGCGCCCAGAGAGCGGCCGGTACGAGGAGAGGTCCCCCGCACCGGCCCGGCCACCAGGATCTCGGGAAGTTCTGATGGCTCCGCCTCATCCTACTGAGGGGTGGGTCACGGTTCACCCCTCGATTTCCCGTCCCGCAGGCGGGCTGCGGCGCGGGAGCGGAGATGACGGACCGTGACCCGGGCGCACCTCAGCGCCGGTGCCGCCGCCCGAGGTCCGCGCCGGGCCCGCAGATCAGCTGGGCGATGTCGGCCAGGGGGTCGGGGGAGTGGCGGACCCGGTCGCGGAACTGCCAGAAGTGCAGCAGCTCGTAGCTCACCAGCGCCGCCAGCAGGGCCGCCACGACGCCCAGTGACGCCAGGGCGGGCAGCCGCCACGCCACGGGCAGGAGCAGGAGCAGGAGGACGGCGGCGACGCCGCGCTCGGCGTTCCAGGCGCCGACCTCGCGGTGGCGGAACGCGATGTGCCCGAGCAGGTGCACCGCCACGCCGGCGTAGAGACAGACCAGCGGCACGCCGGTCAGCGGCTCCGCCAGCTCGTGGGCGGTCGCGTCGGAGGCGTGCTCCAGGACCTTCTCCAGGCCCACGGCGATGAAGATGACGGGCACGACGATGAGGAAGTGCAGGTAGGAGTAGGAGGTCCGTGCCAGGGCGGCCCGCTCGGCCTCCGGGACCCGGTGGAGCACGCCCTCGGCCACGTGGGCGACGACGTCGAAGTACAGCCACCACAGGCTCACGGCCACGCTGAAGCCCAGCACCGAGCCGACGACCACGGGGACCGAGATCGGCTGCGTCGCGACACCCGTCCCGATGGCGATCAGGGACTCGCCCAGGGCCACGATGAGGATCAGCCCGTGCCGGTCGGCGAAGTGCCCCGGGCTGGGCAGCCGCCAGCCCGCGGTGCCGGAGAACCAGACCCCGCCGTAGCTCACGACCACGGCCAGGGTCCACAGCACCGTCTGCCGGGGCGGCCCCAGGGCGCCGCCCGCGACGAGCAGGGCGCAGGCCGCGGTGATGGGGGTCCCGGTCAGGAGCAGCTGGCGCCGCTCCCCGGCGTCGCCGCCCGCCGCCACGAAGTGGCACACCAGGTGCCCCAGGCGCACCGCCGTGTAGCAGACGGCGAACACCAGGGGGGCGTACAGCCCGCCGGGCAGGTCGGCGAAGGACTCCGGGATGGTCAGGGCCGCCACGAACATCGCGAACATGGCCCCGACGAAGGCGACGCGGACCACTCCCTCGTCGGCCCGAGCCTGGTTGCCGAGCCAGGCGTAGGCGCTCCAGGCCCCCCACAGCAGCGCCATCAGCACCAGTCCGCGCGCCGCTCCCACGACCGTGGGGTCGTCCGTCATCTGCCGGGTGACCTGGGTGAAGGCGAAGACGAAGACCAGGTCGAAGAACAGCTCGAGGGTCGTGACCCGGTGGGTGGACTCCGTGGGCCGGACCCACATGATCGCAGCTCTCGCCATGACGTGTCCGATCGTCGTGGTCCCGTGCCGAGATCCTAGCGCCGATCCCGCTCCCGGTCAGGAGCGCCCCGGACGCCGCCCCGGCGGCGGGCGCGGGACGGGGCGGGCAGCTGCCCGCCCAGCGCGGCGACGAGGGCGAGGCCGAACCCCGCGGCCTGGACCCCGGTGAGCGCCTCGCCCAGCAGCGCCCAGCCCAGCAGGGCCGCCGTGACCGGGGTGAGCGGCAGCAGCAGGGTCAGGCTCGTGGGAGGCAGCCGCCGGCCGGCGTGGAACCACACGGCGTAGGAGATCGCGCCCCCGGGCAGGGCCAGCCAGGCGTAGCCGGCCACCGCCCCCGCGTCGAGGACGAACGGGCCCGTGTCCAGCAGCGGCACCAGCGGGGCGATCATCAGGCCGCCGAGGACCAGCTGCCACCCGGTCGCGGTCAGCCCGCTCATGCCCTCCGGAAGGCCCCAGCGGCGGGTCAGCACCACCCCGGCGGCCATCGTCGTGGTGCCGGCGACGGCGGCCGCCAGGCCCACGGCGTCCAGGGCGACGGCGCCCCCGAGGACAGCCACGGCGACCCCGGCCACGGCGGCCAGCGCCCACAGCAGCCGGCGGAGGGGCGTGCCCTGGCGGAAGAGCACGAACAGCAGCGCCGCGGCGACCAGCGGCTGGGCGGAGCCCACGACGGCGGCCGGGCCCCCGGGCAGGCGGTAGGCGCTGAGGAACAGCAGGGGGAAGAACGCGCCGAAGTTGAGCAGGCCCAGCAGCGCCAGCCGGCCCCACCAGGGCGCCGGGGGCAGCTGCCGGGTGAGGGCGAGCAGCAGCAGCCCGGCCGGCAGGGCCCGCAGCAGCGCCGCGGTCATCGGCCGGCCCGGGGGCAGCAGCTCGGTGGTGACCGCGTAGGTCGTGCCCCACACCACCGGCGCCACGGCCCCCAGCAGGATCAGCCGGGCGTGCCCGGCCCGGTCCTGGTCCATGCCCGCCCCCGTTCCGCCCGGTGTTCCCGCCCGGTGTTCCTGTTCGGTGTTCCCGCTCGGTGTGCCGGTCGATGTGCTGCCCGCCGCACCGTGACGCCACAGTACGCCGGGACGGGTGTGCCCGTGGGCGATCCGGGATAGATTGCCCGCATGAAGGACCGCGCCCGTCCGCTGATCGTGGTCGCCGCCGCCGCCGTGCTGCTGTCCGGCTGCGCCGCGGACGCGCCGTCCCCGCCCGCCACCGGGGGCGCCTCCGCGGCGGGGGCGCCGGGCTCCGCCACGGACGGGCCCGCCCTGGACGTCGAGGTGGTCCTCGACGGCCTGGACGTCGCGTGGGACGTGGCCCTCACCCCGGAGGGCACCGCGCTGATCACCGAGCGCGGCGGGCGCCTGTTCGCCCACGACGACCGGGGCACCCGCGAGGTCGAGGCCGATCTGGGCGACCTGTTCGTCGGCAGCGAGGCCGGGCTGATGGGCCTGGCGGTGTCCCCGGACTTCGCGCGCACCCGGGAGCTGTTCCTGTGCCACGCGACGCAGGACGGCGGGCAGCCGCAGGACGTGCGGGTCACGCGGTGGCGCCTCTCCGACGACGCGGCCGGTGCCGAGCGCACCGGCACGGTCGTCGACGGCCTGCCGATCAGCTCGGGCCGGCACAGCGGCTGCCGGCTGCGCTTCGCCCCGGACGGCGCCCTGCACGTCGGCACCGGTGACGCGGCCGTGGGCGAGCACCCCCAGGACCCGCAGTCGCTGGGCGGCAAGACGCTGCGGGTGCACCCCGACGGGACGGTCCCGCGGGACAACCCCTTCGCCGACCGGGAGGGGGACGGCGCGCTGGTGTACACCCTGGGGCACCGCAACGTGCAGGGCCTCGCGGTGCAGCCCGGCACCGGTGCGCTGTGGTCGGTGGAGCACGGCCCCGACGTCGACGACGAGATCAACGTGCTCGAGCCCGGCGGCAACTACGGGTGGGACCCGATGCCCGGCTACGACGAGTCGGTGCCGATGACCGACCGGGAGAAGTTCCCGGACGCCGTCGAGGCGGTGTGGTCCTCCGGGCGCCCCACCGCGGCCACCAGCGGGGCCGTGTTCCTCGAGGGCGAGCACTGGGGGGCGTGGGACGGTGCGCTGGCCGTCGCGGAGCTGAAGAACACGGGCGTCGGCGTCCACCAGGTCGACGGCACCCGGATCACCGGCACCACGCGCATGGCCGAGCTCGAGGACGCCCACGGCCGGCTGCGCTCGCTGGCCCTCGACGCCGAGGGCGCGCTGTGGGTGACCACCTCCAACGGCGACGACGACGCGGTCCTGCGGGTGACTCCCCGGGGCTGACCTCCCGAGCGCGGACCCGCCGGCTCAGGCCCGCTCGTCCGCCCCGACCGCCAGGGCGGCCGCCACGAGGGCCGCCGGTGCGAGCAGGCCGAGGACCCCCGGCCACCACGCCGGCAGGGCCACGACGGCGGCGGGCCCGGCCGCGAACAGGGGCACGAGCAGCAGGCCCCTCCCGTAGGCCGCCACCTGGGCGTGGGGGATGGGCCCGAGCGGGCTGTCGATCGGCGGCTGCGTGAGGTCCGGCTCCGGGCCGAGCACCCGGTGCACGGCCGCTGCGCCGACCCCGGTCCCGGCGACGAGACCCGCCGCCAGGCACGGCCCCGGCGGGGCCTGCGCCGCGAGACCCGCCAGCAGGGCCGCGGCCCCCACCACCAGGGCGTTCGCCGCGCACGGCACCACCAGGCGGACCCGGGCCGCGGCCGGGCCCGCCAGGGGCAGCTGGCGCTCTGCCGCGCTGCCGGCGCGCGCCGCCACGACGTAGGCGACCCCCCGGCCGAGCCCGCGCGCGGCCACCACGAGCAGCGCCAGCCACGCGAGCGGAACCACCGCCCCGGGGAACGCCACGAGCAGCAGCGCCACGACGGCCAGGTCCACGAGGGCCCGCCCGTGCCAGGCCGTGCGGGCCTCCGCGGTGAGCGCCGCGAACAATACCACCCGCCGCGGTCCGCGGACCCACCGCGGGATCGGCGCGGACGGGCGGCGCACCGCGCCCTGGTCGGTGCCCGTCAGGCAGTGGCGCAGGTCGGCCGTCGACATCAGCCGCACGGCGTTCACCAGGTGCCGCCCCCGGGCGCCGGCCCGGCGCAGCTCGCCGCCCGTGAGGGAGCGCGCCGCGCGGGCCCCGGCGACGACGGCGCCGGCGGCCGCGACCGCCGCGAGCCCCGCCAGCGCGAGTGCGGTGGCACGCGGCGCGGTGGCCACGGCCGGCGTCCACGCCACCGGGGCCGCGAGGAGCACCGCGAGCGCTGCCCGGACCCGGCGCCCGCGCCGGGAGGAGCACCCGGTGCCGGCCGTGCCCACCTGCAGGAGGGCGGCCGCTCCGACCGCCGTCACGCCCAGGGCCGTGGCGCACCCGGCCAGGGCGGCGGCGTGCACCGCGCTCCCCTCGCCGGCGGGCAGGACGCCCGCCCACCACGCCGCCACGGCGGCGCCCCCGCCCACCCCCGCCGACGCCGCGCCGGTGGTCAGGGCGGCGCGGCGGACGGCGCGGGCCGGCTCCCGGTCCTCCCCGAGGGGCAGCCGCCACAGCCAGAACGCCCGTTCCGGGGCGATCCCCACCGGGCCCAGCACCAGCAGGGTCCGCACCAGCCCGGCCCAGGCGAGCGCCAGCAGGGCGGTCGAGCCGAGCAGCGGAACGCCGGGGCCCAGCCACGCCGCCGGCTCACGCTCCAGGGCCCCGCCCGGCCCGCCCGCGGCCAGCACCGCGCCGAGCTGCGCGCCCAGACCGCTCGTCCCGCCGTAGATCCAGGCGCCCACGACCAGCACCGCCACGACCAGGACGTAGGCGTCGACGAACCGCTCGGAACGCGGCACCCGGGCGCGCCCCGCGGCGCGGGCCGCCCGGACGAAGCGCGCGGCGTCGAAGTCCGCGCCGTGGAGGGCCGCGGCGCCGGGGCCCGCGGCGGCCGGCCGGTCAGCGGCCACGGCCGGGCCCGGGCTCGCGCGCGGGCCCGTCCCGGGCCGGGTCCCCGGCCGCGCCGGCGGAGGGCTCCTCGGCCAGCTCCAGGGTCGCGGTGGCGACCGCCCGGGACAGGACCGGGTCGTGGGTCGCCACGAGCAGCGCCGCGCCGCCCTCCCGGGCCGCCACCAGCCGGCGGGCCAGCCGGTCCCGCATCGTCGCGTCGAGGCGCTGCTCCGGCTCGTCCAGCACCAGCAGGTCGAAGGGGCGCAGCAGGGCGGCGGCCAGCAGCGTGCGCCGCCGCTGCCCCGAGGAGAGGTCGTACGGGGAGGCGTCGGCGCGCCCGGTGAGGCCGAACTCCTCCAGGGCGTCCGCCACGGCGGCCCCGGGCTCCCGCAGCCCGTGGCCGCGGGCGACCAGCTCCAGGTGCCGGCGCACCGCGACCCCCGGCAGGAACGCGTCCTCGTCGAAGAGGCTGCTCACGGCGCGGCGGTAGGGCAGGGACGTCTCGACCACCGGCCCGCCGTGGAGGAGCCGCTCGCCGGCGAGGGCCGGCTGTTGCGCCACGGCCGTGCGCAGGACCGTCGACTTCCCGGCCCCGTTCGGCCCGGTGAGCACCAGCGCCTCGCCCGGGGCCACGTCGAAGCTCAGCCCGGTGACCACCGCGGCGCCGCCGTAGCCGCAGGCGAGGTCCCGGACGGACAGCACGGCGTCGGGACGGGGGCTCACGCCCACCATCCTCCCAAGCGGCGGGCCGGGGACGGCGCAGCGGCGCGCCGGCTCAGGACTCGGCCTGCCCCTGCCGCCAGTACCCCATGAACGACACGTGGTCCTTGGGGATCCCGGCGGCGTCCACGCACAGCCGGCGCAGCGCCTTGACCGTCCCGGACTCCCCGGCCAGGAACACGTACGGCACGTCACCGCGCGCCGGCGTGGCCACCGACCACGCCCGCGGCTCGGCGGGGTCCTCGGCGAGGGCCAGGGCCGGGAGCCCGCGCTCCGGGCGGCGCCCGGCCAGCACGTCGTCGACCGCCGTCCCCGGCAGCCCGAGCAGGCCCGCCAGCCGCACCGCGGCCCGGTGCCCGTGCCCGGCCGCGGGGCCCCGCCCGGCCCGGGGCAGGACGTGCAGGCGCACGCCGGGCCGCTCGGCGGATAACCGGTGCACCTCGACGTCGCCGGCGTGGGGGACCTCGAGCACGACGTCGAGCCGGGGGCGCGCCCCGCCGGTGGCCGGGGCGCTGTCCCCGACCTGGTCCCCGACCTGGTCCGCGAACTCCTCCGCGACCGACATCAGCGCCGGGGCCGCGGTCTCGTCACCGACCGCCACGACGCGCCGCGCGCGGCCGTGGTCCCACGCCGCCCACGGCCGCTCCTGCGGGCCCGGGCCCAGCAGGTACACGCGCTCGCCGGGTGCCACGGTGCGGGCCCACCGGCTGCCCGGTCCGTCCTGGCCGTGCCCGCCGTGCACCACGACGTCGAGCACGAGCTCGGGCACCACCGCTCCGCAGAAGGTCGTGCGGTGCACGCCGCGGACGGTGTAGGTGCGCATCCACCCGCGCTCCTCGGCGGGCCGGGCGAACCAGCCCTCCCGCAGGCCGCGGGACAGGTCCGCCCGCTCGGGGGCGCGCCCGGGCGGCGGGACGAGCAGCTTCACGTAGGCGTCGCGGCACCGGGCCGGGCCGCCCTCCCCGATCAGGGCGGGGGAGAGGCTGGCCAGCTCGGGGCCGGCGAGGGTGATGCGGCGGAACGACGGGCACAGCCGCGTCACGGAGGTGACGGCGGCCTCGACGCACAGGACGGGGTCGGCGGCCGGGGTGGTCCCGGCGCTTCGGAGAGCGGTCACGGCGGAGTCCTCAGGGTCGGGCGGCGGGAACGGGCAGCGGGACGGGCGGGGGCGGGACGGCGGGGGACGGGCCCTCGCGGACCCGGCCGCGGGGCAGGACGACGGGGTGCCCGCCCACGGGGTCGTGGGTGACGTCCGCGTGCAGGCCGAAGACCGCGGCCAGCAGCTCGGGCGTGAGCACCTCGTGGGGCGGGCCGGTGGCGACGACGCGTCCCCCGGCCATCGCCACGACCCGGTCCGCGACGCGCGCGGCCAGGTTCAGCTCGTGCAGGACGGCGACGACGGTGGCGCGGGTGCCGTCCGGGTGCCGGAGGCCGTGGAGCATGTCGAGCAGGTCCACCTGGTGGGCGAGGTCCAGGAAGGACGTGGGCTCGTCCAGCAGCATCGTGCGCGCGCCCTGGGCGAGGGTCAGGGCGATCCACGCCCGCTGGCGCTGCCCGCCGGAGAGCTCCTCCACCGGCCGGCCCGCCAGCGCGGCGAGGTCGGTGAGCTCCAGGGCCCGGGCCACCGCGGCGTCGTCGCCGGGGGAGGGCGCGCCCCACCACCTCCGGTGCGGGTGCCGGCCGCGCTCGACGAGCTCCGCGACCGTGAGCCCCTCCGGCACCACCGGGGACTGCGGCAGGAGGCTCACGGAGCGCGCGTACTCGCGGGAGGACCAGTCGCGCACGGCGCGCCCCCCGGCCTCCAGGACGCCCGCGGAGGGGCGCAGCTGCCGGGACAGGCCCTTGAGCAGGGTGGACTTGCCGCAGCCGTTGGCGCCGATGAGCACGGTGGTGCAGCCGTGGGCGATGTCGAGGTCGACCTCGTGCACCACGGGGCGGGAGCCGTAGCCGAGGCTCACGCCCCGCAGGTGGAAGGCGGGGGTCATGCCGAGTCTCCTCTCCGCTGCCGCACGAGCAGCCACAGCATCACGGGCGCCCCGACCGCCCCGGTGACGATCCCGGCGGGCAGCCGCACGTCCCCGAGCAGGTCCGAGCCCACGGCGTCCGCGGCGACGACGACCACGGCGCCCACCAGCGCGCACGCCACGACGGAGGTGCGCCCGCGGGTGAGGGCGGTCGCGATCGGGGTGGCCATCAGGGCCACGAACGCGAGGGGACCGGTCGCCGCGGTGGCGGCCGCGGCCAGCACCGTGCCCAGCCCCAGGGCCAGCGCCCGGGTCCGGGCCGGGTGCGCGCCGAGGCCGGCGGCGAGCTCGGGACCGAGCTCCGCCGGCTCCAGGGCCCGGTGGACGACGACGGCGGCGGGCACCGCCACGACCAGGCACGCGCCGAGCACCCCGATCCGGTCCCACGCGGCCGCGCCCAGCGATCCGGCCGTCCACAGCGCCGCATCCTGGGCGGAGTTCAGGGACAGCCGCACCAGCAGCGCAGCAGTGAGCGCCTGGGCGAGGGAGGCCGTGCCGATGCCGGCGAGCAGGAACCGCTCGCCCACGATCCCGGCGCCGCCCCGGAGCCGGACGGACGCCAGGGCGATCAGCGCCGCGGCCAGCAGCGCCCCGGCCAGGGCGGCCCACGACACGGCGGTGCCCCGCAGCCCCCACACGGCCGTGCCCGCGACGGCCCCGGCGGCGGCGCCGTAGGTGATGCCGAGGACGTCGGGGCTCGCGAGGGGGTTGCGCAGCACCCGGCGGAACAGGGCGCCGGAGCAGCCGAGGGCGGTCCCGGCGAGCGCGCCGAGCACGGCCCGGGGCAGCTTCTCCTGGAGCACGATGAAGCTCGCGCCGGGGATCCGCTCCCCGGCCAGGATCGCGACGAAGTCGGGGACCGTCACGGTGTAGCGGCCCAGCAGGACCCGCACGGCCAGGGCCGCGAGCAGCCCGAGCACCAGCAGGGCGAGGGCCAGGCGGGTGCGCCGGGCCCGGGCGCGGCGGACCGCCCGGACGGCGGCCACCGCTCCGGGGGCCCCGGCCGGTCCGGACGTGCCCGCGGGGCGGGCGGCGACGGCGCTCACAGGGTCACGCTCCGGCCCCGGCGCAGCAGCACGAGCAGCACCGGCACGCCCAGCACCACGGTGGTGACGCCCACGTGGATCTCCTGCGGCGGGGTGAGCACCCGGCCCACGACGTCGGCGAGCAGGAGCAGCACGGGCCCCAGCACGGCGCTGAGGACCACGATCCAGCGGTGGTCCCCGCCCAGCAGGCGCCGCACGGCGTGCGGGACGAGCAGCCCCACGAAGGCGATCGGCCCGGCGAGCGCGGTGGCCGCGCCGGAGAGCAGGACGACGCCGGTGAAGACCAGGCCTCGCTGCAGGCCCAGGTCCACCCCCAGGCCGTGGGCGAGCTCGTCGCCCAGGGCCATGGCGTTGAGCCCGGAGGCCCCGCCGAGGACCAGGAGCACGCCGAGGAGCACGAGCGGGGCGACGACGGCGACGTCCGCCAGCCCGGCGCGGGTCACCGAGCCGATGTTCCAGAACCGGAACCGGTCCAGCACGGCCGGCAGCGCCAGGACCACGGAGGAGGTCAGCGCCGTGCACCCGGCGTTGACGGCGGCCCCGGACAGGGCCAGGCCCGCCGGGGTGGGGGAGCCGCCGCCGAGCCGGGACACGCCGAAGACCAGCGCGGCGGCGACCGCGGAGCCGGCCAGGGCGAGGACGGCGAACTGCCACGTCGTGGCGGCGCCGAGCCAGCCGATGCCGAGCACCACCGCGCCGGCCGCGCCCGCCGTGAGCCCCAGCAGTCCGGGGTCGCCCAGCGGGTTGCGGCTGACGCCCTGCATCCCCGCCCCGGCGACGGCGAGCGCCGCCCCGGCCAGGACGGCGGTGAGGGTGCGGGGGATGCGGCTGTGCACCACGGCGGCGTCGATGCCCAGCCCGGCGGAGACCTGCGACCAGCCGCCGTCGAGCAGCGCCGAGGGCAGCCCGGCGAGCACGGCGAGGACCGTGGCCGGGTCCACCGGCCGGGCGCCCCAGAACAGCGACGCCGCCGCGGAGGCCGCCAGGAGCACCACGGCCACGGCGAGGGCCGCCCCCCGGCGCCGGGGGGCGGCGCCGGGGGACCCGGGGGCCCGGGGGGCGAGGGGGGCGCGGGCAGCCGTGCCGGTAGTGCTCAACGGGGCCCCGGTGCTACTTCGCGGCCCGGGCGGCCTCGGCGATCTCCGGGACCACGTTCTCGAGCGCCCACGGGATGCTCAGCGGGGACGCGGCCGAGACGGACAGCACCTCCTGGGCGTCGGTCTGCAGCACCAGGCCCCCGTTCGCGACGGCGGGGATCCGGCTCAGCAGCGGGTCCTTCTCGATGTCCTCGCGCACGCCCTCGTCGGCGGCCCAGCTGACGAACACGTCGGAGGTCAGCGCGTCGGCCTTCTCGGGGGACCAGGTGATGGCGAACTCGCCCTCCTTGCCCTCGGCGGCCCTCGTGACGGCCTCCGACTGCACCATGCCGAGCGCGCCCAGCAGCTTCGGGCGGTTGTCCACCTCGGTGTACGCGTAGATCTGGTCGGCGGCGGCGGGGTCGATCGTGCCGTAGACGAAGGAGGTGCCCTCCAGCTCGGGGTGCTGCGCGGCGGTGTCCTCGATCTGCTGCTCGACGTCCGCGACCACCTCCTGGGCCTTCTCCTCCCGCCCCAGGGCCTCCCCGATGAGCTCGGTGGAGTCCTGCCAGGAGGTGCCGTAGGCGACGGCGTCCTCGGGGTAGGCGACGACGGGGGCGATCTCGGAGAGCTTGTCGTACTCCTCCCGGGTCAGCCCGGAGTAGGCGCCGAGGATGACGTCCGGCTCCAGGGCGGCGATCGCCTCGTAGTCGATCCCGTCCGTCTCGGAGTAGGTCTGCGGGGCCTCCGCCCCGGACTCCGCCAGGGCGGCGTCGAACCAGTCGGTCGAGCCGCTCCCGTTGGCGCCGAAGTCTGTGCTCGGCATCCCGACCGGCACCACGCCGAGGGCGGTCGCGACGTCGTGGTTGACCCACGAGACCGTGGCCACGCGCTCGGGGGCCTCCTCGATGGTCGTCTCGCCGTAGACGTGCTGGACCGTGCGGGGGAACTCCCCGGTGGCCCCGCCCGCGGCGGAGGACTCCGCGGCCTCCCCGCCCGCGGCGCCGGTGGAGCACCCCGTCAGGGCCAGGGCTCCGACGACCAGGACGACGGGGACCAGGGCGGCCCGGCGGGTGCGGACCGGCGCGGCGGACGGGACGGGGAGCAGCGGGCGCGGAGCGCGGAGGAGGACAGGGGCCACGGGCCACCCTTTCGAACGGAACGGCGGGGCCGTCGGTGCGGATCGGGAGGTCAGGCAAGGCTTGCCTAACCGGAGGACACGCCTCACCCTAGGGTGCGAGCGGAGGAATACGCAACACGGGCATGATGTAATCCGGGACGCAATGTGGTTAGGTAAGGCTTGCCTAAGCAACGGCAGCCCCACCGACCCCCTGCGAGGAGCCCATGAGCGACTTCCTGTTCACCCGCGACACCCCGGCGCAGTACGCCCGCGCCCTGCACACCGCCGTCGACACCGTGGCCGTCCACCTCGCCGGCACCCGGGCCCCCCGCTCGGCGGCGACCCCGGAGCAGCTCGAGGGCCTGGTCGCGGCCGTCGACCTCGACCGCCCGCTCGGGGACCTCGACGCCGTCGTGGACGAGACGCGCCGGCTCTACCTGGACCACGCCGTGCACTTCCACGACCCCGGCTACATGGCCCACCTCAACTGCCCGGTGGCGATCCCGGCGGTGGCCGCCGAGGCCCTCACGGCCGCCGTGAACACCGCCGTCGAGACGTGGGACCAGAGCCCCACCGCGACCCTGGTGGAGCAGCGGCTCGTGGACTGGACGGCGGAGCGGATCGGGTTCCTCCCGGCGGGGGAGCCGGACGGGGTCTTCACCTCCGGCGGCACCCAGTCCAACCTGCAGGCCCTGTTCACGGCCCGCGAGGAGCGGCTGTCGCACCCCCGCGCGGGCTCCCGCCAGGAGCGGCTGGCCCGCCTGCGCGTCGTCGCCGGCGAGCACGCGCACTTCAGCGTGGCGAAGGCCGCGCACCTGCTGGGCCTGCCCGCCGACGCGGTGGTCACCGTGCCGGCCGGCCGCGGCGGCGGGCTGGACGTCGTGGCCCTCGAGCGGGCCCTGCACGAGCTCGCCGCGGCCGGCGACGAGGTCGCGGCCGTCGTCGCCACGGCCGGCACCACGGACCTCGGCGTGATCGACCCCCTGCCCGAGGTCGCGCAGGTGTGCCGCCAGCACGGGACCTGGCTGCACGTCGACGCCGCCTACGGCGGGGGCCTGCTGGTCTCCCCGACGCGCCGGCACCTGCTGGCGGGCATCGAGCGGGCCGACTCCGTGACCGTGGATTTCCACAAGTCCTGGTTCCAGCCGGTGGCCGCCTCCGCCCTGCTGCTGCGGGAGGGGCGCAACCTGCGCTTCTCCACCTGGAGCGCCGAGTACCTCAACCCCCGCCACGCGGTGCGCCCCAACCTCGTGGACAAGTCCCTGCAGACCACCCGCCGCTTCGACGCCCTGAAGCTGTGGATGACCCTGCGCACCGTCGGCGCCGAGGAGATCGGGCGCGCCCTCGACCGGGTGCTGGACCTCGCCGGGGAGGCGGGGCGGATCGTCGACGAAGCCCCCGACATGGAGCTCGTGGCCGAGCCCGTGCTCTCCACCGTCCTGTTCCGGCACCGGCCCCCGGGCACCGGCGACGACGAGGCCGACCGGATCGTCGAGGTGGTCCGGACCGCGCTCTTCGACTCCGGCCGCGCCCTGGTCGCCTCAACCGTGCTCGACGGGCGCCGGTGCCTGAAGTTCACGTTCCTGAACCCGGGGACCACGGCGGCCGACGTGGAGCGGGTGCTCGAGCTGATCCGGGCCGCCGCGCGCGACGCGGCCCCCCGGACCCTCGAGGCCGCGGCGGGGAGCCGCTGATGGCCCCCGCGACCGGAGCCGTGCACGACCTGCTGGGCATCGGGATCGGCCCCTTCAACCTCGGGCTGGCCTGCCTCGCCGACCCGCTCGAGGACCTCGACGCCGTGTTCCTCGACGCCCGGGACGGCTTCGCCTGGCACCCCGGGCTGATGCTCGAGGACGCCACGATCCAGGTGCCGTTCCTCGCCGACCTCGTCACCATGGCCGACCCCACGTCCCCCTACTCGTTCCTGAACTACCTCAAGCACACCGGCCGGCTGTACCCGTTCTACATCCGGGAGGACTTCAATCCCCTCCGGGCCGAGTACAGCGCCTACTGCCGGTGGGCGAGCGAGCAGCTCCGCAGCCTGCGCTGGGGCCGGGAGGTCGTCGCCGTCGAGCACGACCCCGCCGCGGACGCCTACGTGGTCACCGCCGAGACCGCCGCCGGGACGGAGCAGTGGCGGACCCGCCGCCTGGTCCTGGGCGTCGGCACGGTGCCCGCGCCGCCCGCGTGCGTGGACCTCGCCGCCGGGCCCGTCCTGCACGCCGGCGACTACCTGCCCCGGCGCGACGAGCTGCTGGCCCGGCAGAGCGTCACGGTGGTGGGCAGCGGCCAGTCCGCCGCGGAGGTCTACCGCGACCTGCTCGAGCGCTCCGGGAGGGACGGGCCCCGGGTCGACTGGATCACCCGCTCCCCCCGGTTCTTCCCCATGGAGTACACGAAGCTCACCCTCGAGATGACCTCGCCCGAGTACGTCGACCACTTCCACGGCCTCGACCTGCCCCGGCGGGAGCGGCTCAACCGCGAGCACGCAACGCTCTACAAGGGCATCAGCTCGACGCTGGTGGACGAGATCCACGAGCTGCTCTACCGCCGCGCCGTGCACGGGCACCCCGCGGGGCTGCTCACCACGAACACGACCCTCACCGGTGCCCGCTGGGACGGGCGGGAGTTCGCGCTCGAGCTGCACGGCGACGAGCTGGACCGCCCCTGGCGGCACACCACCGGCGCCGTGGTCCTGGCCACCGGCTACCGCGCCGAGATCCCCGCCTTCCTCGATCCCGTGCTCGACCGCATCGCCCGCGACGCCTCCGGCCGCTACGACGTCTCGCGCGACTACGCGGTCGACCACGAGCGCTCCCGGATCTGGGTGCAGAACGCCGAGGTGCACACCCACGGGCTGACCGCGCCCGACCTCGGCATGGGCGCCTACCGCAACAGCGTCATCCTCCGGGCCGTCACGGGACGGGAGGTCTACCCGATCGAGCCCGCCATCGCCTTCCAGACCTTCGGCATCCCCCAGGAGACCGCATGAACCCCCACGCCGTGCCCCCCGCCCGTCTCGCCACCCCCGGCGGCGTCCTCACCCTCGAGCCCCTGGTCCCCGACGACCCGACCGTCGAGCTGGTGCACGCCTGGCTCACCCACCCCCGCTCCCGGTTCTGGGGCATGCTCGACGCCGGCCCCGGCCGGGTGCGCCGCGCCTACGAGGACCTCGCCGCCGACCCGCACGCCGACGCGTGGTTCGCCCGCCTCGACGGCGTGCCGCTCGGGCTCGTGGAGACCTACGACCCCGCCGCGGTCCTGCTCGCCGGCCGCTACGACCACCGCGAGGGCGACGTCGGGATGCACCTGCTCCTCGCCCCCGCGCGGACCCCCGTGCCCGGCACGAGCACCGCCCTCATGGCCGCCACCCTGTGCCGGCTGTTCGGGCGGGAGCACGTGCGCCGCGTCGTCGTCGAGCCCGACGCGCGCAACGCGGCCGTCCACCGGCTCAACGAGCGTGCCGGGTTCACCGTGGACGCCCGGCTCGGGCTGCCGGGCAAGACCGCCCTGCTCAGCACCTGCACGCAGGAGCAGTTCGCGGCCTCCGAGCTGGGCGGGCTCGCCCGCGAGCTCCCGCCCGCCGCGCCGCAGGGCGGGGGCGGGCCCGCGCCGGCCGTGCACCTCGGCCGGCACCCGATGCGGATCGCCCACCGCCACCTGTGCTGCAAGGCCCTCGCCGAGTTCGCCCACGAGCGCCTCCTGCACCCCGACCCCGTGGGCGCGGGCGTCTTCGAGGTCCGCGCCGACGGCGGCCGCGTGCGCTACCGGTTCCGCGCCCGCCGCGACCCGCTCGAGCACTGGGTCCTCGACGAGGGCTCGCTGCGCCGCACCGTCGACGGCGCCGCCGCCGAGCCGGACGCCCAGGCCCTGGTCACCGAGCTCGCCCCGGAGCTCGGCATCCCCCGGTCCCTGCTGGCCACCTATCTCGAGGAGATCGCGAGCACCCTCGCCTCCGCGGCCTACAAGCTCGTGCACCGGACGCGGCCCTCCCGGGCGCTCGCGGGCGCCGGCTTCCAGGAGGTCGAGGGCGCCATGACCGAGGGCCACCCCGGGTTCGTGGCCAACAACGGCCGCATCGGCCTCGGGGTCACCGAGCACGACCGGTACGCCCCCGAGGCCGCCCGCCCCGTGCGCCTCGTGTGGCTCGCCGCGCGCCGGCAGCTGAGCCGGTTCGACGCCGGGCGCGGCCTCGACGAGGACGCGCTCCACGCCGGGGAGCTCGGTCCCGGGACCGTCGACCGCTTCCGGTCCCGGCTGAGCGGGCTCGGGCTGGACCCGCGCGACTACCGCTTCCTGCCGGTGCACCCCTGGCAGTGGGAGCATCGGGTCACCGTGACCTTCGCCCCCGACCTCGCCCGCCGCGACCTCGTGCTGCTGGGCGAGACGGGCGACGAGCACCGGGCCCAGCAGTCGGTCCGGACCTTCTTCAACACCTCCCGCCCCGACCGCCACTACGTGAAGACCGCCCTGGCCGTGCAGAACATGGGCTTCCTGCGCGGGCTCTCCCCGCGCTACATGCGGGACACCCCGGCGATCAACGACTGGGTGGCCGACGTCGTCGCCTCCGACCCGGTGCTCACCGCCTCCGGGTTCTCCGTCCTGCGGGAGGTCGCGGCGATCGGCTACACCGGGGACGCCTACCACCGCGCCGCGGCGGCCGGGCACGCGGAGGAGGGACCCCACACCAAGATGCTCGCCGCCCTGTGGCGGGAGAGCCCGGTGGCCCGCACCGGCCCGGGGGAGCGGCTGGCGACGCTGGCCTCCCTCCTGCACGTCGACGCGTGCGGGGTCCCCCTCGCCGCCGAGCACGTGCGGGCGTCCGGGCTCCCGGCCGAGGAGTGGCTGCGCCGGCTCCTGGACACCTACCTGGTCCCGGTGGCCCGGTGCCTGCTGGCGCACGACCTCGTGTTCATGCCGCACGGGGAGAACGTGGTCCTGGTGCTGCACGAGCACGTCCCGCGGCGGGTGATCATGAAGGACATCGGGGAGGAGGCCGCCGTCGTCGCCGACCGGCCGCTGCCCCAGCGGCTGGAGCGGATCCGCCACGTCGTGGACCCCGCGACCGCGGCGCTGTCCGTGCACACCGACGTCTTCGACGGCGTGCTGCGCCACCTCGCCGGGATCCTGGACACCGAGGACCTCCTGCCGGTGGAGCGGTTCTGGGCCGTGACCGCGCAGTGCCTGCAGGAGCTGGCGGCGGCGGACCCGGAGTCCGCGGAGCGCTACCCGCTCCTCGCCCCCCGGTTCCGCCACTCCTGCCTCAACCGGCTGCAGCTGCTCAACACCCTGCAGATGGTCGACCTCTCCGACCAGGCGGCGTCCCTGCAGTACGCGGGGACGCTGGAGAACCCGGTCGCGGCGCCGGTGCCCGCCCGCTGAGCACCAGCACCAGGCCGGCCGCCGCCGCCGCGACGAGCACCGCGGCGGCAGCCGGCACGGCCCCGCTCGGGCGCAGCAGCGGCTGGCCCGCGAGGGCCTGGGCGGTGAGCAGGCCCAGCAGTCCCAGGTAGAAGCCCGAGGCCACCCACAGCAGGCCCGCCCGCGCGGCCTCCCGGCGCAGCGCGGGCACCCGGCGCGCCGCCCGCTCGAGCAGCAGCGCGGCCAGCGGCAGGACCTGCAGGGCGTGCATCCCGACGAAGTGCGGGATGCGCAGGTCCCCGGCCACGGTGCTCCAGCCCACCAGGGGCAGGCCGGGCCCGCCGTCGGCCGCCCCCACCGTGTGCGCCCCGGCCACGCCCCGGAAGTCCGCGAGCTGCGCGGGGGTGGGGCTGGTCATGAGGAACCCGAGCGCCATGCCGAGCAGGGCGATCAGCAGCCCGGCCCGCACGGCGAGGGTGCGCGCCCGGTCGCCCAGGGGCGCCCGGAGCAGCAGGGCCGAGACCAGCAGGGCCGCCACCCAGGCGCCGGCGATGGACGCCGCCATCGCGCTCCACAGCGTCGTCGCGAGCGGGGTGGAGACGTTGAAGTGGCTGCGCACGCCCGCGGCCGCGGCGCCGACGATGATCACCATCTCGACGCCGAGCAGGACGGCGGTCGCGGTGCCGGCCCACCACGCGATCCGCCGGCCCCGCTGGAGCAGGGTGAGCAGCCAGGCCAGCGACACCGAGTAGACGAGCACGGAGAGGGAGAACTTCAGCGGCTTGGCCCACACGGGCGCCCCCGCCAGCTCCCGCGGGTCCACGACCAGCCCGGCGGCGCTGACCGGCGCGAGCACCGCCATGGCCAGGGCCAGGACCAGCAGCGGCCGGTGCAGGCCCACGGAGGCGGGCGGCGGCACCGGCAGCGGGCGGGAAGGGCGAGCGGTCGCGCTCATGACGGCTCCTCGGCAGGACGAGCGGCTACTATTGGATAGCCGTGGTATCCATTATTGGATACCTTGACTATCCGATCAAGGGGTTCCCGTGCGCATCTCCTCCCTCGCCGAGCGGTCGGGCGTGCCGGTCGCGACCATCAAGTACTACCTCCGGGAGGGGCTGCTCCCGCCCGGGGAGGCCACCAGCGCGACCCAGGCCCAGTACGGCGAGCGGCACCTGCACCGGCTGGCCCTCATCCGGGCGCTCACGGACGTGGTGGGCCTGAGCGTGGCGAGGACGCGCACGGTGCTCGGACTCGTCGACTCCTCGCCCGAGGACCTGTTCGCCGCCCTCGGCCGGGCCGTCGCGGCGCTGCCGCCCTACGCGGAGGAGCCCGGCGGGGACCACCCCCGCGCCCGCGCGGCGATCCAGGCGCTCGGCTGGTTCTACGACCCCCACTACCCCGCGGTCGCCCAGCTCGAGCACGCCCTCGCCGCCGCCGAGTCGGTCGGCCTGCCCATCGACGAGCAGCGGCTGCGCGGCTACGGCGAGCACGTGCACGCCATCGCCCGGATCGACATCGACGGGGTCCCGGCGCACGACGCGGGCGCGGCCGTCGAGTACGCGGTGCTCGGCACCGCCGTCTACGAGCCCGTGCTGGCGGCCCTGCGCCGGCTGGCCCACCAGGACGTCAGCAGCACCGCCCTCGGACGCCCCGCGGCCCCGCCCCCCGCGCCCGCGCAGGACGACGCCGGCCGATAGCCCCCTCCGCCCCCGGCGAGTGGCGTTCGCGGGCGTCCTGCCCCAGGATTGACCGGTGCCCGACGCTCCTTCCCCCACGCCACCGAACCCCTGCCCGAACCCCTGCCCGAGCTGCTGCTCGGCCTCGTGGTCTCCCCGCAGACCGCCCCGCTCCTGCCCCGGGACCTCGCCGCGCAGCTGCCCGGCCTGCTCCGCGAGCGCCACCCGGGGGTGCGGTGGCGCGTCGCCGTCGTCGAGGACCGGCTGGTCGTCCCGCCCGCGGACGGCCTCGACCTGCTCGAGGCCGCCCGCGACCGGATGCTCGACGAGGACTGGGACCTCGTGGTCGTCCTCACGGACGCTCCGCTCAAGGACGGGCGCAACCCCGTGCTCACCCAGCTCAGCCCCGTGCACGGGGTGGGGCTGGTCGCCGTCCCGGCCCTCGGCGCGGTGCGCGTGCCCCAGAAGGTCCGGGAGGCCACGGTGCGCGTGGTCGGCGACCTGCTCGGCTACGACCCCGACGACGACGGGCAGGAGGAGCTGCTCCGCCGGGCCCGGCAGCGCGCCCAGGACGTCGAGGACCGCCCGGAGGACAACGCCGTGCAGTTCACCGCCCGCGTGCTCGGCGGCAACGTGCGGCTGCTGCTGGGGATGATCCGGGCCAACCGCCCGTGGACCCTCGTGGTGCGGCTGTCCCGGCTGCTGGCCGTGGCCGTGGCCACGGGCGTGCTCACGCTGGTGGCCTCGGACCTGTGGCTGCTCGCGGCGGAGTACGGCCCGGGCCGGCTCGGGGCGCTCGGCCTGCTCGCCGTCGGCGCGGTGACCGGGACGCTCGTCGTCGGCGCCCGGCTGTGGGAGCGCCCGCGGCGGCGCGCCGAGCGCGAGCAGGTGGCCCTGTTCAACCTCGCCACCGCCGCGACCGTGGCGATCGGGGTGCTCGTCTTCTACCTCGCCGTCTTCGCCCTCTCCTGGCTCGGGGCCCTGCTGCTCGTGGACCGGGACGTCTTCACGGAGGTGATCGGCCGGGACGTCGGCGCGCTCGAGTACGCGAAGCTCGCCTGGCTCACCGCCACCCTCGCCACCGTGGGCGGGGCCCTGGGGGCCGGGCTGGAGGACGACGACGTCGTGCGCGCCGCCGCGTACACCCGCTCGGGGGCCTGAGCGCCGGCCGGAGGAGGCCGCCGCCGCAGGGCCGTGCCCGGGCACCGCGCCGATCAGTACACTTTCTGTCATCGGAGCGCCCCGGATCCGGTCCCGGAAGGACACCATGGCCGCCACGCAGCAGAGTCCCGCGCAGTCCCGCCCCGCCCGCAGGCCCCGCCTCCGGCGCAGCAACTGCACCCGGCCCGGCATCACCCGCCGCGGCTACGGCAGGGGCTTCGCCTACCGCCACGCCGACGGCCGCAGGGTCGAGGAGCAGGAGGAGCTCGAGCGCATCCGGGCGCTCGCGATCCCCCCGGCGTGGAAGGACGTGTGGATCAGCCCGTACGCCAACGGCCACATCCAGGCGACCGGGGTCGACGACGCCGGTCGCCGCCAGTACCTCTACCACCCCCGCTGGCGGGAGCTGAAGGACCGCGAGAAGTTCGACCGCGTCCTGGACTTCGGCGACACGCTGATCCGGGCCCGCCCGGCGGTGACCCGGCTGCTGCGCTCGGAGGCCCCCACCGAGGAGAAGGCGTACGCCGCGGCCTTCCGGCTCATGGACGTCGCGGCCCTGCGGATCGGCAATGAGGAGTACGCCCAGTCCAACGGCTCCTACGGCGTGACCACCCTGCTCGTGCGCCACGTGCGGGTGGACGGGGCCGGGGTGCACCTCGACTTCCCCGGCAAGAGCGGGCACCAGTGGTCGGTGGCCGTGCAGGACGCCGACCTCGCCGCCGCCCTGACCCCCATGCTCCGGCGGGACCCCGACGAGCCCGCGCTCGCGCACCAGGACGAGGACGGGCAGTGGGTGCCCACCACGAGCGCCCGGCTCAACGACTTCGTCAAGACCCAGTGCGGGCCCGACTTCACGGCCAAGGACTTCCGCACGTGGCAGGGCACGGTCACCGCCGCCCTGGCGCTCGCCGCCCGCGCCGGCACCCGGCCCAGCGCGAGCGCCCGGAAGAAGGCGGTGTCCGCCGCGATGCGCGAGGTCGCCGAGCACCTCGGCAACACCCCGGCCATCGCCCGCAGCTCCTACGTGGACCCGCGGGTGATCGACCGGTTCATGGACGGTGAGACGATCGGCGCCTCCACGTACCGGGCGGCCGAGCGCACCCTGCGCTCGTTCCTGACGTGATCTCCCGCCGTGCCGTGCCGCGCGCCGCTCGCGCGGACTGGACGGCCCTCGCCGCTGCCCCCGTTCCGGCCCCGCCCGCCGCCGACCGCTCCGTCCTGGAGGCACTGCCGGAACCGGCCCGGCGGTGGCTGGACCGGGCGGTGCCGCCGGGCACCCCGGCGTGGACGGCCGCGGAGCTCGCGATGCGCGGCGAGATCCGGCTGGGGGGCCGCTGGCGCCGGTTCTCCGCCGAGCAGGTCGTCGCCCCCGCGCGCGGGTTCGTGTGGGCCGCCCGGACCCGGGTGCTGGGGCTGCCCGTCACGGGCTTCGACCGCTACGGCGCCGCGGGCGGGGAGATGCGCTGGCGGCTGCTGGGGCTGGTCCCCGTGCTCTCCGCCACCGGGCCCGACGTGACCCGCAGCGCCGCCGGGCGCCTGGCGGGCGAGGGCGTCCTCGTGCCGCCGGCCTGCCTGCGGGCGCAGTGGTCCGCGGGGCCGGACGCGGACACCGCCGTGATGTCCTGGGCTCCCGGCGGGCAGCGCGAGGACTCCCTGGTGCGCGTCGACCCCGAGGGCCGGCTGGAGGAGGTCGGCATGCAGCGCTGGGGCGACCCGGAGGGCACCGGCTACGGCCGGCACCCCTTCGGGGTGGCGCTGTCCGCGGAGGCCGTCGTCGCCGGGGTCCGCGTGCCCACGGTCCTGCGCGCCGGCTGGGGCTGGGGGACCGCCCGGCAGGACGAGGGCGAGTTCTTCCGCGCACGGCTCGAGGGCGTGCGCTTCCGCTGACCGGCCGGTGCCTCACGCCCAGGGCGGGGGCGGGGCGCCGGGATCGCTGCGCGGGGGCGGCGGCGGCGCCTGCTCGGGCGGGGCGGGCGACGGCGCCCGGCCGGCCTCCGGGGGCTCCGGCGCCGGTCGGGTGGCCGGACCGGGCACGGGCGGCGGCTCGACCGGGCCCTGGTCGAGCCGGAAGGGCGGGTACTCGTCCCGCATCAGCAGCACGTAGGCGCCGACCCGGTAGAGCCACCGGTTGATGCCGACGACCAGGGCGAAGAGCTCGTAGCGGTACCGTCCCGTGAACAGCAGGACGACGGCGGCGATGAGCACGAGCAGCCCGAGCAGGGACGGCCCCCAGCCGGCGGTCGTGGCCCGGCCGGTCTCGTCCCACTCGGCGCCGATCCCCGTCCGGCCGGCGCCGCCCGTGAGGGCCCCCACCACGAGCAGGTGCGGGATCGCCAGCAGCCACCACTTCACCAGGACCAGGCCCCGGGAGAGCCGCTCGGGGTAGGCGACGTCGAGGTCGGCCGGGTAGTCGGCCGGAGCCAGCGTGAACGGCGGGTACCGGTCCGTGCCCAGCGCGGAGTAGGCGTAGAAGCCCACGCGCCAGCTCCACCGCAGCACGCCCACGCAGAAGGAGAACCAGGAGCGGGGATAGCGGCCGGTGAACAGGATGGCGAGCCCGGCGGCGACGGTGGTGACCAACAGCGCGAACCACAGCACGGCCAGCACGAGGAAGTGCGGGACCGCCAGCAGCCACTTGACCAGCCACAGGCCCCGCGACAGCCTCGCGTCCAGGAACCCCGTGACCGTGACGGGGTAGACGGAGGGCCAGGCCCGCTGCCCGCCCGGGCCGGCGGCGAGCGCCGCGCCCGGGCCCGTGCCCCGCGGGGGCGCCCCGCGGCCGACGTCCCGGCCCAGCCCGGCCGCGCCGAGCAGCAGCAGCGGCACGCCCACCACCAGGCCGATCAGCCCGCCCACGAGCAGCCACGCGGCCGCCGGGCCGGCGAGGTCCGAGCGCGCTCCGGCCTGCACCTCGACCCACACCGGGCGGGACGCGTCGGCGTTCATCACGACCAGGCTCCAGCGGCCCGGCTGCAGGTCGAACTCCACCTCCCGCGTCCCGGTGCCCTGGTCCGAGGCGGCCCAGAAGGTCTGGTTCCCGGGGCGGTCGGGCGTGCGGGACCCGGAGACGTCGATGCTCTCCTCGTCCTCGTCGTCGCGCAGGCCCGGCCCGAGCTGGGCGCGGGCGACGCCCTCGAGGTACCGCCCCACGTCCTCGGTCGCGGCCACGCCCACGAAGACCTCCTGCTGGGGGTCCACCGCGGTGGCGCGCACCTGCACCCCGGCTAGCTGCTCCACGAAGGGCAGCTGCGGCATCGGCGCCCCCTCGGTGTCGAGCACCACGGACGGGCTGGTCAGGGCGTAGGCGATGGTCTGGTGCCGTTCGGGGCCCCCGGTCAGGTAGCGGCCGCCCTCCTGGGCCGCGGCGGCGCCGGCGAGGACGAGCCCGGTGGCCACCGCCCCCAGGCCCAGGGCGGTCAGGACGGACCCGACCACGAGCAGCACCCACTGCCCCGGCCTCGTCCGGGGCGCGGGCTCGCGCGGAGCAGGGTGGGCAGGAGCGGAGTGCGCGGTCATGGGGTCCCCCGGAACGGTCGTGGTCGGTCGTCGTCGGTGCCCGAAGCGCAACGTCCGGTCGGCGGCCGGGCCGGCTCCTCCGTCCAGCGAGCACGCACGGCCGCTCGTCCGTCCTCCGGGGCGGGGCCCGTGGGCCGGGACCCCTGTCCTGCCCCCGAGTCTAGGAACGGCCCGGGGCGCCCGGAAGAAAGCCCCGAATGTTAACCCCGCCCCGCTGGCTCCACCCCCTGCAGGGCGTCGGCGAGGAAGGGGCTGCGGCCGGCGAATCCCGGGCCGGGGTGTTCCCTTCCGGGACGGC
The DNA here is from genome assembly GCF_054875615.1 of Kocuria sp. U4B. The sequence goes on from NZ_CM142180.1 coordinate 2,210,699, forward strand.
GGGGACGACCATGGGGGAACAGGACTGCCGGGGGCGGGCCGCGTCGCCGACGCCGCCGGCGCGAGGAGAGGACATCCCATGGCCGAGCACGTCGACCGGTGGCCCCCGGGGGCCCCGTGCTGGGTGGACATCATGGTCTCGGACCTGGAGCGGTCCCAGGACTTCTACACCTACGTGCTCGGGTGGCGGTTCACGCCGCCCGACCCGGACCACGGCGGCTACTGCAACGCCCTGGTGGACGGGGAGCCGGTGGCCGGGATGTCCCCGGCGCTGGCCGGGATGGAGGACGACCCCCACGCCTGGGCGGTGTACCTGGAGTCCGACGACATCGAGGCCACGGGCCGGGCGGCGGTGGCCGCCGGGGCGCGGCAACTGTTCGACCCGGTGGAGGTCGGCACCTTCGGGAGCATGGGCGTGTGGATCGACCCGACCGGCGCCGCCTTCGGGGTGTGGCAGCCCCGGGACCAGACCGGGTTCAGCATCGTCGGCCGGCACGGGACGATCGCCTGGTGCGACCTGCTGACCTCGGACCAGAAGGCCGCGGAACGCTTCTACGCCACGGTCTTCGGCTACACCTACCAGGACATCGGGACCCGGCACGAGGCGTACGCCGTGTTCACGGTCCCGGGCATGGACCGCACCGCCGGCGGGATCGGCGTCCCCGCGGAGGACGTGGACCACCTCCAGGAGGTGCCCCCGATGTGGTGGGTCTGCTTCGAGGTCGACGACGCCGACACCGCCGCCGAGCGGGTCGTCGCCGCCGGCGGCACGCTGGTCCAGGAGCCGGAGGAGTTCGGGTACGGGGAGCTGATCTTCGCGGCCGGCCCCGACGGCGAGCGGTTCGCCATGATGGGCCCGTCCTCGGAGGACTGGAACGACCACTCGTGGAGCCAGGACCTGGACTGAGCCCGGGCAGGCGGCAGGGGGCGCGGTGCTCCGGGGGACCCGCCTCGCGGCAGGCAGGGCTCCGGGCCCGGCCCGCCGCGGCCGGGCCCGGAGCTGACGGTGCTACTCCGGGGCGGGGCCGGCGGACCTCAGAACATGCCCACGAGAGCGCCCACGAACCACAGCACCGCGAAGAGCACCACGAAGCCGAAGATGACCGCGATGGCGATCTTGCCCTTCGAGCTGTCCCCGGGGTGGTCGACGTCCAGGTCGGGGTTGTGCGGGCCCACGCCGAGGCCCGCGATGGGAGGGGTGTCGCCCTCGACGCTGTAGCCGGTCTCCTCGTTGAGGGCCTTCCGGGCCTTCTCGGGATCGTTGCGCGCCTGCTCGGGATTGATGTCGGCCACGGTGCCTGCTTTCTCCGGTGGGTCCCGCGGAGGGGTCCCGCGAGTGGGTCTCGTGCGCTTCGGGCGTGCCAGAAGAATAGCAAGCTTGCTGGCGGTCGCACAGACCCTGCGCGGTCGGCCCTCCTCCGAGAACAGCCGGGCGGCCGCGGCCGGGATCTCCTCCCGGCGGGCGGCGCTGTCGGCGCCCCGGGGCCGGCCGCTGCTGCGGCGGGGCGACCGTGGCGCGGCGGGGGTGGCCATGGTGTCCTGGCGCGGGGTGGGCGCGGAAGGAGGAGGCGGCCGTCCGCAGGGGACGACCGCCTCCTCGAAGGATCTCAGCCCAACGACACCCGGGCCCGGACGTCGCCCAGGCCGCGGGCGACCACCAGCTCACCGCCGGGGGCGAGCTGCTCCCAGGCGCCGGTGGACTCGTTCCAGCGGCGGAACAGCCGCTGGTCGCAGTCGACCGTCACGGTGACCGTGGCCCCGGCGGGCACGTCCACGCCCTGGTGGCCCACCAGGCGGATCGGCTGGTCGGCCTCGGCCGGGTCCAGGTAGGCCTGCACGGTCTCCCGGGAGTCCCGCGCGGAGGTGTTGGTCAGCTCGACGTCCACGCCCAGCCGGCCGTCCCCGCCGCGGACCGCTGCCGCAGACCCGTACGCCCAGCTGCCGTAGCCCAGGCCGTGGCCGAACCAGAACAGGGGCTCCGGGGCGGCCCCGGCGTGGTAGCCGCGGTAGCCGATGGCCGTGCCGTCGTCGTAGGACAGGCCGAGGTCCTCACCGGGGACCACGTCCCAGGCCGGCGCCGCCCCGTCGGCGGCGGGGTAGGTGGTGACCAGGCGCCCGGTGGGCTCCAGCTCCCCGGTGAGCACCGCGGCCACCGCGTGGCCGCCCTCCTGCCCGGGCAGCCCGGCGACCACCACGGCGTCCACGTCGGGCAGCCACGGCATGAGCACGGGGGTGGCGGCGTTGACGACGACCACCGTCCGCTCGGCGGCGGCCGCGACGCGGGCCACCAGTTCGTCCTGGCGGCCCGGCAGGGCGAGGGTCCGCTTGTCGGAGGCCTCGGTCTCCTCCTCCTCGGTCACCCCCACCACGACGACGGCGGTGCTCGCGGCCCGTGCGGCGGCTTCGGCGCCGGCGATCAGCTCGTCGTCGGGGCGCGGGGCCGGGGCGGCCACCAGGGCCGTGAGGCCCATGGCGGACATGTCCAGCAGGTGGCTCTCCCCGGCCAGCCCCAGGGAGGGGTCGCCCAGGAGCAGCTCACGCCAGTCGACCGGCTCGAGCGCCACGGTGGCGGTCACGGTCGCGCCGGCCGGCAGCTCCACGACCTCGGCGAAGGCCGGCGGGCGGATCATGGTCTCGCCCGGGTCCTTGCCGGCGAAGCGCAGCTCGGCCGAGATCTCCTGCCCGCCCGCCGCCAGGCTCCAGCGCCCGCCGCCGATGGCTCCCAGCAGCACCGGGCCGGCCTCGTTGGCCAGGGTCGTGGTGAGCACCGCGGTGGCCGGGTCCTGATCGAGGTCGTCGTCCCAGCCGATCGAGATCGCGGACGAGCCGGAGTGGTACCGGGAGAGCTCGGTGCCGTCGGCGGCCAGCAGCGCGACCTCCAGTCCGGGCGTGCCGGTGGCCGGGTCGGTGAGGAAGGACGGGTCCGCGGCGACGGGACGGGAGCGCACGGCGACGCCGTCGGCCACCGTGACCCTGTCCCCGAGCAGGGCCCTCAGGCCCTCGGCCACGGTGGACTGGTACGGCGGGTTGACCTGCGCCGAGCCGCCGCCCATGTCGACGGTGTCGAGGCCGTGCCGGCCGATCAGCGCCACGGAGCCCTCGCCCGCCTCGTCCAGGGGCAGCGCGCCGTTGTTGGCCACGACGGTCATGCCGCGCGCGGCGATCCGGCGCAGCTGCTCCTTGCGGCGGTCGGAGTCCGGGGCGGGCAGCCGGCTCGCCCAGGCACGGTGGCCCTCGCCGCGGTCGAGCCCGCCGGTGCGGTCGGCCAGGCGCAGCAGGCGCTCCACGTGCTCGTCGACGGTCTCCTCGGCCACCTCGCCCGCGCGGACGGCGGCGACGAGCTTCTCGCCCCACGGGCCGTCCGGGCCGGGCATGACCAGGTCGAGGCCGCCGTTCGCGGAGGCGACGGTGCGCTTGGTGGCGAACCAGTCGCTCATGATCAGCCCGTCCCAGCCCCACTCGCCCTTGACGATCCGGTTCTGGACGCGGTCGTGCTCGGTGGCGGGCACGCCGTTGACGTCGTTGTAGGCGGCCATCATCGACCACGCCCCGGCGTCCTGGACGGCCATCTCGAAGGGCAGCAGGTACAGCTCCCGCAGCGCCGTCTCGGAGACCCGGGAGTCCACGAAGTTGCGCAGCGTCTCGGACTCGTTGGCCACGAGGTGCTTCAGGCACGCGGCCGTGCCGTTGGCCTGCATCCCGCGCACGCAGGCGGCGGCGGTGCGCCCGGTGAGGTACGGGTCCTCGGAGTAGGCCTCGAACAGCCGCCCGCCCAGGGGGGTGCGGTGCAGGTTGATGGTGGGCCCGAGGACCACGTGGATGTGCTGGCGCCGGGCCTCCTCGGAGAGCATCCGCCCGACCTCCTCGGCGATGCCGTCGTCCCAGGAGGCGGCGATCAGCGTGGCGTTGGGGAACAGGGCCACGGCGTCGCCGCCGACGAACTTCAGCCCGCGCACGCCGGTGGGCCCGTCGGAGAAGGCGAGCGGGGCCAGCCCGATCCGGTCGTTGCCCGGCAGGGTGAAGGCGGTCTCGCCGGTGAGCAGGTGGACCTTCTCCTCCAGGGACAGCCGCTCGACGAGCGGGGCGTAGGCCGCCAGGGAGGTGCGCCCGGAGGTCTGGATGTGCTCGGTCATGATCACTTCGCTTTCTTGACGGGGAGGACGACGAAGGCGCCGGCCACGGCCACGGTCGGCAGCCACGCGCCGGCGAAGGGGGCCAGGGACTGGGGCATGGCGTGGGCCATGTCGATCATCTGCCCCGGAGCCTCAGAACAGCAGCGCGGCCGCGCCCAGCCCGCCCAGCACGGCGACGACGGTGAGCAGGCCGGTCCCCACGGCGTTGAGCACCGCCCGGCGCCCTTCCCCGGCCCGGGCCAGGCGCACGGTGTCGGCCATCGCGGTGGAGAAGGTCGTGTACCCGCCGCAGAAGCCGGTGACCGCTGCGGCCGAAGCCGTCCCGCCGAGCGCCCCCGCCAGCGCGGCCCCCGACAGCAGGCCGGCCAGCAGGGACCCGGTGACGTTGACGACCACGGTCCCGGCCGGGAACGCGGTGGCCCACCGCTGCCGCACCGCGCCGTCGACCACGAACCGGGCCGCGGCGCCCAGCCCGCCCAGCAGGCACACGAGCAGCGCGGTCACGGGCGCCGCCCCCGGGCGGCCAGGAGCACCCCGGCGAGGCACGCCAGGAACCCGCCGCCCAGCGAGAGCAGCAGGTAGCCCGCGGCCTGGGCCGGCGCCCCGCCCGCGAGCAGCCGCTCGACCTCCAGGGCGAGCGAGGAGAACGTCGTGAACCCGCCCAGGGCGCCCGTGCCCAGGCCCAGGCGCAGCAGCCGCAGCCGGGGGGTCTCCTCGCCCCGGCGCAGCAGGGCCTCCAGGAGCAGGCCCAGCAGCAGCGACCCGAGCAGGTTCGCCGCCAGGGTGGCGACGGGCCAGCCCCCGGCCGCGGGCAGCAGGGCGGTGAGGCCGTAGCGGGCCCCGGTGCCCAGCGCTCCGCCCAGCCCCACGGCCAGGACCAGCGGCGGGCTCCGGTGCGGCGGTCGGTGCATCGGCTCTCCTCCCGGCGGGGCGCGCCGCGGGTCCTGGCGCGCTCCGGGGCGAGCGCGCGGCGGGTCGATCCTAACCACCGGTCCGTAGGATGACCGCGTGCACACCCTCCGCGGCCCCCGGGTCCTGCTCGCCCTCAAGACCGCGCTCGCCGTGTCCCTGGCGTGGGTGGTGGCGCAGCGGATGCCCGGGACGATCGACGAGTACCCCTACTACGCCCCGCTGGGAGCGCTCTCCGCGATGTACCCCACCGTGCTGGGCTCGGTCCGCACGGGCCTGCAGACCGTGGCGGGCCTCGCCCTGGGCATCCTCCTGGCGGCCGGGGTGCTGCTGGTGGGCAGCCCCAACCTCGTGACCATCGGCCTGGCCGTCGGGATCGGCGTGCTCCTGTCCGGGGTGCGGCGGCTCGGGGCCGGCGCCGAGTACGTGCCCATGGCGGCGCTGTTCGTGCTCATCGTGGGCGGCCAGGACGCCGGGTCCTACTCCCTGGGCTACCTCGTGCAGATGGCGGTGGGGGTCGCGATCGGCCTGGTCGTCAACGTGGCGGTCTTTCCCCCGCTGGACTTCCGCACCGCGCGGCTGCAGCTGGACCGCCTGCAGGGCGTCGTCGTCGACTACCTCGGCGACGTCGCCGGGGAGCTGGCCTCGCCGGGCAGCACCGCGGGGCGGGACTGGGCGCAGCGCAACCACGAGCTGGCCCGCCTCACGGGAGAGGTGCGGGAGGCGGTGGACGCGTCGGCGCTGAGCGCCCGCGGCAATCCGCGCGTGGTGCTCCGCCGCCGCGCACGCGGCACCGACCCGGGCTACGCGGCCCTCGCCCAGCTCGAGCGCGTGGTCTTCCACCTGCGCGACCTCACGGACGCGCTGCGGGCGCTCTACGACGCCGACCGGCACGGCTGGACGGTGCCCGGGCCGGTGGCCGCGGGGCTCGCCGACGCGGTGGAGGCGGGCGCCCGGTGCGTGCGGGCGTGGGCCCACGACGAGGACACGGCAGCTCCCGCCGCCGAGGTGCGCGCGCTCCTGGGCCGGCTCTACGCCGGGCCCGTGGACCCGTCCGAGGTGCAGCAGCGGCTGGTGCTCGCCGCGGGGCAGGACCTCCAGCGGCTCGTCGACGTCCTGGACCCGCCCGCGCCCGGACCGGCCGGGAGCACGCGCGCGCGGGACCGCGGCTGAGGCCCCCGCGCTACTCCGCCGGGTCGGGCCCGGCCATGATCTCGCGGGCGTCGAGCTCCACGAGCAGCAGGCGGTGCCGGTCCAGGGTCACCGGGTCGGGCCCGGCGGGGTCCGAGAGGTACTCGTGGTCGAGCTGGCGGGCGAGCCGGCTGTGCAGCACCTGCAGCTCGGCGACGTCCAGCCGGGTGAGGTCGAGGGGGAACCGTTCGTCGGGTCCCAGGCGCAGCCGGGCCCGGCCGGGGGCGCCGGTGCGGGGGTTCGCCGGGGACCCGGCGCCGGAGTGACGGCGGTCGCTCACGCGGTGGGCCTGCCGAGGCCGGCGGGACGTGCAGCGACGACCGGGGGGAGGCGATGCCCGTCCGGGGGGACCGCGACGGGCACTGGGGGCATGGGTTCCACGACGGCGACCTGTTCTCGTGCACGGGTGAAGACGCGGCCGTTGCTTGACCTCAGGACAGCCACTATACGGTGCGGCCCGTCCCGGGTAACAGGGGGCAGTGCCGGGTGCGGGACGTAGACTGGTGGGCCATGCAGTGTTCCTACTTCGACGCCGGCGCCTGCCGCTCCTGCACCCTGATGGGCCGGCCGTACGCCGAGCAGCTCGCCGACAAGCAGGAGCACTGCCGGAGCCTCCTGGCGGCCTGGCCGGACCTGGCCTGGCTGCCGGCGGTGGCGAGCCCGGAGTCCGGTTTCCGCAACAAGGCCAAGATGGTGGTGGGCGGCACGGTCCGGCACCCCACCCTGGGCATCCTCGACGGGCAGGGGCGCGGGGTGGACCTGCGCCGGTGCGGGGTCTCGTCCCCCGCGCTCACCGCGTGCTTCCCCGCCCTCTCCGCGTTCATCACCCGGGCCGGCCTCGTGCCCTACGACGTCCCGGCCCGCCGCGGCGAGCTCAAGCACCTGATCCTCACCGAGTCCCCGGACGGCGAGCTCATGCTGCGCTTCGTGCTGCGCTCCACCGAGTCCGTGGTGCGGATCCGCAAGCACCTGCCCGGCCTGCAGCAGGAGCTGCCCCGGCTCGCGGTGGTCTCCGCCAACATCCAGCCCGAGCACAAGGCCGTGCTCGAGGGCGAGCAGGAGATCCTGCTCACCGAGCAGGAGACCCTGCGGATGCGCGTGAACGACGTGGACCTCCACCTGCGCGCCCGCAGCTTCTTCCAGACCAACACCGCCGTGGCCGCGGCCCTCTACCGCCAGGCCCGGGAATGGGCGGACGAGCTGGGCCCCGCCTCTGTGTGGGACCTCTACTGCGGGGTGGGCGGCTTCGCCCTGCACGTCGCCGGGCCGGCACGGGAGATCACCGGCATCGAGGCCAGCGCCGAGGCCATCGCGAGCGCCGCGCTCAGCGCGCAGGAGGCGGGACTGTCCGGCGTGGACTTCGCCGCCGGCGACGCGACCGCCTTCGCCCTCGGGGCCCGGCGGGTGCCCGAGCTCGTGGTCGTCAACCCGCCGCGGCGCGGCATCGGCGCGGAGCTCGCCGGCTGGCTCGAGTCCTCGGGCGTGGAGCACGTCGTGTACTCGAGCTGCAACGCCGTCTCCCTCGCCCGGGACCTGGCGGCCATGCCGTCGCTCGTGCCGCGGCGCGCGCGCGTGCTGGACATGTTCCCGCAGACCCGCCACTACGAGGTGATGGTGCTCCTGGAGCGGGCCTAGGGGCCCGCTCGGCGCCGCCGTCCCGGGCAGGCAGGCCGGACCCGTTCAGCGGGACCGCGCCCGGTGCCGCTCCACCGCCCGCGCGTAGTGGCCCACCAGCGCCTCCGTCGCGCCCCGCCAGCCGTGGAGCTCGGCCTCGGCGCGGCCGGCCGCGCCCATCTGCGTGCGCCGGACCGGGTCGTCGAGCAGGTGGGCCAGGTGCTCGCCGAGCTCGCCCGGCCGGGCGGGGTCCGCCAGCAGCCCGGTGCGCCCGTCGTCGACGGCGAACGGGATGCCGCCGGCGCGGGCGCCCACCACGGGCACGCCGCTGGCCAGGGCCTCCAGGGCCACCAGCCCGAGGGTCTCCGTGGTGGACGGGAACGCGAACACGTCGGCGGAGGCGTAGGCGGCGGCGAGCTCCTCCCCGTGCAGGGGGCCGGGCAGGACGGTGGGGGTGCCGGCGAACGCCCGCTCGAGCCCCACCCGGTGGGGGCCGTCGCCGACGATCGCGAGCCGCGTGCGCGGCAGCCGGCGCATCGGCTCGACGAGCGCCTCGAGGTTCTTCTCCTTCGACAGCCTCCCCACCGAGAGCACGAGCCGCTCCCCGGGGTGCCCGTCCGTGAGGCGGGCGCGCATGCCCGGGCTGGACCTCGCGGGGGAGAACAGGTCCGTGTCCACGCCCTTGGGCCACAGGCCCACGTCGCGGATGCCCATCGCGGCGGCCCTCTCGACCATGGGCCCGGACGTGCACAGGTTGACCTGCGCGAGGTTGTGGGTGCTGCGGATCAGCCGCTCCGCGGTCCCGCGCAGGGGGCCCAGCCCGAGGGCGTCCATGTACTGCGGCACGTCCGTGTGGAAGGAGGCGAGCAGCGGCAGGTCCCGGCGCCGGGCCGCCAGCGCGCCCCAGGCGCCGAACCACACCGGGTTCACCGCGTGCACGACGTCCGGGCGGAACGCGGTCAGCGCGCGCTCGGCCGCCGGGGTCGGCACGCCCGCCCGGATCTCCGGGTACCACGGGAAGGTGAAGGACCGGGCGCGGGCCACGCGGTGGGGCCCGTACCGGTCGGGGGGCGTGCCGGGGGTGAGCACGAGCACGTCGTGGCCCAGGTCCCCGAGCGCGTCCAGGGTCCGCAGCAGGCGGGTGACGACCCCGTCGACCTTCGGCAGGAAGACGTCGGTGACGAGCGCGATCCGCATCCGCGGCTCAGGCGCCCACCGGCGCGGCGCCGGTTCGGGACGCGGGGATCCCGGCCCTCCGCTCCCGGGTCCACAGGGACGTGGCCGGGATCCTGGAGAGGTCCGCCCGGTGGGCCCAGCGGGCGGCCGTCTGCTCGACCTCGAGCAGCAGTCCCTCGGACAGGGTCGTGGGTCGCAGGCCCAGGTCCAGGAACGCGTCGTGGACCACGTGCAGGTCGTTCTCCGGGGACTCCTGCCGCGGGTTCGGCACCGTCTCCACCTGCGCGCCGGTCAGCTCCGCCACGAGGCGGGCGAGGTCCCGGACCCGGTGGGTCTCCGTCATCTGGTTGAAGATCTTCACGCGCTCGCCGCGCGCCGGGGCGTGGAGCAGCGCGAGCTCCACGCAGCGGACCATGTCCTGGATGTGGATGAACGCCCGGGTCTGCCCGCCGGTCCCGTGCACGGTGAGCGGGTGGCCGACGGCGGCCTGCATGAGGAAGCGGTTGAGCACGGTGCCGTAGTCGCCGTCGTAGTCGAAGCGGTTGACCAGCCGCTCGTCGAGGCCGGTCTCCCGGGTGTTGGTGCCCCAGATGATGCCCTGGTGCAGGTCCGTGATGCGCAGCCGGTCGTTCTTCGCGTAGAACGCGAACAGCGTCTGGTCGAGGACCTTGGTCATGTGGTAGATCGAGCCCGGGTTGGAGGGGTAGAGGATCTGCTGTGCGACGCCGCCGCCCTCCCCGGGGACCTCCACGTCGAGGTAGCCCTCGGGGATCCGCATCCCGGCGGTGCCGTAGCCGTAGACGCCCATGGTCCCGAGGTGGACCACGTGCACGTCCAGCTCCGACTCCACGACCGCGGCGAGCACGTTGTGCGTCGCGTTGAGGTTGTTGTCCACGGTGTAGCGCTTGTGCCGCGGGGACTTCATGGAGAAGGGCGCGGCGCGCTGCTCGGCGAAGTGCACGACGGCGTCCGGCCGCTCGGTCACCAGCAGGTCGAGGAACGCCTCGTAGTCCCGGGCGAGGTCGATCCCGGCGAAGCCGACGCTCCGGCCCGTGAGCTCCTCCCACGCGGCGCGGCGCTCGGCGAGGGACCGGATCGGGGTGAGGGACTCGGCACCCAGCTCCTCGCCGATCGCCCGGCGGGAGAAGTTGTCGACGACGACGACGTCGTGCCCGCGCGCCGACAGGTGCAGTGTGGTCGGCCAGCCGCAGAAGCCGTCGCCACCGAGGATCGCGATCTTCATCTCAACTCCGTTCTCGGGGCGGCGGCGGCCGCCCCCGTAGGGACCGGGTCTCAGCGTGGGGGATCCGTGTGAAGCGCAAGTGAACGGGAACGGATCAGCTGCTGGTGGGCGAAGGACCCGGGCAGGACCTGCCAGCCCGGCCCGGCCAGCTCCCGCAGCTCGGCGGGGACGTACGCGCGGCGCAGGGAGCGCAGCCCGTCGGTGCGCAGGAACGAGCCGGGGGCCAGCGGCAGGACGCCCACCGCGTAGAGCCGGTAGGCGGCGGCGCTGCGCACGAGGTCGTTGTGCACCACCAGCCGGCGGGACAGCCGCTGCGAGTCCCGCACGAAGGCCACCACCGCGTCCGGGTCCAGGTGGTGCAGCAGGTGGTTGGAGATCACGACGTCGAACGTCTCGCCCGCCGCCACGAGCTCCCCGCTGGCAGCCCGGCGGAACACCGGCGGCGTGACCTCCGGGTGCCGGGCGGCCCAGCGGGCCGTCCGCCCGGCAGCCCACGCGAGCGCGCGGGCGTCCGGGTCGATGCCCGTGATCCGCAGCTCGACCCCGTCCCGGTGCGCCCACCGGGCCAGGGACCGGGCGATGTCCCCGCCGCCGGAGCCCACGTCCAGCACGTCGAGCGGGCGGCCCGGCTCGGCGAGGGGGCGGATCCGGCGCCGGTAGGTCGCCGCCCACCCGGAGAGCAGCTGGTTCACGAGGTCGAAGCGGGCGTAGGTGCGGTGCAGCGCCGCGAGATCGCAGCCGGGGTCGTCCATGAGCTCCCGGAGCTCGTGGTCGCGGCGTGAGAGGTCGGGCCGGGCCCGTGTCGGGACGGAGGACATTCCCCCATTGTTTCCCGGCGCGCCCCGCCCGTCACGGATGACGGGCGACCCGCCGCCCGGATGCGTCAGTAGACTGGGCACCCCGACCCGGAGCCGACGGAGGGAGGTCGCGTGGGGCATCCCGTTCGCGGTGCAGGAGCGCCGTCCGCGCCCTGGGTCGGACTGGCCTCCGCCTGCTGGGCCGCCAACGCCGCCCTGGGGGCGTCCGTGGGCTCCGGCCTGGTGCGCACCGGCCGGTTCCGCTGGATCCACCACGCCCTCTACGTCGCCACGACGACGACGACCGCGCTGGCCGCGGCCCGCTGCGCGCTCTCGGCCTCGCCCTCCCGGCGGGCGGCGGGCCGGGCTCTTGCCCCGGCGCTGCTGCCGCTCGCCGCCCTGCCCCACATCGGCACCCCCGCCCAGGGCCACCCCCGCCGGCACGCCCTCGCGGCCCTGTCCGCGGCCCCGTTCTACGCCGCCGCGCTCCTGCGCGCGGCGGGCCCGTCCTGACCGTCCCGTCCCGACCGAACCGGAGAGCACATGGAGTTCCTCGACGTCGTCTTCCGCCGCCGCACCACCAACGGGCCGTTCCTCCCGGACCCGGTCGCGCCCGAGCACCAGAAGCTGCTGCTGCAGGCGGCCGCGGCCGCGCCGTCCCAGTTCAACAGCCAGCCGTGGCGCTTCGTGGTCGTCGAGGACCGGGGGACCATCGAGCGGATCGCGCGGATCAGCGGCGAGTCCATGACGCAGGTGATGGCCGAGGGGACGTTCTTCGACCGGTACAAGCGCTATTTCCGCTTCAGCCGGCAGGAGATGGACGAGCAGCGCTTCGGCATGCTCTTCGACAAGCTCCCGGCGGTGCTGCGGCCCTTCACGGGCAAGGCCTTCACCCCGAGCGGTCAGGCCATGATGAACCGGCTGCGGGTGCCGCAGACGCTCGGCGCCGAGAACCAGAAGCTCGTGGCCGGCTCGCCCCTGCTGCTCGGCGTCATGCTCGACCGCCGCGAGTACCGGCCGGGGGAGCTGTCCGGGTTCTACTCGCTGTTCTCCATGGGCGCGGCGGTGGAGAACCTGTGGCTGACCACCGTGGAGCTCGGCATGGGCATCCAGTTCGTCTCCTTCCCCATGGAGGCCCCCGCCCGCTGGGCCGAGATCGTGGAGCTGCTGGAGGTCCCCGAGGAGCTCGAGCTCATGGCCGTCTACCGCCTCGGCTACGTGCCCGAGGAGCAGCGCCGCCCCGCGATCGACTGGTCCTCCCGGGAGCGGCGGAGGATCTCCCAGTACGTGTTCCGCGAGAGCTGCGCGAGTCCCCAGGAGGGCTGGGACGACTGAGCGGCGTCCCGCCGTCCCGACCCGCCCGGCCCCGGTGCCGTCATCGACGGGCCGGACCGGCGGTGTCGCCGTGACACCGGGCGCGGGTGGGCTAGCGTCTGCACCTGTGAGCCCCGACGACGCACCGCGCTTCCGTCCCCTGACCGCCCGGGACACCCCGCAGTGGTCCGCGCTGACCCACGTGCTGGCCGAGGCGGACGGCACCGGCGAGACGTACACCGCCGAGGACCTGGCCGAGGAGCTGACCATGGCCGGGGTGGACGCCGCCGCCGACACGTGGGGCGTGTGGGCGGGCGGGACCATGGTCGGCTACGGCCAGGTGCACGTGAGCATGGAGCGCACGGCCACGGGCCCGGTCCGCGCGGACCTCGGCGGGGGCGTCCACCCGGCCTGGCGCGGCAGGGGCATCGCCACCGCGCTCTTCGACCGGATGGAGCCCCGGGCCGCCGCGATCGCCGCGCAGAGGCACCCGGGGGCGCCGGTGCAGCTGCGCGCCTCCGGCGGCGTCGAGGGCGCGGACGCCCGCGCCCTGCTGAGCGGACGCGGCTACGCGCCGGTGCGGTGGTTCACGGACATGGCCCGGCCGCTGCCCGGCGCCCCCGTGCCTGCGCCGGACGCCCGGGTGGAGCCGTACGAGGACGCCATGGCGGAGCAGCTGCGGCTCGCCCACAACGACGCCTTCGCCACCCACTGGGGGACCACGCCCTGCACCCCCGAGTCCTGGACGGACGTGGTGGACGCGCGGGCCAACCGCAAGGACGTCTGGCGGGTGGCCCGCGACGGGAGCGGACGGGTCCTCGCCTACTGCCTCGCCGCGCAGTGGGCCGAGGGCAGCCTGTACGTCGCGGCCGTCGGCACCCGCCAGGACGCCCGGGGACAGGGGCTCGCCCGGGCCGTCCTCCTCGGGACCGTGGCCGCCGCCGCGGCCGCCGGGACCTGGTCGGCCGTCGAGCTGACCGTCGACTCCGCCAACCCCACCGGCGCCGGCGCCCTCTACGAGTCCGTCGGCTTCGTGCCCGTGCGCACCCAGGCCACCTACGCCCGGCTCCTCGACCCCCGCCTCCCCGGCCCCCGGGGCTGAGCCCGGCACGGGCTCCCCGGGCAGCATCCGGCCCGCGGACCCGCGGATGACCGTGCTGGCCCTGGCCCAGCGCACCGGGCTGGCGCGCGGCACCGTCCCGGCGCGGCTCGATCGCTTCCGGACCAGCCCGGCGCGGCGCCTGCACAGCCCGCGGGTCTCCCCGGCGGCCCTGGGCTGCGGCCTGGCCGCGAGCGTGGCCGTGGAGCTCGACCAGCACCAGCTCGAGGCCTCGGTCGCCGGGCTGCGGGCCATCCCGCAGGTGGTCGAGGTGTTCGCCCCCGCCGGGCAGACGGAGCTGCTGTGCCGCGTGGTCGCCAGGGACCCCGACGACCTCTACCGGGTCTCCGAGGAGGTCCGGCTGTGCCCGGGCATCCTGCGGGCCTCCACCAGCATGTTCCTGCGCACGGTCGTCCCGTACCGGGTCGCGCCGCTGCTGGACGGGGGCGGCTGAGCGCCGGCCGTCCGGGGCCGCTCGGACGTCAGGCGGCGTGCACTGCCGGCGCGGCCGGACCCGGCCCGCGCAGGTGCTGGGCCTTGAGCGCCCGCAGGCAGAGCATCAGGGCGGCCGGGGTGTAGTCGGGGCGGGCGACCACGGGCGTCCCCTCGTGCCCGTGGGCGGCCAGGATGGCCCCCAGGGCCGCCTCGTGGCGGGCGAGCAGGACCTGGCTGAAGTAGTCGTCGTTGAAGAACGCGGCCAGTTCCATGGCGTGGGCCCAGGTGGGGGAGCCGGGCTCCATCGGCGCCTCCGGGTCGTCCCAGTCGGTGGGGCCGCCGGTGGCGCGCAGCTCGGAGGCCAGGACCCGCTCGAGCGCCTCGGGGGTGAACGCCACGGTCAGCTCCGCGACGTCGTCGACGATGTCGAAGCGCTTGACGGTCAGCCCCGCCGGCGAGCAGGACTGCAGGTAGCGCTGGGCCTCGGCGAAACAGCCGTCGACGGTCATGGGTGCCTCCTCGTCCGTGGGGGTGCGGACTCGTCCGTGGGGGGGTGCGGATGACTGGACGGACTCATCCTAGGTGCTCCCGGACCAGCGGGGAGGCCCTTTTCTGTCCCCACATCTATGCCCCGCACCAGACGAAAGTCCCTTGTCATCCCGCCGTCCGGGGGCCCGGGGCCGCCCGCGGCCACCGGGGGCGGTCAGCGGTGGGTCCGCTCCGTGCTGCGGGCGGCGCGCAGGACCTCGTAGTGGAAGGTCACCAGTTCGCCCCTGCGCACGGTCCCGCCACTGGGGGTGGGCCTGCTCTGCGGGGTCCGGCTGATGTAGCCGGCGTCCTCGAGCTTCGTGAGCGCATGGGCGATGGTCTTCCGCTGGTACCCGAGCCGGTCGGCGAGGTCCGACGGGATGACGCCCACGGGCTGCCCGTGGGCGGCGTTGGCGCGGGCGGCCAGGGTGAGGAGCACCAGCTTCTCGGCGGGCGTGAGGCCGCGGATCTCGGTGGCGTCCGTGAGGGCCTGCTCGTAGTGCGTGGCGGACGGAGGGGCGGAGGAGTTCTCGGACGCGGTCACGGCGGTCCTCCTTCCGGTGGGTGAGAGGGCGGTGGCACGGTCTGTTCACGATTGTGGGCGGGGCGGGCCCGCCGCGGAAGGGGTTCGGCGGATCGTTCCCGGATGTGGCGGGAAAGGTCGTGCGCGGGGCCCGGCGCAGGAGCGTCTCCGCCGCGCGCCGTCGACGACGGGAGCCGCCGCTTGACCCCGGCGCCGGACGGCCCCACGATCGGGACATGCCGTGCGGTGGCGGCGGACCGGCGGCGGGCACAGGCACGTCACGTTCCCCGGCCCCTCCCGCCCCGTCCGGGAGGGGCGCCCGAGGAGGACCCGTGGACGCCGAGGCCCTGGACGGACTGCGCCCGCTGCTCGGGCTCTGGCGCACGAGCGGGCACGTGCTGGCGCGGACCGGCGCCCGGGAGGCGGCGATCGCCGGCACCGACGAGTACGAGCTCATGGAGGGCGGCCGGTGGGTGCTCCACCGGGTCGACGTGCTGGTGGGCGGCGTGCGCACCGTCGCGCTCGAGCTCATCGGGGACCCCGACGGGCGCGGCGCGCTCGCCATGCGCGCCTTCGACGCGAGCGGCCGCTACGACGAGATGCGCCTCGCCCCGGCGGGCGAGGGCGTGCTGCTCCTGACGGGAGACGGCGTGCGCTCGACGCTGCGCCTCACCGGCGCGGACGCCATGGACGCGCTGTGGGAGCGCCAGGCCGGCGGCGAGTGGGCCCCGTGGATGCAGCTGCACTTCGAGCGGATCCGCTAGGGCGCGGTGTCGCGCAGCGTGAGCACCGCCTGGACGAGCGCGGCGTGGGTGAGGGCCTGGGGGAAGTTGCCCAGGTGGGCGCCGGTGGCCGGGTCCATCTCCTCCCCGTAGAGGCCGAGCGGGGTGGCCCGTGCGAGCAGCGCCCCGAACAGCTCGGTCGCCTCGGCGCGGCGCCCGGTCCGGGCCAGCGCCTGGACGAGCCAGAACGAGCAGGGCAGGAAGGCCCCCTCGCCCCCGGGCAGGCCGTCGCGGCCGGGCGGGTAGCGGTACAGGAGAGGCCCGCCGGCCGACAGCTCGCGCCGGACGGCGTCCACGGTGCCGCGGCTGCGGGACGAGCCGGGGGGCTCGAAGCCCAGGGCGGGGAGCAGCAGCAGGGCCGCGTCCAGGTCGGGGGAGCCGTAGGCGCGGGTGTAGCTGCCCCGGGCCGGGTCGAAGCCGCGGGTCCTGACCTCGGCGGCCAGCTCGTCCCGGGCGGTCCGCCACCGCCGCCGCTGCCCCTCGCCCAGGCGGTGGCCCTGCCCGATCCGCAGCGCCCGGTCCAGGGCGAGCCAGCCCATCAGCTTGGAGTGGACGTGGTGGGCCGCGTCCGCCCGCAGCTCCCAGATCCCCGCGTCGGGCTCCCGCCACCGCCGGGCCACCAGGTCGGCGAAGCCCCGCATCGCCCGCCACGCCTCCGAGTTCAGCCGGTGGCCGGCCTGCACATAGGTCCACGCCGCGTCGACCACCCACCCGTACCCGTCGAGCTGGTGCTGGTCGGCGGCGCCGTTGCCCGTGCGCACCGGCGCGCTCCCGGCGTAGCCCGGCCACCCCGCCAGCGACCGCTCCGCGGGCACGCGGCACCCCATCAGGGTGAGCAGCGCGGGCAGCCGGGGCCGGTCCAGACGGCTGGCGTGCAGCAGCCACCCGAGGAAGCGCTCCGCCTCCAGCACCTTCCCCGTGCCGAGGAAGGTGCTCACCCCGATGCTGGCGTCGCGCGGCCACGTGTAGCGGTAGTCCCAGTTGCGCACCCCGCCCGGGTCCTCCGGCAGGGACGTGGTCGGCGCCGCCACCGGCGCCCCGGAGGGGGAGCAGGTCAGCAGGCGCAGGGTGAGCATGCTGCGGACCACGGCCTCCCGGAAGGGCAGGCCCTGGTCGATGCCCGCCGCCCACTCCCGCCACAGGGCCTCGTCGGCCTCGACGAGGCCCCAGGCGGTGGCCGGGTCGACGTGGACGAGGGGTTCGCCGTGGGCGGCGGCCAGCACGAAGGTGACCGGCCGGCCGGGCACCACGGTGAAGGTCCCCGGGCGGCCGGGCTCCACCTCCACGGGCGGGTCGGCGCCCAGGGACAGGGCGAGCCGGCCGAAGTCGCACACGAGCACCGGTCCGCGGCGGACGCGGGGGCGCCGGTGCCGTTCCCCCAGCCGGGGGTCGAAGTCGACCACGGCGCTCGCCGGGGCGCCCTCGGCGGACAGCTGCCGCACCAGCAGGGTGGCCGGCAGCAGCCGCCCGGACACCTCCGCCACCATCGCCTCCCGGAGCACCAGGCGGCCGGAGCCGGTCGCCCAGGTCGTCTCCAGGGTGGCGGTGTGCCCGCGGTAGCGCCGCGCCGACGGGGCCGCGGGTCCAGCGGGGCCGAGGCGGAAGCGTCCCGCCCCGGGCCCGCCGAGCAGGGCCCCGAACACGGGCTCGCCGTCGAAGCGCGGCAGGCAGCACCAGTCGATCGTCCCGTCGCCGGTCACGAGCGCGCCCGTGCGGGTGCCGCCCAGCAGCCCGTGCTCGCCGATCGGCACCGGACGCGGGGGAACCGCCCCGGGAGGGGGCGCGTCCCCGCCCCGCCCTGTCGCCGGCACCGCCGCCTCCGCCGCTCAGCCCGGCCCGAGGAGCAGACCGAGGAGGGCGCCGTAGAGGACGTGGGCCACGGCGGCGACCACGGGGGTCTGGAAGCCGTAGTTCAGCCCGAGCAGCCCCGGCGGCTCCAGGACGGCCGTGCTGGCCGGCCCCGCACGGTGCGACGCCATCCGGGGGTGCACCCCGGGCAGGAGCGGCAGGACCAGGGTCAGGGCGACGGCGCCGTGGAGCAGGCCCAGCAGCGCCCCGAGCCACCACGTGCTCCGGCCGAGCAGGGCGAACGTGCCCGCGTAGCCGAGCGCGAAGCACTGCCCCGCGGCCAGGTGCAGGAAGCCGCCCGCGACCCGGGCGCGGTCGGGGTCCGGGGTCACGAGGGCGCCCAGCACGAGCGGGAGGTCCAGGCGGGTGAGGCCGGCCATCTGCGCGGCGATCATCACCAGGGTCAGGGCGCTGGTGGCCAGCAGCCCGAAGAGGCCCCAGCCGGCCCAGTCCATCCCCGCCCCGCCCCTCGCCCGGTGGCCCGCGGCCCGGCGCGGTCAGCCGGTGACCGCGCCGAGGGACGCGGAGCGCACCAGCTTGGCGTACTTGCCGAGCACCCCGCCGGTGTACTGCGGGGGCAGCGGGGCCCAGCCCTCGCGGCGGCGCGCCAGCTCCTCCTCGTCCACGAGCAGCTCGAGGGTGCGGGCCGTGAGGTCCACGCTCACGCGGTCGCCGTCGCGCACGAAGGCGATCGGCCCGGCGTCGACGGCCTCGGGGGCGATGTGGCCGATGCACAGGCCCGTGGTGCCGCCGGAGAACCGGCCGTCGGTCAGCAGGAGCACGTCCTTGCCGAGGCCGGCGCCCTTGATGGCGCCGGTGATGGCGAGCATCTCCCGCATGCCGGGCCCGCCCTTCGGGCCCTCGTAGCGGATGACGAGGACGTCCCCGGCGGCGACGGTCCCGGCCTCGAGCGCGTCCATCGCGGCCTGCTCCCGCTCGAAGACCCGGGCGGGGCCCTCGAAGGCCTCGGCGTCGAAGCCCGCGGACTTCACGACCGCGCCCTCCGGGGCCAGCGAGCCGTGCAGGATCGTGATGCCGCCCGTGCGGTGGATCGGGTCGTCGAGGCGGCGGATGACCTGGCCGTCCACCGGGCCGGGGCCGATGGCGTCGAGGTTCTCGGCGAGGGTCCTGCCGGTGACCGTGAGGACGTCGCCGTGCAGCAGCCCGGCGTCCAGCAGGAGCTTCATCACCACCGGGATGCCGCCGTGGCGGTCGACGTCGTTCATCACGTAGCGGCCGAACGGCTTGACGTCGGCCAGGTGGGGGACCCGGTCGCCGATCCGGTCGAAGTCCTCGAGGCTCAGGTCCACGTCCGCCTCGTGGGCGATGGCGAGCAGGTGCAGCACCGCGTTCGTGGAGCCGCCGAGGGCCATGAGCACGGTGATCGCGTTCTCGAACGCCTCCCGGGTGAGGACGTCGCGGGCGGTGATGCCCTGCCGGAGCATCTCGACCACGGCCTCCCCGGAGCGGTGGGCGAACTGGTCGCGGCGCCGGTCCGCCGAGGGCGGGGCGGCGGACCCGGGCAGGCTCATCCCGATGGCCTCGGCCACGGACGCCATCGTGTTCGCCGTGTACATCCCGCCGCAGGCGCCCTCGCCGGGGCAGATCGCCCGCTCGATCCGGTCCAGGTCCTCGCGGCCCATGAGCCCGGCCTTGCACGCGCCCACGGCCTCGAACGCGTCGATGAGGGTGACGTCCTTCTCGGTGCCGTCGGTGAGCTTCACCCAGCCCGGGGCGATGGTGCCGGCGTAGAGGAAGACCGCGGCGAGGTCCAGGCGGGCCGCGGCCATGAGCATGCCGGGCAGGGACTTGTCGCACCCGGCCAGCAGCACGGACCCGTCGAGGCGCTCCGCCTGCATCACGGTCTCCACGGAGTCGGCGATCACCTCGCGGGAGACCAGGGAGAAGTGCATCCCCTGGTGGCCCATGGAGATCCCGTCCGAGACGGAGATCGTGCCGAACTGCAGGGGATAGCCCCCGCCGGCGTGGACGCCCTCCCGGCAGCCCTGGGCCAGGCGGTCCAGGGAGAGGTTGCACGGCGTGATGTCGTTCCACGAACTGGCGATGCCGATCTGGGGCTTGTCCCAGTCGTCGTCGCCCATGCCGACGGCACGGAGCATGCCACGGCTGGCGGTCGCGTCGAGGCCGTCGGTGACCTGGCGGCTGCGGGGCTTCATGTCGGGGCTCATGGACCTCTCCCGTTCGGCGGTGCGTGAGGCAGGGCGTGCCGCGAACCTATCAACGGGACTCGTGGAGCGTCGAGGGCGTCCGCCCGGGAATTTCCGCATCCCGGGGGCAGACAAGCCCGGCCGCGCCTCCTAGGCTGGGAGACGACGAGAAAGTAAGCACCCTGATCGAAGGAGCCGAGATGCCCGAAGCGCCCGTGTCCCACCACGCCCAGCAGATGGCCGACGCCGAGGGAGGGATGCCCGAGCAGCAGCAGACGCCCCCCGGGCTGACCGCCCGGATGGACCCGGTGCCCGACCACGGGGAGTCGTCCTGGGTGGGCCACGGCCGCCTCGAGGGCCTGAGGGCCCTGATCACCGGTGGTGACTCCGGCATCGGCCGGGCCGTGGCCATCGCGTTCGCCCGGGAGGGCGCCGACGTGGCCATCAACTACCTGCCCGAGGAGGAGGAGGACGCGCGCGACGTCGCGGGCTGGATCGAGAAGGCCGGCCGCACGGCCGTCCTGGTCCCCGGGGACCTGCGCGAGGAGCAGAGCTGCCAGGACATCGTGGCCCGGGCCGTCGAGGGCCTGGGCGGGCTCAACGTCGTCGTCAACAACGCCGGCTTCCACTGGGCCCGCGGCGAGCACGGGCTCAAGGGGCTGAGGACGGAGGACCTGGAGCGGGCCGTGCGCACCAACCTCTACGGCACACTGTGGATCACCCAGGCGGCGCTGCCGCACCTGGGCCGCGGCGACTGCATCATCAACACCACCTCGATGCAGGCCTACAACCCCTCCGTGTCGATGATCGACTACGCGGCCACCAAGGCGGCGCTCAACAACGTCACCGCGAGCCTCGCCACCGAGCTGGGGCCCGAGGGGATCCGCGTCAACGCCGTGGCCCCCGGCCCGGTCTGGACCCCGCTGCAGCCGGCCACCAAGGAGCCGGAGGCCGTCGCCGGCATGGGCCGGGACACGCCCCTGGGGCGCATCGGCCAGCCCGCCGAGCTCGCCGGCGCCTACGTCTTCCTTGCCTCCCCGGCCGAGGCCAGCTACGTCAGCGGCACCGTCCTCGGCGTCACCGGAGGGACGCCCGTCTTCTGATCCGCCCCCCACCATCCCCCACGGATCCCGACCGAAGGAGCACCCCGTGCCGAAGACCGGCCAGGACGACCACGCCAGGAAGGGCGAGCTGCCCTCCACCCTCCAGCGCTCCGGGCAGAAGGCCCAGGACACCTTCGCCAAGACCTACGACGCCGCGCTGGAGCAGTACGGCGACGAGGAGCACGCCGCCCGCACCGCCTACGCCTCCCTCAAGCACACCCACGAGAAGGTCGGCGACCACTGGGAGGAGAAGGAGGAGTACGGTCCCTCCGACGAGCACGCCGAGGGCGGGCGGGACGCGCAGGCCGGGACCGCCGCCGGCGTCGACGCCAACGCGTCCAAGCGCCACCTCTACGAGGTGGCGCAGCGGCTCGGCGTCGAGGGCCGCTCCTACATGACCAAGAAGGAGCTCGTCGACGCGATCAAGAAGGCCAACGCCGCCGCGACGCGCAGGGCCCGGGAGAGCTGACGCGCGGACCCGCGGGCGGCCTCACAGCACTCCCACGAGGCCGCGCCCGAGGGTGACGGCCCCGCCGAGACCCGCCAGCACGAGGGCGAGCGCGCGGGCCGTGGCGACGGGCACCCGGCGGGAGGCCAGGGTGCCGATCCGCACGCCCAGCACCACGGTGAGGACGATGCCCGGCGCCACCCACCACGGCGGCAGCCCTCCGGTGCCGACCGCCCCGAACGCGGTCTTGGTCAGCACGGAGAGGGCGCCCATCGTCATGAACACCGGTTGCAGGGTGGCTGCGAAGGAGCGCTGCTCCCACCGGGCCAGGCGGGAGTGGATCACCATCACGGGGGCCGCCACCCCGGCCGTGGTGTTGAAGAACCCGCCGATCGCCCCGGCGAGCACGGTGGGCAGCCCTCCACGCCACTCGGGCAGCCGGGGCAGGCCGAGCATGGTGGCCAGGGCGAGCAGGACCACGGCCCCGATCACGACCTGCAGCCAGGCCGCGGGCAGCTCCCGCACCAGCAGGGCGGCGGGCACCGCGCCGACGGCCGCCGCGGGGGCGATCAACGCGTAGCGGCGCCAGTCGACGTGGCGCCACACGGAGAGCATGATCAGGAAGCCGGAGACGGTCGTCGTCGCGTTGGTCACGAGCACTCCCGTGGCCGGGCCCAGCAGCAGCGCCAGGGTCGGGGCGACGACGAGGCCCACGCCGGTCCCCGAGACGCGCTGCAGGGCCGAGCCCACGAGGACGGCGAGCGCGGCGACGGCGAGGAGTTCCACGGCGCCCATTCTCCGCCACCGCCCGCGCCGGGCGGACCATTGGCGTTCCCCGCAACGGACAGTAAGGTTGCTGTCCTGATGAGGTCCCCTCCGGGGCCGCACCCCGATCGGAAGGTACGCAGTGAGCATCACCCGAGACCTGATCATCAACGGCGAGCACGTCCCGGCCCTGAGCGGGCGGACCACCGAGGACGTCAACCCCTACACGGGCGAGGTGTTCGCCACGGTCGCGGCCGGCGCGCCCGAGGACGTGACGCGGGCCGTCGACGCCGCCGCGGCGGCCTCCGAGCAGTGGGCCGCGAC
This sequence comes from Kocuria sp. U4B, assembly GCF_054875615.1. Next base: position 2,233,098 of record NZ_CM142180.1, read on the forward strand.
GCCCCCCAGCGCCCGGCGCCGGATCTTCCTGCGCGCGGCGGACATCTTCGAGTCCCGCGTCGAGGAGGGCGCCGAGATCATGGCCAAGGAGGTCGGCGGCGTGCGCGGCTGGGCCGAGTTCAACACGCACCTGGCCGCCAACATCCTGCGCGAGGCGGCCGGGGCCACGACCCTGCCCCAGGGCGAGGTCCTGGCGACCGACATGCCCGGCGTGATCTCGATGTCGGTGCGCCAGCCCTACGGCGTGGTCGCCGCCATCTCCCCGTGGAACGCCCCGTTCATCCTCGGCATGCGCTCGATCGCGGTGCCGCTGGCCGTGGGCAACACGGTGGTCATGAAGCCGAGCGAGGACGCCCCCCTGGCGTGCGGGCTGTTCCTCGCCGACGCGCTGATCGAGGCGGGCCTGCCGGCGGGGGCGCTCAACGTCGTGACGAACGACCGCTCCGACGCCGCCGAGGTGGTCGCCACCCTGATCTCCGACAACCGGGTGCGCTGCGTGAACTTCACGGGCTCCACCGCGGTGGGCCGGACCGTCGGCACCCTCGCGGCCCAGCACCTCAAGCCCGCCGTGCTCGAGCTCGGCGGGAAGAACAGCCTGGTGGTCCTCGACGACGCCGACCTGGACTACGCCGTGGACGCCGCCGCCTTCGGCGCGTACATGAACGCCGGGCAGATCTGCATGTCCGTGGACCGCGTGCTCGTGGACCGCAGCGTCGCCGGGGAGTTCACCGAGCGCTTCGCCGAGAAGGTCAAGCACCTGCCCACCGGGGACCCGACGGACCCCACCACGGTCATCGGCCCCGCGGTCAACGCCCGGTCGGCCGAGCGCCAGTACGGGCTCATCGACGACGCCGTGGCCAAGGGCGCCTCGGTGCACGCCGGCGGCCACCGGCTGGGGAACGCGCTCGTGCCGGCGACCGTGCTCTCGGACGTCACCCCCGAGATGGACATCTTCCACGACGAGATCTTCGGCGCCATCACCACCGTGTTCGAGGTCGACGGCCCCGACGAGGCCGTCGAGTTCGCCAACAACACCAACTACGGGCTCACCGCGGGCGTCATCACCGAGGACCGGGCGCGCGGGCTGTCCGTGGCGAAGCGGCTCAAGACCGGCATCGTGCACGTCAACGACCAGTCCGTGGCCGACGAGCCGCAGGCCCCGTTCGGCGGGATCCAGGAGTCGGGCTACGGCAAGTTCGGCGGTCACGCCGGGGTCGAGTCCTTCAGCGAGCGGCGGTGGGTCACCATCCAGGAGGAGGGGCACGCCCGGTACCCGTTCTAGGCCGGTGACGAAGAACATGACGAACAGCGTGACGGACGGCGTGACGGACGGCGCGGACGCGGTGCGGCGGCTGCGGGAGGCTGCCGCGGCCTCCTTCGGCATCGAGGAGTTCCGGGAGGGGCAGCTCGAGGCCATGGAGGCGGCGGCCGCCGGCCGGGACGTGCTGGCGGTGATGCCCACCGGCCACGGCAAGTCCGCGATCTACCAGGTCCCCGGCACGGTCCTGCCGGGGACCGCGGTGGTCGTGTCCCCGCTGATCGCCCTCCAGCACGACCAGGTGGAGGCGATCAACGCCGACCTCGGCACCGAGCGGGCCTTCGCCGTCAACTCGCGGGTCGGCGCCCGCCGCGAGCGCGCGGCGTGGGAGGCCCTCGAGAGCGGGCAGGCGAAGTTCCTCTTCCTCGCCCCCGAGCAACTGGCCCGCGAGGAGACCGTCGAGCGGCTGGCGGCGCACCCGCCCTCCCTGTTCGTGGTGGACGAGGCGCACTGCATCTCCTCCTGGGGCCACGACTTCCGCCCCGACTACCTCGTGCTCAGCGAGACCGTCGAGCGGCTGGGCCACCCGCCGGTGGTGGCGCTGACCGCCACGGCGTCCCCGCACACCCGCGCCGAGATCCTCGACCGGCTGGGGATGCGGGAGCCCCTGGTGATCGTGCAGAGCTTCGACCGGCCCAACATCGAGCTGCGGGTGGTGCGCCACCACGAGGCCGCCGACAAGCGGCGGGCCGTCCTCCACGAGGTCGCGGGCCTGGGCGGACCCGGGCTGGTCTACGTGGCGACCCGGAAGGAGACGGAGGCCTACGCCGACGAGCTGGCCGGGCGCGGGCTGCGCGCGGCGGCCTACCACGCGGGCCGGAAGCAGTCCGAGCGGGAGGACGTCCACGCCCGCTTCCTGGACGGCGAGCTCGACGTGGTGGTGGCCACCACGGCGTTCGGGATGGGCATCGACAAGCCGGACGTGCGGTTCGTGGTCCACGCGGACATCACCGACTCCCTGGACAGCTACTACCAGGAGATCGGCCGCGCGGGCCGCGACGGGCAGCCCGCCCTCGCCGTGCTGCACTACCGCTCCGAGGACCTGGGCCTGCAGCAGTACTTCGCCGGCGCCTCCCCCGAGGAGGGCGACGTGGAGCAGGTCTTCCGGGCGGTCCGCGAGGCGGGGCCCGTGCGGGCCCGCGAGCTGCGCGCGCGCACGGGGCTCGGCCCGCGCGCCCAGGCCCGGGCCCTGCACCTGCTCGAGCACAGCGGCGGCATCGTGGCCCGGCGCGAGGGCTACCGCGCCGTCGAGGGGGCCACGCCCGCGAAGGCCGTGGCCGCCGCGCTCGCGGAGGCGGAGAGCCAGCACCGGATCGACAGGTCGCGGATCGAGATGATGCGCGGCTACGCCGAGACGGACGGGTGCCGCCGGGACTGGCTGCTCAACTACTTCGGCGAGGAGACCGACGGCTGGTGCGGCAACTGCGACCGGTGCGACCAGGCGGGCTCCGCGGCCGAGGCCGAGCAGCGGCAGGCGGCCACGCCCCACGGCTGGGAGATCCAGACCCCCGTCTCGCACCGCGAGTGGGGGCCCGGGATCGTGATGGGCGCCGAGCCGGACCGGATCACCGTCCTCTTCGAGGCCGTGGGCTACAAGGAGCTCTCCCTCAAGCTCGTCGAGGAGCACGAGGGGCTGCTGGTGCGGGGCACGCCCGGGGAGGCCTGAGGCCGCCGGGCCCGGGCCCCCGCGCCCGGCCGGGCGAGCCCGAGGTGCCCGCGCAGGGTGGCGGCGTCGTAGCAGGTGCGGAAGAGGCCGCGCCGCTGGAGCTCCGGGACGACGTGGTCGACGAAGCCCTCCAGGAAGTCCGGCAGCAGCGGGGGCATGAGGTTGAACCCGTCGGCGGCTCCCGCGCGGAACCACCGCTCGATCCGGTCCGCGATGCCCCCCGGGGTGCCGGCCACGGTCCAGTGGCCGCCGCCGGCGGCGAGCCTGCCGAGGAGCTGGCGCACCGTGGGCCGCTCGACCTCGACGATCCGCAGGATCGTGGCGTACCGGCCCTGGGGGCCGGTGAACTCCTGCGGTGACGGCAGTACCGGCACCGGGGCGTCGAGCTCCCACCCGCTGCAGTCCTGCTGGACGAACGTGCCCAGCTGGGCCAGTGACTGCTCGGTGGGCAGCAGCGCGTCCACGGCGGCCTGCTGGGCCCGCGCCTCCTCCTCCGTGGACCCCACGTAGGCGACCAGCCCGGGCATGACCGCCACGGTGTGCGGGTCCCGTCCCGCCGCGGCGATGCGAGCCTTGAGGTCGGCGTAGTAGTCCTGGCCGGCGGAGAGGTCGCAGGCCACCGCGGAGACCGCCTCCGCGTGCCGGGCGGCCAGCTCGCGCCCGGGGCCCGACGCGCCGGCCTGGAACAGCACCGGCCTGCCCTGCGGGGGACGGGGCACGGTCAGCGGCCCGTCCACCCGGAAGTGCTCGCCGGCGTGGTCGAGGCGGTGCAGCAGCGCCGGGTCGGCGTAGACGCCGTCCCGGTCGGCGACCAGGGCGTCGTCGGCCCACGAGTCCCACAGCCGCTGGGCGACCTCGACGAACTCCTGCGCCCGCTCGTAGCGCTGCTCCCGCGGCGGCATGGCCGCCCAGCCGTGGTTGCGGGCCTCCTCGGCGAACATGGAGGTCACCACGTTCCACCCCGCCCGTCCCCCGCTGATGTGGTCGAGGGAGGCCAGCATCCGCGCGGCGTGGAACGGGGTGGAGAACGTGGTCGAGACGGTGCAGACCAGCCCGATCCGCTCGGTGGCGCGAGCCATGGCGGACAGGGCGGTCAGCGGCTCGAGGAACCAGCGGGGCCCCGAGGCGACGTCACCGGCACTGTGCCCGTCGGCGAAGAACACGGCGTCGAAGAGGCCGCGCTCGGCCGTCCGGGCCAGGCGTTCGTAGTAGGAGATGTCCCCGAGCTGCTCCACGGGGGAGCCGGGGCGCCGCCACGCCGCGCCGTGGTGGCCGGCGCCGAAGAGGAAGGCGTTGAGGTGCAGCTGCCGATCGGTGCGCACGAGGGCCCGGCTCACCCCATGACCAGTCCGCCGTCGACCACCAGGTTCTGCCCGGTGACCGAGCGCGCCCAGGGCGACGCGAAGAACAGGACGGCGTCGGCGAACTCCTCCGGGGTGGTGACGCGGCCCAGCGGGGTGGAGGAGGCGATGAGGTCGAAGACCTCCTCGGGGGTGGCCGCGCTGGCGTCCGTGGTGCGCAGCAGCCCGCCGGAGACCATGTTCACCGTGACGCCGTGCCGGCCCAGGTCCTTGGCCAGGGTCCGGGTCAGCGAGAGCAGCGCCGCCTTGGCCGCCGTGTAGTCGTGGTAGGGCACCACCGGGTTCTGGAACAGGTTGGTGCCGACGTTGACGATCCGCCCGGAGCCCTGCTCCTGCATCCCCGGCAGGACCGCCTGCGTCGTGTTGAGGGCCCCTCGGACGGTGCCGGAGAACTGGGCGGCGAACTCGTCCCAGCCGATCTCCGCGGCGCCCGACCGGGCGTCGCCGTTGAAGGAGAAGTCCGCCAGCGCGTTGTTGACCACGGTCGTGACCGGGGCGCCGAAGTGGTCCCGGGCGCGCTCGAGCATGGCGGAGACCTGCCCGGGATCGGTGACGTCGGCGGGCAGCGCCACGGCCCGCTCGGGGGTCAGCCGGTCCGCGAGCTCCTGCGCGGCCGCCCCGCTCGTCCGGTGGTTGATCACCACCTTCGCGCCCTCGGCCGCGAAGGCCTGGACGATGCGGCGGCCGAGGCCGCGGCCGCCGCCGGTGACCAGGACGATCTGCTCTGCGATTCGCATGGGCGTTCCCTTGAACGGGGCGGGGGCGAACGCGACGACGGACCTCCACCGCGTGACATCCCTCCGCCAGTGCTGACTGGATCAGGTTCGACGGGTCTGTTCTCAGCCCGCCGCCGAACCCCGGTGCGGGCACCCCGTGCCACTGCCGGTGAGTCTAGCCCCTCGTGGCTCTTGATCTGCCAGGGGTCGTAGTGCGATCGTCGGCACAGGCGACCGGTCCGTCCGGCACAGGCGGGAGGCTCTCATGGTGGATCCGACGGTCCTCACCACCACGTGCTGCGTCGTGGGCGGCGGCCCCGCCGGGCTGATGGCCGGGGTGCTGCTCGCCCGGCAGGGCGTGGACGTGGTCGTGCTCGAGAAGCACGCGGACTTCCTGCGCGACTTCCGCGGCGACACGATCCACCCCTCCACGACCGAGCTCATGGCCGAGCTGGGCTGGCTCGACGAGTTCCTGCGGCTGCCGCACACGCGCGTCGAGCGGGCGACCATCTCCGTCACCGGCGACGGGGGCGAGATCGTCGTCGGCCGCTTCGACCGCCTCCCCGTGCGGTGCCCCTTCATCGCGTTCATGCCCCAGTGGGACTTCCTGGACTTCCTCGCCGACCGCGGCGCGGAGCTGCCCGCGTTCCGGCTGCTGCGCTCCACCCCGGTCGACGGCCTGCTCGTCGAGGACGGGCGGTGCGCCGGCGTCGTCGCGCACGACGGCGCCGGGACGCCCGTGCACGTGCGGGCGGACCTGGTCCTGGCCACGGACGGGCGGGACTCCGTGCTGCGGGAGGCCGCAGGCCTGGCGCCCGTGGCCTCGCGCTCGCGGATCGACGTCCTGTGGTTCCGGGTGCCCCGGGAGCCGGGGCAGCAGATGCCCCTGTTCAACGCGGGCGACGGTGCCGTGGTCGTGCTGCCCCGGCCGGACTACTGGCAGGCCGCCCTGATCATCCCGGCGGGGCAGTACGAGCAGCTGCGGACCGGGGGGCTGGAGGCCTTCCGCGCCCGGGTGCGCGGGGTGGCGCCGCCCCTCGCCGAGGGGCTCACGGCGATCGAGGACTGGGAGCAGGTGAAGCTGCTGCGCGTGCGCGTGGACCGGCTGCGCCGCTGGTGGCGGCCGGGGCTGCTGTTCCTGGGCGACGCGGCCCACGCGATGTCCCCGGCCGGCGGGGTGGGGATCAACCTCGCGATCCAGGACGCGGTCGCGGCCGCGAACGAGCTGGGGCCGCGGCTGCTGCGCGGCGAGGTCCGGGACCGGGACCTCGCCCGCGTGCAGCGCCGACGGGCCTGGCCCGCGCGGGTCACCCAGCTGTTCCAGCTGGTGCTGGCGCGCCGGCTCGTCCCGCCCCGGTCCGGGGGCCGGCCGAAGCCTCCGGTGCCGCTCGGGCTGGTGCGCGCGCTGCCGTTCCTGCCGCACCTGACCGGCCGGTTCATCGGCCTGGGTTTGCGTCCCGAGCACGTCCGGACGCCACCGCGGGCTCCGTGGGACCGGGGGCGCGGGGGACCGTCCCGGTGAGCCTGCCGACGACCGACCCGGTGGGCTCCCCGGCCGACAAGCGCGCCCGCGTGGACGAGGCGCACGTGGCCCCGCTCAACGCCCTGGTCCGCTCGTGGCGGGCGGAGCACCGGTTCGTGCCGTGGATCGACCCCGACGGCGGCGGCACCGCGGCCCGCGTGCTCGTGCTCATGGAGGCGCCCGGGCCCGCCACCGTCGCGGCCGGTGACCTCGGCTTCAGCTCCGAGGACAACGCCGACCCCACGGCCCGGGCCTTCCGGCAGCTGCGGGAGGCCTCCGGCCTCGCGCGCGGGGACTACCTGCGCTGGAACGTGGTGCCGTGGGCGCTGCGCGACGCCGGGGGCCGGCACCGGCCGCCGAGGACGGACGACCTCGTCGAGGCCGGGCCGGCCCTGCGGGCGCTGGTCGGGGCGCTGCCGCAGCTGCGCGTCGTCGTGACCGTCGGGGCTCCCGCCCTGACCGGGATGATGCGCCTGCTCACCGTCGAGGAGCCGCCGCGGCTGCTGCCCGTGCTGGGCGTGCCGCACCCGTCGCTGCGCAACGGCCACCGCCGCGAGGAGACCCGGCAGCGGATCCTCGTCGCGCTGCGCACGGCCGCCGCCGCGGCGCGCTCATGACCGGGGGCTGAGCCGGTCCACGACCGCCAGCAGGGACGTCAGGATCGCGTGGCGCTCCGGCGAGCCGTCGGGCAGCAGCCCGATCGACGCGTTGTGGTAGAGCCCGTCGCCCATCTGCTGCACCGCGGTGGCGACCACGGCGTCGCCCACGTCCGCGAGGATCAGCTCGTACCACGCCTCCTCGAGGCGCTTCAGGGCCGTCCGGGCGTTCTCGTCGCCGGACTGGACCAGCCGGGACGCCACGATGAGGGCCCGGTCCAGCTCGCTGTCCTCGAACAGGGACGTGGTGAGGAAGTACCGCGCCGCGCCGTCCTGCGCGGCGGCCATCGCCTCGAGGTCCTGGTGCATGAGCTCCTCGAGGCGCTGCAGGGTCGCGTCCACCAGCGACTGGCGGTGGGGGAAGTGGTAGAGCAGCCCGCCCTTGGACACCCCCGCGGCCGCGGCCACGGCGTCGAGGGTGGCGGCGCGCTCGCCGTCGTCGAGGACGATCTGCTCGAAGGCGGCCAGGAGCTTGTCCCGGGCCACGGGTCGGCGCGGCATGTGAGGAAGACCTCCCTGGTTCGGACTGCTGCCCCATTGTGCCAGGCGGCCGATAACTGTACCGTCTAGACGGTACAGTTATCGAGGCCGACCGTCCCCCACGTTCTCCCGGAGGTGAACCATGACCGCCCTGCTGACGTCCCGTCCCACGGCAGGTGCGCGGGAGTGGGCCGCGCTCGCGGTCCTGATGCTCCCCGTCCTGCTCGTGTCGGTCGACAACACGGCCCTGAGCTTCGCCCTGCCGTCCGTCTCCCGGGCCCTGCACCCCACGGGCACGCAGCTGCTGTGGATCGTGGACGTCTACGCCCTCGTGCTGGCGGGCCTGCTGATCCCCATGGGCAGCCTGGGCGACCGCATCGGCCGGCGGCGGCTGCTGCTGATCGGCGGCACCGGCTTCGCGGCCGTCTCGGCCACGTCGGCCTTCGCGCCCACCGCCGAGCTGCTCGTGGCCGGGCGCGCCGCCATGGGCTTCTTCGGGGCGATGCTGATGCCCGCCACCCTGTCCCTGCTGCGCAACATCTTCCTCGACCCGCGCCAGCGCCGGATCGCGATCGCGGTCTGGGCCGGCGGCTTCAGCGGCGGGGCGGCCCTCGGCCCGATCGTCGGCGGCTTCCTGCTCAACCACTTCTGGTGGGGCTCGGTCTTCCTCATGGCCGTGCCCGTGCTCGTCCCGCTGCTGGTGCTGGGCCCCCTGCTGGTCCCGGAGTCCCGCGACCCCCGGCCCGGGCCCGTGGACGTGGCCTCCGTGGTGCTCGCCATGCTCGCCATGGCCCCGGTCGTCTACGGGATCAAGGCGCTCACCGCCTCCGGGGAGCTCTTCGACGGCCTGCTCAGCACGGCCTTCGGAGTGCTCTTCGGCGTGCTGTTCGCGCGCCGGCAGGCCGTGCTCGAGCACCCGATGCTGGACCTCGGCCTCTTCCGCCACCCCGGCTTCACCGGCGGCGTGACGGTCAACGTGCTGGGCAACGTGGGGCTGATGGGCTTCCTGTTCATGCTCACCCAGTACCTCCAGCTCGTGGTGGGCCTCGACACCATGACCGCGGGGCTGACCATGGTCCCGGGCCTGGCCCTGACCGTGCTCTCCGGGTTCGCGGCCGTGCGGGCGGTCCGCCGGCTGGCGGCACGGACCGTCATCGTGACCGGGATGGCCGTCTCGGCCACCGGGTTCCTCGTGGTCGCCCTCGCGGACCCCGCCGCGGGGCCCCTGGTGGTCCTCGGGGGGTTCTGCCTGGTCGGCGCCGGCATCGGGCTCGCCGAGACCCTCTCCAACGACCTGATCCTCGCCGCGGCGCCGCCCCGGAAGGCGGGTGCGGCGTCGGCGATCTCGGAGACCGGCTACGAGGTGGGGGCCGTGCTGGGCACCGCCGTCCTGGGCGGGCTGCTGACGGCCTTCTACCAGCGCCACCTCGAGCTGCCGGCGGCCCTGGACCCGGGGGCGGCGGCCGCCGCGCACGAGACGCTCGGCGCGGCCGTCGAGGTCGCGGACGGTGCCGGCGCGCTCGGCCCGGCCGTGCAGGAGGCCGCGTTCGCGGCGTTCACGGCGGGCATGCACTGGACGGCCGTCGTGATGACGGGCCTCGTGGCGGTGGCGGCGCTCACGGTCGCCCGCGTGCTGCGGACGGCTCCGCGCTGACCGGCGCACCGCCGCCCGTCCGGACGTAGGCTCGGCGGGGGAGGGGCACCCGGCCCCGGCGATCCCGGAGGAGCGACCACGATGACCCCGCAGGAGCTGTTCGAGGACGCCGCCCGGCGTCCGTCCCAGGTGGCGGCGCACGTCCTCGACGGGATCCGCCCGGAGGTGCTGCACGCCATGCCGGGCGGGACCGCCAACTCGATCGCGTGGCTCGTGTGGCACGCGGCCCGCCAGCAGGACGCCCAGGTCGCCGCCCTCGCAGGCACGCCGGAGGTGTGGACCGCGCAGGGCTGGAGCGCCCGTTTCGGCCTCGGCGTCCCCGGCTCGCCCACGGGCTTCGGCGACGGGCCCGAGGACGTGGCGAGGATCCGCGTCAGCTCCCCGGAGCTGCTGCGCGGCTACCTCGACGCCGTGGTCGACCACGTCGTGGCGTACGTGCACGGGCTCACCGCCGCCCAGCTCGACGACGTGGTGGACCGGAGCTGGGACCCGCCCGTCACCCGGGGGGTGCGGCTGGTGAGCACGGTCGACGACGCCGCCCAGCACGTCGGCCAGGCCGCCTACGCCCGGGGGCTGGTCGAGGACGGGTGGTCCGGGCCGTACTGATCCTGCCCTGGTGGCCGGGGTGCCGGCCGCCCCGGTGCAGGCCCCGTGGTCCAGCCGCTCGCGCGCCCACGTTCATTGAATCTGCATTGAGTCATCGTGTGACATCGCGCCGAAGTGGGGACGGACGTTTCCTCGGCCGACATGCGGCGTTCGCTTAAGCTGGGCACGCTGGACGCCAGCATCTCGAACTCCTGCTCGCCCTTTCCGTCGCACCTCGCGCCTCCCTGGGGGAAATGCCGCCATGCCCCGCGACTTCACGCGCCGCCCATCCGGACCCGACCTGCGCCGCCGCGCCTCCTCGCCGGTGGTCGCCCTCTCCGCGTTCTCGGCTCTCGTGGCCCTGAGCGTGGCCGTGAGCTCCGGCATGGAACCCGGGGCGCAGACCGGGACGGGGGCCGGCCAGGGCTCGGCCTTCGGGTCCCCGGTGACCTCCGGGGAGCGGCCGGGCGCCGGACCGAGCCTGCTCGCGGCCGGGCCGGACCCGGTGAGCCCGCCGTCCGCTCCGCTGCGGGACGGCCGCTCCCCGTCCCCCGTCCGTGACGGAGCCGCCGGTGACGGGTCGTGGCGGCAGGGGCTGGGCCGTGGTGACGGCGCCGACCGCGGGCAGGCCTCGACCGTCCGTCCGGGCCGTCGTGCCCCGACACTGCACGTGGGCGAGCTGCCCGTCAACACCCTGATCGCCCCGACCAGCCCGGGGGTCGTCCTGTCCGGGGGCGACTTCGGCTGGCGGATCGCGCCCGACCGCGGCGGGCGGGAGTTCCACAACGGCACCGACGTCTCCGCGGCGCAGGGGCTCCCGGTCGTCGCCGCTCTCGACGGCGTGGTGACGGCTGTGTTCTGGGACGTGTGGGGTGGCAACCGGGTGGAGGTCGTCCACGCGGACGGCCTGAAGACCACCTACAACCACCTCGACGACGTCCGGGTGCAGGTGGGAGACCGGCTGGTCGCCTCCGAGCAGCTCGGGTCCGTGGGACAGACCGGGATCCGGGTGACCGGCCCGCACCTGCACTTCGAGACCTGGATCAACGGCAAGGCCGTGGACCCGCAGTCCTTCGACTGGATCGACGGCACGCGCGTCATCCCCGCCTCCCGCAGCAAGTACTCGCTCGAGGTCCCCGAGCAGGAGACCGCCGAGCAGAAGACGGCCGAAGAGGAGGTCGCGGAGAAGAAGGCGGCCGAGCAGAAGGCTGCACAGGCCAAGAAGGCCGCAGAGAAGAAGGCCGCGGAGGCCAAGAAGACGGCCGAGCAGAAGGCAGCACAGGCCAAGAAGGCTGCAGAGCAGAAGGCCGCAGAGGCCAAGAAAGCAGCGGAGAAGAAGGCGAAGGAGAAAGCCGCCGAGCAGGCCGAAAAGCCTGCCGCCAAGCCGAAGCCGGAGCCGGTGGTGGTGCCGGAGCCGGAGCTGGAGCCCGTGCCGACGCCCAAGCCGGTGGTGGTGCCGCCGCCGAAGCCGGACCCCGTGCTGACGCCGAAGCCGGAGCTGGAGCCCGTGCCGACGCCCAAGCCGGAGCCGACGCCGAAGCCGGACCCCGTGCCGACGCCCAAGCCTGTGCTGACACCGAAGCCGGAGGCGGACCCCGTGCCGACGCCGAAGCCGGTGGTGCCGACGCCGGACGCCACGCGCGACACCGACAAGGACGGCATCCTCGATGTCAAGGATCCGGACCTGGACGGTGACGGGATCCGCAACGCCGAGGACGACGACCTCGACGGGGACAAGATCCTCAACGCCCAGGACGAGGACCGGGACGGCGACGGCCTGCTGAACGCCCAGGACCCGGACGCCGACGGCAACGGTGTGCCGGACGAGCAGGAACCGGCCCCGGGGACGACGGCCCCGGCCGCTCCGGCCCCGGAATCGACGTCCCCCGCGCCGGCCGGGTGAACCGGTCCCCGGAGTTACGCAGGCGTGACCCCGGGGCCGCCTGCCGCCGTGGGGCGGGAGGACTAGAATCAGGCTTTGACCTGTAGGTTCATCCGCGCGGGGGCGAGGACCATGAGCACCACGGACCATGACGGGCCGGGCGCCATGACCGCCCGGGCGTTGGAGGAGCTGCGGGAGCGCATGACCGGGAGGCTCGTCGAGCGCGGGGACGCCGGCTACGACGAGGCCCGCCGGGTCTGGAACGGCATGATCGACGTCCACCCGGTGGCCGTCGCGCGCGCCGGGAGCATTCGCGACATCGACCTCGTCCTGGCCGCCGCGCAGCGCACGGGCCTGCCGCTGGCGGTGCGCGGCGGCGGGCACAACATCGCCGGTCACGGCACCGTCGAGGACGGGCTCGTCCTGGACCTGGGCGAGCTGCGGGGGGTCGTCGTCGACCCGGCGAACCAGCTCGTCAGCGTCGAGCCGGGCGCCACCCTCGCGGACCTCGACCGCGCCACCACCCGCCACGGGCTCGCCGTCCCGTCGGGTGTGGTCAGCGCGACGGGCGTCGCGGGACTCGCCCTGGGCGGAGGCATCGGCTGGATGACCCGCAGCGACGGGCTGACCCTCGACAACCTCGACTCCGCCGACGTGGTCACCGCCGCGTGCGACCACCTGCACGCGAGCGAGGAGGAGAACGCCGAGCTGTTCTGGGGGCTGCGCGGCGGCGGGGGCAACTTCGGCGTGGTCTCCTCCTTCACCTTCCGCGCCCGCCGGCTGCCGTCCCTAGTGCTCGCCGGCAACCTCTTCTACCGCCGTCCCCGCTGGGAGAGCGCCCTGAGCGCGTTCGCCGGATGGGCCCACGCGCTGCCGGACGAGATGACTCCCATCGTCACGTTCATGGTCCTGCCGCCCGAGTTCGGGATGGGGGACGATCCGTGGATGACGGTGGGCTTCGCGTGGATCTCCGAGGACCACAGGGCCGGGCTGGCGCTCGTCGACCGGCTGCGCTCCGCGGCGCCGCCGGACGCGGAGGAAGCGGGGCCCACGCCGTGGCCGGTGTGGCAGTCCGCGATGGACAGCGTCTTCCCGCGGGGCTCGCGCGGCTACTGGAAGAACGTGTCCTTCTCCCGGCTGGACGAGGAGGTCGTCGGCGTCCTCGTGGAGCTCGCGTCCGGGATCACCTGGCGGGGCACCGGCATCGACGTCCACCACCTCGAGGGCGCCTTCGGGCGCGTGCCCGAGGAGGCCACGGCCTTCCCCAACCGCTCCGCGCGGTTCTGGCTCAACGTCTACGGCTTCTGGCGCGACCCCGGGGAGGACGAGCGGCTCACGGCCTTCGCCCGGCACGTCCACGCCCGGATGCAGCCTTTCGCCGAGCACGGCGAGTACGTCAACTTCCTGGGCGCCGAGGACGCGCACGACCCGGTGGAGGCCGCGCGCCGGGCCTACGGGCGGGAAAAGCACCACCGCCTGGTGGCGCTCAAGAACCGCTACGACCCGCAGAACCTCTTCCGGCTCAACCACAACGTCCTGCCGACCCCGGTCTGAGCGCGCGGCCCGGCCCGCAGGCCCCTCGCGGTCAGCAGATCAGCCCCCGGCCGGTCCACCCGGTCGGCAGGTGACCGCCGCTCGGCAGCATCACCACGTGCGCCGACGGCAGGCGCTCGCCGAGCCTGCGGGCGTGCTCGGGCGGGACGACGTCGTCGTCCTCGGCGTGGACCACCACGATCTCCAGGTCCGCGAGGGTCCGGCCCGCCGTGGGCGGCAGGGCGAACCCGGGCTCGCTCCACCCCGGGTCCTCGGGGTCCCACGCGGGGGAGGCCACGGTGACCACCCGCTGCAGCAGCGTCGGGATGCGGTGGCAGAGGAACCGCAGGGCCTCGGAGCCGCCCAGGGAGTGGCCCACGATCACCCAGGGCTCGTCCGGGATCGCGCGGATCACCCGGCCGATCGCCTCCTGCCACAGGTCCGGATCGGGGTCCTCCGGTCTGGGCAGGGCGGGCGCGATCAGGTCGGCGTCCGGCCACTGCCGGCGTACGGCCTGCAGCAGCGGGTTCGCGGCGGGCTGGGGGCCCGCGCCGTGCAGGAAGAGGATCCGGTGGACCATGGGGCACCTCGGGGCAGAGGGGGGGCCGCGGCGTGCGCCGCTGTCCACCAGCGTCCCCGCCGTGTCCGCGGGGTGTCAAGGGTGCCCGGCGCGGCCCGGGGCGGGCGGTGGGGCGCCCTGCGGGGCCCCGGACGCCAGGCGGGACGTCCCCGGGCCCTCCAGCCGGCCGAGGGCGGCCGTGCGGCCGGTCAGCAGCAGGAGCAGGGCCTCCATGGGGCCGCGGACCTCCGGGCCGCGGCCCACGCGCCAGTCGACGTCGGTGGCCACGAGGCTCAGGCCGTGCAGCCGCCGGCGGGCCCGGAACGGGAAGGACATGGACCAGACCCGCTCCGCGGCGGTGCGCGCGGCCTCCGGCGGCATCGGGTGGCGCCGGCCCAGGGGCAGGGCGATGTCCTGGGTGTGCACGAGGACGTCCACGAGCGGCTCGCGGATGCTGGTGGTCACCGGGTGGCGCCGGGAGCCGTCCAGCCGGCGGTAGTCGGCGACGATCGCCTCGACCGGCTGCCGCCCCCGGCTCCGGGCGTCGAGGTACATGGACCGGTCGAAGTTCCCGCGGCCCCGCCACAGGATCACGATCAGGTCGGCGACCCCGACCTGCGGGGAGGAGATGACGTGGGCGGCCACGTCGCGCACGGTCCAGCCGGGGCACAGGGTCGGGTGCTCCCACTCCTCGGGGGTGAGGGTCTCGAGCAGGTCCGCCAGTGCGGCCCGCTCCTGCTGGATGGCGTTCCAGACGGCGTCGCGGTCCATGGTACTCTCCCCCAAGTAGTCAGCATTCCTGACTAAATTCTCCGGCCGTGGGCGGCTCGACGTCAAGGGGTGGCATGCAGGACGAGGCGGACGCGCTCGCGGCGACGAACACGGGGCTGCTGCTCTACTACCCCTACCGGGACATGGAGGACCGCGTCATGGCGGCGCTGCACGCCGCCGGGTTCGCGGACCTCTCCTTCGCCCAGGCGCGGATCTTCCAGCGCATCGGCCCGTCCGGCACCCGCCTGGTCCACCTCGCCGAGCAGGCCCGCGTGACCAAGCAGACCGCCAGCGTGCTCGTGCAGGCCATGGAGCAGGAGGGCTACGTGGCGCGCCGCCCGGATCCGGCCGACGCCCGGGCCCGGCTCGTGACCATCGCCGAGCGGGGACGGGCGGCCCAGGCGGTGGCCGCCGGCGTGGTGGCCGGGGTGGAGGCCGAGTGGTGTGCGCGGCTCGGGACCCGGCGCTACGGCGAGCTGCGCCGTGCCCTGTCCGAGCTGCACGACGAGCCGCCCGGCCCGAGGGCCTGACCGTCCGCGCGGGCGCGCCGCGTCTGTCCATCGCGCGGCGGGATAGACACAATGGGACCATGACCGACGCCGCCCAGCTGCCTGCGGGGGACCGGACCTGCCGCTCCTACTGGACGGTGGCGCCCGGCCGGGGGGAGCTGCGCACGGGGCCCCTGCCCGCGCCGGGCCCGGACGACGTCGAGGTCCGGACCCTGCGCTCCGGGATCAGCCGCGGCACGGAGTCGCTGGTGCACCGCGGCCTCGTCCCGGAGCGGGTGCGTGAACGGATGCGCGCCCCCTTCCAGGAAGGCGAGTTCCCCGGCCCGGTGAAGTACGGCTATCTCGCCGTGGGCGTCGTCGAGCACGGTCCCGAGGAGCTGGTGGGCCGGCGCGTGTTCGGCCTGCACCCCCACCAGGACCGCTGGGTCGTCCCCGCCTCCACCGTGACGCCCGTGCCCGACGACGTGCCCGACGACCGTGCCGTGCTCGCCGGCCCGGTCGAGACCGCCGTCAACGCGCTGTGGGAGGCCGCGCCCCGCTTCGGGGACCGGGTGGCCGTGGTGGGCGCCGGGATGATCGGGGCCTGCGTCGCCGCGCTGCTGGCCCGGTTCCCGCTCGCCCGCCTCGAGCTCGTGGACCCCCAGCCCGTCCGCGCCGAGCTCGCCCGCCGCCTGGGCGTGGAGCACGTGCTTCCGGAGGGCGCGGCGGGGGAGTGCGACGTCGTGCTCCACGCCTCCTCGACCGCCGCGGGGCTCGCCCGGGGGCTCGAGCTGCTCGGGGACGAGGGCGAGCTCATCGAGATGTCCTGGTACGGCGACGACGACCCCGCCGTTCCCCTGGGCGCCGACTTCCACGCCCGTCGCCTGCAGATCCGCGCCAGCCAGGTGGGGGTCGTCGCCCCCGCCCGGCGCGCCCGCCGCAGCACCGCCGAGCGCCGCGCCGCGGCGCTGGACGCCCTGCGCGACCCCCGCTTCGACGCCCTGCTCACCGGGTCCTCGTCCTTCGAGGAGCTGCCCGCGACCATGGCCCGGCTCGCCGAGGGCCCCCCGGGCGCGCTGTGCCACGTGGTGACGTACGCCTGACGAGCCCGTCCCGAGACCCGAGGAGCCCCGTGTTCACGCTGACCGTCCGCGACCACATCATGATCGCCCACAGCCTGCCGGACCCCTTCTTCGGCCCGGCCCAGAACCTGCACGGGGCCACCTACGCGGTCGAGACCACCTGGGCCCGGCCCGTCCTGGACGAGCACGGCGTGGTCATGGACATCGGCGCCGCCACGGAGATGCTCTCCGGGGTGCTCGCCGGGCTGCGCTACCGCAACCTCGACGAGCACCCCGACTTCGCCGGGCGGCTGACCACCACGGAGGTCCTCGCCCAGCACGTCGCCGAGCGCCTGGCCGCCGGCGCCTCCGGGATCGCGGGGCTCGAGCGGCTCACCGTGACCCTGCGCGAGACCCCCGACGCCTGGGCCTCCTACACCCTCGAGCTGCCCGTGCTCAGCGAGCGCGGCGGGCCGGCCACCGCCCGATGAGCGCGCGCGCGGGGGGCGGCGGGGTCCTGGAGGTCGTGGTGCCCGACGACGGGCGCCCGACCGGCGGGTCCCTCTACGACCTCCGGCTCGTGGCGGCGCTGCGGGGCCTGGGCCATTCGGCCCGCACGGTGCCCGTCGCCGGCGCCTGGCCCCGTCCGAACGCGGCCGCCCGGGACCGGCTGCGCGCCGCCCTCGGCGGGCCCGCACCGGGGCGCACCGTCCTGCTCGACGGCCTCGTGGGTTGCGCCGCGCCGGACGTGGTCGCCGACGCCGTGCGCTCCGGGGTGCCCGTCCACGTCCTGGTGCACCTGCCGCTGCCGGCCGAGACCTGTCTGGACCCCGCCGAGTCCGGGCTGCTGGCACGGCGGGAGGCCGCCGCGCTCGCGGCCGCGACCGGGGTGGTCGTGACCAGCCGCTGGGCCGCCCGGGACCTGCGGGAGCGCTACGGGACCCGGGACGCGGCCGTGGCGGTGCCCGGCACCCGCCGGGCCCCCGTGGCGCAGGGGTCGGTGCCGCCGCGGCTGTCCTGCGTGGGGTCGCTGACCCCCCGCAAGAACCAGGCGCTGCTGCTGGAGGCCCTCGCCCCGCTGGTGCACCTCGAGTGGTCGCTCGACCTCGTGGGCGCCCCCGGTCCCGCCGGCTACGCCCGGGCGCTGGAGGCGGCGGTCGCGGCGTTCCCCGACCCCGCACGCGTGCGCCGGACCGGCCCGCTCACGGGAGCGGCCCTGGAGCAGCAGTGGGCGGCCACCGACCTGCTCGTGCTGCCCTCGGCCACCGAGACCTACGGCATGGTCGTCACCGAGGCCCTCGCCCACGGGATCCCCGCGCTGGTGCCGGCGGGGACGGGTGCGGTCGAGGCCCTCGACGGCGTCCCCGGTGCGGCCCCCGCGCCGACGGCCCGCGCCGGCGCCGTGCTCGACGCCGATCCGGCCGCCTGGACCCGGGCCCTGGGCGCCTGGCTCACGGACCCCGCCCTGCGCGCGTGCCGGCGGGCGAACGCCCTCGTCCGCCGGAGCAGCCTGCGCACGTGGCAGGACACCGCCCACGACGTCCTCGCCGCCCTCGGCGCCGACATCCCCTGACCCGATCCACGACCGGAGGAGAACGACCATGGACAGCACCACGAACGACACGGCCGGACCGCAGCGCCCCGTGGCCGGCGACTGGCTGGCCCTGCGCGCGCCCGCCGACGCCGAGGCCCGCGAGGACGCACGGTTCCTCACCGACCGGCTCGTGCGGCACTGGGCGGAGTCCGCGCCGGAGGTGGGGCCGGGCGGGGCGGCGGGGGAGGCCGAGCCCGTCGTCGTCGTCGACCTCGGGGCCGGCACGGGCGCCAACCGGGCGTGGCTGGCCCCGCTCCTGCCGGGCCCCCAGCGCTGGGTGCTGCTGGACCACGACCGCGACCTGCTCGACCGGGCGGTGGCCGTCGCGCGCGAGGAGGGGGCCGACGTCGTGCCCGTCCTCGCGGGGGTGGAGGCACTGGAGCGGGTGCTCGCCGAGCACCCGGCCGCCCGCCGGCTCGTGACGTGCTCCGCGCTGCTGGACCTGCTCTCCCACGAGCAGATCCGGGATCTGGCCCGCGTGCTGTGCGCCGCCGGCGTCCCGGCCCTGTTCGCGCTCACCGTCGACGGCGAGGTCGTGCTCGACCCGCCCCACCACTTCGACGCCCCCGTGCTGGGCGCCTTCGACGACCACCAGCAGCGCGGCGCGCTCGCCGGGCCGGAGGCGGTGGGGCTGGCGTCCACCGCGCTGCGGGAGTGCGGGATGGCCGTGGACGTGGTGCCCACCCCGTGGTGGGTGGCCGACCAGCCGTGGGCCCGGCCCCTCCTGGAGCGGTTCCTCGCCGACCGCGCGGACGCCGCCGTGGAGCACCGCCCCGACCTCACGCCGGAGGCCCACGCGTGGTTGCGCACCCGCCTGGTGGACGTCGCCCGGGGGAGGCTGCGGGCGACGGTGGGGCACGCGGACCTGCTGGGCCTGCCCCCGGCTGCGACCCGGGGGCAGGGCCGGGGCTAGGCGTCCTGCTCCGCTCCGTCTCCTCCCTCAGGGTCGCGCCCGCCGCCGGAGCCACACGACGTCGCGGCCGAAGGAGACGAGCAGCAGGGCCAGGGCGAGCGCCACGGCCCCGGCGGCGAGCGGCAGCGGGACGAGGGGGAGCAGGGCGCCGAGCAGCACCCCGCCCTGGATCCCCGCCGTGGTCCGGCGGTACCCGCTGGGCGGCAGGGGCCGGCGCCAGGCGGGGCGCAGCCGCAGGGCGAGCAGGAACAGGTAGCGCAGCGCGCCGATGACCAGCACCCAGGCGGCTCCCGGCAGCCCGATCCGCGCGGCGACGGCCACCGACAGGACCAGGATCAGGGCGGCGTCGACCTCCTGGTCGAAGCGCGCCCCGGCGCGCGTGGCGGTGCCGGTGCGGCGGGCGACGCGGCCGTCCAGCGCGTCGAGCAGCCAGGCCGGCAGCGCCACGGCGAACAGGCCCCAGCACCAGGCGGCGGCCGGGCGGAGCGCGTCCTGGGCCGGCCCGGGGGCCAGGCCCAGCGGCAGCAGGGCGGCGGCCACGGCGACGAGCACGGAGCGGGCCACGGTCACCCGGTCGGCCGGGCCGTAGGGCTCGTCGCGGCGGCGGACGGTGCTGCGCACCACCGCGCCGGTCACGGCGAGCCCCAGCACCGCGGAGGCCGCCGCCACGGGAGCCCCCGCGCCGGTGACGAGGGCGAGGAGCACGACGGCCGCCGCCGTGGCGAGCACGGCGGCCAGCCCGTCCCGGCGCGCCGAGGACCGCGGGGCGGCGGGGCGGGCCAGGGGCATCGGGTCCTCCTCCGGATCGGGTGCTCCATCCTGGCCGGGCCGCGGCGGGGCGGTCAATCCGCTCCCCGGGACCCGGCGGATGGGGGAGACTGGAACGATGGACAACCACTGCCCGACCGAGCGCCCGCGGGTGGTCGCCCCGGCGGCCGTGACACCGGTGCGGATGCTGCAGGCGCTGCGGGACCAGCCCGGGCTGGCGGCGCTGTTTGGCGACTGGCACCACGGCGACGCCCTGATCGCCTTCCGCCCCACCCGGGTGCTGGCCCCCGACGAGGACCCGTTCGCGGCCCTGGGGGCGGCGGGCCGGGGCGGGATCCGCACCGGGGCCGGCGAGGCGTTCGGCGGCGGCTGGATCGGCTACCTCGGCTACCAGCTGGCCGGGAGCCTCGAGGTCCTGCCGCCGCCCCCGCCGCACGCCGGTGGCCTGCCCGACCACCACCTCGCCCACTACGACCACGCGCTGCGCCGCCGGGCGAGCACCGGGGAGTGGGTCCTCGAGGCCCTGCCCGGCGCCGACCCCGCGCGGGTGGACGAGAGCGCGGCGATCGTCGCCGCGGCGCTGGCCGCGCCCGCCGGGGCGCAGCCCTACCGGTGCGGCCCGTTCTCGGCGGACGCCTCCGGGGCGCAGCACGCCGCGGCCGTCACCGCCGCGCTGGGCCACATCCGCGACGGGGACATCTTCCAGGCCAACGTGTGCCGCGGCCTGGAGGCCGGTTTCGAGGGCGACCCCCTGGACCTGTTCTGCGCCGGGCACGAGACGCTCAGGCCACGGTTCGCGGCCTTCCTGCGGCTGCCGGGCGGCGCGGTCGCGAGCCTGTCGCCGGAGCTCTACCTGCGCCGGACCGGGGACGAGGTGCTGAGCTCCCCCATCAAGGGCACCGCTCCCGGCAGCTCCGACCCGGCGGCGCTGCACGCCTCGGCGAAGAACCGGGCCGAGAACGTCATGATCGTGGACCTGATGCGCAACGACCTCTCGCGCACGTGCGTCCCGGGGAGCGTGCGCGCCCCGGCCACGCCCCGGGTCGAGGCCCACACCGGTGTCCACCACTTGGTGGCCGACGTCCACGGGCGGCTGCGCCCCGGCCTCGACGACGCCGATCTGCTCCGGGCGAGCTTCCCCCCGGGCTCGTGCACCGGGGCCCCCAAGATCCGGGCGATGGAGATCATCCACGCCCTCGAGCCCGCCGCGCGGGAGGTCTACACGGGGGCCATCGGCTACGCGGGCCCGTCCGGGCTGGCGCTGAACGTCGCGATCCGCACGTTCGAGTTCGCGGAGGACCGGGTGCGGCTCGGGGTGGGCGGCGGGATCGTGGCCGACTCCGACCCGGTCGACGAGGCCCACGAGACCCTCGTGAAGGCCCGGCCCCTGCTGCGCGCCGTCGGCGCCCGGTTCGACGCGCCGCTGGCCGCGGAGTGGGCGGAGCGCTCGCAGCCTTCCGCGCGCGGGCTGCCCGTGGTGCCGGTGCCGCCGCCGGATCCGGGGCGGGGGGTCTTCACGACCCTGCTCGTCCGCTCCGGGGTGCCGGTCGACCTCGCCCGGCACCTGGCCCGTCTGGAGGCCAGCACCCTCGCCTGCTACGGCGCCCCGCTGCCCGCCGGACTGCCGGAGGAGGTCCGGGCCCGCGCGGACGCGCTGTCCGGGCCCCACCGGCTGCGGATCACCGCGGTCCCCGGCGGGGGGACGGTGCGCACGGAGCTCACGACGGCCGCGCTGACCCTCTCGCCCGCGCAGGCCTGGCGGCTGGTGCCCCTCGTGCTGCCCGGAGGCCTCGGCGGGCACAAGTGGGTGGACCGCCGGGCGCTCGAGTGGGCGCCCGCGCCGGGGCTGTGGTCCCCGAGCTGCGACCCGCTGCTCGTCGAGGCGGACGGGGAGCTGCTGGAGACCGGCCGCGCCAACGTCTTCGTGGTCACCGGCGACGGCGTGCTCACCCCGCCGGCCGACGGGCGGATCCTGCCCGGCGTGCTGCGCGCCCGCACGATCGACGCCCTGCGCGCCGGGGGGCGCACCGTCCACGAGCACCCGGTGGGCCTCGACGGGCTCGCCGGCGCCACCGAGCTGTTCGTCACCAACTCGCTGCGGGGCGCCGTGCCCGTGGCGCACGTCGACGGCGTGGGCCGGTGGGAGCCCGGGCCCGTCGCCCGGTGGGTGGGCCGGCGGCTCGGGGCCGCACCGGAGCCGGCGGCACCCGCGCGCGGCCGGTAGGCGGCGCCCGTGCCGAGCACCGCCGGCCCGCCGCGACGCCCCCGGGCCGCCGGCTCCTGAGGGCCGTCGTCCGGTCCCTGGCCGGACTGGCCGTGCTCGGCGCGCTGCTCCGGGCGCTGGGCCCCGGGGCCCTCGGCGGCGCCCTGGGGGTGCTCAGCCCCGCCACCGTCGTCCTCGCGCTCGCCGCGGGCCTCGTGGCCACCACGGCCCAGGCCCAGCGGTGGCGGCTCGTGGCGCGGGCCCGCGGCGTGCGGATCCCCTTCCGGGAGGCCCTGGGCGAGTGCTGGGCCGCCGGGCTCGTCAATCTCCTGCTGCCCGGGGGCGTGGCCGGGGACGCCGTGCGCGTGCTGCGCCGCCGCCGCGGCGGGGACACCCTGCCGGAGGCCGGCGTCGCCGTCGCCGGGGAGCGGCTCGCCGGCACCTCGATCCTGCTCGCCGTGGGCGTGGTCCCGGCCCTGGCCGTCGGGGCGTGGCTCGCGGTGGCGCTCGCCGTCGGAGCGCTGGCGGTGGGGGCGGTGGCGTGGCGCGCCACGGCCGGAGCCCCCGGCCGGGACCGGGCGGCGGTGTGGGCCCTGTCGGTGCTCGCGTGGGCGTGCTACCAGGGGCTGTTCCTGGTGGCGGGGCTCCGCACCGCCCCGGACGCGGCCCCCGGCGCGCTGTGGGCCACCACGGTCCTCGGCCTGGCGGGGATGTCCGTGCCGCTGGGCGTGGGCGGCTGGGGCCCCCGCGAGGGGAGCACGACCCTCGCCGCGCTCGCCCACGGCCTGCCGGCGGAGACCGGCTTCGCGATCTCCCTCGGCTACGGCCTGCTCGCACTGGTCTCCGCGCTGCCCGGGGCGGTGCTGCTGGCCCGGTGGCTGCGCCCGGGGGATCCCGGGGCCGTGCCCCCGCAGCGCCGTGCGGGAACGGGGCGGCCGACGGCGGGCACCGGAGCCCACGGCCCGGGGCCCGCCCCGCCCGGCGGCCGCGACGGGAGCCGCGCCGGTTCTCGCCGCGGAGGATCAGCCGGCCCCGCGGCGTCGTGAAGTCCACCGGGGCCCCGCGCTGGAACGTGCGGCGCACCGTCCCGGACAGTGCCCCGCCCCGGTAGGGGACGACGGCCTCGCCGGCGTGGCCCTGCGGATCGGGCAGCCGCCGGGGAGCCCGCCCGCGGCGTCCGTCACGCGGTGCCCTGCCGGGCGCCGTCGCCGGCCGCCGTGGGGCCGGGGGCGCGGTCCGCCGCCTGCGGGCCGGGGTGCTGCCCGGCCAGCAGCCCGGGCAGCTCGCGGACCAGCCGGGCCCCCACGTCCTCGAGCAGCCGCCCGGCCTCGCGCATGCACGTGCGGGGGTCCGGCTCGAGGTCGGTCAGGGCGTAGGTCCGCAGGAAGCCCGCCTCCCGCAGGAGCCGCGGCTCCAGCGTGGTCCGCCCGCACACGGCCACCGCGGGCACGCCCGCGGAGCGGGCCGTGCCGAGCACGCCCAGCGGGGTCTTGCCGCCGAGGGACTGCTCGTCGAGGCTGCCCTCGCCCGTGATGACGAGATCCGCCCCGGTCAGGCGCTCGGCGAGGCCGACGAACTCCAGGACGACCTCTACGCCGGGCCGGCGCCGCGCGCCCAGCACCGCGAGCGAGGCGAAGCCGACGCCGCCCGCGGCCCCGGCCCCGGCCGCCTCGGCCGCGTCCCGGGCCCGTCCGCCGAGGGCGTCGGCGAGCCGGTCCCGCAGGACGGTCAGCGCGGCGTCGAGCTCCCGCACCTGCTCGGGGGAGGCGCCCTTCTGGGGGCCGAACACCGCCGCGGCGCCCCGCTCGCCCAGCAGCGGGTGGTCGACGTCGGCCGCCAGCACCACCTCGGTCCCGGTCAGGCGCGGGTCCAGGCCGGTGAGGTCCACGCGCGCGAGGCGGGCCAGGGCGGCGCCGCCGCGGCCGAGCTCCTCGCCGTCGGCGTCGAGCAGCCGGGCTCCCAGGGCCTGCAGCAGCCCGGCCCCGCCGTCGGTGCAGGCGCTGCCCCCCACACCGAGGACCACGCGCGTCGCCCCGGCGTCGAGGGCCGCGCGCACGAGCTCGCCCGTGCCGCGGCTCGTCGCGCCGGGGGCGTCGAGGACGGGCTGCCCGTGCTCGTCCACCGGCAGGACCGCCAGCCCGGAGGCCAGCGCCATCTCGACCACGGCGGTGGTGCCCCGCAGGGCGAACTGCGCCCCGAGCGGCTCCCCCACGGGACCCGTCACGGTGACGGCGTGCGCGGTGAACCCGGCGCCGACGGCGGCCTCGAGGGTGCCCTCCCCGCCGTCGGCCACCGGCAGGACCACCACCTCGGCCGACGGATCCGCCGAGCGGATCCCGGCGGCGAGGCTCGCGGCCACATCGGGGGCCTCGAGCGAGCCCTTGAACTTGTCCGGGGCGACGACGATGCGCACGTCGGTCCTCCTTGTGCTGGTGGTCCGTGCTGAGGGTCTGTACGAGTGGCTTGAGGGTAGCCCGCCCCCGTGCCGTGCCCGGGGCCGCCGCGCGGGGCGGGTCAGGGACGGAGGACGAGCTCGGTGCAGAGGTCCTCGCCCAGCACGAAGCGGCGCACCGGGCCCCGCAGGGCGCCGGAGAGGTGGTCGGTGCCGCGGAAGCGGATCCCGGGGACGCCGTCGCCGATCAGCATGGGCGCGGTGGTCAGGTAGAGCCGGTGCAGCGCGCCGTCCGCGAGGAAGCGGGAGACGGTCCGCCCGCCGCCCTCGACGAGCACCCGGTCCAGCCCGCGCGCGGCCAGCTGCGCCAGCACGTCCCCGGGGAGCAGGTGCCGCCCGGGGGCGGGAACGCGGACGACGACGACGTGCGGCGCGGGCTCCCCGGGCACGGCGGCGTCCTCGCCCACCACCCAGAGCGTCGGCGCGGCGCCGTCGGTGAGCACCGCCGACGCCGGCGGCGTCCTCGCGGTGGGGTCCAGGACCACCCGCACCGGGTGGGGGCCCGGCACGGCGCGGACGGTCAGGCGGCAGTCGTCCGCCGTCACGGTGCCCGCCCCGACGACCACGGCGTCCACCAGCGCGCGCAGGCGGTGCAGGTGCGCCCGGTCCTCGGGCCCCGTGACGAACTGGGCGTGGCCGGTGCGGGAGGCGATGAACCCGTCCAGGCTCTGGCCGAGCTGGGCGATGACGAGCGGTCCCCGGTGGGCCACGAGCGGGCCGTAGCGCTCCGCGAGCTCCCCTCCCCGGGCGGGGGACGGGGGGACGCGGCCGGCCAGCAGCTCGTCCCACGCCGCGGCGGCTCCGGCGTCGTCGTCGGGCCCGCCCGCCCTCCGCGGGGGCTCGGCCACGGGGCTCAGCCCCCGGCGAGGAACCGGCCGGGCGCCGTCTCCCGGGCGATGGCCCGCAGCCGGTCGTACTGCTCGGCGGCGTCGGACTCCAGCTTCCGCAGCTGCCCGGCGTCCAGGCGCGGCTCCGCGGGGACCAGCTCCAGGAGGGTGACCCACATGCTGCGCTTGGCGACCACCAGGGACTGCAGCATCTCGAGCTCACCGTGCGCGGCGATCCCGGCGCGCTTCCGGATCCGGCTCAGCGGGTTGAGCCGGGACGCGACGCCGGTGACCGTCCCCAGACCCTTGACCAGCTTCCGGCGGGAGGAGCCGAGGCGGTCGAGCATGGACTCGAGGTGCACGATGTCGTTCTGGATGTCCTCCACGAACGCGGCGAACCGGCCCTCGTACGGGGTCCCCGCCCAGGTCCGGCGGGCCTCGTCGAACAGCCGCACCCCGGACAGGGCGCCCATGTAGTGCCCCAGCATGTAGGCCTCGAGCTTGTCGGCCTGGACCGCGGCGGCCGCGGGGGCCCCGGCGCTGTCGGTGCTGTGCTGCGGGTGCTCGCTCATCTGCTTCTCCTCCGGTGCGCTCCCCGCCGGTCCGGGGGGACCTGCGGCCTGGTTCCTCAGCGTACTGACTCGGCCCGGTCCGCGGCAGGCGCACCGGGGGCCCGGGCGCAACACGAGAGAGATCGTAAGCGATATGACTATCATGGGCGCATGAGCGAGAACGCGAACGGCACCCCGGATCCCGACCAGCAGGAGACCATCGGCGCGTCCAGCCCCGAGCCGGGCAGCGGCCTCGACCGCGATCCCGACGAGTGGGCCACCGGCGACGAGCCGATGACCGCGGCGCAGCGCAGCTACCTGGACACCCTGGCCCGCGAGGCCGGGGAGGAGCTGCCCGCCGACCTCACCAAGGCCGAGGCCTCCAAGCACATCGACCGCCTGCAGGGCAAGAGCGACCGGGTCCAGGACCAGTAGGCCCCGGTCCGCCCGGACGGGAGGAGAGCACCGTGAAGATCGTCGTCCTGGGAGCCACCGGCAACGTGGGCACCGCCCTGCTGCGCCGGCTGCACGCCGCCCCGGAGGTCACGCAGATCGTGGGGGTCTCCCGCGAGGGCCCCGAGCGGGACGGTGAGCCCTACGACGGCGTGCAGTGGCACACCGTCGACATCGCCGCGCGGGAGTCGACCGCGGAGCTGGCCGGGATCCTGCGCGGGGCGGACGCGGTGGTGAACCTGGTCTGGCTGATCAGGCCCAACCGGGACTTCGCGCTGATGCACGCCGCCAACGTCGACGGCCTGGTCCACGTGCTGGACGCCGTGGTGCTCGCGGGGGTGCCCCACGTCGTCTACCCCTCGTCCCTCGGCGCCTACAGCCGCGGCCCCAAGGACCGGCCCGTGGACGAGTCCTGGCCCGTCGGCGGGGTCGAGACCTCCCACTACAACGTGCAGAAGGCCGAGGCGGAGACGATCCTCGACCGCTTCGAGGCCGCCCACCCCGAGGTCCTGGTGACCCGGCTGCGGCCGGGGTTCCTGTTCCAGGCGGACGCCGCCCCCGAGATCAGGGACTACTTCTTCGGCTCGCTGGTGCCCCGGCGGCTGATCGCCCGGCTGCGCCTGCCCGTGCTGCCCTTCCCGGAGAGGTTCCGCTTCCAGGTCCTGCACACGGACGACGTCGCGGACGCGTTCTGGCGGGTCATCCAGCAGCGGGCCGGGGGGATCTTCAACGTGGCGGCCGAGCCCGTGGTCGGCCCCGACGGCGTGGCCCAGGTGCTGGGCGCCAAGCGGATCCTGCCCGTGCCGCCGGCCCTGGTGCGGGCCCTCGTGGCGATCACCTACCGGCTGCGGCTGCAGCCCACCGATCCCGGGTGGATCGATCTGGCCGACGCCGTCCCGCTCATGGACACCACCCGGATCCGGGAGGTCACGGGCTGGTCGGAGACGGTGAGCTCGCTCGAGGCGCTGCGCCAGCTCGTCGACAGCTTCGACGGCAGGGAGGGCCTCGGCAACCCCGAGCACCGGACGAGGTCACCGCTCGTCTAGGGCGGGCCCCCGGTCCCGGCGCACCAGCAGGGCCGCCGCCCCGCTGATCGCCGTCATCGCGAGCGCCGCGCCGGCGGCCACCGCGAACGCGCCCCGGTGCCCGGCCGACTCGGCGAGGACGCCGGCCAGCGTCGCGCCCACGGCCGTGCCGAGCACCACGCCGCTCGCGAGCAGCGTCATCACCGTGCCCAGCCGCTCCGGGCGGGCCACGTCCCCGCCGATCGTGTAGACGGTGACCATGGTGGGGCCCACGGGCACGCCCACGACCAGCAGCACGGCCAGCATCGGGACGAGCCCGCCGGGCAGGAGGAGCAGCGGGCTCAGCGCGGCCATGGCGGCGGCGCCGGCCACCCAGCGGGCGGCGGGCCGGAAGCGCTGGGGCCACCACGCGACGGACAGCGCCGCCGCCGCCGAGCTGATGCCCAGCACGGCGTAGAGCAGGCCGGCCGCGCTGTGCGCGCCGAGGGCGCCCCCGAAGGCGTTGAGCGCGTTCTGGACGGCGCCGAAGAACGTGCCCATGGCCACCATGCCCAGCACCGGCAGCAGCACGAGCACCCGCTCCCGCGCCGTGGAGCGCACGGCCGCGCGCCGCCGGGCCTCGCGGGAGGCGGCCGGCACCGCGAGATGGGTCGGGTGCACGGCGAACAGCGCCACCATGGTCAGCGTCAGGACCCCCGCGAGGACGAAGGGCGCCCAGGGGGTGACGAGCGAGGCCAGCAGGCCCACGAGGGCCGGGCCCAGGACGAAGGTCAGCTCGTCCGCTGTGGACTCGTAGGACAGCGCGGTGTCCAGCTCCTCGCGCCGGCCGCCGGTGAGGGCCCGCCAGCGCACGCGGGCGAGCGGGCTCACCTGCGGGCAGGTGGCGCCGACGAGCAGGCAGGCGCCCACGAGGGCCGGCACGGCCGGGCCGCCGGGGGCCAGGGGCACGTACGCGGCCGCCAGCAGCACGGCGACGGCGACGGCGTGGACGACGGCCGAGGCCAGCAGCACGGCGCGCTGGCCCGCCCGGTCGGCGAGGTGGCCCATCAGCGGGCCGCCCAGGGCGGAGCCGATCCCCACGGCCCCCGCGGCGAGCCCGCCGGAGGCGTAGGAGCCGGTGACGGCGGTCGCCAGGGTCAGGGCGCCCACGGTGATCATGGCCAGCGGCAGGCGGGCGAGGAAGGCGATCGGCAGGAAGCCGCGGCCGGCCAGCTGCGGGAGCCGGGCGTAGCGCCCGCCGGACGGCGGGGCCGTGCGGCGGGCGCTGCGCCCGGTCCCGGGAGCGGCGGCCGGGGACCGCCCGGCCAGGGGCCGGTCAGCGGCGGGCTGCTCCACCGTGGGAGGGGTGCGGGAGGTGGTGAGGGGGTTCACGGGCGTCCTCGAAGGCTGTGCGCACCGTCCCCCCTCCCGGCGCGCCCGACCCGGACAACGCTGCCAGTCTACTCCCCGCCGGCAGCGGGGCTCCGGTCGCCCTGGGTGAGCTCCACCGCACCCACGGCCGAGGACACGTACAGGCACGGGCGCTCCGCCGGGGCCGCGGCGCACACCGTGGCCGTCGTCAGCTCCTCGGGGTCCCGGTCGTCGGCGCCGGCGACCGTGGGCCGCCAGTAGTTCGCCTCGGGCAGCGCCGCCTCGATGGCGCCGGTGCGCGTGGTCACGGAGGACCGTCGCGGGGCGTCGCCGAGGACCTCCACCTCGGTCGCGC
Source organism: Kocuria sp. U4B (assembly GCF_054875615.1). The sequence goes on from NZ_CM142180.1 coordinate 2,261,841, forward strand.
CGAACTCCGTGTGCACGTCCAGGTCCTCGCGCACCCGCACGTCCTCGGCGAGGACGGTGCCGACCTGCGAGACCGCCGAGAGGCTGCGGGCGCTGCCGCTCACCTGGACCACTCCGGCGTCGGTCGTGACGCCGACGTCGCCGAAGTCCCCGTCCACGCGCAGGGTGCCGGCGTCGCTGCTCAGCCGCAGGTCCACGGGCTCGTCCCCGGCCGGGACGGTGACCGTCACCTGCATCCCCGTGCCCGTTCCCGGCCAGCGGCCGGAGGGCAGGGCGTCGACCGTGAGGCGGCCGTCCTGCACCCGGGGCTCCGGGGCGCGGTCGAGGCCGATCCCGGCGTACACGGCCTCCACCCGCAGGTCGGGGACGTCCGCCGTGACGACCTCCACCACGGCCGAGTGCCCGTCGACCACGACGGTGTCCACGGCCTCGGCCACGGTCGCGTCGATCGTGCGCTGCTCGACCGACAGGGACGCGGCCATCGCCGCCCCGCCGCCGCCCAGCAGCAGCAGGGCGCCGATGCCGCCGAGCACGGCGGTCGGGACGAGCCAGGCGGTGCGCTCACCGGCGCTGACCGTGTCCCGGGAGGGGCCGGGCGCGGCGGCCCGGGGGTCGGAGGGAGGAAGGTACGTCATGGCCGGAACTCCTGGGTCGTGTCGGTCGGTCGGGGCAGCGGGTGGGGCGCGGCCGGGTGGCCGGGCCCGGGGTCGGGATAGCCGAGGTAGCGCAGGACGGCGCGGACGCGGCGGTTGCCGCCGTCCTCGTGGGCGAGGCCGAGCTTGGTGAACACGGAGCGGATGTGCTTCTCCACGGAGGACTCGGTGAGGAACAGGTTCGCGGCGATCGAGGCGTTGGACAGGCCCTGGGCCATCAGCCCGAGCACCTCGTGCTCGCGCGGGGAGAGCAGGTCGAGGTCGCGGCGGTGGCGGGAGCGGACCAGCAGCTGCGAGACCACCTCCGGGTCCAGGACGGTGCCGCCGGCGCCCACGGTCTCCACCGACTCCAGGAACTGGTCGACGTCCGCCACCCGGTCCTTGAGCAGGTAGCCCAGCCCGTCCCGGCGGGAGGCGATGAGCTCGGAGGCGTAGCGCTCCTCCACGTACTGGGAGAGCACGAGCACCGCGATCCGGGGGTGCTGGGAGCGCAGCAGCACGGCGGCGCGGATGCCCTCGTCCGTGAAGGTCGGCGGCAGCCGCACGTCCACGAGCGCGAAGTCCGGGCCGTGCTGCTCGACGGCCTTCAGGAGACCCTCCGCGGTGTCGACGTCGGCGACGACGTCGTGGCCGGCCTCGGTGAGCAGGCGCACGAGGCCCGCGCGCAGCAGGACGGCGTCCTCGGCGATGACGATGCGCATCAGAACGCACCCCCCGGGGCGACGGGCAGCTCGACGGTCAGCTCGGTGGGCCCGCCCGCGGGCGAGTCGAGGAGGAAGCGCCCGCCGGCGGAGCGGATCCGGTCGGCGATCCCGGACAGCCCGCCCCCGGGGACCACGACGGCGCCGCCGCGGCCGTCGTCGGCGATCCGGGCGACCACGCGCGGGGCGCCGGTCGCGGCGTCGTGCTCGAGGACCACCCGGACGGAGGCGGCGGAGGCCCCGGCGTGCTTGACCACGTTGCCGAGGCCCTCGGCCACCGCGAAGTACACCGCGGCCTCGGTCTCCGGGGCCAGGCGCGGCACCTGCACGTCCACGGCCACCGGGACGGGGGACTGGGCGGCGACGGCGGACAGGGCGGCGTCGAGGCCCCGGTCCTCCAGCACGGCGGGGTGGAAGCCGCGGGCGAGGCGGCGCAGCTCGGTGATCGCGGCCTTGGTCGTGGCGTGGGCCTCGCCGATGAGCTCCTTCGCGGCGGCGGGGTCGTCGTCGATCCGCCGCTGGGCCATCGACAGGTTCATGGCCACGGCCACGAGCTGGGGCTGCACGCCGTCGTGCAGGTCCCGCTCGATCCGGGAGCGCTCCGTGCGGGCGCCGCGCACCGCGGTCTCGCGGGCGGCGGCGGCGGCCGCGGCGCGGCGGCGCAGCTCGGAGGCCTCGTCCACGCGCAGCAGCAGGCGGGACAGCCCCCGGTGGGCGGCCGTGCACAGCAGGGCGACCAGCAGGCCGAGCAGCGCCAGGGTGATCCCCGCGAGGACCACGGCCCAGGCGGGCCAGGCGCCGAGCACCTCGGAGGGCCACACGGGGTTGTTCTCGGCGGCGTACAGCGGGGCGAAGGCCAGGGCGACGGCCAGGGCGACGGCCGCGCCCGTCCCGGCGAGCGCGCCGACCGCGACCCAGCCCAGGGCCGTGGTCAGGGCCAGGTGCAGCAGCCCGGTCCAGAACGCGCCGTCGGAGACGTCCAGCCACAGCTGGTGCAGGTGGCGCCAGCCGTCGGGGCGCGGGGAGCGGCGCCGGTGGGGGGCGGGCAGGTGGAGACCGAACGCCGCCTGCGTGCGGCGGCGCTCGATCCACTCGATCCCGCGGACCGCGTAGACCGCCGCCACCAGCAGGACCACGCCCACCAGGACGGGCAGGGAGGCGATGGCCGCGGCGAGCAGGGAGAACAGCGCGGTCAGCCACAGGGTGCCGAGCGCGGCGTCCACCACGAGGTCGGTCGTGCCGAAGAACAGGGTCCTGGGCGACCACGGCCCCCACTCGCGGAACCCGCTGCGGGTGGCGCCGGGGCCGGCGGCGGTAGCGCCGGGGCCGGTGGCAGGGCCGTCGGCGGGCCCGGCGTCGGCCGGGGGGTGGTGGGCGTCGTCGCCGGGGGCGCCCGTGCTCCCGGAGCGGTTCCACGGGGCGGGCGGCAGGGGCCGGGTGTCGTGCGGTGTGCTCATGGCACTCACGCTACGGTCGGCGGCCTGCTCCCGACTGCGACGTTCTCCACCTGTTACGGCTGCGGTTTTCCCCACCGCCGGCCCCTGCGGCCGGGGGACGACGGCTCCCCGGGGAAGCGGGGCGGGTCAGGCCTCGCAGTCGCTGCAGTACTTGTGCCCGTCGGTGTTGCGGGCCAGCTGGCTGCGGTGGCGCACCAGGAAGCAGGAGGCGCAGGTGAACTCGTCCTCCTGCTCGGGGATGACCTGGACGGTGAGCTCCTCGTGCGAGAGGTCGGCGCCGGGCAGGTCGATGCCTTCGGCCGTGTCGAGGTCCTCGGCGTCGATCACCGCGGTCTGGGTGATCGCGCTGCGCTGGGCCTGGATCGCCTCGAGCGACTCGTTGGCGGGCTGGTCTTCCGGCGTGACGCGCGGGGCGTCGTAATCGGTGGCCATGGGTTCTTGGGTTCCTTTCGCTGGACGCCGCTGTGGCGTTCGTGCCCAGCGGACAACCGTGCAGGCACGGTCGCTATTCCCGCAGGGACGTGGTCGTGGGCGTGGTCGGGGGACGGGGCGACTCCGGTCGCCGCCGTGGGTGCTACGGCAGCCGTTCCGGCCGGCGCAGGACGGCGGCACCGGCGCGCTGCGGTTCGAGCGGCACCGGGCTGTGCAGCACGGCGGGCCCGCGGTGCAGGACCCCGTCCGACAGGGGCCGGCACCGGATGCCTCCCCGCCCGCGCATCGCGGCGTGCGCACCCGGGGCCAGCACCCGGTCCATCCAGGCGCAGGGGTGGGCGGGCCGCCCGCCCCGCAGCCGCACGAGAGCCCCGCGGGACTCCAGCGCGAACTCCTCGCCCAGCAGCGGAGCCAGCTGCGCGCCGCGGAGGACCACGTTGCGCCGCGGCAGCAGCGGGTCGAAGGGCCCGGCGCCGAGGTCCCCGGCCATGGCCTCGAGCGCCTCGACCGCCAGCAGGGTGACCGCGGCGTCCATGTGCGCGGCCTTGCCGAAGAACCGGTCGCCGACGATGCCCTTGCCCGCCACCAGCTCGACGCGCTCGGCGTCCGTGCTGGGGACGTCGGCCGCGCCGTCCCGGGCGCGGCCGAAGTAGGCGTGCGCGGGGGACACGAGCAGGTGCAGAACCTCCACGTCGTATCGGTAGCTCGCCGTCATGCCACCAGCCTTCCATCACCGCTTGCGACCTGTCCTGCCGCTGCGGGGCCCGGGGGCCGTGGCGGGCGCGGCCGGGACCCGTGCGGGCGGGGTGTCCGCCGCGGGCGGGCGCGGGACGAAGGCGGCCGGTGGGACGGGAAGAGCGGCAGACGGGAGTCGAACCCGCGACCTCCACCATGGCAAGGTGGCGCTCTACCAGCTGAGCTACTGCCGCATTCGTGGCTCCAGCAGGAACCGAGGGAATACACTACCTGATCGCGCAGGGGCTGTCGTCCACCCGGGGGACGGCACCGTGCGGCGGGCCGGTGCCCACCGCACGGCACCGCGTGCCCGCCCGGTCCTCCGCCGGTCCGCAGGACCCGGCGGCGTGTCGTCCTCTCCGCGTTCTCTCCTGCGAACGGCGCCCGGGTGCTTATGCTTCGCTCAGCACTGTCGGCCCCGGCGAGGAGACCCACCATGACGGCAGACCTCCCGGCGGGCGGCGCCGTCCCCGCCGCGCACCGACACCCCGCGGGCACCGGGCGGACCGGGCTGCGGCTGCTGCTGCGGGCCGGAGCCGTCCTGCTGACCGGCGTGGCCGTGGCCGCCCTCGTGGGCCGGTTCGGGGCGGCGCAGGGCGGGACGGGCGCCGACGCGTTCCCGGCGGGCCTGCTCGCCGCCGGGCTGCTCGCCGTCGCCTGGGCGTTCCTCGACGGGCGCCGCGGCCCCGCAGCGCCCGCGGTGGTGCTGTGGGCGGGCGTGGCCCTCACGGCCGTCCTGGTGCCCCAGGCGGCGCTGCTGGCGGGCACGCTGGCCGGCGCCGGGCAGCGGCCCGGGATGCTCGCGGTCACGCCCGGCGACGCCGTCCTCGTGCTGCTCGCCCTCGTGGCCTTCGCGCTCGCGGCGTCCGCGCTGCCGGTCCTCGCCGTGGTCGTGGGCGCGGCCGGCGCCCGACGGCGTGGCTGAGCCCGCCCTCGCCGGCGCCTCCGCCCGGGGCGCGGAGGCGCCCGCGGAAAGGGATCCCGCCGTCGACGCCGCCCGCACCGGCTGCCTCCTGGCCGTGGTCCTGATCCACCTGCTCATGGTCACGGTGACGGCCGACCCCGCGACCGGGGAGCCCGCCACCGTCATGGTCCCCACCCGGCAGCCCTGGTACTGGTGGGCCACCTGGGTGCTCCAGGTGATGCCCCTGTTCTTCGTCGTGGGCGGGCACGCGTCGGTGCTGTCCTGGCGCCGGCACGCCGCCCGCGGCGGAGGCGGCCCCGGCTGGGTCCGCCTCCGGGCGCTGCGCCTCCTGCGCCCCGCGCTGGTCCTGTGGACCGTGCTGGCGCTCGCCTGCGGGGCCGCCCTCGTGGCCGGCGCCCCGCCGGAGCTGCTGGTGATGGTGCTCCAGGGCGTGGGCATGCCCCTGTGGTTCCTCGCCGCCTACCTCGCGTGCCAGGCGCTGCTGCCCCTCACGGCCCGGTGGCACGACCGGGCGCCGCGGGGGACCGTGCTGGCGCTGTTGGCGGGGGTCGTGGCCGTGGACGCCCTGCGGATCACCACCGGCGCGGCCTGGGTGGGCCTGGCCAATCTCGTCCTCGTGTGGCCCCTCGTGCAGCAGCTGGGCTTCTTCCGCGCCGACGGCGCGTTCGCGCGCCGTCCCGTGCCGTGGCTGCTGGCCGTCGCGGCCGGGTGCGTCCTCGCGCTCGGCCTGCTCGTGCGTGCCGGCTGGTACGCCCCGGACATGCTCACCAACCTCAACCCCGCCACCGTCTGCATGGTGCTGCTCGGGGTGGCGCAGGCGTGCCTGCTGCAGGTGGCCGCGCCGGCGCTCGCGCGGCTGATGCGCGCCCGGCCGGCCCAGCTCGTGGCCCTCCTCGTGGGCGGCCGCGCCATGACCGTCTACCTGTGGCACCTGCCGGTGATCGTGGCCGTGGTGGCGGGGTGGTTCCTCCTCGGCGGTCCCGACCCGGAGCCCGGCTCGGCCGCCTGGTGGGCCTGGCGGGTCCCGCTGGGCGTGGCGGCGGGCGCCGTGCTCGCCGCGCTCAGCGTGCCCCTGGTGCGCGCCGAGCGCGCCCCGACGGCGCTTGCGCCGGGGCGCCGGGCGCCCGCCGCGCCGCGCGTGGCGCTCGCGGTGCTGCTCGGCTTCGTCCCGCCGTTCCTGCAGATCAGCTGGTGGCTCTCGCCGGGCCTGGTCCTGGCGGGCGCGGTGCTGACGGCCGCGGCGGTGGCGCTGCTGCGGGGCGGCGCCGTGCGGGGCCCCCGGGTCCCGGCCGGGGGAGCGGCTGCAACACGGCGCCACATCTGAGCCGGGTCGTTGCTCCGGAGCACACCACTGCCTACGGTCGCACTGACCGGCCGGCGCGTCCCGCGGGACCGGGCGGCGGCGCCCGTCGTCGCAAGGAGGCGACCGATGACCAGCAACAGCCCCGCCCACCGCCTGTCCGAGGTCCTGGCCGCGCTGCCCCGCTTCACCCAGGAGCCCGCGGAGCTCGAGCGGGTGCGCACGGACCGGTCGGGCTACGTCCCGCCGACGCTGCCGGACGGCGTCGTCCGGGCCGAGTCGGTCCAGGACGTCGTCGAGACCCTCCGGCTGGCCCACGAGCACCGCATCCCCGTCGTCCCGCGCGGGGCCGGCACGGGCCTCGCCGCCGGCGCCGCCGCGCGGGCCGGCGAGATCGTCCTCGACGTGAAGCGGATGAACCGGATCCTCGGCATCGACCCGGTGGAGCAGACCGCGGTCGTGGAGCCGGGCGTGCTCAACGCCGACCTCAACGCGGCGGCGGCCGAGCACGGCCTGTTCTACGCCCCGGACCCCGCCAGCACCGCCATCTGCTCCATCGGCGGCAACATCGCCACCAACGCCGGGGGCATGCGCTGCGCCAAGTACGGCGTGACGCGCGAGGCGGTGCTCGGGCTGAAGGTCGTCCTCGCCGACGGCCGGGTGCTGGCCACCGGGACCCGGACCCTCAAGGCCGTGACCGGCTACGACCTGAACGCGCTGTTCATCGGCTCCGAGGGCACCCTCGGCGTCGTCGTCGAGGCGACGCTGCGGCTGCGCCCGGCGCCGGTGGCCACGGCCACCCTCGCCGCCTACTTCCGGGACGTGGGCGCCGCGGCGGCGGCCGCCTCCGCCGTGGTGGCGGCCCGGGCCACGCCCTCGGTGCTCGAGCTCGTCGACGGCCCGACCCTCGGCGCCATCGACCGCGCCACCGGCACCGACCACCGCCGGCGCGGCGAGGCCTTCCTGCTCGCGCAGACCGACGGCTTCGGCGCGGGGATCGAGCGCGACGTGGTGCTCCGGGCCGTCGAGCCCTTCGCGGACTCGATCCTGATCGCCGACGACCCCCTGCAGGCCGAGGCCCTGCTCCAGGCCCGCCGGGACGCGATCCCCTCGCTGGAGAAGCTGGGCCGGCCCTCCATCGGGGACGTGGGCGTGCCGCGCAACCGGCTCGCCGAGGCCGTCACCGGCATCCAGCAGATCGCCCGGGAGACGGGCGTGGAGATCTGCACGATCGCCCACGCCGCCGACGGCAACCTGCACCCCGTCATCGTGGTCGGGCCGCACGGGTCCATCACGGAGGGCGCCCCGAAGACCGCCCTGGCCCGGATGTTCGAGCTCGCCCAGAGCCTCGGCGGCACCCTGACCGGCGAGCACGGTGTGGGCCTGCTCAAGCGGGACTGGTTCACCGCCGAGGTCGGCGAACTCTCCCGGGACCTGCAGCACCGGATCAAGGCCGTCCTCGACCCGCACGACATCCTCAACCCCGGCAAGGCCGTCTGAGCGCGCCCGCCGGCAGGTCCTGGCGGGATCTCCTGCGGCGGTCCGGTGCCGGCGGTCGTGCTCACTCGTGCCTCAGTGCGGTGATGGGGTCCTTCCGGGCCGCCCGGACGGCGGGCATCGTGCCGGCCAGGAACGCGATCACCATGACGGACAGGACGATCAGCAGGACCTTCCCCGCCTCGAAGGCGAACAGGGACAGCCCCGGCAGCCCGGCGAGCAGGCCCCCGGCGAGGGCCCGGCTGGCGAAGGAGCCCACGGTGACGCCCGCGACCGCACCGAGGGTGGCCCCGAGGAAGCCGATGAACACGGCCTCCAGCGAGAACAGGCCGAACACCCTGCCGCCGCCCATGCCCATGGCCTTCATCAGCCCGATCTCGCGCGTGCGCTCCTGCACGGACATCAGCAGGGTGTTGACGATCCCCAGCCCGGCCGCGAGCAGCGCGACGACCGCGGAGGTGTTGAGGATCCACACGATGCCGTTGATCACGGCCCGGAACATGCCCAGCTTGTCCTCCACGGTCGAGCCCACCATGCCCTCCTCCTCCAGCCGCGCCTGGACCTCCGCGGCGCGGGACAGCTCCTCCACGGTGACCGTGGCCATCAGATAGCTCTCCGGCACCGGGTGCGGGCCTCCGCCGACCTGGAAGTCGTGGAGGCGCTCGTTGAAGGACGTGGAGGGGATGGGGTAGAGGGTCGTGCCGGCGAGGCTGGAGCGGGTGACCCCGGAGACCGTGGCGGGGAAGGACCGGACCTGCTCGGCCATGTTGGTCATGACGACCTGCACCGTCGCGCCGACGGCGGCCCCGGCCGAGGGGAAGCCCAGGTCCTGGACCCAGCTGTCGGGCACGGCGATCTCGTCCTCGCCGGTCGCCGGGATGCGCCCGGCCACCATCTGGAGTCCCTCGGCGTCGACGGGGATGCCGAGGGAGAGCTGGAACCGGTCGCCGCCGGCGGACTCCAGATAGGTCGGGGTGACCGAGTACATCGGCTCCACCGACGCCACGCCGTCCATCGCCTCGATGAGCTCGACGTCCTCGGGGGAGAGTCCCTCGAAGGACATCCCGAAGCCGGTCTGGACGCGGGTGGTGTCCGGGTCGTAGACCCGGGGCCGGGAGCCGGCGGACATCTCGACCAGCGGGTGGGAGCGCTGGACGTAGAGCGACTCGGCGTCGCCGAAGGCGGCCACGGTGTCGTCGATGTACCGGTTCACCCCGGTGCCCATCCCGGAGGTCAGGGTGAGCGCGAACGCGCCGATGAACACGGCCAGCACCGTGAGCACGGCCCGGGCCCGGGCGCGCCACGTGTTGCCCACGGCGCTCCGGAGCAGTTCCGCCCCCGTCACAGCACGACTCCCGCGGTCCGGACGCCGGCGTCCTGCGCCCGCACCAGCTCCCCGGCGCGCGGGGCGCGCCCGGTGGCGCGCGGCGCGGGGCCCACGACGAGCCCGTCGCGCAGGTGCACCCGGCGGCCGCAGCGGGCCGCGAGGTCCTCGTCGTGCGTGACGACGACCAGGGTGATGCCCCGCTCCTGGTGCAGGCCGAGGAGGATGTCCTCGACGACCGCGCCGGTCGCCGAGTCGAGGTTGCCGGTGGGCTCGTCGGCGAAGATCACGAGCGGGTCGTTGACCAGGGCGCGCGCGATCGCCGCGCGCTGCTTCTGCCCGCCGGAGAGGTCGGCCGCCCGGCTGGTGGCCTTGTCCGCGAGCTCGAGCCGCTCCAGGACCTCCAGGCCCCGGCGCCGGCGCTCGGCACCGCCCACGCCGGCGATCTTCAGCGGCAGCACCACGTTCTCGATGACCGTCTGGTGCGGGGTGAGGAAGAACTGCTGGAAGACGAAGCCGAACGTGGCGTTGCGCAGCCGGTTCACCTCCCGGGCGGACAGGCACCCCGCCGGGCGGCCCTCCAGGGCCACCGTGCCGGCGGTCGGGGCGTCCAGGAGCGCGAGCAGGTGCATCAGCGTGGACTTCCCGGAGCCGGACTTCCCGACGATCGCGACGGACTCGCCCCGCTCGATCCGCACGCTCACGCCCCGGAGGGCCTTGAAGCGGTCGGCGCCCTGCCCGTAGGCCCTGACCAGCTGATCGGCGTCGAGGACCACGGAACCCGTCACGTCGCTCTCCCCCTCGCTGCGCGGTCGCCGGCCGCACCCCCTGCGGCACTGCTGGACGATCCGCGGACCGGGGCCGTCCCCGCCCCGATCCATCATGTGCAGGTGCACACACGGAGGGGAACCGCGGGCGTGTCCCCACTAGAGGCGGCAGACGGAGCCGGAACGGGGCTCCGCCCGGCGTCGACGAATTGTCTACTGCTCGGTAAGGTAGAGGTGCCCGGGGTCGCCGCCCCGGGCGGCGGGTCCGGACGCCCTCCCTCGTGGGGTGCCCGGATCCGCCCTCCCCGCTCCGGGGTCAGTACTTGCGCAGCGCGGGCCGTCCCCGGCCGCTCCACTGCGCGCGCAGCAGCGCGGTGACGTCCAGCAGCAGCGCGGTCAGCTCGTCGGAGCCGGGACCCAGGGCCCGGACCACGAGCCCCGGCACGGGCAGCTCCGAGACCCCGCAGCGCAGGCCGGGCACCCGGTCCTCCGCGGCGGCCAGCAGCTGCTGCACCCGGTCCACGAGCGCCCGGTCCACCCGGGGGTCCACGGCCAGCAGGGACCCGAGGTGGCTGCGGCCCTCCAGGAAGCCGAGACCCGCGACGGCGTCCTCCGCGGGGCGCAGCCGCAGGTTGTCGAGCACCACCGTCCGCCCCGCCATCTCCACCTCCGTGCGCAGCGCCACGCTGCGGTACCGGAACGCGGTCCCGTCCGGCGCCCAGCCGGGGGTGACCACCTCGCCGGCGACCAGGCACGCCGTGGGGTCCATCGACACGGTGGTGGACTGGACGTAGTCGGCGTCCTCGTAGGCGATCAGCTGGTCCGGGAGGTACTCGAGGACCGCGCCGGGCCCGAGCACCAGGCGGACCTCCTGCCGGGCCGGCGCGGCGGGGGTGCGGTAGACCTTGGTCGCGGACTGGGTGGTGACCAGGGCGGTCCCCCCGGCGGCGACCGTGACGTCGAGCTCGTAGCGGTCCCCGCCGAGGTAGCCGCCGCCCGGGTTGACGACGACGAAGCACGGCTGCCCGGAGTCGTCCAGGTGGTGCGGCCGCAGCACGCGCAGCGCCCCGCAGTGGTACTGGTGCACGGCCACGGTCCGCTCCCCGCGCGGCGCCAGGGCCAGCTCGAGCCGGCCGGTGGGGGCCGCGGCGGGGGTCACGGCTGCATGTCCAGCATGAGGACGTCGTGACGGATCCAGTCGAGGACCGCGTCGAGGCCCTCGTCGGTCTTGAGGTTGGTGAAGCAGAACGGCCTGTCCTTGCGGAAGACGCGGGAGTCGGCGGCCATGACGTCGAGGTCCGCGCCGACGTGCGGGGCGAGGTCGATCTTGTTGATCACGAACAGGTCCGAGCGGATCATCCCCTGGCCGGCCTTGCGGGGGATCTTCTCGCCCTGGGCCACGTCGATGACGTAGATCGAGAAGTCGACGAGCTCGGGGCTGAACGTGGCGGAGAGGTTGTCCCCGCCAGACTCGACGAAGACGATCTGCAGGTCGGGGTGGGCCGCGCACAGGGTCGCGATGGCCGCCTCGTTCATCGAGGTGTCCTCGCGGATCGCGGTGTGCGGGCAGCCGCCGGTCTCGATGCCGACGATCCGGTCCAGCGGCAGCACGCCGTTGCGGGCCAGGATCTTGGCGTCCTCGATCGTGTAGATGTCGTTGGTGATCGCGGCCATCGACACCTCGTCGATCAGCGCCCGGGTCACCCGCTCCACGAGCTGGGTCTTGCCGGCGCCCACGGGGCCTCCGATGCCGATGCGGACGGGACCGGTGCTGGTCATGGTGGGAACTCCTCGGGGTCGGACGGCGGGGCCGTCGGGACGGTGGGCGGTCGGGACGGTGGGCGGTCAGGACATGAACATGCGCGCCCGCTGCCAGGCGTGGCGCATCTGCGCGATCTCCAGCCCGGGGCTGGTCGCCCCGAACTCGTCGAGGCCCATGCGGGCGATCCGCTCGACGCCGCGGGCGACGTCGTCGTGCAGGGCGCGCAGCACGCGCTGGCCGGCGCTCTGCCCCAGCGGGATGCCGCGCACGGCGTTCTGGGTCAGGGACGTGGCGGTGGAGAACAGGTACGCGCCGGCCAGCGGCTCCCAGCCCACGCCGAGGCCCGCGCCGGCGAGCGCGAAGGCCACCGCGGGGCTGCCGCGGCTCGTGCCCGCCCGCAGGCGGTCCGCGTAGGCCAGCAGCCGGGGGGAGGGGAAGTTCTCCGCCCCGATCTCCGCCATCCGCCGGCCCATGGCCGAGGCGGCGTCCCGGACCTGGACGGGCAGCGCCTGCGCGTGCAGCAGGTCGTCGACGCGCCACACGTCGTCGGCGGCGGCCGCGGTGGCGACCGCGCGCACGGCCCAGCCCTCGGCGGGCACCGTCTGGTGGTGCAGGCTGTGGCGGACCCAGGCGAGGAAGCTCGCCTCGTCGTCCACCGTGCCGTCGTCGACGTAGGTCTCCAGCCCGAGGGAGTGGGCGAACGCGCCGGTGGGCAGGGCCGAGTCGCACAGCTGCAGGACGGCGAGCATCGCCGCCCCGCGCGGCTCAGTGGGTGTGCTCGGCATGGCGGAACGGGACCTCCATCTGCCGCTCGACGCGCGCGAAGCGCACGCCGGTCTCCCGCAGGAAGGCCTCGGCCGTGTGGTCGTACTGGACGACCATGAGCCCGTCGTGGCCCGGCAGGCCCTCGACCTCCGTGCCGGGGGCGAGGAACTGGGCGGGCAGGTGCCGGTTGCCCAGGGAGTGGGCGACGAAGCCCATCTGCTCGATCGTGGCCGGCGCGACGACGAGGACGTCGGTGGGCAGGGTCGAGACGACGACGGCGTTGCGGCCCTCCCGGTGCAGGATGTCCCCGTCCCGCAGCTCGTGCCGCTGCGCGAGGCGGATCCCCACCTCGGTGCCGTGGTCGGTGACGACCCGCTGCACCCGCTTGCGCAGCTCGGCGCCGGACAGGGCGATCCGCTCCAGGTGCAGGCCGGCGCGCTCCTGCTCGGTGAGCTCGGCCAGGTTGCCGAGGACGGCTTCGACGATCACGGGGTCTTCCTCCACGGGTCTCGCAACTGGGGGTGTCACAACTGGGGTCTCAGAACAGGAAGTAGCGCTGGGCCATCGCGAGCTCCGCGGCCGGCTCGCACGTGGCGAGCTCGCCGTCGACCCGCACCTCGTAGGTCTGCGGGTCCACGTCGATCCGCGGCGTCGCGTCGTTGTGCCGCATGTCCTTCTTGGACAGGGTGCGGATCCCGCCCACGGGCAGCACCCGCTTGCGCAGGCCCAGCCGCTCGCCCACGCCCGCCTCGACGGCGGCGCGGGACATGAAGGTGATCGAGTTGGCGTGCGGGGCGGTGCCCTTGGCGCCGAACGCGTCGCGCATCAGCTGCGGCTGCGGGGTGGGGATCGAGGCGTTGGGGTCGCCCATGAGCGAGTGGACGATCTGCCCGCCCTTGAGCACCGCGTGCGGCTTGACCCCGAAGAACACCGGGTCCCACAGCACCAGGTCCGCGAACTTGCCCGTCTCCACGGAGCCCACGACGTCGGCGATCCCGTGCGCGAGCGCGGGGTTGATCGTGTACTTCGCCACGTAGCGCCTGAGCCGGGCGTTGTCCCCGCGGCCCGTCTCCTCCGGCAGGGGGCCGGTGCGCCGCTTCATCTGGTCGGCGAGCTGCCAGGTGCGCAGCACGACCTCGCCCACGCGGCCCATGGCCTGGGAGTCGGAGGAGGTCATCGAGAAGACCCCGAGGTCGTGCAGGACGTCCTCGGCGGCGATCGTCTCGGGCCGGATCCGGGAGTCGGCGAAGGCCACGTCCTCCGGGATGTCCGGGTTGAGGTGGTGGCAGACCATGAGCATGTCCAGGTGCTCCTCGGCCGTGTTGCGCGTGAACGGCAGCGTGGGATTCGTCGAGGAGGGCAGGACGTGGGGGAGGGAGGCGATGCGGATGATGTCCGGGGCGTGCCCGCCGCCGGCGCCCTCGGTGTGGAAGGTGTGGATCACGCGCCCGGCGATGGCGGCCACCGTGTCCTCGAGGAAGCCGCACTCGTTGAGGGTGTCGGTGTGGATGGCGACCTGCACGTCGTGCTCGTCGGCGACGGCCAGGGCGGTGTCGATGGCCGACGTCGTGGCGCCCCAGTCCTCGTGGATCTTCAGGCCCACGGCCCCCGCCCGGATCTGCTCCGCGAGCGGCTCGGGCGCGGACGCGTGGCCCTTGCCGAGCAGCCCGAAGTTCATGGGGTAGCCGTCCAGGGCCTGGAACATCCGGGCGAGGTGCCACGCCCCCGGGGTGATCGTGGTGGCGTTGGAGCCCTCGGCCGGGCCCGTGCCGCCGCCGATCATCGTGGTGATCCCCGAGGACAGGGCCGTGCCGATCTGGTCGGCGCCGATGAAGTGGATGTGGGAGTCGACGCCGCCGGCGGTGAGGATCCGGCCCTCGCCCGCGATCACCTCGGTGGAGGCCCCGATCAGGATCGTGACGCCGTCCATGATGTCGGGGTTGCCGGCCTTGCCGATCCCGCTGATCCGCCCGTCGCGCAGCCCGACGTCCGCCTTGTAGATCCCGGTGGCGTCGAGGACCACCACGTTGGTGATCACGGTGTCCACCACGCCGTCGTCCCGGGTCAGCCGGCCGTTGTGGCCCATGCCGTCCCGGACCACCTTGCCGCCGCCGAAGACGACCTCCTCCCCGGGGACCGTGAGGTCGTGCTCGACCTCGAGGAACAGCTCGGTGTCGGCCAGGCGCACCAGGTCCCCCGTGGTGGGGCCGTAGAGGCTCGTGTACTGGGCGCGGGACATCTCGTGGCTCATGCCGGCTCCTCCGGGGTGCGGTCGGGGTCGTCCAGGGGGCCGTTCACCCGGTTGGCCAGCCCGTGCACCTCGCGGCGCCCGGCGAGGGCGACGAGCTGGACCCGCTTGCGGTCCCCGGGCTCGAAGCGCACGGCCGTGCCCGCAGGGATGTCGAGGCGGAAGCCGCGGGCGGCGTCCCGGTCGAACTCCAGGCCCGCGTTGGCCTCGGCGAAGTGGAAGTGGGACCCGACCTGCACGGGCCGGTCGCCGCGGTTGACGACGTCGAGCGCGACCGTGGGCCGGCCGGCGTTGATCACCACGGGCTCGGGCCGCAGGACGTGTTCTCCGGGGATCACGGCTGCTCCTTCCTGTCGGGTTGCCGTCGGGTCAGCGGATGGGGTCGTGGACGGTGACGAGCTTCGTCCCGTCCGGGAACGTCGCCTCGACCTGGACGGAGTGGATCATCTCGGGCACGCCCTCCATGACGTCCTCGCGGGCGAGGACCGTGGAGCCCCAGGACATGAGCTCGGCGACGGTCCGCCCGTCCCGGGCGCCCTCCAGCAGCTCGGCGGTGATCAGGGCGACGGCCTCCGGGTGGTTGAGCTTCAGCCCCCGCTCCCGGCGGCGGCGCGCGAGGTCGCCGGCGACGACGACGAGCAGCTTCTCCTGTTCGCGGGGTGTCAGGTGCACGGTTCTCCTCGGGGACGGCGGGCAGGCGCTGGGTGGTCCCCGTCACCGTATGGCGGTCATGTTACGAGCAGGTTCTTCCCGTGTTTCCGGGACGTGGCGGACCCGCCCGGCCGGGGGCACCGGCCCGCCGCGCGCGGTCCCCCGGGCCGCCGTCGGCGGCCCCTTCCTCCCACAGTCCCGGTGTGGTACGACTCACATCAGCACGCCCGCGCCGGCGGCTCGAGGAGGTGCCATGACCGTCGCGACGGAGCCGCCCCTGCCCGCCCACGGCGAGCGCCCCCTCCCGGGGCGGCACCGCATCCTGCGCGACGCGGTGGGCACGGGGGCGGCCACGGCGACCGGCTTCACGCTCGTCTACTGGACGGCCGAGGTGACGTTCGGCATCAGGGGCTTCGCCCTGAGCACGGTGAGCCTGTTCCTCGTGCTCGTCCTCGTGGTCTCCGTCCCGCTGCGGCGGCGGCGGCCGTCCCTGGCCTCCGCCCGGGACCGTCCCGCCGTCACGCGCCGGATCCGGCAGGCCCTGGCGGAGGGGCGCCTGCCCGAGGACCCCGCGTGGCGCCGGGTGTGCGCGGTGGGGGCCGCGGAGGAGCTCGAGGCGCTCGTGCTCGTCCTGCCCGCCCTGGTCGTCGTGGTGTGGGCCCTCTCGGCCCTGGCCCCCGCGGCGGCCCCCTGGCTCGTCGCGACGGCACCCCTGGCGCTGCTGCCCGTGGTCACGGCCCCCGCCCGCCGCGGATGGGACTACCTGGGGCTGCACGAGGCGGAGCTGCTCCGCCGCGGACCTCCGTAGAGTGGTCGTGGAGCGCAACCGCTCCAGCAACGTCCCGGCGCCGACTGCCGGGCCCGGCCGGGAGGAGACGACCATGGGACTCCGAGGCGGCCGCTGGGCGGCCGGCGCGCTCGCCGTGGTCCTGCTGGCCGGGTGCGGCTCCGGGTTCCCCCGGGACCCCGAGGGCACCCTCGAGCGCGTCCGCGGCGGTGAGCTGCGGGCCGGGGTGGTCGAGAGCCCCCCGTGGACGGAGGTCCCCGACAGCGGCCGGCCCTCCGGCATCGAGGTGGACCTCGTCGAGGACTTCGCCCGGCGCCTCGACGCGGAGGTCGTGTGGGTCCCCGGCAGCGAGAGCCACCTGATCCGCTCGCTGGAGAGCGGCGAGCTCGACGTCGTCGCCGCAGGCCTCACCGAGACGGCCCCGTGGGAGAAGCACGCCGCCCTCACCCGCCCGTACGCCGAGATCGCGACCCCGGACGGGCGCACCGAGAAGATGGTGCTGGCCACCCGGCTCGGGGAGAACGGCTTCCTCACCGAGCTGGAGACGTTCCTCGTGGAGCGGGAGGAGTGGTCGTGACCCGGTCCGGGGCGCAGGCGCGGTTCGGGTCCACCGAGCTCAGCGACGGCCAGGCCCGCACCCTGGGCCGCGCGGTCCGCCTGGAGAGGATCACCATCGGCACCCTCCTGGTGACCGTGACCGTCGTGGCGCTCGTCGCCGGGCAGTCCCAGGCCATGAAGGTCGCCTGGATCGAGGACTCGCTGTCCCTCCTGCCGCCCGTCGCCTTCCTCGTGGCCGCCCGGATCGCCGGACGGCGCCCCACCCCGAGCCACCCCTACGGCTACCACCGGTCGGTGGGGGTGGGCCACCTCGTCGCCGCGGTCGCCCTGCTGGCGATGGGCACCTTCCTGGTGGTCGACTCCGGTTCCGGGCTGATCACCGGGGAGCGGCCGCCGATCGGCGTCACCACCCTGTTCGGGGTGCCCGTGTGGTCGGGGTGGCTCATGGTGGCCGCCATGGGCCTCACCAGCATCCCGCCGGTGGTCCTGGGCCGGATGAAGATGAGGCTCGCCGAGGAGCTGCACGACAAGGTGCTCTACGCCGACGCGGACATGAACAAGGCCGACTGGATGACCGGGCTGGCCACGGTCGCCGGCGTCCTCGGCATCGGGGCGGGCCTGTGGTGGGCCGACGCCGCGGCGGCGCTGCTCGTCTCCACGTCGATCCTCAGGGACGGGGTGGCCAACCTGAAGGGAGCCGTGGCGGGACTGGCCGACGCCCGGCCCACCACCTACGACGACGCGGGACCGCACCCGCTCGTCCAGCAGGTCGAGACGGTGCTGCGCCAGCAGCCGTGGGTGCGGGACGCCGGCGTGCGCATGCGCGACGAGGGCCACGTCTTCCACGTGGAGGGCTTCGTGGTCCCGGTCGCGGGGACGACGCCGACGCTCGAGCAGCTCGCGGCGGCGCGGAAGCGCTGCGCGGACCTGGACTGGAAGATCGAGGACGTGGTGCTCGCCCCCGTGGCGGAGCTGCCCGAGCACCAGGTCCCGCGCTGAGCGGCTCCGCCGGCCGCCCGGGGTCCGCCGGCGGGCTCAGATCCTGAGATGGATCAGGCTGGGCCCCTCGATCGCCAGCGCCTCGACGACCGTCGCGGCGAGCGTCTCCTGGGTGGCCTCCAGCCCGACGGCGCCGAACGCCGCCGCGAGCGCCGGCCAGTCCGGCTGCCGCAGGTCCACGGCGAGCGGGTCGATGTCCCGCTCCACCATGTTCTGCCGGATCTCCCCGTAGCCCCCGTTGTCCACGCAGACGACCGGCAGGCGCAGCCCGAGCTCCACGGCGGTCATCAGCTCCTGGACCGAGAACATCAGCGCGCCGTCGCCCACGACGCACAGCACGGGCCGGTGGGGAGCGGCGAGCTTCGCGCCGATCGACGCCGGCAGCCCGTAGCCCAGCGTCGCGTAGGTGCCCATGTACAGCAGGGAGCGGGGGTGCTGCGCGCGGAAGAACGTGGTGGAGCCCAGATAGGTGACCTGGGAGGAGTCCCCGCCGATGATGGTGTCCTCGGGCACCACGGCCATGATCGCCTCGTTGAGGGCCGCGAGCTCGGGGGCCCACCGGCGGCCCTCGTCGTCCATCCGGGCGAAGACCTCGCTCAGGTCCCGCGGTGCCCGGGGCGCCGGCGGGCCGAGCGCCTCGATGAGCTGCGGCACCACGGCCGCGGAGTTGCCGGGCAGCTCGACGTCCGGGTCGAGGTTGCACAGCATCTGGTCCCGCATGATGTCCACGCGCACGATCGGCCCGGCCGGGACGATGTCCCCGCCCCACAGCTCCGCCTCGCCCACCTTGGAGCCGATCACCAGCAGCGCGTCGGCGGAGCGCAGGAACTCGTGGGCGGTGCTCAGCCGCAGGTCCGCGCCGAGGGAGAGCCGGTGGCGCTCCGGGATCGCCCCCTTGCCGTTGGTCGTGGTGATGACCGGGGCCTCGAGCAGCTCGGCGAGCTCGAGCAGCCGCTCCCCGGCGGCCAGCGAGCCGCCGCCGGCCAGGATCACGGGGGCGCGGGCCGCGCGCAGGACCTCGGCGGCGCGCCGGACGTCGTCTGCCGGTGCCGGCTGCGGGGCGCCCAGCCGGCGCGGGGCCACCTGCCGGTCGGTGTAGTCGAACTCCGCCTCGAGGATGTCCAGCGGGATCTCGATGTGCACGGGGCGGGGGCGGGAGTGGGTGAAGTCCCGGAAGGCGTCGTGGACCATCGTCACGGCCTCGGCCCCGCTGGTCACCCGCCGGCTGCGGCCCACGATCGCGCCGACGGCGGCGGACGGGTTCTTGGTCTCGTGCAGGGAGCCGATGTCCCGGAAGTCGTGGCCCACCGGCCGGCCGGGGGAGAGGACGATCATCGGCCGGGACTCCGCGTAGGCGGTGGCCGCCCCGGACAGCGAGTTGAGCAGGCCGGGCCCGGAGGTCGTGATGACGACCCCGGGCAGCCCGGAGACCTGGCTCCACCCGTCGGCCCCGTACGCGGCCCCCTGCTCGTGGCGGGTCGTGACCGCGCGGATGCCGAGCTCCCGCAGCGGGCGGTAGAACTCCAGCGAGTGGGTGCCGGGGATCCCGAAGACCGTGTCGATCCCGTAGCCCTTCAGCGTCTCGAGCACGGCCCGGGCCGTGGTCCTGCGTGCGGTCATGGACGGATCTCCCTCGGGGTGGTGGGGTGCACGATGGCGCGGTGCAGGGGCGGCGTGGTGGTGCTGGTCCGTTCCGGTGCGGGTCGGGTGTGTCTAGTCGGTGGTGTAGAGCAGGCGCTTGTTGACGAACTCGTCCATGCCCAGCGGGCCCAGCTCGCGGCCGTAGCCGGAGCGCTTGATCCCGCCGAAGGGCATGCCCGCGCCCTCGGCCTCGGCGGCGTTGACGTTGGCCATCCCGCACTCGAGCCGCTCGGCCAGCCTGCGCGCCCGCTCGGGGTCGGTGCTGAACACCGCCCCGCCGAGCCCGTACGGGGTGTCGTTGGCCAGCGCGAGGGCCTCTTCGTCGCTGCCCACCTTGTAGACCACCGCGACCGGGCCGAAGAGCTCCTGGTGGTGGGCGGCCATGTCCGGGGTGATCCCGGTGAGCACCGCCGGGGCCAGGTACGCCCCGGGCCCCTCCAGCAGCACCCCGCCGGTGTGCAGGGTCGCCCCGGCGGCCACCGCGGCCTGGATCTGGGCGGCCAGCCCCTCGGCCGCGGCCCGGGAGGACAGCGGGGCGTAGGTCCCCGGGGCGTCCACCGCCGGGTCCCCCGGGACCAGGGCGGCGGCCTGGGTGGTGAGCTCGGCGACGAACTCCTCGTAGATCCCGGCGGTGACGATCATGCGCTTGTTGGAGTTGCAGGCCTGGCCGGTGTTGCCCATCCGGGTGGCCAGCGCCGCCCGGGCCGAAGCCGCCACGTCGTCGGTGTCGAGCACGATGTAGGGATCCGAGCCGCCCAGCTCCAGCACGACCTTCTTGAGGTGCCGCCCGGCGGTCTCGGCCACGGCCGCCCCGGCGCGTTCGGAGCCGGTCAGGGAGATCCCCTGCACCTGCGGGTCGGCGATGATGTCGGCGACCTGGGCGTGGGAGGCGAAGAGGGTGGTGTAGGCCCCGGCCGGGACCCCGGCCTCCTCCATGAGCTGCTGGATCGCCAGGGCGGTGCGGGGGCAGGACTCGGCGTGCTTGAGCACGATGGTGTTGCCCAGTACCAGGTTGGGGGCGGCGAAGCGGGCGACCTGGTAGTAGGGGTAGTTCCAGGGCATGATCCCCAGCAGCACCCCCACCGGGCGGCGCTGGAGCACGGCGCGACCGCCGGCGGGGGTGGGCAGGGGCTGGTCGGCGGCCAGGGCCGGGCCTTCGGCGGCGTAGTAGGCGAAGATCTCCGCGCTGAACTCCACCTCCCCGACCGCCTCGGAGAGCGGCTTGCCCATCTCCTCGGTGGCGATCGCGGCGAGTTCCTCGACCCGCTCGGCGAACAGTTCGCCCACGCGGGCGGCGACCGCCGCCCGTTCGGCGATCGGCACCGCACGCCAGGAGCGGTAGGCGGCGTCGGCGGCGGCCACCGCCTCCCTCACCTGGGAGTCGGTGGCGGCGGGGAACTGCGCCACCACCTCACCGGTGGCCGGATCGACCGACCGGTAGGGGGACGGGGCGGTGGCGCGGGGATCAGTGGTCATGGTGGGGTCTCCTCCTCGGGGACGGGGTGGGGCGTCGACGACGTCGGGGCGTTCGGGGCGCGGGTGAGGGCTCACAGCTGCATCGCCACCGCCCGCACCGGGGAGCCGTCCAGGCCGCGCAGCCGCAGCGGAAGGGCGCTCAGCAGCGGGTCGCGCCAGGTGACGGCGTGGAGGTTCGTCAGGTTCTCGATGATCACCCCGCCCGCTCCCAGCACGGCCGCGTGCACCGGCAGCTCGGACGGACCGGTCGAGGACGCGTCCGGGGTGCGATCCGGGTTGAGGGTGTCCACGCCGAGCACGCGCACGCCCGCGGACAGCAGGCGCCGGGCGATCTCCACGTCGAGCACCGGGTGCGCCAGGTAGCGCGGCGTGCCGAAGTGCCGGGACCAGTCGGTGCGGAACACCACGATCGTGCCGGCCCGGAGGTCCTCCAGCTGCGCGCGGACGTGCTCCCAGCGGATCAGGTCGTGCTCCCGGAGGGCGGGCACGTGCACGATGCGCGCCGGTCCCACGAGGCGGGAGAGGTCGATCTCGTCCACGGGCGAGCCCCCGTCCACGGTGTGCAGGGGCGCGTCCACGTGCGTCCCGCTGTGCGTGCCCAGGTGCAGCTCGGCCACCTGGAAGCCGTCCTGCGGGAACGACGCCGCGAGCCGGGAGTCCACGGCCGGGTCCCCCGGGAAGACCTGCATGCCGGCCTCCACGGGGTGGCTCAGGTCAACGAGGCGCATCGGCGGCCTCCGCCGGCGCACCGGCCGCACCGGGAGCCCCGGGATCGTCGGCGAGGTGGCGCTGCACCGGGCGTCCCGCCACGATCCGGCGGGCCGCGAGGGCCCAGCCCAGGTAGAGCGCCGCGGAGACCACGAACGTGGGGATGGTCGCGCCCACGGGGCTCGGCAGCACGTAGGTGAGCACGAGGGAGGAGGCCGCGCCGACCACCCACACCACGACGGCGGCGGGGTTGACCCCGCCCCGGTACCAGTACCGGCCACCGCGCCCGCGCAGGATGTCCGCTGCGTAGGAGCCGCGCTTGACCACGTAGTAGTCCACCAGCATGATCGCGAAGACCGGGATGAACAGCGAGCCGATCAGGACCAGGAAGCTGGTGAACTGGTCCAGCAGGCCCAGCCAGGTCGACCCGAGGATCGACACGGCCCCCAGCACCAGGGCGGTGGGCAGGAACCGCAGTCTCCGCGAGGGCGTGAGGTTCACCACGGAGGACACCATGCCGTAGACGACCATGGTGTTGGTGGCCATGACCGACAGGAAGACCACCACGGCCAGGGGCGCACCGAAGGCGGCGACGAGCACCGTCGGGTCGAAGCCGACCGCCTCCCCGCCGTCGAGCACCACGTAGGCGACGGCCGTGGCCCCGAGGCTCATGGCCGCGACCGTGGACAGGACGTAGCCCGCGCCGGAGCCGACCACGCCCGCGGACGGCGTCCGGGCGAGGCGGTTGAACTCCGCGGAGAGCACGGTCCAGGAGATGGCCGTGGCGATGACCACGTCCAGGACCGCGATGCCCGACCAGCCCGCCGCGGGGTCCGCGGGCAGCGCGGCGAAGTCGGCCACCGGGTAGGAGGTGAACGCCACCGTGAAGACCCAGGCCATGATCGCCAGGATCACCACCGCCAGCCACGGCTCCACCCGGGCGATGCCCTCGTGGCCGAACACGGCCAGCGCCACCACCAGCGTCTGGCAGAGCACCGAGAACAGCACCGGGCTCGAGAAGCCGGTCGCCTGCTCCACCAGGAAGTTCACGGTGACACCGGCGAGCATGGCCTGCACCCAGCTCCAGCCCATGAGGATGACCACGTTCGCGGCCACCGGGAGGAAGGAGCCGCGCAGACCGAAGGACCCCTTGGTCAGGGACATGGTGGCGAGGCCCGTGCGCGTGCCCATGCTGCCCACGAGCACCAGCACCGCCCCGCCGATCAGCGTGCCGAGGACGATCATGCCCAGGGCCGTGGCCCAGGGCACCCCGGGCACGAACAGCGTCCCCGTCAGGAGCGTGGTCACCACCAGGTTCGCCGCGAGCCAGATCATCCCGATCCGGCCTGCCCCCAGCGTGCCCCGCAGCGGGCCGTAGCCCTCGGAGTTCTCGTCGAGGTGGTCCGAGAGCCGGGACCAGGCGGACCGGGGCCCGTCGGCGGTGTGGCGTGGTGTCGTCATGGGCGTGCCTCAGGGGTCGGCGGAACGGGCGAGAGGTGTTCGTGGACGGCGCTGACGGATCCGTCCGCGGTCCGGTGGAAGACGATGGTCTCGCGCTCGGCCGTGGTCTCGGCCACGCCGCCGGTCTCCGTGGTGGTGCGGACGAACGCCGCGACCAGGGCGGCGGCGGCCCGCTCGACCTCCTCGCGGGTCAGCGGAGCGGGCCTGCGCGCCGGGGCCGCGTCCGCTCCGCGGGCGCCGGGCGCCCCGGTCACCGGCGGGCCTCCGGGCGGTCGGCGCCGGCCGGGCGGGAGCCGGCGAGGCGCTCGTTCCAGTGCCGCAGCACGCCCTCGTGCGTGGGGCGGCTCAGCAGGGAGACGACGACGTAGACGGCCGCGGAGCTCAGCAGGCCCAGGTAGATGGGGGCGTTGGCCAGCACGCCGAAGAGCGCCATGGAGGCCAGGACGACCACCGAGCCGACGAGCATCGACAGGGCGGCGCCCAGCCCCGTGCCCCGCCTCCACACGAGACCCCCGAGGATCGCGACGAGCAGCCCGCCCACCAGGATGTCGTAGGCGATGGTGAGGGCGGTGACGGTGTCGGTGACGAAGACCGAGATCGCGGTGATGACCACGCCGAAGACCAGCATGTAGAGCCGGTCGGCGCGCAGCTCCGCGGCCTCGTCCTCGGCGGTCGCGCCTCCGCCGGCCGGGGCGGTGCTCCGCCCGAGCAGGGACCTCAGGGTGGGCACGACGTCGACGCGGGCCACGGTGGCCGAGGCGATGAGGGCCCCGGAGGCGGTGGACATCATGGCCGCGACGCCGGCGGCGAGCACCACCCCGCCCAGCCCGGTCGGCACGTGCTGCTGGGCCATGGTGGCGAAGGCGTCGTCGGCGGAGTCCAGGCCCGGGGCCAGGGCCGCGGCGGTCATGCCGATCACGGCCCCGGCGACCCCGTAGAGGGCCACGTAGGCGGCGGCGGACAGCCCGCCCCAGCGGGCCACCTGCGGGGAGCGGGCGGTGAACACGCGCTGCCAGATGTCCTGGCCGATCAGGATGCCGAAGCCGTAGACGACGAACTGGGTGATGATCGCCTGGGTGCCCATCCCGTTCCACGTGAAGTACGTGGCGTCGAGGCGGCCCGTGAGCCCGGACCAGCCGCCGGCGGCGGAGAGGGAGAAGGGCAGCAGGACCAGGAAGATGCCCACGGTCATGAACAGGAACTGCATCATGTCGGTGAGGGTGATCGACCACATCCCGCCCAGCACGGAGTAGCCCACGACGACCAGCCCGCCGAGCAGGATCGCCCAGGTCCGGTCGATCGGGAACAGCACCGAGAAGATCGACGCGTAGGCGGAGGTGGAGGTCACCGACAGCATCACCGTGTAGGCGAGCATCACGAACGACGACGCCTTGGCCCCGCCGTGCTCGCCGTAGCGCAGCTGGAGCATCTGGGAGACGGTGAAGACCTTCAGGGACTGGATGCGCGAGGCGAAGAGCAGGCTCAGCACGGCCAGGCCCGCGGCGATCGCCACGACCAGCCACATCCCCGAGACGCCGTAGGTGTAGCCCAGGCCCACCCCGCCCACGGTGGAGGCCCCGCCCAGGACCACGGCCACCATGGTGCCGGTGTAGAAGCCGGGGCCGAGCCGGCGTCCCGCCACACGGTAGTCCTCTGCGTTGTGGGCGCGTCGGCTGGCCAGGAGGCCGATCGCCACCATGGCGACCAGGTAGAGCACGATGATCAGCACGTTCATGGGTCACTCGTTCCTCGGGGCCCTGCGGACCCCTGGGTCGTTCGCCGTGTTTCCCGTCGAGTTGCTCGATGAGAAACAAAAGTTGTCCCACATAGTATGATGTGGGTCATGTTTTCGGAACAGGTCCGCGCCGTTACGGGCGGGTAAAGCCGTGCGGGGAAGAAGGTCGTCGTGAAAGCACTGCCCATCGAGAGCTCCGGGCGCTCCGCCGCCGTGGGCTCGCGGCTGCGCAACCACCGCCGGCGCAACCACATGACCATCGACCAGCTGGCCTCGGCGGCGGGGCTGACCAAGGGCTTCGTCAGCCGGGTCGAGCGGGACATCACCTCGCCCTCCGTGGACTCGCTGGTGCGCATGTGCGAGGTGCTGCGCATCGACGTGGGGGACCTCTTCGCCGGGCCCGCCGACGTCGAGCTCGTCCGGCTCGAGGAGGCCCCGCACATCGACCTCGGCGGCGAGGGCATCGAGGAGCAGCTCGTCACGCCCGCGGCCCAGCGCAAGGTCCAGGTCCTCCGCGCCCGCGTGGCCGCCGGCGGCCGCGGGGAGGAGGCGATGTACAGCATGGACTGCGAGACGGAGGTGCTGCACCTGATCAGCGGCCGGTTCCGGCTCAAGGTCCCCGACCGGACCTTCGACCTGGTCGCCGGGGACACCGTGACCTTCCCCGGCTCCGAGCCCCACACCTGGGAGAACCCCGGGGACGAGGACGCCGTCCTGCTGTGGATCCTCGGCTCCTGACCCGCCCGTTCCGTCCCGTTCCGTCCCTTTCCGCTCCGCACCGCCCACCGAGAGGACCGCACACCATGACCACCGAGCGCATCACCGGCTCCACCCCGGACGGCACCCCCGTCCTCGGCCCCGTCAACGCCGCCCTGACCCCGCGCTGGGCGGGGCTGGGCACCTTCGCCCGCCTGCCGCGCACCGACGAGGTGGAGCACGCGGACATCGCCGTGGTCGGGGTGCCCTTCGATGCCGGGGTCTCCTACCGCCCCGGCGCCCGCTTCGGGTCCAACCACGTCCGGGAGGCCTCGCGCCTGCTGCGCCCGTACAACCCCGCCCAGAACGTCTCCCCGTTCGCCGGGGTACAGGTCGCCGACGCCGGGGACATCGTGGCCAACCCCTTCGACATCGGCGAGGCGATCGCCTCCATCGAGGCCCAGGCCAAGGAGCTGATGGGGGAGTCCACCCAGCTGGTGGCCATCGGCGGGGACCACACGATCGCCCTGCCCCTGCTGCGCGCCGTGCACGCCCGCCACGGCAAGGTCGCGCTGCTGCACTTCGACGCCCACCTCGACACGTGGGACACCTACTTCGGCGCCGAGTACACCCACGGCACCCCGTTCCGCCGCGCGTACGAGGAGGGCCTGCTCGACACCGACGCCGTCTCCCACGTGGGCACCCGCGGGCCGCTCTACGGGCCGGAGGACCTCGACGACGACGCCCGCTTCGGCTTCGGCATCGTCTCCTCCGCCGACGTCATGCGGCTGGGGGTCGACGCCGTCGTCGCGCACCTGCGCCAGCGCGTGGGGGACCGCCCGCTGTACGTGTCGCTGGACATCGACGTGCTGGACCCCGCCCACGCCCCGGGCACCGGGACCCCGGAGGCCGGCGGGATGACGAGCCGGGAGGTCCTGGAGATCCTGCGCGGGCTGCGCGGGACGAACGTGGTGGGGGCCGACGTCGTCGAGGTCGCCCCCGCCTACGACCACGCCGAGCTCACCGGGGTGGCCGCCGCGCACGTGGCCTACGAGCTGATCACCCTCCTGGCCATGGGCCCCGGCGCGGCCCCCGGCGGGCCCGCCTACGGGCTGGCCGGGCACGTCTACGGCCGGCCGGCGGACGCAGCGGACGGGCCGGGCCGGGAGGGCGCGTGAGCGGGGGGGCCTCCGCGGCCCCCCGTCCCGACCACGCCTCCCTCTTCGCCCGGCGCTCTGGGCAGTTCCGGCCCTCCCCGGTGCGGGCGGTGTTCGAGATCGCGCTGCAGCCGGGGATGATCTCCCTGGCCGGCGGCAACCCGGACATGAGCGTGCTCCCGCACGAGCTCATCGCCGAGCTGGCCCGGGGGATCGTGGCCGAGCGCGGGCCCGAGGTGCTCCAGTACGGCTCGGGGGCGGGCATCGGCCGCCTGTCCGGGCTGGTCTGCGAGCTGATGCGCCTGCAGGGCGCCGAGGTCACCCCGGACCGGATCCAGATCACCGCCGGGTCCCAGGCGGGCCTGGACCTGGTGACGAAGCTGTTCTGCGACCCGGGCGACGTCGTGGTGGCCGAGGGTCCCACCTACGTCGGGGCGCTGGGTGTGTTCGGCAGCTACGAGGTCGAGGTCGAGCACGTGGACGTCGACGACGAGGGCCTGGACCCCGAGGCGGTGGCCGA
Source organism: Kocuria sp. U4B (assembly GCF_054875615.1). The sequence continues at coordinate 2,288,795 of NZ_CM142180.1, forward strand.
GCGCATCGACGCGCTGCGGGCCGCCGGGCGCACCGTGAAGCTCCTCTACACGATCCCGAACTTCCACAACCCCACCGGGGTGACCCTCACCGGGGCCCGGCGCCGGCGGCTCGTCCAGGTGTGCGCCGAGCGGGGCGTGCTGATCCTCGAGGACGACCCGTACGGGCTGCTCGGCTTCGACCGGGAGCACCGGCCGCCGTCGCTGTACTCGATGGACCCGGACACGGTGATCCACCTCGGCAGCTTCTCGAAGATCTTCTCCCCGGGCCTGCGGATCGGGTGGATCGCCGCGGTGCCCGCGGTGCGGGCGCGGCTGCAGATCGCGGCGGAGGCCGTGACCATCCACCCCTCGGTGCTCGGCCAGGAGCTCGCCGCGCAGTACGTGGGCGGGGAGCACTGGCGGCCCGCGCTGGACCGGGCGGTGGCGCTGTACCGCTCCCGGTGCGCGGCCATGATGGACGCCCTCGCGGCGCACATGCCCGACGGGGTGCGCTGGACCCGCCCGGCCGGCGGCTTCTTCACGTGGCTGGACCTGGACCCCCGGGCCCTCCCGCACGGCGACCTGCTGCGCCGGGCCGTCGAGCACGGCGTGGCGCTGGTGCCGGGCGGGGCCTGCTACGCCGACGGCCGTCCCTCCACGAGCCTGCGGCTGGCCTACTCGGCGGCCTCCGAGGCCGACATCGCCGAGGGCGTCCGCCGGGTGGGGCAGATGCTGCGGGACTGACTGCCGGGGCGACCAGGGGCTTCGCGCCGGCACACCATTGTGTCGGCTCGTGATAGCGCCTTTGCATGGATCGTTGCGGGGCGTCCGCCCCCGGTGCTCTCGTGGTGTGCGGGAACCCGGTTCCCGGGGTGGGCGCAGGGCGGTGGCCGGCTCCGGGACAGGGCGGAATCGGGGGAGGAAGCCATGTCGAGGCCCGAGGGCGCCCACGGCAGGTGGGCGCGATGATCCTCTTCGGGGTGGTGCTGATGGCGGTGGCCGTGCTGCTCATGGTGCTGCTCGCCCAGTCGGCCGTGGTGGTGGCCGGCCGGTTCCGTCGCATCACGGCCGTGGCCACCCTGGGCGTGATCATGGTCGTCGCGGCGATCTTCGCCACCGGCCTGGTCCTCACGGGCGTCACCGCGATCCTCAGCCTCGGCGTCGCAGGATAGGCCCCTGCGCCCGTCGCCGTGCTCGCCGGCGGCTCAGGCGAGCAGCGCCTCCGCGGCCCGCCGCCCGGAGCGCAGCGCTCCCTGGCTGGAGCCGGTGGTGCGGTGGTCCCCGCACACGAACACGCCGTCGCCGAGGGCGGCGGGGCGCTCCGCCACGAACGGGGGCAGCTGCTCGGGCAGGGCGTCACGGACCTCGTGCACCGTCAGCAGCTCCCAGGCGCCCGCGTCCGCGCCCCAGATCCCGGACAGCTGGCGGCGGACGTCGGCCTCGGCGGGCAGTGCGGCTCCGCGCGGGAGCAGGGCGGACGCCTGGACCAGTGCACGGCCCGCGGGGGCGTAGCTGGGGGCGGCGTTGCTGACCACGGCCGTGTCGATGAGCGGTCCCGTGGTCTCGCCCGGCAGCACCAGCGACCTCAGGTCCGACGGCGCCCGGTCCGGGGCGAACCACCACGTGGCCTCGCCCTTCATCGGCACGGCCGGCAGGTCCAGCAGCCCGCCGGCCGCGGGGCCGTCCGTGGCCACGACCACCGACGGGGCCCGCCACGAGCCGCCGCCGGCGCCGACCGTCCAGCCGGAGGCGGTGCGCTCGAGGGTCTCGACGCGGGCGCCCAGGACGGCGCGGGCGCGCAGGCCGTCGTGGATCCACTCGGGCAGCGCCCCCATGCCCCCGGCCGGCAGGCCGGGCGTGCCGAGCAGGAACCAGCCGACCAGCTGCCGCACGAACGCCGCGGAGGTCCGGCCCCCGTCCTCGAGGATCACGCCCGCCAGGAACGGCTCGAGCACGAGGTCCCGCAGCGGCCCGCGCACCCCCGCGGCGTCGAGGGACTCGTGCCACGGGCGGTCCAGCTCCTCCCGGTGCGCCGCACGGGGGTCGAGCACGGGCGCCAGCCACGCCAGCAGGGCGGGCAGCCGGCGCAGCTCCACGAGCGGGCTGCCCAGGGTCCCGGCCAGGCGGGAGGGCACGCGCCGCGGGTCGGCCAGGACGTCGATCCCGTCGCCGCGGCGGACGCCGGCCGCGGCGTCGAACTTCTGCAGCCCCAGGGCGGGGACGTCCACGCTGCGGCGCAGCTCCGTGTAGGCGGGGTTGAGCACCTGGAAGCCGCGGTCGCAGCGGAAGCCGTCGACCACGTCGGTGCGCACCCGGCCCCCGACGCCGTCGGAGGCCTCCAGCACCACCACGTCCAGGCCGTGCTGCTCGAGCAGCCGGGCGCACTGCATGCCGGCGAGGCCGGCGCCGACGATCACGACGTCGTGGTCCACGGGATCCTCCTAGCGGGACAGGGGCGCTGCGGCCGGCTCGAGCCGCGGTCCGGGCGCTCCGGCGGCCCGGACCGGGATGCTGAACAGCGCCGACTCCACGGTCAGGCCCGGCCCGAACGCGAGTGCGCACACCGTCCGCGGCTCGCCGGCGGGGGCGGCGTCGATCACCTGGCGCAGCACGTGCAGGACGGTCACGCTGCTCATGTTGCCACGGGCGGCGAGCACGTCGCGCGACTCCCGCAGCGCCTCCGGGGACAGGCCGAGGGCGTTCTCGAGCTTGTCCAGGATGCTGCGCCCGCCGGGGTGGACGGCCCAGTCGGTGATCGCTCCTCGGGGCACCGCGCCCCCGGGCCCCCCGAGGAGCGCGTCGACGGCCGTGTGGATGTTGCCCTCGATGACCTTCGGCACGGCCGCGCCGAGGACCATCTCGAAGCCCTCGTCACCGATGGTCCAGGCCATGTCGTGCTCGCCGTCGGGGATCACGAGGGTGCTGAAGCGGTCGAGCCCGAGCAGCGGCTCCGCGCCACCGGGCCGCCGCGAGCTGACGACGGCGGCCGCGGCGCCGTCGGCGAAGAGGGCGGCCCCGCGGATGGCGTCGGCGTCCCGGGCCGGGCGCAGGTGCAGGCTGCACAGCTCGGCCGCGACCAGCAGCACGACGGCCTCCGGGTCCGCCTGCGCGATCGCGCGGGCCTGGCGCAGCCCGATGAGCGCTCCGTGGCAGCCCATGAACCCGATGTGGGACCGGCGGGTGGCCGGGTTCAGGCCCAGGTCCCGCACGAGCTGGTAGTCGGGGCCGGGGGCGAAGAAGCCGGTGCAGGAGACGGTGATCACGTCGGTGATCCCCGCCGGGTCGAGCCCGGGGCAGCCGGCGAGGGCGTCGCGGGCGGCGGCCGCGAAGAGGCGGGGGGCCTCGCTCACGTAGGTGCGGTTGCGGACGCCCGTGAGCGGGTTGAGGATCTGCCCGCCCGGGCCGATGTAGGGGGAGGCCGTGCGGGCGCCGTCGTCGACCAGTTCGCGCAGCACGGTGTGCCGGCGGCCCACCCCCGAGGCCCCGAACACGGTGCGGACGAGGCGCTCGGTGAGCCGGTCCGTGCCGGGCTGGCCCAGGTACAGGTCCCGGGCCGCGGTCTGCTCGAGGACGTGCGGGGGGACCGCCGTGCCGAGGGACAGGAGTGCGGGGGTCATCCCACCCAGTATCCGGCTCCGCGGGCGTGAAAGCCACGCCGGGCCCGCGCCGCGCCGCGGCACGGGCCCGGCGTGGCTCAGACGACGGTGGTCACGGCGTCGAAGTCCAGCCGGGGGAGGCGCTCGTGCCGCGGGGCGGCGGGCCGGCCGACGGCCACGACCAGCACCGAGCGGCGGTTCGTGCCGGCGTGGAACTGCGCGTCCACGCCGGCCGGGTCGAACCCGCCCATGGGCCCGGCGGCCAGGCCCGCTGCGCGCACGGCCAGGACGAAGTACCCGGCCTGCAGGTGGGCGTTGTCCCGGCCCATCTGCGCGCGCAGCTCCTCGTTGGCGGCGAACACCTGCTGGTTGCCCGCGGCCGGCGGGAAGAGCGCCGGGAGCTGCTCGTGCCAGTCGACGTCGTAGCTCAGCACGGCGACGGCGGGGGCGGCGGCGACCTTGACCTTGTTGCCCTCCGCCATGTGCTGCACGAGCCGCTCCCGGGCCTCGGGGGAGCGGACCCAGGTGACGCGCAGGGGCTGGATGTTCATGGCCGTGGGGCCCATCTTGGCCAGCTCGTGCACGGCCCGCAGCTGGGCGTCGTCCACGGGCTCGTCGAGGAACTCGGTGGCGGTGCGCGCCTCGCGGAAGAGGAGGTCCGCGGTGGCGGCGTCGAGGGCGAGCTGATCCTGCAGGGCGTCGGGGGCCATGTCGGTCCTTTCGGGTTCAAGGATTTTGATCTGTACGTGTCAACGAACGCGGTGCCCCGGTCCATTCCGTGCCCGACGTGGTGTTCGCCACGTTCCCGGCGACGTACGCTGGCGCCATGCACGCCGACGACGCGAACGCCCCGGTGAGCCCCGCCGCCGACTGGAAGCCGCTGCTCGCCGCGCTGGCCAACGACGCCTCCCGGGCCGTGTTCGCCCGGGTCGCGCTGGGGGGCGTCCCGGTGGTGGACGCCGAGGCGTGGCCCGCCCGCGAGCGGCGCGCCCTGCAGTCCTGGATCCGCCTCGGCGTGGTCGTGGAGCACGAGGGCCGCTGCGCCGTGGACCCCGCCGCGTTCCGGCGGGCGCTCGCCGAGGGCGCCGCGCCGCGCCGCACCGCCGGACCGGACCGGTTCCTGGACCAGGGGCGGGTCGTGCAGATGCCGGCCGGCCCGGCCGACCGGGTGCAGCTGCTGGAGTGGGTGCGGGACCGCGTCTTCCGCGGGGACGAGACCCTGACGGAGGAGCGGGTCAACGACCGGCTCGTCGTCCTGCACGACGACGTGGCGATGCTGCGCCGCCACCTCGTGGACGCGGGCCTGGCCGAGCGCTCCGCCGACGGCTCCCGCTACCGCGCGGTGCGGAGCTGACGTGGCCGGGGCCGCGCAGCACCCGGGGGCCGCCGTGCGCACGGGGGCCGCGCTCCTGGGGACCGGCGCCCTGCACCTGCTGTTCCCCCGGCCGTTCGACGGCCTGATCCCCCGCGTCCTGCCCGGCCCGCCCCGGGCGTGGACCCTGGGCTCGGGGATCGTGGAGCTCGGTGTCGGGGCGCTGCTGCTGCACCCGCGCACCCGGCGGGCGGGCGGCTGGGCGGCGGCCGCGCTGTTCGTGGCCGTGTGGCCGGGCAACCTCACCATGGCGTGGCGCGCCCGCAGCGCGTCGCCCGCCCGGAAGGCCGTGGCCTGGGGGCGCCTGCCGCTGCAGCTGCCGCTGATCGCGGTGGCGGTCCGGATCGCCCGCTCCCCCAGAGCCCGCGCCCCCGTCCCACCGGGAGGCTTCGCATTCGGTAACACGCAGGTCCCGTTCCTACGCTGAGCAGTGCACAGGAGTGGGGGCTCCTTTCCTGCAGGCGCTTCCGGGCCTGCGCGCAGGGGACCGGCCCGCCCTCCGGTCCCCGGGGGGCAGGACCGCGTGCTGCACTGCTCGCTCCCGCCCGACCGGCCGGAGGAACCCTTGACGTCCACCCGCAGCACCGCCGCGGCCCTCGCCCTCGCGGCGGCCCTCGCGCTCGCCCCGCTCGCCGTCGCGGCGGCGGACCCCGGGCAGACCGCCCCGGCCCCCGCCCCCGAGACCGCCGCCGCGTCCGCCGGGAGCGCGGCCACGGACCGCGTCGTCGTGAAGTTCCGGGACGGGGCGGCCCCGGGCGGCTCCCCGGGGGCGGTGTACGGCCAGGCCGCCGCACGCTCCGGCACGGCCGGGGCGCAGCTCGCGGAGGCCGCGCCCACCGCCGGCGGGGCCACCGTCCTGCGGACCGAGGAGAAGCTGGCGGGCGCGGACCTCGAGGCGCTGACCACCGCCCTCGAGCAGGACCCCGCCGTCGAGTACGCCGAGCCGGACCTCCTGGCCACCACGGCCGCCGAGCCCGACGACCCCTCGTACCGCGCCCGGCAGTGGAGCCTGTGGGACGACCCCGCCGGCCTCGGCATGCCCCTGGCGTGGGAGCGGGCCACCGGCGCCGGGCAGACCATCGCGATCGTGGACACGGGCATCACCGCCCACCCCGACCTGGACGCCAACGTCCTGCCCGGCTACGACTTCGTCTCCGCGGCCCCGAACGGCCGCGACGGGAACGGGTGGGACGCCGACCCCACGGACGCGGGCGACCACCCCGACGCGGTGCTGTGCCCGAACAGCCCCATGCCGGCGACCTCGACCTGGCACGGCACGCAGACCGCGGGCATCGCGGCGGCCGAGGGCGGCAACGGGATCGGCATCTCCGGGGTCGCCCCCGCGGCGAAGATCCTCCCGGTGCGCGTCGTGGGCGCCTGCAGCCAGGGCTACATCTCCGACGTCGCCGCGGGCGTGGCCTGGGCCGCCGGCGCCGCGGTGCCCGGCGCGCCCGCCAACCCGACGCCCGCCACCGTCATCAACCTCAGCCTCGGCGTCGTGGGGCAGTGCCCGCCGGTGCTGCAGTCGGCCATCGACGAGGCCGTCGGCCGGGGGGTCTCCGTGGTCGTGGCCGCCGGCAACAACGCCGTCGACGCCGCCCGGTCCGCGCCGGCCAACTGCGCCGGGGTGATCTCGGTCGCTGCCACGGACGTCTCCGGCGCCCTGGCCTCCTACTCCAACTTCGGCTCGGTGACGGTCGCGGCCCCCGGCGGCGACCCGTGGGCAGGCATCCACTCCACGGGCAACGACGGGGCCAAGGAGCCGGGGGCGGCCTCGTACACGGACGGCAACGGCACGTCCATGGCGGCGCCGGCCGTGGCCGGCGCCGTGGCGCTGGTCCGCCAGGCCGCGCCGGGCCTGGACGCGAACGGCGTCCGCGCGGCGCTGACCACCACGGCCCGCCAGGCCCCCGGCGGCTGCGCGCCCGGCTGCGGCGCGGGCATCGTGGACCCGGTCTCGGCCGTGATCGCGGCGCAGGGCGGCAATCCGTTCACCACCCGCGACGTCATCGGCCGGCTCCACGGCCGGATCGGCGCCAGCACCGGCAAGCCGGTCTCCCGCGAGCTGTGCGCCCTCGGCGGCAGCCCGTGCTTCCAGGAGTTCGAGACCGGCTGGATCGTGCGCTCCTCCGGCCAGGAGGCCCGCTGGATCCCCGGCGCCCTGCCCGCGCAGTGGTGGACGGTCGCCTCCGCCGGCTGACCCGCCGGCTCCCGCCCGACGGCGCCGCTCACCCCGCGGGGTGGGCGGCGCCGTCGTCGTGCGCGTGGAGTCCCGAGCGGCCCGCGGCCGGGGCTTCCGCCCTGAGCCGGGCCCAGGCGCCGAGGATCCCGGCCACCAGGGAGCCCGCGTTGCCGGCGGCGAGATCTCCCATGGTGTCCGTGTAGCCCACCTGGACGCGCGGGTCGACGATCGCGTAGCCCGCGAACTCGACGTACTCCCAGACGAGCGCGAGGGCCGTGCCGAGGGCGGTGACCACCAGGACATGGGTCACCGGCCCGGGCGTGCGGAGCCGGCCCCAGCGCTCCAGGGCGCGGAACGCGAGCTCGGCCAGCACGGCGGTCGCCGCGAAGTGGACGACCAGGTCCCAGTGGGCGAGCCGCTCGTAGAGCAGGAACACGGAGCTCCACGCAGCGAGCAGCAGGAGCAGGTCGGTGGCCAGCTCCAGGGCCCTCGGCAGCCGGGCCCGCCACGTGATCGTGATGCCGAGGCACACCAGCATCATCACGGCGGCGCCCGCGACGTCGAAGAACACGGCGGTGAGCAGCGCGGAGAGCGGGCCGGCCCACCGCACCGCGAGCACGATCCCCCTCACGGCCGGCACCGGCCGGCCCGGCGGCCCAGGCGTGCCCGCCAGCGCTCCCACGGGCGTTCCTCGGCCCAGTTGAGCCGGATGGTCCGGAACGCGCGTCCCAGCCGCCGGACGGCGGGGCGCCCTCCCCGCAGCGCCCGCGGGGACATGCCCACCGACAGGCCGGGACGGAAGAGGATGCGGCACCCCGGGCCCAGGCGGAAGCTGAGGTCGAGGTCGTCGTGCAGCTCCGGGTCGTACCGGTGGACCCGGTCGCGGACCTCGAGCCACCAGTCCCGGCGCATCGCCATGTTGGTGCCGAACAGGGGCGGGTGGGCCAGCGCCGCGGCCGTGGTGAGCACGTACAGGCCCATGTACAGGGCGGACAGCAGCCCGCCGAGCCCGGGGGGAAGGCCGTAGAAGCGCCCCGGGCCGGCCACGGCGACCGCGTCCGCACGGTGGTCCAGCGCGGCGAGCAGACCCGCGATCCACTCGGGGCCGGGGGCGCTGTCGGCGTCGCAGCGCACCACGACGTCCCCCCGGGCGGCGTCGTAGCCCGCGGCCGCCGCCTGGGGGATGCCCCGCACGGGCTCGAACACCACCCGGGCCCCGGCGGCCCGGGCGACCTCGGCGGTGGCGTCGCTCGAGGCGTTGTCCACGACCACGACCTCGTCCGGCGGACGGGTCTGCGCCGCGAGCAGCCGCAGGCACCGCGCCAGGTGGGCGGCGTCGTCACGGGCCGGCACCACCACGGACACGGCCGGGGTGCCGGGGCCCCCCGGGGGCGGGAGGGCCGGGACGGTCTCATCTTCGCTGTCGGTCATGGGCCCCATTCTCCCGCGCCCGCACCCTAGAATCGGGACATGCAGGCCGACGAGGGCACGATCAGCACGCCCGGCGCCGCGGTGCCGGACAGGGGTGCGGAGGCAAACGCGCACCGGGGGCGGAGGGGCTTCGACGTCCTCTTCCTGCTCCAGCTCTTCAGCACCGAGGCCGAGCGCTACGCGGACCAGGTCCGGCGCCGCTTCGGCCTGGCGCACAAGGACGTCCACGCGCTCAACGAGGTCATGCAGGCCAACCGGGAGGGCCGGCCGGTCCGCGCCGGGGACATCGCCCGCCGGCTCGTGCTGAGCGGTTCGGCGACCACGACGGTCATCAAGCGCCTCGTCGCCGCGGGCCACCTGGTGCGGGCGGTGGATCCGCACGACCGGCGGGAGATCAGCCTCCGGGCCACCGAGCACGCCTACCGCTCCGGCCGTCGGATGTTCTCGGCCATGACCGAAGAGGTCCTGGCCGTGCTCGACGACTGCACGGACGAGGAGGTCGAGGTCCTGCGGCGGCGTCTGCCCCAGCTCACGGAGGCCGTCCGCCGGGCGGGCCGGAGGGCGGCCGAGGACACGTCGCCGGAGGAGGGGGCCCGGGCGGAGGCCGGACCGGCTCCGAGCGCGGCGTGACGGGGAAATTGGTTCGGTTTTCGAAGGACTGTGGTGGAATGGGGACATGGTGACGGTCTTCTCGCGCGATTCGGCATTCTCCAGCGCCCGTCCGGGCGCCGGGACACGTGCCGGGAGGGACGGTGGAAAGGGCTCCGCCGAGGTCCCCGTGCTGGACGAGTTCCTCGCGGAGGCCACCGGCCGCGCCGAGGCGGTGGACCCCGGGTTCGGGCGGCTGTGGGGGGAGGTCGCCCGGCTCAGCTCCGGCGGCAAGCGCATCCGGCCCCAGCTCGTCCGCCTCGTGGCCGGCGCCTATCCCGAGCCGGAGCCGGAGCGCGTGGTCGAGGCCGTGGGAGCCGCGTTCGAGCTGCTGCACACCGCCCTCATCGTCCACGACGACGTCATCGACCAGGACGACCAGCGCCGCCACCAGCCCACCATCAACGCCGCCGCGGCCTCCCGTGCGTCCGCGGCGGGCTCCGGGCGCGACCAGGCGCGCCAGTACGGCGCGAGCGTGGGCGTCATCGCCGGGGACCTCGCCCTGGCCGGCGCCTACCGGCTCGTGGCCCGTTCGGGGCTGTCCCCCGACCGGCTGCCCCGCCTCCTCGACCTGCTCGACGCGGCCCTCTTCTCCTCCGCCGCGGGAGAGCTGCTTGACGTCGACCACACGCTGCCCGGGGCTCGGCCCGGCCGCGAGCAGGTGCTCGCGGCCACGTGCCTGAAGACCGCGGTCTACTCCTTCGAGACCCCCCTGCAGGCCGGCGGGGTGCTCGGCGGGGCCCCGGACGGGGACGTCGAGGTGCTCGGGCGGCTGGGCCGCACCGTGGGCACCGCCTACCAGCTGGTGGACGACCTGCTCGGGGTCTTCGGGGACCCGGAGACCACGGGCAAGTCCGTGGTCAGCGACCTGCGGGAGGGCAAGCGCACCATGCTCGTCGCCGCGGCGCAGCGGACGTCCGCGGGCGAGGAGCTCGACGCGATCCTGGGCCGCCACGAGATCAGCGGGGAGCAGGCCCTGCGCGCCCGGGACCTCCTGGAGCAGTGCGGGGCGCGCCAGGAGGTCGAGGACATGGTCGCCGAGTGCGCGGCCGAGGCCCGGGCCCTGCTCGACGGCGCGGTGCTGCCCGAGGCCCTCGAACGGGACCTGCGCCGCATCGTGGGCGGGGCCACGGAGCGCATCCGGTGACCGCGGCCCAGCACGCAGGGTCCCCGGCCGAGGCCGCCGCCCGCTACGACGACGCCGCCCGGCAGGCCGCCGCGACCGTCATCCGCCGCTACTCCACCTCCTTCGGCCTCGCCTGCCGGCTGCTGGGCCCGGAGATCCGCGCCCACGTCTATGCCGTCTACGCCCTCGTGCGGATCGCCGACGAGATCGTCGACGGCGCCAGCGCCGGTGCCGGGATCTCCCCGGACGGATCCCGTGAGCTGCTGGACTCCCTCGAGGCCGAGACCTTCGCCGCGATCGGGCGCGGGTTCAGCAGCAACCTCGTGGTGCACGCCTTCGCCCGCACCGCCCGCCACGCCGGGATCGGCGAGGACCTCGTCCGGCCGTTCTTCGCGTCGATGCGGGCCGACCTCAGCGAGGACCGGCACAGCGCCGACTCCCTCGACGAGTACGTCTACGGCTCCGCCGAGGTCGTGGGGCTGATGTGCCTGCAGGTGTTCCTGGCCGGGCGCAGCGTCCCCGACGCCCGGCGGGCGGAGCTCGAGGCCGGGGCGCGCCGCCTGGGCGCGGCATTCCAGAAGGTCAACTTCCTGCGCGACCTCGCCGAGGACTACGGCGAGCTCGGCCGCGTGTACTTCCCCGGCGTGGAGCCCGGGCAGTTCTCCGAGACCGAGAAGAACCGGCTCCTCGACGACATCGACGCCGACCTCTCCGCCGCCCGCGCGGTGATCGGCGGCCTGCCCTCCTCCTCCCGCGCGGCCGTCCTCGCCGCCCACGACCTGTTCCGGGAGCTGTCCGTGCGCATCCGAGCCACCCCCGCCCGGGAGCTGCTGAGCTCCCGCATCCGCGTCCCCAACCCCCGCAAGGCCGCGCTCGCCGCGGCGGCCGTCGCGAAGGCGCGCGCCCGCCGCCGGGCCCCCGGGCCCGCGGGCCGGCGCGCCGTGGTGGTCGGCGCCGGGATCGGCGGCCTGGCCGCCGCGGGCCTGCTCGCGAAGGACGGCTGGGACGTCACCGTCCTGGAGCGCGGGACGACGACGGGCGGGCGCGCCGGGCGGCTCGAGCGGGACGGCTTCCGCTTCGACACCGGGCCCTCCTGGTACCTCATGCCGGAGGTCTTCGACCACTTCTTCCGCCTCATGGGCTCCAGCGCCGCCCACGAGCTCGACCTCGTCCGGCTCGACCCGGCCTACCGGGTGTACGGCGAGAACTACGCCGAGCCGCTCGACGTCCGCTCCGACCTCGAGCACACGGTCGCGCAGTTCGAGGCCGTGGAGCCGGGCGCCGGCGCCCGGATCCGCACGTACCTCGCCTCGGCGCAGCGGACCTACGACCTCGCCGTGGACCACTTCCTCTACACGTCCTACGCCTCGTTCGCCCCGCTGCTCACCCGGGCGGTCCTGCGGCGGCTGCCGGAGCTCGCCCGCCACCTCACCGGGTCCCTGCACGATCTCGCCGCCGCGACGGTCCAGGACACCCGGCTGCGGCAGGTGCTCGGCTATCCGGCCGTCTTCCTGGCCAGTGCGCCCCGGATGACGCCCTCGCTCTACCACCTCATGAGCCACATGGACCTCGCCGACTCCGTGCAGTACCCGCGCGGCGGGTTCCGCCGGGTCGTCGAGTCCGTCGAACGGCTCGCCCTCTCCCACGGCGCGCGGATCCGGACGGAGGCCGATGTCGTGCGGATCCGCACCTCCCCGGCCTCCGACGGCCCGGTCCGGGCCACCGGTGTCGTGTGGCGGGACGCGGACGGGGCGGAGCACGAGCTCGCCGCGGACGTCGTGGTCTCGGCCGCGGACCTGCACCACACCGAGACGGCGCTGCTCCCGCGCGAGCTGCAGAGCTATCCGCAGCGGTACTGGGACAAGCGGCAGTCCGGCCCGGGCGCGGTGCTCGTGATGCTCGGGGTGCGCGGTGAGCTGCCCCGGCTCCCGCACCACACCCTGTTCTTCAGCGAGGACTGGGACACGAACTTCCGGGCGATCTTCGAGGAGCCCACGAGCGTCCCGGACCCCGCGTCCGTCTACGTGTGCAAGCCCTCGGCCACCGACCCCGGTGTGGCCCCGGACGGGCACGAGAACCTGTTCGTCCTGATCCCCGTCCCCGCCGATCCGTCGCTGGGCGCAGGCGGGCCCGACGGCACCGGCTCCCCGGCCGTCGAGGCCGTCGCGGACCGGGTGATCGACCAGGTGGCGTCGTGGGCGGGCGTGCCGGACCTGCGGGAGCGGATCGTCGTGCGCCACACCGTGGGGCCCGAGGACTTCCGTCGCGACTTCAACGCCTGGCGCGGCAACGTGCTCGGCCCCGCCCACGTCCTGAGGCAGTCCGCGTTCTTCCGCGGGTCCAACCGCAGCCGGAAGGTCGCCGGCCTGCACTACTGCGGTGCCTCGACCATCCCCGGGATCGGCCTCCCCATGTGCCTGATCAGCGCGGAGATCCTGCTCAAGGACCTGCGCGGGGACACCTCCACCGGGCCCCTGGCGGAACCACCGGTGCCGCGCGGATGAGCTTCGCGTACCTCGGCTTCCTCCTGCTCAGCCTGGCCGGGATGGTGCTCCTGGACGTGCGGGAGAAGCTGTTCTTCGCCCACGACCCCCGCCGGGCGTCCCTCGTGCTCCTCGCGGGGGTGGCGTTCTTCCTCGCCTGGGACCTCGCCGGGATCAGCCTGGGGATCTTCCTGCACAGCCGGAGCAGCTACGCGACCGGCTGGATGCTCGCCCCGCAGATACCGGTCGAGGAGGTCGTGTTCCTGGCGTTCCTGTGCTACCTCACCATGAACCTGGTCCGGCTGACCGAGAAGGTGCTGGCGCGGCGTTCCGCCGCGGCCGGTCCCCCCCGCCGGGAGGTGGACGCCCCGTGACCTACGCGCTCATCATCCCGGTGTTCCTCGCGCTCGCCCTGGCACCGGCCACCCTGCTGGTCCGTGAGCCTTCCCCGGCGCCCCCGCGGCGCCGGGCCCTGGCCGTGCTCGGCCTCTCCTTCGCGGTGCTCGCCGTGCTGACGGCGGTGTTCGACAACCTCATGATCGCCGCCGGGTTCTTCGACTACGGGGCCGGGCACATCACGGGGCTGCGGGTCGGCCTCGTGCCGGTCGAGGACTTCGCCTACCCGCTCGCGGGGCTGCTCCTGCTGCCCTCGCTGTGGTGGGGGCTGGCCGAGCGCGGACGGCTCGCCGCCACGGTGCGCACGCTCGTGGCCACGTCCCGGCCCGTCTCCTGGGTCAACACCGCCTTCCCGTTCGCGGCGGCCTACGTCATGACGACCGGCCGGCTGGACCTGCCCCTCGTCGTCGGGACCCTGTTCTTCCTCTTCCCCTACAACCTTCTGATGTACGGGATCAACGACGTCTTCGACCACGAGTCCGACCTCCTCAACCCCCGCAAAGGCGGGGCCGAGGGCGCGCTCGTGGACCGTTCCGAGCACCGGATGATCCTCGTGGGCTCCGTGCTGCTCGCCCTGCCGTTCCTGGCGTTCCTGTTCCCGGTCGGCGGGGCCGCCGCGGCGTGGGTGCTCGTGGTCAGCCTCTTCGCGGTGGCGGCCTACAGCCTCAAGGGCCTGCGGTTCAAGGAGGTCCCGTTCCTGGACTCGGCGACCTCCGCCACGCACTTCGTGTCCCCGGCCGTCTACGGCCTCGTGCTCGCCGGGGCGGACGGCTCGGCGGGCACCGTCGCCCTGTGCGCCGGGTTCTTCCTGTGGTCCATGGCCTCCCAGGCGTTCGGCGCCGTCCAGGACGTCAGGGCGGACCGGGAGGCCGGGCTGGGGTCGATCGCCACGGTCCTGGGCGCCCGCCCCACGGTGTGGGCCGCCGCGGCGTTCTACCTCGCCGCCGGGCTGCTCCTGCTGTTCGTCCCCTGGCCCGGGCCCGTGGCGTCCCTCCTGGTGCTGCCCTACCTGGCCAACCTCGTGCCGTACCTGTCCGTCACGGACGCCGACTGCGAGCGCGCCCACCGGGGGTGGAGGCGGTTCCTGTGGCTGAACTACGTGACCGGCGCTCTCGTGACGCTGCTGCTGAACTGGGCCTGGATCCTCGAGCACGGATCGGGCGGTGCCGCCCCCGGGCCCTAGGGCAGGTGCTTGATCAGCTTGTCCGTGGAGATCATGGCGCCGCCCAGCACCGCGGGCAGGCCGCCGCCCGGATGGACGGAGGCCCCCACCCGCCACAGCCACGGCCGGCGCAGGCTCGTGTGGGACGGCGCGTGGAGCGGGCCGCTGCGCCACGACGGACGCACCGCGCCGTACAGGGCCCCGCCCTCCGACCCGTGCGCGGCGAAGTAGGCCGGATCCAGGATCCTCGCGGTGCGGAACCGGTCCGTGACGGGGCCCGGCAGCCCGAGGACCTGCGCCACGCGCTCGAGCTCGCGCGCGACGAACGGGTCCTCGAGGTCGTACGACCTCCCGTTGGCCGGTGCGGTCAGCAGCAGGGCGAGCGTGGGGGCGCTGTTCGGGTAGACCCCGTGGGCCGGGTAGTAGTTCGCGAAGGCCATGGTCTGCGCGGGCTCGGTGCCGGCTTCGAGTCCGGCGTAGAGCTCGGCGGGACGGTCGGGCAGGACGACGCCGTGCCGGGGCGTCCCGGCGGGCAGCTCGGAGCGCAGCACGGCGTAGATCGCGATCGCCGAGCAGCTGAGCCTGCGCGGCCGCCGGGGAGCCCGTCCCGCGAGCAGGCCGTCGAGGCGGTGGGCGTCGAGCCCGCTGACGACGGCGTCGGCCGGGTAGGTGCCCCGGTCCGTGACCACGCGGCGGCGGGCGATGGCGGTGACCGGTTCGCCGGTGCGGATCTCGACCCCGGCGCCCACCGCCAGCCGCTGCAGGGCCTCGACGAGCTCGTACACCCCGCCCCTGGGGACCCAGACGCCGTCGCGGGCCATGACGGCGGGCATGCTCGCGTAGAGGGCCGGAGTGCGCGCAGGGCCGACGCCGGCGTTGAGGGTGTGGATGGCGATGACCTCGCGCAGGCCGTCCGGCATCCAGGTGAGGCTGTCGAGGTAGCTGCGGGTCGTCAGCCGCCGCCCGTACAGCCGCCCCAGCTTCGCCAGCGCGGAGTGGGACCGCCTCTCCAGCGGCCCGGCGGTCAGGAGCCGCGTGACGTCGGGACCCAGCCCGCCGTGCTCGGCCTCGAAGCGGACCCAGGCCGCGTGCCAGGGATGTCCCGGCGGAACGGGCAGTTCGCACCGGGTGCCGCGGTAGTAGTACGTGCCGACGCCCGGGAGGCGCTCCAGCACGAGCCCCGCGGTCTCCTCGGCGCTCGGCGCACGCGGCGCGGGGCCGGGCGTGCCCGCCGCGCGCAGCCCGTCCAGGCGGCGGAGGAACTCCTCCCACACGCCCGGGAACGTGAACAGCGACGGCCCGGTGTCCATGCGCTGCCCGGCGTCCTCCAGGCGGCGGCTCTTGCCGCCGAGGTGGTCGGCGGCCTCGAGCAGGGTCACGCCGTGGCCGGCGTGACCGAGCAGGGCGGCCGCCGTCAGCCCGCCGATGCCCCCGCCCACGACGACGACGCGGCTCACGGGTACAGCCCGAAGTACAGCGCGAGCGTCAGCTGCACCCCGGCCACGGCGCCGGCGACGTAGGGGAAGGCGATGGAGTGCCTGTACAGCCGGTGCCCGGTGTCCGGCGTCGGGTCCCGCCCCAGGCGGACGACGAGCCACCCGGCGATGAGCGCGTTCACCAGGGCCACCGGGATGCTGACCAGCGCGAAGCACAGCGTGGAGACGCCCCACCAGGCACCGCTCCACCGTGCGACGCCGCCCGGGCCCAGCCGGACGGCCGTCGTCGTGATGGCCGCGGCGCGGTCCTCCTCGATGTCCTGGACGGCGTCGAACGCGTGCTTGGCGACGCTCCAGGCCATCAGGCCCAGCGCCGCGGGCCACACCGGGGTCTCTCCCAGCGCGTAGGCCACGAAGACCAGGGGGAACGCATAGGCGGCGTTGCTCAGCGAGTCGAGGAAGGCCCGGGCCTTGAGGCGCACGGGCGGGGCCGAGTAGAACACGAAGACCAGGACGTACAGCGCGATCCAGCCCAGCGCTGCCGCTGGAAGGGAGACGGCGAACCAGGCGAGGAACGGCACATTGGTGACGAGCACCCAGGCCCGGATCGTGCGCACCTCGGTGGACCTGATCCGCGCGCCCTCCAGCGAGCCCTTGCGCGGGTTGAGGGCATCGGTGTCCTGGTCGAAGACGTCGTTGACGCCGTAGATCAGCAGGTTGAACGGGAGGGTGAGCCACAGCAGGAGCGGCAGCGCCTCCCACCGCCAGAGCGACCCCGCGAGCCACATGCCCACCACACCCGTGCCCAGGGCGTTGATCCAGAGCACCGGCCGGGAGATGTGGAGGATCCTCCGGAGCGCGGGGGCGGGTCCTGCCTGGGGCACAGCGGTGGTCCTCCTCGGGCGACAGGTGACCCGGGGAGCCCGGGTGCGCCCCACACTACGTCGGTTCGGGCAGCGGCGCGACGGAGCCCGGCCCGGGCGTCAGCCGCCGGTCCTTCCGTGCTGCGTCCCGCCGCGGGCAGACTGTGGGGGTGCGCCTGATGCTGCTGACCTCCGGAACCCGCGGCGACGTGGAGCCGTTCGCGGCCCTGGCCCGGTACGCCACCGCCCGGGGCCACCGGGTCCGGCTGGGCCTGCCGGAGAACTCCGGCGTGGACCTCGCCGGGCTCGACACCGTGGGCCTCGGCGTGGACTTCCACCGGCTGATGCGCGTGCCCGGGCGCTCGCCGCGGACGGCGGTGCGCCACTTCCGCTCCGAGGTCGGTCCCGGGATGCGCGAGATGTTCTCCGCCGCGGTGCGGGAGACGCTGGCGTTCGACCCGGACGTGGTGCTGCACCACCCGCTGGTCCTCACCGCACCGGCCGTGGCGGACTCCCTCGGCGTCCCCCGCGTGCTGGCCGAGTTCGTTCCCGTGGCGACGCCCACACGGGAGTTCTCCGCACCCGGCGGGCCCACGGTCGCCTCGGACCTCGGCCGGTTCAACCGGGCGACCTACGCGGTCCCCCGCAGCGGCACCGTGCTGTTCCGCGCCGGCGTGGAGCACGCGTGCCGGCAGCTGCCCGGCGGCCGGGCGCCGTCGCCCTCCTCGAGGTCCCGGGCCACGCTGATGGGGGTCAGCCCGCAGCTGCTGCCCAGGCCTGCCGACTGGCCGGCCAAGGTGCACCTGACCGGCGCCTGGCACGCGGTGGGCGCGGACGCACCGGTGGACCCCGCCGTGGCAAGGTTCGTGCGGGGCGGACCGTACCTGGTGGCGACCTTCGGCTCCATGTCGGCCGGGGACGCGCACGCGCGGGGGAGGGCGGTCGTCGAGAGCGCGCGCGCCCACGGTCTGCGGGCCCTGCTGCTCACGGGGTGGGGCGGGCTGGCCCTGCCGGAGGACAGCGGCGGCGACGACGTGCTGGTCGTGCCGTCCGCGCCGCTGGGGGCCCTGCTCCCGGGCGCCGCGGTGGCGGTCCACCACGGCGGGGCCGGAACCGTGCACGCGGTGGCCCGCGCCGGTGTGCCGTCCGTGGTGGTGCCCTTTCTCGCCGACCAGCCGTTCTGGGGCCGGCAGCTCCACCGGCTCGGGATCGCCGCGGCCCCGGTCCCCTACCGGAAGCTGGCGGTGGACACGCTGGTCCCCGCCCTCGGCCAGGCGCTCGCCCGCGGGGAGCGCGCGGGGCGCCTGGGACGCGCGGTCCGGGAGGAGGAGGGGCTGCGGACCTCCCTCGACGTCCTCACCGCTCTCTGAGACCGGTCCTCCCCCGCTTCCGGGGCGTTTCCCGGCGCGCCGTCCGGACTCCCGCCGGAGCGCAGGGAGAGAACGGATCTACTAACGAGTTATCGTCGAGGATCATTGATTTTCCTCACAGGTGATCTGTCTCATACTGGGGGGACCGGACGATCACCGGCCGGCCCCCATCTTTCCCGGAGGACACCACCATGACCGTCGATCTTCGTCCCCGCCCCTCCGCGCCGGCCCTGGTGCGCGCGGAGCGCACCGCGGACCGCACGCACCCGTCCCGCCTCCCCGCGGGCCGGCAGCACGGGTGGGCCCAGGTCGAGCAGGACTGCCCGTACTGCTCCGGCCCGGAGACCGACTGAGGTGCCGGCCATGTCGACGTCCGCCGACCGCCTCGTGATCCCCAGTCCGCACGGCGGGTGGGAGGTGCGGACCCCGGGCTCCCGGTGGACCGGCCTCCGCGCCAGCACCCGGGCCGGCGCGCTCCAGTGGGCGTGGAACATCACCCGGGACACCGGCGGCAGGATCCTCCTGGGCCCCGCGGACGCCCCGGCCCGCTGAGCCCGGCCGGCGATGGCGAACACCGGCCGGGGACCCGGGCGGCCGCGGGCCGCTACAGGTCCGCCAGCACCGACACCGGGTCCTCGACCGCGTCGGCCACCATGCGCAGGAACCCGCCGGCGGTCCCGCCGTCGCAGACCCGGTGGTCGAACGCGAGGGAGAGCTGGGTGACCTTGCGCACCGCGAGCTGCCCGTCCACCACCCAGGGGCGGTCGATGATCCGCCCGATCCCGAGGATCGCGACCTCCGGGTGGTTGATGATCGCCGCAGCGCCGTCCGTGCCGAACACCCCGTAGTTGTTGAGGGTGAACGTGGACCCGGACAGCTCGGCCGGGGAGGCCCTGCCCGCCCGCGCGAGCTCGGTGAGCCGCCGCAGCTCGGCGTCCAACCCCCGCGCGCTCAGCCGGTGGGCGCCCCGGATGCTGGGCACCACGAGCCCGCGGTCCGTCTGGGCGGCGAAGCCGAGGTTGACGCCGTCGAAGCGCACGATCTCCTGGCCGCCGTCCTCGCGGGTCTCCAGGCGCGTGGCCAGCTCCGGGTAGCGCGCGAGGCCGGCCAGCACGAACCGGCCGATCAGGGCCATCAGCCCCGGCGCGGTCGCGGGGTCCTGGGCCTTGAGCGCGGCGCGCAGCTCCACGAGCCGTGTGGCGTCCACGTCGACCCAGACGGTGGCCTCGGGGATCTCGGTGCGCGAGCGGGTCATGGCCTGGGCGACGGCCTTGCGCACCCCGCTCACGGGCACCCGCTCGGCGACGCCCAGCCCGGTGCGCGCGTCCACGGCAGCAGTGCCCGCGGCGGTCCCGGGCACGGCGGTCCCGGGCGCGGCGGTCCCGGGCGCGGGCGAGGACGGCGCCGCGGGCGTCCCCGCGGCGGCGGCCGTGCTCGCGGCCACCACGTCCCGGCGCAGGACCAGCCCCCCGGGCCCGGAGCCGCGCACGGTGCTGATGTCGAGCCGGAGGTCCTTGGCGAGCTTGCGCACGATCGGGGAGATGACGGTCGGGGCCAGGCGCGGGGCCGAGGCCATGGCGTCGCGGGCGGCCTCGGCGGCCGGGGCGGCGGCCGGGACGGAGGACGCCTGCCGGGGCCGCCGGCGGCGTCCGCCGGACCCGCCGGCGGGGGTGCCGTAGCCGATGAGCACGTTGCCGGACCCGCCCTCCCCGGCCGCGCCGCCGGCGGAGCCCGCGGCCACGGTCCCGGCCTCGGCGGCCGTCGCGGGATCCGCCCCCGCGCGCTCCTCCTCGCGGTAGGACTGCCCGCCGCGGGGCCCCCCGCCCTGCGGTGCGGGCGTGCCTCCGTCGGCGGCGGTGTCCACCGAGATCAGCGGCGCGCCCACGTCGATGGTCTGCCCGGAGGTGCCGTGCAGCTGCTGCACGGTCCCGGCGAAGGGGCAGGGCACCTCCACGGCGGACTTGGCGGTCTCCACCTCGGCGATCGGCTGGTCCACGGCGACGGTGTCGCCCACCCGCACGAGCCAGGTGACGAGCTCGGCCTCGGTCAGGCCCTCGCCGAGATCGGGCAGGGCGAACGTCTTCACGGTCATGGCCGGTCCTCCCACTGCAGGTCGTCCACGGCGTCGAGGATGCGGTCGACGCTCGGCAGGTAGTGCTCCTCGAGCTTGGGAGCGGGGTAGGGGATGTCGAAGCCCGTCACGCGGCGCACGGGCGCGGCCAGCGAGTGGAAGCAGCGCTCCTGGACGCGGGCCACGATCTCGGCCGCCACGGACGCGAAGCCCGGGGCCTCGGCGACGACGACCACGCGACCGGTCTTGCGCACCGACGCCGCCACGGTCTCGTCGTCGAAGGGCACGATGCTGCGCAGGTCCACGACCTCCAGCGAGCGCCCCTCGGCCGCGGCGGTCGCGGCGGCGGCGAGGGCGGTCGGCACGGAGGGACCGTAGGTGAGGATGGTCGCGTCCTCCCCGGTGCGGGCCACGACGGCGCGGCCCTCCCGCCGTTCCGGCGCCCGGTGCTCGTAGCGCTCCTTGAGCTCGGCGAGGTCCACCGGCGCCTTGGACCAGTAGAGCTTCTTGGGCTCGAAGAACACGACCGGGTCGTCCGAGTCGATGGCCTCGCGCAGCATCAGGTAGGCGTCCTCGACGGTGGCCGGGGTGAAGACCTTCAGCCCCGGGGTGTGGGCGTAGTAGGCCTCGGAGGAGTCGCAGTGGTGCTCCACGCCGCCGATGCCGCCGGCGTAGGGGATGCGGACGACGACGGGCAGGCGCACGGCGCCGCGGGTGCGGTTGTGCATCTTCGCGAGGTGGGAGGCGATCTGCTCGAACGCCGGGTAGGCGAACGCGTCGAACTGCATCTCGATCACCGGGCGCATCCGGTTCATCGCCATGCCCACGGCCATCCCGGCGATCCCGGACTCCGCCAGCGGGGTGTCGAAGCACCGGGTGCGGCCGAAGCGCCGGGTCAGCCCGTCGGTGATGCGGAAGACGCCGCCGAGGGTGCCGACGTCCTCGCCGAAGACGACGACGGCGTCGTCGGCGGCCAGCGCGTCGGCCAGTGCGCAGTTGAGCGCCTGGGCGAAGGTCACGGGCCGCTGCGCCGGGACCTCGGCGGCCGGGGCGGGGGCTTCGAGGGTGCTCACTGGTCGGTCTCCTCTCGGGCGAGCTCGGCCGCGAGGAGCTGTTCCTGCTCGGCCAGCTGCGGGGTCCGCTCGACGTAGACGTGGCGGAAGAGCTCCAGCGGGTCGACGCTCACCTCGGCGTTCATGCCGTCCCGCAGGGCCGCGGCGACGTCCTCGGCGGCGGCGGCGATGCGCGCCTCGGCCGCGTCGTCGAGCAGGCCCTCGCCGCGCAGCCACGCGCGCATCCGGGTCACGGGGTCCTTCGCGATCCACTCCTGGACCTCGGCGTCGTCGCGGTAGCGCGTGGCGTCGTCGGCGTTGGTGTGCGCCTGCATGCGGTAGGTGTGGGCCTCCACGAGCAGGGGCTCGGACTCGGTGCGGGCGAGGTCGACGGCCCGGCCCAGGGTCGCGAGCAGGGCCACGAGGTCGTTGCCGTCCACGCGCTCGCCGGCCATCCCGTAGCCGACCGCCTTGTGGGCGAGGGTCGGCGCGGCGGACTGCTGGGACAGGGGCACGGAGATCGCATAGCCGTTGTTCTGCACGAAGAACACGACCGGCAGCTTGAACACGGCCGCGAAGTTGAGGGCCTCGTGGAAGTCGCCCTCGCTCGTGGCGCCGTCGCCGCACATGGCCAGGACCACGGTGTCCTCGCCGCGCAGCTTCGCCGCGTGGGCCACGCCCACCGCGTGCAGCAGCTGGGTGGTCAGCGGCGTGGCCTGGATGCCCACCCGGCGCTCGTACGGGTCGTAGCCGCCGTGCCACTCGCCGCGGAAGATCGACATGACCTGCAGGGGGTCCACGCCCCGGGTCATCACGGCCACGGTGTCCCGGTAGGTCGGGAACAGCCAGTCGCCCTCCGCCAGGCACAGTGCCGCCGCGACCTGGCAGGCCTCCTGGCCGTGGCTGGACGGGTAGACCGCCATCCGGCCCTGGCGCACCAGGGCCGAGTTCTGGTCGTTGACCCGGCGGCCCACCACGAGCTTCTCGTAGGCGGACAGCAGGACGTCCCGGGGCGGCAGCGGGTACTCGTGGCCGGGCCCGGTGCCCTGCTCCTCCGGCGGCCGCAGGCGGCCGCCGGGGTCCACCATCCGGATCTCGCCGCGCGCGGGGAGCATGTACTGCTCCGGGGTGATGCCGAAGCTCCGGCACGCCCGCAGGATCGGGTTCTCCGCGTTCTCGACGGTCTGGCTCATGGGTTCCCCCTCGGTGGTCCCCCGGACCGGCTGCGGCCCGGGGAGGCGGAAAGGCTGGAGGTGTTCTGTCCGCCAAGTATGGGAAACCGCGAACGTTCGTATCCAGGTTCCGGGAGAAGTGCAGAAGAGTGGTCGCAGAAGCCCGATCGGCGTGGACGAAATCGACTAATGTGAGGTGTAACACACGGATTCGTCCGACACCTCCCGGCGGCCACGGCCGCCCCGATCCGCCCAGGAGCTCCTGTGCCCTCGACCCCCGTGCCGCTGGACGAGACCGACCGCAAGATCCTCGCGGAGCTCTCCCGCGACTGCCGGCAGTCGGTGACCGCGGTGGCCGCCGCCGTGCACGTGTCCCGGGCCCACGCCTACGCCCGGATCAACCGGCTCCGGGAGGAGGGGGTGATCCTGCGCTTCAGCGCCGTGATCGACCCGGTGCGGGCCGGGCTGCAGGCCTCGGCCTACGTGACGCTCAAGCTGCGGCAGAACACCTGGCGGGAGCTGTGCGGGCAGCTGCGGGCGATCCCGGACGTGCACCACATCGCCCTGGTGGGCGGGAACTTCGACGTCATGCTGCTCGTGCGCGCCGTGGACACCGTGCACCTGCGCCAGGTCATCTTCGAGCAGATCCAGCAGCTGCCCGGCGTCGTCGACACCCAGACGTTCCTGATCTTCGAGGACGTCGACACGCGGTCCTGACCCGCCCCGCGGGGAGGACGGGCGGGGACGGGACGGAACATGACGGCGGCGTGCGTCATCTTCGTCATCTTCCGTCACGGAACGACGCCGATTACCTCTGCGCATAGTGTTGTCCCAGCTTCACGAGACGTGACCGCCAAGCTCCGACTTGGTCGCGCACCAACCCCATGCTCATTGGGTGGTTCGGATGAGGAAGCGGCCCGCATCCCGGTGGTGGCACCGCCGGTGACCGATGCGGGTAAGAGCAAGTGCGAGGAGCATCGCCATGTCCGTCCCCGTGACCGACCACGACCTCTCCACCCGGCAGATCCACGCCGGCACCGAGAACGACCTGACCCAGCGCACCCTGACGGTGCCCATCTACCAGTCGGCGGCGTTCGAGTTCCCCGACTACGAGGCCGCGAAGCAGATGTTCGCGCAGACCCGGCCGGGCTTCACCTACACGCGCACCGGCAACCCGACGGTCGCCGTCCTCGAGCAGCGCATCGCCGACCTCGAGGGCGGCGCGGGCGCCGTCGCGACCGGCTCGGGCCAGTCCGCCGTGGCCGTCGCCCTGCTGGCCCTGCTCGGCCAGGGCTCCGGCAAGCACGTGGTCGCCTCGGAGAAGCTCTACGGCGGGACCGTGGACCTGCTCACCGACTCCCTCGCCGACCTCGGCGTCGAGGTGGCGTTCGTGGACCCGACCACCTCCGGCGCGTGGGCTGCGGCCGTGCGCCCGGACACCCGGGCGTTCCTGCTGGAGTCCATCGGCAACCCGCTGGCCACCCTCCCCGACCTGCCCGGGATCGCCGACGTCGCCCGGGCCGCGCGCGTGCCCGTCGTCGTCGACAACACCCTCGCCTCCCCGGCGCTGTACCGGCCGCTGGAGAAGGGCGCGGACATCGTCGTGCACTCGGCCACCAAGTTCTTCGGCGGGCACGGCAACGCGCTGGCCGGGGCGGTCGTGGACGGCGGGACGTTCGACTGGTCCGCCGAGCCGGGGAGGTGGCCGCAGTTCACCGCGGCCCGGGCCCGCTGGGGCGGGCAGAGCCTGGTCGACAAGTGCGCCGGCGCCAGCCCCTACCTGCACCTCGTGCGGGCGAAGTACGTGCACGACCTCGGCACGACGCTCTCCCCGTTCAACGCCAGCCAGATCCTGCAGGGCACCGAGACCCTCGACCTGCGCGTCGCCCGCCACACGGCCTCCGCCGTGGCGGTGGCGGAGTTCCTGAGCGGCCACCCCGCCGTCGCCCGCGTCCACCACCCCGCGGTGCCCGGGGATCCCGGCGCGGGGATCGCGGCCCGGGACTTCCCCCGCGGCACCGGATCCGTGTTCTCCTTCGACCTCGCCGCCCCCGGCGGCGCCGTGGGCCCGTTCATCGACAGCCTCCGGCTGTTCAAGCTGGTGGCCAACATCGGGGACACCCGCAGCCTCGTGGCCCACCCCGCCGCGATGACCCACTGCCGGCTGACCCCCGAGCAGCGGGCCGCCGGCGGGATCGCCGAGACCACGATCCGGCTCTCGATCGGCCTCGAGTCCCCCGAGGACCTCGTCGCCGACCTGCGCCAGGCCCTCGACGGCGTCCTCGAGACCGTCCAGACCCCCGGGAAGTGAGCCCACGATGACCCAGCCCGTCACCACCAGCACCCGTCACCGGGGCTTCACCACCGCCGCCGTCCACGCCGGGCAGGAGCCCGACCCGCTGACCGGCGCCGTCATCCCGCCGATCTACCAGACCTCGACCTTCGCCCAGGACGGGATCAACGTCCTGCGGGCCGGCCACGAGTACAGCCGGGGCTCCAACCCCACCCGCAGCGGCTTCGAGCACCAGCTCGCGGCCCTCGAGGGCGGGGAGCGCGGCTTCGCGTTCGCCTCCGGGATCGCCGCGGAGGACGCCCTGCTCCGGGCCGTGCTGCGCCCGGGCGACCACGTCGTGCTCGGCGCCGACGGCTACGGCGGCACGAACCGGCTGATCACCAAGGTCCTCGCCCCGTGGGAGATCGCACACACGCCGGTGGACATCACCGACCTCGGCGCGGTCCGGGCGGCCGTGCGGCCCGGGACCACCAAGGTGCTGTGGTTGGAGACGCCGTCCAACCCGCTGCTCGGCATCGCCGACGTCGCCGGCTGGGCGCAGGTCGCCGCCGACGCCGGGGCGCTGCTCGTCGTCGACAACACCTTCGCGTCCCCGTACCTGCAGAACCCGCTGGCCCTCGGCGCCCACGCGGTGGTGCACTCCACCACCAAGTACATCGGCGGGCACTCCGACGTCCTCGGCGGCGCCGTGGTCGTGGGGACGGCCGAGTGGCGCGACGCCCCCCTCGCCGAGGCCGTGGGCTTCCAGCAGTTCGCCGCGGGCGCCGTGGCCGGGCCGCAGGACAGCTACCTCGCGGCGCGGGGGCTCAAGACCCTGAGCCTGCGGATGGAGCGCCACCAGGCCAACGCGCAGGCCGTCGCCGAGTGGCTGCTCGAGCGCCCGGAGGTCGCCCGCGTCCTCTACCCGGGCCTGCCCGACCACCCCGGCCACGCCCTCGCGGCCGCGCAGATGCGCGGGTTCGGCGGCATGGTCTCGTTCCGGCTCGCCGGCGGCGAGGCCGCCGCGCGCACGGTCGCGGAGTCCACCGAGCTGTACTCGCTGTCCGTGAGCCTCGGCGGGGTCGAGTCCCTGATCTGCTACCCGTCCGAGATGACGCACGCCTCGGTCAAGGGCACCCCGCTCGCGGTGCCCACCGACCTCGTGCGGCTGTCGGTGGGGATCGAGGACGTGGAGGACCAGCTCGACGACCTCGAGCGGGCGCTCGCCGCCTCCTCGTAGGCCGGACCCGTCCGCACTAGCCTGGGACGTATGGCGCACCCGCACGAGCACGACGACGTCCCCGCCCCGCTCAGGCCGCCCGGCCCGGTGGTGGGCACCGAGTGGCTGGCCGAGCACCTCGGCGACCCCCGGCTCGTGCTGGTGGACGCCAGCTCCACGCTCAACCGCACCGACGAGGCCATCCCGGGCGCCCTGCTCCTGGACCTCGACGGGCCCTTCGCCGACCCGTCCTCGGGGCTGCCGCACACGATGCCGCCGGCCGGCCGGCTCACCGCGGCGGCCCGGGCGCTGGGCATCTCGCGCACCAGCACCGTGGTCGCCTACGACGGCAAGGGCCTCTTCGCCGCCGCGCGCGTGTGGTGGATGCTGCGCGCGGCGGGCTTCGAGCGGGTCGCGGTGCTCGACGGCGGACTGCCCGCCTGGACCGCCGAGGGGCGGCCCGCGGGACCGCACGCGGACCCGCCCGCCGAGCCCGGCGACGTCGAGCTCGTCCCCCGGGAGGGGTTCTTCGTGGGCGCCGACGACGTCGCCCGCGCCCTCGAGGACCCGGGGGCGGCCGTCCTCGACGCCCGCTCCGCCGGCCGGTTCGCCGGCACGGAGCCCGAGCCGCGGCCCGGCCTGCGCCCCGGGCACATGCCCGGGGCGGTCAGCCTGCCCTACACGGAGCTGCAGCGCCCGGACGGGCGCCTGCTGCCGCCGGCGCTGCTGCGGGAGCGGGTCGCCGCGGCCGCCCCGGAGGGGCAGCGGATCGTGACCACGTGCGGGTCGGGGCTCACGGCGTGCGTGCTCGCGCTGGGCGCCCACCTGGCGGGGCGGGAGGACGTCGCGGTCTACGACGGCTCGTGGAGCGAGTGGGGGCGCCCGGGGCCGCGGCCGGTGGAGGGCCCCGCCTGATCAACTTCGCGGGTCCGGGACCCGGCCCGCGGCGGTCCCCGCCGCGGGCGTGCCCTCCGGCACCTCGAGCGTGGCCGCGCGGGCCAGGACGTTGCGGGCCATGGACGGGAAGATGAACCCGTGGAAGGGCCACACGCCCCACCAGTAGAGTCGCCCGGGCAGGCCCCGCGGGAAGAAGATGGCCCGCTGCCGGTACCGGCTGCCCTCGCCCTCGGGCTCCACGGACAGCTCGAGCCAGGCCCGTCCCGGGGCCTTCATCTCGGCGTGCAGGAGCAGCTTGTGCCCCTCCTCCATGTCCTCCACGCGCCACCAGTCGACGTACTCGCCCACCTGCAGGTCGGTGTGGTCGCGGCGGCCGCGGTTGAGCCCGGCCCCGCCCGCGAGCTTGTCCATGGCGCCGCGGATCCGCCACGCGAGCGGCAGGGAGTACCAGCCGTTGCGCCCGCCGATGGACTCGATCACCTGCCACACCTGCTCCGGGCGCGCGCTCCCGGCCCGGCTGCGCTCGTCGACGTAGACGGTGCGCCCGGCCCAGTCGGGGTCCGAGGGGAGGGGGTCGGCGGCCGTCGTGGCCGGGTCGGCGTGGACGTCCCACGTGGTCTCGACGTTGTTGTCCTCGATCTTCTTCAGGGCCAGGGCGACGGCGCGCCGGTACCCGGTGAGCCCCTCGGGCGGCGGCGGGATGTAGGCGTCGATGTCGTGCTCGGCCGCGACGGCCTCGTGCTGCAGCGACTGCACGAGCGGGACGGCCAGCCCGAGGGGGATGGGCGTCACCAGCCCGATCCAGTAGCCCGACAGCCGCGGGGCGGGCAGGGGCAGGTGGAACACGACGCGCCGGCGCAGCCCGGCGACCCGGGCGTACTGGCGCATGGCGTCCGCGTACGTCATCACGTCGCGGGAGCCGATGTCGAAGGTGCGGTCCAGGCCCTCCGGGAGGTCCATGGCGTGGACCAGGTAGTGGAGGACGTCGCGGACGGCGATGGGCTCGATCCGGTTGGTCACCCAGGCGGGCGCGGGCATCACGGGCAGGGTGTCGCCGAGGTGGCGGATCATCTCGAAGGACGCCGAGCCGGAGCCGATGACCACCCCGGCCTGGAACACGACGGCCGGGACCTCCCCGGCCCGGAGGATCTCGCCGACCCGCACCCGCGAGCGCATGTGCTGGGACAGCTCCACGCCCTGCGGGTGCAGGCCGGAGAGATAGACGATGCGGCGCACCCCGGCCCGCGCGGCGGCCTCGACCACGGTGCGGGCCATCGCGGCCTCCTGCTCCTCGAAGTGCTGGGAGCTGCCCATGGAGTGCACGAGGTAGTAGAGGGTGTGCACGTCCCGGCACGCGGCCGTCACGGCCTCGAGGTCCCCGAGGTCGGTCGCGGCGATCTCGACGTCGTCCCGCCACGGCACGGAGCGCAGCTTCTGCGGGGAGCGGACGGCCACCCGCACGGGATGGCCGGCGTCCAGCATGCGGGGCACGAGGCGCCCGCCGACGTAGCCGGTCGCACCGGTGATGAGGACGCGCGGGGAGGAGGTCACGGGCCGGCCTTTCGTGCGGTTGCGCCGAGCCTACCAACGCCCACCGACACCGTCCCCGTCCGGGGGCGGCACGCGGGAGGCCCGCACCCGGCTCGGGTGCGGGCCTCGCGCGTGCGTCCGCGGGGGAGGCGGATCAGGGCAGCGCGAGGCGGAAGATCTTCGCCCAGGCGGAGCCGACCTGCTTGGGCAGCGGGCCGGTGGTGTAGGGCAGGCCGTAGCGCCCGCAGATCTCGCGCACCTTCACGGCGACCTCGGCGTAGCGGCTCGAGGGCAGGTCCGGGAACAGGTGGTGCTCGATCTGGTGGGAGAGGTTGCCGGTCATCAGGTGCATGAGCTTGGAGCCCGAGATGTTCGCGGAGCCCAGCATCTGGCGCAGGTACCAGTCCCCGCGGGTCTCGCCCTCGATCTGCTCCTCGGTGAACGTGTCCGCCCCCTCGGGGAAGTGCCCGCAGAAGATGACGGCGTGGGCCCACACGTTGCGGACCGCGTTGGCGGTGAGCGTCGCGGCGAGCGCCTGCCTGCCGGAGCCGGTGAGGGACGCGGCGGCCGGGGTGGCCACGTAGTCCTTGGCGGCCTGCTTCACGAACTTCGCCCCGAGGGCCTTGAGGCCCCGGACCAGCTCGGCCTTCGGCTTCTTGCCCGCCCGGTACTCGTCCAGCTCGAGGTCGTAGATCGCGATGCCCCACTCGAAGACCGGGGCGAGCAGCGCGTTGTAGAGCGGGTTGCCGAGGTTCCACCACTGCCACGGCTGGTCCTTGTCCACGCGGAAGATGTTGTACCCGACGTCGCGGTCCTTGCCGAGCACGTTCGTCCACGTGTGGTGGAGGTCGTTGTGGGTGTGCTGCCACGCCTTGGCGGGGGTCACGAAGTCCCACTCCCAGGTGGTGGAGTGGATGTCGGGGTCGCGCATCCAGTCCCACTGCCCGTGCAGGACGTTGTGGCCGATCTCCATGTTCTCGAGGATCTTGGCGAGGGTCAGCATCCCGGTGCCCGCGACCCAGGCGGGCTTGTGCTTCGAGAACAGCAGCGCGGTGCGCCCGGCGAGCTCGAGGGAGCGCTGCACGGCGATGACGCGGCGGATGTAGGCGGCGTCCTCCGCGCCGCGCACCTCGATGACGGCGGCGCGGACGGCGTCGAGCTCGCGGCCGAGCTCCTCGATCTGCGCGTCGGTGAGATGGGCGGCGGTCTCGGGCTTCGGCGGGCGGGGCCGGCGCGAGCCGTCGACGAGGAAGGGGGTGATGACGGTCATGGTCGCTCCTTCGGGAACGGGGACGGGGAAGTGGGGGACGGCAGGGGTGCGGGTCAGGCGTCGAGGCTCACGGGCCCCGCAGCGGTCGACACGCAGGTCTGGACCAGGTGCCCGGGCTCGCCGTGCACCTCGCCGGTGCGGGTGTCGCGGACCCGCCCGGAGACGAGGGGCTTCACGCAGGAGTGGCAGATGCCCATGCGGCACCCGCTGGGCAGCAGCACGCCGGCGGCCTCGCCGGCCTCGAGCAGGGTCGTGGCGCCGTCGGCGTCCACGTCCTTGTCGGACTTCTCGAACGTCACCTGGCCGCCCTCGCCGGCGGGGCCGGGGGCGACGACGGGGGCGAAGCGCTCGACCCGCAGCTGCCCCTCCTCCCGGTCCCAGAGGGACTCGGCGGCGTCGAGGAAGTCGGCGGGCCCGCAGGCGTAGGCGGCCCGGTCGCGCCAGTCCGGGCAGGCGGCGTCGAGGTCGGAGGTGCTCGTGAGGTCGAGGCGGCGGCCCCGCTCGGCGGTGAACCAGTGGACGAGGCGGAAGCCGGGGAACTGGTCCGCCAGCTCCAGCAGCTCCTCGGCGAAGAGCGCGTCCTGCGGGGCGCGGGAGGAGTGCACGAGCACCACGTCGGCGTCCGCGCGGCGGGGCACCAGCGTGCGGATCATCGACATGACGGGGGTGAGCCCGCTGCCGGCGGTGAGCATGAGCAGGGGCCGCGGGTGCGCGGGCAGGACGAAGTCGCCCTCGGGCGGGGCGAGGAACAGGACGTCCCCCACCCGCGTGCCGCGGACCAGGGCGCCCGAGACGGTGCCCATCGCCTTCACGGTGATGGCGGGGTCCTGGCCGGCGCCGGTGCTCAGGGAGTAGGAGCGCCAGTGGCGCACGCCGTCGATCTCCACGCCGATGCGCGCCCACTGGCCGGCCTCGTGCGGGTTCCAGCCCTTGCCGGGGCGGAAGCGGATGGTCACCGAGTCCGCCGTCTCGGGCTCGACGGCCGTGACCAGGGCCCGCAGCTGGCGGGCGCTGGCGAGGGGGTCGACGAGGCGGAGGAAGTCCTCCGGCGAGAACGGGGTCGTGAAGGCCGAAGCCAGGCGGGAAATCAGTCGTATCGGGGCCACGTGATCACTCTCCCGCAATTCTCAGGAGATTTCTCGTGGTCTCGCGTACTCTTTCAGCCGAACAACTGTCGTGCGGGCATGAAAGAGGGAGACGGTGCAGCAGGTGGACCGAGAACAGCCGTGGACGTCGCTGCCGCCGTCGCTGACCCCGCTGCTCATGCCGCACCTGGCCGAGGTCACGCAGGAGCTGCTGGACGCCGTGCGCGAGGACGTGCCGGTCTACGCCCGCCCGCTCGAGGGCCTGTTCGGGGACGGCATCCGCCAGGGCGTCGACGTCGCCCTGACCCGCTTCCTGCACCTGCCCGGCACGCACCAGCCGGCGCTGCAGGACGAGGACCGGCGGGTCTACGAGGGACTGGGCCGCGGCGAGGTGCGCGAGGGCCGGCCCATGGACGCCCTGTTCGCGGCCTACCGCTCGGGCGCCCGCACCACCCTGCGCTCGCTGTCCCGCGTGGCCATGGAGGCCGGCTTCGAGGCCTCCGTGCTGATCGGCCTGGCGGAGTCCGTGTTCGCCTACATCGAGGAGCTCTCCGCCGCCAGCGCCGAGGGCTACGCCGCCGAGCAGTCCGAGCGGGCGGGCGAGCGGGACCGGCTGCTGGACACGGTGGCGGAGATGCTGATCCGCGGCAACGCCGACGAGGAGTCCGTGCGCTCGGCCGTGCACGCGGCCGGCTGGACCCTGCCCGAGCGCGTGGTGGTGGTCACCCTGCCCGCGGACCGGCGCATGGGGCTGCGGTCCCGCCTGGGCCGGCGGGCGCTGCTCACTTCCCGGCCCGGCGACGTCGTGGCGGTCGTGCCGGAGCCCGCCTCCCCGACGGCGCGCCAGGAGCTGGGGCGCGTGCTGGCCGGGCGGGCCGCGGTGGTCGGCCCAGGGCGTCCCTGGCAGGCGGCTCCCGACTCCCTGCGGCTCGCCGTCATGGCCCGGGAGCTGCTGGCCCACGATCCCGACGGGGAGGGGCCGCTGTGGGTTTCGGAGCGCCTGGCGGAGCTCGTCCTGCTGGGGGAGCGCACCGTGGTCGAGGACCTGGGCGCCCAGCGGCTGGCCCCGCTGGAGCGGCTGCGGCCCGCGCAGCAGGAGCGGCTGGTGGCGACCCTGCTGTCCTGGCTCAAGCACCACGGCCAGCGCGCGGCGATGGCCGCGGAGCTGGTGATCCACGAGCAGACGGTCGGCTACCGGGTCAACCAGCTGCGCGAGATCTTCGGTGAGGCGCTCAACGACCCGCAGGCCCGGTTCGAGCTCGAGCTGGTGCTGCGCGCCCGCGCCCTGTGAGCGCCGGGGGCCTCAGCCCGTGGTCCGGTAGGACTCGCGCTCGCGCTGGTCGTAGGCGACCTGCTCCGCGACGGTGATCGCCCCGCCGCCCAGGTGCGCGGGCATCCACCACGCGCCCGGCGGGGGGGCCTCGGGATAGGTGGCGATGCAGTGGTCGATCCCCGCCTGCAGCGCCGCCCGCAGCCGGGCGCTGGCGGCGAGCACGTCCTCGCCCGGGCCCACGTGCAGCTCCGGGCCGACGTGCACCCGCACGGGGGTTCGCCACACGTCGCGCAGCCGGATCCCGCCGCGGCCGCGGGTGAGCATCCGGTGCCCGCCCCACACGGCGACGGGGACGATCGGGGTGCCGGTCTCGGCGGCCATGCGCGCGACCCCGGTGCGCAGGGGGCGCACGGTGTAGCTGCGGCTGACGCCGCCCTCCGGGAACACGGCGACGAACTCGCCGCAGCGCAGCTTCGTGACGGCCTCGGCGTACGCGGGGGCCCCGTTCGCGCGGTCGACGACGACGTGGTCGCACAGCCGGCACACCGCGGTGACGAACGCGCTGCCGGTGTGCTTGCGGGTGATGAGGAACCGGGAGTGGGCCCGCAGCCGGCGCCAGATCACCAGCTGGGCGAACACGAAGTCGAGGTAGCCGAAGTGGGTGACCGCCACGACCGCGCCCCGGCCCGGGACGACCTCGCGGGTCAGCCCGTGCACGAGCTGGCCGGCGGGCAGGTGCTCCTCGCCGGACGCGAGCACGGGCACGCGGAAGAGCTTCGTGGCGGCCAGCCCGGCCAGGACGATGGCGCGGTAGGCGTGCTTGCTGGGGCGCAGCGGCAGGGCCACGGTCCCTCCTCGGGGACGGGGCCCGCGCGGGCGGGCCGGGAACGGTCTGCCGAGAATCGTAGACCAGGACGGCCGTCCCGGCGCCCGCCCGCCGGGAGGTCCGGGGACCCGTCCCGGAGCGGACCTGCCCCGGCGGGCGACCGTGCCCGCGAAGTGCGGTCAACCCCCATACCGGACGGGCCCCGGGCCCCGCTACGCTGGCAGCACCGCGCCGATGCGGCCCCGTTCCCGACCAGGAGACCCCGATGTCCTACCTGCCTCCGTCAGCACCGCAGCCGCAGTACCGGGTGGAGAGCGACGACCGTACGATCGCGATCCTCACCCACCTCTCCGGACTGGTCGGCGCGCTGTTCTCCCTGGGCTGGCTCGGCTTCGTGGGCCCGCTCGTGGTGTGGCTCGTCCACAGGGACAGGAACCTGTTCCTGCGGGCCACCGCCGCCGGGTCCTTCAACTTCAACCTGTCCATGTGGCTGCTCAACGCGGCCGCGTTCGTGTGCTTCGCGACGATCCTGCTCATCCCGGTGGCGATCGTGCTGTGGATCGTCGCCTTCGTGGCACTCGTCGTGTGCCACGTCCTGGCGATCGCCAAGGCCAACCGGGGCGAGGTCTACCGCTACCCGATGCAGCTGCCCGTGCTGCGCTAGCTGTACTGACCCGGGAGGTTGGTTAAGCGGGTGACTGGGGGCTTGTTCCCGCAGGCGGTGTGTGGCCGGTGGTGGTTGTACTCGTGGAGCCATCCTGTCAGGGCTTGGCGGCGTTCGGTCTCGCTGGTGTAGCAGCGGGCGTAGCCCCACCCGTCGGCGAGGGTCCGGTGGAAGCGCTCGATCTTGCCATTGGTCTGGGGCCGACGCGGCCGGGTGCGGGAGTGCCTGATCCCGAGGTCGGTGCAGGTATCACGCCACAGGTGCGAGACATAGGCCGAGCCGTTGTCGGACAGAACCCGTTCGATGGTGACGCCACGCTGGGCGAACCAGATCACCGCCCGTCGTAGCACGGCGGTGGCGGTCGCGGCGGTCTCCTCGTCGTGGACCTCGGCGTAGGCCACGCGGGAATGGTCGTCGATGACGGTGTGCACGAAGGCGTGGCCCATCTTCGGGTTGCGGTACTTGTTCTTCGGCTTCTCCGGGGTCCCCGCCCGGTTCTTCTTGCCCTGGGCGCGGCCGACGAAGCGCCAGCCGCCGCCGTCGGGAATGTTGCCGAACTTTTTGACGTCGACGTGCAGCATCGCTCCTGGGGTCGGGTGCTCGTAGCGGCGCACGGGCTCGCCCGTGGCCCGATCGACGTGCGCCAGGCGGGACAGGCCGCATCGGGTCAGCACGCGGTGGGCGGTGGAGGCCGCCACCCCGGTCGCGGCGGCGAGCTGGACCGGGCCGAGGCGTTTGCGCAGTCGCAGAGACACGATCCGCTTCGTGACCGGCAGCGGGGTCTTGGCCGGCATCGTGTGCGGCCGGGAGGGGCGGTCGGTCATCGGTTCCCCGGCGGCGTAGCGGGTGGCCCAGCGCTTCACGGTCGGCCACGCGCACTGGAAGCGCGCGGCGACTTCAGCGATGGGGACATGCTGATCGATGACCAGCTGCGCCACTTTGAGGCGGTGACGCGGGGTCAGAGCGGCATTAGCGTGGGACATGAGGGCCTCCTGTGCGTGAGCGGATACCTAGGCAGTTCCACTCCACCGCGGGAGGCCCTCCTTGCGCCACTGCTTCAGGTCAGCGGATCACACCCACTCCACCAACGTCCCCGGTCAGTACAGCTAGCCCCCGGACCGGCTCACCGGCCGGCCGCCCGGGCCGGGGCGGCCGGCCGCGCCCGGTGGCCGAGCACGACGACCGCCACGAGGACGAGCAGGGCCGCGCTGAGCCCGGCGAAGCCGATCAGCGCCAGCACCGGACCGGCGAGCGCCCCGCCGGACGCGCCCGCGAGGTTCATGAACAGGTCGGAGACGCCCTGCAGCGGCGGGCGCTGCGCCGGCGGGACGGCCTCGGCCACGAGCGCCGAGCCCGCCACGGTGGAGGCGGACCAGCCCAGCCCGAGCAGGACGAGGCTCGCGGTCACCAGCACGGGGGAGCCGGAGCCGAGCCAGGACAGGACCAGGCAGCCCACGAGCAGCGCCTGGCCGAGCAGGACGGTGGGGCGCCGCCCCACCCGGTCGGCGAGCGTCCCGAACACGGGGGCCAGCGCGTACATCCCGGCCACGTGCAGGCTGATCGTCAGGCCCACGACGCCCAGCGACGCCCCCTGCCCGGTGAGGTGCACCGGGGTCATCGACATCAGGGCGACCATCACGGCGTGGCTCAGCGCCACGGTGAGCACCGCCCGGCGGGCGCCGGGGGAGGCGCGCAGCACCGCGAGACCTCCCGCGGACGACGGCCGGCCCCGCCCCGCGGCCTCCCCGTCGGCGACGGCGACCAGCAGGGGGTCGGGGCGCAGCGCCGTGAAGTACAGGAGGGCGCCCGCGGCCTGGGCCACGAGGGCGATGACGAACCCGCCCGTGAGCCCGGGCAGCCCCAGGGCCCGGCCGATCGCCTCGCCCGGCCCGAACAGGTTGGGCCCGGCCACCGCGCCGAGCGTCGTCGCCCACACCACCAGGGACAGGTCCCGGGCGCGCGTGTCGTCGCGGGCCAGGTCGGTGGCCGCGAAGCGGGACTGCAGGCCCAGCGCCGAGCCCGCCCCGAGCAGGGCCAGGGCCACCAGCAGGACGGGGAAGCTGGCCAGCGCCGCCGCGCCGACCGTGAGCGCCGCCCCCGCCACGGCGACCAGGGCGCCGGTGCCCAGCGAGACCCGGCGGCCCCTCGCCCGGGCCAGCCGCGCCAGGGGCACGGCGAGCAGGGCCGCGCCCAGGGTGTTCATGGTGGCGGCCATCCCGGACCACGCCGGGGACCCCGAGACCTCGGTGAGCAGCAGCGCGCCCAGGGCCAGGGTCGCGCCCACGCCCAGTCCGCCCAGCACCTGGCCGAGGGCCAGCACGCGCACGACCCGCCGCTGCAGGGCGCGCCGGTCCGCCGCGCCGTCCGTCGGGTGCATGACGGCCATGCTATGCCCCCGGGGCGGGCGGCGGTGCGGTGTCCCGGCGGTCACCGGTGTGGTTCCATGCCGTCATGAGCCCCGATCCCCGCCCCGCCCCCGACCTCGTGGCCGGCGACGACGGCCTGGCCCGCCCCCGCTGGGCGGCGTCGGACCCGCTGCTGCGCGAGTACTACGACACCGAGTGGGGGCTGCCCGTGCGCGACGAGCGCGGCCTCTACGAGCGGATCTGCCTCGAGGGCTTCCAGGCCGGACTGTCCTGGGCCACGATCCTGCGCAAGCGCCCCGCGTTCCGGGCCGCTTTCGCGGGCTTCGACCCGGACGCGGTGGCCGGGTTCGGGGAGGACGACGTCGAGCGGCTCCTGGGCGACCCCGGGATCGTGCGCCACCGCGGCAAGATCGAGGCAACCGTGGGCAACGCCCGGGCCACCGTCGCCCTGCGCGCCGAGGGCGGGCTGCCCGGCCTGGTGTGGTCCTTCCGCCCGGCCCGCACCCCCCGCCCGCGCACGTTCGCCGAGATCCCGACGCGCTCGCCGGAGTCCGAGGCACTGTCCCGGGCGCTGCGGGCCCGCGGCTTCCGCTTCGTGGGGCCCACCACGATGTACGCGCTGATGGAGGCGGTCGGCATGGTGGACACGCACCTGGTGGGCAGCCACCGCCGCGGCAGCGCCGGTGTGTGGCCGGAGCCCGGCCCTCCTGCGTAGGATGCCAAGCACCGAACCCGGCGGCGCCCCGCGCCGCCTTCCGGCAGGAGGCCCGGCCGTGTACGACAACAGCAAGCAGCGCAGCTCCGTGCTGCCCCTCGTCCTGAGCACCGCCGGCTCCGCCCTGGTCGGGATGGTCGTGCGCCGGCTGCGCCGGGACCGGGCCGTGGCCCGCGGGGCGGCGGCCCCGCGCAACGGCCGGCGCTCCGAGCCGGCCCGGCCGCGCCGGCGCACCCGCCGGGGCCCGGTGCTCTGAGCCGTGGCCCGCCACGAGATCAGCTGGGTCGACGTCTTCTCGACCGTGCCGCTGGGCGGCAACCCGCTCGCCGTCGTGCACGGGGCCGGCGACCTCGGCGAGGACACCATGGCGCGCTTCGCGCGCTGGACCAACCTGTCCGAGACCACCTTCCTGCTCGAGCCCGAGGACCCGGCCGCCGACTACCGCGTGCGGATCTTCACCCCGGGCGGGGAGCTGCCCTTCGCCGGGCACCCCACCCTCGGCACGGCCTCCGCGTGGCTGGCGCTCGGGGGCGAGCCCGCCGGGGAGGACCTCGTCCAGGAGTGCGGGGCGGGGCTGGTGACCGTCCGGCGCAGCGGCGGGCAGCTGGCCTTCGCCGCCCCGCCGCTGCTGCGCTACGAGCCCGTGGCGGAGCCGGGGCTGCTGGAGCGGGTCGCCCGGTCGCTGCGGCTGGACCCGGCGGCGCTGCTCGACGTGTCGTGGCTGGACAACGGGCCCGGCTGGATCGGCGCCCGCGTCGCCGACGCCGCGACCGTGCTGGGGATCCGGCCCGACTGGGCGGCCATGGACGGGCTCAAGCTGGGCGTGGTCGGCGCGCACCCGGAGGGCACGGAGTGCGCGGTCGAGGTCCGCGCGTTCGTCGGGGACTGGGTGGTCGAGGACCCCGTGACCGGCAGCCTCAACGCCGGGATGGGCCGCTGGCTCACCGACAACGGGTGGGCCCCGGACGCCTACGTCGCCGCCCAGGGCACCGTGCTCGGGCGCGCGGGGCGCATCGCGGTGCGGCGGGAGGCGGACACCGTCTGGGTCGGCGGGCACGTGGGCGCGGTGGCGCACGGCGTCGTCGACCTGTAGCGCTCCGCGGCCCCGGCGGGTCCGCTCGGTATCGTGGGGCCATGACGACCCAGGACATCATCCCCCACCCGGACCCGACCCCCGGCACGGCCCAGCCGGCCGCGCGCGAGCGGAGGTCCTGAGATGACCGTGCAGCGGCTCACCGCCGAACGGATCACCGACTCCGTGGCCTACCACGCCGAGGGGCCCTGCTGGTCCGAGCGCTGGGGCGGGCTGCGCTGGGTCGACATGCTCGCCGGGGACGTCCTGTCCCTCGGGGCCGACGGCCGGGTGCTGCGCACCCACGTGGGCGACGTCGTGGCGTGCGTGCGGCCCCGAGCCACCGGCGGAGCGGTGCTCGCCGTGGAGCGGGGCGTGGCCCTCCAGGACCCCGACGGCGCCGTGCACCCGGCCCAGCTGCTCTGGGACAGCCCTGGGATCCGGATGAACGAAGGCGGCGTGGGCCCCGACGGGTGCCTGTACGCCGGGTCCATGGCCTACGACCAGGCCGAGGGCGCGGCGACCCTCTACCGGGTGCACCCGGACCTCACGTGGGAGCCCGTGCTCGAGGGGGTCACCGTCTCCAACGGGATCGCGTGGTCACCGGACGGCACCCGCGCCTACTACAACGACACGCCGACCGGGAAGGTCGACGTCCTCGACTGGTCCGAGGCCGGCGGGCTCACCGGCCGGCGGACCTTCGTGGTGCCGCAGCTCGAGGAGGGCGACGTCCACCCCGACGGGCTCACCGTGGACGCCGAGGGCGCTGTCTGGGTGGCGCTGCACGGCGCCGGCCAGGTGCACCGCTACACGGCGGACGGCGAGCTCGACACCGTGGTGGAGGTCGGGGCGCGCCAGACCACCGCGTGCTGCCTGGGCGGAGACGACCTGCGGACCCTCTACATCACCACCTCCCGGGAGAACCTGGACGCCGACGAGGACCCCGCCGCCGGCTCCCTGTTCGCCGTGGGGGTGGCCGTGCCGGGACTGCCCGTGCTGCCGTTCGCGGGCTGAGCCCCCGCTCCGGCCGGGGCCTTGACCCTCACGCCACGGGAGGGTCCACAGTGGAGGACATGGACGGAACACGACCGGCGGCGGACGAGAGGCTCACCGTGGGGCAGGTGGCACAGCGCTTCGGCGTCACCGTGCGCACGCTGCGCCACTACGACGACGTCGGCCTGCTCACTCCCGGCGAGCGGTCGGCGGGCGGCTACCGCCTGTACACCGCGGCGGACCTGCTGCGGCTGCGCCACGTCGTGGTCTACCGCCGCCTGGGCTTCTCCCTCGGGGAGATCGAGCGGATCCTGGCCGCCGAGGACGAGGAGGCCGTCGTCGTGCACCTGCGCCGCCAGCGCGAGACCGTCCGGGCGAGGCTCACCGAGCTGGAGGACCTCGTCGCCGCGATCGACCGAGCACTGGAGGCAGAGATGACCGGAACCGACCTGACCCCGGAGGAGCAGCGCGAGCTGTTCGGGGAGGGCTTCAGCGACGAGTACGCGGCCGAGGCCGAGCAGCGGTGGGGCGGCACCGACGCGTGGGAGCAGTCCCGCCGTCGGGCCTCCCGCTACACCGAGGCGGACTGGCGGCGGATCGCGGAGGAGGCCCAGGCCCTCAACCGCCGGTTCGCCGAGGCCAAGCGGGCGGGACGGCCCGCGACCTCGGCCGAGGCGATGGACGCCGCCGAGGCCGCCCGGCGCCAGATCCACGAGCGCTTCTACGACCTCACGCCGGAGTTCCACCGCCACCTGGGGGACCTGTACGTGGCGGACCCCCGGTTCACCCGGACCTACGAGGACCTCGAGCCCGGCCTCGCGCAGTACGTGCGGGACGCGATCCACGCCAACGCGGACCGCGCCGCGGGCTGACCGTCGGCCCCGCCCGCACCCCGGCCGCACCCCGGCCGCACCCCGGCCGCGCCGGTCGCCGGGGTGCGGGCGTCTACGATCGAGCGGAGGAGGCACCATGACCCAGACCCCCGGCGCGTCGCCGGACGTCGTCACCGACTCGATCCGGCTGCTCGCCGAGCAGGGCTGGGAGGCCACGACCGTGGACCAGCTCGCCCAGGCCGCCGGGATCAGCCGGGCCACGTTCTTCCGCAAGTACGGGTCCAAGGAGGACATCGTCTTCGCGGACCACGCGGCGAACCTCGCGGCGCTCGAGCGGCTGCTCTCCCACCCGGGGGCCGACCCCGCGGCGGTGCTGCGGGAGGGCGTCCTGCTCGTCTTCCGCCACCACCTCGACCACCGTGACCGCACGCTGGTCCGGCACGCCCTGCTCCGGCAGGTGCCGCAGCTGCGCGACCGCGAGCTGATCACGTCCCACCGCTACGAGCGCGTCTTCCGCGGCTGGCTGCGCCGCGTCCTGCCGGAGAGCCCGCACCGCGAGACCGTCGCCACGGCCCTGCCCGCGGCGGCGGTGGCCGTGCACAACGCCCACCTGCGCGGCTGGCTGCGCGCGCCCGGCACCGACCCGTCCGCCGAGCTCGCCGCGCAGACCGAGCGCCTCGCCCGCACGCTGCTGGCCGGGTTCGACGACGCCGCGGGCCGGGCCGGGGCGAGCGGGCAGGCCGCGGCCCGCCCTGCCGTCGTCGTCACCGTCCTGGACCCCGGCGCCGACACCGAGACGGTCGTGGCCTCCGTGCGGGACGCCCTGGACGGGCGGGCTCAGACCTCGTCGGCGAGGACCGCGTAGACCAGCTCGTCCCGCCACTGGCCCAGCTGGCGGTGGCTCTGCCGCAGGGTGGCCTCGCGGCGCATCCCGATGCGCTCGCAGACCTTGGCGGAGCCGGTGTTGAGGGCGTCCAGGCTCGCGCGGACGCGGTGGGCGCCCAGCTCGGCGAAGGCGAACTCGAGCGCCGCGCGGGCCGCCTCCGAGGCGTAGCCCTTGCCGGCGTGGTCCGGGTGGACGACCCAGCCGATCTCGACCTGGGCCGCTTCCGCGTCCGTCAGGGTCAGCACGATCTCGCCCAAGAGCTCGCGCGAGCCCCGGGGGGAGACGGCGAAGCGCACGTGGTCGCCGTCGCGGTCCCACGGGCGCAGCCCGCTGTTGTCGGCCACGGCCCGTTCGCAGTCCCCGCGCGTGCGCGGGCCGCGCCACGCGTACTGCGCGTAGTCCTCACGGCTCTGGTAGGAGTACATGGGCTCGACGTCGGCCGCGTCGAAGCGGCGGAACGCCAGGCGCTCGGTCTGGGGAGGCAGCACGTCGATCATCAGCACCCAGACTAACGGGCCTCCCTGCGGCGGCGGAGGCCGCACAAGGACTTTGAGACTGAATGCCTTGACATGAGACTGAGTCTCAACGACAGTGGTGTCCATCACACGCCGACCAGGAGTCCGTCCATGGCACCCACCGCGGAGACCGCGTCCTTCCCCTCGACCGTCACCGTCCGGGTCGAGCACCCCGTCCTCCCCGGCCGCCACCGGCCCGTCGCCCTGGTCCGGCTGGACCCGACGACGCCGGGCGGGCTGATCATCTGGGGCTCCGAGGCGCTGCGCGGGTTCCGGGAGGCGGTCGGGGCCATCGACCAGTCCGCCGTCGAGGCGATCGTGGTCACGGGCAACGAGCGGTCGTTCGGGGCCGGGGCGAACCTCAAGGAGATCCGCTCCGCCCAGCTCGGCGGCGACTCGGACCGCTACGTCGGCCTGGGCCACGAGGCCTTCGGGCTCCTGGCCGACGCGACCGTCCCCACGTTCTCCCTGGTGACCGGCCAGGCCCTGGGCGGCGGCCTGGAGCTGGCCCTGCACACCGACCACCGCGTCGC
Source organism: Kocuria sp. U4B (assembly GCF_054875615.1). The sequence goes on from NZ_CM142180.1 coordinate 2,330,084, forward strand.
CCACCGCCGCACGGGACCGCTCGGGCTGCCGGAGTGCCGGCTCGGCTTCTTCCCGGGCTGGGGCGGGGTGCACCTGCTGCCCCACCTGATCGGCCCGGCGGCCGCCCTGCGGATCATCGTCTTCGACTCCATGCGGGGCAAGCACCTCAAGGCGCCGGAGGCGCTCGAGCTCGGCCTCGTGGACGCGGTGCTCGACGCCGCCCCCGGGACCGAGGACTGGGAGGCCGGCTGGCAGCAGTGGGTGGCCGGGCGGCTCGGGGCGCTCGAGGCGGGGGAGTCCCGCCGCCGGGCCGGCACCCCCGGCGGCACGGGCGAGCGGGAGTGGGCCGACGCCGTCGCCCTGGCCCGGGACCGCGCGGAGCGCACCTGGCACGGCGCGGCCCCGGCCCCCCTCGTGGCCGTCGACCTCGTCGCCGACGCCCGCACCGAGTCCCGCACCGAGAACGGCGGGAAGGCCGTGCGCGCCTTCGCCGAGCTCGTGCGCGGGGACGTCGCCAAGGCCTCCCTCTACGCCTTCGAGCTCGTCTCCACCCGTTCCCGGCGGGCCGCGGACGTGCCCGACGCCGAGCCCCGGCCGCTCCGCAAGGCCGCCGTCATCGGCGCCGGTCTGATGGCCGGCCAGCTCGCCTCGCTCATCGCGGGCGGCGCCCGGATCCCCGTGGTGATGACCGACCTCGACGACGACCGGCTCACCGCCGGCGTGCAGCAGACCCGGGACCGCTTCGCCGCCCAGGCCGCCAAGGGCCGGATCACCGCGGAGCAGGCCGAGCAGCTCTCCGCCCTCGTCACCGGAGCGACCCGGCCCGAGGACCTCGCGGACGCCGACTTCGTGATCGAGGCCGTCTTCGAGGACCTCGAGGTCAAGAAGGCGGTCCTCGCCCAGTGGGAGAAGCTCGTGCGCCCCGACGCGGTCCTCGCCACCAACACCAGCTCCCTGTCCGTGACCGCGATGGCCCGGGACCTCGCGCACCCCGAGCGCGTCGTCGGCTTCCACGTCTTCAACCCGGTGGAGGTGACCCCGCTGCTGGAGATCGTCGCGGGGGAGCGGACGGACGACGTCGCGCTCGCCACCGCCTTCGGCCTCGCCGCGACGCTGCGCCGCACGGCCGTGCGGGTGCAGGACGCCCCCGGGTTCGTGGTGAACCGGGTCCTGACCCGGCTGTTCGACGTCGTCGTCCGGGCGGTCGACGCCGGGACGGACGTGCGCGAGGCGGACCACGCCCCCGACCCCCTGGGCCTGCCGATGACCCCGCTGCAGCTGCTCGACTTCGTGGGTCCGGCCGTGCAGCACCACGTGGGCGAGACGATGCGCCGGGCCTACCCCGACCGCTTCGCCGGCTCCCCGTGGCTGGACGCCGTGGTCGGGGCAGGCCTCACGCACGTCCTGCCCACCGAGCAGGAGCCCGCCACGGGCGCCGACGGCTACCTGGCGGCCGGGGCGGCCGCGCTGCTGGAGCGCACCCGGGCGGCGCACCCGGAGCGCGCCGCCGGCGCGCCGGGCTCCGCCGCGGGCCTGCTCGCCCGCATCCAGGACGCCCTCGCCGAGGAGATCGCCGCGATGCTGCGGGAGGGCGTCGTCGCCGGCCCCGAGGACGTGGACCTGTGCATGGTCCTCGGGGCCAACTACCCCTTCCACCTGGGCGGGATCACCCCGTACCTCGACCGCGTGGGCGCCGCCGAGCGCGTCACCGGCCGGCGCTTCCACCAGCACTGACCGGCTCCCGCACCACCACCACCGCAGCCCGACGGCAGCACCGCCGCACAACGAAGGATCCTTTACATGAGCGCCATCCCCGAGACCGGCGAGAACCTGTTCCCCGCCGGCACCGTCGAGCCCGACTACGTCCTCGGCGAGGCCCTCGGCACCGACGCCGCCGGGGCGTTCGACGCGATCTCCGACGCCGACCGCGCGCACTGGATGCGTGCCCGGGCCTTCGTCCAGGAGGACCTGCTGCCCGTGATCGGCGAGCACTGGGACCGGTCGGAGTACTCCCTCGACCTCGTGCGCCGGCTCGGCGAGCTCGACCTGCTGCGCGACGGCGTGGCCGTCGACGGGTACGGACCGATGTCCAAGACCGCGGCCGGCCTGGTCAGCATGGAGCTCTCCCGCGGGGACGGCTCCATCGCGACCGTCTCCGGGGTCCAGGGCGGGCTGGCCATGCGCTCGATCGCCGTGTGCGGGTCCGAGGAGCAGCGGCAGCGGTACCTGCCGCGGATGGCCACCGGGGAGCTGCTCGGCGCGTTCGCCCTCACGGAGCCCACCCACGGGTCCGACTCGGTGAGCCTCGAGACCCGTGCGACCCCCGCCGAGGGGGGCTGGGTGCTCAACGGCGAGAAGAAGTGGATCGGCAACGGGTCCATGGGCGGGATCACCGTGGTGTGGGCCCGCTCCGACGAGGACGGCCAGGTCCGCGGGTTCGTCGTCCCGCAGGAGAGCGGGGGGTACACGGGCACGACGATCCGCGGCAAGCTCGCGCTGCGCGCCATCCACCAGGCGCACATCCGCCTGGAGAACGTCTTCGTCCCCGCGGAGAACGCCCTGCCCGCAGCGCGCTCCTTCAAGAACACCGCCGAGGTCCTCTTCGCCACCCGCATCAGCGTGGCGTGGGGCGCGGTGGGCCACGCCCAGGCCTGCTACGAGACCGCCGTGCAGTACGCGAAGCAGCGCGTGCAGTTCGGCCGGCCCCTGGCGGCGTCGCAGATCGTCCAGGAGCGGCTGGCCCGGATGCTCAGCGAGCTCACGCAGATCCAGGTGCTGGTGGCGCGGATGACCGAGCGGGAGGAGGCGGGCAGCCTCACGGGGGAGCAGGCGTCGCTGGCGAAGTACACCTCCACGCGCGCCGCCCGATCGATCGCCGCCAACGCCCGCGACCTCATGGGCGGCAACGGCATCCTCATCCAGAACCGGGTGGCCCGCCACTTCGCGGACATCGAGGCCCTGCACACCTACGAGGGCACCGAGACCATGCAGGCGCTGATCATCGGGCGCAGCATCACCGGGCTCTCCGCGTTCGCCTGAGCGGCCGGTGCACGAACGGGCGGGGCCCCCGGTCGGCAGATCCGACCGGGGGCCCCGTCCGTTCGCAGCGCGCGGCGCACCGCCGGCGCTCAGTCCAGCGGGTCACCGCCGGCGTGGAACGAGTCGTTGCTCGAGTCGATCTCGTCCTCGAAGGCGTGGTTCTCCGGGACGTCCAGGTCCGCGAGGGCCTCGCCCATCCGCGGCTCGTAGGGAGGAATCTGCTCCTCCCCCTGCTCGTAGCGGTCCTCCTCCATCTCGTCGCGCTCCTCCTGCTCGCTGGGCACGTCCGGGTGGTCGAGGTCCACGCGCGCCGGCTCCTCAGACTCCTCGGCGTCCTCGCCCTCGATGAGCGGGTCGTCGCGCCAGTGGTCCGGGTCCAGCTCGGCGGCGCCCTCGTAGGTGTCGGGAGTCTCCGGCAGTTCTTCCGGTGAGGTGCTCATCTGCTGTCCTTTCGGGTCGCGGATACGGTGTTCCATCAGCCTACGCACGATCGGGCCCGTGCCCGGGTCCCGGCCGGGCCGTTCGCGCACCGCGTGCGCCGACCGCCGGAGCACCGTCGCGGACCCCGCAGCGCAGCCGCCCCCGGGGGCGCCGCCCGGCTTCCTTCCGTGCTGTTGACGCCCCCGCGGAGCGTGTGTAATGTACTCCGAGTCGCCGCAGGGGACGCGAGAAATCGCCCCGGTCCGACGCCGCCGATCCAGGCAAACCACCCATCCGGTCGCAACGAGCCGGTGCCCGCTGAGCGGGAACCGCCGGTTGCAGCAGGGGTGCGGAACGGATAAGCTGGACAGGTTGCTTCGGCGGCCGCGAGGAATCGTGGTGCTGGGCGGTTTTCTTTCTTCGAGTTCTGGGCCTTGGGGGTCTGGTTCTTGGTCTGTTGTTTGAGAACTCAATAGTGTGCCATGTTTGTTGATGCCAAATGTTTTGTTTGGTTGATTGGCCGTTGCTCGTTCCGCCTCCGTGGGGTGGGTGACGGTGTCAGCCTGGATCGTCCGGGTGTCCTGCTTTGTGGTGGGGTGTTCGGGTTGGTTTTCTGTTTTTTGACGGAGAGTTTGATCCTGGCTCAGGACGAACGCTGGCGGCGTGCTTAACACATGCAAGTCGAACGATGATGCCCAGCTTGCTGGGCGGATTAGTGGCGAACGGGTGAGTAATACGTGAGTAACCTGCCCCTGACTCTGGGATAAGCCTGGGAAACCGGGTCTAATACTGGATACGACCTTCCACCGCATGGTGGGGGTGGAAAGGGTTTACTGGTTTTGGATGGGCTCACGGCCTATCAGCTTGTTGGTGGGGTAATGGCTCACCAAGGCGACGACGGGTAGCCGGCCTGAGAGGGTGACCGGCCACACTGGGACTGAGACACGGCCCAGACTCCTACGGGAGGCAGCAGTGGGGAATATTGCACAATGGGCGAAAGCCTGATGCAGCGACGCCGCGTGAGGGATGACGGCCTTCGGGTTGTAAACCTCTTTCAGTAGGGAAGAAGCGCAAGTGACGGTACCTGCAGAAGAAGCGCCGGCTAACTACGTGCCAGCAGCCGCGGTAATACGTAGGGCGCAAGCGTTGTCCGGAATTATTGGGCGTAAAGAGCTCGTAGGCGGTTTGTCGCGTCCGCTGTGAAAGCCCGGGGCTCAACCCCGGGTCGGCAGTGGGTACGGGCAGACTAGAGTGCAGTAGGGGAGACTGGAATTCCTGGTGTAGCGGTGAAATGCGCAGATATCAGGAGGAACACCGATGGCGAAGGCAGGTCTCTGGGCTGTTACTGACGCTGAGGAGCGAAAGCATGGGGAGCGAACAGGATTAGATACCCTGGTAGTCCATGCCGTAAACGTTGGGCACTAGGTGTGGGGGACATTCCACGTCCTCCGCGCCGTAGCTAACGCATTAAGTGCCCCGCCTGGGGAGTACGGCCGCAAGGCTAAAACTCAAAGGAATTGACGGGGGCCCGCACAAGCGGCGGAGCATGCGGATTAATTCGATGCAACGCGAAGAACCTTACCAAGGCTTGACATCCACCGGACCGCCCCAGAGATGGGGTTTCCCTTCGGGGCTGGTGGACAGGTGGTGCATGGTTGTCGTCAGCTCGTGTCGTGAGATGTTGGGTTAAGTCCCGCAACGAGCGCAACCCTCGTTCTATGTTGCCAGCACGTGATGGTGGGGACTCATAGGAGACTGCCGGGGTCAACTCGGAGGAAGGTGGGGATGACGTCAAATCATCATGCCCCTTATGTCTTGGGCTTCACGCATGCTACAATGGCCGGTACAAAGGGTTGCGATACTGTGAGGTGGAGCTAATCCCAAAAAGCCGGTCTCAGTTCGGATTGAGGTCTGCAACTCGACCTCATGAAGTCGGAGTCGCTAGTAATCGCAGATCAGCAACGCTGCGGTGAATACGTTCCCGGGCCTTGTACACACCGCCCGTCAAGTCACGAAAGTTGGTAACACCCGAAGCCGGTGGCCTAACCCCTTGTGGGAGGGAGCCGTCGAAGGTGGGACCGGCGATTGGGACTAAGTCGTAACAAGGTAGCCGTACCGGAAGGTGCGGCTGGATCACCTCCTTTCTAAGGAGCCGTTGACCACCGTGTGGTGGTCGCCCCCGCTTCGAGCAGCCGTAGGTGCTGCCGGTGGGGTGAGCTCATGGGTGGAACATCAGCAGGCAAGCGGCCGCACCTTAGGTGCTGGTCGTTCTCTTCTTCAGTACCCGCTCACCGCGGGCTGCCGGGTTGCCCCGGTGGTCGTGGTGGTGGTGGAACGGTGGGGGACGTCCGGTGGAGGAGCGGTCCATGGCGCACTGTTGGGTCCTGAGACAACAGGCCCCGACCCGGGCGCACCGGTTCCTGCGCTGCTGGTCCCCTTTGCGGGGGCGGTGGTGGAGGGGTGGTGGGTTCGTGGTGGGTGGTGAGATGTCTTTGGTTCCCGGCGCCCCGCCGGCGGCGGTGACGGCCTGATGGTCGTGACTTCCGCCCGTGAGTGTGGGGTGTGCGGGTTGTTGTTTGAGAACTGTATAGTGGACGCGAGCATCTTAAGAACTGGTGCCGCAGCAGTCGCAGGGGTCGTCTTCGGGCGTCTCGGCGGTGGTTGTGGTGCCTCAAGTTCGTGATTGATCGCCGCCCAGTGCTGCGGGCAGCGGGTCCTTCTCCTTGCGGGAGGGGGCCGGTGGTCGTGGTGGTGGGTCGGTGTGTTCTGTGATCATGTGGCAAGTTTTTAAGGGCGCACGGTGGATGCCTTGGCATCAGGAGCCGATGAAGGACGCGGTAATCTGCGATAAGCCTCGGGGAGCTGATAAACGAGCTGTGATCCGAGGGTCTCCGAATGGGGAAACCCCGCCGCGTGTTATGCGTGGTGACCCGTACCTGAATTCATAGGGTGCGTGGAGGGAACGTGGGGAAGTGAAACATCTCAGTACCCACAGGAAGAGAAAACAACAGTGATTCCGTCAGTAGTGGCGAGCGAACGCGGAAGAGGCCAAACCGATGGTGTGTGAGACCCGGCAGGGGTTGCATCATCGGGGTCGTGGGGCGTGTCGTCCCGGGTCTGCCGGCCCGGGCGTGTGAGTGCAGGACGATAGTCGAACCGGTGTGAGTGCCGGGCCGTAGAGGGTGGGAGTCCCGTAGACGAAATCGTTGCTGCCGCACGGTGCACGTACCCAAGTAGCACGGGGCCCGTGAAATCCCGTGTGAATCTGCCAGGACCACCTGGTAAGCCTAAATACTACCTGATGACCGATAGCGGACCAGTACCGTGAGGGAAAGGTGAAAAGTACCCCGGGAGGGGAGTGAAATAGTACCTGAAACCGTGTGCCTACAATCCGTCGGAGCCCTACAAGGTGACGGCGTGCCTTTTGAAGAATGAGCCTGCGAGTTAGTGTTACGTCGCGAGGTTAACCCGTGAGGGGTATCCGTAGCGAAAGCGAGTCTGAATAGGGCGAGTGAGTGGCGTGATCTAGACCCGAAGCGAAGTGATCTACCCATGGCCAGGTTGAAGCGCGTGTAAGAGCGCGTGGAGGACCGAACCCACTTCAGTTGAAAATGGAGGGGATGAGCTGTGGGTAGGGGTGAAAGGCCAATCAAACTTCGTGATAGCTGGTTCTCCCCGAAATGCATTTAGGTGCAGCGTTACGTGTTTCTTGCCGGAGGTAGAGCTACTGGATGGCCGATGGGCCCTACAAGGTTACTGACGTCAGCCAAACTCCGAATGCCGGTAAGTGAGAGCGTAGCAGTGAGACTGTGGGGGATAAGCTTCATAGTCGAGAGGGAAACAGCCCAGACCACCAACTAAGGCCCCTAAGCGTGTGCTAAGTGGGAAAGGATGTGGAGTTGCTTAGACAACCAGGAGGTTGGCTTAGAAGCAGCCACCCTTGAAAGAGTGCGTAATAGCTCACTGGTCAAGTGATTCCGCGCCGACAATGTAGCGGGGCTCAAGTACACCGCCGAAGTTGTGGCATTGCACCAACGATACCCAGCCGGGGCCCTCGTGGTCCTTGGTTCAGGTGGTGCGATGGGTAGGGGAGCGTCGTGTGGGCAGTGAAGCTGCGGGGTAACCCAGTGGTGGAGCCCACACGAGTGAGAATGCAGGCATGAGTAGCGAATGACGGGTGAGAAACCCGTCCGCCGGATGATCAAGGGTTCCAGGGTCAAGCTAATCTGCCCTGGGTCAGTCGGGACCTAAGGCGAGGCCGACAGGCGTAGTCGATGGACAACGGGTTGATATTCCCGTACCGGCGAAGAACCGCCCATATCGAACCGGGGACACTAACCACCCGAACCGCACCAGGTGCCGGCCATTGGCCGTCACCGGTGGCGGGGAGCGTGGGACCTGAACCGGGGAGGTAAGCGTATTAACAGGTGTGACGCAGGAAGGTAGCCGAGCCGGGCGATGGTAGACCCGGTCTAAGCGTGTAGGGCGATCCGTTGGCAAATCCGCGGATCATGCGCCTGAGACGTGACGGGACCCCCATCCGTGGGGGGATTCGGTGATCCTATGCTGCCGAGAAAAGCATCGACGCGAGGTTCCAGCCGCCCGTACCCCAAACCGACACAGGTGATCAGGTAGAGAATACTAAGGCGATCGAGAGAATCATGGTTAAGGAACTCGGCAAAATGCCCCCGTAACTTCGGGAGAAGGGGGCCCGGACCGTGGACACCACTTGCTGGTGCGAGCGGGTAAGGGCCGCAGAGACCAGGGGGAAGCGACTGTTTATCAAAAACACAGGTCCGTGCGAAGTCGCAAGACGATGTATACGGACTGACTCCTGCCCGGTGCTGGAAGGTTAAGAGGACCTGTTAGCCTCACGGCGAAGCGGAGAATTTAAGCCCCAGTAAACGGCGGTGGTAACTATAACCATCCTAAGGTAGCGAAATTCCTTGTCGGGTAAGTTCCGACCTGCACGAATGGAGTAACGACTTCCCCGCTGTCTCAACCATGAACTCGGCGAAATTGCAGTACGAGTAAAGATGCTCGTTACGCGCAGCAGGACGGAAAGACCCCGAGACCTTTACTATAGTTTGGTATTGGTGTTCGGTGTGGCTTGTGTAGGATAGGTGGGAGACTGTGAAGCGGGCACGCCAGTGCTCGTGGAGTCATCGTTGAAATACCACTCTGGTCACTCTGGACATCTAACTTCGGCCCGTGATCCGGGTCAGGGACAGTGCCTGATGGGTAGTTTAACTGGGGCGGTTGCCTCCTAAAGAGTAACGGAGGCGCCCAAAGGTTCCCTCAGCCTGGTTGGCAATCAGGTGTCGAGTGTAAGTGCACAAGGGAGCTTGACTGTGAGAGCGACAGCTCGAGCAGGGACGAAAGTCGGGACTAGTGATCCGGCGGTACATTGTGGAATGGCCGTCGCTCAACGGATAAAAGGTACCTCGGGGATAACAGGCTGATCTTGCCCAAGAGTCCATATCGACGGCATGGTTTGGCACCTCGATGTCGGCTCGTCGCATCCTGGGGCTGGAGTTGGTCCCAAGGGTTGGGCTGTTCGCCCATTAAAGCGGTACGCGAGCTGGGTTCAGAACGTCGTGAGACAGTTCGGTCCCTATCCGCTGCGCGCGCAGGAAATTTGAGAAGACCTGTCCTTAGTACGAGAGGACCGGGACGGACGAACCTCTGGTATGGCAGTTGTACCGCCAGGTGCACCGCTGCTTCGCTACGTTCGGAAGAGATAACCGCTGAAAGCATCTAAGCGGGAAGCTCGCTTCGAGATGAGATTTCCACGCACCCTTTAGGTGCGAGAGGCCCCCAGCGAGACCACTGGGTTGATAGGCCGGAGGTGGAAGCACGAACCAACGACGTGCGCAGCCGACCGGTACTAATAGGCCGACAACTTACCCCACACCCACCCCCACCACCGTGGGGACCCGGGCACGCCCCGGACCACGGGTGGGAACACACAGAACACCGCGTCCACTATACGGCTCCCAACCAACAACCCCGCCGGGTTGCACGGTTGCGCAGCACACAACTGAATCCACAGCCACCAGCCTGTGACACGAACTTCCCACCCCACCACCCGCCCCGCAGCGGGCCCGGTACGGGGCGCGGAGCACGAGTTACGGCGGTCATAGCGTGGGGGAAACGCCCGGTCCCATCCCGAACCCGGAAGCTAAGACCCACAGCGCCGATGGTACTGCACCCGGAAGGGTGTGGGAGAGTAGGACACCGCCGGACCACACCAGAAGGGTCGAGCCCCCGCACCACACGGTGCGGGGGCTCCCCACCTTAACCACCCCCCCCGAAGAACACGCCACCACCCCACACCGGGTCCTTGGCTACGCTGAGGGGCACACCGTCCGATCGCCGTCAGGAGCCGCTGACCATGCCCGACGCCATGCCCCCGACCCCCACCGCCGACGTCAACGGGATCACGCTGACCCTCACCGACCGTGGGGAGGGCCCTGTCCTGCTCCTGCTGCACGGTCACGCGTACGACCGGAGCATGTGGGACCGGCAGGTCGAGGTCTTCGCGGCACAGGGCTGGCGCGTGGTCGCCCCGGACCTGCGGGGCTTCGGCGGCTCGGGGATCACCGAGGGCATCGTCTACACGGAGGAGTTCGCGGACGACGTCGCGGCGCTGCTGGATCGGCTCGGCGTCGACGAGGCCGTGGTCGTCGGGTTCTCGATGGCCGGGCAGATCGCCCTCGAGCTCGTCCACCGCCATCCGCAGCGCGTGCGCGCCCTCGTCGTCAACGACACCGTGCCCCAGGCCGAGGACGCCGCCGGCCGGCGACGCCGTCACGTCACCGCGGACGCCATGCTCACCGGGGGCATGGCGGCGTACGGCCGCAACGTCCTGGACAGGATGATCGCCGAGTACAACGTCGAGGCGCAGCCCGGGACGGCCGCCCGGGTGCTGGCGATGCTGCAGGGCGCCCCGGCCAAGGGGGCGGCCGCCGCCATGCGGGGCCGGGCCGAGCGCCGCGACTTCACCGGACTGCTGCCCGGTCTCACGATCCCCGTCCTCGTGGTCGTCGGCGCGGACGACCCCTTCGACGGCGGCGCCGGCCGGCGGATGGCCGAACTGGTGCCGGGGGCGCGGCTCGTCGTCGTCGACGGCGCCGGTCACACGCCGAACGTGGAGCAGCCGGAGGTGTTCGATCGGGCGCTGGGCGAGTTCCTTCGCCACCTTCCCGCCTGAGGCCCGGCCCGCGCACCCCCACCGACACCCCGCCCCACGCCCCGTGGTGGCGGGGTGTCGTGTTCTCCCACAGAGAACCTGCGGCAAATCGGCGGGTCATCAGTAGGCTTCCCACGAATTCGTCAGTATGCTTCTATGACTAGTGCACGACGAGAGGAGTGAACGTGACCGAGACGAACGGGACCAACCCGGACGACTCCCAGCGGGAGACCACGGACCAGCTCACCTTCCAGAACCCGGTGACCCGCTACCCCGTCATCGAGCCGCCGGTCCAGGACCAGGTGGAACCCGGCCTGGACGTGGAGCTCGAGCCGAAGACCGACCGCGGCGAGTTCTCCTACCGGGGAACCGGCCGCCTCGAGGGCCGCAAGGCGCTCATCACCGGTGCCGACTCCGGCATCGGCGCAGCCGTGGCCATCGCCTTCGCGAAGGAGGGCGCGGACATCGCGCTCAACTACCTGCCCGACGAGGAGCCCGACGCCCAGGTGGTCAAGGGCATCATCGAGAAGGCCGGGCGCACCGCCGTCCTGCTGCCCGGGGACCTCACGGACAAGGACTTCTGCGAGGTGCTCGTCGAGAACGCCGTGAACGGTCTGGGCGGGCTCGACATACTCGTCAACAACGCCGGCAAGCAGATCGCGGTGGAGAACCTCGAGGAGCTGGACGACGAGCAGCTCACGGACACCTACGAGGTCAATATCCTCGCCATGTTCCGGATCACGAAGGCGGCGCTGAAGCACCTGCCCGCCGGCTCGTCGATCATCAACACCACGTCGATCCAGGCGTACCAGCCCTCGCCGACGCTGCTCGACTACGCGTCCACGAAGGCGGCGATCAACAACTTCACCAAGGGCCTGGGCCAGCAGCTCGCCCCCCGGGGCATCCGCGTCAACGCCGTGGCCCCCGGCCCGTTCTGGACCCCCCTGCAGGTCACCGACGGCCAGCCGAAGGAGGCGCTGCCCGAGTTCGGCAAGTCGACCCCCATCGGCCGCGCCGGCCAGCCCACCGAGCTCGCGCCGGCCTACGTGTTCCTGGCCTCGCCGGAGTCCAGCTACGTCATCGGCGAGACCCTCAACGTCAACGGAGGCAGCCCGTCGCCGTGAATCCGTGCTCCCGCGCCCGCGGAACGTCGCGCGCACGGGCCCCGGGAAATGCTTGGCGAGCCGGGTGAATCCGCATAGGCTGACATCAGCTCGCACCCCTAAGCGAACTTATAAATTGCTGCTGAAAGGTGGAATCATGACCACGAACCCTTACGACCGAACCCCCTACGACGCCGGGTCGAGCCACGCCGCCGGTGCCGAGTCCACCTCCAAGAAGGACGTCGCGGCGGAGACCGCCAAGTCCGAGGCCGGCGCCCTGAAGGCCGAGGCCGCCGGCTCCGGCCAGCGCGTCAAGGAGACGGCCAAGGAGCAGGCCGTGGCCGTCAAGGAGGAGGCGACCGCGCAGGCGCAGAACCTCATCGGCCAGCTCCGCAGCGACCTCGGCGAGCAGGTGCGCCCGCAGAAGGACCGCGTCGCCTCCGCCGTGCGCAGCGTCAGCGACGAGATCAGCGCCATCTCCCGCGGCGAGAAGCCCGAGACGGACTTCGTGGCGGGGCTGCTCGGCAACGTCACGGGGCAGGTCGAGTCCCTCGCCTCCTCGCTGGAGAACAAGGACGCCAAGGACCTGCTCGAGGACGTCCGACGCTTCGCCGCCCGCCGCCCGGGCACGTTCCTGGCCGTGGCCGCCGGCATCGGTCTCCTCGCCGGCCGCGCCACCCGCGGTGTCAAGGACAGCGACGAGATCGCCACCGACCGCCAGGGCGCCAAGGAGTTCCTCGGCCTCTCGGACCAGGAGAGCCAGCGCGGCACCGCCGCCACGGGCGGCACCGCGACCGGCGCCGTGTACGGCCAGGACTACGACCGCAACCTCACGGGCACCGAGACCTCGGGCTACACCCCGGGTGACCCCTACGCCTACCGCTCGGACGAGCAGGGCGAGGCCGCTCGCACCTACACCGACCGCGTGCCGGGCACCGTCTACCCCGACCAGGAGGGCAACCGTCGATGAGCCATCCCATTCCCCCCTCGGACGCCGAGGCACGGGCGGAGCACGAGTCGCTCGGTGCGATGTTCAAGTCGCTGAGCACCAACCTCTCCACCCTCATCCAGCAGGAGATCGCCCTCGCCAAGGCGGAGGTGTCGCAGACCGCCCGTGAGGCCTCGCAGTCGGCGAAGGACGCGGGCAAGGGCGCGGGCATGCTCGCCGGCGCCGGCGTGGCCGGGCACTTCGTCCTCCTGTTCCTGTCCCTGGCCCTCATGTGGGGCCTGAGCAACCTCGTGGGCCTCGCCTGGTCCTCCGTGATCGTGGCGGTCATCTGGGCCGTCGTCGCGGGCATCCTCGCCGCCCTGGGCAAGAAGAACCTCAAAGAGGGCAAGCGCGAGCTGACCCGGGCGACCCAGGACCCGCTGCCGAGAACCCGCGAGACCCTCACCGAGATCCCGGACACCGTGAACCCCTCGAAGGAGACCCCATGAGCCAGCAGAACCCCGAACAGATCCGCGCCGAGATCGAGGCCACCCGCGCCCGCCTCGGGGCCGACGTCGACGCCGTCGCCGAGAAGGTGACCCCGGAGCGTGTCGTCGAGCGGCAGAAGGACAAGGTCCGCGGCAAGGTGCAGGGCACGGTCCAGAGCGTGCGCGAGCGCGTCATGGGCTCCTCCGACGACCACGGCCAGGGCCACGACGAGTTCACCGTGGGTGGCTACACCACCGGTGACCTCAAGGACGAGGCCGCGTTCCGCGCCGAGCAGGCCCGCGGTGCCGTGCAGAACGCCCCGCAGGCGGCCCGGGCGAAGACCCGCGGCAACCCGCTGGCCGCCGGTGTGATCGCCCTGGGCGCCGGCTGGCTGGTCGGCTCCCTGCTGCCCTCCACGCAGAAGGAGCAGCAGCTGGTCTCGACCGCCGCCGACCGCGTCCAGCCGCACGCCCAGCACGCGGTGGAGTCCGCCAAGGAGGCCGCGCAGGACGTGGCCCAGGGGCTCAAGGAGCCGGCCCAGGAGGCCGCGCAGTCCCTCAAGGAGACCGCGCAGTCCGGCGTCCAGGAGGTCAAGTCCCAGGGCCAGTCCGAGGCGCAGGACCTGAAGTCCTCCGCGCAGGACTCGGCGCAGACCGTCAGGGACGAGACGAGGAACGCCTGACGCACTCCCGGCCGCCCCGCGGCCACGACGGAGGCCCCGGGCCGGGAACGGTCCGGGGCCTCCGTCGTGCCGTCACGGTGACGGCGCCGGGGAGCTGCGGCCGCCGCGGGCGGGCTCCGTCAGCGGGCCCGGGCCACCTGGCTCAGCAACCCGGGGTAGTAGCCGGAGAGGTAGCCCCGCTCGGTCGGGTGCAGGCTCTCCGGGTTGCCGGCCTCCAGGAGGATCCAGGGCTCGGCGGAGCCGATGCCGTGGCCGCGGAAGCCCTCGGCGACGTCCACGAACACGGCCCCCTCGTCCTCCACGGCCTCCTCGAGAGCACAGTTGAGCGCGTCCGTCCAGGCGTTGAGCTGCTCCGCGCGCTGCGCGGACATCAGCGCGCTGTCCTGCCGCTCGTCGAACAGGTGCGGGTAGCCGAACACGACGACCCGCCCGCCGGTGGCGTCGTCGACGGCGGAGACCGTCCGGCCCGCCGACCCGGCGGCCGCCGCGATGCGCCCGGGCGCCTCGGCCAGCAGCGCGTCGCAGGCGGGCGCCGAGCCCCGGGTGCTGCACGCCCCGACGAACTCGCCCCAGCGGACGTCGTTGCCCCCCAGCGTCATGGTCACCAGATCGGCCCCCGCCAGGGCCCCGGCCACGGGCTCCCCGTCGACGAGGGCGCGCACCTGCTCGGTGGTGTACCCGGCGCACGCCGCGTTCACGGTCACCCGGATGCGCGGGTGCACCCCGAGCGCGGCGACGTGGTCCCGGCCGGAGCCCTGGACGCAGCCGGGGATCTCCGGTGCCGCCTCGATCCCGCCCGTGCCGAACGCGGCGGAGTAGGAGTCCCCGAGGTTGACGACGTCGACCGTGGGCGGCGCCGCCGCGGCGGGGGCGCCGCCGAGCCCGGTGAGGGACAGGCCGGTCGCGAGGACGGCGCCGGTGCGGCGGACGGACGTGCAGGACATGGGAGCGGCCTTTCCGGGAGCCGTGACCGGGCGCCACGGGGGCGCCCGGGGCGGGCCCGGCGACGGTGCCCGCGGGTCCCGAACCTACCGCTGCGCCGTCCCGGCGGGAAGGGCGGCGTCCTGCGGGGCCTGGCCCCAGGCCTGCGCGAGGATCTCCAGCGAGCGCAGGACCTGGCCGTGGGAGGGGGAGGCGGGGGCGACCATGAGCTCGTCGGCGTCGGCGGTCTCGGCGAACCGCTCGAGGTAGGCCCGGACCTCGGGCCCCGTGCCGGCGGTGGACCAGTGCAGCATGTGCAGGACCTGCTCGCCCGCGGGGCTGTCCATCACCATGTCGAGCTCGGCGTCGGTGAGCTCGCGGCCGCGTCCGACCATGGCGCGCACGCGCTCGCGGCGGGCGGTCTCGAGCTGGGCCGCGGCGTCGTCGGCGGTGTCCGCCGCGATGACGTTGACGGCCGCGACGACGTAGGGCTCCGCGAGCTGCTCGGAGGGCTGGAACCGGGACCGGTACGCGGCCACGGCTTCCACGAGGGCGTCCGGGGCGAAGTGGGAGGCGAAGGCGTACGGCAGGCCGTAGGCGGCGGCGAGCTGGGCGCCGAACAGCGACGAGCCCAGGATCGTGAGCGGCACGCCCGTCCCGGCCCCCGGCACGGCCGCGACGCCCGGGACGACCGAGCGGCCGCTGAGGTAGCCCTGCAGCTCCCGGACGTCCTGCGGGAACTGCTCGGCCGCCGACGGGTCGCGGCGCATGGCGCGCACGGTGCGCAGGTCGGTGCCGGGGGCGCGGCCCAGCCCCAGGTCGATGCGGCCGGGGTGCAGCTCCGCGAGCGTGCCGAACTGCTCCGCCACGACTAGGGGGGAGTGGTTGGGCAGCATCACCCCGCCGGAGCCCAGCCGGATGGTGGAGGTGTGCGCGGCGACGTGGGCGATGAGGACCGCGGGCGCGGAGGAGGCGATCGTCGGCATGTTGTGGTGCTCCGAGTACCACACCCGGGAGTAGCCGTGGCGCTCGGCGTGCTGGGCGAGGGCGACGGAGTCGGCGAAGCTCTCGCCCACGGAGGCGCCCTTGCGGACGGTGGCGAAGTCGAGGACGGACAGGGGCAGCGGCACGATGGACCTTTCGGGATCGGAGAGGCCCTCCACGCTACTCCTGTGCCCGGCCCGGCGCAGTGGCGGGGCCCACACGGGTCTCGGTGCCGCCGTCGGGCAGGGTCCCGGACGCTGTCGGCGGGCGCGGCTAGGCTCGCTGCCATGACCGACCCGCCCGCCCCGATCGGGGTGCCCGAGCTCTTCGAGCTGCCGCGCGAGCGGGCGCAGATCGCCCCCGGCGCGGTCCACGTCCCCGGGTGGCTGGGGCCCGGGGAGCAGCGGGAGCTCGTGCGCCGGTGCCGGGAGTGGGCCGCCGGCCCCGTGCCCATGCGCCACGTGGTCCTGCCCGGCGGCGGGCGGATGTCGGTGCGCTCCGTGACCCTCGGATGGGACTGGGAGCCCTACCGCTACCTGCGCACGGGGCCCGGCAAGCGGGCCCCGGACATGCCGCCGTGGCTGGGCGAGCTGGGCCGCCGGGCCGTGGTGGAGGCCTACGGCCCCGAGGAACCGGGCGCGCGGGGCTACCGGCCCGACACCGCCCTGGTGAACTTCTACGACGCCGCCGCGCGCATGGGCATGCACCAGGACCGGGACGAGTTCTCCGCGGCCCCGGTCGTGTCCCTGTCCCTGGGGGACGCGTGCGTGTTCCGCTTCGGCAACACCGAGACCCGTTCGGCCCCGTACCGCGACGTGGAGCTGCGCAGCGGGGACCTCTTCGTCTTCGGCGGCCCGTCCCGGTACGCGTTCCACGGCGTGCCGCGGATCCGGCCCGGCACCGGCTCCGCCGAGCTGGGGATGAAGGGCGGGCGGCTCAACATCACCCTGCGGATGACCGGGCACGCCCCGGCCGGATGACCGTGCCACACTGACGGGATGGAGCTTCCCGACCCCGCCCCGGCCCGCCTGCTCGACCCGGCGGCCCCCGCCCCGGGGGACGTCGACGCGTACCGGGTGCTCGCCGCGGACCTCGCCTCCGGCGTGGGGGTCGTGGCCGCCCGGCACCGCCGGCGCGACCACGCCGCGACCGTGACCGGCTTCCTCGACGTCTCCTGGGACCCGCCCACCATGCTCGTGAGCCTCTTCGAGGAGGGGCGGATCTGCGACGCCGTGGAGTCGTCGGGCGCCTGGACGCTGTCCGTGCTGCGTCGGGACCAGAAAGGGATCGCCACCTGGCTCGCCAGCCCCGGCAACCCCGTCGAGGGCCTGCTCGACAGCGTCCCGTTCCGGCGGGCCCCGCGCTCCGGGGCGGCCGTCGTCGCGGGGGCGCTGGCGTGGTTCGAGCTCTCCACCACGGCGGTGCACACCGCGGCGACGCACCGCATCGTCGTCGGCGAGGTGGTGGCGATGGGCCGCGGCGTGGCCGAGGGCCGGGCCGACGACCCGCTCGTGCACTACGCGCGCACCTACCGCGGGCTGGCCCGCTGACCGGGGCCGGCTGGCACGGACGAGCGCCGGCGGGCACGGACCGGGCCCGCGGCGGGTGCGTAGACTGTGACGGCAGGTGAAGCCCCCGGACGTCACCCGGGAAATCCTTCCCCGGGCACAGGCCGAGGCCGTAGCGTGGACGGGTGGCACCGACCCCGACGGCGCCGTGCCCACGGCTCCCCACGGAAGGAACCCCATGGCCGCTCAGCACCACGAACCCGGATCCGGCCGGGCCCCCGACGGCGCCGGACCCCCCGGCGACGACTCGCGGCTGAGCGTGGTCCCGCCGTCCGGGGAGCCGGCCGAGCGCGCCGCCGCGCAGGTCGCCGACCTCACGGTCCCCGCCGACCACCTCCAGGGACTGGCCGGGGTGGGGGAGGGCTTCAAGGCGGCCTTCGCGCGCCACCCCGCCGGGGTCGCGATCATCACGGCGCGCGGCCCCGAGGGCCCGGTCGGGCTGACGGCCTCGTCCGTCTCCTCCGTGTCGGTCGATCCCCCGATCCTCGGCTTCTCGCTCCAGGCCCGGCGGGGCTCCGCCGCGGTCGTCGCGGAGGCGGACTCCTTCCTCGTCCACCTGCTGGACGCGGAGAACCTGGGGCTCGCCAGCGCCTTCGCCGTCTCGGGCACGCCCCGCTTCGGCGACGACATGCCGTGGGAGTACCTCCCCACGGGCGAACCGCGGCTGCTGGCGGTCGGGCGCGTGCTGCGGGCGGTCCCGCTGGCCCGGATCAAGGCCGGACCCGCCCTGGTGTTCAACGCCGCCGTGGTGGACGTCCTCGGCCACGAGGGGTCCGGGTCCCCGCTCGTCTACCACCAGCGCCGGTTCCACGGGCTGAGCGACCGGTCCGTGCTCGACGACGGGACCTGACCCGCCGGCGCCTCCCTCCGGGACCCGGACGACCGGCGTCCTGCCCCTCGCCAATCAGGAGCACCCATGAGCACCTCCGAGACCCGGCCCGCCGAGCGCAGCTGCGGCACGGAGCCCGCCCCGCCGGGGCAGGTCGAGATCATCGAGCCCCGCGAGGTGCCCCTGGGCGGGCCCCGGGCCATGACGGTCCGCCGCACCCTGCCCGCCCGCGGCCGGACCATGATCGGGGCCTGGTGCTTCCTGGACCACTACGGGCCCGACGACGTGGCGGCCACCGGCGGGATGCGGGTGCCCCCGCACCCGCACACGGGCCTGCAGACCGTCTCCTGGCTGTTCACCGGCGAGGTCGAGCACCGGGACTCGGCCGGCCACCACGCGGTCGTCCGTCCCGGGGAGCTCAACCTCATGACCGCCGGGAGGGGGATCAACCACTCGGAGTACTCCACCCCGGAGACCACCGTGCTGCACGGCGCGCAGCTGTGGACGGCCCTGCCGGAGGCCTCCCGCTTCACCGACCCGGGCTTCGAGTCCTATGCCCCCGCCCCGGTCCGGGGCCCGCGCTGGGAGCTGCGCGTGTTCCTCGGCTCCCTGGCCGGGAGCACGTCCCCCGTGCGCACGCACTCGCCGCTGCTCGGTGCCGAGCTCGTCCTCGACGGGCGGGACGGCGAGGTCACCGTCGAGCTCGACCTCGACCCGGGGCACGAGCACGGCGTCCTGCTCGACGACGGGCAGGTGGAGCTCGCCGTCGACGCGCGGCGCCGTCCGCTCGCCGGAGGGCAGCTGGCCCACCTCGCCCTGGGCGCCCGCCGCCTCGCGGTCACCGCCCCCGCGGGTCGCCGGTCGGTCCTGCTCCTGCTCGGCGGGGAGCCGCTGCGCGAGAGGATCACCATGTTCTGGAACTTCGTCGGCCGCTCCCACGAGGAGATCGAGCGCTTCCGCGACGCGTGGCAGCAGCAGCTGGGCGCCGCCGACGCCCCGGCCCGCCCGGACGGCGAGCACCCGGCCGAGCCCTACGGGCCCGTGGTCCCGCGCACCCACGGCGAAGCCGCCCTGCCGGCCCCGCGCCTGCCGGGCGTGCGGCTCAAGCCCCGAGCCTGAGCCGTCCGGCCACCCCGAGCCGTCGGTGCCGCCGCGCGCTGCCCGAAAAATCTTGTTGACACATCACCAAGGGGTGCCTAGAGTAGTTGACGAAGCAACAAACCACTCGCCTGAAGGAGAACATCATGACCCAGCTCAACGGCCTCGTCCCCGGCTCCTGGACCTTCGACCCCGCCCACTCCGAGGTCGGCTTCAGCGTCCGCCACGCGGGCATCTCCAAGGTGCGCGGCACCTTCACCGAGGCCGACGCCCAGCTGACGGTCGGGGAGCAGGTCGAGGACTCCACCCTGACCGCCACGGTGCAGATGGCCTCGATCGACACCAAGAACGCCGACCGCGACGCCCACGTCCGCAGCGCCGACTTCTTCGACGTCGAGCAGCACCCGACCATGACGTTCACCTCGACCTCCGTCGCCGTCGCCGGCGAGGAGCTCACTATCACCGGCGAGCTGACGATCAAGGGCACGACCCGCACGGTCGAGCTGGCGACCGAGTTCAACGGCGTCGTGGTCGACCCGTTCGGCGTCACCCGCGGCGGGTTCTCCGCCGAGACCACGATCTCCCGCAAGGACTTCGGCATCACCTGGAACGCCGCGCTGGAGGCCGGCGGGGTGCTCGTCTCCGACAAGGTGACCATCACCCTGGACGTGGCGTTCACCGCCCCGCAGGAGGACCCCGAGGAGACCGTCGAGGGCCAGGAGGCCATCTCCGTCGAGGCCTGACCGGCCCGCCGGTCCCCGACCACGACGACGGCCCGCACCGACCGGTGCGGGCCGTCGTCGTGGTCGGGGACCGCGCTACTGCAGGCGCTGGGCGAGGAACCAGATCGCGGGCACCGCCACCAGCAGCAGCAGGACCCAGCGGCGCAGCCGCACCTCGAACTTGGCGGGGTTGATCCGCCCGCCCCGCCGCGGCCGGGACTCGGCGATCTCGTCCTTGAGGGGCTTGGGGGAGGACTCGCGGGGATCCTCGGAGTCGGAGCCGGGACGGGACACCCCGGTCACCGCCACTTCGTGGTCATGACCAGCCCGACCATCATCAGGCCCAGGCCGACGCCGATGTTCCACGTCCCGATGCCGGGCACCGGGTAGGCGCCCTGGAACAGGTAGTACACGATCAGCCACAGCAGCCCGACGACCATCAGGCCCAGCATGATCACCTTGTACCAGGTGGGGGTGGGGGCGTGGACGTCCGGGGAGCCGTGCCGGGAGCGCTCGGTGAGCTCCTCCGCCACGGCGGCGGCCGCGGCGTCCGGGTCGAAGACGGCCGTCGAGCCGCCCGGCAGTCCCTCCGCCGCCAGCCGCGCGAGCTCCTCGTCCACGGGCGGGGCCGCGGGGCTCGTCCGGGCGGCCCCGCCGGGACGGCGGGCGGGCTTCTTGCGGCGGTTCTTGGACTCGGGCACTGTTCCTCCTGGTCGCCGAGCGGGCCGTTGTCACGGCGGGGGTCCGAGCGCCCAGTCTAGCGGCCCGGCCCCGCGGCCCCGCCGGGGCGCGTAAGCTGGACGGGCCCGCCGTTTCCGCGCACTCGTCCCTCCAGGAGCACCCGTGGCCGTCAAGATCCTCGTCGTGGACAACTACGACAGCTTCGTCTACACCCTCGTCGGGTATCTGCAGCAGCTCGGCGCCCGGACCACGGTCATCCGCAACGACGACCTCGACGCCGCCGCCGCGTGCGCGCTCGCCGACGAGCACCAGGGCGTGCTGCTCTCGCCCGGCCCGGGCGCCCCCGCGGACGCCGGGGTGTGCACCACCCTGATCCGGCACGCCGAGCAGACCGGTCGGCCGCTGCTCGGGGTCTGCCTGGGCCACCAGGCGCTCGCGGAGGCCTACGGCGGCACGGTCACCCACGCCGAGGAGCTCATGCACGGGAAGACCTCGCAGGTCGAGCACAACGGCAGCAGCGTCTTCGGGTCCGTGCCCAGCCCCTTCACCGCGACCCGGTACCACTCGCTCGCCGTCGTGGACCAGTCCGTCCCCGACGTCCTCGAAGTCACGGCGCGCACCCCCAACGGCGTCATCATGGGCCTGCGGCACAAGAGCGCCCCGCTGCACGGGCTGCAGTTCCACCCGGAGTCGGTCCTCACGGAGGGCGGCTACCAGATGCTCGGCAACTGGCTCGAGCTCGTGGGGCTCAAGGGCGCGGCGCGCGCCGCCGCGTCGCTGTCCCCGCTGATCACGGTCTGAGCCCCGCCCGGGACCCGCGGACGGCCTAGCCGTCCTCCCGGGCCTCCTTCTCCGCCTCCCGAGCCTCCTTCTCGGCCTCCTTCCGGCGCTCCTGCTCCTCGGCGGCCTGCTCGTCCTGGGCCTGCTCCTCCTCGGCGGCCGGCTCGTCCTGCTCGGGCTCCGCAGTCGTGGGCTCCGCGCCGGTCGGCTCGGCGCCGGTGGGCGCCGGGCTGGGCTCCGGCGCCGGGACGGGAGCCGGCACGGGGGCGGGCCGGACGGCCACGGTGAGGGTGATCGCCGCGCCCTGGGGGACCGAGCCGCCCGCCTCGACGCCCTGCCCGACGACCCGCCCGGGCTCGACGTCCGCGCGCGGCGTGGTGAGGATCTCGTAGCCGAGGCCCACCTCGTCGGCGGTGAGCGCCGCAATGGCCTCCTCCCGGCTCAGGCCCACGACCTCCGGCACGGTGACCCGGCCGGTGGACAGCACGATCCCCACCTCGGATCCGGCCGCGACCGTGGTCCCGCCGGCGGGGTCCGTGGCGACGACCATGCCCTGCGGCACCGAGGCGCTGTTCGCGGTGCGGGTCGGTCCGGCGTCGAGGCCGGCCGACTCCAGTGCGTCCCGCACGTAGGCCTCGGACTGGCCGACGAGGTCGCCGGGGACCTCCACCTCGGACGGGCCCTTGGAGACCGTGAGGACGACCGTGGAGCCCTCCTCCACCTGCGTGTCGGCCGCCGGGTCGGTCTCCACCACGTCGCCCTCGGGAACGTCGTCGTCGAAGACCTCCTCCAGCTGCGGGACGAGATCCGCGCTGCGGACCGCTGTCTCCGCCACCGACGCGTCCATGCCGGCCACGTACGGGACCGGCACCAGGACCGGGCGGTCCCGCTGGTCCTGGAACCACTGGAGGGCCACGACGCCGAGGACGCCCAGGAGGGCGAGGACCACGAGGGTGAGCAGCACCCTGCGCAGGGGCAGCGCGCGGCGGCGGCGCTCGGTCGACCCGGTCGCCGGGGCGGCGGTGAGGAGCGTGCCGGCCGCCGGGGCGAGCTGCGGGGCCGACGTCGTGGGCCCCGGGGCCGCGGCCGCGGGGCCGAGGACGGGCACGGGCGGGAGGGTTTTGGTGTCCTCGTCACGGGCGGGGACGGGGGGAAGGGGGTGCGTGGCGTCGAGGTCGTCGGGCACCGCGGGGCGCAGCTCGCGCAGGGCCCGGCGCATCTGCCCGGCGTCCTGGAAGCGGGCCGAGGGGTCCTTGGCGAGGGCCCTGGCCATGAAGGCGTCCACCCGCCGCCCGAGCCGGGGGTCCAGCTCCGAGGGCGCGGGCGGGTCGTCCCGCACGTGCTGGGCGGCGATGCTCACGGAGGACTCCCCGACGAACGGGGCCCGCCCCGTGAGCATCTCGAACAGCACGCACGCGGCGGAGTAGAGGTCCGAGCGGGCGTCCACGGTCTCGCCCCGGGCCTGCTCGGGGGAGAGGTACTGGGCGGTCCCCAGCACCGCCTGGGCTTGGGTGAGGGCCGGCGAGGTGTCCTCCACGGCCCGGGCGATCCCGAAGTCCATGACCTTGACCTGGCGGTCGGGGGTCACGATCACGTTCGCGGGCTTGATGTCCCGGTGCACGATGCCGGCCCGGTGGCTGTACTCGAGGGCGTCGAGGATCCCCAGGGTGAGCTCCACGGCCTCCTGCGGCGTGACCGCGTCCTCGTGGATCAGCTCCCGGAGGGTCCGGCCGGGCACGTACTCCATCACGATGTAGGGCCGGTCCACGCCCTCGTCGGTCTGCGCGGCGATCTCGCCCGTGTCGTAGACGGAGACGATGGAGTGGTGGTTCAGGGCGGCCACGGACTGGGCCTCGCGCTTGAACCGCTCGTGGAACGAGTCGTCCCGGGCCAGCTCCGGGCGCAGCACCTTGATGGCCACCCGGCGCCCGAGGCGAAGGTCCCGCCCGACGTGGACGGTGGCCATCCCGCCGCGGCCGATGGCCTCGCCCACCTCGTAGCGACCGTTGATCAGGCGGGGGACGGGGTTCCGGCCCGGCACGGGTCAGTCCTCCCGGGCGGACGGGGTCGCGGTCGGCGTCGGCGCACCGGTGGCCGGCGCCGACGTGGTGGGCACCGGGGCGCTGGGGGCCGAGGTCCGGGGCGCCGTGGTCGTGGCCGCGGGCGGTGCCACGGCCACCCACACCTCGACCGTGTCGCCCGGGCGCACGGTGGACCCGCCCACCGGGTCGGTGCGCAGCACCGTGCCCGGCTCCGCGCCGTCGTTGACCTCCTCGTAGAGCGTGACGTTGACGCCCACCCCGGTGATCTCGGCGAGGACCTCCTCGGAGGGACGCCCGACCAGGCCGCTGGGCAGCTCCACGGTGTCCGGGCCGGTCGAGAAGACGACCGTGATCGTCTCCCCGCGCGCCACCTGGCCCACGGGATCCAGCGACAGCACCGTGTCGACCGCCCCGTCGGAGGCCTGGCCCTGGCGCTGCACGGCGAAGCCGAGGTCGGAGAGCTCCTGGACGACCTCGTCGACCGGGCGGCCCTCGAAGCGGGCCGCGAGGACCTCCACGGTGTCCGAGGCCTCCGTCGCGGTGGGGGAGCTCGTGCTCGGCAGGGCCGACGTGGCGACGGTGCCCGTGGGGGACGGCTCCCGGCCCACCGGGTCGGCGTCCCGCACCAGGAAGAACCACAGCAGCGCGGCACTGACGGCCAGCACCAGCAGCACCGGCAGCAGCCAGGCCCACACCGAGCGCCGCGGCGGCTCGTCCACCGGGTGTGCGCCGCCGGCCTCGGGGGCCCGCGGCGGCTCGACGAGACCGAGCTCCGCGGTGACGGGATGGGCGGGGGCGTCCGCCGTGGCCGCCCCGGCGCCCAGGGCGGCGCCCGCCGCGGCGCCGGCCGCGCCGGCGCCCTGGCGGGCCAGCAGCCGGGTGGGCTCGTCGCGCACCGGCTCGATGGCCTGCGTGGCGTCGTCGTCGGGCAGGTCCAGGAAGGCGCGCATTCCGGGCACGGCCGCGACCGCGGCCGTGACGTCCCCGCGCCGGATGGCGTCCACGGCGGTGGCGAGGGCGCCTGCCGTGGCGGGGCGCTCCTTCGGGTCCTTCGCCAGCATCGACAGCACGAGGGCGCGCACCGGCTCGGGCAGCTCGTCGGACAGCGGCGGCGGCGGGTCGTTGACCTGGGCGAGGGCGATCGCGATCTGCGACTCCCCGGTGAACGGGCGCCGCCCGGCGAGGCACTCGTAGCCGATGATGCCCAGCGAGTAGATGTCGGAGGAGCCCGTGGCCGTCTGGCCCGTGGCCTGCTCCGGGGCGAGGTACTGGGCGGTGCCCATGACCTGGCCCGTGGCCGTGAGCGGGACCTGGTCCGCGAGCCGGGCGATCCCGAAGTCGGTGACCTTGACGCGGTTGTCCGGGGTGATGATCAGGTTGCCGGGCTTGACGTCGCGGTGCACCAGGCCCTGGGCGTGCGCGGCCGCGAGGGCGCGGGCGGTCTGCCCGATGTAGTTCAGCACGGTGTCCGGGTCCAGGGTCTTGCGCCGCTCGATGATGTTGGACAGCGGCTCGCCGGGAACGAGCTCCATGACCAGGAAGGCGGAGCCCTCCTCCTCGCCGTAGTCGAACACGTTGGCGACGCCCGGGTGGTTGAGCAGGGCGGTGTGCCGGGCCTCGGCGCGGAAGCGCTGCAGGAAGTTGGGGTCCCCGTTGTACTCCTCCTTGAGGATCTTCACGGCGACGATGCGGCCCAGGACCCGGTCCTTGGCCTTCCACACCTCCCCCATGCCGCCGATCGCGATCCGATCGGTCAGCGCGTAGCGCCCGCCCAGGACGGTGCTCGACGATGGTCTCACTTGTTCAACACCGCCTCGAAGAGTTGCTTGGCGCTCGGACTGGTCAGGGAGGCGCCCGTCGCCACGTCGACGTCCTCGAAGACGACGGCGAGGGCCACCTGGGGGTCGTCCGCCGGCGCGAAACCGGTGAACCAGGAGTCGTTGAGCCCCTCCTCGGAGCCGATCTCGGCGGTGCCCGTCTTGCCGGCCACCTCGACCCCGGGGACCGCGGCGCCGCGGGCGATGCCCTCGTCGACCACCTGGACCATGAGGTCCGTGACCGTGGCGGCGACGTCGGCGCTCGTGGAGCGGCGCAGCTGCTCGGGGCTGGGCTCCTCCAGGACGGACAGGTCCGCGGCCCGCACCGTGCGCACGAGCTGCGGCTTCATCTGCACGCCGTCGTTGGCGATCGCCGCGCTCATCATGGCGACCTGCAGGGGCGTGGTGCGCACGTCGTACTGGCCGATGGAGGACAGGGCCAGCTGCGAGTCGTTGAGCTCCTCCGGGAACAGCGACGGGGTCACCTGCAGCGGCACGGACAGGGACTCCCCGTAGCCGAAGTTCTGCGCCGTCTCCCGGATGGCGTCCTCGCCGAGGTCCAGGGCGATCTGGGCGAAGGGCGTGTTGCAGGACTGCTCCAGCGCGAACTCGAGGTCCGCCTGCGTGCGCGCGGTGCACCCGCCGCCCACGTAGTTGGGCAGGGTGACATCGGTGCCGGGCAGCGGCAGCTCCTGGGGGTTCGGGATCTGCGTCTGCGTGGTGTACTGCCCCGACTCCAGGGCGGCCACGGTGTCGATGATCTTGAACGTCGAGGCGGGGGCATAGAGGTCCCCGGCGATCGCCCGGTTGATCAGGGGCTGGTCAGCGTCCGCGTTGAGCCGCTCCGCCGCGGCGATCACGGACGCGGAGTTGTGCGAGGCGAGCTCGTTGGGGTCGTAGCCCGGGGTCGAGACCATGGCGAGGATCGCCCCGGTCCTCGGGTCCAGGGCGACGACGGAGCCCTTGTGCCCCTGCAGCAGCTCGTAGGCCCTCTGCTGCAGGACGGGGTCGATGGTCAGCTCCACCGACGCGCCCGTGGGCTGGTCGCCCGAGAACATCGAGACCACGCGGTCGTAGAACTGGTCGGCGGAGGCGCCCGAGAGCTCGTCGCCCATGGCGGCCTCCAGGCCGGTGGCGCCGTAGACCAGCGAGAAGTACCCGGTCAGGTGCCCGTACATCAGGGGGTCCGTGTAGCCACGCTGGTACTCGAAGTCGTCGTCCGAGGGCTCGGAGAAGGCCTTCTGGTCGCCGTCCACGAGGATCGCGCCCCGGTCCGCCCCGAACTGGTCGTAGAGGCTGCGGTTGTTCCACGGGTGCGCCTCGAGGGTGCGGGCCGCGAAGAACTGCACGTAGGTCAGCGCCAGGAGCAGCACGGTGAAGATCGCCACGCCGGCCGTCCACGTGTGTCGGATCGCCCGGTTCACGGTGCTCCTCCGTTCTCGGTGCTTGCGCCGCCGCGGCGGTCCTGGTCGGTGAGGCGGGACATCGCCTCGGTGGGGGTGCCGCCGTCGTCGGCGGCCCGGCGCGCACCCGGTCCCGCGGCGGTGATCGGTTCCGTGGCGGCGGGCTCGGCCGGGGCCGCGGGGACCGCGGCGGTGCGCGCGGTCGCCGGCCCGACGGCGCGCTGCCGGGCGGTGGCGTCCGCGGTCGCGTCGTGCTCGGCGTCGTCCTCGTCGTCGGCGGTGCCGTCGCGGCGGGCACGGCGGCGCTCGAGGCGCTCGGCGCGCTCCTGCTCGTCCCGGCGGGAGGCCTCCCGCAGCGCCGCCTCGTGGGCGGCGACCTCCGCGAGGTCCTCCTCGGTGGCCGGGCCCGTGACCACCGGGCGCCGGGCGGTGTGGGAGATCGCCAGGACGATCGCCGCGATGATCCAGTTGGACAGCAGCGAGGACCCGCCGGCGGACATGAACGGCGTGGTGAGCCCGGTCAGCGGGATGAGCCGGGTGACGCCGCCCACCACCACGAACAGCTGCAGGACGATGACCGCGGACAGCCCCGCCGCCAGCAGCTTGCCGAACGCGTCCCGGGTGCCGAGCGCCGCCCGGAAGCCGCGGGTGACGAAGAGGAAGAACAGCACGAGGATCGCGCTGACGCCGATGAGCCCCAGCTCCTCGCCGAACGCGGTGATGATCATGTCCGAGTTGGCGTAGGAGACGAGGTCGGGCCGGCCCTGGCCCAGGCCCTGGCCGAACAGCCCGCCCGAGGAGAGCCCGAACAGGCCCTGTACGATCTGCGCGGACCCCCCGGGCGCCCGGTTGTAGACCTCCGGGTCGAAGGCGTTGAGCCACGAGTCGAGGCGGGCGGCCACGTGCCCGAAGACCTGGCTGGCGAGGAAGCCGCCCAGGGCCACGAGCAGCACACCGATGATGATCCAGCTCAGCCGGCTGGTGGCGAGGTAGATCATGGCCACGAACAGGCCGAAGAACAGGATGGCGGAGCCGAGGTCGCGCTGGAACACCAGCACGCCGATCGCGATGAGCCACGCCGTGAACATGGGCGCCATGTCGCGGAACCGCGGGAACCGCACCGGGCCCAGCTTGCGCCCGGCCAGGAGGATGAGGTCCCGGTTGGTCGAGAGGTAGCCGGCGAAGAAGACGGCCAGGGTGATCTTGGCGACCTCGCCGGGCTGGAAGGTGCGCCCGCCCACGGAGATCCAGATCCGCGCGCCGTTGAGCTCGAGGCCCAGTCCCGGCAGCAGCGGCAGCAGGAGCAGCAGGCCGCTGAGCACCAGTGAGATGTAGGTGATGCGGCGCAGCACCCGGTGGTCCTTGAGGAACCACAGGACGAGCCCGGCGGCGGTCATGGCCAGGGCCGTCCACAGCACCTGCGAGTCCGCGGCCGTCTGGTCCGTGGTGAGGTCGATCCGGTGGATCATGGCGATCCCCAGGCCGTTGAGGGCGACGGCGATGGGCAGGAGGTAGGGGTCGGCGTAGCGCGCGCGCAGCCACAGCACCACGTGCAGCAGCAGCGCCCCGATGCCCAGCACGAGCCCGGTGACCAGGATGTGCGGGTCCCCGGAGCCGAGCTGGTCCGGGTCCACGAGGATGTTGGCGGCCACGCCGACGCCCACGGCGACGACCAGCAGGGCCAGCTCCGTGATCCGCCGCGGCTTCTGGACGGGCGCGGGGGCGGGGGGCGCGGTGACGGCGCTCATCGGGCACCTCCGGGGCTCTCGGACGGGGAGGAGCTCGGGGCGGTGGGCACCGGCGAGCCGGTGGCCCGCCGGACCGTGCCGGTCGGGCGGGGCGTGGGGGTCGGCGCGGCGCTCCCGCCCCGCGCGGAGTCCCGCAGCTCGCGCACGATCCGCTCGGCCTCCTCCAGGCTGCCGGCCGGGATCGCGTTGCGCACCCGCGCCTGGGCGTAGCTGGGCAGGTCCTCGACGCGCAGGTCCGTGCTCTGCTCCAGGTCGCTCAGGCCCACGGGCCCGAGGCTCTGGGAGACGCCGTTGTAGATGGCCACGTTGCCCTCGTCCTCGCCGACGTAGTACTGGGAGCTGATCCAGCCGTTGGCGAGCCATCCGCCCGCGACCAGCAGCAGCCCGACCGTGGCGAGGGTGAGCACGGCCAGTGCGCGCCGGCGCCGGCGCCGGCGCGGCGACGGGGCCGCGGCCGCCTCCGCGCGGTGCAGGGCGGACTCGACCTCTCGCGGGTCGGCCAGGGTGTCGGGGGTCGAGGTGCGCACGAGCGTGGCCCGGCGCTGCAGGACGCTGTCGCTGACCGTGGGGATGCGCCCGGTCTGGGTGGCGTTGGCGGCGGCGCCCACGAGCAGGTGCGGGCGCGCCGCGAGGTCCCGGCGCAGCAGGGCGGCCGAGGACTCGGAGCGGGGCTGCGGGGCGGGCGAGGAGGGGCTCGCCGGGTCCGTCGCGGCGGTGAGCTCGTCGGAGGTCCGGGCGTGCTCGGGGTCGGGCACCGCCCCGTGGGCCTCCCCCTCCTGGGGGGCGGGCGGGGCGCCGTCGTCGGTCTCGAAGACCTGGACCACCACCACGGTGACGTTGTCGGGGGCCCCTCGGTCGAGGGTGAGCTCCACGAGGGTGTCGACGATCTGGTTGAGGTCCCCGGTGGAGCGCAGCACCGACTCGATGGTCTCCGGGCGCACGACGGCGTTGAGCCCGTCCGAGCACAGCAGCCAGCGCTCGCCGACCTCGGGGCGCAGCACCTCGACCTCGATCTCGGGGGAGGCGTCGACGTCGCCGAGCACGCGCATCAGGACGTTCTTGTGCGGGTGGGACTCGGCCTCCTCGGGGCGCAGCCGGCCCTCGTCGATGAGCCGCTGCACGAACGTGTGGTCCCGGGTGACCTGGCGGAAGCCCTCCCCGCTCAGCCGGTACGCGCGGGAGTCGCCGATGTGCGCGACGACGAGGTCCTGCCCGTCGGCGAGCAGGGCCGTGACGGTGGTGCCCATCCCGCCCAGCCGGGGGTTGCCGACCACGAGCCGGGCCAGGTTCTGATTGGCGTTCTGGATCTCGTCCGCGAGGACGGTGGCGCCCTCCCCGTGGTGGTCGGGCCGGTCGAGGGAGGTCAGGTCGATGACCGCCGACGCGGAGGCGACGTCGCCGCCCACGTGCCCGCCCATGCCGTCGGCGACCACGGCCAGGTAGCGGCCGGCGTAGGCGGAGTCGTCGTTCTTCGAACGGACCCGGCCCACGTCGGAGCGCGCGGCGTAGCGGAAGGCGATCCCCATGCGTCAGGGCCTCAGTTCCAGGACGGTCTTGCCCACCCGGAACGGGGTCCCGGCGTCGAGGGGCACGGCCCGGGTGAGGCGCTGGTCGGCCACGTAGGTGCCGTTGGTGGAGCCGAGGTCCTCGAGGAACCAGCGGGAGCCCTGCGGGAACAGCCGCGCGTGGCGGCCCGAGGCGTAGTCGTCCCCGAGGGGCACGGTGGCCTCGGGGGAGCGGCCCATGAGCACGGGGGCGCTGCCGAGGGCGAAGCTGCGGCCGCGCAGCGGCCCGTCGAGCACGACCAGGGTCTGGGGGCGGGAGCGCTGGCCCGTGGGGGTGCCCCCGGCCGGGGGCACCGCCGCCGTCGCCGCCGGGGGCGCGGGCGGCGTGCGCTCGGCGCCGCGCCGGCGGGAGCGGGTGAGGGCGGCCGGCAGCTTCCCGCCGACCGCCAGGTCACGGCCCTGGCTGGCGACGATGCTGAAGATGAAGATCCACAGCAGGGCCAGGAAGCCGAAGCGGAGCAGCGTGACGGTCAGTTCGGACATTCAGCGGTGCCCCTTCGGGGTCAGGAGGCGGAACGTGATCCGGGTGCGCCCCATGGTGATCACGGACCCGTTGACCAGCTCGGTGCGGCCGATCACCCGCTCCCCGTCCACGTACGAGCCGTTGGTCGAGCCCAGGTCCACGGCCAGGAAGTGCTCGCCCTGGCGCCGGATCTCGAGGTGCTTGCGGGACACCCCGGTGTCCTCCACCGTGATGTCCGCCTCGGCGGAGCGGCCCAGCACGATCGAGTCCGCGTTGATGGAGAACCGCTCCCCGCCCACGTCGAGCACCGGGATCCAGTGCTGGGCGGGCGGGGGCGGCTCGGCCTCCTCGCGGCGGTGGCTGCGGGCGATGCGGTGCCCGCTCGGGGTGGACGGCGTGTTGGGGGACTCCGCGGTGCGCTGGGCGGAGGAGTGGATGCGGAACTCGCCCGCCTCCACCTCGGGGTTGCGGGTGAAGGAGACCTTCACGGCCCCCTGGAGGGTGTAGGCCTGGCTGCGGGCGTGCTTGATCACGACGTCGCACAGCTCCTCGGCGAGGGGCGTGCCCCAGTCCTGGGCGCGGGGGAAGTCCTCGTCGGAGAACTCCACCACGAACACGTTGGGGGCCATGGTGCGGCCCGCGGAGATGGTGAACGCCTCCTGGTCCAGCTCGCGCCGCAGGGCGCTGGCGATCTCGACCGCCTCCACCCGCTTGCGGGAGCCGGTGGCGAAGGCGGCGCGGACGGCCTTCTCGATGTTGTTCTCGAGGCTCTCGAGGAATCCCATGGCGCCTCCTTCCTGGCGTCGATCACGGTGCGCATGCCCCCGGTCTCGGGTCAGGCGTTCTCCAGGATAGTAGACGTGGCGCCTGTGAGCCCGATGGGCGGTCCGGGACGGGCGGGTCAGCTCCCCTTGCCAGGGGTTCCCGGGGGCGCGAGAATCCTGTGGTGCAGCATCCTGAGGAACGGCTCGTCCGCCCGGGGGCTCCGGCCCTGTCCTGCGCGGCGGCAGCCGCGACCGGCGGGCCCGAGGGCGCCACCGTGATCGGCGCGGACCGCTGAGCGGGACGGCGGTCGGCGGCGCCGGGGACCGCCGGCTGCGCCTGACGTTCCTGGGCCTGCTGATGGCCGTGCTGCTCGCGGCCCTCGACCAGACGATCGTGGCCACGGCCCTGCCCTCCATCGTGGGGGACCTCAACGGGCTGGAGCGGATCTCCTGGGCGATCACCGCCTACGTGCTCGCCGCCACCGTGGGGCTGCCGGTCTACGGCAAGCTCGGCGACCTCTACGGCCGCAAGCGGATCTTCCTCGTGGCCGTGGTGGTCTTCCTGGCCGGGTCGATGCTGGCCGGGGTCGCCCAGGACATGACCCAGCTCATCGTCTTCCGCGCCCTGCAGGGCCTCGGCGGCGGCGGTCTGCTGATCGGGGCGCAGGCGATCATCGCCGACCTCGTCCCCGCCCGGGAGCGCGGGAAGTACATGGGGATCATCGGGGCGGCCTTCGGCCTGGCCTCGGTGAGCGGGCCGCTGCTGGGCGGGTTCCTCACCGACCTCGTGAGCTGGCGCTGGGTGTTCTACATCAACCTGCCCCTGGGCCTGGTCACGCTCGTGTTCATCCCTCGCTACCTGCACCTGCCCCACGCCCCGCGCGGGCCCGTGCGCCTGGACGTCCTCGGGACCGTGCTGCTCGCGCTGGGCAGCACGGCGTTCGTGCTCCTGACCACGTGGGGCGGCACCGCGTACGGGTGGGCGAGCCCGCAGATCCTGGGCCTGGCCGCGGCGGCCGCGGTGCTGGCCGCGCTGTTCGTGCTCGTGGAGCGCCGGGCCGCGAAGCCGATCATCCCGCTGCACCTGTTCCGGGTGCGCAACTTCCTGGTCCCCACCGCGGCGGCCGTGGGGATGGGCGTGATCATGTTCGCCACCATCTCCTACCTGCCGACGTACCTGCAGATGGTGGACCGGGCCTCGGCCACCGGCTCCGGGCTCATGATGATCCCCGTGACCGTCGGCATGCTCGTGGGCACGATCGGGACCGGCCGGCGGATCGCGCGCACCGGGCGGTACCGGGCGTGGCCGGTGCTGGGCTCGGTGGTGATGGCCGGGGGCCTGGTGCTGCTGTCGCGGATCGACGAGACCACCCCCTACGCCCTCACGGCCACGGGCATGGTGGTCATCGGTCTCGGGATCGGCTGCCTGATGCAGAACCTCGTGCTGATCGTCCAGAACGCGGTGCCCTCCGCGGACGTGGGCGCGGCGACGTCGTCGTCGAACTACTTCCGCCAGATCGGGGCGTCCTTCGGGAT
Source organism: Kocuria sp. U4B (assembly GCF_054875615.1). The sequence goes on from NZ_CM142180.1 coordinate 2,362,838, forward strand.
CTCGGTGTTCGGCTCCTTGTTCGTCGCCCGGCTCGACGACGCCCTCGGCGCCGCCCTGCCGGCGGGCCCGGCGGCGCCCGCCCTCGACGTCGATGCCCTGAGCCCCCAGGTGCTCGCGTCCCTGCCCGCTCCGGTGCAGGACGCTGTAGGACAGGCCTTCGCGCAGGCCCTGCCCCCCGTCTTCCTGTGGGGGCTGCCCGTCGCGGCGGCGTGCCTGGTGCTGTCCCTGCTCATCGAGGAGATCCCGCTGGGCACGACCGTGGGCCCGTCCCCCGAGGACGCCCCCGGCCGGCCGGCGGAGCGCGCGGAGGGCTGACCCCGTCCACGGGCGTGGCTACTGTGGTGCCCGGGACCGCTACCGGAGGCCGTCCGCGCCCGCCCACGCCCGTCCACGCCCGTCCACGCCCGTCCACGCCCGTCCACGCCGAGGAGCAGCCCATGACCGATCCCCGCCCGTTCTCGACCGCCGACCTCTACGACGAGCGCGGGGAGCAGCTGATGTCCTGCCCCCGCCAGTTCCTCGACCTGGGCGGGGTGCGCGCGTTCACCGGCCCGGTGCGCACGATCCGCTGCTTCCAGGACAACGCCCTCGTCAAGGCCCTGCTGAACTCGCCCGGCGAGGGCGCGGTGCTGGTCGTCGACGGCCACGGCTCGATGGGCACGGCCCTGATGGGCGACATGATCGCGGAGGCCGCCGTGCGCAACGGCTGGGCGGGCGTGATCATCAACGGCCCGGTCCGGGACCGGGTCGCGCTCGCGCAGCTGCCGCTGGGGATCAAGGCGCTGGGGTCCAACCCGCGCAAGTCCGCGAAGGACGGCGTCGGGGAGCAGGACGTGCCGGTCGTCATCGAGGGGACCACGTTCGTCCCCGGCCGCACGGTCTGGGCCGACGAGGACGGGATCCTCGTCGAGAGCTGACGCGGCGCTCCCTGCGGCCCGGGGTCAGGGCCGGAGCGAGAGGCCCAGCGTCAGCAGCACCGACATGCCGGCGATCGCGGCTCCCGTGATGAACAGCACGATCCCGGCGGCCACCACGGCCATCGTGGAGGCGACCGTCCCGGCGGTGAGCCGGTCGGCCTCCATCAGGACCTCGCGCCGGGCCGTGGCCAGCACGACGGCCACGGCGAGGACCATCAGGACCAGGCCCAGGGCGACCATCATGGCCGTGCCCCCGGGAAGCGGGGGCCACCAGGGTGTGCACGCATCGTCTCCTCCTGCACCGTGCGCGGGATCCGGGGACACCAGTATCGGGCAGTCCGGCTCCAGGATCCGTCCGGACACGGGTTGTGACGCCGTCGTGCGGGGGCGCCCGGCGATGTTCGCGCCGGCGAGGTCGACGGCCCGGTGGCCGAGGGCTCGGACGGACACCGGCCGGCCCGCCCGGCAGGAGGAGGCGGCGGCAGGAGCGCGACGGCGCGGACGCGCTGCGGCGGTGCTCCCGGCCCCCGGGCGAGCCGGGGATAGCCTGGACCCCTGCCGGAGAGGACCGCACCGTGCCCTACACCCCGCCCAGCTCCTTCAGCACGCGCCCGGACCTGCAGGGCACGTTCGGGATGGCCGCCTCGACGCACTGGCTCGCCACGGCGGCCGCGCAGGCCGTCCTGGAGCGCGGCGGGAACGCCTTCGACGCCGCGGTGGCCGGAGGCTTCGTGCTGCACGTCGTGGAGCCCCACCTCAACGGGCCCGGCGGGGACCTCGTGGGCCTGTTCGCCACGGCCGCGGACCCGGGCCGGCCCGTCGTGCTCATGGGACAGGGGCCCGCCCCGGCCGGGGCGAGCGTGGAGCACTACCGCGCGGAGGGCCTCGAGCTCGTGCCCGGCGCCGGGGCGCTCGCGGCCGCCGTCCCGGGCGCGGTGGACGCCTGGTTCGTGCTCCTGCGCGACCACGGCACGTGGGAGCTCGCCGACGTGCTGGGGTTCGCGGCCGGCTACGCCCGCGACGGCCACCCCGTGCTCGGCCGGGTGGGGGCCACGATCGCGGCGGTCGCGCGGCTGTTCACCGAGCACTGGCCGTCCTCGGCCCGGCAGTGGATGCCGCAGGGCCGCCCCCCGGCCGCGGGCGAGGTGATCCGCAACCCGGCGTACGCCCGGGTGCTCGAGCGCCTCGTCGAGGCCGGCGCGGACCGGCCGGACCGCGCCTCCCGCATCGACGCCGCCCGCCGCGCCTGGCGGGAGGGCTTCGTGGCCCGGGCCGCCGTCGACTTCCTCGCCGTCCCGCACCGGCACTCCTCGGGCACCGACCATGCCGGGGTCATGACCGTGGAGGACCTCGCGGCCTTCGAGTCCGGGTACGAGCCCGCGACGACCCTCGGGTTCCGCGGCCGCACGATCGCCAAGAGCGGGCCGTGGGGCCAGGGCCCCGCGCTGCTCCAGGCGCTGGCGCTGCTCGACGGGCTCGACGACGAGCGGCTGGACCCCTCCACCGCCCTCGGCGCGCACACCCTGCTGGAGGCGCAGAAGCTCGCGCTCGCCGACCGCGAGGCCTGGTACGGCGACGGCGACGTGCCGCTCGCCCACCTGCTCTCGCCGGAGTACGCGGCGCAGCGGCGGGCGCTGATCACGGACACCGCCGCGCACGGGTTCCGTCCGGGCCGGGTCCCGGGCCGCGAGCCGTTCGTGCCGCCGCTGCGCACGGAATATCACCCGGGAGACTCCTCCGCGCTGTCCGCGGCGGGGGAGCCCACGGTCCGGCCCACGGGGGAGACCCGCGGGGACACCTGCCACATCGACGTGGTCGACCGGTGGGGCAACATGGTCGCCGTGACCCCCTCCGGCGGATGGCTGCAGTCCTCGCCCACGATCCCGGAGCTGGGGTTCTGCCTCGGCTCCCGGCTGCAGATGACGTGGCTCGAGGAGGGCCCCTCGCAGCTGCGGCCCGGCCGGCGCCCGCGCACCACGCTGACCCCCACGCTCGTGCTCCGGGACGGGCACGCGGTGGCGGCGCTCGGCTCGCCCGGCGGGGACCAGCAGGACCAGTGGCAGCTGCCGTGGCTGCTGCGCACGATCGTCGGCGGCTACACGCCCCAGCAGGCCGTCGACGCGCCGACCCTGCACACCACCTCCGTGCCCGGCTCCTTCTGGCCGCGCACGTGGGAGCCCGGCGGCGCGGTGGTCGAGGACCGGCTCGGCCCGGCCGTGCTCGCCGGCCTGGCGCGGCGCGGGCACCGGGTCGTGCGGGCGGGGGACTGGTCGCTCGGGCGGCTCTCGGTGGTGACCCGCGACCCGGCCACCGGGGTGGTCGGGGCCGCGGCGAACCCGCGCGGCGCCCAGGGCTACGCCGCCGGGCGCTGAGCCCGGGACGTCAGCCGAGGGCGGCGACGAGCTCGGTGGCCTGCCGGATCGCCCGCTTGGCGTCGAGCTCGGCGGCCACGTCCGCCCCGCCGACGAGGTGCACCGGCACGGCCTCGGCGTCGTGGCCGGCCGCCAGCAGGGCGTCGTGCAGCCGCCGCGCCGGCTCCTGGCCGGTGCACAGCACCACGGTGTCCACGGCCAGCACCTGCTCCACCGGCCCGCCGGGGCCGGGCACCACCAGGTGCAGCCCCGCGTCGTCGATCCTCCGGTAGCCCACCCCGCCCAGCATCCGCACGCCCGCGGCCTTCAACGACGCCCGGTGGATCCAGCCGGTGGTCCGGCCCAGGCGCTCGCCCGGCCTGCCCGGGGAGCGCTGCAGCAGCGTCACCTCCCGCGCGGGGCGCGGCGGCCGCGGCGGGACGAGGCCGCCGCGGGTGGAGAGCGTGGTGTCCACCCCCCAGCTGCGGTAGAAGTCGTGCCCGGAGGGGGCGGGGTCGTGGACGAGGAACTGCGCGACGTCGAAGCCGATGCCGCCGGCTCCGAGGACCGCGACGCGCCGCCCGACGGGGGCGCCCTCCAGGACGTCGCGGTAGCCCGCGACCGACGGGTGGTCCACGCCCTCGATCGCCGGCACGCGCGGCTCCACGCCGGTGGCCAGCACGATCCGCTCGAAGCCGGCGAGGTGCCCGGGCCCCGCGGCCGTCCCCGTCCGCACGTCCACGCCCAGCTCGGCGAGGCGCACGGCGTAGTAGCGCAGGGTCTCGGCGTACTCCTCCTTGCCGGGGACGCGCAGCGCGAGCAGGAACTGGCCGCCGATCCGGTCGCCGGCCTCGAAGAGGGTGACGGCGTGCCCGGCCTCCGCGGCGTTGACCGCGAACGCCAGGCCCGCGGGGCCCGCCCCCACGACGGCGATCCGCTCGGCCCGGCGGGTGGGCCCGAGCCGCAGCAGCGTCTCGTGGCCGGCGCGGGGGTTGACCAGGCAGGAGGCCGTGCGGCCCGCGAAGGTGTGGTCGAGGCACGCCTGGTTGCAGGCGATGCACGTGTTGATGGCGTCGGCCCGGCCCGCGGCCGCCTTCGCGACGAAGTCGGGGTCGGCCAGGAGGGGCCGGGCGAGGGAGACCATGTCGGCGTCGCCGTCGGCCAGGATGCGCTCCGCGGTCGCGGGGGTGTTGATCCGGTTGACGGCGACCAGCGGGATGCCGACCTCGCCCTTGAGCCGGCGGGTCACCCACGCGAAGCCGCCGCGCGGCACGACCGTGGCGATGGTGGGGACGCGGGCCTCGTGCCAGCCGATCCCGGTGTTGAGCAGCGTGGCTCCGGCGGCCTCGACCGCCCGGGCGAGCTCGACCACCTCCTCGAGCGTGGACCCGCCCGGGACGAGGTCGAGCATGGACAGCCGGTAGATCAGGACGAAGTCGGGGCCCGTGCGCTCCCGGACCCGCCGGACGATCTCGACGGGCAGGCGCATCCGGTGGTGCCAGGACCCGCCCCACTCGTCGGTGCGGTGGTTGGTCCCGGCGGCGACGAACTCGTTGATGAGGTAGCCCTCGGAGCCCATGACCTCCACCCCGTCGTAGCCGGCCTCCCGGGCCAGGACGGCCGTGCGGGCGAAGTCCTCGATGGTCCGCTCGATCTCCTCGTCGGTGAGCTCGTGCGGGACGACCGGGCTGATGGGGGCGCGCAGCGCGCTCGGCGCGACGGCGGCCGTGCTCTGGGCGTAGCGGCCGGAGTGCAGGATCTGCAGGGCGATCCTGCCGCCCTCCGCGTGCACGGCGCCGGTGACCGTGCGGTGCCCGGCCACCTCCTCGGGGGTGGCCAGGAGGGCGGCCCCGGGACGGGTGGCGCCCTCGGGGCTGGGGCCGATCCCGCCCGTGACGATGAGCCCGACGCCGCCGCGCACCCGCTCGGCGTAGAACGCGGCCAGGCGCTCGAAGCCGCCGGGCTGCTCCTCCAGGCCGGTGTGCATGGATCCCATGAGCACGCGGTTGGGCAGGGTGGTGAAGCCCAGGTCCAGCGGGGCCGTCAGGTGGGGGTAGGGCGCGGTCATCCGATACTCCTCGTCTCAGGTACCGGGGTCACCGTAGGCGAGCCGTGACGTGCGCCACAAGCGGGGTGTGCGTCCGGGCGGTGGAGGGCGCGGCTCAGAGCTCGCGCAGCCGGCCCTTCCAGAAGGCGCGCCACGGCTCGACGTCCTCCGCCGCGGCCAGTCCGGCGTGCGCGACGGCCACCCCGGAGCGGCCCGGGCCCCTGGTCCCGACGTTCACGGAGACCCGGGTGCCGTCGGCCAGGCGCACGCGCCAGTAGCGCCACTTCTCGGTGGCGCTCGTGCTGGGCTCGTCCGCGAAGGCCACCCCGGCGGCGTCCGAGCGCCCGGCCATGACGGCGCTCCAGCGGGCGAGGGCCTCGTCGAGGCTGCCGTCCACGGTGCGGCCGGCGCTGACGTTGAAGCGCCCGTCCCCGGTCTGGCCGGGGCGCCGGGCGCCGACGTGCTGCTCGTAGGCCACGGTGACGGCCTGGGCCCACCACTCGTGGTTGGCGACGACGCCCGCGAGCTGCCCGGCCACGTGCCGGGCGATCTCGGCGTGCCCCATCCGCCGGGCGCCCAGCTCCTCGAGCCGCGCCGTCCATGTCTCCCAGGGGATGCCGGTGGCCGCGGCGATCCCGCCGGTGCTGGTGCCTCGGGTGCTCATGGGGCACAGCGTAGCGGCGGCACCCGACAGGGCGCCGCCGCTGAGGGGCGGGGGGCGGGAACTTCCGCGCTCAGTCCGAGGTCGGGGGCTGGTAGGCGCCCGCGGCCGGGTCCTGGTCGTCGCCCGTGACCTCGTGGGCGGGCTCCCCGGCGTCGCTCACGCCGGGGATGCGCTGGCCGGCGTTGGTCAGGCCGCTGGGCTCCGGGGCGGTCTCGAGATCCCGCGCGGGGGTGTCGGGCACGCCGACGTCGTCGGCCAGGTGGGGGTCGTCGGGGATCCGGTCGCCGGAGGCGGGTGTCGTGTTCATGGGTCCAGACAACCAGCGCTCCGGGGTGGTGACAAGGCCTTCGATATCGCGGACAGCGAATGACAGGGTGCTGACAGTCCGGGGGCGGCGTGCCATAGTGGGGGGCGGACGGCTCGCTGTCGCGAGCAACTCACAGGTGTCGATCGAGGCCTGCCGGACGCCGGCGGGCCGGAAGAAGGAGACGAACCCATGGCCGCCCAGAACCCGCGCTCTGCCCCCTACACCGTGCCCGGCCTCTCCACCGAGGACGGCCACGAGGTCGCGCAGACCCTCCAGCAGCGCCTGCACGCCCTCAACGACCTGCAGCTGACCCTCAAGCACGCCCACTGGAACGTGGTGGGCCCCAACTTCATCTCCGTCCACGAGATGCTGGACCCGCAGATCGAGCTCGTCCGCGGCTTCGTCGACGAGCTCGCCGAGCGCATGGCGACCATGGGCGTGGGCCCCAGCGGCCTGCCCGGGGACCTCGTGCAGGCCCGCACCTGGGACGACTACTCCGTCAACCGGGCCACCGGCGTGGAGCACCTCGCCGCCCTGGACGTCGTGTACAACGGCGTGATCGAGGACCACCGCGGGGCCATCGAGAAGGTCGGCGAGCTCGACCCGATCACCGAGGACATCCTCATCGGCCAGGTCAAGGAGCTCGAGCTGTTCCAGTGGTTCATGCGCGCCCACCTCGAGAACAGCGGCGGCGTCCTCCAGCACGGCGGGGAGAGCACCGAGCGGGGCGCCGCGGAGTCCGCGGCCCAGTAGTGCACCGCCCCCGACCGTGAGCGCCACCGCCCGCCCCGGCCCCGCCGACCGACCCGGTCCGCGGGGCCGCGGCGCGTTCACGGCCATGACCTTCAACGTCCGGCGCCCGCTGCCCCGGTACCGCCGGGGCGCCCCCGACGCCTGGTTCACCCGCCTGCCCGCCGTCCAGGCGGTGCTCCGCGCGCACCGTCCCGGTCTCGCCGCCCTGCAGGAGGTCGTCCCGGAGCAGCTGCACCCGCTGCGGGAGGCCTTCGGCCCGGGCCACGCGTTGCTGGGCCGCGGCCGCGACGCGGCCCAGCGGGGCGAGCGGTGCCTGCTGGCCGTGGACACCGGCCGCTTCGAGATCCTCGACTGGCACCAGCAGTGGCTCTCGCCCACCCCCGACGTGCCCGGCTCCAAGTGGCCCGGCCAGCCGTGTCCCCGCACCGCCGTCCGGGCGGACCTCCTGGACCGGCGGACCCGGGTGCGGTGGCGGGTCCTGGCGACCCACCTGGACCCCTGGTCGGAGCGCTCGCGGCTGCGGGCGCTGGCCGCCCTCCAGCCGGCCCAGCTCGGGTGGGACGGGCCGCTGCTGCTGCTGGGGGACATGAACGCCCCCGCCGGCCGCTCCCGCACCTGGGACGCGGCGCTGGCCGGGGGCCTGCGCGACGTCCTGCCCGCGGACGCCCCCGGGACCTTCCACCGCTACCGCGAGCCGGGGCCCCGCACCCCGCGCCTGGACTGGATCCTGCACCGGGGCCCGGTGCAGGTGCTCGGCGCCCGCGTGGTGGCCGAGCGTCCCCGCGGCACCTGGGCCTCCGACCACTTCCCCGTCGTGGCCCAGCTCGAGGCCGGGCCGGAGGCCGAGCCCGGCAGCCCGGCCCGGTAGCGGTCCCGGTCGCCCGGGCGCAGCCCCGGGCTCCGCGTGCCATCCGCCGCCTCCCGGTGATAGGAAGGAGCCGTTCGGCCCGGACCCGGCGCGGCGCTCCCCGGCGGGCGGCGTGGCCGACCGGGCCCAGCGAGAAGAGCGGAGCAGGGTTCCCGCCGGCCCGCCGAGAACCCGCCCAGGACGAGCCGACGCCGCCGCCGTGGCCCAGGAGGTACCCGTTGACCTACACCGTGATCGCCCGCACCGCCGACTCCCGGCTGCTGGGAGCCGCCACGGCGAGCTACTCCCTGGCGGTGGGCAACGCCGTGCCGGCGCTCGTGCCCACCGCCGGGGTCGTGGCCTCGCAGGCGTGGACGAACCGGCGGCTGCGCTACGAGATGCTCCGCTCCCTGCACCACGGGCGCACCGCCGAGGAGGCCGTGCGGGCGCTGCCTGCCGTGGACCCGGACCTGCCCATGCGGCAGGTCGCGGCCCTGCCCGTGCACGGCCCCGGGGCGCAGTACACCGGTGACCGGTGCGAGTCCTGGGCCGGCGGGGCGGTGGGCCAGGACTTCGTGGTCGTCGGCAACCTCCTGGCCGGGCCCGAGGTGATCGACGACATGCGCGACGCCGCCGAACAGGGCCTGGCCGTTCCCGGGCTGACCAGCCTGGAGATGGCCGACGTGCTGATCCAGGTCCTGCAGGCCGGCCTCGACGCGGGCGGGGACCGGCGCGGCCAGCAGAGCGCCGCCGTCCTCGTGGCCGACACCCTCGCGGGCTTCCAGTACCCCGTGCTGCTCGACGTCGACCTGCGCGCCGACAACTCGCCCACGCCCCTGGACGACGTGCAGCGGATGCTCGAGCTCAAGGCCCGCGCCCACCCGGCGCCCGCGGAGGTCATCCCCAGCGACTACGTCCCGCCCCGCCCGGAGGACCGCGAGGCCTGGACCACCGTCCTCTCCTGATCCCCGCGGGTGCCGTGGCCTACCCTCGTCCCATGACCTCGCGCCCGCCCCGTTCCCGCCGCGCCCTCGTGGCGGTCCCGCTGCTCGGCGTGCTCCCCATGCTCGGCGGCTGCGGCACGGCCGGGCCCGCCCCGGGTGGCGGGAGCACGGCGCCGCCGTCGGCTGCGAGCGCTCCGGCGGGTCCGGACGAGGTGGAGGTCGTGGTCACCGGGGACGTCCTGCTGCACCCGGGCCTGTGGGCGCAGGCCGAGGCCGACGGCGCCGGGCGCCTGGACTTCGGCCCCCTCGTGGCCGGACTGCGCCCGTTCACGCAGGACGCCGACCTCGCGATCTGCGACATGGAGACGCCGCTGGCCGAGCCCGGCGGCCCGTTCACCGGCTACCCCGCGTTCAGCGTGCCGCCGCAGATCGTGCCCGCGCTCGCGGGGATCGGCTACGACGCCTGCACGACCGCCACGAACCACTCCCTCGACGCCGGCACCGCGGGGCTGGAGCGCACCCTGGAGACCCTCGACGACGGCGGGATCGCGCACACCGGCTCCTACCGCACGGCCGCCGACGCCGCCCGCCCCCTGGTCCTCGACGCGAACGGGGTGGGGGTCGGGGTGGTCACCGGCACGTACGGGCTCAACGGCAACGTCCCGGACGCCGCCTGGCGGGTGGACCTGCTGGACGTGCCGGCGATGGTGCGCCGGGCGCGCGCGGCCCGGGAGCAGGGGGCGGAGATCGTGCTGGCCGCGGTGCACGCCGGGGACGAGTACGCCTCCGTGCCCAGCGCCCGGCAGCTCGAGGTCGGCCACGCGCTGGCCGACAGCGGGCAGTTCGACCTCGTCTACGGCCACCACACGCATTCGGTGCTGCCGATCGAGAAGCACGGGGACACCTGGATCGTGCACGGCCTGGGCAACAGCCTCTCCGAGCACGCCACCCGGGTGCCGGTCAACAACGAGGGCCTGACCGTCAGCGCCACCTTCACCCGCGAGGGCGGCCGCTGGACGGCGGAGGCCCCCGTGTGGATCCCGCACGTCCTCACCGTCGACCCGGTCCGGTGGTGCGCCCTGCCCGCGGACGCCGGATGCCGGTCGCCGGAGGAGGACGCGGCGTCCCTGGCCCGCACGGCGGCGACCGTCGACGCGATGGGGGCCGCCGCCGCCGGGGCCCGTCCGTGGCGGCCCCTCCCGGCGGGCCCGTCCGGGGGCTAGGCCTCAGCCGAGGGCGACCAGGGCCTGCACGGGGGCGTGGTCGCTGGGCCAGCGCCCGTCGAAGCACGCCGGGTTGATCCCGGCCCGGAGCACCCGGACCCCCGGGCCGGCCAGCACCCAGTCGATGCGCCTCCCGTCCAGGACGGGGGGCGCATAGTCCGGGAACGTGCCCCACGGCGGGGTGAGCCGGCGCTCGGCCGTCTCCCAGGTGTCCGCCAGGACCCCGGAGCCCACGAGCGTCGCGTAGGCCCCGGAGCCCCCGGCGTCGGCGTTGAAGTCCCCCGTGACCACGGTGGGGGTGCGCGGTCGGAAGCTGCGCACCAGCTCGACGACGGCGGTGGCGCTGCGGTCCCGGGCGAGCTCGGAGTCGTGGTCGAAGTGGGTGTTGACGAGCACCAGCTCGGCCCCGGCGGAGCGGTCGCGGAACCGGCCCCACGTGACGATCCGGGGCACGTCGTTGCCCCACGTGACCGAGCCGATGAGCTCGGGGGTGCCGGAGAGCCAGAACTGGTTCCACTCCAGCAGCTCCAGGCGCCGGGCGTCGTAGACGATCGGGGAGTGCTCGCCCGTGCTGCCGCCGGTGCGGCCGTAGCCCACCATGGCGTACCCGGCCGGCAGCGCCCGCAGCAGGACCGGCAGCTGGTGGTGCAGGGCCTCCTGGACGCCGAGCAGGGTGGGCTGCTCGAGACGCAGCAGCCGGCCCAGGAGGGGCGCGCGGGCCGGCCAGTGGTCGGGGTGCCCGGGCCCGGCGGTGCCGTGGTCGAAGCGGATGTTGTAGCTCATCACGTGCAGGGCCGCACCGGCCGCGGGCCCGATGAGGGGCGTCGTGGGCTCAGGCATCCGCGTCCTCCAGGGGGAAGACGCGCAGCTGGCCGGCGGCGAGCTCGTGGACCTCGCCGTTGACCCACACCCGCAGGGGCCGGGCGGGGCCGGGACCGAGGTACAGGCGCAGCGCGGCCGGGGTGAGCTCGATCTGGACGGGCTGGTCCCGGTAGTGGATCGAGAAGGTCACCTCGGGCACCTCCGGGGGGATGGCCGGGTGGAACCAGAGCATGTCCTCGCGGATCTCCAGGCCCGTGTAGCAGCGGGTCAGGATGTCCACGGACCCGGCCATCGCCGCGAGGTGGATCCCCTCGCGGGTGGTGTCCCCCTGGGCGTCGACGAGGTCGCTGCTGAGGGCGCGGGTGAGGAACGACCAGGAGCCGCGGCGGTCGAGGCGGGCCTCGACCCAGGAGTGCACCACGTTCGACAGCGTGGAGCCGTGGGCCGACCGGGTGCGGTAGAACGCCACGGTGCTGCGCACGGCGTCGTCGGGGAACACGTAGCCCAGCTGCCCGAGCAGCTCGCGCAGCTCCCCGTCGGAGAACAGGTACAGGAGCATCAGGACGTCGGCCTGCTTGGAGAGCCGGTAGTCGTTGGTGGAGTGCCCCTCGGCGTTGAGGATCAGGTCCAGCCGGCCGATGTTGCCGTACCGGGCGCGGTAGTCCTCCCAGGAGAACTCCGGGAGCTGGTCGTAGCCCTCGAACTGTGCGATGACGCCGTCGGCGAGGAAGGGCACGCGCAGCCGGGTGCGGATCCGCTTCCAGGCCAGCAGCTCGTCCTCGCGCAGGTCCAGGCGCTGCCAGAGGGGCCCGCCGTAGTCCTTCCCGAGGCGGTCGACCGTCTCCAGGGCGCGGGTGAGCAGCCACGCGGTCATGATGTTGGTGTAGGCGTTGTTGCGCAGCCCGCTGCCGGGCGCGCCGGGGTAGCCGTCGTGGAACTCGTCCGGGCCCATGACCCCGACGATGTCGTAGCGGTCGTCCTCGGGGTCGTGGACGGCGAGGTCGGCGAAGAAGCGGGCGATCTCCACCATGAGCTCCGCCCCCTGCTCCACGAGGAAGCGGGTGTCCTCCGTGGCCTGGTAGTACTGCCACACGGCGTGCGCGACCGCCAGGCCCACGTGGTGCTGCAGCCGGGAGTTGTCCGGCATCCACCGCCCCGTGCGGGGATTGAACAGGACCGAGGGCGTCTCCTCGCGGCCGTCGCTGCCGCTCTGCCACGGGAACATGGCACCCGGCCGGCCCACTGCCCGCGCGGCGGCCCGGGCCTGCCCGAGGCGCCGGTACCGGTAGGCGAGCAGGGACCGCGTCCACTCCGGCCGGCGCAGGGTGAGCATGGGGTAGACGAACATCTCGTCCCAGAAGATGTGCCCGCGGTAGCCCTCGCCGTGCAGTCCCCGGGCGGGCACGCCCGCGTCCAGGTCCGGTCCCGCGGCGGCCACCGACTGCAGGACGTGGAAGGTGTTGAGGTTCACGGCGAGGCCCTCGGGCCCTCCCGTGCTCGTCGCGACGGTGAACGCGGCCCACAGCGCCTGCCACGCCGCCACGTGCTCGGCGAGCAGCTCCTCGAAGGTCCCGGCGCGGGCGAGGACGCCGGCCGCGGCGAGCCCGGGGGTGGAGATCGCCCGGTCCCGGGAGGTGGCGAGGGCGACGACCTTCTCCACCCGCACGGGCGCGCCCGCCTCCATGCTGATGCGCAGCTCGTGGCCGGTCACGCCGGGGGCCGGCACGACCGGGGTCATCGTGCCGGACCGGTGGGTGAGGTCGTCGTCCAGCACCCGGGTGCGCATCGCCACCGCGACGTGGACCTGCGACTGGCTCGTGACGGTGTCCACCAGCACCGTCCCGGGGCCGAGCTCCTCCACGGTGGGGGCGCCCAGGTGCCGGTCGGCGAGCGCCGCGTACTCCCGGACGTTGCGGTTGGCGACGTCCGTGTCGACCAGGCTGCGGACGGTGAGCGTCCCGGACCAGTCCTCGGCCACGAAGACCGTCTCCTGGCCCGCCAGGTGGCGCTGCTCCTGCGAGACGAACCGGCGGGTGCTCACCCGGGTGGTGCGCCCGGTGTCGTCCCGGAAGCGGAAGGTGCGGGTCAGCACGCCGGTGCGCACGTCGAGGTCCTGGCGGTAGTCCAGGGTGTTCTCGCGGGTGGGCCGGAACCAGTAGCCGTCGCCCACGCGGTACTGCAGCAGCGTCCAGTTCGGGGCGTTGACCATGTGCTCGTCCTCGACGGTGAACCCGTCGACGTCGGTGCGCAGCCGGTTGTAGACCCCCGCCAGGTAGGTCCCGGGGTAGTGCGTCTGATCGGCCCGGGACTCGCACGCCGCGCCCCGGGTCGCCATGTACCCGTTGCCGAGGGTGCACAGGGACTCGCGCAGGCCCTCGTGCCGCGGCTCGAACGACGTGTGCACGAGGTTCCACGGGCTGTCCCCGCCCGACCCGCCGGCCCACGCCGCGGTGCCGGAGACGGAGGCGAGGGGCAGGTCGAGGGCCGTGAGGTCGTCGACGACGAAGTGGGCGCCCGCGGCGAGCAGCGGCCCGCGGCGGTCGGCGTCGCCGAGACCGACGACCAGCCCGAAGCCGTCGTCCACCGCGGTGCGCACCAGGCGGTGGCTGTCGCTCACGACCACGGCGTGCTCGGGCTCCACGTCCAGCTCCCGGGCCGCGAGCACCAGGGACGCCGAGGGCGGGTGCCGGTGGGGGCGGCCGGTGGAGGCCTCGTCCGGCCCGTCCTCGGGCGGGTCGGCGGCGACGACGACGTCGGCGACGAACTCGGCGGGCAGGTCCGTGCGCGAGGTGACGACGGCCGTGAGGATGCCGTCGGCGCGCAGCCGCTCGAAGAGGGCCGTGACGTCGGCGCGGGGGCGGCGCCGGCCGTCCGCGTCCGCAAGGAGGGAGTGCTTGTCCTCGACCGTGGGATCGAGCGCCAGGACGACCGCCCCGTAGGTGCTCTCCCCGTGGGCCACCGGCTGCTCCAGGACGCCGCTCATGCGCTCATTGTGCCACCAGCCCCCGCCGGCTGGCCGACGGGGGCTGGTGGCGACGGGCGCGCCGGTCAGTTGATGGTGCTGAGCCGGATCGTCTCGGGCAGCTCCAGGATCTCCCGGATGACCTCCTGGATGATGTCCGGGCTGCCGCTGTTGGCGGCGTCGGTGACGAGGTAGCCGGTGTCCCCACGGGTGGACAGCTGCTGGCGGTCGATGTTGATGCCGTGGTCGCCGAGGACGCTGTTGACGGTGGCGAGCACGCCGGGCACGTTGCGGTGCAGGTGCAGCAGGCGGGTGCCGTTGACGGCGCTGTCGAGCTGGACCTGCGGCATGTTCACCGACAGGGTCGTGGAGCCGGAGGACACGAAGGAGGCGAGCTTGCCGGCCACGAACCGGCCGATGTCCACCTGGGCCTCCTCGGTGGAGCCGCCGATGTGCGGGGTGAGGATGACGTTGGGCAGCCCCTGCAGCACCGAGCTGAACGGGTCCCCGGTGGACTTCGGCTCGTTGGGGAACACGTCCACGGACGCCCCCGCGATGTGCCCGCTGACGAGGGCTTCGCGCAGGGCGTTGTAGTCCACGACCATGCCGCGGCACAGGTTGAGGAATAGGGACCGGGGGCGCATCCGCTCGAACTGCTCCCGGCCGAACATGTTGTCGTTGCCGGTGCGGCCGTCCACGTGCAGGGAGACGGTCTCGACCTTCTCCAGCAGCTCGTCGAGGGTCTCGCAGCGCTGGGCGTTGCCGAGCGGCAGGCGGTCCACGATGTCGTAGTAGTAGACGCGCATGCCCAGCGTCTCGGCGAGCACCGACAGCTGCGAGCCGATGTTGCCGTAGCCCACGATGCCGAGGGTGCGGCCGCGGACCTCGTGGGCGCCCTTGGCGGACTTGTCCCACACGCCCTCGTGCATGGCCTTGTTCTTGTCCGTCAGGTGCCGGGCCATGGAGATGATCTCGGCGACCGCGAGCTCGACCACGCTGCGGGTGTTGGAGTAGGGGGCGTTGAAGCACGTGACGGCGTGCTCGGTGGCGGCCGCCAGGTCGATCTGGTTCGTGCCGATGCAGAAGGCGCCCACGGACAGCAGGTTCGGGTGGGCCTCGAAGACCTCACGCGTCACCTGCGTCTTGGACCGGATGCCCAGCAGTTCGACCCCGTCGAGGGCCTCGACGAGCTCCCCGGTGTCCAGGGCCCCCTTGCGCGTCTCGACCTCGATCCCCTTCTCGGTCAGGATGCGTTCGGCCTCGGGATGGATGTTCTCCAGCAGCAGTGCTTTCACAGTCCCCCAGTCTATGGCTCCGACGCGCCGGACGACGAAGCCGCCCGCCGCTTCCCTGCCCGGGCGGGTCACCTCACGACGTGCCGTGGCGGCGGGAGCGCTCACGCCCCGGCGGGGTGCCGCCGGACAGGACTTCCGGGACGTGCCCCCGGGAGCGTGACGCGCATGCGCGTCTGTGACCAGCATCACGAGCACCCCCGCTCCGGCGCGGGGCCCGCACCGGCGGGCCCCGCGCCGCAGCCCCGTTCCTCCCCCCGAAGGACCAGTCCGTGACCCCTCAGCACCTCGCACCCGCTCCGTCCCGCTCCTCACGCCGGCTTGCGGCGGCAGCGGCGCTCGCCGTCGCCCTTCCCCTCGGCGCCGCGGCTCCCGCCGCCGCCGACGCCAACTTCCCCTCCGCCGAGGGAAGGACCAGCATCTCCAGCATCCTCACCTACGACGACGTGGTGCAGGAGCTGCAGCAGCTCGAACGGACCGGCTGCTACGGCGTGGACGCCTTCACCCTGGCCGAGGCCGGCATGACGGTGAGCACGTCCGAGCAGGGCCGTGACCTGTGGGTCGCGACGGTCGGCAGCGGCGAGGAGCACGTGTGGCTCCAGGGCCGGATCCACGGCAACGAGCCCTACGGCACCGACGCGCTGCTGGCCCTGCTCAGGGACCTGGGCACCAACGGGTCCCCCGAGTACGAGCTGCTGCGCGAGAAGTTCACCTTCCACGTCATCCCGATGTACAACCCGGACGGCGCCGAGGCGAACATCCGTCACACCGTGCTGTGGGACCAGGTGGCGGATGCCCCGCAGGACGGGACGCCGCAGCGCGTCGACCTCAACCGTGACTGGGCGCCCACCGGCTTCGCAGCCGACGAGTCGCTGGCCTTCTACGAGTACTGGACGACGGTGGACCCGGCCTGGGGCATCGACATCCACCACCAGGGCCTGAAGCAGCAGGCGGGCACGGGCGACGACGTCACCCTGTCCCTCGGCATCTCGCTCGCCCCCGGGGGACCCACGCTGCCGGGGATCCGGGGCGGCGCCTACGACGTGCTCACCCGGCAGATGCACGTGCACGTGTACGACGAGCTCGCGAAGTACGGATCCATCACCATGGACCGGTACCAGGTGGGCGGCAGCTACGAGATCGACATCAAGGGCGGCGTGGTCTCGGCCATGATGACGGGCCTGGACCACGGCGGGATGAACCCCGAGGGCCACTCGAACCCCGTGGTCTTCTTCGAGACCTGCGGCAACACCTCGGACGGCAGCCTGGGCCAGAGGGCCCGCGGCAGGAGCATCCGGCAGAACGTGCTGGCCGTGAAGGAGCTGCTGCTCGGCGTGGCCACCGGTGAGGTCCAGGAGGAGGACCCGGAGCGCTGGGAGGAGATCCCGCACCAGCCGGTCACCGGCTACAGCACGGACTACGCCGGCACGATCCCGGTGGGCTGAGCCCCGCGCGGCGCCGGCGGCGTCCACGGTGGCCGGTTCCATGGCTCCCGCTGTGCTGGGCCGCTCCGTCCGCCGGTCCCCGGACTCAGGACGGGAGCTGCCGGCGCCGGGGGAGCGGGATCCGGTCGAGGTCCTGGGCCGCCACGACGGTGGCCCCGCCGGCGCGGGCCCGGGCCTGTCCGGCGAGCGGGGCGACGTCGGCGTAGCGCGACGAGAAGTGGGTGAGGACCAGCGTGCCGACGCCCCCGGCGGCCAGCGCGCCGGCCTGCCCGGCGGTGAGATGGCGGTACTGCGCCGCGAGCCCGGCCTCGTCGTCGGCGAAGGTGCACTCGGCCACCAGCAGGTCGGCGCCCTCGGCCAGCTCCTCGGCGCCGGGGCACGGCGCCGTGTCCATGACGAGGGCGAAGCGCCGGCCGCGCCGCGGCACGCTCACGTCCGCCAGGCGCACCCCGCGCAGGCTTACCTCGCGCTGCAGGCGGCCGACGTCCGGGCCCGCGATCCCGGCCGCCGCGAGCTTCTCCGGCAGCAGCGTGCGGCCGTCGGGCTCGACGAGACGGTAGCCGTAGGTCTCGACGCGGTGGTGCAGGGCCCGGACCTCCAGGCCCGGTGCGACCGGCCCGGGACCGGCGTGCGGGTGCAGCCGCAGGTCCAGGCCCGGGGTGGCCACGGACACCAGTGCCTGGACCACGTCCTCGCCGGAGGTGGGGTAGTGCAGGTGCACGGGGTGGGCCACGCCGTCCAGGACCATGCGCGAGAGCACGCCGGGCAGCCCGAAGCAGTGGTCGCCGTGGACGTGGGTGAGGCAGATGCGCGTGATCCGCCCGGCCGGGACGCCCGCGTGGATCATCTGCCGCTGCGTGCCCTCGCCGGGGTCGAAGAGCAGGCCCTCGCCGTCCCAGCGCAGCAGGTATCCGTTGTGGTTGCGGGTCCGGGTCGGGACCTGGGAGGCGGTGCCGAGGACGACGAGCTCACGCATGGCACCGAGTGTGTCACCCGGGCCCGGCCCGCGGCGATCGAGCCGGGAGCTCCGCCGTCCCCGGGAAACCCGTCAGCAACCTTGCTGTCGGGTCGGCCACTGCCTACGGTGGAGGAAGCCCTCCTCCCCGGGCCGCCCCTGGGGCGCCCCCGGGGGAGGGCGGACCGCCACGGACAGGAGCGCAGACCATGAAGCAGGCCATGAAGCAGGCCATGAAGCAGACCATGAAGCTGAGGCCCATCTCGGAGCAGGTCGTCGTCGTGCTGGGCGCCTCCAGCGGCATCGGGCGGGAGAGCGCGCTGCTGCTGGCCGGGCGGGGCGCGAAGCTGGTCGTCGCCGCCCGCAGCGAGCCGGCGCTGCAGTCGCTGGTGGCCGAGATCACCGCCCTCGGGGCAGAGGGCGCCTACGTCGTGTGCGACGTCGTCGACCACGCGCAGGTCGAGGCGGTGGCCGAGACCGCCGTGCGCACGTTCGGGCGCATCGACACCTGGGTCAACGTCGCAGCCGTGCTCGTCCACGCGTCCTTCGAGGAGACCCTGCCCGAGGAGTTCCGGCGGCTGATGGAGATCAACTACCTGGGCCAGGTCCACGGGGCGCTCGCCGCCCTGCCGCGCCTGCGCGAGGCCGGGGGCGGGGCGCTGATCGCCGTCTCCTCCGTGGAGAGCATGGTCTCCCTGCCCCGGCACAGCGCCTACAGCGCCTCCAAGCACGCGGTGGAGGGCGTCATCGACGGGTTGCGGCGGGACCTCCTGGCCGACGGGGTCCCGATCTCGGTCACCAGCATCAAGCCGGGCACCATCAACACGCCGTTCTTCACCAACGCGGCCCACACGATGGACGTCGAGCCCACCGGGGCCCCGCCGATCTACCAGCCGGCCGTGGTGGCCGACTGCGTGCTCCACGCCGCCGAGCACCCGGTGCGCGACCTCTACGCCGGCGGGGCCGCCCGGCTGATGACGGCCGGCCAGATGCTGGCCCCCCGGCTGATGGACGCCCTCCTGGCCCGGATCGTCCCCCTGGAGCGCAGCACCGAGCCGGCGCCGGGCGGGGCGCCGGGAACCCTGTACTCCCCCCGGGAGCAGGAGGACCGCGCCGAGGGGGACTTCGGCTCCCGCGCCCGGCGGTTCAGCGCCTACACGTGGGTGCAGACCCACCCGCGGGTCAAGCCCCTGCTGGCCGGGGGCGCGCTGGCCGCCGTGGCGGCCGCGCTCGGGCGCCGGGACGGCAGCTGACGACCTGCGGACCCGCCGGGCGACGGGGCCCGGCGGCTCCGCAGGTCCATGAACGCGGCGACGAGGCGCGGAGGGGACCTAGTGGCGCAGCGTGCGTCCCGGGTTCTCCCCGTAGGCCTGACGGTGGCGGCGGGCGAAGTCGCCGGGGTGGGCGAACCCCCAGCGCGCGGCGATCTCGGCCACGGTGTGTCCCTCGGCGGGATCCCCGTGCACCAGGTCCTCGTGCGCGGCTGCCAGTCGCAGCCCGCGCAGGTGCGCGGCCGGGGTCGTGCCGGCGTGGGAGCGGAACGCCCGGGTGAGCTCGAGGGTGCTCAGGCCCACGTGGCGGGCGATGTCCTCGACCGTGATCGGCAGCGACACGGCGGCGTCCACGAACTCCACGGCGCGCCGGTAGGCGGCCTGGCGGGCGGCCGTCGAGGCCCGCCGCGCCTGCACGTCGCCGCAGAGGGCGAAGGTCTCCAGGGTGGCCACCGAGATCTGGCGCAGCAGATCGGCCCGCAGCAGCGGCACGTCGGCGACGGCGGGATCGGCCAGGGCCTGCTGGACGAAGTCGTAGGTGGTCCGCCAGTACTTCTCCCGCGCCGGGGAGACCGGGCGGGGGTGCTCGAAGGCGACCTCGAGCCGCTCGTCACCGAAGACGGTCCGGGCGGTGTCCTGCAGCGCGGGGCGGCTGAGATTGACCGAGTCCACGGCGAGCCGGTCCACCGCACCGAAGTAGTCCTGGGCGGGCTGGACCATGAACAGGCTCAGGCCGCTGCCCTTCCGGCCCGCGATCTCCCAGTCGAGCGACCCGCTGCGGGGAAGGACGACCGAGAAGTTCTCCTCCAGCACCATGTGCCCGGCGATGCTCCCGCGGAAGGTCAGCCGGCCCAGGGTGAGCTCGGAGTCCCCGTGCACCTCCTGGCGGTAGAGGAACGAGGACGGGTCGTCGATCGTCCCCATGCGCGCCCGGGAGTAGACCTGCCGCAGGGCCTCGTTGGCGGCCTCGGGGTCGGTGGTCGACACGTGCAGGTGGAGCGGGGTCGAGGGCACTGGCACTCCCTGGGATCTCCGGAGGTCGGGGCGGGGCCGGCGCATCGGGTCAGCCGCGCAGGGTGGTGGTGGGGGCCTGCCCGTAGCGCTGCCGGTAGGCCGCGGCGAACCGTCCCTGGTGGGTGAAGCCCCACCGGGCGGCGATGGCCGCCACCGTCACCCCCGTGGTGGGGTCGGCGGCGACCAGGTCCCGGTGGGCGGACTCCAGGCGCGCCGTGCGCAGATGGGCCATCGGGGTGGTGCCCAGTTCGCGGCGGAAGGCCGCCTGCAGGCCGCGCGGACTCATCCTCGCGGCCTCGGCGATCTCGGCCACCCCGATGGGCTCGCTCAGGTGGGCGTCGATGAACGACACGGCCCGCCGGATCGCGGTCGGGGCGGGGCCGCGGCCCTCGACGGCCGGCGGCTGGGTCAGGAACGTGCTGGGGAAGGTGTGCAGCAGCGCGGTGGTCAGGGAGTGGACCATCTCGGCCCGGAGCAGCGGGCTGCTCATCACCTGCTCGTTGGGCAGCAGATTGCGGTGCAGGTGGGCCACTGCCCCCAGCCAGTACCGGGCCATGGGCGCGGACACCGGGCGGGTGCCGGTGAACTGCAGGCGGAACGAGTCGGCCCCCAGCAGTCCCCGGGCGTGGTCCTCGACCGCCGCGGCGTCCAGGGAGACGGTGAGCAGGTCCAGGTCCTCCCCGCGGCTGGTGTGCGCGTGCTGGGGGAACAGGAACGGGCCCCGGTGCGGGAAGCGGTCCCGGCCGCCGGTGGCGTTGAGCACGCCCTCGAGCACCTGCCCGACCCGCACCACCCCGGCGTCCTCCCACGACCCGACGACCGAGGAGCCGCCCAGGCGCAGTCGTCCGTACGTCACCGGTCCCGTGCCGGCCCAGGACAGGGCCAGGTAGAACGCCCCGTCCGCGTCCGCGGGCACTGCCCGCAGCGCGAGGGTCTTCTCCAGCA
Organism: Kocuria sp. U4B; assembly: GCF_054875615.1. Next base: position 2,383,598 of record NZ_CM142180.1, read on the forward strand.
CGGCGAGGCCCTCGGTCGAGTCGCGGGTGGTGAACACGGACCGCCGGACCTGATCCCCCATATTGAGCAGGGTACGGCCCCGCCGTGGCCCCGTCGATACCGTCCCCGGCGCGACCGGCCCTGCGCCGGGGTCGGCCCTGCGGATCAGCCCGTGCGCGCCCACGGTGCGGCCCACGACCTGGAGGAGCTCGGAGTGCGCCGCGGCCGAGGGGCAGGCGTGGGTGTTGACCGCGGCCCGGCCAGTCGTTAAATGCGAAGGCCGGCCGTCCGGATCTCTCCGGACGGCCGGCCTTCGACGACACCTCGTGGGTTGCGTGGAACCCCGTGGTGCGCGAGGGGGGAGTTGAACCCCCACGCCCTTTCGGGCACACGGACCTGAACCGTGCGCGTCTGCCTATTCCGCCACTCGCGCTCATCGACTCCCAGCAGTGACCCGCTGTGAGCAACGACGACTATCCTACCCGGAGTTCTCCCCGTTGGCCAATCGCCGCCGCCACCGACCATCAGTAAGCTTGCCGCATCCCCGGCCCGGGGATGCGGCGTCGAGCAGGGGAGCGGACATGGAACCCGACCAGCAGGATCTCGAGGACAAGCGCCGGGAGCTCGGTGAGACCGAGGACCCGGTGGAGGACGAGCTCGCCGAGGCGTTCCACAGCACCGTCACCGAGGGGGCGGAACGTCTCAGCCGGACGTGGCGGGCCCTGGTGATCACGGGCTTGTTCGGCGGCGTCGACGTGGGTCTGGGGATCATGGCCATGCTCGCGGTCAAGGAGGCCACGGGATCCCCCCTGCTGGCCGGGGCGGCCTTCGGGATCGGGCTGTTCGCCCTGCGCCTGGCGCACTCGGAGCTGTTCACCGAGGACTTCCTCGTGCCCATCCAGGCGGTCGTCGCCCGGCACGGCACCTGGCTGCAGCTCCTGCGGCTGTGGGCGGTCACCCTCGTGACCAACCTCGTGGGCGGGTGGCTGTTCACCTGGCTGATCGCCCTGGCGTTCCCGGACCTCGCGGCCACCCTGCTGGAGACCGCCCAGGGCTACCTCGAGGGCGGGCTGACCCTCGAGACCGCCGCCCTGGCGGTGCTGGCGGGCAGCACCATCACCCTGACCACCCGGATGGCCCAGGGCACCCAGAACGACGTGGTGACCGGGTTCATCGCCGTGATGAGCGGCTTCCTGGTGGTGGGCACCGGGATGCTGCACGGCGCGCTCAACTCCATCGTCCTCTTCGCGGCCATGCACACGGGCGCGCCGATCTCCTACGGGGAGTGGGCCCTCTGGGCGCTGTGGGTCATCCCGCTGAACATGGTCGGCGGGCTCGTGGTCATCACCCTGCCCCGCCTGCTCCGCACGCTCGAGCTGGTCCAGGAGGAGCGCGCCGAGCAGGACCGCAAGCGCGCCGAGCAGGGCCGGCCGATCTGAGGCCTCAGGCGACCGTCAGCCCCGTCGACAGCGTGAACGCGGTCCACAGCCCGCACAGGACGAAGAGGGTGACGGGCGCGAGCAGCGCGAGCTCCATGGCCGACCCGGCGTTGCCCAGCACCGGCACCGCCAGGAACGACCGGTTCCTGTAGAGCGCCCGGGGCAGGGGCAGCGGCATCCGCAGGGGGTAGAACAGGTGGATGCCGCGCGTCGTCAGCAGGTCCCCGACCAGGTGGGCCACCACGCCGGTGCCCACCGCCAGCGGGAACCACCACTCGTGCGCCGGCGGGTACACGCCCACGGCGACGCCCAGCCCGATGCCCACCGCCCAGTTGAGCTTCGCGACCCGGTCCGGCACGAACGCCAGCACCTTCACGGCGAAGGCGATGAGCAGCACCGACATGATCGCCGCGAGCGGCCACACCTCCCCGAAGCCCTGGACCGGCACCCCGGCCCTCTGCGCGAGCGCCGCGAGGCCGGTGAAGGCGGCCACGCCGAGCAGGGAGTGGGTGCCGCGCCGGTGACCGCCGGAGATCCGGCAGACCAGCCGGGCCAGGCCCGTGGACAGCGGCGGCAGGGACCGGGCCACGGTCCCGCCCGGGTGGTCGAGGTCGGGCAGCAGCGCCGCGCCGGCGGTCACGAGCGCGCCGGTGAGGACCCCGGCGTCGCCGACGTCGACGAGCCCCCACCCGATCGGCAGCACCACGTCCTGCAGGTGCAACTGGTAGTCGGCCGTCAGCGCCACCCACGCGGCCGCCCCGCAGGCCGCGTGGCTCGGTCCCATCATGGAAGTGATGTCCTCCTCGGATCTCCGGATGCGGTGGGGTCCGGGCGGTCCTCACCAGCGGAAACACTAGGGGGCGGCCGGGACGGCACCAAAACGGGGGATCGGCGCGCCGTAGGCTGGGCACCACGCATCTTCCCGAGGAAGGACGCCGCCGTGCTCCGCTACTCCCGCTCCGGCTCCGGGGCCCCGACGCTCCTGCTGATCCCCGGCCTGCTGTGCACCCAGCGGCTGTGGGACCGGGCGCGCCCGCTGCTCGAGCGCTTCCACGACGTCATCACCGTGGACCTGCCGGGCGTGGCCGGCGGCGACCTGCCGGACGGGGCCGTCGACCTGACGGACTACGCCGACCTCGTCTGCGAGGTGCTCGACGCGGAGGGCGTCGAGCGGTGCGCGTGGGTGGGGCACTCCCTGGGCGGCTACGTGCTGGCCGCCGCCCTCGAGGACCACGCCGGGCGGATCAGCCACGCCGTGCTCGCCTACAGCACCCCGGCGGCCGACGACGACAAGGCCCGGGCCGGCCGCGAGAAGGGCATCGCCATGGTCGGGCAGGACGGCGTGGCCGAGTACGCCCGCCGGCAGATGCCGAAGACGTTCCGCGGGGACGCCCGGGCGCAGGACGTCGGGGCGGCGCTCCGGCAGGCCGGCGACTGGCCGGCCGCCGCCGTGGTCCGCACGCTCGCGGCCATGCGGGACCGCCCCGACCGCACCCGGCTGCTCCTGGAGCACACCGAGCTGCCGGTGCTGCTCGTCCAGGGGGACGACGACCCCGCCGTCGACGCCCTCGACCCACAGGAGCGGCACGTCACCCGGATCGTCACCGACACCGCCCACATGGGGGTGCTCACCGACCCGCACACCTTCGCCGGGATCGTCCACGGCTGGATCGCCGACGAGATCGAGCGCGACGCCCGGGACTGAGCGCCGTCGTCCCGCCCGGCGCCGCCCGGGGTGGGGTCAGGGCGCGGGGACCCGCCGCCAGCCCGCGGAGTCCACCTCGACGACGACGGGGGCCCTCCCGCCCACGCCCCGCTCCCGCAGCGCCGCCGCGACGTCCTCGGCGGGGGCGGCCACCACGAACGTCTCGCCGCGGAACAGGTCGGCCGTGTCCTCGACGAGCCGGACCACCTCCCGCGCCCCGCGGGCCGTGAGACGCTCCGCCACGGGCAGCCGGGCGAGCCACGCGGGGGAGGCGGCGGCGTCGTCGAGCAGGACGGCCGTGGCCGGGCACTGGAGATCGCTCACCGCCCCAGTCTTCCCCCGGCGGGCCGCCGGGGGAAGACTGGGAGCATGACCGACCCCGTGGACCCGCTCACCGCCGCCGCCGCCCGGGCGCGCCGGGCGGCCGACGCCCACCGCGGCGTGGAGACCGAGGCGTGGATCACCGAGCTCGCGCAGGCGCCGCGGGCCCATCGCCCCGGCTCGCCCCGGCCCTCCGCCGCGGACGTCCTCTCCGGGCGCGACGACGCGCACGCGACCTCCACCGAGAGCGACCGGCGTGCCGTCGACTGGGTCCGGGACCTCGCCGACCGCGGCGGCTGAGGCCGGCCGGTGCTCAGTCCAGGGACTTGGGCTCCCCGGGCAGCTGCTGGTCGCAGCCGGGCGTGAGACAGGCCTTCACGAACCCGCCGGACTGGTAGAGGAACTGGTGCAGGACGCCGAGGGGCCCGAGCGGGTAGTCGAAGGAGAGCACGTCCAGGCGCCCGGGATAGCAGCGCTCCAGGAGCAGGCGAGCCCGGGGCACGTGCTGGCGGAACGTCAGCGCGCTGACGTGGTCCCACCCGCGCGCCGCGGCGAGCTCCCGCAGCTCGAGGGCCTCGCCCTGGGTCGTGGACGGGTCCGGCGGGAAGCAGATCACCTCGTAGCCGCGGTCCTCGGCGCAGAACCGCTTCTGCTCCATGAAGCGCCGGTGCTCCGGGGACCGTACCGAGCGGGGATCGGGCGTGGCCACCACCAGGACCGGCGCCGTCCCCGCCTCCATGAGCCGGAACGCCTCCGCCATGCGGATCGGGTCGTGGGGACCCAGCACCACCAGGGCGTCCGACGGCACGGGAGGGTCCACCCGGGGGTGCTGGAGCACGGCCCAGCACGCCAGCAGCCACACGAGGGCGGCACCGACGACGACCGCGGCGACGCGGCGGGCCCGGCGGGCGGTGCGGTGCCGTGGCCGGTGGGTCGTGGCAGTGCTCATGGTGGTCCTTCCGTGGCCGGCCCGGGCGGGCGGCGGCTGCCCCGATCCTCGCACCGCCCGCCCGGTGCGGTCACTCCGTGACGGCGCGCCGACTAGGCTGAGGGGCGGCCGGGGCACCGGGACGCCGGGACAGCGCGGGACGCGCAGGAGGGAATCGCATGACGACGACGGGCACCGAGCAGGGCGTGCTGTGCCGGATCCCGATGCGCTGGGGCGACATGGACCCGTACGGTCACGTCAACAACGTCGAGGTCGTCCGGCTCCTGGAGGAGGCCCGGATCGCCGCGCTCGGCGTCCCCGTGGGCACCGGTGACCAGGTGGAGCCCCCGCTCATCCCGTTCTTCTCGGAGCTGCCGGAGGGCACCCAGGCGCTGATCAGCGAGCACCGGATCAAGTACCTGCGGGCCCTCGAGTACCGCAACGCGCCGGTCGAGGTCCGGGTGTGGGTCGTCTCGGCCCGCGGCGGGGCCCTCGTGCTGGGCTTCGAGATCATCGACGTCGTCACGCGCCGCACCTGCGTGCGCGCCGAGACGCAGCTCGCGTTCTTCGTCCCCGCCACCGGCACGGTCCTGCGGATCACGCCCGGGCAGCAGGAGATCCTGGCGCCCTACGCCGGAGCGCCCGTCTTCCGCTGACCCCGCCGGCTCGATGCGCCGGGCGTTGCGCCCCTCCCGACCCGGTCCTGTGCGATGCGCCGAGTCCCCGAGGCACCGGCATTTCCCCATGATCGTTCGTGGGGGAATGCGAGCACCTTGGGGACTCGGTGACCGGGATGGGGACTCGGCGACCGGGGGGCGGGACCGGCTCAGGACTGCGACCGCGGGCGCTGCGCGGCCTGCGAGCGCCGGTACTGCGCGGCCAGGCGGACCGGGGCGTTGGGCGCCCCGTAGCCGGCGTAGCCGCCACGGCGCTCGACCACCTCGAAGAACACCGTGCCGAGGGTGCCCGTGTAGAAGTGCAGGAACTCGCCGTCGGCGTCCCGGTCGTAGAGCAGGTTCAGCTCCTGCAGGGACGCCAGGAACGCGTCGTCCAGGTCGAAGCGGGCGTCGAGGTCCTCGTAGTAGTTCTGCGGCACCGGCAGGAAGTCCAGCCCCCGGCGGCGGGCCCGCCGGGCCACCGCGAAGACGTCCGTGCAGGCCACGGCCACGTGCTCCGGATAGGCAGCGCCCACGAAGGAGCCCTGCTCCGCGGCGGCCGGGGCGACGTTGAGCGGCATCCGCACGGCGCCGCTGGCCGAGCGCATCACCTGGCTGCGCACCAGCCCCGACGGGCCGGGGACGTCCTGGGCGGGCTGCGCCTCCAGGGCGAGCACCGAGGTGTAGAACAGCACGGCCTCGTCGTAGTGCTGCCACGGCTGGGCCATGTTGATGTGGTCCACCCCGGTGACGACGCCCCCGGCGTCGGGCTCCTCGTCCGCGCCGAACTCGCCCAGCCACGCCGGGACGCCGTTGCCCCCGCCCGCGCAGAAGAAGACCTCCGTGCCGTCCGGGGCGAAGACCCCCCGCAGCACCTGCTCGTCGGCGCGCTGGGAGCGCGGCACGGGCAGGGCCTTCAGGCGCGTGGCCCGCTCGAGGGCGGCGTCCGGGTCCGCGACGTCGAAGCCGAGCGCCGCGATCCCGGTGGGCGACCCCTCGGGCACGTCGTCGTTGACGACGATCCGCACCGGGCCCTGGACCCACAGCTGCACGTTCTCCTTGGACTGGTGGTGCCCGCCCAGGGCGAAGCCCAGCTGGTGCAGCAGGCGGGTGGTCTCCCCGAGGCGGCCCGTGCGGATCTCCACGAAGTCGTAGCCGCTGGGCTCCTCGACCGCGGGCAGCGCCTGGAGGGCGAGGGGGTCCCGGACGGGTTCCCCCTCGAGGGCGCGCCGCGTCTGGTCCTCGAGCCAGCGCAGCGAGCGCAGCCCGTCCACGGCGGTGCGGTTGACGTCCGCCTGGCGGAAGGCGTCGTTGAAGATCTCCAGGGACACGGGCCCGTCGTAGCCGGCGCGCACGAGGTGGGTCATGAAGCCGACCATGTCGAAGTCGCCCTCGCCCGGGAACACGCGGTGGTGGCGGGACCACGACAGCACGTCCATGCTCAGCAGCGGCGCGTCGGCGAGCTGGACGAAGAAGATCCTCTCCGCCGCGATGCCCTCGATCGGCGCGGGGTCCCAGCCGCGGGAGAGGATGTGGAAGCTGTCCAGGCAGGTGCCCACGCTGGGGTGGTCGGCGAGGTCCACGATCCGCTGGGCGTGCTCGAAGTCGTTGACGAACCTCCCCCACGCGAGCGCCTCGTAGGCGAGCCGCACGTCGTAGCGGGCGGCGAGCTTCCCGAGCTCGCGCAGCTGGGACGCCATGAGCGCGTTGTCGTCGAACTCGGCGGTGGCCACGTTGGAGCACACGAGCATCGTGTCCGTGCCCAGCCGGTTCATCAGCCGGAACTTGGCCTCGGCGCGCCGCAGGTTCGCGGCGAACTGCTCGGGACCCACGGCGTCGGCGTCGCGGAACGGCTGGTAGAGGTCCAGGGTCAGGCCCAGCCGCTCCGCCAGGGAGCGGATCTGCTCGGGCGAGGAGGGGGAGACGACGAGGTCCTGCTCGAAGACCTCGATCCCGTCGAAGCCGGCCGCCGCGGCGGCGTGCATCTTCTCCTCGAGGGTGCCCGAGAGGCAGACGGTCGCGATCGAGGTGCGCATCAGCGGACGGCTCCCGCCGGCGCCGCGGCCTCGGCCTGCGCCTCGCCCCGGACGACGGGCGCGGGCAGCTCGCCGGCCTCGGCGCGGGGGGTGTGCAGGGCGTCGATCTGCTCCAGGGTCTTGTCCTTGGTCTCCTTGGCCGTCAGGGCGGCGACCACGGCGATCAGGCAGGCGCCGGTGACGAAGCCCGCGACGCCCAGCCAGTTGTCCCCCTCGGCTCCGGCGAGGGAGCTGGCCAGGACGGGGGCGAAGCCGCCGGAGACCGCGAAGCCGATCTGGGTGCCCAGGGCCAGGCCGGTCACGCGCACCCGGGTGGGGAACATCTCGGCGTAGAAGGAGGGCCAGATGCCGTTGGCCATCGAGTAGAAGAACCCGGACATGACGGCCCCGAGGAGGAAGATCAACGTCCAGTTCCCGGCGTGGACGGCGGCCAGGTAGGGGTACATCATGGCTGCCGCGCCGACCGCCCCGGTGATGAACACCGGCTTGCGCCCGACCCGGTCGGCGACCATGGCCGCCGCGGGGATCGCGAGCAGGGCCACGGCGTTGGCGATGACGGAGACCCAGAGCATGCTCGAGCGCTCCAGGCCCACCACGGAGGTGGCGAAGGACAGCGACCACACCAGGAAGACCACGTTGACGGTGTTGATCATCGCCGCGCACGCGATCCGGGCCACGGCGCTCTTGTGGTGCTTCAGCATCAGCGACAGCGGGGTGGCCGGCTTCTCGCTGGGGAGCTCGGCCCTGGTCAGCTCGAAGGCGGGCGGCTCCTCCAGGTGGCGGCGGATCAGGTAGGCCACGACCACCACGACGGCGGAGAGCCAGAACGGCACGCGCCAGCCCCAGCTGAACAGCTGCTCCTCGGTGAGGACCAGGGTGAAGGGGATGAACACGGCCGTGGCCAGCAGGGTGCCGAACTGGGTGCCCTGCAGGGTCCAGCTGGTGGTGAAGGCCCGCTGGGGCTCGTTGGCGTGCTCCAGGGAGACGGAGATCGCGCTGGCTTGCTCCCCGGAGGCCGACAGCCCTTGGATGATTCGACAGGTCACGAGCAGGGCCGGGGCCAGCAGCCCGGCCTGGTCGTAGGTGGGCAGGCAGCCCACCGCGAAGGTCGCCCCGCCCATCAGGAACAGGGTGAGCATGAGCACGAACTTCCGCCCCAGCCGGTCCCCCAGCGGGCCCATGACCAGCGCGCCCAGGGGCCGGACGACGTAGGCCACGCCCACCGTGCCCATGGACAGCAGGATCGCCACCCCGGGGGAGGTCTCGGCGGGGAAGAACAGGTGGTTGAGCACCAGCGCGGCGGCGGTGCCGTAGACGGCGAAGTCGTAGTACTCCAGGGCCGAGCCGATCCAGCTGGCCAGGGCCGCCTTCCTCGGCGTCTTGACATGGGCGGCCGGGGCCGCACCGGTCGTCGCGGCTGCGCTCATGAGGTGTCCTTCTCTCGGTCCACAACATGCGGGAGCCCGCGGGCATCGGTTTCCATATTGTGGCAACAGTTTTTGTTATGTGATCATGGTCTCTGTGGTGCACCGCACATGTCAACCGCGCCGCGAACCGTGGGCCGCCCCGTGAACGCGCGGTGCGACGTCCCGGCGGTCCGGGGGGGAAGGCTTCCGGGCTCTCCGGTCAGCCGGTCGGCGGCACGTGTCCGCTGCTCGGTGCGCCGGGGCGGGGCGGCCTCGCCGAGCGGCGCGGGAACGAGCGCCACGGCATGGACGGGCGAGGGCGCCGGCGCGCGGGGGCGTCCGCGCCGCCGGGCCGGTGCGGACTCAAGAAGCTTGCGGGCACGAGCGCGCCGCGCCCGGAGGGGGCGGGAGCTCCCGGGCGTGGTCGGGCGGACGGTCCCGGTCAGGGCATGGGTTCGCCGCGGGCCGCGGTGAGCAGGGCGTACCACTCCTCGTGGCCCAGCCGGGCGGAGAGGGCCTCGGCCTGGGCGCACCCGGCGATCCGCTCGGGCTCCGTCGTCCCGACGACCGGGCGGATCCCGCCCGGGTGCCTCATCAGCCACGCGAGGACCACGGCCTCCCCGGAGACCCCGTGCGCGCGGGCGATCCCGTGGACGGTCTGCGCGGTGGCGGCGGCGTGCCGGTCCTCGGGCGGGATCGGGGCGCCGGTGTACAGGCCCCGGGCCAGGGCGCCCCACGCCTGCACCTCCACGCCGTTGGCCGCGCAGTACTCCAGGGTCCCCTCCGAGAAGGGCTGGGTGGCGGCCTCCGTCTGGTTGACGAGGATCTGGTGCTCCACGAAGCCCCGGTGCCGGAGGCTGAGCTCCAGCTGCAGGGCCGTGACGGGCGTGGCCAGCAGCTGCTGGTAGTGGGACACCTGGCGCACGGACATGTTGGACAGGCCCACCGAGTGGATCAGCCCCTCCTTGCGCAGCTCGTCCAGCGCGGCCGCGACCTCGCGCGGGTCGGCCAGGGGGTCCGGGCGGTGGAGCATCAGCCGCTCCACGGAGTCGAGCCCGAGCCGCCGCAGCGAGCCCTCGAGGCTGCGGCGGATGGTGTCCCGGTCCAGCCGGTAGTGCGCGGGGGCGCCCGGGGCGGTGGTGTTGCCCGGCAGGCGCACCCCGCACTTCGTCTGGACGGTGATCCCGCGGCCCAGCTCCGGATCCTCCGCGAGGAGCTGCCCGAAGACCTCCTCCGACTTGCCGTGGGCGTAGATGTCCGCGTGGTCGAACTCCGTGATGCCGGCCGCTCTCGCCGCGCGCACCGCCGCCCGGGCCCGGTCCACCGTCGCGGCGTCCAGCGGGCCGTCGTCCCAGGACCCGCCGAGCGTCATGCAGCCGTAGATCAGTCGGGAGCTCAAGGGCGCTCCTCGCCCTCCGGCACCCCGGCGTCCCGCGTGGGGTCCTCCTGCTCCCGGCGCTGCTGCTCGGCGGCCCAGCGCAGGCGGGCGGCGGCCGTGTAAGCCGAACCGGACTCCTTCATCCGGCCGGCCCGCTCGTACAGGCGCCCGAGGGCGGTGAAGCACTCGGCCTGGTCGCCGGCCGTGCCCTCGGTCTCCTGGTAGAAGTCCAGCGCCCGGTTGTAGGCGGCCAGCGCCTGGGAGGAGCGGTCGCCGAGCTCGTAGACCCGGGCGAGGTTGACGTGGCACTGCGCCTGGTCCTGCGGCTCGTGCGGGGTGTCGAGGTACTGGCCGAGCGCGTCGAGCAGGTGTCCCTCGGCGTCGCGCGGGCGGTCCAGTTCCAGCAGCAGGCTCCCCAGGATCAGGTGCGTGCGGGCCTTGTGCCGTCCGCTGCCGGAGATCCTCCCGAAGAGCCCGAGGGCGTTCTCGTAGGCGGTGACCGCGCGGCCGGGCCGGTTCATCCCCAGGTAGAGGTGACCCAGGTTGTAGTGGCACGCGGCCTGTTCCTGCAGGGCGTCGCCCTCCTCCTCGAACAGGACGATGGCCTGCTGGTAGGCGGTCTCGGCCTCGTCGAGCCGTCCGCGGTCCTCGGCGTCGAGGGCCCGGGTGAAGAACCCGTGCCCGTCCTGGGAATGGCTCATGCGGATTCCTTTCTGTGCCGGGTCCTCCACCGGGGCGGACGGTGGGGCTACGCCGGGTGCGGGTCCCGGGGGCGGGGGGCGCGGCGGCCGAGGGCGAACCACAGGGCCGCGCCGGCCACGGGGAACGCGAGGATCACGAGCAGCCAGAGCAGGCGCAGGACCTGGTCCTGGCCGGGCGTGCGCAGCAGCGAGACGGTCGCGGACGCCATCAGCGCGACCACGACCGCGCCGGCTGCTGTCACCGCGTTCTCCCCCGCCTGGGGAACCAGCGGGTTCGTCCCGGCGGCCGCGAGGACGGTCCACGTGCTCATGCATCGATACTGGCACCGCGGGGGCGACCGGACAAGGGCGGACCCGCCGGGGGCGCGCACGGCCGTCCCCCGGAGAGGGGCTGGCCGGGGGCGATCACCCTGCTGATAATGTAGTGACCACCAGCGTCGACCCGAGGAGTGCCAACGATGTCCACCTCCGACGAGCGCACGTTCGCCCCGGATTCCCCCGCGGGGCGTCCGGGCCGGTCCGCTCAGGACGACTCCGGCGTGGAGCTCCACCCGCCCAGCTCCTCCACCGAGCTCTGGGACCACAACGCCTACGGTCGCGAGAACGGCGACATCGGCGGCTCTGCGACCACCGGCGCCACCGACACCCGCGATCCGCGCGGTGGCGCTCCCGCCTACAACATCGACGCCGGGGACGACGACGCCGACCGCCACGGCGACGACGCCGGCCGCAACGCCGGCCCCGGCGTGCGCGCCACCGGCGAGTCGCTCACGGGCGCCGACGCCACGGCCGGCGACCGCCACGAGAGCGTCGGCGAGGAGCGGGGCCGGCACGCGGCCGACGGGCCCGCCGCCGCGGCGACCACGACCGGCACCGGGGAGCGGGCCGTCGAGCAGGAGCCGGTCACCGGCCGGCACTCGGCCGACGGACCGGTCGGCGAGCCGTCCGCCCCGGGCGGGGCGGACGCCGGAGCCGGCCTCGCACGCGACGACGGGGGCGCCTCCGTGGTGCGCCACGAGGAGCGGCTGCGCGTGGGCACCGAGCAGGTGGAGTCCGGGCGGGTCCGGCTGCGCAAGTACGTGGTCGAGGAGCCGGCCCGCGCCGAGCAGACCCTCGTGTCCGAGGACGTCGAGGAGGTCCGCACCCCCATCACCGACGAGGAGCGCCAGGCCTTCCTCGACGGGCAGGAACTGCCCCTCGGCGAGGACGAGGTCATCCTCTACCGGGACGTGCCCGTGGTGCAGACCGTCCGCGTGCCCTACGAGCGCGTCCGCCTCGTCGTGCGCCGCACCGAGCGCACGGAGGTCGTCGAGGACACCGTGCGCCAGGAGCGCGTCGACGTCGAGGAGGTCTGAGCCTCTCCTCCCGCTCTCCGGACCCCTGCCGGCCCCGTGCCGGCGGGGGTCCGTGCCGTCGCGGCCCGGACGGCGCGGAGCTCAGAAGCGGCCCAGCTCCTCCCGCAGCGCCGAGCCGAGGTCCGGGTGACGGAAGCGGTAGCCGCGGTCGATGGCCCGGTCCGCCGAGACCTTCTGGTCCGCCAGGGCCATGAGCTGCGCGCCCTCGGACCCGAGCACGAGCTTCGGGCCGAACCCCGGGGTCGGCAGCAGGGCGGGCCGGCCCAGGACCTTGCCGAGGGCCCGGGCGTAGTCCCCGCCCGTCACAGGCATGGGGGCCACGGCGTTGACCGGCCCGTGCAGGGCGGGGGAGAGGACGGCGTGGGCGAACAGCCCCACGACGTCGTCCAGGGAGATCCAGCTCAGCCACTGCGTCCCGGAGCCCAGCCGGCCGCCCAGCCCCGCGAGGAACAGGGGCAGCTGGGCCTTCAGCGCGCCGCCGGCGGGGGTCTGCACGATCCCGGTGCGCACGACCACCACCCGGGTGCCCGACGCCTGCGCCTCCTGCGCGGCCTCCTCCCAGGCCACGCAGACCCGGGCGAGGAAGTCGTCCCCCGGGGAGGACTTCTCCGTGACGGTCTCCCCGTGGGTGTCGGCACCGTAGTAGCCGATCGCGGAGGCGCTGACCAGGGCGGCCGGGGCGTCCTCGCCCAGTTCGGCGATCGCGCGCACGAGCAGGCGGGTGCCGCGCACCCGCGAGTCGTGGATCTCCTCCTTGGCGCGGTCGGTGAGCCGCCCGCCGATGCTGCGCCCCGCCAGGTTGACGACGACGTCGACGCCCCGCAGCGCCGCCGCGTCCAGCTCCCCGGTCCGGGGGTCCCACGAGATCTCCCCCGGTGTGCGGGCCGGGCGGCGCACGAGGCGCAGCACGGTGTGCCCGCCGGTGCTCAGCAGCGCGGCGAGCTGGCTGCCGATCGTGCCGGAGGCCCCCGTCACCGCCACGGTCAGCGGGCGGGAGGAGTAGCGCGCGTGGAACTCCAGGTCCGTGAGCAGGCGGCGGGAGCGGGCCTCGAACTGCCGCGCCAGGGTGGAGGCCATGAACCGGTCCCCGAACTGCCGGCGGCCGGGCAGGGCCGCGTACTGGACCGTGTCGGTGACGACGGTCCCGCCGTTCCCGTCGTCGTCGAACCGGTGCCGGTGCTCCCACGAGGCGAGAGGCCCCCTGACCATGCGGTCGCGGAACTCCCGGTCCGGCACGTAGCCGTGGTGCTCCGCGGTCCAGGGCACCGAGGCGAGCCCGTACGAGCCGGGCACCGCGATCCGCAGCCGCGAGCGCGTGCCGTCCCGCAGCGGGGGCGAGGACTCCTCCACCACGGAGCCCGCCCACGCGGGGGTGAGCCGCGTGAGGGCGCCGGGCCGGGCGTGCCACCCGAAGACGTCCTCGACCGGGTGGGGCACACGGGTGGTGTTCGTGAAGGTGGTCATGGCAGTCACTCAACTCCCATTGCCCCGCTTCGTCCAGGACCCCGGCCCCGGACCGCGCCGTGTCCCGCCCGGGCCCCTCCCGGGCGCCGCCGGACGGCCGGCCGGCCGCGGGTGGTTCCCCTGGGTGGTCCCGGTCACTAGGGTGGAGTGCACGTTCAAGCGAAGGAGGTTGCTGTGACCACTGCCGACAACGAGGACGCGCCGAGTCTCGACGACGTGATCGTGCCCGAGGAGGACGCCCTGCCCCAGCCCATCGCCCAGGGGCACGCGGGCATGCCCGACCACCTCGACGACGACGCCCTGGCCGCTGCCACCGAGCAGGAGCGCGTGGCCGCCGGACTGGCCGACTACGCCCCCAGCCAGGTGCCCCCGGCCACCGATCCGCTGCCCGAGGGCTCCTCCGAGGCCGCCGACCGCGCGCAGCGCGGGCTGCTCGAGGACGCCTCCGACACCGACTGACCCGCCCCCCGCCCGCCGCGGGAGCTCCCGGGCGGGACCACTGCAGGAACCGAACCGGACGAGGAGGACCACGATGGCCGAGAGAGGCAACACCAAGCACGGGTCGGAGCTCGACGACCAGATGAAGCACGAGGTCGAGGACGCACTCCAGGCCCGGCAGCCCAACCACGTCGAGGAGCACCGGCAGAGCGAGCCGTGGGTCGACGACACCGACAGCCCCGAGGTCCGCTCCGCCGTCGAGGAGCGCGAGCGCGCGCCCCGTCCCGACGACGCCGACGAGGGCAGCCAGTAGGCCGCTGCGCAGGAACGGGGCCCCGGTCCTCCGAGCAGGAGGACCGGGGCCCCGTTTGCCCTCCGGGCGGGTCTCGCCCACAGTGGAGCACGTGACGACCTCCGGACGCATCGTGCTCATCCGCCACGGCCAGACCGACTGGAACCTCGCCGAACGGCTCCAGGGGGCCACGGACGTGCCCCTCAACGAGACCGGCCGGGAGCAGGCCCGCGCCGCCGGCCGGCACCTGCGCGCCGAGGCCCTCACCTGGGACGTCCTGGTGTCCTCGCCCCTGGGGCGGGCGGTGGAGACCGCACGGATCATCGGCGAGGCCGTGGGGCTGGAGCTCACCGCGACCTACCCCGAGCTGATCGAGCGCAGCTTCGGCCCGCACGAGGGGAGGAGCTTCGCGGGGCTGCCCGTCGACGAGCGGGACCGGATCCTGTCCGCGGGCGAGCCCGCCGACGCGGTGGCCCGGCGCGGGCGCGAGGCCCTGCGCCGGATCCGGGACGAGCACCCCGGGCGCAACGTCCTGGTCGTGGCGCACGGCTCGCTCATCCGGCTCACGGTCTCCGAGCTCGACGGGGAGGCCCACCCGCGGGTGGGCAACTGCGAGGTCGTCCCCGTCCGCCTCGAGACCCTGGACGCGGTCGACGTGGACGCCACGGAGTCCACCGCCCCCTGACAGCCACGCGCTGGTTCAATAAGCTGAAGCGACCAGGGACGGCCCCACGAGGGACCGTCCACCCTCTGAGGCGGCGACGACGGCGCACAGAACGCGTCGGTGCGCCGCCTCCGCTGACGAAGGCGTGATGCGGCTGTGGCCCCTGACCTGTACGCGATTCCCGAGGAGGACCGCACCGCGGCCCTGCCGGTGCTCGAGAAGACCCCGCAGTGGGGCGGGGAGCGGTCGTGGATCAACGAGTACTACCGCCACGTGCCCCGGGAGGACCTGCTCCGGCGCACCGAGGAGCAGCTGCGCGAGCGCGCCGAGCACCACCGGGAGGTGGGCCGGGTGCGGGCGCCCGGCGGGATCGCCGTGGGCGTGCGCCAGGAGGGCTCCGCCTCCGTGGTGTTCGTGGTCACGGAGGACGTCCCCTACCTGGTGAGCACCGTGACCGCGGAGATCGCCGCGAAGTGGGGAGGCGCCCGGCTCGTCATCCACCCCGTGCTGGTGGCCGGGCGCGGCCGGGAGGACCACGAGCTGCGCGACCTGCAGCCGGTGCCCGACCTGTCGGCGAGCTCCAGCGGTGACACCACCGCCCTGCCCAGCCTCGCCGGGCTGCGCGCGGAGGCCGGCACGACGCGCACCGTGGAGTCGTGGATCTCCGTGGAGCTGCTGCAGCCGCTCTCCGACGAGCGGGCCCGGCAGCTCGTGGACCGGCTCAACGACCTGCTGGAGGACGTCCACCGGATCAGCCGGGACCAGCCGAAGCTGCGGCACCGGGTGAAGCTGCTGGCCCTCGACCTCGAGGAGCTCGAGGACCTGGAGCTGCCGGAGGGCGGCCACCCGCCCCTGGTGCGGCCCTCCCAGGAGTTCCTGAACTGGCTGCTGCAGGGCAACTTCATCCTCATGGGCTTCAAGGAGTACGACCTCGAGGAGTCCGGGGAGGGCCTGTCCCTGGTCAGCGTCCCCGGCACCGGCCTCGGGCTGCTCCAGGAGCGCGACGACCGCCCGCACCGCCAGGTCCTCACCGGCCTGGGCCGTGAGCACGCCCGCGAGGCCGGGACCCTGTTCGTCACCAAGGCCAACCGCCGGTCCTCGATCCACCGCCGCGAGTACCTCGACTACATCGGCGTCGCGAAGTACGACCAGAGCGGGCGGATCGTGGGCGAGTACCTGGTCCTCGGCCTGTTCACCCGCCGCGCCTACAACACCCCGGTCCGCGAGACGCCGCTGCTCAAGGAGAAGATGGCGCAGGTCGCCGCCCGGTTCGGCTTCCTCGAGGACTCCCACTCCGCCCGCGACCTCATGGGCAACATCGAGGACTACCCGCGCGACGAGCTGTTCCACATGACCGCCGACGAGCTCTACCACATCATGCGCGGGGTCATGGGCCTGGACGAGCGCCGCCAGACCCGGCTGTTCCTGCGCCAGGACCACTTCGGGCGGTTCATGTCCGCCGTCGTCTTCCTGCCCCGCGACCGGTACAACACCTCGGTGCGCGGGCGGATCGAGGCGGAGCTGCGCAAGACGTTCGACGCCGAGGCCATCGACTTCGACGCCCGGCTCACGTCCTCGACCCTCGCCCGCCTGTTCTTCCGCATCCGCCTGCCCTACACCGGGGAGGTCCGCACCTTCGAC